>JALAHT010000009.1 GCA_025384855.1 Luteirhabdus salina | reverse complement strand
AACCAGAAGGAACTCCAATTTCGTCGAATTCTCCATCGTGAAATTTAATCAAGTAGTTATCTTTTTTCGAGCTACAAGCTGAAATCAAAAATGTGATTATTATTCCGAAGATGAGTTTTTTCATAATGTGCTACAACGGTACCGTATAACCGCTTTTGCGGCTTTTTCGGTTATGTTTTTATCAGATGGACAAGTTAGTGATTTTTGTAGGATGATTCAATCGTTTGACCATCTTACCGTAATTGCGGTTATACATTGTTGGCAACAGTTTTATTCAATATCAATGAGTTCAAGTTCGTCATCAGAAACTCTTTTAAAAGTACCAGTCACAAAATCTTGATTTTGCAATGCCAAATCTAAGTCACCGCAAAGGTCGTTGCAATCAATATTCACTTGTCCCAAAATTTGATATCCTTGTTCTGTTGTAATATAATTCTGCCCATACACCTTCAGTTCAATGTCAAACTGAGTGTCCAAATCAACCTCCTCAACCGAAACCACTTTATCAAGGGTATAGTTTATCGAACTCGCATCGGCAGGAGGATTCTCAATTTCCTCAGCTCTAACCCTAATATTCTTAATTTTTCCAGGCTCAAAATCAAAACCTTCGATTCCATCGTAAAATTTTGTCCAATTATCCGAGCCAATTTGATCTCCTTGCTGAACGAGCAGACATAATCTTGGGCCAACTCCGGTACAGGTCACTCGGTGGTGACTGACTTTCAAATCAACTATCTCGAAGTTTTTGGAATCATTATCGGAACAGGAGCTGAAAATTCCTATTGATAAGATAAGTAAGAGTAACTTTTTCATAATTTTTAGTTTTTTATTTCATTCAAAAATTGTTGCCAACTGTTTTGTATAACGCGCGTTTTGCGGTCTTTAAATTTACGTTTTTTTCAGATAAGGCTTTTTTTAAAACCAAATTGTAAGAAATTCAATTTGATTAACCACCTCCGCAATAATGCGTTCGTTATACGTTGTTGTGGTGCGTTTTTATTTTCGTTTCCATTTTTTAAATCCAACTACATCATCTCTAATTTCTTTTTGCCATTTTCTTCCATATTTTTCAGTTAGATAGTCGAATATTTTCCAATTATATTTTTCCATACAGATTTCTGAAGGTTGGACACAGCCATAGTCATAAAACGAAACATTAAACTTATTCTCAAAATCAACATCAGTCAAAACTTGCACAGGTGCAATTCCTCCAGCAAGCAATAAAATCGGTTGTCCATTTTTAATATCAGATTCAGCAAATTCAACGGCTTTATTACAATCAGCATCCTCACTAAAAATCAGATTTCCGATATTCCTAAATTTTTCTCTGTCAGAATCCGATTCTTGACTGAAAGAATAAAAACTAAATCCTATTAGAATCAAAGTCAATAATTTTTTCATATTCTATTTAAATAAATATTCTCCAAATTCTAAAAAATGATATAATTGTTGCGAGAATTGAAATTAATATTGCAATAGATACTAATAATCTATTTTCTTTTTTTCTTAAATAGTTGACAGAAACTATAAATCCAATTAAAGATATTATTCCGAAATAATATTTATAACTAAATTTCAATTCCGACAATCCAAATAACGCTCTTGTTTTTCCGGTTGATTGAATGTAATCTTGATAAGTATTTATGTTCACTTTTACAGAGAGAATCAAGCAAATAAAACTCACGAATATGATCAAATAAATTATCTTTTTTCTATCCATAATTTTTATTCGGTACTCGTAATTTGATATGTTTCGAGATTTTCTCAAATGCACCACAACGGTCTTGTATAACGCTCGCGTTCGGCGCACGGTCAATTTACGCAATTTTCAGTTAAGGTAGGGAAGTGGTTTTCTGTAGTCCTTTTCAATCGTTTAGGCTTCAACGCGCCGAATGCGCGTTATACATTGTTGGCATTAGTTATTTTATAGTCTTTTATAATTATTGGTCGGTTATTGAATTCATTATTATAGTCATTTACAATTTGTTTTAGAATATTGCTATCTCTTTCAAATTTAGACTTGAACTCATTCCAACCAAAAAATATAATCAGGTCTGGTTTATTTTCGAGATCAGTAATTGAATCCCAAAATGCATCCCAATTTTTACCATAAGTTTCTGGAAATCTAAATTCCTTTTTGAGATGGGAATGAAAATTATCAATCGAATAAAATTCATTTAGACAAATTTTTTTAATTTCAAGTTTGTCCTTTATTCTCGATAATTGAGGTGACAATTTATTAGCTATTTCCATTCCCTCAATTCCAACGAAATCATCCCAGTCACTTGTCGGTAAAAACCAAAGGTCTAAATCATAAATAACGTAATAGTAGCCTTTTTTTAATTTCTCAATTCGATCTTTTAATTCAGCGTGAAATTCTTCAGCTGAAAAATATCTTTCAGAATATCCACCAGAGTATTCCGATACTAATTTCTCAACTTTTTCTAAATGTCCGATTAGATTTTCTAGATTCATTCAGTAATTAATGCCAACGGATTTGTATAACGTGCGTTGCTCGTAGGGCAATTTACGTAATTTTCAATTACTTGATAGGAGGGAACGTCTCTGCGTGAATTCAATGCAATTGAATTCACCAGAGTAATGCATCGTTATACGTTGTTAGCTACAGGTGCGGAAAAGTAAATGTTCCGCAAGCGGTTCACTTTTCATATTCAGTTTCAAACTTTTCAACCCAGACCTAAATCAGATAAAGTCAGTTTGCTGAGAAATCAAACGGTTTTTAGTTCCGAAACTAAATCAAATCAGAATTTTATCAGAAACATTTTTTTAATCAATTTCCGGCTGAGTGAGAGTCACCCCGACCGAGTGAGAATCAGCAAATCCGTCAGAGTAAATTCCGCTGAAAGCGGATCACCGCACTTGTAGCTTAACGGTCTTGTATAACGTATCGTTGTGTGGTTTTCAATTTACGTAATTTTCAGTTAGGGGAGAAGATGTCGTTTTTTGTAATCCTTTTCAATCGCTTGACCATTCCACACAATGGACGTTATACGTTGTTGGCAGTAGTTAAATTACATCTATTAAATCTGAGACATTCTCAGCCAATTGGACTAATTCAATTTCCTGTTGTGAATCTTTTAAGGTGCTCAAGGCCTTTTCTGGAGCATTTACTGATTGAAATTCTGCCAAATTTTTATCCTTAGTAAACATACATGGTCTAACAATAACAGGTAAAATTCTAGTTCCATTTTCTTTAGCATTTCTAAGTATAGTAGGAAGTTCATCACTTCTTATAAAATCAGAAGCTAAAAAGTCAGTAGAAATAATTAATATAGCTATCCCAGAATCTTGTAATGCTTTCTCTATTTCTAGCTTCCAGTTGTCGCCTGCTTTAATTTTTGTGTCATCCCAAACTTCAAAATCCTTATCATTATGTAGCAAAACTTTCAAATGTGTTTGGATTTTTTTCAACCATTCCGAATCTTTATGTGAGTAGCTTATAAATATTTTACTTCTATTGATGGAGTTATTATTAGTATTAGTTTTATCTGGTGTAGTAAGATTTGTTTTTTTCAGAGATAGGTTTTGAAGTAAATTATTAGAATTGCCTTTATATAAGCTCAATTTTTTATAAATATAATCGATATTATCCTCAGATCTAAAATGTCCAAAACAATAAATAGCTTTCAAATGTTTTAATTCCTCAACAATATCTTTAGCTGGAAAAGATGCCAACCTCAAATCATTCATCCACAAATGTGTAATGTTCTCATTTTGCAAAATGATTCTAGGAAATTTCTCGAAATTGTTTTTAGAAATATTCAGTTGTCTTAAGTTTATGAGATCCCTAAAGGAATTTGGTAAATAGGAAACCTCATTGTTTGCAATCTGTAAAATCTCGATATTTTTTAATTCTCCTATTTGTTTAGGAATGTTCTTAATATGATTATTATTTAAGTTCAGAACCTTTAATTTTTTTAACGAACATATTTTTGAATATAAGGTTGAGATTTTATTGTTTGAGACGTCTAGAACTTCTAAGTTGCGAAGCTTTTCTATTTCTTTTGGAATTTTTTTAATGTTATTTCCGCTTAGATTCAATTTCTTTAAATTTTTGAGTTTAAAAATTTCAGTCGGAAATTCATTTAAATCTTTATTACAGAAATTTAATTTGGATATATTGTTATTTGGTATGTGAATCATTTTTAAAAATATGATGGAAGTAAAGATAGTTAATTTAATATATTTGTATGTCCCTTCGGAGGTAAGGGGAGTAATAAATCAAACATAGTAGACGACAGTGGACCGGAACACTTGGCAAGGCCGGTGAAAGGGACAAGGAAGTCGGATGTATATGTTGCTCAGGCATCCTCACGAATATTAACTATAGTTATTAGACCCGAGCCGGTAAAGAAACCACTCGGGTTTTTTAATTACTGCCAACGGTCTTGTATAACGCCTCTGTGGCGCGGTGTTGAAGTTACGTATTTTTCCGATAATGTTTTTCTGACATTGACTTGTAGGAATTCAAATACTCTTAGACTGCCCCGCGGCATGAGCGTTATACGTTGTTGGCATGCGTTTTAATTCCGTTAATTCTTTCTATAAATGATTCCCATTTGGTGTCGATCAATTCATATTTGTTGATTTGCAAAATCTCATACTCCCTAAACCTTATTTCAACGTTGTTAGGATGTATTTCTATCGACGAAATTTCCTCAATTCCTCTGTGCTTTTCTTTACCTACGACATCAAATCCGTTTTCGTCGAATTTAATTATTCGGTTCTTTGAAATCGTATATTCAGTGTAAAGGTATATTCCGGCAAAAACGAAGACAATTCCAAAATATATATCAATATTCCAGATACAGATAACCATAACTAACAATGCAATTCCAATCTTCCAGAAATCAAAATCACTTTTAGTTAATCTAATGTATCTTTCATTGTCAAATGTTTTTTCAAATTGGAGATAAGACTTGATTGCTATAATTAGAAATGGGAAAGATATTATGATCAATCCGAATCTTAGATTCTCATACCAAGATATGATTACAAACCAAATCACATAAATAAGGCTTAGAATTGTTGATGTTCTTATCATTTTAGCTTTTAAATGCATGCCAACGGATTTGTATAACGCGCGTTGCGCGACTGACAATTTACGTAATTTTCAATTAGGGAAGGAGAGGAGTTGTTTCTGAGTGAATTCAATGCAATTGAATTCACTCGCGTTATGCGTCGTTATACGTTGTTGTGTGTAGTTATTTTCCCGTAATCATTGTTTTCAATTTTTCCATCGCACGTTCATATTCTGCACGTTTAAATATTATTGTTTTTAAATCTATTTTTTCAGCGGTTTCTTCTTCGTCATCATATCCATCACTCCAAACAAAGTTTTTCCATTCTACAATTTCATCAGTTTGGTATTTTTCAAACATTATTGCTCCGCAACCTTCGTCCCCACATTCAGCACAAACGTAGATTGAGAATAAACCATTTTCCAATCTCGATTTTTCTGATTCACGTAATTCTTTCAACTCGGATAGTTCAAAGTCAACTTTTCTATCCCAACCAAATTTCCCAATATTTTTGCCAACATCTCCGATTAATTCAGCAAGAGATATTCCGTTTATATTAAAATCAATGTATGTCCTATTCCCTGAACATATTTGTTCATTCTTAGCTAAAAATTTCTTTTCGAAGGTCAGTTTCGATTTCAGCACAATGTTCGTTTTAATTACACACAACGGTCTTGTATAACGCAAGATGCGCTATTTCCGGAACAAAATAATCAAAACTTTCGAGATTTTCCGCCGGCGAGGATGATTCCGAGTAGGAATCAACCGAGCAATTTGCGTTATACGTTGTTGCCTGTAGTTGCGGAAAGGATTTTTCCGAAAGCGATTCATTTTCAACTTTAGCTTCAACTTTATCACCCCAGACCCAAATCAGATAAGATTTCCGATCAGTTTTTCCAATTCCACGGTTCAAATCAGTAAATGAGTTCAATAACTCAACGCAACAAACTCAAATCAAAATTCAGTCAGAATGTTTTAATCAATTTCCGGTCGAGTGAGACTCACCCCGACCGAGTGAGAATCATCAAATCCGTCAGAGTGAATTCCGCTATAAGCGGATCACCGCAATTACTGGCAACGGTCTTGTATAACGCGCGTTTTGCGGTTTTGTAAGTTACGTATTTTTCAGTTGAAGGGGAGAGGTTGCTTTTTTGGAATCTTTTTCATTCAAGTAACCACCTCCGCAACAATGCGTTCGTTATACGTTGTTATGGCACGTTTAGTCAATTTTCACTTCCTGAGCGTGAACTCTTATTCTATTTGTATAACTAAGAATTTCCTTTGAATCATAAAACTCCTCTAATTCTTTAAACGTCAGCCACCTAGATCCTAGCATGTTTTCAACGTATAGCTCATCAAAAATTTTGTAGCTTATCGCTTTTCCTTTTGAATTTTTCTTATTTAACGATTTATTGGTTTCTTTAATTTTAAGTACTTCACAAATCGGAACATGAATTCCAGTACTAACTAATTTGCTATCTCCGCTAACAATGTACGAAGTTGGTCTCAAAAAAGCAGAACAGTACGGAAAGCGATAACCTTTGGAAGTACGTTTTCCCTTACTATTTGAACAAAATCCAGATTTACAAATGTTATTATCCAGTTTCTCGAATTGACTTGCAATGTTCCCGCTAGATAAATTCAAAGAGGACATATTCCACGTTTTGTATTGCAATACTAGAAATCGAGCTTGATTGGTTGCCAGGTTAAATTGTTCATAAATTAAGTCAGCGCCGATAATATGTTCTGGTTTGTCTGGATGTAAAAGTCTTAATCTAAGTATTCTGTCATCCTGCAACTTGTAATCAACGTATTCGTCGTCCTTATAGAGAGTTTCGGACACTTTAAAGTCTGGACGTTCTGCTAAATAAAAATCACGATTCAAAATTTTGTGTTCCGAGACTTTACGTGGTTGAAAATATTCTAATGCTGCTTTGTAATTGAGAATTCTTTTATTCAAAAATCTTTTACTTTTATCTTTCGCAACGATTTCTTCTAATTCTTTTAACTCTTTTTCAATTACTTCAGATGGTGTAATTTCTTCTCCATCAATTGAAAGTGCAGCTGCTTTTTCTTTAAAAAATTTAACCCAGTCACTTTCATTTTTTCTAGCTAAAAGATCTGATATTTCCTCATAAACATCGGCATTTAAATCATGTATTAAATCCAAGGTTTGCTCATATGTAATCGGCTGATGCGTTCGTTTGGCTAAACTTACTGCTTCTCTAATTGCATTTAAAGCTTGGAATGCACTATTTCTTCTTAGGTCTTCACTGTATTCGTCATCACTAAAGTAACTCATTGAAAGCAGGGGTGTTGTTTCAAGTAAAGTTACAATTTTTTTATTTTGAAGAAATGTTAGGGCGATTTTTTCGTAAATGTGCCATAACGGTCTTGTATAATGCGCGTTCTGCGCTCATAAATTTAGGTAAAATTCAATTAGGGTGGGGAAGTGGTGGTTTTTGTATTCATTTTCAACAGTTTGACCAACCGCGCAGTTCAATGCGCATTATACGTTGTTGGGCGTAGTTTTAAGTCACTTAAATCACTCAAAACATTTGCAATCTCAATATCATTAAATTCATCAATTTTAATTTCCCATTTATAATAAATTGTTTCTTCCGAAGTGTTATAGAAACTTCTTATTACTTCTACATCTAAATTTTTATCCAATAAATCAGTAATCTCATCAACATCTTGATCAGTTGGGTTCTTAACAGGATATTTTAATCCAATGAAGTCTAGGTCAATGAAAGTATGGAAAATGGGTAAAAGATTTTTTGAAAATAAGTAAGTTTTGGTTGAAGTAATTCGATACTCTGAAAATCTCTCCGAAAGAAATCTATGAGTTTCAATCAACCTCTTTTCCGAAGCTTTAGATATAAATTTATCAAGAGGTCTTTTACTCACGATGTATTTAGAGAAATAGTGGAATAATTTATTATAGTCTTTGACATTGTCAAATTGCAAAGCAATGTCGATGGAATGTAGGTCCGAAAACTCATATAAATTCATGCTGGAAACTATGATTGAGCTTTCATTTAGGTAGAGTTTTGTATGTAATCCTTTAACCTCAAATAATTTAATATTAAGGTTTCTGAGAACTTGATAATCTTTTTCCCTTATCTCTCTGAAATAGATTTCAATATCTATTCCACGATTTGCTGCATCTTGAAGGTTTATCAAAATCTTTTTCCACTCCGAAAGATCTAAATATGGCGATACTGCAATAAACTTTTCCCTAGATTCAAGAATCAAAGTAGAGATTTTCGATCCAATCTCATTTGGGTTTATAATATTCATAAGTAGGTTTTAATTCAAAATTACGCCCAACGGATTTGTATAACGTGCGTTGTGCCGTTTTTCAATTTACAAATTATTCAGTTAAGGTAGGAGAGTGGTTTGTTTGTAATCTTTTTCAATAGTTTGACCAAACCGGCATTATGCATCGTTATACGTTGTTAGGTGCAGGTTTCTAATTCAGTCATTTCTTTATAAATT
>JALAHT010000008.1 GCA_025384855.1 Luteirhabdus salina | reverse complement strand
GGTGGTGCGATCGAGGACAACTCGGTTGCCGGCAATATGCTAACGCTTACGAACGTCGACATGATGGGCAACAGTACGGCCTCGGCCCCAGGAAACGGTGGCGGACTTCACATAACAGGTGAGGGCGACTCCATGATCACCGGCGGAACGGCAAGTGGCAACACGGCTTCCGCAGAAGGTGGTGCATACTGGAACGGAACCGGCGAGATGACCATCGACGGTACGACGGTCGACGGTAACACGGCAAGTGGTGCCGATGCGGACCAAGGTGGTGGTGGTGTCTTCAATGCTGGAGGTACTGTTATCGTGAACAATGCAATCATCAATAATAATATAGCTGACGGAGCTGCAGGTTCTGGTGGTGGAATTTTAAATGATGGTGGTTTGCTTACCGTAACCAATTCAGAATTTGATAGTAATAGCTCTATGCGTGCCGGTGGTGCGATTGAAGATAATTCCATTGCTGGAAACATTTTAACATTATCGGGTGTCGATTTCACTGGAAATAGTACTGGAGCAGCCCCAGGTAATGGTGGTGCCGTGCATATTACGGGTGAAGGCGATTCAACTATCACTCAAGGTACTGCCTCCGGAAATACAGCTGCCTCAGAAGGTGGAGCATTTTGGAATGGTACTGGAGAAATGATCATTGACGATGTCGTAATCGACGGGAACATTGCCGAAGGTGCTGATGCAGATAACGGTGGTGGAGGAGTCTTTAACAATGGAGGAACGCTCTTCATAACCAATGGAACTGCTATTACGAACAATCAGGCGACTGGAGCTTCAGGTTCTGGTGGCGGACTGTTAAGTACAGCAGGTGACGTCACTGTGCAAGATGCTTCATTCGAATCGAATGCGGCTAATAGAGCAGGTGGAGCCATTGAAATTATTGATGGAACCCTAGGTTTTTCTATCTCTACCATGATTGGAAACGATGTTAACGGAACAGCAGGAACAGCTGCTCCAGGTAACGGAGGGGGACTTCACGTTACGGGTAATTCAAGTACCATTATTATTGAAGACAGTACCATTTCTGGTAATGAAGCTGCTAGAGAAGGTGGTGGACTGTGGAACCAGAGTGGCACTACAATGACGGTTACGCAAACTACATTAGATGGTAATAGTTCCTTTGGAACTGCTGAAGACGACGGAGGTGGAGCCATTTTTAACAATGGTGGTATCTTGGAAGTAATGTCTTCAACTTTATCGAATAACGTCGCTGCTGGCGCAACCAGCGCAGGTGGTGGAATTCATAATGCAGACGAAGGTGATGTGATGCTTATGGTAAGCACTGTTACCGGTAACACTTCGAATGGTGTTGGTGGTGGAATCTACGACAACGGTGCTAGCTTCGAAATCAATGCAGCAACCATCGCAACCAATGTTGCGCTTATGGGTGGAGGAATTGCTAGTGATGCAAACACGACCATTACGAATACAATAGTAGCATTAAACGATGGTGGTGGAAATGGTGAAGATATCAGCGGAAATGTTACTTCCAATGGATATAACTTAATCGGAACAGACGATTTAGATGTCTTTGCCGAGGATGCTACAGATATCGAAGAAGTTGATCCTATGGTAGGACCACTACAAGATAACGCTGGTGAAACGTTCACGCATGCATTGATGGAAGGATCGCCAGCATATAACGCAGGTAATCCTGACGATATGTTCGATGACCAAATTCAGCAACCTGTATTCGACAATATTCGTGATATTGGTGCATTTGAAGCACAAGAAGTATTATTGTCGATCGAAGATGTTTCATCTACAGGAATTGAAATTGTTCTATACCCCAACCCTTCGAAAGGAGTGGCTACAGTAGAGATTCCTGAAGCTTTTGGAACGGATATAGAAGTACAGATTTTTGAAATAGCTTCCGGAAAGCTTGTCCGTAATGTCAGTCTTTCCCCAGGAGCCAGTGAATTGAAATTTACTGATATGGCGAATGGAGCTTATATTCTTACAATACGATCAGAAACTTCTAACGCCACGAAGCGACTGATTTTAGCTAGATAATTATTTAGTTTATTTGTTGAGATGAAAAGGCCACTTCAATGTTGAAGTGGCTTTTTTTATAATTTTTTGAAAGAGTACACATACCCGATACTAAATTCGGTGAAGTCGGCTTGGCCTAAATTAGCGTTGATATGAGCGCCTAAGAACACATTGTGCTTTCTGAAATCATGGGTGCCCCAAACATAATATTTAATACCCATTCTACTGGATATCGTACGCTTCACTTCATAGTACCAATCCAGTTCGCCAGGCACTAGAATATATTGCGAGCCTTCATTTGTTTGCGAAACGTAGGAGGGACCTTGGTTTAACTGCCAATCTATTTTATAAAAAGGTTTATAAATATTCAATCCTAGTTGAAATTCCATTCCTACATGATTCAACAATAATTCACCGGTACCAAAAACCCCAACATTCGTGGCGTAGCCAAATGGATTTTCCCTAAAGTGAGGATATTCCGTTTCAACAAAAAATTCATTTTGGTCGATATAATCCCGATAATGCTGATAGTACCTATAATATAGGCCTACACCGATTCGGAAAGTGTTATTTAGAACTTTTCCCAATCCGAAGGCAGCCGTATAGACAGGTTTTTTATCATTAAACTGTATGGAAAGAATATTTTCTCCATATCCAAAACGCGACGAAAAATACCAATATTTGCTTTTCTGATATTCAACAGTAGTGTTTGGGAGTGAAGATTTCCTCATATTGAATTGCGCCGATGCACTAATCACCAAGCTGTTTAATCCCTGATTCGGTAAGCGTGTATGCCCATTGCTATGATGAATATATCCAGCCCCCAAACGCCAATCGACAGTTTTTGATGCAGCTAATTTGTAGTATAAAAACGATTTGAACGACCATGTAAGCTTCGTCGTAACAGCCTTGTTATTCGGGTTAGTAATACTGTCGAATTGCGTATTGAAATAGGAACCACCCATTCCTACAGAAACATGCCAACGGTCCGAACGTTTCTTGAATAAGTGAAATTCCGCGACAGGCATTGCGGTAAACGCTTGGCCCACCAAAGCATCATTGCCAAAATCGATAGCGCCTACGGAAAAGCCTGTTTTAGGATAGCCCAATCGATAGGCCCATTCCTGATTATTATATGCGGAATTCCAACTAGCGGTGAGAAATATGTTCTTTTGAGCATTTGTTTCCGGGAATCCGCTATTGGCAGGAAGCGTTTTACCTCCCATAACTTCAGGCGTTAGCCACCATTCTGAAGCGATACTATCGGTAGTTTGTTCTTGCCCTTTCACCCAAAAAAAAGTGAAAAGTAAAAGGAGTAAGGTTAGTTGTTTCATTTCAGGCTGCAAGAAACAATTAAAAAAGAAATTATAAAAATATCATGCATCTGCAATACTCTAGGATTACATGGATTACATTTCGTTGTGTAAAAATAGTGAGTCTAATTTCTTGCTGAAAACTTCAGCGCCATCGGGATTTAAATGATTTTCATTTCGGAAGTGAAGTAACCTAAAATCACTATCCTTTTCAGTGTTAAGAAAATGAATTGATTCATATTTTTCTTTCAACGCATGTAATACGCTGTCCCTTCGTTCCAAGATATCCGGATTGCGAGCGGCTGTGTATGTTTTGTAGGTTGGCGGACTGATTATAAAAATCTCAAGCCCCTGTGCCGTACAATAGGCAATCATATCTTCAAAATAGGAAGCATTGTAGGCTAAAACTTGAGTGTCTGGGCGAGTATTTATTTTTACCGCAGCTTTCTTAACTGCCAAAGTATCGTATTGTAGTTTTCGATACCTTCCATGATATTGATTCTTGTCGAACCCGAACTTATTATACACATCTGGCAGCGAATCCCGTAAAAAATGGTTAGTCAATGCTTCCGAAAACTTTCCAGGGTGTGAAATAAAGAGTAATCTATCCTGAGGATAGGTTTTCCGATGAAATGTATTTACGCCATAATAATGTAAGAAGACACTGTGTTTCCAATAGTATTTGGAATTATGTGGTATTTCAAAATGTCCATAAGATGCCTCGAATACAATCCCCTTTAAGTTCGGAAATCGGTCTATTAATCCCTCCAGTAAGGTGAAGTCGGTATTATGATGCTGCCCGGCAGAACTTAGGTTTATGGTATTGGGAGATAAATATTCTGGATTAACGGCATGTTGTACCTGAGAAGATCCGAATACAGCTATTTCTATATCCTCGCCTTCTTCTTCCATATATTTTTTAATGAGAGAAAAGTGGGTGGGTAGCGACCGTACGCTATATTCTAGGAATCCGTAAATAATTATTACTGGAGTAAAAAACATTACGGCAATCAATAAAAACTTGCGCCAGTTATTTTTGCTAGAATTGGAAATAGATAAATTCTTCTTTTGGTCCGGCATAACGAATCAATATGAACACGAAAATATAATAAATTATCCAGCGGGTTGGTCTATTAAAACGTTTTTCCAAATATTCAAATGGATGGTTCTTTTTTCGCGTGAAAACTTCTAATAATACAAGTAGTGGGACAAAGAGAATTCGATATCCAATTTCATAGGTAAACGGTCGTCCGTCCGACCAACTAAAAATTCGAGATAGAATAGTCTCCGCCATAGCGAAGGTTTCAGCCCTAAAAAATATACAGGAGGTAACAATTAAAGCAAAACTGTATACGACGGTTAGTGGTAACGGAATTTTAGTCAGAAAATAATTAAAATTATACGATCTCCCTTTAATGGTGATTGGAACGCGTTCCAACGACATAAAGATAGCCTGGAAGACACCAAAGAAAACGAACGTCCAATTTGCGCCGTGCCACAACCCGATGAAAGCCATCGTTATAAATAATGCTACGGTACGTGAAAAGTAACTGCGTTTCCACGAGCGGATAAAAGGTGCGTACACATAATCGGTAAACCATTTCGTTAGTGTTATATGCCAACGCTGCCAGAATTCAGAGACGCTTCTCGATAGATATGGGATGTTGAAGTTCTTGCTAAGCTTAAAACCAAATAATTTAGCCGTACCAATTGCGATATCGGAATACCCAGAAAAATCGCAATAGATTTGAAAGAAAAACAATATAGATGCATATAGGAGTGATAATCCCTGATGTTCACTGGGTTCAGCATAATAAGCATTTACCGCTAGAGCCACGTTATCGGCTACAACTATCTTTTTGAATAGTCCCCACATAATCTGCCGCAGACCATCCTTAACCGATGCCATATCAAATTTTCGCTCGATAGAGAATTGAGGAAGTAGGCTTCGGGCTCTTTCAATAGGACCTGCCACTAGCTGAGGAAAGAAACTCACAAAACAGAAAAAATTGAGTGCGTCACGGGTTGGTTCTATTCTCTTCCGATATACATCGATGCTATAGCTCATGGTTTGAAAGGTATAGAAGCTCAATCCGACTGGTAGAATTATATTTAGCGATTGGTAGGTATATCCCTGCGCGCTTATATGAAAAAGGTTTGCGAAGCCTTCAGCAAAGAAATTGTAGTATTTAAAAAGAAAGAGCACCCCTAAATTCCAAACGATGCTAAAGAAAAGAAATGCCTTTTTTTTGTTCAATTTTTTGCTCCTGCCAATGCCAATGCCAACGAGATAATCTACCAAGGAACTAGCTACAATCAGCCCTAAAAACCGCCAATCCCATAATCCATAAAAATAATAACTTGCTATTAGCAACAGAGTATTCTGCCATCGAATCCTTTTGAATCCGATTGCCCAGTAAAGAATGAGTACCACGGGCAGGAATAAGCCGAAGGAGAAAGAATTGAAAAGCAAGGAGTCTTTATTAGCTAGTTATGGCGCCAAATATAAAAAAAGCCAGCACTTCACGCACTGGCTTTTTAAATCTTTAGGTATAAAATTTCTAGTATCCTCTAATAATAACATTATCGAATGCGATATCCTCATCACCTGAGTTTAAGCTCATTTGAATACGGATAGACACATTGGTAGAGTTTGTTGGGTTATTTGTCGCATTGTTTTCAAACGAACCGCGAAACGGCTGGAATGCGCTAGTCAAAAATTCACCATCGCCTACACCATCAAAGTCAGTATCCTCTTGGGGTGCTGTGTTAAACTCACTTCCATCGTTGGCAAAGGCCAAAATAGGTGTCCAGGTTGTCCCACCATCAAAAGAGTATTCAACGCGAACATAATCGGAATCATCCCAATCCTCACTTGTGCCATCATCATCCTCGGCAAAAATCGCATCAAAATAGATAGCTGAATATAAGGATACATCAATATTTTCGAAAACAACAGATTGAATCGGGCTCGCTACTTCTCCATCAATATCTTGAGCAGCAAAATAGCTCGTACCTGATATGTCAGAGAATGCTACACCTCCACCGATATCAGACCCATTTGTGCGAATAAAATAGTCGGTTGTACCATCCGTAAACTCTGGGGTTGTGGTAGTATAACTTACCGTCGCATCTTCAAAATCCTCATATCGTAAGCGATCTAAGCAGACAAAAGCTTCATCGGTCTTAAATGTTCCGGATTTTTGTTCAGAAGTTCCTCGTCTAAAGTACCAAAGGCCTACAATCTCGGAACAATCAGGAGAAACCGTATTATAAATCATTTGGCCAATCCATTCAACGGTATACCCATTCGATCCAACCGTAAATCCAGTTAAATCGCCTAAACCATCACCGCTTTCAGCGTTACATATAGTCAAATCAGCATTTATTGGATCTGTTGCACATCCGTTTTGAATACCTGTTCCAAAATAAGTATTGTTATTGAAATTCATTTGGGTGTCATAGGTTTGAGGACCAGTTCCATCACCGGAAACCATAACATTGAAAGTCATATCAGTTGTTGGTCCACATTCAACACAATTATATGTTCCAGTAAAATTTACAATTGGGTTCTTAGTAGTCGACTTTTTTGCCAATAATGAACTCTCTACACCTTGAAAGGTAACATTCTCAACTACGACATTCTTACCATTTTCATCAACTGAAAAAGTAAACGAAATGTCGTCAGATGTAAAAACTAAATCCTCAATAGCTTCGCCATGAGAGATAGGCTGATTTGAAACAGCAGTATATGTTTCACCATTTTGCATTTCAAATGTAGCGGTATGGCCATATTTTGTTTCGTTTGAAGCCTTAATTTCGATAGCTACCTTTGCTCGAAATTCGGAGTCGACAGTTGTAAAAACTCCTTTGTACAATCCGGCTGCAGATTTGTCCTGCGCCAATTCATAAGTTAAATTTTGTTGATTTGGGGAAAGTTCCTCATTATCCACACTACATGCGAATAGCACAACGGAACTCAAAATTCCATAGAGTAATTTTTTCATAAAAAAATATAATTCAAATAATTAGTAACGAGGACAAAAATATAATTTTATGACGCTAGGCCTAGGAATTTACTATTAAAATAATGTAAAATTTAGGTGGCTAATTCTATTTCGAAATTTTCTAAAATATCAAGAAGTACTTTTTCACTTGCAGAAAAGAATTTTCCGTCCTTCATGTTATCAAGTTCTTCAAAATACGGAAGGATGGTTTTATCCTCATAATGATCCGTCAAGACCGGGTGCACATAATAACTTTTACAAACAGCTCTGGTGTTGCCCAGCCCTTCAGCAGCAGCATCGTAAGCCTTTAGAATATTCTTTTTACAGTCTTTTTTGGTATCCGCTATTCCCAAGTCGTATAACGTCTCAAAGTATATTTTGCTGGCGGCCCATGTTCTAAAGTCCTTTGCTGAAAACAAATCCCCACTTAGTTCATGGATATAATCGTTCACCATACCACTATCGATACTGTGGTGGGTGCCGTCTTCATCATAGTACTGAAATAGTTCCCAGCCAGGAATATCTTCGCACTGCATGATCAGTTCCTGAAGCTTTGCATCCTTGACGGGAATGCGGTGTTTCTTTCCTTTTTTCCCTGTAAACTCAAAAAGAATTTTGTTTTCATGCACCTCTACATGTCGGGACCGTAGCGTAGAAAGCCCATAACTTTTATTCCGCTTTGCATAATAATCATTGCCGATCCGAATATGAGTTTCTTCCATCAGCCGAAGCACCAACGCCAAACATTTACGTTTTCCCATACGTGGTAGCTTTAAATCCTTACCAATTTGTTTGCGCATCTTGGGAAGTGCATTTCCAAAGGCAGCCATTTTTAGAAACTTTGTTTGGTTTCGTAATTTCGACCAATGCGGATGATAACGATACTGCTTTCGTTCTTTATCGTCCCGACCAACAACTTGCAAATGCCCGTTTTCCAAAGGTGTGATACGAACATCCTCCCAGGCCGGCGGAATTACCAATCCCTTAAAACGCTTGATAGCTTTCTTCGATTGAATCTTCTCGCCGTTTTCGGTATAATAGAAGCCACGACCATGACGATGCCGTTGAATCGTTAATTTATTTTCAGTGATATATACCAAATCAGCCAACTCAGCGGCTTCTTTTGGATCTTCAATCAGTTTTTTAATGTCTGCAGGAGAAATAACCATGCACTAAAAATACATAGCATCATCACTAAAACTTTCATAAAGACTTTACAAAACTTTCCGAAAACTTAGTCGAAATAGCTAAAGGTATCACCGTCCTTCATCGTAAGCAACGATTCGTATATTAAGGTGATGACATTTTCAACATCTTCCCGATGTACCATTTCAACCGTAGTATGCATATAACGCAGCGGTAAGGATATCAATGCGCTGGCCACACCGGCATTGCTATAGGCAAAGGCATCCGTATCGGTTCCAGTGGCACGCGAAAGCGCTGCACGCTGAAAAGGAATGTTCTTCTCCGTAGCGGTAGCCACAATATGATCGCGAAGTTTTTGCTGTACGGCAGGCGCATAAGCAACAACGGGTCCTTTCCCTATTTCGGCATGCCCTTCCTTTTTCTTGTCGATCATCGGAGTGGTTGTGTCGTGGGTAACATCCGTTACAATAGCGGCATTGGGTTGAATGCGCTCCGCGATCATCTGCGCTCCGCGAAGGCCTATCTCCTCCTGAACCGAATTGGTGATATACAATCCAAAAGGCAGTTCCTTTTTATTCTCTTTCAGTAGCCGAGCCACTTCAGCTATCATAAAGCCACCCATTCTATTGTCGAGCGCACGGCACACAAATTTATCGCCATTCAAAATATGGAAAGAATCAGGATAGGTAATGACACATCCTACGTGGATACCCAAAGCCTCCACTTCCTCTTTATCCTTACATCCAACATCGATAAAAATATTATCGGGCTTTGGCGACTCCTCCTTGCTTTTATCCCGGGTATGAATAGCAGGCCAACCAAATACCCCTTTTTTAATGCCGTCGTTAGTATGGATGTTAACGATTTTTGATGGCGCAATCTGGTGGTCACTTCCGCCGTTTCGAACCACGTACAACAATCCGTTGTCGCTGATGTAATTGACATACCATGAAATTTCATCAGCATGACCTTCGATCACTACCTTATATTTTGCCTCTGGGTTAATAACCGCCACGGCAGTCCCATAAGTATCGGTAATAAAGTCGTCAACATAGGGCTTTAAATACTCCATCCAGATCTTCTGACCTTCCCATTCGTAGCCAGTAGGGGAGGCATTGTTTAAATACTGTTCTAAAAAGGTCATCGATTTTTCGGTGAGGATGGATTTTCCCATAGGTAAAAACTGTTTTATTTATTCAAATTCCAAATTTAGCAATTTAATGAGAAGCACGCCGTTCTAATTGTATATTTTTGGAATGGTTTTCGCACCTTGAATTAGACCAAAACCTATTATAGTAGAAACCCCATAATGCGATTATATTTTAGCATACTTATTACCTGCTTTGCAAGTGCAGTGCTTTTCGGCCAAACAAAATATGAAGCCGAAAAGAAGGAAGATACTACCGAGACCTTTTACTATATCATTGAAGGTGATACAATCCCGAGGGAGTATATCGATCTAGAAGAAGTGGTACTGTTGAATAAATTGGAGTTCAATTCCGATAAGGACAGAAGGCGCTATCTAATCCTTCGAAGAAAAACACGAAAGGTTTATCCCTATGCCAAATTGGCCGCCGAACGCCTTACAACCATGAACCAACGGTTAGCTTCTATAGAGTCCAAGAGAGATAGAAGGGTCTATACCAAAAGAATCCAAAAATATATTGAAGAAGAGTTTTCCGAAAAACTCAAAAAACTCACGCATACGGAGGGCCAGATTCTGGTAAAGCTTATTCATCGTCAAACGGGTATTACCGCATTCGATCTGGTAAAGGAACTCCGCACCGGATGGCGAGCCTTTTGGTATAACACCACGGCCAGCCTTTTTGAAATATCCTTAAAGGAAGAATACCGTCCCTTCGATAATAAAGAAGACTACCTTATCGAAGATATACTGGAAAGAAGCTTTCAATCAGGACGATTGGAGCGACAAGAACCCGCGTTCACAATCGATTATCTGGATCTTACCGCACACTGGAACAGGATTGTTAATAACTAAGCCAAAAAACCTTGCGCATCTTCCAGAAGCGCCTTATATTTGCAGTTCGCTCTTTTAAGTACTTGGGTGTTTCCACGCCAACGGCGTGGTCGGGCTTTCGCCAGTCGCTCTCTCCTAGAATGCTTAAATTTCGGTATCGAAATCAAGAATAGAGGAGAGGAGCTTCAACAGATGGCTCAATCCCTAACACTTTTTTTGTTTTGAAAGGACTTGCCTTTCAGTGAGTTGAAAATTTTTTTCAAAAAAAGCAAAAAAATGTTTGGAGAATAAGAAAAAGGCACCGTATATTTGCACCCGCTTTCGAGAGGGGGCGATAATGTAGAATGGCCGGGCGGGCAGCCCGGGGATGGGGTTCGACTCCCCGTCGGCCGACAGATTGATGCCGGGATTTTTTTTGACCGGCGAGTTCATTGAGGTATTG
>JALAHT010000007.1 GCA_025384855.1 Luteirhabdus salina | reverse complement strand
ATGCTACCCGTTCAACATCAGATATTTGATTTAATGAAAATTCATAAAAATAATAAGATGTAAGATGTCCAATTATTGAGAAAAGTAGAAATGGAATCAAATATCTTTTCATTGAATAATCATAAAATTATTGCCAACGGATTTGTATAACGCAATGTTGCGATTTTTGTCAATTTACGGATTTTTCAGTTTAGCGAAATGTTTTGTTTTTCTGACGTCCTTTTCATTCACATAACCATTCTCAGCAATTTGCGTTATACGTTGTTAGCACCTGTGCTTTATCCATTCATTTTCATATGGACTTTGTATTCAGAAGTTATAGTATCTAATTGTTCAATTAATTCGGGTAAATAAGTTTGGTCAATATTCAGTTCTCCTTTTAGCTCATTTCCTATTCCAACATTATCTTTTAAATCACAGAATAAATCCAAATGTCCAATTCCATCACCTTGGATGAATATTTTCACTTGTCCTTCATACCCTTTAAAGGTTGCACTCTGTCCAAGGTTCTCATTAAGTTGTATCAATTCTTTTTTAAAATTATCAAAACTAAACGTCATCAAATCAGCATGAAATTCTCCAGAGAAGCCCCCAAATTTTGCTGAAACCTTGCATCTGATAGAATCCTTATCCCAATCCAAATCAGCATTTGGAAAATTCTGATTAAGGATTTCTATTTTTAAGAAATCAGATCCGTTCTGGATTTTAAAATAAGTGTAGGTTTCATTTCTCATCTTGCATAGGTGCTAACGGATTTGTATAACGTGCGTTGTGCCGTTTTTCAATTTACAAATTATTCAGTTAAGGTGGGAGAGTGGTTTCTTTGTAATCTTTTTCAACCGTTTGACCATTCCGGCACTAATGCATCGTTATACGTTGTTACCTGCAGGCATCGTTAATCAGATTCGTTTAAACTATTCCAATAAACACCCATTTGTCCTCTGTCTGTCATTTCATGTTTATCAATTTTATTTGGTAACTTAATTTTCTCTTGAAGTTTTTTGAGTACGTAAGGATATTTTGAAACTATATCATCCGCAAAATAAAATTTTGAATAATAACTTATCATCCAATCTAATTCATAGTCAGTTTCCTTTTTAGATATCTTGTCATTTAAAGATTCAATCAATTTTTCAATTGAATTTTTGTCAATATTTGAAATACCTGTTAAAAAATGTGGTTCTGAAGCTGCAATCCACGTAATAAATAAACCTCTTTTAAGAGCCTCGAGTTGGTCACTTTGTTCAGCATATTCATGAAGAATTTTTTGATATTCGTCAAAAACTCCAAGTTTATCTAGTTGGTTAATTTTTGATTCAATTGTTCCTTTTAATGAAATCACTTTTGAGTATAAACTCAATTCTTTGCTAGATAACTCTTTTAGATTCATTTCAATGCTTGCAGGTAACGGGATCGTATAACGCGTCGTTTTGTTGACATCGAATTTACAATTTTTTCATTTAGCGAAATAGTTGAATGGTTTTATGTGAAATTCAATGGACTTTCTTCAGCCGACAAAATGCGCGTTATACAGTGTTGTACGCTGGTTTGCTAATTCATCAGAATCAGAAATCCAATCAAAATCAGTATAAAAGTCACAACGAAAACAGTCATTAAAATCCGTTGCTTCTTTTTTTCTTTTTCAGCTTTCAGTCGAATTTGTTCCTTCACTTTAATCAACTCCTCTTCCGGAATCTTTTTCCATTCAGGTTTTTCAGTATACTTGTTCGGTTCTGAATAAATTCCATCACGATTGTTTTCCTTGAATTTCGATCGATTTGAAGGACGAAGAGAACGATTTTGTGCCATTCTCTTAATCATATCAAGTGCATGTCCAGCTCCGTAAGCCATATTCAATCAGTATTTTTTCAATTCAAGCTTTTAATCAAACTTGCGTACAACGGTTTTGTATAACCGCCGTTGCGTTTTATTTTTTGGATTTTTCAGAAGTTAAGATAGTGTTTTTTGTAGGAATCTAAATTCTCTTAACAAGCTATGGCGGTTATACGTTGTTGGCAAACGTATATTATGCGTAATGTCTTTTGTAAAATGGATCAACTGCCCATTTTGGTCTTTTTTTGAATAATTCTGCTACCTCTTCTTTCGACATTCCCTTAGATATTCCAATATGAACTTCTTTCATTTGTTTGTCAGCTATACTTGTCAAGGTTAGGGGGAAATAAAGTCCATCACCTATAGGTGACACCCTTTTCAAAATTCCTTTGCTAATTAGGCCTGCGACTGTTGAGTTATCAACTGGCATTTTTATAGATTTTTTTTGTTGTATTCCAAATTCACGAATAACAGATTGTTCAGAAGGATCAAGTGATTCTAATTCCCTAAAAATAAATCTACTCCCTTTACTTTTGTTCAATTTACTTTCTAACAATTCTTTGAAAAAATAAATTAGGGAAATAACTATAAACGCTAGAGAGGCTATAAAAACTGGTCCAAAAAATTTTCCATAATCTTCTTGAAATTCGGTCATTTTGAGGAGCTCTAAAAAACTATCCGAAGCGAATACAAATATCCCACTAACTATTCCCAAGAATATTATTATTTTCATTGGGATTTTATCTAAGTCAATCAAATCACTTATTCTAAAACTCATAAGATTTTTTTTTCAAATATATGTTTGCCAACGGTCTTGTATAACGTGCGTTGTGCCGCTTTTCAATTTACAAATTATTCAGTTAAAGCAGGAGGGTGGTTACTTCGTAATCTTTTTCAACTTGTTTAATCAATTCGGCATTATGCATCGTTATACAGTGTTGGCAGTAGGCTTTTAATCAATATTCATATTGTCAATTTCATCTTTTAGGTTTCCAAGATGCCTTTTAATAATCGCCCATACAATTGAATTATCTATGCTGTCATATGCATGAACCAGTCTATTCCTAAATCCAATTATCTGTGAATCATTTTCAATTTCAATATCCGCATCAGCCTTTTTCAATTTATTGAGAGCCTCACCGATTATAGCCAATTGTCTCTCAACAGCACTTTGAGTCTTTAAATCATTGTCATACTGGTTGAACTCTGGAGTTTCAGAAGTAAATTTTTCGATCAAATCTATGGCCATTAAGATATCAGATAGATACTTTTTGCTCTTTTCCGTCATAGATAAGGACTTTGGTCGATTCAATACTTTTTTTTAACACTGGATTTTTAATCGAAGAATTTGTCAGCAGGTCGACTTTGCGTTGGAAGAACTGTTCTAATTTATCCCATATTCTCATAAGAGTTTCTCCACGCTCGATTGGATCGGGATTATCAACTTCAATTACCAAATCAATATCGCTAGAATCTTCATTGAATTCATCCGAAACGGACGATCCAAAGGCATAAATGCTGCTAACGTTGTGCGTTTTGCACAAGGTCAGAAATTCAGTCATTTTGCTATTTATAGATTCTCTTAGATTCATATTGCTAAGATAAGCATTTTTTGTTCTAACTTTTTTTCAAGCTTACTGCCAACGGTCTTGTATAATGCGTCGTTCTGCGCGTTTGTGAATTTACGGTTTTTTCAGTTAAGCTGTTTTAATTTGGATCTGTACGAAATCAAATACCGTTAACCAACCGCGCAGTCTAATGCGCATTATACGTTGTTCTGCGCTGGCTATCGACCTCTAATTAAATCTCTTAAGTGATAATAATCTAATTCATTCAAATTTGACTCTTGTTTTGAGAGTATAAATTCCTCAATCATTTTGAATCTAAATACTTGAATAATTTCGAAAGGATCTTTAGAGAATTCCGATATTAAAAATTGTTGATTTCTCAAATGTAAATTTAGAACATTAAATATAATTTGTGCCTTTTCATTCATCAACCAACATTCTTCCAGAGTAGGCTTTGTATTGTATTTTGCTTTGAATTTATCTTTAGCATTATGTGCGTAAAATTTATTTCTTAAATTTTTTAGCTTGTTCAAATAAGCTTCCGTCATTTCGGATGCAATTCCTTTCAATTCTATTATTCTTTCCAAATCAATTTCTCTTCTCCAATCAATTCGCTTTCTATTAGAAAGAGCGTAATTCAGTGCTCTATTGATAGAATAATCTTCATCCGGATTTATAAGTTTGTATAAGTCTATAATAAGAAGCTTTACTGAGTTCCAATATACTCGATGAAAGAAATTGGATTTTTCTATCACAGGCGCAAAGTATTCGCTCTCTTTATCCGATATGAATTGAATATCCGACTTTAGTTTTTGGATATCTAAAAGTGTGTCTGCAATTTCATCCAATATTTTTTCGAAATGTTCAGTCATGATAGCTTGCGCAGAACGGATTTGTATAACGACCTGTTGCGTTGGCTTTCAATTTACGTTTTTTTTCAATTAGTGGGGAAGTGGTGATTGTTGTGGGAATTCAAGTTCATTTAACCAATCAACGCCAATGGGCGTTATACGTTGTTGTGCTTTCGTTTTATCTATTATTTTTTTCAATATTCTTTCCTCAAATTCTTCTTTATCAGGTTCGTTTTTCCACCACCAAAAACTATCATTAACTGTCCTCCAATTTCCTACGGTTAGGCCGCTATTGATACTTACAAAAGCAAATGATGTTGAGCTTTTGGTTTTTGGCCTAGTCCAAGTAAAGATAATTTCATTCTTATCTGGATAGTAGAAATATATTGAATGCCAATAATCTTTAGAATCACTTCTCCCTTCCTCCAATTCAAAATAGTCTCCGTTCGGAGTTCTAACTTCTTGATTTAAGTTCAAGTCCGGATTTTCATCCTTGACTTTGTAAATTATTTTAAGCAATGAATCTTCGGGCATATTAAAATTATATATTTCGGCTTTTGCATATGAGCCTGGAGCAATCAGCCAAGCAGAAATATAAGCTAGGATCAAAAATGTTATTAGTCCAATAAAAAATCCAAAAGCTATTTTCTTTTTTTTTCTCATAAAATGAAGCACAACGGATTTGTATAACGCGCGTTGCGCGACTGACAATTTACATAATTTTCAATTAGGGAAGGAGAGGTGTTGTTTTTGAGTGAATTCAATGCAATTGAATTCACTCGCGTTATGCGTCGTTATACGTTGTTAGCGGTTCGTTTTGCCTTGTTCCATTCAGATCTCGTTATCTCATAAAAATTGTGTGGGTCTTCCTCAAAATCAAATCTATCAATAAACTTAAATCCGACTTTCTGAAGAACTCTATTCGATGCTAGGTTATCAATATCGGCGCCAGCACCGATTTTTTGCAGGTTTCTCTCATCAAATCCATACTTAAGCGATTCGATTGAGGCTTCGGTTGCAATTCCTTTTCCCCAATATTCTTTTCTGAGCCTGTAGCCCAAATCAAAATAGTCAAATTCCCTAACTCCCTGTTCAAATTTAATTCCGCTCCAGCCTATGAAATCATTAGTTTTTCTGTCAATTATCGCCAATCTACCAATTCCGTTTACCTCATAGTGCTTTTTCACCCTGTCGATTATTTCCTTAGCCTGGTCAATCGTCTTTATCGGATTATTGCCAAGATAGGTATGGACCTCTGGATCAGAATCTAGCTTGAAAATCCCATCAGCGTCAGAATCTTCAAAGTTTCTTATAATCAATCGCTCTGTTTCAATATAGACTTTCATCAGTTTTTTGTCAAAATGACCGCTAACGGATTTGTATAACGCGCGTTGCGCGACTGACAATTTACGTAATTTTCAATTAGGGAAGGAGAGGTGTTGTTTCTGAGTGAATT
Organism: Luteirhabdus salina; assembly: GCA_025384855.1. Classification (GTDB taxonomy): domain Bacteria; phylum Bacteroidota; class Bacteroidia; order Flavobacteriales; family Flavobacteriaceae; genus Luteirhabdus; species Luteirhabdus salina. The sequence goes on along the minus strand of JALAHT010000007.1, from coordinate 7,189 downwards.
CAATGCAATTGAATTCACTCGCGTTATGCGTCGTTATACGTTGTTACCTGCAGTTATGCTTTCTTAACTTTTTTTCCATTTTCATATTCAATTCGAAGTTCCTCTCCATTATTATCCAAGCAAAATTCAATTCCATGCTTTCTATTATTTTGAAATTCACATCTATAAATCAAATTCTCATCCTCGAATCGCTCAATTAAAGTTCTATTCCCATTCTGATCATAGTGTACAAATTCAACTGTCGGTTTTTTCAATCCGTAGTTTGTTGTCGTTTTCTTATTGTCAGTTCCGATATAGTATTCAGTAATCGTAGATGGAGTTGGTTCATCCGTGCCATTGTAGTAAGTTATGGTTTTTGTCAATTTACCATCTTCAAAATATTCTTCATAAACCAAATGACCGTTTTTTCTAATATGTTGAGCTTTTCCAGAAAACAATTTATTGTCATTACTGCTATAAGTCAATCCCTCTTCAGTGTAAATATCTCTCAAATCAACAGTTTTCTGTGAAAATGTATTTCCAAAGGTCAAAATCAAAATGATCAATAGGATTTTTCTCATAATTGCAGGTAACGGATTTGTATAACGCTTCTCGTTAAGCGGTTTTTAAATTTACGTAATTTTCAGATAAGGTTTTTTTGAAATGAACTTGTAGGATATTCAATACAATTAACCAACCACGCTTAATGAGCGTTATACGTTGTTGTGCTTTCGTTATTTTTTTATTTCCGATTCGATTGAAATATTGACTTTTTTAAGAAATTCCAATAAATCATTCTCTTCGTCCAATCCAGATTGCCTTACAGTTGTAATGAAATCAACCCAAAAAATAAATTCAGGATTCCGAAAAGATTTTTTGTTGTCTCTTGAGAGCTTGTCATAATCAACTATTTCTCTTTTTGATGCAATCATTGGCCAATAATATTCTCCTCTTAATTTTTCTATAACTTTAGTATCTTCATTTGCATCAATAATAAATTCATTTATTGAGGATAACATGTATCTAATTTCTTTATTCTGTATTAAGTTAATTCTCCCTGAATTTATTACTGAATTTAAAATTCCCAGTTTCGGGTCATAAGTGTAGTTGTAATTCATTATAATTAAGGTAGACTTTAAACTATCATTCGAAATACTGTTTAGTTTATTGGTGTCAGTTATCATAGATTTAATTTCCTGTCCTGCAGCCAAAGATTTCTTATGTTCATCTATTATTATTTCCAATGCTTTAATATTAGATTTTATCTCTGTGTTTAAATCAAATAGAGCTTCTTGTTCAGAATCAAAATCTATTCTTTTCTTGTTCAAATTACTAACTTGCAATGCAATTAATATTCCTATAACCACAAGAATAATTTCTCCAATTGCGTAAATCAGATATTTGCTGAATTTGTTTTCAGAGAGTAATCTCTGACGGATTTTCCGGAAGAATTTTATCATTAGAGGTAGTTTCTCTAAAGATATGATATTTAATTAATTGGCGTAATCAAATAATGAAGCACAACGGTTTTGTATAACGCCTTCTCGTGGCGCGGTTGTTCAATTTACGTATTTTTCAGTTAAGATATTTTTTATGGATTTGTAGGAAATCAAATACTCTTAGCCTGCCCCGCGGCATGAGCGTTATACGTTGTTGTAGCACGTTTTTATCTTCATCAAATGTACAACTGGGGATAAAAATTATTAGCAATCAATCCGATTAACATCATTATTCCCATCATTCCGTAACTCTTTTTAATCGATATTTTATTCATTGTCAATTTTATACCAAAAAAGAGGCTTAATATTGAAAGAATAATGTTTAAAAATAAAACCCAATCGGGATACATAAATGCAAAGAGAATATTTGTGAAATGATATTTGTAATAAAGCAACGCCATTTCATAAATCCAATAAGCTGAAAGAATAATCTGCATTATCCCTAAAATGACATTTAGACTTTTCTTCAATTCAGTTTTTCGTTTTCTAATTCCGCAAATCTCTTTTTGTTAGTCGGCATTATATCGATCAGTTCAAATTTATTGTCATTAAGAATATCAAAATCAACCATTTTTAAATAATCATCTACTATTTTTCGGTCAATCATTATTTTTCCACCTCCAGCCCAATGTCGGTCAGTTCCGTTTTTCTTTACTCCAGAAATCCAATACTCATCTCCACTTTCAATGTCGTAGTAGTTTCCAGCAATACCTTGGGCATTTGAGTTTTTAAGTGCTTTTCCATTAAAATAGACAGTTCGACCAGATTTTGAGAACTCCGCCATTCCAATCCAAGCAGGTCCATTATCAGCAAATCCGGTTTTTAGTTCAATATATCTTAATTCGGGTTTCATTTTCAAATGTGCTACAACGGATTTGTATAACGCAACGTTGCGATTTTCGTCAATTTACGGAATTTTCAGATAAGCCTGTTTAAAGTGAGTTTGTAAGTAATTCAACACAACTAACCATCTGAGCAATGGACGTTATACGTTGTTGTGTGTAGTTATTTAATCACTAAATCTTTTCCGTAAAGATCAAATAATAAAATATGAGTAATCCAATAAAAAAAAATGTTTCTTTAAATGACATTTTCGGCTCTGAAAAATTTATCAATGGAGGAATTTCAGAATTCGTTTTCGTTTCTTGCATCAAAATATCATAATTTTTCATCTCAAATTTGTAATCAAATTCTTCTAAATCCTTTTCTCTTGAGGCCTCGAATTTTCTGTTCTTTATTTTATAGTAGGCAACGAAAAGCATTATCGCAGCAAATAAAATAATAGGGACATCAATTCTATCAATCAATGTAGGATCCACCTGAGGATAATCTCCAAATAATCTTAATTCAATCATATTTTCCAATAATTACACACAACGGTCTTGTATAACGCCTCTGTGGCGCGGTTTTTCAATTTACGGAATTTTCAGTTAAGCTATTTTTTTTTGTGGATCTGTAGGAAATCAAATACTCTTAACCTGTCCCGCGACATGAGCGTTATACGTTGTTAGCAACCGTTATTTGGTCAAAACAAATTTTTCCAATCTATTGAAAGCTGATCCCCATCCGTTATAGAAGCCCATTTCTTCCTGTTGTCTGCAGTATTCCGGAGTTTCATGAATTACTTTGAATGTAAAGTTTGTTTTATCCCCATCTGCCTCAAACAGGCATTGTAGTTCCACATTTTGAGTCATCGGCTTAAAATCAGCCGACGTAATAATTTTTTCCATTTCGACTATTTCCTGATAGGTTCCCTCCGACACAAAAGTATTCCCGTCGGGCATTTCCATTGTGTACTTCCATTTTCCGCCGATTTTGAAATCATGTTCGACGATTTTTAGGTTCATTCCTTTTGGTGCCCACCATTTCACTAAATGCTCAGGTTCTGTCCAAGCTTTCCATACGATATCAATGGGTGCGTTGAACGTTTTCTCGATTGTCAGGGTTCGTTCTTTTAGATTGCTCATAACTGCTCTGGTTTATTTTTAAGTTCATTCAAATATGTTTCGAAGGAATCAATTCGATCCTCCCATAGCTCATTATACTGCTTGATCCAGAGAAACGCCGGAATCAGTTCCATAGGCTGGATGATGCACATTTTTTCCCTTCCAATCTTTTCGAACCTCACGATACCGCATTCTTTTAAGATCTTCAGATGCTTGGAGACTGCCGGCCTGCTAATTTCAAATCTCTCTGCGACCTCATTAACGCTAAGCTTTTCATCGGATAGCAGTTCTATTATATCTCTTCTGATTGGGTCAGCGATAGCCTGAAAAACATCTCGTCTCATAATTAAGTAACCATTCGGTTACAAATATATGCGTAACCAATCAGTTACGCAAATTTATGTGTTCAAACTTATTCTTTTCAGATGTAAATGGAATAATGGTTGCTAACGGTTTTGTATAACGCGCTGTGGCGTCGTGGTTCAATTTACGTAATTTTCAGTTAGGGCAGGAGTGTAAGTTTTTCGTAGGAAATCAAATAAGATTAACCATATCGACGCCATGCGTCGTTATACGTTGTTGTACTGCGTTTTTTTATTCATTTTTATAATATTCATCATAGTGATGTTTAAATTCCGACTTCATTAAGTCAGATGTGATTCCGCCAAATTGTATTTCAAATCCGTCGCTTTCCATTCCGATTACATATGCTCCCCAACCTTTCAATTCATTCCGTTCAGAGTCGAACACTTTAAGTTCAGGAATTATCATTGTATTTATAAACTTGTCTTCGGGATAATCGTCATTAATTCCAATTCCGTTTTTTACGCAATGTTGTTTTATCAATTCATATGGTGAGTTTACGTTGTCAAATTTTAGTTTGCCAAAAACAACTCCCATTGGTGTGTCTGAAAATTCGAATTCAGTTGTTCCAATTTTCACTCCGCTTAATTCTATGTGATATGTTTTTTTCAAATGCAGTACAACGGATTTGTATAACGTGCTGTTGCACGGATTGTAAGTTACGGTTTTTTCAGTTTTGGGGATTGTTTCTTATCACTGACATCCTTTTCATTCGCTTGACCAACCCGTGTAATACACGTTATACGGTGTTGTGCGTCGTTATTGTCGCGAACCTTCTAATGTTTTCTGAAGCTCCGAGCGTATTTTATCATCAACAATATCGACCAATTTTCCAATCTCGAGATTATATTTTTTTAGAATTGTTGGCTCATTAAATTCATTATAAGTTCCATCATTATTTTTGTCAATTCCAAACCTAATGATCAAATCTTTAGTCTGGTTTAAGAATTCAAAATCATAAACATCCATTCCGTCAATTGCGACATTTTTCAGCTCCTCATTCTCCAAAGAATATATGTAAAGACTCTTAAAATCTCTAAGGTTTATCACCCCATCCTTGTAAGTGTCCTTTTGAGCAACATTCATCAATAAATAAATGTTATCGCTAAAATATTCTGATTGTATTCTGTCAAAATTTATTCTCTTATTAAATAGCTTTTTGCTGGTTCCGTTATTAGGTTGATAAACAATCACATTATTATAAGTTCCATAGATATCGTTTGAGTATCGACTATCACCTGATTTATAATCAGAAGGACCGTATGCATTTAGAACTCCACTAATGTCTTCTAGTTCGTCCAAAGTTTTATGAGATACAGGAATAATATAAATCGAATTCAAAGTATCAATTAGACTCGGCTGTCTAAAAGAAATTACTTGCTCTCTTTTATTTTCCTTTTGTAATTCCTCAATTTTTTCATCGGATAATATTCCGGTTTCAAAGTCATTGCCATTATATCTGCGATGCTCCATTATGGTAACAGAAATAAATGCAATCAACGCCACGATTAGAAAAATCACTCCAACCGTACCTAAAACAGCAAGAATTCTTTGATTGTATTTCTCAATTTTCATTTGAAGTTATGATTTTTATTTAATGACGCACAACGGTCTTGTATAACGCCTCTCGTTAAGCGGTTTTTAAATTTACGTAATTTTCAGATAATGACTTTGTTTAGGAAACTGTCAGACTTTTCAACGGCTTAACTAACTCCGCTTAATGAGCGTTATACGTTGTTGGCATGTCGTTATTAACCTATCTTAATTTTATCTCCATAAAACTTGGGCTCTTTACCAATCATAATATCAATGAAGGCTTTAGTTCTAGCTAAATATTCTCTTAACTGAACTCTTAATCCGCTCGCTCCGGAGACATCTTTTGCATTAAATCCGATAACTCTTAATCCGTGTTTCTCTGCTAAGAAAATTGCCCTTTCATTATGGAATTTTTGAGAAATTACTGTAAAACTATCTTGTCCAAATATTTCTTTTGCTCTTACGACAGAATCCAATGTTCTAAATCCAGCATAGTCTAAATAAATTCTATCTTCTGGAATCCCTCTTTTAATCAGCTCATTTTGAAAAGCGGTAGGTTCGTCGTAGTATTTTGAACCATTATCTCCACTAATCAGAACATAATCTATTTTCCCATTTTCAAAAAGATCGACAGTTGCATCGATACGATACTTAAAAAATAAATTAATCCGACCGTCTTTGAGATATTTAGCAGTTCCTAGAACTAATCCGACTTTGTTCTTACCAATGTCAGTGGAATTTGAGTAAGTTTTGTTTACTGAAGAAGATTCAACAGTATGATTGGAATATAAAACTAGACTGACCATAGCGATGATTGTTAGAAGTAGAATTCCACGAATTTTTCTTTTTCTAGTCATAACTTTTCTCAATAATGCATGCCAACGGATTTGTATAACGCGCTGTGGCGTTGGGTTCAATTTACGGATTTTTCAGTTAGAGTAGGGGAGTTTGAATTCTATAATCTTTTTCACTCGTTTAACCATAATGACGCCATGCGTCGTTATACGTTGTTAGGCACTGGCGTGCTTTAATCAGTTTTAGAAAGATTTTTCCATAATTCATTTTTTGCTTATTTATGTCAAATGAAAAAGTTACTTCTAAGCGTTATTCTGTCAATTGTTCCATTCCTGAATTCTATCGCGCAAGGTGATGGAGTCAACAATTCAATCATAGCGTGGGATTCTGACAATAAACTTGAATGGTCAGACTTTCAGGGGGAAATAGATCCGGACAAGTTCGGTTCCGCGATGACTAGCCATAAAATTGAGATTCTTCCAATGAACGTGATGGTAGACGAGGAAGACAATATTCAAGGTTATGAGAATATGACTGTTCAGGCTCAGTTTTTTAAGGAAAAATCATGGACAGCAACTACCAGTAATTATATGTTGAGTCACGAGCAATTGCATTTTGATATAGCGGAATTGTTTGCTCGAAAAATCAGAAAGCGATTTGAGGAGCTAAAATCAAACGAAATTGCTACTTTTTCTAAATATCAAAAGGCTTATAGTTTACTTTGGAAGGAGTGTCGGAGAATGCAAATCCGATATGATAAAGAGACTAAGCACGGTCAACTTCAAGACATTAATTCAATGTGGGAGAAAGATATAGCGGAACAACTCAATGACCTAAAGGAATTCAAATAATTGTCATTTCAACCACGCTTGTGCCTAACGGTAACGTATAACCGCAGTTGCGGTTCTTCGGTTTTGTTTTTTGTCAGATGGACAAGTTAGTGATTTTCGTAGGAAGTTTCATTTGATTGACCAACTACCGCAATTGCGGTTATACATTGTTGTAGCACGTTATTTTTCAGCACGTTTTCCATTTTTTGTAATCTGATACCAATTTTCACTTTTCCACATT
>JALAHT010000006.1 GCA_025384855.1 Luteirhabdus salina | reverse complement strand
CAATACCTCAATGAACTCGCCGGTCAAAAAAAATCCCGGCATCAATCTGTCGGCCGACGGGGAGTCGAACCCCATCCCCGGGCTGCCCGCCCGGCCATTCTACATTATCGCCCCCTCTCGAAAGCGGGTGCAAATATACGACATTTTTTTATTTCAAAAACACTTTTAAAAATAATTTTTAGAAAATTTTTTGTTACCATTTCGAGCGGTAACTTTTCGTTTTGAAAGCGGGTGCAAATTTACAAGTCTTTTTCAAACCTACAACCCTTTTTAAAATAAATTTTCAATGTTTTTAATGAACGTCTGCTTATCCTGAAATCCGTGTGGATTGTTTTTCTAAGCGGGTGCAAAGATAGCGGCCTTTTTCGATTCCACAACCTTATTTTAAAGTTTTTTTAATGCTTTTTTCCAAGTTGCTGATTGGTCGCTTATTACTCCCTAAACTTTTTTTGTCGGTTTTATACCTTATTATATATACTATAAATGCCCTGCGTTAGGGATAGCAGCGGCATCCCCCGATTTCTATCGGGGATATAGCGGATAGCCCGCCCTCCACCACTGCCGAAAGGCAGCTCTGGAGGGAACGCCCAAAAGAAAAATTCGACATTTGTAATCGTCCGCCATGAAATCTTTGTTCAGCATTCCGGTATCTTTTCCCTCTCGATGAAATAAAAAGAATCCGTAAGTTTGTCGGCAATTCCAAATTAAGATTCTGCGTCTATGCTGTTTTTTATATTTCAGGTGTTCCTACTTGTATTACTCTTTTTTGGCCTAACGTTGCTATTCAAAAACAAAGTGATACGGATAGTGTTGAGCATTGTTTTTAGTGCTTTTATAACCTTTCAGTGTATTTCCTATTATTTCGGAAGCTCTTTGATTGACTATAAGTTTATGGAACATGTAAACCTTACCGATGCATGGTCGCTCCGCGGGTTTTATATGACTGAGATCATCCTTGGTTCGATAGCGTTTGTGGCTGGTGCTTTTGTTCTATTTGCCTTGAGTCGCATGCTTGGACGCATAAAACTATCTGCATGGGTTGCTGGGGGCTTGGTGCTGTTGGCATGCGTTGGGTTAGCTGTTCCGGGAGGTGCCTTCAACAACCTTTATTATGTATACAAGGTTAAGAACGCAGAAGAAAAAACATTTGATACCGCGTTGGAAGACTTGTCTATCGATACCAACGCCTACGTAAAACCAGAGGCGGTAACGGCTACTGCAGGCAAAAACATTATTGTGCTCTCCTTGGAGTCGCTGGAGCGTGGATTTTTGGAGCCACCCTTCACTTCCCTTACCCCTACGCTTCAAAAGTTAGCGAAAGAAAACACCTATTTCAAGATGTGGCAAACTCCTGGCAGTGGTTGGACCGAGGCTTCCATCTATACATCCATCACCGGTGTACCGGCATTTTTCAGATCGCCCAAGGGTGAAATCTTCCAGAACACGCAAATAAACGACATTACGAGTATTGGTCATGTGCTGGAGGCTGCTGGCTATGATATGGATTATTATCTGGCCAAAAAGGAATTTGCAGGCTTGGACAAAATGTTGACGCACTTTGGGTTTGAGGTATATTCCGAGAAGGATTTAGGCCTCCCCTCGGCAAAGAATTTTTGGGGCATGCACGACAAGGACTTATTTGAAGCCGTTAAGCAGCAGCTCCTTAAAAAGAAAACGCAAGAGGAACCGTTTGCCGTATTCATGAATACTATTTCCGGTCATTTTCCGAATGGCGTATATGATGCACGGATGGAAGGTGTTATTCCACCTAGAAAGAGCGACCTCGAATTCATGGTTTCGGCTGTCGATTATTATATTAACGACTTCTTCGAGTTCTTGGAAAAGGAAGGATTCTTAGAGAATACGGTCGTTTACATCTATCCAGACCATATGTTTATGGGAAGTGCTTCCCAGGCCGTAAATAGCTTTTCGAAACAACGAGGGCTATATGTTATTTCCACCGCACCGGAAGCGAATTTTTCGCATCCTGTCGAGCAGCCTTTATTTCAAATAGATCTTCCACGAATACTACTGGATGGGGCGGATATAAAAACCAATGCGGCATTTATCGCCGATTTTGTGGAGCCTTCCAAAAAGAAAAAATACATACGCAGCAACGTCACTAACTTTCTCTCCCTAAACGAGCCGAAGGTATTGGATTACGACTACAGCAATTCGATACAGCTAGAACTACTCCCGCATTATACCCCGGGCATGCACGGGTTGAATATTACCCAGGAAGACGGGTTTTCGAATACCATAAACGATTTAAAGGAAGGGACGCTCTATCGTATCTTCTTCGATCCTGATATGAACTATATTAGCTATAAAGATATTCCCGATGACAAGCCATTATGGCGGGGAGAATCGGCGAGTATTGTTTTTTCCATTGAAAACGATCGATTATACGGTTACCTCTCAAAAGGTAAGAATATCGGAGTCGCCAAAAGCGGTGAGGGCTCCGTGCTATTTACAGAAGAGGATATCGATATTTTTGAAGATTGGGAGTTAGCGAACCCAAAAAAACTTGATGAGGACCAAATCAACGTCAAGAGCGTTGGATACGATGCACTTAAAACGCGCGGTCCGAGCTATATCAAAACCAGGAAAGAAGATCATGTGCTGGGTCGTGGCCTAAACCTATTAACGATTCGCGATAGTGTATTTAGCGTGCAGACGTTCGATACCTGGGAACGGGAGGAAGACACCAAAACTTTTGTAGACACGCTGTCGAAAATCCTGAAGGCGAAACAGAAATTCATTATCGTGGCGAATGATGAAGCAAGCCGCAACCTTTCCAACTACCGGGATACCATTGCGGCCTTGGGACTTCCGCTATTGAGCGAATTGGACAAACGCGAGGCGTATGTGGGATATCTCAATCAGGACGGCTATGTTCTTGAAGAGAAGGACGACAAATCTGTATCGATTGAATACAGAGGTTGGTGGATGAGTCTGCCTCGGAAAATTTCGATGAAAAACGAGCGTAGCCGTTTTATTGCACATGCTGGCGGAAGAGTGAATGGAAAGGTATATACGAATTCCCTAAAGGCGTTGAACCATAATTATAGGAAAGGATTTCGGTATTTCGAAATAGATATTCTTGAAACTTCCGATGGCGCCTTGGTTGCGGGACATGATTGGGAATCTTGGAAGAAGCGCACTGGCTTTAACGGTAGCTTACCGCCAACGAAAAGACAATATGATCAATATGTTCGGATGGAGCAGTTTGCACCAATGGATATGAGAATTTTGAACGATTGGTTTAAAAAGCATCCCGACGCCATATTGGTTACCGACAAAATCAACAACCCGAAGAAAATGGCTTCAAATTTTATCGACAAAGACCGATTGATGTTGGAGGTATTCAGTTGGGAAGCGTTTAGGGAAGCTAAAGCATTACAGCTGAGAGGCGTCTTATTATCGGGTAATGTCTTCAACTCGATTAAAGGCGACAAAAGAAAGAAGCTTCGGGAAGAACAGGTGAAGTATCTCGCGTTGCCGCGAAAAGCAGTTCTGGCAAACAAATCCTTATTTCATCAATTAAAGAAGGACGGCATTAGAACCTATGTTTTCCATGTGAATTATGAAGAAGGAAAAGATGAACGATATGTTTATGAGTATGAACTAGGTCTCGTGCATGGTATGTACGCCGACACATGGGAATTTCCAGATATGCAGCCCACTGAAGAAAAGGCAGAATAATTTTATACAAGGTTCAGAATCCGTTGTCCATCCCACGAATACCTATTATCTTTGCCCATTATTAAAATTTTTCAAGGATATGATAGGGATTACTTTACCCGACGGCAGCGTTAAAGAAATGGAAAAGGGCTCCACTCCTATGGATGTCGCCATGAGCATTAGTCATGGCCTGGCCCGAAACGTGATTTCAGCCTCTTATAATGGCGAAACGGTTGAAACGACCACGCCGCTGACCGAAGACGGTACATTGGTATTATATACTTGGAATGATGATAAAGGAAAGCAAGCCTTCTGGCATTCCTCTGCCCACATTATGGCGCAGGCACTTCAGCAGCTATACCCTGGCATTAAGTTGACCATCGGACCTCCGATTGAAAACGGTTTTTATTACGATATCGATCCGGGCGAGCATACGATTTCTGAAAAAGATGTGCCCAAGATTGAAGCTAGAATGCTTGAAATCGCTCGCGGCAAGCATGAATTTTCCATGCGGGAGGTTTCAAAGGAAGAAGCTCTTTCTTTTTATAAGAATCAAAATAATGAGTACAAGGTAGAACTGATCGAAAATCTGGAGGATGGTACCATTACGTTCTGCGACCATGACACCTTTACAGATCTTTGTCGCGGGGGCCACATTCCGAACACCGGAATCGTGAAAGCGGTGAAGGTTATGAGTATTGCCGGAGCGTATTGGCGGGGCGATGAAAATAATAAACAGCTTACCCGTATTTATGGCATCAGTTTTCCGAAGCAAAAGAAACTGAAGGAATATCTAGAACTATTAGAAGAAGCCAAGAAACGCGATCACCGAAAGCTAGGAAAAGAATTGGAACTTTTTACTTTTTCGCAAAAGGTAGGTCAAGGACTTCCCTTATGGTTGCCTAAAGGAGCTGCTTTACGAGAGCGCCTGGAGAACTTCTTGAAAAAAGCACAGAAAAAAGCGGGTTACGAAATGGTTGTTTCGCCACATATCGGTCAAAAAGAATTATATGTAACTTCTGGTCACTATGCAAAATATGGTGAAGACAGCTTTAAGCCTATCAGTACTCCTGCTGAAGGTGAAGAGTTTTTATTGAAGCCAATGAACTGTCCGCATCATTGTGAGATATTCAACAGCAAACCTTGGTCATATAAAGATCTTCCGAAGCGGTATGCCGAATTCGGTACTGTATATCGTTATGAACAGAGCGGTGAACTTCATGGTTTAACACGCGTTCGCGGTTTTACACAAGACGATGCGCATATTTTCTGTACACCCGATCAGTTGGATGAAGAATTTAAAAAAGTAATCGACTTGGTACTATATGTCTTTAAATCTTTAGGATTTGAAGATTTCGTGACACAGGTTTCGCTTCGCGATCCCGAGAATCCTGAAAAATATATCGGAGATGATGAACATTGGGAAAAAGCGGAAGCCGCCATCTTGAACGCCACAAAAGATAAAGGATTGAAGTATGTCGTGGAAACTGGAGAAGCGGCATTTTACGGGCCAAAACTCGACTTTATGGTTCGAGATGCTTTAGGAAGAAGTTGGCAGTTGGGTACCATTCAGGTGGATTACAACTTACCAAAGCGCTTCGATTTAACCTATAAGGGTAGCGATAACGAATTACATCGACCGGTAATGATACACCGTGCGCCTTTTGGCAGCATGGAGCGTTTTATCGCAATATTACTAGAGCACACGGGAGGAAACTTCCCCTTATGGCTTATGCCCGAACAAGTTGCCATTTTATCATTGAGCGAGAAATATGAAAATTACGCTGAAAAAGTTTTAAATTTGTTGGAAAATGCCGAAATTCGCGCCCTTGTCGACAATCGGAATGAAACGATTGGCAAGAAAATTAGAGAGGCCGAACTTTCTAAGTTCCCGTATATGTTAATTGTAGGGGAACAGGAAGAAGCGGACGGCACAGTTTCCGTTAGGAAGCATAGTGAAGGAGATTTAGGCACCATGACGGTCGCTAAATTTTCTGAATTAATTAACAGCGAAATTGCAAAAAATACAGTAGATTTTTAAAAAAGTCTAACCTCCCGAAAAATCGGGATAAATATTTAAAGTCATAGCAATTAGAAGAAAAAGAGGAAGAGGCCCTAGCAGGCGTAAACAAGAAGATCAACACAGGATCAACGAAAAAATCCGTGCCGATAAGGTACGTTTGGTTGGTGATAACGTGGAAATGGATATTTATCCAACCAAAAAAGCACTGGGTATCGCTCAAGAAATGGGCTTAGACCTAGTTGAAATTTCGCCTAATGCCAATCCACCGGTAGTTAAGGTAATGGATTATAAGAAATTCATCTACGAACAAAAGAAGCGCGAAAAGGCGATGAAAGCCAAGGCTTCGAAAGTAGTAGTGAAGGAAATTCGATTCGGTCCGAATACGGATGACCATGATTACGATTTCAAGAAGAAGCATGCTGAAAAATTTCTTTCAGATGGCGCAAAGTTGAAAGCGTATGTATTTTTTAAAGGTCGTTCGATTGTCTTTAAGGATAAAGGCGAAATTTTATTATTGCGTTTAGCTCAGGATTTGGAACATGTTGGAAAAGTTGAGCAAATGCCAAAATTAGAGGGGAAACGAATGATTATGTTCATGGCTCCTACAAAGAAAAGTAAATAAGTCGCAAGCCATTTAAAATATTCCTTCGATGGAAGGATGTGTGAAATAAACTCGAAAAATAAACGTAATGCCTAAGCAAAAAACAAACTCCAGCGCCAAGAAGCGTTTTAAGTTGACAGGAACTGGAAAAATCAAAAGAAAGCATGCTTTTAAGCGTCACATTTTGACAAAGAAAAGCAAAAAAAGAAAGTTAGCCCTTACTCACGACACGTTGGTACACAAGGCTGATGAAGACAACGTTAAGGAAATGCTTAACCTTAAGTAAATTCCCTAACTGGTTATTTACCCATTTTATTAACCCTGGAGTATGGCTCTTAAAGTTTCCGAAATCGGAGCGCCTGCTACAAAAAATTAAAAAGAAATGCCAAGATCAGTAAATGCAGTTGCCTCAAGGGCACGAAGAAAAAAAGTCATCAAACAAGCCAAAGGTTACTTTGGTCGACGTAAAAATGTTTGGACGATTGCCAAGAATGCAGTGGATAAAGCCATGCAGTATTCGTACCGCGACCGTCGTCAAAAGAAACGTAACTTTAGATCGCTATGGATTACTCGTATTAATGCGGGTGCTCGTCAGAACGGAATGTCGTATTCTAAGTTCATGGGGAAATTGAAAGCCAACGATATCGAATTGAACCGTAAGGTTTTGGCCGATTTGGCAATGAATCATCCTGAGGCGTTTAAAGCCCTAGTAAATAAAGTTAAGTAAAACTCATTGTTTATTTCACAAAGAAAAGTCGCTCGATTGAGCGGCTTTTTTATTTTTTATGTTTTTTGATTCTTCTTCTTTGCAGCAGGAAACAATACATTGTTTAATATCAAGCGATATCCGGGCGAGTTTGGATGAAGCGCCAATTCGGTTTTCGCATCTCCTACCCTATGTTGGTAATCCTCTGGATCGTGCCCGCCATAAAATGTAAAGAAACCTTTTCCCTTCACTCCGTGGATGTATCTTGCTTCACCATTCGATTTGTGCTCTCCCATCACTAACACATTTGCTTTAACGGTACTTCTGTCGTACGAAGTGGTTTGCCCCATAAAACCTTTTACCAAGGACGTATGGTTCTGTACTAACATCGTAGGAATAGGATCCCATTTTGCAGAATAATCCATTAAGGTAAAGTAATCGGTTTCCTTCGGAATTCGACGCTTGCTTGTCATATCGATGGATGAAAATTCATATACCATCGGACTTCTTTCTAAGGTGAAATCGGTAAAGGCAAATGTTTTGTTGAAATCTATTTTACTTTGATATCCAGGCTCGCTAGGATCGCCATCGAACATGGGCTCGCAAATATCCACTCCATCAGCGGAGAGCGCAATATCGAAGCTATCGGTAGCACTGCACATGGCAAACATAAATCCGCCACCGATTACATAATCCCGAATCTTTTTAGAAACCGCTAACTTAGCCTCCGAGACTTTATTGAAGCCTAGTTCTGATGCCAGTGCCTCTGCATTCTGTTTGTCTTCAATATACCAAGGCGCCGCCCGATAGGCGCGATAAAATTTTCCATATTGACCGGTAAAATCCTCATGGTGTAGGTGAAGCCAGTCGTATAGGATTAGCTGGTCGTTCAATACTTCAGTATCGTACACCACATCATAAGGTATTTCCGCATAGGTAAGCACCATAGTTACGGCATCGTCCCATGGCTGATTCCCCTTCGGTGAATACACCGCAATTTTCGGTGCTTTTTCCAAGACCACCGCCTCCATATTTTGGGATGGACTGCTGATAAAGGATAGGATCTCTTCCGTTTTACTATCCGAAATTACTTCAAAGGAGACCCCTCGAATCTGACATTCCTTCCGTATTTCTTCTACATCCGGCAACAAAAAGGAGCCTCCGCGGTAATTCAACAACCATTTTACCTTTTGTTGTCGTTCAAGGGTCCAATAGGTAATTCCGTATGCTTTTAAGTGTTCTTCCTGACCTTCGGCATCCATCGGGATAAGAATATAGGA
Organism: Luteirhabdus salina; assembly: GCA_025384855.1. Taxonomy (GTDB): domain Bacteria; phylum Bacteroidota; class Bacteroidia; order Flavobacteriales; family Flavobacteriaceae; genus Luteirhabdus; species Luteirhabdus salina. Next base: position 44,829 of record JALAHT010000006.1, on the reverse strand, counting down.
AGCAGAAACTGAAAAGGTGATAAATAGTAAAAATAAAAGGGATAATAACTTCTTCATAGTGCTAAGATAACGACAAAAAATGTTCCATATTTCTATAGAAGACAAAAGCCGATAGGATTTTCATCGTATCGGCTTTGTTATAATAGCTATATTTTTGGTTAAAACGGCACCTCATCGTCATTGTTTTCAGGTGAAAGATCGTTCATGGAGCTACCGAAGGCTTCACCTGGTGAAGGCAAATCGTCGGTCTTGAAGGTATCATCATTAGCCGCAGCATTCATCCTACTTTCAAATTCACCTGTATCACCAAAGGTATCCAAGTTCTCGAATCGACCAAGATGCCCAACGAACTTCAATCGAATTTCATCCAAACCACCATTACGGTGCTTGGCTACGATGAATTCAGCCTGTCCTTCGGTAGGAGATCGTTCTTCATCGTCCCATTCATCAATTTTATAATATTCTGGACGATAGATAAACGAAACAATATCGGCATCCTGTTCAATCGCACCCGATTCACGTAAATCACTTAACAACGGACGCTTACTTCCACCTCGCGTTTCCACCGCACGTGAAAGCTGCGAAAGCGCAATTACGGGAACGTTCAATTCTTTAGCCAATGCCTTGAGGTTACGCGAAATAGTTGAAATTTCCTGTTCACGGTTCCCTCCTTTTTGATTCCCACCAGCGGTCATCAACTGAAGGTAATCCACAATAATCAGCTTGATACCATGCTGTGAAGATAGTCGTCTAGCCTTAGCACGAAGATCGAATATAGAGAGCGATGGCGTATCATCGATAAATAACGGTGCTTTTTCAAGTCCTTTCACCTTCACATTTAACTGTTCCCATTCGTGTTTTTCAAGGTTACCAGTACGCAGTTTCTCACTTGAAAGATGCGTTTCCGAGGAAATAAGTCGTGTAATCAACTGTACCGAAGACATCTCCAAAGAGAAGAAAGCAACGGGTATATTGTGTTCAACGGCCATATTTCGCGCCATCGATAAGGTAAGGGCGGTTTTTCCCATACCTGGACGTGCAGCGATTATAATCAGGTCGCTTGGTTGCCATCCAGATGTAAGTTTATCTACCTTCTCGAATCCAGACGGAATTCCCGATAGTCCTTCTCTATTGGCAATTTCCTCAATTTTTTTCTTGGCTTGAATGACAAGTTGCTGAGCCGTTTCAGAGGATTTTTTGATATTTCCCTGCGTAATCTCGTAGAGTTTGGCTTCAGCGGTATCCAATAAGTCGAATACATCGGTGGTTTCATCGTAGGACTCTTCAATTATTTCATTCGAAATTTTGATAAGACTACGCTGAATATATTTTTGAAGAATGATGCGCGCATGAAACTCGATATGTGCCGAAGACGCCACTTTTTGGGTTAATTGCACCAAAAAAAACTCCCCTCCTGCAGCTTCCAGTTTTCCTTCTTTCTTCAATTGGGAAGAAACCGTTAATAAGTCAACCGGTTCGCTGTTTTCGAAGAGCGTATGGATGGCATCGAAGATAAACTGATGCTTCTCATTATAGAAAACTTCAGCATGCAGGATATCGATGACATCATCGACCCCCTTTTTATCAATCATCATTGCCCCAAGTACAACTTCCTCTAAATCAGTTGCTTGCGGAGGCAATTTACCTTTCTCCAATGCGATTACCTGCGAAGCACGAGTTTTATATGAGGTTTTGGGTTGCACTTTTTCCATGGGAGCGAATGTAAAGAAAATGTTAAGTTGAATCCCCTTTTATAGAGGTACGATTGTTAACTAGTCGTCAACAATTTGATTGTTGATAACTTCAAAAAGCTGTTAATAAGATACGAAAAAAAGTTGTCGGAATTCCCTGAATTGACGGAAACGTAGATATAGTTGGAATTAGCCTTTATAGACTCCCATATTTGAATATTTTTCCATCCGTTGGTCTACCAATTCGGTTGTAGATAATTTTTTCAATTCCGTGAAAGCCTTCTCGATTTCCTTCGCAACGGTATCAAAAGTTTTAGGTCGATCGCTATGCGCACCACCTATAGGTTCTTTTACGATTTTATCGATGAGCTTTTGACGTTTCATGTCTTTGGCAGTAAGTTTTAAGGATTCGGCGGCCTGTTCCTTAAATTCCCAGCTTCTCCATAAGATAGAGGAGCAGCTTTCAGGTGAGATTACCGAATACCAAGTATTCTCCAGCATTAATACGCGGTCGCCGACACCGATCCCTAAGGCTCCGCCACTGGCACCTTCACCAATAATCACTACGATAATCGGAACCTGTAGGCGGGTCATTTCCAAAATATTCCTAGCAATCGCTTCCCCCTGTCCGCGCTCTTCCGCTTCCAAACCGGGATAGGCTCCTGGTGTATCAACGAAGGTTACGACTGGAATATTGAACTTTTCGGCCGATTTCATCAGTCGAAGAGCTTTGCGATAGCCTTCAGGATTCGCCATTCCAAAGTTTCGGTATTGGCGTGTCTTGGTATTATATCCTTTTTGTTGCCCCACGAACATATAGCTCTGATCGCCTATTTTTCCAAGACCCCCGACCATTGCCTTATCGTCCTTAAAACTACGATCGCCATGGAGCTCCAAAAAAGAATCCCCACAAATGGCATTGATATAATCCATAGTATAGGGACGATTGGGGTGACGAGACAATTGAACTCGCTGCCAAGGGGTTAAATTCTTATATAACTCTTTTTTGGTTTCGTTGAGTTTTTTCTCAATTTGTTTGCAGGTGTTGGTGACATCTACATCACTCTCTTCACCAATCTTACATGCTTTATCGTATTGCTCCTGCAATTCTTTTATAGGGAGTTCAAATTCAAGATATTCCATCGTTGCGATCCTATGTTAGTATTTTGCTTAGCCTACAAAGATAAAATTTTGTTCCTAGCTAAGATGCTGTCGACGTTTTTTTCTTTCAAGTCTATGTTTTAGAATGCCATTCGCAATGACGGTCAGCACAATTATTACAGCACCGATATAGAAGCTATCGCTCATGTTCTCATCTTCACCCAAAATAAGCAGGGCGAGAATAATTCCATATACCGGTTCCAAATTAACTGTTAGCATAACGGTGTATGGACTTAACCAACGCATAACGTGTACAGAGGCTAAAAAAGCATAGGCCGTACATACTGATGCTAATAGCAACAGCAATCCCCAATCGCTTGCTGATAGTTCAAAAAATGACCTTGAAAAACTTCCTGAGATTCCGAGGTATACCGAAATACAAAGCATTCCGAAACTAAGTTCATAAAAGGAAATGGACGAGGCGGTGTAGGTTGCAACATACTTCCCATTCAATAAAGTGAAGAGGGCACCCAATAGCGAGGCTCCCAATGCTAATACCATTCCTAAAAGGTGCTCTGTTTCAACATTGAAAATGATATACAGACCGATGATCACCAATATTCCTAAGAACACTTCATAGCCAATTACTTTTCGCTTAAAAAATATAGGCTCCAATAGCGAAGTGAAAAAAGCTCCTGTTGACATAACTGCCAAGGTTACGGATACATTCGATACTTTAACAGCACCAAAGAAACATAACCAATGTGCAGCGATTAGAAAGCCAGCTAGAAAGAATCCCAGTAAGACTCTAGGTGGAAATCTTAGCTGTTGTTTTTTCAACCGTACCCAAAGGTAAAGTAATAAGGACGCTATAAGCATGCGGTACCATACCAAAGGAATGGCTCCAATGGAAATCAGGGCGCCTAAAACGGCAGTAAAACCCCAAATAAAAACGATAAAATGTAAATGTAGATACTGTGTTAGCTTATCGTTTGGCATTGTTCAACAGATAAATAGCCAAGATACCAAATACAAAGTTGGGAAACCATGTTGCGATAAAGGGTGAGAAATCGCTTTGCTCTGCCAAGGTCCCGAATACCTTATCGAAAAAGATAAATACCATCCCGATGGAAAGTCCGATGGCTAGGTTCACGCCCATTCCCCCTCTTCGCTTCACCGAGGATACCGATACCGCAATAATTGTTAGAATATAGGCCGAAACCGGCAAGCTCCAACGCTTATAACGAACTACCTCATATCGATTGATAAAGGTTGACCCCTTTGCTTTTTCACGCTCGATAAACGTGTTAAGCTCGGTGTAATTCAGCGTTTCTGCAATATATTCAACTGGTGTAAGATCTTCCATATCGAACGAAAAAATAGTATCCTTTTTCGCATCGGCTTCTAGAATATCAGCCTGTTCCCCAACTTCCCGTTTCACGTAATTATAAAGAGTATAAGTACTATCTTCCTTATTATATTTTATTCGACTTGCAGAGATCTTATAGGTCATTTCATTGCCTTCAAAATGCTCTAAAGTGAAATTGTTACCCGATTGCTGCTGCACGTTGAAGTAGCTTACATAAATGTATTCCTTCGGGTTTATCTGACGGTAGACGTTGTTCTGACTTCTATCCTTATGTCCTTTTTTAAGGTATTCGTATTTGAATTCGTTAAAGCCCTTGCTTGCCATAGGCGCTAGGTACATACCCAAAAAAAGTGCTCCGATACACACAATCGTTGCACCGATAAGATAGGGTCGCAGGAATCGATAATAGGATACTCCGCTACTTAAAAATGCAACAACTTCAGTATTGTTGGCTAATTTGGAGGTAAACCAAATGATGGATAAGAAAAGAAACAGCGGAAATAGTAGGTTGGCAAAATAAACCGTGAAATCTAAATAATACTTAGCGACTTCTACGAAAGGCACCTCGTTTTCAAGAATCTTGTCAATCTTTTCTGCCAGGTTAACGGTAATTCCAATAGGAATAAATAACAACAGCATCAGCACGAATGTACCGAGGTATTTTTTCAATATGTATCGATCGAGGATACTGAGCATGTTATAGTCGTTTATCCATTTGGGTGACCATTTTATTTTTCCATGAGGTGAAATCGCCAGCTATAATATGCTTTCTAGCCTCACGCATGAGCCATAGGTAAAAACCAAGATTATGAACGGTGGCTATTTGCCTTCCCAACATTTCATTCACCGTAAACAAATGTCGTACGTAAGCTTTGCTGTAAGCAGTGTCTACCCAGGTTATACCCATGTCATCAATAGGTGAAAAATCGTCTTCCCACTTCTTGTTCTTAATATTGATGGTTCCATGGGCAGTAAATAGCATTCCGTTTCTACCATTTCGTGTAGGCATCACACAATCGAACATATCCACCCCCAAGGCTACATTTTCCAATAAGTTAATAGGGGTTCCCACACCCATAAGGTAACGCGGCTTATCCTTAGGAAGTATATTAGTAACTACTTCCGTCATTTCATACATTTCCTCGGCCGGTTCACCTACGGAAAGCCCACCAATGGCATTTCCTTCCGCTTCACGGGAAGCGATATACTCTGCCGACTGTTTCCGAAGGTCTTTATAGGTACTACCTTGCACGATGGGAAACAAAGTTTGGTTATGCTCGTATGGCAGAGGTGTTTTTTCCAAATGTGAAATACATCGGTCTAACCAGCGATGTGTCATATGCATGCTTCGTTTCGCGTATTGATAATCGCAAGGATATGGTGTACATTCATCGAAAGCCATAATGATATCGGCACCAATGGTTCGTTGGATTTCCATCACGTTTTCAGGCGTGAAAAAATGAAAACTCCCATCGATGTGCGACTTAAATTTCACGCCCTCCTCCTTAATTTTCCGGTTTGCCGAAAGTGAATATACTTGATAGCCACCACTATCCGTTAGAATGTTTCGGTCCCAATTCATGAATTTATGGAGTCCACCTGCCTTTTTGAGAATATCCATCTGTGGACGCAAATACAGATGATAAGTATTTCCCAAAATGATATCGGGATTGATTTCATCGGTAAGTTCGCGTTGATGGACTCCCTTTACCGTTCCAACGGTTCCGACTGGCATAAAGATGGGCGTCTCAACTGGGCCATGGTCCAACTGTAGGGTCCCGGCCCTCGCTTGACTTTCGCTATCGGTGGCGTGAAGGGTAAAGGTCATAGAAAGTAGTCTTCAAGAATTATACCCATCATCGGGCGCTGCAAAGATAAAACGATTTATGGGTTCAAGTGATTTAATGGCAAAAAACGTGAAAGGGCTAAAATTGATGTTAATTAAAACCCCTAAATCGTTGATAACTGCCCAAAATTCCATTTTGAGAGGCCTTGTGAATACTGTACTTTTGCAGGCATAACAATTCAAATCATGGCAGAAATACAAGAACTTGAAAAGCTGGTCGTACAGGTACGGAGAGATATCCTTCGACAAGTACATCGTGTAAACTCTGGACATCCCGGAGGTTCATTGGGCTGTGCCGAATTTTTCGTGGCACTTTACAATGAGTTGATGGATCATAATCCAGATTTTAAAATGGATGGAAAGGGTGAAGATCTCTTCTTTTTATCGAACGGACATATTTCACCCGTTTTTTATAGCGTTTTGGCCCGAGCAGGTTATTTCCCTGTAGAAGAATTGAACACCTTCCGTCATATCGATTCACGCTTACAAGGTCACCCAACCACCCACGAAGGCTTACCCGGTATTCGTGTAGCCTCTGGATCGTTAGGACAGGGGATTTCAGTAGCCATTGGAGCGGCACAGGCGAAAACCCTAAATGAAGACGACCATATCGTTTACGCACTTTGTGGCGATGGTGAACTTCAAGAAGGGCAAAATTGGGAAGCCATTATGTATGCACCTGCCAACAAAATAGATAACCTTATCGTGACGGTCGATTTGAACGGTCAGCAGATTGATGGTGCAACCGAGAATGTGCTTCCATTAGGAAATCTAAAAGCAAAGTTTGAAGCATTTGGCTGGGATGTAATGGAAATCGGAGAAGGCAACAATTTAGAAGCTGTCATCAATGGAATGAAAGAAGCGAAAAGTCGCCTCGGAAATAACAAACCGGTCTTAGTGCTACTTCACACCGTAATGGGGAATGGCGTCGATTTTATGATGCACACCCACGCATGGCACGGGAAAGCTCCAAATGACGAACAGCTGGAAACTGCACTCGAACAAAATCCAGAAACGCTGGGCGATTACTAAACATTTCAGCTTCAAAAAATAAAGACATGAAAAAATATACAGATAGCGGAAAAAAAGACACACGTTCAGGATTTGGAGCGGGCTTGACCGAACTAGGTCAAAAAAATGAAAATGTAGTAGCCCTATGTGCAGACCTAACGGGTTCGTTAAAAATGGACGAGTTTAAGGAAAACCATCCAGATCGCTTTTTCCAAGTAGGAATTGCGGAAGCGAACATGATGGGCATTGCAGCCGGAATGACTATCGGAGGAAAAATTCCGTTCACTGGAACTTTTGCTAATTTTTCTACCGGAAGAGTATACGATCAAATTCGTCAGAGTATCGCATATAGTGGTAAGAATGTAAAAATCTGTGCTTCCCACGCCGGCGTTACCCTAGGGGAAGACGGTGCAACCCATCAAATTTTGGAAGATATCGGATTGATGAAGATGCTTCCAGGAATGACGGTTATTAATACCTGCGATTATAATCAAACAAAAGCCGCTACGCTGGCAATTGCCGAACATGAAGGTCCCGTATACCTTCGCTTTGGTCGCCCTAAAGTGGCCAACTTCACTCCAGAAGGTCAAACTTTTGAAATTGGAAAAGCAGTGACACTTCAGGAAGGAAAGGATGTTACCATTGTAGCTACGGGCCATTTGGTTTGGGAAGCGTTGCAAGCTGCTGAATCGTTGTTTGAAAAAGGAATTGAAGCCGAGGTATTGAATATTCATACCATCAAGCCGTTAGATAATGAAGCAATTTTAAAAAGTGTTAGAAAAACGGGCTGTCTTGTAACCGCTGAAGAGCACAACTATTTAGGTGGTTTGGGTGAAAGTGTAGCAAGAGTGCTTGCTGAAAACCATCCAACTCCACAAGAATTTGTGGCGACGCAGGATACCTTTGGTGAAAGCGGAACACCCGATCAGTTAATGGATAAATATGGTTTAAATGCTGAAGCCATTGAAAAGGCTGTAACTAAAGTAATGAATCGATAATAGTTCATTCCTAGATTAAATTAGAAAAGCCCTGAATTCCTTCAGGGCTTTTTTGTTTTATGCGGTATCGCGCGGTTGGTGTTGTTCCTTCCGCTGCTCTACTTGATGGTTAATTTCACGACCATCCGATTCTTTCTGTTTTATATTAATCGCACTTTCTTTACGACTCTTTTTATCTTTTGGCTCTGGTGTTTTATCAGTACTCATAACAATAAAATTTATTGGTTTTAACCTAAATATAGTTAGCTTCCGTAAAAAGATGCTGTTGATTAGCAAACCTTAACACCCATCTGTTAAAGATTTTTTGACCTTCTTACAACTTTTCCCTCTAGTGTTAAATCCTTCTCAATTCACACTTCGATAAGGAAATTACCTGTGTTAGATAGCTACCTTTATTCCACACAAAAAAATTGATTATGAAAACGACACAGGAAAAAGCAAAAGAAAAAGTCCATAAAGATTTAATAAATAATCTTCAAGAACTTTTGGAGAAGAATTATGATGCGGAAAAAGGCTTTAAAAAAGCAATGGAAGATGCCGATAGTCAACGCTTGAAAGAGTACTTAAAATATAAATCGGCACAACATAGCCAGTTTGCTACCGAATTGACCGATGAGATACATCGATTGGATGAACAACCGAAAGAAAAAGGAAGTACCACTGGAGATTTGCACCGAACTTGGATAGATATTAAAACTGCCTTCACAGGAAATGATGACGAAGCTGTTTTGGAAGAATGTATTCGTGGTGAAAAAGCAAGTTTGGAAGAATACCAAGAGCGATTAGGAAAACATAATTTTCCACCTAAAGTAGCTGAAACACTAACAAAGCAAAAATCAGAAATTGAACGTACCGTTTCAAAAGTGAAACGTTTAGAAGACCTTGCTGACGATTGGAATTGATTATGTAGATAGATCGTGGTAAGATGAAACCCTGAAAACCCTCCAATTTCAGGGTTTCTTTTTATTTATTCGGTAAGGTTCATTACCTGAACTCGATTTTTCTCAAAAAAATTGCAAAATCACTGCTTCCAAACTGTATCTTTACGCGACTTGAAAATATAATACAGCACATAATTCTTATGAAAAAAATACTTTTAACGCTTTTGGGAATCATCACCTTATCCTGCAATTCTGCTCAGAATAAGGCATCTCAAATGACTCGAGAAGACTATGCCAACACGATAACAGCTGAAGAACTGAAAGAACAATTATATGTTTTTGCCGGTGATGAAATGCAAGGACGTATGACCGGAACTAAAGGTCAAAAATTAGCCGCCGAATATCTCCGTAATTTCTATCAAGATCATAACATTCCTTCTCCCATCGAGCCCAATAATTACTATCAGGAAATTCCAGCGTCTTATTTCGGAAATTCAGATAAATATGAAGCATCCGAAAATGTGGTGGCGTTTATAGAAGGAACCGAAAAGCCAGATGAAATCATTGTCTTATCCGCACATTATGACCATGTTGGGATGCGCGAGGATGGAACAATTTATAATGGTGCCGATGATGACGGTAGCGGAACCATGGCGATGCTTGAAATGGCAGAAGCCTTTAAAATGGCGAAGGAAAATGGCGACGGGCCAAAGCGCTCCATCCTTTTCTTACATGTAACAGCAGAAGAGATCGGCCTATTCGGGTCGAAATATTATACCGACAATCCACTTTTCCCATTAGAAAATACAGTTGTTAACCTCAACACCGACATGATTGGTCGTATCGACCCTGATAAGAAAGACAACCCTAATTATATATATCTAATAGGAAGCGATAAGCTTAGTCAAGAACTTCATGATGTTTCAGAAGCGGTAAATGAAAAATACGTGAATTTGGAACTGGACTATAAGTATAACGATGAAAACGATCCAAATCGCTTCTACTACCGAAGCGACCATTACAATTTTGCAAAAAACAACATTCCCGTTATTTTCTACTTCAACGGAGTGCATGAAGATTATCATAAACCAACCGATACCCCCGATAAAATTGAATACGAATTATTGGCCAAGCGTACGCAATTAATTTTCCAAACAGCTTGGGAAATCGCCAATCGAGAAGGTAGAATTACGGCGGACAAGTTGTAATAGAAAGTAAATACTATAAAAAGACCTCAGAGGTTTATGAAACCTGTAAGGTCCAATTGTATATAACAAAAAAATCCCTTCAATTTTGAAGGGATTTAAACTTTTGGGTGGAAGACCGGGTTCGAACCGGCGACCTCTGGAACCACAATCCAGCGCTCTAACCAGCTGAGCTACAACCACCATTTATGTTTCGCTTTTTAAGCGAAACTGCCCGTGCTGGCACAGGCGGGTGCAAATATAATGCTTTTAAATTCTATGCACAATATGAAATTCACAGATTTTTTAAATCAAATCGAATAACGAGTCTACTGCTATCAAACGCTCTACGGTATATCCTTCGCCGTGGTCTACCCCTATCAATCGACCCAAATTCTGTGCACGATACGTCAAACTATCCTTAAAATTTGCAGTGGCTATTGGCGTCATCGGTTCTTTAGAGTCCTTGTCGTAAAACTGACTTTTATATGCCATTACCGAAGCGACTTTCTTATCTAGATAACCGGTAACGTCAACCACCAAATCTGGTTGTAAATCAACCCACTGAATATAATGATAAATATGTGAAGGGCGCCAAGCCTCTTGCTGTTTGCCATCCCTTTTCGTTTCAATTTTACGTAATCCGCTTAAAAAACAGGCGTCATGGACCAAATCGCTCCCCTTTCCATGATCGATATGCCGATCCTTGACAGCATTGCATAATACGATATCAGGCTGATAGTAACGTAACACTTCTATTACCTTTAATTGCGATGCTTTATCATTTTGAAAGAATCCATCGTCTAAGCCAATGTTTTCACGAACAGAAACCCCCAAAATTTCAGCTGCCTTGGCGGCTTCCTCTGCACGTAGTTCTGCGGAACCACGCGTTCCCAATTCACCACGCGTTAAATCGAGAATACCGACTTTCTTGCCACGATCGATTTCCTTTGCAATCGTTGCCGAACAACTTAGTTCAACATCATCGGGATGGGCGCCAATGGCTAAAATATCTAGTTTCATACAATTTCTTTTACAGTTTATCCAAAGCTTGCTCCAAGTCGGCAATCAAATCCTTTTTATCTTCAATTCCAACCGAAAATCGCATCAATTCTTCAGAAATTCCTTGTCGTTTGCGCTCTTCAGCAGATAACAACGCATGTGAAGTCTTCGCGGGTGAAAGAATGGTACTCTCCACTCCTGCCAAGCTCATCGATTCCTTTATTAAATGTAGCGATTTCATAAAATTCGACGCATTCAATCCTTCTTTCAACTCAAAGGAAAGCATACCTGAATAGCCCTTCATCTGCTCTTTTGCCAAAGCATAATCGGGATGATCCTTCAATCCGGGATAATATACCTTGTCCACTTTTGGGTGTTGCCGAAGCCATTTTGCCAATTTCTTTGCATTTCGGTTCTGTGCCTTTACCCTAAGCTTCATTGTCTTCATACTTCGCTCGAGCAACCACACGGTATAATCGCTAAGGCTTCCACCTAAATTCTTGGCGACATTCCAAATCGTTTTGATGTGTTCTTCGGAAGCAGCAACCGCTCCCGCACAAATATCGCTATGGCCTCCCATATATTTCGTTGCGCTATGTAACATAATATCGATTCCAAAATCCGCTGGGGTTTGATTTATAGGGGATGCAAAAGTGTTATCGATCATACTGACAAGCTCATGTTCCTTCGCCAATTCCGAAATCATCTTCAAATCGGTGATAAGCATCAGCGGATTACTGGGCGTTTCAACAAATAGCACTTTAGTATTCTGTTGAATTTTTGCTTCAAAGTCCTCTTTTCTGAAACCCTCGGTGAAACTATATTCGATTCCAAATTTATCGAACTCTTCAACTACGAAATTATACGTACCTCCATACAATGTTTTCTGAAGCACCACGTGATCTCCTTTATGAAGAAAGGCAAGCATCGTGGTACTGATGGCTGCCATTCCACTTCCAAAAATGAGCGCTTCCTCCGTTTTCTCGAGCGCTGCTATTTTTTTACACAGCGCCTCTTGGTTGGGTGTGTTGAAATATCTAGGATAACGCTTCACATCAACATTTTCATAAGCATATGAGCTGGATGGAAATATAGGTGAAACCGCCCCTTTAAATTGTTCATCGACTACCTCTCCCACATGGGTACAAATGGTATTGGCACCGAAAGTATCTGTTTTCATAACGGTATTTTTCTAATAGCGTAAAGGTATGCATAACTGAAATTCTTTTCGAAACTACTTGAAGGGATCGAAAAAGATTTAATGACATGGTGACCCATTCTTCTCAAATCGTCTATTTTTACCGAAATTCAGTAGCTTCGAATGGTCTATCAGGCACTTTCTTATATGAAGTTTTTACGCCAAGCAAAAAATAAGCATGGCGTACATTCTCCATTTGTGTATAAACTAGTAACCGAATGTTTTAACGACCGACAGCAGAAATTGGACTACCGAATTCTGCGACAACACAAAAAAGCGCTAAAAAAAGATAAAACGTTGTTAGAAGTGACCGATTTTGGAGCAGGTTCACGAATTTTCACTTCAAACAAACGAATGGTAAAAGCGATTGCAAAACGCGCGGGTATTCCAAAAAAGCGGCAACGACTATTGTACAGAATGGTAACCTACTTTCATCCAACAACAATTTTGGAACTCGGGACCTCACTAGGTAAAAGCACCATTGCTATGGCCTTGGCAGCACCAGAGGCAACAATTGATACAGTAGAAGGTTGTCCCGAAACCGCAAAAACAGCTGCCTCCTATTTCAAGGAGTTTGACATTGAGAATATCAATATTCACAACCAACCCTTTCAGGAATTTTTGCAACAGTATTCGGAAGAAACCATAGACTTTGCTTTCATCGATGGTGGTCATGATAAAGACCAAACAGTAGGCATTTTTCAGGAGCTAGTGTATAAAACGCATAATGACTCGGTATTCATTTTTGACGATATTTATTGGAGCCGGGAAATGACCGCAGCATGGAAGGAAATCATCGGGCACCCGTCGGTTACGGTCAGTATCGACACCTATCAATGGGGTATTGTATTTTTCAGAAAGGAGCAGCGAAAACAACATTTTACCATCCGATTGTAACATCTATTGTACCTTTGCGTCACATTGAAGGCTAGCATTCGCCAACAACCTTAAAACAATCATTTGATATGAGCTTGGTCATCAAAATTCGAGATATTAGAAGGGACTTCCCGCTTGGACAAGAAGTGGTAAAGGTGCTGAAGGGCATCGACCTCGATATAGAAAAAGGTGAATATGTCGCATTAATGGGACCTTCCGGTTCAGGAAAATCGACCTTGATGAATCTCCTTGGCTGCTTGGATACTCCAACCTTTGGAAGTTATGAACTAAACGGACAGGATGTTAGCAATCTAACCGATGACGAGCTTGCAGACATTAGAAATAAGGAAATCGGTTTCGTATTTCAAACCTTCAACTTGTTGCCACGAACCACGGCGCTAGATAATGTAGCCTTACCCATGATTTATGCCGGGGCTTCCAAAACCGAGCGTGAAAAGCGTGCGGCAGAGGTGTTGACCGATGTGGGCTTGGCGGATAGAATGGACCATAAACCCAATCAGTTATCGGGTGGTCAACGCCAGCGGGTAGCTGTAGGCCGCGCTTTGGTAAATAAACCTTCTATTATTTTAGCCGATGAGCCTACTGGTAATTTAGATTCAAAAACATCGATAGAGATCATGAATCTTTTTGATGCCATTCACGCAGCGGGAAATACGGTTATTCTAGTTACTCACGAAGAGGATATCGCCGAGCATGCCCATCGTGTTATCCGTTTACGGGATGGAATTGTGGAAAGCGATGAGAAGAAGCGAGTAGCGAGTAGTCGGTAGTCGGTAGTCCTCAGGCATAGAAGCCCAAGGCAAACAACTAATGACTAATGACTCTAAGTTTCAAGTTCCCATTTAATTTCCTTGCAATTTAAATCGCTGCTGTCTATCTTCACCTATTATGGAACAATGGCTCAACAATCCTATCGTTTTGGCGGTAGGTGGAATTTTACTCCTCCTTATCATATTTCTTTGGAACAAAAACAATACGCGTCGAAATCGTGAGCGTCGACGTCGTAGCTTCCGAAAGAATTACTACGAAAAGAAAAGCGAGGATCAGAAAGACTGATCAATTATAGAAGATATTTTTAATACCTGTTTTTAGCTTCCGAAGACCTTTTGGGACTACTCCGGATTTATTAGCATGAGGGAATTTCCAAAAAGGTTTGGGGCATTGTAGAAATTCGCACAATTCGTTCCAACCGTCTTCCCTTACCGAAAATTCTATAAAATTTCCTTTTTCCGAGAAAAATTTACGCACTGAATTATTGTGGTCTTCAATACGATTGCTATATATTTTTGGTGAATCGATTGGATTATGACTTTCATACACTACATCATGATAAGGATACTTTCCCTTTTCGAAATGTTTTTGCACACTTTTCAACCAAGCATCCGTTTCACGCACGGTCAGAATAAAATGGGCATTGGGATATAGTTTATAAAGCTCTTCATACAATAAAAACCAAGGCGTATCCTGAAAGGCATCATATCGCTTCAGTAATGGACCGGCATGTTCCATTAATCCCTTCTTTATTTCCTTCGAATGTTTTGAATAGTCATACCCTTCCTTCAAACTTCCACAAACAGTATAACCCAACATTAGTAATGCCTTCCCCATGGTCGTGGTGCCCGTTTTATGAAACCCGATTACAAAAACTTTTTGTTTTCGACTATAGATGACTCGTCGCCACAATCCCTTTAACCAAGCACTCGAGGGTCGCATACTATTTTGTTCTTTGGAATGGAATTCTGGAAACTTCATATTAAGGCGATTCACAGACAAATGTATCACTTTACACCGATTGTCATTATGGCTCCGTATATTTGTGATAGAAAGTTATGCTATGAAAATATATACCAAAACGGGCGATAAGGGAACTACGGCACTCTTCGGGGGAACACGGGTGCCGAAATACCACATCAGAATTGATAGCTATGGAACCGTAGATGAACTCAATTCGAACCTAGGACTTATCCGAGATCAGGACATTTCCGAAGTACACAAAAAAAATCTTATAGAAATACAAGACAAGCTCTTTGTGCTTGGAGCCATTTTGGCCACCGACCCAGAGAAGGAGGAATTGAAAAGCGGGAAAGATCGTTTGGATATTCAGCGTATTTCAGAAGAAGACATCACTTTTTTAGAGAAACAGATGGACGCTATGGATGAAGAACTACCACAAATGACCCACTTTGTGCTTCCGGGTGGTCATCCAACAGTGTCATATTGTCACATTGCACGCTGTGTCTGCCGTCGCGCTGAACGTTTGGCAACACTACTTCACCATGAAGAACCTATCGACGAATTGGTTTTAAAGTATCTAAACCGACTATCTGACTATCTATTTGTGCTGGCACGGAAATTGACCCAAGAGCTGCAGGCGGAAGAGATCAAATGGATTCCAAAGAAATCGAACGCCTGATTAAAGAGTTGATTTTTAGCTTTTTGACCACGTTCTTTAAAATCATGCAGAAATAAATACGATTTTTCTTGACTTTTACAGCTAAAAATTTATTTTTGCAGAAATTTAAAACCCTGATTTACTATGTACTGGACCTTAGAACTAGCATCGTATTTAAGTGATGCACCATGGCCGGCGACCAAAGACGAGCTCATCGACTATGCCATTAGAACGGGAGCACCATTAGAGGTTGTGGAAAACCTTCAAGCGATTGAGGATGAAGGGGATTCTTATGATTCAATTGAGGAAATTTGGCCAGACTACCCCACGGATGAGGATTATCTGTGGAATGAAGATGAATATTAACTCCACGTGTTATCTAACATGTAACCAATAGCTAAAAAGTCTCGCCAAACGAGGCTTTTTTTTGTGCAGAAACCAAGCGTTTTCCTAGGAAGACAAACAACATATAAAAGTTGCGATTGGCTTTGGGAAACTGGTATTTTTACACTTTTTTTGTAAGGCATACCAACCCAGCGCTAACCGCAACCTAACTGAGACGAATGGTACTTCGAAAGTACCGATAAATATTACCGATGGGAATTTTAGACAACATCTTAAAAGTATTCGTAGGCGACAAGTCGAAAAAGGATATCAATGAAATTCAACCTTATGTTGATGAGATAAAAAAATATGAAGCCGATATGGCTTCGCTCTCCTTAGACGAACTCCGCGCGAAGTCGGATGCTTTTCGAAATAAAATAAAAGAGGATCAAAAAGAAGTACAATCCAAAATAGACGAACTACAGGCACAAGCCGACGCTGAAGAGGACATCGATAAAAAAGAAGATATCTACAACGAGATTGATGCCCTAAAAGATCAGCGATACGAAATTGAAAAAACAACCCTTGACGAAATTCTTCCCGAAGCCTTTGCCGTTGTAAAAGAAACCGCAAAACGATTTAAGGATAACGAAACGCTTACGGTTACAGCCTCTGCTTTCGACAGAGAACTTTCTGGCACTAAGGACTATGTTACCCTAGATGGCGAACAAGCAATTTGGAGCAACTCTTGGGATGCCGCAGGTAAAGAAGTAACCTGGGATATGGTGCATTACGATGTACAGCTTATCGGTGGGGTCGCACTTCATCAAGGAAAAGTGGCGGAGATGCAAACCGGTGAAGGTAAAACGCTAGTAGCAACCCTTCCCGTCTACCTCAACGCGCTTGCAGGAAATGGAGTACACCTCGTTACGGTTAACGATTACCTGGCAAAGCGTGATAGCGCTTGGATGGCTCCGATTTTTGAATTCCATGGTATGAGTGTCGATTGTATCGACCACCACCGCCCGAATAGCGATTCTCGTCGCAAAGCATATAATGCAGATATTACCTACGGAACCAACAACGAGTTCGGTTTCGACTACCTGCGTGATAATATGTCGCATAAACCAGACGACTTAGTGCAACGTCCACACCACTATGCTATCGTGGATGAGGTGGATAGTGTCTTGATCGATGATGCTCGAACCCCATTGATTATCTCTGGACCCGTTCCAGAAGGCGATCGACATGAATTTAACGAGTTGAAACCTCGTATTCAGGATATCGTAAACGTGCAACGAAAATATCTAACAGGAGTTTTAGCGGAAGCGAAAAAACTGATCAGTGAAGGCGATACCAAAGAAGGTGGTTTCCAACTGCTTCGCGTATATCGTGGACTTCCGAAGAACAAAGCATTGATTAAATTCCTATCGGAAGAAGGCGTGCGACAAATTCTTCAGAAAACGGAAAACCAGTACATGCAGGACAACAACCGCGATATGCCGAAGGTTGATGCCGAGTTGTATTTCGTAATCGATGAGAAGAACAATCAAATCGAACTTACCGATAAAGGGGTAAATTATCTTTCAGGTGAAAACGATCCCGATTTCTTTGTTATGCCAGAAATGGGTATGGAAATCGCCAAGATTGAAGGAAAAGGCCTAACGCCTGAAGAAGAAGCCGAGGAAAAAGAAGAATTATTCCGCGAGTTTGGGGTGAAAAGTGAACGTATTCACACCATGAACCAATTGTTGAAGGCATATGCCCTGTTTGAAAAAGACACCCAATATGTGGTGATGGAGAACAAGGTGATGATTGTCGATGAACAAACGGGTCGTATTATGGACGGACGTCGTTATAGCGATGGATTACACCAAGCAATCGAGGCGAAAGAGGATGTAAAGATTGAAGCCGCCACACAAACGTTTGCAACGATTACCCTTCAGAATTACTTCCGTATGTACCGTAAACTTTCGGGTATGACGGGTACTGCAGTAACAGAAGCGGGCGAACTTTGGGAAATCTACGAATTGGATGTGGTTGAAATTCCAACCAACAAACCGATTGCCCGTCATGACAAAGAAGACAAGATCTATAAAACGAAGCGTGAAAAGTATAACGCAGTAATTGAAGAGGTATCGGAACTTTCAGCCGCCGGCCGACCCGTACTTATTGGTACTACCTCTGTTGAAATTTCGGAATTGCTTAGCCGAATGTTGAGCATTCGAAACGTTCCGCACAACGTATTGAACGCCAAGCTTCATAAAAAAGAGGCCGATATTGTAGCCGAAGCTGGTAAAAGTGGTATGGTGACCATCGCTACTAACATGGCAGGTCGTGGTACCGACATTAAGTTAAGCGACGAAGTGAAAAAGGCAGGCGGTTTAGCCATTATAGGTACCGAACGCCACGATTCGCGTCGCGTTGACCGTCAGCTAAGAGGTCGTTCCGGCCGTCAGGGAGATCCGGGTAGCTCGCAATTCTACGTTTCTTTGGAAGACAATCTAATGCGTCTCTTCGGAAGTGAGCGAATTGCCAAGCTTATGGACCGTATGGGACTTCAAGAAGGCGAAGTGATTCAGCATTCCATGATTTCCAAGTCGATTGAACGCGCCCAGAAAAAAGTAGAGGAAAATAACTTCGGAATCCGTAAGCGATTGCTGGAATATGATGATGTGATGAACGCCCAGCGTGAAGTAGTGTATAAACGCCGCTACCATGCATTATTTGGAGAGCGTCTACGTGTAGACATCGCTAATATGATTTATGATACTTCTGAAGTAGTTGCCGAAAGCAACAAACTGGCACAGGACTATAAGAATTTTGAATTTGAACTGATTCGCTATTTCTCTATGTCCTCTCCTGTTTCTGAAGAAGAGTTCAAAAAAATGGACGCTAAGAAAATTGCAGGCACCATTTATAAAGCTGCGTATAAGCATTATCAAGAAAAAATGCTTCGTAATGCGGAAATGGCCTATCCGGTTATTCAGAATGTATATGAAAACCATAAGGATAAGTACAAGCGTATCTTGGTGCCGTTTACCGATGGTGTGAAAACCTTGAATGTTTCAACCGACTTAGAGAAAGCGTATGAAACGGAAGGGAAGCAGTTGGTTCAGGATTTCGAAAAGAATATCACGCTGGCCATTATCGATGATGCTTGGAAAACGCACTTGCGCAAAATGGATGAATTGAAACAATCCGTTCAGCTTGCGGTGCACGAGCAAAAGGATCCGCTTCTGATTTACAAATTTGAAGCTTTCGAATTGTTCAAGGAAATGATCGAAAAGGTGAATAAAGATGTGATTTCATTCTTGTTTAAAGGTGAACTTCCACAGGAAAATCAAGAGCAGATTCGAGAGGCACGGCAGACACGTCCGAAGGAAAAACTCAGTGAAGAAAAAGAGGAAATCCCGAATATGGACGAACGAGCTGCACAGAACCGTGCTGCTGGAAACACTCAAAGACAACAAGAGGTTACCGAAACCATCGTTCGCGAACGTCCGAAAATTGGTCGTAACGACAAGGTAACCATCAAAAATGTGATGAGTGGTGAAAACAAATCGATGAAGTACAAACAAGCCTTACCCCTTTTAGATAAAGGTGAATGGGTATTGGTAGATGAATAATAAAACACCCTAACTGCTAAAGCCCGAAATTTAAGATTTCGGGCTTTGTTTTTTTAGTATTTTACAGCAGCTAAACAACCAACCATGAAAACGATTAAAATTGAAGTGAAATGGGCCATCCTATTTACGATTACGCTATTGGCGTGGTCATGGCTTGAAAAAACCCTTGGTTGGCACGACAGTCATATTGAAGACCATTCTTGGGGGACTTTTCTCTTCACTCCTATTGCTATCTTTTTATATTTACTGGCCTTGCGTGAAAAGCGCCGACGGTTCTTTTCAGGAAAAATGACGTGGCTTCAGGGATTTGTAACAGGTGTTAAAATAGCAGTCTTTGTTGCCATCCTTTCACCATTTGCCCAATATTTTATCCATACCGTAATTTCTCCAGACTTTTTCGATAATATGATTGCGCATGCCGTTAGCAGTGGGAAAAGCACGCAGCAAGAGGCGGAATCCTACTTCAACCTTACTTCCTATATATGGCAATCGGCTGTTGGAGCAATTATAATGGGTACTATTACAGCTGCAGTAGTTGCAATATCCACAAAGCGGTCGTAATCAATTCTTTTTCAATAACTGACTTTTCAAAAAAGGAATCTCTATCACAAACAAACCCAAGAAAACAATTGCATAAAGCATGGTCTGAGAGATAGATACTTCAGGAATGGAAAACGAAGAAATCGTATTCCAAACAATATTTATAGACGCTATATACGTATTGGGTTCGGTTGGTAAAAAGTAGGCTGCCAAAGGAATACATAGAAAAGCGAAAGCAATACAAAACAATGCTTTTTGAGACAACAGTGGTTTGTAGACCGTATGTGAAGTTGCCGAAGCTTGTGCTTCAATAAGGGTTACAACATTTTTAGTGAAATCGGGCGATGGGCGCTCCAATCCGCCGTTCTCCATCAATGAATGCATAAAAGCATCGTCTTCAAATCGCTTTTCCATTATGTTTTGTTTTTTCTGGAAGGATATACTCCTTCAATATTCCTTTCAATTTTTTTCTACTTCGGAAGAGTTTCACCTTTACATTATCTTCTGTTAGCTCCATAATTTTCGCTATTTCACGTACTGAAAGATCTTCATAATAATAAAACGTCATTAACGCTGCCTCTTCCGAAAGCAAAGTAGCGATAGCTTTTTTGATAATTCTCGTTCGTTCTTTCTGTTGAAGTTGCTCCAAAGCGGTATCTAGATCGGCCACCGATATTGTTTCTACCTCAACATCAGATAACGGTATTCTTTTCTGCTTCCGTAGCGCGTCCAAGGCCTTTCGGTAGGCAATTCGATACAACCAACTCGAAAATTTAGAATCGCCTCTAAATGTTGATAAGGCATCATACGCTTTTACAAATGTATCTTGAGCTACTTCCTCAGCTTCCTCTGGTACTTTCAACATTCTAACTATGATTGTGTACACGAAATATTGATACTTTTCCACTAATCGGCCATAGGCACGGGTATCCCCTTGCAATGTTGCCTTGATTAGTTGTTGGTCAGTTTCGGTACACATGCTGTACATGTGACGCAGAAAGAAGCGGATTGGTTACATGGTTTTTAAAAAAAGAATTGAAATGTTTTGTAACCGAATTGAAATAGCTCCCGTCCTATGAGCACATCAATTAATACGAACACTTATTAAATTTTAATGTATGGGATCTGAAGTAATTATCGTACCGATTATGTTCGGTGTACTATTTGGAATTGTGTATCTCTTTATTACCGCAAGAAATCGGGAACGTTTGGCCTTAATCGACAAAGGTGCCGATGCTTCTATTTTCTATGGAAAGGATCGAAAGGTAACGCCTATTTGGAAGGTTATTGTTATCAATCTTGCGCTGCTACTTATGGGAATAGGAATAGGAATCTTTATTGCCGCGTTGCTACACTATAACCTAGGTGTTGAAGAAGACGTGGCGTATCCAGGAACAATTTTCCTTATGGCTGGAGCTGGATTGTTCTCGGGCTTTTATTTCACAAAGAAGTTGAATAAAGACGCCTAATATTTCTGAAGAAAAAGAAAATACCATTCGAGGAAATACCTTCCTCGGATGGTATTTTTATTGAAGGCGGACATCGCTAAATGACGCGTTGATGGTCATTAAACGATCCGAATTTTTTGAAGAATTAAATCCTTTCACCAACACCCGGCCGTTCATCTTCGTGGGCGTAAGCTGCATAGTTTTAGGGTATGCCAAGGTCGATTTCTTTCCATTAAAATAGAAGGAAAAAGAGCTATCAGGCACATCAATAATGGCATCGGTATTCTCAAGGATAATGTCCAACGTTTGAAAATCGTTGGAAACACCTCCGATTGTTAGTCGGCCAAAAGATCCTGATAAGGCTGTTTCCTTACCCAAGCTTTGAATGGCGACATCGCTTGAATTAGCTTGCAGGTGAATGGTTCCAGTCCTGGCAATATTGCATTGATCGACATATTTCACGTAGAGCGTACCCTCCTTCCAATTTTCAACTATTACTGGAGCATAGGCAGCATTGATGAGGGTCTTCCCCCCATCAACACTAGTTGCCCGAAACGGTGCATACTGCAACGTTGCTTTTACATTATGCGCATCGGCCATTTTAATTTCGCCATGGCGTACATTAATCTCTGTTTTGCTCTCTTTCGGCATCTTAATACGAATGGTTTTCTTTCCATTCCTACTTGACTTATTTGAACTGCTTTTCGAGCCTTTATAAATAATGGTCTGACCATTAGGAGTGGTTATCACCTCTTTGGAATAGTTCCCATCCTCACCGAATTGGGCTTCCATTTGACGTGCTAGGTTTTCGCCCCAGGCCTCCATTTGCTTTCCAAAGTTCTCGCCCCATTCTTCCATCCTAGCTTCAAATTCGGGACCATAGCGCTCTTCATATTGCTTACCAAACTCTTCACCCCATTTCTCCATCTTCACTTCAAATTCCTTTCCAAATTTTTGATCCATCTGGGCCTCAAACTTCTCCATATAGGCTTCCTTATCCTTCATGAATTCTTCATAATCGAAATTAATTGTTCCCATACGCTGAAGCACGTCCTCTGGTAAGGCGGGAACACGCATTTCAGTAATGATGGGATTTACTAAGCCTTCAAGCATAGGCCCTAAGAATTCCATGTCACCCAAATTACCATTGATAGCTATCGGGCGACTTCCATGCCACATGTTGCCACCTTTGGCTTGGACACTGACTTGGTTGCTGTTTCCCATAATGGAAAGTTCCCAGTTATTGAAGATGGTTTCTTTTTCCTCATCGGATAAGTTTTCTCCTTCGATGGAGGCGGTCACCTCAACCTTATTGCGGTTCCAGGTTTCAAATATTACGTCCGTTTGATTCGTGTTTACGATTACGGTTACGGGATCATCGACCGAAAAGGTCTCTGTTCGCGAATGTTGTGCCTTTGAGCCTACCCAAATGGTAAGGGCTATTATTACGGCAACGATTTTAAATGATGTTAAGTGGTTCATTGTCTGCTTTTTTAAGTTCTTTTAATTTGTTTTTGAGTTTGAACAGCAGATCCAAACGCAATTGTAAATTCTCAATGAGGGCCGTGATGGTTGCCTCGGTAGGACCCATTTCATTTAATTCTACCGTAAGGGTTTTATATTCTTGATCTAATTGCTTTAGTTGCTCCATATAGCCTTCTACCAATTCCTTGTTGTCGGGATTGATTTCTAAGGACGCCAGCTGCACATTGATACCAGCCATATAATAGTTTTCAACTTTTTTCAAATCGGGAGAAAGGTCGCCGAGTTGAATTTGCTGAACATCCGGGTTTTTATCTGTACTGGTAATTTCCTCTCCTCCCAGTTCAGTTGGGGCAGAAAATTGTTGATACCCAATTAAACCTACCGTTACGATGACAGCAATCATTGCTGCTACCTGAAGCCACGGTTTCTTATACCAAGGTAATGTATGGGTGCTTTGCTCCTGATGAAGCGCTTCCAACTTGGCTTCGAAACGGCCAAGATGTCCTTCAGACAACTTTGGTGTCTGCTCGTCCTGTTCCTTCAAAAGTTCTCGAATATCACGTGCCATGACGTAAATGTTTTAATTGTTGTTTCAGTTTTTGTTTCCCTCGATGCAAATTCGTCCGTGATGCACTTTCGGTTATTCCAAGGATATCTGCAATCTCTTGATGATCGTACCCCTCCAAGAGGTATAGCTTCACCACTAATCTATACGATTCCTTTAAGTTCTCTATCGCCTCTTTCACGGCTTCGATGGTGGTTTCATCTGGCACCTCCCAATCATCATTCTCTTCTACAATATGCAGGGTTTCCTCTTCCAGCGATTGGAACTGTGCTTTCTTCGCCTTTATAACATCCAAGCACGTATTGATTACAATACGCTTTAGCCAAGCTCCAAAGGTGACGTCCCCTTTGAATTGCTCAAGCTTTTTGAATGCCTTGATAAATGCTACTTGCATAGCATCCTCTGCGGCCGCCCGATCCTTTAGATACCTGCTAGCTACAATGTACATACCATCACAATATTGGTTATAGAGCGCTAATTGCGCTTTACGATTGTTGGCTTTACATTGTTCAACAAGTACCTGAGTGGACAAGGCTTTGATGGTTTTTTTGGTTGCTGTTCGGTTTAAAGACGAGACAATATTTCTACTGTTTCAACACTTAACGAAATTTTAGCTTAAAATAATGGTAAATAGTATTTAGGGCAATGATATTCATACTATCTTTAAAAAAGAAAATTATACGGAATGAGTAAGAAATACGCTGACTTCAACAAGTTGAACCGCTTATTGGTAGCTAGTTTTGAGGCTGAAAAATTATATTACAATGCAGCTCAAGATGTTAATACTACTACCCTAAAGCGCTTTCTTAATTATATGGCGACGGAGCGGAATAGAATGAGTCATGATATTTCAAATGAACTTCATTCCCGAGGCATTGAACCGCTTAAGGAAGATGCTGAAAAAGGCAATATTCACCGCACTTGGCAGGAAATTAAAGAGACATTGGAAAACTTAAATGAAGATGTGATTATTAACCAATGTGTAAATCGAGACCTCAACAATGTAAAACGTTATGACGAGTTGGTTGAGCGACGCGAACTTCCAGAAGGAATTATTACGCTTTTGATGAAGCAACGCGACAAAATAGAATGGTATTGCAAGCAAGCAGAACAACATAAAAAGTCGCATTTTAAAGCTGACGCGGACACAAAAAAAAACGAGACGCCGAAAAATGATAACGAAAATGAGAAGGATGACGAGGAATCTTCCGGTGGAAAGATAAGATCGTTAAGAGCTATTTAAATTCTATACTAATACATACTCCTCACCCCACAAACAAAAAACACCCCGTTGAAATTTCAACGGGGTGTTTTACTATAATCTATTTCCTACTATTCGTCCAATAGTAAGTTTAGTGTTACCGTAATATTGTCGCGTGTTGCTCTAGAGAAAGGACAAACCTCGTGTGCTTTATTCACCAAAGCTTCGCCATCTTCAACAGAAACACCAGGAATATAACAATCCAAAACAGCGTTTAGCTGAAGGTTTCCTTTTTCCGTTTTTCCTATTCCGATCGTTGCGGAAACGCTTATGTCCCCATCTACCTCGATATCTCTATCTTTCGCAATAGCTTCAACGGCTCCTCCAAAACATGCTGCATAGGCACTACCGAACAGTTGCTCAGGGTTTGTTCCATCGCCACCATCGCCTCCCATGGCTTTTGGCATTGATAAATCGAAGTCAATCGGTCCATTTTCAGATGACACATGACCTTTACGTCCGCCCACGGCGGTAGATTTTTCTTTATAAAATGTTTTCATGGCTGTATTTTTCTTGAATATTTTCAATATACTAGGATTGTAAAAGGAACGGAAACCGATATTCATAAAATTGTCATAAATTTCAGCAATGGCAGCATCCGACAAAAAACAGAGTGCATTACAGGAAAAAAAGGGCGTATCGCAACCTTCACATGTAAGTGAAACTACAGCCGATAAAATAAAATCGAAGCGAACAAACCGCTTGGATTCAAAACAGTTGTTAAAAGAGGTTTTAAAAGGCGATTCAACGGCATTGAGTCGTGCCATTACCATTATTGAGAGTACCGCCAAAAAGCACCAAAAAGACGCTCAATACTTAATAAATGGTTGTCTCCCCTATGCCAATCAATCCATTCGTATTGGAATAACAGGGGTTCCAGGTGTTGGAAAAAGTACCTTTATAGAACAATTCGGAAAATTGCTTATTTCAGAAGGGAAACGAGTGGCTGTGTTAGCAGTAGATCCTACCAGTGGCATGAGTAAAGGAAGCATTTTGGGCGACAAGACCAGAATGGAGGAATTGGTGAAGGAAAAAAATGCCTTTATCAGACCCTCTGCCAGCGGCGATTCCCTCGGGGGTGTGGCTCGAAAAACGCGTGAAACGATTCTTTTATGTGAAGCAGCAGGCTACAATGCTATTATTATTGAAACAGTTGGTGTTGGCCAAAGTGAAACGGTGGTGCATAGTATGACCGATTTCTTTTTATTGTTGAAGTTGGCAGGCGCTGGAGATGAACTTCAGGGCATAAAGCGAGGTATTATGGAAATGGCCGACCTCATCGTCATAAACAAAGCGGATGGTGAAAACGTGAAGGCAGCGAAGCTTGCGAAACAGGAGTTTAATCGAGCGCTTCACCTATACCCTCCAAAGGAAAGCGATTGGCCAGCCAAAACGATTAGCTGTAGCGCGTTGGAGAATACTGGAATTGATACTGTTTGGCACGAGCTGCAATCGTATTTCGAAACCGTAAGAGAAAATGATTACTTCTCCAAAAAACGAAAAGAGCAGAACAAATATTGGGTACTTCAAACCATCGAAAGCAGATTGAAAAGCGATTTTTTCAACCGACCGGAAATCAAGAAAGCGCTAAAAGAACAGCTTGAGCGCATCGACAGAAGTGAAACAACAGCTTTTGAGGCGGCTAATTTTTTATTGAATTTAAAAGGCTAGGAAGAGTGCTCTCGAAACCAAGCTATATGCCGCTCTAACCCTTCCCGTAGACTAATAGAAGGATTATAGCCCAACAGTTTTCGAGCTTTATCGATATTAGCCTTGGTACGCGACTGATCGCCCGCTCTTGGGGGGGTAGATTTGGTAACAATTGTAGTAGTAAGGATTTCCTCCACGGTAGCAATTCCTGTTGCGGTACTATTTTCCTCCTCTGTACCTAGATTGAAAATTTCCCCGTTGGCGATATCCTGATGGTCTAGAATGCTAACAATTCCATCTACAATATCCTCGATATATGTGAAACTTCTAAGGTGCTGTTCACTTCCGTTGTATAATGGAAACGGCTTATCCTTTAAGCCACTTTCAATCAGCCGGGGATATAACTTATCGGGGCGTTCTCTCGGACCAAAAACCGAATACAGTCGTAAAGAAGTTCCCATCAGTTTATGCTCCCGCACACGAGAAAGTACCAATTGCTCGGCGGCTAACTTCGTCACCCCATACCAAGAAGCAGGTTTTGGCGCAGCAGACTCGGGGAAAGTCGCTTCTAATCCATAAATGGAGGACGTGGCAATATTGACAAAATAGGGCGAATCCTTCATCGCCATGGCATATTCAATAAGCTGTTGAGTAGCTAGGAAATTGTTCGAAAAATACGCTTCAAAGGTTGAAGTCGCCGAAATACCCGGTTGGGCAGCAAAATGAAAAATAACATCAATATTCGCTGGCAGTGCATTATACGTATCCGCTTCACGGAGGTCGAGTCGTAAGATATCGACCCCCTTCTGTAGTAAAACCTCCGCGTTCCGCTCTTTCAACCGGACATCGTAGTAAGGTGAAAAATTATCGACTCCTACGACATTATGTCCCATTTCCTGTAAACGCTCCGCAGTATGCGATCCAATAAACCCGGCAGCTCCGGTCACCAATATTTTCATAATGCGATAGGCTTTATCGTCAAAAATAGCGGTAATTATTGAATCCTGCAGGATTCTTCCGAAGAAACAAAACCTTACACCTTCGCGCGCTTGCGGTCGACTTCCTTCAGCAATATTTTACGGAGACGAAGATGATTTGGCGTAACCTCTACATACTCATCCTTTTGGATATATTCTAAGGCCTCTTCCAGCGAAAACTTAATGGCCGGAACAATTCGCGCCTTATCGTCGGCTCCAGCAGATCGGACGTTTGTCAGTTTCTTGGTCTTAGTAATATTCACCACCATATCATCCTGACGAGAATTCTCACCGATTACCTGACCTTCATAAATATCTTCTCCTGGATTGATAAAGAATCGTCCCCGTTCCTGTAGCTTATCAATAGAATACGGAATCGCAGTTCCCTTTTCCATAGAAACCATACTTCCGTTCAAACGCTCAGGAATTCCACCTTTTAATGGCTGGTATTCCTTAAATCGGTGTGTCATAATGGCTTCACCGGCCGTAGCGGTCAACAACTGGTTTCGTAAGCCTATAATTCCTCGTGAAGGAATCTCAAACTTACAGACCATCCGATCGCCCTTGGCTTCCATACTGGTCATTTCACCCTTACGAGTCGTAACCATATCGATCGCACGACCGCTAACACTTTCAGGAAGATCAATCGTCAATTCCTCTACAGGTTCACTCTTAACACCGTCAATTTCCTTAATAATTACCTGTGGCTGACCAATTTGTAGTTCGTATCCCTCGCGACGCATGGTTTCAATCAATACCGAAAGGTGCAATACGCCGCGTCCATATACCATAAAACTATCTGCACTTCCAGTTTCTTCAACACGTAGCGCTAAGTTCTTCTCCAATTCACGCTCCAAACGCTCCTTAATATGACGAGAGGTGACGTACTTACCATCTTTTCCGAAGAAAGGAGAATCGTTAATGGTAAACAACATACTCATCGTCGGCTCATCGATGGCGATGGTCTTCAATGCCTCTGGATTTTCGGCATCGGCAATCGTATCGCCAATATCAAAACTCTCTAAGCCAACAATTGCGCAGATATCGCCAGCTTTTACTTCAGAAACCTTGATTCGGCCAAGTCCTTCAAACGTATGTAGTTCCTTGATTCTGGATTTCACAATTTTCCCATCACGCTTCACTAAAGAAACAGGCATGTTTTCCTTCAAAACTCCACGTTGCAACCGTCCGATAGCTATTCGACCCGTAAACGAAGAATAATCCAAAGAGGTAATCAACATCTGGGTACTCCCCTCTTCAATCTTTGGTGAAGGAATATGCTCCAATACCATATCCAACACGGGTGCAATCGAATCGGTCGGCTTTTGCCAATCGTCGCTCATCCAATTGTTTTTCGCACTTCCGTAAACGGTAGGGAAATCCAACTGCCACTCTTCGGCACCGAGTTCGAACATCAAATCGAATACCGCTTCGTGCACCTCATCGGGCGTACAGTTTTCCTTATCGACCTTATTGATGACCACGCACGGTTTTAATCCAAGCGAAATCGCTTTTTGAAGTACAAAACGGGTTTGTGGCATCGGGCCCTCAAAGGCATCGACCAATAATAAAACGCCGTCGGCCATGTTCAAGACACGTTCCACTTCACCTCCAAAGTCGGCGTGACCAGGGGTGTCGATGATATTGATCTTAGTATCTTTATACGTAACCGACACGTTCTTCGAGGTAATAGTAATCCCGCGTTCGCGTTCTAGGTCGTTATTATCGAGAATTAGCTCTCCTGTTTTCTCATTCTCACGGAAAAGGCTACAATGGTGCATAATCTTATCTACCAAGGTGGTCTTGCCGTGGTCTACGTGAGCTATAATTGCGATATTTTTGATATCCATAATGGTACCTGTTTTTAAGGCGGTGCAAAAGTAACGCTTATTATCAATAGTTTGGGTGTTATTTTCGTTAATTATTTTTTTGGGCATTTCCCACGCTTTTGCGTGGGTCGTGTCTTCGGCTATATCTCTTTTTGCTCCAACCCAATTCAGACCTGCCGGATATGCAAAACCCAGCAGGTCTTTCCCGACTCAAAAAGAGGATGCCGCCTCAACCCCTAATGCAACACCATTATAATATAATGAGTGTTGAAAGCTCGATTCAAATGGAGTACGTTCTCTAGAACTATTTAGTAGCATGCATTTGAGTATCTTTGTACCCTTAAATACCATACTATGAAGTTATCTTCCATACCTAAAATAAAACATACGACTTCAGGAAACTTTTTCCTATTAGCTGGTCCTTGTGCCATTGAAGGCGAGGACATGGCCCTTCGCATAGCGGAAGAAGTCATAAAGATCACCGATAAACTTGAAATACCCTATGTATTTAAAGGCAGCTTTAAAAAAGCAAATCGCAGCCGTATCGACAGTTTCACTGGAATTGGCGATGAAAAAGCCTTGAAAATCCTTCAAAAAGTATCGGAAACCTTTGACGTTCCGACCGTAACCGATATTCATGAAAGCAGCGATGCCGCTAAGGCTGCCGAATATGTAGATATATTACAGATTCCAGCTTTTCTAGTACGTCAAACCGACTTAGTGGTAGCAGCCGCAGAAACTGGAAAGACCGTAAATCTCAAGAAAGGACAATTTATGAGTCCGGAAAGCATGAAGCATGCGGTAAAAAAGGTGACGGACAGTGGAAATGATAGGGTCATGATAACCGATCGCGGAACCATGTTTGGCTATCAGGATATGATTGTGGATTTTAGAGGCATACCGACGATGAAGGCCTTTGCCTCTACGGTTCTGGATGTTACCCATAGTCTACAGCAGCCGAACCAAAGCGTTGGAGTAACGGGAGGGCGACCCGACATGATCGGCACTATCGCTCGTGCTGGAATAGCAGCAGGCGTTGATGGATTGTTCATGGAAACCCATTTCGATCCATCAAATGCCAAAAGTGATGGCGCTAATATGCTCGATTTAAGCAAGCTTGAAAAAGTACTTACCGACTTGGTGAAAATACGACAAGCCGTAAATTCACTCTAAAAAAAAGCAATCAGAAGAAAGCGGAATCAATTCATCAAAATAATCCATAAAAAAAGGCTGTCTTCCGACAGCCTTTTTAGCATTATAAAAATGCTTTATTATTTCTTAACGATTTTCTCAGTCAAGGTACCAGCAGAAGTTTCTACTGAAAGAACATACACACCTCTTGAAAGGTCAGCAATGTTCATTGTTCCTTCAACTAAAGCAACTCCAGTGTTACGACCTAATACGTCATAAAGAGTAGCATTGTTGATTTCAACAGATGCAGGAGCGTTGATGTTCAACTTAGCATCAGCTGGGTTAGGGAATACAGAAACTTGAGAAAGCGCATTGTCGCCTACGCTCAATACTTCCTCACCTACTAGGTTGATAACATATTCCTGAGGATCAGCAACAATAGTGTTAGAATCTGACCATGGAATAGTACATCCATCAGACTTTAACCAAGCAGTGTTATTCTGACCTGCTGTGTTAAACCCAGGGAAGTAACGGATAAAAGTATCAGTTCCTTCGTCTGGAGCAAAAACTTCTACAGCAACGGTAGTTCCGGCAGGAATAGTAGCTGTAATTGGCGCTTCGATCAAAGTTAAATCATTTGCAGCCTCTAACGTAACATCAGTTGTTGCGATAAGGGTGAAAGTTGCAAGAGATAAATCTTGAGTATCGACTTCATAAATGTTTACCTGAACAACTTTTCCATCATCAGCAGAACCTTGTCCGAACTCAACAGCAGAAACGTCAAAATCACCCATGATAGAGAAATCTCCCTCCAAGTCGTATGTTCTAGCAAATGCGTTGTCACGGTACTCACCGTTACCGCTGTTCCAACATGCCACCCCACCAGTATCAATCGTAGATGGATCGACACTCTGAGATAAAGTTACTTGGGCATTAGAAGCAACTCCAATAAGCAAAGAAGCTGCCAACAAAGTAATTTTTTTCATAATAAAATGTGTTTAAAAGTTTAATATTGGTAATTCAAATATATAAAAGTACATTTAATTATCATCATTAAATTGCAAAATATAAATTTCTGACAATAACAAATATGCGTCATTTTAACCCTTACTTGCTTTCAGCATTAGCAGCAACGATCGCATTAATAGCCAGCTGTTCTGAAAAAAGAACGAAAACGAATTATGATTTTACAACTGTGTTCGAGCACTCGGAAGGCCTGGAGACGGCAACCTATAAAGAGGTAATTACCTATTACGATAAATTATCGGAAGCGTACACCGACATAGCAATGTATGAGCTTTCCCAAACTGATAGCGGCAAGCCTCTACACCTTGTAACGTTCAACCCCGACCGAAGCTTTGAATCAGAATTCGCTAATGACGAAAACAAAGTAGTCATGCTTATCAACAATGGCATTCATCCTGGAGAAAGCGACGGTATCGATGCAAGCATGATGTTGATGCGGGATTTAGCTGAAGGCACTCTTAAGACACCTGAAAATGTAATTATTGCGGTAATTCCCGTGTACAATATTGGAGGTGCCTTAAACCGAAATAGCGGAACGCGCACCAATCAGAATGGACCGAAGGCATATGGTTTCCGAGGAAATGCGCGAAACTACGACCTCAACCGCGATTTTATAAAAATGGACTCCAAAAATGCCCGGTCATTTGCGAGAGTCTTCCATAATGTTTCCCCCGATGTTTTTATAGATACGCATGTAAGCAATGGTGCCGACTACCAATATGTGCTAACGCACCTCTTCACCCAACATAACAAATTAGGAGGCCCTTTAGGCGATTATCTTCACAAAAACCTGATGCCACAACTTGAGGATTCCCTTCAACAGCGCGATTGGGATATCACACCTTATGTAAATGTATTCAACCGCACGCCAGAAAGCGGCTTTCAACAGTTTATGGATAGTCCGCGCTATTCCACCGGCTATACAACGCTGTTCAACACCTTGGGTATGATGGTCGAAACCCATATGCTTAAACCCTACAAAGAACGAGTAGAAGGAACCTATGCCTTACTACAATCTATGATTGAAATCGTAGATCGAGATGCTGAAGTGATTCTAGAACTACGTAAGAATTCTAATTCATTATATTCAGCGGGCAACACCTACCCCATTCAATGGCAAGTGGATAGTACGCGTGCCGATACACTTGACTTCAGAGGCTACGAGGGTGTTACCAAGAAAAGTGATGTCACTGGAGCGAATCGACTGCAATACGATCGCAACCAACCCTTCACCAAAAAAATACCCTATAACAATTATTTCGAACCAAAGAAAAGCATTACGATTCCCGAAGCATATGTGGTTCCTAAAGGATACTGGAATGTTATCGACCGTTTAAGAATAAATAAAATAAAGATGCGCTCCATCCCGAAAGACACTACTGTTACCGCAACCATATACCGCATAGAGGATTATGAAACCGTAGACCGACCGTATGAAGGGCATTACCTTCACTATAACAGCGAAGTTTCGGCTAGTACCACTGAAGTAAAAGTGAATGCAGGCGACTATTGGATCGACACGCAACAACCAGGGGTTCGCTTTCTATTGGAAACGCTAGAGCCGGAAGCACCCGATTCGTATTTCAATTGGAATTATTTTGATGCGATTCTTCAGCAGAAAGAAGGATTCTCTCCGTATGTGTGGGAAGAGAAGGCTTTGGAATTATTAAATAACGATGCTGATTTAAAAGCGCGATTTGAAGAAAAGAAAAAGCAGGACCCTACCTTCGCCCAAAACTGGTATGCGCAATTGGATTGGCTTCACAAGCAATCCGATCATTATGAAACATCACACCTCCGTTACCCGATCGTTCGGGTGGGTGGTTAAATATTCCTTCGGAAAGAGCAGTTTTATGTTTTCATAACTCTTGCGAAGTGCTTTTTGTGACTTTTCGAAGTTCTTCCATTTCACTTTCGTGATATCTTCACTTTTTTCGGGGGTAAATTCACCATCAAAATCGGAATACATTTCATACCAATAGGTAATCTTTAATTTGTACTTCCCACCTCTTTTGAAAACATGGTACGTTGTGGTTAAAAATTGCCGAATCTCCAATCCCTTGATACCCGTTTCTTCCTCTACTTCACGAATAGCCGCCTCTTCATGGCTTTCTTTCTTTTCGATTCGGCCTTTAGGAAGATCCCATCGCTTCTTTCGATATATAAAGAGAATCTCTTTTTTCGAATTGTACACCATTCCACCAGCAGCTTCTACTACGGGCAATTTCTTCCGAAGAAATTTTTCAAGTTTTTCCTCATTGCGATGGTACAAGTTCACGTACAACAATTTCCCCTTGTTGATTTTTTTTATAAGCTTTTTGAAACGCGCGAGCTTTAGCGGAATCGAAGTATATTGGGCGCCAATATTTTTTTTGGTTGAAAGGATTATGGGGATGTCTTTCACAAAAACTTTATACATTTGCAGCTATGATTTTGAATACTGAAACCGCCCAAAAAACAGCGGAACTTCTCTTACAAATTAAGGCAATAAAATTACAACCACAAAACCCATTTACCTGGGCTTCTGGTTGGAAATCTCCTATTTATTGCGACAACCGAATAACGCTATCCTACCCTCCTATCCGGAACTATCTGCGTGAAACCATCGCCAAACAGGTGGAATACCTCTACGGTACGCCAGATATGATCGCAGGTGTTGCAACGGGAGCTATTGGCATCGGTGCCCTGGTAGCCGATTATTTGAATGTTCCTTTTTGCTATGTCCGACCCGAGGCAAAAAAGCACGGCCGTCAAAATAAAATTGAAGGACAATTGCAACCACATCAACACGTGGTCGTTATTGAAGACCTCATCAGTACTGGAAAAAGTAGCTTACTAGCGGTGGAAGCCTTACGTGAAGCCAACGCTAACGTTAAAGGTATGGTAGCGATCTTTACCTATGGCTTTGCGGTATCCACCGACAATTTTAAAGAAGCTGATGTTGCCTTACATACGCTGAGCGACTATGAACATCTGCTATCGCAAGCGGAAAAGTCAGGCTACATAAAAGCTGACGAAAAAGAAACCTTGTCGCAGTGGCGGAGCGATCCAGAAACCTGGGGACATTAACCAAATCGTATTAATTCCTTAACCTTACAGCCATTATGAAACTTACAAGCAAACAAGTTACCGTTCAAAAATCTGCTGAAGAACTATGTCAATTTTTAGGAAACGTCAGCAATTTCGAACAGTTGATGCCCGAAAACATCAGCAAATTTGAAGTGCTAAATGAAAAAGCGTTTGTCTTCGCTTTAAAGGGTATGCCGGAAATTGCATTGGAAGTAAAAGAAGTTACTCCGCCAAACAAGGTGCAGTTGGGTTCTATGAGCGATAAGCTCTCCTTCACCCTAACTGCCAACATTACGGATGTAAATGCAAATGAAAGTCAGGTGGAGTTGGTTTTTGAAGGCGACTTCAACCCGATGATGGCCATGATGATCAAGAGTCCGATTTCCAAATTCATGGAAACGCTTACTACCAAGATGGAAACGCTTTAGTAAAGTAAGGCGATTTCCTTTAAATCGTAGTGCTTAATTAAATCATCGGGATGCGCTACGGTTAGTAATCCTTCATTTGTAACGCCCTTAATGATACCCACCTTTTTAGATTGATCGGGAAAAGAAAAGGTAGATACTTCATCTTTTCTAAACAATTTCGATTCATATTCCTTTTTCAACAAATTGAAATCGACAGAGGGCAAGTGCTCAAACCTTCGTTTCAAAGCATTCACAAGTATCTCCAACACTTTTTCAGCTTGAAAGGCCCGGTTTGTTAGCTTGGCAAGTGAAGAAGCCTGCGGTAATCCTAAAAAGCTCGTTTGGTTCAAATTGAGACCAATTCCAACGATAGCAGCCGAAATAATATCCCGCTGAACAGTGTTTTCAATCAAAATCCCAGCTATCTTTTTGTTACGTGACAAGATGTCGTTAGGCCATTTGACAGTATAGTCAGAAATGTGAAGTGTTTCAAGCATATCGCAGACGGCAAGGGAAGCTGCCATTGTAAGAGCAAAACGATCTTCAATTGAAATTCCGCGAAGCCTAGTATATAGGCTGATCGCTAGGTTTTTACCCGGTTCTGAGACCCAGGAATTGCCGTGCTGACCGCGACCTTCGGTTTGGTGAGTTGTCCAAACAACCGTATCTTCATCGAACGAATTGGCACGCACCAATTCCTTTAGGTAGGTGTTGGTAGACTCGATGGCATTAAGTTTGATTATCTTCAACTGTAAATTATAAGGTGTTAAGGACGCAATTAGCGCTGCAAGAAACAAAAAAGTAATAACTTTGCGTAAATTAAAAGATTGAATGTCGAAAAGAGAAAAAGAAACAGATCAGCTTATAACGCATATACTGAAGGGGATTGATGATGTTAAGGGTCAAGATATTGAAATATTGGATCTTAGGGATATCGAAAACACCGTTTGCGACTATTTTGTAATCTGCAACGGTACCTCCAACACCCAAGTGAAGGCAATTGTAAATTCTGTACAAAAAGCCGTTAGCAAGTCTTTACATGAAAAACCATGGCACGTAGAAGGCAGCGAAAATGCTGAATGGGTCCTTATGGACTTTGTGCACGTGGTGGTACATGTATTTCAAAAGCATATCCGCGAGTTCTACGATATCGAAGGGCTCTGGGGCGATGCTAAATCTGTGAAAATTGAAACGACTATTTAAAGAAACGACTCCCTATGGCTCCTAATAATAAGGATAACAATAACAACAATAAACCGGATCGACGGAAACCTAAATTCAGCGCTTATTGGATTTATGCCGCGATCTTCTTGATTTTCCTCGGAATTAATTTCTTTGGTGGCGGCAGCTGGTCTGAAGCACCCAAAACTACCCAAACAGAATTTGAAAAGTTTCTTCGCGATGGCGATGTTAAGAAAGTAAAGATTGTCAACCAAAAATTGGCGAAAGTTTTCCTTACGGAAGAGGCACGACAAAAAGAAGTGCATGCAAGGAAAGATACCCCTGCTATTTTCCAACCGGGACCAAACGATCCCGCTTACCAATTCGAGTTTGGTGACCTTCAGAATTTTGAAAATGACATTAATGAAATAAAGGAACAGTATAATCTGGACACCCAATTGGTATGGGAAACCGAGAGCAATCTTTGGGGTGAAATCCTATGGTCATTGCTGCCATTCATCGTTATCATCGCAATTTGGATCTACATCATGCGCCGAATGTCATCCGGTGGTGCCGGGGGTGCTGGCGGACAAATATTTAATATTGGAAAATCGAAAGCAAAGCTGTTCGACGAAAAAACCGATGTTAAGACAAGCTTTAAGGATGTTGCTGGACTTGAAGG
This sequence comes from Luteirhabdus salina, assembly GCA_025384855.1. GTDB lineage: Bacteria > Bacteroidota > Bacteroidia > Flavobacteriales > Flavobacteriaceae > Luteirhabdus > Luteirhabdus salina. The sequence continues at coordinate 8,075 of JALAHT010000006.1, read as the reverse complement.
TGCCAAGGAAGAAGTCCAAGAGATTGTCGATTTCCTGAAAAACCCCGACAAATACACCTCACTTGGAGGAAAAATTCCGAAAGGTGCCTTATTGGTAGGACCTCCAGGAACAGGTAAAACCTTATTGGCAAAAGCAGTGGCGGGAGAGGCAAAAGTACCGTTCTTTTCACTTTCAGGATCCGACTTTGTTGAAATGTTCGTAGGTGTAGGTGCCTCAAGGGTACGCGACCTTTTTAAACAAGCAAAAGAAAAATCGCCTTCCATCATCTTTATCGATGAGATAGATGCCATTGGACGTGCTAGAGGTAAAAGCAATTTCTCCGGATCGAATGATGAGCGGGAGAATACGCTTAACCAATTATTAACCGAAATGGACGGTTTCGGCACCAATACAAATGTAATCGTGCTGGCCGCAACCAACCGTGCCGATGTATTGGATAAAGCCTTGATGCGTGCCGGTCGTTTCGATCGTCAGATTTACGTCGACCTTCCAGATGTTCGTGAGCGCAAAGAAATTTTCGAGGTGCATATTCGTCCGTTAAAAATTGACGATTCTCTAGACACCGATTTCCTAGCAAAGCAAACACCGGGCTTCTCGGGTGCCGACATTGCCAATGTTTGTAACGAAGCTGCACTGATAGCCGCTAGAAAAGGCAAGAAGAACATCAGTAAACAAGACTTCTTAGATGCTGTAGATCGTATTGTTGGTGGGCTAGAGAAGAAAAACAAAATTATTACACCTGAAGAAAAAGAGGCTATTGCGGTTCACGAAGCCGGCCATGCAACGGTTAGCTGGATGTTAGAGCATGCTGCGCCATTGGTGAAGGTTACCATCGTACCTAGAGGACAATCGCTTGGTGCTGCTTGGTATTTACCTGAAGAGCGCTTAATTGTTAGGCCAGAACAGATGTTGGACGAAATGTGTGCCGCGTTAGGTGGCCGTGCCGCTGAAAAGGTGATGTTCGATAAAATTTCAACAGGTGCCCTAAGCGATTTGGAAAAAATCACCAAACAGGCTCGGGCCATGGTTACCATTTATGGTCTGAACGATCAAATTGGGAATCTTACATATTACGATTCGAGTGGCCAATCTGAATACAACTTCAACAAACCTTACAGTGAGAAAACGGCGGAGTTAATCGATAAAGAGATTTCAAGCCTGGTGGAAAAACAATACCAGCGTGCCATTAAACTTTTAGAGGACAATAAGGAAAAACTGAAAGAATTGGCCGATGAATTGCTCGAGAAAGAAGTTATTTTCAAGGAAAGCTTAGAACGTATCTTCGGAGAACGACCGTTTAAGAAGAAAGAACATGTTACACTTGGAGAATCCACCTCCTCGAGTAACGGTGAAGAGAAAAATGAAGAAAAGGATCAGGACGACGATACTACCCAAGACGGGAATGAAACCGAAAAAATAGCTACAACATAAGTTGTTTTTTCGCGTTGTTAGGCAAAGAAGGGTTTATTTATCTCGAACACTTCCTTTAAATTCATATATTTGAATGTAATCGCAATAAGAATTTGAATTTCCTCAATTAATGAGTCTCTTTAGAAGACTTCTAAACCCCAAGAAGAATAAGTCAGACGATGCTAAAAAAGACGCTGACACAAGCAAATATTATCCTGAAGAGAAACTACCCGTAGACGAAAGGTTTACATACAACTTCAACAAAAATGGCGGAAAGTTCCTATACTGCGAGAATATGGATGAAGTATTGGAAGCCTTTGATAATATCCTCTTGGAAAATGATTGGTATGAACAAGAAGCCTTTTGTATTAACGAACAATTAAAAGAGCGTTTTAATGGCTTCAACCTTTCCTTTGGAATAAATCCACGCGCTGCATTTTTCTTATCTACTTGTGAATCTTTGGTGGGAAAAAACGGCTCCATCTTGCTCTGTTCAAACCAAATTAAGGAAAAAAAGCTAAGCGAGTTCCCTTCTAATTTCATCATCTTCGCAACTACAAGTCAGCTGGTTGAAACGATAAGCGAAGGCCTTCGTATCATAAAAAACAGAAACCCAAAACATATTCCGACCAATATTACGACCATCCAGGATTTTGAAAGCGACAAAGAAAAGGACTTCATGAGCTATGGAAGTACCACAAAAAACCTATATTTGTTGCTCTTGGAAGACCTGTAATTTATGAAGGAACTTGTCGTGCGATCCCTATCGGGGCTGTTATATATCTCGATAGTCATGCTTAGTATGTTCACCTCGCGCGATTGGTTTATGGGCCTTTTCCTAGTACTAGGAATAATTACCCTAAGTGAATTTTTAAAGCTTATTCATCTTACTAGTTATCTCGCGTATTTTCTATTAATCGGTTTTCTGTATTTCTTTAGCTACGAAATTTTCGACATTAACGCCGTATACCTGCTACTCATTTTATGCGGCTTCGTCAATCTATTCCTACTAAAGGATGTATTGTGGGTGAGTAAAATCCCGATGTTTGAAAAGAAGAAATATGTGGCTATTATCCTCTATCTAATAAGTGGCTTCGTATTCATAACATTACTACCATACATTGATGAGAAATTTTCGCCCAAAATCGTCGTCAGCTGTTTTATTCTCATTTGGTGTAACGACAGTTTTGCATATTTAATAGGCAAAAACTTCGGAAAGCATAAGCTGCTAGAACGTATTTCACCTAAGAAAACGGTGGAAGGATTTATAGGCGGACTTCTCGGGGCTATCTTGGGAGCATTTGTTATCTTTAAGCTATGGGACCAATTATCATTGGTTTCCTGGATTGGATTGGCCATAATAGCTTCCATTTTTGGAACCATAGGCGATTTAATTCAGTCGAAGTTTAAACGTCAAGCAGGCGTGAAAGATAGTGGTGTTTTAATGCCAGGGCATGGTGGATTGTATGATCGACTTGACAGTATTGTGTATGCGGCGCCTTTCATGTATGCTTTCCTATTAATACTAAAAAATGTTTCATAAAGAAGGACATAAAATAATTTTAATAGCCTTGGTCTCTTGCATCGTCTTGAGCTTGGTTGCCAACTACTTTGTAGAGAATTCCGTTATCAAAGGTGGAATTATCATCGCCTTAATCATTCTGTTGATATTGATTCTACAATTTTTTAGAAATCCGAAACGTGCATTTTCACTAGAAGAAAAGCATGTACTCTCTCCGGTAGATGGTAAAGTGGTGGTCATTGAAGAGGTTTTTGAAAAAGAATACTTCAAGGATAAACGACTTCAAATTTCGGTTTTTATGTCGCCCCTAAATGTGCACGTTACCCGCTATCCTGTTGGAGGTGAAGTTGTTTATAGCAAATATCATCCAGGGAAATATCTGGTGGCATGGCATCCCAAATCTTCAGAAGAAAATGAACGAACTACCGTCGTAGTGAAGTCGAAAGAGTTTGGTGAAGTATTGCACCGTCAAATCGCCGGCGCAATGGCCAAACGAATCGTAAACTATGCGGACGAAGGAAGCGACGTGGCGCAAGCAAGCGACAGCGGATTCATAAAATTTGGATCCCGTGTAGATGTATTACTTCCTTTGGATGCTGAAGTGTCTGTAAAGCTGAATGATAAGGTAAAAGGTGGTATCACCATACTTGCATCAAAATAATCTTATGACGCCGGAAGAATTGGATATTGCTTTTGAAAATGCGGTTGAAAGCATCAACAACCACGAAGAGCCATTTCCTGCCGACGTTCTGCTACGACTATATGCTTATTATAAACGAGCTACTGGCGACGATGACAGACCTAGCGGAAGCAATCCACTCATTTCTGCCTTTAAGATAAATGCACTGTTTCAAACACCCGAAATGAACGCAGAAGAAGCGAAACGAAAATATATTGAAACCGTTAACCACTACTTTTTATATCGAAAGTAACACTTCTATTCCTGCTGCGCCTTGTTAAACTTGATTTCGTAATCGTCTATCGCCTCGTTGATTTTTTCAACAATCGCCGACGCACGCTCGTGTGCACTTTCCATGGCTTTTTCTAGATCCTTATCAGGATGCTGAAATAAATCTGTGATAACATGATTAATCTTATCCAAAATACTGGCTTGGCTATTCTTGATGTCCTCTAGCTTGTTCAACATCCCTTGCATCCTGTCATACGTTGCTTGATCCATAATTTTGATCTTTATGGAAATTACGACTGCTAAACAGGGAGCTACCTGAAATTAACGTGGATTTAAGGGTTTTTAAGAGAATTTAACCAGATGATTAGGGATTTTCTACTGAAGTGAAGCCAAACTCTTTTTCAAGGTTTCAATCTTCGCCAAGGCATCCGCCTCTTTTTTCCGCTCGATTTCAACAACTTTTTCGGGAGCGTTATTAACAAAGCGCTCATTTTTCAATTTTCCCTGAACACTTTTCAAAAATCCTTTAGTATAGGAAAGCTCTTCCTTCAACTTGCCGATTTCGGCCTCCACATCGATGGCTCCTTCAATTGGAACGAAATACTCATTGGACTTCACGCGAAAGGTTAATGCGCCCTCGATTGCTTCATCGCTATAGGATAAGGAAGAAAGATTCCCCATTTTCTGGATAACGGCATCAAAGGTAGGTGCCATCTTTTCCTCATTTAGAACTGAAAGTGCAATTGTTTCCTTAAATGAAATATTCTTTTCTTTTCGTATGGTTCGTATACCTGAAATCACCTCAGAAGCAAAATCGAATGCTTCAATAAGTTCTTCATCATACGATTCCAATGCTGGCCATTTAGCTACAATAAGGGCTTCTTTTGTTGACCGCTCTTTAATATGCTGCCATATTTCCTCAGAGACAAAAGGAATAAATGGATGAAGCAATCGTAAATTATTTTCCAAAGCCTTTACAACAGCAGCATGCGTTTCAGCAGCCATTGGCTTTCCATACTCGGGCTTCACCATTTCCAACAACCAAGAACAGAAATCGTCCCATACCAGCTTATAACTGCTCATTAAGGCGTCGCTAATACGGTATTTACTGAAATGATCTTCAATGTCATGTAAGGCTTTCTGAAATTTTTGTTCATACCACCTTAAAGAAATCATTTCGGTCTCCAAGGGCGCTAAATCTTCAGAAATCTCCCACCCATCAATCAAACGATAGGCATTCCATATTTTATTTACAAAACTACTCCCCTGCTTACAGAGCTCTTCATCGAACATCAAATCATTTCCGGCCGGGGAACTTAGAAGCATTCCAACACGAACACCATCGGCACCGTACTGATTCATCAAATCGATAGGATCGGGAGAATTACCAAGAGATTTACTCATTTTCCGTCGTTGCTTATCGCGAACAATCCCTGTTAGATAAACACTTTCGAAAGGTTTTTCACCACGATATTCATAGCCGGCAATGATCATTCTCGCTACCCAGAAAAACAGAATCTCCGGGGCGGTAACCAAATCACAGGTCGGATAGTAGTACTGAATCTCATCATTTTCTGGTTCTAGGATTCCATTAAATACGCTAATGGGCCATAACCAAGATGAAAACCAAGTATCCAATGCATCAGGGTCCTGAATAAGATCCTCTAGTTGCAAGCTGTCGTTACCCGAAGCTTTTCTAGCCTCTCGCAAAGCTTCCTCAGCCGTTTCGGCCACGACAAAATCGTTTTTGCCATCGCCGTAATAGTAGGCTGGAATCTGATGACCCCACCATAATTGACGACTAATGTTCCAGTCGCGAACATTTTCCATCCAATGGCGATAGGTATTAATAAATTTCTCGGGCACCAACTGAACTTCTTTATCCAACACGGCATCCAATGCGGGTTGTGCCAGCTCTTTCATCTTCAAAAACCACTGATCGCTAAGTTTAGGCTCAATTACGGCACCCGTACGTTCACTAGTACCAACTTTATTGGTATAATCTTCAACCTTTTGAAGTATACCAAGTTCGTCCAATTCCTTTACGATATCCCGACGCACATCAAAACGGTCCTTTCCTTTATAATGCAGGCCATAACTATTTAGCGTAGCATCATCATTGAAAATATCAACTACTTCCAAATTGTGTTTATCCCCCAGCATTTTATCGTTCTCATCGTGTGCCGGTGTAACTTTAAGACATCCCGTACCGAACTCCACATCTACGTATTCGTCCTCTATAATAGGTATCACGCGATCGCAAATCGGAACAATTGCTTTTTTCCCTTTCAAATGGGTAAAACGCTCATCGTTTGGGTTAATACAAATGGCTGTATCGCCCAAAATAGTTTCGGGACGCGTAGTAGCAATCGTTAACGTATCGTTGCTACCTTCAATCTTATACTTTAGATAATATAGTTTTCCTTGGGTTTCCCTATAAATAACCTCCTCATCGGAAAGCGTTGTTTTCGCCTGCGGATCCCAATTTACCATTCTATATCCGCGGTAAATATGCCCTTTCTTATAGAGATCGACAAAAACCTTGATAACTGAGGCTGACATATCGTCATCCATGGTAAACTTGGTTCGATTCCAATCGCAGGAAGCCCCAAGTTTCTTCAATTGTTCCAAAATAATGCCACCATGCTTGTGTGTCCACTCCCATGCGTGCTTTAAGAATTCGTCACGAGTAAGATCAGCTTTTGATATACCCTCCTCCTTCAGTTTCGCAACTACTTTAGCTTCGGTTGCGATGGAAGCATGGTCGGTTCCCGGTACCCAACAAGCATTATAACCTTTTAATCGTGCACGCCGTATCAAAACATCCTGAATCGTGTTATTCAACATGTGCCCCATATGAAGCACTCCCGTAACATTCGGGGGTGGAATAACAATGGTGTAGGCTTCCCTATCATCAACTTCTGAATGAAAATAACCATGTTCCATCCAGTAGTTATACCACTTAGATTCAACGTCTTTTGCTGTATATTTTGCCGATACGCCCATACTTTGGTCTGGTTTTTGAAAAATAGTACGCAAAAGTAGCTAATACTGCAAGATTATGAAAGTGAATAACTTCTTTTGCAGTTTGTAAGAAAGATACTTACTTTAGCTACTCCAAAAATTAGAAATTATGAAAAAAATACTAATGATTGCGTTGGTGTCCGTTATTGGATTTGCTGCCAATGCTCAGGCAAAATTTGAATTTAAGACGGAAACCATTGACTATGGTGAAATTTCTAAAGGAAGTGACGGCGTGCGCTCTTTCGAATTCACAAACGTTGGAGATGAACCATTGGTAATCACCGATGTGAAATCTAGCTGTGGTTGTACGGTTCCTGAAAAACCGGACGGACCAATTGCCGCTGGTGAGACGGGTGTTATTAAAGTCAAATATGATACGAAACGTGTAGGGCCAATCCGCAAGACGATAACCGTTTATTCTAACGCCGATGAACCTGTAAAAGCGTTAAAAATTAAAGGAACAATCTTGGCAGAAGGTCAGAGTGTTCTAGAAAAAACAGGGGAGTAATACATCATTACATACCTAACTACTATTGCCCTGTATCATCGATACAGGGTTTTTTATGCTTTTTATTGAATAAACACAAATCACAAATCCATTATTGATGTATGGGCGTTCCTTCCAGAGCTGCCAAAAGACAGCTCTGGATGGCGGGCTATCCGCTATATCTTATTTTGGGTGGCTGGTGTTTTTTCTGAGCCTGTCCCCCAGCAGGCAAACTTAAGGAAGTACTCGAAGCCACCCAAAAAAAGGATGCCGCTGCTATCCCTAACGCGGATACTTAATGCATATACAATAATCTATAATGAAGAAGAATATTCGCTATAATAATCTGTACCTATTATTCACGCACAATTTAATGAGATTGCAGTCCTAGGATAACTAAATGACCCGAATTTAATGGAATGTCAATACCGTCTAAGTCTAATCGGAGACCATGTTCATTGCATAGCATAAATAAGGCATTTGGTTGAAGTAGGAGTTCTTTATTTAATTATCAGTCAATGGCATAAAAAAAGGCTGTCTTGTACAAGACAGCCTTTTATTTTTTTACACCTCTTAAGCATTTATCGCTTTAAGGTAAAATGTCCCCTGAACTCCCTGGCGTCGCCGTCCTGGGTGTACTCGACCCTGAACCAGTAGTCGCTCGATGGCAGGGGGGCCCCGTTGTAGGTACCGTCCCAGCCCGCCCCGGTGGGGCTCACCT
>JALAHT010000005.1 GCA_025384855.1 Luteirhabdus salina | reverse complement strand
GCGCGCATGGAACTGTTCCCGTTAAGCTCGGTATCCATCACCGTAAGGCTTCCCTCATCGTTCAGGATCCCACCTCCGGAACCTGCGTCGCCATCGGCCATGTTGTTCGTGATCGTCGCGTTCATGACCGTGAGCGTTCCACCCGCGTTGAACACTCCTCCACCACCTTGGTTGGCGTCGGCACCGCTTGCCGTGTTACCGTCGATCGTCGTACCGTCGATGGTCATCTCTCCGGTCCCGTTCCAGTACGCTCCACCCTCGGCAGAGGCCGTGTTGCCACTTGCCGTTCCGCCAGTGATCATGGAGTCGCCCTCACCTGTTATGTGAAGTCCGCCACCGTTTCCTGGGGCCGAGGCCGTACTGTTGCCCATCATGTCGACGTTCGTAAGCGTTAGCATATTGCCGGCAACCGAGTTGTCCTCGATCGCACCACCGGCGCGCATGGAACTGTTCCCGTTAAGCTCGGTATCCATCACCGTAAGGCTTCCCTCATCGTTCAGGATCCCACCTCCGGAACCTGCGTCGCCATCGGCCATGTTGTTCGTGATCGTCGCGTTCATGACCGTGAGCGTTCCGCCCGCGTTGAACACTCCTCCACCACCTTGGTTGGCGTCGGCACCGCTTGCCATGTTACCGTCGATCGTCGTACCGTCGATGGTCATCTCGCCGGTCCCGTTCCAGTACGCTCCACCCTCGGCAGAGGCCGTGTTGCCACTTGCCGTTCCGCCAGTGATCATGGAGTCGCCCTCACCTGTAATGTGAAGTCCGCCACCGTTTCCTGGTGCCGATGCCGTGCTATTACCCATCATGTCCACGTTTGTAAGCGTCAGCATGTTCCCGGCAACCGAGTTGTCCTCGATCGCACCACCGGCGCGCATAGAACTGTTTCCGTTTAACTCGGAATCCGTTACCGTCAGGCTTCCCTCGTCGTTCAGGATCCCACCTCCGGAACCTGCAGCTCCATCGGCCATGTTGTTTGTGATCGTAGCGTTCATGACCGTGAGCGTTCCGCCCGCGTTGAACACACCTCCACCACCTTGGTTAGCGTCGGCACCACTGGCCGTGTTGCCGTCGATGGTCGTTCCTTCGATGGTCATTTCACCTGAACCATTCCAAAGTCCACCACCTTCAGCAGCAGCTATATTATTATTTACCGATCCATTTGTAATTGTAGCTACTCCAGGACCTGTAATATGCAGTCCACCACCATTTCCAGGTGCGCTTCCTACTTCATTATCATTCAATGTAACATTGAAAAGAGTAATATCTCCTGCTGAAGTTGTAGTAGAATTATCTTCAATTCCACCTCCAGCACGATTTGCTGTATTATTTGAAATAACAGTATTGTTCACTGTTACAGAACCACCATCAACATTTTGGATTCCTCCTCCAGAACCAGCAGCTCCATCGGCAAAATTATTCGTAATCTCAGAAAAGTTCTGTACCATGAGAGTACCGCCATTATTGAAGATACCGCCACCACCTTGGGTCGCATCGTCTCCACTAGCAGTATTGCTATCGATGGTTGTTCCGTCTACCGTCATCATGCTTCCAGCTTGGTTCCAAAGACCTCCACCTTCTGCAGCAGCATCGTTTAAATTTACCGTACCTCCAAATATGGAAACGGTTGCACTTCCACTTACGTGAAGTCCACCACCGTTACCTGGATTTGCTGTACCAGCATTGCCATTAACATCATTTGAGTTTAAGGATGTATTGGAGGTTGAAAGGGTTCCGTCGATGATTTCGATTCCTCCTCCAGCACGATTAGCTGAATTATTATCGATGCTTCCACCAATAATGGCTACATCTCCAGCGGTAGACAAGATACCACCACCAGATCCAGATGTACCGGTAGCCGTATTACTTTGAACTGTGGAGTTATTAACACCAATGTTTCCACCGTTGTTGAAGATTCCTCCACCTCCATTGTCAGCGTCATTACCTGCAGCGGTATTTAAGTTCACCATTGCATCGGTCACTGTCATTGTAGCACCCACTTGGTTCCATAGTCCACCCCCTTCAGAGGCAGCTTGATTTGCGGAAACCTGTCCGCCATTAATAATGATGGTAGCAGCGCCAGAGACATGCATACCGCCTCCATTTCCTGGATTTGGCGTTCCGGCTGTTCCGTTTACATCATTTATACTCAGTGCAGACGTTGTTAAGGTTACCGAACCATCGATTACTTCAATTCCTCCTCCTGCTCTATTGGCACTGTTTTGTGAGATTACTGCATCGGTGATGGTTACATCTCCAGCAGTACTGAATACTCCCCCACCAGAACCTGAGCTTCCATCGGCTAAATTTCCAGTAATAGTCGTACCGGAAAGAACATCCAATGTTCCTCCATTATTAAAGATACCACCTCCACCATTATCGGCAGCATTACCTGACGCAATGTTATTTGTGATTGGTGTGGCATTTACTGTCATGGTTCCACTACCATTCCATAATCCACCACCTTCAGAAGCGGCTATATTTTGATTTACTGTTCCACCAGAAAAATCTGCATTGGCAGCTCCAGTAATATGAAGTCCGCCGCCATTTCCAGGGGCTGCGGTCGCCGGGGATACCCCTGCATTATTTTCATCTAAAGAAGTATCTGTTACTGTAAGTGAACCTTCAATAAGTTCGATACCTCCACCTGCTCTATTCGCTAGGTTTGTGTTAATAGTAGATGCTGTAATCGTAACATCGCCATCGGTGCTAAATATTCCACCACCAGAACCCGAGGTTCCATCTGCGATGTTATCGGAAACATCGGTACCATTTACAACGGATAATGTACCTCCATTGTTAAAGATTCCTCCACCACCATTTTCGGCAGCATCACCACTTGCAGTGTTATCCGTAACTACGGATGCATCTACGGTCATAGTTCCAAGGTTATTCCATAACCCGCCGCCTTCAGAGGCAGCTAGGTTATTGGTTACCGTACTATTCGTAATAGTTGCACTTGTCATTCCTGAAAGGTGAATCGCACCGCCATTTCCAGGATTAGGGGTTACGGTTCCTACCAGTCCGATATCAACACCTGCAGCATTACCGTCAAATGTTACATTATTTAGTACTAAGGTATTTCCTGAACTATCTTCAATAGCTCCACCAGCTCTACTAGCATAGTTTCCGTTAATAGAACTTCCTGATGCTACAGCTAAGGTACCGCCAGTATTATTAAAAATAGCACCTCCACGTCCACCGGGTGTTGCACCATCGGCGACATTATCGGTTAACGTAGTTGCAATATCAATATTAACGGTTCCTCCATTGTTGAAAACACCACCGCCCCCTGTAGCATCGCCATTCGCCGTATTGTCTGTGATGGTAGTTCCATTTATTGACATGGTACCGGTATTATTCCACAATCCACCACCTTCAACAGCAGTATTGTTTGTTACCGAACTATTGTTGAATACAACATCACCCGCGCCAGAAATATGGAATCCACCTCCGTTACCGGGTGCTGCAGTTCCAATACTATTTTCATTAAGGGTAAGGTCGTTGAAAGTATATGTTTCACCAGCAGCGGAGTTCACTTCAATTCCTCCACCTGCGCGATTGGCAACATTGTTAGAAACAATTGCGCCATCAATCGTTAAGGTTCCCGGGGTAAGGTTGAAAATCCCACCTCCGGAACCTGCGGTACCATCAGCAATATTATTGACAATATTTGTTCCGCTTGCTACAGATAAGGTTCCTCCATTATTGAAGATACCTCCACCTCCATTATCAGCGGCATCACCTGAAGCAGTGTTTTGATCGATAAATGTATTGGCGAAAAGCGTTCCTCCGCCAACTACATCCATTGTTCCACCATTATTCCATAGTCCACCACCTTCAGCAGCAGCGGCATTAAGAAAAATTATTCCGTTAATGGTTACATCAGCAGTATTTGCTGTTACGTGCAATCCACCACCATTACCAGGGTTGGGGGTTCCAGCTGTACCGTTTACATCATTCAATATAAGTTGAAGATCGATTAGGTTAGCGGTACCATCAATAATTTCTATTCCCCCACCGGCGCGATTTGCACTATTTGAAGAAAGTGAAGCAGAATTTATATTCAGGGCTCCATCAGTACTTAAAATTGCACCTCCCGATCCGGAAACTCCAGTTGCAGTATTACTGAAGATATCTGCGAATGAATCGATATTCATCGTACCTCCATTATTGAAAAGTGCGCCTCCTCCTTGATCAGGATCGTCGCCCGTAGCTTCATTGTTGCTCAACTCGGTGTCGGAACCTGTAATGGTCATAATTCCAGGACCGTTCCATAGTCCACCACCTTCGGCAGCAGTGTTATTTTGTATGATACAATCTGTGAAAGTTGAATCTCCAGCACCACTGATATGAAAAGCACCTCCATTTCCTGGGTTCGCCGTTCCGATTGAGTTTCCAGTTAAGGTAACATTTGTAAAAGTGTAGAGTTCACCAGCAGATGATGCTACTTCAATTCCTCCACCTGCTCTGTTCGCAGCATTTCCAGAAATCGTAATGTTATCTACATTCAAAGTACCTGGAGAAAGTGTAAGAATTCCACCACCAGATCCAGCGGTTCCCGTAGCTGTATTATTTGTTATCGTTGAAGTTCCAGTTACAACCAATGTACCTCCATTATTGAAAATTCCACCACCACCGTCATCAGCAGCATTACCTTGCGCTTCGTTTCCGTCGACAGACGTATCGGTAACGGTCATTATCCCCGTACCATTCCATAGTGCTCCGCCTTCAAGGGCTGCAACATTGCTAGAGAACGATGACCCTGATATATTGGAATCGGCATCACCAGTAATATGCAAAGCACCTCCGTTACCAGGAGGTCCAACAGCCGAATTATCCATAAAATTAGAATCGGTAATTGTTAAAAGGTCAGGCGAGTTTGTTTCAATAGCCCCACCTGCTCTATTTGCAGTATTATTTGTGAAAGTTGAATTAATCACTGTCAATGTACCAGAAATATCTTGTCCGATAGCACCACCACTACTACCTCCAGAAGCAATAGCAGTATTGTTTGTAAAGGTCGTTCCTATAACAGTAGTATTACTGTCGCGAGACCCTAGGGCTCCACCGCCACCAGCACCGCCAGTAGTGTTGTTAAGGAATTCGCAATCAATTATCATAGCATTCATAACTGTTTCAATTCCCAATGCACCACCATCCAGTGCACCATTGGCATTTTGAAACGTCACACCTTCTATACTAAGGTCTGTAAAGCTATCGGCTCCAATTAAACGAGCCGTGCCATTGCTACTACCGTCTAAAATAGTAGCACCTGCGCCTGTACCCGTAATCGTAAGATCATCGTTAATTACGATTTGACCAGACGTTAACATTATCGTATAATTTGCATCAAATGTAATCGTGTTTGGACCAGCCGCGGCATCGGCATCTTGGACAGCTTGCCGTAGAGAACCGGGACCAGAATCGTTATTATTAGTTACGACAAATTGTCCGAAAGACAGGGTTGCCGTAAGCATGAAAGACATCGCAATGAGGATGTTCAGGGTAATTCTCTTCTTCATAGTATGTTGTTTGATTAATTACTTCGGATTTAAAAACAATTTCTGTTTCCATACCGTTTCGTATAAACATACGTGTGAAAAGTAAAAGTGGTTTGCTAAATAAATGTTAATGTTTGGCAATCAATTAATAAGCTTTTGCCAAAAGCTCAAAATGAAGTTAAATTAGTAGTCTGATACCTATGTAACGTTGTGAAGAAATTCACGTTATCTGTTAAGATAATCCGAAATATTCATCTCGATTCGATTTTCTATATTGCTCAAATCTGCTTTGTGAAACCTTTCGCCCGTAATATTTTCATAAAGCTCAATATATCGGTCTGAAACAGTTTTGATATAAGCCTCTGACATTTCAGGAACTTTTTGCCCTTCCAATCCTTGGAAACCATTTGAAATAAGCCATTGTCGCACGAACTCCTTGGAAAGCTGTTTTTGGGGTTCCCCTTTTAGCTGTCGTTCGTCATATCCTTCGGCATAAAAATAGCGCGAAGAATCCGGAGTATGGATTTCATCTATTAAGACAATAGTGCCCTCTTTTGTTTTTCCAAATTCATATTTGGTGTCGACCAATATAAGGCCCCGCTTAGCTGCAATTTCGGTACCGCGTTGAAAAAGTTTCTGGGTATAGTCCTCTAATACCGCATAATCTTCTTCAGAAACGATTCCGCGCTTTAGAATATCTTCTTTTGAAATATCTTCATCATGATCGCCTTTCTCAGCTTTGGTCGCTGGCGTTATTATCGGTTCAGGAAACTTGTCATTTTCCTTCATGCCATCTGGCATCTTCACCCCACACAGCATACGTTTACCTGCTTTGTATTCACGCGCTGCATGACCGCTTAGATAGCCACGAATCACCATTTCAACCTTAAAGGGCTCACAAGCATGTCCGATAGCTACATTCGGATCGGGCGTTGAGATTAACCAATTTGGGACCAAATCTTCAGTATCACGCATCATCTTGGTTGCAATTTGATTTAGGATTTGTCCTTTATAGGGTATTCCCTTTGGCATTACCACATCGAAAGCACTCAACCGATCGGTAGCCACCATTACCAAAATGTCGTTCTCTAATGTATATACTTCCCGAACTTTTCCACGATATACGTGTTTTTGACCTGGAAAGTGAAAATCGGTATGGGTGAGGGTGTTCATGGTTTTAGTCTTTAGTCGGTAGTCTCTTGTGGTTAGTCTACGTTTTCGATTGATTTGTAGGCGGCGATAACCTTTTTCACCAAGCGGTGACGGATGACATCCTTATCGTCCAAATAAATCATTCCAACACCTTTAATATCCTTCAAAACCAATAACGCTTCCTTCAATCCAGAGATTACACGTCGCGGAAGGTCGATCTGACCAGGATCGCCCGTAATCATAAACTTGGCGTTCTTTCCCATACGGGTCAAGAACATCTTCATCTGGGCATGCGTAGTATTCTGTGCTTCATCCAAGATAACAAAAGCATTGTCTAAGGTTCTACCGCGCATAAAAGCCATTGGGGCAATTTGAATGATTCCCTTTTCAATATGCGACTCCAGCTTTTCATTGGGAATCATATCCCGCAGGGCATCATAGAGAGGTTGCATGTACGGATCGAGTTTTTCCTTTAAATCGCCAGGAAGAAAACCGAGGTTCTCCCCTGCTTCCACTGCAGGTCGGGTTAGGATAATCCGTTTCACCTGTTTCTCTTTTAAGGCCTTAACCGCAAGGGCCACACCTGTATATGTTTTTCCGGTACCCGCTGGTCCGACGGCAAATACCATATCGTTTTTGCTCATTAACTCTACCAGCTTACGCTGATTGGCAGTTTGTGCCTTTATTAAGCGACCGCTGACGCCATGAACCAATACATCGCCGGCACTAACGGGCGTTTCATATTCTTCCCTACTGTTACTTTGCAACACCCGCTCGATAACATTCTCATCGATTTTGTTATACTTTCCGAAGTGATCCAGCAACATAGTCAGTCGCTTGTCGAATTCCTCCAACACTTCTTCATCGCCATAGGCTTTCACCTTACTACCTCGGGCAACGATTTTGAGTTTTGGAAAATACTTTTTTAGAAGGTCGATGTTGGCATTCTGTAGACCGAAGAAATCGCGTGGGTTGATTTCGGTAAGTTCGATGATAAGTTCGTTCAAAAGCGGGAATATTTTAAATTTTGGATACTCTTGTAAATATAGTTTTTCCTGTTACAAAAGTACCTTATTTTTGTGGGAGTTGTTTTAACAAAATATCAACAATCCATCTATGCCCATTATAACCTTAACGACCGATTTTGGAGAAAAGGATCATTTCGCCGGAGCGGTTAAGGGAGCGATTTATAATGAATTGGAAAACGTTCGGATTGTCGATATTTCGCATTCGGTTTCACCTTTCCATATTACCGAAGCCGCCTACATTATCCAAAATGCTTATCGCAGTTTTCCAAAGGGAACGGTTCATATCGTCGGTATAGATGCCGAACTTACTCCAGAAAACAAACATATTGCGGTGTATTTGGATGGCCATTATTTTATATGTGCGAATAATGGGATCATTTCAATGCTTACTTCAGAAATAAAACCGGAAAAAATTGTGGAAATCAATATTCATGACCGACTTGAAAGCAATTTTCCCGTATTGGATGTTTTCGTAAAAGTTGCCTGCCATATTGCGCGTGGCGGTACGTTGGAAGTAATTGGAAAATCGATGGAGGAGCTGAAGGAAATTACGGGAATTAGACCTGTAGTGAATAAGGAAGCAAATCAGATTATCGGTAATGTGATTTATATCGATAATTATGGGAATGTAGTTAGCAATATTACCAAAAGCTTGTTTGAGAAAATCGGAAAAATGCGGTCGTTTCAGATTGTGGCACGGCGGGCGAAGTTTTCAACCATATACGCTAATTATAGCGATGCCATCAATTTTAATACCCCCAAGGAAAAACGTGAAGAAGATGGCAAGAAACTCGCTATTTGGAATTCGTCTAACTATCTGGAATTAGCCATTTATAAAAGCAATCCGTCTACCGTAGGAAGTGCTTCTTCCCTGTTTGGATTGGAATATCGAGATACCATAACCGTAAATTTTCAGTAAAACTATGTTCACCCGAATCGTAAAAATGGAATTTCAAGCTGAAGAAGTGACTTCTTTTTTGGAAAACTTCGAACAGGTGAAACATAAGATTCGTAGTTTCCCTGGCTGTAAACATTTAAAATTGTTGCGCGATAAGGATGATCCCACAATCTTTTTCACCTATAGTCGTTGGACTAGCGTAGACGATTTGGAGCACTATCGCTCGAGTGATTTGTTCCGTTCTGTTTGGGCAAATACAAAACCAAAATTTCGGGCAAAGGCACAGGCATGGAGCGTGGATGTGGTTCATGAAAGTGAGTAGTGAGAAGATATATAATTAGACTATAAACTTTGTGATTTTGAACTCGGTACTTGGAAATTGACACACAGAGGATGCTCGGTGTTGGATGTGGGATGTTGGACGCAGGATGATTCATGGATGATATGAGGAGAGGAAATACAATAGACTAAATATTTTGTGATTTGCAAATTGAGGTTTGGAATTTAAAAAAGCATATTGCTTATAGCTTATAGCATAAGGCATTTATATGATAGCATTAATCAAGAAAGAGTTTACCGCATTTTTTGCAAGTACCATAGGGTATTTGGTCATTGGAGTGTATTTGGTGCTGAACGGACTTTTCCTTTGGGTGTTTGGGGGGAATTTCAACATACTCGATAGCGGCTTTGCCGATCTGGCCCCCTACTTCGAATTAGCACCCTGGGTATTATTATTTCTTATCCCCGCGATTACGATGCGTGCCTTTAGCGAAGAATTACGGATGGGAACGCTCGAACTGCTAGTAACAAAGCCTATTTCACTTAATAACATCGTCCTTGGAAAATATTTAGGAGCGGTACTATTGATTATCCTTGCCGTACTTCCTACCCTATTGTATATTTTCACTATTTCCGAACTCGGGAATCCTCCAGGAAATTGGGATGTTGGTAGCACTATCGGTTCCTTCATCGGTTTACTATTTTTGATATTGGCTTATTCCGCCATCGGGATTTTTTCATCAACCCTTTCGGAAAATCAGATCGTAGCTTTCATCATAGGTGTGATACTTTGCTTTTTACTGTATTACGGTTTTGAAGGTTTGGCTTCGCTAGGAGGCGATTTCGCTATAGAAGAATTAGGTATGAAAGCGCATTTTGATAGTGTGGCCCGTGGCGTTTTGGATACGCGCGATATCATATATTTTGTAAGCATTGCGGCACTGTTTCTGTTTTTCACCACGCTTAAACTTCGGAAAGGCTAATATGAAGAAAGGAATTCTCAAACATATCGCCTTAGCTATCGCCATATTCATAGGAGTCAATATTCTTTCGTCCTATATATATAAACGATTCGATTTAACCCAAGATCAGCGGTATACGCTAAGTGAAGAAGCGAAGGCCATCATCGACCCGGTAGCGAGTCCCATCGTACTCGATGTCTATCTTGAAGGTTCCTTCCCACCAGAATTTCGTCGCTTGAAGGCTGAAACCGAACAGCTATTGGAAGAGTTTTCAGCCCTCAACCCCAACATTCGATACGACTTCACCGATCCGATGGAAGTGGATAATTCGCAAGCACTTTTACAGGAATTTTCCCGACGGAATATGACCGGTGCGCAGATTCAGGTACGCGAAGGCGGCAAGGTAAGTACCGAAACCGTTTTCCCATGGGCGTTGGCACAGTATAACGGCCAAACCATAAAGATTCCATTGCTCAAGAATCAATTGGGCGCCACTTCCGAAGAGCGCGTGAATAGCAGTATCCAAAATCTGGAATATGCCTTTGCCGATGGCTTCAAGAAATTGGTCACCCCAAAATCGAAGAAAATCGCCATTCTAAAAGGAAATGGTGAATTGGCTGATGCGCAGTTAGCAGATTTTCTAAAAACAATAGGCGATTATTACCATATCGCACCGTTCACCTTAGATTCTGCTGAAGTTTCACCCAAAGGAACCCTGGACCAGTTGAATACCTTCGATTTGATAATTGTCGCTCAACCAATGGAGCCGTTTTCAGATAATGAAAAACTCATATTGGATCAATATATCATGAACGGCGGCGCTTCACTTTGGCTTATCGATGCTACGCAATTGCGACGCGATCCTGAAAGCGGAAATACCTTTGGCTTTGGAATGGACTTGAACCTAAACGATTTCTTTTTTAAATATGGAATTCGGGTAAATCCTAATTTAGTGAAGGACATCTATTCGGCACCCATTGTCTTGGCGAGTGGAGAAGACCGTGAAGCGCAATACAATCAGTATCCTTGGTTCTATTATCCCTTGAGCAGTAGTGGAAACAATCATCCTATTGTGACCAATATTGAAGCGGTGAAGTTTCAGTACGCGAGCGGTATCGATATCCTAGAAAATGATATCGAAAAGACCGTTTTGCTATCTTCTTCGCCTATTTCACAAGAGGTTGGACTTCCAGCAGAAATCAATATGGACGTCGAGATCCCCAAAAACCTGAAGTTGGTTAATGAAGGTCCTGATATGAATGTGTTTAATGCTGGAGAGATTCCGTTAGCGGTGTTGCTGGAAGGGCAATTCACTTCTGTTTTTCAGAATCGTATTAAACCGTTTTCACCTTCAACCCTAAAAGAGAAATCGCCTTCAACCAGAATGGTCGTTATAAGTGATGGAGATGTGATTGCGAACCAATTGGACCGAAATCGTCCGTTGGAATTGGGCTTCGACAAATGGACCGGAAACTTTTATGGCAACAAGGATTTTCTTTTGAATACGGTGAATTACCTCCTGGATGACAGCGGACTTATAAACATTCGCGGTAAGGAAATTGCCATACCGTTTCTCGATCCACAAAAAACGGCGAATGAACGCGGCACCTGGCAACTCGTTAACATACTGCTGCCGTTGGTTTTACTCGGACTGTTCGGAATTTTCTTTCATTTCTATAGAACCCGAAAATACGGTCGCTAACTGTTAATAAATTAGTTTTTCCAAACGTCCCAATTCAAATATCTTTGTGAATACGGCTAGGGCGCAGCCCAGCAACACGCAATTCAAAAAAGCATAATTTTTCAATAGGCTATACGCCACGACAGCATAACTTATGAAATTCATCGTATCGAGCTCGTATTTACTTAAACAATTGCAGGTTTTGGGCGGTATTATCAATACCAATAACACCCTTCCTATCCTTGATAATTTTCTTTTCGAGTTGGATGGCAACGCATTGACCGTTTCTGCCTCCGATTTGGAGACTACCGTTTCCGCAAAGTTGGAAGTGGAAAGCAGCGAATCGGGAAGCATTTGTATTCCGGCTAGACTGTTATTGGATACCCTTAAAACGTTTCCAGAGCAGCCGCTAACCTTCACCAAGGAAGACAATCATACGGTTGAAATTAGCAGCAATCACGGTAAGTATGCCTTGGCGTATGCTGAAGGTGAAGAGTTCCCGAAAGCAGTAGAATTACAAGACCCTTCTTCAACAGTTTTACTCGGTGATATTTTAGCAACAGCCATTAGCAAAACGATTTTTGCCAGTGGAAATGATGACCTTCGGCCGGTAATGAGTGGGGTTTTCTTTCAATTCGGAAGCGATAACCTAACGTTCGTAGCCACCGATGCGCATAAGTTGGTGAAGTATACGCGTGAAGACGTAACCGCAGCACAAACGGCAGAATTTATTATGCCGAAGAAGCCACTAAACCTTTTGAAAAGTATTTTGGCAGGTAGTGAAGAAGAGTTAACGATCGATTATAACGATAGCAATGCTAAATTTACCTTCGATAATATTGAAATGGTATGTCGCTTAATAGATGGGAAGTATCCGAACTATGAAGCGGTCATTCCGAAGGAAAATCCAAACAAGCTTACCATAGAACGTAATCAGTTCTTAAACAGTGTTCGTCGGGTGAGTATTTTTAGCAACAAAACGACACACCAAATTCGGTTGAAGATCGCAGGTGCCGAACTGAATATTTCAGCAGAAGATGTAGACTATAGCAACAAAGCTGAAGAACGTCTTACGTGTGACTATCAGGGAGATGACATTCAAATCGGTTTTAACTCGCGCTTCCTTACGGAAATGTTGAATAACCTTACCAGCGATCAGGTGGCCTTGGAAATGAGCCTTCCTAATCGTGCCGGTATCCTTACGCCTAATGATGGTTTGGATGAAGGAGAACACGTTACTATGTTAGTCATGCCAGTGATGCTTAATAACTAAGAAAATACCAACATAACCAGTATCGAAATCTGCTTTTAATAAAAGCAGATTTTTTTTGATGACAAGTATATTTCTCTTCGATGGAATGATATAACCTTTCAACTTTCATTCTATGATAAAATATGTACTCTTTTTATTCGTATCAACCTTCCTTTTCACTGTAAACGCTCAGATTACCGATGTTGTTACGGGATTAAACAATCCACAACGGTTGTTGTTAGATGGAAACACACTTTACTTTACCGATGCCAACAGCATTCAAAAAATAGACATCACGGAAGACCCAGCGTCACCAGAGTTAGTTATTGGTGGTCTGGCAACCCCTGAAAGCATGGAGCTTGATGGTACCGACCTTTACGTCGCGGAATTCAACGCCGGCAGAATATCAAAAATAGATCTATCCGTCTCACCGGCCACCCGAGAAGATTTTGTTATTGGGATTGGCACCCCAAATTTTTTGTTACTTGATAATGATTTCCTTTACTATTCTGACAACAATGCGAATGTAGTGGCCCGTTTCGATATTACCACTTCGAACCCAACTGCAGAAACCGTTGCCAGTTCAACTATCAATTTCAATCCGACTGGTTTGGCAATTCGAGGCAATATCCTGTATATGGGGCAAGGGCTCGCTAATAGAATTTCCTTTGTAGATGTTACCACTTCCGATACGACACCAACCGACTTGGTTGCGGCCTTGGGACGACCATTAGGCATTCGGATTCAAAATGATATATTATATATTTCTGAATTTACGGGAAACGAAATTTCTTCTATAAACTTAGCTGACCCCTCTCCTACCATTTCAACGGTTGTAACGGGTGTAAGCAGCCCAAGAGACATAGCGCTTAACACGACCACACTTTTTATCGTGGATTCTGGTAGCGACAAAATAGTAAAGGTCGAAAATATACTAGATGCTCAAGAACAGGATGCGCAAACGATAACACTTTTTCCAAATCCTGCCTATTCGTATATTTCAATAACAGGTATACAAGAACGTAGTTCTTATACCATTTTCAGTATCGAAGGGAAAGAAATCTCAAATGGAATACTTGAACCACAGCGGCAAATCGATATAAGCGAACTTTCAGCAGGTAGCTATTTTTTCAAAATAAATGAGAAACCCGCTATTCCCTTTCTTAAACAGTAGGCATTTTCTATATAAACAAGGCTGCTCGCAATATTAAAGAGCAGCCTTGTTTATGTAGTAATAATAATGACTACGAAATAAAACGAATGGTCATAAAGTAACTTGGCGCTTCTCCATTATTCGCTTTAACTGCATTGATTATGGGCAAAACAAACCCAAGTATCCCAACAGCTATCAGCATCAAAATCCCTAAACCTAAAAGAAGAATGGCGGGAATACTGATAATCGTATAAAGGATTAAGCTTATTTGAAAATTGACGACGGCTTTTCCATGCTCGTCCATATCAATTACTTTGTCACGCTGGGTTAACCATAAAATCAAGGGAACGATTAAGCCTCCGAATCCTGTGACATAATACAGTAATTGGGAAAGATGGGTAATGACTAAGAGTTGGGTATCGACTCTTTTTTGGGTGTGGTTGATGACTTCCATGATATTGATTGATTGATTGATGTTATATTAAAATAAGCTAAAAACCCAGGTTGCAATAAAATAGGCCGCAACCGCTACTCCTACAAAAACCGCAAGTGAAATAAGTACTTGTCGCATCGGATTTTTCTCTTCGGAAGGTTTCTCACTCATAAATTTGTTTTCAGTTATTAGTATTCAAAAGATACAAAAAGTTACAGCTTATCTCTAAATCTTTCAACAATAGTGTCTTGAAGTATTTTATATAGAGGATTTGATTATTTTTGAAACATTCACAACTCACTAAACCTAATTTCATGAAAAAACGAATACTTACCTCCGTATTCTTCATTTTTACGGTTGTGCTAAGCGCATCGATATTGGCACAATCGAATCAATACCTCCATTTCGATGGCCAGGATGATTATACGGAACTTCCAAACGCAGCCGGATTTATTAACAATAGCACTACCATCAGTATGGCTGGCTGGTTTAATACCGATGAGCTCTTGTATGGCCAGGGAATGATGAGTATTCGCGGTGGCGGTTCTGGAACTGGTGAAATGTACCTAATCCAACTGAATAATGGAACCATCGAATGCCGCTTGGTTACAACCACCGGACTTCATGAAGTCGTCGCTCCCGCTGGAAGCATCGTTGCGGGAACGTGGCAACATATCGCTTGGGTGTTCGATGAAACTACAGTCGAATTGTTTATCGACGGAGTCTCCATAGGAAGCAGCACTGCTTCTGGTATTTTTCAATCGCCCGATAAGCCTTTTACAATCGGAAAATGTGTCCTGGCAGGCTTCAATTTCGTATATAAAGGTGGTGCCGATGAAGTGTCGCTATGGAGCAAGGCGCTTACACAAGCTGAAATCCAAGACATGATTACCAACGAATTAGACGGAACCGAAACGGGCTTGGAGGTATATTATAAATTCAACCAAGGCACACCAGAGGGAAATAATACAGGAATTTCTTTACTGTTGGATGAAAGCGGCGATTCCGATAAGCATTCAAACCTCTTAAACTTTGCGCTTACTGGAACAACTTCCAACTTTTTAGGGGAACTGGGGTCTGGTGAACAAGCTATTAATTTCCCGCAAATTGAAAATAAACTTGTTAGCGATCCGCCCTTGGAATTGGAAGCTTCCAGCAATAGTGGATTACCAATTACCTATGAAATCGTTTCAGGTCCTGCAACCGTTAGCGGTAGTACCCTGACCCTTACTGGTATTTCAGGTGAAGTAACTGTGAAGGCAAGTCAGCCAGGAAATGCCGATTGGGATCCAGCTCCCGATGTTTTTGTAAGCTTTCAAGTGTTAGACCCTGATGAAGTATTGGTAGAAGCCGATATTCTCCACCCCTTGAGTGGTGATGTTCATGCCCCCAACCTCATCCCAATCCAGATCGCTTTTACGGCTGGTATTGATTACCCAGAATTGTTTTCCGTGGCTAACGTAACTGCGCTTGTTGAAGGTGAAACGGTTACCTTAACCGATCATGGCAATGGACATTATACGGGTTGGTGGACCCCAACCGCCTATGGCAACATCGATGTGGAAATTGAAGCTGAAAATAACTTCGGAGTCATAACTACAATTCCACACGCATTTAACCTTATAGAGATGGCGACTAATGTTATGGCGATGGCTACGGATGAAGCTTGGGTCTGGGCCGATGTACCATCAGTAACCGTAGAGTCTGAATTACCAAGTCATATTGGCGCGTATGATGAGATAATTGGAAATTTGGTCATCGATTGTCCAACGGGCGGTTGCGACCCGTGGGACCGTGTTTCAAGTGTAGAAGTACAGGGAAAAAATGGGGAATGGTTTGAAATCATCCGCTATTTAACTCCTTATGGCGTTGCCTGTGAAAGTGAAATCGATTTAACCGATTTCGCTTCGCTATTAAGCGGAAAGACCAAATTTCGGGTGAATCTCGGCACACAGGGAAATGGCTTTTTATACACCCTTCAACTTAGTTACAACGCGGGTGTACCCGATAATGCTTATAGTACCGTAGAAAAGCTTTGGTACCAAACCTATCAATTTGGCGATCCCGCCAATCTTCAACCTACCGAACATTACAATGCTACCTTCCCAGAATATACGGAAGCAGCTAAGATTAAACTAGTCAGTTCTGGCCATGGATGGGGCGAAAACAATAGTGGAAATGCGGCAGAATTTCACGCTGACACTCATCATATTTGGGTGGACGATGAAGAGACATTCGAGCAATACAACTGGGTAGATTGCAACCCTAACCCCGATGGTTGTAGTCCACAAAACGGAACGTGGCAATTCAATCGCGCAGGTTGGTGCCCTGGATCTATTGCCCAATTCTTCGATTTCGATATGAGTGCATTTGTTTCTGAAGAAAATGTTGATTTAAAGTATATCTTCGATGAAGACTACGTAGACCTTTGTCACCCTAACAATCCAGAATGTATCAGCGGTTCAACCTGTCCGAATTGTGACGATGGCTTCAATCCGCACCTAATCGTTTCTTCGTATTTGATTTCTTTTGGAAACAGTCCGTTAAACAATATTGCTTTAGGAGATGAGGCATTTGAAAGCACAGATTTCGCCATGTATCCCAATCCTTCTTCAGGTGTCTTCTATGTGGATGTCGATCCTTCCAAGGAAATCTCATCTATAGTGGTGTATGATTACTTGGGCCGAAAACTGGAAACGATTTCCGTAAATAGTACCGAAACTTCTATCATGGTTTCCTTACGAGACAAATCAAGCGGTATCTATATGGTAAGCCTTTACAATACCAAAGGATTGGTAGGTACCAAAAAGTTGATTATTGAATAATAAGTAAAGTTATTTAGGTGAAGAAAGGGAGCAACAAAGCTCCCTTTTTTAGTGCCCTACATATTGGGTATCAAATTTTACGATCCCCTCTAATTTGGTTAAAGTTTTTGTAAACTTATACTTCACCCTTGATAAACCTTTCCCTTCCAGTATTTTTATAGAAAGTGAACATTCAATATGAAAAAGAATATTATACTCTTCCTAACCATTATAGCCATAATCTCTTGCAAGCAGAAATCTGGTGAGAGCAAAGCAGAACGGGAAATGGAAGCTCCGGACAAGGAATATACCGCTTCTACTGTTGAAACGGCCGTAGGACCGCTGAAACTTGCCGCTCCTTATGCAACCGAATCGGTAGCCAAAATTTCAAAACTTACCGAATGGCCCGAAGGGCAATTACCAAAAGCACCGGAAGGCTTTACCGTAAAAAAGTTTGCAGAGGGATTCGATAATCCGCGGTGGACGTACATCGCTCCCAACGATGATATATTCGTGGTGGAGAGCAACACAAGAAAAAGCGCGAATCGTATCACTATCTTGAGAGATACAAATGGAGATGGCGAATTTGAAGTACGCGCACCTTTCCTAGAGGACCTCAACCAACCTTTTGGAATGTTGGTCATCGATAATTATTTCTATGTCGCCAACACAGATGCACTTTGGCGCTATCCATATAAAAACGGTCAGACGAGTTTACAAGATATGGAAGGTGAAAAGATTGTCTCGCTCCCAGCGGGAGGCTATAATAACCATTGGACGCGAAATATCATTACCAATGAAGCAAAGGATAAGATTTATATTTCGGTTGGTTCGGCAAGTAACGTAGCCGAACACGGTATGGAAGAAGAAATTCGTCGCGCCAATATTTTGGAAGTTAATTTGGATGGTTCTGACGAAGTAATTTATGCCAGTGGCCTTAGAAATCCTGTCGGGATGGATTGGAATCCGATAAATGGTGAATTATGGACCGCAGTTAATGAACGCGACAAATTGGGTGATAACTTGGTGCCGGATTACATTACAAGTGTGAAAAAGGACGGATTTTACGGATGGCCCTACTCCTATTACGGTCAGATTCGCGACCCAAGATTGCTCGATAAGCAAGTCGATTCGTTGGTTGAAGCCGCCATCGTTCCCGATGTGGCTACCGGAAATCATACCGCTTCTTTAGGATTTACCTTTTATACAGCCGATCAGTTCCCTGAAAAATATAAAAACGGAGCCTTTGTAGGGCAACATGGTTCTTGGAATCGAAAAAACTTTTCAGGATATAAAGTAGTGTTTGTGCCTTTTGAAAACGGCGAACCGACTTCAAAACCACAGGATTTCTTGTCCGGGTTTATTGCGGAAGGCGATGGCTCGCAAGTATACGGTCGTCCGGTAGGCGTAACTGTTGCTACCGATGGCTCACTGTTGGTAAATGACGATAGCGGAGGGGTAATTTGGAAAGTACAGTATGCACAATAGGAAGCGAAACATATTACGAACCATACATACAGTCATTTTTATGACTGTATTTTTTTACGGTGAATCGCAGACGAATGGTACAGTGGTCGATTCCGACTTCAACCCTATTGCTGATGTTTCAATAACAATCGAAGATGAAAAAATCGCCACTACTGATAAAAGCGGTATTTTTCAGCTACCAGCATCTATTAGCCTACCTATTCGTATCACGTTTTCACATCCAAACTATTTTTTCCTTGAAGTTTCCCTAACGGAGAATAACAGTACTTTTCAACTACGACGGATTCCAAAGGACAATGAACTTTCTACAGTACTTCTCGCAGCAACTTTCAACAAAAAAAGTGGTGTGCTTATTCCCACCAAAACCCTTACTGAAGAAAAATTGGGAGAATTTGATCCTGTTGACGCTATCGATGCCTTAAACCAGACAGAGGGCGTATACATTCAAAATGGTGCGCAGAACACCAACCGAATTACTATTCGCGGCGTTGGGTCACGAACGCTATATGGTACCAATAAGATTCGCGCCTACTTCAATGGCATACCGATTACCAATGGAACGGGCAGTACCGAGATCAATAGCTTCAACATCAATGCCCTAGCTGCCGTAGAGGTGGTAAAAGGACCAAAAGCCACGCAATACGGCACCAATTTGGGCGGCACCTTACTGCTTTCAACCAAAACTCCTTTGAACGATGGAGCGGAGGTATCGAATACGTTTACGATTGGCTCGTTTGGGTTGCTGAAAAACAGTTTCACCGCAATTGTGAAAGATGACAAACTAACCCTGTTCGCGAATTACGATCATCTTGAACTCAACGGATTTCGCGAG
The DNA here is from genome assembly GCA_025384855.1 of Luteirhabdus salina. GTDB lineage: Bacteria > Bacteroidota > Bacteroidia > Flavobacteriales > Flavobacteriaceae > Luteirhabdus > Luteirhabdus salina. The sequence goes on along the minus strand of JALAHT010000005.1, from coordinate 356,685 downwards.
AATAGCTTCAACAATCGGAATAACTATTTAATTTCGGCAAATTATGATTTAAGTGAAAGGCTTTCACTCGGAATTCTGATTCGGCATACTAACAATATCTCCGAGATTGCCAGTTCCTTAAGCGAAACCGATTTTAATGAAGATCTTACGCAAGCAGCCTTCACTTGGGGACAAGCACAAGGGTTCGAAGACAATCGGCAAACCTTGACTGGGATTAGCTTGGAAAGCACAATTTCCGAAACCTTCAGCAATACGACCAGCGTTTTTTATACCTATTTAGACCATTATGAACCCAGACCGTTCGATATTCTGGAAGAGTTCACCCATAGTTATGGGCTGCGCTCTATTTTTGCGACTTCCTATTCGCTTGCCGATCGAAATGCTACGCTAAGTTTTGGAGGTGAATGGTACGAAGGCGATTATAATGGCCGGACCTTTCAAAATTTATATGAAGAAAACAATGGTAATGGTAGTCTACAAGGCGATCTTCTAAGCGATAATGACGAGAAACGTCGTCAATTGAATTTTTTCGCCACAACGATTATTCCTATTTCAGAAAAATTCAAGACGGAAATCGGATTGAATGTCAATACTACCAATTACGACCTTACCGATTCGTTCAATGTAGGTGAAGAAAATACCAGTGCCGATCGAGATTTTGAAACCATCGTGGCTCCAAACCTAAGCCTCCTGTACGATATCACTAGAAATTGGTCGTTGTACGGAAACATCAGTCGCGGGTTTAACTACCCAAGTGTTGCCGAAACCTTAACACCAGAAGGGATTGTGAACCCAGAAATCGGACCTGAAATTGGCTGGAACTATGAAGTGGGAACAGAGGCCAATTTTCTCAGCAACAGATTACAAGTTAAGGTAGCCGCCTATTTACTTTCCATTACCGATTTGTTGGTTGCCGAACGTGTTGGAAATGACCAATTCGTAGGCCGGAATGCGGGCAACACCCATAATCGTGGTATCGAAGTAGGAGTAAACTATTCTTCTGAAATCTTTCAAAACTTTACGCTTTCAACCTATGCGAATGCCGACTTCAACTTTCATAAATTTATCGATTTTGTAGATGGCGACGAAGACTTTTCGGGAAATGAACTAACCGGTGTGCCCGATAAAAAACTTTCAGGTGGCCTTACCCTGAAACATATCTCAGGAATGTATGTTTTGGGAAATGTGCTTCACGTTGGTAGTCAGCCCATCACCGATGCCAACGACCTTTATAGCGATTCGTATACCGTACTAAACCTGAAAGCAGGATATAATACCACGCTTTTGGAAAACTTCAAGCTATCCCTTTCGGCAGGCATCAATAACGTAGCGGATGCGACCTATGCTTCTTCAATATTGATTAATGCTTCGGCATTTGGCGGAAATGAGCCCCGCTACTTCTACCCTGCTCCACCCATCAATTATTATGGCGGATTGGGAGTTACCTATACATTTTAGTGCTTCACTTAACGCTTCAAGCCTAAAATCGATTACAATATTCGTATTTTTGCCGCATGATTCACAACGATACCATAGTTGCCCTAGCCACACCATCGGGAGCTGGAGCTATTGCCATTATTCGCCTTTCAGGAAATGAAGCGCTAGCCATTGCTTCGGAATTGTTTCAATCGGTGTCGGGAAAGGTGTTGAAGAATCAAAAAACGCATACCATTCATTTAGGGCATATCAAGGATGGCGATAAAACCCTGGATGAAGTGTTGGCGTCGGTGTTTAAGAATCCGAACAGTTATACAGGGGAAGACGTGGTGGAATTCTCCTGTCACGGTTCGCCTTTCATTCAACAGGAAATTATACAACTATGTCTTCGGAAAGGTGCCCGTATGGCAGAAGCTGGCGAATTTACCTTACGTGCATTTCTAAATGGAAAAATGGACTTAAGTCAGGCCGAAGCAGTTGCCGACCTCATCGCTTCAGAGAGTGCTGCTAGTCACCAGTTGGCTATACAACAGATGCGCGGTGGTTTTTCTTCGGAAATACAACACTTGCGACAAGAGCTATTGAACTTTGCCAGTTTGATTGAACTGGAGCTCGATTTTGCTGAAGAGGATGTTGAGTTTGCCAACCGTGATGAATTCGATCGGTTGCTGAAGCGTATCGTCCAAGTGTTAAAGCGACTGATCGATAGTTTTGCTACAGGGAATGTGTTGAAAAACGGTATTCCTGTTGCTATCGTTGGGGAGCCTAATGTTGGGAAAAGCACCTTATTGAATGCCTTACTGAATGAAGAGCGTGCCATTGTAAGCGATATCGCGGGAACGACACGAGATACGATTGAAGACGAGATTACCTTGGGTGGTGTTGGCTTCCGATTTATCGATACAGCCGGTATTCGTGAAACCCAAGATACAATTGAAGGTATGGGAATTAAGAAGACCTTCGAGAAGATTGGTCAGGCGCAGGTGGTGGTGTATTTATTCGATGCCTCTTACATTCAGAATTCAGAATTAGGAATTCAGGAACACCCCTCACCCGCCAATGGCGGGAGCTCCCCTCAAGGCGAGCAGCTTAGCCGTATTTCCATTGAAATAGAAAAGCTGAAGAATAAATATCCGCAAAAACCATTAATGGTAGTTGCCAATAAAGTGGACAAACTCTCTGATTCTGAAATCTCGACGCTCAAATCGCAAATCCCAAATCTTTTTACGCTATCCGCAAAAACGGGAACGGGCGTGGAACAACTCACCACCAAGCTACTAGATTTTGTAAATACCGGTGCGCTTCGTAACGATGAGACGATTGTGACCAATACCCGTCATTATGATGCCTTGTTAAAAGCGCTATCGGAAATCCAGAAAGTACAGCAAGGCTTGGATTCTGGTTTAAGTGGTGATTTGTTGGCTATCGATATCCGTCAGGCATTGTATCACTTTGGTGAAATTACGGGAGAGATTTCCAACGATGAATTGTTAGGAAATATCTTTGCGAACTTTTGTATCGGGAAGTAACTCTTATGCTCTCTTCACGGTATATACTTCTACTTTTTCTTCCTTGCCTTTCAATGTAACTTCCCCTTTTGAGAAAAATTCGAAATTTTCGGCTTCTCTCATTTCTTCGGCAATAGTTTTAGAAACTAGGATGGAAACTTCAAAAGAATTACAAAGCGCTTGAATCCTAGCCGTAACGTTCAACACATCGCCTGTAAACAACAATTCCTTTTTCAACACACCGATTTCGCCAGTTGTTACCCTTCCCATATGGATTCCAGCTTTAAAGGAAGGAAGTTCTGAGAAATTCTCATTATACCAAGAAAGATTGCTCTGTAATCCTTTCACCATTTGGAAATAACACTCAATAACATTTTGGACAATTTCTTTATTCCTGTAGACCCAAGTAAGCACCATTTCATCCCCCACATATTGATAGACTGTCGGGTCGAAAGGATCCGCCGCTTTTGAAAGATCGATATAAAACTGCCTTAGTAATTTGAAGTAGTCTGTGTGTCCCAAGCGTTCGGCGATTGAGGTAGACGACTTCATATCGAGAAACATAAAGATTCGAGTTTCTTCTATCGGATGATGGTACTTCCCCATAAAAAAATTACGCAACACGCCTTGCCCGACATAATCGCGAATTTCAGCATAAAAGATAGTGAGCAGTAGGGATACCGCCATTTGGAGGCCCGTACTTAAAAAGGTAGCACTGTATAAATACGCCAAGTATCGATTCCAAACGTCGGCTTGCCAGATGGACAAAGACATTTCGAGACTGGCCGCGATGGGAAACGTAATCGTGATAACTAGAAACAATAATAAATTATAGACCAATAGCTTTAAAAATACTTTCTGAAGGAACGATTGGTTTGAGAAGGCATTTTGAAGAAAACGGATTTCAACAAATCCGATAAATAACCCCACCACAAAAACAGCGATACTGGCAAAGATGAATACTTCTGGCGTAAGTAATATAGCGGTTTCCCGGTAGGCTTCTGGGCCATCGGCAGCAGCGTATTCTACCAATAAAAAAACCCATCCCATAAGTAGCCAAATATATCCGAATGGAAGTATTTGCCGTACATTTCGAAATAGTAATCGTCGTGGCATGAAACGAGTAGTTCTAGCTAAAATAGTGCGTCCGTTTCGTTCCACAAAAACGAATAATGTCTTCATCTCAATAAACTAAGTGTAACTATTTGATTTACAGTTGTTAAACCTTTCTAAATTAATTAGGCATTCTTCTTTATTCCGAAAGAGAACCTGTACCTTTGCCCCTTCGATAAAAGATTGAAAATCAATTATTTTAATTTTATGAGTAAAGCAACAGCAAAAGACACAGTACGTGTACATTACACAGGAAAGCTTGAAGACGGACAGGTATTTGACAGTTCGGTACAACGCGACCCTATTGAGGTAACCTTGGGACAAGGAATGTTGATCCCAGGATTCGAAAAGGGAATCGTTGGTATGGAAGAAAGTGAAAAGAAAACGATCAATATCCCGAAAGAAGAGGCGTATGGTGACGTGAATAAGGAATTGTTCCACAAAGTGCCAAATGACAACCTTCCTGAGGAAATTAAGCCTGAAGTAGGCATGGGTCTAATGGCAAAAAACCCTGATGGTTCTGAGCGCCAATTGCGTGTTGCGGAAGTAAATGATGACCACATCATTGTGGATGCAAATCACCCGTTGGCAGGAAAGGATTTGACCTTCGATTTAGAATTGGTAGAAATCAAGTAATTTTTTCTACATCAAAATAACTAGGCCTGGGATTTTCCCGGGTCTTTTTATTCTCAAGACAATGGAACAGCCTTATTTCAATAAAACTGGAATTATAATAGCGATTATCGCAGCTATAGTGACAATTATCGGACTTGTTACGGGTTGGTATTTTTTCTTTGTTCTTTGGCTTCCACTGGGTTTTCTCTTCGGAAAAAATCGCAAGAATTAATCATCCTGAACACCGCAACAATTAAGTAATAGTTACTATTTTTACGCCGCGAAAGTTATCCGTTGAAAATGAACCTTCAAAAATTAAAAAACACCCGAATTTTAGTCACTGGCGGCGCCGGATTTATCGGTAGCAACCTGTGCGAATATCTTTTGGAGAATGGTAGTAAGGTTCGCTGTCTGGATAACTTCGCCACAGGTCATAAACGAAATATCGAATCGTTCTTGGAACACCCCAATTTCGAGTTGGTTGAAGGCGACATCCGCGATTTAAATACATGTCAGCAAGCCTGTGGAGGTCAAAACTTCGTATTGCACCAAGCAGCATTAGGATCAGTTCCTCGATCTATCAACGATCCAATTAGCAGCAACGAGGTAAACGTTAATGGTTTTTTGAATATGCTCGTTGCTTCCCGAGATCAAGGAATTAAACGTTTTGTGTATGCCGCGAGTTCTTCTACCTATGGCGACTCTAAGTCGCTGCCGAAAATAGAAGACACGATAGGGAAGCCCCTTTCGCCTTATGCTATTACTAAATACGTTAACGAACTGTATGCTGACATCTTTTTTCAGAATTATGGTTTAAATACTATTGGGTTGCGCTATTTCAATGTCTTTGGAAGAAGACAAGACCCCAAAGGAGCCTACGCAGCGGTTATCCCAAAATTTGTGATTCAATTTATGAAACACGAAAGTCCAACCATAAATGGAGATGGCACGTATTCAAGAGATTTCACTTATATAGACAATGTGGTACAGATGAACGTTAGAGCACTTCTTACGGAAAATGAAACCGCCCTGAATGAAGTCTATAATACTGCAGTTGGCGACAGAACAACTATAAAGCAGATGGCGATGGAGCTACGAACGCATCTTAGTGAATACGATTCTGAAATTGCTAATATTGAAATTAAACATGGTCCTATACGCAAGGGTGATGTGCCCCATTCCTTAGCGTCTATCGAGAAAGCGAAGCAAAAGCTTGGGTATACGCCTTCCCATGTATTTTCTGAAGGGCTACAAGAAGCAGTACATTGGTACTGGGAACACTTAGAAATTAAATAAATTTATTCATGAAGAATATTGCTATCATCGGATTGGGATATGTTGGGCTTCCCCTAGCACGATTATTTGCTACTAAATATCCAGTCGTTGGTTTTGATATAAGTGAAGCACGAGTTGCTGAATTGAACAGCGGTACCGATAGTACACTAGAAGTCTCCAATGAGGACCTTCAATCGGTTTTGGCTGATAAAAACCCTATTGGGGCTGAAGATACAGGACTCTATTGCACCACGAAACTTTCAGACCTTGAAAACTGCAACTATTTTATCATTACGGTTCCAACACCGGTAGACAAGAACAATCGACCCGTATTAACGCCACTAATCAAAGCGAGTGAGACGGTGGGTAAAGTCTTGAAGAAAGGTGATGTTGTTATCTATGAAAGTACGGTATATCCTGGTGCCACCGAAGATGATTGTATCCCCGTTTTAGAAGAAACCTCTGGGCTACAATACAATGTTGATTTCTTTGCGGGATATTCGCCTGAACGTATTAACCCAGGAGACAAAAAACATACCGTTGAAAAAATTCTAAAAGTGACTTCCGGTTCCACACCCGAAATAGGAAAGGAAGTAGATCGACTATATGCTTCAGTCATTACTGCAGGAACGCATTTGGCACCTACAATCCGTGTAGCCGAAGCGGCAAAAGTAATCGAAAACTCGCAGCGCGATATCAATATTGCGTTTGTAAATGAACTTGCTAAGATTTTCAATATGATGAATATCGATACGCATGCAGTTTTGGAAGCCGCCGGGACCAAGTGGAACTTTCTACCATTCAAACCAGGTCTTGTAGGGGGGCATTGCATCGGTGTCGATCCTTACTATCTAGCGCAGAAGGCACAGGAAATGGGATATCATCCTGAAATTATTTTAGCGGGTCGTCGCATGAATGACAGTATGGGTCATTATGTTGCCAGTGAAGTGGTGAAGTTAATGCTGAAGAACAATCTTAAAATAAAGAATGCCAATATTTTGGTATTGGGTATAACCTTTAAGGAAAACTGTCCCGATGTTCGGAATACAAAAGTGATTGATGTCGTTCGACAATTAGAGGAGTATGAAACGAATATCACTGTATATGATCCATGGGCAGATCCGAGTGAGGTTGAACACGAATACGGATTGAAAACTACGAAGGAATGTCCTGATGACACCTTTGACTGTATTGTATTAGCGGTTTCACACAACCAATTTGAAACCCTATCCTTAGCATCATTGAAACATGAGAATAGCGTGGTATATGATGTGAAAGGCACCTTAGGAAATAAGGCCAACAAGCGTTTGTAGCCTAATCTATTTAAAATACATAACGATATGCCATTCCAGCACCGTAGGCATCGTCGCGAAACTCTAAAAAGTCGTAGCCACCTCTTAGTATAAAACTTCCGTACGAATCCGTTTCGTAACTGATTTCTATACTATTGTGAAGGGCACGTTGTTTTGGATCGAAAGGCTCTCCGTAGGTTCCTAAGTTTTCGATAGCAGTAGATTTCAAACGATATTCAAATGAGCGTGAACGCATCACAATCCCAAAATGTAAGGCTCGTAATCGATTGTTTTGAATTCGAATTCCATTCGGATTTAGTTGAATAAACGGTAAGCCGATAATTTGTTGCTCATACGACCAACCCGAACGGTACACGCCTCCGTTGAAGTAATTATCATTTCCGCTTCTTCCTGTTCGACCACTTTGATCTGTAGTTTGTATATATTCTAGAACGATTGCTTTCAGGACACTCGTATAGCGTTTCTCATTTGCTGTAAATGCAATACCCCAAATTCCATCTGGAAAATTCTTCAAGCGGGTTCCCGATCCATCTTCAATTGGATGTTCATGATATATGGAATATGTACCGATAGCCGGCTTGTATTGATACACTAAATTAAATAAGCCCATATGTTCGCCTGTGGCATTTCTTCGATCGGTATCAGCAGCATTCTCGCCACCTTCGCTTGCAAGAAACACATCTATAAAATCGCTAAAGTCATTAGGTTGCTTCCCAAAATCTGGCGATGTTCCAGACCATTGAGCATAGTGTTCAACCTCAAATACCAAAGAAGTCTTTCGCGAAAAGCTCCATGATAATCCAAAACGTTTATAGTGCACCCAGGCATCTTGTACGACCCTATCATCATTAAGAAAAAAATGTCCTAGCGCATAATCCAATCGAAGACTATTGGTCAATTTCAAATACTCAGGCGCTTGTAATAAGAGACCCGGCAATGGCCTTGCATTTCCCGACATCCAGAAATTATCAGCTACTATGGAAGCACCATGAAAACGTTCCTGTATACGCTTACTACCAGCAATAACTTCTAGCCAAGAAGTACGATAACGTAAAAACAGTTCATTTCGCTGGAACGTATCATTAAAGCCATCGTGAAAGTACGCCGAAGCACCAATGGAAATAGAATCCCGTTCGGAAATTGCATAGCTCAGACTAAAGTCGGGCGTAACGACATAGTTTGTCGCTTCCGCCTTCGCTGCAAAGGTATTTGCGCGCAACCAAAATGGAAGTACATCGTCATTTCCCAAAATCCCCTCTACTTCGATAGCACCATTAAAATTTAGTGAACCATTATCTTGAGCATTGCTACTCACGCTAAGCATGATGAAAGCAATCGCGACGGCTAAAAATTTACATCCTATCGGCTTCATTTTTAGTCTTCTGATATGATATTGGATTTTATTGGTTCTTGTGAAGAATCACTTGCGTGGATTTCAACTGAGTCATCTAAAGACTCAAATTCGGAGTTCTTGCTGATATATTCTGGCACCAATCGTTTTAATTCTTTAACCACTTTAGTAGCGTCATACCGCAGCGCCGCTTGAATTATACGATTTACCTTTTCACATACAGCATCGAAGTCCTGCTCTAGATCTTTGCTGATAAGGATTTTATCATGATGTGTTGCCAATGCTTTACTGGTATCGCCAATCAATTCTTCATATAACTTCTCGCCGGGGCGAAGCCCTGTAATTTTTATTTCAATATCCTCTCCAGGTGCATATCCCGCAAGTTTGATCATTTTTGTAGCCAAATCCATGATTTTCACGGGTTCACCCATATCGAAAATATAAATTTCACCACCTTTCCCCATAGCACCAGCCTCTAATACTAACTGGCACGCTTCTGGGATAGTCATAAAATACCTGATAATATCGGGATGTGTTATGGTAACTGGGCCACCTTTTTCGATTTGACTTTTAAATAGCGGTACAACACTTCCGTTTGAGCCCAAAACATTCCCAAAACGTGTTGTAATGAATTTAGTTGCCTTCTTAGGGTTCTTCTTATAGAAGTTTCGTGATTGCACATACATTTCGGCCGCACGTTTGGACGCTCCCATAACGTTGCTTGGATTAACAGCCTTATCGGTTGAAACCATTACAAATCGCGACACTTTGTTTAGTATGGCTAGATCGGCCAAGTTCTTAGTGCCATAAATATTTGTTATGATTGCTTCAGGTGAATTATCCTCCATCAACGGCACATGTTTATATGCCGCGGCATGGTAAACCACATCTATTTTAAACTTTTTGAAAAGCATCATCAATCGATTCCTATTTGCAACATCGCAGATAATACACTTAAAATTGAAGTCCTTAAACTTAGCCTGTAACTCTAGATTCAGTTCGTGTAAAGGAGTTTCGGCCTGATCTAATATTAAAACCAGTGCTGGATTATACTTTATTAGTTGGCGCACGATTTCACTTCCGATAGATCCGGCACCACCGGTTACCAAAACTGTTTTCCCAAACAACTGTTTCGATTTTTCGCGATCATGAAGTACGATGGGTTCGCGTTCCAGCAAATCTTCAATCTGAAGGTTTCGAACCTGCTTCGCCACCGAAGTTTCAGTGCTCCAATCCAGTACCAATGGACTGTTGTACACTTTTATATCGTGCTCTAAACAGTCTTCAACCAAAGTATACTTCTGATTGGCAGTTAAGCCATCACCCGATAGAATTACGGCATCGGCTCCTAATTTTTGAACTTCGTTACTGATTTTTCCTTCTACCTTAACCACAGGCTTCCCAAGAATCATCAAGCGCTTATTGGATGGCTTCCTCGATAAGAAACCTTGTATTTTGAATCGCTGAGGATGTTCTAAGTCCAGTGCAGCCGCTATTGAAATGGCGTTTTCATCGATTCCAACAACTACGGCTTTCTCACATTTTTTATCTACTTGAAATAAACGGAAGTACTCGAACAATTGTTTAATCGCCAAGCGGAAGGTAAATAGAAATACAAATGAAAAAAATGAGTATACTACCAAAGCAGCATTTAGGAAAATCTTTTCTCCCGTAATTGCTAAAGTAATAAGGTTTATTACCGTTAGAAGACCAAAAGTACTTATACTAGATAGCACTAGTTTTAGTGCATCCATGAATGAAGAGTGGCGAATTAGACCTGCGTAGGTCTTAAAAAGCAGCATTACGATGACATTCACCATCAACACCAATAATACCTGCTGATAAGCCGGCATGAAATTTAGGTGATGGATATTCATATCGCCTAAAACAATGGCCGTGAGAAATATAGAACAGAGCAGGAGAATAGTATCGATACCTAATACCGCCCAACGGGGTAAATATCGAACACTTCGAATATCGAGTCTATTATCCTTAGAGGATAAAATGACTTTTAAAGCACGTATAAGCTTCGTCTTCATCATCTTTTCTAAATGGGGCTGCCTACTATCGCTTAAAAAAAACTTGTAGGGCTTTATTAATTCTCTCTTTCTCTTCTACGGTCAAATTTGAACCAGACGGAAGGCATAGACCGTATTTGAATAGTCTTTCCGCCTCACCATTTCCATAGTAAACTGCTGATGCATAGACCGGTTGCAAGTGCATAGGTTTCCACAAAGGTCTACTTTCTATATTAAATTCAAGTAGGAAATTACGTAATTTCTCACAATTTAACATTTCGTTATCGTTATGAAATGTAATACAGCTAAGCCAATGATTACTAAAGTATTCTGAAGATGGCTCTTCAAAAACCGTCACCCCCTCTATATTGTTAAAGAAATTATGGTAAAAATCATGGTTTTCCCTACGCAACTTTACGTGTGCATCTAATACCTCCATTTGCCCTCGTCCAATTCCAGCCACGATATTACTCATTCGATAATTGTATCCTACTCTGGTATGTTGATAGTGAGGAGCTGCATCTCGCGCCTGGGTGGCTAAAAATATTGCTTGCTCCTTTTCTTTCTTGGAACGACATACCAATGCTCCTCCACCCGAGGTGGTAATTATTTTATTTCCATTGAACGATAGAATGGAAAAATCGCCAAAAGTTCCACATTTTCTTCCCTTATATTCAGACCCTAATGCCTCGGCAGCATCTTCGATAAGAACAATATTGTGCTCCTTGCAAATTTGCGCTATCTCATCAATTTTAGCTGGCATACCATATAAGTGTACTGCAATAACCGCTTTTGGCTTCTTCCCCTTTTCCAATTCTTGTTGAATTGCCTTCCTTAAGTAAGCGGGCGACATATTCCAAGTATCCATTTCACTATCGATAAAGATCGGAGTCGCACCTCTGTAGATAATCGGATTGGCCGAACCACAAAATGTGAAACTCTGACAAAGAACCGTATCATCGGTTGAAACGCCGGCCATATCCAAGGCTATATGTATAGCTCCTGTACCAGAGGATACACATGCTACGTGCGAATCATTTCCTAAGTACTGCTCTAAGTCCTGTTCGAAACCAGACACATTTGGTCCTAATGGTGCTATCCAGTTCTCTTCGAATGCCTGGTTGATATATTTTTGTTCCGTTCCGCCCATGTGAGGTGACGAAAGCCAAATCCTTGATTCCATTATAATACTGTTTTTACGATATACCCAATATCTTTTCCAAGACTATAGGTTTCGATATATTGCTTGTTCAATGCCACTTTCTTGGGCCAAATAACCTCCTTATTATACTGTTCTGGATCCGTTTGAGCAGCTAATAATGCTTCTTCATCCTTGAAATAAATCGAAGCAGGGCCAGTGATTCCTGGTTTTATAGTCAAGATAATACGGTCCTCCCCTTGCAGCATATCGGCAAAGCCGGGAACATCAGGTCTTGGTCCGACAAAACTCATTTGACCAACCCAAACATTCCACAATTGTGGTAATTCGTCTAGCTTCGATTTTCGCCAAAATCTTCCCAACTTCGTAATTCTCGGATCTTTATCGGTCGAAACTGAGGTTGTAATTCCTTCAACTGGGCGCATACTTCTTAACTTAATAACCTTAAATGGCTTGGCAAATTGCCCTATTCTTGTTTGTTTGAAGAATCCTGACATACCTGTATCCAACCATGCCATTATTGCTGTAACAAAAATAAGCCAACCAAATAGCAATAGGCCTATAGTGGACAACACCAGGTCGAACAATCGTTTTACTATTTTATCGCTACGCCTCACGTATAGCCAAGTTTTTCTAACGTTGGTTGTAATATCTCGGTCAATCGCTGTAATTGATCTTCCGAAAACTTTCGTTTGTGCGATCCAACGCTTCTTGTCGACACATTTTTTACAAGACGTTCAATTTCCTTTTCATCCAATGAAATCCCGAGAAATCCCGAAAGACGCTGTAGCTCAGAATTGGGGTCTTTTACAAATGTTTCGTAGTTAACATCGAATATCTGGTCCGAACTAAGGTTTTCTCTTTGTGCTATTGTACATTCTGCACATGCTTGCCATTGTTTCGCACAAACCTCCATTAGCGGAAGCGTTTCAACGTCATTTTCAATACCTTCATACAACGGTCCCCAAAAGGATAATTGGTCCTTTTTAGTTACCATTTGCTTCAACCTATTGCTACCAAAGCGCCAAACATAAAAGAAAAGATCTCGCAAAGGTACATATCGCAGTTTCTTCAATGTATACGACAGTTCAAAAGAAGCTCCCCAGCGTTTCATAGCACTCGGCACGACATCGCGACCGTCTCTATTAATAATAATATATTTGGCTTCTGGAAATATGGCATGCACGTACTCCAATCGCAGCGAATTTGCACAGGTTTTTTCTACTATGAAAGGCGCCCCACTCTGCTTATGGAGCTTTTCAAAACGTCCTCGAATGAATTTTTTTATAGCAGGTGTTAGCCTATTTAAAGGAAGTTCATCGGTTGGCCACTCCTTATTGCCATAGCGCCAGACCGGATTAATTTCGTCACAATCCCAAGTATGGCAACCTTCTATATCGGTAATGATATCGCGAAGCATATTCGTTCCAGAACGCCCGGCACCAATAATAATAAGGGGTGTATACTCTTTAGTCATTTACAATATTCTTCAAATTGCGTTCAATTTTATCGACACTGGCGGTAATCGACAAATTTTCACGGTAATATTTCTTTGCATTTTTTCCTAGCGTTGCTATTTCATCTTGGTTCAAAGCCGCCATTTTCTCAAGTTTTGCTTTTAGGTCTTCCGAATTGTCCGGTTCGAAGGTATAACCAGCTTCTGCGTCGTTCAAGATATCGGCTGCGTCGCCTTCCAATCCCATAAGGATAGGTTTTCCGGATTTTAAATATGCCAGTATTTTCGATGGAATGGTAATTTTGAATAAATCATCCTTTTTTAGGTGCACCAACAGAAAATCGGCTGTGTTCAAATATTTGGAGACTTCTGAGGATGCTACTCTTGGGATGAAGGATACATTTTCCAACGCCCACTCCTTCGCTTGTTGTTTTAAATTTTCTTCATCTGCACCACCTCCCAAAAACACAAATTGAAAACGGTTATTCTGCTCCTGTTGAAGTTGTTTCGCTGTACTTAGGATTGTAGAAAGCGATTGTACAATACCCAAATTTCCAGCATAGAGAATAGTAATTTTTGAGGCATCGAAATATTTCTTTCGTGTTGCTTCAGAAACCATTTCTCCCTTAATTTCATCACGACTCCAATTCGATACTACTTCTAGCTTTTGCGCTGGAACACCTTTTTCAATCAGCTTTTTCTTAAAGCCAGGTGTTGCCACCGTAATGAAGGAGGCATTCCGATAATTAAAATGACACCAAGCGTTAATAACGCGTAGGGCTGTCTTGTTGGTCAACATCCCACTAGTTGCCACCGTTTCTGGCCACAAGTCGTTAATATCGTACAGGAATGGTATTTTTCGAAACCATTTCAACACCACAGCGGGAATCGCTGCGGGAATCGCTCCTTGGTATACAAAACAAACGTCAGGTTTCTTCACCAAGAACAATCCGATACATGTGGCTGAAAGTGCATACGACAAATAATGAAGGAAACGCTTAAAGCCAGAAGCACTATGATCGGGATAAATGGGAACGCGAATGAGTGGTACACCCTCCATGACTTCCCGCTTATACAATTGCTGTTTGTATCCGTCATAAATCCTGCCGATAGGGTACGAAGGGAAACCTGTCAGCACCTCAACCTCGTGTCCACGACGTTGTAGTTCTTTCGCAAAATCTAGGCTTTTGGCGGTAGGTTCGGGATTAAACAATTGCTTTACCAATAAAATTCTCATAGCATCTTCATTACCCTTATTTCACTTGATATCCAAAACGTTCGAAATCTACGGCAAACACCCTGTTTACAATATCAAGCGATTCACGGTCGAAATACGAATCGAATTCCTGTTTCCGCTCCGACTTTCGTTTATGAGGCAAAGTTTTCCTTGGAATCCCAATGCGGTCGCAAATAGTGTCAAAATCTTGCTGCATCGTTTCGAAACGACCAATGAAATCGACCAATTGCTCTTCATGTTTATCGCTTACCCAATCCCATTGTGTCTGAAACATTAAAGGATAGTTTACAAATTCAGGATTTTTCTCCACATAGGTTATGCGCAACCAGTCCTTAAATGAAATGCTTTGGTCTTCAATTCCAGTTTGGTTATTTCCCAATCGATAATGGTATTGGGAAACGATTCTATCGTACGGATTCCGTACGAAAGCAAAGCTGAATTTCTTGTTGTAGGTTTCACTTCCCATAAAGTTTTTAAGTGTTAGCGCGTCCATATGCACTTGATCGATGTCGCCTAAAGCTTTTTCTATGGAACTTCCGCCATTTTTATTGATATGAATAAATACATATTCCTTTTCAAAATATGAGTGAAGCAGATGTTGCGCATTTAATGAAACGGAATTGATATACCCTCCATGCTTTCCCTTGGCCGCATAGCGGAATGCATGAAATACCAATCCCATGTAATTCGAAAAAACCTTAAAAATAGCACGTAGTTTCATATTCGTTTAAAATCCGATGATTGAAAAAAGCTCCTTCATTCTATTTTCGTAGGTATGGTGCTCGGCAAAATGAGACGCGTTTTTCGCTGCTATTGCCAGACGCTCGTCGTTTTGAGAAGGCTTCAAATAGTAGTTGATCTTTTCAATGGCTTCATTCATACTTTCAAAGGTTACCGCTTCGGCATCGTAATTGACATATTGTTGAATAATTTCTTTCCGATCGCATATTTGAAAGGCACCAGCTCCATTTAATTCAAAGAACTTACAGTTTACTCCTTGTATTTCAGCATAATGAAAGTTGTTAAAAACAATTTTTGAACCATGGATTAATCTCGACTTTTCATCCCCTAAAATCTTTTTATTTGTAAAAAAAGGGCTTAAAGAATTTGGAAAAAACGGTCCCTTACTTCCATAAAGCTTAACTTTTACGCCGGCATCTACCAATTTTTGAAGCATTCTAGTGCGGTATGGATACATACTTCCAAACGCGAGTACATCAATGCCAATTTCCTTTTCCAATGCCACTTTCGGCTGATTGGGTGCCTTATGAACCCTTGGATTGAAGCTTTCGGCCAAAACATGGGCAGATATACCCATTTTATCCTTCATAAATGATTGAATGTACGGGTCCTTGGTGAAGTAGTGGTCGTACTCGGAGGCAAATAGCTGTTGGTTTTGAAAGGTTGTGAGCGCATCGGGATTTATATGGACGCAAGGCACCTGCCCTTTTGTTTCCTGTTTTACGGTAGCAACGAAATCAGGATGGATATCGCGATAGGTAGCGATAACCAAATCCGGCTTAAACGCAACAACCTTTTCGGCAATCTTTTTAGCAATAGACCTGCTAAAGGACTCATTAAACCTACGTAACCAATAATCTGCTTTTTTATGAATACTAAAAGCGTCGTTGTAATCAAAGACAATTACCGTATGACCGAGGTGTTTTAAACTGTCGGCAATGTGATATTCGATTGTCTCAAATTTGGAAGAACCAAAAATCGCAATTCTCTTACTCATAATGTGGGATTTTATTGGTTCAGGACTTCGACCACACAACGCGGTTCACGTAATCGGTATAGGATAGAATAATGCGCACCACTTTTTCCGAAACATTTGGCATGCTGTAATCGGCTACCCGCCGGAAATTGCGTTCTGGATTGCGTTTCTGAGAGGCTAAGGCTACCAACCCTTGAAGGATTCGTTCAGGATCAAGACCTGTCATCATTACAGATGCCTCTTCCATAGCTTCTGGGCGCTCGTGGGCTTCCCTTATGTTCAACGCCCAAAAATTAAGAATTGAAGATTCTTCCGAAATAGTACCACTATCGGAAAGCACTGCATAAGCGTTCATTTGAAGCGCATTATAATCGCTAAAGCCCAATGGCTTCAAGAACTGTATATTTTGGTGAGCAGTAATTCCTTTTTCATCCAACATTTTTCTTGTTCTAGGATGTGTTGAGACTATTACAGGATAATTATATTTTTCGGCAATCTTATTTAAAGCATCGAGTAAGCCCTCAAAATTTTTCGGATTGTTGATGTTTTCTTCCCGATGTGCCGAAACCACAAAATATTCATGCTTCTTCAAGGACAATCGCTCTAAGACGTCGCTTTTTTCAATTTTGGATGTAAAAGCGGATAGAACTTCAAACATGGGACTACCTGTTTTGATAACACGATCTGGCGACAGTCCTTCGCGCAAAAGGTATTCCCTCGCAATGCTACTGTAGGTAAGATTGATATCCGAAATATGGTCTACTATCTTACGATTGGTCTCCTCTGGCACCCGTTGATCGAAACAGCGGTTGCCCGCTTCCATGTGGAAAATAGGAATTTGTCGTTTCTTGGCAGGAATAGCACATAGGCAGGAGTTTGTATCGCCCAATACCAAGAAAGCATCTGGATTTTCAGCCTCAAGAATCGGATCAATCTTTATGAGGATGTTTCCGACAGTTTCAGTGGCGTTTTTACCGGCAGCTTCAAGAAAATGATTCGGTTTTCGGATACCTAAATCCTCGAAGAAAATTTCATTGAGTTCATAATCGTAATTCTGACCGGTGTGCACCAGTACGTGTTCTATGGCTTTATTGGCTTCCAAAGCTTTCATTACGCAAGCAAGGCGAATGATTTCGGGGCGCGTACCAACTACCGTAAGAACTTTTAATGCTTTCATAATCAGTAGGTTTGTTTCGGCTGCAAAAGTAATATAAATTAATCTATATCAAAGCATAAAGTTACACCGTTTCGTAATAGGTGTCTGGGTCCTTTGGGTCGAAAGGTTCATTGATCCAAAACAGTGTAATGAGTTCCGTATCTCCCACATTTTTAATGTTATGGGTTACCCAAATGGGCATGTCGACATACGCTGGTGTTTCGCCGTTAAGGGTAAACTCATATATTTTATCTGTGTTTATTTTTCGAAGTTGAATTACAGCTTCTCCCTTAATAACCGCAAATCGTTCCATTTTGCGCGTGTGGTAGTGGTTTCCTCTGGTAATTCCCGGAACGGTTGTTGAAAATGAGGACTGACCTGGAGTATCGGCGCGCATAATTTCTACAAACGCTCCTCTTTCGTCGGAATGCTGGGTGAAATTTCTAGGAAAATAATCCATTGGAATATAACTCCTGAACGTATTGAAAAGGGCTTTTTGAAAGGCTTCGGTTAAATCGGGAACTTCTCCGTTCTCCATATAATCCGTTTTATACTCCTGAAGCAAGGTTAATAATTCTGAAACCTTTATAGCATGTGGCGCTTCAATGGTTTCGATCGCATAAGGTTTCTGAGTATCCTGTCTGATAATGCGAATAAAATCCTCGCATAATTCATTAATATATATGAGGTTTACGGTTCCATCTTGATGGATCTCGGGAGTTTCACCATGGGTTAGCTGATGACAGAAAGTAGCCACCACCGAATTGTAGTAGGGCTTTCCAAAAGGACCAAAAACATTTGGGATTATCATCGATACGACCTGTCCCCCACTTTTCTCGGCCCAAGCCTCTAGTAATTTTCTTCCATCCCGCTTCGATTTCCCATATAGATTGTCGCGTTCTTCTTGGGTGGAAGAGGAAAAAAGGATTTTTGGGGTTGCTTGGGTAGCTTCACAGGCATCGATGAGCTTCTGCACGAGCCCTACATTAGTGTCATAAATGATCTGTGGATCTTCATGTCGATTCATGGCCGCGATATGCACGACCACATCGCACTCATTAACAAATGCCTGTAGCTTTTCTTCACTTTGAAAAAAATCTCTATTAAATTCTATTATATTGAAGGCTTCGGGATGTAGCTGTAAATGGTTATACAAATGCTGTCCCATAAAGCCATTCTGGCCTGTTATTCCAATTTTCATGATTGTGTCCATTCTAAAAATTCATCTGTCGACAATTTATAGCTGTCGTCTACTTCGCCAAAATGATAATCTGACATTATCAATAAGGATGAGGATGGCGATAGGGCCTGAAAACCTGAGGCAAACCCCGCAGGAATATGCAATACTTCAGCATTTTCAACGGAAAGTATACATTCTTGAACCTCCCCTGCTGGTGAAAGTGTATTGAAGTCTATCGCAACTGTTTTCACCTTAAATCTTCCACAGGTACAGAAAAACCAACGCGCCTCTATCTTATGGCCCATCCATGCCCTGATTGTTTCAGTATCGGCATGTGTGGTATGATACATTCGCTTGACTTTCGACATGTCGAATTCGTTGAAGAATTGAAGGGTTCCCCGTTCATCCTGATGGATGCCGCCTTTATGGATAGTAGGTTTCAAGTATTATCGATTTTTTAAGTCTTCGCTGATAAAGTCGAGTTTTAGCAATAATTTTTTCATCCCTTCTACATCCAACCGTTCCGTATTATGTGAATGATAATCTTCTACCTCGCTGATATCCTCTTCCCCTTCCGAAAAGTAATTCGCATAGTTCAAGTCGCGATTGTCTGCCGGTACCCGATAATAATCGCCTAAATCTTCAGCCTTTAAAACCTCTTCACGCGTAAGGAGCGACTCGTACAGTTTTTCGCCATGACGTGTACCGATGATTTTGATGGGGACTTCACTATTATATAAATCCTTTACCGCCTTTGCCAGGGTTTCAATAGTTGCAGCAGGCGCCTTCTGAACGAACATATCGCCAGGGTTCGCATTTTCAAACGCAAACAAAACTAGGTCTACCGCATCTTCCAAGGTCATCATAAAGCGCGTCATCGATGGATCGGTAATGGTAAGAGGATTGTTATTTTTAAGTTGTTCAACAAAAAGTGGAATTACGGAGCCGCGTGAGGCCATAACATTTCCATAGCGCGTTCCAGAAATAACGGTTTTTCCGGCACTGCGTGAGTTTGCCACCATTACCTTTTCCATCATAGCTTTAGATATTCCCATGGCGTTGATGGGATAAACAGCTTTATCGGTACTGAGCACTACGACATTTTTCACCTCGTGACGGACGGCTGCCAGAAGTACATTTTCAGTTCCGATAACATTCGTTTTTACGGCCTGTAATGGAAAAAACTCACAGGAAGGCACTTGTTTTAAGGCAGCCGCGTGAAAGATATAGTCTACTCCTCGAACTGCATACTCCACCGATTCTGGGTCTCGTACATCACCGATATAAAATTTAACCTTCGGACTCCCCAATTGTCGTCGTAAATCATCTTGCTTCTTTTCATCCCTTGAAAAAATTCTGATCTCATCAAAATGGTCGGTATCGAGGAATCGATTTAGCACCGCTTTTCCAAAGGAACCCGTTCCTCCTGTAATCAGTAAGGTTTTATTCTTAATCTTCATGTGTATGTTGAATTAGGCTTGTAAAGTTGTCAATAATTTCATTTTTAACAGATTGATTAAAGTTACCATAAAAATCAAGTAATTTCTGTTGTTCCTCGCGATACTCTTCATCTGTTAATGCTTCTATATGCTGAAACCGGCGGAGCCAAGGTTCGTGTTGCAACGGTAAGACGGTATTTGGCAGGTACGCATTCACTTTTTCCCAGGGCAAACCATCGCTAGCTACAACTAGTTTTCGCTGTTCTATTATTTCGAAGAATACATGGCAGAAGTTTTCAGAAAACGAGGGAATTACCCCAACGGTAACACCTTCAAATTTCGCTGCAAAATTGGTTTTATCGTATGCGCCCATAAAGTGAACCCTATCGTCTAATTTTTTTTCACGAATCAATTGTACAAGAGATTCTTTATACGAAGTATTTTCTGCAGTTCCATGGATTTGAAAGCTCGCCTCTGGAATATCGGTAAGAAGGGAAATTATGAATTCTATATTCTTAATTGGAGCTATTCGTCCGAAGAACGCAATGGTAAAAGGTTTTAGGGAAGCGGAGGTTGAAGTATCATTTATATTTCCTTCAATAGGATTATTAAAAACCCGATGTTTAAAGGAGCGGAAAATGGGCAGTGACTTCTTAATATCCTCTTCGTTGGTATAGTGAATCGTAATATCATTTTTTGAACGCTTCAAGCCTAACTTTACTAATTTTAGATACAATTTCTTGGAATAGGAAACAGCGCCTGGTAACAACTGACCTCGTGGACTTAGCAATACTTGCTTACCAGAAAATGACGCCAATGCAAGTAAGGGTAACAACCCGAATGGTAAACTATAAAGAGAATTTATCCAAATTACATCTGCTTCCTTGAAAGCATTTCTGTAAAATGATATCCTAGGCTTCCGAACGTATTCGGTATCGCTTCGTCTATTCGCTTCTGGTAACGTCTGTCCATCGATATCGTAATCGCGCGTAACGACCTTATATTCCCAGCCCTGCTGTTGGAATAGTTGGCACACCATCTTTAGCGACTTGATGGGGCCTCCTGCCTTATAGGCGGGATCGAAATAAGGAGCTACTACGACTATCATAGGCGTATTCGGTTAAACAGGTTTGTTATTATAAAGAAGAATACCGGCAAAAAGATTGCAAACCTAAAAAAAGAAACATAGGAAGTAGGGACATTTGCTGAAATATATCCGACAGCTGAAAGCACCGCCAAATATATTAGGAAGGAACTATCCGTTCCGAGCAATAATAGATTGTTACAAAAACGAAGTACTACCCCGTAAAAAAACAATCCGATTAGTACAAAGGGCCAATTGGCCGTTAAATAAAAATAGGCGATCATACCGAAGGTCGTACTAGAGGAATAGCTATCGCTTTGTTTTAAGATCTTCAACCGAAACCATTCGCCCCAACTCGGAAATGGCGGCAGTACCATACTCCTTGGAATAACCGCAAATACTGGAGAGAATACCAGATCGCTAAAGAAGTCTGGATCATCGCTATCCACCCCATGTTCATCTTTATATTCGACCGCAATGCTTCCCTGTGCTACCGTATTCAATCGTCGCATAAATCGGTAATAAATTTCGGAATAGATACGCTGGTTCAGTTCTTCATTACTGCTTTCCCGAAATTCCATGTAGGAGTCCACGTATTCAGATACGGAAACATTTCTATTCAGATTTTGGGTAAAGACCTTAATTTCGGAGGCAATGGTGAAGGCCACAAATACGGTAAGGGCACCTAACAGATATAATTTCTTGGTGAATTTTCGGTTTACATAGTAATAGGGCAATGCGGTTACAATAAACAGAAAGATTATTCCCCCTCTAGAACCAGAAAGTAACGCAAACAGAATTTGTATAATGAGCGTCGTATAGAACCAAATAGTATGCTTGCCAGACCTGAAATAATGCAAGGCTAAAATAAAATAACCGATTAGTGCGATTTTCTCGATATACGTTGAAAAGTTAACTAAGTATCGAACAAAGCCTGATACTTCAAGTGGTTCCACGATACTTCTTCCATAGGCACCGTTATAGAACAATACAAGATTGAGCCCGATACCAAGCACAATTAAAACCTTTGGGAAAAGAATTCCTATTCGCCCTTGAAGCAATTTTTTATATCCGAGACCTTCATAGTAAAATGCGAAAAGATAATCGCCTAGCTTCACGGCATATCCTATCCAAAAAGCGATATTGGCGATGGCAGTAACAACAGTGTACTTGAAAAGATAACCGTATTCCAAATAACTCTGGAAAGCATTCGCCTTTAAAAAGTTAAGCTCCTTTACGTACAGTAGCGGAATTATCCCACCATTAAAGATCATGAAACAGGTAAAGACACCTACAAACCCAGCGCTCAAGAACTTCCATTTTCGCGCTAATACATTAGTATCAAAAATTATGGCTATGTTATAAAGAAGTCCCATAGCGGTAAGCACTAAGAAGAAAGCATTTCCATATTCAGTTGAATAGAAAACACTACTCAGAAAAATACCGAAAGCATACAAAAACGTATATATGAAAAATTTTTTCATGCTAGGTCCTCGTAAAATTTGTAGTATTCCTCGCCAATCGCATTTTTTGAATAGCGCTGAAAATTGATATCCGCATTTTCTTTATGTGATGCCATGACCTTCTCATCATATAATTTCTCGAAACCTTCACGAATAGAGGATATTGAATACGGATCTACTAAAATTGCTCCCTTCCCCACCGTACTCATAGGTGGAAGGTCGGAGGTGATAACCGGCATACCGTATGCTTGAGCCTCAATAATTGGAAGTCCAAACCCTTCGGCTTCCGAAGCGAAAAAGAGGACATCGCATTTCTTATAAAGCTCGAAGAAAGCTTCATCCTCTAAATCTGAATAGATATTTGCACGGTCTTCCAAACCATATTTCTTTAATAATGGACGGACCTTCACACCGCCATCCGCATGCACAAAGTGGTAAAGAACATTCTTGTCTTTGGTAGCTTCCAACAATCGACCATAGTTTTTAAGTGGTTTATCACCTATTTGAAGGATTTGGATTGTGTCCTTCCTATTGAAGTTCCTCCGTCTCTGTTCCACTGCTTTATCGGGAATTACCAATGGATTATGCAGTACACTAATTTTGGACTTTGTTTGGGGAAAATGATGCTGTACTTCCTTTTCTGTTTGTTCCGATACCACAACTATTGCATTTGCAAAAGCGAGGGGGAGATCGTAAAAAAACCAGTCGTAGAGCGCTCCCTTTAGTCCACCTTTCGTTTTATAATGATACATATCATGAATGGTAAGTACCGATACAGAAAATGGAAATGCCATCACCATATAGTTACAACCTCCAGTAATATGAACAATGCGCTTTCGATAGAAAAAGCTCTTAAAAAAGTTGGATAAGAAGCGTTTAAGGTCATAGTTTTTTTGAAGGGTAACCTTGTTAAAGTTGAAGATAGATTCGTTTCGTCTTTGCAGCACTTCGAGAATGGTATTATAGACCTTTTCAATACTAAAATTACCCTTGTTGGGTTTGCGAAAAACGAAAAGAACTTCTCTTGGGTGCATCTATTTCCCTTTACGGGCAAAAGTAACTAACTTTTGAAAGTTTTTTGCCAGTTTACGTCGGCTATCTGCCGATATTTGGTAAAATTGAATTCCTTGTAAAATGATGATTATTAGATAGATAGCGATTAGGAATATTAAATTGCTATCCATCAGGAATAATCCGTACAAAAGGGCCAATAAAAGTACACTAATCAAATTGTTATATAAGAAAATTTTTTGCCTGTTGGAAACTTCAAATTCCTTATAGGTGGCAATAGGAAGCCACGCACCAGCAATGATTAACTCTGCCACAAATAAGGCACCGAGTACTGCGTTCAATCCATATTCCTGAAAAGATAATACCACGCCAAAGAACAACAGTATTCTCAATAGGGAAGTCATTAACACCAATCGTGTGCGATTGATTCCCATAAAAAATGAATACAACACTTTTCCGTGGTTCTGTACTAAGAAAATAATGATAAGCGCACAATACAGTAACATGCTAAATTGTAATGTATCATTTGTCCACAACGTAAATAATGGTTCAATAAAGAAAAGGGAAAGCGTAAATCCAAGCATAAGGATCCCACCTGTCATAAGCCAGTACCCCTTGAAAATCTCCATAAGTTGCTTTTTCCGTTTCTTGGCATAAAGATTTATCATCTCTGGAGCTAGGGGTGCCAGGAAGAAGTCGGAAAGTTTCAACCCGAAATTCACAATCGTTCGTGTTGCGCTAAATAATGGAAGAAATGTAGAACCCATTAAAGCAGATACTACTAAAACAATTCCATCATTACCCAACCGATCCAAGAAATTACTCCCCACAAAAGCAAATGATTTTCGAACGTTTTGGAAGCCATGTTTAAATGATCCGTATCTCCACCATGGATAAAATTCTGGTAATAGGTTTCGAATTTGGAAAAGTACTATACTTGAGTATGCAAACTTCACCACAAACCAAACTATGGCTAATTGCAGCAAAGAAAGATCCAAAAACGCTGCCGAACATAAAACTCCGAATTCAAGAATTTTTTCAATTAAATTAAACTGAAAGGCCTTATAAATAAGCCCAAAGGGATTTAATGCCTTTACCACTAGGCCCCGAAAAGATCCCATCGTCATTCTATAAAGAAACAATACGCCTAAGACCGTTGCGGCCTCGAATGAAGAAACTTCGGCATCTAGTATATAATCGAATAGCCCGGTTACATACAGAAATGCAACTACTACCAATTGTAATCCACCGATGAGTATATTTCCTCGGAGAGCAGATCCCAATACTCTTTTCGCAGCTTTCGAATCGTTATGTACAATAAAGTTAAATTCATTGCCAACGTACATGCTATGGCCGAGTTCCAATACCTGTATCAGATTAAAGAAAGCATATATCGCAATCCAAGCACCATATACTTCTAAATCCCAGAAGTTCAATAGTATCGGGATCAAAAGTATGGAATAGAGCGTCAGTACAACAATCTGAATCGCCTTATATCCAAACGACTTGTAAAGCTTTTTTGCCACGGATTAATGATTTATAAAGGCCTGATATACTTGCTGCGCTTTTGCATAAGTATCGGTTTTTTTCAACCGTTCCATCTCCTCTTCAAAAACCTTTTTTATCGCATCGCGTTCTTCCGATGGCGATAGGTGTTTTTTAGCGGATGAAAATACTTTAGAAACGTTTTCATCGGTATGTTCGAAAGCGTTAAAATCGGTATTGAATTTTTGATTTACCTTTTCAATTACAGCTCCGTAATCCGACAATACTTCTTCAAAAGTAGCGAGCAAAAATCCGTTACGTACATTTCTTACGTTTTCATAAAAAGCGATGTAATCTTCTAATAGCCACCTCATATCATAACCTGATCGGAAATTCTCTAAGCCGTGTGTAGCTGCCCTTAGTGCCGCGTAAGACAAGACTGCATCTTGTGGCTTACGAATTAGGACGATTGTAGGAATGCTCATTTTTACGGCTTCCACCACCTGAGGAGAGGCGTGTTGATGGGTCGCTATTTTATATTGGTTGCCGTTTGCAAACTTGAATGCTTTAACAGAAAAGCTGTTGGCAGATCTCGGATATCCCTCAATAACGATATCGGTATTGGAATTCACAATCTTTCGACTGTAACGCTTGCCTGCATAGCGCCATCGCTGAATTTGAACATACAATGATGGTTTGTTCTCCAAAATTCGCTTTAAACGATGTTGTAGCAAATAGTTTTTAGTTTTTTTAATTCCTTTTAGCATCGTCGTATAGGTTTGTATATTCTTGGTGAAATAGCTTCCGTAATGTGTTGCCGTACTGCTGTTTAAGCGCGATGGGGTTAATATCGGTTTCGTTACGTGTCGATTTTGTTTTAAATGCGGGGGGCTCTAAGGTTTCCACGCCAATTCTAGCAGCAATATCATGGAATGCCACATCCATTTCCTCCATTTTATACACGGCATCCACCATGACTTTACCCTGATTATTGGTATAAAATGACTTTGAGTGAATCAAATCGGTATCACCAGATGCTAGATACGCACCAAAATCGGCATAATTCACTTTCTTCCTTCTCCACTTATAATGCGAAATAGCTTTGCTCATCGGTTCGCGGTCGAAGCAAAAAGTGAAATAATCTTCCCATATCCTAGAATCTATACGGGCTTTCACGTCGGTAGCCGACATATGATTGAAATACGTAACCCGTTTTCCGTTTTTTAGTAATCGCAACCAGTCTCGGACACTATATTTAGAAAATGGAATAAGGTAATTTTGCGCCGTCTTTCCAGAAATTTCTTTTCGTACTTCTTCGTCCTCTGGATTTATAGGAGTTAGTATATCGGCATCACCACAAATTTTACTCAAGGCAATTTCGATTGAGGTCCCTGCCGTCTTACGCGTCTTGATGAATATAAATCGATGTTTGTGTGAAATAATCATCTTTTGCTTCTAATTATCAGTAATTTATGAGCATTCTTAGGTAAATAGGCATTTTCGAAGAAAATTTTTCCTCCTTTTTTTGAAACCACTTGCCCTATCGCTGTAAAAATCCGTTCACCATTAAACGGCTCCGATTCCATTTTAAGCGCGCCGAAAATATAGTCTCCTACTTCATATACCCCTGTATCGTTGATCGAAAATCTTTCCATGTTTGAATCATATTCAATCCCCACATTTTCTGTTTCCGACCAATTCGCTTCATCCCATGTAGAAGTTTTCAATTTTGCTTTTCGCAATCCCTTTGACAGAAATTCCGACTTGTTCTTAGTCCTAATATTTTCTCCGATATTAATGGGGGTTGAATCGAAATAGCAATTTATGAATACGGCATCTTTTATATCCATCAACAAGGGCTCCACATTCTTCTTTCCACCTCCAAAAGTAAAGGTACATCCTACAAATGAAGCATTATCTGCTTTTATCAAGATTGGGTTAACCCCTTCTTTTTCATCCTTCAACAACGGGCGAAACTTAAACACACAAGCATCAAAATGCATCGGTTGTTTGTTCAATTGTGAATATCCAATGCCGTATAAACCTTCGGCATAGACCTGATTGAAATGGCCGTACGCTATGTTTCCATTCGCTTTATACAACCAAACCACACCATCGGCAATTTTGGAGCGACTTACTTCTGGTAAAACGCCTTGCTGTTCGCCATAATCCTCACTGTTGAAAGCGTATTTCATTCTATGGAAGCTGCAGTTGTCGACCACCACATTACGCGATTGCGCCTGGCAAATAACAACACCTTGTACCATATTGTGAAATCGCGTAAAAGAAATAGCTATGGTATCCCCTTGATTCGTTTTTCCATTTGGACTAATCGCTATACCTGTTGGAACATTCTGTAACACACAGTTTTCAATTTTAACCCGAGAACTCGAAATATTGGTTTGGTAATAGTCCGAGAGACCACTATATCCCTTATCGTCAGGAAGTCCATCTGAAAATGGATCGATGACAATTGCACTTATAGGCGTGAATCGTTCTTGTTTATATAAATCTTGGGAGTTTTTATAAATAAGGTCTTTTTTAGAAAATTCTTTATTCAAAAAACCATCAAATACCAATTTATCGATATGAACTCCTCTTGCTCCTTGTATGCCCAATAGGAAAGGAAGCTCTTTCGTCGCTTTTAAGACCGAAACACCACCTTTCCCCTTCCCAGTGTTGTTATAGGGTAATTGGTGCCCTTCCACCGTTAGGTTGAAAAATGTATATCCATCATTTTTTGAAAGCATTGCTACCAAGGGTTCTTCGAGATGGTATTCGCCCGCTGGAATATATACTTTTGAAACGCCTGGGCTTCCAACAGCAACATCAATCGCTTTCTGGATGGCCGTATTATCTGCAGTTCCATCGTTTGCGGTAGCTCCAAACCAATCGATATTGATATGTTCTACCGCCGCAGTTTCAAAAACCACCTTTCCCTTTCCGGAAAAAATTGCTTTATCTGAAACCACGGTTACTTGCGAAGCAATGGTTAACGTAGCATTAGCTGCTATTTTGATATCGGCGTCTCCATTGATAATAATGCCATTCTCATCCTCCCAACGGGTATCGCTTTTTATTTCCATTTTAGTAGAAATAAGCATCCCCTTTAATGGATTTTGCTTTTCTTGCGAGCAAGCTATGCTGGTAACTACCAATATGAATATGGATAATTTTCGAAGATACTGCAATCCTACAATGTTCAAACCGTACTTCATCTTAAAACGTGTAGTTTAGCAAATCGATGTCTTTTTCATATAGCGCTGAAATAACCTTTTTTGAGGCATCATTATATGCATCTCGATATCCTTTAACGGATGGTACCGACAACTTAAGGTTCGCTATTATGTCTGGATGTTTTTTAAGAAGATTCCAGCTCTTCCGAGAGACCAATCCCTTTCTCTCCGAATGGTTGCTCTTTGGCAGGGTGTGCTCAGCAAGCGATAGGGCATCGGCCACTTGCTTAAAATCGGTATCCAACGATTCTAATTTCGCTATTTTATCAACTAATAGCTCTTCTTCTTCACCATAAATAAAATCAACCTGAGGGCGATAAAACCAATACTCCTTTTCAAAATAGCTTGGCACATATCGTTGAACGAAGGTATTGAAATCGATCAGGCTGTTAAACCCACGATATTTATAAAAGGAAACCATTCTAGACCATGGGTTTCGCACCACCGTAAAGGTATAATAAGACTCATAATCGGCTTTACTTATATATCCGAGCTTCGTGTATTCCTCAGCGGTAAGATGTGCTAATCTAGGTGGTCCTTTACGCTCATCGGTGTTCGGACGCAATAGATATTCCGCGCCGTGCTCCTGTCTGTTTTTATCGAGTAGCGATAACAAAAAATTTTCTACGCTTTGTCCAGCCGCTTTCGGTACATGTACGAATACCGTTTTAAATTCGTGAACTATCATGAGTAGTTATAATTGAATGTCTCTAAGTCACTTTTAAAGACTTTTGAAACGATATTTTTAGCTTTTTCAGTATAAATTGAAGAATACGCGGTGTCGTCCGTTTTCTTCTTCCAAGGAAGATCCTTGCCACCAAACTTTTCAGACAGCTCCAAATATTCCTTTTGCAAGCGTTCAAAGTGAAGGAATTTAACGGTATACGCCTCACTTCCCTCCAACCATTTCAATTGGGGCCAAAACATTATATTCCTATCTCGATACTCCGGATCTTTATCGACATAAGCTTTTTGAACCCATGCTTCAAATGAAATAGGATGGCTACCCATCGCATTCTGATTGGTCTTTATTCGATACTTATACTCCGAAGCTACCTTATCGAACGGGTTTCGAATGGAAGCATACACTTCTATATCCAATGGAATTGGTTCCTTAAACTTTCTCTGATAAAGCTTTTCGTATTCAGAAAAGGTATGATGAATAGCGGTTATGCCCAATCCGTGGGCAATGGAAGTACCCCCGGTTCTATTGATGTGTATAAACAAGGGTTTCTTCCTATCTCGAACCTGATGCAAGTATCGGTGTACTTGCAATGGTCGAATAATTTTGGAAAGGTATACTTCGTGATACAGGCGCCATTTCCTATAGAACATATCCCAACTTTTCTGCTATCGGCAAGCATAGCTCGCGATAGGTACCCAGCTCTTCTTCCGATAATTTGGACCAATCCAACGGTGTGATATCAGGCCATTTTCCATCCAGTAAAGCTCGCATACTTCGACGCATTTTATAAGTACCAGTTGTATTCAACTTTGGTAAAGGCGTGTTTTCTGAAGCTTTTTTCGATATTCCGATATGGTCTAGAAAATCCTCCAAGACCTGTTTCTTTTCAACCACATCTTCGTATCGGTAATACTTGTTACCACTCTTTTCTATATACTCGTGGGTGTATGCATAATACCAACATAACTTTTGAAATCGAGTGGCTTCTGTCCATTTCTCCGAAAAAGGATCTTCATTTGAAGGCATTTGGTGAAGCGAATTATCATATTCACTAAACAACTCACGAATAAACACGCTTTCCAGATAGGTTTTAGGATGCCGTACCAAAAAGAGCTTTTCCCAACCCAATTGTTTCAGTACTTTGGGGTCTGCAAACCGTAGGTAGGGATTAACTTCAATGTAGTACTCTTCCTTACAGGTTTCAGCCTCCTTGGTACGCTCCTCGAGATAGGCGCTTGTAATATTTGAATACTCCTCTATTTGTGATAGAAATAGAAAGGGTACATCCTTACGCCCTACTTTATGGTGAAAGCAAAGCACTCCAGGAATCGCATCCAAGTATTTCTGGACGCTTTTGGTACCCGTTCTTCCTATAGATGTAATGAGGAATTTCTTCAAGCCACCTCGGTTAAAGTATCATACCGGCTGCAACGGTTTCATTTGTGGTTTCATCAATTAAAACAAAACTCCCCGTAATCCTATTATCGCGATATTCATCTATCATCAAACGACGCGTAGTACGAATAATCACTCGCGAAATATCGTTCATCTCCAACTGCTTGTCCTCTTCGTTTCGGTCGTATGAGTTAATATCGATTTTATATAATACTTCTTTGATCATTGCCTTTTGCTCGTTCGAAGTATGTAAAATAGTGTATTTAGCACGCGGTTTTGCTGGCGTATCTTTCAACCAGCAGAGCATCGCGCTAAATTCCTGTTCGGTTTCCGGGCGATTGTTCACTTTTACAATCATGTCGCCCCGCGATACATCTATATCATCTTCCAGACAAATTGAAACAGACATTGGTGCAAAGGCTTCTTTTACGTCACCATCAAAAGTATCTATACTTTTAATCTTCGAGGTAAAGCCTGATGGCATGACAGCAACCTCATCACCGGTTCGAAAAATACCACTTGCTACGCGACCTGCATATCCGCGATAATCGCGATGTTCATCGCTCTGTGGTCGCAATACTGTCTGCACTGGGAACCGGGCATCAATTTTATTGATATCGCTACTAATATGAAGGTGCTCGAGGGTGTGAAGCAATGGAGCTCCTTGGTACCAGTCCATATTTTCTGATCGGTTAACCACATTGTCCCCTAACAGGGCACTAATCGGCAAGAAGCGAATATCCTTCACATATAATTTTGAAGAAAACTCTTCAAACTGTGCAATAATGTCGTTATAAACCTCTTCCGAAAAATCTACCAAATCCATTTTATTGATACAAACGATCAAGTGTGGAATCTGTAATAAAGAAGCGATAAAGGAATGTCGCTTGGTTTGTTCGATAACGCCATGTCGCGCATCGATAAGAATAAGCGCTGCGTTTGCCGTTGAAGCACCCGTAACCATATTACGCGTGTATTGAATATGCCCCGGGGTATCGGCAATAATAAATTTACGCTTGGGCGTGGTAAAATAACGGTAGGCAACATCGATGGTAATACCTTGTTCGCGTTCGTCGCGCAAGCCATCGGTAAAAAGGGCTAAGTCGACTCCCTCATGCCCTTTTCGCTTACTGGTAGTTTCTACAGCAGCCAATTGATCTTCAAAAATTGCCTTACTATCATAAAGCAAGCGACCGATTAAGGTACTTTTACCGTCGTCTACACTTCCAGCGGTTGTAAATCGTAGTAATTGATTTTCTGAAATTTCCATATCTCTTTTCTTCTCTCTATTTTTTTAAAAGTATCCTTGTCGTTTTCTATCTTCCATAGCAGTTTCGCTACGTTTATCATCGGTTCGATTTCCACGTTCCGTCTGCTTCATCGCTGAAACTTCCATGGCGATTTTTTCCACAGTGTCTGCCTCCGACTCAATTCCACCAGTAATGGTAATATCGCCAAGCGTCCTAAATCGGATTTTCTTGGTTACGATTTCTTCATTTTCCTCAAGTTGCAAAAATTCTGAAACCGGAATCCAAGATTCGTTGCGCCACACTACTTCACGCTCATGAGCAAAGTAAAGGGATGGTATTTCAATATTTTCCCGCTGTATGTAATTCCAGACATCCATTTCAGTCCAGTTACTGATAGGGAACGCTCTAAAGTGCTCTCCTTCAAAATGCTTTCCATTTAGGATATTCCAAAGCTCGGGACGTTGATTTTTAGGATCCCACTGTCCGAAATCGTCACGGTGCGAGAAAAAGCGCTCTTTTGCGCGTGCTTTCTCTTCGTCGCGTCTTCCACCTCCGATGGCACAATCCACTTTGTTGCTTTCGATTGCATCTAACAAAGTGGTAATTTGTAGGGCATTTCGCGTGGCATTTTTTCCTTTTTCTTCCGCTACACGACCTTGATCGATAGACTCTTGTACAGAGCCTACAATAAGTTGTACGCCGAGCGTGTCAATAAGATCGTCCCGGAATTTGATTGTTTCAGGGAAATTGTGTCCTGTATCCACGTGCATGAGTGGAAAAGGAATTTTCGAGGGATAAAATGCTTTTTTAGCTAGGTGTGTTACTACAATTGAGTCTTTCCCGCCAGAAAATAAGATCACTGGGTTTTCAAATTGTGCCCAAACTTCACGAAGGATATAAATGGCCTCCGACTCCAATTCATCTAAATAATTCAGATAATACTTACTCATTACTTCTCTTTTATAATAGCTTCTTTTCTATACATTTCCATATTTCTTCCACCGAATCCTGGATAGACGTTTGCGTAGTATCGATACGCACATCTGGATTGGAAGGTGGTTCGTAGGGTGCATTTACACCTGTAAAATCCTTTATAAGTCCTTTACGTGCCTTGGCATACAGCCCTTTAACATCTCTCTTTTCGCATTCCTCTAATGGGGTGTCTACGAAAATTTCGACAAAGTTAACATCTTTAACCGTCTTTCTGACCATTTCCCGGTCCTTTTTATAAGGTGAAACGAAAGCTGAAAGTACCACTAAACCAGCATCTACCATTAAATTTCCGACCTCGGCTATACGGCGGATATTTTCAGTTCTATCCTCGGGTGAAAACGTTAAATCGCCATTTAATCCTTTACGAACATTATCGCCATCCAACGTATAGGTATGAATCCCTTTTTTATGGAGCATCTGCTCTAGCGCATTGGCTATCGTCGATTTTCCAGATCCCGATAACCCCGTAAACCAAAGAAGCAACCCCGCATGTCCCATGAGGTTTGCGCGTGCCTTTCGATCTACATTGAAATCGTGTGCTATAATGTTTTCTTTCATATTACTTCTTTTTTCCTAGAATATAATTTCTGATTTTCCCAAGTGGAATCCGAATCCACATCCGCTCGTGCAAATAATACAGTAAGAACTTGGTGAAGAGTTCCGTAAGTGCAATAAATAAGGCAATCTCATCAAAGCTATCCAAGATAGCACCCGAAATAATAAACGTTCCTGTAGTGGCAATGATCCGCCACACAATCGTTTTATAAAGGATGATACGTGAAGAGGTTCTTTTACCTTTAAGAGCACCTTGCCAAGCACGCTCATGAATATAATAGATGGCCAATTTGATAAGGAATTCGGTAAGCCCTATCTGAATGGCATGATCGATACTGCATTTTCCAAACAAACAGGTTATAAGCAAAACCACCAAAATAGTATCGGCAGTGGCCACAATGCGCCAGGAGATACCTTTTATAAGACTCCTGTAGTGCGATTCGGATTTGTACTTTCCCAAAACTTACGTTCTATTGGTTACGAGGAAGTGCGGATTCAACAAATTTTCTTTGTTATACCGTAATGGTTCAGAATCGGGAAGTGCAGTAACAGAAACTCCAACGGCCTCACAAATAGCTTGTCCGGCAGCCGTATCCCATTCCATGGTAGGGGCGTATCTTGGATACATATCTGCTTTTCCTTCTGCCACAAGGCAAAATTTAAGCGAACTTCCCTTAGAAACGATTTCGACCGTTTCTTTTTCTTTTATGGATTCGATAAAATTTTCAGTTGCTTCATTTAAATGTGAACGGCTTCCTACTATTCGTGCTTTCTCGCTATCCTTTTTTGGGTGAATAGAAATGGCCTGTGAGACAATAGCGGATACCGTCTCATCTTCATTTGAAACCGTAGCTTTCTTAGCTATTGAAGCAGACACGTCGGCAAAATAAAGTTCTTTTGAAACAGGAACATAAATAACGCCCATGATAGGAGCTCCATTTTCAACTAACGCAATATTTACTGTAAATTCACCATTGCGCTTGATAAATTCCTTTGTTCCATCCAAAGGATCCACAATCCAGCAGTTCGTCCATTCCTTTCGTGTACCGTAAGCAATTTCTTTGTTTTCTTCACTAATGATCGGAATTTCAGTGGTACGGAGAAACTCCATAATAGCATCGTTTGCTCTTTTATCGGCGACGGTTAATGGCGAATCATCTTTTTTCTGTTCCACTCCAAAGTCATCTGAGGAATAGACCTTTAAAATTTCAGCCCCGCCATTTAAAGCGGCTTCTATGGCTAAGTTTAGATATTTCAAATGAATAAATTTTAAAAATTTAGGTTAGGTTATGCTTTCTTCCAAAATGTTTTGAAATTCGATATAAAGATTCTAGCCAGTAAAATTAGAACACCCAAAAACAACCCTAATAGTAAAGACACTAGAACAATCTTTACTCTAGAGGGAGCTGCTGGTTCTAAAGGTACTGTTGCTGGATTTAAAGTGGTAAAAAGGGGAGTATCTTTATTTATCTGTATGCTCTGTGCCACTTTCTGCCGCTGTAATTCGGAAAAAACTGACTGTGCGATATCATATTCGTTTTGAAGTTCCCGCAACCGGATTTGCGAGGCTTCAGTTGTATTGAATCGATTACGATCCTTGTAATAGGCTAAGCTGGCCTGCGCACTCTCAAAATTCTCTTTTTGGTCTTCAAACTGCGCTTCGATAAACTTCATCTGCTCCTGCGCTTTTGCAATCCGATAGTCAATAATTCGTTGTTGCAATAGTACTTGGGCACTTTGGGCTAATTGGGCAGCGGGAATCGCTTCTGGCATTATCGCCTTTATCGTAATGACACCATCTGATTCATCTAGTGAAAACTGTACGCTTTCTTTCAGAATACCCCGTAGCTTTTTCTCGCTTGGTGAGATAAACTGAATGGAATCGGCCACTGAAGTATTCGATTTCTCTTTGGCTTCAGCCGAACCGCCACGCAACCATCCCATAATAGTTCCGGGTAGGCCAAGGGTTACCCCTTTAACCTTGGTCACCAAATCTGGCGAATAGATTTCAGTGTAATATTTTCGGAATGTAATGGGAGTGTCCACCCCTTTAAAAGTAAGCTTTGTGTCCATCAGCTTCTTTTGGTACGGAACACTATTAATTATCTTAGGGTATATATTGGAGGGAATTTCCCCATTTTCCACGGCACCACTTAAATTAATACCTATCAGCGAAGCAATATTGCTCCAGTTACCACCAACCTTAGAAGTCGAACTACTTTGCGAGAGAAACTTTACCTCAGAATCATATACTTTTTCAGTAAAAAGAGCTACAAAAACTCCAATAACCAAAAAGACCAATAGCATTTTAATCAAAAAACGCTTGCGACTCCAAATATCCTTTAACAAGGATAGTAAACTTATATAATCGTTTTTGTGGGTATCGGACATATCAATTCAGCAATCTATCTATCAATAAACCAAGGGTGGTAAGTCCCGAACTAATACCGATAACTTCCTGAGCCGATAGCTTATTTCGGTCCACTGGCTTGGAAGGCACCAAAATAACAGCCCCGGGCTTTATTTTTGGATAGTTCTTAAAAAACAAGAAATGTTTTGTTGAGGCAATATCGCCATTGGCGTATACTACGTATGTTTTGCCTTTCTTCGCGTTCGTAGCATATCCCCCCGATTTATCGATATAATCCATCAATGTATAATTCTTGTCGAAACGGACCAAGGCAGGCGCCAATACCTCGCCTTCAACTTTTACGGTTTCCTTAATCGATGGAATAACGAGTTTGTCGCCGTTCTTCAATACCATGTTATATTTAGAATCTGGATCTTTCAAAATTTCTTCCAAATCAATCCCAACACGGAATTCTACTTTATTTTTGATATCATCTGGTTCTACCTCCGTATCATCATTAAGATTGTCGAACGTAATTTCCTGTGCATCATCCCTATAATAGGGATTTCGCCGGATTAGTGTAGCTCCTTGCAGAAATGCATAAGGGGAAAGCCCTCCTGCCATCGTTACCAAATCTGATATTTTGGCGTTCTTATTCTCAATAACATATGTGCCAGCAAAATTTGCTTCCCCGTTTATCGAAACATTTTTTTGTTCAGAAACACCTCGTAAGTAGCGAACCGAGACTCGATCACCAGGCTCCAATGTAAAGCTTCCGCCGCCTTCCAACTCCAATGAACCATCGGCCGTAACCGTGAAGCTTTTGGAGAGGGTTTCAAATTCGTTATCGGTTACCTTTCTAAATACATTGATCTGCTCGGCATTGGCACCTTCCTTAAAGCCACTTGCCATTATAACCAAGTCCTCTATTGTCATATTTTCGGCATACGCAAAGGAGCCTGGATTGTTTACGGCCCCATCGATACTTACAGGTTGTCGCTTTGAAAGATCATATTTATTATAAATCATTACTCGATCATCGGCCTGTAGCAGCACATCACGCCTATCTTCCATAACCGCTTGAACAGAAAATGGTACTATTTCATCCATTACTCCATCTTGTGAGCGGTACAAGATTCCTCTTCCCAAGAATGCTTCCTCTGTAAGTCCTGCTGCTTTCTCTATTAGGTCCTGCAGCGTTAGACCATCGGTCAATTCATACTTCCCGGGACGATACACCGCTCCTTCAATCGAAATACGGTTTTCAAATTTTTCAATAATCTCTCGAACATTAATGTTATCGCCATCTTTCAAAGGAATATCGCTAGCATTAGCTACCTCAATCTCGCGAACTACCTTACGATCGCCTTCAATCCGCTCGAGAACAATTCTATCTTTATAGGCATTGGAGGTAAAGCCACTTGTAAATTCCAACAAATCCGAAAATGTTTCCTCTGGCAATAGTTCGTATATACCAGGACGTTTTACCGCTCCAGAAACACTAATTCGGGAAATATAGGGTGCTACAATTAAGACATCTTGGTCCTGCAGCGTTTTATTTCCCTTTTGCGAACCATTAATAAGATAGTCGTATACATCAAAATAGGAAACCTCTTCCCCATTACGCACAAGTTTTATTTTTCGAAACGTACCTTGCTTCGTCGGGCCACCAGAAGCATAGAGTGCATTTAAAACGGTAGACAAAGCACTTAAATTATATGTGCCAGGTACTTGGATTTCCCCAATAATATTCACTTGAACAGTTCGAACAGTGCCGAGCGCGATATCAACAAATACCTTATAAGCACTATTGTTGGGCGCACTAATTCCACCATAAACGCGTTTCAATTTTGTTTTTATCTTTTCTGAGGCGCTTTCCATGGTTAGACCGCTTACGTAAACAGGCCCAACATTAGGAATCCTTACGGCTCCTTCTCGATCTACCTCTACATTATAAACATTCTCTGCTGCGCCCCAAATATTTATTACGATACTGTCCCCTGGCCCCAACTGATAGTTCGGTGGAGTTGCTAAACTCTGATTTGGAGTAAAACTTATATTTGGGTTGTTGAAGAATTCATACCCAAACAACGGGCTTTTCTCCGGTGCAACAGCTACAGGTCTAGGATATAATCCCATTTTCAATGTATCCTTCACTAGAAGTTCAGAATTATCACCCTGGATAGATTGTCCAGTAGAAGCCGTTCGAGCCTCATTCAAACGACGCTCAAAAGCTGCAATTCTCGTAGCTGGTACACCTTTTGCAGCCGCCAATGTTTTTAACTGTTCTAGGGTATATCCTTCAGCTTTTGCTCGTTCCCAATATTGAAGAACTTGTGCATCGGACATTTCCTCAACATTTGCTTCTTCCAACATTTTTGGTGAAACCTGAGCCGATAGCTCTGCTCCCATTAACAGGAACACACAAAGGGATTTTATTACTAAATAGGTTAGCGTTTGCTTCATCCATCCGATTTCAGGGTGCCATAAGCCCATAAATACAAGGATTACAGCGAAAATTATAACGGCGCAAAGATAACTAATTCTTACATAGTCCAATAAAAGTATGAAATTATTTACCCTTTTTTTAAAACAACTTAAAAAAGCTGATTTCTAAGTTAAAAAAAAACTAAACTGATGACTATCATTGGACACATGGTAGACGGCTCTTATCTTTGTAAGAAAAACAACATGAGCTACTTAAACTTAGATAAAGAGAAAATAAATGATACCGCTAGTGAGCTAAACGTTCTTTTGGCTGATTATCATTTATACTATCAAAAATTGCGTAATTTCCATTGGAACATTGTAGGTAGAAATTTCTTTGATCTACACGAAAAGTTTGAAGAGATGTACGATGATGCAAAATTGAAAGTTGATGAAATCGCGGAGCGTATTCTAACACTCCGATATCAACCTATCAGCAATTATTCCGATTACTTAGAAAAATCAAATCTGAAAGAATCACCCTCTCGGACAAAAGACGAGGAAATGGTGAAAATTCTATTGGAAGATCATGGTAAGATTCTCATCCAAATGCGAAAAGTTATCGAAAAAGCAGATGCCGCTGGCGATGAAGGTACCATCGATATGATTGGCGCATACATCGGCGATATCGAAAAAATAAGTTGGATGCTTGATGCATGGACCATGAAAACATCCGATACGCACCCAACAACCTAGTAGATACTAGACATAAACAGCCAAGGCCTGTCTTAATCGACGGGCTTTTTTAATTCTAAAAGTCGAACCCAACCCCTACCGTAATTCGTGTTTCCTCTGGCGACCAAAACGCACTGGCAGTTGTTGTAAAGCCACCACTACCGTGAATCCAAAGTCCACCACCAACATCACTATGCCACACATCAGAATTTCGAGTCGGTATCCACACACGGCCTAAATCGGTTCCGGCATATAAACCTATCTGAATCGGTTTTACTCCAATATTAAAATCGTCGAAGCTATAACGAACATCGGCACTTCCTACCAACATCGATTTCCCACTAAATCGCTCCTCCCTAAAAGCTCTCAGCCCCGTATTAGCTCCCAACACTACCGCTTGAAAGAACTCAAATCGATTGCCGAAATTAAACTGACCGCGAATTTGAGTTTTCAAAATCCATTTCTTGTTAGTGGTTAAGCTATTATAAAACCCTAATCGCGTCTTCAAATAACCAAAGGTTCTTTGTAGGTCATCAAAATTTCCAGTCGCACCAAGGTTTAAATCGAACATCATCCCGATGGTCGGATTTCGGGAATCATCGAAACTGCGGTAGTTATATATACCTTCCAAGGTTCCAAAATAATCGGTCTCGTCCACTTCAACGGTTCCTTTTGGGTTTACCGATGCGGGCATCGGACTTTGAAGCGTAATGGCTTCAAAAACGCCTTGCAATTTATAAAATGAACCGAAATTTGAATTCTTCAATAATCCGCCTTTAGCACTGATGGTTTGCACCTGAACGCGGTTGGCGTCCGTACCACCTTCATCTTCCAAGTTTGGCGATTCATTTCCGTATCCAAAGTAATTCACGGTATAATTAGGACTGGTAAATCGAACCCCATACGAAAGATTCTTATCGTTTACGATATTAGCAATTTCACCCTCATAATTGACATCAAAACTTTCAGTATCCCAATAATACGCAGCGTTTAGCACATGTTTTTGAGAGAATGGATTTCGTTGAAAACTATTGATCTGGTAAATATACTGCGCACCCGTTCTAAAACCGTCATCAGGATTATATCCCAAAGCTCCGGCGTAGGCGTGAACGCGTTCAATTTGCTTTCTATAATCGAAGGTGTTCAAATTGTAGACATCGGTTAATCGAAGATTTCCTCCATCGCGCTCTTCAATCGTATTTGGTAATGTTTCATGATCGTACACCTTCACTCGATCGCCATTTTTTAAACGATAGACATCATTGCCCAGGCCACCGATAATTCTGGTAAAAATGGGTTGCCCAGCATCGCCAGTGACTTCAAATATATCTTCTCCGTCGAGTCCATACACCCAAATTTCCTTGGTATCCTTGCTCAAGAAAGTACGGTCGCTGACCAACATTCCTTTGTCGTCGGCTGGAAACGTATAATTTTTCACATTCGTTTTGCCGTCACTATAACGGGTAATGACAAAAAAATCAGGTTTTTCCGTACCCATAACAATCTGCAAACTCGATAGGTAATCGTAATAACTATCAGCTGCTTCAACCAGCTTGTCCCTACGTATTTTCAAGGTTGAAATCAAATTCTGCAACGATTCACTTTGCACTTCCGTAGGCACCTTGGTGAACGCTGCTTCAATTATACTATCACTTAGTTGCATTTGAATGAATTCGGCTGCTTGTTTCCAATCATTTCTAACAGATTGTTCCAATAAGGCTCGGTCTAACACCACTCCTTCTTCATTAAACCAACGCAAATTGTTGAAGTTTTCACTATATACCTGACGCTGGTAGCTTCTACCAAAAATACTACGGGCTACATCAAAAATAGAGCCCTCGAAACTAGAAAAAGCGTCGTCGCGATGTAATGGAATGGGCACCAAATAAAGCGTTCCATCGCTATTGGCATATTCAGCCCAACGCCAATGGTCTTTTTCACGGTCCCAATCGCCTACCAACATATCGAATAGTCGAGACCGGATATAATTTTGTTCGTCAACCAATACCTCCCGACCCTTCTTCAATTTGGTCAGAATATCGTCTGTGGTTTCAATAAGGTCTGGATATTCAAATAACGGCTCATCTTTGCCACTTTCAGAAGGCGCTTGGGAAAGCATATAGAGTTCATCACCAAAGTTTTCATTATACCCACCCAATCGCGATTGTTTTGGGATATAAAATAGTTCGGACTCATTGTGAAAAAT
This sequence comes from Luteirhabdus salina, assembly GCA_025384855.1. Taxonomy (GTDB): domain Bacteria; phylum Bacteroidota; class Bacteroidia; order Flavobacteriales; family Flavobacteriaceae; genus Luteirhabdus; species Luteirhabdus salina. The sequence goes on along the minus strand of JALAHT010000005.1, from coordinate 315,836 downwards.
ATCTACTGCCTCGGCCAAGGTTGGCAAGGCCAGCGCTGCATAAGGGTGTGTTGCCGTGTAGAAATCGACATCGAAACTTCCTTTCGGAATCGTATTCGAATCGTCGCTAGTAGTTTCCTCTTCCTTTCCTTCTTCTTCAAAAACCTTTGGTTGTGAAATATCGAGTACGCCCTTCTTCAAAGAACGCATTCTATATTGATTTCCTTCCGAATCCTTCAACAACAACACATTGTATTGTTCATTTCCCGTTTTACGCACTACTTCCAACCCACCATAAAGGGTATCTAACAATGCAACTTTTGCAGTTACGGGTGTTGTATAATCACTTTGGTATTTCCTTCCCCAAACAGTGGTGAAAAAGAGCGACTGACGTAATGAATCGGGACGATACACCGCAGCTCTTTCGGTTACTGGATAAGCATCTGGGTCAATTTCAAGCGCAAAGGGTTCAGGTTTCTCGAAAACAGGTTTCTCATACAACAGTTTCGGTTTCTTCTGACCATCATCACCATAAAAACGAACGTAGGAAGAGCCATCATCGAATAAATCGAGTACCGCAAATCCTTGTCCGCCATAACTAAACAATCCATGCTGCCCCAATGCCGCAAAGGAATCCTTAGCGCCGCTACCCGATACGATCTGTATAAGTCCAGCATCCGTTTCATGATATTGAAGCGTGTGTTCATGACCGGAAGCAATAACTACCTTTCCATGTTTTTCTGCCAATGGCGCCAATCGATTCATGAGTTTATTGGTAAGTTCGTTGAAACGGTCTTGGACCGAAACGCCTCCCTGAGCACGGATTTGAGCAACCAATGATGCTAAAATCGGTAAGGGAAATTTTGATTGTGTTGGGTATAAATGTTTTTCTAAACTGAAGTAACCACCATGACTACCATTCGTAAACATCGGGTGATGCATGGCGAAAACGATTGTTTTGTTTTTATTCTTTTCAAATTCATATTCCAATTCAATAAAGAATTTATCGCGCGACTTTATCTCGCAGCCATCGTTTATTTCTGGGTGAAGGTTCCAATCCTCCAAATACCATTGGGAGTCAATGATAATTAACTGGACATTTGGTGAAACCGAGTAGCTTACCAATGGACAACCATCCTGTGGCTGAAGTCCTTCTTCTGAAAGGTGTTTGGCAATATACTGCTGCTCACGATACAAGCCTTCCAATCCATTCCAATACCAATCATGGTTGCCAGGAATGATATAACTTGTCCCATCAAAATTCTCAAGCGATTCAAATTGGGCATCCATATAATGCTCGCTAAAGGGTCGTTCTGGATCGCCTTCTGGCGGCATCCCATTATCATAAATATTGTCGCCCAAAAAAATCGCATAATCGTCCTTGGTGTCCTCATCTTTCAAATACTCCCGAAAGAGAATTAATCCAGTACTCATACCATCCATAGGCGAAATACCAGCATCTCCGATCAGGTAAAATGTTTTTTCGAGCTGTTTCCCTTCTGAAAACTCCTGAAATCGGTCTTCAGAAATTATACTTCCTTCCTCTGTTCGGTATTGGGGTTCATAGGTAGCACAACCTAATAGTATTAGCAGACAACAAATTGACCAAAAGGACTTCATAGACATGTTGAATTCTTCTATAGTGAAACGGCTACACGAAACGAAAATTGAATACCTTCATCGGAGGTAAAGACATTTACCGTTCCGCTGGCCAAGTTCGCAGCATTTATCCATATTCCACCACCATACGAGGAATGCCATTCATCAGACATATCGTTTGGCACCCAAACGCGACCGACATCGTAGCCTCCCAATACGCCGATCTGAATAGGCGTTAAGGCAGTTCTAAAGCTTGGGAAACTATAGCGAAGATCGGCTTGACCCGCCACAGCACTTTCGCCAGTAAAACGATCTCTTCGATACCCCCGCAAACCGTAGTCACGACCTAATTGCGCCGCTTGATAAAATTCATAGCCATCACCAAAGTTAAACTGTCCCAAGGCGGTAGTTCGCAAAACCAACTTTCTATTTTGTGAAATAGCATTATATAAGGTGAATTGTGGCTTCACGTAGGCAAAAGGTTCTTCATCGGTGATATTCTGGGTCGCATTTGCTTCCAAATTGAATTCCATTCCGCGTGTTGGATTGGCATTGCTATCGAAGCTGTTATACATATATGTTCCTGTTGCTGTCGCAAAGGATTTGGTTTCATCCAATTCGATGGGTGGGTTTTGTGAAATAAAGCGTCCCTCGGTATCCTCTACTTCATATGCCTGATACCCTAGCATAAATTTGAAGGTACTTCCATAGTTACCATCTTTCTTAATTCCGAAGCTACCGCCATAACCGCCAATTCGTACACGGTTGAAGTCACGGTCGAAGCCGTCTTCATCATCTACATTGATGGTTTCATTTCCAAAGCCAAAGAAGTTCTCGGCAAAATTAGGATTACGGAAATTACCACCGATCAAGAAGTTCCAGTCGCCAAAGATGTTGGCAAATTCTCCTTGATAGTTCACATTAAAACTCTGCGTCGCAAAGTAGTATCCAAAATTGAAACGGTGTTGCTGCTTAAATGGGTTCTCTTGAAAACCATTGATCGTCAATACATCGGTAACTCCAATTAAAAAGCCATCGTCTGGATTGAAACCTACGGCAGGCAACAATAAATTCGTCGTTAGATTTTGTTTCAGGTAATCGTACCGATTAAATGAATGGTTATCGGTAATCCTAAAAGCTGCACCGCCTCTTTCCTCTATTGTGTTATCTTTCGATTTCTGGTCGTAGACCTTAATTTTTCTTCCGTTTTTAATACGATATATATCGTTGTTCAGGCCACCGATAATTCGAATAAAAATAAGGTTATCGCCTTCACCTTCTACTTCAAATATGTCATCGTCGTCTAATCCATATAGCCAGATTTCATCTGTATCTTCACTAGTATACACTCTATCGATTAGCACCTCTCCTTTTTCACCATCCTTGATACGCCATCCTTGAATACGCGTTTCCTCATTAGGCAATCTGGTAACGGTAAAATGGTCGTCCTTATCGGTTCCGGTAATGGTTTGTTGCTTGGAGAAATAGTCATAGTATTCTTCTGCGATCTTCACAATATTATCGCGTCGACCACGCAATTTTTCTTTTATATCGGCAGCGGTTTCATCCTGAACCTCTTTTGGAAGTTTGCTGAAGGCTTCATCGATTACTTCATTCGTAACGTTGTTTTTGATGAATTCAGCTTGTGCGATCCATTCTTCTCGTCCATAGTTTTCAATAAAGGCCTTATCCAGTTTTATTCCAGCGGTATTGAACCATTTCGTGTGCTCTAGTTCTTCACCATACACCTGAAACTGTCGTGCGGTACTAAATAGCGTTCGAACGGCATCTAACAGTCCACCGTCGAAATTTGCATATACCTGATCGCGGTCCCTTGGAATTGGCTTATAGATTTTATCACCATTTTCATCCTCCTGAAGTGCCCAGCGCCATTGGTCGTTATGACGGTCCCAATCGCCAATCAGCATGTCGAAAATACGGGCTCTGATATAGGCTTTCTGGTCTACTTTGTTTTCTTCATCGGCGCGAACATCGTATAACATATCGTCGGTACTGATAATATCCTCGGCATACGCGAAGGTTGGTCCATCGTACTCTTCGTCAGGACGTTCTACTATCATGTAGAGTTCATCGCCATAGGTTTCATTAAATTTTCCAAGCGCTTTTTGTTTGGGGACATAAAACAATTTGGGGTTTGTATGAAAAACATCGGCCGCATCTGCTAGGTCTGGAATGGTAAAGGCACCGTACGGATGTGCCGCCGTATAGAAGTCTAAAATCAAATCTTCGGGTAAGGTATTTCGGAAATCGCTTTCAATAACCTTATCCTTTACGATTACCGTTTGCAGAAACTGCACCGCACTTTTACGCAAGGCTCGCATGTTGTAGTCGCGCCCACCTCTTCCTTTTAATCGAAGGGAAACCGTTTGGTGACCACCACCAGCACGTTTTACTTCCAATCCGCCATACAAAGTATCTAAATCTACTACTGGAGCCGTCACTTTCGTTCCGTATACCTTACGGTAATGCTGTCCCCATACCGTTTTAAAAAAACCGGTTCTATCGACTAGGCTATCAGGATAGACAGAAGCTTCCATGGTTTGTGGAAAGGTGTCTGGTAAATGGGAAACATCGTATGCTTCAACAGGTTCGATGATTTGCTTTTCGAAGAGGATTTCAGCTTCACCCGCATCATTCACACCAAAAAAGGTAACTGTAACCGACTTGTCATCGCCTACAAATACCTTTGAAAATCCTTCCTTTCCATAGCTAAACTGTCCGTAGCGTCCAAGGGCTGCTGCTGTGGTTTTCCCAACCGCACCGCTAATTACCTGCTTTGCGATCGGACTTTCTATATATTGAAGTGATTGCTCATGTCCCGAAACAAATACCAAGTGCTCATGATCCTTTGAGAGTACCTCAATACGGTCCATTAATTCATTATAGCGTTCGTTATAGCGGTCTTTAGGTGAAATGGCGCCTTGCGATTGAATTTGGGTATATAACGTTGCCGCTCCAGGAAAGGGAGGAAATAATTGGCGAGATGCTGGAAATTTTCCACCATAATAACCATTTGTATACAGCGGATGCTGCATCGCGAAGATGATTGTTTTCTCCTTATTCTTCTTTAATTCTCCTTCAATCTCGACAAAGAATTGGTGACGTGTGGTAATTTCTTCACATTTATCGTTCATCTCAAGATTATCGTCCCAATTTTCCAAATACCATTGCGTATCGATAAGTAGTAATTGAATATCTTCAGTGAAGTCTAGACTTTTCAACGGGCAACCATTATTAGGCTCTAGCACATCGTCGTCTTCATATATATCCTCATACCGATCCTTGAGAAAATCTTCAACATCCTCAAGTCCATCGACACCATCGTTCCATTCGGAAGTACCCGGCACCACGTACAAACGCGCATCGCCCTTTGGCAATAATGCTTCACTTAAATTATTAGGCTCAAAATTATTCCCGAGATACAATACCACGTCATCTTCGGTAGCATGTTCAGTTAGGTAAGAGTTGAACGCTTTACGAACCTTTGATTGGCTATTATTTGCTTCCTTAATACCATTTCCGAAGAGATAAAAAGTAGTTCCATTTTTACCTTGAACGGTTGAAATACTAGGATTGGAAGTTTGATTTGAATATTGGGGTGAATAAGTGGCGCAGGCTGAAAATAGAAGCGTTACGACAAAAGTTATAGTGATGTTAATTTTTTTCATAAATAGAGTAAAGCGTATATTTTTCGTACTTTCATTCAACAAAAATTCTTTATGAGCGACCTAGTTGAAGCGACCGATAAATTTGTAATGGAGCTGTTTAAAGAGAAGCTTCCCTCGAGTTTCGTATATCATAACTACACGCACACAAAGCGGGTATATAAAAGTATAAACGAAATAATTGAACACTCCCAAATTTCTGTTAAAGATGCGGAAGCACTAAGGTTAGCAGCACTTCTACATGATACGGGTTATACGGTAAAGCGCGACGGCCATGAAGAGGAAAGCGTAAAAATCGCCACTGAGTTTTTGGAAGGGAAGGATGTGGATCAAGAAACCATCAAGACGGTCAATAAATGTATTCGCGCTACAAAATTTAAGGATACTACTCCAGAAGACGAATTAGAGGAAATTATTCGCGATGCCGATTCATCACACTTTGGAAAAGATTATTTTAAGGAAGCTAGCGAATTTCTTCGACAGGAGCTCATTGCCCAAAATCTAAAGAACTATACACCCCAGGAATGGCGCGACGAGAATATCGATATGCTGATCAACGAGCATAAATTTTATACGGATTACGCTATCAAGAATTGGCAACCCGAAAAGCAGGATAATCTAGCTTCGTTAGTTAAAAAGCGTAAAAAGTTTAAGAAGAAGATTGATAAGGAGCGCATGAAGGCTCAGATGAAAGTGAAGTACAAGGACAAGAGTGCCGACCGTGGAATTCAGACCTTTTACCGAACTGCCCTTCGAAATCACATCAAACTTAGTGATATTGCTGATACCAAGGCGAATATATTGCTTTCGGTGAATGCGATTATCATTTCATTGGTACTATCGAATCTGCTTTCAAAATTGGATAATCCTACCAACGATTACCTGATTATCCCAACCGCAATTTTTGTGATGTTTAGTGCCATAACAATGATTCTTTCGGTAATTGCCACCCGACCGAATGTTACAAGAGGCGAATTTACCAAAGAGGACGTTGATAATAAAAGTGTCAACTTAGCTTTCTTTGGAAACTTTCACCGAATGGAACTCGACCAATATATGTGGGCTATCGAAGAGTTATTGAAGGACCGTGACTATGTGTATAAATCGCTTACGAAGGATTTATATTTCTTAGGAAAGGTATTGGATCGGAAATATCGCATTTTACGATGGACGTACACTATTTTCGTACTAGGTACGATGATTTCCATCATCGCGTTTGCGGTATCCTTTTACTTCGGTGGCGGAAGGGTAGCCTAATCGGCCAACTCCTCTAGCAATTCATCATACGTATAGTATTCTTTCTTATTAGCACCTTTGCTGTACAATAGGCTTACTCGAATCGCTTTTAACCCTGTAACACCTTGAAGGTCTTCCAAAGAAACTACTTCCACATCATCCTTTAGCTGTTTTTTGTGCTGAAGGAATTCGATATACTGAAGGTATTCTTCCTCATCCTCTTTTTGGGAATAGACAATTGTAATTTTTCCAGGTTGGGTGACGCGTTCTTCGGTTCCTTTGATATTTGCCTTATCGACTCGTTTTTTCACAACTTCATAACGAGCATTATACGTACCATCTACGTCGAAACGCTTTTCGTCCATTCTGAAACGAAGCGATAAAGCACCATTGAATACCAAAATCATGGAAGCGACCTCTAGTTGAATCGGTAGTCCACTTCGCAATTGATAATAGCTGTTTTCCATTTCGCACATCACCTGAAGCTGCCATAGGCGAAGGTTATTCAGATAAACCTTATGGAAGCTTTTTTGTTTCGTGATGGATTCACCGATATACAGATTGTGCTCTACCCCATCGGTTTTAAACCGTTCGAAGTAGTGCGGATACATTTGTTGGGCTGCCACCTGCTGTTTGTCTAAAATAGAGGCAAGCCTTTTGTTTACTAGCATCACGGTTTCATCGTAATCTTTCCGGTGTTTGTAGGTAAGGCCTGTGTTGCGATCGACTAACTCGTAATACTTATCAATTTGCTTATTAAGATCTTCGTTCTTCTTCGCTAAATGTCCGAACATGGGAATGATTTCAGTACGAAGGAAATTATACACCCGACGTTCGCTATCGACTTGCAGTTCCGATTTCAATTCCTCCAAAAACTTTGTCACTCGAAAATCGACCTGTTCATACACCGGCAATTCTTCAATATCAGAAATTTTCTTTATAATTTTCCGAACATGCTTTAATTGAAGTAATAAATCCTTTTTGGTCGCTTCATTTCTGGCAGAAGAAGATTCCTTGATATCAATCTGTCCGTATAATGGGTAGACATCTTCAAAAACCACCCCACGATAGTAGGCCGGCGTTCCCGACTCGCGAAGGTTGAAATATCGTTTTGCTTCTTTTCGAAATTTCCAGTGAACACTAGGGTGAATAGAAGTACATTCATCCTGAATAATCAGTTCGAGGTCATTGTCAAGCTGCTGTTTTGCGCGAACAACGGCGTCGACCAAAAATGGCATAACGTCATCGAGTTTATTGGCGTTAATGGAATTTAGGGCATTTACCTTTTCCGAAGTAATTTCTAACACGCCTAAAACGGCATTGTATTGGGTGATAGCGACGAAAATAGCACTCTTGATTTCCTTTTTCTTCAGCTTTTTGTAGAGCACATTCTTAGGATACATTTCATGGTAGCGATCTACATTGCTGATGGTGTAGTAACCCTTCTTTTTGAAAAGCGCATAATGCGAAGCGTCGCATAACGATTTTTTGCTCGATTCGCTGTTTTTGTCACCCAGCAAAACGCTTTCAAAATTCTTGCTTGCAGGGGTTTCAAAAACATCGTCTTCAGCGTTGTAATCAACAAATCCAACCTCCAATTCCTTCAACTGAAAAATAGATTGGAAAACTTCCTGAAAATCGTTGTGCATGGTAAGCTTGCTCTCCTCTCCTTTCAACAAATGCGTTTTGAAATCGGATATAGAGGCATCCATCGTTACGTTGAACATATTGGCGATAACGAAGCCGTTTAACTCCCAGCTATGCGGTGGAAACTTTTCCTTCCATAGCGCCACATTGTCGTAACTGTCCAATAATTCGGCTACGTCTTCCTCGGTAATTTTTGGAGCTTCTTCAGAAGGTTTCAGTGAAACGAAATCAGCATTATATAATAGACGATATGTTCGCATCATACCCTTTGCATTGGGAATTCTGTAATACAACGGTCGGCTAAAGTCGGTTTCATACCCATAATACACTTTTAGTATGATATTACAGGCCATGATATATTTTTGATCGTCGGTGAAATCGGCCAACTGAGGCAGGTAATCTTCACCCGCAGCCTTTAGAATATTCTTAAAACGATCGGTAGATTCAATTACAATATCCAAAAAGGGAAGCGTCGCAAATTTGATTTCATTGGATTGCAGCGCGGTTGGAAACAATTCCAACATCACAAAATCGATGTGCTCTTGATGTTCCGAAAGTTTGTCCAAGTCGGAAAAGCCTTCCTCCAGAATTGGATTCGATTCGGCCATATCCAGCACAGCCTGCATATGATGCTTCGCTGCACCATTTTGGGATGGGATTCGCTTTCGATAGGCATCGAAAAGCTTTTTAAATCCAACTTTTACGTGAAAAGGAAACTCTTTTTTATTCATGTACAATGCTTCAATTCCTATGGATAAATGTACGTAATAAACAGACGCAAGGCCTTGATATTACTATTATTAACATATATTTGAGGAATTCTCTTTTTGATAGGCCAAAATATCGGCTATTTTTGTCGCTTAATTAAACAAAACTTTACATAATGAAGTCAGTTGCGCTTTCTATTCTAACATTTCTTTTACTTCTTACCGCTTGTCAGGAAAACACCAATACCTATACGCTCTCCGGTACTGCCCAAGGGTTTGAAAACGATACCGAAGTATATGTGTATGGCATTATGGAAAGTCGTCAACCTTCCATTATCGATACCCTTACCGTTTCCAATGGCACCTTTGAAGGTGAATTCGATAAGCTAGACCAGGCTGCTGTGCATTACCTACAGTTTCAAAACACTAAAGGTAGCGTGGTTTTCTTTCCAGAAAATGAAGATTTGAAAGCTACTATTTATAAGGATAGTATTTCCGCCTCTTATGTTGAAGGCAGCAAGCAAAACGATGCTTTTCGCGATTTCACCAATGCCATGCGCGACTTCAACGAAAAGAAACAATTGAATATTGAAAAATACCGACAAGCGCAGAAAGAACAGGATAACGCTACAATTGCTACTATTCGAAATGAAAACATGGCGATTTTGGAAGAGGAGAAAGCGTATAAGCGTGACTTCATCGAAAACAATAAAAATTCGTTATTCTCTGTAATGCTATTATCTGAAATGTTGGGTAGAAAAGAAATTTCTACGGAAGAAGCAGGTGAAATCATTGAAACCCTTTCACCAAAAGTATCCGCTTCACCCCTTACCGACAACTTACGAACGTCCCTAGCAAATCTGAAAAAAGCCGATGTAGGATCAACAGCACCGAACTTTTCAGCCCCAACGCCAGATGGTGAAACCTTAGCCTTGAATGATGTGCTCGGAAAATATACCATCATCGATTTTTGGGCGTCTTGGTGTAAGCCTTGTCGTCGTGAAAACCCCAATGTGGTGCGTGTGTATGAAAAATACCATGACAAAGGACTAAACATTATTAGCGTTTCCTTAGACCGACCTGGACAAAAGGAACGTTGGCTTCAGGCGATTGAGGATGATAACATGGATTGGTATCACGTATCTAACCTAAAGTTTTGGCAAGATCCGATTGCGCAGCAATATAGTGTGCGCTCGATCCCCGCAACCTTCCTTTTGGATGAAAGCGGAACGATTATCGACAAAAACCTTCGCGGACAGGCGTTGGAAAACAAAATGGCTTCTTTATTGGGAAGCGAATAAACGTCTTAGTTTAATTCGAAGCGAACATTCACTTTTACCTTAATTTCCAACTCACCGGGAGCGATAGGCGCTTGACCGCCACTAGCATCGCTTTCGGCCACGGCCATTGTTCGGTACATTGGTTGTGGATAGTTCGGTGAAGATGAAAACTCACTGATAGAAACCGCTTTCCCAATTGATTGGTCCAACACCGACGCATAATCGGTAGCGCGCTGCTTGGCATCCATAATCGCCTTGGTTCTTGCTTCGCGTTCCATTTCTTCCTGTTTGGATGAAGCAAAGGAAACGCCGTCGATTCGGTTGATACCGCTTTGCAACAAGCCATTCATCAAGTCTTCATATTTTTTTAAATCCCGTAGCGTAATGGCTATCGACTGATTGGCGCTATACGAATAGGACTTTTCATTATAGTTATAGTTTTTATTCAGGCGAATATATTGCGTTTGGATATCCTTATCGGCAATATTCATGCTCTTGATAAATTTAATTACCTCCGAAACGGTCTTATCGTTCTGCTGCTTGACAAGCGTTGCGTTCTTTCCAGTATTTTCAACCCGAACCTGAATTTCGACTTTATCGGGAACGACCCGAACGGTTCCTTCTCCGGTAACATCTACTGTTGGAATCATTTGTTGCTGTTGTTGTGCGTTGGTGCTCATAACGATGACTAATGCGATGAAAGTGACTATTTTGTTCATACGGTTTGTTTTTAAATTTTTCCCAGTTTATGCAATACGAATAAGAGGCCAATGGGTATGGCCAATACGATTACGATCCAAAGTTGTGTTTCAAATAAGATTGGCGCAAAGGCAAGGGTAATAACATATCCTGCAATGGCACCTCCGAAGTGGGCGTCGTGACCAATATTTCCTAGGCGACGTTTCATTCCGTAGATGGAATAAAGCAAATATCCCAATCCGAAAATCCAAGCTGGAATCGGAATTGGAATAAAAAATAGATATAAGCCCATATCGGGATAAAAAAGAATGGCGGAATATAGAATTCCGGTCACGGCACCACTAGCTCCAACAGCACTATAGTGAAACTCATCGCGATGAAAATAATAGGAAAGCAAATTCCCAACAATTAAACTCGCCAGGTATAAGGCTACAAACTTCACCACTCCTACGGAAGCAATGACCACATTGGCAAAAAAGTACAGCGTAAGCATATTGAAAAGCAAATGAGCAGTATCAACATGCAAAAATCCGGAGCTAAACATCCGAATCTGCTCGCCGCGTCGGATGGCGGCTACATTAAACTTATACTTTTCAAAAAATGAGAAATCGTTAAAACCTTTGATCGAAATCAGTACATTAGCTGCAATAATGACGATGGTCGCTATGTGAAGTTCTGGCATATTCGTTCAATCGTTAGAGTGCCATAAATTTAATTAGTTTTGCGGTAAATTTGCGTATGCAGCGATTCCTTTATATTCTTCTTTATCCAATTCTTTGGTGCATCTCCGTACTACCGTTTTGGTTGCTGTACGCAAAATCGACCGCGCTGTACATAATTACCTATTATTTAATTGGCTATCGAAAAAAAACAGTTAAAAACAACTTAAAACTAGCCTTTCCAGAAAAGTCAGTACAAGAACGTAATGCCATCGCTAAGGCGTTTTACAAACATCTTTGCGATTTGATTTTTGAGACTATTAAAAGTCTGACTATTTCAGAAAAGACGATCGAAAGAAGGGTCTCCTTTACCAACTTAGCACTTCTTCACTCCTATTATAAAGAAAACAAAAGTGTGCTGCTAATGTGCGGTCACTATGGAAATTGGGAATGGAACGGTATTCTTAACCGAAAAGTGGATTTCAACTGTTTTGCAGTATATAAAAAACTAGACAATCCCTATTTCGATACATTAGTTCGAAAAACACGCGAACGCTTCGGAGGCACCATCGTAACCAACAAACGAATCGTCCCACTCCTTTTTCGTGAAGCAAAAGAGGGACGACCTTCCGTAACCCTTATTTTATCCGACCAAACACCGAAGCGAAACGCCTATAAGTATCGCGATACCTTTATGGGCATCGATGTACCTATGTTTACCGGAACGGAGGAATTGGCGAATCGATTAGGATTTGCTACAGTTTATCTTAAGGTTGAAAAAGTGAAACGCGGGTATTACGATATTACCTTTATTCCTTTGTCAGAAGGTAAAAAGCCGACCGAAAACTTTGAAATAACCCGTATATTTTTTGATGAAATAGAAAAGCAGATCAGAGAAGAACCTGCCTATTATCTTTGGTCACATAAACGCTGGAAACATCGTAAGGTCTAACAGCTGAACCAATCTTTCTGTAAAGGAGTAATAGTTTCTGAAGCTTCAGAACTATGCAAATAGCGACCGTTTTCATATCGGTACTCTTTAGCCCAGTCTTCATGGTTTTCCGCCAAAGTATCCAAAGAATCGCAGATATACTCCATTTCAGCATTTGTCGTAGTAGGATGAAATGAGATCCGGACCCAACCCGGTTTTTCATGGCTCATGCCGCAGGAAATTTTCTCGATAATCGCATCAGAGGTTTCCCTATTTATTTCCAAAAGATGGTGACCATACGTTCCAGCGCAACTGCAGCCGCCTCGTGTTTGAATTCCAAACCGATCGTTCAAAAGTTTTACGGCTAAATCGTGATACAATCCCTTCACCGTGAAGGATACTACCGCAAAACGCTCCACATGGTTTCCTGCTAAAATAGAAATCGAATCATGATGTTGAAACCGCTCAAAAAACTGAGCTAACAATTCCTCTTCCCGTTTCAAGATATTATGGGTACCCATCTTCTCTTTTAATCGGATAGCGAGTGCCGCTCGAATCACTTGTAAGAAACCTGGAGTTCCTCCATCTTCCCTACCTTCGATATCATCTAAATATTTGTGTAATCCCCATGGATTGGTCCAATCAACGGTTCCACCTCCGGGACAATCAGGTACCGAATTTTTATACAGCGATTTATGAAAAACCAAAACCCCACTACTTCCTGGTCCGCCCAAAAACTTATGGGGCGAAAAAAAGACCGCATCCAATTTTATGGAAGGGTCTTTAGGGTTCATATCAATATCGACATAAGGCGCCGAACAGGCAAAATCGACAAAACAGAAACCATTATTTGCATGTGCAAGCTTTGCAATTTCATGATAAGGCGTTTTAATACCCGTTACGTTCGAACAGCCGGTAACAGAAACTATTTTTAAGGGTCGGTCGTTATATTCCTCTAATAGGTCTTCCAAATTATGCAAGCAAAAGAGCCCTTCTTCATTACAAGGAACCACCTTTACCTCCGCCAAGGTTTCCAACCATGACGTCTGATTACTATGGTGCTCCATGTGCGAAACAAATACCACAGGCCGTTTTTCCTTCGGAAGACTAACACGATCGGTAAATTGTTCTGGAACTCGCAGGCCTAAAATACGCTGTAACTTATTGACCGCACCCGTCATTCCCGTACCCGTTGTAATCAAGATATCATCTTCACCAGCATTCACATGGTTTTTGATGATGCTCCGAGCTTCCTTATAAGCATGGGTCATGGTGGTGCCGCTTACTGTTGTTTCGGTATGGGTATTGGCAACAAAAGGCCCAAACTGATGTAACAGTTTCTCCTCAATTGGTCGGTAGAGTCGTCCGCTGGCCGTCCAATCGGCATAGATGATTTTCTTGGTTCCGTAGGGACTTTCAAATTCCTGATCTATTCCAACGATATTCTCGCGGAAGGACTGGAAATAGGATTCTAGTGAAGTCTCTTCGACCACGGCGGGCTTTTCCATGTTAGTTGATTTAGCCCTATAAAAATACAGATTATTTTGAAGCTAGCTCCTGAAGCTCTTTCTTAAATCGCTCTCCTAATGCGTCGGCTTCTTTCTGAGTAGGGGCTTCCGTATAAATTCGGATAATTGGTTCTGTATTCGATTTCCGAAGATGAACCCAATTGTTTTCAAAATCTATTTTCACCCCATCGATGGTAGTCAACTGCTCGTTGGAATAGGTTTCTTCCATCTTCTTCAAAATACCATCAACATCAAGTCTTGGTGTGAGTTCTATTTTTTTCTTCGCCATAAAATAAGAAGGATAGCGTTTCCGAAGTTCGCTAACAGCGATTTTTTCTTCCGCTAAATGACTTAAGAACAAAGCAATTCCTACCAAACTATCGCGTCCGTAATGCAATTCCGGATAAATAATTCCGCCGTTTCCTTCACCCCCGATTACCGCATCGGTATCCTTCATTTTCCGAACCACATTTACTTCACCTACAGCACTAGCTTGATAACTTCCATTATGCTTCTTTGTAACATCGCGAAGGGCTCTGGAGGATGACATATTGCTTACGGTATTCCCAGGGGTTTGCTGCAACACATAATCGGCTACCGCTACCAATGTATATTCTTCACCAAACATCTCCCCTTTTTCATCTACAAAGGCCAGACGGTCTACATCGGGATCGACCACAATACCGAAATCGGCATGTTCATCAACTACCGCTTTCATCAAATCGCCTAAATGCTCTTTTAAAGGCTCTGGATTATGCGGAAAATGACCTGTTGGGTCGCAATATAACTTTACAGGTTCCACATCAAGGGCTTCCAACAACAAAGGAACTGCAATTCCACCCGTAGAGTTTACCCCATCGACCACAACTTTAAAGTGGGCTTTCTTGATAGCGTCGGTCTTCACCAACGGAAGGTTTAAGATTTCCTCGATATGTAAATCAATATAGGCATCATGGCGTGAAATGTTTCCAAGATCGTCCACTTCAGCAAAAGAAGTGTTCTGTGCGGCAGCGATATCGAGGATCTGCTGACCTGCTTCAGCGTTCAAGAATTCACCATCTTTGTTTAAAAGTTTTAAGGCGTTCCATTGTTTCGGATTGTGACTGGCGGTTAGGATAATCCCTCCATCGGCATGTTCCATCATAACGGCCATTTCAACAGTGGGAGTGGTAGAAAGTCCTAAATCGACAACGTGAATGCCCATTCCAACCAACGTATTCATCACCAATTGCTGTATCATTTCACCTGAAATACGCGCATCGCGACCTACAACAACTCTATATTCATCCTTTTCGCGTTGTTGCTTCACCCAAGTTCCATACGCTGAAGCATACATCACCGCATCGATTGGCGTTAGATTGTCGCCCTGCTTTCCGCCGATGGTTCCTCTAATTCCTGATATTGACTTGATTAATGTCATCTGCAAAATTTTATGCAAAGATAGTTTTTTAAAAAGCTTTTGAACGTTAGGATTTTGTAAATTGTGGGGAATGAATTTTCTCGCACATATTTATCTTTCTGGTGAAGATGAAGGCGTTATCATCGGTAATTTTATCGCCGATGGCATTAAGGGGAAGAAATACAAAAAATTCCCTGCCGATATCCAAAAAGGCATTTTACTGCATCGCGCCATCGATAGCTATACCGATGGCCATCCCATCGTTCGACAGAGTACAGCGAGATTACATGAAAATTATGGTCACTATAGCGGTGTGATTGTCGATATTTTATACGATCATTTTTTAGCGAAGAATTGGAACAGCTATCACGATCAGCCGCTAGCTGCATTTATAGATGAATTTTATGAATTGTTGCGTAAAAACTTCACCATCTTGCCCGCCCGAATCCAACGCATGATGCCCTATATGATTGCCGATAACTGGCTGTTGAGTTATGCTACAGTCACCGGTATTAGTACTATTTTAGCACAGATGAATGTACGAACGAAAGGGAAGTCGAAAATGAATTTTGCAGTGATGGAACTGGAAACCTACTATGAAGAATTTGAAACTGAATTCACTGCTTTCTTCACCGAACTGGAGGAATACGCAAAAAATAAATTGATGGAGCTTTCATGAAATATCTGATTTATCTCTTTCTACTAATACTAGTTTGGAGCTGTAAGGAGGCTCCAACCTCAGAACAAGAACAACATTCCGAAATTCCGGAAGCTCCGAAAATAGGTTTGATAGCCAAACAAGCCATGGTCGTTTCGGCCCGGGAAGAGGCTTCAAAAATTGGGGTGGAAATTCTTAAGAAAGGTGGCAATGCCTTCGATGCTATGATTGCCACCGAAATGGCGTTGGCAGTGGTCTATCCGTATGCTGGAAATCTTGGTGGTGGCGGATTTATGGTGTATCGTACCCAATATGGTGAAATTGGCAGCTTCGATTATCGGGAAAAAGCTCCGCTAAAGGCTCATCGCGATATGTATTTGGATGAGGATGGTGACTATCAATCTGACAGAAGTAAGGTAGGCGCTTTGGCAGTTGGCGTTCCAGGAACGGTAGCCGGTATTTTTGAAGTACACCAAAAATTGGGATCGCTTCCGATGGAGGTTATTCTACAGCCGGTGATCGAACTTGCCAGAAATGGCTATGTCGTAACTACTTCGCAAGCGGAACGGTTTCAGCGATACGATTCGGTTTTTACAAAGGTGAATGGTACGCAGATTTTATATCGAAATACGATCAAAAAAGGCGATACCATTCGAAATCTTCAACTTGCAAACACCTTGGAACAAATCGCGCTGCAAGGCCGCTACGCATTTTATGAAGGGGATGTAGGTGAAGCCTTGGTTTCCTTTTTGAAAAAGAACGGCAGTATCATCACCATGGATGATCTAGCCGCCTATGAGGCTGAATGGCGCGAACCGGTGGTGTTTGAGTATGATGACCTTCGGATTATCAGTATGGGACCTCCCTCTAGCGGTGGAATTGTACTGGGACAAATAATGAAGATGATAGAACCGTATCCACTAGAAGAATTTGGCCATAATAGTGCGAAGTACATTCAGCTATTGACAGAAGCGGAGCGTCGTGCATATGCGGACCGGTCGAAGTTTTTGGGCGATTCCGATTTCGTTTCCGTGTCTATCGATAGCCTGCTTTCGGAGCGCTATCTTTCCAAACGAATGGAAGATTTCAGTTTCGATGCTGCTACACCTTCTAAAGAAATACAACCCGGGAGCCTTCAATCGATAGAAAGCACCGAAACCACCCACTATTCCATCATCGATTCACTCGGAAATGCCGTAGCAGCCACCACTACCTTAAATGCTGCTTATGGCTCAAAATTGTATGTTCCGGAACTTGGATTTTTTCTGAATAATGAAATGGACGATTTTAGTGCGAAACCTGGTGAACCGAATATGTTCGGACTTATCGGTGGGGAAGCGAATGCCATCGCGCCCCAAAAACGAATGCTGTCGAGTATGACGCCCACTTTGGTTGAAAAGCGCGATAGCTTATGGATGACCCTCGGAACGCCAGGAGGAAGTACGATTATCACTTCGGTACTTCAAACCATCCTAAACGTGCACGAATTTGATATGAACATGCAACAAGGGGTGAACGTTCCGCGTTTTCACCACCAATGGCTTCCCGATGAAATTATTTTTGAACCCGAAGGCTTTCCCCAAACCTTAATAGATAGTCTTCAGGAAAAAGGCTATATAATTCAGGCGAAACGAACCCCAATAATTGGAAAAGTAGATGCCATTTTGGTTCGTGATGATGGTACCTTAGAAGGTGGCGCAGACCCTCGTGGCGACGATGCCGCAATTGGATATTAAACAAACCTAGCTGTTAATCGTACATTTTATACACTATATCGAATTGTAGGTAAAATACTACAATTTGCAGGAGATTTACGTATTTTTGAAGGGCTGACAATCAAGAGTTATCACACATGATACACTTAAAAAAAGTCAAAGCAAGTTTGGGGAGACAAAACAACATAACCTGTTATATTTCAAATGTTTTTAAACCGCCGAAGAAAAGTATTTTTTTTCTTTGGCCGTAATTTCTTTGTACCCCCGCACTACGCTTACGCAATGTAAAATTCAATGAAGAAAACATCCTTCTTTAGAGATTGGTATGTGCTCATTCCGCTCGTTTTTAGCGGAATGTTGTTCATTGGACTGCTATTTCTGCTACTTCAGAAAAGTGAAGCTACTCCTGAATTCGTTACACAGCTAGAAGATATGGTCGGTGTCTTTATGGGGATGGCCGGTTTCATTGCGGCTCTTTTGTTGGCATACATTGCCAGTGTTGCCTTTCGAAAACGAAATCTTCGGGATAAGGCACAGACCGAATGGAAAAACCTGATTCAAAAAGTCTACGATTTCCGAGAGATTATTTCGCTACTGCTTCGCTCAAAAATGTGGCTACCCGGATTGAAAGAATATATTGATGAAGAATTTGCGGGCCTTACCTTTTTTCAAGTGAAAGAATTCTATAAAGGAAAATCGAAACTTGCTATCGAATTCCTTCAGGAAAATCACAACTACGCCGGAACGGAAAATCTTTACCTCGAACTAAAATCGTTGCTCTTCACCGAAGTGAAACAAAAAAAACTACCCGAAAATATCGCCACCCCACGCGAATTTTCCCTTCCCCTTATCGAAAAATGGCTCGAACACAAATGTGGCTCGGGCCTCTGGTATTATTTCGGCTACAAATATGGAGCGTATAAGGATGCTCTCGATTTAGAAGCTGTCTTTGAACGCCACCAAGAAAAGATCATGTTGTTGGCCAACTCAATCGATAGTGATGTTTTTGAAGACTCCTCTTTTAATGAAGTTTTTCTCTCTAAACTTGGAGAGTACATGAATAAGAATATTTATCCAGAGCTCTTCCAGCTTCAAAAGCAGAACCAAAGTAAAATGCCAGCACTTAGTCTTCAGTTTTATGGCATTTTCATTGCTCTGACGTGGATTGGAATCTTGCTTCCCTTGGTAACCATTCTATTGGATTTACCAACGCTATTACTTTGTATTAGCTACGCTTTTACCGCTAGTTTGCTGTTTTTTACCTCCTTGACCTTCTTCCGCTTCCTTAGCAAAAACGTTTCTTCCTAACCAAGCTTTTTAACTATTTGTGTGTTCGTCTGGGGTACAAAATTTCCAATCAATTAAGTACCTTTGCAAACTATGGCGAAAAATGATGAGTTTATTGAGGTTTTAGGGGCTAGAGTCCATAATTTAAAGGATATAGACGTTTCCATTCCCCGTGAAAAACTCGTAGTAATTACCGGCCTTTCCGGAAGTGGAAAATCATCGCTCGCCTTCGATACTATTTATGCAGAGGGACAGCGACGTTATATCGAAACCTTTTCGGCCTATGCCCGTCAATTCTTAGGGAACCTTGAACGTCCAGATGTCGATAAAATCGAAGGGCTTTCCCCAGTAATCGCCATCGAACAAAAAACCACCAGTAAAAGTCCGCGTTCTACCGTCGGGACCATTACGGAAATCTATGACTTTCTTCGACTGTTGTACGCGCGCGCTAGCGACGCCTATAGTTATAAGACAGGTGAAAAGATGGTGAGCTATAACGATGAGCAAATTCAAAGTCTGATCAAAGAAGAATTTAATGGGAAAAAAGTTTCCATCCTTGCGCCGGTCATTCGCTCCAGAAAAGGTCATTATAGAGAATTATTCGAACAGATTGCAAAGCAAGGTTTTGTGAAGGTTCGTGTAGATGGTGAAGTAATCGATATCATAAAGGGTATGCGGATCGATCGTTATAAAACGCACGACATTGAAATGGTGATCGACCGGTTGAAGATTACCGATACCGAAGAAAACGACAAACGACTTCACGAGAGCATCCAAACGGCCATGTATCATGGCGATGATGTGTTGATGGTGTTGGATAATGACACTGATGAAGTTCGCTATTTTAGTAGAACGCTCATGTGCCCAACCAGTGGAATTTCGTATCCCACACCAGAACCCAATAACTTTTCCTTCAACTCGCCCAAAGGCATGTGTCCGAATTGTAAAGGGCTTGGAAAACTGTATGAGGTAAACCTAGATAAGATCGTTCCCGATCCTTCCCTTTCCATCAAAAAAGGGGCGTTAGCACCGCACGGCCCGCAGAAAAGCAATTGGATTTTCAAACAATTGGACCTCATCGCAAAGCGATACGATTTCGAACTGACAGATCCTTGGAAATCGATTCCAAAAGAAGCTAAGGAGTTGATCTTTCACGGTGGAAATTCATCGTTTGATGTTGATTCCAAAACCTTGGGAATAAAACGCAACTACAAAATCGATTTTGAGGGGGTTGCTACTTTTTTAAAAAACACTTACGATAAAAACGAATCGAAATCGCTTCGTCGCTGGGCTAAGGAATACATGGATAAAGTGACCTGTCCAGAATGTGAAGGCAGTCGACTTCGGAAGGAGTCGCTTTACTTCAAGGTGAACAAAAAGAATATCGCCGAACTGGCGCAGATGGATATTGTAGAGCTGGATGAATGGTTTCAAACCCTACCGAAAGAATTAAACGAAACCCAATGGAAAATCGCTTCCGAAATCGTAAAGGAAGTCCAAACCCGACTCGGATTTCTAGTTGATGTTGGGTTGACATATCTCGCGTTGGATCGAAGCTCTAAGTCGCTTTCAGGTGGGGAAGCGCAGCGAATTCGTTTAGCAACACAAATCGGTTCGCAATTGGTAGGTGTGCTCTATATTTTGGATGAACCCAGCATTGGGCTTCACCAGAGAGACAATCAGAAATTGATTCATTCCCTTGTTTCACTTCGTGATATTGGAAACTCCGTAATTGTGGTGGAACACGACAAGGAAATGATTGAAAGTGCCGACCATGTTATCGATATTGGTCCGGCCGCCGGAAAACATGGGGGTCAGATTGTTTCCGAAGGAACACCAAGCGAAATCCTGAATCATGATACCCTGACCGCTGCCTACCTCAACGGTTCAAAAGAAATTGAAGTCCCCGAAAAACGACGCGAAGGAAACGGTAAGACGCTAACGCTAACAGGAGCTACAGGGAACAATCTAAAAAATGTTACCGCTAAATTCCCTTTGGGGAAAATGATTGGAGTTACGGGCGTTTCCGGAAGTGGAAAATCGACCTTGATCAATGAGACCCTCTATCCTATTTTAAATGCACATTTCTTTAATGGGGTGAAAAAACCAATGCCGTACAAAACGATTAAGGGGTTAAAGCATATCGATAAGGTGATCGATATTAACCAATCGCCCATCGGTAGGACACCGCGATCGAACCCGGCAACGTATACGGGTGTCTTTTCAGAAATTCGAAGTCTTTTTGCAAAGATTCCGGAAGCACAGATTCGCGGGTATAAACCGGGACGCTTTAGTTTCAATGTGAAGGCGGGTCGTTGCGAGACCTGCAAGGGAGCAGGATTGAAGGTTATTGAAATGAACTTTCTACCAGATGTATATGTAGAGTGTGAAGCCTGTCAAGGAAAGCGCTTTACGCGTGAAACCTTGGAAATTCGATATAAAGGTCATTCTATTTATGATGTGTTGGAAATGACCATTAACGAGGCCTGCGAGTTCTTTGAACATATTCCGAAGATTTTTCGCAAACTGAAAACTATCCGTGACGTAGGTTTGGGTTATATTACGTTAGGTCAGCAATCGACTACCCTTTCAGGAGGAGAAGCCCAACGAATTAAGCTTGCAACGGAGTTATCGAAACGCGACACTGGAAATACCTTTTATATTTTAGATGAACCGACCACCGGACTTCACTTTGAAGACATTCGCGTGTTAATGCAGGTCTTGAACAAATTGGTCGATAAAGGAAATACCGTCTTGATTATCGAACACAATCTGGACGTTATTAAAGCTGTGGATCATATTATCGATATTGGACCTGAAGGTGGAAAGGATGGCGGAACCGTGATGGTGACCGGTACTCCGGAGGAAGTGATTGAAGACAAGAAGAGCTATACCGCTCATTTCTTAAAAAAAGAATTACATTCGCTTCCGCATAAAATAGAGAGCTAGGGAGAGAGAATATCCTGAATTTACTACAATAAAGCATCATGAGAAACGAAGCAAAACATAAAAACTGGAACGAGGTAAAGACAAACGATTCTTGGGCAATCTTCAAGATTATGGGAGAGTTTGTGAACGGTTATGAGAAAATGAGCCGGATTGGACCTTGTGTTTCTATTTTCGGTTCTGCCCGTACCAAGCCAGACCATAAATACTATCAGTTGGCAGAACGTATTGCCAAAAAGATTACAGAAAACGGCTATGGTGTTATTACTGGCGGTGGCCCTGGAATTATGGAAGCCGGAAACAAAGGAGCCCATTTAGCCGGTGGAACCTCGGTTGGACTGAATATTACACTTCCTTTTGAACAACACGATAATCCGTATATCGATAGCGATAAGAGCATCGATTTCGATTATTTCTTTGTTCGAAAAGTAATGTTTGTGAAGTATTCACAGGGTTTTGTCGTGATGCCTGGTGGCTTTGGAACCCTTGATGAGTTTTTTGAAGCCTTGACGCTTATTCAAACGCATAAAATTGACAAATTCCCCTTGATTCTGGTTGGAAGTAAATTTTGGACTGGGCTGTGGGAATGGGTGAAGAGTACGCTTTTGGATGCTAATAATAATGTAAGCCCAGAAGATTTAGAGCTTGTGCATGTTGTCGACACTGAAGATGAAGTACTCGAAATTCTGAACGACTTCTACAGCGAATTTAATCTTAGTCCGAACTTTTAATGAACCTCACTTTTTCCCCAAATATTCGCAGCCTGGCGGTTGCACTTCTAGCATGGATGGCAGTTCCCTGTATGGCACAGGAAACCATCACGACCATGTTTTATAACTTATTGGAGTTTCCGGAAGCTTTTCCAAACGATCGCGCGTTGATTTTGCGTGAAATTTTAGATGAAGCAAGCCCCGACATTTTTATGGTGTGTGAGCTTCAAAATGAAGATGGCGCCGAACAGATTCTGAACAATTCCCTAAATTATGAAGAACAGCGCTACGCCCAAGCTCCTTTCTTCTATAATCAATCCAGTCCGTCAAACCTTCAACAATTGGTATACTACAGAAGCGACAAGATGGCGTTGGTATTTTCGGAAGTAATTACCACTTCCATTCGCGATATTAATCGCTATGTGTTTCGCTTCAACACTGAGTATCAAGGTGAAGACCCTATCTTACTCGAACTATACGTTGCCCACTTAAAGGCGAGTCAGGGTCCTTCTAACGAGGCGCTTCGATTGGAAATGGTGGAAACATTTACCAGTCGCTTACAAGGATTGAATCCTAATGCGTATGTAATCTTTGCAGGCGATCTAAACGTGTATTCCTCGGGCGAGCCTGCCTATCAGGAGTTGTTAGATCCCACAAATGCCATTGTTATGAAGGACCCTATCGATAGGCCTGGCAATTGGAACAGCAACTTCAACTTTCAGGACATTCATACCCAAAGTACCCGCGAGAGCTCTGGAACGTTCGGAGCTGGTGCCGGCGGTGGAATGGACGATCGTTTCGACTTCATTTTAGTTTCCGAAAATATGTTGACGGACCCAACACTCCGCTATGTAGAAAATTCATACAAAGCTTTTGGAAATAATGGAAATTGCTATAACGATAGTGTAAACGATTTTGATTGCTCAGGTAGTTATTCGCAGCAACTTCGCAACAATCTTTATAACATGAGCGATCACTTGCCAGTGCTATTACAATTGGAAACAAATAAGGATATTGTTCTCAGCGGTACAGAGTTTGCAGTAGGGGAAACCCAGATTGAATTGTTTAAAACAGTAGTCAACCATTCACTCGAAGGTTTTATTCCTTTTGAAAAGGTAACTACAACACTCCAGGTGTATACTATTTTAGGTCAGATGGTAAAAAGTCAATCGTTTCAGACAGGAACTTTCGAAATGGATGTTTCAGACCTTGCCAATGGACTGTATTACATCAAAGCTAAAGGCCACTCAAATCCAATAAAATTTTTAAAAGCTTCTTGAAAAAATCGCTTCTAACATGCTGTTTTTTACTGCTGACCATCACAACGCTGATGGCACAGCAACGTATTTCCATTGAAGCTACACTTGATACGCAGGACGACACTTTCGCTATATCGCAAGAAGTTGGGTTTCAAAATACTTCAGAGACCGCACTATCTGAAATCTACTTCAACGATTGGCCGAATAGCTTTTCGACTAAGACGTCAGAATTAGCAAAACGCTTTGCGGAAAACTTCAGCAGCTCGTTTCACTTTGAAAAAGAGGAAGACCGAGGCCGAACCGATCTTTTCAGTATCGCTACCAATGGAGTCCCATTAGAATGGGAGCGCGAGGCGGCCGATATTATAAAGGTTTCACTT
The DNA here is from genome assembly GCA_025384855.1 of Luteirhabdus salina. Taxonomy (GTDB): domain Bacteria; phylum Bacteroidota; class Bacteroidia; order Flavobacteriales; family Flavobacteriaceae; genus Luteirhabdus; species Luteirhabdus salina. The sequence continues at coordinate 291,551 of JALAHT010000005.1, read as the reverse complement.
AAAGAACCACTTCCGCCGGGAGAAACGGTCACCATTTCATTATTATATAAAGTAAAGGTTCCAGACGCCAAGTTTACCCGGTATGGCGTAACGTCGCAAAAAGATTATAGGTTACGCTATTGGTATATTTCGCCTGCGGTTTATGATGGAAAGTGGCATGCGTACAGCAATAAGAATGTAGATGACCTTTATCTTTCCCCATCCGATTTTACTATTCAACTAACCCTTCCATCCTCCTACAATGTTGCAAGTCCGTTTCGCGAAGTATCGAATACAACTGAAAATGGTACGCGAACGGTTATCTTAGAAGCAATGCAGCGCAGCCAAGCGCCTTTGGTTTTGGAACGACAATCTACTTTCGAAACGATTGAAACCGATAAAGTAGACGTTCTGACAAACATCATCGACCCCAATGTGCCGGATCCGATGCGCGCACTTTTTATAGACAGGATTATCTATTTTTTGGATGATAAGCTTGGTGCGTATCCTTTCGAGAAGATTATGGCTACCGAAACCGATTATCGCAATAACCCGGTGTACGGCCTAAACCAGTTACCCGATTTTATCAGTCCATTTCCCGACGGTTTTGAATATGAAATGGAACAACTGAAAACCATCACACGCGAGTACTTGGAGTCGTCACTACCCCTTCATCCTAGGGAGGAGTATTGGCTAACGGGAGCCTTACAGATCTACATGATGATGGAATATGTAGACACGTACTATCCGAAGATGAAAATCATTGGGAAATTCAGTGATTTTTGGGTGATTCGTTGGGCGCATGCGGCCGATTTGGAATTCAACGATCAATATCCGGTGCTTTATTTAAATATGGCCAGAAATAATCTTCAGCAGTCGTTAACAACACCAAAGGATTCGTTGATAAAGTTTAATAAGGAAATCGCGAACGACTATTACGGGGGTGCCGGGCTTCGCTACTTAAAGGATTATTTGGGTCAAGAACCACTAGAAAACACGATTCGTTCATTTTACGAACGAAACCGCTTGAATAAAGAGGTGACGCCCTCCGATTTTCAATCATTGTTGATGGAAAACACCTCGCTTCCCGTCAATTGGTTTTTCTCCGATTATATTGATTCTAGAACCACCATCGACTTTAAAATAACTAAGGTTGAAGAGGTCGGCGATTCGCTTCGAGTGACGGTCAAGAACAAGCGAAAGAGTGCCATGCCGGTTTCCCTTTATGGGTTAAACAATGATGAAGTGCTATTTAAAAAATGGCTTCCTCCTATCGATAAAACAGCTGAAATTACGGTTGCTGCCGATAGCGTTCGAAAATTGGCCTTGAACTATGAAGCAAAGATTCCGGAATACAACCAACGAAACAACTATAAAGCTGTTAAGGGACTGCTGAACCGTCCGCTTCAGTTTCGATTGTTTCAGGATGTTGAAGATCCGAAATACAATCAGGTATTCATCATGCCCGTCTTCAAGTATAATTTATACGACGGTTTTATAGTGGGACCCCAATTGTATAATAAAACAGTACTTCCGAAAGGTATTCACTACAAATTATCACCGCAGATTGGCCTTCGTTCCGGTACTATTGTAGGAAGTGGCTCTATTGCCTATACCCAAAACATCGACAATAATAGTGATCTCTATGCCATGCGATATGGTTTTGGGGGAAGCTATTTTTCGTATGATCGCGGTTTGTTTTACAAACGGTTTACACCGTATATCACCTTCGCCTTCAGAAACGATGATCTTCGTGATAACGAAAAGCAGTTCATCAATTTACGGAGTGTGAATGTTTTTAGGGATGAAAATCCATTGGACCGGCAGCAGGACCCCAATTATAGCGTGTTTAACTTTCAGTATGTATACTCGAACCCAAATTTGATAAACTACTTCCGTGGGGTTGTGGACTACCAAATTTCATCGAAATTCAGCAAGCTTTCAGCTGAATTGGAATATCGCAAACTGTTCCTAAGCAACCGACAATTGAACATCCGTTTCTTTGCAGGTGCCTTTCTGTTCAACGATACAAGAGAAGAAGACGATTTCTTCAGTTTTGCACTGGATAGACCCACCGATTACCTGTTCGATTACAACTATTATGGCCGAAGTGAAGCTTCCGGACTGTTTAGTCAACAGCTAATTCTAGCAGAAGGTGGCTTTAAGTCACAACTTCAACCCCAGTATGCCAATAGTTGGATGACTACCGTAAACGTAAGCACAAATATTTGGAAATGGATCTATGCCTATGCCGACGCAGGGCTTGTGCATAATACCGCTCGGGGAACACAAGGTGTTTTCGATACAGGTGTTCGTGCTAGCTTGGTCGCCGATTATTTTGAACTCTACTTCCCGCTCTATTCGAATTTAGGCTGGGAACCAGGCTTGGACAATTACGACCAACGTATTCGGTTTATTGTTACCTTGGAGTTAAAAACCCTTCTAGGGCTTTTCACCAGAAAGTGGTACTAAAATGAACATCTTTAACGATATAAAAATAATTCTGCTCCTCTGTCTTACACTAGGCCTTGCTCCTTTCTTTCCCGAACCACACATCTGGGGAAAACTGCGGTGGATTGCGGGCGGTGCCGAGGGCATGCAACTTATGGATTGGTTTGATGTACTCCTTCATGGGTTTCCGTTTCTTCTTCTGCTTCGCTATATAGTCCTTAGACTAAAGCGTTCCTAACGATTTCTTCAACCTTCTATCGTTGCAAAATAGGCCTGATTTCGCTACTTTTGCAGGGCTTAAAACATCTACCATGCAGACAAACCCTCAGACGAACAGCGACTTATCTTTCGAGGACTTCCAAGCAGAAGTCATGAACGATTATAAAATTGCGGTCACCAGCCGTGAATGTAGCTTGTTAGGTCGAAGAGAAGTACTTACCGGAAAGGCGAAGTTTGGAATTTTTGGAGACGGAAAGGAAGTACCACAACTTGCATGGGCGAAGGCGTTCAAAAATGGCGATTGGCGAAGTGGATATTACCGCGACCAGACCTTTATGATGGCCATTGGGAAACTAGATATCCAACAATTCTTTGCTGGATTGTATGCCCATACCGATGTGCAGGCAGATCCCATGAGCAGTGGTAGGCAAATGGGTGGACATTTTGCAACCCATAGTTTGAATGACGACGGCAGTTGGAAAAACCTAACGGCACAAAAAAATAGTAGTGCCGACATCTCTCCTACCGCGGGTCAAATGCCTCGATTGTTAGGACTCGCACAAGCTTCTAAAATTTTTAGAAACGTAAAGGGCATAAAAGACAAAACCAATTTTTCCATTAATGGTGATGAAGTAGCCTGGGGAACCATTGGGAATGCGAGTACAAGTGAAGGCTTGTTCTGGGAAACCATCAATGCCGCTGGCGTACTGCAGGTACCGATGGTGTTGAGTGTTTGGGATGATGAATACGGAATTTCCGTACATGCACGGCACCAAACTACCAAAGAGGATATTTCTGAAATCTTAAAAGGTTTTCAACGAACCGAAGACGAGGAAGGATATGAAATAATTCGCGTAAATGGGTGGAACTATCCTGAGTTGGTAGAAGCCTACCAAAAAGCTTCAAAAATTGCTCGAAATGAACATGTTCCCGTTTTAATTCACGTATTGGAACTTACACAGCCGCAAGGGCATTCTACCAGTGGTTCCCATGAGCGGTACAAAAGTGAAGACCGTTTGGCTTGGGAACAGGAGCACGATTGCAATGTGAAGATGCGCGAATGGATGATATCCAACAACATCGCAACCGACGAGGAGCTTTCAGAAATTGAGAAAAACATTAAAAAGGAAGTGCGCGATGGTAAAAAGGCAGCTTGGAAAGCTTTCATCGCACCACAACAAGCAGAACAAAAAGAACTTCTTAGCCTACTTGAAAAAGTAGCCGCAAATAGCCAAAATAAAAATTTCATCAATAAACTTAAAGATGAATTGGCATCCGATAAGGAACCGCTTCGTAAGGATATCCTAGGAACGGCTAGAAAAGTTCTTCGCTATCTCGTATCGGAAGATTCACAGGAAAAGAAGCAATTGATTCAGTGGATCGATGCCTACTACGAGAAAATTCAACCGAAATATTCGGCTCACTTATATTCCGAAGCAAACAATAAGGCAACTACTATCGAAGCCGTAGCGCCAAAGTATGACGATAATGCTAAAGATGTTGATGGACGTGTCGTGTTGCGTGATAACTTCGACGCTATCTTCGATAAACATCCTGAGACACTAATTTTCGGTGAGGATAGTGGAGAAATTGGTGACGTAAACCAAGGGCTGGAAGGCATGCAGGAAAAATATGGTGCGTTGCGCGTTGCCGATGCAGGTATTCGTGAAGCGACCATCCTCGGACAAGGAATTGGAATGGCCATGCGCGGCTTACGTCCGATTGCTGAAATTCAATACCTGGATTATGTTTTGTATTGCTTGCAGATTATGAGCGATGACTTAGTAACTGTTCGTTATAGAACCAATGGGAAGCAAAAAGCACCGTTAATTGTTCGTACTCGTGGTCATCGTCTAGAAGGTATCTGGCATAGTGGTTCGCCAATGGGTGGATTGGTACATTTGCTTCGTGGAATGTATGTACTCGTACCGCGCGATATGACGAAAGCGGCCGGGTTCTATAATACCCTACTCGAAACCGACGAACCGGCATTAATTGTTGAATGTTTGAACGGGTATCGTTTAAAAGAAAAAATGCCTAGCAATTTAGGGGAGTTTAAGACGCCTGTCGGTGTAGTGGAAACGGTAAAAGAAGGGAGCGACATCACATTGGTTTCCTACGGAAGTACACTTCGCATCGTTCAGGAGGCGGCCAAGGAATTGCAGCAAGTAGGAATCGATGCTGAAGTGATCGATGTGCAATCACTACTACCACTTGACCTCAATCATGATATGGTAGAAAGCGTGAAGAAAACAAATAGATTGTTGGTTATTGACGAAGATGTACCCGGTGGTGCTTCCGCCTATATTCTTCAACATATCGTTGACGAACAGAATGGCTATCGCTATCTAGACAGTAAGCCACAAACGCTATCCGCAAAGGCACACCGTCCTCCTTATGGAACCGATGGCGACTATTTCAGCAAACCTTCGGTTGAGGATGTATTCGAAACGGTCTATGCCATGATGCATGAGGCAAATCCGAGCGATTTTCCCAAGTTAAGATAGTCATAAAGTAATCCGATTATTTAAGGAGAGTTTCTATCTTATAGTTTCATTCAATATGAAAACTATGAAGAATCAATACCTCCTATTCCTATTTATTATAGCCATCAGTTGTTCCGCCCTTGCTCAGGTAAGCAAGACGGAGCCTTCCCGTATCGACGAAAGTGAAGTACCCGAAGCGGTTACCGATAATCACAACTACTTTTTCCCCAATAGTTTCAACACTATTTGGAAAATGCAAGATGGCTTTAGCGATACGGCAGATACAGCTGTACGCTATATCGTTTCGTTCGACGATGGGCAAAATCAATCGTACACGGCCTCCTATTTACCAGGAGGACAGGCTATATTCCACTCCAAGTATATGGATACTCGGAATCTACCTGAAAACATCATGATTAAATTGAAATACAACAATAATGATTTCGAAATGTACGCGGCCGACCTTATCACATTGTATACTCCGGAAAGACAGGTATATCAAATTTGGCTTCGAAACAATGCCCAAGTGAAAAAACAATATTTCGACATCGATGCCCAACCGATTCAAGAGACATCATTACCACCAGAATTGCTATTATTCACTCGGCAATAACAACGATAAATTAGGTATTTTGAAGAAAATTCTTATAAATATTTTGATTTCTCAATTATTTTACTGAATCTTTACAAGAATTGAAAAAATAAGAATCAAGTTTTATGGTACGTTTCAACTTAAATAATAACAATAATAATAACGGAAACCCGTAGCAAAAACTTGTCGCGATATTGGGCCCGTCAGGTTTTTGAAACTTGACGGGTCTTTTTTTTGAACCAACTACTAACCAAATAAATGTAAAATCATGTGTGGAATTGTTTGTGCCTTTCAACTAAAGGAAAAATCGGAAGCCCTTCGGCTTCAAGTACTATCGATGTCTAAATGCATCCGTCACCGCGGACCCGACTGGAGCGGAATCTTCACCAACGAAAATACAATCATGGCGCACGAGCGTCTGGCAATTGTCGATCCTACTTCAGGAAAGCAACCGCTGTTTTCAGCAGATAAAAAATTCGTCTTAGCGGCGAATGGTGAAATCTACAACCACCAATCCATTCGGAAGCAATATGAGGACAGTTACGACTTTCAGACCAAATCGGATTGCGAAGTTATTCTTCCCCTTTTCAAGGAAAAAGGACCTAACTTTTTAGATGAACTGAACGGAATTTTTGGCTTCGCCGTTTATGACGTTGAAGAAGATGAATACCTAATCGCTCGCGATCATATGGGTATTATTCCGCTTTACATGGGTTGGGACCAAAACGGAACCTTTTATGTGGCTTCAGAACTGAAAGCGTTGGAAGGTGTGTGTACCAAAATTGAAGTCTTCCCTCCCGGACATTATCTGTATAGCAAAGATGGTGAAGTAAAACGCTGGTATGAGCGCGATTGGATGGACTATGAAAACGTGAAGGATAACGAAACGAGTATTGAAGACCTTCGCGAAGCCTTGGATGCGGCCGTGCAACGGCAATTAATGAGCGATGTTCCCTACGGTGTTTTATTGAGCGGTGGACTGGATAGTTCGATTACTTCGGCTGTGGCTAAAAAATATGCCGACAAACGTATTGAAACCGGAAATAAGGAAGGCGCTTGGTATCCTCGCCTTCACTCCTTTGCCATTGGTTTGGAAGGTTCGCCCGATTTAGCAGCCGCTCAAAAGGTTGCTGATCATTTAGATACCGTTCACCATGAAATAATATTCACCATACAGGAAGGATTGGATGCCATACGCGATGTTATTTATCATCTAGAGACCTACGATATTACCACCATTCGTGCTTCTACTCCGATGTACTTGATGGCGCGTGCCATCAAAGCAATGGGGATTAAGATGGTGCTTTCAGGTGAAGGAAGCGATGAGATTTTTGGAGGCTATCTGTATTTTCATAAAGCACCGAATCCTGAGGAATTTCATAAGGAAACCGTCCGAAAATTGGACAAACTATATCAATACGACTGCTTGCGCGCTAACAAATCGCTAGCGGCTTGGGGAATTGAGGGGCGTGTACCTTTCCTAGATAAAGAATTTATGGATGTTGCCATGCGTTTAAACCCAAAAGATAAAATGATAACCGGCGAACGCATCGAAAAATGGGTGTTGCGGAAGGCATTTGAGGATATGCTCCCCGAAAGCGTAGCATGGCGTCAGAAAGAGCAGTTTAGCGACGGTGTCGGATACAGTTGGATCGACACCCTAAAGGAAATGGTAAACGAAAAGGTAAGCGATGAAATGATGGAAAACGCAAAATATCGTTTTTCAATCCAAACGCCAACGAGTAAGGAAGAGTTCTATTATAGAAGCATTTTTGAAGAACATTTTCCTAGCGATACCGCGGCCTTAACCGTGCCATCTGTACCTAGTGTAGCTTGTAGCAGCCCGATAGCCTTGGAATGGGACGAAAGCTTCAAAAACATGAACGACCCAAGCGGAAGAGCAGTGGCAAAAGTGCATGCCGACGCCTATCAGAAATAGGTCTCTTAAAGTTTCATAAAAGACAGGGCTTCCCTGTTAAAGTATAATCAAAACGCTTCCCGTCGGGGGAGCGTTTTTTTATATTGAAACTACCACCAATAACAACCGACTTTGGAAGTTTCCACAGAAGAAAACATACAATCAAAAAAGATCGATAAAATTCTTCGTGACCTTGAGCCAGGAGGCAGAACCGTTTGTCCGTTACCGCACGATGGGCACCTTTTTCTGGAGCACGATGTCCCCTCTCTTTTTATCTATCGAAAAAAGGAAAACGATACCGGAACCTTACGTTTGGCAAGAACTGGAGCTTCGTATTTAATCATTGGTGAATCGGATTTCAGTTTTTTTCAGGCGTTGTTACATGAGATTACCGAACGGATGGCCGATCGCTTCGGTTCGTATATTTTGGTTGAATTATATAGTGGTGAAGAAGATAGTACCGAATTCGTTATCAAAGGACCCGCACATAAATTGCCGGTTTCGCTCGATGTACTGAAGGAAAGTTTGGCAACTATTGAAAGTAGAAAATTCGGAGTGGAACTTTCCGCCCGAATCGAGCAAACCAAAACACGACAACAACCTGAATCCACAGAACTTTTCACTATAGAGAGCTTACGGGAACTCGGCGGGACACAAATTGGATTAGAAGTTCCGCCCGTCTATCGAAATGGGAATGGCGACATTTATCCAGTCTATTTTAGAAAATTTCGGGAGCAGTTTGCAGATTCTTTGCAACGCGCCATCTTTGAGTTTATCCGAGTACAGACGTCCTCTCCTCTTGCACATTTTAATGCTTTGGGAAAACGGGAAATTCATAAAGAAGTATTCAAAATTGATAGGCAAATGGCAGAAATTCAGTCAAGCTATCAATTTTTGTTGCTGTTGGCACCGGTGAATATCCAACAGCTACGGGAGAAATTCTTTGAAAGCGATTTTAAAACTATCGATTATTATCACTATCGCTTGTTACCCGTAGATCCTGACATTTTAAAGCGAAGACTTTACAACCTTCGAATCGATGAAATTGACGATCCTGCCCTCTCCTACATCTTTGACGAAAAACGGGAGGAAATCGACCATCAGCTGACGATGCTAAAGGAGCGTGGATCTGAAAACTTCTTTTATAGCAGTATTAGGCTGTACAAAGGATTGGAAAAGAAAGTGCTTTCAGAGGCAGAACTTATTCTTCAGGCTATCGATCATCAAGAACCCGATGAACGCGATGATATGATAGACGTGCATGAATTCGCAGCGATGGCTCGAAAAGAATTTGAGTTTTTTAAAGAACGGGATTCAAACTTCACTTCCAAAGTGCACATCAGGGATGATGTAAATATTATGATGGTCTCCAATGGTGAATTGTATTTGCCTGGCGATTACACGCTGTCTCGAAAAGAAGCCAAGGCACTTATCCAACACGAGGTAGGAACCCATGCCCTGACCTATTACAACGGAAGACAGCAACCATTGCACCAAATGGCGATTGGATTGGCCGATTACGATGCGCTTCAGGAAGGAATCGCGGTATTATCGGAATATCTCATTGGCGGATTAAGCGGTAACCGATTACGAACCTTGGCAGGACGTGTAGTAGCAGGTCATGCCTTGTTAGAAGGACAAAATTTTACAGAGGTTTTCCATATGCTGTATTCGCGCTATGGATTTTCGAAGGAATATGCCTTCAACATTACCTCAAGAATGTTTCAGGGAGGCGGTTTTATAAAGGATATTATTTACCTCAAGGGATTGGTACACTTACGTGAATATCTTATTGAAGGTGGTGAACTGGAACCGCTGTTGGCAGGAAAATTCGCCTTAAAACACCTTGATGTCATAAAAAACTTAACAGATCGGGAACTTTTAATTCCTCCGAAATTGAAACCGAGATATCTGTTTGAAGACGATTATGAAGAGAAAATGAAAAAAATAACCCAAGGGCTCGCCCTTTCAAAAATGATATAACATGAAAATTTGTTTTGTAATAAGTGATATAAAATCGGAAGCGGTGGGTACCTCCGTTACCATAATGAAGAAAGTACACGATCGCGGCCATGAACTGTATGTGATGAGCGTCGGCGATTTTGTTTTCCATCACGATAAGCCCATTAGCCTTCGTTGTAAAAAAGTACCGGAATCGCCTAAATCGCGCACCAGAGAGAAATTTTGGGAACGCATTCAGGATGATGAGCTAGGCTATGAAGACATCAATAGCACCGAATTGGATGTATTATTCCTTCGAAACAATCCGACAGAGGAAACCGACGACCGTCACTGGGCCGAACACAGTGGGATAGCTTTTGCCAGAATGATTCAGCAGTATGGTGTTTTAGTATTGAACGATGCCTTCGCCATGTCACATGCCTTTATCGATAAACTTTATTTTGAAGAATTACCTTCAGCGATTAAACCCAACAGTCTTATTACCCGAAACAAAGAGGACTTATTGAAGTTTTGGGAAGATTCTGGAAAGAAAATGGTACTGAAACCATTGGAAGGATCTGGCGGTCAGAATGTTTACCTAATTGATGAAGACAAGAAAAACCTGAACCAGATTATTGAAACCATTAGTGCTCAAGGGTATGTTATTGCACAGGAATTTTTACCTGAAGTATCGAAGGGCGATGTTCGCGTCGTGTTGTTGAATGGTGAAATTTTAGAAGAAGATGGTGAAATGGCAGTGATTAGAAGGGTAAATGACGACGATGCCGAATTTAGAAGTAACCTTCAACTAGGTGCCAAGGCTGAAAAAGCAAAGCTAACCAAGGAAATGAAACGAATTGTTGATATAACCGCGCCGAAGCTGAAGCGTGATGGCCTCTTTTTCGTTGGGCTTGATATTGTGAAGGATAAACTCATTGAGATCAATGTGCTAAGTCCCGGCGGATTGGAATATTGTAAGGATATTGGCTTACCCGATTTCACTGAAACCATCGTAAAAGCGATAGAGCGTAAGATGGAACATAAAAAGCATTACGATCATTTAACCAATCGCGAATTGGCGACAATGAACTAAAACCAAACAGTTTTATGAATACTTCACGAATTATTGGATATTATTCAACCGACACCAAAGGACCGCTGCTTTTTGTTACTGCCGCGGTACACGGCAATGAGCCAAGCGGCGTGAAAGCCTTGCGAAATGTTTTCAGAAAACTGAAGGAGGATCAACCTTCCATAAAGGGAACTTTTATGGGGCTTTTATGCAATACCAAGGCGTATAACCGTAATGTTCGCTTTATTGATGAGGACTTGAACAGGGTTTGGACCGACAAGAATATTTCGGAAGTAATTACCGATTCTTCTGAAAAGCGAGAGATGTTTCACATTATTGATGCGCTAAAGCATTATCCAAAGGAAACATTTGATGATTGTTACTTTTTAGATTGCCATACCACTTCTTCTGCCAGTGAACCCTACAGTTCGGTTCAGGTGGTGAATGATAACGATGAATGGGCACATAATTTCCCAACCCATATTATACGTGGGTTTTCAGATATTGTTTCCGGTACCATCGACCATTATTTCAGCAGAAATAACATAACGGGATTTGTTTTGGAAGCTGGTCAGCATACCGATAAGGATTCGGTCGACTATCACGAGGGAACGATTTGGATTGCCTTGCAACAAGCGTGTGGACTCGATTTCGATGATTTAAGTGAAACGCCGAAAGCGGTGACTAAAACACTTCAAAAGAAAGAAAACAGAAAAACCTTTGAAATCGTCCATCGCCACGGATTGAAAAATTCAGACGACTTCAAAATGGAACCTGGCTATGAAAACTTTCAACCGATAAAAAAAGGCGAAGTATTAGCGACCCAGAATGGAGAAGAGGTTAAAAGCGAATGGGATGCCTACATCTTTATGCCATTATATCAACCTCAGGGGAACGATGGCTTTTTTGTGGTGGACGAAGTTAGTCGCTAGTTGATAGTCTTTAGTCTTTAGTCTTTAGTCTTTAGTCTTTAGATTACAGAAAATTGAGAAGAGTGAAGAGACTAAAGATTACATCCTACATCCTACATCCTACATCCTACATCCTACACCCAACACCCACTAGCCACGAGTCAGGAGTCAGGGGTCAAGAGTCAAGAGTCAAGATCTAAGATATTAAATATGAGATTTTAGATTTACGATTTAGACATTATGCTTCTCAAGCCTCTAGCTTACTGCCTACAGCATAAGGCATAAAGCATACGGCTTATCGCGTACAGCGTACCCGCCCGAACGTTCCGTTCGGTACAGGCGGGCTACCTCCTGCTCACGGTTCACCGATCACCGTTCACGAAAAACTACGGCAGCCACTTCTTATCGAAATTAGGCTTTCGCTTTTCCAAAAACGCATCACGTCCTTCCTTGGCTTCATCGGTCATGTAAGCCAGTCGCGTAGCTTCACCGGCAAACACCTGTTGCCCCACCATACCATCGTCGGTTAGGTTCATGGCAAACTTCAACATCTTGATAGAGGTAGGCGATTTTGCCAAAACTTCCTGCGCCCACTCATACGCGGTCTGTTCCAATTCATCATGTGGCACCACGGCATTTACCATTCCCATTTCGAAGGCTTCCTGAGCGCTATAATTTCTTCCCAAAAAGAAAATCTCACGTGCTTTCTTTTGTCCGACCATCTTTGCCAAATACGCACTTCCGTAGCCACCGTCGAAACTAGTAACATCGGCATCGGTTTGCTTAAAGATGGCATGTTCCTTACTGGCTAAGGTCATATCGCACACCACATGCAAGCTATGTCCGCCACCCACGGCCCAGCCTGGCACCACACAAATAACAGCCTTTGGCATAAACCGGATCAATCGCTGTACTTCAAGAATATTTAAGCGGTGATACCCATCTTCCCCAACATAGCCTTGATGTCCCCGAGCTTTTTGGTCGCCACCGCTACAAAAACTATACACCCCATCCTTGGGGGAAGGTCCTTCAGCCGAGAGCAATACCACTCCGATACTCGTATCTTCCTGCGCATCGTGAAACGCATCCAGCAATTCGCTAGTGGTTTTTGGACGAAAAGCGTTACGGACTTCAGGTCGGTTAAAGGCAATCCGGGCAACGCCATTCGACTTTTTATAGGTGATATCGGTATATTCCTTTGCGGTTTTCCAATCGGGTGTGCTCATATTTTATATTTTTACCGTAAAGATAGTAAACCATGACAGCCATGCGCAACTTTTTCCTTTGCTTCGTCTTTCTGTTTTGCGGGATTGGAGCATTCTCTCAAGAGCCTTATCAGTTTGAAACCGTCATCGACTTAGATGCTACGCCCGTTATCAGTCAGGGACGTACCGGTACGTGTTGGAGTTTTTCGACTTCTTCATTTTTAGAATCTGAAATCATCCGGTTGACCGGTACTGAAATCGATCTTTCTGAAATGTATACGGTTCGGAATATCTATCCAAAGAAGGCTGAAAACTTTGTGATGCGACAAGGGAAAGCACAGTTTAGCGAAGGCGGGTTGGCACATGACGTGATGACTTCGGTTGAAAAATACGGATTGGTCCCACAGCAAGTGTACAGCGGTTATTCGGAAGGAAGCGACTATCACAACCACGCAGAACTTATTGCTACCTTGAGTGCCATGTTGGATACGTATACCGACAAACCGGGAGGAAGTTTAAGTCCGAAGTGGAAAGAAGCCGTCAATGCCGTGTTGGACGTATATTTAGGTGAAAAGCCTGAAGCCTTCACCTATCAAGGAAAGCAGTACACTCCTGAATCCTTTCGGAAAATGACGAAATTGAATCCGGATGATTATGTAACGTTAACTTCTTTCACCCACGAGCCGTTTTATTCAACCTTTATATTGAATATTCCAGATAATTGGAGCAATGGAAGTTTTTACAATCTTCCTTTGGATGAAATGATGCAGACGGTACATCATGCCCTTCAGAATGGCTACACTGTGGAATTGGACTGCGATGTTAGCGAACGGACCTTCTCTTCTAAAGATGGTGTTGCCGTAATTCCTAAAGACGACGATAATAAGGTGAAGTCGCTGCAAGGGCTCTATCCGGAAAAAAACATCACCCAAGAATATCGTCAAGAGCAATTTGAAAATTACGCTACCACCGATGATCATTTAATGCACATTACAGGACAATTACGCGACCAAAATGGGAACACCTACTACAAGGTAAAGAACAGTTGGGGCACCGATGAAAGTAGAACCACCAACGATGGGTATGTGTATTTTAGTGAACCATATATGCGGTTGAAAACCATTAGCGTGATGGTTCATAAGGATGCACTTCCAAAAACAATTTCGAAAAAACTGAATTTATAAATTGGTGCAATTTTTGATTATCTTTTGAAAAAATTGGGATGAAAATTTTCAGTACCTTAGCAATTGCGCTTGTGAGCTTCATCGGAATCGCGCAAAGCGATTTTGAGACGCGCTACTTTACCATTTCAGCAGAATCTCTTCCCGAATTGGAAGAAATAGATCCCGATTTTCTTTCCTTAAAAGATGAATTCTCGTTTAAGAAAAAACTGGCGTCTTTCGGCATTACCCAAGACAATTATTGGCAGCCGGTAAATATGATGGCTGCAGGTGAGGAAAGTGACTTTGTTAATGATTCGGAAATAGAAATTACGCCCCTAAACGCACGTATCTACGGATTTGTAGGGTTTAGTGGGTATAATGACGATAAACTGACAAAAGTTCGGAACAAGGTATATGAAGAACAGCGCAGTCCATTTCTGTACAATCCATACGATCCTTGGCGCACGCGCTCCTCTTTTAGACCCTACAGAAGAAGTCCGTTTCACTTTTCGGTACAAGTAGATCGGAATCAATAAAAGAATACCTTATCGCCTTTGCTTAGGCATCTTTTTTAAGCTCGATTCCATCAGGCTTTATATCGATCTGCCGATCCTTATACAGACTTCCGATTGCTTTCTTAAAACTTTTCTTGCTAAGCCCTAGCTCATTTTTAATGGTTTCAGGGTCGCTCTTATCGTGAAGGGGTAGAAATCCGCCCGCAGCTTTCAACTCATCGAGAATGTAGTTGGCATTCGGCTCTATACTTCTGTAACCTGGTGAATGTAATACAATATCAATTTTATTATCCTCACGGATTTTCTTTACATACGCCTTCATTCGATCACCGGCTCGGATGTCTTCAAAAATATCATCGATGTAGATAAGTCCTAAGTGTTTGCCATTCACGATTACATTCGCTCCCTTATCTGAAAGATGGGTCACCATAATTTCAACTTCATCATACTTATCGACCGTAAGGTTTTTATTGTCGGTAAACTTATTCGTTCGGCTACTGGCCACCAATCGGTTGGTCACTTCATCCAGATACAAATACACCACATACCAATTTCCTTCCTTCATAGGCCAAGCCTGCTCCTTAAAAGGCACAAAAAGCTGCTTCTCCAAGCCCCAATCCAAAAAGGCGCCGAATTTATTCACATCCACACAGCTTAAAAAACCAAAATCGTTTAGCGTTATATAAGGTTCCAACGTTGTGGCAATAGGCCGCTCCTCATGGTCGAGGTATATAAACACACGAATAGAATCGCCGATTTCAAATTCCTCCGGTTTATACTTATGAGGTAGTAACACCTCATTTTCTTCTCCGTCACCTAAGTATAACCCTGGATCGGTTTCGCGTAATATTATCAAGTCTTGATATTGTCCTAAATGTAGCATGCTGCAAAGGTACTATTTAGCAATGTATTCGTACGAAAAAAGTAGTAGTATCGTAGCGGTTTTATTACTATCTTCACTGCATTTTACGAAGTCTATGAACCTTCACAACGAACGGTATCCTATTCCTGCTTCCCTAAAGCTGACGGAAAAAGTAATTTCCGAAATCGGCACTATTTATTTTTATGATCGAATCGTGGTTGTTGAAATCAATGAAGGCATTACCCTGTCTTATAAAAACGGTTTTTCGTTATTGTTGAAGGGACTGCAATACCTTGGCACCAAACCCTGGGTGTATGTTTCGCATCGAGTGACTTCCTATTCCGTTAAGCCCACCGACTATAAATACTTGAATAAAATCCCTAATCTCAAAGGGATTTGTCTTGCTGTACATACTGAAAACCATGCACAAAATGCACGCTTGGAAGAAGCATTTGTCGAGAAACCATTTTTAGTGGCAAACTCACTTTATGACGCTATCGTTTGGGCTGAAGAAATCCTTTCGCCAAAGCCACTTCAGTCTAAGTGATTAAAGTATTGCTGTAAGACGTCATCGTTCACGGTATTAGGGGTGAAAACCTCCAATATCGCAGGCGATTCACTTTCTATTGAAAAGAAATCGTGCAAGGCTTCTACTAAAGACTTCTTGTCAGAAGCAGTTGTATAATGAAAACCATACATCTTTGCTAAATGTTCTGCCGTTAAAGAATGTTGTGTTTCGAAATAGCGCTCAAAATGCTGGGCCGATTTCGCCTTCGGTAATATTCTGAAGATTCCGCCACCACTATTGTTGATTACGATTACTCTGAACGTTTTCGGAATGTTTGCGTTCCACAAGGCATTACTATCATACAAGAAGCTGAGATCGCCCGTTAATAACACCGTTGGTTTTGGTGAAGCAAAGGCTGCACCAACTGCAGTACTAGTGCTACCGTCAATGCCACTAGTGCCACGATTACAGTAGATTTCCCAATCTGGTTTCATGTTGAAAAGTTGTGCATACCGAACGGTGGCGCTATTGGCTAATTGCACTTGCCATCGATTGGGTATAGCTTCAAGAATCTTTTCAAAAACACTAAAATCTGAAAAAGGCATATTTTGTAGAAACGTCCCGTGCTGTCGAAGGCGAGCTGCTTTTTGTTGAAGCCAATACGTCTGATAATCGCTTTCCACTTCCGTGGTTTTGGAAAGAAACACTTTACAAAACTCTTGAATAGTAATTTTGAAATGTTGCGTCAATGAAAAATAGGTGTCGTATGCTTTTTTAC
This sequence comes from Luteirhabdus salina, assembly GCA_025384855.1. Lineage (GTDB taxonomy): Bacteria > Bacteroidota > Bacteroidia > Flavobacteriales > Flavobacteriaceae > Luteirhabdus > Luteirhabdus salina. Next base: position 274,951 of record JALAHT010000005.1, on the reverse strand, counting down.
GATCCACATGCCAATGTTCTTTGGGTGAAAAAGTCCGCAACAACTTCTTGATCCGTTTCGAAACCACCATTCCACCAAAGGTCAGCAGAATTTCAGGTTGTAATCGTTTCTTACCACCATAGTCTAGTGAAGAGATCAATTGGTCGATGGCAGGAATGAAGTTTTCATGGTGAAGATTGCTCGTTGTTTCCGTCAATACCAATACCGAGGGGTCATTCGCTAACAGATCCAGCCATTTTTTTTCAAGCGCATTTGGTTGAAGTGTTCCGACCAGCACGAATTTTTTAGGACTACTATTCCATTTTCTGAGGAATGGCGACCAGTCCTCAGGTATTTTAAAGTTTGGAGTTCTTGGAGGTACATTTTGAGGCACAACTGAAGCTTCTGAAACTTTTTCATATAAAGGTTCTGAAAAAGGTACGTTGATATGCACCGGTCCCTGCATTTCAAAAGCCGTATTTAAAGCAGCATTGATTTTGATCTCATTTTCGGTTTGATGTTCGTCTCCTTCTTTGCAATTAGCGCTATATAATATATGTTTCCCATACACATTCTCTTGCTGAATGGTTTGTCCATCGCCTATTTCCAACAATTCCGGCGGACGATCGGCCGAAAGCACTACCAAAGGAATGTCGCTGTAAAAAGCTTCCGCAACGGCGGGAAAATAATTTAGCAGCGCAGAACCCGAAGTACAAACAACAGCAACTGGTTTTTTTAGCTGTTGTGCCATTCCCAATGCAAAAAAGGCAGCGCTTCGTTCATCGACGATGCTAAAATTATGGCTATTTGGATGTTCCGTAAATCCGATGGTAAGCGGAGCATTTCGCGATCCTGGCGATAATACGATATGGTCGATGCCCTTGGCAAGACAAAGTTGCACCACCGTTTGGGATAGGGCTTTGGAGGAAAAATTCATTCTTACAAAGATACAAACAAGGCTTCGAATGTTAAAGCAGCGGAGTGATTACCCTAGCCATGGTTTGTAATTTATTTTCGGTCTCTTCCCATTCATCATTAGCATCAGAATCTGTGGTAATGCCTCCCCCGACGTAGATGGAAACTTGGGTTTCGTTCAACTTCATACAACGAAGGTTAACAAAAAGTTGCGTCTGTTTCAATTTGGAATCTATTATTCCCAAATAACCGGTATAAAACTCACGATTATAGCTTTCTTCTTCACCTAAAAAACGCAAGGCTTCCTTCCGAGGCTCCCCACAAACCGCAGGCGTTGGATGCAACACATCGGCTATATCCCGATGCGAAACAACAGCTCCTATTTCGCCTGTAATATCGGTTCGCAAGTGTACCACCGAACCTGCTTGTTGATTGTAAACATCGGACACACTAGGTGAAAGTCCGATAGATTTTAATTCCGAAATAATAGTCCGAGTCACAATTGCCTGCTCTTCCCGTTCCTTCTCAGTCCATTGTATTTTACCATTCCTATTAGGCTTAGTTCCTGCCAACGCCATTGTCCTATACTGATTGTTTTCAATATTGACTAAGGTTTCAGGTGTTGCACCCGCCCAAAATCCGGTGTCGGGATGATACCAAAGATAACGAAAGGCAGATTCGTATACTCCGAAGAGAAGCGGCATGATTTCTTTTAAGTCGAATTGCGATATAGCAATTCTTTTTTCCCGTGAAACCACAATTTTCTGAAGTGTTTTCGACTGTTGAATGGTTCTTTTAGCCTTTTCTACCAAAGTTCTATAGTTTTCTTTTTCCGAAGGATTACTAGAGATAACACTATTTTCTTCAGTAAATGAATGTTTTGGAAATTGAATCCTATGCTGGGTAGCATTGTTGAAAGACTGGAAATAACGCTTCCCCTCTTCATTAAAAGGTGCTAATAAAAATCCATTCCGCTGCTCCTTTGAGAGTTTGTAGTCTTTATGTTGAAGCCAGGCGTGACATTCATCATTATCGGGATAGGAATATACCACAAACGGAATCTTTTCGGAATGCTGTTTTTCTAATGCAGAAATGAAGGATGACATCTTCATTACGACTTCCGAAGGGTTAAGGTTGTCAATTTTACCATAGACACCAATTCGTCGGCTTCATTCACAATTCGAATTTGCCAAAGTTGAGTGGTTCGTCCTTTATGAAGGATAGAAGCCTTAGCATATACAAATCCTTCTTTCATGCTCTTCACATGGTTGGCAGCAATTTCAATTCCGCGAATACTGACTTGCTTATCTTCCAAAAAAAGAAAAGCGGCTGCACTACCAACGCTTTCTGCAAGTGCCACCGAGGCACCACCGTGCAAAACTCCATCGGGTTGATGAACTTTTGGAGTAACGGGCATTTTAGCGGTTAAGGTGTTCTCATCGACATCGATAAATTCGATTTCTAAGGTTTCCATTAAGGTGTTCTGACACATTTGGCGACAGCCTTCAAGGATTTCTTCTTTGGAATACTTCATAGCTTCTAGTTACATTTGTAAAAATACAAAATCCATATGGCCGACGAACATCGAGTATCTTATTCTGCTACCAACACCTATAATACGTTATACTCCCTTACACCGAAAACGAAGAATATATGGTTGGTCTTCCACGGGATGGGCTATTTAAGTCGGTATTTCATTCGCTATTTCAAGGAGTTGAATGCTGAGGAAAATTATATTATCGCACCCCAAGCACCTTCGAAATATTATCAAACAGACGAATTCAAACACGTAGGAGCCTCTTGGTTAACAAGGGAAAACACAAAGGCCGAAACCGAAAACATACTGCGCTATATAGATGCGGTTTGGAACGCAGAGAAGCCAACGCAAAAATTTCGTTTTATCGTAATGGGCTATTCACAAGGCGTATCGATTGCTACACGCTGGCTTGCTAGCCGAAAGTTGCAATGCGATGTACTGCTACTTCATTCTGGGGCTATTCCTAAGGAATTATTACCTGAAGATTTTAGCTTTCAAAAAGAGAGTTCAGATGTTTTGTATCACTATGGGCTTGAAGATGAATACATAACGGAAGCACGGAAAACGGCAGAAAAACTGAAGGGTTCGGCCCTTTTCGGTAATCGCTTAATGGTTTCAACATTTAAGGGTAAGCATGAGGTAGACACCAAGTTCTTACAGGATATTGCTAAAAATTTATAAGATTTTATGCATTTCATCGATTTTATTTGCTATTCAGGGAATTAAATCGTTAGTTTACATTGTTTTGTAAGAAAACCCTTAAGCCCCTATACTTATGAAAAAAATACTACTAACCTCATTTGCGCTGTTCGTAAGCGCAGTGCTATTTGCTCAAATTCCGACAAAAGAAAAGCAGGCCTTGGAAGATTTATATGCCGCTACCAATGGTGAGCAATGGACACAAACTTGGGAATTGAATCAACCAGTTACAGAATGGAATGGCGTAACTATTACTGATGGTCATGTTACGGCCATAAGTTTAATGTTTAACAATTTAACGGGAACCTTACCTTCCTCGCTTGAAAATTTGGAGCAACTTCAAATTCTTGAACTTTCTTTCAACAAAATTGAGGGAACGTTACCTTCGACGCTAGGCAATTTATCCAAATTGGAAGTATTGGCTTTAAACGGTAATAATTTGACGGGGATTATCCCGACCACAATCGGAAACCTAACGTCTTTACATCAGTTGCATCTAAGTAGTAACTCCTTAACTGGACAAGTACCAAACAGCGTCACTGAACTACAAAATCTTGAAGTGTTCAATGTTTTCGACAATGAACTTTATGGAGAGCTTCCACAGGGATTGGCCCAAAACTTCAAATTGAAGGAATTGATGGTAGCCGAAAATAATTTCAGTAATACACAACGATTTTCAGTAGTTATCTTGGCAAATTCAGGTGCTACAATCGATTTAAATGAAACTCCAGACTTTATTCCAGCAGATAATACCGTACTAGCCATTGAAGGTCCAGAGGACGAAGGAAACTAAAAATTTCATAACCCTCTCGAATAGAGCGGCTGACAAATTATGATTGCGAATATTTAAGAAATTTTTAGTATTTATCGGTAAAGAGCATCAATTAACCGTTAAAATCATTTATTACGTAGGAAAATTTGTCTACTATTGCAAAGTTAAATTAGTTTAGTTGCTAATTGATTTATTTGGTTAGAACGGCTCCGCTTGGAGCCGTTCGTTATTTATAGCTGTAGTAAATTACCCACAGCTGACTATTTCATATCTTAGTGGTACCGATAACCTTTTGTATATGAAATATTTAGCTGCATTTTCCGTCGTTCTCCTCTCCATTTCTACAAGCGTATCACAGGAATTTATAGGAAGCTTCCGACTTATTACAGAACAGGTGTACGCTAATGGGAATACCCGAATCGATAGTGCTGATTATCATTTTGGAAAAGAAAAAGTAGCGCTTCATATCTATGCTAGGGGAAAACCAGATGAATTACGTTTGATCTTCAATCCTTCCGATACTACGATAACAGGTTTATTTGAAATAAATGGTAGAAAGTCAGGCTATATCTTACCAATGAATAATGATTATTGGCCTGGAATGCCCTTTGCGCAACGACCGTATGGTACGGGACCTAGAACCGAACTTAACTATTCGGGAAGGCAAAAAGAAATTTTAGGGTATCAATGTCGAGAAATAGTGGCAGAAAGTGAAGAATATAATGTTGAGATTTGGGCATCCGATATTCCTCTATCCTTTACCAAAGTCATAGCTTATCAAACGGTTGGCGCAGGAGAACAGGATGGTGAAGTAAAATTATTCGATACTTTTGGTGTTGAAACGTTGCCCTTGAAAATCTATTTGAAATCGAAGATAGGGAAAGGCGATGTGCATCTACTCATATCAAAGCTGCAAGCTCAAGTAAACGAGGATGTTTTTAGTACTGAGGGACATTCTTTATCAAGGCCAGAATAAGACGTTTTTACAAATTACACGTTAGGGATTTTATTTATTATGTGATATAAAGAAACACAACCAATTTACGTCTAGTTCTATAAGTTCAAACTATAGATACAATAAAACAAAAGCCCTCATCAAAAGATACGGGCCTTACCCTATTTGATGCCGAAACCAGTTCGGCATAAATTCACCTACGCAAATCGGAGATTTGCTGGTTCAAACCGTAGAAACGACAAAAACAAAAGCCCGCGTCAAGCGACACGGGCCTTACTCTATCTGATGCCGAAACCAGTTCGGCATAAATTCACCTACGCAAATCGGAGATTTGCTGGTTCAAACCTTGGTAACGGCAAAAATAAAAGCCCGCATCAAAAGATACGGGCCTTACCTTATTTGATGCCGAAACCAGTTCGGCATAAATTCACCTACGCAAATCAGAGATTTGCTGGTTCATTTACTTTACTTCTTCGAAATCCACGTCTTCTACGTCGCTTCCTTCTTCTGAAGATCCGCCTGTTGCGCCTTGCTGTGCACCGGCATCGCCACCTGGGGCGCCACCTTGCTGCTCGGCTTGGGCTTTGTACATTTCCTCAGAGGCAGTCTTCCAAGCTTCATTGATCTTATCCAATGCTGGTTGAATTTTATCTACATCCTTGGTCTCGTATGCCTTCTTCAGTTCCTCAAGCGCGTCTTCGATTGGCTTTTTCTTATCGTCAGACAATTTATCGCCAAATTCCTTCAACTGCTTTTCGGTCTGGAAAATCATCGCATCGGCTTCATTCACTTTATCAACAGTTTCCTTAGCCTTCTTGTCGGCCTCGGCATTCGCCTCTGCTTCTTGCTTCATTTTCTCGATTTCCTCTTCGGTCAATCCGGAAGAAGCCTCAATTCTAATATCTTGCTTCTTACCAGTTGCCTTATCCTCTGCACTTACCTTGATAATACCATTGGCATCAATATCGAAGGTAACTTCAATTTGAGGCGTTCCTCGAGGTGCTGGTGGAATTCCCTCTAAGTGAAAACGACCAATTGTTTTATTATCGGCGGCCATCGGACGCTCACCCTGTAGTACATGGATCTCTACGCTAGGCTGATTATCGGCTGCGGTTGAGAAGGTCTGACTTTTCTTCGTAGGGATCGTCGTATTCGCTTCGATCAACTTTGTATTTACACCACCCATGGTTTCAATACCAAGTGAAAGTGGCGTAACATCCAATAACAATACATCTTTTACATCTCCGGTCAGTACACCACCCTGAATGGCAGCACCAATTGCTACTACTTCATCAGGATTTACCCCTTTAGAGGCAGCTTTTCCGAAGAAATCCTTTACAGCTTCCTGAACGGCCGGGATACGCGTACTACCACCAACTAGGATGATTTCATCGATATCACTTTTGGAAAGTCCAGCAGCTTTCAATGCTTTTTCACATGGTGTGATGGTACGCTTTACCAAATCGTCGATTAACTGCTCGAACTTAGAGCGCGTCAATGTTTTCACCAAGTGTTTCGGTCCACTGGAAGTAGCCGTAACATATGGTAAATTGATTTCAGTTTGAGATGAAGAAGATAATTCAATCTTTGCTTTCTCCGCGGCTTCCTTCAAGCGCTGTAACGCCATTGGGTCCTTGCGAAGATCCATATCTTCTTCCTTTTGGAACTCATCTGCCAACCAGTTGATGATTTTGCTATCCACATCATCACCACCAAGATGCGTATCACCATCGGTAGACAATACTTCAAATACGCCATCACCCAATTCTAGGATACTAACGTCGTGCGTACCACCACCAAAGTCGAATACCACAATCTTCTGATCGGTATCTTTTTTGTCCAATCCGTAGGCCAAGGCAGCAGCGGTAGGTTCGTTGATGATTCGCTCGACTTTCAATCCAGCGATTTCACCTGCTTCTTTTGTTGCCTGACGCTGACTATCGTTGAAATAGGCAGGTACGGTAATAACCGCACGGTCTACATCTTGCCCTAGGTAATCTTCGGCAGTTTTCTTCATTTTCTGAAGAATCATAGCACTCAATTCCTGAGGGGTATATTTTCTGTCGTCTACAACTACGCGAGGTGTATCGTTATCACCTTTTACGACATCGTAGGCAACGTTATCAACTTCTTTGTTCGATTCGGAAAACTTATTCCCCATAAACCGCTTGATCGAAGAAATGGTTTTCTTTGGGTTGGTTACGGCCTGACGCTTTGCAGGATCCCCTACCTTAATTTCACCACCTTCTACGAATGCGATTACCGATGGAGTCGTACGTTTTCCTTCGGCATTAGGTATTACCGTTGGCTCGCTACCTTCCATTACAGCAACGCAGGAGTTGGTTGTACCTAAGTCGATTCCAATAATCTTACTCATAGTGTTATAATTGTGTATTTAGTGTTTTCAAATTGTTTTCGCTCACTATAAGTCAAGGTTCGTGCCATCGGAAGTTGGCTGACAGGGTGTCAGTTTAATTAGCTGTAAGCAGTATGCCGCACGATATAGATGGTGAACCCTCCTTCGGCGGGCAGGCAGTAAACGGTGAAATTAAAGTATCATTCAATTCTCAATTCTTAATTCGCTACTCATAATCCTATTTCACTATTTTTGTATTCCATGAATGTCCCAACGTTTCAACCAGCTTCTGCAGCACAAAACACCCGAACTACTTTTATTACCTATTCTATTGTTTGGGCGAGTTATTTTGTGTTTTTTATCCTTATTGGCATACTCTCCACTCGGTTTCCTGAATTGGTTTCGAATGAATTCCAACAAGACGGTATCTTAGAATTGTTGAAAAAAGATCCTCTTCGTCTTATCATCTCAGCGATAATCATCGCTCCTATATTTGAAGAAATTATGTTTAGGGGATTACTACGTCCTAGCCATTCGGAGTTATTGCTATTTATGAGTGCCTGGATGGGGTTTTTCTTTATGCTGTTGACAGGCGGACTCGCCTATCCCTATTTAAAAATGCTTGGGTTGGGAGTGGTCTTCATAAGTTCCTATTATCTTTTTCAGCTTTGGTTTTCAGAAAAATCATCTGCATCCCTTCGAAAATGGTTTCACCGTTATGCAGGTATGCTATGGGTGGTCTCCTCCTTGGTTTTCGGATTGGTACATATTTATAATTATGTCGATTCCTTCCTTCTCAATGCCGCATTGGTTGTGGCCATCATCCCAAGAATACTTATTGGTTTCGCGGCCGGCTATTTAAAACTTCGAACGGGAGTTTTGGCCTGGCCGATTCTTCTTCATTTTTTAAACAATGCTGTAGCCATTGGACTCATGTTGTTTTTTGAATATTGGCAAACAAACCCAGTTACCATTTTAGATTTGAGATTTGAGATTTGAGATTTGGATGCTGGTTGCTAGATGTTGGATGCTAGATGTTGGATGCTGGGTGTTGGATGCTGGGTGTTGGATGCTGGGTGTTTGGCTCTTAAAAATAATTCCTACTCCCCCGCCCGAACGTACCTGCCCTAATGAGTCTAGGTAGTGGTTCGGTACGGGCGGGCTACTCCCTACTCCCTACTCCCTACTCACTACTCACTACTCACTACTCACTAAATTAACTTTCCCTTAAAACAATTACATTCTGACAATTTGTAACTTTTTCCATATCAAAACATTTCTTATGAAAGCAGTTCAAGTACAAGAGGCAGGGGGCGACTTCAAAGTAGTTGATCTTGACATTCCCTCGCCAAGCGAACACGAAGTATTAATCAAGGTGGAAGCCTGTGGAATTTGCCACAGCGACAATTTCGTAAAAGAAGGAACATTTCCCGGTCTGGAATATCCAAGGGTACCCGGACATGAGGTTGTTGGAACTATCGAAAAATTAGGTTCCGAAGTTTCCCGATGGATGGAAGGCCAACGCGTTGGCGTAGGCTGGCACGGTGGCCATTGTTTTACTTGCGATCCATGCAGACGCGGACAGTTTATCAATTGTGAAAATGCCAAAATTTGTGGTATTTCGTACGATGGAGGCTATGCAGAATATATGGTAGCACCAGAAGAAGCAATTGCAAGTATTCCCGATGAACTTACCTCGGAAGAGGCAGCACCACTTTTATGTGCTGGAATTACCGTTTATAACGCTATGCGAAATAGCAATATTAAAGCTGGCGATGTGGTAGCCGTTCAAGGAATTGGCGGATTAGGCCACTTGGCCGTACAATATGCTTGCCGGATGGGTATGAAAACCGTAGCACTTTCTCATTCCAGTGAAAAGAAAAAGTTAGCGGAAGAACTTGGGGCGCATCATTTCATTAATACTAAAGAGGAAGGTGCCGTTGAAAAACTCCAAGAATTAGGTGGTGCTAAACTGATTGTTGCCACTGCCCCGCATGCCGATGCGATATCTTCTGTAATAGATGGCTTAGGTGTTGATGGTGAAATTGTCTGTATTGGAGCCACACCCGATAATCTTAAGGTATCGCCCATGCAATTGATTATGGGACGAAAAGCCATTAGTGGCTGGCCCAGCGGAACAGCAATTGATAGTGAGGATACATTGAATTTCAGTGCCTTGACCAATACGGCGCCGATGATTGAAACATTTTCCTTGGATGATGTAGAAGAAGCCTTCAACAAAATGATGAATAATGAAGCGCGTTTCCGAGTAGTATTGAAACCGTAGTCTAAAAATATATAGCGTAGAAATCCTGCTGCCGGAAGCTATGGCAACAGGATTTCGTATTTTTATACCATGTGGAACTTAGAGAACAAAACAGCTGTGGTCACGGGAGGCACAAAAGGAATCGGTCGCGCTACAGTATTGGAATTACTTGCGTTGGGCGCAAAAATTATATTTTCGGCGCGGAAAGCTTCAGAAGTGGCAAAATTTGAAAGTGAACTTCAACAAGACGGTCACCAAGCCTTCGGAATAGTAAGTGACATTTCCACAAAAGAAGGTAGAGATGCCATCGTTTCCGAAGTAGAAAAACGTTTCACCCAACTTGACATTCTCGTTAATAATGCGGGAATCAATATCCGTAAGAAAGCACAGGAGTATTCTGAAGAAGAATATCAAAAAATCATCGCGATTAATCAAACCGCTCCATTTCTGCTGAGCCGTGATCTGTTTTCATCATTAAAAGCCTCTGGTAATGCCTCCATTATAAATATCGCTTCCGTTGCTGCAAATTTGGATGTCGGTACCGGTTCACCCTACGCCATGAGCAAAGCCGCCCTGGTAATGCAAACAAAAAACTTAGCGGTGGAATGGGCGAAGGACGGGATTCGCGTGAATGCCGTTTCACCTTGGTTCACCAAAACACCATTGACCGACGGATTGCTTCAGCAAAAAGAAAAAATACAACCGGTGTTGGACCACACGCCACTCGGTCGCGTAGCAGAAGCTTCAGAAATGGCTAACGTTATTGCCTTTCTTGCGATGGAGCAATCATCCTACATTACCGGTCAGAATATTATTGTAGATGGTGGGGTTGGGTTGTCGGCTATGTAACGCTTTTTTGATAATACCCACCACAATACAGTCTACAGCTCCAAACGTATTGATTGATATGTATCCCCTATCGCTGGGGGCGCAACCGCTTCATCCGTAAACATTGAGTACATACCATCTCCGTCGATTCTGGTATCCATAAATGTGGAAACTGTTTTTAGCTCTAATTCGGTAGGCTCACTCGGTGCATTTATAGCATCAAGGATAGCAGACATCAAAACCCCTTCATCAACATTGATCGTAGTTTCGGCACTACCATACATATGGTGAATTAGATAAAAATTATCTTCAGGATTATTGATAACAGATGTAGCTTGAAAGCCTGTAAACGATCCTGTGGTTTCTAATTGAAAGGCTCCAGATGAAAAGGAACTCAACGAAAAATCAAAATTAGGATTTTGCGCAATAAAAGTGCTTTCTTCAGAGTATTCGACATGGTTATAAAACTTGTTACCAGTCTCAAAATTAACACTGTAAATAAAGTAGTCGAAAAGGGAATGTACTGTATAAAAATCATGCCCCATTTCATTCAGGTCGAAATATTTACTAGCTAGTGACACTTGTGTATCATTTCCATTCAAATAGCCGTATGCAGCAATATTACTTGTAGTATTTTCTGGCCATTCCATCGTAATGATATCCGTAGCTTCGGGCAGCGACGCGTACTCGAAAACTTCAGACACATCATTATTAACATTTTCTCTCCAGTAATATCTTGGATATGCATCAGAGTCCCTTTTGAACGCAGCATAGAATGGTGCTCCATCCTCTACAACCGTATTAAATATAAAAGAATCAGAATAGTAGGTTCCAGAGTATATTATTGGAGAATAATTAAAAGGATAGGTAGGCGTTCCATCATCGTTGAGCACACCGAGCATAGTGACATCAATAGAATGTGTAGTCAAGTCCTGTAGTTCATTTCCATAAATATAGTTTCCAGGAGGGACATCCAAGCTAGAGTGAAGTAGGTAAATATTTTGTTCGGGACTTGTAAGAGCTGACAAGACTGTTACCGTGTAGTGTTCATCCTGACTTCCTTGAAAAGTTGAATTTACAATAGTACCCTGACTAAGATCATAGTTCACTTGCTCCTTTATAGTTCCGTTTGTATCACTTATCAATACAATTCCGTTTGTACCTGGATCATACTGTTCGGGGTATATCAATACTTCGAAGGAAACTGTTTCCTCTTGATCAACATCATTTGTTGCAGAATCATCTGTAGAACATCCAAAAAGTATAAAAGATGTGCTTGCTAAGGCAAATACAGTACTTATAAAAGAGAGTGTTTTCATAACGGAAATTTAGAAACGCGGAAAATAGTGAAATTATACGTTAAACCGTTATAAAACGTATTCTTTTTGAATTCTTACTATAGCATTAGGGCTTCAACTTCGCCTCGTTCCAGAAAACATCCATTTCGGCAAGCGTCATTTCCTTTAAGGTCTTACCATGCTCCTTGGCCTTTTGCTCCAAATACTGAAAGCGCTTGATAAATTTTTTGTTTGTGCGCTCCAAGGCGTTTTCCGGATTTACCTTTAAAAAACGTGCATAGTTTACCATCGAAAACAGCACATCGCCAAACTCGGCTTCAATTTTATCAGAATTCGCCTCTGTAACCTCATGCTGTAATTCCTCCAATTCTTCCTTCAACTTTTCAAAAACCTGTTCGGGCTTTTCCCAATCAAAACCAACCCCGGCCACCTTATCCTGAATACGATTCGCCTTCACCAAGGACGGAAGAGAATTCGGCACGCCTTCCAAGACGCTTTTCTTACCTTCTTTCAACTTTAGGTTTTCCCAATTTCGCTTTACTTCTTCTTCATCTTCCACATCGATGTCGCCGTAAATGTGCGGGTGACGCGCAATCAATTTTTCGCAGATGCCGTTGGCTACATCTGCCATATCGAAGTCGTTCGTTTCACTCCCGATTTTTCCATAGAAAACAATATGCAATAGTAAATCGCCTAACTCTTTCTTTACCTCTTCCAAATCGTTATCCAAAATGGCATCGCCAAGTTCGTAGGTCTCTTCGATGGTTAAATGACGAAGCGACTGCATCGTTTGCTTTCGGTCCCACGGACACTGCTCCCGCAGCTCATCCATAATAGTTAATAATCGATCGTATGCCTTAAGTTGTGCTGCTCGTGAATTCATGGTTTCAAAAGTACTGATTTCAGCCGTATGCTGTATGCTGTATGCTATAAGCTTTATGCTTTATGCTTTATGCTTTATGCTTTATGCTTTTTGCTCAAGATAAAGGGTATGTAGTTCAAATGCCTCAACCAATAGTAATAGCAATCAACATTCTAGTATCATAGCCTTCCACAATTCTGAAAGTTGGTGTTTGCAATTTGTAATTTTTCTAGGCAATCCCTCCTCGCCATCGGCTCGTTCGGGCCGGGCTTTCCTGCCTGCCGGCAGGCAGGCGCTACTCGCTTTCCCGCAAAAGCGGGAAGAGCTTATACAGGCCGCTCAATCCCTATTGCTGTCTTTGGTCTTTAGTCTTTAGTCTATAGTCGATAGTCGATAGTCGATAGTTGGTAGTTGGTAGTTGGTAGTCGGTGGTCGGTGGTCGGTGGTCCTTAGTCGGTAGTCGGTAGTCGGTAGTCGAAAGTCGAAAGTCGAAAGTTGATAGTTAGAAGGAGCTAATAGCAACGGACGAATAAAATTTGAATAGAGGCTATATGAATGTCACTCCGCCATTCTCTAGTTTTCTAACGACTACAGACCATTGACTAACAACTAACCCTTTGCTGCTCTGCTCCTTTGCTCCTTTGCTCCTTTGCTCCTTAAAATAAAAAAGCCACCCTTCGACAAGCTTAGGGCGACTTTTTTTTACTATCTTAAAAGTTATTACTCCTCTTCCGAGGTAGCGTTGCCTTCAGAGAAATCGGCTAGGTCGTTTTCAACCAAAAGGTTATACCACTGAATCACTTTCTTAATATCACTAGCATATACGCGGTCTTCGTCATATTCAGGAAGTACTTCAAAAAAGTATTCCTCTAATTTGATTTTTGGCTCCTTATGACTAATCGCCTTTTCGCCGTTTTCCTTTTCCGACATTTTTTGAAATACCTCGCGCAACGGCACTTCTTCCGTCAAGGTGTAAATAGCGATTTCGCTCAGCAAACTTACGTTATGACGACCGCTAACGTTTACTTTTCTTCCGTCCTGAAGCGATTCGGCTAAGAATCCAGTACGGGTTTGACCTTTTAATTTATACAGTCCGGGTTTTCCGGAAATCGATAAGATTTTTTCTAAGCTCATAAACGATACTTCTTATGCTATTTCAATTTTTTTTTACGCGGAGTGCAAATATGCGGGGTTTGTCTCAGTTGTGCAACGGTTTAACGTTTCTTTTTGGCTAGTGGAAACCGCATTTTGTAGTCGATATTGATTTTTCCGGTTGAAATCTTTTTCAACTTGCTTTTAATCAATCGCTTTTTCAACGGAGACAGTTTGTCGGTGAACAAAACCCCCTCGATATGATCGTATTCATGTTGAATGATACGTGCTGCAATGCCGCTATACTTTTTCGTGTGCGTGTTGAAGTCTTCATCCTGAAATTTGATGGTTATGTCTGGCTGCCGAAATACATCTTCCCGAACCTCAGGAATACTTAAACAACCTTCATTAAACGCCCATTCGTCGCCTTCCTCTTCCAAGATCTCGGCATTGATAAACGTCTGGCGAAAATCGGTGAGCTGCTTTCGTTCCTCTTCACTCAAATCCTCATCATCGGCAAAGGGCGTAGCATCGACCAAGAACAAGCGGATAGGCAAGCCAATCTGCGGTGCCGCCAATCCTACACCTTTAGCGGCATACATGGTTTCGTACATGTTTTCGATTAATTCATCCAGTTTAGGATACTCTTTTGAAATCTCTTTGCCCTTTTTCCGCAAAACGGTATCGCCATAGGCTCTGATGGGTAAAATCATAGGTCTTCAACAATTTTCGGCAAAGGTAGCGAATTGCAAGGGAAGTAGGTAATGAGAAGTTGAAAATGAAAATGAAACCGAAATTGAAACTGAAGATTTGTTGATGTTTCTAGAATTCAGAATTATGAATTATGAATGTAGAATTTTTAATACATGTAACAATTAGCTTGGAAATATGTCGAAACTATAAACTAATGACCAAGGACTATTTTGAGATTTGGAATTTGGATGTTGGATGTTGGATGTTGGATGTTGGATGTTGGATGTTGGAAACTTAAATATATCCACTACTCACTACTCACTACTCACTACTCACTGCCGATAGAGATACTGCTGCAAAATAATCGTCGCACTGATTTCATCCAACAGCTCTTTGTTTCGGCGCTTTTTTTTCTTCAATCCACTATCAATCATCGTTTGAAATGCCATCTTACTGGTGTAACGTTCGTCTTCCCGCTGCACAGGCATATGGGGAAATTCCTCAGCAAAGACCTTCAAGAACTCTTGAATGTTTCCTTCTATGTCGCTAGGCGTGCCGTCTTTTTGGGTAGGAAAACCGACCAAGGTGAGTTCCACCTTCTCTTCCTGAAAATAATCCTTCAAATACTGCATCAAATCGACTGTCACAACTGTTGTCAGGCCCGAAGCGATCATCTGAAGCTCATCGGTAACCGCTAAGCCCGTACGTTTTAATCCAAAATCGATTGCCAATATTCTTCCCATACCGCAAAAATACCACATTACCGAACAATATTCGAATTAGTGGGCTGTTTTCAAATTGGTGACTATCTTTGCGAGAGTGCTTCTTAAAAGCATCGTTACCGACCAAAAACTACTTTATGACCGAATTACGTACAACGATAGAAAAAGCATGGGATGACCGTTTCTTGCTTTCAAACCAAGACACCATAGCTGCCATCCGAAAAGTGGTTTCATTATGCGATAGCGGTGAGCTCCGCTGTGCTGAACCTACTACTAACGGTTGGCAGGTAAACGAATGGGTGAAAAAAGCGGTAGTACTGTATTTCCCAATTCAAAAAATGGAAACCATGGAAGCCGGAATTTTTGAATACCATGATAAAATTCCACTCAAAAAAGGCTACCAAGAAAAAGGAATCCGTGTGGTACCACACGCGGTTGCACGTCACGGTGCCTATATTTCTAAAGGCGTTATCATGATGCCAAGCTATGTAAATATTGGGGCGTATGTTGACGAAGGAACCATGGTCGACACCTGGGCAACCGTTGGGAGTTGTGCCCAAATTGGTAAGAATGTCCACCTCAGTGGTGGTGTAGGTATCGGTGGCGTTTTGGAACCGTTACAGGCAGCACCCGTTATTATTGAAGACAATTGTTTTATCGGCTCACGCTGTATCGTGGTCGAAGGCGTTCGTGTTGAAAAAGAAGCGGTACTTGGAGCCAATGTAGTACTTACAGCCTCCACAAAAATCATTGATGTTACGGGCGATGAACCAAAAGAGAGCAAAGGGTTGGTACCAACGCGATCGGTCGTTATTCCAGGAAGTTACACCAAAAAATTCCCAGCAGGGGAATATCAAGTGCCTTGTGCCCTGATAATTGGGAAACGAAAGGAAAGCACCAACAAAAAAACATCGCTTAACGATGCCCTTCGCGAATACGATGTAGCGGTGTAATTCGGTATGAAGGTACTTATCATACAGCAGAAAATGATTGGAGACGTACTAACGTCTACCGTGCTATTTGAAGTACTTCGCAAGCACTACCCAAAAGCCGAATTGCATTACTTGGTCAATTCGCATACCATCCCGGTTATCGAACATAATCCTGTAATCGATAAGATAATTCCCTTTACCGAGGCCATCGAACAATCGAAAGCCCAATTCAAAGCATTGCGGGAAACCATCAAAAATGAAGGCTATGATGTGGTTATTGATGTCTACGCTAAAATAAGCAGTGCATGGATTGCCAAAAGTTCGGGAGCCAAATACCGTATTTCCTTTAAAAAATGGTATACGCAATTTGCCTATACACATACCTTTTCAAGAAGGACCATTTCCTTAACCAACGCCGGATTGGCCATCGAAAACAGGTTGATGCTCTTACAGCCGTTCTTGCCGGACATCGACTTCAACCATAAACCGAAAATATATCTTACCGACGCAGAAAAGGACTTGGCGGCAACCCAGATTAAGAATGCCAACATCGACCTTTCTAAACCACTGTACATGATTTCGGTGTTGGGTAGCAATGAATTCAAGACCTATCCCCTTCCCTACATGGCGGATTTATTGGATTTTATTGTGAAGAAAACCCAAGGGCAATTGCTCTTCAACTATATTCCCTCCCAACGCGAACAAGTTGAGGAATTATATAAGCTTTGCTCACCTGAAACCCAATCGCATATCCATCTCGAACTGTATGGCAAAAGCTTGCGTGAGTTTATGGCGTTAACACATCATTGCACTGCGTTAATCGGGAATGAAGGCGGCGCGGTAAATATGGCAAAAGCATTAGATGTAAAAACGTTTGCCATTTTCACGCCATGGATAAAGAAGGAAGCTTGGAGCGTTTTTGAAGACCGCAAAAAGAATACATCGGTTCATTTATACGACTTTATCGATTACAAACCTGTTTTTTCAAATAAGAAACCGGTTCGAAAAAGAGCGGCAAAATATTACGAGCAGTTTGTACCAGAATTGATTTATCCGGCACTGGATGAGTTTTTAACAGAAACAATTTCAATTCCGGAAGCTGAGCGTTTTTCAGCAACGATTATCACCTTCAACGAGGAGAAAAACATCGCGCGTTGTATCGAGTCCTTATTGCCCGTAGCAGAGGATATCGTAGTGCTGGACTCTTTCAGCACAGATACCACCAAAGAAATCTGCAAACGGTATCCCGTACGGTTTATGCAACAGAAATTTGAGGGTCACATCCAACAAAAAAACGCAGCAGTAGACGCTGCCAAATATGATCGTATCATTTCATTGGATGCCGATGAAGCCCTAAGCAAGGAACTACAGGCCTCTATTTCGAGATTGCGACAACATTGGGACAAGGACGGTTATTATGCCAAACGATTCAATAATTATTGTGGACAATGGATTTACCATTCCGATTGGCATCCCGATCGCAAACTACGCATCTTCGATAGAAGAAAGGCGCGTTGGGGTGGTATAAATCCACACGACACCATCCAAATGGAAACCGGCAGTAAAACCGGTCGACTGGAAGGTAGCATCCTACATTGGGTACACCAGAATTATAGCGAGCATGCCCAAAAAGTACAGAAGTTCTCGACCATTGCCGCCAAAGAATATTTTAAGTTAGGAAGACGTTCGACAATTTTCGATATTTTGGTGAAACCGTCATGGACCTTTTTTAAATCGTATATTTTGCGAATGGGTTTTTTGGACGGCCTAAACGGTTTGGTAATTTGTACCTTTAGCGCCCATACCACGTACCTTAAATATTTGAAGTTACGCGAACACATTAAAAACCAACGAAAAAACGCTTCATGAAAATAGTAATCCTCGCCGCAGGCATCGGGTCTCGGCTCGGTAATCCCTTTCCTAAACCTCTTACGCCGCTAAAAAACGGAAAGAGCATCATGCAAATGATGGTAGAAAATATAGACACCTATTTTTCAGAACACGATATATACGTAGTAGTGGGTTTCAAGAAGAACAGCATCATGGAAAGTTTTCCGCAACTAGCCTATATCTACAATCCCTATTTCGATACCACCAATACCTCCAAAAGCTTGGTACGCGCCCTTCGGAAATGTAAAGGGGAAAGCGTGCTATGGTTTAATGGCGATGTGGTTTTCGATGGACAACTATTGGAAGACCTTATGCCACATCTGGAAGAGGATACTTCTTTCGTAGCGGTGAATACCAATCAGGTAGGTGAAGAAGAAGTTAAATATACCTTGAAGGAAGGTGTCGTCGATCAACTTTCAAAAACGGTTGAAAATGGCTTGGGCGAAGCAGTTGGGGTAAACTTTGTTTCGAAGAACGATCTAGATGCCTTTATCGCTCGTTTGGATGAATGTGAAGAACAGGATTATTTCGAGCGTGGCATAGAATTGATGATTGAAAAAGATAACGCAAAAGTGAAGGCAGTCGATATTTCCAAGTTCAATTGTATGGAAATCGATTTTCGTGAAGACCTGGAAAACGTGAATAAATTTTTATAGAAAATGAAAGCAGTCCTCTTCTGTCAAAATGCCTATGCCTTCGAGATTATGAAGCCCATCATGAAGGTGTTGAAAGAAGAAGGTGATGATTTTTTGTGGTATATCCGACCAAAACTTCAGGAACTATTCCCTTTTGAAGGTGTCCCTGTCACGCAAAGCATCGCTGAGGTTGAAGCCTACAAACCCGATGCGATTATCTGTCCGGGAAATGAAGTGCCCTACTACCTACGCGGACTGAAGGTACAGATCTTTCACGGCTTGGCAGGTGAGAAAAAAGGACATTTTCATATTCGGCATTATTTCGACTTATACCTTACGCAGGGACCGTATTTTACACATGGCTTCAACAAACTGAAGGAACGTTTCAAGAATTTTGACGTTATTGAAACCGGTTGGTCGAAACTGGACGCCTATACTGAAAATGAAGAAGCCATTCTTTCAGAAAAGAAACAACTACTAGAAAAACACAAGGCGAAGCATTTGATATTGTATGCACCAACGTTCTCTCCTTCACTTACATCGGCGGAAGCATTGTTTCCAGAAATTGAAGCCTTGGCGAAGGATCGCGATTATGTGATCCACATCAAATTTCACGATTTGATGGATGCTGCCTTCATCAAAAAATACAAAAACTTAGCTGATACCTACCCAAATGTGTACTTCAAGGAAGAACGTGGGATTATCAAGCAATTTGTGATGGCCGATCTATTGATTAGCGATACTTCTTCGGTTATTTATGAATTTCTATTGCTCGATAAACCTGTTATAACCTTTGGCAATATTTCAGGGAACATTCGCTGGCAGGACCTCACTGAAAAAGGAAAATTAGGGGAAGCCGTTCAGCAAAATCTTTCGAAAGATCCCTTTGCGGAACAACGCGCGGAGGTAATTGCAGAATATCATCCGTATTCCGATGGAAAATCGGCCGAACGTATGGTAGCATCCATTAAGCAGTATATTTCAGACCATGGCGTTCCGGAAAAAAGAAAATTGTCACTATTCCGGAAGTATAAAATCAACAAGCTTTTCGATAGAAAATCGTAATTATTTCTTCAACCCCAACTTCTTCTTCCAACGAATCTTGCGGTAGTATTTCTCCTGAAATTTTGAAGTCAGTTTCCACATCAACCCAAAGACTTTTTCATAGGATTCGCCAGTAATTTTTGCATACTCATCACTCATGGTGGCAACCATTTTCTTATGGGGCGTTAATCGACTAAAATTCTTGATGCGTTCTTCAAAGGAAAGTGTCTTAAACTCCATGCGGTTAATATCGACCAAGTAAAAATGGTAGTTATCACCTTGCTTTTCTATCAATGTATTTCCCGGGGAATGATCTTTAAAAAGAATATCGTTCTCGTGAAGGCTATGGGTAAAATGAACAAATTGCCGCAATATCTTTTCATGATCTGGGAGCTCATGTTCTTCCACCAAATCGCGATAGGTATAATCGGCCTTGATAAACCTACAGACATAATAACTATGGGTGAGTCCGACAACGTCAAATTCTTCCTTATAATACATGGGCTTTGGCGTACCGATGCCAACTTCCTGAAGTTTTTGAGCATGTTCGTACGAACGTCGTGCCTTGCTTTTCCGAAAATAGCGATACGCGATCTTATTGATGAGATTCGGAATTTTAAACGACTTTATCACGATTTCGGTCCCATCGAAAAGTGTGTGACGGGTAATCAGGTTTCGTCGGTCTTGAAGTGTTTTCCCTCGTTTCTTTAAACTGTGGGTCGCAATAAGGGTTTCTATTTCTGGGATAAATTTCTTCAAGGATGTTACGGTTTCGATCGTTTCGCAAAAATAGAAATTAAAATGCTCCCGAACCTCATGCTTTACAATTTGGTCATAAACCCTCCAATTATTTTACCTTTGGAGCGCAGATATTTTTCCTATGGCACAAAAATTCAGGTTTGGCTTTCTCTATTTGGATGAACTTCACCACGTAAACCATTTCATTCCTGTTGCAGTTGCCCTTTCGCAACAGCACCATGTTGAGATACTCACTTTTCCCGATGACCATCTTTATTTGAAAAAAGGATTGAAAGGTCTTGGTGCCGATAAGGTGCTCGTTAAGGAATTACGCACCCATCCGTTTCGAGCATTAACCGATTCCCTTAAAAACCGAAATCGGCCTCGTCAGGGGTTTTGGATGAAATGGAATCGACATTACCTAATGAATAATTTTGATGCTTTAGTGTTCACGTCATTTATCCACCATAAAGCATTGAAGTTTAGAGGCGAAAATAAATGGCCGAAACTGTTGAAATTACCCCATGGCATTCCGGGAAGAGGTTATGTGTACCATAATGACATCAAGGATTTCGACCTTATGCTAATACCTGGCCAGTTTTATTTCGACCAATTAAAAAATCGTGACTTATTAGCTAAAACTACCAAGGTAACGGGATATTTTAAAAAGGAGGCCGTTGCCAATATAGAACCACAGCAGTTATTTCAAAATTCAAACCCTACTGTACTTTATAACCCTCACTTTACAAAAGGATTATCTTCTTGGTACGATTTCGGTCGTGAAATACTCGACTTCTTCAAGAAGCACCAAGAATTTAATTTGATTTTTGCGCCACATATCAATCTTTTTAACCGACGTGGAGGATTGGACAAGAATGAGGTGTTAGAAGATTTAGCATCTTACGAACATATTTTGGTAGACTTAGGTAGTGATGCTAGCGTCGATATGGTGTATTTGAATAACGCTGACATTTATTTGGGAGATGTTTCGAGTCAATCGTTTGAATTTATGATGAAGCCGCGACCCTGTATTTTCATAAATAGCCATAATGCAGCTTATGAAGGGAATCCTAATTACCGATTTTGGCGCGCAGGCGATGTAATTGAAGATGTTTCTCAACTAAATGCAGCCCTGAATTCTGCAAATGAAACGTTTGAAAGAAAATATAAGGCTATTCAGAAAGAACTAGATAGTGAAAACATTTATCGAGAATCCGGAACTACCGCTTCACAACGCGCTGTTTCACAAATCGAAACCTATTTGAAAGGTGAATCCTAAAGATACTGCTCGATTCCTACTTCGCATCGCGTAAGCTTCTCTTCAATTGCCTTTTGCTGAACCGCCTCATTTGAATCAAGATTGTCCTTGGATGAAACAGGATGCCAGATGTGAAAGATAATACCGCGATAGCGCAACCGTCTACCCTTCACCCCCGAATTTATCATTCGGATAATCAGTTCGCTATCTTCCCTTCCCCAGCCCGTCATCGCTTCGTTATAACCATTCACCTTAATAAAATCATCACGCCAGAAGGAAACATTACAGCCTCGCAGTTTTTTCGATAGTTCGGTTTGTGGTGAATACAAATTGCTTAACAGTGGAATGTGAAGCGTACGCGTTCGATTTTTAATTCCCTTTGAAAACATGTTGAAGGAAATATTTTCGGTTTCGAACAGTTCGTCTCTGTATTCCTCAAGAATATTCACCCGACTGCCAAATAGATACTGACCTCTTTTCGCAAAGGCTTTATGATCCTTAATGAAGTGTTTATGAAGAATACAATCGCCATCGGTCTGAATGATATAGGCGGCCTTTGATTGTGCAATCGTTTTGTTTAAAATTTCGGACCTTTTGAAACCTTCATCTTCGTGCCAGACATGAACAATTTCCATGTCGGTCTGTTTTCTGAAGCCCTCTATAAGGTCGGTCGTTTCAGGCTTGGAACCATCGTCGGCAATCAAAAACTCGTCCGGGAGTTCCGATTGTCGCAATAAACTCTTAAACAACAGGTTCAAGGCTTCTGGCCAATTATAAGTCGATACCAATAAGGCGGTTTTCATAGGGAATCGCTTCAAAAAGGTTCTTCTGAAAGCGCAATTTAATGTATATTACTTTTCTAATTTAGGATATGAGCATTAAAAAGGTCTTGGGAAGTGTTTTCCCGGTAATCGATAGCGACAGACGAAAACAATATGTTACCGATAAGGTGTTGGCAACCCCTCAAAAAAATGATGGGGTTCGGAACGTTCATGTGGTGAATCCTAATAATGTTGGCGACTATTACTGTGGCCCACATCATTACTTTTCCGAGTTAAAGGGAAAGGAACTAAACATTTCCGATTATCGAGTGACAAGCAAGGTTACGCGCGACCAATGGGCAGCAGAAGTTTCGAATAATGCCCTCATAATCGGTGGTGGTGGCCTGTTTAACCTTCGTCACTTTGCCAAGCAGCTCGAACTATTCGAAGCCTTGGCTGAAAAGGGTAAGAAAATAGTAGTTTGGGGTGCTGGCCATAATGAAACCGATCGATCGCAATGGCAATCGGTTTCAAGCTACAATGTGGATGTTTCAAAATTTGGATTGGTCGGTACGCGCGATTATAGCATGAATAATGAATACGTTCCCTGTGTAAGCTGTATGCATGAAATCTTCGACAAATCCTTTACAGCCGAGCAAGAAGTCGGTATCATTTTTAACCATAACTCAATTAAGAATCAAGAATTGGTAAAAAAGCTTTCAAAATATCCCGTAACATCAAATACGAGTAGTTTGGATGAAATGGTCGAAATGATCGGCAAGTCTGAAACCATCGTTTCCAATAGCTATCACGCTATCTTTTGGGCCATTTTATTAGGTAGAAAAACCATTGCCATTCCGACGACTTCAAAATTTTTCGATTTTAAATACCAACCCATTGTGGCTACCTTTGAAACCTTCGAGGAAAAGCTTTCCGAAGCCATAGCCTTCGATGGTGTATTGGAAGAAAGCAGGATGTTGAACAGAGATTATCACGAGAAAGTAGTCAATTATTTAAATCTGTAATGAAAGAAACCATAAACGAAGCATTAGCGGTTTTAAAAAAAGGAGGCATTATCCTGTACCCTACCGACACCGTTTGGGGCATTGGCTGCGATGCCACCAATCCACAGGCTATTCAAAAAGTATTCGACTTAAAAAAACGGTCCGACAGTAAATCGCTTATCTGCTTGGTTTCAGATTTTAAGATGCTGAATCAGTTTGTTGAAGCGGTACCCGAGGTTGCCTATGATATTTTAAAGTACGCCGAACGACCTACGACGGTAATCTATGACGATCCTATTCGTATAGCGGAAAATTTAATCGCTTCCGATAATTCGTTGGGAATTCGAGTGACGAAACATCCGTTTTGTAAGCAATTGGTTCGGAAATTCAGAAAACCGATCGTTTCCACTTCAGCCAACTTAAGCGGTGAACCTACACCAAATTCCTTTGCTGAAATATCATCTTCCATTTTGGAGGGCGTCGACTATGTCGTACCTTTGCAACAGCAAAAAAAGGGAGGAAAACCCTCGGCGATCATCAAGCTAAAAAATGATGGTACCGTTCAGGTAATTCGCAACTAAACGCGCTTCTACCCTTCTTTTGAAATTTTCAAAAAACGATGCCCAGTTATACGAACGCCCTTTCACACCCTATCTTCAAGACCATTGCAAAAGCCAGTTCAAATTTAGGATTGGAGAGTTATGTCATCGGTGGATTTGTTCGCGATTATCTGTTGAAACGCGGCGAACCCAAGGATATCGATATCGTAACTATTGGAAGTGGTATCGACTTGGCAAATGAAGTGGCTCGTTTACTTCCTGGAAAACCGAAAGTTTCTGTCTTTAAGAATTTCGGTACTGCTATGTTGAAGAGCGGTTTGATAGAATTGGAATTTGTCGGCGCTCGAAAGGAATCGTATCGAAGTGATAGTCGCAAGCCCATCGTTGAAGATGGCACACTGGAGGATGACCAAAATCGTCGCGATTTTACCATCAATGCCCTAGCGTTAAGTCTGAATGAAAAATCTTTTGGAGAGCTTTTGGATCCGTTTGATGGTGTTCAGGACTTGGAAAAAAAAATAATTCGAACGCCGTTGGATCCCGATATTACCTACAGCGACGATCCCTTGCGGATGCTTCGCGCCATTCGGTTTGCGACACAGTTGAACTTTACCATTGAAAAAGAATCATTGGACGCCATTCGTAGAAATGCAGCGCGCATCAAGATTATTTCGAACGAGCGGATTGTGGATGAGGTGAACAAAATCATGTTGACAATTCAACCGTCCCAAGGCTTTGCTTTATTGAACAAAACCGGTTTGTTGAAGTTTATCTTCCCAGAATTGGTAGCGCTAAAGGGAATCGAAGAGATTGAAGGGCAACGTCACAAAGATAATTTCTGGCATACCCTCGAAGTAGTCGATAATATTTCGGAAGTCACCAACGACCTATGGCTCCGTTGGGCCGCGTTGTTACATGATATTGGAAAGGCTCCGACAAAGCGATTTGATAAAAAAATTGGTTGGACCTTTCACGGGCATGAATTCAAAGGGTCTAAGATGGTGTATAAATTGTTCAAGCGGTTGAAGATGCCGTTGAACGATAAGATGAAATATGTGCAGAAGCTGGTCCGTATGAGTTCTAGGCCGATAGCCGTTGTAGGCGACGTAACCGATAGTGCTGTTCGTAGATTGATTTTTGATGCAGGTGATGATATTGAGGATTTGATGACTTTATGTGAAGCGGATATCACCACCAAGAATCCAAAAAAGTTTAAGAAATACCTTCGCAACTTTCAGAAAGTACGCGATAAGATTGAAGAGGTGGAAGAACGCGACCATGTTCGAAACTTCCAACCACCGGTAAGTGGGGAAGAAATTATGACAACCTTTGGGTTGAAACCATCCCGTGAAGTCGGCATCATAAAGGATGCAATTAAGGAAGCAATCTTGGAGGGCGACATTCCGAATGATTATGAAGCTGCTCGAAAATTTATGCTGGAGAAAGGTGAAGGTTTGGGGTTGGAAAAAGTTGTGGAGTAACAGAGTTGCGGAGTTGCAGAGTTGCAGAGTTGCAGAGTTGCAGAGTTGCAGAGTTGCAGAGTTGCAGAGTTGCAGAGTTGCAGAGTTGCAGAGTTGCAGAGTTGCAGAGTTGCAGAGTTGCAGAGTTGCAGAGTTGCAGAGTTGCAGAGTTGCAGAGTTTAAAGGTTTGAAGTATTATGGAAATACCAAAGCATACGTATCGAAAATTGAAAATTTGGCAGAAATCATTGGACTTAGTAACTGAAGTTTATTCTCATATCGGTACGTTTCCTGCGGAAGAAACTTTCGGTCTTTCATCCCAATTGAAACGATCGATTGTATCAGTTCCAAGTAATATTGCAGAAGGATATGGGCGTGAGGGGAAGCAAGATTTTCTTAGATTTCTGAATATCGCAATGAGCTCCCTATTTGAATTTCAAACGCAGTGGGAAATTGCCTTTAACCCTAAATTTATAGGTGAAGAAAAATTTTTAAAGATATATGAAGATACTCGTGAAGTTGAACGAATGCTTTCGAGTTACATTCGAAAAATTAAAAATCAATGAATTTTACAATTCTCATAAACTTTGATCCTTTGATTCTTTGATTCTTTGATTCTTTGATTCTTTTATTCTTTTAAAAAATGAAAAAGAAAGACAACAGAAAGGTTATTTACTGGCTGTTAACCGGCTGTACGCTTATTTTCATCATGGTGATTGTAGGTGGCATTACGCGATTAACCCATTCGGGGCTATCGATTTCTAACTATAAATTGATTTCTGGAACCATTCCTCCGATGAATGATGTGGAGTGGCAGGAAGCCTTTGACCTTTACAAACAATACCCAGAATATCAGAAGTTGAATTCCCATTTCGGGTTAGAAGAATTTAAGGATATTTATTTCTGGGAATGGCTACACCGTGTTATCGGTCGCTTTATTGGGGTAGTATTTATCATTCCATTTTTATATTTCCTATTCACCAAGCAACTGAGCAAACCTACTATCAAAAAGAGTGTCATACTATTAATTTTAGGTGGTTTCCAAGGGTTTTTAGGGTGGTATATGGTGAAAAGTGGCTTGGTAGACCGACCCGATGTTAGTCACTATCGACTGGCCATGCACCTCACCACAGCCTTTATCACCTTTGCCTACTGTCTTTGGGTGGCATTAGACCTTATGTACCCTATAAAAAAGGAAATCGATACCCAATTCCGAAATTTGGTCAGAATTGGAATGGTGGTTCTAATCATTCAGATTATTTGGGGAGCCTTTGTAGCGGGATTGGATGCAGGCTGGCTGCATAACCATTGGCCTAAGATGAGCGATGGCGAATGGGTACACGAAACCGTATTTATCGAACAACAACCTACGTGGAAAAATTTTGTAGAGGGAAAAAGCGGCGTACAGTTCGTGCATCGATATTTAGCCTATGTGGTGGTTGCCTTAATCGGAATTATCTGGTATCGCTCTCGAAAGTTAGTCAGAACCACATTACAGAAAAAAGCCGTTCAGGTATTAGTAGTATTAGTTATCGTACAATTTGCACTTGGTGTTTTCACGTTATTACTACAAGTTCCGGTTTGGTTGGGCGTACTTCATCAGGTAGTGGCATTTTTCCTATTAGCAGGAATGACGTTTACGTTGCATCGATTTAGTAAGTAGACTTTAGTCTTTAGTCTTTAGTAGTTAACTATAAGCCTTTGCCAAGTCTCGTAGCATCAATATAAAAAATTTTGCACTCTAGTCTATCCTCTCTTTTCTCTAAACTATACATTCTGAATTCATAACTCATAACTCATAATTCTGAATTCTGAATTCCTATTCCTTTGCCCCATTGCTCCTTTGCTTCTTTGCTCCTTCGTAACTAGTCGGTGGTCGTTGGTCTAAAGTCTTTTTCTCTTACCTCTTTTACACAACTGTACTCATAACTCATAACTAATAATTCTGAATTCCTTCTTCTTTGCTCCTTTGCCCCCTTTGTGCCTTTGCTCCTTTGCATCTTAGCAACTCCCAAACCCGCAACAGGGATTGCAGCGGCATCCCCCGATGTTATATCGGGGATACAGCGAACCTGCCTGCCGGCAGGCAGGAAGCCCGGCCCTCCTGAACTTATTATAAGCGAAGGAGGGGTTGCCCAAAAAAGAAAAATCACACTTCCTAAAATACTGTTCGTGGCT
Source organism: Luteirhabdus salina (assembly GCA_025384855.1). Taxonomy (GTDB): domain Bacteria; phylum Bacteroidota; class Bacteroidia; order Flavobacteriales; family Flavobacteriaceae; genus Luteirhabdus; species Luteirhabdus salina. The sequence goes on along the minus strand of JALAHT010000005.1, from coordinate 247,517 downwards.
TCTAAATAGTGAAGAAATCGCTACCTTTGCCATCCTAAAATTTGTACGTCATGATCTACCGATTTAGAGTGTTGTTGGATACCCATGAAGATGTGTTTCGCGATATCGAAATAGAGGCTTCCGATTCGTTGGAAGACCTACATAATGTTATCGTTCAGTCGTTTGGATTCGAGGGACAGGAAATGGCTTCCTTTTACGTCAGTAATGAAAAATGGGAACAGGGCGAGGAGATTGCCTTGTTCGATATGGATGACAAACCGGGCGATATTCGCATCATGAGCGATACCCGACTGGAAGATACCGTTTGGGAAAAACAGCCACGCTTGCTTTATATTTATGATTTTCTGAAAATGTGGACGTTTATGGTGGAGTTAGCCCAAATCGTAGAACCAGACGACGGTATGAGCTACCCTAACCTGATGTTTGCGCATGGCCAGATTCCTGCTGAAGCACCCGATCGCGAATTCATTATCGAAGATATGGAAGAAGATTCCGAATCTGAAGACGTAATGGATTTAGACCCTGATGATTACGACTCGCTGGATTTTGACGAGAATTGGAATTAAGGGCTTGGCCGCTGTAAGCTGTATGCTTTATGCTTTATGCGGTAGGCCGTGAACCATGAACTTTGAACCGTGAATTGGGTTCAGCATCAACAGTATCAAAAGCATCAACAGCATCAACAGTATCAACAGCATCAACAGCATCAATAGCATCAATAGTACCCCTATAAAAACAAACTGAGTATGATAAACCTATATGGTACCCATATCGCTTCCCTTTCCATTCATCGGGTGGGGAACAAAAGTAGAAATGAAGGTATGTTCCTTTCTGCCCAACCCTATAAATTGGATGATGAGCTTACGCCATTGTTGAAAGAATATTTCTTCAAGCCCTTCCGTGATAAGGAGGAAAATTACTTTCAGTTTCGTCACGATACCGATTTGGAGTTCCATGAAATGTTCAATTTGGTCACTGCCATTTTCAATCAACCCGAACAGGTGCATGCGGTAAGTCAGAAGATTTCCAAATATCTCTTCGACCAGAGTATGCACCCACATATCAAAAGCGGTGAGGTATATGTTGCCTATTTGGAAAACCTTCAAATTGACAATGAAAAAGTGGATGGTGTTGGTATTTTCAAATCGGAAATAAAACAGGATTTCCTTCAGTTTTCAGAAAAGGAAAACCAACTGGACGCAGTACTTCAACAAGGGGTAAACTTGAACAAACTCGATAAGGGTTGCTTGATTTTCAACACCAAGAAGGAAGAGGGATACAAAATTCTTTCGGTTGACAGTAATCGTTATGATACGCGCTATTGGTTGGAACAGTTTTTAGGGGTTGATGCTTTTGAAGATGAAAACTTCTTCACCAAAAAATACTTGAAATTCTGTCAGGATTTCGCCAAGGATGTCGTGTTACCCGCGGAAGACAAGCAACAGGAGGTGATGTTTATGAACCGTGCAGTAAACCACTTTGCCAAAAATGACAATTTCGAGGAAACAAACTTTATGAATGAAGTGATCGATAATCCTTCGTTGATTCCTGAGTTTCAACATTACAAAACCGAGAAGGCCCCGAAGTACAAAATTGAAGATTTAAGCAACTTCCCGATTTCGAATACGGCGGTTTCCGCTGCGCGGAAGAAGATTAAGAACGTGATCAACTTAGATACGAACATTCAGATTAAGATGGACTTTATAAATCCCGACAGCGCTGAAAAGTTTGTAGAAAAAGGGTGGGACGAAGAGCGACAGATGTACTATTATTTGGTGTATTTTAATAAGGAGCAGAAGAGTTAAATAGCTGTAGACTTTATACTATAAGCGGTGGGATGTAGGATGTAGGATGTAGGATGTAGGATGTAGGATGTAGGATGTAGGATGTAGGATGTAGGATGTAAAGTTAATTGATCAAAAGTTTTTCTTAGATGAATACGTAAAGAAATCGAAAAGCATTAAATCGTAAATTTTTTGTCTGTACGTTCTTAGCTAAAATACTTACTATACTCAAGGTGATTTCGAGAGCCTCAATCACCACCATTACGCCAACACCGGTTCTTCCACAAAATCGAATCGGACTAAGCCGTCTTTTGCGATTTCGGTGAGCTTCACTTCGTGAAGTGTATTGATCAAGCTTGGGTTCCAAGGTGCTTTTACCTTTACGTAGTTTTCGGTGAAACCATGGATATAGCCTTTTTTATTTTCACCTTCAAACAAAACAGTCCGTGTGGTCCCCAATTGTTGCTCGTAGAAAGCCCGACGTTTCTTGGCTGACAGTCCGCGTAGCATTTTACTTCTCTTCTTTCTAACGCGCTTTGGTACACGACCTTCCATCGTTGCGGCCGGGGTATTGTCTCGTTCAGAATAGGTGAAGACATGTAAATATGATATATCCAGTTCGTTTAGGAAATGATAGGTTTCCAAAAATCGCTCTTCCGTTTCACCAGGGAAACCGACAATAACATCCACTCCTATACAGGCATGCGGCATGACTTCACGAATACGCGCAACTCGGTCTACATATAATTCCCGCATATACCGACGGCGCATTAATTTCAACAAATCGTTGCTACCGCTTTGTAGTGGAATATGAAAATGCGGTACAAACGTTCTGGACTGCGCCACAAAATCGATGGTTTCATTCTTCAATAAGTTTGGCTCGATCGAGGAAATACGAAGGCGATCAATTCCCGGCACTTCGTCCAAGGCTTCACACAACTCAAAAAAGGTATGCTCGTGTCTCTTGTTTCCGAACTCCCCTTTTCCGTAGTCGCCAATATTGACACCGGTCAATACGATTTCCTTAATATCTTGGGCGGCAATTTCGGCTGCATTCTTCAACACATTTTGTAAGGTATCGCTACGCGAAATTCCACGTGCCAATGGAATGGTACAATATGTACATTTATAGTCGCAACCGTCCTGCACCTTTAAAAAAGCTCGGGTACGATCACCGATTGAATAAGAACCTACATAAAAATCGGCTTCATCGATTTCACAGGAATGGACTTCCCCTTGATCATTCTTACTTAAGTCGTTTAAGTAATCGGTTAACTTGAACTTTTCAGTCGCCCCTAACACCAGATCGACACCTTCAACATCTGCCAATTCCTCTGGTTTCAACTGTGCATAACAACCGACGGCTGCCACAAAAGCATCCTCATTCACCTTTTGCGCCTTCTTCACGATGGTCTTAAAACGCTTATCGGCATTTTCGGTCACGCTACAAGTATTAATGACGTAGATATCCGCCTCTTCTGAAAAATCGACACGCTCGAAGCCCTCATCCTCAAAATTACGGGCGATGGTCGATGTTTCGCTGAAGTTCAGCTTACATCCAAGGGTATAAAAAGCTACTTTTTGAGTCGCGGACATGTTTTAGCGTTTCATTTAAAAAGGGGTGCAAAGATACTATAATTTTTAGTAGTGAGTAGTGAGTAGTGAGTAGTGAGTAGTGAGTGGTGAGTGGTGAGTGGTGAGTGGTGATGGGTGATGGGTGATGGGTGTAGGGTGTAGGGTGTTGGGTGTTTGAATCTAGATGTTGCCTGTAATTCATGTATTACGATAAACATATCAATATCAATATATGCAAAAGTGGATTGAAGCCTTATATTTGAATAAAGTTTGGTGAATGAGTTTCAAGTTCGAAAAGTTGGAAATCTGGAAGGATGCTATGGTTTTAGGAAATGAAATTGATGTTCTATCATCTTCTTTCCCGCGAAAAGAAGTTTATAATCTATCTAGCCAAATTAGAAGAGCGGCGGATTCAATTGCATTAAATATTTCAGAAGGTTCCATTCTTCAATCAAATCCCGAGCAAAGGCGATTTATGGGATATGCTATTCGTTCTCTCGCTGAAGTTGTTACTTGCCTGCATAAAGCAAAACATCGAAACTATCTTGATGAATCAAACTTCTCTAAATCATATGCTTTTTGCTATCGCCTCATGAATAGTATGATCGCATATCGTAAAACCTTAAAATAATTTAGTACTTGTCTACGAATATTACATCCGACATCCAACACCCCACATCCATTGTTGAAGGAATTATATTTTTAATTCTCTCCATACTATTCACATCCTGTAACAATACTTCATCCAATGATCGCGACCATCTTGTCTTTCGCTACAACGAACACAGCAATATCAGTTCCTTAGACCCTGCATTTGCCAGAAATCCGCAGAATATTTGGCCGACCAATCAATTGTTCAACGGGTTGGTGCAATTGGATGACAGCTTGAACGTAAAACCGGATATCGCAAAGTATTGGACCATCAACGATAGTACGCTTACGTATACCTTCACGTTACGGGATGACGTATATTTTCACAAAAGTGAACTATTTGGTCAAGATTCGACTCGGACGGTTACGGCAGATGATTTTGTGTATAGCTTCGATCGGTTGACCGACGAGAAACTCGCTTCTCCCGGAAGTTGGGTGATGAGCAATGTAGAAAGGTATTGGGCGGAAAATGATTCAACTTTTCATATTCAGTTACAGCAGCCATTCCCAGCGTTTTTAGGGTTATTGAGCATGCGTTATTGTTCGGTGGTTCCAATGGAAGCAGTAGACCATTATGGTAACGACTTCCGCAGTAATCCCATCGGCACAGGTCCATTTCATTTTAAATTATGGGAAGAGAACGTAAAATTGGTGCTTCGCAAAAACGACCTATATTTCGAAACCGATGAAAATGGTACTCCCCTTCCCTATTTAGAGGCTGTAGCCATTACATTTTTGCCGGATAAACAAAGTGAGTTTTTACAATTTGTACAGGGTAAGCTCGATTTCATTTCAGGATTGGATAATTCTTATAAAGATGAAATCATTACCACTACGGGAAGACTTCAACCCAACTATGAAAAAGAGATTAAGCTTATAACGACTCCCTACCTAAACACCGAATACCTTGGTTTTTTTATGGGAAGTACCACTTCTGAAATACAAAGTGAAGCCATTCGAAAGGCGGTAAACTATGGCTTCGATCGCGAAAAGATGGTCACCTACCTTCGAAACGGGATGGGCATTCCGGCTGTAAATGGTGTTATTCCGAAAGGATTACCAGGATTTGCTGAAATTGAAGGGTACGATTACCAACCTGAAAAGGCGAAGGAGCTTATTCGGCAGTATATAGATGAAACGGGCGATACGCAGCCTTCCATTACGATTGGCACGAACAGTCAGTATCTGGATATTTGTGAATACATCCAACGAGAACTTGAAAAATTAGGGTTGAATGTTCAAATAGATGTGATGCCGCCTTCAACCCTACGACAGATGAAAAGTACTGGTGAATTGGACCTGTTTCGAGCCAGTTGGATTGCCGATTATCCCGATGCCGAAAATTACCTTTCGCTTTTCTACAGTGAAAACTTCACCCCAAACGGACCCAATTATACACACTACAAAAGTGAAGTTTTTGATAGTCTCTTTGAAACATCGTTATCGCTTTCCAGAATTGAAGACCGCAAGCACTTATATGAAAAAATGGATTCGATTGTGATGGCAGACGCTCCCATCGTTCCACTGTATTATGATATGGCCATTCGGTTTGTCAATAAGGATATAAGTGGCTTAGGCATCAATCCGCAGAACTTTTTAGTGTTGAAAAAAGTCAAAAAAAAGAAGCGGTAAAAACCGCTTCCTTTCAACTTAAATATTCTATCAAATTACTGGGTTACCAACGATCGCAATCGATTTTGCAGATCTTGGTCCGACTGTAATCTAGAGGCAATAGCCTGGTAACGCTCAACTTCCAATCCTGCATCGGTTACATGCGCCTCCATTTTTTGCTCAATCATTGGCTGCATTTTTTCAATGTCCGCCATGATTGTTTTGTATGACTTCATTTCAGCATCTGTAGCTTCAACTTCTTGGTTAGGATTTGCCTCCGCTTTCTGAATCTCACTGAAGCGTGCTACGTCCATTCCTTCTTCTTGAATCACTCCCATCATTTGTTGTTGGGCTTTCTGACTTTCCATCTGAACGCTTTGGAAGGCTGTTGCAAACTTTTCCAATTCCGCATCTGTTACTTTCATGTTTTCAGTTTGTGCAAACATGGAAGTCATTCCAAAGATCCCAAACAAAAAGAATAACACCTTGATTTTCTTTACTGTACTCATTGTTTCGCTTTTATAGTTTATTGTGAAAGGTGAAGTCTACGGCTTTCAAAAGGCATTGCAAAATTTTTAAGAATGAAATCAAGATTTATTTAGAAGGTTTTAACTAAACCTGATTAACTACGTCGAAATTTTGAGGATTCTTCAAAAACATACTCTAAAATCTTGGCGTCCTCTTCTGTAAAGTCTATATCTCGTCTGGCCATTACAATTTTAGCCACCTCAAAGGCTTTGTCGGTTTTATAAGTAGTGGTGCCACCACTTCCACCCCAGCTAAAGCTAGGAATGAAATTACGCGGGAAACCACTTCCGAAGATATTCGCACTTACCCCAACAACAGTTCCCGTATTGAACATGGTATTGATGCCACATTTACTATGGTCGCCCATCATCAATCCACAAAACTGAAGCCCTGTTTTGGCAAAGCGCTCCGTTTCATAATCCCATAAACGAACCTCGGCATAGTTGTTCTTCAAATTACTATTATTACTATCGGCACCAATGTTGCACCATTCGCCCAGAACGGAGTTTCCTAAGAAACCATCATGGCCCTTATTGGAATAGCCAAAAATCACGCTGTTATTAAGCTCTCCTCCCACTTTGCTATGCGGACCAATAGTACACCCCGTATAGATTTTAGTGCCCATTTTTACCGTAGCATGCTCGCAAAGGGCGAACGGACCCCGAATCATGGCTCCTTCCATAATTTCAGCATCCTTACCGATATAAATGGGTCCATCGTTAGCATTCAATGAGCACAACGGAAGTGTTGCACCTTCCTCAATAAAGATTTGCGATTCGTTGAAGGCAACTGTTGTTTCCGGAATGGGTTGTGAGGTACGATTCCTTGTTAGCAGTTCGAAATCTTGTTCAATCGCCTTATGGTTTTTGGAAAAGATATCCCAGGTATGTTCTACTCTAAAGACATCATCATGCGTATACTGAATGATATCGAAACTATCGAAATCGACCTCCTGATCTTCCTTAGTAAAGAAGGCAATGGGTTCATCGTCATAAAAAACCGCTTGGTTTTCCTCCAACCCTTTCACAATATTGACCAAATTTTCTGTGGGAAGAAAGGAAGCATTAACCATGATATTCACTTCTAGTTCCACCATCGGGTATTTTTCACTCAAGTAATCTTCCGTTACGGTTGAAGTAGTGAAGCCAAGATATTTTTCCCATTTTTCACGTATGGTTAGGATTCCGATACGGATATCGGCCACAGGACGCGTATAGGTAAAAGGTAATAATTGGTTTCTAACGGTTCCGTCGAATAGGATGTAGTTCATAATAGTAAGGAATGGGTCATTTCGAGAGCCTCAATGACCAATCAGGGAGGTGGCTGAGGCTCTCGAAGCCACCATCTATTCAAAGTTACAAATAAAAAAAGCCCCCAAAAGATATTGGAGGCTCATATATTTTGAAGGAATAGGCTTATTCGCTATCCTTGCTTTCTTCTTGTTTCTTGGCAGGCTTCTTGAACTTGGCGTACTTGTTCTTGAACTTGTCGATACGTCCAGCTGTATCTACCAACTTCTGCTTACCTGTATAATATGGATGCGAAGTACGGGAAATTTCCAACTTCACTAATGGGTACTCAGTACCATCCACTTCAATGGTTTCTCTGGTCTCTGCAGTTGACTTTGCCAAAAAAACATCTTCGTTACTCATGTCCTTAAAGGCAACAATTCTATAATTCTCTGGGTGGATACCTTTTTTCATTGCTTCGGTCTTTATTTTGCGAGTGCAAATGTAAGCATTAAATGCAATTCTACAATAACTTCTTCAAAAATTTAAATTAAAATCTGAGGGATGTAACAATTTCTTACTTTTGCTTACTAACGGGTCATAACCAACCTTAAACTTCAACTCATGGAAAATCAAAAAGCATCTGTAAAGAAAATTGCCCTGAACTACGGGCTTATTCTTGCCTTAGGAACCATCGGGGTATCCGTAATCGTATACGTATTAGATATGCATTTGGACCAATCTCCTTGGCAATCATTAGCTAATTTTCTTATAATGTTAGCGTGTATTGTATTAGGATTAAAAGCCTTTAAGCATGAAGGTGATGGCTTTATGAGCTTAGGCGATGCCTTAAAAACTGGCTTGGCCATATCATTGGTAGCGGGCCTAATCGGGTCTATTTTTACATACATTTTTGTAACTGTAATCGAACCCGACTTCGTTACACAAATGTTGGATGTAACACGCGAGAAAATGATCGAGGATAATCCTAATATGACTCAGGAACAAACGGATATGGCTATGGAAATGACGAGCAAGTTTATGAGTCCGTGGATCATGTTTGCAATGGGATTAATTGCTTCACTATTCTTCGGTTTCATTATATCTTTGGTGGCTGGCCTCATTATGAAGCAAAACCGACCAACCTACGAATAACTGAATGAATATATCCGTCGTCATCCCACTCCTCAACGAAGAGGAATCCTTACACGAATTGTACCATTGGATTGCAGATACCCTGCAATCCAATGGCTTTTTGTACGAAATTATTTTTATAGACGACGGAAGTACCGACAGCTCTTGGAATATTATTTCCGACCTTTCTGAAAATCACAACGAAGTAAAAGCGATTCGTTTCCTGAAGAATTTTGGGAAATCGCAAGCGCTTCACGCTGGCTTTGGCGTGGCTTTGGGTGAAGTGGTTATTACGATGGACGCCGATCTTCAGGATAATCCCGAGGAAATCCCTGAACTGTATGCCATGGTAAAGAATGAAGGCTATGACCTGGTATCAGGGTGGAAGCGGAAGCGCTACGATTCGGTAATAGCCAAAAACTTACCCTCAAAGCTTTTTAATTTTGCGGCGCGTAAAACCTCTGGCGTTTCCTTACACGACTTCAACTGTGGATTGAAAGCCTATAAGAATGAAGTAATCAAAACTATTGAGGTCACCGGTGAAATGCACCGCTATATTCCAGTATTAGCGAAAAATGCAGGCTTTGGAAAAATAGGCGAAAAAGAAGTTCAACATCAAAAACGCAAGTACGGTACTACCAAATTTGGAGCGGAACGCTTTATTCGAGGATTTTTAGACCTTATAACCATATGGTTTCTCTCAAGCTTTGGAAAACGTCCGATGCATTTATTCGGCGCTTGGGGGGCACTTATGTTTTTGATTGGTTTTGGGGTGGCTATTTATTTAGGAATCGATAAATTATTCTTAAATCCTACCGGTAGACTCATCACCCAACGTCCTGAATTTTATATTACCCTGACCGCCATGATTCTAGGAACACAACTTTTCCTCGCAGGTTTCATTGGCGAGCTCCTCTTACGAAACAGTCGTTCACGTAAAGTAACGCCCAACTACATCGTTAAAGAACAACGAAACATCCGCGAATAACGGGCTACTTTCTTTATTTTTGCGCTGTAATACGACAACCTTATGATTTACGTAGCACCCGAAATATTGGAACGTGTAAATGAATGGCTAACGCCTTTCTTCGATACCGAAACCCAACATACTATTAAGGAAATGATCGCCCACGATCCGGAGGGATTGGAAGATAGTTTCTATAAAAACTTAGCCTTTGGAACTGGTGGAATGCGTGGCGTAATGGGCGTTGGCGATAATCGTATCAATAAATATACCTTGGGGAAAAACACTCAGGGAATTTCAAACTATCTAAAACAACAATTTCAGGGAGAAGACCTTAAAGTGGCGATAGCATACGACTGTCGGCATAATAGTAAGGAATTGGCTAAAGTGGTCGCCGATGTCTTTACCGCCAATGGAATTGAAGTGTTCTTGTTTTCGGATCTTCGTCCAACACCCGAGTTATCGTTCGCAGTGCGTTATTTAGAGTGCCATTGTGGTATTGTCCTTACCGCTTCCCATAATCCACCTGAATACAATGGGTATAAAGTATACTGGAAAGATGGCGGTCAATTAGTACCGCCCCAAGATGGTGAAATTATCACTGAAATAAACAAGTTAGAATACCAAGACATTCAGTTTGAAGGAAAAAAATCACTACTGACGTATATCGATACCGATGTAGATGATGCCTTTGCTGAAGCCTCCGTTAAAAATGGTACGTTTGGCGTTACCCAAACGGCCCGTGAAAACCTTGAAATTGTCTTCACCCCACTTCATGGAACATCGGTTACCATGATTCCTAGAGTATTGAGACAAGCTGAATATACAAATGTTGCAATTGTTGAAGAGCAATCAGAGCCAGACGGTGACTTCCCCACGGTGAAATCGCCAAATCCAGAGGAACCCGAAGCATTAAAAATGGCATTGGAAAAAGCAGAAACCATCGATGCCGATATTGTGATTGGAACCGATCCCGACTGCGACCGCTTGGGAATTGCAGTGCGCGATGCTAACGATAAAATGGTGTTGCTTAATGGGAATCAAGTGATGGTGCTCATGACACATTTTCTGTTGAAGAAATGGAAAGCCGATAATCGATTAAACGGAAAACAATTTGTGGCCTCTACAGTGGTATCCACTCCCATGGTACGCAAGATTGCTGAAGACTTCAACGTTATCTATAAAGAAGGACTTACCGGTTTTAAGTGGATCGCCAAGATGGTGAAAGACTTTCCTGAACTCGAATTTATTGGTGGTGGTGAAGAAAGCTTTGGGTATATGGTAGGTGATTTTGTGCGAGATAAGGACGCTGTTACGGCTACCTTACTCGCGTGTGAAATTGCTGCCCAAGAAAAGCAAGATGGGAGCAGCATGTATGAGTATCTTCAAGAAATTTATGCTGAATACGGTTCCTATCAAGAAGAATTGGTCTCATTGGTGAAAAAAGGCAAAAAAGGTGCAGAGGAAATCGCAGCCATGATGAAACAGCTTCGAGACGAACCTTTCACCGAAATTGCTGGTAGTAAAGTGATACGAATCGAGGATTTTCAAAAACGCGAAGCTGTCGATTTTCATTCGAACAAAACCGAGAGAATCGATATTCCAAAATCGAACGTATTGATCTATTATACTGAAGATGGTAGTAAGGTAGCGGCGCGACCTAGTGGAACAGAGCCAAAGATAAAATTTTATATGAGCGTAAATGCAAAGGGAGGCGGTGCTGAGGCTAGCGAGATATTGGCAGAAAAACTCAGCGCTATTCGTAAGCATCTAAACGTAGGCTAAATGAAATACTTCAAAAAAATACTCCGATATGCCAATCCCTATAAAGGATATGCCTACGGAAACATTATATCGAACGTCTTCTATGCGCTTTTCGGCACCTTGGCATTTGTATCGTTAATGCCAATGTTGAAGGTATTGTTCGGAAATTCGGAACGGGTAACCCAATTGCCAGAATATGGTGGTATCACCGAATTGGGCGATTATTTCGAAAAATATTCGAATTACTACATCAACCGACAGATTGAGGCGAATGGTGAGCTGAACACCCTTCTTATCATGATTTCCTTGGTTATCGCTACCTTTCTGTTGAAGAATTTCTTTGGATATTTGGCCATGTACTTCATCACCTATCTTAGGAATGGCGTGTTGAAAGATTTGCGAAATGACCTGTATAAGAAATCGGTCGACTTGCCCGTTTCACATTATTCAGAAAAACGAAAAGGCGATACCATTGCTCGAATTACCAGTGATGTGCTAGAAATTCAACATAGCTTTCTATCCATTTTGGAACTGATTGTTCGTGAACCATTAATGATATTGTTCACCATAATTGCCATGCTGGCTATTAGCGTCGAACTGACAATCTTCGTCTTCATCTTCATCCCCGTTTCGGGCCTTATTATTTCACGAATTGGAAAAAGCCTAAAGAAGCGTTCAACACGCGTACAGGAAGAGCAAGGTCACTTTTTATCATTGCTGGAGGAAACGCTGGGCGGACTAAAAATCATAAAGGGTTTTAACGCTGAGCCTATCTTCAACAGAAAATTTGAGGATTCTACCAGTCGATTTTATCACTATTCAAACTCCCTAAAGAATCGTCAGAATTTAGCCTCACCGGCAAGTGAATTCCTTGGTATTGTGGTCATTGCAATTCTCTTATGGTATGGTGGCTCCATGGTGTTGGTTGAAAATACGTTAGCTCCTGAGGAATTTATAGTCTATATGGGACTTGCCTACAACATCCTTACCCCTGCCAAAGCGATTAGCAAGGCCAGTTATGGAGTGAAGAAAGGAAATGCCGCTGCAGAACGGGTTCTTGAAATTCTGGAAACGCCATCCACCATCAAGGATGCTCCCGATGCCATTGAAAAGAACGAATTTAAACGTGAAATTGCAATTAAGAATATTTTCTTTAAGTATGAAGATGAATATGTATTGAAGGATTTCTCGATAACGGTTCCTAAAGGACAAACCGTTGCATTGGTCGGTCAAAGTGGAAGTGGAAAAAGCACGGTGGCGAATTTGATTACGCGCTTTTATGATGTCGATAAAGGTGAAATCGCTATAGACGGCACTGATATTCGAAAAATTAGCCAAAAATCGTTACGTGGTCTATTGGGACTTGTAACACAGGATTCTATACTTTTTAATGATACTGTTGAAGGTAATCTGAAGGTTGCTAAGGAAAATGCTACGGAAGAAGAATTAGTCGACGCACTAAAAATTGCGAATGCCTGGGAATTCGTGAAAGACCTACCAAAAGGATTGCAAACCAATATTGGTGATAGCGGAAATAAACTAAGTGGTGGACAAAAACAACGTCTGAGCATTGCCCGCGCTGTATTGAAAAATCCTCCCATTATGATTTTAGATGAAGCCACTTCTGCTTTGGATACAGAAAGTGAACGATTGGTTCAGGAGGCATTGGAAAACATGATGAAACATCGTACTTCGGTTGTAATTGCCCATAGATTGAGTACCATCCAAAATGCCGATCAAATAATTGTACTTTCAAAAGGACAAATCGTAGAACAAGGGAAGCACCATGAACTTCTAGCTAAAGGCGGGGTATACAAAGGATTGGTGGAGATGCAGTCATTGGGATAAAAAGAAAAAGAGCGGTTGGGGCTCCGCTCTTAGACTGTTGCTATCGTATTTGGGGCACACGATAGCGCTTCATAAATAGGTTATTCTGATTCAAATATAAATGCTTTTTTCAAACTAGCCAAATTTTTATGCATTTTATCTAGTTTTATGTGTATTTCATCGATGTTTTAAAATATTAGTTGTAGTATTTTTCTTTCTTAAATAAACTAAACAACTGAATGTCAACATCATAAAAAAAACGGGTCAGCCCCCGCTTCGACCCGTTTCAAAATTGTTTCCATTCCAATCTAAAGTTAGGTTTGATAACAGAAACTATACATAAGAAGTATGAGGTCAAATTTAGTAAATATTTTCCTACAAAAAAATAAAATTTGTATTTCATCGATGTTTTTAACATTTCATCGTTTAAGTTGTCGCCTTATTGATTTAAATTAAACCTTACGCCAAAAGAGTAGTCAAAATACAAATGCCACAATGGAGAAAGAACAGGCTTTAGTGGTTAGGTTGCAAAATGGATCGGATAGCGATGCCGCCTTCCGGGAGCTTGTCAATACCTATAAGGAGCGCTTGTATTGGCATATTCGGAAGATGGTCCTAAACCATGATGATGCCGATGATGTGCTGCAGAATACATTTGTGAAGGTATACCGAAATATCGATTCATTTCAGGGAAATAGCGCATTGTATACCTGGATGTATCGCATTGCTACGAACGAGGCGCTTACCTTCCTTAAAAGAAAGGCAAAGCGGAATCATATCACTTCAGAGGAATTGAAAGAAAAACTCATTGAAGGCCTAACCACCGATCCCTATTTTGAAGGTGAGGCGATTCAAGTACAGCTTCAGAAAGCGATAGCGCAGTTACCAGAAAAGCAGCAATTGGTGTTCAACATGAAGTATTTTGGGGACCATACCTATGAAGAACTTTCCGAAATTCTGGACACCTCGGTGGGCGGACTTAAAAGCAGCTATCATATTGCGGTAAAAAAAGTTACGGCATTTATTAAGGAGCATGAAACCTTTTTAAAAAATTGAAGTCAAAGTAACAGATGAAACCTAAAAAACATACTCACGGCTTTTCAGTTCCAAAGGATTATTTTGAATCCTTTGATGAACGATTACAGGAAAGGCTGACCGAGTCAGCGCTACCGACCGCTCATGGTTTCGAGGTTCCCGTCGGCTATTTCGATTCGCTTGAAGATCGTATAAAGGTGCCCTCTAAACCTCCCAAGGTTCGAAGACTTTCCAACTTTGCAGTATGGAGTACCGTAGCCTCCGCCGCTGCCGTTATTGCCCTGGTTTTTTGGTTGCACTCATCTGAGGATGGTACAAGTTTGGATACTGTTCCGTTAGCGAGTATAGAATCCTATCTTGAAGAAGAACTAATCGATTACGACATATCAGAAATTGCCACCGAACTTACCGAAGCCGAAATTTCAACCACGTTCAGTGAAACCAGCCTACCAGCCGACCAAGTACAGCAATATTTACTTATGCATGTAGAGGAAATAGATTTAAGCCTCGAATAATTAAACTTTTGAAAAAATGAAAAAATTAGCAATTCTTATCGCCTTTTTCGTGGGAGTCCTAGGCTATGCCCAAGATTCTAAACATGAAAAAATAAAGGCACTGAAAACAGCTCATATTACCAGCGAACTTGAGCTTAGTACAGCCGAAGCTGAAAAATTCTGGCCTATCTACCATGAATATGATAAAAACGACTGGAACTTACGTAAATCGATGAAGGAAGCTTATGGCGATATGAAAGATAAGGCTCAAAACCTCTCCGATGCTGAAGCCAATAGGTATATTGAAGACGCCTTAAAATATCAGCGCCAGAAGTTAGAATTACGTCAAAAACTCATAAAGGATTTACGTGGAGTGATCGCTCCTCAGAAAATTCTGAAGTTGCGTAAAGCAGAAGAAGATTTCAAAAGGATGCTATTGAAGCGTTACAGAGATCGAAAGGATAAAAAATGATAATTTTTAATAGTGTTGATTATTAATTGGTTGGAAAAATGGGAATGGTGTCTGCTATTCCCTTTTCTCTTTTTTAAAGGTTAGTTTGGCAATTTTATTGCGGCCGCTTGCATACGCTAGGGAATCGTTCAGAAATTCAATCGCATAGAATCCAGCCGATGAAAGTTCTACCCAACTTTCCCCTTGATCGGGACTGTAGGATATACCAGGAGAACCAACAGCTACCAATCCTTGCCCCTTTGTGCCCGGCACAAACCGGATGGAAGAACGGTAGCCAGGGCCTTTGCCATTACTTATTAAATTCCAGGTTTTACCTCCATCGGTCGTTATAGCCTTATTGCCTTCATTAAAATCCTTGTCTTCCCAATTACCGCCAATAATAGCCCCAACCTTATCATTGTAGAAGTCGACGCTATAAATTCCGGTCATGGCTTTTCCCTGAAGCATTGGAGTATCGTATACTTCCCAAGTCTCACCCTTATCGGCACTGTGGAACACCCTAGCCTTTTTTCCACCAGAAACGACCCACGCATGATCCCCATAAATGGCGATATTCGAATTGCTAGCCGCAAATGCCGCTTCCCCTGAAACTGTCTTCGGTAGGACGTCACAACTTAATTTTTCCCATGTATTACCACCATCTCTCGTAATAAGTATGCTTAAACAATCAGCTGTTGGATCGCCCATTGCAATACCTTCTTCTTCATTCCAAAAAGCCATGGCATCATAAAACACCTTCTCCCCTTTCTCCGTATAAACTTCATGCATGTTCGTAGCCTTTTCTCCATCAAAATCGATTTTATACAAAACCGCCGGATTCGCAACACTTAATACAAACACCGATTCCTTGGTAGAGGTAATACTTCTAAAGTGAAGTAAGGTATCTTCATATTGAATCGTAGCTAATTTTGGGGCTTCCTTAGAGACCAAACCAACTTTTCCATTATTGGCGGCAAACCACACTTGGTTCTCGTCTACAGGATGAATCGCACGTATGCTCAAACTATCGGTAAAGATCCGATCGATCTGAACAGAAGTGAATTCATTTTGCTCTTTTTCACAGGAGATTAGCAATAATAGGAATAGTATTATAAGAATGCTTCGCATAGCGGAAAATTTTGAGCCAAATGTAACCAAAACGCTTTTATTATGGTACTTTTGCACTCCAATTGAAACCTATGCGCCTGCACAGAAATTTAGTGTTTGCTACGGTCGATTCACTCGACCTTATTTTCAATGAAAATAAGCAAGCAGACAAGGTCTTAAAGAATACTTTAAAGCGTGATAAACGCTGGGGCTCCCGCGACAGAAGCTTTATTGCCGAAACGACCTATGATATCGTTCGGTGGAAGCGACTTTATGCTGAAATTGCCGAAGTAAAACAGCCCTTCCAACGCAAAGATTTATTTCGTCTTTTTGCCGTTTGGGCTACGCTTCGTGGCATTCAAATTCCCGATTGGCCTCAATTCGAGCACACACCGGCGCGACGTATTAAAGGTCGTTTCGACGAACTAAGTAAAATCCGGAAATACCGCGAATCTATTCCCGACTGGCTTGATGTTCTAGGACAATCAGAATTAGGCAACCAATGGGAAACCGAAATTGGTGCCCTGAACGAACTCGCCGATGTTATTCTTCGCGTTAACACCTTAAGAGCAACGGTTCAACAAGTAAAAAATAGTCTTTTCGACGAAGACATTGTTACCGAAGCTATCGACGGTTATCCGCATGCACTTCGTTTGAAGGAACGTGCCAACGTCTTCACTACAGAAGCCTTTCAGAAAGGTTGGTTCGAGGTACAGGATGCTTCCTCTCAATTGGTTGGTGCCTTACTGGCACCAGAACCAGGCGATCGCGTAGTGGACGCTTGTGCTGGAGCCGGAGGAAAAAGCCTTCACATGGCAGCCTTGATGGAGAATAAGGGGCAGATTATCGCTTTGGATATCTACGGAAATAAATTAAAAGAACTAAAACGCCGTGCCAAGCGAAATGGTGCCCACAATATTGAAACCCGGGAAATCGATACCACGAAGGTCATCAAGAAGCTTATTGAAAAAGCCGATAAGGTATTAATCGATGCGCCTTGTACCGGCTTGGGCGTATTGCGAAGAAACCCGGATGCAAAATGGAAACTGCAGCCGGAATTTTTGGAGGAGATCAAAAAGACACAACAGGAATTACTTCGCTCCTATTCACGTATGGTGAAACCGGGTGGACAATTGGTGTATGCTACCTGCTCCATTCTTCCTTCGGAAAACCAGAAACAAGTAGCTGCCTTCTTGGAGGATGAAAGCGGAAAAACATTTCAACTTAAAAAACAAAAAATTGTATTGCCAAGTGAATCTGGCTTCGACGGATTCTATATGGCATTGCTTAAAAAAGAATCAAAATAATGCTTAAACAAGTACTTTACCTCTCCTTCACTTTAATAACCCTTGTCGCAACGGCACAAGAAGCCTATTACGATGATGTAAACCTTACGCTGACAGGACAGGATCTTTACTTTGAATTACAGGACAAGATCGATATCGATAATGATGTCTTTACGTACGATGATGTGAAAGATGCCTTCTTTTTAATGGACGAAAATCCTTCAAACCCTACGGAGGTTTTGTTGGTATATGGATATAATGATTCGGATGGAAATTGTACTACAGATCGTACGCGAGACAAAGATGATTTTGGTGGTGGCGGTTGCGAATACAATCGCGAACATATTTTTGCCCGTTCCCGTGCGAATCCGGAAATGGGTGATGCTAGCAGTGGCTCCACAGGAATTACGGCAGACCCCCATAATTTGCGTCCGAGCGACCAGCAAATGAATAACGATAAAGGAAACCGTATTTTTACTTCTGGAAGCGGAAACGCTGGACAGATTGGCGGCGACGAATGGTATCCAGGCGACGAATGGAAGGGTGATGTTGCACGAATGATGATGTATATGTATACACGCTATGGCGATCGCTGTTTGCCCTCGTTGATGGGAACTGGTGGAACGCAAGGCAGTACGGATATGCTACAGCTTTTTATTCAATGGAATGTGGAAGATCCCGTGAGTGCCATAGAAGACCAGCGTAATCCATATCTGGAAACTGCTTATGGGAACCGAAATCCTTTTATCGACAATCCTTATCTTGCTACGGTAATTTGGGGTGGCCCAGCGGCAGAAGACCGATGGAATTTCTTCGATATTGAAGAATTTGATACTACAGTAGTATCAATTTATCCAAACCCAAGCGACACCACAATTTGGGTAGAAACGGTTTCAGAATGGATGCCTAGTGAATATTCTTTGATTGATGTCGCTGGTAGAGTTATTTTGGATGGAAAGCTGGAAGCCTCAGAAAAACAAAACATCAATGTTTCTACAGTGAAGTCTGGCGTATATTTCCTAACACTATCGGAACAACAGCAAACCCTTACGAAACAAGTAATAATTCGATAGCTTACAACTATATAGTATAAAAAAAGGCGTTCATTGCGAACGCCTTTTTTTGTATTAAATCTTTCTTACTCCATGATCAATCGCCTTACAATTGAATGGGTATCATTTACTAAAACCGCAACATATACGCCACTGCTAAGGGAAAGCTGTATTGATTGGTTCTCTAAAATTTCTTGTTTTAAGACTTTTTGTCCCGACAAGGTGAAGACGGTCAAAGTAGCCTCATTTTGAATACCTCGAATATTCAAGATTCCTTTATTTGGATTCGGGTACAGCACAACCTCTTCTTCATCAACTGAAGCGAAACCTAAAGGTTCTTGATAGGGAACGCCTTGTAGATCGCCCCAAAGGTGCTCGACCAAAATCGGACGGTCGATAAACGGATTCCGATTGTTTTGCCAAGTATATATCACATTGTTTCGATTCATTTCAAAATCGTCTGCGGGGTCCATCTCGTGCCAATCCAACAATATGGACAGGTCGCCTAATTCACCCACCGTCGTATTGGGAGGATTTCCTTCAACCACATCCAAACCATTATAACGTACTGCCATAAAGAAAACGGCTCTGGCTGCATCTCCTTTCCAACTTCCCTGATTTCCTACTGGTCCATCGTATTCACCATAATCCTGATTTCCACGAGAACTGTTTTCAGGTCCGTCGGTCGCCCGAAGTCCGTGACCATCGCTTATTCCATGTCGAAGTGAGTCTGCACTAGATTCCACAAATATGTTGATTCCGTCTTGAATTTGGTCTTCTTCAATTTCAAAAAAGCCGCCACGAGAACGAGGATAGGTATGCTCTCGGTTCCATAAGCCTTCATTGCTTCCGCCGAGATCCTGAAAAAGGATTTTCTTTCTAGGCTGTTCGGTATATAACAACCATACATCGTTACTGTTTGAGGGACTCTGATCGGCCTGCTTCAACATCAATTCAACATCTGCATACGTATGTGCTACTACGGTTTCCTCATCGGCGATAATATCCTGAATGGCTTGGCGCAATGCTTCATCGGCCAATCCATCCAAACTATTATAATAACCAGCCGGAGCCGTGCTTTCCACCAAACCAAAGGTTGGATTCAAGGGGCTTCCCCAAATAGCCGTAGTTCCGTCTATGTCCAAAACCAATACTTCAACATTATCCACCAATCGATTGTATTCTGCGGGTAAGGTTTGAATATCGATTTCAGCAAATTCATCGCCATCGTTTATACCATCTTCCAAAAGCTGAATCGTTATCGCTGTTTCCGAAGTACCATCCAGAATCACCACCTGTAAATCACCTGAAAAATCATCGGTGTCAAACGTTTCATTAGATAAGGTAATATCAAAAATCAAATCTCCAGTTACAGGTTGCTCGGTTGTAAACGTGATGATCATCTCTTCCCCTTCCTGATAGTCGGGCTGGTTGGTTGTAAACGAAACACCGTTTAAGTCGATACCACTTCCATCATTCAAGGCACCTGGTGTAGGCAGCCCGACAAAATAGGTGCCGTCGTTATTACGTTGAATGGAGTTTACAGTCTGATCGCCACCCTGTCCTTCATTTATCTGTTCTGAAACACCCAATAAAGCCATCAACTCCGTATCATCGGCATCGTTGGTATCGTACACTAAAGCATCGATTAGGTTGGTCGTGGTGGCCAAGGTTCCTTCCGGAAAATCGCTTACATCACCTAAATATAACCCTATGCCATCCGCACCATTTTGAATAATAGCAGGTTCAATCAAAAACTCAGGAACGGGAGAAACGTTGCTGCTTCCTATAGTTAGAATGCCATTTATGTCGGTACTAGCACCATCTAAGTCGAATGCCATATAACTGCTATCGCCACCGCTTTCCGATCCGTTGAAAAAGACCAGTACATAACCATCTAATGATGCATTTGGCGTATCCGATTTCAATTCTACAAATTCTTCAAAGTCTTGGCCGTCGGTATCAGTATCCAACTCATTAATCACGATTTGTGCGTGAAGAAAAAAGCTACTGCTTAACAGTGCTAAAAGCGTAAAAAGCTTCCTCATAAGGGGAGATTTAAATTGAAAGTCAAAGGTACGATTTCTATAAGGTCTACCAATAGCGCAAAGTGGATTCATAACTATAATTTAACCATAGAAATAATCACTAACTCACAGCTATATGTTTTTCAAAGGGAAAGCAGATTTCAAACGAAATTGTTCCATAGAAATGATGTAAATTTGTAGTTTTTAAAAAAACACCTCAAAAAACGCCTAATGATTCGCTATTTTTCCGGTCCTTCATCCACTATCTACGCAGTACAATCGAATACCGAATTTTCCCCTGAAGATCTTTCAAAACTGCAATGGCTCTTTGCCGATGAAACAAAAAGCAATCCAAAAGACTCCCTAAGTGGTACGTTTGTCGGACCACGGGCCACGATGATTACCCCATGGAGCACCAATGCAGTCGAAATCGCCCAAAACATGGGAATTGAAGGAATCCAACGAATCGAAATGTTTACGGAGGCGGAAAGCGACAGCCACGACCATGACCCCATGCTTTCGCAAAAATACAATGGCCTAGACCAACATATTTTCGATATAAACATCGAACCGGAAGCCATCAAGGAAATTGATGATATCGCAGCCTATAATATGAAAGAAGGGTTGGCACTTAGCGATGATGAAATCGACTATTTAAACAACCTCTCCGAAAAACTTAACCGCAAACTGACCGATAGTGAAGTGTTCGGTTTTAGTCAGGTGAACAGCGAACACTGTCGCCATAAAATTTTTAACGGAACTTTTGTGATTGATGGTGAAGAGAAACCTTCTTCCCTTTTCAAATTAATCAAAAAGACCTCACAGGAACATCCAAACGAAATCGTTTCGGCCTATAAAGACAATGTTGCTTTTATAAATGGACCGAAAGCTGTTCAATTTGCACCGAAAACAGCCGATAAGCCCGATTGGTATCAGGAATCGGACTTTAATAGTGTTATTTCCTTAAAAGCCGAAACGCATAACTTCCCTACCACCGTAGAACCATTTAACGGTGCCGCAACGGGAAGTGGTGGTGAAATTCGCGATCGACTGGCAGGCGGAAAAGGATCTTTGCCATTGGCAGGAACTGCGGTATACATGACTTCCTATTCCCGACTGGAAGAAAACCGACCTTGGGAAAAAGGTATGGACGAACGCGATTGGCTCTACCAAACGCCGATGGATATTCTTATAAAAGCGAGTAACGGTGCGTCCGACTTTGGTAATAAATTTGGCCAGCCACTTATCGCTGGATCCGTCCTAACATTCGAACATGAGGAGCATGCCCGAAAACTTGGGTTCGACAAAGTGATTATGCTAGCCGGTGGTATCGGCTACGGCAAAAAAGAACAAGCCTTAAAAGACACTCCGAATAAAGGTGACAAAATTGTAATCCTTGGTGGTGAAAACTACCGAATTGGAATGGGCGGTGCTGCCGTTTCCTCTGCCGATACAGGTGAATTTGAGAGCGGTATCGAATTGAATGCCGTACAACGCTCGAACCCAGAGATGCAAAAACGAGCTGCGAATGCCATTCGAGGGATGGTGGAAAGCGAGCAAAATCCGATTGTTTCCATTCATGATCATGGAGCCGGTGGCCATTTGAACTGTTTAAGTGAATTGGTTGAGGAAACCGGTGGAAACATCGACCTTGACAAACTACCTGTCGGCGATCCTACACTTTCAGCAAAGGAACTGATTGGAAATGAATCGCAGGAACGAATGGGACTCGTAATCGGTCAAAAAGATATTGAAACGCTACATAGAATTGCAGATCGTGAACGTTCCCCAATGTATGAAGTAGGTGACGTAACCGGCGACAATCGTTTTATATTCAAAAGTAAGTCGACCGGTGCCACACCAATGGATTTCGACCTTGCCGATATGTTCGGAAGCTCACCGAAAATGGTGATGAATGACACAAAAATTAAACGTGACTACAAAGAAACCGATTACGTTTCCGTAGACATCGAGGGATACGTTGAACAACTTTTACAATTGGAAGCAGTGGCTTGTAAAGACTGGCTTACTAACAAAGTAGACCGCTGTGTTTCGGGTCGCGTGGCAAAACAACAATGTGCAGGACCGTTACAATTACCGTTAAACAACTGTGGCGTAATGGCTTTGGATTATCAAGGAAATAACGGAATTGCCACTAGTATTGGTCACTCCCCTATTTCAGGCCTGATCGATTCTATTGCAGGTTCCCGAAACTCCATTACCGAAGCGTTGACCAATATCGTTTGGGCGCCGCTGGAAAAAGGATTAAAAAGTATTTCCCTATCTGCTAATTGGATGTGGCCTTGTAATAATGAAGGTGAAGACGCGCGACTGTATGAAGCCGTTCAAGGTGTTTCCGATTTTGCGATCGACTTGGGAATCAATGTTCCTACTGGAAAGGATTCGCTTTCCATGAAGCAGAAATATAAAAATGAAGATGTTATTTCTCCCGGTACGGTCATTATTTCAGCTGCGGGACATTGCGATGCCATTTCGAAAGTGGTGGAACCTGTTCTTCAAAAGAATTCAGGAAGTATTTATTATATCAACTTTTCGCAAGATGACTTTAAACTCGGTGGTTCCAGTTTTGCACAGATCCTGAATCGGGTGGGAACTGAAGCTCCCAACGTAACCGATGCAGCTTTTGTTGAAAAAGCCTTTAACGCATTGCAACAAGCCATCCGAAAGAATGAAATAGTAGCTGGTCACGATGTTGCCTCTGGCGGATTGATTACAACACTGTTGGAAATGTGCTTTGCCGATACCGAACTGGGTGCAAAAATTGACCTATCGAAGGTAGGAAACGATTTAGCCAAAACCATATTTGCCGAAAACTGTGGCGTTGTGCTTCAAGCGAAGAACGATGCTGCATTGGAAAAAACGTTGACCGAAAACGGCGTGGAATTTTTCAACATTGGGACGGTAACTTCGGAAGAAAAACTAGAAGTTCGACTTCAGAAAGAAGGGGTATCCTTCAACATTCCGAAGTATCGTGATATTTGGTACAAAACTTCATATTTGTTAGACCAAAAGCAAAGCGGAAAAATAAAGGCGGAAGAACGTTTTCACAACTATAAAAAACAACCGCTTCAGTATACGTTCCCTTCAACCTTCAATGGAAAAAAACCTTCCTTAGATATCCACAAACCGAAACCCAAAGCGGCAATTCTACGTGAAAAAGGAAGTAATAGTGAACGCGAAATGGCCAATGCGCTGTATCTAGCCGGTTTCGATGTGAAGGATGTGCACATGACAGACCTAATCACAGGACGTGAAACCTTGGAAGACATCCAAATGATTGCCGCCGTTGGTGGTTTTAGTAACAGTGATGTCCTCGGAAGTGCGAAAGGTTGGGCGGGTGCTATTTTATATAACGAAAAAGCAAACAAAGCGATCAAGGATTTCTTCAACCGTGAGGACACTTTATCATTAGGTGTTTGTAATGGGTGCCAATTGTTCATCGAACTTGGATTGATGACGCCAGAACATGACGAAAAACCAAAAATGCTTCATAACGATACCGGAAAATTTGAATGTAATTTCACTTCGGTGAAGATTCAGGAAAATAATTCTGTGATGTTGAAAAATATGGCTGGAAGTACGCTTGGTATTTGGGCTGCACATGGTGAAGGAAAATTTAGCTTCCCGAAATCGGAAGACAACTACCATATCGTCGGTAAATACGGCTACCAAAACTTTCCTGCGAATCCGAATGGAAGTGACTTCAACACGGCTATTATGACCGATAGTACGGGTCGCCATTTAGTGATGATGCCACACTTGGAGCGTTCTACCTTCCCTTGGAATTGGGCGCATTATCCGAAGGATCGCGCGACGGATGAAGTATCGCCATGGCTTGAAGCCTTCGTAAATGCACGCAAATGGTTGGAGGAAAGGGCCTAGAATGTGTAAGTTTATAGCATTCAAATAGACTATATACCCAAAACCATTCTATGAAAAGACTATTATGCCTGTTGCTATTGATAGCAACCACTTCCCTATTGGCGCAAAATGTTCAACAAAAATATCAACGTGCAAAAATCTCCTACACTTCAGCAGCAGATTTAGCTACCTTGGAATCGCTCGGTGTTCCTGTTGAACACGGTATGCACAAACGCGGTCATTTTCTTATTTCAGACTTCTCTGTTTCAGAATTGGAAACCGCACAGCAAGCTGGTTTTCAGGTGGAAGTTCTCATAGCGGACAGCAAAGCTCATTTTCTTCAGCAAAACAGAAACCCAACACCTTTCAGAAATCCTAGCTGCGATACTTCAGAAGAAACCTATGCAACCCCAGATAATTTTGAACTAGGCTCGATGGGTGGCTATTTAACCTATCAAGAAGTATTAGATGAACTGGATGAAATGAAGGCAGCGTATCCCAATCTTATTACGACACGAGCTAATATTCATGACTTTTTAACGGAAGGACAGCCCGATAATAGCGTTACACCGTCCATTGGTGGAAATGGTATTCAATGGGTGAAGATTAGCGATAACCCTGATAGCGACTCGGAGGGTGAGCAGCAAATTCTATATACGGCAATTCACCATGCTCGGGAACCGATTTCCCTTTCTCAACTGGTGTTTTACATGTGGTACCTTTTGGAGAATTATGATAGCAATCCTGAAATTCAAGGGATAGTCGACAACACCGAATTGTATTTCGTGCCGGTCGTAAATCCTGATGGCTATTTATATAATGAAAAGACCGACCCGAATGGCGGTGGCTTCTGGAGAAAAAACCGAAAAAACGGTAACGGGGTCGATAACAACCGAAATTATGATTATTACATAAATGGAAATCCTTCCAACAATACTTGGGGCGGAGAAGGAGCTTCTGGAAATCCAAACGCTGAAACCTACCATGGTCCTGCCCCCTTTTCAGAAGTGGAAAATCAAGCCATTAAATGGTTCGTGGAGAATCACGATTTCGTAATGGCACTTAACAATCACACCTTCGGCGATTTATTGCTGTATCCCTACGGCTATGCTGAAAATGAAACTACCGCAGAAAACGATTTGTTCGTAGGGATTTCTTCCGAATTAGTTTCTAGAAATAGCATGAACAACATTCTATCTTCAGAATTATATCCAGCCGCCGGCGATAGCGACGATTTTATGTATGGAACGGTGAACACGCACGATAAGATTTATGCAATGACACCTGAGATTGGTCCGGAATTTTGGCCCCCTTCCAATCAAATTATACCATTGTCCAAAAGCATGATGTACTTCAACCTTACGGCAGCAAAGATGGTGAACAACTATTTAAAAGTAGAAGACACCGCTCCTACTTTTGTAGGCGACGAGGCTTCCATAAATACTACCTTCGACGTACAGCGATTGGGCGTTTCGGGAAGTGGTTCCTTTACCGTGAGTCTCGATCCGGTTTCTTCAAACATCGCTTCGGTGGGTAGTCCTGTTAATTATAATTCGTTAGCCGTTCTTGAGGAAGGCGACGGTATTATTCAATATACCTTAGCCGGTGGAACCCAAGCGGGCGACGACATCGTCTTCGATTTGGTAGTGGATAACGGAAGTTTTGAGAGTCGTACGCGCGTAAATAAGAAATTTGGAGCATTAACAGCTATTTTTGAAGATGCTGGCGATAGCACTTCAGACAACTTCAACAATAATGGATGGGGAACGACCACGAGCACATTTGTTTCAGCTTCAAGCTCCATTACCGATTCGCCAAGCGGTAATTATCCAAACAACGCGAATGAAACTATTACGCTAAGCGATGCAGTCGATTTAACCGATGCCATTGGAGCGAATGTTTCTTTTTTCGCAAAATGGGAAATTGAAAACAACTGGGATTACGTACAGTTTGAGGTATCTATCGATAACGGTGCTAGCTGGATTCCGCAGTGTGGCAACTATAGCAATGAAGGGAGCACGAATAACGGTCAGCCCACTGGTGAGCCATTATATGATGGTTTTCAGACCGAATGGGTGTTGGAAGAAATCGATTTGAGCGATTATTTGGGTGAAACGATATTAGTACGCTTTCAACTTCGTTCCGATAATTTTGAACGTGAGGATGGTTTTTATTTCGACGATTTGAAGATCAATGTAGTGGAAGAAAGCACGCTCGATGCTTCTGAAGTAGCTGAAAACAGCTTTAGTCTCTATCCAAATCCTACGAAAGGAATACTAAATATAAATACGCAAACGTCGGAATACTCGATGACGATTTTCAACGTGCAAGGGCAATTAGTTCAAGAGGAAAAAAGTCTATCCGGCAGTAATTCCATAGATGTATCGAACTTAGCCTCAGGATTATATTTGGTTCGCCTTACGGGTGAAACAAATTCGCAAACCTTTAAGGTGCTAAAGCAATAATCCATAAATTCTATAAAAAGGTAAAAGCAGTCAGTAATGGCTGCTTTTTTTTAAGGGGAAAACTGAATTATTTTTTCTATTTTGCATAGTCACACCAATCCTCTAAAGATTATGAACGATCCGAAGCGACTTTTCGATTTTCCATACTATCAAAAGCAACAATATCCTCAAAAAAGAGCGCTTGTTACGAAGTATGACGGAGAATGGAAAGCTACCTCCACTGAAGAATATATCGATAAGGCCAACATGATTAGCCGTGCATTGCTTCGCATGGGTATAGAGCCGAATGATAAGATTGCTATTATTTCGATGACCAATAGAACCGAATGGAATATTTGTGATATTGGTATCATGCAGACAGGTGCTCAGGATGTTCCTATCTATCCTACGATTTCTGAAGAGGAGTATGAATATGTATTGAACCATAGCGAATCGAAATACTGTTTTGCTTCGTGTAAGGAGGTCTATGACAAGTTGAAGGCCATCCAAAAAAATGTACCTTCCCTGAAAGAAGTTTATACGTTTGACACTATTGAAGGTGCTAAAAACTGGTCGGAAGTCCTTGAACAAGGAAAAGATGATAGCAATCAGGAGGAGGTTGAAAAGCGGATGGAGGCGATTTCTGAAGACGACCTTGCCACCATTATCTATACCTCTGGAACTACCGGTAAGCCGAAAGGCGTGATGCTTAGCCATAAAAACATTGCTAGCAATGCGAAGCATAGTGCGGAGCGACTACCTATTAATCCAGGGAAATCTACCGCCCTTAGCTTCCTTCCAGTTTGTCATATTTACGAGCGAATGCTTCTATACATGTACCAATATTGCGGGGTGGAAATCCATTTTGCGGAAAGTTTGGATACCATCAGTGATAACCTAAAAGAGGTAAAGCCTGAGGTAATGACGGCAGTTCCACGTCTGTTGGAAAAAGTATATGATAAGATTTATGGGAAGGGTGCCGAATTATCGGGTATCAAACAGAAATTATTTTACTGGGCCATCGACCTTGGATTAGAGTGGGAACCCTACGGCCAAAATGGTTGGTGGTATGAAACAAAGTTGAAGCTTGCACGAAAACTGATTTTTAGTAAGTGGCAAGAAGCCTTGGGTGGAAACCTGAAGGCAATCGCTTCCGGTAGTGCTGCATTGCAACCAAGATTGGCACGTGTCTTTAACGCGGCCGGTATTCCGGTGATGGAAGGCTACGGGCTAACAGAGACAAGTCCTGTGGTTGCAGTAAACGATATCCGTGAAGGTGGCTTCCGTGTTGGAACCGTTGGAAAACCGATTCGCGATACCGAAGTTAAAATCGCCGATGATGGTGAAATCTTGGTAAAAGGACCACAGGTAATGTGCGGTTATTACAAAGACCAAGAAAAAACCGATGAAGTATTGAAAAATGGTTATTTCCACACAGGTGATATCGGTGAAATAGACAAGGATGGCTTCCTGAAAATCACCGACCGTAAGAAAGAAATGTTTAAGACGAGCGGTGGAAAATATGTAGCGCCACAGCTAATCGAGAACGTGATGAAACAATCCCGCTTTATTGAACAGATCATGGTGGTTGGTGAAGGCGAAAAAATGCCGGCAGCGCTAATTCAGCCCGACTTCGAGTTTGTGAAGGAATGGGGCAATAAAAAGAATCGAAATCTTCCAAGCGACCATAAGGAATTGGTCAAGGATGAAAAATTGATAAAACGTATCCAAAAGGAAGTCGACTTCTATAACGAACGATTTGGTAAATGGGAAAAGGTAAAGAAATTTGAGTTAACGCCCGATGTGTGGAGCATTGAGGAAGGTCACCTTACACCTACCATGAAAATGAAGCGTAAGGTTATCAAAGAAAAATATTTAGACCTTTACAACCGTATATACGAACATCCGAATCAATAGAACTTTCAGTCATTCGAATTGATTATTAGGAATAAAATTTTTCATCCCTTTGCTTTACAATAATTGAAAACGCAGGAAAACGTATCGTTTTTCTGCGTTTCGTTCTTAATACCAATTCTAATAATATTCTTTGCTTTTAAAGAATTTTCGATAAGAATTGAAAGCATATAGTCACAACTGGTTAGCCATCAATATTAACATAATTCGTAAGTTGTTGTGTACCCTAACTGATTTATTATTAATTTGGGTTTTCAACTAACAACCATGCGAACCACACCGCTGTTTTGTTTTCTGGTTCTTTTACTTCTTTCTTGTAGTGGTATGAGGGCCCAGAATGAGGCTGATTCTCTTCGTCGACTACTGAAGGAGCAGCAACAGGATTCAAGCAGGGTAAATACTTATTTAAAGTTTTATGATACCGACCTTCTTTATTCCGACAATCAAGCGGTAATTGACTACACCCACCAAGCATTAGCCCTTAGTAAAAAAATTAAATTCGATAAAGGGTTGGTAGAGGCCCATACCACCTTGGGTGGTATTTATCGCATTAATAGTGAAAGCGATTCAGCCCTATTTCACTATCAACTTGCCTTCGAAAAAGCATCGCGTTTTGGATACTACAACGGGAAAATAGATGCCCTGATGGGGCTGGGCAATACCTACAATAGGACGAGTGATTGGAAATTAGCGCTCTCTTATTTCAACCAAGTAATCGACTTGGCTACGGCTGCTGGCGATTCGGTAAAGATAGGCAGCGCCCATAACAATCTTGGTAATACTTATCTCAATCAAGGGCAATTAGAAAAGGCCTTGGAGCAGTATCAAAATAGCCTCAAACTTGGGGATGAGAATATTCAAAAAGTAGCGCTCATAAACATAGCGGTAGTGTACACGAGCCTCAATAAATTGGACAATGCCCGTGATTATTATCAGCAAGGGTTAGAAATTGCAAAACGTGATAATAATCTTCACCACTTGGCCTTTATCTATAAAAATCTTGGAGTGGTTGAAAAAAAATCTAAAAACTATGAGAAGGCACTTTATTATTATAACGAAGCTCTAACCATTAATGAAAAGGTTTCTGATGACTATACCATTTCTGAAATTCACTATAACATTGGCAACATTCTATTCGAGCAAGGTGTGTATGAGGAAGCGATAGCGAAATATCAAGAAAGTTTAGCGCTGCAGCAGGCAATCGACCATAAATCCGGAGCCTGTTATAGCCTACTCGCTATTGGAATGGCCTACAAGGGTTTGAAGAATTATGATCTAGCTATAGAAGCCCTTCAATCCGCCGAAAGGATGGCGGATTCGACAGGGTTACTGACTGCAAAAACCGATGTTACTAGGGAGGTAGCTGACATACTGAAAGAGCAAGGAAATTTTGAGGAGGCGTTACAATACCAAATGGTTTATAAACAATTGAGCGATAGCCTAACTGCCATCCGTAGCGAGGAGAAAATTGCGGAATTGGAAACCCTATACCAAACAGCAAAAAAAGAACAGGAAATCGAGTTGCTGAGCACCGAAAACCAGGTAGCCAATTTGAAATTGCAAAAACAGCAAAACTTACGCAACTATCTGATTATTCTGGCCATCATACTTATTCTTCTTATAGCGGTGGCGTATAGTCGTTATCAAATTAAAGTAAAAGCCCATACAAAACTAAAAGAGCTAGATACGCTAAAAACAAATTTCTTCACCAATATTTCACATGAATTCCGTACACCATTGACGTTAATCCTGAGTCCATTGGAAAAAATATTGAAACGGGAGCCAAATATCGAAACCACCCAAGACCTACACCTCATAAAACGCAATGCAAATCGCCTATTGGAACTTATTAACCAAATACTCGACTTATCGAAACTTGAAGCCGGTAAATTGAAGTTACAAGTAAAAAAGGGTACAATAGAAGAATTCCTAAGTATCGTTGTGGCTTCTTTTGCATCGCTAGCGCAATCGAATAATATTACCTTCACATACAATTTTGAAAACCTCCCTAAAGAGGCATTTTACGATGAAGACAAACTGTATAAGATCATTAACAACTTACTCTCCAATGCGTTTAAAATTACTCCCGCTGGCGGCTCTGTTAGGCTAAAGGCGTTTGGTAAAAGTGAAGACTTACTCATACAGGTTGAAGATACGGGGCCTGGTTTATCAACTGCAGAACAGGAACAAATATTTGAAAGATTCCATCAAAACGAACGGGTAGCGAAAGTTGGCGGTACTGGAATTGGCCTAACGCTCACAAAAGAACTCATTACCTTGCACCACGGTTCGGTAAGTGTAGCAAGCAAACAGGGTGAAGGTACCATCTTCACCGCATCTATACCTATAACGCCTCAATCATATACAAAATCAGAATTAAGTGAAGTTTCTACGGTTTCACCAAAAGCAATAGTCGACACTAGAACCCTATCGCACTCAGATGAAGTACTTAGCGAAAATAATCTTCCAATAGCACTCGTTGTTGAAAACAATTCAGACTTGCGCAACCATATCGGCGACCTTTTGCGCAATTCTTATTCGATTCACTTAACCAAAAATGGTCAAGAGGGAATCGATACGGCCCTTTCCATTATTCCAGATATTATTATTTCAGATGTTATGATGCCCGAGGTTGATGGAATGGAGTTATGTCGCCGGTTGAAAGTGGACGAACGCACCAGTCATATTCCGATTATCCTACTAACGGCGAAAGCTGATAAACCAAGCAAACTAGATGGTTTGAAGATAGGGGCTGACGACTATCTTACCAAACCGTTTGATGCAAACGAACTCCTAATTCGGGTAAAAAATCTAATTGATCAACGTGAAAAACTGCAACAGAGATATGCCAATACATTACTTCTTTCGCCTTCGAAAATTCAAGTTTCGTCACCAGATGAGAAATTCATAAAGAACGCCCTTCAGACCGTCGAAGAAAATTTAGCCAATCCCGAATTCACCGTAAAAGATTTTCAGAAAGCCATGGGCATGAGCCGTATGCAGTTACATCGGAAACTAAAGGCGCTTACCCAGAACTCTGCGAGTGAGTTTATTCGAGATCTTCGTCTTCAGCGTGCTGCGGAATTATTATCGCAAAATAGCACAGCAGTATCCGATGTAGCATATGATTGCGGGTTCAATAGTCTATCCTATTTTGCGCAATGCTTCAAGGAAAAGTATGGCGTCCCCCCTTCTAAGTATGAAGTAGAAGTGAATTAAATGATAGGCTATCATCATTTTTAGCCTAGGCTTCAACCCGGCTTTTACAGGACGATCCAATCCCTTTTCAGCAAATCCATTTCTACGATTTCTATTTCCTGATAAAGTTCAAAAGGGATACTATGGAATTCAGCAGATCGCGATTTTAAAGGGATTACGGTGCCTTGTTACATTTGTTGCGGTATTTGGGAGATATCTGATACTCAAGATTTAATGCCTACACTACATTGCCTTCCATTAACCAAAACCTATTTCAAAAATGAAGGCAACCATTACATTATTTTTTATCCTCATATACTTCTTAGCACCCGCACAGAACAACGAAAAAGAGCTTGCCAAAATAGAAGAAACGCGCAACGGCTTCATGTTAGCTATAAAGGAGAAGCGATATCAAGATTTAACAAACTTCACGACATCCGACATGGAAACCATCGGACCTGCCTCGGAAGGATTTTTGGAAATGTATGAAATAGGAAAAGAACGTGGCGCCTTTCCTTATGACCGAATTATTATGACCCCTAAGGAAACAGTAATAGTGAGCGATTCGATAGCCTACGATTATGGAACGAGCGAAGTGTATTACACTAATACATTAGGTGAACAAAAGTTGCTTACAAATTCCTATTTGGTGATCCTAAAAAAAGACACGAAAGGTACTTGGCGACTTCATCGCGAGGTAGCTTCAGGACAAGTAAAGCAATCCAATAACTAAACGATACTTCAACCATGAAAAATGCAATACTCATAATTTTTATAACCATAGTGTTTTTACCGCAACTGAAGGCACAGACCGATACCGTTCAACTAAGGAACAAAGAGGAACGGGAACAGCGTAATAAGGAACTTGCAGCAGGTTTTTATCAAGACTTATGGTTTACCAATAACACCGGAAACTATAAAAAATATATGGCCGATACGTACGTAGCTCATGACATCGGAGATCGAAAGGGAGTGACCGAACCCGCCATAGAACAAAAGATTATTGCTGACCGTTTTTGGGAGAATGGCACATGGAATTCAAAAATCAATTATCAAATCGCCGATGGCGACTTGGTTGCCACCCGATGGGAAGCCACCTACGAGCCTACTACCCTATTGGGAAAAGTTATATATGGTGCCGGTACGATCCCGATCATCAATGTATTTCGCTTTAACGAGGAAGGTAAGATTGTAGAACTATGGAATCATAGGCATGATATCGATACTAATTTTACTATGAAGTTTACCCTACAAGGATTACTGATTGGGTTGCTAATTGCCTTAATACCTACCATCATCGCATTTCGATATAAGAGAAAACTAAAAAGGTTACAGTTATGAAACCAACTCAACCAAACGAACGATATAAAATATTGGATGTTTTGCGTGGCTTCGCACTAGTAGGAGTTCTTATCGCCAATATGTCCTCTCATTCCGGATATTTCTTCCTATCGCCAACCGCCCGTGAAACGTTACCCAATGCCCAGGCCGGCGAAACATTAATGTGGATTATTCATTTCGTAACAGATGGAAAATTCTATTCTATTTTTTCCTTATTGTTTGGAGTTGGCTTCGCGCTTCAACTACAACGAGCAGAAGAAAAAGGAGTACCGTTTAAAGGTCGGTTTAGTAGGCGTTTACTCATTCTATTCCTTATCGGTTTATTCCATGCTATCTTCTTTTATGTGGGCGATATTCTAACCGTTTACGCACTCGTGGGGTTTGTACTTCTTCTCTTTCGCAATGTTTCCAATAAAGGGCTGATTCGTTGGTCGATTGTTCTCCTGTGTTTGCCGGTATTTCAGTATGCATTTTCTTGGTGGCAGGCACAAAATAACCCACCCGTAGATCTTAGTCAGCAGTACACATTCTTCGAACAAGTCGTAGCCGCTTACAGAACAGGGTCGCTTAGCGATATTTTATATATGAATATTGGAGGACTAGCTTTCGGTCGGTATCCTGATTTAGTATTTACCGGTCGTTTTTTCAAAGTGCTGGCCATGTTCCTGTTAGGTTACTTCATAGCCCGAAAGCAGTGGTATGTTTCGATTTCAACACACAAACAAACACTTAAAAAAATAGTAGTATGGTCTGCTATTATCGGTATCCCTTGCAATATAGTGCTAGCGCAAATGATGACCACCGAAGCCTATTATACCTATGAACCTACCGGTATTATTCAACCAATTGTTTATGCTTTCGGCGTACCTGCGCTCGGTATAAGCTATGCTTGCGGAATTGCTTTGTTGTTTCAAAAGGATCGAGTTAAGCGCCTCCTAACTATTTTCGCTCCTTTCGGTCGGATGGCGCTTACCAACTACCTTATGCAAAGTGTTATCTGTTGCTTTATCTACCAAAGCTATGGCTTCGGGCTCTATGCAACGGAGGGCCCTCTTGCCTTTACCATGGTAGGCTTCGGCATACTGATTTTCCAAATTGTTTTTAGCCATGTGTGGCTTTCCAAATACCAATTTGGCCCTATGGAATGGCTATGGCGTTCGCTGACCTATAAGCGTTGGCAGCCGCTGAAAAAACCTAATTTAGATACCTTAAAAACCTAAAAACGAAAGATGAGATATTATATACCAATACTATTGTTTCTAATTCAAACAGCTGCCTTTGGACAGATAACGAATTCTCAAGACAATCTGGCGTATACAGGCCCTATTATCGATATGCATTTACATGCCTTTCATGCAGATGCCATAGGACCACCCCCTATACCTTTTTGTGTGCCTGCTTCAACTTCAATCCAGCATTTCGACCCAAGAGTCGATTATATGGAGGTGGTGGTGGAGAACTCAAAAAACCCAAGCTGTAACGATTTATTTTGGTCTCCCAAAACAGACGAAGAGTTGATCCGACAAACCATCAACCAACTCGAAAAGTATAACGCTATAGGAGTTTTAAGTGGAGAAGTGGAATTACTGTCAACATGGACTAAAGCTGCACCCGATAGATTTATTCCGAGTTTGGAGTTTAATTTAGGTACTGGTGAAATCCCTGTAGATAGTCTCAAGACTATTCTAAGAACCCAAAACATTAAAGTTTTTGGTGAAATTGGAAACCAATATTATGGTATTGCTCCAAATGATCCTCGAATGGATAAATACTGGGAATTGGCGGTTGAATTGGATATTCCAGTTGCCATTCATTTAGGATCAGGGCCTCCTGGAGCTCCCTACATGGGCACTCCCAATTATCGTGTGAAATTTTCTAACCCGCTTCAGTTAGAGGAAGTATTAGTCAAATATCCTAAGCTAAGAATGTCAGTGATGCATTATGGCGAACCGTTTATAGATGAAATGATTGCCATGATGTACACCTACCCACAGCTATATATCGATCTCGGCGGAATTATGTGGACCTATCCGAAGGCCTATTTTTATGAATACCATCTAAAAAAGTTGGTCGCTGCCGGTTATAGTAAACGCATTATGTTTGGGTCTGATTCAATGACATGGCCCGGCTTAATCGGCATGAGCATCGATATCATTAATGAAGCTCCTTTTCTTTCCTTAGAAGAAAAAGAAGACATTTTTTATAATAACGCAGCGCGATTTCTACGTTTTTCAGAAGAACAGATAGCAGCCGATCATAATAGGAAGCAGTAATACCATTAACAGGATATCGCCATACTGTATTCGAACTTTTACTTTACCAGTAACCAATATTCCCAAGGGCCCATTTCCCTTGATTGCGATGGCGAAAGGAAAATATTTTCATCGCTAAAGGCATCTACGTAATCGCCTTCCGCTTCAAGTGTCGCACTTGTTGCGGCATCGCTGGCATTTATGACCAGCACCACCTCGCTATCGCCTTTCTTTCGTGAAAAAGCGATAATCTTCGCATAATCATTCGTCTGAATACGCTCATAGGAAGCCGCATCCTTTCCTCCGTTTAAGGCAGGAACGGTATTTTTCAGTTCTCCCAATCGCTGTAACTTCGGCCACATTTTTCCTTTTTCCTTGGAAATAGAATCCTTCTCAAAGAACTTCAACCGGTGATTCATATCGTACTCCTGTCCGCTATAGATCAACGGCATCCCAGGCATCGCATAGCATAGTGCCAACATGGCTTCAGCAGCATCGCCCATGCGTTCTTCAATGGTACTCATTCGTGACTTCGATGCCGACCATAGTTTTGAATCGCTTATCGATCGACTGGAATATCTGGACAATTTGGTAGTGAATGCTATTGAACTGATGCCAGTCAGTGAATTCGACGGCAATATCAGTTGGGGCTATAATCCGAGTTTTCATATGGCATTGGACAAGTATTACGGAAACAAAAACTCCTTTAAGGCCTTTGTAGATGCTTGTCACGAACGCGGTATCGCCGTTATTTTAGATGTGGTATACAACCATGCTACGGGTCAAAATCCCTACTTCCGAATATATAACGATTGTAATGGTTGTTATGGCGGACAGGCAACGGCTGAAAATCCAATTTTCAATGTTGAGGATCCGAATTCCACATTCTCCTTCTTTAACGATATCGACCACGAATCTGTGGAGACGCAGTATTATGTCGATCGCTTAAACAAGTTTTGGCTAGAAGAATACAATATCGATGGCTATCGATTCGATTTTACCAAAGGATTCACGAACACACCAGGCGATGGCGGTGCTTATGATGCATCGCGAATTGCGCTTTTGCAACGGATGTATGATGAAATTCGAAGTGTTGACCCTTCTGCCTATGTGATTTTAGAACATTTCGCTCCAAACGAAGAAGAAACCGAACTGATTGAATATCAAGCGACATCAAATCCCGATGAACCGGGAATGATGGTCTGGAGCAATCATAACTTCCACTATAATGAAGCCACAATGGGCTATAATAGCAATAGTGACTTCTCTTGGATTAACTATCAAAACAGAGGTTGGGACACCCCTTCAAATATCGCGTATATGGAAAGTCATGATGAGGAACGCTTGATGTATAAGAATTTGGAATTTGGTAATAGCGAAGGAAGCTACGATGTAACCGAATTGGCAACGGCTACGGACCGTGTAGAAATGGCGGGGGCTTTCTTTTTCACCATTCCTGGGCCAAAATTGATATGGCAGTTTGGCGAATTGGGATATGATTTTAGCATCAATTATTGTGAAGATGGAAGCATCAACAACGCATGCCGTGTAGATCCAAAACCGCTACCCTGGCCGCTTGGATATAACACCCAGCAAGATCGAAACGATCTCTACCATGCATTTCGAACTTTTATCGGACTTCGCCAGCAGAATCCAATTTTTCACACCGATACATTTAGTTTAGATGTTGGAAATGCAGATGGGGTCAAAAAGATTCATTTGGAAGACCCTTCAGCGACGGGTGACGAGATTCGATTTGTAACGATTGTTGGAAATTTTAGTGTGTTCGAACAAACCTTCAATCCCGAGTTTCAGGAAACAGGTACGTGGTTCAATATGATGGATGGAAGTGAAATTACCGTAAATAATGCTAACGAACCATTTACGCTAGCACCGGGAGAATATTTCATTTATGCCAATGAAGAATCTGTATTGAATACTTCAAACATCGCGTATAGCACAATTAAAATGTACCCTAACCCTACTGCAGATAGCGTACATTTCACTGAAAACGCCACTGAGATTATTATTTTTGATGCACAGGGTAAAAAGCTATTTGTTCAATACAGTTATAATGCAAATTCACCAATAGATCTTTCAGGGTTACCCATGGGACTTTATTTCGCTAAGGCGTTAACTAATAATGGATTAGAATCTTTTAAAATCTTAAAGAAATAAAAATACGTGTATGTACGTATGGTGTAGCCTCATTTGTTACCCTATATTTGAAGGTGTATTAGTGAATAGGTAACGCCTCAGGATTTTTTGTGGGGATAAAGAATTTTGAACGTTACTCTTTAAAAATTTACTAGTTAGGTTTGTTACTAAAGCGTCTCTTTCCAGAGACGCTTTTTTTGTGTGCTAATTTTTCTGCGGAAGAATTGAAAATTCGATTTTAGAATCGTGGTAAACCGTGTGTGTCTGTTTTTTAAAATCTTCTTCAGAAGCTTCAAAAATGTTTGGAACATAGGTTTGCGGATTGATATCGATATATGGAAACATCGTACTCTGCACCTGTATTTGAATTTTATGCCCTTTTTTGAAGGTGTGGTGCACATCCTGAAGTTTTACGGAAACTGCGGTTTTCTTGTTGGGTTCGAATGGTTCCGGCTTACTGAAGTCATTTCTAAACCGACCGCGCATCACTTCACTCCTCACCATCATATGGTAATTACCCATTTTTAAATATTCTTGCGTCTCGGGATAGTCTTCCGCATCGGGTGGATAAACATCGATCAACTTTATCGCCCAGTCGGCTGCCGTTCCCGTAGTGGCTACTTGTAATTTTGCCATGATATCGCCAGCCAGCGTCATGTCCGCGTCCAATACCTCCGTTTCATAAACCAACACATCGGTTCTACGGGCGGCGAAGCGTTGATCGTCGGTCATAAACTTTCGTGGCGTAAATACCATCTTGATGTCTTCGGAATAGGGAACTGGTTTTTTTGGATCGCTGATAAAACTTTCTGAGCCATTTACTGGTTTTTCAGAAATCAGATCCTGATTCCCTCCCAAACAAAAGGTTTTATTTTGAACAGCCTTCGGTGGCCATTCGGTATATTTCTTCCACTCCCGAGCTCCCGTATCATACATGTACGCTTCGGGAAGGTCGGTAGCATTCGATCCAGATCCTTTTAAAAAGTGGTTGAAAAATGGGGTTTCAATATCCCTTTGAAAATGAAGCGAGATATCTTCACCAAAAAATACATTTCCGATAGCTTGGCGCTTCTTCGTGCGCGCCCAATCGCCATGGCTCCACGGGCCGAAAACAACTGTATTATAATTATCGCTTCGATTTTCGATATTCTCATACGTTTCAAAAGGACCGTATAAATCTTCAGCATCGAACAAACCGCCAACCACCATTACCGCAGGCTTGATGTCTTCCAGATGTTGAATGATTCCTCTTGAGCGCCAAAATTCATCGTAATTTGGATGCTCTTTCAGCTGTTGCCAAAATACATTCGATTCGTCATAATACTTGTCCAAATTCGATAAAGGTCCAACATCCAAAAAGAACTGATATTGATCTTCGGTACCCAATTCAGGGAAGTCGTACCAAGCGTCCTTAGTAGGTTCCGTTTTTTCATATCCGAAAACAGCCGTCGCGCGCCAGTAACTCAATAAATAGGCTCCGTTATGGTGAAAATCATCAAAATAAAAATCGCCGATACACGCCTGTGGCGACGAAGCCTTCAGTGCTGGATGCGCATCCAATAAGGAATAGGTGGCATAAAACCCTGGGTACGATATTCCCCAGGTTCCGACCTTACCATTGTTATTCGGTACGTTTTCAACCAACCAATCAATCGTATCATACGTATCGCTAGCTTCATCGGTTTGATCGCCCGTTTTATTCGGAATATAGGCGCGCATATTATCGTACACACCTTCACTCATCCATCGGCCGCGAACATCCTGGTACACGACGATATAGCCATCTTTCATCATAAACTCGTTCGGACCAATCTTCGAACGGAATTGATCTTCACCATATGGCTTACAGCTATACGGCGTTCGTTGCATAATGATGGGATATTCCTTGGAAGTATCCTTCGGCGCATAAATAGTGGTGAAAAGCCGCACCCCATCGCGCATGGTAATGTAGGTTTCAGTTTTGTCGTAATTATCGCGAACATAATCCTCATCCTGTGCCCAGATTGTTTGGACAAACACGACAAGCACTATCCATAAAATTCTATTTTTCATACTTAGTTTCTATTGGTGATGGCGGTTTTGGTTTCTTCCTTAAATCGCTCCAAGCCCTGAAGCAACCACTGATGATACTCCTCTGAATCGGGTGTGTACCCAACTGGTTTGTTAAGCAGGTTCATCTCGGTATCCATCAAGATATAATAAGGTTGTGAATTATTTTTGAAGTTGATCGTTTGGAACGTTGCCCATTTGTCGCCAATGGTTCGGATACGTTTTGTACCACCGGTTGGTTTCAAGAAATTAAATTGATCTTCCTCAGCCATTTCTTCTTTATCGTCTACATAAAGTGAAATCAATATATATTCTTCCGATAGGGTTTTGTGGATCTCCGGTTCACTCCAAACCTGTTCCTCCATCTTACGGCAGTTTACACAGGCCCAACCCGTAAAATCGATCATTACTGGTTTGCCGGAAGCCTTTGCTGCTTCCATTCCCTTGTCGAAATCCTTATAGGCTTCCAATCCGAGGGGTGCCTCCGTATCCTTATCGTAAATACTGTAGAACAAAGGCGGTGGGAAACCACTTAGCAATTTTAAATTAGCATAACTAGTATTGGTGAGTCCGGGCAACAAATAAAGTAAGAATACTACACTTAGTGCACCTACCAAGATATTACCTACTGGCAATTTTTTCTTTTTCGGCCCATCATGCGGAAAGCGAATAAAACCAAACAAATACAGTGCAAGACCCAGGGCACAAAGAATCCAGATAGCGATAAAGATTTCACGCTTTAAAATACCCCAATGCTCTACCAAATCGGCATTCGATAAAAACTTAAAGGCCAAGGCTACCTCAGCAAAACCGAGCACCACCTTTACCGTATTTAACCAACCGCCACTTTTAGGAAGGGAATTCAACCAATTCGGGAACATGGCGAATAATGCAAAAGGCAACGCTAGCGCCAATCCGAAGCCTGCCATTCCCATACTAAGCTGCATGGCACCTCCATCGCTGGTCAAGGAACCTCCCAATAATGAACCTAGAATTGGTCCCGTACAGGAGAACGATACAATAGCAAGTGTCAGGGCCATAAAGAAAATACCGACGAACCCGCCGATGCTATTCGCTTTACTATCCATTTTGGCGCTCCACGATTGTGGCAACGTAATTTCGTAGTAACCAAAAAACGAAAACGCAAACACCATAAAAATGATAAAGAAGATGATGTTCAGCGTAACATTGGTTGAAATATTATTGAGGATTTCTGGATCGACCGAATCCAATAAGTGAAACGGCAAACTAAGCAGCACGTAGATTACAAAGATGAAAAAGCCATAAAGCACTGCATTGAACATTCCTTTCTTCCGATCTTGCGATCCTTTGGTGAAGAACGATACCGTAAGCGGAATCATAGGGAACACACAGGGCGTTAGTAAGGCAATTAGCCCACCTACAAAACCTAAAAGAAATAACGTTAAAAAATCTTTTTCCGATTCTTCGGTATCTGACTTAAATTGATCTTTCCCCTTAATATCGATGGTAAGGGCGGCCGATTTCTCCAAATCTTCTTGGGTAATTTCTGCTGAAGCTTTCTTTGCCTGACCGGAAACGAGGTTCAACTTGAAAGTTTTGGTATCTGGTGGCAAGCACTTTTCATCGTCGCATACCGAATAATAGATTTCCACTTCAATTTCGAGTCCGTCGGGATTGACAACTTCGATGGGTTGAATGAATGTCGCTTTATCTTCAAAAAAGATAACATCCAAATCGAATACAGGATCGTGAATGGGCGCCACATCGGGTTCCTGAGTTTCTCCAATTAACGTATAGGTTTCGGGAGTGGTATTATAAGCGAATTCAGTAGGGATTGGTCCTTCAAATTCTTCTCCAAACTGTTTCTGACTGTATAGGTGCCAACCTTCATCGATGGTAGCGGTCATTAAAATATTATATCGCTCGCCATTTTCTTGTTTAACGGAAACATCCCACTTTACGGGATCTAGAAATTCCTGAGCAGAAAGTGAACCTATGGCCGCGAATACTACTAAAAGGGTAAAAAACAATTTTCTCATACGGAAGGCGTATATGTAATCTGACGTTTCTGTTTTGTTTCAGGGGTTACCTTAAAGCGGTCGTCGGCACGATGGCCAATGACCCAAACAATTGTGTCGTTACTGGTAAGCACCCAGATTTTTTCCTTGGCTAACAAAGATAACTTTTCATCCTTAAAAAACTTACTCAATTTCTTTTTTCCTCTCATTCCGAAGGGCTGAAAAACATCGCCTTCACGCCATTTCCGAACCTCTAACGGGTACTTCAACAGGTCGGCATCGACGACGATTTCAGTAGTAGTGGGATTTCCTATTTTTCCGATAGGAGAAAACTTCAAAGCAATCGGTTTGGTTATCTGCTTCACCCCTTTTTCAACTAAAAAAGTATCTCTAGCATCGGTTTCATCGTCATTTTCATCACGTTCCGTAAGTAAAATCACATTTCTATCCTTCAGCAACCGAAACGAATCTGAAAAAATCTGTTTGCCCGATTGGGCGGTTAGCAGCTCTGAAATATCCTCCCAAGCTGTAAACCCGAAGGGATGTAACAATTCATATAAAATCGCTTTGGTATTCGGTAACTCCTGAAGCTTATCAATGTGAAGGGTATAGCCATCAAAATTCTCCGTAACTGCCAAGTTATACACCAAAGCCATATAGTCTTCGATCAAGGCCTGACTCTGACGTAAGTGCGATTGTGTTCGCTGAACCGCCTGAAGCAAATCGCCTTTGGTTGCTTTCTTCAGTGGCGGAATTACCTGATGACGGATTTCATTCCGCAGATAATCATCGGAAGCATTGCTACTATCCTCTCGCCAATAGAGGTTTTCCTTTTTGGCATACGCTAATACTTCAACCTTTGTGAATGCCAACAGCGGACGCATAATGGTCACCTCTTTATCGGGAATGCCCGACAATCCTCTGAGTCCGGTACCTCTGGAGAGATTAATCAAAATCGTTTCCAACGCATCGTCGGCATGATGGGCCGTGACTAATACTTCATACTGCGTATCGACCATCAATTGTGAAAACCACTCATACCGAAGATCACGCGCGGCCATTTGCGTTGAAACCTTATGCTCCTTGGCATAAGCCTTTGTGTCGAAAGTTTCGGTGAACACTGCTACCGACAAACGATCGGCCCAATCGATTACAAAGGTTTCATCTTCATCACTTTCTTCCCCGCGAAGAGAAAAATTACAATGTGCTAAGGCGAACTCGCAGCCGATACGTTTCAACAGATGCGATAAAGCAATACTATCCACACCCCCACTACACGCTAGCACTATTTTTTTCGACTTCAGTTCTGGGAACTTAGCGTCGATATGACGTTCAAATTTCTTCTCCATATTAAATACTCGTTACCATAATTCCCAATGCGACAGCAATTCCGAAGCTTAGCATGGTACCGATAAGGACATATTCCGTTTTTAAGGTTTCTTCATCGCGATAGCGAAGAATCGATTTTGCGGCAATTAAAAAGCCAACGGCCTCATACTGTGAAACCAAGATAAAGGTTAGCGTTAAAAGACGTTCCAAGATTCCGATCAATTTTCCGGCGTTTGGAAGTTCGTTGTCGGAACTGACTTCAATATTTGTGGCGGAAAGCACTTCCCGGATTACGATGTTTGCCGGTTTTATGCACATCAAGTATGCTGTGACGATAGCCAATGTTTGAAAAGGAGGCTTCCAATACGGATGCCATCCTATATAATGATAGAACCCCCAGGTTACCAATACCAAGATAATCACATGAGCTGCTTGATCGATAAAGAAAGCATAGGGCGCCAAAACTGACTTTAGTACAAATCGTTTACAACCATCTACCAAATAATGCGTTAC
The DNA here is from genome assembly GCA_025384855.1 of Luteirhabdus salina. Taxonomy (GTDB): domain Bacteria; phylum Bacteroidota; class Bacteroidia; order Flavobacteriales; family Flavobacteriaceae; genus Luteirhabdus; species Luteirhabdus salina. Next base: position 203,919 of record JALAHT010000005.1, on the reverse strand, counting down.
CGCAATGATTCCCCCAACTGTTACAAAGGCCCAATCGAAGGACAATAACCATGAAAGTGAAAACACGATAATGGCGTGCCATACCAGTAGCATGGTTCGAAATCCCTTTTTGTCCTTTTTGCGCGCCATCTTTTTGGTCTGCAAAAAGTAATCGGCCAGAACATGTGCTAAGAGCTGTAGTACCAGCAAGGTGAATAGTTCCATATTATTCTTTTAGGGTGCTTTCAAAATAATTTACGGCGGTTTCAATAGCGTTCCAGCCAACACTGGTGGAATGCTGATTTACCACCGATTGGTTAATACCCAACAGCGACGCGATGGCTTCTTCATTTTTTCCTAGAAGCTTGTGAAAGACCACTTCACACTGACGTGCCGTTGCCTTGTTTAAAAGTACATCCAACAATTCAAAAATAGCTTTAAAAGTGGCATCTAAAGCTTCATTTTCAGAAATAAAAAATAGTGTGTTTTTAATAACTACGCGTTCCTTATCATGATTCGATTTACCGCTGATTGCACGTCCCGAACGATAAATGGCTGGTCCGTCGACAATGCCCTTTTCAGGTTCAAAACGTTTCAGCTCGCCATAGCCAATTGCCAATCGAATACCGATTTGCTTAAATAACTTGGCAAGGCTTTTAGTATTCGTATACTCACTTATATCGATATCGAGCGTTTTTACATAGGATTTTATAGCCAATGCCACGCGCAAGCCTTGTGAAGCATCCGGCACTACACATTCAACATAATCGCCTTTAATGATACGGCCAAATGTGCTATACTCAGCCTCAAGCTCTTTCAATACAGTTGACAAGGCGTCCTCTAGCTTTTCACGATCCTTTTGGGATAAGCTTGTGGACGAAACGATATCTCCTGATATAACGCTATACATATTTTTTTTTATCAAATATACTAAAATATAGGTATTTAAGCCTATAATTTACATTTATAGGTTTTTAAGCCTATAAAATATAATTATTGGTGTTTAAACCTATAAAACTTCCTATCCTATTGCTGCGACTTCAAGTGCTTCCCGCATGGCTTTCGCTTTCAGCAGACACTCCTCATACTCGTTTTCAGCAACGGAAGCGGCGGTAATGGCCCCTCCTACCGAAAAACTAACATATTTTTTCTCCGAATTATACAGAATACTTCTAATAACCACATTAAAGTCGAAATCGCCATTCGGATCGATATAACCAATCGCCCCACTGTACAAACCGCGTTTGGCATCTTCAAGCTGTTCGATGATCTTCATAGCGGAGACCTTTGGAGCACCCGTCATACTGCCCATCGGAAAGGTGCTTCTTAAAATTGTTATAGGCGTTACAGTTTCTTCTACTTCACATTGAATCGTTGATATTAATTGATGAACTTGTTGAAAGGTATACGGTTTACAGAGTTCTTTCACGACAACGCTTCCTTTCGACGCGAAGCGCGAAAGATCGTTTCGTACCAAATCGGTAATCATAATATTCTCACTGCGTTCTTTGAGGTCATTTTGAAGTGCTTGGCGCAGTGAAGTATCCTCGTTTTTATCGGTGGATCGCTTTGCCGTTCCTTTAATGGGTTGCGATAGCACCGTATTTCCTACTTTTCGGATATAGCGTTCCGGTGAAGCGCAAAGCGCACAATAATGTTCAAGTTTCAGGAAGGAGGCAAAGGGTGGTTTCGATATTTCATTTAGGTGAAGAAAGGTGTGCAACGGATCGATGGATACGTCTTCCGCATAAAATTCCTGACAGAAATTAGCCTCGTAAATATCGCCACGTTCTATATGGTGAAGCATTTGGTGAAGCTTATCATAATAGCTATCCTTCGAGGTGCGAAGTTTTATTTTGGGTGCAGTCTCCTTCACCCCTGTAGGCTCTATTTCTGATACTTCTAGAATGTCCTTCCAATCGTCCTGCATTTCATCTTCCACCATCGGCAGATAGTGAAGACTAACCTCTTCTTTTGAAAAAAGAAAGACTCGCTTGGGTTGAAAAAAATACAATGCCGGAAAATCAAGTCCGTCGCAATTTTTTGACTCTAGATCCTCTACATCATTTTTTAGATCATAGCTGAGATAGCCAAAGATCCAATCATCGGTGGTGTTTTGATATTCCTCTAATTGGTCGAAGGCATTTTGGGTATCGCTTCGTAAGGCGGTTAGCGCATCGACCGCCAGAATGGCTTCATATCGACCATGTTTCCAATCGTAAGAATTGGAGTCTAACCAAACAATCTCTTCAAACTGTTGTGCCCAACGAAGTATTTTCTTTTTGAACACTGCAAGGTCCGAAATAGCAAACGTTTTGGTTGAACGATTCATGCTATAAGCTATTTTCAAATTGAAGTATAGCCTTTTCGAAATCGTTTCTCAGCTCAGTATCGGTAATCTCAGATTTTTCTTCGTCAAAATTATCATTGAAAGAAGGTAAGCGAAAGCTTGCCGTTATCGTTCCGCCATACCGTGGCAATACCGATTCGCTATATTGAAAGGAGGAAAGTGCCCCTCGTCTTCCTGTTGAAGTACTCATCAATAAGATTTTCTTGCCTTCGAGAAATTTATACTCGAGCCGTGAAAGCCAGTCCATGGTGTTCTTATAAAACACTGAGGGGCCACCGTTATGCTCGTTTACCGAAATAATCAATCCGTCTGCTTTACGTATTTTCTCCAATAATGTATGGAGTATTTGGGGATATCCATTCGCTGTTTCCAAGTCAACTCCAAATAGCGGAAGTTCATAATCCGTTAACCGTATCAATTCACTTGACGATTTCTCTAATTTAGAGATCGCTGTTTCAACCAGTTTGTGGTTGATGGAGTTCTTACTATTACTACCGGCAAAGGCAAGAATTTCTTTCATATCACCAAATATACGGAACCAAACAGTAAGTCCATTTCAATTTTTCATATACGATTTTACCAAAGAAATGCATTTCATCGATTCTAACATACGAATCAACGAAAAAATAAAGAATTTTCTTACAATTACTTTAGCAGCTTGATTTTCATACCTATACTTGCAGCAGTTAACCCCAAATTGACTACTATGAACAAGATTATTACAGCACTCTTTGTTCTATGCATATCCCCCTACTTATATGCACAAGTTGGCATAGGCACTACGAATCCGAACAGTATGTTGGACATTCCAGCATCCAATCCTTTATCTCCAACTATTACCGATGGTGTTTTAATTCCTAGACTGGATATATTTCCAGACACCGATCCGGGAGCAGCACAGGATGGTATGATGATTTTCTTGAATTCTCCTGTAGGCACCGACGATCGTGGTTTCTACTATTGGGATCATTCGGTGCTTCGTTGGCGCTCTATTGGCGCTGAAGAATGGAAAGATGGTGTAAATGGTTCGGGCGACGATTATGTATATGCGACGCAAGCCCGCCTCAGCGGAACCGATGTTGTGGTTACTGATGACGGTCGTATCGGATTTGGAACTGACGATCCTATAGAACGCTTTGAATTTAAAGGCCCCGGCGATAACGATATGCAGATTACAAGTGCAAATACTAATCCGCCCAACTATATACTATACAATACAGGAGGTACGCTAGAAGCCCCCGATCTTCTAGCCACAAATCAAGAGGTCGGTTCGTTGGTGATTAAAACCCATGATGGTGCCGGTGTTCGTGAAATTGGAGGATTCCGTTTCTATATGGATGGAACCCCAACGACGGGTAGCCTACCCTCGCGTTTTACCATTAGCAATACCCCGAATGGTTCTACAGCACAGGTTGAACGGCTTATCATTCGTGAAAACGGTAATACCGGACTAAGCGAATCAAATCCAACGGCAACCCTTCACCTTCGAAGAGGTACCGCATCGGCAAATTCTGCTCCCTTAAAATTTACCGCAGGTACACGACTTACGACTCCAGAAGCAGGTGCTATGGAGTATGATGGCACAGAACTATACTTTACGCCAGGAAGCATGCGACAGGTAGTAATGAGAGGACTTAAGGGAAGTACTTCAATCGACTTCCCTTCTATTCCAATCAACAGCGCTACAGATCAAAACATTACAGTTAGTGGAGCCGCTCTGGGCGATTCCTGTAATTGCTCTCCTCAAGGAGCGATTGAAACTGGAGTTAGTTGGAATTGCTTTGTTTCGGCGGCGAACACGGTAACCATAAGAGTATCTAATGTTCGAAACGCATCGATTAATCCGGCCCCTCGTACTTGGAATGTAACAGTTTTCAAATAAGTAGTAACACCTTTATTGAAATCAAAAAAGGCTCGCAAAAACGCGAGCCTTTTTTACTAGTAACAATTCTTATTACACATGCAAGGCACGATTATCGGTCGCTGCCAATGCCGCTTCCTTCACTGCTTCTGCATAGGTTGGGTGTGCATGACTCATACGAGCGATATCTTCCGCACTAGCGCGGAATTCCATCGCCGCCACTGCCTCTGCAATGAGATCGGCTGCACGAGCACCTACCATATGAACGCCTAGTACTTCATCGGTTTTCTTATCGGAAAGAATTTTGATAAACCCATCGGTATCGCCACTTGCTCGACTTCGGCCTAAGGCACGCATCGGAAATTGTCCGCTTTTGTACTCTACATTATCTTCCTTCAACTGCTCTTCCGTTTTTCCTACAGAAGCTACTTCCGGCCAAGTGTATACGACACCTGGAATCAAGTTATAATTGATATGCGGCTTTTGGTCGGCCAAGGTTTCTGCAACAAAGACGCCTTCTTCTTCAGCTTTATGCGCCAACATAGCACCTCTAACCACATCACCAATCGCATAAATATTCTTTACATTGGTTTGTAGGTGTTCGTTCACTTCAATCTGTCCGCGTTCGTTCACCTTCACCCCAGCATTTTCAGCTTTCAAACCATCGGTAGACGGTCTTCTTCCTACGGAAACCAAACAATAATCACCCGTAAAAGTTACTTCCTTATCTTTTTTATCGGTTGCGGTAATGGTTACCTCATCCTTCTTTCGCTCTACTTTTGAAACCTTATGCGAAAGATTGAATTTCACACCCTGCTTCTTCATCACCTTCATCAATTCCTTGCTTTGGGCCTTATCCATCGTTGGAATAATGCGATCCATATATTCGATAACGGTCACCTCAGCTCCCAATCGGCGGTATACCTGACCTAATTCCAGTCCGATGACACCACCTCCAATAACGATCATGTGTTTCGGGATTTCATTTAAGCTTAAGGCTTCGGTCGATGTAATGATACGCTCCTTATCTAATTCGATAAACGGAAGCGTTGCCGGCTTGCTTCCGGTCGCAATGATGATGTTTTTGGCCTCAATGGTTTTGTCGTCTTCTCCTTCCGAGGAAACCACGATATGGGTTTCATCTTTGAAGGATCCTACTCCCGTAATAACATCGATGCTATTCTTATCCATCAAGAAATTAATTCCTTTGGTGGTTTGTTCCACTACCGATGCTTTTCGCTCGATCATCTTTTTGAAGTTTAGCTTCACTTCTCCGGGAAGCTCAATTCCGTGTTCTTCGAAATGCTTGATGGCATCCTCGTAGTGGTGGGAAGAGTCCAAAAGGGCTTTACTTGGAATACAGCCTACATTCAGACAGGTTCCTCCGAGGGTATTATATTTTTCAATGATGGCTGTTTTCATGCCCAATTGAGCACATCGTATGGCCGCTACGTAGCCTCCTGGGCCCGAACCGATAACGGCAACATCGTATTTTGACATGTAGTGAAAGTTTTGGGTTATAGAACGATTCTGAAAATAGCTTTCAGAAATTTAGATGCAAAGGTACGATACTAATCGGCAACAGACAATTTCTATTGAACCGCATGTAATGGCAAGGTAGTGGTATTTTTCACCTCATTGATGCTAAAGCTACTTTGGGTACTTCCGATATGTTTTAGGGTGGTCAGTTTGTTCACCATAAACGAGCGAAACTGCTTGATATCCTTCACTAAAACCTTCAGGAGGTAATCATAGTCGCCACTTACATGAAAACATTCCAGCACTTCCGGCAACTGTGCAATTTCATTCTCAAACTTGGTCAGGTACTCTTGCGAATGTTGAACTAGCTTAATATGACAAAAAACAGTAAAGCCCTTGTTCACTTTCTCTTTATTCAATAATGCCACATAACTAGTGATGACGCCTTCCCGCTCCAATTTTTTGATACGCTCATAGACTGCGGTAACGGATAAATTCAGTTGAAGCGATAACTGCTTGGTGGTCTGTTTTGAATCCCGCTGAAGCAATTGTAACAATTGTGTATCGATAGCATCCAATCTCATTTGAAAATTTTTCTAAGTTGTACTGTATAACCTTCAATTTATAAAATTATAATCTATTAGATTAATAAAAATCAATAATATAATCTAAGAATGATGTCTATCATTGAAATTCAGTAAACCTTACCTTAGTTTTGAAGTACTAAATACACATAATTATGAGTTTTAATCCGGCAGACAAGATTCAAGATTTACAATATTTCGGTGAATTTGGAGGCGTCAATCCTTCTATTTCCGATTCTTCAACCTACACCTTTCTTTCCGCAAAGACCATGTTCGACACCTTTGAAGGTAACGCAGAGGGATGTTATTTATATTCGCGTCACTCCTCTCCTTCCAACCTATATCTAGGGGAAGCATTAGCTGCCATGGAAGGAACCGAAACTGCCAATGTAGCAGCAACAGGTATGGGCGCTATCGTACCGGCATTGATGCAATTGTGCCAAGCGGGCGACCACATCGTTTCCAGTAGAACAATTTACGGAGGGACGTATGCATTTCTGAAGAATTTTGCGCCTAGATTAAATATCAACACTGCTTTTGTGGATATTACGAAACTCGATCAAGTGGAGGCTGCGATTACTCCCGAAACCAAGGTATTATATTGTGAAAGCGTAAGTAATCCTCTGCTGGAGGTAGCCGATATTGAAGGCCTTTCAAAGCTAGCCAAAAAACATGGATTGAAATTATTGGTCGACAACACCTTTTCGCCCCTTTCCATCTCTCCAGCCAAATTAGGTGCAGATGTGGTACTTCACAGTCTGACCAAGTTTATTAACGGAAGTAGCGATACCATGGGAGGCGTGATGTGCGGCACTCAGGAATTTATCGATGAATTACGAAATGTGAACGATGGCGCCAGTATGTTGATGGGAGCTTCCATGGACAGTATGCGCGCCGCTTCCATTTTAAAGAACCTACGAACGCTTCACATTAGAGTGAAGCAGCATAGCCGTAATGCCATGTTCTTGGCTGAAAAGTTTCAGGAAGACGGACTGAAAACGGTCTATCCTGGATTGACTTCACACCCGAGTCATGAATTATTCAAAAAAATGATGAATGAAGAATACGGGTTTGGTGGCATGCTAACGGTTGATGTGGGCTCTCTTGATAAAGCCAACGAATTGATGGAATTAATGCAAGAGCGAAATTTAGGGTACCTCGCCGTAAGCTTAGGTTTCTATAAAACCTTGTTTAGCGCTCCCGGCTCATCCACTTCTTCTGAAATTCCTGAGGAAGAACAGAAGGAAATGGGACTGAGCGACGGACTGATCCGTTTTAGCATAGGTCTGGATAACGATATCGAGCGTACCTACCGCATGATGAAGGACTGTATGAAAGAAGTGGGAGTTTTATAATGTTAATACACTTTCTTTACAACTACCGAGGTATCTGTATTCAAAATAGAAGGCAACGGATTTCCAGGCCCATAATCTGGTATAAACCGGAAGGTTATATCATCACCTGCAGAAAATTCGAGATCTAAACTGTAGGTGTAATTAATGGCCCTAGAGGCGTTTACGGCGCTTTTCTGATTGCTTATTTGTCCCGCTAAAAATCCGTTTGCATACACTCTAAAGACACAAACGGCAGAATTTGATGGAGAGGCGGAAAACAAATAGTTCAAGTTGGCAGTAATAGTGTATACGCCATCATAGGGTATGGTATAGGTGCCGGTAGTGGGATCATGACTTCCACCGCCATAATTATAAGAAACCGTATTTAAAAACAAGTTGGACTCTACTTCATCAGTGCCCGATGTACTACTTGAAATGCCCATTTTAATGATGGCTTTTTCGTCAAGACCAGTTGGTGCTACCCAACTTACATTACCAGTACCATCGGTTTGCATGATTTGGCCGTTCGTACCACGGGAAGCCGGCAACGTATAGGTATCCGTTCCGGAGCCATCGGCTCCAATACTCACAGCGCCGGTGAAGTAGGCCGCAAAGCTCCCTGCTTTTGTAACCTCAGAGTAAACCCCATAGTGAGTTCCTCCAGCAGTGGCATCGATTGAGGTAAATGTCCCATATTTATTCCCAGGATCTATGGATGTCATCAAATTCAAAACCCCAAAGTGGTCTCCACCTCCTGAACTCATGATATTATATAAGCCATATACTGTACCTACAGTATTATCTATTTGGTTATACACACCATATTGCTGACCGCTGGAAGTATTATCAAATACATTGAAGGCACCAAAATTATTCGAGCCATGCGCAAGCCCAGAATTTGTGAATCTATTGGATAGTCCGATTGACTGAAACGAGTCGGAAACGTTTCCGAAGTCGTTATCGATCCCTTTGACGTTAATGATTTCACCCGCAAAAATATTGTCAACAGCTATCACTTCATTCGAGGCATTAGCAAAAATCTCATTTACCATACCTGTACCATCATTGCTATTATTAAGATTTAGGGAATTATAAAATCCATATTGAAAGCCAAGTCCATCGCGCATTTCGTTATAAATCCCATAATGGGTCCCACCTCCCGTATCGGCGATATAATGATATATTCCATAGACATTCTGTAAGGTGTTGCCTGTCATTGTGGTATACACCCCATAATCGGTTGAAGCAGGTACGTTATTGGTATTGAAATCATTGTATAGCCCATATTGAATCCCTGCGTCACCTTCATTAAACATATTGTAAACCCCTCGTTTTATAAAGGCATTACCTGTAAAGTTATTGTGCAATCCATTATTCTCACCAGAAGAACTACCAGCAAATTCGGTATATATTCCCGTTTGGTTGCTGCCACCAGTGCCACTCAATTCGTTGTACGTACCGTAATGTTGACCTGTACCCGAGTTAGAAATAGCAGTAAACTGACCATGCTTTACATTGTCATCTGATCCATTAATGGTAGCATTGATTGCTCGGTCGCCTTCAGTTTCGATGTCTAAGGAATAATCGGCAGTATTCTTTCCGATGGCTAAATTCCCTTCAGTAAAAATATTGTCACTTATATCATCAGGACTTGTAGTACTGCCCTCTTCATAAAAATCGTGGTCGCTGCCAGAGGTTGAAGTAGACAATCGTTCCCATACTGTTCCGTCAAAATAATAATACCCTGTGCCCGAGCCCCCAGTTACCGTAGCGTTGGTATTAAAAATCAATAGTCCTGTGGCTGCCGTAGTGGTTCCATCCAATGAAGTATCGGTTACATCGCTTAAGGATACCCTTGGGATTAAAATTCCTTTGTCACTGGCAGTAATATCTAGTTGTGAAGATGGATCTGGTGATGTAGTCCCGATTCCGACTTGTGCATAGAAAACGTTAGTAAATACAATAAAAGTGAGAAAAGATAAAATCTTTTTCATGATAAACAAAAATTAACAGCAGGCGAGGTCGAAAGCAAGAATGGGTAGCGATCCTAAAGATATAGGAAGCCACCCATTCAAAAAAGCGTTAATTAACTGTTTAACAAAGGGGTAATCCCTTTTAATCTGCTTTTATCAATTCAATATTGAAAAAAGTTCCATCTGCAAGTGCTACCATGTTATCGCTGTTAGAGGCATCGGTACAAACATAGAGTTGATCCCAAGCATTAAAGTGAAGTATTTTTGAAACTTGCACTGTCTGCGTATCCCCATTTCCAACATAGCTATAACCGCTTGTTCCTGGAATGAAATTAGAGTTCCAACCTTTTGCCAAGCGAAAGCGTACATTCCTATCACTTCCAGAGCTGCGTTGAACCGCAACCGCATAAGTAACACGATACGTACCAGCGACAGTAATCTGAAAATTGTTGTTATTAACGTTAACATTCTCTGAAGCAATCGTGCTTCCAAAATTTACGGGATTCCACGACACTAAATTCTGATTGCTATTAGAGTAGATATCTGCATATGCCTGTTGTGAAGTAGAAGACATTTCTGCCCAAGAAGTATTTCCATTCGCATCAGAAACCAATACCTTTCCTTCACCATGTGTACCGTCGGCCAACTGAAGCGTACTGTTCTCCATTTTCAATTTCCCTTGCGCGATGCGAATATTACCGTGTACCTCCAACTTCTCTGTAGGGTTGGCAGTTCCAATTCCCACTTTCGTTGCCGCCCATTGCGAGGCATCGGAGATATCATTCCCTAGAATAATTGTATTGGGCTGTGTAGCTTCTGAACCGTAGCCCAACGCCATGGAATATTGCCCACTAGCCGAAGAGGATGTTCCCAGTGCCGTACTATTTTCACCAGTAGCAGTACTATTCGTACCTAAAGCCATTGCATTATTATTACCGCTTGTGGAAGCATTTTTACCAATCGCAACCGATTGAAAACTTGTAGCCGAAGCAGAGTCTCCTAAAGCAACAGTACTATTTCCGTTACTAGCATTTGCGTTATATCCGATAGCCGTTGAACGAAAACCCGTAGCTGAAGTAGAAGGTCCTATAGCTACCGCTTCATTACTCGTGGAGGCATTGGCATCAGTTCCCACAGCTACCGAGTTGTTTGGATTCGCTTCTGCGTTAGCACCAAAAGCTACACCACCATTGGGGTGTAGCAATCCCATCTCATTATTATTCACACGAAATTGAAGGGATTGATAATTGGTGCTACCCAGAAACTCGTTTCCAGTTAAATTGTCGCCGTCTTTTGACCACTTTTCGTCAGAACCACCGCCAGTGTTTCCTGAACCTCCATTTCCTGTATTAAAAACGACCCAATCGGCACCATCCCAGAAATAAAATCCTGGCGAAATGCCAATATCTTCGGTGGTATTATAGACCATTAATCCTTCGGCAGGATTTTCAATCGTAATAACGTCGGTTGTACTTATTAAGGCAACACGAGGAATAAGCATCCCCTTGTCAGTAGCCTGAATATCCAAAATACTGGAAGGGTCGGGGGTGTTGGTATTGATACCCACTTGGGCAACACCCATATAAAAAGATAATAATAGTAGACTGAGGAGCAGTTTAGATTTCATAAGTAAATTTAATTTGGGGCGACAAATGTATGTCACCGTAACACTATTTCCTGAAGGATGTAGGAGTTTTCGACAACACCATAAAATCATCGATGAAATGCACTATTTTTAATTAAATAATCGATTAAGTACATGATTCGTAGTATTTTCCTACTAAAATGATAGGGTTTTCTATGTCTACTATACGATCGTAGCACCACTCAATAATTGGTAATACAAACGATTCCATTTGGACGATGCTTTACAAAATCGTAACATTACATTTTCTAATCTAACGTAGCTACCGAATGCAAAGTCAAGACATAGACCCAAGGGAACCAAAGGATGAACATATCGTAGAGAATAAAGAGTTAAACATCTGGGAGGCCTTGATACCGGTCTTCGCTTTGGTCATAATGCTCTTCTACAACGTATTTTATGCCTTTGGTGACGATGCCCTTAGTGGTAGCAACCAGTTTATCCTACTTCTTGGCGCTGCAGTAGCTGCCATAGTTGGTGTATTTAATAAGGTAGGTTTCGAGCAAATGCTATCGGAAGTTGCCGAAAATGTACAGAGTACTACTGGAGCGATACTCATCTTACTAATGGTGGGATCCTTAGCAGGTACTTGGATGATTAGCGGCATTATTCCCACCATGATTTACTATGGCATGCAAGTTCTAAATCCAACGATATTTTTGGCGTCCTGTGTCGTCATCTGTGCTATTATTTCCATTGCTACCGGAAGTAGTTGGACCACCTCAGCTACCGTAGGTATCGCATTAATAGGAATTGCAGATGCACTCGGAATTTCCCTCGGCATGACGGCAGGAGCAGTGCTTTCTGGCGCCTATTTCGGTGATAAACTTTCACCTCTTAGCGACACTACAAATCTGGCACCCGCAATGGCAGGAACAGACCTTTTCACCCATATTCGATATATGACGCTTACAACAGTTCCAACTATCTCTGTCGCACTAATTGTATTCATAATTATCGGTCTCGGATTGGAACCAGAAGGAGTTGCTGACACGGCTTCCATTTTAAGCTCTATCGAAGGATCTTTCAATATTAGTCCGTGGTTATTTCTTGTTCCAGTCATTGTCATCCTAATGATTATCAAAAAAACTCCGCCGCTCGTAGCACTCTTGGTCGGAACGCTTTTAGGAGGTGCAGCAGCGCTCATTTTTCAACCAGAAATTGTACAAACCATCGGCGGCGGCGAAACCTTGGATTTCAAAACCGCTTATAAAGGTATCATGAACGCTATAACCGTCGACACCTCAGTAGCTACTGATAATGAAGCATTGAGCGATCTTTTCTCTGCTGGCGGAATGTCTGGAATGCTCGGTACTATTTGGCTAATCATCTGTGCCATGGTTTTTGGAGGTGTGATGGATGCCATCGGAGCGCTTTCTGCTATAAGTAAGGCATTGCTTAAACTTTTTCATACCACCTTTGGCTTATTTGCTAGTACAGTTGCTAGTTGTTTAGCATTGAACGTTACAGCTTCAGATCAATACCTTGCCATCGTAGTGCCTGGAAAAATGTATGCGAAGGCGTATCGCGAAAAAGGACTTGCTCCTGAAAATCTTTCGCGAACCTTGGAAGATAGCGGTACGGTAACATCGGTCTTGGTTCCTTGGAATACTTGTGGAGCCTACCAAAGCGGTGTACTGGGCGTATCGGTAGCCGATTACTTTTTCTACGCCATTTTCAATTGGCTAAGCCCGTTTATGACCCTATTGTTTGCTGCTTTTAGCATTAAAATCAGACAGTTACGAGGATCGAAATAATCCAGCTCTTTGCAGTATTGGTTTTTTCTATTCTTTGATAAAGTTTTACAGTTTTTTTCTCTTTAGAAAGGTAGCGTTGGCTGTTATTTTTGCCGACGAATTCAGGATGGAAATCATCCACTTAAATTATAAACTTAAAAAAGAGAAATTATATGTCATTAGTTGGAAAACAATTTCCGAACATCACTGTAGACGCCATGGACGAAATGGGCGACACCCTTAAAATCAACGTTCTGGAAGAGGCGAAAAAAAACAATAAGAAAGTAATTTTATTCTGGTACCCAAAGGACTTCACCTACGTATGTCCTACTGAAATTCACTCTTTTCAACAAGCGTTATCAAAATTTCAAGACAAGAACACTATCGTAATCGGTGCTTCTTGCGATACTCCTGAAGTACACTTCGCTTGGTTGAATACTACAAAGGACAACGGTGGAATTGAGGGTGTAACCTATCCTCTATTGGCCGATACAAACCGAAACCTTGCCAACGCACTAGGAATTTTGGATATTGAAGGTGAAGAGTATGACGAAGAACAAGATCTAATTACCCTGCGCGGTTCAAATGTCACGTATCGTGCGACTTACTTAATCGACGAGGAAGGTAAAATCTTTCACGAGAGTGTAAACGATATGCCATTGGGTCGAAATGTAAGTGAATACCTTCGACTAATCGATGCCTACACGCACGTTCAGCAGAAAGGTGAAGTATGTCCAGCAAACTGGGAAGAAGGAAAAGACGCGATGTTGGCAACCCGTGACGGTGTAGCAACATACCTTCAAAATTAAGCACCTATGTTTTTAGAACTTAAAGAAGACGTACTAAAGGAATATGTCGAAGAGGAAAAAGACGTGGTTGTTCAATTTTCTGCTTCCTGGTGTGGAAACTGCCGTTTGATGAAGCCCAAGTTTAAGAAGCTTTCCGGTGAAACCGAAAACTTCAGATTTGTGATGATCGACGCAGAGAAAAACCCAGAGAGCCGAAAAATGGCGACAGTCGATAACCTTCCTACCTTCGCGACCTTTAAGGATGGAAAATTTGTGAATCAGGTCCAGACCAATAAAATGGACCCACTAAAGGAATTGATCGATGAAGTTACCAGTAATTAGACATCTGCAACGCAATAACAGTTCGGCACAATTGCAAAATTGTATTGAAGTGTTGGAATCGTTCAGCGAATACAATCGTATCAGCGATGACGAACTGGATGTTGTGGGAGAACTTATCACAAACCTTTGTGGAGCCGTAGAGGTTCACGACATGATCGCAGACGGAATGCCGGAACGCGACGCCGCTAATGCCTTTGCCCAAAAGGTACTCGGTAGTATCGACCGGTAGCACGTAAATTTTGATATTGAAAATCCCTTGAGCCTTAGGTTCAAGGGATTTTTTTATGTCCAAATCACCCATCTGGGTAATGGTATGGCAGCATGATTAATGGTAGCATTACAAGTGCGACTTTGGCAAATTTTCGACGAGTCGATACAATTTTGTAGCTTTAAATCAACCAATTAAATCAATGCCGCATGCGATATTGGATTTTTCCTATATTGACATTGTTATTTTTGAATGGACATGTTTGGGGACAGCAAACGTACTATCGATTTCAACGCTATGGGATAAACGAAGGCCTATCGCAAGTTAGCCTACGTGATCTGGAAATCGATAAAGATGGTCATGTTTGGATTGCTAGCGACAATGGGGTGAACCGGTTTAATGGTACCTCTTTTATATCGTTTCAACAGCCTATCGATACTACTGAAATAGGCTTGGTATTTAATGAAGTTGGTCATATTCTTGAAGATTCCGATAGCGTCATCTGGATGGGAACCCGTCAAGGAGTATCCCGATACGATCCGAAAACCGAAACATTTACCAATTTTAGAGAAACGGGCAACTGCGCAAACTGTATCATCCATCCCGCTGTTTCCTTTCTGAAAGAGTACGACGATTTCATATACATAGGAACGGTGGGTGGTTTGTCCCGGATTCATAAAACCTCCTATCAAATAGATTCTTGGCCTTATGTTGAAGGCAAAGTGAACGGACCAAAGCGAACGGCCATTCGTGAAATGGATATATTGGATGATGGCAGTTTACTGATCCTATCGCAAGTGGGCATTTCACTCTTCAACCCAAAAAATGAAACCTTCACACATATTACTACAGTCGACGGGCTTCCAGAAGACAAATTGCAATCTATTTACAGAGATAGCAACAATATCTATTGGATTGGATGTGAAACAAAAGGCCTCTTAAAACTTACGGGAAGTTGGGACAATCCAAGCTTTAAACATTTTCCACCTATCTTGGGAGAAGGTCCTTCGCATGGTTTCGTTTATGAGATTACTGAAGATGACAGCGGAATGCTATGGATGGCAGCCTTCAACGGTGTAACCTTATTCGACCCCGTAACGGAAACGTTCGAGTACCTTTTTCATAACCCTGAAGATGAAGCGTCCTTAAGTTCAAACCAAGTATTCGATATAGAAAAAGATGCCCATAATAGAATGTGGCTTTCCACCATTTCGGGCTTGAACGTTTACGATCCATATTTAAATCAATTTCAACTAATGACCTCCAAACAAGGGGAAGGAAAGAGTTTAGCCAGCGACAAGACATTTTCAGTTTTTGAAGACTCCAAAGGCTTTCTTTGGGTGGGAAATTATGAAAACGGACTCACCGTACTTCCGCCAGAAGTTTCAGAAAAGGAGTTTTTACATATTCAGCATGGCGAAGGAAGCAAAAGTCTATCCAGTCCGCAGGTACTGGGTATAACGGAAGATGATAATGGTCGAATTTGGTTGGCAACCTTTAACGGTATCAACATCATCGATTGGCCAAATAGAACAACTAACAACTACAGCATTTCACAGCTCGACCTGAGTTCCATTTCAAATAATCCACATCTCTCACGCTACACCTATTTTGTAGAGAAAGGAAAGGACGGTGCGATGTGGGTAGGAACCCACGGAGCAGGACTGTTGAAGATTGAAAAAGATAAAACGGTACGGCAGTTCAGTTTTAATGAGAAGCCTACAGGAATTACCGAAAACATTATCCTCTCGATGGAAATTGACGAAAAGGGAAGAATTTGGCTCGGCACCACCGTTTTAGGATTTGCAATGGTTGAAGATGAAGAAAACCAAGATCATTTTGATCGTATTCCGGGAAACAGCATCATGGGTCAACATGGTGTCCATGGCATTTATACCAAAGGTGAAAAGCAGCTGATCATGACCACGGGGGCTGGGATCTTTCAATTTTATGACAAGGAAGAACTTTTCAAAAATACAGATGTCAAATATTCTCGCTATACCAAAAAGAATGGCCTAAGCGATAATATCACCTACGCACTGGTGAAAACAGACAGTGTTCATTATTGGATCAGTACCGGAAATGGGCTAACGCGATGGAACACCAAAACGAATACCTTCAAACCATATACTACGATTTTTGGAAACAAGAAAATGGACTTCAATCAAGGTGCCGCCTGCCTCTCAAGGAACGGTCGTTTGTACTTTGGGTCATCAGGGCTACTCTCTTTCAACCCTAAAACAATTTATGCAAATGCTGTAGCCCCGAAAGTCTATTTCGAAGATTTACGAATTTTGAATGTTCCGGTTCCTATTTCAGTAGGTAAGGAAAAAGAATTCACCCTTCCAACATCACTTCGCTTTCAAGAAAAGCTTATCCTAAAACCGAAACATAAGATTTTTTCGATTAAAATAGCCAATGTAAATCACACCTTACCCAAAGAAACCCAATATGCCTATAAGTTGGATGGTTTTGATGAGCAATGGACCAACACCAAAGACCCCTTAATTACGCGTTCCAATTTGGATCCCGGCAACTACGAACTTATAGCGAAAGCTGCTAACAATGATGGTGTTTGGAGTACTCCCATTTCGCTTGCCATCGAAATATTACCTCCCTGGTATCGCACCTGGTGGGCGTATGTGCTTTTCCTGCTCCTCGGAATTGGATTCGTGTATTTTTTGTTGAAACTACGGGTACTTCAGGAACGAAGGGTGGCATTGGCGAGAGCACAGGAACGCGATATGTTTCGAAAGCGAAGCTCTCGCGACTTTCACGATGAAGCCGGCACTAGAATTACCAGAATTGCCCTCATCACCGAATTGGCCAAATTGGAAAGTCAATCGAATGAAAAATTAGAGGAATATCTCTCGCAGATTGAAGGCAACCTTCAGGAATTAAACAATGGCATGCGCGATTTCATTTGGACACTCGATCCTAGTAAAGACAATGCCTTTGATACCTTGAATAGATTTACGGAGTTTGCAAGTTCCTTTTGCGAGTGTGCCGGCATACAATTTAAAAGCGACCCGATTTCAGAAAAGTTAAAGACGAAAGAACTCAATATGTCGGAACGCCGCCATGTACTTCTCATTTTAAAAGAAGCATTGAACAATAGTGTGAAACACGCAAAACCGAGTGTTATTCGTTTTCAAGTAACGTCAAAACCAGGGCTACTTGGTGTAATGCTAACGGATAATGGGTCTGGATTTGCTACCGACAAAAATACTAGTGGCAATGGCTTAAAAAATATGAAAGAACGTGCCGCAGCCTTGGGAGGTACATTGGATATTTCTTCTTCAAAAAAGGGAACTTCCCTAAACCTTGTATTACAAACCACCCGCTTGGGTAATTGATTATTAGGCTTTTAGATTGTACCTTGCTATCGATGACCCAAAATCGAATTATAAAAATATGTATTGTTGAGGACGATGCCTTGATCCTTAAATCGCTCCAAATGGTGTTGAACCAAGCTGAAGGATATGCGGTAACGGGAACGTTTTTTTCTGCTGAAGCCGCTTTGGAAAATCTGAAGGAGCATCATCCCGATGTTCTGTTGCTCGATATCGATTTACCTGGAATAAGTGGTATTGAAGCCATCCCGAGGTTGAAAAAACTACAGCCAGAACTAAACATCGTAATGCTAACCGTTCATGATGAATCAGAATTGGTGTTTGCAGCCTTGCGAAAAGGTGCCGTTGGCTATTTGGTAAAGGGTAGCACGTCGAAGTATCTCTTACAGGGCATTGCGGAGGTAATTGAAGGCGGTGCGCCTATGAGTCCGAGCATTGCCCGCGCCGTAATAGCCTCTTTCGCCCCCAAAACCGAAACCGTACTTACTGATCGCGAAATTGAAGTTCTAGAGAAACTCAGCAATGGGACCAATAACAAGCAAATTGCAGAAGATCTATTTGTATCTACCAATACAGTGAAGGCACATGTGAAGAATATCTATAAAAAACTACATGTACATTCCAGAGCCGAAGCAGTGACTAAAGCCATAAAAAAAGGGCTTATTTAAAAGCCCATACATCAAATTTATGTAATTTCTACTGGCCTGTTTCCTCAGTAGTATTCTCAGTTACGACTGCTTCACCTTCACAGAAGCAAAGTTCATCGATAAAAATTTCGCTTCCATCGGTACTCGGAAATTGTTGTGCTAGTGTTATGGCATCCATACCATAGGGTGGCGTTACCGGAAATTCAGCCCCCACCATTTGGATATACAATAACATTTTAGAAGGTACGCGATCTTCAATGGTCGATAAGGGAATCCGAAACGGTTTCCAATCGGTTGTGTTTTCAAAAATAACGGAAGCGGTTTCGCTCGGTTTCACGCCTCCAGCAGGCATATCGTTTTCCATTGCCATATACGGGAATATCAAAAGTTTATCGCCTTCCTTCAGGTTTGCTTTATAATAACCACAAAGTGCTTTTGGTATCTCAGGTAAATCGAAGAAAATATTCTCACGCATGAACACTTCATTTTGCGCCATCACCGCTGCATCGCAATCGCCCTGACAACTCTGAATACTCGCACTAAAAGAACTTTTTCGTAGCTGTTCCTTCACATATTCTGGGAGTCTAGCGAATTCCTGTGGCTTCTTCTCTTTAATAAAATCCAATACCGATGCATTTTTTAGATGTAAGCCAAAGCCAACTTTGCCGGGTGCCATAAAAACATTACGCCATTCATATCCGGTTTGGGCATTCGCACCACCATCGACCCCAGCGATGTTGGTACTCATCCAATTGGTTGGATCGTCGCCACTCCAGTCTTCAAAATTTCCGTTGGGAATTACACAATCCTGCGCAAAGAGAGCGGAAGTAGCTATAAACAATAGTGCTAGTTGAAGTAGTTTCATTTAATTGATTTTTATCTGGTTATTATACGATTTCAAAACTATCACAATCGTAAAACACTATCAATCACCCAATTGGGTAATTTTTAACAGTGCCTTACAAAATAGATTCGAATACTTTCAACAAGAAACTGCTATCGAATTGTTATTTTTGTGTTTCAAAAAAAGAGCATCATGGCAACTATCACTTTAGGAGGAAATGAAATAAACACTTCGGGACAGCTTCCCAAAGAAGGCGAAAAAGCACCTGATTTTAAATTGAAGGCACAGGACTTATCAACAAAATCGCTTAGCGACTTTAAAGGATCTAGGGTAATCTTAAATATTTTCCCAAGTATCGATACCAATGTTTGTGCTACTTCGGTTCGGAAGTTTAATGAAAAAGCAGCAGAGCTCGAGAATACTAAAGTATTGTGCATATCCCGAGATACTCCCTTTGCGCAAAAGCGCTTCGCCGATGATGAAGGTACCGATAAAGTTATTAACCTTTCGGACGTAATTGACGGGAGTTTCGGAAAAACCTATGGCGTTACCATGACTAGCGGTGCGATGGAAGGGTTTCATTCCAGAGCCGTGGTAGTATTAGATGAAGAAGGTACCGTTATACATTCCCAACAAGTACCCGAAATAGCCGATGAGCCTGACTATCTATCCGCTTTAAAAACCTTGTTATAATGTGGGACTCGTACCTGGGTAAACGCCTGAAAGGATTCCGCTATGCTACTATCGGTGCCATCAAACTGTTACGCTATGAGCATAGTATTCAAGTGCAGGCGGTTATTGCCGTTTTAGTAACCATAGCTGGATTTTACTTCGACATTTCTTCAACCGAATGGATGCTTCAGGTATTAGCCATCGGATTAGTCATGGGAATTGAAGGCGTGAATACGGCAGCCGAGGAAATTGCGGATTTTATTCACCCCGACTTTCACAACAAAATAGGATACATCAAAGATGTTGCAGCAGGTGCCGTATTTTTTGCGGCCATCGCTGCGGTTGTAGTTGCTTGTATCATCTACATTCCAAAATTCTAAATAGTACACTTTCTTTTTAAATCACCCAATCGGGTAATTGACTTCGCAACTAATTGACAGTAAGTTTGTTCTGAAATATTGTATACCTTAGAACAGCCAAATATGTCAATTATGAAAAAAGCAATACTCTCTCTATTGTTGCTATGTTTCGCCTATTCTGCGATATCACAAAGCAACGATGCCCGCGCTGCCATCATGTTTATCTACGATGCCAGTGGCTCGATGTGGGGCCAAATGAGCGGAAAGACCAAAATGGAAATCGCTTCGGAAGTGCTTTCGGAATCGGTAGATAAACTACCGGAGAATCAAAAAGTTGGCTTGGTAGCCTATGGCCACCGCGAAAAAGGTAATTGTAAGGATGTTGAGACCTTGGTAACGCTCGACAACGATTCAAAAGCTTCGGTTACCTCAGCCATTAAAGGCATTAAGCCGCTGGGAAAAACTCCCCTTGCCTATTCTGCTGAAATAG
Organism: Luteirhabdus salina; assembly: GCA_025384855.1. Lineage (GTDB taxonomy): Bacteria > Bacteroidota > Bacteroidia > Flavobacteriales > Flavobacteriaceae > Luteirhabdus > Luteirhabdus salina. The sequence goes on along the minus strand of JALAHT010000005.1, from coordinate 183,275 downwards.
TCATCGACCAATTGCGAAAAGCAAAAAATCCCGCAACGATTATCTTGATTACCGATGGAATCGAATCCTGTAACGGCAACATCTGCGATGTGGTGAAAGCCGCTAAAAAAGAAGGCATTGACTTTAAACTTCATATCGTTGGCTTTGGATTGAAGGATAGCGAAACCGGTCAGTTGAAATGCGCCGCAGAGGCAGGCGATGGTAACTATTACGATGCTGCCGATGCGGGCGGCTTAAGTGAAGTGATGAATGAAGCGGTAGCAGAAACCATCGACAAACGCGAAGGTAATTTTGGGGTATATGCAATCAAAAATGGTCAGGCTATTGATGCCTATGTAACGGCGTATAAAGAAGGAACCGAAGAAAGCGTTAATTCGCTTCGTACCTATGGTGAAACGCGATATATGTATCTTCCGGAAGGAACGTACGATTTAGTGGCGTATCCATTAGGTAGCAGTGTGGAAGCCATAAAATTTCCAGGGGAGAAAAGCTTGGAAAATCAAAAAACAGAACGAACCATTAGCTTCGATGGGGGTAAAGTAGCTATCAATCCTACCAACAATGGCGAAAATTGGGATTGTACCGTGTCGATTGTAAATAAAGAAGGAAAACGCGTAGCTGGAGGGCGCACCTACACTCGAATTAAAGAGATTGAAGTTAATCCAGGCACCTACGATATACACTTGCAAGCCTTGCAAATAAAAGGAATGCATACTAATACCGTTTTGGAAGATGTGGTTATCAAAAGTGGGGAAACGACACCCGTCACCTACGATTTTACTTCTGGGAATTTCAAAGTTCATGTAAAGGTAAACGGGGAGCACGTAGATTCAATGGTGCAAATTGTGGATGTCGATGCCGATAAAAGCGTGGTCGGCGGTCGCACCTATAATCGGGGTGTCGATTTTATCATGAACCCAGGAAATTATGAAGTTACCGTTACACCATTAAGTGTCTATAAACACCTTCCTAAAAAGAAATTCACATATTCCTTGAAACAGGGTGAAACCCATACCGAAACCGTCAACTATTAAAGATGAAAGCACTTAGAAATTCGCTTATCATTCTTCTAATTGGATTGTTGGCTTCAACACATTGCATTGGTCAGAATGAGGTGATGCCCATCGGTTTTTTCGCTCCCGAGTTTTCAGAAGGAAACACTATTTATCTATATAATCCGGAAGCGTCAAAACCTGAAATATCAGGGCTGGAAAAACCCATCGATAGCATTACGCTTAAGAAGCTCGGCTACAATATGGTTATCGATACGGCACCCTCATGGTTCAAACCCGCGTTCAACAAATTGGACTATGGTATTTTCTATATCGGTGTAAAACGACTGGGCTCGGAATATGTAGAAATCATTGCGAATGAGGAAACGGGAAAAACCACTTATATGAAGCGCCATACAGGTGAATTTGTTTCTTGGGAAGAGTTTTTGTTATCGATACATTCCGTTGAATTCGATTCTGAAGGTCAAAAAGTCTATGACCATTGGAAGGTGAAATCGGCTGGAAGGGTGTACGACCGGAATACCTTCTTTCGACCGAAGTATATTGAAGGCGATTGGATGGAGGTGGAAATTCTCGACAGCAATTTCAGAAGTACCGGTAAAACAGGCTGGATTCGCTGGCGAAAGGATGGCAAATTGTTAATTCGATACAACTTACTTTCTTGATATGAAAAAGCTTATCAAACCGGCCAGTGTTGCGTTTTATATTTTAATGGCATTGGTCTTTTTTATCATCGGATTGTACTTCGCTGGTTATATAGGAGCCGGAAGGAATCAAGGGTTGGCAGGAGGAGCAATTGTTTTGGGGTATGGTGTTCTGTTTGGCGGACTCGCGTTTATCGGTTCCTTCTTTATCGCTTATCATGTAGCGCATAAATGGATTGTTCGCTGCAATTGGATATTGTTGGTCATGCTCGCCATTGGATACGGTATCACCCATTACCGATTCCTTCAGAATAAAAAGGAAAAAGCTCCTGTGGAAACCAATCCTCCAGTCAAAACCACCACCGAACCCGTTTCTTTCCTATCAACCACCGCAAGTAGGTCACGGTTGCTTAAAACTTCAACAAAGAGAGGTAACCTAAGCACTGTTTCTTCTTCAGCAATAGGCCTCGGCTTCTTTAAACCGAACTTTTACGAGTATCCCACGCTGTATTTCTATGGAAACATCAACTGGGAAAAAGGCGTTGCGGAACATTCGCCCAAAGATAGTATCTCACTACAACAAAATCAGACTGGAGGCTTCGACCTAAGAAGTGCGCCTCCCTATCTTTGGCCCGAATACCATAACACCGAATATGGCCAATTCTATTTCAAGGTTTTAGCCGTTGGGTACGATTTTATAAAGGTTGAAGTGAATACCAAAACACAACAAATAGCCTATCTCGACAAAAATGCTGGCGAATTGCTATACTGGCCTTCCTTTCTCCTTCAATTGAATACGATTACGATGGTTGAAGAGCATTCGCAACCCATTCGCATAAAACCCTTAGCTCATGCCGGAACCGTTGCGCAGGATTTCAAATCTTTACGACCACTTTCCGTACAAGGCGATTGGCTTCAGATAGCGCTGAAAAACGACAAAAACCAGACCGCCGCTACAGGATGGCTTCGATGGCGAATGGATCAAGAACTGTTAATCGACTATTCCATTTCGCAATAAAAACCCTCAAATTTCACCTTTCTAGCCGATTGCGTTTTCAAAATAATTATGTAGCTTGTACCGTTACATTATTGTACTTTTGCTGAAAAACCTACCGATTCCGCATGGCGCGAAAAAAGAAGAAAACTTCAAAAAAATCCAAGACCCCAAGGAAAAAGATTTCGCTTTCGCTTTCCAAACAACAGCAGATTGTTCTGGGCGGATTTTTGTTTTTTCTAGGGTTGGCACTGTTGCTTTCGTTTGTTTCCTATTTCTTCACCTGGCAAGCCGACCAAAGTGAAGTTGGCATGCTTGCCGAACGCGAACTTCAAACCGAAAATTGGCTTAACAAGTTTGGCAGCAACGTTGGACACTTATTCGTCTACGATGGTTTCGGAATCGCAGCCTTTATCCTAGCCTTTCTTATCACGCTTTCCGGTGTGTATCTATTCTTCAACTATAACAAGAAACCCTTACAAAAGTTTTGGTTGTGGGGATTGTTGGTAATGCTATGGTTAGCCGTATTCTTTGGATTTTTTGTTGAAAAATATACGCTTTTCAGCGGTGTGGTTGGGTATGAAGTAAACGATTGGATGCAGGACTACATCGGTTTGACAGGCGCTATTTTAGTGATGGCATTTTTAGCCATTGTCTATTTTGTGATACGATTGAAAGTAACTCCTGAAGTGGTCGGCAGTTTCTTCAATAAGACGAAAAAAGAGATTCAGGCCGATTTCAATGCTGAAGAAGCAGACGAAGATCTTGAGCAAAGTGATTACGAAAAAACGGTAGTCGATGCTGTTACCACTCCTGAAACCGCAACGGTTGCAATGGATATCAACGAAACGGAAGAGGAAGAAATCGAACCTACGCTGAAATCGAACGATTCTGAAACCAAAAAAGTGGAGGACGATGTACAAATGGAAGTGGAGCAGGCCGAAGAGGAGGAAACGGATGAAGATAACATCAGCAACAAACTGGTAGCTGACTTTGGTGAATTCGACCCCACCTTGGAACTGAGCAACTATAAACTCCCTCCCATCGACTTGCTGAAAGACTATACTGGTGGAAAGGGCATCACCATCAACCAAGAAGAGCTAGAGGAATATAAAAATCGAATTGTTGAAACCCTGAGCAACTATAAAATTGGGATTCAAAATATAAAAGCGACGGTTGGTCCAACGGTGACCTTATATGAAATTGTTCCAGAAGCCGGAATTCGAATTTCAAAAATTAAAAATCTGGAAGACGATATTGCACTTTCGCTTTCGGCATTAGGTATCCGAATCATCGCGCCAATTCCAGGTCGTGGTACTATCGGAATTGAAGTTCCTAACAAGGATGCACGAATCGTTTCGATGCGTTCGGTGATCGCTTCGCCTAAGTTTCAAAAAGCGGAGATGGAATTACCATTGGCAATGGGGAAAACCATCAGCAACGAAACCTTTGTGGTCGATTTGGCAAAAATGCCCCACTTGTTAATGGCAGGTGCTACAGGACAGGGTAAATCGGTTGGATTAAATGCTATTCTTACCTCCCTCCTCTATAAAAAACATCCTGCAGAAGTAAAATTTGTATTGGTCGACCCTAAAAAAGTGGAGCTGACGCTTTTCAATAAAATTGAACGCCATTATCTCGCGAAGCTGCCCGATACCGAGGAAGCCATTATTACCGATACCAACAAAGTAATCAATACCCTGAATTCACTTTGTATTGAAATGGACGAACGCTACGATTTGTTGAAAGACGCCATGTGCCGAAATATCAAAGAGTACAACGTAAAGTTCAAAAAGCGAAAACTGAATCCGAACGACGGTCACCGCTACCTTCCCTACATCGTTCTAGTTATTGACGAATTCGCCGATCTGATTATGACCGCTGGTAAAGAGGTAGAAACCCCTATTGCGCGTTTGGCTCAGTTGGCTAGGGCGATTGGGATTCACTTGATTATCGCCACCCAACGACCTTCGGTAAATGTTATTACGGGTATTATTAAGGCGAATTTCCCGGCGCGTATAGCCTTTCGAGTGACCAGTAAGATCGATTCGCGAACGATTTTGGACAATAGCGGAGCCGATCAGTTAATTGGTCGCGGCGATATGTTGTACACACAAGGAAACGATCTTACCCGATTGCAATGTGCCTTTGTGGACACCCCTGAAGTGGGCGATATTACCGACTATATCGGATCGCAAAAAGCCTACCCAGATGCCCATCTCCTGCCAGAGTATGTAAGCGATGAAGGTGGCACAACTCTTGATGATATTATCGAGGAACGGGACAAACTGTTTCGAGAAGCTGCCGAGGTATTGGTTACGGCCCAACAAGGTTCGACCTCCCTCCTACAGCGAAAACTGAAATTAGGATATAATCGTGCCGGAAGAATTATCGATCAATTGGAAGCTGCAGGCATTGTAGGTCCGTTTGAAGGAAGTAAGGCACGACAAGTATTGGTCCCAACCATTGAAGCGTTAAACCAACATTTAGAAAACGAACAAAATCAAAACGATTAAACCCATGAAAAAGATAGCCCTAGTAACGGTATTACTGTTTTTCGGAAGCATACTATCCGTTTCGGCGCAGGAAGCCAAAAGCCTGTTAAATGAAGTCTCCCAAAAAGCACGTAGCTACGATAATATTGAAATCGATTTCAAATACAATCTTAGCAACACAAAGGAAAACGTGAATCAAGATACACGTGGTGATGTTACCATCGATGGTGAAAAGTATGTGCTGCATATGTTAGGAACCACAACTATGTTCGATGGAAAGAAAATATATACGATCGTGCCTGAGGATGAGGAAGTGACGATTTCGACCTACGATTCCAGTCAGGATAAGCAGATTACCCCTTCAAAGATGTTGACGTTTTACGAAAACGGATATCGCTATAAAATGGATATCACACAAAACGTGAAGGGTCGAAATATTCAGTTTGTAAAATTAATTCCGATTGATTCTAATGCTGAAATTAAGGATATTCTTCTAGGAATCGATGTTCAAACGAAGCATATATATAAGTTGATTCAAACCGATGATAATGGTACGAAGTATACTATTACGGTGAATTCCTTTAAGACCGATCAACCCCTTTCGAAAAACCTTTTTGTTTTTGATGAAGGAAAATATGAAAGTGAAGGATACTACATCAATAAACTCGACTAAGTAATAAATAGCCGAATTTCGTGAAAATACTGGATCGCTATATCCTGATTTCCTATTTGAAGACGTTTATCAGCGTCTTCATTATTTTAATGTTCATTTTCGTCTTACAGACCATCTGGCTCTATATTTCGGAATTGGCTGGAAAGGATTTGGATATATGGATTGTATTGAAATTCCTGTGGTACGTTTCACCACGATTGATGCCTTTGGTATTACCGCTTACCATTTTGGTAACCTCCTTAATGGTGTTTGGAAATTTTGCTGAAAAGTATGAGTTCGCCGCCATGAAAAGTACGGGCATTTCGCTTCAACGGGCGATGCGTGGTCTTATGGTTTTTATTGGGATTCTCTCCATTACAGCCTTCTTCTTCGCCAATAACGTTATTCCCTATTCTGAATACAAATGGCAAAACCTTCGGCGAAATATTGCACAATTAAAACCTTCAATGGCAATTACCGAAGGGCAATTTAGTCAGGTAGGTGACGCTTTCAATATAAAGGTTGAAGAAAAATCTGGGGATCGCGATCAATATTTGAAGAACGTTGTAATTCATAAGAAAAATCCCGACCGACCCAATGGGAATTACACCGTTATTATTGCTGAGGATGGTGAATTGGTAGGTGAAGAAAACAGCAATACACTTTCCCTTATTCTGAATAACGGAAATTACTACGAGGATGTTCAGGTAAACGACCTAAAACAACAGCGGCGCAGGCCTTTTGCGAAAAGCGAATTCGTGAAGTCGACCATCAATATCGATTTAACCGAATTCAACAGTGCTGATTTCGATAAGGACAATAACTACAATAACCAGAACATGTATAATGTGGAAGAATTGAATTTTGAAATCGATTCGCTTTCTAGAAGTTATACAAACGATATTGAAGCATTCTCGAAAAACATGTACTTCCGCAGCGGTATCAATAAATACAACTATACAGAAAGTGCAGACGACACCCTTACAGTCGACATGGATACTGTGCCATCGATTGTAGAGCTCTTTGACGAATCCATAAAAAAACAGCGGCTGATAGATTTAGCGCTGAACAATGCAAATGGAACGTTACAGTCTATTGCAGCAAAACAAAACGAGTTCAAAAACAAAACCAAGCGTTTAAATAAATTTGAAATTGCCCTACACGAAAAGTTTGCGTTGGCCGCTGCCTGTATAATCTTATTCTTTGTAGGCGCACCCTTGGGAGCGATCATTCGGAAAGGAGGAATGGGGTTGCCAATGGTGGTGGCCGTTTTGCTATTTCTAACGTATCATTTTATTGGGATTTTCGCCAAGAACAGCGCCGAGGATGGTACCATGCACCCGTTTATCGCAACGTGGTTGAGTACTGCTATTATGCTTCCGCTGAGTATTTGGCTTACCTATCGCGCCACCACGGATCAAGGAATTATTGATATTGATGCATTCTTCCAGCGTATTGCAAAATTATTTGGAAAGAAGGAGGAGGATGCTGCAGAGGCTGTAATAGAAAAGGCGCCACTCATTTTAACACAACATGAGAAGTCGATACTGAAAGGGCGAAACATTTCGCAGCTAAAAGATATTTTCAAAAATTATCGTCAGTATGGCTATTCGGAGGAACTAAGAGCCGCTGTCCTGATGAAGTTAAAGGAAATGAATGTTTCCGAAATGGAGCTGAAAGCTACGGGCGATTTTGAAAATCGGAATTATACGGAAGCAAAGAGCTTTTATGATGGATTCTGTAAAAACTCTAAAAACGCGTTGCTAGCCTATGCTTTTGTTTTGTTGGGTGTTGTGGGGTCTACTTATTTCGACTACGCAAACATTTCAATGGCTGAGACCGGCCTGATTGCTGGACAGGCTATTTTTATTATTGCAACATTAATTTTCTATTATTTCGCGATTAAATCGGTTATAAACTATACTTCCTTTCAAAAGTTAGTGGCGAAAAAGGATGAAATCGGCATTTGGCTTTTGGTATTTATTGCAGGACTGCTAGTATATGTCATACTTCATTTTTCACTTAAAAATAAAATGAAGGAAGAGTTAGAAACCATCCGCTGATTAAGTTTCCGTATCTTTGTACCAATTTCTTACCGCTATGATTACACAAGAAAAAGATACTGCCGTGCAGCTAAATACCATTGAAGAAGCCATTGAAGATATTAAGAAGGGAAAGGTAATTATCGTTGTAGACGATAAGGATCGTGAAAATGAAGGTGATTTCCTCGCGGCTGCAGACAATATTACTCCTGAAATTGTAAACTTTATGGCGAAACACGGAAGAGGCCTTATCTGTGCTCCCTTAACGGAATCGCGTTGTAAGGATTTACAACTGGAAATGATGGTAGGAAACAATACCGATCCTATGGAAACGGCCTTCACCATTTCTGTCGATTTAAAGGGAAATGGCGTAACTACGGGTATTTCAGCCTCCGATCGCGCAAAGACGATACAAGCGCTTATCGATTCGAAGACTAAACCACACGATTTAAGTCGCCCAGGGCATATTTTTCCACTAAAAGCGAAAGAAGGTGGCGTTCTAAGAAGAACCGGACACACCGAAGCTGCCATCGATTTTGCTCGCTTGGCAGGATTACAACCAGCTGGTGTAATTGTTGAAATCATGAACGAGGACGGTTCCATGGCGCGCTTACCGCAACTCATGGAAGTGGCCAGAAAATTCGATTTGAAACTGGTTTCTATTGAAGATTTGGTGGCCTATCGTATGGAGCATGACTCCTTAATTGAAAAGAAACAGGATTTCGATATTGAAACCAAGTTCGGAACCTACCGACTACGTGCATACAAGCAAACTACGAATGATCAAGTTCACATTGCACTAACCAAAGGACACTGGAAGGCAGACGACCCTGTATTGGTTCGGGTAAACAGTACTTTGGTGAACCATGATATTTTGGGAACGCTAACCAACAATGCCGAACAGAAGTTAGACGACATGTTTCGAGTTGTTAATGAGGAAGGTGCTGGTGCGATTGTGTTTATCAATCAGCAAAGTCAATCCCTCAATTTGTTAAACCGACTGAAAGAACTTGAGGCGAATCAGCAGCCTGGAGAAGTAACGAAAGCACCCCGCATTTCGATGGATGCAAAGGACTTTGGAATAGGTGCACAAATCCTTCACGATCTGGGGATCCATAAAATTAGATTGGTATCCAATAGTAAGCAAACCAAGCGGGTCGGAATGATCGGTTATGGATTGGAAATATTGGAATACGTATCCTATTAAAACATACTAGAAAAAAAAGCGGAGTTTCTACACTCCGCTTTTTTTTGTTCTTATTTATAGGCTAAGAATTGTTTTCGAGATTCTAGCACTTCTTTTACATATTCCTTGAATCCTGGATATTCGCTGGGTTCAATATTGGAACCGCCGGGGACTATCTTAATTTTCACTTCCAATTTATTGTCGGCTACCTTTTTATAATCGACCGAATAGGAATGATCCTTAAATGTCAGCGACTTATTCTCTGGGATTTCGATGAAGGACTTGCCCTCTTCAAGTGAGATCATGAAGGTCTCTTCATAGCCATCGGCTGATTCATATTGCTTATAGTCGATAGGATACTGACGCTCTTCCAATGAAACAATAGATTGTGTGTAGGGAGTCGTAAAATGAGGAATCTGAAAGGTTTTAAAGGAACCGATACTATGTGGTTTCTCATTCCATTTTATGTCAGTGGTATAACCGACGGTTCCATCTTCTTCAATCGTAACATCCTTAATATCCTGAAGCGAATAATCTTGTTCATTTCTGGTCTTTAGCTCCTCAAACACGTCTTCTTTCAACACCTCTTCATTTTGTTCTTCAAACATTTGAATGTAATAGGTGCTAAGGTGTCCGCTCGTTGACGTATGCAAGGATATCTCGGTTTCTTCATCGGTAACAAGCATCGTACTTTTGGTCTTCATAACAGCAGACTTTCGCGCCACATCATCCAAAAAGAATAGATCGCTTTTACCATTTGGATCCGCGTCGTATGGAATTTCCAATGCAATGGCGTGACGCAGGGTAACCGGTAACGCCGCATATGGCATGTACTTATCGGTTAATTCCAGATATTGTGGCTTTTCATCGATAGTAACCTTTATAATACAGTGATTAAAATCGGTACTTGGTACTACCAATGCATTTTCCCCATTATCGGAGGTAAGGATAAGCACCAAGTTTGCATCCAGTTTTGCTTGTCTCGCGAGTGTTAGATATAAGGTTGAAAAATCCTTACAATCTCCAAGTTTAGTCCGAATTGTTTTGGCTGGTTTTTGAGGCACAAACCCGCTTTGCTTAAAGCTTACATAGCTATACGAAAAATCGTCGGTAACGTATTTGTAGATACGTTTTGCTTTCTCTTCCTCACTCAAACCAGATACACCATTCGGGAAAATTTCATTGAAAGCGGCTTCGACCGTTTCATCATATTCCACTTGAATGCGAACCAAATCGGAGTACCAATTTGCGATATCATTCCAGGAGCCGATAGTACTGATATTCACATGCGGTGCCACATCGGTAAATTGTGGCATAAAGTCTTCATATACCTCGAACCCTGTATCATTGCTGTAGGTCCATTTATAGCCATGTAGTCCATCCTGTTTAAACCGCTCCAACGGTACTTCTTCATTAGTAAAAGTGAATGGAAGATTTTTATTTGGGCTTAACAAAATGTACTCTTCTTCAACCACAGGATGATAGCTTCCGAAGGAATGAACATCTATAAATTCCTTAAACCAACGTCCCGTTTTTACAAAATTCGTTTCATAGGTAACATAGACCACATCTCCTATCGACAAGCCATTGAACACCAAGCTAGACCCGCTCCTTTCGGCTGGCACGAGTGATCCATCTTCTTTTATAATTTCAGATTTAAAAATGGTATAGTCGCCATACAGTCCGAGATTATACTCTTTGATGTTTTCGATACCCTTTTGGGACGTTACTTCAAACATTTCATATTGTCGGTAGCGACCACCGCCATTTTCATATTGCAACAAATGTATTTGGTGCAACAGAACGTTTAGACCGTAATTATTGGTAGTAATCTTATTTCGAGCCTTTTTGGCATATTCGTAATAATCGTCTTTTTTCAATTTTTCCAGCGGATCCTTCATTTTTTTAAGGTCCAAAATTCGCTTCCGTAACCCGGTATCGCCACTATTGCGAAGAATAGCTTTTTCAAAGCATGTAACCGCCTCCTCGTTACGATCCAATTGTTGAAGCGCCTCGCCCTTCAGTTTTTGAAAAACAAAAGAGTCAGGGAAATTTTGAAGTGCCTTATCTATATAAGCGAGTGACTTTTCGTACTGGTTAAACTCGTGAAGCAATTGTATATACCGATAGAGTATATCGTTATCGTACCCCAGTTTCTTCAATGGTGTTTGATACAACGCAATGGCATCGTCTTTTCTATCTTGTTTTTTATAATAATAGATGAGATAGGTAAGCGCCTCGAAATTAAAGCTTTCATTCAACGTTTTTTCCAATGTTGTTATAGACTTGGCCTCATCGCTAAGGATATTCGAATAGAAATCGGCGAAGGTAGGGATTATGGTAGAAGGTAATGCCTCGTGCGCAATCATTTCATCCAAGGATTTTTCCACTTCCTGTAAATTGTTTCTTCTAAGCGCGATAAACAATTCGGTTGCATCTTGGATGTATGGGTAATCGATAGCTTCGGCAATACTGTGTAGTGTCGATTCATAGGTTTCGATGTCGAGTTTCATCAACTCTTCGAAATCTTGAAATTTATTTAGTAGTGAAGCATAATAATTTGGATCGTCGTTAACGATATTTTCCAAAATCTCAGCACTTCTTACCTCATCGCCACTAGTTGAATAAGCTGTTGCTAAAGCCGAACGTAGCAACGTGCTTTTTGGATATTCTTCAAGCCAATTCAATATTATTCGCTTTGCCTTATCGCTCTCCATGTTTCGCATATAGGCCATGAATAGGCTTATATCGGCCATATAGCGCTCGGCTTTGGTATTTCTTGGAGCATCCTCGAAATAAGCGATATGCGGATGCCGCTTTATTTCTACATCAATTGAAGCTTCCGTAGCCTGCTTATAATTTTTATTTTTTATGGATGCTTGTATTCCAGGTAGTGGATATCCTTTTTCATCTGTTACCCTAAGGATAAAATTTGGGGTTGTAGCAGAGGATGCAATTTTTACCAAGATGCGATTGTTACCTTTTGAAAGGTTTACGGCTATGGTGTGAGCATCCATCTCGGTAATTACATCCTCGGCATCTTCAAATATTAATACATCATTCAACCAAACACGAATAATTCCGGATTTTCCCAACCGCAAATAGGCTCGTTGTGCCGAATCGGATTGTAAAAAGGTTTGCGCATAGCTAATACCCGCTCCATATTCATCGTGGTTGTTGAAAAACTGATAGGGTTCTGGATTGTCTTCAGGTATGTACCACGATACATACCCATTGCTTCGAGCATAGAATGGTTCTCCTGAAACCGCTTTCTCTTCTGGTGGATAAGGTGTTACCAAGCCACTTTCATTTAGGTTCTCGAAGGAACCACAGTATTCCCAAGTATCTAAAGCAGGAATAGATTTGCTTAATTGCTCGTAACGCTCCCAATCGTTTTCATATCGATTAGCTATCGCTTGCAGATAAATTAATGAATTCTTTAACCCTTGCGATTCGATGCGATCGCTATCCATATTCGTAATAGCATCGCTTAGTGTTTTGCTAAACCCTGAGCCCAGGTAATCTTCAAAAATGTAGGGATTATTCCAATGGGCAAACAAGTAATGCTCGTAATTTGGATATTGCTGAAAGCGCGTTAAAAAGTCTTTTTCCGACATCAAATGTCCGTTTTCCATACGGACAATCTGCTTTAGAATAGCGGTTTCAACATCTTTCTCAAAGCCTGGCGTCATTACCAATTCTAATGCCTTTTCCCGATTATTAGAAAGTAATTCCTGCCATATTTCATCTTGATTCTGAGCGTATAAGCAGGGGTTGAATAGACTGATAACTAGTAGCGCAAAGGATAGGCGTTTTATGCCCAAAAAAATGAGATTCATTGAAGTAGAATAAAATTTGGTTTTCATTGAGTAGAGACAAAGAAACCAAATTTATATTTATTTCAAAATATTCTTTATCGTATTCGCTCGAGAGTGCATGGTTTCTTCGTCCCAATTCAACTTGATAAGCATTGAAATAGCTCTTCCCATATATTCATCGCTCTGTGAAAAATCTTTCTGGCAAACTTCTTTCAACCTATCTTTTACCTCAGCAGGCAACTTTGCCAAGCTTTTCTGTTCCAATAGATGTTCCCAACCTCTTACATAGTGCCAATTGTTGGAAAACCAATAAAAACATGCATCGATACCTCCTTCAACCAAAGCACGGTGCGCGTTTTCCGCAGCAATTGCTGTGGGAAGATAAAACGTAAGAAATGAATAATTCTCCACACCACCTTCCGGAACAGTACGAAAGCTTACACCTTCAATTTCTGAAAGCGTCTCTCGAAGTATTTGGTAGTTTTGTTTTTGAAGCGAAACGAAATGTTCCAGTTTTCCTAACTGTCCGAGTCCTACTGCGGCATGCAGTTCTGAAATACGATAATTATAACCCAAGTGCGGATGGGTTTCCGCACCCCGATCAGATCCAATGTGATCGTGACCATGATCTTGATAGCGATCTGCATTTTCGGCAAACTTTTTTGTATTCGTAATAACAGCTCCCCCTTCACCGCAGGTAATGGTTTTTACAAAATCGAAGGAAAAGCATCCTAAATCGCCATAACTCCCTAACGGGACACCCTCGAAAGAACCACCAATCGCTTGACAGGCGTCCTCAAGTAAAATAAGATTATGTTTTTCGCAGATTGCCTTTAGCGAACGAAGGTCTGCCATAGAACCACACATATGGACTGGCATCACACATTTTGTTTTAGCGGTTATAGCGGCTTCCACTGCGGCCGGTTTCAGGGTTAGGGTCTCGTCGATATCTACTAATACGGGTACGGCGCCAATCTGGAGAATCGATTCGAAACTCGCTACAAAGGTGAAGGTTGGCATAATAACCTCATCGCCAGCTCCAATTCCTGCTGAAGCGAGTGCTACCGTCAAGGCAGCGGTGCCGCTTGAAACGAGCTGACAATAATCAGCTTTCATTTTGTCGGCAAATGCTTGTTCAAATTCCTTTGCTTTCCAATGGCCGTTTCGAAGATTGTCGAAACCATATCGCATAAGAATTCCACTATCTAATACATCGTTTACCTGAGCGCGCTCTTCGTCGCCAAACTGTTCAAATCCGGGCATATAAAATTTTTGAGGTTTTGAACAAAAATAGGAAGTTTAGCGTTCAATCACTACCGAATCGACACCTCTTCTAACCTTTTTCAAACTAGCGAACATATCGTCCTCTGTTCGATAGCCTACTGCCATCACCAATACCGAGCGCAAGCCTTCTTTTTCGAGTTCTAGGAAAGCATCGTATTTCTTGGGCTCGAAACCTTCAATAGGACAGGCATCAATCTCTTCCATAGCACAAACGGTCAGCAGGTTCCCAAGGGCGAGATAGGCCTGTTTTTCCATCCATGTTTTGATTTCTTCGGAAGGTTTTTCAGAAAAACTTTCCACCAAAAAGCTTTCAAAGGGATGCAGAATTTCTGAAGGAGTATCGCGTACTTCCTGTACTTTTTTGAAATAGGAGCGGATATAAGACGAATCGATTTTTTCTTCAACACACAGCACCAGCACGTGGGAAGCATCGCGTACTTGTTCTTGATTCATCGTATGGGACACCAAGGATTCTTTTGTTTCCTGTTCACTTATAACAATAAGCTTTAAGGGTTGAAGCCCATAGCTGGTAGCGGTAAGGTTAAAAGCATGCTTTAGCGTATCCAACTTTTTCGCTTCCAGTTTCCGGGTCGAATCAAATTTTTTCGTTGCGTAGCGCCATTTGAGTTGTTTCAGAATATCTGACATGTGTACGATTTTCTGCAAAGGTAGTACGTAGGGATTGAAAACATTGGCTTAATCCCTTCCAATTAGGTTATGTATCTATAGGTTATGTCTATTAAATGTTAGAATTAAAAATGAGGAGAAATACTTAAAAAAGGCTTTCACAAATTAAAAAAGGCTCGTATATTTGCACCCGCCTACGCAATGAATCCATTGCTTCGGCGGACAAGCCTGCAAAGGTAACTCAAAGGAGAAATGGCAGAGTGGTCGAATGCGGCAGTCTTGAAAACTGTTGAGGGTCACACCTCCGGGGGTTCGAATCCCTCTTTCTCCGCAAAAAGAAACCCACAGCGAAAAGTTGTGGGTTTTTTGTTTCCAAAATTTTGAATAGTATTTTCTAACAAACGGCGTCAATTATCCGATAACTTCATATGAAATAGGCTTGAACGTGCCATTGTTACTATCTTCCGCGGAACATGCCGTTAAACCTACAATTAGATCCATTTGTGCTTCGAACAACACATAATCGCCTGCGCGGCTTAACGGTGGCGCTACACTTAGCTTACCGTCTTCAGCAAACTGAACATTCATAAAAATATTGAAGGCTGTTGGAATGTCATCGGGGTCAATTCCATAGGGCCTGAGATTATTGGCCAAATTTTCAAAGCAACTCGGATGATAATCCTTATTTCCATACATAATCTTAAACGTTTCAGGACTGCAAGGGGCCAAAAGGAAATCATTTCGTCCGTTCGTATCTTCTAAAATTCTCATCATCTTATTGCTTCTATTACTCCAAAGGTAGTTGTTCTTAGAAATTAGAAGCGACTCCTCGAAATCGAGTGTTTTCCCGGAAGAAATCTTTTCACGGAAATCGTTGGCATTATACAACACCATATCGGAAACCTGTTCTCCTTTGGGATCGATAACCTTCAACTGCTGGCCTTTTTTCAATGTAAACGCTGCTCCTGACTGCTTAGGAATTGTCTGTACCATGTTCTTTTTCGATATTTTTTGCAAGCTCATGTGCCTGACCTTCCTCTTTCTGACGAAGGTGATTTGTAATAGTATGAATATTGTTGTTGCTAAAACCCTGATGTAATTTTTTAATAGCTTCAATCTTCGTTGGCTTCATCCAAAACCCAGTAATTCGCGTAATATGTTCCCGAATCATGGTATCGGGTAAATCGTTATAATAAATAGGATTTTCCTGATCCTTTTCGAATCGATAGACCAACTCTTGAAGCGAAGTTTCCAATTCTCGATCGGTCTGCACTTCTAGCTTAACATTAATATGAACGGCGCTATAATCCCAGGTGCTGATATCCGGATAATCGTACCAAGAGGAAGAAATATAGCTGTTCGGTCCCAAAAATATTAGCAACCCTTCCAGTCCATCTTGTAGATACGCCTTTTGCGGATTATGATTCGCTATATGGGAATGCAGCTTAAAATCTCCAGCATTTCCTTTAGTAATGATGGGAATGTGTGTCGCCAAAAGCGAATCGCCATTGATAACAAAGGTTGCAAATGGATGTTCGGTAATAAACTGAAATATTTCCGCTTGATCCTTAACCGAGTATTTAGATGGAAGATACATATCGAAAAAATTTTTTGGAGTGGTAAGGTATGAAGGATTTATTAATCTGAAGGGTGAAACGGACATTTCCAGTCATCTTCCACCGCACGTCCACTATACTGCTTCGTTTCGGTATCGTCACCATAATCTTTCAATACCGGATTGATGGTTCCTTGTAGCGCCTTATCACGATTTCTAATGGTATCTCGAACCCGTTCATAGGCTCCCATTTTGCGAAGCTTTTCAAATTGCCAATGCAAATTGAAAACGATTACAGGGAAAGGGGTTCGACGCGCTTTCCGTGAGCTTTGTGGGTGCATGCCTACTATAAAAAACGCTTCACCACCAATACTAAAGCTAAACTTACTATCGTCTGGATTGCTGCTTACCGAGGCATCCCATGGGTCGGTATCTACTTCATGAATGGCTTGTAATTGCTTCCATAACAATTTCTCAAATTCTTGTTCATTCGCTACAGAATTCTCAGGAAAGGTAGCGATGAATGTCTGAAATTCATTTGAATTGAAATCATAGCTAGTCAGATACGATTTAATATCGTTGTATATTTCGATTGCCGAGGCTTCAGTTCCCAACGTATGATACCGCTTGATAGTGGTTTTCTTCATCTTAAAAACGGTTTGTGCCATGATACAGGGATGGTCATTGCCTAGAATAAAGTCTTCCAACCTTTCAGCAAGCTCATTTTCCTTGTGTATATTCTTCGATTGCATAATTCTTATCTAAAGGGTTTGTTTTCGACGAGTGAACTCGTCACCATATCATTATTGGGATGATGAAGTATTTCAATAGGTTTCGTACTATCTTCACTCCACTCAATCAGTTCCAATTCCGTAAATTCACTCAAATGATTTTCCATAGGCCATAGCCCCCACTTTCTAAAAAACAAATTCGCATTATTCACAATATTCTCAAATTGGTTTAACGGTGGCATGTATATATGGTGTTGTTGATGATATACAATCGCATCGCATAGATAAAAGGGACAGTTTAGTTCTTTTGCTCGAAGCGCAAAATCGGTATCCTCTCCCCCATAGCCCGTAAAGGCGGTATCGAAGCCACCAATAATATTGAATTGCTTTTTTTCTATGGCGAAGCATAGGCTCCAAAACAACATATAGTTTAATTCTTGATTGATGCTTTTTGGCTGCGGTCGACTAGGATGTGCAATACTGAACTTTTCCAAGTCAGAGTCCGAAAAGGTCTCTGATAGTTTTCTCGTTAAATAATAGGGGTTTCCCATTACCAAGCCACCATAATTTTCTTCATACTTCTTGATTTTTTTGATGAAATCTGGTTCTGGAATGCAATCGACGTCCAAAAAAATCAATTTCTTCCCTTTGGCTTTCTCTGCTCCAATATTACGTGCTTCCGCGATAGGAAGGGTGTCGGTATCACTCCATGGGATCACTACGTTCCGTATTTCGAATGGATACGATGTTTCAATCGTAGCTTTCTTGCCAATGGAAACAATAATCACCTCATCGGGTTTTTCCGTATTTCTTGCAAGGCCACGTAAGAGATTACAGAGATGCTTTTCTCTTTTGTAATGTATGGTTATTAAACTAACTAATTGCATATATCTGATTGTTATTTTCTATTATTCGTTGTTGAGACATTACTTGAAACCTTCTCGAAATCAAACCCGTAACGTTCAAATACATCCCATAATTCTGAAAAATCGCTTCTATCCATTGCTTCTTCGCCTAACGGTGCTATGGCCGTGTACTGTGCTACCGTTCTATCCAAGGCATCGGGTTGTAAGGGAACGGCTAGATTACTTTCAATAAGTGCTTTTAACAAACACTTTTGTTCTTCGAAAGGTCGCTCTTCTGCTCTTCCAATAAAGGGTTTTCCATAGGAAAGCACTTCTGAAACAGTGTTCATACCACAACCAGCAATAACCATGTCGGCATGTTGAATATAGGGTGCGGTATTCACTACGATACCGGCATTTATCACATTTTCCATTTGTGGTAAGCTGTTCTTTCCAATTACTACTATGGGAACAGGATGAAAGAACGAAACTAGTTTTTGAAGCAATGTGCTATTCATATCATTCCCACCCATTCCTTGAAGAAGCAGAATGTAGTTTTTTGCTATTGGATTCGGATATGTCGGGATGAGTGTTTTTGAAGTAGCACTAACAAACCCTAGATAAACCGTTTTTTCAACTACCCAATCGGGCGTCTCCTTTGGCTCCAACTCTTTTGGATAATAGGCAAGCAAAAAAGAAGCAGCGTGGTAGGCTTGCAGATGCCCCATATCATTTCTGTTGCCAAACATTCGCACGTAGGCGTACGGAATAGAGCTGACGCGAAGAAGCGTTGCAACCTCAACGCTAACATCGACAATTACGAACTGAATCTTATGCTTGTTTATTTCATGAAGAATAGCTTCATTCCGTCTTGAAATCTTTTGCATTCCCAAAGGTGCGTAATGCATATAATCGGGTTTGGAATAATGCTCTTCACTCCATGCTTCATGATTTAGGTCTTCATTTTCTAATCGAGTAACATTTAGGTTATCATCGAATTCAAAATCGGAATCCGTCAATATCACCGATTTTGAAGGTTGCTTACGAGCAAATAGTTGGGCATAATTACAATGCCCATTTCCATGGCTATGTGCATAATAGGCTATCATATAGAAACTCCTTTAAATTGTTTTTTCGCTTTGGCGGGAGCTTTCAAAAGCTTTTCATACAATTGCTCATACCCATCTACCATAGTCGTATACGAACAGAACGCTTCTGCTCTTTTGCGGCACGCACCACGTTTCAACCGCTTGCTTTTTGTTATGGCTTCAACAAGCTCGGCAGTATTTCCGGGGGACGTAAGAATACTTGTTTGGGAAGTCAAGATTTCACTTGCGGCCCCGACATCGTGCGATATCACAGGAGTTCCAGATGCCAACGATTCACTATAAATGAGGCCATAGGGTTCCTCCCAGGTGCTCGTACAAATCATCGCTTTTGCTTTTCGCAATACGGACGAGATTTCACGCTGGGAAAGATGTCCTTTATATTCAATTTTTTCATGCTGTAAAAGCTGTTCTACTTCATCATCATAATATTCCTGATTGCTAATAGGTCCAGCCATATAAAGGGTTTCGTTAGCTTCAATGGCAGCTTTCATTGCAAGATGAGGCGCCTTTTCCGGGCAGATTCTTCCATACCAGAATAAATAGTTGTTGGATGAATCTGAATAGGGCCATTCCTGCAGGTTTATGCCATTGTAGATGACTTCCGAATCTTCAACAAGGGTATTCCAATTCTTTTGAAGGCTTTCACTAACAAAGGTGAATTGTTGATGTTGATTATAACGCATGGCCATCAATGCCATTTTCAGGTTCGGAAATGGAGGGGTATGAAAGGAGGTAATAAAAGGTTTATCCATCAAGTTCCCTAATATTATAGGTTGATGATGCAGCGAATGATTGTGAATAATATCATAGGGCATTTCCCTCAGATGAAACAATAATTTGGTGTAATTGATATAGGTGTTTTTATCATTATCCAAATCGTTGCCCCGCTTACCATCCAAGGAAGAAGAAAAATCTATATCTATCGGAATCAAGTTGACATCCTTGGTCGAGTCGCGATGCGCATATAGATCGATTTCGTGACCTCGATTTTTAAGTGCCTTGCACAGCAAATAGGTAATCATTTCTAAGCCCCCGGCATAGGGTTCCTTAATGGGATATAGCGAATGTGCGATGATGGCGATTCTCATAGGTTTTCAATATTTGGGTTCATGGAAATTTTTTGCGCTTGGGTAGACTTCACCATCTGATAATTTTCGAAGAATTTTGCAAGGAAAAGAAATAATCCGAGTAGCACCGAGAAATAGCCAAACCCAAAATTTGAAGGCTCAGTCACGAGTAGTAAAAGACCGGACGATATCAGCAATAGCGGCCAAAAGAATGACCGAATGGAATATGGGCGATGTAAGCCGAATTTATTAGTTCTTTTGAAAGGTTGACTGGGTGTTAAAACATATTCCCACCACTTAAATGCTCCCAATATTCCTAAACTCGTATTCCCTAGAAATCCCAATATGTGTTCGTGGATAGAGTATTGGGTCGATTTTCCGATAACGAAAAATTGAATACAATAATGAATCAGTATGGATATCACCGCTATTTTGTAGGCGAGAAGCATTTCGTTTGAAAATCCAAAAACCTGCATAAAATTGAAGGATAATACAATCAGAAGTGGTATTCCCAATAAATTAATCCAAGCCGTTAGCTGCAAAATTGCCATTCCTTTTTTGCCAAAACATCCTAGGTTTGCCCGTAACAGATACATGAGGCTTTGAAAGTTTCCAAAAATCCACCTGCTTCGTTGAACTCTTAATTCCATACTACTGGTAGGCATCATGCCCCTTCCAATTCTACGGTTGCAATAAGAAGTCTTAAACCCTTCGGAAAGAAGTTTGATCCCGAGCTGCGCATCTTCGGTAATCGATTCGGTGGGCCAGCCGCCTACCTGTTGTATGGCTTCCGCAGCAATTAATGATAACGTTCCCGTCGGTAATGGTGCGGAAAACTCATTCGCACTTTCGGAATAATAATTGAAATAGTGGTTGAAATCGGCTCGAATTCCAATGCTTTCATAATTGGAATTGAAATAATGTTGCGGAAACTGAAGTACGTCGACTTTTGAATCTGTAATTCTTTTAACGGCCATTGACAGTGCATCCTTTTGCAGTTTATAGTCGGCATCGACAGTAAAAATATATTCTGTTGAAGCATCCATCAATGCTAAGCATTCATTAAGCGCTCCAGCTTTATATCCTTCAATTTTCGGATAATGGTAGAAACGAATGTTTCTCGATTTACAGAAGTTTTCAATTGGTTTCCAATACGCTTCCTGAGGGGTATTATTGGAAAGTACGATAATTTCGTAATTGGGATAGTCGAGATATAACGCAGCCGTTAAGGTTTCGATAACCACTTCAGGCGGCTCACTGCATATTGGAATATGAATGCTAACCATAGGATATGATTCCATACCCTCCGCATGAATTTCATCTGTGCTTTTCGACAGTAATAACAGTAACCTACCAGTTCCAAGCAGCATTAATAACATTGCATTAAGCAATGCTATTAGCCATATGATGGAAGGAAAATTGACAAACAATAGAACTATGGCTGTCAAGGTTAATCCAGTAAAGAGTAGTTTAAAATTCATGCTGTTGGTTTACTTCTTTTAAAAGTAGACCAACACTCACGATAGTAGTAACGTATACGCAACCAATACTAACATATACGCTATCGTTTTCAAAACTTTATGATAGTTAGGCGTTTTTACTAATAATTTGTTAATAAACTCAGCTATTTGCGATGATTCTTCAAAAATTCGCTGGGGGTCATACCGTATTTATCTCTAAACATTTTAGAAAGATAGCTTCGGTTTGTAATCCCTATTTTATGTCCCACCTCTGAAATATTCAATTCAGTATCTGCCAATAGCAAACGTGCAGAATCCAATCGTTCATTTTGAACATACTCATTCACCGTTTTCCCATACAGAATCTTGAATCCATTTTGCAACCGTTTCTCTGAAATCTGAAAAGTTTCTGATAGATCCTTCACTTCAAGAGAAGAATACAAATGTTCCTTGATATAGCGTGCCGCCTTATAAATGGTATCGACATCCTTTTGCCTTGCTATGCTATAGTGCTTAGCGCCATTTACATCATCATGATATTCAATGATCTGTTGGGCCAAAATGTTATAGGCCTTTCCTTCGAGATATATCTTTTTGATGAGATCGTTATTTTCAAAATCACGTATCTCCTGAAATATGTTCGATATCTCAAGTGAAAAATAGCCTTTATAAAAGAACGATTTTTCTCCTTCCCTATCTTTGAAAATGGAATCCAAAGCGGGATCGATATCTTGGAATTCACATTTCATCTGACTGCGAAAATCGTTTCGTACAATTTCGAGACTTCCGAGCATGATATGCTCACCTCCTTTAAACCGTAAGATATGACCGAGATGGTTTTGACTCGCTACAATACATCCTTGGTACTGTTGCACCTCGTGAATGTCATCACCTTCTTCAAAAATATGGTCAAAGCGACCATTTACACAATATAGAAATTTTAAAGGGTGCACTTTTCGAACGGTAAAATGTATGGATATGTCTTCCTTAAACGTGCAATCGTACTGTATAATCCCTAATCCTTCCTTAAAGTTGATTCCCTTGATCTGGCCTTCCCCCCACTTTTTAGGAAGTGTGACGGTATATTCGTGGCAATTTTCAGAATAGGTAGTGTTAAATGCTTTAGCAAAATCCCTAATGACATCCTTCAACGGAAGGGAAACAACGTTTATGGTATTCATATTGGATGGATTTTAGTTAAAAATAAAAATGCTCAGGTCTGAAAATCAAATTTTTAACCACTATTTAAAATTATTTCTTAAAAAAATCTAAGATTACTATTCATTCTTCTTTTCCTGTTCTTCTTCAATCTCTTCCTCTGAAATGAGATAATGATCTTGTCCTAACCCAACGATTTTAATAATGTTAGTAACCGTACTATAAAGCATTAGGATTACCGTAATCATCATTCCACTTAAAAATGAAGAGGTAAAAAGCGTTGCCCAATAGATAGCAGTGTACCATGAAGTCTGCACATTGTCGGCTTCTGTTATAGGAATATTGAATAACTGAAACATGATCAAGGCCCCCACAAATAAAATGGTGTCAAAGCTCGCAATATTAAGCACTTGCTTGTAATGGGCACTTTTCAACTTCGATTCGGTACCGGTACTTATTCCTAAAAGCGTAAGTAATAGCGCCAAAATAGTTGCAGATGCCAAAATAATGGTATTACATAGCATATTAATACCTGAAAGTGAAGTAGAAATCAATTGTTTCGCCTCGTATCCCGATACGTTTCCCAAAATAAATACTCCGGCTCCCGTAAATACAAATGCTATTGCGCCGCCGTACAGCGATCGTTTGTTTTTAATAAAGAATCCTTCCATAGTACTTCGTTTTAGTTATAGTAATTATCTTATAGTCTGATTCAATGATTATATGGATATACTTAAAATTCTACTTATCAACTTTATAGCGGTTGGGCTTATGACTGTTTTCACGTATTTATATTCACTCGCCCGAAATATAAATTTTGGTCAACCGCACTTGCTTCAGTATCTGATCAATACAGCCAGACCTTGCAACAATCGAATTACACTAGGTATTTGGGTAGGCTGGATACTCCATTATATGTTAGGGATATTGTTTTATTATGGTTATCAATTATGTAGAACCTTACTCGGCCTAACACATTCGGTATGGTTGGGTATTCTATACGGGTTCTTCGCTGGGTTGATTGGTGTAATAGGTTGGTATTTGATGTTTAGAACCCATCGAAATCCGCCCGCTATTCCCAAAACCGAATATTATTTACAGTTGGTCGTTGCCCATATTTTATTTGGACTTTCGGTAGCGATACTTTTGTTGAAGTATCCTTTCTGATTCCCACTCGTTTTATACTTTATCCACATCCTTCAACAGCCAATCCTCTAATTCTTTATTGTTCTCCGCCGTATGAAGCACCACAATATCTCCGGTTGTTTCAAAAACTACTGCTCTTACTTCATCTAAACGGATTACATTCGACTCTCTTAATTTTGAACGTAAATCGGAGATGGTGACGCGCCCTTTTTTTAAGTTTTCATAAAGAATCTTTTCCCCATCCATCAGTAATAAGGGCGTATTGTCGATTGCATTTTGAAACACTTTGAAATTACGTAATCGTGCTGCCGTTAATTGAAAGACATAGACAGAAAAGAGTCCCACTAATCCTTCCAAAAGACTTACTGATGAACTTAAAAGTGTAGTAGCAATAATGGAACCCACTGCCACCGTCATAGCAAAGTCGAAACTCGACATCTTAGAAAAGCTCCGCTTACCAAAAATTCGGGTATACACTATAACAGCTATATAAATTCCTAGGGTTGATAAAATGATAGCCAGTAAAGTCGTAATTGAAGAAGTAAACCATTTTTCCATTTTCCATTGATTTTGTTGTTGATGGAAAATTATAAAGGAATGTAATGCAAATTCAGAAATTAAAGAAGGTTTAACAAGTTTTGTATTTCATTAACTCAGAGTGTATTGAGTAGGAATTAAAAATAACTCGCCATTAGAAATTCATGCTGGAAAATCAGAAGTTACTCTTCAGATCATAAAATTTTACATACGCTTCAGAAGAAAAAACGCAATAAAAAGCCCGCAACGATTTCGTTGCGGGCTAATAAATCGATATACAGGTTACTATCGCTTAATAAACTTCTTAGATCCAATCAAATCTGTATTGTCATAGAATAAGATTTGGTACATACCTTGCGACAATCGCGCAATATCAATTTCTTGATCGGAATTGAGAATTGCTTGCTCTTGTAGCATACGGCCTTGCATATCTATAATAGAATATTTTAAAGGACGTTGCACATTTGCGATTGTAATATAATTCGTTGCGGGATTTGGATACATTTCAAGATTAGCAGCAACAAAACTCTCGGTATTTAAAGGAGCTGATGGTAACGCTAAAAGTGGTCCGCCAGCTGCAGTTGCAGCGAACAACCCAAAAGCGGGTCCATCGGAGTTTTCCGAAGGATCTAAGAATCCAGAGGCCAACACCGTTAGTGCAGCACCATCTAAGTTCAAAGTGGCCAGAGGTGCGCTGTACGCTGCCACTCCGGTCGTTCCTGTTTCATCTCTTACTTCTACCACATAGTCGTCGGTTGGCAGTTCCAAATATCCTTGGAATTCTGAATATGAAATATCATCGACAATGGTCCCTGCGCCAACGCCCGTCTCAACCACATCTACTGTGGGTGCATCGGTAGATCCATGATGTACTAAAATGTCTGTATTCGATCCGTTGGTGGCTGCTTCACGTCCCATCGGATACACTTGTAATGTTAACGGTGGTGCAGGATTGTATCCAGAACCGCTTACTATTCCATCGGCAACCACAATATACGTTTCGCCATCTGCGAGTGTTACTGGAACAGTTAGCAAGGCATCTCCCACATCCATACTGTTTCCGGGCGCGACCGATAATTCAATTTCTACTTCAGCCGGTAAGTCTAAAAATTCAGTAGCAGTACGGAATTCAAAATCA
Source organism: Luteirhabdus salina (assembly GCA_025384855.1). Classification (GTDB taxonomy): domain Bacteria; phylum Bacteroidota; class Bacteroidia; order Flavobacteriales; family Flavobacteriaceae; genus Luteirhabdus; species Luteirhabdus salina. The sequence goes on along the minus strand of JALAHT010000005.1, from coordinate 157,774 downwards.
TCCAGTGCTAAATCGGTATCGATGTAGACATCCACTTCAGTTGCAGCAGCATCTGCTGAATTATGGATTACCTGCACTCGTGCTGTCTGCGCAACTATCGCAGAAGAAATCAAACAAATCATTGCAATTAAAAGTAGTTTTTTCATAGCCATACGTTTTTTTTGTTTAACATTTATATAATAAAATTAAACATTTCTTCAATTTGGTTATAGTGTTTAATATTTTTTTAACTATAAACAATTGAATTCAAGCAACTTACTGAAACTTTATTTTACGCTTCCATGGTCTATAAAACCGATAAAATTTTGACTATCTTATTCTTTTCAATTAAAGAGAAGCTAATGCTAACAAACGTAAAACGACATTTATGGTATTATAAGAATAGAGTCCTATTTATGGAGAGGATTTGAAGGTTAAAGAGAACCTATCTGAAGATACCATTCCCATTTACCATATCCATATCCGAAAAACAGCCGGGACGACCATTAATTTTGCTTTTCTATCGAATGCCAATGTAGCTGATGTGGAAGCGCTTTACGAACGAATGGCGGCAACGCATACACGCCGCGTTATCGAGAATAGTAAAACTACGAGCTTTTAAAAAGTGGAATATTGGAAAACACCTTTAATAAAGATTCAAATTCCAAAAAGATTAAAATCCTTTAGAATATCCACCGAAAAAAGCCCTTGGTATTTCCAAGGGCTATATATTTCTTTTATGAAATGTGTACTATTAACTATCCGAATCTAGATAGTTTGGCGTGCCATCGTTATCGCTGTCTGGGAATGTGATGGAACCGTCAGCTTCAACAATAATTTCATTTTCAGTAGGTATACCATCGCCATCATCATCGTCATCTACGAAATTTGGCCTACCATCATTATCGGTATCATCGTCTTCTTCGATATCATTATTATTCAAATCCTCAATAATGGACGGCACGTTATCTCGATCTTGATCACCCTCTTGAACGGTATATAATTGAAAAGTAAAAATTAGCTGTGAATAGGTAGGTATTCCAAGCTGTGCAGAACCAAAATATCCCAAACCAGAAGGTACAAAAACAGCACCCACACCATAATTATTGAAAGTGATGGATCCGTCTTGATTTTCGGTGAATGATTCAGCGCCCTGAAATTCAATAATACCATCCTGATAACCGTTTACTACACCTGTCAAATCAAATCGAATCGGTATCACCGACTCATCAAACAACTGTAACGAATTATCTTCATCGATGCGTTGTCCACTATATGAATTCAATACTATATCAGGAAAATTAGGAGATTCCCCACCTCCTTGCCTAGCTTTCAGATAGTAAAGTGTATACTCCACGCCTTCCTCTAACCGATCCTGTACGGTCTTGCTTTCAACCTGTTCAATCAATGGTACTTTATCGATATTTTCACCCGCAATTGTATCGAATACAATTTGGTAGTTGAAGCCTTCCGGAGGGTTTTCAAATGACTCGTAATTATAAAAATGTGTTTCAAGGAAACGTTCAATTTCATCTTGTGCAGCAACTGCTTCCTCCGCTCTATCACGCAGCTGTACAGTGTTTGCCCCGTCATCGTCATTCTTACATGAAATTATAGCTGCCAAAAAAAGAAGTGCTACTGCAATATATTTCAATACTTTCATTATCCTTTGTATTTTGGGCGTGCAAGATACGATTTTAAGTTATTTTTGTGTATTGGATTAACGTATAATTTAGGCGATTTGTATGCGAGTGGATAAGTATTTATGGTGCCTTCGATATTATAAAACGAGAAGTCTGGCTACCAAGGCTTGCAAGAAAGGCAGTGTAAAGGTAAATGGGGAGTCTGTAAAACCGGCTCGGGATGTCTATCCTGGCGATTCGGTGGAATGCAGAAAAAATCAAATCAATTATCAGTTAGAAGTATTAGATTTACCCGATAGCAGACTCGGTGCGAAATTAGTAGATATTTATCGAAAGGACACTACCCCGAAGGATGCATTTGAACATCAGGAACTGCTTCAATATTCCAAAAAATACTATCGAAAAAAAGGCACCGGCCGTCCAACGAAAAAGGACCGACGCGATCTTGAAGATTTTACAAACGATAACGACATGTAGCAATGGAAAATACCATCATTTTAAACGAAAAGGAAATTCGACATAAAATTCGCAGAATAGCGTATCAGGTATATGAAACAAATATCGATGAAAAAGAAGTGGTGCTTGCAGGTATAATGGATAATGGCTACATTCTGGCACAAAAAATAAAATCGGTGTTGGAGGATATCTCTCCCCTCAAGGTGATCTTATGTGAAGTAAACATCGATAAAAAGAATCCGCGGAGCGCTATTTCAACATCCCTAAATACAGCGGAATATCAAAACAAATCGGTGGTGTTGGTCGACGATGTATTGCATTCGGGCACTACACTGGTATATGGCGTGAAACATTTTTTGGATGTTCCGCTATCACAGTTTAAAACAGCCGTTTTAGTAGATAGAAACCACAAAAAGTATCCGGTGAAAGCTGATTTTAAAGGAATTTCACTCTCTACCTCTTTAAATGAAAATGTTTCCGTTCGGTTTGAAGAAGGAAAGGACCGCGCGGTATTAGAATAATCGACTTACTATTTTTTCCACGGTTGAAGCCATATCAGCGTTATTTTCAACCGTAAGTTTCGCCTGGGAATAATACGGAAATCGTTCAAATAGGTGCTTCCTGATGAAATCTTTCAACGATTCCTTGGTTTGAAGGTGACTGATAAGTGGGCGCGATTCCATCTCTGGCCACAAACGATCGGTCAAAATATCCAAGTCTGTTTTTAAATATACGGTCATATTGTTTGGATGTAGAAGTAGTTCTTCCATGACCGTTCCATAACACGGAGTTCCTCCTCCTAGCGATATCACCATGGCTTCATCCCTTTCCAATAATTCATCCAACGCCTGTTTCTCATAGTTACGGAACCAAATTTCACCTTTGACTTGAAAAATCTCGGCAATCGACATTTCAGTTTTATTTTCAATCTGACTGTCTAAATCGATAAAGGAATATTTCAGTTTATTTGCTAAGCGTTTTCCCACGCTCGACTTCCCACTTCCCATGTATCCAAGAAGGATTATTTTCATGCTTTTTCTACTATTTTCATTGATACTCACGGCCTTTAAAATTATTCACAAATTTAATTGAAAAACGCTTGGAGAAATAATAATAATGATAGTATATTTGCACCCGCCTAGCACGGCAGCCCATAAGCAGCCGATGGCTTTTAATTTTAATGACGACCTGGTAGCTCAGTTGGTAGAGCATCTCCCTTTTAAGGAGAGGGTCCTGGGTTCGAGCCCCAGCCAGGTCACAAAACAAAGTATCGTTCTTACGGTACTTTTCTTTTTTACAGTACATTTACATTTCTACCGGGATGCTGGAATTGGTAGACAGGCATGGTTGAGGGCCATGTGTCCATTAGGGCGTGTGGGTTCGACTCCCATTCCCGGTACAAACGTCACAATTGCTGTGACGTTTTTTTTTAGCACCCTCTCGTATCGGTTCAATATAAGTAGTGTGTTTAATCTTTCCTTAAATAATATTGCTTTCGCTACCAAATCTTATAATTTTGTTTATCTTTAATCAATTATTTTTAAACATTTCAGCTGCAATGGCTATTGCCATTATATAATTATATGCACGTTAAGACGCAATTCAGCATTAAGGATTTAGAAAATCTAAGCGGTGTAAAGGCGCACACCATTCGTATATGGGAAAAGCGCTACAATTTACTGGAACCGGAACGAACTGAGACCAATATTCGCGAATATGACCTCACCCAACTAAAAAAGCTCTTAAATGTCACCTACCTATATAATGGCGGTTATAAAATTTCACATATAGCCGATATGCCGCCGGCCGAAATGAAGGCTCTTATCAATCAATTGGGCGAGAGCAATGAGGATGCGCAAGCGATTATGGAAATCAAGAAAGCGATGTTCAGCTTCGATATGGACCGTTTCAATACCACTTACACGCGTTTATCGGAAGAAAAATCATTTACCGACCTCTTTGAGAAAATCTTTATTCCTGTATTAACGGAAATCGGAACCCTGTGGCAAACCGGCACTATCGATCCAGCACATGAACGCTTTATTTCAGAATTGATTAAACAAAAAATGATTCTGAATATTGAAAAGCTAACTGTGCGACCTTCCACTTCAGATAAGGTATTTTGCTTATTTCTCCCTTATGGCGAAATTCATGAAATTGGATTGCTATACGTGAAATATCAACTGCTAGTAGCAGGCTTTAAAACAATATATCTCGGGCAAAATATCCCATTGGACAATCTAAAGCATTTATTTCACCACTACGACAATCTTCACTTTTTATCGTATCTTACCGTTCATCCCGAGGATAAGGATATCGAGGAGTATTTTCAAACGTATCATAAAGAAGTGTGTAACGGAAGTTCCTATACGCTTTACATCATGGGCGCAAAGACAGGGAAGCTTTCCAAAAAACAACTACCTGCCTCTGTGAAGAAAATCGAATCCTTTCAAGCACTGAAAAAACTGCTTCAAACATTAAAAAAATCATAATTTTTCAACCACTACTCAACGTTGTTTAATTTTTTAATAGATTTGTTAAACAACATATGAAAGATATTGCAATCATAGGCTCTGGCTTCTCATCATTAGCCGCATCATGCTACCTCGCTTCCGAAGGACATTCCGTAACCATTTATGAGAAAAACGAAACCATCGGCGGACGTGCTAGACAGTATAAACACCAAGGTTTTATTTTCGATATGGGTCCAACCTGGTATTGGATGCCAGATGTATTCGAACGGTTTTTTGAAGACTTTGGTAAAACCCCAGACGAGTATTATTCGTTATCGAAATTAGATCCTGCCTATTCAGTTTATTTCGGCGCTCAGGATGCCATTACGATTCCAGGCTCCTTATCTGGAATTTATAAGGCATTTGAAGACGAGCAAGCAGGAAGCTCGAAACCTCTTAAAAAATTTATGGCCGAGGCCCAAAATAATTATGACGTGGCCATCAAGGATTTGGTCTATCGTCCGGGATTGTCGCCGTTCGAATTGGTCACGCCGGTTACCATGAAAAAAATCGGACAGTTTTTTAGCACCATCAGCAAAACGGTTCGGAAGGAATTTTCAAATCCTAAACTTATCTCAATCTTAGAGTTTCCAGTGTTATTTTTAGGCGCTAAACCGTCCAATACCCCTGCTTTTTATAGCTTTATGAATTATGCCGATTTCGGACTAGGAACCTTTCACCCAAAAGATGGGATGTATTCCGTTATTAAAGGAATGGCCCAACTGGCTCAGGAACTTGGGGTTACCATCAAAACAAACCAAACGGTTGAAAACATCGTAATTACTGATAAAACTGCTACCGGAATTACCGTGAATGGAATAGAGATACATGCAGATGTAGTTTTAAGTGGTGCCGATTACCATCATACCGAAACCTTACTCCCCACCGAATTTCGGCAATATTCCGAATCCTATTGGGAGAAAAAAACCTTCGCTCCCTCTTCCCTATTATTTTATGTTGGTTTCGACAAGAAGCTTGAAAATGTGGATCACCATACGCTATTCTTCGATGTCGATTTTGAAGCCCATGCGAAGGCCATCTACGATACGCCAGAATGGCCAGATAAACCCCTATTCTATGCTAGCTTTCCTTCTAAGACTGATGCCAGTGCAGCTCCTGATGGGAAAGAAGCAGGAATTTTTCTTATACCATTGGCCCCTGGATTGGAGGATACAGCGGAATTACGAGAGGAATATTTCAACAAAATCATCGCTAGATTTGAAACCATAACCCAACAAGACGTAAAAAATAATGTTATATTTAAGAAGTCCTATTGTGTGAACGATTTCATTCAAGATTATAATTCGTACAAAGGCAATGCCTACGGACTCGCCAATACATTAATGCAAACTGCATTCTTGCGGCCGAGTTTAAAAAGCAAGAAAGTAAAGAACTTATTTTTTACAGGTCAGTTAACAGTACCGGGGCCAGGTGTTCCCCCTTCCCTCATTTCCGGAAAACTGTCGGCAGGTCTTGTACAAAAAGAAATCGCATCGTGAAAGCATTATTCGACAACGTATCCCAAATTTGTAGCCGAAAGGTGACGAATACTTATAGCACCTCGTTCTCTTTGGCTACCAAAATGCTTGCGCCCTCTATTCGCCAGCATATCTACAATATATATGGCTTTGTTCGCTTTGCCGATGAAATCGTTGACTCATTTCATGAGTACAATAAAGAAGTTCTCTTCGACCGATTTGAACAGGATCTAGACAACGCCCTTTCTGAAAGAATAAGTCTGAACCCAATTTTAAACTCCTTTCAGCATACGGTTCTCGAGTACAATATAGAGCGTCATCTAATCGATGCCTTTATGAACAGTATGCGACTCGATCTTACGAAGAAAGAGTATACTTCGCAGCAAGAGTTTGAAGACTATATCTACGGTTCTGCCGATGTTGTGGGTTTGATGTGCTTACGTGTTTTTGTGAAGGGTGATACTGAAAAATATGAAGCGTTGAAGGAATCGGCTAAGCATCTCGGTTCCGCTTTTCAAAAAGTAAACTTCCTTCGCGATTTAAAGGCAGATCACGATGGTTTGGACCGCACCTACTTTCCAAACACCAATCTCGATGCCTTGGATGAAGTTTCAAAGGCTGAGATAATTGCGGAGATTGAAAACGACTTTAAAGAAGGATATAAAGGAATTCTTCATCTTCCTGCTGAAGCCAAATTCGGGGTGTATATGGCATATCGCTATTACCGCCGCTTACTCAAAAAACTACACAAAACACCAGCCATCGAAATAAAAAACAGCCGCATTCGTGTGCCGAATTATGAAAAATTCGGACTTTTGACGCGTTGTTACGTAAAATATCAATTAAAATTAGTGCGATAGGAATATGGACGTAGTCTTGTGGATTTTAATTTTTCTCACCACTTTCTGTATCATGGAGTTTATGGCGTGGTTTACTCATAAATACATCATGCATGGTTTTTTGTGGAGCCTTCATAAAGACCATCATATAAAGGATCACAACAGTTGGTGGGAACGAAATGATTTTTTCTTTCTTTTTTATGCTGCCGTTAGCATCGGTTGTTTTGTTGGGTGGCAGTATTATGGTTTTTGGGCGGGGTTGCCGATTGGGCTTGGAATTTTTGCCTATGGCGTTACCTATTTTATGGTGCATGACATTTTCATTCATCAACGCTTCAAGCTTTTTCGCAATGCGAACAATTGGTATGCAAAAGGCATTCGAAGAGCGCACAAAATCCATCATAAACATATCGGAAAGGAAGATGGGGAATGCTTCGGAATGCTAGTACCTCCGTTTCGATTCTTCAACAAAAAATAAATGGAGTATCTCTATCTCGGATTGAACCTCGGTTCTTTTCTGATTCCTTTTCTGTTCAGTTTTCACCCAAGGTTGCAATTCCATAAGAAGTGGCGGTCGTTTTTTCCAGCGGTAGGAATTATGATGCTAGTCTTTATACCATGGGATATCATATTTACTTCGGAAGGTTTTTGGGGCTTTAATGAAGACTATATTACCGGCCTCCATGTATTAGGCTTACCAATTGAAGAATGGCTCTTCTTTATCTGTATTCCATATGCCTGTATTTTTACCTACTACGCCCTACAGGAACTTCTACCGCGGTTGATGTTTTCAGAACGAATTACTTCCATCATTTGTGTTAGCTTATTTTCGGTACTAATAGTCACCCTATGGTACTACTACGATCGTTGGTACACGCTTGTGAATTTTATTTATGGGATGCTTTTGCTGGGATGGGTGCACAACTACAATAGAAGTCTATTGCAACGTTTTTTACCCTTTTTCTTGATTATTCAAATTCCCTTTTTTTTGGTGAATGGAATCCTTACCGGGACTGGATTACCCGAACCTGTTGTATGGTATAACAATACCGAAAACTTAGGAATACGAATGATTACAATTCCAATTGAAGATGTAATCTATAATCTAGGGATGCTATTGACAGTATTATTCTTTACTGAAAAATTAGAAAAGCAACATGCGAAGCGTTGAACTAATATTTAAGCAATTGCTTTACTATATCATGGATACGATCGCTATTCCAATCGGCTGCTCCCGTTTTTTTTACAACTATAGTTCCTTCCTTTGAAATAATGAATGTCGTAGGAAGCGATGTGACTTGTAGTTGTTTTGGCGCCCGATATTTTTGAAAATATATCGGAAGATTGTAATCGTTCTTCTCCATGAAACGAGCAACGACCGTTGTATCTTCGGAAGTCACAAAATAAAACTCCACTTGATCTCCGAAAGAATCGTATAAAGCCTGAAGTGAAGGCATCTCTGCCACACAGGGAGGACACCAAGTAGCCCAAAAATTGAGTACTACCACCTCACCTTTTGCTTCTTCAAACTGAATAGGAGAACCTTTACTATCCTCAAGCTGCCAGCGATATTCCTCAATCATTATACGCTCTTCCTCTGAGAGTTCGGAAGGACTAATGGATAGTAGTCGCTGAAGCGGAACTTGGATGAACATTCTGGTCTGAGGAATCAGTAATAATGCTAGCACAATTACAAATAATATGTTTCCCCAGTTTTTACGTATAAACTTCATATCAAATAATCATTACTTCAACAACTCATTGAAGATTGGTGCACTATATAATAACTTAATTTTATGTTAATAAGTTGACATATTGCGAACTGTTGGGTATTTTACATTTTCCAATCGCGAATGTAGTATCCCCAATTCTACGTTACCCAAAATACCTACATTATGAAATTGGTACAACTCATTTTTCCATTATTTTTTATTCCTGCTTGTGCTCAGGTTGGCATCAACACTAGCAGTCCAACCGCAAGTTTGGATGTTAACGGCGACGTTCGAATTCGAACCATAACTGAAACACCCCATCCGGAAATTGCCAAGGATTCGGTTTTGGTTATCGGTCGTGACGGTACTGTTCAAAAAATAAAGGCCACCGAAATTATCGACAAAGCATTACCCTCTGTTGTAAAAGGAACATTTGGTTCTTCTTCGTCCATATCGCTTTCACTTCTCTCTGGAAACGCAACGCTTCCGTTCGATAATGAAGTATTCGACACGAACAACGAATTCAATACCAGCACCTATACGTTTACCGCAAAAAATGAGGGTATTTATTCTATTTCTGTTCAAATCAAAACAGACGGTTCCATTGGTGTTGCCACCAATTTTGGAGTGGCCATCCTTCGTAATGGATCGATTGCCGTGCAGAACAGTTTCGCTAATGTTGGGATTCTGGGTATTAATGCTACGCCTCCCGTACGAGATGCCAGCACTCTTCTTCAACTAAATGCTGGTGATACCATTCGATTTCAGATTTTAGGTAGTATAGCATTAGGGACAGTGAACATTCTTGGCGATGCTAGCAGCAGTCAGTTTTCAATTCACCAAATACGATAATCTCCATAGCTAGATAAAAAAAGGCTAGCGACAATGCTAGCCTTTTTTTGTAGATACTATAATGAATTACTGGTTTTGCTTCTTAATCAAGTTAAGGGCAGACCCTTCTCGGTACCACTTAATCTGTGCATCATTGTATGTATGATTTGCTTTGATGGTATCCTTACTTCCATCGGAATGCACTACTTCAAGGGTTAGTGGCTTTCCTTCCGAAAAGTCAGCTATATCCACAAAGTTGAAGGTATCATCCTCCTGAATTTTGTCATAATCGGTTTCGTTGGCAAAAGTTAAAGCCAGCATACCTTGCTTTTTCAAGTTTGTTTCGTGAATTCTGGCAAAAGACTTCACCAATACGGCAGCTACACCTAAATGACGTGGCTGCATGGCCGCATGCTCACGTGAGGATCCTTCCCCGTAGTTATGATCGCCGACAACAATGGTTTTTATTCCTTTCTTCTTGTACTCACGCTGTACATCGGGAACCCCTCCATATTCACCATCCAATTGATTCTTCACAAAGTTGGTTTTCTTGTTGAAGGCATTTACGGCACCGATTAAGGTGTTGTTTGAAATATTATCCAAATGACCTCGGTAACGCAACCATGGACCTGCCATCGAAATGTGGTCTGTAGTACACTTTCCAAACGCCTTGATCAACAGTTTTACGCCTTGAAGCTCTTCATCCTGGATAGGTTTAAAAGGCGTTAATAATTGAAGTCGCTCGCTATCGCTTGCCACTTTAACCTCAACACCACTTCCGTCTTCACGAGGCTCGAGGTATCCGTTATCTTCTACTTCAAATCCTTTAGGAGGCAACTCAATTCCTCTTGGTACGTCCAACTTCACTTCTTCACCATCCTCATTAATCAAGGTATCGTGAAGCGGATCGAAGTCCAATCGACCAGAAATGGCAATAGCTGCCACCATTTCAGGAGATCCTACAAAAGCGTGTGTATTAGGGTTTCCATCGGCACGTTTGGAGAAGTTACGATTAAAGGAATGCACGATGGTATTCTTTTCATCGCCCATCATGTCGCTTCTATCCCACTGCCCGATACACGGTCCACAAGCATTTGTAAATACCGTTGCACCTAAATCTTCAAAAACCTTTAATAATCCATCACGTTCCGCAGTATAGCGAATCTGTTCGGAACCAGGATTGATTCCGAAATCGGATTTCGGTTTTAATTTTTTATCGATAGCCTGCTGCGCAATGGAAGCCGCTCTTGTTAAATCTTCGTATGACGAGTTCGTACAAGAACCGATAAGTCCCCACTCAACTTTAATTGGCCAATCGTTTTCTTTTGCTTTTTTACCCAACTCGCCAACAGGTGTAGCAAGATCTGGAGTGAAGGGTCCGTTAAGGTGTGGACGCAATTCATCGAGATTAATTTCGATTACTTGATCGAAATACTGTTCTGGGTTTTCATATACTTCAGGATCGCCTGTAAGGTGTTCCTTAATTTTGTTTGCTTCATCGGCTACCTCGGCACGTTCGGTTGCTCTAAGGAAACGCTCCATGGCTTCGTCATAACCAAAGGTTGAAGTCGTCGCACCTATTTCAGCCCCCATATTACAGATCGTCCCTTTTCCAGTACAGGACAGATTCTTCGCTCCGGGTCCAAAATATTCAACGATACAACCTGTACCTCCCTTTACGGTAAGTATATCGGCAACTTTTAAAATAACATCCTTAGAGGCCGTCCACCCGTTAATATTCCCTGTCAATTTCACACCAATCAACTTTGGAAACTTCAATTCCCAAGGCATTCCTGCCATTACATCCACAGCATCCGCCCCTCCAACTCCAATAGCGACCATTCCTAGTCCGCCTGCATTCACGGTATGACTATCGGTACCGATCATCATACCACCAGGAAAGGCGTAGTTTTCGAGAACAACTTGGTGAATAATACCAGCGCCAGGCTTCCAAAAACCGATACCATATTTATTTGAAACAGATTCTAGGAAATCGAATACTTCGTGACTGGTTTCATTCGCCCGCTGCAAGTCTTGTTTTGCTCCTTGTTTCGCCTGAATTAAGTGGTCACAATGCACCGTCGTCGGCACGGCTACTTTATCTTTTCCAGCTTGCATAAACTGAAGTAAAGCCATTTGTGCAGTAGCATCCTGACAGGCAATTCTATCCGGGGCAAAATCGACATAATCCTTACCTCTTTCAAACTTTTGGGAGGGGGCTCCATCCCAAAGGTGACTGTAAAGAATTTTTTCTGAAAGAGTTAAAGGTTTCCCAGCAATTTCACGGGCTTTATCTACCCTTTCCGCCATTTGGGAATACACCTTCTTGATCATATCAATATCGAATGCCATAGTTGTCTTGTTTTAATTTTTTTGAAGTCTTGCAAAATTACAAAAATTCAACATAATTTAAAAATACACAACGTATTAGCTAAAAGAGTAGAAATAATTCATAAAAAGTTAATTTTTAATGAATTATTTTATCAAATATCCAATTTTAGATTAAGAAAATTGTCGAATTAAAAATTCTAAGTCTTCGAAATTTGATTGGAAAGATTCTAAATTGAAGGTTAAATATTAGAGAAGTTTCGCAATAATTGCTTCAAGGGTAAGTCCTTCTGCCTCGGCCTTATAATTTTTGATCATACGGTGCCGTAGAATTCCTACTGCAACTTTCTGAACATCTTCGATATCGGGTGAAAATTTACCATGTAGTGCGGCATGGGCTTTAGCACCTAAGATTAAATTCTGTGAAGCTCTGGGTCCTGCTCCCCAATCGATATACTTCTGAACGATTTCTGGAGCAGCTTGACTTTTTGGACGCGTTTTTCCCACTAAGGTTACGGCATATTCGATAACATTATCGGCTACTGGGATTTTTCGAATAAGGTTTTGATATTCGAGAATCTCTTCTGCTGAAAACAGTGAATTAACCGTGGCCTGTTCTCCAGAAGTCGTACTTTTTACCACATCTACTTCTTCAGCAAAAGATGGATAGTCTAGCGCAATAGCAAACATAAAGCGGTCTAACTGCGCCTCTGGCAATGGATAAGTTCCTTCTTGCTCAATAGGGTTTTGCGTTGCAAGCACGAAGTATGGCTGATCTAATTTATAATGATGCCCTGCTACTGTCACCGCTCGTTCCTGCATAGCTTCCAACAGTGCTGCCTGTGTTTTAGGCGGTGTTCGGTTAATCTCATCAGCCAAAATAATATTCGCAAAGATAGGCCCCTTAATAAATTTAAACTCACGATTTTTATCCAGTATCTCAGAGCCAAGGATATCGCTTGGCATCAAATCGGGTGTAAATTGAATTCTTTTGAATTGCAATCCGAGTGTCTGTGCCACCGTATTCACCAATAAAGTTTTTGCCAATCCTGGTACACCGATTAAAAGCGCGTGGCCACCAGAGAAAATAGACAGCAGTACCTGTTCCACCACATCATCTTGACCGACAATTACTTTACTGATTTCGGTTCTAAGTGCTTTGTATTTTTGGACCAGTTGTTCTACTGCTGCAACGTCTGACATAAATTTTGAATTTCTAGATTAGGGAAAAATACGATCTTAATTACTCTTAACCCAATTGCTTGAAAAATCGCAAGCTTGATAGTCTTCATTGACGTTTACATAGGTATCGTCAATCTTTTTATTCTGCCATTTTTCGATAGCGCGGACTTGCTTTTCCTTTAGGGCCAATTCCTTTATACGTTCGTAGTCTTCAGAGTAGTCTGCGGTATGCTCCTCATACTTTCGGGTTACCGTCAATAATTTAAACATTTTACGGCCTGTACGTCCCTCATCGGTATAGACTTTAGACACTTCGTTGGCCTTTAGGTTGTAAATCTGCGCACTTAGTGCTGGGTCCATTTTGGTAAGTTCAAAACGTGTATCACCCGTGGTTGGGTTTACTAATTGCCCTCCGTTGTTTCTTGTTTCATCCTCATCGGAATACTGTCGTGCAGCCTCAGCAAAAGAAAGTTCACCACTTTCTATTTTCTTTCGAATTTCTTCAATTTCCGTCCGCGCATTATCAATTGTAGCTTGAGAAACATCAGGAATAAGAAGTACATGGCGTACATCCAATTCCTGTCCTCGGATTTTATCAACCGTTAGAATGTGAAATCCGAATTCCGTTTCAAAAGGTTCACTCACTTCACCTTCTTGAAGGGTAAAGGCTGTTTCAATAAACTCTTTTGCAAGTGGGGCATTTTTCTTGATTCCCTTATACAATCCACCCTTTCCGGCAGAACCTGGATCTTTAGAATACAATACCGCTTTGGTGGCGAAACTAGCTCCATTTTCGACCACGTCGATACGCATTTGACGAAGACGATCTATTGTTTCTTGCCGTGCTTCTTCTGTAATTTCAGGTTTAACGACAATCTGTGCTACTTCGACTTCAGAACCAAAGACAGGTCTTTCGTCCTCTGGAATAGAATAGAAAAACTCACGCACCTCTTCGGGTGTCACCTCGACTTCTTCCACAATCGTGCGCTGCATTTCACTTGCCAACCGCGTTGTTTTATTCACCTCGAACAATTCACTGCGAAGTTGTGCCATATTATCTTTGCGATAATACTCTACAACCTTTTCCTCGCTTCCAAGTTCGCTGACCATATATTCCATTTGCTGGTCGATCATCTGGTTAATTTCGGAATCAGCTACAAAAACACTATCAATTTTAGCGTGGTGCGCATATAACTTATCCTCCATAAGCTTTCCGATTAATTGGCAGCGTGATATTTCATCTACAGGAAACCCCTGTTGCTTCAATTCAAGGTAGCTTTTATCGATATCGCTATCCAAGATGACATATTCTCCCACCACAGCGCTTACGCCTTCCGCTTTAAAACGCTTAAAAGTCTTTACAGAATCTTTCTTAGCAGTTGTAGCTTGTATATCGGTTTCTTTTTCCTGTACAACGCCAGTACTGTCTACCGTAACCACATTTTGAGCCGCCATTGTACCGACGGCGACTAAAGCAAAGAATAGAATTCCTTTACTTATAAATTTCAAATGATTTATCATTCCTTGCATCTCTCGTTAAATCTTTTTCCAGTTTTTTTATTAATTCTAGTTTTCGTTTGTTCAATAAAACCTGCTCAATGGTTGGTTTTACAAAAGAAAGTGGGGCTATATCATTGGTGTTCAATCGATCCTTAACATAGATCAAATATACCCCTAATGAATCTTGCAGTTGTTGAAAATTCGAAATATTTAGCATTTTTGCATTCTCGTCTTTCAACACGGGCAATAGTTCTTCCAAAGCATTTTTCCGAACCCAGGTAGAATCGTTGAAATTATAGCGTGTAAACTGAATGCTTATGGCATCTAAATCTTCCCGATCGCTTTCGTTGAAACGTCTAAATTTTTCAACTGTTTTACCCAAATTAGAGAAAGAAGGTGGAACCTGTAAGTAACGTACCTTCAATAGTTCGTCGTTGAGTCGGAAATTCTGCTTGTTTTCCTCATAAAACAACTGTAATTCATTTTCGCTTACAGAACTGTCCAATTCTTGTGCCACAATTGCGTTCTTATAACCCTCTGTGTACAGTTCTGTTTTATAGTCCTTCAATAACCGCTGATACTTCTCTAGTTGTTCATCAGGAAGATTAATCAGTGCCTTGTCCATTAATAAACGTTGTGTTGCCCAGCGATTGATATAGTTATTTACTATTATCGTGCTATCGGCTTCAGATGTACCCGCCGGTACTAGTCCGGATAGGTCTTCCATGTACAAATAGGTATCGTTTACCCTTGCCACAGGTTCTCCCTCTGGCTCCTGTTGAAAATAGTCACAGGAGGAAACGGATATGGCAACGCTAATCAGTACAAGAAGTTTCTTCATAAATTCATTAGGAATCCAATTCCTTTTTCACACGCTTTAAAGCTTTATTATTAATTTCTACTGTATGCTTGTTGCGTAAGTCTTCCATAAATTTTTGTTCGAGCTCCAATTGGTAATCGCTCATAACCTTTCCTCGAACCTTATCCAATGGGTTGAATCCTGCGGGTAAGATTTTCTTCACATCAACAACGATAAAGCTATCATTTTGTTCATATATTTCAGAAACCCCCACTTCAAATTTGGTAGCGCTTGGAAGTTCACGATCACCTTTCTCAAAAATCCCTTCAGAGAAGACAGCATTAACAGTTCCATTAGCATTTATAGTTTCCTTAATCTGCCCAGTGGCATCCCCTTCTTCCAACATCTTAGCAATTCTTGATGCAGATTGCTTATCGGTTGCTGTTGCGATTTTGGCTACCAATTGTTTTCCATGACGATAGTTGTCCTTATTTCGTTCATAAAAATCCTCCAATCCAACCGAATCCTGTTTCGCTTTGTTCCAGATATTTTCTTCCATCAAATCAAAAATCAGAAGTCCATCGCGATACTCACTTATTACTGCTGCATACTCCTCATTCTCCTCTTCCAATCGATTTCGGAAATAATCCTTTAGCTTCATGGTTTCGAACTCATCGTACATAGTTGTTAATGCAGCGGTCTTTTTATTCACTCCTCTCATACGCTTTTGGCGTACGTTCATATATTCGGCCAAGTCTCGATAAGTAAATGTTTTATCGCCTATCGTAAATAGTTTCGTTTCAAGTTTTGGCTCTTGGTCGTTGTACTTCCACTTCCTGCGCAGGACTGAATCGGTCACAAACTCATTGAAAAAATCGAGATAACCGTTGTGCAATTCAAAACCGTACTTATCTTTTATTTTTTGGTTTACCGCTTGGGTCACTACTTTATGTCGATTTCCATCGCGGACTTGTCGTTCAAGTTTCGCTAGTTCCTCTTCAAATGAAGGCTCTGGAATTTCTTCCTCGAAGCGAATAATATGCCATCCGAAATCACTTTTTATCGGTTTTGAAATATCGCCCGGTTTGCTTAAGCTGTAGGCTGCGTTTTCAAATTCCTCGCTTCTTAGATCTCCTCTACCAAAAGGACGAAGCTTTCCTCCTTTTATTGCAGAATTTTTATCATCAGAAAACTGCTTCGCCAAATTCTCGAAGGACTCACCTTGTTTTAACATTGCATAAATCTCTTCTGCCCGTTCCTTTGGATCGAAAGAGGCGTCTCCCTTTTTATCGGAAATCATGATATGTGAAACCATTATTTGCGGTTCCTTTTCTCTTCTATCATTTACTTTTAGGATATGGTATCCAAACTCTGTACGAACGATGTCCGACACTTCTCCCACCGGTGTTTCATAAGCAGCTGTTTCGAACGGATATACCATTGTGAACACTCCAAACCAACCTAATTTTCCAGCAGTTTCTGAAGCATTTGGCTCCTCAGAATATTGCTTCGCCAAATCCACAAAAGACTCCCCTGCTAAAGCTTTTTTACGAATTTCAGCAATTTTTTTATACGCTTTCAAAGTATCTTGTGGAAGGTCGTCGAAGGCCGTGCGAACAAGTATGTGGTTAGCATTTATTTCTTCTTGTCCTCTTTCATAGGCTTCGCGAGCCATATCGGATGTTACCTTATCTTCATAAATGTAGTTGCGTGACAGCTGTTCCTGGTACTTTCGGAACTCACGATTATAATTTTGCGTTTCATCTAACCCCTGTGCTTTCGCTTCCGTGGTTTTTAGTTTATAATCGATAAAAAGATCCAAATACCCCTCTACGGTTTTCTGACTTTCGTCCTGCACCAAGTCCAAGTTCTTTTTATAAACACGTTTGAATTCTTGTACAGAAACCGGTTCGCCGTCTATCGACAGCAATACATCTTTTTTCTTGATTTGGCCAATAGCCGTGGTACAAACGGCTAAAACAAACAGAATGACTATTTTGTTCTTAAGCATAGGTGAACTTATTTTAGTATTGTTGAAGCCCCGCAAAAATATAAAAAAGGCGTGGTTACGCAAGGCTGTGCTATAACGAATCGTCTCTGTTTTTCGTATTAGAACGCAACCTAAATTGGAAAAATAGTATCTTCCCCTATTATTAATAAACTAAGGCATGAAATATACCGTAGAAATTACTATTAACGCACCAAGAGAAGAGGTCATTAAAAAACTAAACAAAGCCGAAAACCTGAAACATTGGCAAAGGGGCCTGATTAATTTCGAGCCATTAAACAACAAGGATATGGGCAGTGAAGGTGCCAAAATGGAGCTTCATTACAAAATGGGAAAGCGGGAAATGGTCCTAACCGAGACCATTCTTAGTAATAACTTACCCTCCGAACTGCATGCAACTTATGATACTAAGGGGGTTCACAACATCCAAAAGAATTATTTTAAGCAGATGGGTGAATCGACTACGAAATGGGTTTCTGAAAGTGAGTTTCAATTCAGAAGTTTTGGAATGAAAATGATGGGATTCTTACTGCCAGGAGCATTTAAAAAACAGTCGAGGCAGTATATGCAAGATTTCAAAGCATTCGTAGAAGACGGTACCTCCGTAGCTCAGAATTAAACTTGCGCATGATTATTAGTGGAATGGTCTTTGACACCTCTATTTAAAAATCGTAATATTGCGGGCATAAAATTGTTTGACATGAAAAAAATAGCTAGCATTCTTATTCTTTTTGTAAGTATTACTGCGTTATCGCAAACCAAAACAGGCACTGTTGATATTGATTATATCATTTCACAAATGCCTGAGCTTGAGAAGGTACAGGATAGTGTAAATG
The DNA here is from genome assembly GCA_025384855.1 of Luteirhabdus salina. Lineage (GTDB taxonomy): Bacteria > Bacteroidota > Bacteroidia > Flavobacteriales > Flavobacteriaceae > Luteirhabdus > Luteirhabdus salina. Next base: position 139,670 of record JALAHT010000005.1, on the reverse strand, counting down.
CTTATGGTTCTGGCTTAGATGCTGATTTAAAGAAGAAAACAGAAGAATACAAAGCATTAATTGCAGCCTATCAAGAAAAAGAGGCAAGCTTTTCTGATGTTGAAAAAAAGGAAAAGCAATCCGAAATCATTGCCCTAGAAAATGATATCACAAAATTTCGTCAGAACGGCGCACAACTAATAGCTATTAAAAGAGATGAAGCCATGCGACCTCTATATCAAAAAATTGCGGGTGCCCTCGAAAAGGTAGCAAAAGCACAAGGATATACACAGGTACTCTCCTTGAATGAAGGCGATGTGGTGTATTTCGATGAGAATCATGACATTTCGTTAGCGGTATTAAAGGAACTAGGAATTACGCCTACACAACAGTAGCATTGGTTATAACTAATTCCATATACAAAAGCCGCGAAAATTCGCGGCTTTTGCATTTCTATATATTGCTTCTTTATCTACTGTAATTAGGAGCTTCCTTGGTGATAGTTACGTCGTGTGGGTGACTTTCATGAATACCTGAAGAAGTAATCTTCACAAATTTTCCATTTTTCTTTAAGCTCTCAATATCTTTCGCTCCGCAATATCCCATACCAGCTCGCAAGCCACCGATAAATTGCGTCATGCTTTCAACCAATTCACCTTTGTAAGCAACACGTCCTACGATGCCTTCCGGCACTAATTTCTTAATATCGTCTTCAACATCTTGGAAATAACGATCCTTAGATCCTTTTTCCATAGCTTCAACAGAACCCATACCGCGGTAGGATTTAAATTTACGTCCGTCGTAGATAATGGTCTCTCCGGGTGATTCCTTTGTACCAGCCAATAGCGAGCCCAACATCACGCAGTCCGCTCCAGCAGCAATCGCCTTTGGGATGTCACCCGTATAGCGAATCCCACCATCGGCGATAACCGGAACGCCTGTATCCTTTATGGCATCGGCTACCTCCAATACCGCCGAGAACTGCGGAAATCCAACTCCTGCCACCACTCGGGTAGTACAGATAGAACCTGGTCCAATACCAACTTTCACCGCATCGGCACCCGCTTCAACCAGATATTTCGCTGCCTCCGGCGTTGCTATATTTCCCACCACAACATCAAGGTCGGGAAATTTCTTTTTTACTTCCTTTAAAACCGAAACGACTCCTTGTGTGTGTCCGTGAGCGGTATCGATAATAACCGCATCTACCTGAGCGTTAACCAAGGCCTCGGCCCGGTCTACCGCGTCTGCCGTAACCCCTAAGGCCGCTGCGACACGCAAGCGACCATAGCCATCTTTATTGGCCATCGGCTTTTTAGTCATCTTAGTTATATCCCTAAATGTGATAAGACCTAAAAGTTTTCCGTTATCATCTACTACTGGAAGTTTTTCGATTTTATTTTTTTGAAGAATGATTTCGGCATCCTTAAGGGAAGTACCCTTCCCCACCGTAACTAAATTTTCTGAGGTCATCACCTCTGAAAGCGCCCGCTCATAGTTTTTCTCAAAACGAAGATCCCGATTCGTAACAATACCAATCAGAGTTTCATTGTCATCGATAATTGGAATTCCACCAATCCTGTATTCCTTCATGGTTGCCTGTGCATCTCCAACGGTTGCGGTTCTAGGCAGTGTTACGGGGTCGATAATCATTCCACTCTCCGCGCGCTTCACTTTCCGAACCTCAGCAGCCTGTTGCTCTATCGTCATGTTCTTATGGAGCACCCCTATTCCACCTTCACGTGCTATGGCGATTGCCATAGCACTTTCAGTAACCGTATCCATAGCGGCGGAAACGATTGGAACATTCAACGAAATGTTTCGGGTAAAACGTGTTGAAATATCTACGGTTCGAGGAAGTACTTCAGAATAGGCAGGCACCAACAATACATCATCGTAAGTGAGCCCTTCGCCTAAAACTTTATTTTCGTGTGCGGTCATAGCAATTAAATTTTTTCCGAAGATAGCGGAAGTGGTTACTATTTAATTGCGTGCAAAGATACGATTTAAAGTCGAGAAGCACTACAAGATTAGAAGATTAGAGTACCCCTACATTTTTAGTTAAAGTAAACCGCTTATAAAGTTAGCTGAAGACCGCAATAAAAGGTTCTTGGCTGACTCGGAATGATGCCCGGCCCCGGATATCCGGTTGCTCGTCTTACAAAGTAGCTATTGTCTAATACATTGTTGATACCGGTTTCCAATCGGAACATTTTGTAGGTATAAGAGAAGGAAAGGTCTACAATATCGTAGGCAGGAATTTCTCCGACGATACCGCTCTGACTGTCAAAATCGCGTTCGCTATTGGTCGCATCGGTAAATTGTTTGCTGAGATAAGTGTACTGAAGACTTCCCAAGAAATTTTTAATGCCGAAGCGAACTCCCGTCTTTAGATTGATTGCTGGAATAAACTCCACCTTATTTCCCTCCACATTGTTTTCTTCTGAAGCCGTATACTCGCTGTCGGTTACGGCCAGATTTGAGAACAGGGAAACATACATATCGTCGTTCTCCGAAAACATTTTCCAAACATCCCAATCCATAAAACTTTCCAATCCATAGATAAAGGCATCGCCTATATTTCCACGAAAGCGCTGCGTTTCAATGTCGCTAATATCACGCAGTACAAGCCCTAAACGATCGTCATACTGCAAAAAGAAGGCGCCAATATCGTAAGAGAGGATGTTATTCCATTTTCCACGAATACCCATATCGGCCGTAAAACCTTTTTCATCCGAAATATCGGGGTCTATGGTAAGAGAGGGATTTGTAATACGAATATCGTTAAAGGTTACAGAGCGGTAATTTTGGCTGACATTTCCATATACTTCCAAAGCCCTTGACGATTTATTGCTAAAACCAATTCCAGCGAGCAAAAACTTTCGATCAAACGTTCGATTGTCCGCGATAGTTTCATTTAAAATAGGGTTTCCCGCTAAATCGAATTGAATATTCTTATAGGTACCTTCACTTTCTGTTTTAATATATTCAAAGCGAACACCTGGGGTAATGGAGAACGTTTCACTCAGATTAATGATGTTTTCACCAAAAATCGCAAGGTTTAAATTGGGAAAGGTAAAATCGCTTTGTCGTTCGTAATCCGGATAGGTTTCACCGGCAAAGGAAAAATTGGCATCGCTACCATTGGTTCCTGGGCCTTGACGCGAAGTATTATTGCTTTGGTAATATTTTGCTCCTAACAGGCCAACTTGCTCTCTTCCAAAAAGCGCATAGCGATGCAAGACTCTTCCTTCTGCTCCCCAGTTCCGAAAGTTGCCAACAATCAGCTCTCTGGGTGCGTCGAGATCGTCTTCTTGCGAGACTCGGTTTTCCCGAAATCCGACACTTTTCCTGCTGGCATCTAATGCGAATAGTTGAAGGCTCGCATCGGTATCTTGTGAAAATTGATGTTCCAGCAACATCGCATAGAGTTTCCAGTCTACTTCAAACCAGTTTCGGGTTCGGTTGCTGAAGCTAGGATCCTCCTCAAATTGACGATCGGTAAGACCTCCCGGTTGCTGTGCCAAATAATACAAATAACTGAATTCGCCTGTTAGCGTCGTGTTGTCTGAAAGAGAAACGTCTACATGCGCATAGGTATTATAGCTTTCGAATTCGGAATTGGGTCGAAAATCATTCCCTTTCTTGTAATTAAAATAGGTATAATACCCCATTTCTCCAACCGTTCCGCCCAAACTATTGAAGCTATTGAAAAGGTTGAAGCTACCGAGCGTCTGACGCGAAACTAATTCCAATTTCTTGTTAAGGTTTGGCCCTTTCATCTTAAAATTTACCAAACCACCAAATTGGGTTCCATATTGAAGAGAAGCAGCTCCCCGCACCACTTCCACCTGTCGCAAGGCTTCAGCAGGTGGCGTATAGTAGCTTTCGGGATACCCCAATACATCTGCTGAGATATCATAACCATTTTGACGTATATTGAAATTGGCAGAGCGATTCGGATCCAATCCTCTTCCACCAATATTCAATTGTAATCCAGCATCATTGTTCTCATAAATATTTAGTCCCACAACTTGCGAGTAAATCTGTCGTGCATTACCTGTTGCTAAATTTGCCGTTAGATTATCCATCAACACCACTTCACTTTTTTTACCCGCATAAATGGCGGTTCCTTCCACCGGCTGCAGCTTTCGTAAGGCAAACTGTCGTTCCTTTCGTTTTGTAAGGACCACTTCACTTAATGTTTCACCCAAAGGCTCCAGCTTGAAATCCATTTTGGTATCTTTTTCGACCCTGATGGTCTTTTCCATGATATCGTATTGAAATGTAAATACGACTATATACTGTTCACCTTCCAATACATCAGGAATCATATAGAAACCATTGGCATCGGTAACGGTTTGTTTTCCCATAGAAGTTAGGTATACTTCTGCGCCGGCGATTGGCGTTCCCGCTTCGGAAGAAATGGTACCCGAAAGGGTATACTGACCAAAACTGCTATAAAAAACCAGCATTAGTATCGTTAGTATGGTAATATCTTTAAAGTTCTGAAATTGTATCATTGAAAGGTAATATCCAAGTTTTGTGTTGAAAAGATTCTTGCTGTTCCAAGAGGTTTATGGAGGGGTCGATAAAGGGCTGACTTCTTCTTCCGTTTAAGGCCACGTAGCTTTCTACATAGACTTCAATATTTTCATGCCCCTGTTTTCTGAAATGATCTGCTAGTTTGTGCGCGTACTCCAATATAAAATCGGGTTGAAAGCTCATTTGTTTTTCCTGAAAAGGGGTAAGGAAATCGCTATTGTCTATATAAAATGAAGTATCCGTTTCACCATTTCTTATTTTGAATTGCGCATATCCAGCCTTCTCCATCAACATGACGCGCCATGAAAAACGATAGCCTTCCTCTGTCCAGAACAATTCGCCTGGATACAAAAGATATCGCCATGGAAAGAGTAATTGGACAGCTAAAAAAAAACCAACAATCAGTAGCTGAAACTTTCGAACAGCGGGTTGCATGGCATTCGGAAGTTGAAGGTCCCATCTCTTTTTATCGATATTCAGAATTCTTGAGATTCCGTTTAAAATTTTATGGTGAAGGTTCGCATCGAAGAATACCAAGGTACTTACAATCATGATAAAAGGGAACATCCCTATTGGAAACAACACCCGTGTTAATACGTGGAAAATGACTACCATACCAAAGGCAAACCATCTTGTTTTTCGGTATAGCAGCAAAAATGGGATGCTTACATCGTATAGCATGCCACTCCAACTAAAAACATAATGCACCCATTCCTCTTGAAGCAACGAACCTAAAAGTGGAAGGTCATATTTTGAGGGTAACCATATCTTCAAAGGCATCGCCCGAAAAAGCCAGTCGCTGTTTAACTTAGCCAAGCCCGCATAGAAATAAACGATTCCTAAAAGCAGTTTAATACTGTCTATAGTCCAGGCTGGAACTATTTTCGATGCTTTACCAGATTGCCAGGCATCTAAGGAAAAATAGCGATGTGCCGGTAAGAAGATCATCAGAAAGCTAAGGCAACTTATAAAGTAATAATGGTTTAGGTAGGTTGTCTTATCCATCAATTCGATATAAGTGAAGCTAAGGAAAAACACGCTAATCGCCCATCGGTATTTGTATCCGACCGCAACGAGCATTGCGGAAATAGCACAAACCGCAAAGATTCCGTAGGTCGCTACTCCGAGGGGCTGTACCCATTCAAAACCATAGAAACTAAAATGGAACTTTGGTTCCAAATACAGTTTTTCAATCCAACCATTGGCCCAAAACCGAAGGATGCTACCGAACATCATCAGGCCAAAGAAAATACGAAAGACCGCCAATGGGGCGGCCTCTGTAGGCTTCTTCAAATAGTTGGAAAACGCTGTTTTCATTTAGTCACCATCTGTATCTACATAATCGACATTCACGTCCATTGCCTGTAGCATATCAACTTTCATCAAAATTACGTTCCGCTGAAGCTCGTCAAACGCTTCATACATTTTGGTATTATCCTGCTGAATCTGTTGAACTAAGCTAGCATTAAGTGCCTCTAGTTTATTTTGAGCCACATCAAACTGATCATTTATTAGTTGCGAGAGATCTTCTCCGTTCTTGATGGTATTCAGATAGTTTAAATAGCTCTTAAAGCTCGGACCGGTTTGATTGTTCCCAAAGCTTTTTCCGTTAAAAAAATCTTGCGTACTCTGCAGGGCAATTAATGCTAGCTCTCGAGAAAATTCGGGATTGTAATAAGACTCTACATTTTGAGGCAGCGGTTGATTGGAAAACACGCCTGCCGGAATACCGATTTTCCCTGCGCGTAATGCTTTTTCATAATAAAAAACATAATCGTTTGTGAGTTTATCCACCGAAGCCGAAGCTGAAGAACCGTCATTGGAAACAAAAGTATCCCGATACCCGTTAGTCCAATCATTATGCACCTCTTCCGATAGTGTTTGGAGTTCAACAACCAATTCCCTTAAGTACGATAGGTACTTCGTAGCGTTTGGATTGAAAGTATAATGTTCCAAAATATCAGCATCATTTTCGCCTAGACCGTTAAGTAAATAATCAAGCGCAGGAAATCCTTGAATATCACGATTTGATGGTAGTTCTAAATTATAGTTACCATCCAAAACTGCAGCTTCTAATGTTGCTGTATCGGTAGGATACGTGTTGAATCTTGCTCGAAAAAAGACTGCTTCAGCCTTTCCAATTTCGAACATGGACACCTTTTGAAAAGTTCGGTAGGATTCGCGCCATGCTGCTCTAAGATTGGCTAAATTAGTAGCGTCGGGCATTGCTACAAATTGATCGGTAGCATTATTAAGGTCATTAATAGCATTGTTTAATACATCGTACCCTGGGATAATGATATTATCAGCCCAATTTTCGAGCATGGCGGTTCTATTGAAACTATCGATATCCTCTTGCGGCGTATTATCATCATCCGAACACGCCACCAACATAAATGCCAAAGCTCCAAATAATATAAGAAATCGTTGCATTCTATTCATTTTTTAGTTTGCTGCCATTTCAACCGTAAAGTCGAATTTAGCTGCTATCTCATTTGAAATTGTATCTAATGTTGCAGGCGTTACATCCCACAATCCATTGTCGCCATCGTTCATCATACTAGTAAGGAAGTTTTCTACTTCACTTGCACTGAAGAAAGGCATATCATCTGCATTATTTCTGGTGAATCGAAGACTGTATACAAAGCCATATCCTTCAGAAAGACTGTGAAAGGCTGCCCCCATATCGCTATTCTGTAATGCTGTCTTTCCACTTTGAAGGTAGTGTACGGCACGAATTGCAATGACTTCAGATATCTTTTGCTTTATAATCATGGCTTGTACATCGCGCAACTCATAATTACCTGCCACAATTGCTGCACGTCCTAACTTGAAGGCTTCGAAAATCTCAGAAGCAATCCCGTTAAAGTCGTCGTCACTATCTACGCGATCGAGATATTTGTTAAGGAAACCATCTGCCTCACCAAGTGCGATCAAGGGATTTTCTGGATTCGCTGCAGCTCCAAAAAGGTAGCCGTAGGCTTCATCCCATTTATGCTCCATAGTTGTATATGTTTTTCCTTCTTCCGTAATGCCTGCATCGTTGTTTTCACGATTATCGGTTTCATCCAAGACCGCTGGACTTAGGTAATTGTTCAGCATTTGGTCGGTCATTAAAGCACCGATTAGGCCTTTAGCGAATACTTGATTCATTTCTAAGCCTTCAGCGGTAACATATCGCACCGATGATCCCTGTGCAATTTGCCCGGCGACACCTGCTTCCGCCAAGGTATTTCGGTTTGGTACTACTTCAGAAAAATGAGTAGACACATAAGTGTCGAAGGTATTTTTGATAGCAGCGCTCTCCGATGTATTACTGTTGAAGTAGTCGAAAGAAGCGGCGGTTTTACTCCGTACGTTTTTGGAGGAAGCATTCAGGTCTGTATTCTCAAAATCATCTGATCCTTCCGAATGTGCGAACATGTCCAGCACTGAGGTTTCAGTAGCTACATCAAAATCGTTAAAGGCACCAACAATTTCCGAAGCCATCAAAATTCGGGTGGTTTGTCCACCAAATGAAACTGTGGAAACCCCGTTGCGCTCAAAGGTATAATTCATTGGAGCTTCTATCGGGTCCTCGATTATTTCACCACTATCATCGTCAGAGCAAGAGACAAAGAATGTAAAAGCGAAAAGGATACTTAAAAAAGCGTATTTCATAGGTTTTTATTTAGACTGAATACAAATAATTTATTTATTCAGGCGCAAAAATAAAAACCTCTTTTCGTCTCTACAAGTTAATTTAGATTAAATTTAAATAAAGTTAGTGTTAGGTTTCTAAACGAATTGAATCTATGTTATTTATCGGAAACCTCTAGTTTACTTTTGTATTGAAGTCGTGCCATTGTTGCCCATTGTACAACCAATTTTTGTTGTGCATCTGATAGGTCACCGTGTACCCAAGTGTAGGAATCCAATGGCATTTCACCCTCTTCTACCATTTCGATCAGTTCCTCTAGCTTATGGTCTTTTTTCTTCACGGAATATTCTTCCCAAGCCGATGCATTGAAATGGCCTTTTCCATGTTCGATATGTTCATCCAACCAAAACGAAACTGGTGCTATTTCAGCATACCAAGGATAGGTTGTATGATCGCTATGGCAATCATAGCAATTCTGCTTTAGAATTCCCGCTACTTCGGAGGAAGGTTGCGTCTCTGTCTCAAAAGCGGTAACGCTTTCATAAGAACTAACATTTTTATCAGGTCGTATGAACTGAATGACCACTAAAGCGATAAGTAAAATAACTAGGACAATTTTTATAAACTTCATAGGGCGGAAAAATAAGGTTGAGCAAAAATAGGGTATTTCAGAAAACTACGATGGTGATTTATTCCTTTGACAATAATCTTAAATAGGAAATAACGGCTTTCCGAATGTCGCTAGCTTCACTTTCTTCTTTTGGATCTGTAACGTTTCTGACTCCATTGGCTGTATTGGTAAGGAACGGTATATCGTATCCCTTCAGCAAAAAGTCGCTCATCGCAATTTGATAGGTTCTTCGATCGCTAATGCGTTTACCAGAGATGGTCCACGCACCCGTTTCATCCTGTCCGATATTATGTCGCTGTAAATAGGCTCCATTTCCTCTCTGACTTTTGCCATAGTCGAGCACGCGTTTCAAAAGTTCACCCCTGATAGCTACTTTCTTAATATCGCCCCCGAACGGCAGTACCCGATACACATCAGTCGGAGTCAACGGCCCCTGCAACATATCGTCTACACGAAAAGATCCTCCATTCACAATTGCGGCATCCACATCGTAATCCCAAGCATACGACATGGATGCGGTAATAATTCCGCCCAAATTAGTCTGTATACTTCTATTGGCATTATCGGTGCCATCCAACGGCGTTGGTGGCGTAAAAATAACCTCATCGGGATTTGCTCCGATTTCATTCATTTTGGTTTCCAAGACCGTATTCCAACGATTTACAATTCTTGTCACGCTCGGTTCCAACGGTACCTTTTCATCCAAATACATAATCTTGGAATTTACATGCAAAACCTGTGTTCGAAGGTTATAATTTAGGGAGTGTATGTAAAGTGACTTGGCGTTGGCATCTGCCTTTGCAATAACAGTATTATTTTCACGTTCAAGCATGCTATAATGTTCGTGTCCACCCATTATTAACGGAACATCCGGCAACACCTGTGCCACCCTCCTATCTTGGTCTATGGACAAATGGGTAAGGCCAATTATAAAATCGGTTTGGGGTTGTAAAATATCATAAACGCGCTGTGCTTCCTTATAAACAATTCCGTAATCGACATATTCCTTTTGATTATCATTTAAGGTAAGTGCAAAAAACCCAAGTCTAATTTCGTTTCCAAGTTCATCTTTTGCCGACAATATTTTATAATCTGAAATAGGTTCTGTTCCGTACGAAAGCTTCGTTTCAAAAGGCTTCACCTCATCGCCTACAACGTGACGAACATTGGAAGATATCCAAGGAAAGGTAGATTCATTTAATCGTTGTTGTAGTTCCTCTTCCGATAAGTCGAATTCATGATTTCCGAAAGTGACCAAATCGAAATCCATCGCATTCATCACTTCTACCATTTGCTTCCCTTTAATGGCTTCGCCATCCAGTTTCATAGATCCTAACAAGGATGGATTCAGAAAATCTCCTGCCATAAAGAGATAGGTATTTGGATAGCGATCGCGAATGGAATCCACCACATAAGCAACCCGTGCCATGCCCCCATATTTACCACCACCCAAGGGTGCTATTTCATAGACATCATTGATCTGAATAAACTTTACCGTCATGATACCATTGCCATAATAAGGCTCTTCTGCTGGTGGTTCCAACAGGGTACATTGAACGGTAAGGAGGAGGAGTGCGAATAAGGCGAAAAAGGATGAAATCCGCTTCATATTACTGATATTTGCCAAATAATTTAGTTGCTTCGTTATGGGCGCTTTCAAACGCCATTGTATTTATATTGGTCGTAACCTTTTCAGCCGTAAAAAAGCTGAGCATTTTTTCGGTAGGCATATTGCCAGTAAGTTCATCCTTGGCCATGGGGCAGCCACCAAACCCTTGTATTGCACCATCAAATCGTCGACAACCTGCTTTATAGGCTGCAGATACTTTTTCATGCCATTTCATGGGCGTGGTATGTAAATGAGCGCCAAATTCAATGTGGGGATAGCGGGGAATAAGGTTTGAAAACAAGTAATCGATGATATCAGGAGTCGAGGTTCCCACCGTGTCGCTTAGCGATAAGATGGTAACGCCCATGTCCGATAATTTTTCGGTCCACTCGCCAACGATATCCACATTCCATGGATCGCCGTAGGGATTTCCGAAGCCCATCGAAAGATAGGCAACTACCTGTTTTCCATTGGCATTCGCCAAATTAAGAATTTCTTGCAAAACCACAATGGACTCATCTATCGTTTTATGCGTATTCCGCATTTGAAAGTTCTCAGAAATTGAAAAAGGATAGCCTAAGTATGTAATCTCGTCATACTGACACGCATCTTGAGCCCCCCGAACATTGGCTACAATCGCCAAAAGCTTACTTCTAGTTTTTGAAAGATCCAACTTTCCCAATACCGCTGCCGTATCCTTCATTTGCGGAATGGCCTTAGGTGAAACGAAACTTCCAAAATCCAGAGTGTCGAAACCACATCGCAATAGCGATTGTAGATACTTGACTTTATCCTCCGTGGGAATCCAGGTACGAATGCCTTGCATGGCATCGCGCGGACATTCGATAAGTTTCACCTCTTCCATGTCGCCAAAGATAACGGAATCGAATGATTTCGCTAGGGGGTTTAAATACCTATTTTAGGATGTGCTATAGGCTTCATTTATGGAACTAAAATATATATGGCAATTCCTACGAAGACAATAATCTGAAGCCACTTCAAAAAAACACCAACCGATTTACTTCGCTTCAAAAAACTCGAAATATAACCAGCTAGCAACGCAATTCCACCAAAAACAAAAAACGACACCGCCATAAATGTAAGTCCCAACACATAGAATTGAAGTACCATGTCGCCCTCTTTATTCCAAAGAAAAGCAGGAAAAAAGGCTAAAAAGAAAAGCATGACCTTGGGGTTGACTAGATTCATGGTTACCCCAATCCGAAAAAGCCTCGCATACGAAACCGATGTTTGGGTGGTCTCCCTTTTTTCAGTAATAGAAATACTAGCATCAGACCGAAAAACACGATATGCTAAATACATTAAGTAAATGGCTCCGAATACCTTTATACCATAAAAAATATTAGGTGAGGCAGTTATTATGGCGGAAATTCCAAACGCCAAAAGCGTCGTATGAACAATACAGCCGCTAATAAGCCCTGCGGTGGTAGCTATTCCGCTTTTTACCCCAGTGGTAAGCGATTGTGTTAATACATAAATATTATCGGGACCTGGCGAAATAGCCAAAACTAAGGTTGCAAGAGAAAAGGACAGTAGATTCTCCCACATCTAAGCTTCTTTTTTTAGGATTGCTCTATTGATGTCGCGCACCAAGGCAGGGCCTTCATAAATAAAGCCTGTATATAATTGTACAAGACTTGCTCCTACTTTCAATTTTTCAAGCGCATCGTTCGCACTATGGATACCTCCTACCCCAATAATTGGAAAGACGCCCTTGCTTTCGGTATGAAGAAAACGAATAACTTCCGTTGAACGGTTGGTTAGGGGCTTTCCACTTAAACCGCCGGTTTCACCTTTGTGTTCCGATTGTAAACCTTCCCGTGAAATGGTCGTATTCGTAGCAATAACGCCATCAATTTTGGTATCCGCGACGATTGCGATAATGTCACGCAACTGACCTTCGGTAAGGTCGGGTGCAATTTTCAATAGAATAGGTTTTGGTGACGGTTTTTCGCTATTTTTCTTTTTTAGAGTTTGAAGTAGTTTGGTTAACGGTTCCTTATCCTGAAGTGCCCGGAGATTTGGCGTATTGGGTGAACTTACATTCACCACAAAATAATCGACATAGTCGAAAAGTGCCTCAAAGCAAATTATATAATCGTTTACCGCCTCTTCATTTGGAGTCACCTTGTTCTTTCCAATATTTCCACCTATTAGCACATTTTTGTTATCTCTCAAACGTGCTACCGCTGCCTCAACGCCTTCATTATTGAAACCCATTCTGTTTATGATGGCCTTGTCCTTTGGAAGACGAAAAAGGCGTTTTTTAGGATTTCCCGATTGTGGTTTTGGAGTAACGGTTCCTATTTCAATAAAGCCAAAACCAAAATTTGAAAGCTCCTTATAAAGTTTTGCATCCTTATCGAAGCCCGCTGCCAATCCAACAGGATTTGGAAAGGTAAGACCGAACACCTCCCGCTCTAGACGCTTATCCTTCACCTGAAATTTACTTCTGAAGAAACCTCCAAGTCCCAACGAATGGGCAAAACGTATCAAGGAAAAGGTGAAATAATGCACTTTTTCTGGGTCGAAGTTGAATAGAAACGGTCTGATAAGTTGCTTGTACATGCGAAATAAAAATCTGCTGCAAAAATAGTATTAATGCGCTACATAGTTCTTTCGATTATTAGTTATTTTGTAGTACAAACTAAGATATATGATAGACAAACAACACCTTATAGATCGCTTTACCCGTTATGTAAAAGTAGATACCGAGAGCGATCCCGAAAGCGATAGCACGCCGAGTACCGAAAAGCAATGGGATTTGGCCCATCAATTGGTAGCGGAACTAAAAGAAATAGGCTTGGAGGATGTTACCATAGATGAAAATGCATATATCATGGCGACGCTTCCCTCGAATATCGATGAGGAAGTTCCTGTAATTGGTTTTGTATCGCACTTCGATACCACGCCAGATTTTACGGGGAAGAATGTGAATCCACAAATTATCGAAAACTATGACGGTGGCGATATTGTTTTGAATGAAGCCGAAAATATCGTGTTGTCGCCGAAGGATTTTGATGAAATGTTGCAATATAAAGGGCAAACGCTCATCACAACCGACGGAACCACCTTGTTGGGCGCAGACGATAAAGCCGGTATAGCCGAGATTATTTCCGCCATGGAATATTTGGTGAAGCATCCCGAAATAAAGCATGGAAAGATTCGCGTTGGCTTTACGCCCGATGAAGAAATAGGCCGTGGCGCGCATAAGTTTGACGTTGCGAAATTCGGTGCCGAATGGGCGTATACTATGGACGGAAGCCAGATTGGTGAATTGGAATACGAGAACTTTAACGCTGCGGGTGCGGTAGTGAAGGTAAAGGGAAAAATAGTGCATCCGGGCTATGCCAAGGGAAAGATGGTGAATAGCATGTATATGGCCACCGACTTTATTAATTCGTTGCCGCGATTGGAAACACCTGAACACACGGAAGGTCGGGAAGGTTTTTTCCATTTATATAGTATTGAAGGGGAAGTGGACGGAACGAAGCTTCAATATATCATTCGCGATCATGATAAGGATCATTTTGAAGCCAGAAAGGAAATGATGCAGGAATTGGCAGATGAATTGAATGCCCAATATGAAAAAGAGGCAATAACGGTTGAAATCAAGGACCAATATTTCAATATGCGGGAGAAAATTGAGCCCGTTATGCACATCGTCGATATTGCTGAAGAAGCGATGAAGAAGGCTGATATTACACCCATCATAAAACCGATTCGCGGTGGCACCGATGGTTCGCAATTAAGTTATATGGGCTTGCCGTGCCCGAACATTTTTGCGGGTGGCCATAACTTTCACGGTCGCTATGAGTACGTACCTGTGGAAAGCATGCTAAAAGCAATCGAAGTTATTGTAAATATTGCCCAAATTACTGCTGAAAAATAATTGCCAAAACTTGAACTTTCTTGATACAACCAATTGAAAAAAGATGTTTCTTTGGAACCTTTAAAAAGCTCCATATAACATGAAACAACTCTTTTTGGCGTTTTCCATTTTGGGTTCGCTATTTTGCCAGGCTCAGGATTCCGAAACGGCGCAAGATGCTTCCAGTCGTAAACACGAAGTACGAATTGATGCAACTGAAGCCATAGCCATTCCGAATATCGAAATAAATTATGAATACATTATTAGCCGATATTCTGGTTTTGGAGCTGCGATAAGTGTAGGTTTTTCAGACGATTATTATCACAATCAAAAATTTGCATTTACCCCATATTACCGGCAATACTTTTTGAATAAAAAAGAATACGGTGCGCGTGGTCTTTTTGCAGAGGGATTGTTGCAAGCTACAGTAGGAGATACGTACAATGATGACTTTTATTATACCATTGAAGGCGAATATATAGAGGAAAACTATACCAGTGATTGGTTTAATATCGGAATTGGCTTTGCCGTTGGGCAAAAATGGGTAAGCAACAACGGCTTTGTTTTCGAAATAAGCCTAGGTGGTGGTCGCTATTTAATAAATGATGACGATGCACCAGAAGCATTTTTCAGAGGGGGTATCTTGGTAGGATATCGCATTTTCTAGCTTAGAAATACTATCATAAAAAAGCCCGACGAATTTGTCGGGCTTTTTTGTTTGTATAGGAACAACCTTTACTTCTTCTCAGATTTTACAGGCTTGTTCAGTTTTTCCGTAAGTTCCATAGAAAGCGAGGAGCGCTCGAACTTCATTTTACCTGCGTTGGTTTCCAACATACACGTATCGTCGTTGTCATGAAGTTGGACAATCTTTCCATGAAGACCACTTTTGGTCACCACCCGATCGCCTACCTTGATTTCCTGAGAGAACTTTTTTTCCTGTTTTTGACGTTTCATTTGTGGGCGTATCAGAAAAAGATACATTACCACAAACAATAAAATTATAGGTAAAAAGCCTTGAATCTGTTCCATTTAGGAGTGTCTTATTTTGAATTTGTTTGAAGCATGTTACCGCCTTGGGCACCATCCTTAGGATTTACAAACGCTTTAATATTTACGGTTTCCTTACCGTTCTTGGTGTTTGTAGTAATGGTAACGGTTTTGCTAACCTGGTTTTTACCACTTCCGTTGAACTTCACCAACAATTCACCTTCTTCACCTGGAGCAACAGGCTCTTTCGTGTACTCAGGTACAGTACATCCACAGCTACTTTTCGCGTTTACGATCATAAGAGGAGCATCTCCAGTATTTGTAAACTTGAATACTGTTTCAACAGCAGTTCCTTGTTCGATAGTTCCGAAGTCATGAACCTTCTTATCGAATTCCATTACTGGCATTTTAGTAGCATCGGCATCACGTTCGGCAGCAGCGGCTACATTTTCTTCATTCACCTTATCGGCAGCGTTTTCCTTGCACGATACAAATGCTAAGGCTGAAAAAACGGCTACCATCAAAATTGATTTTTTCATAGTATTTATTTTACGATTAAGCGGCGCTAATGTAAGGATTTTTTTGCTCTTATCGAAGACCCCTACCCATTTTGTTTAGTTTCCCATCCTTGGTATACTCCTTCACCAATTTATCAAGAATACCGTTGATAAAGATACTACTCTTAGGGGTAGAGTATTCTTTCGCAACCTCAAGGTATTCGTTAATACTGGCACGAACAGGAATAGAAGGAAAATATAGGAACTCAGATATCCCCATTTTAAGGATAATCATATCGATTTCAGCGATACGCTCCTTATCCCAATTAGGTGTTTTTCCATCGATTTCTTCGGTCAGTTTTTCATTGTTCAGGATAACCTTTCTCAATAGCGTAAGAGCAAATTCGCGGTCATCGTCATTTTTATACACATCGGGAAGCACAAGGCTGTGTGCATTCTTTGGAGAAATCTTCCCGAGCAACTTCATGATAGCAGTATTCACCATCGGAAAGTCATCGGCCCAGGTAAGTCGCGTATCTTCAATATAGTCGTAGAGCTTGTCATTCGGTGCAACGACATTCTTATAAAACTTTGCAACGATATTACGATCCTCTTGCAAGGTAGGGTTGGACAATTCTAAATATTCCTTATACCACTCCTTTTCGCGTAACTCCTTAAACAATAAGCTCACGTATTCATCGTCTCGTTCCCAGTTATTCAACTTCTTGTTTTTAAGAAATTCCTGAAGATCCTGATGATCGGCCAGCAACTGAATGGCTTTGTTATCGATGAAATTCCGGCTCGGATTTTTATCTTCTTGGGTAGCCAGATGCTTTTGTTTCGATTTGTTTAAAAAGTTTTCGGCATGGTTCCGAACCTCTACGAGCAATTGCAATTGTAAGGCATATAAATCCTGTAATTGTTCCAAGCTGTAACGTAAAAATTTTTCCTGCTTATCCAGGTCGAGGTGTTCACTTTGAAAAAAGGCGTAGATAGATTGTAAAACCTTTACCCTGATATGTCTTCTTGTAAGCATAGACTATTGAAAAGAACCGTTAAAAAACAACGCACAAGGAGTGACCCTGTGCGCTGCAAATATACTATTTCAGAATCGTTATTGAAACCTTACTTTTCGTTTTTTCTGGCATCGATTCTTGACTGCGCAATATTGAAAGCTGCCTGATGTGTTGTAATATCATTGCTATCAGCATGCTTCAAAATCTCTAAGGTCGTATTATAGATATTTTCGGTCTTGCGAATGATTTCCTTCTTACCGTAATCTTCCAATTCCGCATACACATTAATAATTCCACCAGCATTAATCAAGAAATCGGGAGCGTAAACAATTCCTTTTTCTTTCAACAGTTTTCCATGCTTCTGCTCTTCCGCCAACTGATTGTTCGCGGCGCCAGCAATTACCTTTGCTTTCAATTGATCGATTGTAATATCATTTACGGTAGCTCCTAACGCACAAGGTGCATAAATATCCATTTCTTCACCATAAAGATTATTTCCACCATAAATTTCTACGCTATACTTATCGCGTACTTCGGCCAAACGATCTTGATTGATATCTGCAATAAATACTCTTGCACCTTCATTGGAAAGGTGTTCGACCAATGCTTCACCTACATTTCCAATACCCTGAACATATACGGTACGATCTTCCAAGACATCACTTCCGAAAGCATGCTTGGCAGCAGCCTTCATTCCCATAAACACACCATAAGCAGTGATTGGAGAAGGATTGCCGGCACCCCCTTTTTCTTCAGAGATACCCGTAACATAAGGTGTTACCGTTCGCACGAGGTCCATATCGGACGTTTCCATCCCAACATCCTCTGCAGTGATATATTTTCCGTTTAGTGAGTGTACAAACTCCCCAAAACGCTTCATCAGCTCTGGGGTCTTTTGGGTTCTAGCATCGCCGATTATTACGGCTTTCCCGCCACCCAAGTTTAAGCCTGTGATAGCAGACTTATATGTCATCCCACGACTTAATCGCAACACATCGTTTAAAGCTTCCCATTCACTGGTATATTGCCACATACGAGTACCGCCCAAGGCAGGTCCCAAAACCGTATTGTGAATCCCGATTATTGCTTTTAATCCTGTATCTTTGTCATTGCAGAAAACGATCTGCTCATGGTCATCGAATGAAAGTTGACCAAAAACCGGATCTTGTTTCTGAAGTTCTTTCGCGTTAACTACTTCTGTCATCATACGTTACAAATTATGCATTCCATAAAATGGAGGTGCAAAAATAGCGGTTTGGTGACATTCGTACAAAGAATTTCAAGTTAAAGTATCAATTTGTTAATAATTTCCTGCCCGCCTTCATGAAAGAACTAAAGTACCTCAACAAATATTTCAGAAAATACTGGGGACGCTTGCTATTAGGCCTTCTCATTACCATCGCAGCCTCTATTTTCAAAATAGTCGTTCCGAAGGTTATTGGTGATTCGGTAGATGTCGTGCGACAATATTTAGACGGCACCATCACTGACCTTGAGGTGGTGAAATCGGAGCTTTTAGAGGATATTCTCTGGATTCTCGGCGCGGCGCTGTTGGCTGCTTTCTTCACCTTTATTATGCGACAAACAATTATTGTGGTTTCTCGTTATATCGAATACGATTTGAAGAATGAAGTGTTTCAGCAATATGAGCGCCTTTCATTGGCATTTTATAAACAGAATCGCACAGGCGACTTGATGAACCGTATTAGCGAGGATGTTTCTAAGGTACGCCTATATGTAGGACCAGCGGTTATGTACAGTACCACAACGGTTACTTTATTTATCGTAGCGATTTCATATATGTTTTACATCGCCCCTACGCTTACGCTTTACGCGGTAGCTCCATTACCAATTTTATCAATAGCGATTTATAGGCTAAGTGTAGCCATTAATAAGCGAAGCACGATTGTGCAGCAATACTTATCGAAGCTTACGTCTTATACCCAAGAAAGTTTTAGCGGAGTGGCAGTCATTAAGGCCTATGGTATCGAACCAAGAACCAATAGAGGGTTTGAAGATCTTGCCGAGCAAAGTCGTGAAAAGAACATCGATTTGGCCAAGGTTCAGGCATTATTCTTCCCCTTGATGATTTTATTGATCGGCGCCAGTAATATATTGGTGATCTACATAGGTGGCTTGCAATATATTAATGGTACTATCGATTTTGGTACTATCGTAGAATTTTTGATTTATGTGAATATGCTCACTTGGCCCGTCGCAATCGTTGGATGGGTTAGTAGTATGGTACAGCAGGCTGAAGCTTCCCAAAAACGAATCAATGAGTTCTTAAATCATGTGCCTACCGTTCAGAATAAAGTGGAATCACCTACTGAAATCAACGGTCAAATACGTTTTGAAAACGTTACGTTCACCTATCCTGATACCAATATTACCGCCTTGAAAGGACTTTCCTTTAGCATCAATCCTGGTGAAACCTTATCGATAATCGGACATACCGGTGCGGGAAAATCGACGATCTTGGAATTAATCGGGCGCTTGTACGATATTGAAGAAGGGCAGATTTTAATCGATGGCAAACCGATTACCGAAATGAATTTAGAAATTCTCCGAAGCAGTATTGGTTATGTGCCCCAGGATGCGTTTTTGTTCTCTGAATCTATTAAAGACAACATTCGCTTCGGGAAAGAAACAGCTTCCGAACAAGAAGTAATCGAAGCAGCGAAGCGGGCGGCCGTTCACGATAATATCGTCGGTTTCAGCAAAGGATACGATACTGTTTTGGGCGAACGGGGCATCACCTTAAGCGGGGGACAAAAACAACGGGTTTCCATTGCTAGAGCCATCATTAAGGATCCCTCTATTTTGTTGTTCGACGATTGCCTTTCAGCAGTAGATACCGAAACAGAAGAAGAGATCCTTCAAAACCTGCATGAGATTTCACAGAACAAAACCACTATTATTGTAAGTCACCGCGTTTCTTCAGCAAAAAATGCAGACCACATCATTGTTTTGGATGAAGGAACTATTATACAACGTGGCACCCATTCAGAATTGATCCAACAGCAAGGCTATTACAAGGAACTGTATGAAAAACAGCTGTCGGAAAAAGAAATGTAACTTTATTTGCCTTATTAGCATTTTTTTTAGATTTTTGGCACAACTGTAACCTAAACTAACACAATGAGCGATCAGAATACGATGGAGAGAGACGAAATTTTCTCAAAAGTGATGCGTGCGGGACGACGCACTTATTTTTTTGATGTACGCGAAACACGAGCGGGCGATTATTACCTAACGATTACGGAAAGCAAGAAGTTTACCAACGACGACGGGTCTTACCACTACAAAAAGCATAAGATTTATTTATATAAAGAAGACTTCGCAGATTTCCGTGATAACTTAGAAGAAATGACCGATTACATCGTAAATGAAAAAGGTGAAGAGGTTATCAGCGAACGTCACCAAAAGGATTATCAACCTGAAAATGATTATTCAAAGCAACAAAGTAACGGTGAAAGCAGCGGTTCTGCTAACGAATTTACCGATATAGATTTCGATGATATTTAAGGTCTTCATCCAATAAATTTTTGAAAACCGTCCAAATCTTTGGGCGGTTTTTTATTTTTATACAAAATTGAATTCATGAAAAAGCTATTCGCTACCCTCCTTTTCCTGTTTAGCATTGCATCCTTTTCACAGGAAACATCCGTTTCACTAGCATATTATCTTCCAGATACCGTCTCCTACGACGAAACCATTCCTACCCCCGAATCGGTCATCGGCCATCAAGTAGGCGAATGGCATGTAAGCCATGATAAGCTGGTGATGTATATGAAAGAACTTGCAGATGTTAGCGATCGCATAACAATTGAAAACCGAGGTACCACTTTTGAAGGCAGACCATTACTTCTTCTAACAGTAACAAGTCCTGAAAACCACCGAAATCTTTCATCCATTCAACAGCAGCACCAACAAATTGTGGAAAGTGGCGATGCCGATGTTACCAATATGCCCATTGTGGTGTACCAAGGGTTTTCCATTCATGGAAATGAAGCTAGTGGCTCGAATGCGGCACTATTGTTAGCCTATCATTTAGCGGCAGCGCAGGGATCGGAAATCGAAAACTTGCTTCAGAATACGGTGATTTTACTTGACCCATCCTTCAATCCTGATGGACTGCAACGATTTTCGCAGTGGGTGAATACCCATAAGAGCCAGCATTTAAATCCAGATCCGAACGATCGAGAGTATGATGAAATTTGGCCGGGCGGCCGTACCAATCACTATTGGTTCGACATGAACCGCGATTGGTTACCCGTTCAGTTGCCGGAAAGTCGCGCACGTATTGAAACCTTTCATAAATGGTACCCTAATATTTTAACCGACCATCACGAAATGGGTACAAACGCTTCCTTTTTCTTTCAACCCGGTATTCCGTCGCGAACCCACCCGCTAACACCTCAGCAAAATCAAGACCTTACGGCAGATATTGGGAATTTTCACGCAAAGGCATTCGATGAAATTGGGAGCTTGTACTATACCAAAGAAAGCTTCGACGATTTTTACTATGGAAAAGGTTCTACCTTTCCCGACATCAATGGAGGTATCGGAATTCTGTTTGAACAAGCCTCTTCCCGTGGACATGTTCAAGAAAGTGAAAATGGGCTATTGACGTTTCCCTTCACTATTCGAAATCAATTGACAGCTGCCTTTTCAACTTTGGAAGCAGCACAAAATATGCGTCAGGATTTGCTTTCGTATCAACAAAAATTCTTCAACGAGGCTCGTAGTGAGGCCAATGGAAAATCCGCTATTGTTTTTGGTGATGAAAAGGATCCTTCAAAAACGTTTCATTTGGCTGAAATCCTGAATCGACATAAAATAAAACTTTTTTCGCTAGAAAAGGATATTACGCTCAATGGAAAAACCTTCACCAAAGGAAATGCTTATGTAGTTCCCAAAGATCAACGTCAATATCGCTTGGTTGAAGCCATGTTCGAAAAACGAACCGAATTTCAGGACAGTCTGTTTTACGATGTTAGTGCATGGACATTACCCTTAGCCTTCAACCTTCCCTATGCCGAGAATGTTGCTGGCAGCTCGAAAGGTGCGGAAGTAACGGACTTAAAAAATCAGATTCCCACACCTCCCAGTCGCTCCAACTATGCCTACCTAATGCCTTGGTCCGATTATTACGCTCCCAAAGCATTACACGCATTGCTGGAAAAAGGCATCCGAGCGAAAGTGGCTCTGAAACAATTCAGGTTGGAAAACAAGGAATACGATTATGGTACCATCCTTATTCCGGTAGTTGGACAGTCAATGTCGCCTCAGGAATTGCATCGCTTTGTAAGCGATCTCTGCAAAAGCTCCCATCAACCGATCGTAGGAGTTTCGACGGGACTTTCGGAAGGCATCAATTTGGGAAGTCGGAATTTTGCAGCCCTTTCAGCACCTAAAGTTGCGGTATTGGTGGGTGATGGTGTTTCTTCCTATGATGCAGGTGAAATCTGGCATTTATTCGATACCCGCTATAACATTCCCATCACGAAGCTCGATACTCGAAATCTAGACAGAACCGATTTAAGTCGCTATACCGATATTATCGTTCCCAATAGCTACGGAAGTACCTTCGATACGATGATGGGTGAAAAATTGTCCCGTTGGGTTGAAGATGGCGGAACCTTGATTGGATATAAGAATTCGGGACGTTGGATGGATAAGTTGAAGTTGCTTTCGCTCGATTTCAAAACGCGAAAGGATACTGCACAAAACATTTCATTCGAACAACGACAAGATTATTATGGCGCCAAGGGAATCGGAGGCGCAATTTTTGAGACCAAGCTTGATAGAACCCATCCAATTGCTTTTGGGTATACAAGTGAAACCTTGCCGGTTTTCAGAAATTCAACCTTGTTCTTAAAACCTGAAACGAACAGCTTTGACAATCCGATTTTGTATACCGATTCACCTTTAATGAGTGGTTATATCGATGATGCCAATCTAGAAGCATTGAAAAATACCGCTGCGGTACGAATTGGCAGAAAAGGAAGAGGTCGCGTCATTTACTTTACCGATAACACCAATTTCAGGGCATTTTGGTACGGTACCAACAAATTATTGATGAACGCCATCTTTTTCGGAGGTGAAATGTAAGTAGCTTTATTCAGATAACAGCGCCTCTACAGTCGCTTCAAATTCTTTTTGAAAGTCTTTATACTTTTCACCCGTTGCCGGACCGTTAAAGCCAGAATGAATCTTTCGAACCTTTCCCTGCTTATCGATAAAAATAAGAGTGGGATACGATTTCACATCGGTAAGCATTGGGAGTTTTTGATGTGCTCCTTGCTTGCTGTCGCTCCCTACTTGCGCCAGTAAAATTGGGTAAGGGATTCCAACAGCCTTCTTAAGTTTTTTAAGGGAGGCTTTCGCCTTTTCCCTTGTCGGTGCATATTCGAACGCCAACGCCACGATTGCGAGTTCGTCTGCATCTTGCTTATTGTAGTAATCCACTAAATATCGAGTTTCATCCAAGCAATTTGGGCACCAACTTCCCATTAACTGTACGAGTGTAACCTTATCCTTAAAATAAGGGTTATCAAATCGCAGCGTATCGCCTTTCAACGTTGGAAATGCAAAATGAATGCTATCATATTCCTTTTTCAGTGCCACCAGAGTATCTGCTTTCGGAAGTTCGTATGCTTCGTTTCGCTTTGCTTCAAAACGTTCCTTCCAGTGACTTCCACTGTAAAAAACGCCCTCCAAAACACTATCGTTCTCTTTCACCTGTGCTTCAAACAAAAAGGCATGCGCGCCATCGAATGTTGAAAGTTTTAGTGAATCGTTTTCAATAATCCCATCCAAATACCGATAATCGCCAGTAGTGGTTTGAAAAGTTCCCGTAACGCGATTTCCCCTTTGCTTAAACACGCCTTTTGCCAAATATTTTTCAGAGGGATTGTTAGGACTAAAAACAGTTTCCCAAGTACCCGTTACAATAGTGGAAGGCGCCTCATCGATGTGAAACCGCGGTTTTCTACCAAATTGCATGGTTATGGGAATGGATCGATTTCGGTTTGGTTGAAAAAACACGCCTCCTATAGAATCCTTCGTAAACGTTCCCTTGATGACGCCTTCAAAAACGGGATGCTGAATGATGATAGAGTCGTTTTTTAGCTTCACATCTGTAATATCGATACGTTCTTCAGCATTGATAAAAGTCATAGTAGTATCCGAATTCAACTCCAATAAAAATGGAATTTCCTTTTTATCATTCAATAACAAGGTGGCTCGCCACGGACCGGCTTTAATAACTTCGGTATCCTTTCCACAGGAAAAAAGAAGCAGCAATAATAGTATCGCGATGAAATGTCTCATAAATACAGTTTAAAAGGCAAGGGAAATACTCAAAAATAACCACAAAAAATGGCATAAATACTATCTTTGCGTTCTGTTAAGAATTTTTTGGAATGAAGATATCGTACAATTGGTTGCAACAATTTGTAAAACTGAGGAAATCTCCGGAAGAAACCGCCGAGCTTTTAACCGATCTTGGACTGGAAGTTGAAGGCATCGAGTCTTTTGTTTCCGTTCCTGGTGGACTAAAAGGCATTGTCGTGGGTGAAGTATTGGAATGTTTTCCACACCCAAATGCCGATCGACTGAAGTTAACCAAGGTTGATCTTGGAAACGGTGCCCCAGTTCAGATTGTTTGTGGTGCTCCCAATGTAGCACAGGGACAGAAAGTACCTGTCGCAACTATCGGCACAACCTTGTATGATGATAAAGGCGAACCTTGGACCATTAAGAAAGGTAAAATTCGAGGCGAAAGTAGTCATGGAATGATCTGTGCCGAGGATGAATTGGGCTTGGGTGAAAGTCACGATGGCATTATGGTACTGGAAGAAAAGCTGACACCTGGCACACCACTTTCCGAAATTTTTGAAGTGGAAGAAGACTATGTTTTTGAAATAGGCCTTACTCCAAACCGCGCCGACGCTATGAGCCATTGGGGTGTTGCGCGCGACTTGAAAGCTGGTTTGCTGCAGCAGGATATTTCGGTAGAGCTTATTACGCCTTCCACCAGTAGCTTTCATGTTGACAGTCGAACACTACGTATGGATGTTCAGGTGGAAGATCCGAAACGAGCGCCTCGCTATTGTGGGCTAACGATGACAGGCCTTTCAGTGAAACCGTCTCCCGATTGGTTGCAAAATCGATTGAAGGCTATCGGAATTACACCTACCAATAATGTGGTAGACGCTACTAATTATGTTTGCCATGAACTCGGGCAACCATTACATGCCTTCGACGCAGACGCCATAACCGATACTAAAATAAGGGTGAAGACATTGCCTTCGGGTACCAAGTTTACCACCCTCGATGGGGTTGAACGCGAATTGCACGAAGAGGATCTTATGATCTGCGATGCGGACAAGCCGATGTGTATTGCAGGAGTTTTTGGAGGTATCGATAGTGGTGTTACCGAAAAAACAAAGAGTATTTTCTTGGAAAGTGCCTATTTCGATCCGGTTAGTGTTCGAAAAACAGCTAAACGGCACGGTCTGAATACTGATGCTTCCTTCCGATTTGAAAGAGGTATCGATCCGAACGCCTGCGATTACGCCTTACTTCGCACGGCTATTTTGATTGAAGAAATTGCGGGCGGACAGGTAGCCAGCGACATGGACGATTTCTATCCAAAAAAGGTGGAAGACCATCAGGTATATTTAAACTTCAGCAATGCGACGCGACTGATCGGTGAAGAACTAGCGCCAGAAACCATCAAGGAAATTCTTACTTCTCTTGAAATAAAGATCAACAGCGTTACCGAAAGCGGCATCGGGATGACCATTCCTGCCTATCGAAATGATGTTACACGTGAGGCAGATGTGATAGAGGAAATTTTACGGGTGTATGGCTATAATAATATTGCATTTACAGAAAAATTGAATGCATCGATTGCGGTCAATCAACCGATTGAGGATTATAAGGTTCAGAATGCAGCCGCTAATCAGTTAACAGCGCTGGGCTTTCATGAAATGATGGCGAATTCACTTACGAATCCGAAGTATTCTGAAGTTTCTGAAAAAATAAACGAGGCATATTCGGTAACCATGTTGAACCCGTTGAGCAACGAATTGGCTGCCTTGCGTCAGAGTATGCTGTTCGGTGTATTAGAGGCTGTTGCGTATAATAAAAACCGTAGAATTGATAATGTGAAGTTTTTCGAATTTGGCAAAACCTATCACAATTTTCCAGGCAGTAGAGAAGAGAAGAAACATTTAAGCATTGCGATTAGCGGTCAGAAAACGGAAGAATCATGGAATGTGCCCGAGGTGAAGACGAATTTCTTTTACTTAAAGGGAATCGTTTCATCTATATTGGAAAAACTCGGCATTGATGAAGTTTCGGAAAAAGAAACCAAGAATGATATCTTTTCCGAAGGAATTGTGCTTTCTGCCAAAAAAACAGCCTTGGTTGAAATGGGCGTTGTAAAAAAGAAGCTTGCCAAAAAGTTCGATGTTGAAGAGGAAACACTTTATGCCGATTTCGACTGGGATGCTGTATTAAGCATTCTTTCGCCAGGCACATTTCAACTACAACCCATCCCTAAATATCCGGAAGTAACGCGTGATTTGGCAATATTGATAGATGAAGATGTTCGCTTTGGCGACCTTCAGAAAACTGCCGAGCAGACCGAGAAAAAACTTTTACGGCAAGTACAATTGTTTGACGTGTATACCGGAAAAGGATTACCTACAGGAAAGAAGTCGTATGCGCTACGTTTCACCTTAAGAGACGATAAAAAGACGCTGACCGACAAGCAGATCGATAAGATTATGAACAAGCTTCAACAGCGATTCGAAAAAGAATTTGAAGCCAGTTTGAGATAAAAAAACGGGACGAAATGTCCCGTTTTCTATTCTAATTTAGCATCGTTTAGTTTGGCAGCAATACGCTATCAACCACGTGGATGACACCATTCGATTGATTTACATTCGCGATGGTCACCATCGATGTATTTCCGTTTTCATCTTTTAGAATAATGTTTTTCCCTTTTAACATGGCGGTTAACGTTCCTCCATTCACCATATCCAATTTTACTGAACCTTTTCCCATCTTAATTTTTTCCATAAGGTCGGCTGCAGAAAAATCGCCTGCTACCACATGGTATTTTAGGATGGTTTGTAATTTTTCCTTGTTTTCAGGTTTCAATAATGTTGCAACCGTTCCATCAGGAAGCTTGTCGAAAGCGGCATTTGTAGGTGCAAAAACGGTAAAAGGCCCTTTGGATTGTAACGTAGTTACCAAATCGGCTGCTTTCACAGCTGCGACCAAAGTAGTGTGGTCTTTAGAGTTTACGGCGTTTTCAACAATATTCTTGCTTGGATACATGGCAGCGCCTCCTACCATTACTGTTTTTTCTTTCTTCTTCATGCTATCCTGAGCATGCATAGGTGCGATTCCAGCAAACAATAGAAAAGCCGAGGAAAAGATGGTAATAAAGTTCATTCGTTTCATAATAGTGTATGTTTTGGTTACACTACATAAACGAAAGCAGAGGGCAGACGGTTTGGAAATTGAGGTACTTTAAGTTTTATTTAACGAGAAAAAGAGCGGCTATTTATCGCTGTCAGAAGGAAATAACGCCCCATCGACAATATGAAAAAAGCCATTCTTATGATAGAAATCAGTATCCAGGATCATGGCTGAGCCTTTATCTTTACTGGAAATAATAAGGTTGTTTCCATCTTGACGAACATTCAGCGTTTCATTGGAAAGCGTCTTCAGCTGAACGGTTCCTCCGGTTTTTTCCATTTGATATGTGAGGGAATAAGCATCAACTCGTCCAGGTATGGTGTGTTGCTTTACCAATTCCTGAAGTTTCTGTGTATCCTTCAACAAGGCTTCTTTTTCTTCTTCTGAAAATGAAGCAAAAGCAGCATTCGTTGGTACAAAAACCGTTACCATTTCTTCATTAGATAGCACGTCCGCTACCGAAGGTTGGGCCAATACTTGGATAAAAAATGAAAACGATTGGACATTCTCCAAATTCTCAGTCAATGTTTTCTTTGAAGAAAAGGTTGCTTCCTTGTATTCGGTCGTAACTTCGGCCCCATCGGTATTCATATATTTTTGACCAAAACTGGTCTGTAAACACGCTATGGAAAGAAAAGCAAATAGTAGATACTTCATTTTGTTATATTTCAGAATAGGTAAATGTACGGGTTTGTACCTTAGAAACGAAATAGCTCCTATTATATTGAACCCGATTGGATGTTAAATTCTTGTAATGCTTCTTTTTATCAATTATTTTTATGAAAAAACATGCTATGCTTCCTAAAACAAATTTAAAAGATAGACTGGCCCATATCCGAAACCGACGTGTTACCGATTCGGATATTCTTCAAGAGGTTCACGCTATTTTTAAAGGTCAAGACGAACAGCGCGAACGTATCAAGAAAGATCTTTCGGAAGATTCCATCGGCCCAGGTACTCCCTTGAATTTTGACTTGTTGGAAAGTGACCGGATTTTTCACATCAAGGATATTGAACGCCTCTGCTATATCTATCGCTTACGATTTTTAGATAGTTCCTTTTTTAAAGGCACCTATCCCGAAGAAGCGATTACTAAAATCGCTAGGATGGAAAAGGAACACGATACCAGCTTGAACGAATTTAAAATCGTGGCACCTGCCAAGCGCATGAAACTTGAAAATGCTGATGATCCGCTGCTCTTTACACCTATGGGAAACGACTATTTTTATCTTATCCATAAATGGGGCAATGACCTTCACCCCTTTCGAAAATTGCTCATGTGGCCGTACCGTAGCTTTGAAAACTTGGTGATCGCCATTCTCTTTATCAGTATTGCCTTAACCGCTATTACTCCTATGCAATTATTTACACATGGTGACGTAACGCTTCAGGAATATTTTCTGATGTTTTTGTTTATGTTCAAGGCCGTTGGCGGCATTGTACTTTTTATCGGTTTTGCGAAAGGTAAAAACTTTAACGGTGCTATTTGGAACAGTAAATATTATAACGCCTAAACAACATTTATATGAGTAATCCTTCAGAAGAATCGGTACGCATCTTTACAGGTCCTGCCATGGTAGCAAAAGCTTTGGTTAGCCGATTAAACGATATCGGGATTAGCCCTATCGAGAAAGATGACCATGAAAGTGGTATCCGTGCAGGATTTGCCATCGGGGTTCCCGGTCAAGTGCGTCTCTTCATCAGAAAAGACCAAATGAAAAAAGCACAACCGACAATCGATGAATTTTTAAACGAAATAGACGAAGCCTAAATACGCTTTTTCATTATAAAAAAAGCCCTCACTACGAGGGCTTTAATTTTTTGTATTGTTAAGACTACGCTTCTACCGCATACATTTGGTCGCGTTGCTCGCGAATACTCTTATCGTTCATGTAGTCGTCGAAGTTTAGATAGCGATCGATCGCTCCTTTTGGCGTTAATTCGATGATTCGATTTCCAACCGTTTGTGCAAAGGCATGGTCGTGTGTGGTTAGCAATACTGTTCCTTTGAAGTTTTTAAGTGAATTATTGAACGCCGTAATCGATTCTAGGTCCAAGTGGTTCGTAGGTTCGTCCAACATCACCACATTCGCGCGTTGCATCATCATCCGGCTTAGCATACAACGCACTTTTTCACCTCCTGAAAGCACGTTCGATTTCTTCAACGCCTCTTCACCACTAAACAGCATCTTCCCAAGAAAACCGCGAATGTACACTTCTTCACGTTCTTCTTCTGTCTTGGCATACTGACGAAGCCAATCGACCAATGTCATATCATTTTGGAAGAATTCGCTATTGTCCAATGGCAAATAACTCTGAAGCGTTGTTACACCCCATTGAAATTCCCCTGTATCGGGTTTTGCGTTACCATTTACGATTTCATAGAATGCAGTGGTTGCTCTTGAATCGCGTGAAAACAACACAACCTTGTCGCCTTTCGCCAAATTGATGTTCACATTGCTAAAAAGTGTTTCACCATCTAGGGAAGCAGAAAGGTTTTCGACATTTAGAATCTGATCGCCCGCTTCACGTTCGCGCTCAAAAATTATGGCTGGGTAACGACGGCTAGAAGGCTTGATGTTTTCGACATTCAATTTTTCCAACATTTTCTTACGGGAAGTAGCCTGTTTCGATTTTGCCACGTTTGCACTAAAGCGCTGGATAAACTCCTGAAGTTCCTTTCGCTTTTCCTCTGCTTTCTTGTTTTGCTGGGCACGCTGTCGTGCTGCTAACTGACTACTTTCGTACCAGAACGTATAGTTTCCGCTATAGTGGGTAATCTTTCCGAAGTCGATATCGCTAATGTGTGTACATACGGCATCCAAAAAGTGACGGTCATGCGATACTACGATGACGCAATTGTCGTAATTCGCCAAGAAGTTTTCAAGCCAGTTGATGGTTTCATAGTCCAAATCGTTGGTTGGCTCATCCATGATCAAGACATCTGGACTTCCAAAAAGCGCCTGGGCCAACAATACCCGTACCTTTTGCTTCCCATCAAGATCGGCCATGGTACTATAGTGAAGGCTTTCGTCGATACCCAAGTTGGAGAGCATGGCAGCAGCATCGCTTTCTGCATTCCAGCCATTCATCTCTTCAAAAACCACTTGAAGCTCACCGATTTTCTCTGCGTTCTCATCGGTATAATCCTCATACAGCTTATCAATCTGTGTTTTCACATCGAAAAGCTCCTTATTCCCCCGCATTACTGTTTCTAAAACGGGATAATCGTCATACGCATTGTGGTTCTGCTCAAGTACGGACATTCTTTTTTCTGGCTCGAGATGAACATGACCTGACGTAGGTTCCTGTTTTCCCGCTAGAATTTTTAGAAATGTAGATTTCCCGGCACCATTGGCACCGATTATTCCGTAGCAGTTGCCTTGCACGAATTGGGTGTTCACTTCATCGAACAACACCCGTTTTCCAAATTGTACCGATAGGTTTGAAACTGAAAGCATTTCGTAATTTTAAAATTTTGCGCAAAAGTAGCTAAATATAAGCGATTGCGGAAAGATTTAGGTTTTTATAAAGTTTTAACTTCGAATTAACAACTCTCAGCCCTTGCTACAGTTACATTTGCTACAATCCCAAACGCATTTTTTTGAATAGATTATTACTCCTTTTCATAGCCGGTATTCTTTCCGCCTCCTGTGCTTTTTCGGATAAAGATGATGCGCAACATACCTGGATTGGGGGTGAAATAGTCAATCCCGAAGGAGATTATATCATTATTTCCCAGGATCGCATTCCTATGGATACCATTCCATTGAAAAACGACAACACCTTTCTATATCAGTTCGAAAATCCTGAAGAAGGACTCTACTCCTTTCGACATAATGAATACCAGGTTTTCTATTTAGAACCGGGTGATAGTATCATGGTACGCCTTAATACATTGGAATTCGACGAATCGCTTTCGTTTTCGGGAAGAGGCGCGGAAAAGAACAATTTGTTGATTGAGTTCTTTCTTCAAAATGAAATGGAGAACAATAACCTTAAACAATTTTACCACCTCTCCCCTTCCAATTTTGAAAGTAAAATAGACTCGATGCGCACTGTTCGTGAACAACGCTACAAAGAATTTCTAAAGAAATATGAGCCGTCCGAAGGTTTCAAAAAAATTGCGAAACTAAATATTGCTTACGACCATTTCAGTAGAAAGGAACACTACATAGCGGCCAATAAAAGAAGGCTTAAAAAATCGGAATACCCAAAAGGATTCTTCGAGTTTCGTGATTGTATTAATTACAACAATAATATCGCAGAGTATTATTATCCTTATTATCGCTTCCTTGGTAGTCATTTTGCGAATCTAGCGTTCGAGAAATTGCAGGATAACAACATCGATACAAGAGATTACGATTTTAACAAGACAAAACTTGTACTGATCGACAGCATGATAAAAAATGATTCGTTGAAGAATCGCCTACTTCTCAGTTCCGTACGACAATATTTGGTACAGGCTAGAAGTGAAGAGAATGAGCGGAAGATGGTTACACTATTCAAAGACCTTTCTTCACATCCAAATCATATCACGGAGATCGAAGAGTTGGCTTCTGCAGCCATAAATATTACACCCGGGCATACCATTCCTAATGTGCAGTTGGTTACGACCGATAACGTCGTCAAAAACTTACACGAAATTATTCGTCGTCCCACAGTATTATACTTTTGGTCGATGTACTCCATGCAACACAATAGGAATATTCATGCGAAAGTGGCCGAATTGCGCTCCAAGTTTCCGGAATATGATTATTTGGGCATCAATACCGATACACATTTTAGGAAATGGCGGGATATGACTTCTAACTTAGATTTTAATCCAGATCATGAATTTCAATTAGAAGATGTAGACACCGCCGAAAAGGAATTGGTTCTGAATTCCTTAAACAAAGCATTTTTAGTGGATAGCGAAAATATCATTCTGGAAAGCAATTCCTCCGTTTTTGAACCACAAATGGAAGAACAACTACTTGGCTACCTAAATCGATAAAGCCTTTCACATTTCTGTAAAAGGCTTTTTACTTTTTCTTATGGTTGAAGGAACTAGCTTAGTTTCCTTTTTTATAATCGGCCAAGAATTTTTCCAATCCAATATCGGTCAACGGATGCTTCAATAAGCCTTCAATTGAAGACAACGGTCCTGTCATCACATCGGCACCAATCTTAGCGCATTCCAAAACATGCATGGTGTGACGAACAGAAGCCGCAAGGATTTCCGTTTCGAAACCGTAGTTATCATAAATCAATCGGATTTCAGCAATTAGGTTTAGGCCATCTGTTGAAATATCGTCCAAACGACCGATAAAAGGTGAAACATAAGTTGCTCCTGCCTTGGCAGCTAACAACGCTTGACCTGCAGAAAATACCAACGTACAATTCGTTCTGATATCCTTATCACTGAAATATTTTATAGCCTTTATTCCTTCCTTGATCATTGGCACTTTTACAACGATTTGGTCATGAAGTTCGGCTAATTGCTCTCCCTCCTTTACGATACCATCGAAATCGGTAGCGATTACTTCAGCGGAAACATCGCCTTCCACGATATTACAGATATCTACGTAGTGTTTTAAAATATTATCGCGACCCGTGATGCCTTCTTTGGCCATTAATGAAGGGTTGGTAGTAACGCCGTCTAGGACACCCAAGTCCTGCGCTTCACGAATTTGATCCAAATTAGCGGTATCGATGAAAAATTTCATGCAAATTAGTTTAGGAGGTTATTGGCCACAAAAGTACACAAGTTCACTTCCTTTTCGAAACCGAAAGCATAAAATTTATTTCAACTTATAGTGGTTCATCAACATACGCTCGTACATGCGATCGGGCAATACTCTTTTAAGCGCGATAGAGAATTTTTGAAGGAAAGAGCCAACTTTATAGTGAACCCGAGGTTTTGAAGAAGTAATGATTGTATGAATTGCTTTCGCCATTTGAACAGGATCTTCCCCGCTATCCACATCCTTATTCATCAACTCAAGGGTTTTTCCATACTGATCGCGATAAGGCGAATCGTCTCGAACAGGCGTATGATAGCGTCCGGCGGCAATATTGGTGGCAAAATCGCCAGGAGCCACATTCACCATTTCAACCCCAAATTGAAGCACTTCCATTCGCATGGCTTCGATTGTGACTTCCAAAGCTGCCTTGGTGGCAGAATAAATCCCACGATACGGCAAGCCCATATATCCTGCAATGGAGGTAATATTGATAATCTTTCCGCTGTGCTGTTTTCGCATGTGCGGAAGACAGGCATTAATAACGTGAAGTGGTCCTTTATAATTTACTGAAAACGCATAGTCGATTTCATCGTGAGGTGTTTCTTCAATCGGACCTGTAATTCCAACGCCAGCGTTATTGATAACGATATCGAGTGTTTTCTCCTTTTGAAGTACTTCGGAAACGGCGCGCTCGATACTTTCCTTATCGGTTACTTCCATGGCGATAAGCGGAAAGCTGCTGTTGGGATATTTTGAAGGATTACGACTGGTACCATATACCGAATAGTCTTTTTCGGAAAGATAATCGCCTATGGCTTTCCCAATGCCCGACGATGCTCCCGTAATAAATACCACTTTTGCCATATCCGTTTTCAATACGGTGGCAAAGATGGGGTTCGTGCTACTACTATGCAAGAATTGTAAGAAGTATTTTACATACGGCTATTCCAACCAAAGCTTAAAATCCTTTACGCGTTCCCGGGCTACGATCACCTCATCTTCATCGTAGTTTTTCAGTTTTAACTGCAATCTTGAATTGGTGTAGGAAATAATATCGGCAATAGCATCGATGCAAATGATAAACTTTCGATTGATACGGAAGAATTTTTCAGGTGAAAGTTCGTCTTCCAATTGTTCTAGAGTCGTATCGAGTAAATAGTTGCGCCCTTCTTCAGTAAATGCGTAGGTTCCTTTGTTTTCAGAATAGAAACATTCGATTTCATCGACAGCGATCATTTTTAGGTGCTGACCGATTTTCGTAGTGAAGCGTTTTTTGTATTCGCGTTCCACAGGGTTGGTCAACATCTTCCGAATATCATCAAAGCTCATTTGAAGTTCCTTTACGGAAGGTTGCAATTCTCGGTACTTGTTTACCGCCTGAACGAGTTCCTCTTCATCGATAGGCTTCAACAAATAGTCGATACTGTTCAGTTTAAAGGCTTGTAGTGCATATTCGTCGTATGCAGTGGTGAAGATGATAGAGCTTTTAATCGATACGGCGTCGAAGATTTCAAACGACAATCCATCACTTAGTTGAATGTCCAAAAAAATCAATTTTGGATGTACGTTATTTTGAAACCATTCCACCGACTCTGCTACACTGTGCAAGGTATGAATGACGGTAACCCCCTGTTTTTCCAACATTC
Source organism: Luteirhabdus salina (assembly GCA_025384855.1). Classification (GTDB taxonomy): domain Bacteria; phylum Bacteroidota; class Bacteroidia; order Flavobacteriales; family Flavobacteriaceae; genus Luteirhabdus; species Luteirhabdus salina. The sequence continues at coordinate 104,996 of JALAHT010000005.1, read as the reverse complement.
GTTTTAGGCGTCGTGCCGATGGTTTTTCATCTTCAATAATTAGAACCTCCATAGAAATACGATTTGGTAACGAAAATAATGGGATTTCAGATTAGCTGCAAGACATTCTGACTGAAATGAAGAAACCCGTAGCTGAATTGACTACGGGCTTCGCTCTATTGAAAGTGGGAGTTGCTACATTTTATGCACGCCACCGGAATGGCTGTCATTTTTTGAAATCTGTTTCGGATTACCTCGATAATGCACGTCGCCGCCACTGCTCGTATCTGCATCTAAACGATCGCGCACATTTACTTTAATATCGGCTCCACTGGAAGCATCGGCAATACAGCTGATTACCTCTAAGGCTTCGGCGTCCAGGTCGCTACCGCTAGAGGCACTAGCTTCCATGTTGCTTGCCTGTCCCCAGACCTTAAGGTCGGCCCCACTGCTGGTTTCAGCGATGAGACGTTTGGTGAAGACTTCTGCTTCAAGATCGGCTCCACTACTCGCATCTAAGCTAATAGTTTCAGCTTTTAAAACGGATTCCGCGATCACATCAGCGCCACTCGAAGCTTCCAAGCCAGATAGCTCGGTAAAGGTTACATAGACCTTCTTCGCCTTGGCACGTCCGATGTTTTCGGTCGTTCCAATCTTTAAGGTTCCGTTAATGACTTCCGTCTCGATGAGATCATGAAGGTTTCCATCGGCTTCAACTGTGATTGAAACCGCATCGCCCTGCTTCACAAAAACATCTAAACCGGCACTTCCTCGTATAATGTTGAAGTCGGCATCTACCGAACGTTCCTCGGTTACTACGTTTCCGTTTCCATTGGTCTGTCCCAATCGAATATCGAACTCGCAACTGCTAAGCAGTACGGTCGACAGTCCTAAAAATAATAGCTGTAGTGTTTTCATAGTTTATTGATTTTGATTGATAGTATCTTGAGTTTGCTCCTGTGTTTCTGCAGAAGAAGGTTGAAAATCTTCATATACCTCATTTTCCCAATTCGGATCGGAACTACCTTCATGTAAGTTTCCTTCATCGTCAATTACATTGGTGTTCGCATCGGGTGAAGTATTCATGACATCGTCTTCATAGCTATTTTTATCAAATTCATCATCATCATTATATGTCTCCACAGGGCAATCGAGACATTGGACGTCCCCTTCTACTATTCGGAGGTAATGTCCTTCTTTCCCATAATCTAAAATATCACCCATATTGCTATAATTGCTGTGGAACGATCGTGTATTCTTATCGGCTACCAACACACTTCCTTCTGGTAGGAACACCGTTACGGTTACTTCTTGATCCCTAAACTTATTCTTCGTATCGGTAGTGAAAAAGCCATCCAAGTATAACGTATTATTCTCCAGACTATAGCTATAGTTAATAGCTTCAGCATATTTTTCAGCAGCCAGACGGCCTTCACCTTCCGCTTCCTTCATGATTCGGATCTTGGCAACGCTGTCTCGTGTTGATTTCACGATAAGTCGGACATCGTTACTATAGATAACCTTCTCATCGTTTTCATCATATTCTATTTGAAGATTTCCTTGTCGGTACACTTCATATTCATATTGATGATCGGCGCGCATACTTAGATAAACCGTATCATTCGCATCGATGGCTAAGGTATTTTCTGAAATCACTTCTCCTTCGTAGGCTCGCTGTGTAGCTTGTTGAATTCCAAGAATTCCAAGTCCGATTAAGGATAACACCCAAACGATAACCAATGAAATCTTTACGGTGCGCCCTAAGGATTTGAGGTTGTTGATTAACAACTTCAACCCTAAGATAAACAAGGCGAAGAACGGTATTCCGACAGCGAAGAACACTACCAGCGAAACCAACCAAATTGGCGCTCCACTAATATCGGCTAAGGAAATATAATCCATTATTTCTCCTGTTCCCCAGAGCCCTACGGTTCCTAAGGTGAATAAACTAATGATAAGACCGATAAGCACTGAAAGTGACGTTAGGATTAACAGCACCCCCAGGAACTTGACGAAAATGGTCAGAATCGCAAGTATTACTTTCCCAAGGGTCTCAAAAAAACCCGCAGTACCTTTTTTGATTTTATTTCCATATTTATCGTAGTCGGCATTCTTCACCGAATCGGTAACCGAATCGTACCCTTCCTTGAACTTGCGCTCTATGTTAGAGATATTGACAGGTTCGCCGGTCATCTTCAACTTATCGGAAGTGGTAACCGCCGCCGGAACCAAAATCCAAAATAGAATGTAGATGATTATGAAAAATCCGGAGGAAAGGAATGTCAGTAAAATCCATAGCAACCGTACCCAAATGGCATCAATCCCAAGATAATGTGACAGTCCTGAGGATACTCCCGCAATAAATTTGTTGTCGATATCACGGAACAATTGCTTGTGACCGCTTTGTCGTCGGGCGCGTTGTTCTTTAACAGGTTCATCCTCGAACATTTCCTCGTCGACCATATAGTCTTCTGGCTGACCCATCACTGCGATCACCTCATCGAGTTCCTTAATAGAGATTACCTGCGATTGCGATTGGATTTTTTCGTTGAACAATTCGGCGATTCGAGCTTCGATATCGCGCATGATTTCATCGCTTCCTTTTGGATCGGTAAGCGATTTACGTATCGCGTCGAGGTATCGTGATAGTTTGGCGTAGGCATCTTCGTCGATATGGAAAAAGGTGCCGGCTAAGTTTATATTTACTGTCTTTTTCATTGTTTTTCGGTTGAAGCGGTTACTTTGTTCACAGCACGGTGAAGTTCATCCCATGTCGTGTTTAGTTCGTCAAGAAACAGTTTTCCTGTTTCCGTAAGGCTGTAATACTTGCGTGGCGGACCACTGCTTGATTCTTCCCATCGATAGGCCAAGAGTCCAGCATTTTTAAGACGTGTTAGCAACGGATAAATGGTCCCTTCCACGACAAGCATTTTTGCTTCCTTCAGGGTGTCCAAAATATCGGAGGTATACGCCTCGCCATCCTTCAAAATAGAGAGGATGCAATATTCCAGCACTCCTTTGCGCATCTGCGCTTTTGTGTTTTCAATTTTCATCTGAGGGCGTTTCTAATAATAGTTCGTTTGATTTTTCAACAGCGATCATGGTACTATCGTGTTGCATTATGCACGTTGCCTGTTGCGCCTGGGCTTCGGTCCATTCACTTTGGACTTCACACCCAAGGAAGCAAACTGCGGCGGTCATAACTAGATTAATGATGGTGTTCATTTTTTGATTGATTTTGTTCTGAATTGGCTTCAGAAGTGGTTTTTAAAAAAGGGATACTAAGCGGATAATGATACTGTTTTCCTTGTGAAGCATGCAGGGTGGCATTAATAATGGCAAAGAGTTCAAAAATAAATAGGCCGAAAAGCAATAGGCCTACACATCCTGCCAACAAAATATAACCTGACAGGTTTCGAATATCACTTATCCCCACGGTTACTTGGTACTCCAAACTTTCCATAAGGGAAATGAAGTCGACCGCAAAGATGATCGCAAAGGGCAGGCAGATTAGTCCTATTCCCAATGCATACACCAAAATACTTAATTGAAAATTCAACGCCTCTTTTCCGTGATTGTCGGTAAAGGCACGTTCCCGATGGAGCGTCCACAATACTAATGGACCGATAAAATTTCCAAAAGGAAAAAAGTACTTTAGAAAGGTTGTAAGATGCATTGCTGCACCGACATTTCGTTCGTTTTTTGATAGAGTTGTTTCCATAACTTAATAATCTCCTATGCAAATATATATCTAAAAGAAGGTATTATGCAAAACATAGTACTAAAATTTAACATTTTATTAAGATATAAGGATGTGGTGGAAATACTGTAATTTTGTGGTAAATACCATTCCTTATGCCGCTCACTCCAAGTAAAATCAACACATTTTTATTGTTTAAACTTCCTTCAGCTTGGATAACGGGCGTTAGGATCAAAAATATCTCTAAAGAAAAATGTACAACCGCTGTTCGATTGCGATGGATCAATCAAAACCCATTTAAATCAATGTTTTGGGCAGTGCAGGGAATGGCCGCGGAACTCGCAACCGGTGCTTTGGTGATGCAGGCTATTCAGGAAACTAAGGCCCCTATTTCAATGTTGGTAGCTCAGAATAAAGCTGAATTTCATAAAAAAGCCAAAGGGCGTATTACGTTTCAATGTGAGGAAGGAACCAAAGTAGCACAGGCGATTGAAACAGCCCTGCAAACGGGAGAAGGCACTACAATTTGGCTTCAAGCCAATGGAACGGATGTATCGGGAACGGTTGTTTCATCTTTTGCTTTTGAATGGACTATTAAAAAAAAGTGAAATAACATAACTTTGGTATAGCCTCCTACTCCGTTTTGCTATCTTCTTTTCAAACTAATTTTGAAAAAATTATTATGAAGATACAAAGTTTACTTTTAGCGACATTATTATTTATCTCGTGTAGCAGTGATGATGATGGAGATACGAACCAAGATGAAGAAAACCAATTTGCAGATATTGTACAGACCCTACCTCAGGATACATGGCAAGTCACTTATTTTTTTGATGATGGCGAAGATAAAACAGAGAATTTTTTAGGGTTCGAATTCGATTTTGATGCCGAGGGGAATGTCATTGCCACTACAGATGTATTTTCGGAAACAGGAACTTGGTCATATGAAGGATCCAGCAACGATTCCAACGATGATGATGGAGTTGATGACGATGAAGAACTAATCCTTCAATTCTCTCAGGAAAATCCTTTTGATGAGTTAACGGATGATTGGCATATTCAGATGGCCAATGATAATACTATTGAGCTTTTCGATGAAGATGAGGATGGAAATGACGAAACGGACTTTTTGACGTTTACAAAAATATAAGATCCAAAAACAAAAAAAGCCGCTTCAGTAAGCGGCTTTTTTAATTCCTTCTAAATTAGGCTATACTGTTACTTCAGCTTCAATTGTCTGCAAATACCTCTCTGCGTCCAATGCAGCCATACAACCTGTTCCCGCTGCCGTGACTGCTTGACGGTATACTTTATCCTGAACGTCTCCACTGGCAAAAACACCCGGCTTATTTGTTTTGGTAGTCTTTCCTTTTGTGACCACATATCCGGTGTCGTCCATATCCAATTGCCCCTTGAAAATATCGGTATTGGGTTTATGTCCGATGGCGATAAATAATCCTGTTATTTCGATATCCTCTTTTTCACCCGTTTCGTTATTTATCATTCTCAAGCCTTCCACAACTTGCTCGCCCAACACTTCTTCTACTTCAGTATTATAGCGCAAATCGATATTTTTGGTATTGGTAACACGGTGCTGCATCGCTTTGGAAGCTTTCATATAGTCTTTACGAACCAACATGGTTACTTTATTACAGATATTGGCAAGATAGGTGGCTTCTTCCGCAGCGGTATCGCCACCACCAACGATTGCCACATCCTGTCCTTTATAAAAAAAACCGTCGCATACTGCACAAGCAGAAACCCCGCCGCCACGCAACCGTTGTTCACTTGGCAACCCGAGGTATTTTGCAGTAGCTCCAGTAGAAATAATGACGGTTTCGGCCTCTATTTGTTTTTCATTATCGACCGTTACTTTATGGATTCCTCCCACTTCATCGCTGAAATCGACTTCAGTTACCATTCCCATACGAACTTCCGTACCAAAGCGTTCGGCTTGCTTTTGAAGGTCCATCATCATTTTCGGACCATCTATTCCGTCTGGATACCCAGGAAAGTTATCTACTTCAGTAGTGGTGGTTAACTGTCCTCCAGGTTCCATACCTGTATACATAACTGGTTTCAAGTCGGCGCGGGAAGCATAAATCGCTGCTGTATATCCCGCAGGTCCTGAACCAATAATCAAACATTTTATACGTTCTACTTGTTCTGCCATGATATAATTTCTTCGGTTTTTGAATTTGTAAATGTAGTAACTTTTAAGGGAAAGGAAGGGACTGACTTATTAACAAAGCCAATGCAAAAATCAACGTATACTATGAATGAAATCTAGGAAAAAATCGACCCGTAGTCCTACGATATTTACGGTATGCGGAATACTTTCGGATCATCCATCGCTCTTCCTGTTCAGATTTGAAATAGAACACAGTAGCCATGATAAGGGTGACGCATAATTTGACGATGGAAACCTCCATAATTGCATATCCAAACATTGCCACGAGGATTCCCGCATAGATTGGATGACGGATATATTTATAAATGCCATGGTACACATACCGATTGCCGTTCATAACATTGGCTTTCTTCGATTCGCCTAAAAGATTCACCACTCCAAAAAACAAAATCATAAACCCAATAAGAATAAATGCAAGCAATCCAAAATATAGCCAATTGGGAATAGAAAGATAGTTTCCTTCAATATCAATAAAAAAGATGGCGAAAAGGAAAAATTGGATCAGCAAAAATGTAATCTCTCGTTTCAAAGGGGCACTTTTGGGGTGAGGCGAAGATACTATTATTTACTATTCTTTTAAAATGTATCGCTTCACATTTCAATAGTAAAGAATGGACAAAATTCATGCCGAAGCGCTAGAATTTAATACCATGAAATCTCTGCGCGTTTGAATAGCTGCATAGTTCGCTACAAAACATTATCACACTTATATTAATTACTAATTTTCAAATCGTTACACCACTAAAAAGAATTTTAAAATAGTCGTATAGCCATTATATTTATAAAAAATTACCGATGAAAAAAGGTTTCTTACTATTTCTATGCTTCATTTTAGCGTTTGTGGGTTACGGACAACAAGAATTTTTGATTGTAACTTCGGATAATGTTTTGAAATCTATCGATAGCGATTTCAATAGCACGACATTATTTACGATCCCAACCGATGGCATTGTATTGGATATTGCGCTATCGCCTTCTGGCGCATTATATGCCGTAATCGATTCCGATTCCAGTGCTAATGCGACCTTAAATGAAATTGATTTGGAAACCGAGACACTAACGGAGTTAGTAACGCTTCCCCCACCTTTGTTTGGTTTGAATACATATTCTGGCTTGGTATGCGATGAAAACGATGTTTTATATACCGCTAAACGCACTACAGGTGAATTATTAACCTATGACATCTCTGAAGGGATACTTACCCAAGTTGAAGACGAGGGATTTGCAACATTTGGCGATTATTCCTTTCTCAAGGGTCAATTAGTATATCCCAATAATTTTGTGAAGGCATACGATGGCGAAAACATTATATCAATCGGTTGTTCGCCCTTCAACGTTTTTTCATTTATAAACTTGTTTTCCTCTTGCAATGAAAATATCCTTTATGGCATTACTGACACTGGAATTGTGTATGAATACAATTTTGAAATGAATGAGGTTACCGAAGTAGCCAACCTTTCCGACCAAGGCATTATTTATGGGGCTGCATCGTTTACAGAGCATCTGGCTGCAGCCTGTCCCATTGAAACCATCAATAATGGGGTTGATGAAAATTGTGAATTATTATCGCTACCCTATCAAGAAGTATCCGAAATCAAACTATTTCCGAATCCCGTTTCCGAAACCTTATTTCTTTCAGGAATTCAAAAGAACCTGATTTCACAAATTACCGTACGCGATATGCTAGGACGAATTGTCGTAGTAAAGGATAGGATATCATCTGAAATCGATGCCACTGTATTAAATAATGGCCTGTATGTTCTTTCACTCTACGATGAAAACCAAACTGAACTGTTTTCCCAAAAATTTGTGAAGTATTAAGGAAGGTTTTAGTAGTATTTCCCTAAGGCAATTTATTTAAAATATCCTGCGAAATACCTTTTAGCAAATAAATCAAGACTTTTAGTCAGTTAGCAAGCAGGATTACCTCCTGTGATCCTGAGAGGGGGAACGTTGCTCATAAAAGCTGAAACCTCTGGCCTTTCCTTTTTTATTTCCGCTACGGCAAAGGAACAAATTCCAGCCTTGCTACCATGGCAAGCAGGATTGCCTGAAGCAATTGTATAAAGTTATACTTCCTTTCTAAATAATTAGGATTTGTAGAATCCAAACAAACCCTTATTTCAAATGGAAAGCAAGCATCCTTGATGCTACTTTACATTTCCATTCGAATCTTTTAAGCAAGCTTAAGATTCTTCTGAAAACATAAAAGCAACGTGTTCACGTTGCTTTCACATTCAGTCGGGATGACAGGGTTTGGAGAATCCTTTTACATCGCATTTGTTGCAAATAGATGCCCGGTGCTTTTGCACCGTGTTCATTTTTATTGAATGCCTTCACTCAAACTTTGTTTGGTTTGCCATTAAATAAAAAAGCCCAAGGACTTTGTCCTTAGGCATCTGTTTGTCGGGATGACAGGATTTGAACCTGCGACCCCACGCCCCCCAGGCGTGTACGCTACCAGACTGCGCCACATCCCGAATACTCTATATATGTTACAATATTATAATTGTAACGCATGGTTTTAAGACTTCCCAGAAACCGCAAGTCGTCCAGTTCTTGCCTGCCGGCAGGCAGGTATCCTGAGCGTAGTCGAAGGGCCACATCCCAAAAAATTGGAAGGCAAAAATACACATTGTATCACCATTTGCAAACTAATTGCAGTATTCAACTTTAAAATTGGGTAGGGTATTTCAAGTTGTAGCTGTTATTTTTCTAAATACCTATTGTTAAAAAAGTTGTACTTTTCAAAAAAACTAAGGATCTACTGTGACAAAAACTGTGCATACCCTCTATGTCGGCACCATGGCCGCAATCGTTTTGGCCGTTTTCGCTTATCTCTCTTATACCGGTTATACCTATTATACCACTCCTTTGGAAGAACGCTTCTACCACCCAAGGCACGATTGGTTCAAGCCAAGCGGACTTTACGGACAAGGGCTAGGAATTATAGGAACCTTTCTTATCCTTTTCGGAGTAAGCATCTATATCGCTCGAAAGCGCTATAATTTTATGTCGAAATACCTTAAATTGAAATATCTACTAGAGTTTCACATCTTCCTTTGTACACTTGGTCCCATTATGGTATTGTTCCATACTGCCTTTAAATTTGGCGGTATTGTCTCCATTGCGTTCTGGAGCATGGTGGCCGTGGTAGCCAGTGGTGTTATTGGTCGGTTTATCTATATTCAAATACCAAGAACTATTGAAGGACGCGAACTGAGCCTACAAGAGGTGAAAGGGATGAAGACCAACCTAACCGGAATCCTCAGTTCCAAATATGACCTTGATGGCGGGCAAATACAATCTTTTTTAGACTATACCGATACCGAAAGCCGCAAAAAACCTTCCCTGCGTTCGCTCCGCAGCATGTTAGCGAAAGAAAGTGTTCCAAAGGAAGATCAAAAACAAGTATTGAAATTGGTAAAGGATGAGCGTAGGCTCAATAAACGTATTGGCCGACTAGAGTTGATGAAGCGCTTATTCAAATATTGGCATGTTGCCCATATGCCCTTCGCGTTAATTATGTTAGTCATTGTGGTTATCCACGTAGGCGTCGCCATCGCCTTCGGATATCGTTGGATTTTTTAAATATGAGTGAAGTAGTTTTAGAAGAAATCATCATTTACGGCATCGTAGCCCTACTTTGCCTAACTATTGTAATATTTTACCTTCGGAAGAAAAAAACCACTTCCGAAAATACACGAAAAAAAGTTGAAACGGCAAAAGAGGAAGGACTACATGAACCGGTTTCGCTTCATCCTTTTATCGACCTCAACACCTGTATCGGAAGTGCCGCCTGTGTTGCTGCCTGTCCCGAACAGGACATATTGGGCATAGTCGATGGAAAGGCCACCGTCATCAACGCCTCCAATTGCGTTGGCCACGGCGCCTGTTTCCACGCCTGCCCCGTAGAAGCAATTTCTCTTCGTATCGGTACCGAAAAACGTGGCGTAGATCTTCCCCATATCAATGAAAATTTTGAAACCAATGTAAAGGGCATTTATATCGCTGGCGAATTGGGCGGAATGGGACTTATTAAAAATTCCGTAGAACAAGGCCAGCAGGCAGTTCAATATATGGTAAAGGCAAAAAAGCCGAAAAAAGAGGGAATTATCGATGTCGCAATTGTAGGAGCTGGCCCCGCTGGAATTTCCGCCACCCTTGAAGCGAAAAAGCAAGGATTAAACAGCCTGACCTTCGAACAAGAATCGCTGGGTGGTACCGTTTTCACCTTTCCGCGCTCGAAGGTAGTTATGACCAACCCAATGGAATTGCCCTTACACGGAAAAGTAAAGCTCTACGATACTTCAAAAGAAGAATTGCTTTCACTTTGGAAAAAAGTAATAAACGAACACGATTTAGAAATTAGGGAACAAACAAAAATAGAACAGGTAATTCCACAAGAGAACAAAACCTTCAAATTGATCACCAATAAAGGAGAAGAGCATTTCGCTAACAATGTGCTGCTTTCCATAGGAAGAAGGGGTAGCCCAAGAAAATTAGATGTACCTGGTGAAGAATCCAAAAAGGTGGCATACAGACTTTTAGAACCCGAGCATATCGCTAATGAAAAAATTTTGGTTGTCGGAGGTGGGGATTCTGCTATTGAAGCTGTTCTATTATTGAAGGACGAAAACGAGGTCATTCTTTCCTATCGAAAAGATAAGTTTTCACGCTTGAAACCGAAGAACAAGGAGAAGATTAAGCTGGCCTCCGAAAATGATGAAATCAAGATTATTTACAGTTCGGATTGTGTAGCTATAAATGAAGATTCTGTTTTGTTGAAAGTAGAAGGTGAAGAAGATACACGCCAACTTAAAAATGATCGTGTATACATTTTCGCCGGTGGTGAAATGCCCACCAATTTTTTACAGAAAGCAGGGATCGAGATTACGAAGCGATTTGGGTATATTTTGAAAAAACATAAGTGAAAAAGAAAAATTCATACCTTTAATACACCTAGCCTATAACATCCTGAAACGATTCATAGCAAATAGCATATTGTTTCTGGCCATGCTCAGCAACATGATTCTACTCGGTCAAATATCACCGGGCGACCTAACGCAAGCCCATTCGCAACTGGAAGGCATCTCCAATTGTACTGAATGTCACGTACTTGGAGAGCGTGTATCGGACCAAAAATGTTTGGCCTGCCATACCGAAATTCAGACGTTATTGCGTAGGGATGAAGGCTATCATGCCAACTCCTCTGTTCGCAACCAAAACTGTTTTGAGTGTCATAGCGAACACCACGGTCGGAGGTTCGATATGATTCGTTTCGATGAAAACAACTTCGACCATTCCCTTGCTGGCTACGAATTAGAAGGCGCTCATGCTGCGGTCGACTGCCGCGAATGCCATAAACCAAGCAACATTCAAAATAGTGAATTGCGAAAGCGGGAGGACACCTTCTTAGGCCTAGACACAAAATGCCTTTCCTGCCACGACGATTACCATCAGGAAACCTTAACCAACGATTGTATGTCCTGTCATACTATGGAAGCGTGGTCGCCAGCGCCCAAATTCGATCATAGTACCTCAGATTTTCCATTACGAGGAGAACATATAAATGTAGATTGTAAGGAATGTCACCAAGAAACAACTCGAAATGGCGAACCCTTCACCTTATTCGAAGGAATTGCGTTTGAAGACTGTAAGGCGTGTCACGATGATGTTCATAACGGTCAACTTCCCGGAACCTGTGCCAGTTGCCATACCGAAACATCTTTTTCAACATTTATTGGAAAGGGAAATTTCAACCACGCTGTTACTGGCTTCACCCTAAAAGGAAGTCATAAAAATATCGATTGTTTTAGTTGTCATACGGCTGCCTCCTCTCCTACCTCCGTATTTCAGGATAATTTAAACATCGAAGAAACCAGCTGTATTTCATGCCATGAAGACCAACACGATGGAAAGTACGGCACCGATTGTAATAAATGCCATCAGGAAAGTAGTTTCTTAGCGTTACGCGACATGGACTTTTTCGACCATAGCACTACCGATTATCCCTTGGAAGGACAACATGTTGGAATAGATTGTCGGGAATGCCATACCGAACGCTTCAGCAATCCGATCGATTTTTCGGCTTGCATGAATTGTCATGAGGATTATCACAATGGTGAATTTGCCGAGAATGGTGTTTCGCCAGACTGTAAAGAATGCCATTCTTTGGAAAAAGGTTTTGAGTATACCCTCTTCACTTTGGAAGATCACCAAAAATCTGATTTTCCCTTGGAAGGCGCCCATGCAGCGACACCTTGTTTTGCTTGCCATGTAGATGAAGGGGAAGAACGATGGTCGTTTGCCAATCTCGGAAATGATTGTATTGACTGCCATACCGATTTTCATGAAGGCTATTTAGCTTCAGAATTTTACCCGCAACAAGACTGTGAAGCATGCCATATAAGCGATACTTGGACAGCCGTATCATTCGACCACACTAGAACCGATTGGCCATTAACGGGAGCGCACCAAACCGTTAATTGTCGTGAGTGTCATTTTGAAATTGACAACGAAAAAACAGTTATTTCGCAGAATTTCAGTAATTTGAATACCGCTTGCATCGCTTGTCACGAAAATGTGCATGGTGATGACTTTGCCGTTAATGGCGTTACAGACTGTGCGAGGTGTCATGTAACCAACAGTTGGATGCCCGAAAAATTTGACCATAGCAATACGCGTTTTCCGTTAGAAGGAAAACATGCTAGCCTAACCTGCAATGCGTGTCATGCTATAGAAAGTGCTACTGGTGAAACCGAAATCGTTTATCAACTAAATAAATTGGAATGCACAGACTGTCATATGTAATATTGGTATTCTTATTCGGAACAACACTGCTGCTTGCCCAATCGCCGCACGGAGAAAATTTACAGATAGACTGTGCTCAATGCCATAATCCAGAAGGCTGGGAAATCGATTTTGAAACGCTTCAATTCGATCATGCTACTACTGATTTTGAATTGGAAGGCGCCCACGAATTGACCGACTGTGCATCATGTCATAGCGATTTGGTATTTGAAAATGCGCCGAAGGACTGTATTTCCTGTCATTTAGACATTCACTCCCAAACGGTTGGAAACGATTGTATGCGGTGTCATGATACTCAATCTTGGCTGGTCGATGAAATTCCAGAACTCCATGAACAAAACGGATTCCCTTTAATCGGTGTACATGCCAATGTTAGTTGTGTTGAATGTCATACAGGCGATGTACCCATCATATTCAATAGAATTGGAAACGAATGTATCGAATGTCACCGTCAGGATTATTTGGCAACCCAGAATCCTAATCACGTGGCGGCTGGCTACAGCACCGATTGTACCGAATGCCATAACCCATTTGGGTTTGGTTGGGAAGCGGAAAGCATCAATCATGACTTCTTCCCACTAACGTTAGGACACGATATTCAAGACTGTAATCAGTGTCACACCTCAGGAACGTTTTCCGGGCTTTCCCCTGAATGTGTGAATTGCCATTTGGACGACTTTAATCAAACCAGTAATCCAAATCATACCGCTACTGGCTTTTCTACCGATTGTATAGAGTGCCATACCACCGATCCGGGATGGATGCCTGCTACTTTCGATCACGATGGCCAATTTTTCCCTATTTATAGTGGTGAACATGAAGGCGTTTGGAGCGATTGTGTGGAATGCCACACCAATCCTAGTAATTATGCTGTTTTCACCTGTACCACCTGTCATACTGCAGGAGAAACAAACGACGAACACGAAGGTATCTCGGGTTATGTATATGAAAGTACCGCCTGCCTTGCGTGTCATCCTACGGGTAATGAAAGTGAAGGCTTCGATCATTCCGCCACTAATTTTCCATTAATGGGCGGCCATATGGGGGTGGATTGTATACAATGTCATGCCGATGGTTACCAAGGTACTCCTACCGATTGTGAGTCTTGCCACTTAACGGATTTTAACCAAACCACTAATCCAAATCATTCAGCCGCCAATTTTCCTACAGATTGCACGCAATGTCATACCGTGAATGCCTGGGAGCCTGCCGATTTTGATCATGATGGAACGTATTTTCCGATTTATAGCGGTGAACACCAAGGCGAATGGAACAACTGCATCGATTGTCATACCGATCCTAACAATTATTCAATTTTTGACTGCCTAAACTGTCATCCAGCAGGTGAAACAAATGACGACCACGAGGATGTACCCGATTATCAATATACTAGCAACGCTTGTTTCCAATGTCATCCTACAGGCGAAGAACTTTAAATATGAAGCGGTACCAACGCATCTTATCCATATTCCTACTGCTTTTCATTTGGCAGCAATCGAGGGCCCAGCAAACGCAACAGGGACAAGTTTCCTTTGTTACTTCGCAAAATGTATATGTGAAATTTGACAATACTGAAGTAATTAAGGTTGGTGATACGCTTCGCATAGGAGCGGATAATAAGCCTTGCTTATTGGTGGATGATAAATCATCTACTTCAGCAGTCTGTACCGTTATTAATGATTGTACGGTCGCCAAAGGTGATGAAGTCGTACATACCACAAAGAAAAGTACCCAAGCCAAAGATGTGAACGTTGTCGAAACACCGCAGCCCACTCGTCCGAAGCCTCCCAAGTCAACTTCACAAGAAGCAAAGGAATCGTCCGGCCCCTTTCAAGAGAAAATACGCGGGCGCATCTCTGCAAGCAGCTATAACCAGTTTTCGGATGTTCGGGAAGACAGACATCGTATTATGAGTCGGTTTTCAATGACTGCCGATAATATCGGCGATTCCCGTTTTTCGACTGAGGCCTATCTGAATTATCGAAATGTAATTTTACCCGAAGACAGCAATTTCACTGGAAGAACAAGTATGCTAAACGTCTTTAACCTTTCAGTGAGGTACGATATCGACACCACCTTTACGGCAACGTTGGGAAGAAAGGTAAACCCAAAAGCTCCTTCGCTGGGTGCTAACGATGGCCTTCAACTGGAAAAATATTTTGGGAATTTCTATGTAGGTGCCATGGGGGGTTTCCGTCCCGACTTTTTCGATTTTGGGTTTAATTCCGACCTGCTTCAATATGGCGGATATCTGGGAATTGAAACAAAAGGGGACGACACCTATTCGCAAACAACTGTCGGGGTGATGCAGCAGACCAACAACGGTGCTACAGACAGGATGTACACCTATTTACAACACAATAGTTTTATTGGAGACCTAAATCTTTTCGGCTCTATGGAACTGGATTTATACGGAAATCAAGGAAGTGAAACGCGACTGACCAACATGTATGTTTCTGCGCGGTATCGCTTTAGCCGCGCGTTTGATTTGATGGTATCGTACGATACCCGAAAAAGAGTAATCTTTTACGAAACTTTCAAAACAGAAATCGAGCAGCTCTTGGATGACGATTTCGCCAGGCAAGGTGTTCGAATCCGTGCCAACATTCGTCCATTAAAATATGTACGCTTCGGGGGAAGCTACGCTACCCGGTTTCAGGAAAACGACCTAAATAAATCGGATAATATAAACGGCTATATCAGTTGGTCGAAAATTCCCGCAATCGACGGACGCTTCAACTTCAACTATAATCGAAATGAATCGAATTATTTGGAAAGTTCCATTCTATCATTCCGCTATTCAAGAGAAATTATCGACCGTAAGCTTGACGGTGAATTATACTATCGAATGGCCGATTATACCTATGCTAGTTCAACACAGGAGCGACAACAAAGTTATTATGGCGCTAGTATTTCATGGAATATCTCACGAACGTGGCTATTTTCGGTAAATGGTGAATTGTCGCAATTCGAAGAAGAAAACAATTACCGCTTCTATACACGTTTAATCAAGCGATTTTATAGCAAGTGAAAAAATAATATCTTTCCACAATGAAAAAAACAGTCCTTACCCTAGCCACATTCAGTATACTTTTCGCCTGTAATGACGAGCCAAAAGTTATTAGTGCCAAGGAAAAAGAAGTATCCAAAACGGCTAGCAATATCTTTTCAGAAGAAAATACGAATACGGAGGCAACGCATAACCACGCTACTGAATCCAACGAATCAGTATCTGAAGGTATCCATAAAGTAACGGTAAAGGAAGTTTTACCCACCACCAAATATGTGTACTTGAATGTTTCTGAAAACGGAGAGACCTTTTGGATAGCCACTGCCAAGCAACCGATTGAAGTTGGAAAGACCTATTTCTATCGTGGCGGTTTGTTGAAAACAAATTTTGAGAGTAAGGAGCATAATCGTGTGTTTGGCCGCATGATCCTAATCAATAATCTAGTACCGGAAGACCATGCTATGCATAGCAATATTCAAGGTCAGGGCGATGTTACCCGCTCACAGACTACAGCGGTAAAAGAAGATATTGAAATGCACGGCGAAAAGATTTCGCAACAAAAAGGTTCTATGTCCATTGCCGATTTATTAAAAGAACCGAATCGCTATGAGGGCAAGGTCGTTCAACTATCCGGTAAAGTAACTAAAGTGAACCCCAATATCATGAATCGCAATTGGATTCATCTACAAGATGGTACACAAGACGATTTTGATATGGTACTTACAAGCAAACAATTAGTACAGGAAGGAGAAACGGTTACAATGAAGGGAACCGTTGTTCTTAACCGCGATTTTGGCGCGGGCTATACCTACGATCTTATCATCGAGAATGCCGAAGTAGTGAAGTAATAAACTTTAGGATATTTCTACAAACTTTCGCTTTCGCCAAAAGGCTAGCAAGCTTATCACAACTAAAATTATAACTACAATATACACCCACGTCGGAATTGGGATGGGATCGCCCGTAGCATAACTATGTAAGCCCGAAAGGTAATAGTTCACTCCATAATAGGTCATGATTACCGAGGCCAATCCGAAGATAGTAGCCACATTATAGGCATACAGTCCACGAAACTTAGGGATAAACCGCATATGCAAGATAAAGGCATACACTAAAATGGTTACCAAAGCCCAGGTTTCCTTTGCATCCCAGCCCCAGTAGCGCCCCCAGGATTCGTTTGCCCAAACACCGCCTAGATAGGTGCCAATACTCATCATAAACAAACCGCCTATGAGGGTAAGCTCGCTGATATACGACAATTCCTGAACGATTTGCTTTACGCGTTTTTTGTTCTTTTCAGTAATAAAAATTAGCAATATCAAATTGATAATCCCGATGATCGCTCCAAGCATCAAGAAACCATAACTTCCCGCTTCCAGAGAAACGTGAATAGTAAGCCAGTACGATTTCAATACTGGAACCAAAGGTGTAATCTGAGGGTCTAAAAAGCTTAGCGTGGCTACAAAAAGAATTGTCCCTGCCAATACCATGGTTGCCGCCAAACCACCAAACGATTTTCGTGTAAACAGCACTCCCGCCAAGGTTGTGGTCCACGCAATGTAGATCATCGATTCGTACCCATTACTCCAAGGGGCGCGTCCAGAAACGTACCAACGCAGTCCTAATCCAAGTGTATGAAATAGAAAACCTAATGCCACAAGCCCGAACAGGATATAGTAAATCTTTTTAAGCTTCCAATTCGGTTTAAAAACCGAAATAAACAGGAACACCAAGAACACGACGCCCAAGAGCATATAGTAGCCTGCCAGCCTGTTGAAGACGTTTAATTTATTCAGCCAAATTTCTGCCTTTAATTCAGAATCTGAAGGAATAACGCCCTGCCCCTCTTTCTTCTGATATGTTTTCAGCTCTTCAAGTAAATGACCGGCATGTTCGTAATTTCCTGAAACGGTAGCTTGTTTCAGCGCTGTGCCATAAGCATTGAAAAATTTATCGGCCACCGTATTATGATTGTGACCATCGTTGCTACTATGACCATGATTATTATACGCAACCCACGTATTGTTGGGATCGTTGGCAAGGGGAATGATTTTCAGCAAGCTTCCCGAAAACGCCATACTTAATATATTGAGACGTTCATCAATCTTCAACAATTCCTTTGCATAGGTACCTCGGTCAATAGGTTCCAAACCGTACACCCTACGAACCTCATCACGAAGTTTATATTGGCCCGTTGTATCAAAGAAATCCTTATACGAAGCAAAATCGTTGTTCACTCCCAATAATTTCTTCACGTCTGGATGTTTCCCCAATTTTATTAACGGGACCTCATACCATTGTTCCTTGTTTACAAAAAGGCTGAGAAATACTTGATCGGCATTCAGCCCATCGACTGTTTCACTCCGATGAATTTTGCGCAATAATTCCCGAGACAAGGTATGCATCGGTTTCATCCTGCCCTTAAAGTCCTGAACGACTAAGGTGCTAAATGCTTCGGCATGGTCTTCTGCGACAGCATGGTCTAGGTGCGAATGTTGGGCTGAAACTGTAGAAAGGCTTAACATGAAGAGCAACGGTATTAAAAAAGTGCCCCGTTTGCTTCTTAGGTTTCCAATTTTCTTCCGAAGGGAATAAAAACGCGTATTCTTACTGAATAACGTCCATATCATTCCTAAGGTCAGCAATGCATATCCGATATAAGAAATCAGTGTCCCCCAGAAATCGCTATTGACACTTAAATAGGTTCCTTTTTCATCTTTATCGAAAGACGATTGAAAGAACCGATAGCCACCGTAGTTCAAGATGTTGTTCATATAAATGCGATAGTCCATATCGACACCTTCCGCCGGGTCCCGTAAGGTCACTTCACTGGCATAGGAGGAAGCACTGTTAGTTCCGGGATATTTTTCAAGAATGAAATCGTTCAATCGAATGGCAAACGGCACGGACACCTCTCTGGCTCCGTATGATATGGTTACCCGCATATCATCGAATGGGATGGTCGCAGGTCGACCGGGAATTCCTTTATTGCCATATACCAAGGTTTGTTTCGTTTCCTTATTTGCCGTAACTGCTACTTCAACCGCGGTCGTACTTTGATTTTCAACTTTGGGTTTTTCCGAAGACAACTCAAGTATTGCACTGGGCTGAAACTGAGCAAATACAAAACTGCTGCTTCCGTCCGAATATAACGAACGGAGTTTTAAGGGGTAATATTCACCAGTAGGTTCCAGCGTTGACCGTTCTTGGGTTGCCATTACGGTTTGACTAAGTGGTTTGTCATGCTGAAGGAAGATACCTTCTGAAGAATAGCGAATATTTACAGCGCCATCTATGGATGTTTCCTTAAAGTTGAAAAGCACATTTCGAATGCGACGGACCTGCCCTTGCTCTAAGAAGTATTCTTCCCTACCATTCATACCTCCCATTACTATTTGAAGTATAGGTTTTCCATCGGATGAAGGCACTAAGGACTGTATTGGATTCGGAATGAAGTCGGTTACCGCTACGTCAATTTGGGTTCCATCGATAAGGTAGCTTTCCTCAAAATCGTTGTTACCTAAACTAGCAAACAATACCGGCTCTTCAAATTCGTAGGTTTCACCATCCTTTTGTACTGAAAACTTTAAAAAGGTTTCTGCAGACAAAAACGTATTAGCCGCATCGTTTTCGCGAATGTGCATCACACCTTCAAATCCAAAATAACGGGTAACTCCTGCACCCAAAAGAATAATAATAATGGAGGCGTGAAATAACAACAACGCCCATTTTTTTTGCTGCACCATTCGATACCGAATAATATTGACGAAAATAGTAGCTGCAAATAAGAAGAGTAATAGTTCAAACCACCACGTTTGGTACACCACCTTTTGGGCGGCACTCGTTCCATAGTCGTTTTCAATAAAGGTGGCTACCGCAATAGCAATAGCAAAAAGAATAAAATAAAGACCCGCAGCTCGCGTATCAAAAAAACGGAGTAGCACGGACTTCATTTTCGAAAAAAGGTGATTCATAGGATTTGGCAAAAATTGCTGCCGTAATTTAAGGAAATATAGTTTTCAATCCTTATAACAGCTTTCAAAACAATTACCCTACCCTATTTTCAGTTTTAAATATTACAATTTTTATAGTGGAATATTGCCGTGTTTTCGTTTTGGCCCTTCTACGTTCTTCGTTTCCAGCATCGCGAAGGCCTTCAACAGTTTTTGTCTAGAATCCTTGGGTTGGATTACCTC
Source organism: Luteirhabdus salina (assembly GCA_025384855.1). Classification (GTDB taxonomy): domain Bacteria; phylum Bacteroidota; class Bacteroidia; order Flavobacteriales; family Flavobacteriaceae; genus Luteirhabdus; species Luteirhabdus salina. The sequence continues at coordinate 85,107 of JALAHT010000005.1, read as the reverse complement.
ATCAATAAAGCCGCGTTGGGCTGCTTTAAAAGGATTCGCAAAGGCTTCTGCATATTCGGCCTCCTTTTCGGAAAGCTTGAGTTCTGGATCTTCAGCAGCAGCGATTTCCCTTCTAAAGATAATTTCACTAGCACCCTTTGCCCCCATTACGGCGATTTCAGCCGTCGGCCACGCAAAATTCATATCGGCACCAATATGCTTACTATTCATCACGTCATAGGCACCTCCGTAGGCTTTTCGTGTAATAAGGGTAACTCTCGGCACGGTTGCTTCACTCAAAGCATACAGCAATTTGGCTCCATTCAGAATAATTCCGTTCCATTCCTGATCGGTTCCAGGTAAGAAGCCAGGCACATCAACCAATACCAGTAAAGGAATATTGAATGCATCACAAAAACGCACAAAGCGCGCGCCTTTTTTACTGCTATCCACATCCAAGACACCCGCCAAACTCATCGGTTGGTTGGCGACGATTCCGATGCTTCTTCCACCTAAACGGGCAAACCCAACAATAATATTGTCGGCATAATCCTTATGGACTTCAAAAAAGCTTTCTTCGTCAATAATCCCAGAAATCACCGAATGCATGTCATACGGTTTGTTTGAACTGTCCGGTACAATTGCTTCCAGTTCTTCGCGCAGTTCTTCACCTAACTCATACGGAAGCATTTTTGGTGTGGTCTGATTGTTTTGTGGAAGGTAGCTCAGCAATTGTTTCACTTGTTCCAAACATACAATATCATTACTAGCGGTGAAATGCGTCACCCCACTTTTGGTCGCATGAGTCCGTGCGCCCCCTAATTCTTCTGAAGTAACATTCTCATTAGTCACGGTCTTCACCACGTTCGGACCCGTAACAAACATATAACTGCTATCCTGAACCATTAAGGTGAAGTCGGTCATGGCCGGCGAATATACCGCACCACCAGCGCAGGGTCCCATAATAGCGGAAATCTGTGGCACCACACCCGAAGCCTGCACATTTCTGTAGAAAATATCGGCATAACCGCCCAAGCTACGAACGCCTTCCTGAATTCGGGCGCCTCCTGAATCGTTTAAGCCAATAACAGGAGCTCCAACACGCATGGCGTGATCCATAATCTTACAGATCTTTTCTGCATGGGTTTCTGAAAGAGATCCTCCAAAAACTGTGAAATCCTGGGCAAAAACATATACCAACCGTTCGTCGATGGTTCCATAACCCGTAACCACGCCATCGCCATAGAATTTTTGCTTATCCATTCCGAACTCTGTAGTTCGGTGGGTTACGAGGATTCCCATTTCTTCGAAGGAACCTTCATCCAATAGATATTCGATACGTTCCCGTGCGGTTAATTTCTTCTTTGCGTGTTGTTTATCGATACGCTTTTGACCGCCGCCCAATTTTGCCTGGGCAATCTTCTCTTGTAATTGTTTGTTGGTGTCGCTCATAATATTTCCTGCGAAGGCAGGAATCGTTTTAAGGATTAACAATTTTTTTATCTATGCTTTGGAACGCGTAACTTTTCTACATCCTTCAAATACTCTTGTATTGCAATAGTTGCAGCGATTTCTGCTTCCGCTTTGCGTTCACCCTTCAATTTTTCTTCCGAATAGTAATTTTTTACGAAATGTGTATCGAAGTCGCCAGACCGAAAGGCTTCATGATCCATCACAAAGGCTCCAAACGGTAACGTGGTCGCTACGCCTTCCACTTCATACTGATCGATGGCTTCCTTCATCCGTTGAATGGCTTCCATACGGTCTTTCCCATACGTTATCAATTTTGAGAGCATCGGATCGTACTGAATGGGTACTTCCATTCCTTCCAAAAAGCCATCGTCTACCCTGATGTTGTTACCAGAGGGTGGACGATACACGTCTAAGGTTCCAACACTTGGCATAAAATTGTCTAGAGAATCTTCAGCATATACCCGAAGTTCCATGGCGTGACCCGTAATAGTCAGATCTTCTTGATTGAATGATAGTTCGGCTCCTTCAGCAACCTTGATTTGTTGTTCCACCAAATCGATACCGGTAATCCATTCCGTAACGGGATGCTCTACCTGCAATCGAGTATTCATTTCAAGGAAGTAGAAATTATGGTTTTCATCTAAAAGAAACTCGACTGTACCAGCACCGATATAATCGCAAGATTTGGCCACATTCACGGCCGCTTCACCCATTTCATGACGTAATTTAGGTGATAATACTGAAGAAGGTGCTTCCTCGACTACTTTTTGGTGGCGTCGCTGAATACTGCATTCGCGTTCAAAAAGGTGCACGACGTTTCCATGGGTGTCGGCCAATACCTGAATTTCGATATGGCGCGGAGAGCCCACGTATTTTTCTATAAAGACGGAACCATCGCCAAAGGCAGATTTTGCTTCACTGATGGCGCGTTTCATCTGTTCTTCCAGTTCGCTTTCCTTTTCAACCACACGCATTCCCTTACCACCGCCACCAGCAGATGCTTTGATCAAAATTGGGAAACCGATATCCTTCGCAATTTGTTTCGCTTTCTCGGTATCGGTTATCGCTTCATCGATACCGGGTACCATTGGGACATCGTATTTCTTTACGGTTTCCTTGGCGGCCAGTTTACTTCCCATTACACTGATGGCATGGGCTTTTGGTCCAATAAAAATCAATCCGGCTTTCGCAACCGCTTCAGAAAAATCGGCATTTTCACTTAAGAATCCGTAGCCTGGGTGAATGGCATCTACATTTAATCTTTTAGCCGTTTCGATGATCGTGTCCCCTTTCAAATAGGATTCTGATGATGGTGCCGGTCCAATGCACACGGCTTCATCTGCAAAGGTAACATGGGGTGCATGCCTGTCGACTTCCGAAAACACGGCCACCGTTTTAATGCCCATATTTCGTGCTGTTTTCATGACACGCAAGGCGATTTCACCTCTATTCGCTACAAGTATTTTCTTTATTTTCATCAGTCTTCCAATTCAATTAGCAATGCATTTTTATCGACCGTATCGCCATTGGCAATATGAACCGCTTTCACGGTTGCATCCTTCGATGCTGTTAGGGCATTTTCCATTTTCATGGCTTCCAAGACGCAGAGTGTATCACCTTCCGAAACGGAATCGCCTTCGGAAACGTTCACTTCAAGGATGACGCCTGGCATAGGCGCATGGATTTCATTTTCAACGGCATCGCTACCGAGTGAAAGTCCCATTTCTTCAATAAGCGCGTCCAATTCACTTTCAATAGAAACGGTATATCTATTACCATTCACCTTAATGGTATACGTCCTTGTGTGAAAATCGCTCGCAACGACTTCTGCAGCAACGGAGGTATTATCTTTTAAAATGTGGGTTTTGGAATTGTGTTGTGTGATGCTATCTAAGCTGTCGATTTCAGATTGTTTCATCGTAAATTCGAAGGCGTCGTTTACGATGGCTTTGTAGGTTTTCTCCATAAAAAAAGCGTTTCGGTAAAGATACGGGTTTGCAACAAAGCTGTCAACCCCTTTCCTTTCAGAAAACTTTATGAAAGCAGTAGTTGAAAAATTTCAGAAAAAAGCATAAGTTATTCGGAAGCTAACATTCGAAAAACAGAAACATGGCAGGACACAGTAAATGGTCGAACATAAAACATCGCAAAGGCGCCCAAGATAAAAAGCGTGCGAAGCAATTCACCCGCGTCATCAAGGAAATAAACGTCGCCATCAAGGAAAACAACCAAAACGGCGACCCAGAAACCAATCCGGCGCTTCGGAATGCCATTCAGAATGCGAAAGGTGTAAACATGCCGAAAGATACTATTCAACGGGCAATTAAAAAAGCTACAGGTGCCGATGCCGATAGTTACGAAAAGATGTCGTTTGAAGGCTACGGCCCACACGGAATTGCCATTTTTGTGGAGTGCACTACCGATAACACCAATAGAACCGTGGCATCGGTACGATCAATTTTCACCAAACATGATGGCAGTTTGGGCACCAATGGTTCGCTGGAATTCTTATTTGACCGAAAAGGTGTTTTTACATTGAAGAAGGAACATCTGGATCTCAATTTTGAAACCTTGCAATTGGAATTGATAGAAGCTGGAGCGACACGGTTCGAGAATGAAGAAGATTTCTTCACCATTTATACCGACTTCACCGACTTCGGAAATATGTCGGATAAATTAGACGCGCTAAATATCGAGCCACACAATTCTGAACTACAGCGCATTCCGCAAAACACGATTGAACTTCCCTTGAATGAAGCAAAAGAAATTGTGAATCTCATCGATGCTTTTGAAGACGACGACGATGTACAGGATGTGTTTCACAATTTGAAGATGACCGACGAATTGGAAGCTGCTTTGGAAGAAGATTCCTAAAAATTTACATTAATTAAAACCATCCAGCCCTGGATTACGTAACTATAGTTGAAAGATATTCCTATCGCTTATGCTATGAAAGGGATATACCCTTATACCCCGCAAAAGCCCTTGATCGATCGGTCTTGGGCTTTTTATTATTCTCGGAATTCAGTATCTTTTCCTAAAATTTCCAGCTATGAAAAGAATTGCAGTCTCCCTGCTATGTCTCAGCTTTTTTATTTCTTGTGCACAACGGACAAAAAAGAATGATGTAGCCATACAAACCGACGATACACGAACGTACGATACCCAACGTATTGTAGATAACCTCGATAATCCTTGGGGAATGACATGGTTGCCGGATGGAAGTATGCTTATTACTGAAAAGGATGGACGACTGATTCACTTTAAGGATGGCACTAAATCGGAGATTCAAAATGTTCCGGAGGTGTACAATCGGGGCCAAGGTGGATTGTTGGACATAACGCTTCACCCAAACTATAAAAACAACGGCTGGATCTATATTACCTTTAGCAGTACAGAAGGCGAAGGCAATGGTGGAAATACCAAACTGATTCGCGCCAAGCTTGAAAACGGAGCCCTTACTAATATTGAAGATTTATATAAAGCGATGCCGAACAGCACAAGAGGTCAGCACTTTGGCTCTCGAATTGAATTTGATACCGATGGCTATCTCTATTTTTCTGTAGGTGAAAGAGGAAATCGAGATGTAAATCCGCAAGACCTAACGCGTGATGGTGGAAAGGTATATCGCCTACATGACGATGGTCGCATTCCCGAGGATAATCCGTTTGTAGGTGAAGCGAACGTTCGGGAAGCGATTTATTCTTACGGGCATCGAAACCCACAAGGAATGGCGCGTAACCCAGAAACCGGAGCCATTTGGGTGCATGAGCACGGACCAAAAGGCGGAGATGAAATCAATATTATTGAGAAGGGTGCGAACTACGGTTGGCCCGTGGTGACCTACGGCGTGAATTACAGTGGAACGGAAATTACCGACCAAACGTCTAAACCAGGGATGACGCAACCTATTTATTATTGGGTCCCTTCGATTGCTCCCTGCGGAATGGATTTCGTCACAGGCGATCGCTATCCGGAATGGAAAGGCCATTTATTGGTCGGTTCCTTAAAGTTCAACTATGTTGAATTGGTGAAGTTGAACGGTTCGGAAGTGACAGGGCGTGAAAAAATTGCCCAAGATATCGGACGCGTTCGAAACGTTCGAATGGGACCCGATGATTATATGTATATCGCAGTTGAAGGCGATGGTATTTATAAAGTAGTGCCTAAAAATTGATCTTTTTGATAATTCATTATGTCCACCTCGAGTGCAGTCGAGAGGTCACTAATACTACAACTTATCCTAAAACAACAAATCAAACCATGACAAACTATATTCTCGTCTTTTCAGTATTCATCACACTAGCATCTTGTAAAAACGATAAGAAGGATACTTCAGAAAACATTAAAATCGGTGCAACAGAAAGTACCGAAAAAACACAACAAACCCCTTTAGAGGAAAGCATGGAACGTGGCGGTATGGTGTATACCGATTTCTGTATGCAATGCCATTTGGCGAACGGACAAGGCATTCCCGGAAATTTTCCTCCTTTAGCAAATAGTAGTTGGCTTCGCGATAAGCGGACCGAAAGCATCCGAGCCGTAAAATACGGTCAGAAAGGTGAAATAGTAGTGAATGGCAAAACTTACGATGGCATTATGGTTCCAATGGGCTTATCCGACCAAGAAGTCGCCGATGTCATGAATTATGTCATGAACCGTTGGGGCAACTCACAGGACGAAATGGTGACCGAGGAAGAGGTTGCAAAGGTGGAGAAGGAATAATTGGGGAACAATGTGGCACAGAATGCAGAATTGAGAATTGAGAATTCAGAATTGAGAATGTAGAATTATGAAGTGGTGTTGGGTGTTTAAAATATTATCTCCTACCTCCTAAAATTACATACAGCTTATAGCATACAGCCTATCGCAACAACATTTTCCCTACCTTTGCAAGAAACCTTACATTTCATGCTTATCATCGGTATTGCTGGCGGAACGGGAAGCGGAAAAACAACTGTTGTCGACCAAATCGTGGCGGAACTTCCGAAGGAAGAAGTTTGCATCATTTCACAAGATTCGTATTACAAGGATCTTAGTCACTTACCCTACGAAGAACGGGTGAAGATCAACTTCGATCATCCGAACAGCATCGACTTCGATTTGTTGGTATCGCACCTAGAGGAATTGCGTAAGGGAAATGCCATCGAACAGCCGGTGTATAGCTTTAAAGATCATAACCGGACGGGCGAAACGGAAACCACGCACCCAAGGGAAGTCATCATCGTGGAAGGTATCTTAATCCTTACCCATCCTGAAATTCGAAAGCTTTTTGATATCAAGATATATGTGCATGCCGATAGCGACGAGCGATTAATTCGAAGATTGAAACGCGATATCGCCGAACGGGGCCGCGACCTCGAAGAGGTGCTCGGTCGCTACCAAAACACGCTGAAGCCCATGCATCAGCAATTTATTGAGCCGACGAAGGAATACGCCGATATTATTATTCCGACCAATCGATACAATACTGTGGCTGTAGACGTTATACGAAGTATCATTCATCAAAAATTGGTAGCCCAACAATGAATCTGAAGAACCTCCAAAATAAGCGATGGTTTAAGATAGCAACGAATACGTATGTGCTTATTCTGTTGGTATTTGTGATTTGGATGTTGTTTTTCGATACGAATTCCTTTTTGATTCATAAGGAATTGGACGATGATATTGAAGGCCTTGAGGAAAACAAGGAATATTATCAGTCTGAAATCGAAAAGGACAAACGCTTTATGGAAAAGATGAAGGATAGCGACCAAGTAGAACGGTTTGCGCGTGAAAAATACTATCTTAAGAAAGAAGGTGAAGATATCTATATTATAGAACACGCCGATAGCGTGAAAAAAGACAATGAGAATGAATAATTTATTTGACGATTTTCCGCCCGTTTCAGCCAAGGAATGGAAACAGAAAATTCAGGTCGACCTGAAAGGGGGCGATTATAATGAAGCCTTGCTTTGGCATTCCCCAGAGGGTATCGACGTAAAACCGTTTTATCATCCAGACGATTTCGAACAGTCCTTCCCTCCTATTCCCGGTCAACCGAAAACGTGGTCCGTTACCCAAGCAGTCTTTATCGATGACGAAAAAATAGCGAACGAACTAGCCATCGATTCAATTAATCGCGGTGCGGAAGCATTGTATTTTTCTGCAACCGAATCTTTCGATATTGAAAAAACGTTTCAAAATTTGCCGTTTGGGGAAATCACGATTTATCTTAATCTAGAATTTCTTCCAGAAGAGTTTTATAGAAAGTTAATCGACTTCTTCACTCAAAAAAAGGCAACCGTATATTATAACATCGATCTTATCGGTAACCTGGGAAGAAGTGGCAATTGGTATCATTCCTTAAAGGAGGATCATCAGATTTTGGACACTCTTAGTTCCCAATACGCTAAGCACCATTTATTGAGTGTAGATACGGCAACCTATCAAAATGCTGGTGCCAACGTCGTACAGCAAGTTGCCTATGCACTTGCCCATGCCAACGAATACCTGAACCATTATTCAGAAAAAGAGTGGCTTTCTGAGACTACGCTTACTTTCAAAATGGCAATGGGATCGAATTATTTCTTTGAGATTGCCAAAATCAGAGCGCTTCGAAAAGTATATGCTGTTTTAGCAATGGAATATGGTGCTAAAGAGGAATGCCATATTTTGGCTACGCCATCGCGTCGGAACAAAACCCTTTACGACTATAACGTAAACATGCTCCGGACCACAACTGAGTGTATGTCGGCCGTATTAGGCGGTGCCGATGCCGTTTGCAATCAGCCGTACGATGCCTTGTACCATAAAAGCAACGATTTTGGGGAGCGAATTTCCCGTAACCAATTGTTGGTACTGAAGGAAGAAAGTTATTTCGATACGGTTAGCAATCCATCTGACGGAACCTACTATATTGAAAGTTTGACTACTTCAATAGCGGAAAAAGCGCTAGCACTGTTTAAGGATATCGAAAAAGGAGGCGGCTTCCTTTCACAGTTGAAAGAGGGAAAAATTCAACAGAAAATAAAGGAAAGTGCCGCCAAGGAACAACAATTATTTGAGGAAGGAACCTTGAAATTACTCGGAACCAATTATCATCCGAACAAACAAGATCGAATGAAAGACGATCTAGAACTTTATCCTTTCTTAAAAACAGACAAACGAAAAACGCTGCTGGAACCCATCCTTCCAAAGCGCCTAGCCGAAAAGTTGGAACAAGAACGATTAGAAACGGAATAACTATGAGCGGTATTTCTTTACAAATTATCCTTGCCATCATATTTGCACTGTTGGGTATCGGACTGATTCGAACGGGCATCAATGGCGTGATGGTGGAGAAGAAATGGAACCGCTATCTGGTAATTGCCGTAGGCTTTTTGTTTATAGCCTTTATGATTTTTATGATTATTCGAACTGTATTGACGTATGAGTAGAAAAGACATTCAACATATAACCCTTCAAACTGAAACATCTTCGGAACGACAGAAAAAAGAGAAAACTTATGCTACTTCCGAAGGCATCGATATTAAACGGACCTATTCGGCTTCCGATGTAGATGACCTTACACATTTGAAGTATGCTGCCGGAATTCCTCCATACCTTCGCGGCCCATATTCTACCATGTATGTCCGCAGACCGTGGACCATTCGACAATATGCAGGATTTTCCACAGCGGAGGAAAGCAATGCCTTTTACCGACGAAATTTAGCGGCAGGGCAAAAAGGATTGTCGGTTGCATTCGACCTTGCCACGCACCGCGGTTACGACAGCGATCACGAACGGGTTTTTGGCGACGTGGGAAAAGCGGGGGTTGCTATCGACAGTGTGGAGGATATGAAAATTCTCTTCGATCAGATTCCGTTGGAAGAAATGAGCGTATCGATGACCATGAACGGAGCCGTTTTACCCATTATGGCATTTTACATTGTGGCAGCCGAAGAGCAAGGAGTGAAACCGGAACAGCTTAAGGGAACCATCCAAAACGATATTTTGAAGGAATTTATGGTGCGAAATACGTATATCTATCCACCTACGCCTTCTATGAAGATCATCAGTGATATTTTTGAATTTACCTCGCAGAACATGCCGAAATTCAACAGTATTTCCATTTCGGGCTATCATATGCAGGAAGCAGGTGCTACTTGTGACATCGAATTGGCCTATACGCTAGCCGATGGTTTAGAGTACATCCGAACCGGGATTGAAGCGGGGATGGACATCGATAGTTTTGCGCCACGCCTTTCCTTCTTTTGGGCGATTGGGATGAACCATTTTATGGAAATCGCAAAAATGCGAGCTGCACGAATGCTTTGGGCAAAGTTGGTGAAACAATTCAACCCAAAGAATCCAAAATCACTTTCTCTAAGAACCCATTGTCAGACCAGTGGATGGAGCCTAACTGAGCAAGACCCCTTCAATAATGTAGCTAGAACTTGTATTGAAGCGGCAGCCGCTGCCTTCGGAGGCACACAATCCTTACACACAAATGCATTGGATGAAGCTATTGCGCTGCCGACCGATTTTTCGGCACGGATTGCCCGGAATACGCAGATTTATCTTCAAGAGGAAACCAACATTACCAAAACGGTCGATCCGTGGGCGGGAAGTTATTATGTGGAAACCTTAACACAGGAAATTGCCGAAAAGGCTTGGGCATTGATCGAGGAAGTTGAAGAGCTTGGGGGAATGACTAAAGCGATTGAAAAAGGTATCCCAAAACTTCGGATTGAAGAAGCTGCGGCGCGAAAGCAGGCGAAGATTGATAGTGGACAGGATATTATTGTGGGTACTAATAAATACCGTTTGAAAAAGGAAGACCCCATCGATATTCTGGATGTGGATAATCAAAAAGTACGAACATCCCAAATCGAGCAATTAGAACGAATCAAAAAAGAACGCGACAACGAAAAGGTAACCGCAGCACTAAAAAAACTAACACAATCTGCCGAAACGGGTGACGGAAATTTACTAGCTTTAGCCGTCGATGCCGCTCGCGAACGTGCAACTTTAGGTGAAATATCCAGTGCGTTGGAAGAGGTTTTCGGACGGTATAAAGCGAATATTCAATCCGTATCAGGAGTGTATAGTAAGGAAGTGAAACAAGATCCATCATTTGCAAAAGCAAGGGAAATGGCCAATCAATTTGCTGAACTGGAAGGCAGGAGGCCGCGAATCATGATTGCCAAAATGGGACAGGATGGTCACGATCGTGGCGCAAAGGTTGTCGCTACCGGTTATGCCGATGTTGGCTTCGATGTCGATATCGGACCATTGTTCCAAACACCTGCGGAAGCTGCAAAGCAAGCAGTTGAAAATGATGTCCATATTCTAGGGGTTTCGTCCTTGGCCGCCGGTCATAAGACCTTGGTCCCGCAAGTCGTTACCGAACTTGAAAAATTAGGTCGCGAGGATATAATGGTTATCGTTGGCGGTGTAATTCCCTCCCAAGATTATCAATTCTTGTTCGATGCAGGTGCTGTAGCCGTCTATGGACCTGGAACAAAAATATCCCAAGCAGCCATCGAATTGCTTCAAATATTGATTGATTCCGTTTCTGAATAGTGAACTATAGCATACAAACTGAACGCCTCGGCTTACGCAATTGGCATACTTCAGACCTCGAACCTTTTGCTAAAATGGGTCAGGATGCTGAAGTGATGAAGCATTTCCCATCCCTACTTTCAAAATCGGAAACCGAACAGCTTATGCATCGGTTTTCAACACATTTCTACGAGAAGGAATATACTTATTTTGCCGTAGATGAACTTTCCACAGGAATGTTTATTGGTTTCACGGGATTGATGTACCAAACCTTTGAAAGTGACTTCACACCTTCAGTCGATATCGGGTGGCGCTTCAAACGTGACGTCTGGGGAAAGGGATATGCTACCGAAGCGGCAAAAGCCTGTTTGGAATTTGGCTTCAATAAATGTAAACTAGCCGAAATCTATTCACATACTCCCGTTCAGAACGAGCCTTCAGAAAAAGTGATGCAGCGCATCGGGATGGAATACATCAAAACCTTTCTTCACCCAAAACTCGATAAGGATAGTCCGTTAAACCCTTGCGTACTTTATCGAAGTATTCCGCAAGTCAGATAGAGAAATATCTGCTATGCATGCATAGTAAAAATGTTGCTTTTCCGTATTTTTACAAGACACTAAAAAAAAGCTATGGATACTTCAGCAAAAATGCTTCGTGATGATGCCTTAAAAGGCAAAACAATTGTAGTTACCGGCGGTGGTAGCGGACTAGGAAAATCGATGACTACCTATTTCTTGGAATTAGGTGCCAATGTCGTCATTACCTCCCGAAATATCGAAAAACTCGAAAAGGTAAAAGATGAATTGGAATCGTTAACCGGTGGAAAGGTCCATCCAGTGCAATGCGATGTTCGGCATTACGATCAGGTTGAAAACATGGTGAAGGAGTCGGTTGAAGCTTTTGGCTCTGTTGATGTGCTATTGAACAACGCTGCCGGAAATTTCATCTCTCCTACGGAGCGACTGAGTGCCAATGCTTTTGATACCATTATCGATATCGTGCTAAAAGGAACCAAAAACTGCACACTGGCTTTTGGAAAGCATTGGATTGATGCTGAGGAAAAAAATAAAACGGTTCTTAATATTGTTACTACCTACGCCTACACAGGTTCCGCTTATGTAGTGCCTAGTGCCTGCGCAAAGGCTGGAGTGTTGGCCATGACACGTTCCTTGGCGGTGGAATGGGCAAAATATGGCATGCGCTTTAATGCTATTGCACCCGGACCTTTTCCAACCAAAGGTGCCTGGGACCGATTGCTACCTGGCGATTTAAAGGAAAAGTTCGATTTAGCTAAGAAAGTACCGTTAAAGCGGGTTGGTGACCATCAGGAATTGGCCAATTTGGCCGCGTATCTAGTTTCCGATTTTTCTGCCTATATGAACGGCGAGGTCGTTACCATCGATGGTGGCGAATGGTTGAAAGGTGCCGGTCAGATGAATTTGTTAGAGCAAGTCCCCGAGGAAATGTGGGATATGCTCGAACAGATGATTCGTGCCAAAAAAGGAAAGTAATTGCATATCCCACATTTGGGTGGGTGGCAAAAGTGACAAAAGACCTTTTTTAGCAAGCCATGGGCTTTTGGAGCTTTTGCCGGTACACAACCACACAGTATGATCCGTGCCAAAAAAGGAAAGTAATTGCATATCCCACATTTGGGTGGGTGGCAAAAGTGACAAAAGATCTTTTTTAGCAAGCCATGGGCTTTTGGAGCTTTTGCCGGTACACAACCAAACAGTATGATTCGTGCCAAAAAAGGAAAGTAATTGCATATCCCACATTTGGGTGGGTGACAAAAGTGACAAAAGACCTATTTTAGTAAGCCATGGGCTTTTGGAGCTTTTGCCGTTACGTAACCAATCAAAGATGATTCTTGCCGAATAAGCAAAGCCATAACCCTCAATTAGTTGAAAATCCCTGAATTTGTTCACTTCCTGTTAACAAAAAGGGTTTCTATTCCATAGAATTAATCGTATTTTTAGCCGGTAAACCATAACAGACTTAATGGGTAAAATAATAGCCATTGCAAATCAAAAGGGAGGTGTAGGAAAGACCACAACCTCAGTTAATTTGGCAGCTTCTTTGGGTGTTTTGGAGAAAAAGGTGCTGCTTATCGATGCCGATCCCCAGGCGAATGCCACTTCAGGATTAGGGATTGATGTAGAGGAAGTCGAAAAAGGCACCTATCAAATCCTAGAGCATACCATTTCCGCGAAGGAAGCGATTATGTCGACCAATTCTCCGAATCTCGATGTAATTCCCGCACATATCGACCTCGTCGCGATTGAAATCGAATTAGTCGACCAAGACAAACGCGAAAGCATGTTGAAGACTGCTATCGGAGATCTTCGAAAAGATTACGATTATATCTTAATAGACTGTGCTCCTTCTCTCGGACTGCTAACCTTGAATGCCCTGACGGCAGCCGATTCGGTCATTATTCCGATTCAATGTGAATATTTCGCCTTGGAAGGATTGGGTAAACTGCTGAATACCATCAAAAGCGTGCAGAAAATTCATAACAATAAATTAGATATTGAAGGGTTGTTGCTAACAATGTACGATAAGCGGCTACGCCTTTCAAACCAAGTGGTAGATGAGGTGAAGAAGCATTTCGATGAAATGGTATTTAAGACAATCATTATGCGAAATGTGCGTTTAAGTGAAGCCCCGAGTTATGGCGAAAGTATTATTAGCTACGATGCGGGTAGTAAAGGTGCCAACAATTACTTGAGCTTGGCCCAAGAACTAATTGAAAAAAACGGATAAGGATTTATGGCGAAAGCAACGAAGAAACAAGCACTGGGTCGCGGACTCTCTGCCCTACTAAAAGACCCTTCCAACGATATAAAATCTGTAGAGGATAAGAATGCCGATAAGGTAGTCGGCAACATCGTCGAACTGGAATTGGAGTATATCGACATGAACCCCTTCCAGCCACGGACAAGCTTCAACGAGGAAACGCTTCGTGAATTGGCCTCTTCTATCAAGGAATTGGGTGTTATCCAACCTATTACAGTCCGTAAGCTTGGTTTCAACAAGTATCAGCTGGTAAGTGGTGAACGCCGCTACCGCGCTTCAAAACTAATAGGTTTAGAGACCATTCCAGCCTATATCCGTATTGCCAACGACCAAGAGTCGTTGGAAATGGCCTTGGTAGAAAACATTCAGCGTCAAGACCTGGATCCGATTGAAATCGCCCTCTCCTACCAGCGCCTTATCGACGAAATTGAAATCACCCAAGACGAGTTGAGCGACCGCGTCGGAAAAAACCGGTCGACCATTTCAAACTACCTTCGATTGCTGAAGTTAGATCCCATCATCCAAACCGGAATGCGGGATGGTTTCATTTCTATGGGACACGGACGTGCGTTGATCAATATTGAGGATACCGATATGCAATTGGAGATTTACGAAAAGATCCTTGGTAAAAAACTATCCGTCCGCGATACCGAAGCGATGGTTCGTGACCTAAAGTCGCCTGAGCCTAAAAAGGAAAAGACCAAAAAATCGGTTCCGACCTTCGCCAAAAAAGCCCGTCGCGAATTGGAAGACTGGCTAGAAAGCAAGGTGGAAGTAAAAGTTTCGAAATCGGGTAAAGGTAGCCTAGTCGTTCCCTTCAATAATAAAGAAGAATTAGAGCGATTGATGAAACGTATGAAAAGTGAGTAGCTGGGGCCGACATATTTTCCTTATCCTTTTTCTTGTTCCCTTTTCCCTCTTGGCACAAACCGACAGCCTTTCCGTTTCGGAAGAGCGAGAGATTATCGTGGTAAAGGATACTATTCCCGGACCAGAAGAATACAATCCGTTGGCGCCGTCGAAGGCAGCGTTTTATTCAGCAGTGCTTCCCGGATTGGGGCAAGCCTACAATAAGAAATATTGGAAAATTCCGATTATCTATGCTGGAATTGCTGGTGGTATCTATTTCTATATTCGAAACAATGATGATTACAATCGTTTTCGTGATGCCTACAAACGCCGTTTGGCTGGCTTTACCGACGATGAATTTTATGGCGATGGCGAAACGCCAATAATCAGCAACGATAGATTGATAAATGCTCAACGAACCGCCCAAAAAAATAAGGACGTTAGTATAATTGTGGCCATTGCCTTTTATGCTGCCAATATCATCGATGCGAATGTCGATGCCCACCTTCAACAGTATAACGTGACAGAGGATTTGTCCGTTTCCCCGAATTTTGAGTATAATCCGACGAATGCCAATACCCAATATGGCGTTTCACTTAAATGGAAATTATAATGAAGCTTGCGATACTAGGCTATGGGAAAATGGGAAAAACGATTGAGCGCTTAGCGACCGATAAGGGACATACCATCGTTTATAAAAGCACAAGCGACACACACGAGGGAAATCTTTCAGAAGCCGATGCAGCCATAGAGTTTTCAGTTCCGGAAGCTGCAGTTGATAACATTACAAAAGCCCTAGAAGCCGATATTCCAGTGGTTTCAGGAACTACTGGATGGCTAGATAAGTATGAGGAAGTGACAAACTTTTGCAAAAAACGTAACGGAAGTTTCCTGTATGCGTCAAACTTCAGTGTTGGGGTGAATCTCTTCTTTGGAATAAATGAATATGCTGCAAAGCTGATGGCGGATTGGGAAGAATACGATGTATCGGTGAAGGAAATTCACCATACACAGAAAAAAGATGCCCCAAGTGGGACGGCGATTTCAATTGCAGAGGATATACTGAAGCATTCCCATAAAAAAAAGAAATGGGAATTAGACGTTGAAGATGAAGACATTCTCACTATTTCGGCTGCACGTGAAGGAGATGTAAAGGGAACACATATCGTTACCTATGCTTCAGAAATCGATACTATTTCCTTAAAACATGAAGCCCATACCCGCGATGGTTTTGCAAAAGGTGCTATTTTAGCGGCCGAATATATTTACAACAAACAAGGCATCTTTACTATGAAAGATGTATTGGGATTAAAATGATACACTAGAAAAGGCAGCGTTCTTTTCACAAAAAATTATATATGAGCTGGACAGGTTGGTTATTATTCATCCTAATCGTACAGGTAATCCACTTTCTAGGTACCTGGAAATTATACATGAAAGCAGGTCGACAAGCATGGGAAGCAGGCATTCCCATCTACAATTCGATTATCTTGATGAAAATCATCAATCGACCATCTTGGTGGACCATCCTCCTATTTATCCCTATCGTAAACCTCATCATGTTTCCGGTGGTTTGGGTAGAAACCATCCGCAGTTTTGGTAGAAACAGTACCGCCGATACGGTTTTAGTGCTGCTAACCTGTGGACTTTACATCTACTACATCAACTATACCCAAGATGTTACCTACATCGAGGATCGCGATTTAAAGCCACGCACCTCAGCGGGAGAATGGGTGAGTAGTATTTTGTTCGCTGTAGTGGCGGCGACTATTGTACACACTTATTTCATGCAGCCGTTTACCATACCGACCTCCTCTTTGGAAAAAACTTTGTTGGTAGGCGACTTTCTTTTTGTAAGCAAATACCACTATGGTGCAAGAACGCCCATGACGCCTGTGGCGTTCCCAATGGTTCATGATACGATTCCAATCGTAAAGACACGTTCGTATTTAAAGGATCCACAGATTCCGTATTTCCGCTTTCCTGGGTTTCAGGAAATAGAACGTAACGATATCGTGGTCTTTAATTGGCCGGTTGATACCTTGGTGAATATTTACAATCCATATGGCGCAGTATATGATAAACCGTTGGACAAAAAATCGAACTACGTGAAGCGTTGTGTTGGGTTGCCGGGTGATTCACTGGAAGTACGCGATGGCTATGTATACATCAATGGTAAGCAAAACGAATTGCCAGATCGTTCCAAGCTGCAGTTTTCCTATGCTTTTAAAACAAAAGGAAAAATTAATCCGAATATTTTCAAACAATACGATATTACCGACGGTATCGGTTACGACGATCAGATGAAAGCTTATGTGCTGCCTGCTGTTTCGGATGAAGCCTTGGCAATGTTAAAGCGTAATCCCAACATTACCGAAGTGGTTCCCTACAAAGCGGGAAAAGGGGTATTTGATGCGAACACCTTTCCTCGCGATGACCGATACCCTTGGAATTCCGATCATTTTGGTCCGATTTATATTCCAAAAGAAGGCGCTACGGTTGACATTACCCCTAAATCGCTTCCGCTCTATCGCAGAATTATCGAAGTATACGAAGGCTCCGAAATGGGCATCGAGAACAAAATTTCGCTGTCTGGCAATCAAGTCCTTTTAAACGGAGAACCTTTGACCCAATACACGTTCAAACAAAACTACTATTGGATGATGGGGGACAACCGAAACAATTCGCAAGATGCGCGAATGTGGGGCTATGTTCCGTTCACCCATGTGGTCGGAAAGCCGGTCTTTATATGGATGAGCTGGGATAGCAGTGCGCAAGGCCTCGGCAATAAAATCCGTTGGGAGCGCGTGTTTACCACGGTTGGCGGTAGTGGTGAACCCGTATCTTATTTTAAGTATTTCCTTATTCTGTTAGTGGGTTGGTTTGCCTTCGACTTTTTTAGAAAAAGAAGAAAGAAGAATAAAAAGTAGTGGATACCATTTTATTGCATCCTGCTTATTTTCCTTCCGTGGCGCAAATGGTTGCGGTGGTTCATTGTAAACAGCTCGTTTTTGAAGCAGAGGATAATTATCAAAAGCAAACCTATAGGACCCGAGCATATATCGCCCATAGCAATGGCAAACTATTATTGAATGTACCAATTCAGCATACGGGCGATCGACAGAAAACCAAGGAAGTTTTGGTTGAAGACAGCTTTCCATGGCAATCGCAACATTGGAAATCGCTTCAGGCAGCCTATCGCACCTCTCCCTTTTTTGAATTTTACGAAGACGGGTTGAAGCCGCTGTTCGAGCGAAAGGTGGAATTCCTTTGGGAACACAACCTAACAATATTTGAAACCCTCTGCGACCTGATCGGTATTGAAAAAGACTATACCACTACCGATGAGTACTTTAAGGATCCAACGCAACAAGATCTGCGATACCTAAGCGATGCGAAGACAAAACGCAGTTTCGAACTAGAGCCTTACATTCAAGTGTTTCAGGAAAGGCACGGGTTTTTGGAGAATCTCTCTGTATTGGACCTACTCTTCAACCAAGGGCCGAATACGCTTCATTATTTGGAATCGCAAGACATCCCCTTCAAGCCCTAAGGTTGAAGCTCGATAATCGTAAAGGCATTTTCCAACGGGTTCAATTCCTTCATCAACATCGGAACCAATTTTTCACCATATTTTAAGTAGAATTCCGACACATTTTTCACGCGTTCTTGCAGATTCTCCTTTGGAAACAAGTCATCCTGAAGTTTCGTCAATCGCTCCAACTCATCTGCCAACTTGCGTTTCTGCGCTTTCATCAGGCGTTTTTCAAGATTATCCAACCCATTTAGCTGCTTCTTTTCTTGTGCGGCTACTGCCCCGATGAAAGAGGCATCCGTTTTTTCGGCCAACGTATATAAGTCTTTGAACTGTTGTTGAAGATGTTCCCGTTGTTGGGTGAAGTCGATTTCGATTTCGGAAATACGCTTCGTTTGTAGGGTACCAAGTTCTTGTTGGGGAAGAAATAACTCTTCAACAGAACTGTCTAGTTTCTTCAATTTTTCAACCTGCTTCTCCGTCACCAGCAATACCGAATTTCGAAGGTGAACTATTGGGAATGCTAGCGAAATGGCTTCAAAATACGACTTCAACTGAAGCCAATAGGCCAATTCGCCTCCCCCACCGATATAACAGAGGTTTGGTAGAATCATTTCTTGATACACGGGTCGTAACAAGGCGTTCGGTGAAAATCGCTCAGGATGGTTTTGAAGTTCTTCCTCCATTTCCTTTTGGGAAAAACTGAGCTCGGTATTATCGATAAAATACGTTTCTTCACGCTTGATAATACGTTCGCGGACTCCTTCACCCAAATAAAAAAGATTGATTTCCCGAGGATGAACCTGTTCTTTATAGCCGTTTTCCTTAAGCTTTTCAGACGTTTCCGAAACATGTTGATGCGACAATTGTACGTTCAGTTCCTTTTCAACAACGGAAACAAAGTCCTTCTTCAATATAGCATCATCACCATCTAGCACTACCAATCCGTATTCACCAAAAAACTGATTGGCCAAGTGGCGGGTAGCTTCCGCTAAATTCTTATGTTCAAAATAAGCCTCTCGAAATAGGGTAGTTAAATGGTGTGCGTATTCCGTTTCACCCAAAGCCTTTGAGAACTCAGAAAAAACCGCATCCATATTTTCAAGCGACATCCGTCCAACGGCACCTCCACTTTCTCGATTCCATTCCATTCGCTTGCCTTCAAAGTTGAAGTATTGAATTTCCTCGAAGTCATGATCTTCGGAAGCCATCCAAAAAACAGGAACAAAGGTATGCCCTGGATATTCCGTTTTCAGTTTTTTACATAGATTCAGAACTGAAATAATTTTATATAGAAAATAGAGTGGCCCAGTGAACAAGTTTAGTTGATGACCCGTCGTAACGGTAAAAGTTTTATCATCATTTAACGCTTGAATATTTTTGGAAGTTTTCTCGGAAATCTCGAAACCTTCATACTGTTTCTCCAATTGCTGAACCAAAATCTTACGCTGATCGTCTGAAAATTGCTTTGATTTTTCAGTCAATTGCTTTTGAAAATTTTCAACAGAAGGAAAGCGATGATAAAACGGTTGTGTATTCTCCGATTGCGCCAAATAGTCGCATATCAAGGTTGAAAAATATCCGGTTTCAGAATAAGGAAGCGTATACTTTTTTGGCATAAAGTGTTTGAAATTACAGCAAATGTAGTCGATTTAGAGCTTCTATTCCTCTAAAATTACGTTAATCCGATCAATTGAAATGGGGCTTTTGCCATCAAAAAGTTTCATTTATCTTTAGGCATTCAATCAAAAATACCTTTATGAAGCGACTTTCTTACCTCCTCCTTTTTCTTTGTTTTCCACTTTTTGCACAACTTCAATCGCCCGCCGAATTTCTCGGCTATGAAATTGGCGAACAATTTTCGCGTCACGCGCAAGTAGTCGATTACTTCGAACATGTAGCCGAAAATAGCAATATGGTTACCTACCATAATTATGGAA
Organism: Luteirhabdus salina; assembly: GCA_025384855.1. Lineage (GTDB taxonomy): Bacteria > Bacteroidota > Bacteroidia > Flavobacteriales > Flavobacteriaceae > Luteirhabdus > Luteirhabdus salina. Next base: position 65,004 of record JALAHT010000005.1, on the reverse strand, counting down.
AAACGAATGAGCGTAGACCCCTTACCTATGCCATCGTTTCTTCGCCTCAAAATTTGGCCAATATCGAGACAATCCGGAAAAACAACCTTAAAAGTATCGGTTTGGAAGATGGCTCCGCTTCACCAGATATTGCTATCGTATGGTTAAGCTATAATGTTCATGGAAATGAAGCTAGCAGTACAGAAGCTGCTATGGCAACGGTATACGAGCTGATTACCGAAAAACAGGCATGGCTCGAAAATACAGTAGTTATTATCGACCCCTGTGTAAATCCCGATGGTCGCGATCGCTATGCCAACTGGTACAACCAAGTAAAGCGAACGCCTTTCAATCCGGGTCAGGATGCTACCGAACACCGTGAGCCTTGGCCAGGTGGACGACCCAACCACTATCTTTTCGACTTAAATCGCGATTGGGCATGGGCCACACAGGTAGAAACGCGTCAGCGCCTTAAAATTTACAACCAATGGATGCCTCATGTGCATGTCGATTTCCATGAACAGGGCATAAACGAACCCTATTATTTTGCGCCTGCAGCAGAACCATTTCACGAAATCATTACGCCCTGGCAGCGCGATTTCCAAACACAGATCGGTAAAAATCATGCGAAATACTTCGATCAGGAAGGTTGGTTGTTTTTCACAAGAGAACGCTTCGATTTATTATATCCGAGTTATGGCGACACCTACCCTACGTATATGGGAGCCATTGGAATGACCTACGAGCAGGCTGGTCACGGTTTTGCCGGGTTAGGCGTATTTACAGATGAAGGTCAGATGCTAACATTGGAGGACAGAGCAGCACATCATACCACGACCGGGCTTTCAACCGTTGAGATTTCTTCCAAAAATGCGGCGAAGTTGAATGAAGAATTCCGAAAGTATTTTGGCGATACTTCCTTTTCAACCTACAAAAGCTTTGTGATGCAAGGAGAAGCGGATAATATTCAAGCATTAACCGACTTGTTGGACTTGCACGAAATTGAATATGGGTTTACCAATGGGTCTATTAATGGCTATTCCTATGGAACAGGCGAAAAAGGCGCTATGAACTCACAAAACGCCTTGGTGGTAAGTACCAATCAACCCAAAGGCCATATGGTTAGTGTTTTGTTTGAACCCAAAACTGCTTTAAGTACACCCCTCACTTACGACATAACAGCTTGGAGCTTGCCTTATGCGTATGGATTGGAGACCGTTGCTAGCAGTAGCTTGGTTTCTGCAAACGGATCGAAACCAAACCGAATGGTGACCAACCAGGCAACTACAAATGCGGCCGGTTATATTTTGGAATGGAATAGCATGGCCGATGCAAAGTTCTTAGCCGATTTATTGAAACATGATATCAGGGTTCGGTTTTCAGAAAAGAAATTGAAGTTTGGCGGAAATGAATTTGACCGAGGTAGTCTAATTATCACGCGATCAGATAACCGAAACACCGAAAATTTTGACGACAAACTTACTGAAATAGCGAATAATCATAACCGCAAATTATACGCATCTCCTACCAGTTTTGCAGACGCTATGACCGATTTTGGATCACCAGACGTGAAACTCATCAATAAACAAAACATCGCTGTTTTACAAGGAGAAGGCACATCATCCTTAAGCTACGGTGCAATTTGGCATTTCTTTGAGCAACAATTGGAATACCCCGTAACTTCCATCAATACCGACGATATCGACCGTGTCAATTTAGATGATTACAATGTATTGGTGGTGCCTAGCGGCTGGTACGGACGTGCCATGAATGAAGATACGATGAAAGGCATTAAGGATTGGGTGCGCGGTGGCGGAAAGTTACTCGCTATCGGCAGAGCACTTTCAAGCTTGGAACGTGCCGATGGTTTTGGATTGAAACGAAACGAAAAGGATAATACCGAAGGTGAGAAGTCAGATGATTCAAAATTGATTCCGTACGACCAGCGAGAACAGGAATACACCAAGCAAATGATCACGGGAAGTATTTATAAAGTTGCATTGGATCCTTCCCACCCCATGGCTTTTGGCTATGGAGACACCTACTATTCGTTGAAATTGGGTAGCGATTCTTATAAATTCTTGGAAGATGGTTATAATGTAGGCTATATCAAAGGAGACCCTGTTAGCCTTTCTGGTTTTTCAGGTGAAGAAGCAAAAGCTGGTTTGGCCAATTCGTTGGTTTTTGGTGAAGAACGTATGGGACGTGGTTCTGTAATCTACTTCGTGGATGACATCTTGTTCCGAGGCTTTTGGCACAATGGAAAGCTTTTGTTCGTGAATAGCCTATTTTTCGTGAATAACAACGCTTTTGAATTATAGGGGTATATCTTAAAGTAATGTAAAACAACAGGATAGCTTACGGTTTTCCCGTATTTTCGTAGGAAAACACTAGCTATGAGACATATTTTACCAGTTTTCCTTTTTTCCTTATTCCTAATTTCTTGCAATGAAACAAAGAAAGAATCGCAAGAATCCGATACCGCCGAAGAGACAAAAATGGCGCAGACTTCAACCGAGGATGAAGTAGAGGAAATTGAGCAGAACGTACAGATAACGCCAATTTCTCATGCCACAATGGTCATGAATTGGGATGATACCATCATTTATGTAGATCCCGTTGGAGGTGCAGAAGCCTTTGCCAACCAACCAACACCTGATTTTATATTACTGACCGATATTCATGGAGATCACTTAAACGTAGAAACCCTAGAAGCCATCAACAAGGATGGCGTTACCTATTTAGCGCCACAAGCAGTAATGGATAAATTGCCAAAATCCTTAGCTGCTCAGACCCAGGTGATAAAAAATGGTGAAGCCAAATTGGTAGAAGGGTTTAGCATCGATGCGATTCCGATGTATAACTTACGTGAAGAGGCAAAGGATTTCCATGTGAAGGGAAGAGGTAATGGTTATGTGCTTGAAAAGGACGGTCACCGCGTATACATTTCTGGCGACACGGAAGATATCCCTGAAATGCGCAATCTGACCAATATCAATGAAGCCTTTGTCTGCATGAATTTGCCTTACACCATGCCCGTTGAAAGCGCCGCCGATGCGGTGTTAGACTTCGAGCCGGATGTGGTATACCCCTATCACTATAGAGGAAAAGATGGGCTTAGCGATATCGATAAATTCAAATCAATCGTGAATACCGCCAATAAAGATATTGAGGTAAAGCAATTGAATTGGTATCCAAATCAAGATTCCAAAAAATAATTTACTTCCGATATTTTTCAAACCATGCCAAGGTATGTGCTACCTTGGTGATCAAATTACTGGGGCGTGCCGCAATTCCGTGGGACGCCTCCGGTATTTCTACCAATACCGTTTCAATCTTTCGGAGTTTTAAGGCATGATAGTATTGTTTCGCTTCACTCGGCGGCGTTCGTAAATCGTTCATCCCAACCATAACCATTGTCGGTGTTTCTACATTGCCCACTAGCGACAATGGCGAAAATTTCCAGTACGTTTCGAATTCTTCCCACGGCTGACCCGGATAGCGGGAGTTGGCATATCCATAATAATTATCGGCAACCAGCGTCTTACTGATCCAATTAATCACGGGTTTCGCTACGACAGCCGCTTCAAAACGGTCGTTCTTTCCAATCATCCATGCGGTCATAATGCCTCCCGCGCTTCCACCGGTCACGAACAGTTTATCTTCATGGGCAATTCCCTTTTGAATAAGATGGTCCACACCATCCATTACATCATTGTAATCTTCACCAGGATAATTATGATATAAAAGGTTGCCAAATGCTTCACCATAACTTGTGCTTCCCCTAGGATTGGGGTAAAATACGATATAACCATTCGCTGCATAGAGTTGAATTTCTGTTGAAAAATGAGGCCCATAATTTAAAATCGGACCACCATGATTTTCCACTAATAATGGATATTCCTTCGCTTCCGAATAATTCGGCGGATAGACCACCCATCCCTGAATATCACGATTATCGAAGGTCGATTTGTACCAAACTTCTTCAACCTTTCCTAAGTTTCGATAGCCCAATACATCTTCATTTAAGGATGTCAGTACCTCAGCATCATCACCCTTTTCAACTACTGCTACTTCCGCAGGGCGATCGGTTCTAGAAATGGTATAGGTAATTACATCATCATCCGAAAGACTATAATTTCCGCTGGCATAGGGTCGTCCAAGTGTGGTTCCACCAACATTTGAAACGATATCGGTTACTTTTCCATTCAAATTAATGTAGGCAAGCTTCGTCAGTCCTTTATCATTATATATAAAGTACAGTCCTTTCCCTTTATCATCCCAAGAAATATTCCCAATACTTCTATCGAGTTCTGTTGAAATAGAACGTTTATTGCCTCCATTCCTGTCCATTAGCTGAAGCTGGGTAACCTGATATGCCTGACGTTTATCTTCATACCCTAAAAAGGCAATGGTTGAACCATCGGGTGAAACGATTGGGCTATAATCGGGTCCGTCGCGATCGGTTAGCTGTTGAATAGTTCCTGTTGAAACGGAAACCGAATACACTTCACTGTTTCTGAAGTCGTATTCCCAATCCTCATTTCTATTTGCTGAAAAATAAATCATATTCCCATCCGGACTCCATGACAGCGAACCACCATGGTTGAAATCGCCAGAGGTAAGTTGACGTGCTGTGCCACCCAAGGCTGGAATTGTAAAAATATGTGTGAAACCTGGGTCTAAGTATCCGCGACCATCGGCCTCATGCTTCAATCGGTCGGTAATCCTCGGTTTATCGGCCCAATCAGCTCCCTTTGGTTTCTGCGGCATTTTGGCAATAACGGGTGCTTCGCTGTCTACTTTCATAGTGAAAGCAATGTGTGAACCATCTGGCGACCATTCCAAGTTTGAAGGGCTGTTCTCTAATTGCGTCAACTTTGCTAGCGCTCCTGTTTCCGTCCAATAAAGATATATTTCACTTCCGTTTTCACTACTACTTACAAAAGCGATACGATCGCCGGAAGGTGACCAGCGTGCCTGACTTTCGCTTCCGTCCCTTGCCGTCATTTTATGGTGAATGGAAGGATCCTCGATACTGATAATCCAGAGACTTCCTTCACTCCTGTCCTTCATAATATCGAAGCCCATCCTTCTATAGACAATGTATTCACTATCGGGTGAAATTTGTGGGTCGTTGGCATATTCCAATTGAAAAACATCCAGATAGTCGAAATTTTTTTGTTGACCAAAAACAGTTGAAGTACTGATTAGGATTGTGAAAAAAAGTAACAGTCGATTCATAATAGTAAGGATTGAAGGTTAAAGATACCCAATTCTGAAGTGTTCGGAAACAAAAAAGCCGAAGCGATTGCTTCGGCCTATTAACTATTGTTTCAAAAAACTAGCGCACCAGTTTCTTGTATTTGATTCGTTTCGGCATAACATCGCCACCTAAACGCTTCTTTTTGTTTTCTTCATAATCGCTGAAACCGCCTTCGAAATAATATACTTGACTGTTTCCTTCAAAAGCTAGGATATGGGTACAGATTCTATCGAGGAACCATCGGTCGTGACTAATCACTACTGCACAACCCGCAAAATTCTCCAATCCTTCCTCTAAGGCACGAAGTGTGTTCACATCCAAGTCGTTTGTGGGCTCATCCAATAGCAAGACATTACCTTCTTCCTTTAGGGTCATAGCCAAATGCAACCGGTTTCGTTCGCCACCCGAGAGTTTCGATACCTTTTTGTTCTGTTCGCTACCGCTGAAATTGAAGCGGCTCAAATAGGCACGACTGTTCACTTGTTTACCGCCCATCATGACCAATTCCTGGCCGTCGCTGAAGTTTTCCCAGATTGTTTTTTCAGGATCAATATTCGAATGACTTTGATCTACGTAGGCGATTTTTGCGGTGTCCCCTACTTCGAACGAACCTTTATCGGGTTCTATCTCATCCATGATCATTTTGAAAATGGTGGTCTTACCAGCGCCATTCGGACCAATAATCCCAACAATTCCAGCTTGCGGTAATTTGAAGTTGAGGTCTTCATACAACAGCTTATCACCAAAGGCTTTTGAAACACCTTTCGCATCGATCACATTTGTTCCAAGACGTGGACCATTTGGAATATAAATTTCTAGCTTTTCGTCCAGTTGCTTTTGGTCTTGGCTTAATAATTTATCGTAGTTGTTCAGACGTGCTTTTTGCTTTGCCTGACGCCCTTTCGGTGCCATACGGACCCATTCTAACTCACGCTCCAAGGTTTTTTGTCGCTTACTGGCCTGTTTTTGCTCTTGCTCCATACGCTTCGACTTCTGCTCCAGCCAAGACGAATAGTTTCCTTTCCATGGAATTCCTTCCCCGCGGTCCAGTTCCAAGATCCATCCCGCCACATTGTCTAGAAAATAGCGGTCGTGCGTAACGGCGATTACTGTTCCTTTATACTGTGCCAAGTGATGTTCCAACCAATGAACGCTTTCTGCATCCAAGTGGTTGGTAGGCTCGTCTAATAGCAACACATCCGGTTCCTGAAGCAACAGGCGACAAAGTGCTACGCGACGACGTTCCCCGCCAGAAAGCATCCCGATTTTCTTATCGGCTTCAGGGGTTCGCAATGCATCCATTGCGATTTCCAGTTTGGTATCGAGTTCCCACGCATTGGTGGCATCGATTTTATCCTGAAGCTTTGCTTGTTTGTCCATTAACTCCTGCATCTTATCAGGATTTTCGTAGACTTCAGGTAAGCCAAAGCTATCGTTGATCTTATTGTATTCATCCAAGATATCGACGACTTCCTTTACTCCTTCCTTCACCACTTCAATAACGGTTTTCTCATCATCCAGTTCCGGTTCCTGTTCCAGATAGCCTACCGTATATCCAGGTGAAAAGACCACATCGCCTTGATAGTTTTTATCGACTCCAGCGATGATCTTGAGCAAGGTAGACTTTCCGCTACCGTTCAATCCAAGAATTCCAATTTTTGCGCCATAGAAGAAACTCAGATAGATGTTCTTCAACACAGGGGTTTGCGCGCTGGGGAAGGTTTTGGTAACCCCAGACATGGAGAAAATCACTTTTTTATCGTCTGCCATATACTTTGAAAATTAAATCGGTTTAGTTATGAACGCCTAACAATCTGAGTATAACCAATAATTGTCCCGAGTGATAGGCTGTATGTTCTAGTATTAATAAGGTTTCACGAAGATAGGAATGTTTATCGCTATGCTTCACATTGGCTAAAAGATCTTTTTCCCCATCCTTCAACATGGCTTCAAAAGCATCGCGATCATCAAAATAAGATTTCTTTAAATCGAACCACTCCTTTTCGGTAACGGTATTCATTTCCGGCCAATAATCGTCAGGCCAATTTGGAAGTGCGTAGGTTTCACCATTACAATACTCAAGAATATCTTTTTGTGTGAAGGTGATATGATAGAGTAGTTCATATACGGAATAGGGTAATTCGGCGGGGCGTACCGTTATTTTTTCAAAAGGGACTTCCTCAAGCATATCCTTCAAAGGCATAAAAGCCATGCCGCCTTGCAGGTGTTTTGATAATTGTGTCTTTATTTCAGCATCCCGTTTCATATTAAACTCGTCCTTTTAGGGCGTTGAAAACCCATGCAATAGCAAAAAATCCGATGCCAACAGAGGCAAACCCCCAGCCCGCAACATCATCGTATCTAAAAGCGCCCATAGCAATTAAGGCACAACCCACAATAATCATTATAAAAGTCGCCCAAGCGAGCACCGTATTCTTATTCATCATAAAATTTCGTTTTCGTTTTAAACAAATCCTCCCGACCTCATCATCTTCTTCTGGCGAAGGAATAGCGTACAAATATCGGTATTTTGTATGTTTTTCTCTCTTTAAGAAAGGTTAATCACTTCCTAAAACAGTGGTATTCCGAATGAAATTTCCTCAGAATTGCGAAAACTGCGAGAAAAGCTTTTCAGCATTTCGTATTTTTGAGAAAATTTCAAGTTTTCTATGGATATAAAATTCAACAAGAACGAAGATCATAACAAGCTGCTTGTTTCCGAATTGAAGAAACGCCTTGCAAAAGTGAAACTGGGTGGCGGCGAAAAGCGGATTGAAAAACATCATAAAAAAGGAAAGATGACCGCGCGAGAGCGTATCGATTACCTTTTGGATGACAAATCCAAAAGTATTGAAATCGGAGCCTTTGCGGGTGATGGCATGTATGAAGAACACGGCGGTGCTCCAAGTGGTGGTGTGGTTGTGAAAATCGGATATGTTCAAGGTAGACAATGTATTGTCGTAGCCAACGACGCTACGGTGAAGGCTGGTGCCTGGTTTCCGATAACCGCTAAAAAGAATCTTCGTGCCCAAGAAATTTCCATAGAAAACAACCTACCAATTATTTATTTAGTAGACAGTGCTGGTGTTTATTTGCCGATGCAGGATGAAATCTTTCCAGATAAGGAGCACTTCGGAAGAATTTTCAGAAACAATGCCGTTATGAGCAGTAAGGGAATCACACAAATTGCTGCCGTTATGGGAAGCTGTGTTGCTGGAGGTGCGTATTTACCCATTATGAGTGACGAAGCCCTAATCGTGGAAAAAACGGGAAGCATCTTTTTGGCCGGAAGTTATTTGGTGAAAGCTGCCATCGGAGAAAGCGTCGATAACGAAACCTTAGGTGGTGCTACGACTCATTCCGAAATTAGTGGGGTAACCGATTATAAGGCTAAAGATGATAAGGATGCGCTGGATACAATTAAGAAAATAGTTTCCAAAATGGGTGCAGCGGAATCGGCTGGATTTAGTCGTGAAAAAGCGGTGAAACCGAAGGAAAAAGAAGATGAAATTTTCGGTCATTTACCGAAGTCGAGAGCCGATCAATACAATATGCTGGAAATAATCCATCGCTTGGTCGATGATTCCGAGTTTACCCAATACAAAGAAGGCTATGGCCAAACCATCTTAACCGGATATGCCCGCATCGATGGTTGGGCGGTTGGAATCGTTGCCAATCAACGCAAAATAGTGAAAACCAAAAAAGGTGAGATGCAATTTGGAGGCGTTATCTATAGCGACAGTGCCGACAAAGCGACACGCTTTATAGCGAATTGTAACCAGAAGAAAATTCCGCTAGTGTTTTTACAGGATGTCACCGGCTTTATGGTGGGAAGTAAGAGTGAACATGGCGGAATTATTAAGGATGGTGCGAAAATGGTAAATGCCGTTAGTAATAGTGTCGTGCCGAAGTTTACAATCGTAATTGGAAACAGCTATGGTGCTGGAAATTATGCGATGTGTGGAAAAGCATACGATCCACGATTAATTGCGGCTTGGCCAAGTGCTGAATTAGCGGTGATGAGTGGAAACAGTGCTGCGAAGGTATTGCTTCAGATTGAGACCGCATCCTTGAAAAAAGAAGGAAAGGAAATTACGCCCGAAGTTGAAAAAGAATTGTACGATAAAATAAAGGCTCGTTATGATGAGCAGATTTCCCCTTATTATGCCGCAGCTCGTTTGTGGACAGATGCCGTAATCGATCCGCTTGATACGCGAAAATGGATCAGTATGGGGATTGAAGCTGCCGATCAGGCCCCGATCGAGAAAAAATTTAACATGGGGGTTTTACAGGTATAAAAAAGGAGGACGGCATACCGTCCTCCTTTCACCAACAAACCCTGCCTTTGCCAACATCAAAGGCATGCTCGTCTCCCAACAATCATCGGGTTTGCGAATAACTTTTTACCAATCGGATAAATTCGGCTCGGTAGCCCTCTTTGTCGATACCGCGACCGGATTCCGCCAAATCGACCACCGTTTGGGCGTTTTTATCGGAAATAAATTCTGAATTTCGCAATTGCTGTCCAAACAAGGCAACCGCCGCTGAAAACTGAAAATCCTCAGAGGTTTTTTCGATGTTTCGGTTCGTATCCTGAAGTGTTTTTACGACTAGTTTGCTAACATCACTATCTGGATCTTTGTAGCGGAACTTTACAGTAAGTAATTCATTACTTCCATTATTGGATTGCATGTTGGTATACTTCAACCCATCGATTTTCTTCAAATACTTACTCTTCACCCCTACTGGAATTATTTCATATAAAGCAGTAACCGTATGGCCACTGCCCAATTCACCTGCATCCTTGGTATCGTCGTTAAAATCTTCATCATTCAACAATCGGTTTTCATACCCGATTAAACGATAGGCGGCTACCTTTGCGGGGTTGAATTCTACTTGCAACTTCACATCCTTGGCGATGGTATAAATAGTTCCGAAGAATTCGGTTCCCAGTACTTTCTTTGCTTCCTGCATGGTATCGATATAGGCATGGTTTCCATTTCCTTTATCGGCCAAGGTCTCCATCTTGGAATCCTTATAATTTCCCATTCCAAAGCCTAAACATGTAAGGAACACACCACTTTTTCGCTTTTCTTCAATCATGTTTTCCATCGCACGGTCACTGGCAGCACCTACATTGAAATCGCCATCGGTTGCCAAGATTACACGATTGTTTCCGTTTTTGATGAATTGTTCTTCCGCAACCTTATAGGCCAACTGAATGCCAGCACCGCCAGCAGTAGAACCACCGGCACTAAGATTGTTTACTGCGTTCATAATCTTTTGCTTTTCACTCCCCATGGTAGGAGGCAGCACCATTCCAGCAGCACCGGCGTAGACTACAATGCTTACCTTATCTTCTTCCCGGAGTTGGTCGACCAACACGCTAAAAGCGGATTTTAAAAGTCCTAGTTTGTTTGGCGAATCCATTGAACCCGATACATCGATAAGAAATACTAGGTTACTGGCGGGTGTATTTTTGGTGGATATGTCTTTTCCCTTAAGTCCTATTCGTACCAGCTTAGTGTCGTTATTCCATGGCGAATTGGCTACATCGGTGATGATAGAAAAGGGCTCGTTTTGTTTGGGTTGTGGATAATCGTAAGCGAAATAATTGACCATCTCTTCAATCTTGACGGCATCTTCAGGTATCTGCTGACCGTGATTGATCATTCGGCGAATATTGCTATAGCCTGCTTTATCGACATCGATTGAGAATGTGGATAAAGGTGAAGTTTTTACATTCTTAAAATTGTTTTCTTCATTCCGGGCATACGATTCGTTGTTTGAAACTCGATTTTGACTTTGTACATAAGAACCAGAACTTAAACTTGAAACTCCTCTAATTCTTACCGTTTTAGTGGCGTTACCTAGCTGACTCCTTTCCGCCTCTTGTGCGTAACCGGTAATTACTACCTCGTCTAATTGAGAACCTGGCTTTAAGGCTGCGTTAATTGTCTTGCCATTCTTTATTTTCTTTTCTGCAGACTCAAAACCAACATGGCTAAAAACCAAGGTCTGACCAATCTGCGCTTCAATTTTGTATCGGCCATCGAAATCGGTTTGGGTACCGTTGGAAGTGCCTTTTACGGTAACATTTGCACCGGGTAATGGCATTCCGTTATCATCGGAAACAATACCGTTTATAGTAACGGTTTGCGCGTGTGTTGCTAAGGTTAGCAGAAAAACTAGAAGTGTCGTTAGTGTCTTCATAACGAAAGGGTTTATGGTTATGAAGTAAATGTAGGTGGAATGGTCTTCGCAGAAAACAGTCAATGAGCGAACCACCGTTTTCGGTGAGGGAAGTTATTTTTTATAGCGCTTAAGGATATCGCGAACCGCTCCTCTTTTTATTTTTCCGGTTTCGGTATAGGGAAAACGAGAGAGGCTTACTACTTTTTTGGGTCGCTCGTACGGTTCCAACAGCTTAAACGCTTCGGAATAATCTGAAATGCTTTCCGCTTTCGATTCCACAACCATAATCACCCGTTCACCAAGTGTTTCATGCGTTTCAGAAGTAATGATAAATGGGGTATCAATAGATTCGGAAAGCACTGCTTCAATCTTTTCAGGAAAGAGTTTCACGCCACCACTATTAATAACGTTATCGACCCTACCCAACCAGGCAAAACTAGTTTGTGAGTACAACTCTACAATATCGTTAGTAACGACAATATCATCACATATCTTAGGACAATGAATCACCAAACAGTTACGGTCATCCTGACGAAACGTAACATCGGGTAAGGCATGATAGGCTTCACTTCTGGCCGGTCCGTTAATTCTTCTTGCTGCAATGTGGGTAATAGTTTCCGTCATCCCGTAGGTAGCAAAGACCTCCGTATTGACAAATTGTAACCTTGCCTCCAGTTCAACTGAAATAGGTCCACCGCCAACGATAAGCTTTTTTACCTTATTCAAATCGGGTAACGAATAAGCTACCTGATATGGCACCATAGCCACAAAGTCGTAATCGTTATCGTATTGGGTTAAGGCATCTTTTTCGGGCGCTACCACATGCAATTGCCATCCCAAGACTAAGGCTCGAACCAACATCATTTTACCAGCAATATAATTGGCGGGTAAACAGAGTAAGGCCGAGGTATGCTCAGGAAGTTTAAAATAGGAAGCTGTTGCCAATGCACTATTGGTCATTGCCGTTTTTGAATGTAAAATCTTCTTGGGTTTTCCAGTAGAACCCGAAGTCGTCACCGATATACTATCGGAATCATCTAACCAAGCCTCCAGAAATTGGCCGATGTGGGCTTCATATTCCTGCCCGTCTTCTTGAAGTTTGACCGCAAACTCCCGTAATTCTTCCGCCGACTCATACGCTAGGCCGTTAAAGGTAAAGGAAGGGTGAAACGGATGATGGGAGTTTGTCACGTTATTGTTCTTCTAGCGGAATCTGAGGTTGTGGTTCAGGTGGATGTACTTCGCCAAAAAGCTTTTCCTTCCAGCCACTCCATTTATATTTTTTTGCAAGGATAAGTAAGAATATTGGATACATTACCAATACCGGCAACAGAACATCAAAACCGGCGGTTGGATTGGAAACATCCTTCAATATAGAATTAGTTTGAAAAACCGTCCAATCTGCCGTAACCAGCAAAGCGGCAATTAAATTATTACCTGCGTGGAAACCTAATGCCAATTCCATTCCTTCATCCATTAAGGTCATAATTCCCAACAGGAAACCAGTTCCTATATAATAGACCATGATAATATTTCCGAGCTTATCGACTTCAGGGTTGAAAAAATGAAGGCCACCAAAAATTACGGATGTCAACACCAATGGAAGCCATCTGTTCTTAAAAATCGTTCCAAACCCTTGCATCAAATAGCCCCGAAACAAATATTCTTCAAAACTAGTCTGAATGGGGATCATAAGAATAGCAATGACTGCCAAAATCAGAAAAGGAACTAGATTGAATTGCACCACATAATCGTCTGGGTTTCCGTAATAATCGATAATCGTTAGCACTAGGGTTACTAAAACAATTAAGGAGAAGGAAAATAGTATTCGCCCCCAATCTGTTTTCTTTCGAGATGTCGTAACCGTTCGGAACGGTTGCCTATGTAGAAATCGCACTATAAAATAGAGCGCAACCATTCCAACTGCGAACGATAATAGCATCAAAAACAGTGTGAGGTTTGAATCCAAATAGGTTAGCATGGCACTTTCATCCTGCATCAATCCTTCATCGCCATTTGCCATCATTTTAATAAAAACTGCAGCTACAAGAGGGATAGCTCCTAATTGAGAGGCTATAAAAATAACAACGGCACCAACCAAATAGCGCCACCAATCGTGTAAGTAATGAAAAGCTTGTTTTATGTACATTCTTTAAAATTCAGGATTACTATTATCGATATTCCACGTTCCATGAGTATCATAATGAAGCGATCCGTTACGAACTTTCAGCGGTGAATCGATATTATTGGTAAAGAGGCTCCCAGTGCCCAAACCTTGCGGCAAGGTACTATTTTTTGTGAAAGTATATTGCGCAATGGCGTTTAATCCGATGTTGCTTTCCAAAGCGGAGGTAATCCACCAACCTATGCTATTTGAAGCCGCCAAGCCAATCCATTCATCAGATTTTTTAAAACCTCCTACCAAACTCGGCTTTAAGATGATGTATTGGGGTTGAATAGTTTCCAAACACTCTTTTTTCTCTTTGGAAGTAAACAAACCTATTAATTCCTCGTCCAATGCAATTGGAAGCGGCGTTTCTTTACATAGTTTCGCCATTTCTTCCCACTGGCCTTGTTTAATGGGTTGTTCAATACTATGAAGCTCTAGTGCTGCCAACCGCTTTAGTTTTTCAAGGGCATTTTGGGGTGAAAAGGCTCCGTTGGCATCCACACGCAGTTCCATTTCATTGGCAGAAAATTCATTCCGAATCGATTTTAGCAAAGAAAGTTCTGTTTCGAAGTCGATTGCCCCAATCTTCATTTTGATACAGGTGAAACCGTGCTTCAGTTTTTCAGCAATTTGCTCCTTCATAAACGTCTTATCGCCCATCCAAATAAGTCCGTTGATGGGAATTGCTTCGGTTCCTTTGGTGAAGGCAGACGGATATAATTCAAACGGGTCAGCACTCGTTAATGACCGGAACGCCATTTCAACCCCGATTTGTATGGAAGGCCATTCTTCTAAAGATTCTAAGAGTTTTGCTTCACCCAGCTCGATATTTTCACACACCCATTTCAATTTGGCTTCATACCCGGGATGATCATCGGCGCTAAGGCCTCGTAAAATACCACACTCTCCTATTCCGAAGCGATCATCATCCTTCAAAAACAAAAACCAAGTTTCCTTGGTTTTCATTACGCCTCGGGACGTACCGCTGGGGCGTTTAAATTGGAGTATATATTTCTGATAGGTTGCTGTGACCATCTACAGTTCGATAGATTCGCCGATATCCAACAGCATCAAATCCTTATCGGCATCATAAAACTTGCGTTTTGCTTCTTCGTGGTCGATTTCAATATAGCCGAAGGTATCGTAATGAACACCCAATACTTTATCGCATTGAATAAAATCGCAGGCTACGATGGCATCATCGACACCCATGGTGAAGTTATCCCCAATCGGAAGAATCGCCAGATCCAATTTTGTATGCATTGGAATCAGTTTCATATCTATCGTTAAAGCAGTATCACCAGCGATATAAATATTCTTGTGTTCGCCTTCAATAACGAAACCACCAGGTTGCCCGCCGTAGCTTCCATCGGGAAAAGAACTGGTATGGATGGCATTGACGTATTTTACCTTTCCAAAGTCGAACTCCCAACTTCCTCCATGGTTCATGGGATGAACTTCGAAGCCTTTTTCTTCATAATGATTGGCTATTTCAAAATTGCTTACAATTGTTGCTCCCGTGTTTTTTGCAATGGCTTCCGCATCGAGAATATGATCCTGATGGGCATGAGTTAAAAGGATATAATCAGCTTTTAGGTTGTTAATATCAACTTTATCTTTTGAAAGGTCGTTACCTGTAATAAATGGATCGACAATTAAATGTTTCCCGCCTACTTCGATGGCTAGGCTATTTTGACCGTAGAATGTAATTTTCATAGTGTTTCGCTTTATTTTTCCCTAAATATACTAAGCAATTGCATGAATTGGAAACAGCGAATTATAAAAGTATGCTAACAAAAAATAAAATAGAGAAAAGGAATGTACTTAACGCTACTTTTTTAAGTTCTGGATCTAGTAAGGCAGGTGAATCGTTCTTAATCACAACCCTTGCATGAACCGCAAGTGGAAGAAAAGCGATTAACGGAAGAAAGGCTACTATCCCACTCTCTTGAAGAAGGATAAAAATTATAGTCATGATGAAAGCTGTAAAAAGCAACGATAGGTGATATGTTTTTGCCTTTTTTATACCCAGCAAAACAGCCAAGGTGTTTTTGTTCGCTTTTTTATCGCTCTCCAAGTCGCGCATATTGTTCAGATTAAGCACGGCAGCGCTCAAACAACCAATTGTTATTGCCGGCAACAATACATATTGATTCAGTGCATGGGTATAGAGGAAATAACTTCCCATTACGGCTAACAGTCCGAAGAACACAAACACAAAAACATCGCCCATTGCACGATAGCCATAGGCACGTTTTCCTACCGTATACGTAACCGCAGCAACGATGGATGCAATTCCTAGGTTGAAGAAGATAAAGGACAATAAAAAATTCTCGTTGCCGAAGGCCATAAAAATAAGCAGACTTGCAACAAGAAGCGTAAGCGCACCTACGACGATCATACCGTATTTCAACTCTCTGGCGGTCAGAAGGCCGCTCTGCATGGCTCGTGCCGGGCCGATACGATCAGCATTATCGGTTCCTTTTACCCCATCGCCATAATCGTTGGCAAAATTGGACAATACCTGAAATCCTATGGTGGTAAGAAGAGCTAAAACGAAAATGGGAGTAACGAAAGCATCGACGTGATACGCAACAGCACTGCCGGTTACGATTCCGCTGATAGAAAGCGGGAGGGTTCTAAGTCTTGCAGCTGAAATCCAAGCGCGGAATTTCTTCATCGGTTGACAAAAATTTCAGGTGCAAAGGTACATGAAAAAAAATGCCACACTCGTTATGAGCGTGGCATTTTCCAATACTAAACTAACACTTATTACTTAACAATCAATTTTTGGGATACTCCCGAAGCATTCGTAATAATGTATGTTCCTGCGGATAATTCCTGAACGGAGATTGTAGCAGCATTCATTACGCTTTTCACCAAACGACCCCCTAAATCGTATACGGTGTAGTCGCCAGGCTTGCTAAGGTAAATTCGTTCGCTTGCCGGGTTTGGATACATACTGAACGCGTGTCCAGCCGCTATTTCAAACTCAGGATTCGAAAGTACGATTTCATCTAGGGTGTAAAGTGATAAGCTACCACTCACTTCATTTGAAACCACCAACATCGCTGTATTGATCGGACTTTCCTCTGGCGTAACAAACACAATACCCTCTGGGCCAAGATCACCACCTTCATCGCCTCCAGGAACCGCATCGCGACTGTTCACATACTGAAGGAATACAGGTGCCGTAGGATCGGAAACATCATAGACCATAACACCGCCTATTCGTTCTAACAATATGAAGGCATAATTCGATCCGTTAATTTCTTGAACCAACACACCTTCTGGCTCCGGGCCTTTGTTATCGCTTCGGTTCTTAAATTCGTTGTTGCTATTGCTAGCGTTAAAGATAGGTCCGTACACAGGATCGGCAGCGGTAATCACTTCAAAGTCATTTCCGCTATCGTAAACGATGGTTCCGCTATTCGCTTCGAATATGCTAAAGGAACGTCCACCAAAAATGTGGATTTCTTCATATTCGCCATCATTATCAATATCACCTGAAGCATTGGTGATGCCAACATCTCCTAAATTTGTTTCCAATTGAAGGATATCGATATTCGAGAACACCGTCTCATCTAAGATATAATCGGCATCGTCTAATTTACGTTCTTCTTCAAAAGTATCGTATTCACGCGCATCGCCTTCATTAGCTGTTACGATATACTGCGTTCCATCTACTTCATAGAAATCGATTGCATCTGGCATATATACCCCTTTCACGGGCCAGGAAGCGTTGAAGATGAAGTCGGTTTCATCGGTAAGGTCTAAACTATTTTCAGGAAGACTATGATCTTTCAACCCAAATGAAATAACATCCGTAATCTCAGGAATCGAAAGGTCTACGATGGCGTAGGCGTTATTCTCTTGAAGCGTAACATACGCCATTTGTGAATCGTCGCTTACCGCGATATACTCAGGCTCCAAATCTTGTGAAACCGTTGCACCGGGACCGAAGATTCGAACACCTGCAGCGATAAGGTCCGCTTCTTGCGAATCGAATGCATTAAAGTTTAGGGTCGTAACATCGGCCTGCGAAATATCGCCCAGTCCACCACTCACATCAATAATGGAAACCGAACCTTCAGGATCTACGCTATAATCGTCATTAGGTTCCCCTTCATTCGCCACCAATACCTTTGTTCCATCAGGAGAGAACAATAGCATATCGGGCAGAGGGCCTACTTCCACAGCTACCATACCATTGCCATCAACATCGCTAAATACAACCACTCCGTTATCGGTCTTAGGATCTACGGAAACAGCAGCTGCCACGATTCCATCATTTACGGCAATGCTTTGTACTCCTGCACCGCCAAAATCGGTAACGTCTACGGTAGCCAACGCTTGAATGTTTTCAGGATCGGAGAAATCCAATACCTCAATAAGAGAACCATTCGTCACAAACAGGCGTTGGGTTCCAGGATCGTAGGCCGTAATTTCAGCGGTACCATCTTCAGCAACGGTATAACTAGTTAGGTAATTTACATCTAAGATGGTGTTGTCGCCAGCAGGGATTTCGGTATCATCATCCAAAATGTATACAGAATACAACGTATCGCCGGACACCTCAGCGTTTTGTTCGTTTTCCAACTCCAATACAAAGAATAGGTCGCTATTGTCGGTGCTGTTATCTAAAATTGGGATAGTGATTGTCTGGGCATCCGTACTTCCCATGGGAAAAGTTACGGTCTGGGGACCACTAAACGTGAATTGTGTTCCTTCAGTAGCTGTTCCAGCTCCTAACAAGGCTACATCTACAGTAGCTTCAGATGAAGGAGCATCAGAGATAGTTAGTGTAATAGTCACCTCCGTTCCATCTTCTGAAATAGAAGTGAAAGCGCCATCGAATGAAATATTGGACTGCACTATGGCCACTCCGTCACCTGGAGAACCAATATTTGGCACATCGCTGTTATCGCCACCTTGTGCAATGGTTTCTACCGCTCCATTTGCGTTTCCTACTACACTGAACTCGTCTAGTTCTACATCATACGACTGACCGTCATTTGCGTCTGTGTCGGGATAGGTAGCGGTTGCGATTGGGGAAGTAGTATTCGGATCGCCTGCCCAAAGGGTTACGGCATCGCCGCCTCCGCCAAGACCAGCACCATCGGTATACCCTATGGCTACTCCTGTTAAATCGATAACCGGACTCCAAACATCCTCAAATTCTGTTATGTCGGCAGTATTATCGGTAATTAATACAATAGCTTTCGCGCCAGGTTGGATTTCGGTAATCCCTTGAATGATATCGGCATCAACAGGATCGGCAGATTCATCGTCGTAATAAAGGTCTGGCGATGTTCCAGAAACCCATGCTTCGGTTCCGATATTTTCAATTTCGAACCAATCGGCTGTTAGGTCTGTTCCGCTTTGACCAGAGAATATTTCAGTTATGGAAAATTCCACCTGTGGAACATCTGCCTCCCCTTCAAATATGATATTGTCTAAATAAATAGCCTCGCTACCCGAATTAGAGCGAAGCTCTACCACCAATTGAGCATCGATATTGTCAGGAATGGCTGTGGTTGTTGATTGCCAAGCACCTTCTATACCCAAATCGTTGATATCGCTACCTTCCGTATTTAGAATGTCTATTTCAGTGGCATTGGTAAGGTCCTTAATATAGATTCGGATACGGTCATTGCCAGAATCATTGGCAGTTCCGTCACCTTCATACCCTGTTTCATTTACAAAATAATCCAAGCGAATTTGATTGTTTACAAAACCATCGAAATCGACTATATCGAATTCTACTATCATATTACCGTCGGTATCCGACATCTGATATCCCTGCAGACCGTCGGTATAGGCTCCAACATCTCCAGTGAAATCGGTTACCCCCACAAAATCGCCATCGGTAAGACCATCACTTGGCGTATCATAGGGTTCATATCGAGCATCGAAACCGATTTCGTCAGAAACCTGAACAAAATCGACGGGTGCTTCATCTGTGTTATTAATAAGGTCATGGGCTACGTTTGCATCGCCGGTGTCGGTGTATTGACTACCAAGACCAGGCTCTTCAAAGCTTGTTGCTGCGACGGTTTCAACTTGCGAAAAGGCAGTTCCCATACCGAGCAAACAGGCTAAAAGGGTAATTTTTTTCATGAAATAATTCTTATTGATTTAATACTTCCCCAAAAGTATTTTCATACCGACTATTTCACTTTAGCTAAACTTTAAGGAACGGTAAATAAAGGAGCTGCCCTAGTGGCAATACGTTAGGTAAATGTAAAATTTAGGTTTTGAATATCTTCACTTAAAAAATTGTAGCTTTATACCTCTTATATATAAAAACATGACAGCGACATACCATTTAGGACTTTTATTATTACGATTAGGATTTTCGGGATTAATGCTTACCCACGGCATTCCGAAATTTATTCAACTCATCAATGGAAACTTCGACTTTGGCGACCCAATAGGAATCGGCCCCACAGCCAGTCTTATTTTAGCGGTTGTAGGTGAATTTGTTTGTCCGATACTCGTTATTCTAGGCATTAAAACAAGGATTTCCGCGATTCCTGTGGTAATCACTATGATTATCGCTGCCTTTGTAGTACATGCAGCGGATCCGTTGGGAAGGAAGGAATTAGCATTGCTATATTTAATTGGATTTTTGGTGATAGCACTAATGGGCGGCGGTCGTTTCGCTCTAAGCCGTAATACATAATAAATCGAATGAAGCCGAAAACAAGTCAACCTATCGATGTAACCCTTACCGACACGCACAGCCTTAAAATTCCAGATGCTGTGGCAAAACCTTTTGCGATTGTGAAGAAACCAAGGGTGAAGGTTACGGCTAGACATGAAGCTAAAACGTTGGAGTTTCATGCGGCCCTTCAAAAGCGAAAAGGTGATTTCTATATTACCTTTGGAAAGCGGCATCAAAAAGAATTAGGTATCTCGTCAAATGAACCGTTTAGCATACAGTTGCAAGAAGATACCACCGAATATGGCGTGCATATGCCGAAAGAACTAGAAGCGGTACTGGAAAGCGACCCACAAGCGCTTGAGGCTTTTAAGGAATTAACAGACGGCAAAAAGCGTTCGCTTATTTATCATATCAAACGTATTAAGACTTCTCAGATTAGAATCGACAAGGCATTGCTCATTTCGGAAAATCTGAAAGCAGGCATAAGAACCACTCGCGAATTAACGAAACGGCACTTCGGCTAAAATGCTAAGATTCTTATAAAATCTTGGTCTTTACTTTCAATCACCCTACCTTTAACTAAACCAAAAAAACACATGATGAAACGCATATCCTTATTCGTACTATTTGCAGCTACCACCCTATTTGTAAGCTGTAACGATGGAAACAAAAAAGATAGTGATGCCGACGAAACCATGACTGAAGAACTCACGGATCCGTTTGAGGAAGAAACTGACATGAAAATGGAGGAAGAGATGAAGGAAGTCACGTTCGAACTTGAATCAAAAAGCAATAGCTCAGCAACTGGAAAAGTTTCTTTTGTTGAAACCAATGGTCAGGTGAAAATGACAGCCAAAATAACTGGACTAGAGCCTGGAGAACATGCTATTCACATTCATGAAAAGGCAGATTGCAGTGCGCCCGATGGGAAATCGGCAGGTGGGCATTGGAACCCAACCTTCGACAAACATGGTCAGTGGGGCGATCCTGAAGGCTATCACAAAGGAGATATAGGAAATTTTATGGCTGATGAAAATGGCGATGGAACAGTATCAATGACCACCGATGAATGGTGTATCGGATGTGATGACGAGAAAAAGAACATTCTTGGGAAATCAATTATTGTTCACCAAGGGGCCGATGATTTTACCTCACAACCTTCTGGTGCTGCCGGTGCACGTGTAAGTTGTGGTGGTATTATTCAGATGTAAAAAAATCAATTACAAATTTTAAATACTTTCAGTCAATAGGCTGAAAGTATTTTTTTTACACCCCTTCGAAATTCACGTACTTTGCAAACATGAAGGTTGCCATTGTTATTTTGAACTGGAACGGAAAGGCGTTATTGGAACGCTATTTACCATCAGTTGTGAAACATGCCGAAGAAGCTACGGTATATGTGGCCGATAATGCTTCGACGGATGAATCGGTAGCATATCTTCAGAAAGAATTTCCCACCATTCGCATTCTTCAAAACGGTGAAAATCTTGGCTATGCAGGTGGCTATAATAAGGCCTTGAAATCGTTATCGGAAGACCTCTTCATTTTAATGAACAACGACATTGAAACTCCCCAACCATGGCTCTCTCCTATCGTGGCTGCTTTTCAACAACAGGAGAAATTAGTCGCTGCGCAACCTGTATTGATGGATGCCAAAAACCCTTCCTATTTTGAATACGCTGGTGCAGCCGGAGGATACTTAGATAATTTTGGATACCCTTATTGCAGAGGAAGAATTTTTGATACAGTGGAAAAGAATACTAATCAATATGCTTCCGCCGAAATATTTTGGGCCTCGGGCGCTTGCCTCTGTGTTCAAAAGGATTCCTTTTGGGAAGTTGGTGGTTTCGATGAGGATTTTTTCGCCCATCAAGAGGAAATCGATCTATGCTGGCGGTTAAAGGCTAAGGGAGGTCTTATTAAATGTATAACCGAATCGAAGGTTAATCATTTAGGTGGTGGCACGCTCTCCGATATTCACCCGAAAAAAACATTTTTAAACTTTCGAAACACTCTATTAATGATGGTGAAGAATAGGAAAGGCTGGAAATGTTGGCAGATGGTTATCGGAAGAATGGTATTGGATGCTGCAGCAGCTTTGCGATTTCTGCTTCAGGGAAAATTGGCACATATTCTCGCAATCCTGAAAGCGCATCTCAGTTTTTATCGATTACTGCATACATTCCTAAAAAAACGCAAAAAGTACGCTACCCATATGCCTTTTTACAATACTCGCTTTCTGGTATGGCAGTATTTCATGAAACGTCGGAAACAGTTTAACGAGCTACGATAAATTTTATATAAAGTATTGTTAATATTTATTTCGGCGGTCCATCTATTCATAATTTTGGTCTATAACTTGTTAGTCGAAGATTAAATAACCTTAAAACAATAAACCAATGAAGAAAGTATTGATTTTAGCAGCCTGTACGGGATTATTGCTGACTACTTCCTGTGTTTCTAAGAAGAAATATGCGGAATTGGAGGATAAGCAAGAAAAAACACAGGACTTGTTAAATACCGCAACCGTAAAACTAAACGACTGTCTGTCTGAAAAATCAGCCTTGACTGCCCAAAACTCATCACTGAAAAGCCAGGTAAAATCTCTTGAAGAAACCAGTGCAAGTTTGATTAAGCAAATAGGCGATTTTACCGACCTTACCAAAAAAGGTGCTGAAAACCTTGAAAAATCCTTGGAGAGTTTAAAAGAAAAGGATCTTACTATTCGCAAACTTCAGGATGCGATTACCCGTCGCGACTCCGTTAACCTTGCACTAGTTCAGAGCTTAAAAGGTGCTGTAGGAAGCATGGATGATAGTGATATTGAAATCAGTGTTGAAAAAGGTGTTGTGTATGTAAATATCTCCGATAAACTACTATTTAATAGCGGAAGCTATCAAATTACCTCTCGTGCAAAAGAAGTACTTGGTAAGGTAGCAAAAGTTGTAAACAACAAGCCAGATTTTGAATTCTTGGTTGAAGGTCACACCGATACCGTGCCAATTAGCACTAACTGCGTTAAGGACAACTGGGATTTGAGCGTATTGAGAGCAACAGCAGTTGTAAGAACATTGCAAAACGAATTTGGTGTTGAGCCAGCTCGTATGACTGCAGGTGGACGTAGCGAATATGTACCGATTTCAAGCAATGATAATGCTGAAGGACGTGCCCGCAACCGTCGTACACGAATCGTTGTATTGCCTAAGTTAGACCAGTTCTACACTATGATTGAAGAAGGATTGAAAGATCCTGCTATCAACTAAGCAACAAACTTTCTTATACAAACGAAACCCGGCCAAAAGCCGGGTTTTTTATAAACTACAAACTAACTTATAGTATGTATGAAGGAACGAACAGTACATTAGTTACCTCAATTGAACGTGTATAGCAGTTACAATGTGAATGTGCTTACACCTCCAAACTTCCTTTTCCTTCCCGTATGAGTTCCGGCGAATCGGAGGTAAGATCGATGACGGTTGAAGGAATATTTCCTCCGTATCCACCATCCACGATGACATCCACAAGTTTATGCCATTTTTCGTAAATCAATTCAGGATCGGTGGTGTATTCTATAACCTCATCTTCATCTTTTATTGAAGTCGAAACAATGGGATTTCCAAGCTCGCGTACAATAGCTCGCGTGATGTTGTTATCAGGTACCCGGATTCCTACCTCCTTTTTCTTTTTAAAAACAGTGGGAAGATTGTTATTCCCCGGAAGAATGAAGGTATAAGGCCCGGGAAGCGCGCGTTTCAAAATCTTAAAGGTCGCCGAATCGATTTGGCGCACATAATCGGAAAGATTGCTAAGGTCCTCGCATACGAAGGAAAAATTGGCTTTATCCAATTTCACCCCCTTTAATTGGGCAACCCTTTCGAGCGCCCGGTTATCGGTAATGTCACAACCTAACGCATACACCGTATCGCTGGGATAAATAATAAGTCCTCCATCCCGTATAATCTTAACGATACGTTTTATGGCTTTCGGATTAGGATTTTCTTCGTAAAGCTTGATTAATTCTGCCATAATTTCGGTTGCATTTAGTCGTCTGCTCGTTCTACTTCACTTTCTAATTTAAGGACATGGTCACCATCTTCTTGTTTAATAAACAACGCTTTATTGCCGGATTCACCTTTACGCGTAATGGTACTCCCTTCAATGGTTTTACTTACTTCTTTAGTGTAGGTGGTTTGAACAGTACCTATAGCGGTTCCATCTCCCCATTTCCATTTCACTTTGGTTCCTTCTTGAATCATTTTTTCTTTTAAATATAGCATGATTCTTGTTCAGTTTTGGATAGAATAACGTTCCATTAACATAAATTGAAATATTGAACGTTTCTATTAAAAAGCAACTTATGAAAAAGACCCTAACGGCAGTATATTTTTTCTTGCTAATGATTTGCATACTTGGAATCACTTCTTGTTCCGAAGATAGTTCCGATACCAATTCAACTCCAGAATCGCTTGAAGCGGAAATCCAAATGAATGTTTCCTATGGGGCAAATTCCCAGCAAGTCTACGATATTTATCTTCCCGCCAATCGCTCGGATACCAAGACGAAAGTAATTGTGTTGGTACATGGTGGGGGATGGACTGGTGGCGACAAAGCAGATATGGAACCGTTTATAAGTAACATTCAGGACGCTCATCCAGATCATGCCATCGTTAATATGAATTATATCCTTGCGCAACCTCCCGCAATTCCAGCCTTCCCCAATCAGTTTGAAGATATCGGCAGAGTACTAAATGATCTCGAAACAGCTTCGGAAACGCTTCAAATAAAACCCGAGTTTGCCTTAATAGGCGCTAGTGCGGGTGCTCATATCAGCTTACAATACGATGCGGTTTATGATGAAACGGATCGAGTAAAAATGGTATGTGACATCGTGGGACCAACCGACTTTACCGACCCTTTTTACAGCGATGATCCTACGTTCGATTTTGTTTTGTCGGCCTTGGTAGATGAAGATGCGTATCCAAACACCACGGATTATGCTTCAGCGGTAAGTCCTGCACTGAACATTAGTACTACTAGTAGTCCTACAATTATGTTTTATGGCGATGAAGACCCGCTTGTACCTACCAGTAATGCCATAACCTTAGCCGATTCATTATCCGCGGCATCAGTCGATAACAACTACACTATTTATAATGGCGGTCATGGCAATTGGTCGGAAGAAGATCAAGAAAATTTGCAACAACAATTAAGCGCTTATATCAGTACTTATTTTTCTATCGAATAATTATATATGAGAGGCAATTGCCTGCAATTTCATAATTGAGAAAATTTCTTAACAAATCTAAAATCTATTTTAACACTTTTTATGCATTTTATCCATTAAGTTTGCACTTAAACGATAAAAGATGCCCTTTATCCCCAAAAACCTACTTGTAATAGCGATGCTATTCTTAGTTTTCATTAGTTGTTCGAAAGAACCCATGGAAGCGCCGATTGCCAATCTTCAATTTGAAAAAAAATCATCCATTGCGGATGAGCTGGATAATTCCGCATTAGACGGGCTATACTATCCAGAAAAAATTGTGAAAGATGTATCATATGGTGTTCATCCAGAAGAAAAATTTGATATCTATTTACCTTCAAGTAGATCTTATTTAAAAACCAAAGTGCTCATCGTGCTTCATGGTGGTGGGTGGACAAATGGTGATAAATCGGGAATGGAGAATTTTGTCGAACAATTGTGGCATGACAACCCCGATCATGCTATTGTAAATATGAATTATGTACTGGCAGATGCATCGAACCCGGCATTTCCTAATCAATTTCAGAACATTAGGGCAGTAATAGCTTTTTTGACAAACAATAAAGTTCATTTTAAGATTAAACCCGAATTCGCATTGCTTGGGAACAGTTCAGGCGGACACCTCTCGTTAATGTATGACTATGTCTACGACCTAAACGACCAGGTGAAGTTTGTATCTACTACCGTGGGACCAACGGACTTTACCGATCCCTACTATCAAAATCTGCCCAACTTTGAGGATTTAATGGAACTTTTAGTTGACGAAAATGTATATCCTAATATCGAAGAAAATTTAGATGTCTTAAGCCCTGCTCATAATACTTCCCATAGTTCAAGTCCGACGATTATGTTTTATGGTGAAAATGATCCTGTTGTTCCGTATGCGAATGCAATTACATTGTATCAAGAGTTACAAGAGAGCGGCGTTCCAACCAGCTTTCACACCTATGATGGCGGTCATAATAACTGGTCGGCAGAAGATAATAACCACAAACATCAACAGTTGAATGCATTCATCCAGCAATATCTTCCCATAGAGTAATTAGTAACACAATCTTTCTAGGAAAAAGGTTAGGATAGAACATTCAACTTTGCAAAACGGAGGAGCAGTTTTTTCAGCCCTCCGTTTTCAAATTGTATCTCCGCTTTCGTATCGGCACCGGCACCTTCGATAGAAAGAATCTTTCCCTTTCCGAATCGCACGTGCTCGACCATTGTACCCACCTTCAAATTTGCTTCTACAGGGTCGAAGTTTTTTGGGGAAGGACTAGAAACCGGTTTTAAACGTCGCAATTTTTTCAACTGATTATCGCTAGGTCCCTTGGGAGGCGTACCCGATTGAGGCTTTCGCATTCTGAGTCTGCTTTTATCAACATCACCAAAAATATCACTATCGATTAATGGCTTAAATCGATTTTCAGTCTTCGGAGTTAAGTATTCTAAGAAGGTCTCATCTATTTCTTCGATAAATCGACTGGGTTCGGCATCGATCAACTTTCCCCAACGGTAGCGACTTTGGGTATAGGTAAGAAAAGCCTGCTTTTCAGCTCGGGTAAGCGCCACATAAAACAACCTGCGCTCTTCTTCTAGTTCACTTCTAGTATTCATACTCATTCCACTCGGAAAAAGATCTTCTTCCATCCCAACGATGTAGACATAAGGGAATTCCAATCCTTTAGCTAAGTGAACCGTCATCAACGCTACCCTATCTTCATCGCCTTTATCATTGTCCATATCGGTCGCCAAGGCAACATCTTCCAAGAACTCTGACAGCGACCCGGTGGTATCGGCGATTTCCTTTTGTTCTTCCACAAAGTCGCGAATACCATTTAACAATTCTTCAATATTTTCGATACGCGCAATTCCTTCTGGCGTCCCATCCTTCTTCAACTCCTGGAGCAATCCTGTCTTCTTCGTAACATGCTCTGCTATCTCGAAAGCATTATACGATTGATTTAGTACTTGAAAGCTCTCAATCATTGTAACAAAGTCTTCCAGTTTCCCTTGTGTTCCGCGATTGATTTTAAGGTCTATTTTATCCAACGCTTTAATCACATCCATGATGGGTCGGTCATAGTGATTGGCAGCAACGGTCAATCGTTCCATAGTGGTCTGACCAATACCCCTTGAAGGATAATTGATGATGCGTTTTAATGCCTCTTCATCCTTGGAGTTTAGAATCAGACGAAGATACGCCAAGACATCTTTAATTTCCTTTCGTTGGTAGAAACTTAGTCCGCCATAAATTCGATAAGGAATATCTTTCTTCCGCAGGGCATCTTCAATGGCACGCGATTGGGCATTAGTTCGATACAATACGGCAAAACCTCCATACCCTACCTGATTGTTCATGGCAATTTCAAAAATTGAACTCGCCACATAGCGACCTTCGTCGCCATCGGTCATGGTTCGATTTACCTTAATCTTTGCGCCTTGATCGTTGGCTGTCCATACCACTTTTTCGAGTCGCTGCTTATTTTTTTCAATAACACTATTCGCAGCATTTACGATATTCTTTGTAGAACGATAATTCTGTTCAAGCCGATACATCTGAACATCGTCATAATCTTTTTGGAAATTGAGGATGTTATTGATGTTCGCACCGCGAAATGCATAGATACTTTGGGCATCATCGCCCACCACGCAAATATTCTGAAAGCGATCGCTAAGTGCTCGAACGATTAGATACTGACTATGATTGGTATCTTGGTACTCATCGACCAAAATGTAGCGAAAGCGACTCTGATATTTTGCCAATACGTCCGGAAAGCGCGTAAGCAATTCATTGGTTCGTAAAAGAAGATCATCAAAATCCATCGCACCCGCCTTGAAACAGCGATCGACATAATTTTTATAAATATCACCCAATCGTGGCATTTTGGCCATGGCATCGGCCTCCATCAATTCGGGGTTCTGAAAATAGGCCTTTACGGTTATGAGACTGTTCTTATAAGAGGAGATACGGGAGTATACCTGTTTATATTTATAAACATCCTTATCCAATTGCATTTCCTTGATAATACTTCGAATAACACTTTGCGAGTCTTGGGTATCGTAAATTGTGAAGTTAGAGGGATAGCCGAGTTTATCTGCCTCGAAACGGAGAATTTTGGCGAAAATACTATGAAACGTTCCCATCCAAAGGTTCTTGGCCTCACTGTTTCCAACTATCTCGGCAATTCGTTTCTTCATTTCGCGAGCTGCCTTGTTGGTGAAAGTAAGCGCTAGAATATTAAAAGGGTCTACACCCTGCGACATTAGATAGGCAATGCGAAAGGTTAGCACCCGAGTTTTTCCCGAACCTGCGCCCGCGATTACAATCATAGGACCGTCTTTTTGAAGGACGGGAGCCCGTTGGGCGTCGTTCAACTGATGTAAATATTCCTGCAAAATGCTTTTGTTTTATGCTATAAGAGGTGGAGGTCAAAAATAAAGGAAATTGAAAAGAATGTCGGGCAATGCGCCTAGATTTTATGAACAGTTTCTTCCAAATCTTTCTTGTAAAATAAATATATTTATGCTACGCTTAGAAAGCAATGTATCAATTTACTTCACTTTAAAATTACGTCTATTGGATTCCTTTTTATCACTTCTCGGCACTATCACTTGGTGGGGCTGGTTACTTATTTTTTTAGCGATTGTTGCTCTTTACGATATAATCCAACGAAAACATACTATACTCCATAATTTTCCTATCGTAGGACATATTCGGTATTGGCTCGAAGGAATTGGCCCAGAACTACGACAATATATAGTGGCGAACAATAGGGAAGAACTTCCTTTCAACCGTATTGAACGCGGCTGGATTTATGCCTCGGCGAAGAACGAAAATAATTATGAAGGGTTTGGGACAGATCGCGATATCTATGAACCCAACTATATCTTCATCAACAATGCTATGTTGCCTTTCAAGGTAACGGAGAAGCATCCTAATGCCAAAGACCCCTATTTTTTAGCTTCGGCGAAGGTCATGGGTGCATTTCACAAACGAAAGCGACCCTTGCGACCTGCGTCTGTTATCAATGTTTCGGCCATGAGTTTCGGATCTCTGTCGGCTCGTGCCGTTGAATCGTTGAATCGCGGTTGTGGGTTGGCCAACGCATATCACAATACGGGTGAAGGAGGACTTTCGCCCTATCACAAAACTGGAAGTGATGTCATTTTTCACTTTGGAACAGGCTATTTCGGGGTGCGTGATGAAGAGGGGAATTTTTCAATGGAAAAGTTGAAAAAACTCGTTGAAGAAAATCCACAGGTACGCGCCATCGAAATCAAGTTATCACAAGGAGCGAAACCTGGAAAAGGCGGGGTGCTTCCGGGTTCAAAGATTACGAAGGAAATTGCTGAAATTAGACATGTTCCTATGGGAAAAGATGTACTCTCCCCTCCTTCCCACTCAGCATTTGATGGTGTTGAGGGGTTGATGCAGTTCATAGAGGAAATCGCTGCAGAAACAGGCTTGCCGGTAGGGATAAAGAGCGCTGTCGGTAAGCTTGATGACTGGGAACTCCTCGCTACAATGATGAAAGAAACAGGTACAGGACCCGATTTTATTACGATTGATGGTGGTGAAGGCGGCACGGGAGCAGCACCTCCCAGTTTTGCAGACCATGTGGCATTGCCATGGATTTTTGGCTTTGCAGAAGTATACAGAATCTTTAAAAAACATGGAATATGCGATAGGATTGTTTTTATAGGTAGCGGTAAACTTGGCTTCCCAGCACGTGCTGCCATGGCCTTTGCAATGGGTGTGGACGTAATTAATGTAGCGCGTGAAGCTATGCTATCGATTGGTTGCATACAAGCGCAACAATGCCATACCAATCATTGTCCGAGTGGTGTTGCTACCCAAAACAAATGGCTGCAGCGTGGAATAAATATAGATGACAAGAAAGTCCGTACCCATTTTTATTTTAAGAATTTCCGAAAGGAATTATTGGAAATGACGCATGCCTGCGGGTACGAGCACCCAGCGCAATTTACGATGGATGATGTGGAATTGACCTTAGGCGATCGGAACCTCATTAAAACACTCGCCAATACTTTTGGATATCATAAAACGGAAGTACCTTTCACAGGCATCAAGGAGATACAAAATTGCCCCTATTTGGGAGGAAACTACAGCAAAAAACAGGCGAAAAAGGAAGCCAAGGACTTAAAACAGAAGAATAAGGTGCGATATTAGAAACACCCTCCTTTTAAGAAGGGTGTTTCCAATTTTTAATCTAATTCATAAAAATACAAGCGGTGTTGTTGTTTCCTGCTTGATTTACGAAAGCCGTATGTGGACCACCGGTAGCATATTGAAAAATCTTCGTACAATTCAAATCGCCATTTTGAATCACTTCACTAACATGATCGGTTCCTTGCTGGAGCACTTCATTTTTATTGTAATCTCCCACTTGAAGCAACGTACTCGTGTGTCGTAACCCCTGCTGATCGATGTTGTTTAGATTAAAGTCACCATTTTGGATGCCAGAGGAATAATTCCGGTTTCCAATCTGTGAAATTGCAGAAACATTTTCATCTCCGCCTTGAAAAGCCACCGTACGATTGCGGTTCCCGATTTGTAGCACGGTCGAGGAATTAATATTTCCCTGCTGGTTCGTGTTATACCGATTACGGTTACCATCCTGGATTAGCACCGATTGATTATCATCTCCATTCTGGAAAGCATCGGACCTGTTTCGATTACCCTCCTGTATATGATCTGCAACATTCGCAAAACCTGTTTGATCTGTGTCGTTTTCATTTCGATTTCCAACTTGGATAGAAAACGAATTGTTGGCATCGCCTGTTTGGTCTGCAATAAATTCATTGCGATTTCCGAACTGATCACTATCAACTTCATTCGCATCTCCCTGTTGATCGATGGTTACTTCATTAAAATTCCCAACGGTAAAGGCATCCAAAATGTTTAGATCTCCCGCCTGATCGGTATCGGCATCGTTTCCATTTCCCTCCTGCCAAACATAGGTTTCGTTAAGGAATCCACTTTGGGTAATATCAGCACTATTATCATTTCCCAATTGATCCAAGCCCGTGGTATTTAAAGCAATTTCTTGAAAAACATCTGCTTGGTTATCGTCCCCGAATTGATTCACCCTAGTATTTTGTAAAATTCCATCTTGATCGATAAAAGCAATATTGAAATCGCCTACCTGATCGGTATCGGAACTATTCAGTATTCCATTCTGATCGGTATCGGCGTTATTATAATCGCCGGTCTGATCGATCTCATAATAGTTAAAAAAACCAACTTGGTTTCCATTTGCAAGATTGAAACTACCCGATTGATTAATAATTTGTGCCCATGAAGACACGGTAAACAATAGCGCTGCTGCGCCAACTAGTACTTTTTTCATACGTAATTGATTATTGGGTTACTATTTTACTTTGTGTATTAGTGAAATAACCTAGTGGGGAAAGGGATCATTAAAAGGGAAGTATGCTACATTATAGCGAGTTCCCTAAAGTTACTGAATTCGCCTCAATAAATTGATATTCAGTATATTAAAAAAATTAAGCGCATTCATTTAAGCAAAAAAAGAAATTCCTTTGTCCTTATATCAAAAACGTAGTAAGTTTGTTACCCTTATCTTTTAACTTATGGAAGAAGCCGTTCAAGTTTTGAATTATTTTGCCTACTTACTGCCTGCTGTAGTCGTAGGAATCGTAGCGTACTATTTTTTTAAAGGTCATACCGCAAATGAAGAAGGTCGCCGACGCTATCTAATTCAGAAGGAAGCACAGAATAAAATCATTCCCACACGGCTCCAGGCATACGAACGCATCACCTTATTGCTTGAGCGTATCGACCCCAATAAATTGTTGCTTCGTGTAAAGCCTTTTTCAGAAGAAGTCGATAAATATGAGGCCAATCTAATCAAGAATATCGAACAGGAATTCGATCATAATGTTACCCAGCAGATATATGTTTCATTAGAATGCTGGAATATGGTTCAGGCAGCTAAAAATGCAACGATCCAAATAATTCGCCAGGCTTCAATGCATGAAAATCAAAATTCGGCAGATGAAATGCGGGAATACGTTCTTCGTAATATGATGGAGGAAGTAACCCCTTCACAGAAAGCACTCGCCTATATCAAGAAAGAAGTTTCGGAGTTGTTCTAAAACTAAGGTGTAAAAAGGTTGTTCCGAATGGCATAGAGCATTAGGCCAATTCGATTTTTAATATTCAGTTTTTCGTAGATAGAATCGCGATAGCCTTCGATGGTCTTCGGACTTAAGCACATTTTATCGGCTATTTCCTTATAGGTCATTTCGGTGCACGCGTGTTGTATAAATTCTACCTCGCGCTCCTTCAACTCAGTATCCTCATGGCTTTTCGTTAGTGAACCCACTAAAATTCTAGCAATGGTATTGGTATGGTAATAGCCCTTCTCCATAACTTGTTCCAAAGCTTCACGCAATACGCTTTTTTCGGTATCCTTCATCAGGTATCCTTTAGCTCCTGCCCGTAACATTTTTAGAATGGTACTTTCGTTTTCTTCCACGGAAAGTGCCAAGACCTTCACCTCGGGATATTTTTCGGCGAGAATTTTGGTCGTTTCAATACCGTTCAGCACTGGCATATTGATATCCATCAATACGATATCCGGTATATTTGCGGGAATTTTTAACTTATCAAGAAGTTCCTGTCCATTTTTGCAGAGGTACAATACTTCGAAATTTTCAAACCCTCTTACCAATCCACCAATGGCTTCCAATAGTAAAGTATGGTCATCTACAACAACAATTCGATATTTCATATCATGTTATTTTACGCCCCAATTCATTAAAAACCAACACCTAAGGTAATCAATTCTGTTGGCATAGGTTACTGATATGTATAATTTAACAGCAACGATGTTCCCACCTCCTTTTTAGAGGAAATAGATAGATCGGCTTCAATTACTTTCGCTCTGTTTCGCATATTCTTAATTCCGATTCCTGAAAAATCGGCATCGTCCTGAAAGCCGACGCCGTTATCCTTTGCCTCCACTTCTAGTTGTTCTTCACCATAAGTTACAGTTACCTCCAAATCGGAGGCTTTTGAATGCTTAATGGTATTCGAAAAGAACTCTTGCAAGATACGGAAAATGATAACCTCTCTTTCAGGATTTAGTTTCCGAACCGTACCATTTACCGTTAGTTTGGAATGTATAAATTCCATTCGGTTGAACCGTTCGATCTCTAGCTGTAAGGCTTCAACAAGATTGAGGCTTTTTAGTGCTTCCGGATTTATCAGTTTAGATAGGGTTCGTAGCTCATTGATACCCTTCCCTATTGTTTCGGCAACTTCTGGGATTGTTTCGGGACGCTCTTTGGCCAACTGCGCCTGAATTTTTGCCAAGGTCATTAACTGACCGATATTGTCATGCAATTCCCAACTTATATTTCGCAGGGTTTCCTCTCGAATTTCAATCTGGGTTTCTGAAAGTTCCTTTTCAAAGGCTAATTTGGCGAGCTCCTTTTCTTCAACAAGTTTGTTTTTTCGACGAACGAATACAATGAATAGGGTGATGATAATCCCTACCAAGAGCAATAAAATAAATACCGATATAAGTCCGGCTATCTCCTTCTCGTCCATACAAAGCCAATAATAAAACAGCTGTTCATGATAATTACCAAGATACGTTGCACATTTAGCAAGGTAACATATAAATCTACGGAACTCGTAAAATAATGCCTTGTTAATTTAATGGGAATATAGCCAACATAAAAGAGCAGCAATCCAACACTGATCCAGAAAAGCAATTCACGCTTAATATTCAGGATCTTGGAGCTTGAAAGCAACTCGATATAATACAGAATTATACAGAAAATAAGAATACAGGCTCCCAATATATAGGCCAACAATTGTGTTTGGGTTCTAAAATCGGAGATGAATGGATTTATAAAACTAGCTGTACAATAGACCGCTATACTCGCAACAATCCAATTACGAAAGTCAGAACGCCTGCTTACATTCCAAAAGACAAAATAGAAATACAGATAATAAATGATGTTATATACATTGTACAATACAATGTTATTTCCAAACCATTCATAAACTTGTCTGCCAAATAATTCATTTAAAATAACGTAGGTAAGCAACCAGGGTAGGTATTTTAAAACCGTATGCTTATAATTTTTGTAAAAAAGAATTGCCGTGAGAGCGGCAATTCCTTCAAACGCCAATACAACGTATTGGAAGACATTATCGAATATAATCTTATCCACCTATGGAAGTATTAATTTCCACCAAAATCATCGTCTTGTGGTGGTGGGGGAACGATATGCGTTTCATTCATAATCAAACTATTCATTCCAGAACCACCATCGTCTTGAAACAGTGGGTTTATCAGTAACATTTTTGGCCCCATTCCTGAAGCACCGCCTACATATCCCATTCCTTGCTCCTCGCGAATGCCAGCAGGATTCTCCGCAAAATAATCACGAATCGGTACGGCGGTTCTGTCGCCGCTTTCAGAAATTTGGATATAGAAACCAAGCTCTTCCCCATTGAAATCTGTCGTAGGTAAAATCATTAATGTATTATGCTTGCTAAACTCCCCGAAATCGCCGTCGGCTGGATAATTGGCAAAATAAAACCGTAATCCCTTTACGGATACTTTCGCCATCTCCGCTTCGTTTTCCACATAACTGATATAATGCTTTATGGTTTCTAAATCGTATTCGCCATAACGCGTCGGACTAAATTTTTGGGTGGAGTCTTGCATATCTTCATACTCCTTGATAATGGGTATGCGACGTTCGGTATAGGAGTCATACTGTTTTTTCGAAGCATCTAAGGAAATTATTTTACTTGGTGGCCCATCGTATTCCGGACCATCATCAGCGGGTTGCTGATCTGCACAACTGCTAATTACCACAGCAAATAGAATTCCCATGGCCATCATTGTTCGAATCGTAAAAAGATTTTTCATAAGGTTGATTAGTTTAAGGTTTCCTTAAATGTAAGTTGAAATTTTTATAAAGTCAATTTTGCTAGCCGAAACCCTTCATCCTAGCAGTAGGATATGAAAGTAAATAATTTGCGAAAAAAATCACCCACGATTCATGAATTTGGGTTAAAAACAGGAGACCAAAATGGGGTAAACACCCCTATTGCTCATCCTTGATTTCATTGAGTTCGCTATTTTTCAACCGTGCATATTGGAATCCGCTTTCCCACCATTTCGCCATTTTTCCCTTGTCGAAGATCAAGGAGTTGGTTGTTAGCACTGTTGGTGTATAATAAAAATTTAAAATGGCATCCTTATTACCCGCCACAAACTTACCGATACGAATATTTTGCTTTTCAACCCTATCCAACATATACCCATGCATATTTGTTAGTAATGAAAAAGGGTTCCGGGAAGGAAGTTTATTATAATAGGCTACCTCTGTTTCCAGCACAATAACATCTACAGTCGTAGCACCGCGATTGATGGCTTCTTCAATAGGAACCATACTTCCAAATCCGCCATCAGCATATTCGCAACCATCCTTCACCACCAAACTCATAAAGGGAATGTAGTTACAGGAAATCCAAATCCAATCGCAGAAATCCTCATAGCCGAAATCGTTAATACTTTTATATTCTACCTGATTCAACGAAAGGTTGGAAACGGTTACCACTACATCCTTCGGCCCTTTCTTCAGGGTAGTAAACTCCTCTTTTGTAATAGTATTGCGAATCAATTTTCGAAGATTTTGGCTTTCACCAAAAGTTTTGCTGCCGCGAAAAAAATTTCGAAGGACACTGAAATGATCAATACTGATTTCCTTCTCCCCATACTTACCCTTCTTCACCCGAAACGGTCGAATACTGAAAATATCGCTTTGCTTCACCGAAGTGTATACCTCCTTGATCTTTTCAATCTTACCCAATCCGATATGCGATATCAACAAGCTCCCTGTTGAAGTCCCTACCAAAATATCGTAATCGTGGTGAAGTTCCTTCCGAAGAAATTGTGCCACGCCTCCCGCAAATGCACCTTTGCTACCCCCTCCAGAAATTACGAGTGCTCTCATCCTTTCACATTTAATCGATTAAGATAGGCTTTCTCTTCCTCTGAAAAAGAATTGAAATTCTTATACACCGCGTCTTTGGGACCAGGATTTTTCAGAAGTTCGGTTAACAAATCACGAGCAAACGTTCGAAATCGCCAATTGTGATGTACTGCAGCATTTATCAAATTTCCAATAACATCATCGTTATACAGTTGCAGCTGATTGATATATTCGAATGCTTTTTGTCGCACCTCGAAGCTGTATGTGGAAGAAGTAAACCCTTGAAGTCTACTTTTAAAGGTAGCTTTTTGAAGTTTGGAATACGCATCGGTTAAGAATGCCAATGCCAGCCACAATTGTTCTACATTTCGATCCTGAAACCCCACAACCCCATTAAGACGGTCCAAATATTCCTTTCGCTTATCCGTAAAATTCATCCATAATGTTTGAAGGGCAATTTCTTTCGTCAGATACGAATCGTCTTCTAGCAATGTTTCATATTCCTGTTGAAACGAAACTGGAATTTCTTCCATAATCATGGCTACGGTCTGACGAACATACAAATTGTTGCTTTCCAACGCCTGCATTAACAGCGGTTCGGTTTCTGAAAACGGTTCGCCGTATAGTTGTTGTACGGCTTCTTGCCCGATGTAATCATTCGGCAAGGTCAATGCTTGTTGTAATTGTTCCTTTTTGTCAGCCAAAGGTGTTTCCCGTAAAGCTGCAATTTCGAAATATTCGGTTATAAAAGGTGATTTCAATAGCGATTGATAGGCTTGTTCCGATTGAAAGGCACTTTGCTGTAGCCAATCCTTTTCCCATTGTGAAATATCCGTTTCAGTTACCGAGCGAACTTCTGCTAAAAAGTTTTCGGTGGTGACATTCTGATAGGCATATTTTTCCAGATATTGCTTCACCGACTGACGAAACGCTTCAACACCTATTATTTCCCGCAATATATGAAGTGCCCATGCTCCTTTTTGGTAAAATGTTAGGGAACTAGCGTTTGGGTTGACCAGTTTTTCACCTTTACCCTCATCGCTTAAAGCCTTCAACTGCTCGGCGCTGTTATACAGCTGCCAGTAATAATAGTCGTCACCAAAAATTTCCCGCTCCGCCAACAAAGCATAAAAAGTAGCAAACCCTTCCTGTAGCCAATGATGGGTTCCTTCCGTTTCCGTTACAAGATTCCCAAACCATTGATGCGCCAGTTCATGAGCATTTACATTCACGTAATTCCGATCGTTAAACCCGATAGAATCGACCAAAAAGGCTTCAGAAAATATCGTGGCTGTGGTGTTCTCCATTCCAGCATAGAGGAAATCGCGAACAGGGACTTGCTTGTAATTCTGCCAAGGGTAATCGACGCCTATTTCACTTTCCAAAAAATTAAAGATTTCAGCGGTATAGCGATAGGTAGGCTCAGCTTTTTGGTCTTCTCCGACCGGATAATATGTTTCGAGTAATACGTCACGCTTGGAATTTTGGACATTCTTTTCAAAATTTCCTATAGCCAATGCTACTAGATAGCTAGGCATAGAGTTTTGCATATCGTACTTCCACTCTCGTTTTCCGTCCAACCCGTTTTTCTTCACCAGACTCCCATTGGAAATCACAGTTTTACCAATTGGAGCTTTAATACTAAGATCGAACTCAATTTTATCGTTCATATCGTCCAAACTCGGGAGCCAATGCGACGTATATTTTCCCTGACCTTGCGTCCAAATTTGATCTCCAGTGAAGTACAGGGTCTGTCTTGGAGTTGCCATAAAGTCGAAAGAAGCGGTATAGGTATTATCTTTTTGAAAATCGCCCACCATCCAAATTCTGTCTTCTGTGGTTGAAAGTGAAATGTTTTCCGCTTTTACATTCCTTACTTGCATCTTATGGGCGTCTAGATAAATACTATCCGTTTTCGTAAGTATTTTGAAGGTTACTTCAAGCGTGCCTGAAACCGACTCTGTTGCAGCTTCGGGTTCGACCAAGGCATGAATCCGAAGAAAATTGACCCTTTCGGTCTGCTGTGCAAAAAGGGAAGAAACGGCTAGAAAAAGAAGGGGATAAATACATTTCATATAAAAAAGGATCGCAAGTGATATACCAAAAAGCAAATTACAAATTTTCGGGAAGGGCAAAACAGGAATTTGTACCTTCGTGATATGGATGCTGGGTATCTGCAAACTCCTATTGCGTATTTAAAAGGTGTTGGACCAAATCGTGCCGAGGTACTTCGCAGCGAATTGGGCATCGAGACCTTTCAGGACCTCCTAAACCTGTTTCCCAATCGCTACTTAGACCGAACGCGCTACCATAAGATCACCGAACTTCAACAAAGCAGTGCCGAGGTGCAATTGGTCGTAAAGATCATTCATCTTAAAACCGTAGAACAAAAACGAGGCAAACGATTGGTCGCTACTGCAACTGACGGACAATCGAAAATGGAATTGGTTTGGTTTCGGGGCCATAAATGGATTAGGGAAAGCATCACCTTTAATGAACCCTACGTGGTTTTTGGAAAGGTTAACTTTTTCAATGGTATGTTTTCTATGCCGCATCCCGAAATGGAACCGCTCAAAAAACACGAAAAGGGCGTACGATTGCGCATGCAACCCCTCTATCCTTCCACCGAGAAATTGGGCAACAAAGGGATTAGCAATAAAGTGCTAATCGGACTGGTACAGCAGCTATTCAATCAAACCAAGGGCCGTTTCGAAGAGACCTTTTCGCAACCCGTACTTCAATCCCTGAAGTTAATTTCAAAAAGTGAAGCCTTGTTTCATATTCACTTTCCGCAAAGCTCGGAATGGTTGGCAAAGGCACAGTATCGACTAAAGTTTGAAGAATTGTTCTTTATTCAGCTGCAACTTATTCAGAAAAACCAAGAACATAAAACGAAGATAAAAGGATATCCGTTTACCGAGATTGGTGACTATTTCAACACCTTTTATAAAGAGCACCTTCCGTTCGAACTAACAAAAGCTCAGCAACGTGTTATCAAGGAAATCCGCAACGATATGGGACAAACCGCCCAGATGAACCGCTTGCTACAAGGCGATGTTGGTTCGGGAAAAACTATCGTAGCGTTTATGTGCATGCTCATTGCCCTAGATAATGGCTTTCAAGCGTGCATGATGGCGCCTACCGAAATTTTAGCGACCCAGCATTATCACGGATTAAAAGAACTGTGCGATAAGATCGGGATTACGATTTCACTATTGACCGGATCGACCAAAAAGAGCGAACGTACCGAAATTCATCAAGGATTGCGCGATGGTTCACTTCACCTTTTGGTTGGCACCCATGCATTGTTGGAAGATGTGGTACAATTCAAGAATTTAGGTCTTGCTATCATCGATGAGCAACACCGATTTGGAGTGGCACAGCGAAGCAAACTTTGGCACAAAAATGAATTGCCACCTCATATTTTGGTCATGACTGCTACGCCTATTCCGCGTACTTTGGCTATGAGCGTGTATGGTGATTTAGATGTAAGCGTTATCGATGAGTTGCCGCCTGGGCGAAAGGAAATCAAAACGGTTCATCGCTTTGATGCGAATCGATTAAAGGTGTTTCGTTTTCTAAAGGAAGAAATAGCGAAGGGCCGACAGGTGTATATCGTATATCCTCTTATTCAAGAAAGTGAAGCGTTCGATTATAAGGATTTGATGGATGGATATGAAAGCATCGTACGCGAATTCCCGATGCCGAACTATCAAACTTCTATCGTACACGGACAGATGAAACCGGCCGATAAGGATTATGAAATGGATCGCTTCGTTAGAGGTGAAACCCAAATTATGGTCGCTACTACCGTAATTGAAGTCGGCGTAAATGTACCCAATGCTTCGGTGATGGTGATTGAAAGTGCCGAGCGCTTTGGATTGTCTCAGCTACACCAGCTTCGGGGAAGGGTGGGACGTGGTGCCGAACAGAGTTATTGCATCCTGATGACGGGCCATAAATTAAGCGACGATGCCCGAACCCGGTTGGAAACCATGGTGAAGACAAACGATGGCTTTGAAATTGCGGAAGTTGATCTAAAACTAAGGGGACCCGGCGATATCATGGGAACCCAACAAAGCGGCGTCCTTCAAATGCGTATTGCCGACCTTGTGAAGGATTCGGCTATCTTGAAAAACGCTCGTGGTGCTGCGCAGCAAGTACTACGGCAAGACCCACAACTTTCCAAGCCCGAAAATACAGCAATAAAAAACACCCTCTCCCAGATGATGCGTTATAAGAATATCTGGAATTACATTTCATAGCGTGCTACCAAACATGACATTTCGCATTTTTTAAACCTCCCTTGCGTGCTACCTTGCAAATTGAGCATTGAATTTAAAAGGTATGGGCGATCATTGGGTTACACAACAGCTGAGCAAAAAGGAACGTGCACAATTTGTGGGTCATTTGCTTACAGACCTTGAAGCACTGGAAAAAATGCTTCGGGAAGGAATGATTGAAGATGATATAATCCGGATTGGTGCCGAACAGGAGTTTTGCTTGGTTACCGATCATTGGCGGCCCGCCACCAATGCTGAAGCGCTCTTAAAAGCTATCGATGATCCGCATTTCACTACAGAGCTGGCTACTTATAACCTTGAAATCAATCTCGATCCGGTTGAAGTTTCCAGCGATTGCTTTTCAACCGTGAGTTCACAACTCAAAACTTTATTGAAGAAGGCTTCAGCAGTAGCCGAAAAGCAACATACCAAGATTTTATTGACCGGTATTCTTCCCACCATAAGCAAAAATGAATTGGAGTTCAAGTACATGACACCTCAACCGCGCTATTGGGCGTTGAATGAACGATTAAAATCATTAAGAGGAAGCGATTTTCAATTGCATATCAAAGGGGTCGACGATTTAGATATCAATCACAATTCAGTGTTATTTGAAGCTTGCAACACCAGCTTTCAGATGCACTTGCAGATTCGTCCAGACGATTTCATCTCAAGCTACAATTGGGCGCAAACCATCTCTGGCCCTGTGTTGGGTATTAGTACCAATTCACCTTTACTACTCGGACGAGAACTTTGGGCCGAAACACGTATTGCCTTGTTTCAACAGAGTATAGACACTCGCTATTCTTCCTACGCGCTAAAGGACCAACAGCCGAGGGTTTCCTTCGGAAGCAGGTGGGAAACAGGATCCATAGCCGAAATTTTCAAAAACGACATTGCAGAACATAAGATTGTACTATCGAAGGAAATCGAGAAGAATTCACTGGAAGAATTGAAAAAGGGAAATATCCCCAAACTTGCAGCACTTAATCTTCACAATGGAACCATTTACAAATGGAACCGCCCGTGTTATGGTGTGGGTAATGGCGTACCGCATGTTCGTATCGAAAATCGCTATATCGCTGCAGGTCCGACCACAGAAGACGAAATGGCTACCTTCGCTTTTTGGGTGGGATTGATGCTGGGCCGACCAAAAGAATTTGATAACATGCCGTCCCAAATGGACTTTAAGGATGTGAAGGCGAACTTCATCCGCGCTGCGCGTACGGGTCGTTATGCGGTCATGGAATGGATGGGCGAGCAATATTCGGTAAAGCGATTGATTCTGGAGAAACTGCTTCCAATTGCCAAAAAAGGCCTAGAAATTGCTGGGCTTTCAATAAGTGAAATAGATTCCTATTTAAATATCATTGAACAACGAGCGTTACAAACCACTCCTTCGCAATGGATGGTGAAAAATTTCAGAACGCTTCGGAAGCATATGAAGAAAGACGATGCGCTTCGGGTGTTGACCAAAACCATTCATCAAAACCAAATAACGGAATTACCCTGCCATGAATGGGAATCACTTTCCGAAGAAACCGCTATTCTGAAGACGGCAAGCATGGTAGGTCACATCATGAACACACAACTTTTTACGGTGACCGCCCACGATTTAGCAAGTTTGGCCACCAAAGTGATGTTGTGGAAAGACATCCACCATGTGCCGGTAGTAGATGAACAAGGTCATTTGGAAGGCTTACTTACATGGACACATATGCAACGGTACCAAAAAGGAGCCGCTCCCGAAAGTGAAAGTACCGTAGTCGATATTATGACTTTCGATGTATTAGCTGTAACCCCAAATACTTCGATAGAAGAAGCTATTTCACTTATGAAAACAAATGAATATGGCTGTTTACCCGTGGTTCAGGATGCTGAACTCATAGGCATAATAACCATCAAGGATGTATTAGAATTTGATAACCAATGAAGTCAGCAAGCCCCAAATCACGCCAATTAAAACAACCACGGATCATCGATGTTCTGGAAGGTTCCGAGACCGGTCCCACCCTAATTTTTGTGGGAGGTATCCATGGAAACGAACCAGCTGGAGTGCAAGCGTTACGCGAAGTTTTTAAGGAAGTCCATTACGTAAACGGACTGCTAAAAGGGAAAGCCTTTGCCATCGCAGGGAATATTTCTGCCCTACAAAAGGGCTTGCGTTATATTGACCAAGACCTTAATAGAATGTGGACAAAAGAATCGGTCGAGCAGCATTTGGAAAATAACTCTGAGCTTCCCCCTACCCAAGAAGCCATCGAGATGAAGGAACTGTATGATACCCTTCAGCATATATTGAAAACCGAGGTCGGACCGTTTTATTTTTTCGATCTGCATACTACTTCTTCCAAAACAATTCCCTTCTTAACGGTAAATGATAATTTGTTAAACCGAAGGTTTGCAAAGCAATATCCCGCTCCGATTATTTTGGGTATTGAAGAATATTTAGAGGGACCGCTTCTTAGTTATATCAATGAATTGGGATATGTGGCGTTCGGTTTTGAAGGTGGGCAGCACGATGATCCAGAGGCCATCGAAAACCATAAAGCCTTTATCTATTGCAGCTTGGAATTCTGTGGTATACTACATCATCAACATTCGTTGGTAGATACAAATTGCCAAATCCTAGACAATTGCTGTGAAGGTATTTCAGGAATGTTTGAAATCTTTCAGCATTATAAACTACGGGAGTCTGATCAATTTAATATGCAGCCAGGTTATCAAAACTTTTCTTCAGTTACCAAACATGAGGTGTTGGCTTCACACAATGGAAAAATGGTAACTATTGCTTCAAATGCGAAGATTTTTATGCCGTTATACCAACAACAGGGTACCGACGGTTTTTTCCTAATCAAACCGATTCCGAATTTCTTCCTGAAGCTTTCGGCAATACTTCGAAAATGGAAAATCCACCATCTTTTACCTATTTTACCAGGCGTTCGGTGGGCTTCAGCTAAAAAAGACGCCTTACTCGTCAATAGAAAACTAGCCCGTTTTTTTGCGCGTGATTTCTTTCACCTCTTGGGCTATCGCAGCAAAACAATGAAGAATAACCATCTTGTTGTCCGGAACAGGGAATCGGTTGCCAAAACGAAGCTATATAAAAAAGAAGCCTGGTTTCACGCCTAAACAATAGTTGCTTTCACT
This sequence comes from Luteirhabdus salina, assembly GCA_025384855.1. Taxonomy (GTDB): domain Bacteria; phylum Bacteroidota; class Bacteroidia; order Flavobacteriales; family Flavobacteriaceae; genus Luteirhabdus; species Luteirhabdus salina. The sequence continues at coordinate 21,030 of JALAHT010000005.1, read as the reverse complement.
TTTCTAACAGTGAAAAACCTGTATCTTTGCGCCCTTTTTAAGCGGAAAAAATGATACAGAAAACCATCAAGAATTTCACCCAAAACCCTAAGAATGATATTCTTTCAGGCCTAACGGTTGCCCTGGCTTTAGTACCTGAAGCAGTCGCCTTTGCCTTTGTGGCAGGCGTCGATCCATTGGTCGGATTGTACGGGGCCTTTATGATGGGAATCATAACATCACTCTTTGGCGGACGACCGGGTATGATTTCGGGAGCTACCGGTGCCATGGCAGTAGTAATGGTACACCTCATACAAAAGGGAAATGAAATTGGGATGGCAATGGACACCCCCATGGAGAACTTAGGGCTTCAATGGTTGTTTATCACCTTATTATTTACTGGAGCCATACAGATATTAGCAGGTGTTTTTCGCTTAGGAAAATTCGTCCGACTTATTCCGCATCCCGTAATGATGGGCTTCGTAAACGGATTGGCAATCGTTATTTTTCTTTCGCAATTAGGGTTGTTTAAGCGAACGGTAGACGGCACTCAATCATGGATTCAGGGAACAGAATTGGCCATAATGCTTGGCTTGGTCTTTCTTACCATGGCCATAATGTTTTTACTTCCTAAACTGACTAAGAAAATTCCAGCTGCCTTGACGGCTATCATCGTTGTAGCAGCCATTGTTATTTTTGGAAATGTTGATGTAAGCACCGTTGGATCCTTTATTCGTGAAGGTGGCGGTGAAGGCCTAGAAGGTGGTTTACCAACGTTCCAAGACCAAATTTTTGCCTTATTCGGAACGCTGCAAGGCAATTGGGGATTGATTTTTTCTACTGCCTTTATTTTAGCTGCTGTAGGGTTGATTGAAAGTTTGATGACTTTAAACCTTATCGATGAAATGACCGAAACGCGTGGTTCTGGAAACCGCGAGTGTGTCGCCCAAGGAGGCGCGAACATTCTAAACGGTCTATTTGGCGGTATGGGTGGTTGCGCAATGATTGGTCAGAGTATCATTAACGTTAATTCTGGCGGACGCGGAAGGCTGTCCGGAGCGGTAGCAGCGATTGCACTGTTGTGCTTTATTTTATTTGCAGCGCCGTTGATCGAACAGATTCCTATTGCAGCCTTGGTCGGCGTTATGTTTATGGTAGTAATCGGAACGTTCGCGTGGTCCAGTTTTAGAATCCTGAATAAAATTCCGATTAGCGATGCTATCGTATTGATTGCGGTATCGGCTATTACTGTTTGGCAGGATTTGGCAATTGCCGTGATTGTTGGCGTTATTATGAGTGCATTGGTCTTTGCATGGGAAAATGCGACAAAAATTCGCGCAAGGAAAAGCATCAAAGAAGATGGGACCAAGGTATATGAAATCTGGGGACCGTTGTTTTTTGGCTCAGTAACGGCTTTTAACAGTAAATTCGACCCCAAAAATGATCCTGATAAAGTGGAATTGGATTTTATAGAATCGAAAGTGAGCGATCATAGTGGTGTGGAAGCCCTTCGGAATTTAGCAAATAAGTATTTGGACATGGGCAAAGAGATAAAGTTGACCCACCTTAGCCCAGATTGCAAAGCGCTATTGATGAAGCGAAATCCCGAGTTTAGTACTATTATCGAGGATAATATCGACGATCCGCGTTATTATGTTGTTACCGATGTGCTGGATAGTGAAGTGTAGATTATAAAATTCGTAAGCCGTTGGCAGTCGGTTTATTGGGTTGCAGTAAAGTAATTTCATCACCATTAACAGCTCCCAAAACCAAGCATTCACTCATAAAGTTTGCGATTTGTTTTTTGGGAAAGTTGATAACGGCAACGACCTGTGTTCCTATCAATTCTTCCTTTTCATATAGTGACGTAATCTGCGCAGACGTTTTTTTGATTCCGAGGTCACTTCCGAAATCAATATGAAGTTGAAAGGCAGGTTTCTTTGCCTCCGGAAAATTATGTACCTCAACGATTGTCCCGACACGCATATCGACTTTCTCGAAGTCTTCCCAAGTAAGATCAGGCATCGTGGTGAATCTTCAGTTTTTGAATCATTTCCGGAGAAATATTCTGCTCGCCCGCTCCATAATTATCCACCAATAGCCCTTTGGTGCCATCGTCGGTTTCGATAACATATAAAATTGAATTATCGCCCGGGTTGGTCATTCCTTCAAAACGATAGTATTTCTTTACATCCAATTGGCCGGCTTTCCATTCCTTTTTTAGGTTTTTGGACTCAATACCTTCCTCTACTAAGTTGAAGTCTTCTTTATATCCGTTCTCCTGTAAATCTTTAATCGCTACTGATAGTGAGCTGTAAGAATTTTTCATGATTTCTTGCTTTTACTTAAAAATACAGGGCTCATTGCACATAGACAAAACTTTATAAAATGTTTAATAGTAGCGGTAGGCTATAAGCTATAAGCGGTAAGCTTTTTTGTAATAGTGGGATGATGGGTGATGGGTGATGGGTGATGGGTGATGGGTGATGGGTGATGGGTGCTTAAACATATTCTTACTGCTTACTGCTTACTGCTTACTGCTTACTGCTTACTGCTTATTGCTTACTGCTCACTGCTTACTTAATTACTACTTCCCCGTCCGAACGTGCCTGTCCGAATGAGGTTAGGCGGGCCTTCGGTACCGGCGAGCTACTTACTGATTACTGTTCACTGTTCACCGAAAATCCGTAACTTTCAACTTCAAAAACCGACTTATCTATAAACTGTTTAAACCATGTCATTAACGCCATCCAACATGTTAGTGCTAGGGACAAAAGCTCCCGATTTCACGCTATTGGACACTATTACCATGAATCCCGTTTCCCTAGAAAGTATTCGCGGTGAAAAGGGTACCGTCGTGATGTTTATCTGCAATCATTGTCCGTATGTAAAGCATGTAAATGAAGAATTGGTTCGCTTGTGCAACGATTATCGTGTCACTGGTTTTGGTTTTGTTGCTATTAGCAGTAACGATGCAGAAGCCTATCCACAGGATTCCCCTCAAAAAATGTGGGAAGTTGCTCGAAAACTGAATTATCCCTTCCCCTATCTCTACGATGAAACCCAGGAAGTCGCCAAAGCATACAAAGCTGCCTGCACGCCCGATTTCTTTCTTTTTGATGAAGATTTGGAATTGGTGTATCGCGGCCAATTGGACAACAGCCGACCCGGAAATGGAATTCCCGTAAACGGTCGCGACCTCCGAGAAGCACTGGATAATATTTTAAACAATAACGCGCAGCGAAAAGACCAAAAGCCAAGCATGGGCTGCAATATCAAATGGAAAAAAGAACCTGTTTAAGTCAATGCGTTTTTGATATGCGCATAATGGTGTAAGCTATGCCATGCATAGGTTAGCGCCAATGCTTTCAACGAAACATCCAAATCGGTTTCGGGATGATGGTAGCTTCTGTTCCATTCTTCTTCACCTAAATTACTCAAGATGGCAACCATCTTTTGATGCAAGATTTCAATGTGCGTAAGCGACCAGACAATAGGTGCCGTATTATAATCGTCCATGCTGGCATAGGCATCCTGATCGTACGCCTTTATCGTTGGCGTGTCTTCCGTTAATGTCCACCGAATGCGATTGTAAGCATGGTGGTGACTGTCGGAAATATGATGAATCAGCTGTCGAATGGTCCAACTCCCTTCGCGATAGGGCATTTCCAATTGTTCCTCCTTTAAAGTATAGACCAATTGTTTCAACTGCTCAGGAAATAGTTTCAAGACAGTTATCGCCTCCTCCAAATCGCTTTTTGATATGGTTTCAGGAAGTTTCAGTTTGCCAATCGGAAATTGTTGCATTGTTTTCATAGTCCGAAAATAAAAAAACACCCTCAATTTTGAGGGTGCTTCGTCTATCTATTTCAGTATGTTATTTCACATTCACCAATTCAACATCAAAAATCAGGGTAGCATCGGGTGGAATAACGCCTCCGGCACCACGGCTACCATAAGCTAATTGTGGTGGAATTACAAAACGAGCCTTATCGCCTACTTGAAGTAGTTGAATCCCTTCATCCCAACCAGGTATAACGCTTCCCATACCTACGGGGAAATCGATCGGATTGCCACGTTTAAAGCTATTATCAAATTCCTTTCCATCGATAAACATACCTTTATAATGAACCGATACCATTTTGCCCTTCTCTGCTTTCGTACCGTCTCCTTTCTGAATGATTTTATAACGAAGTCCGCTATCGGTTTTTTCAAAACCAGTTGCTAATTCTTCCAACAACTCTTCTTGCTTCTTTTTAGCAGCGGCTTCACGTTCTGCCTTTGCACCGTTAAATTTTCGAAAGGTTTCAACAGCATTCCAATTTTTGGCTTTTTCACCTTCACGGATAATCGCAACTTTCTGCATGCTATCGCCCTGTTCAATGCTATCGACAACATCTTGTCCTTCTACCACATGCCCGAAAACACTATGCTTGTTATCAAGCCAAGGGGTTTCCACATGGGTGATAAAAAACTGGCTTCCATTTGTGCCCGGCCCGGCGTTTGCCATGGAAAGAACCCCTGGCTTGTCATGCTTCAAATCAGGATGAAATTCATCATCGAATAGATATCCGGGTCCGCCAGCACCCGTTCCTTTGGGATCGCCCCCTTGAACCATAAAGTCTGGGATTACCCTATGAAATTTTAGTCCGTCGTAGTAAGGCTTTCCTTGTGGTTTTGCATCGTTTTCCAAGTTTCCTTCTGCCAACGCCACAAAGTTAGCGACCGTACCTGGCGTTTGTTCGTATGTGAGTTTAGCGAGAATGTCGCCCTTTTCTGTTGAAATTTTTGCGTAAATACCGTCTTCCATGCTTTTGTTTTAGTTTTCATACAAAAATACACATTACTGAAAATTTTCGCAGCATGTTTCACGGCTACCTCATCAACACCTACAACTGCTATTTTATACTGTCCATAATTTGAATATCTTTATAGACCAACCAATTTGACATTTATGAAGTTTTACCTCTCCCTACTGTTTTCATTAATTATTTTTCTTCCATTCGACACTTCTGTTGAAGCACAAGAGCTTTCCGTTACTGAACTTTCAAATTTGGAATATCGCTTTGTCGGCCCTTATCGCGGCGGTCGTGCCACGGCAGTGACAGGTATACCCGATGAGCCACATACCTTTTATGTGGGTTATACTGGAGGAGGCGTATGGAAAACCGATGATGCCGGTCATCATTGGACGAATATTTCAGACAGTGGAATTGAATGTGGAAGCATAGGCTCCGTCGCGGTCTCGCCTATTTCACCCAAAACTATCTTGGTTGGAACCGGAAGTGATAGCCCTAGAGGAAATATTAGCCCGGGAATCGGGATGTACAAAACAACCGATGATGGTAAAAATTGGAAGCATGTAGGAATGGAAAATTGTGGTCAGATTGGTGACATCGTCTACGATCCGAACAATCCAAGTATCGTTTATGCAGCCACTTTAGGAAATATTTTCGAACCAAACCCTGAACGCGGAGTATACAAAAGTACTGATGGTGGGGAAACTTGGAAGCAGGTATTCTTTTTAAATGATAAAACTGGGGCGATTGATATTGCGCTTCATCCCGAGGATTCCAATATTATTTATGCCGGAATGTGGCGGGCCGAGCGTAAACCATGGACCTTAATAGATGGTGGTGAAACGGGCGGATTGTACAAAAGCACCGATGCCGGAAAAACATGGAATCGTGTTTTCAATGGACTACCAAAAGGACTGGTTGGGAAAATTGGGATTGCGATTTCACCCGTAAATCCTGATAGAATGTGGGTGATTCAACAAACAGCTAAAGAAGAAGATGGTGGTGTGTATAGAAGTGACGATGGCGGGGATTCCTTCAAAAGAATTAATAGAAATCATAAATTACGGCAACGGGGTTGGTACTATTCCAGAATTTTTGCTGATCCACAGGACGAAAATACGGTCTATGTAACCAATACTGGCTTTTACAAATCTATCGACGGCGGAAATACCTTCGACACCCGATTTAATGTTCCTCATGGCGATTGCCATGCGGTTTGGATTAACCCGAACAACCCAAAGATTATCGCTAATACGAATGATGGTGGTGGCACCATCAGTATCAACGGTGGTAAAACGTGGAGTACCCCTAACAACCAACCTACCGCCGAACTGTATCGGCTAACGGTAGACAATCAGTTTCCGTATCGTTTGTATGCGGGTCAACAGGATAATACAACCATTGCCATGCCGAGTCGACATGATGGTGGTATTCATCCGCAGCAGCATTGGGAAGATGTGGGTGGAGGCGAAAGCGCCGATGTTGCGGTGCATCCCAATAATCCAAATATTGTATACGCTACAACCTATAGCGGTATTATTACACGAAAGAATCTAAAAACAGGTGAAACAAGGGATGTGGGTGCCTATCCACATTATACCGAAGGAACAAAACAGCGCGATTTGAAGTATCGCTGGCAGTGGAACTTCCCTATTCGGGTTTCAAAGCACAATCCAGACGTGCTTTACCATACTTCGAATTATGTCCATAAAAGCACTGATGAAGGTCAAAGTTGGGAAATGATAAGTCCCGATTTAACAAACGATATCGATGCCTACCAAGACATTCCTGGCGGCCCTATTCAGCATGATGGTACTGGAGTGGAAATTTACAGTACGATCTTTAGCTTTGAAGAAGATCCCTTTGAAGCGAATACCCTTTGGGTTGGCAGTGACGACGGACGGATGCATATTACTAGAAATGGAGGCGGTTCTTGGGAGGAAATTTCTCCAAAACAAATGCCGAAGGAAGGAACCGTAAATGCTATTTTGCCATCCATTCATAAAAAAGGAAAAGCCTATGCGGTTATTTATCGATACCGCGATGGCGACCCAAAACCCTATATCTTTAAGACTGAAAATTATGGAAGTTCGTGGACGACAATTACATCCGGGATTCCAGCGGATCATTTCGCGAGAGCAATTGCGGAGGATTCGAAAATGGAAGGACTGCTATTTGCCGGAACAGAATTTGGAATGTATATGTCGATGAATGATGGTGCTTCCTGGCAACCGTTTCAACGAAACCTTCCGTACACTCCTGTAACCGATATGGAGGTAAGAGGAAATGATCTCATTCTATCAACACAAGGACGTGGGTTTTGGATTATGGATGATATTTCAACCCTTCGATCCTTAAAAAAGAGCGGTGTTCCTAATACTGCTACCCTATTCCCTATTTCAGATACCTATCGATCAACCTTAGGCGGCTATTCTGGATGGGGGCCTGCTCCCACCTCAAAACGATATACTGCGGATATCGCATTTTATATTCCGAAATGGGATAGCACACAAACCGCTAGTCTTAAGATTATGGATGCACAAAATAATGTTGTGCTGGAAAAAAGTACAAATGCGGAAGAGAGCAATTCAAAACTATCGGTTCAGCAAGGTATGAATACGTATTCATGGAATCTTCACTATCCAAAACCAACGTTAGTTGAGGACTTGGTGATGATGGACATGCGCTATCCAGGACAAGGGCCTGGTGCTCCTTCGGGAAGTTATACGGCTGAATTAACGATAAACGGGAACGTACAAACAGAAACCTTCAGACTTTTAAAGGATCCACGCTGGGACATTACAGATAAAGACCTTCAACAAAATTTTGAATTGGCGTCCTCTATTTCAACATTGTTAACCGAAAGCCAAGAGCGAATTCAAAACCTACGTGCTATTCGGGAACAAGTGGAACAAACCAATTCCCTTTTAAAGAAAAAAGAAAAACAGCAAGCATTGATTTCTAAAGGAAAAGAGCTTTCAGAGAAAAGTTTGGAATTGGAAGACATGATCTTTCAACGAAAAATTGAAACCAGCCAAGATGAAATAAATTATCCCAGAAAATTTACGAACCATCTTATCAGATTATACCGAGTGGTATTAGGACAGGACAACCGCCCTTCTGCTGGAGAATTAGAGCGCTGGGAGGACCTTCAACAGCAATACAAGCCGTTCGATTCGGCATACACGCAATTCATGAATCAAGAGTTGAAGTCTTATGAAGCATCTTTAAAGAAAGCGAATGTTCCGCATGTGGTAGTACCTCATTAATTGGCGACTTCGCTGATAAATTTGATACGATAGAGCCGAAGTTCCTCTTCTTCGTATTCGCCGTCGAATTCTTCCATGGCGACATCAATTTTATCGGTTTCGGCTTCTAAAAAGTAGTCGTGTATTTCTTCCTGTTGGTCTTCATCTAGGATGTCTTCAAGCCAATAGTCGATATTTAGCTTGGTTCCACTGTAAACGATGGCTTCCATTTCCTTGATAAATTCATTCATATCAAGACCTTTTCCGTCAGCGATGGTATCTAAAGGAAGCTTTCGATCCACATTTTGTATGATATATAATTTTAAGGCGCTGTTACTTCCAGTACTTTTTACCACAAAATCATCGGGACGAATAATATCGTTTTCCTCCACATAGCGTTCGATTAGATCAAGAAATGGCTGCCCAAACTTCTTCGCCTTGCTTTCCCCCACCCCATGAACATTCGACAATTCATCCATTGTAATAGGATATTTCAGTGCCATATCTTCCAAGGAAGGGTCCTGAAAAATAACAAAGGGTGGTAAATCTTTTTTATCGGCTACCTTTTTTCGTTCTGCCTTCAACAACCTATAGAGGTCTTGGTCGGCGGCATCGCCTGCTTTTTTCTGGGAAACAATGGCATCGTCGTTTGCCTCCTTAAAACTATGGTCTTCCGTCATCATAAAGGTGGAAGGATTCTCGATAAATTCCTTTCCAGCTTTGGTCATTTTAATGACACCATAGGTTTCAATATCCTTTCGAATGTAACCTGCTACTAACAACTGACGTAATAATGCCATCCAATATTTCGATTCGTGTCCGTCTCCACTTCCAAAGAAGGGTTGCGAATCGGTACGGTGCGACTTTATCAACGCATTGGTTTTTCCGACCAACACATTCACAATTTCCTTCGCTTTATATTGTTGATTCGTCTTGGAAACAATTTCCAGTAATTTTTTGGCATTTTGAGTAGCTTCGTGCTGCTTTTTGGGATGCCGCATATTATCGTCCATATCGCCACCTTCACCCGTTTCATTATCGAACTCTTCACCAAAATAATGAAGGATAAACTTTCGACGTGAAATGGAGGTTTCAGCAAACGCGACCACTTCCTGTAATAATGCATGGCCGATTTCCTGTTCAGCCACAGGCTTCCCGCTCATAAACTTTTCAAGCTTTTCGATATCCTTATAGCTATAAAAGGCCAAACAATGTCCTTCACCGCCATCGCGACCTGCACGACCGGTTTCCTGATAGTAGCTTTCGATGCTTTTAGGAATGTCATTATGAATCACAAAACGAACATCTGGTTTATCGATGCCCATTCCAAAGGCAATGGTCGCCACTACTACATCTACATCTTCCTTTAGGAACATATCTTGATGCTTCACTCTTGTTTTGGAATCCAATCCCGCATGATAGGGAACTGCTTTAATGCCGTTCACCTGAAGGGTTTGTGCCAATTCTTCCACGCGTTTACGCGCCAAACAGTAAATGATTCCGCTTTTCCCTTCATTCTTTTTTACAAAGCGAGTGATGTCGGCATCCACATTCTTCGTCTTCGGGCGAATCTCGTAGTATAAATTCGGTCGGTTAAAGGATGCTTTAAACGTATTGGCATTCTGAATCCCTAAGTTTTTTAAAATATCTTCCTGCACCTTCGGTGTAGCAGTTGCGGTTAATCCAATAATCGGTATATTATCTCCCAACCGCTGAATTATCCTTCGAAGATTTCGATATTCAGGGCGAAAGTCGTGCCCCCATTCACTAATGCAGTGCGCTTCGTCTATGGCGACGAATGAAATTTTTTGGGATTGAAAAAAATCGATGTATTCTTCCTTCGTCAACGACTCGGGAGCGACATACAAAAGTTTGGTCACGCCGTTTTCAATATCGCTTTTTACCTGTCGTATTTCTGATTTATTCAAAGAAGAATTCAACACATGTGCAATGCCTTCTTCAGAAGAAAGCGATCGTAGCGAATCCACCTGGTTCTTCATCAATGCTATAAGAGGAGAAACTACGATGGCCGTACCATCCTTAATAAGCGCAGGAAGTTGGTAACAGAGCGATTTTCCACCGCCAGTTGGCATAATAACAAAGGTATTGTGATTGGTAAGAATGCTTTTTACGACATCTTCCTGTAATCCCTTAAAGGAACTGAAGCCAAAATAATGCTTAAGTGCTGCGTATAATTCAGTATCGGTCACGCTGCGAAATCTTTTATAAGTGAATCAATTGCGAATTGTTACGATTAAATTGTGTTAGCGACGGAACAATTGTAATTTTGCAATCGTTGCCTGCAAACGGTATCTTATGCTGAAGATAGGGCCGATAGGCGATTTTTTTAAAAATTTGCATTCTAAATATACTAAATTCCCCTACAGTTACAAACTAAGAAACCGCTAAAGTTTTGAGCACAACCGAACAGATTATAGCCATCGCAAAACGCACCATCCGAATTGAGAGTGAAGCCATCGCGCACCTTGAATCGCTCGTGGATGATGAGTTCGCAGCCGCTGCAGAATACATTTACAAATCGAAAGGAAGGGTTATTATCACCGGAATCGGAAAAAGCGCCAACATTGCCACCAAAATAGTAGCAACGCTTAACTCTACAGGTACTCCAGCTATCTTTATGCATGCTGCTGATGCTATCCATGGTGATTTGGGAACCATATTGGAAAACGATACGGTTATCTGTATTTCAAAAAGTGGAAATACACCAGAAATTAAAGTATTGGTGCCGCTTATCAAAGGAATTAACAATAAGCTAATAGCTATCACGTCCAATCGCGAAAGTTTCTTAGGTCAGCAAGCCGATTTCGTATTGCACGCTTATGCCGAAAAGGAAGCCTGCCCGAACAATTTGGCCCCAACTACCAGTACCACAGCACAGTTGGTAATGGGCGATGCCTTGGCCATGGCCTTATTGGAATTACGAGGTTTCTCCAGTAGCGATTTTGCTAAGTTCCACCCCGGAGGTTCACTAGGGAAGAAATTATACACTAGAGTTAGCGATCTCGCTGCCTTAAATGAGAAGCCTGAGGTATCCACTAATACGCCTGTTAAAGATGTGATTGTTGAGATTTCAGAGAAAATGCTGGGCGTGACTGCAGTTGTGGAAAATGAAAAAATTCTTGGTATCATTACCGATGGCGATTTGCGTCGTATGCTTGCGAAGACAGATTCCTTCAAAGGATTGACGGCAAAAGATATCATGACACAAAACCCTAAAACCATCGATGCAGAGGAAATGGCGGTGGAAGCTATGGAGCGTATGGATCAAAATGGAATTACACAATTACTCGTGGTAGATAATGGTAAGTATACCGGTGTGGTTCATATTCATAACCTTACCAAAGAAGGCATTATTTAATGGCGAAAAAGCTTCAACAAAACAATTCTGAAAAGGAAATGTCCTTTTTAGATCATTTGGAGGAACTCCGCTGGCACCTCATTCGATCCACAGCGGCTGTTGTAATTGTTGCTACGGGAGCATTTATCGCCAAGGATTTCATTTTCGATGTGCTATTGTTTGGACCAAAAAGCGCCGATTTCCCCACCTATCGATTGCTTTGTCAAGCTGCACAATTTATAGGAATGGATAGCTTTTGTTTCGATGAACTGCCGTTCCGAATTCAAAGTAGAACCATGTCTGGACAATTCTCGGCTCATATCTGGACTTCGATAACCGCCGGATTTATCTTAGCCTTTCCTTATGTGCTGTATGAGTTCTGGAAGTTTATCAGCCCAGGTTTAATGCCTAACGAACGGAAAAATAGTCGTGGCTTTATCATTATCGCTTCGTTCTTGTTTTTCCTTGGAGTGCTTTTCGGTTACTACGTGGTAACGCCATTATCCATAAATTTTCTTGGAAGCTATCGTGTAAGTGAACAGGTATTCAACGACTTCGACCTGAGCAGCTATATCTCTTTGGTGCGGGCTTCAGTAGTGGCCAGCGGATTGATTTTCGAATTGCCAATCGTGATTTATTTCCTCACAAAAATTGGATTGGTAACACCTGAAATATTACGGAAATATCGCAAATTTGCCCTAGTAATCGTATTGATTATTTCGGCTGTCATTACCCCTCCCGATATCGCGAGCCAAGTAATTGTTGCAGTGCCAGTTGTAATTCTTTACGAAATCAGTATTTATATTTCAAAAGCGGTGGTCCGCAAGCAGAGAAAAGTAAAAACACAAAATGGATAATAACATGGTTTCAGAATTTAACGCTTACCGTTCAAAGATGAACGCCAAGCTACTGACGGATAACAACAAGGTGATCCGTCGTATTTTCAACCTCGACACCAATGCCTTTGCAGAAGGCGCTCTTCCGAAGAAAACAAAGGAGTTGATGGGCTTGGGAAACTCGATGGTATTGCGTTGCGACGATTGTGTTCGCTACCATTTGGAAGCGTGTTTCAACCTTGGGGTTACGAAAGAAGAAGTGGTCGAAGCACTCAGTATTTCCTTGCTTATCGGCGGAACGATTGTTATTCCACACCTGCGTCGTGCGTACGAATTTTGGGAAGCGCTGGAGCAACAAAATCAATAAAACTTCTAACACTTATCGCTTAACATAAGCTTAAGCCTTTCCTACTTTCAAATCGAGGGTCAAATCGTTATATTTGCGTTTCTTTTAATCGACGAAACCAACGATTCAAAAACCCTTATACATGACAAAGACCGCCAAGATTATCTACACGAAAACAGATGAAGCCCCATATCTAGCAACACACTCCCTACTTCCCATCATAAAAGCATATACCAGCCCTTCCAATATCGCGATTGAAACGCGCGATATTTCACTGGCTGGAAGAATTCTCTCCCAATTTCCAGAATACTTGAAGGAAGACCAAAGGGTCAACGATGCCTTGGCCGAGTTAGGCGATTTGGCAAAAACACCAGAGGCAAACATCATCAAGCTTCCCAATATCAGTGCATCAATCCCACAGCTTGAAGCGGCTATCGCTGAGCTACAAGCCAAAGGATACAATCTTCCAGACTATCCCGATGAGCCCAAAACCGATGAAGAAAGGGAAATTTACAAACGATACAATAAGGTAAAGGGAAGTGCCGTCAACCCAGTGCTCCGTGAAGGAAACAGCGATCGTCGGGCGCCAAGAGCCGTAAAAAACTATGCAAAAAAGAACCCACATCGTATGGGTAAATGGAGTAGCGATTCCAAAAGTCATGTGGCTACAATGAGTGAAGGCGATTTCCGTCATACGGAACAATCCGTTACCGTTGAAAATGAAGGTAGCGTTAAAATCGTTCATGTTAATGGCGATGGCACAGAAACAGTATTGAAACCTTCAGTTCCAGTTCAAAAAGGTGAAATCATCGATGCTTCGGTGATGGAGAAGAAAAAGTTAATCGCTTTCCTAAAAGAACAGATTGCCGACGCTAAGGATAAAGGCGTGTTGTTTTCACTTCATATGAAAGCAACCATGATGAAGGTGAGCGACCCTATTATTTTCGGACATGCAGTGAAGGTATTCTTCAAGGATTTATTTGAAAAGTATGGTGAAACCTTCGATGATCTCGGTGTAGATGTAAACAATGGTTTTGGAGATCTTTTAAATGAAATCGGTAATCTTCCCGTTACTAAAAGAGAACAGATTCTAAACGAAATCTCAAATATACGTCAAGAACAACCGGATTTGGCGATGGTGAATAGCGATAAGGACATCACCAACCTTCATGTACCGAGCGACGTTATTATCGATGCCTCCATGCCAGCCATGATTCGGACTTCAGGGCAAATGTGGAACAAAAACGGTGATACCCAAGATACCAAGGCGGTAATTCCAGATAGTAGCTATGCTGATTTATATCAGGAGACCATTGAGTTCTGCAAAAAGAACGGTGCTTTCGACCCGACCACTATGGGAACGGTACCGAATGTCGGTTTAATGGCGCAAAAAGCGGAAGAATATGGTTCACACGATAAAACCTTTGAAGTTAACAATGATGGTATTGTAAAGGTTATAGATGCGTCAGGAAAAGTACTGATGGAGCACAACGTTTCCGAAGGTGATATCTGGCGTATGTGCCAAGTGAAGGATGCGCCTATTCAGGATTGGGTGAAACTGGCGGTAAGTCGTGCACGTGCCACCGGTTGGCCAGCTGTTTTTTGGTTGGATAAAAACCGAGCGCACGATTCACAACTAATCAAGAAAGTAGAGAAGTATTTGCCCGATCACGATACCGATGGCTTGGAAATTCATATCATGTCAGTGAAAGATGCTACGCAATTTACGCTAGAACGCGTGAAAAAAGGTGAAAATACCATCTCGGTCACTGGAAATGTATTGCGCGATTATCTTACCGACCTCTTCCCTATTTTGGAATTGGGGACCAGTGCCAAAATGCTTTCCATTGTTCCATTGATGAACGGGGGTGGCTTATTTGAAACCGGTGCAGGAGGATCTGCTCCAAAGCACGTGCAACAATTTGTGGAGGAAGGACACTTACGATGGGATTCCTTGGGTGAATTTTTAGCCTTAGCAGTTTCCCTAGAACATCTCGGAAACAAATACAACAACGAAAAAGCGCTAATGCTTTCAGAAGCCTTGGATGAAGCGACCGAAAGTTTTCTTCAGAATAAAAAGTCACCTTCCCGAAAGGTAAACGAATTAGATAACCGCGGAAGCCATTTTTATTTAGCAAAATATTGGGCGGAAGCCTTAGCGAATCAGGATAAGGACGAAACGCTAAAGAATCGTTTTACGCCTGTCGCGAAAGCGCTTACTGACAATGAAGATAAAATCTTAAGTGAACTATTAGAAGCACAAGGAAGTCCAGTCGATATTGAAGGCTATTATTGGCCCAATGAAGATCGGGTGTTTGCAGAAATGCGGGCAAGCGAAACCTTTAATAAAATTCTATCCGAAATTGAATAAAACAATAAAGCCTTCAGCTTCGGCTGAAGGCTTTTTACGTTAAAATTGCCTTGAAAAAAAAGATATTTACCCTGTTGTTGCTGCTATTGGGACTTGTTGCGATGTCACAAGAAAAATTCACCTTGAGTGGTACCGTAGAGGAAGCAGACACTGGAGAAACCCTTATCGGTGTCAATATCCTAATTCCTTCGCTCAATACGGGAACAGTTACCAACGAGTATGGTTATTATAGCATTAGCTTGACAGAAGGCACGTATGAAGTTTTTTATCGCAGTCTGGGGTTTGCCACGCAAAAGCGAACCATCGACCTATCGCGAGATCAAACTATAAACCTTTCACTGGAAAGCGATACCGAGGCTTTGGATGAAGTGCTCATCACTGCCGACGCTGAAAAACTCAATATCAAAAAACCGGAAATGAGCGTCAATCGTCTTTCCTCCAACACCATCAAAAAGATTCCTGTAGTGTTGGGAGAGAAAGATGTAATTAAATCGCTAAAGCTCTTACCCGGCGTTACCGGCGGTGGCGAAGGCGCTAGCGGTTTCAATGTTCGCGGTGGGGCGGCCGATCAAAATTTGATTCTTCTGGATGAAGCAACCTTATTTAGCAGCGATCACCTTTTTGGCTTCTTTTCAGTTTTTAATCCAGATGCCATAAAAGACCTGACACTTTATAAGGGTGGTATTCCAGCTAGATATGGCGGTAGAGTGTCGTCAGTTTTGGATATCTATCAAAAGGATGGGAATAAACAACGTTTTGGAGCGACCGGAGGCATTGGATTGGTAGCAAGTCGATTATTGCTGGAAGGACCAATAAAAAAAGATACCGCTTCCTTTCTGATTGGCGGAAGAAGCAGTTACGCCCATTTATTCTTGCCACTTTTCGACAACGATAATGTAGCGTATTTCTACGATTTAAACACCAAGGTTAGTTACACCCTCAACGAACGAAACAAGCTTTTCCTCTCGGGTTATTTTGGAAGGGACAAATTCGATATCGCCGATAGTTTTTCAAACTTATACGGGAACACTACACTGAATCTACGCTGGAACCATTTATATTCCGATAAGCTCTTCAGTAACTTATCCCTGATTTTTTCTGATTACTACTATGGATTGGAATTATCGTTTGTAGAGTTCGATTTCGACAGTGGAATTCGAAATTTTAATGTGAAGTACGACTTAACACATTTTCTCTCCGAAAAAGTTGAAATGCGCTATGGACTAAATAGTATTTATTACAAATTCAATCCTGGTGATATCCGTCCTACTACCGAAAGTTCTGGTATCAATCCATTCAAGCTTACCGACAAGTATGCTTTTGAAAATGCCGTCTATGCCGAAGCAGAAATCGAACTCACGCCAAAATTATCCGTACAGGCCGGTTTACGACTGTCTACGTTTAACCGACTGGGCCAAGATGAATTCTATTTATATGAAGATGATAATCCAGTAACCTACGATTCGAACTTGGATATCTATCAAAAGGCAACGCCAATCGATACCATTTCACAATCTCGAAGTGAAACCATCGAAGCTTTCGCCAATCTAGAGCCTCGCTTGGGTATTGCCTATCAACTGAGTGATGATGCTTCAATTAAAGCGAGTTACAACAGGATGGCACAATACATTCACCTAATAAGTAATACATCGGCTCCTACCCCGTTCGATGTGTACACACCTAGTGGTAAATATATCGAACCGCAATTAGCCGATCAAGTGGCCTTAGGATATTTCAGAAATTTTGAAGATTTCTCCTTTTCAGCAGAAACCTTCTATAAAACGGTACAAAACCGATTGGATTATGTAGATGATGCCGATTTGATTGCTAACAATGCCATCGAGCAAGTCCTACTAAAAGGAGAGGCTAAAGCCTACGGATTAGAACTGTTACTACGTAAAACGCAGGGCAAATTGCAAGGATGGATTGCCTACACGCTTTCCAGAAGTGAACAACGAACACCGGGAAGGACGCCAGAGGAAATTGGTATAAACAACGGGGAATGGTACAATTCGCCTTGGGACAAAACCCATGACATAAGCATAACAGCACAATATGAATGGAACGATCGCTGGTCGTTTGGCGCTAACTTTGTGTATCAAACTGGTAGACCCGAAACGTTTCCCTCTGCTCAATATGTATTCAATGAGTTAACAGTTCCAGTATATGGTCCTCGAAACTCGGAACGCTTAAGCAGCTACCATCATCTTGATGTTTCAGCCACGTGGAATCCGAAAGGCAAAGAAGACAAAGCCTGGGAAGGCGAATGGGTCTTTAGCATTTACAATGTGTACAATCGTATGAATGCAGCTTCCTATTCCTTTGGAAGAAATACCGATAATGGCCAAAATGAAGCTACACGATTGAGTATTTTTGGAATCATTCCCTCCATAACCTATAACTTCAAATTCTGATGAAAAAACTTTTTTATTTTATTGGGGTTTTAGCCATCAGCTTGATGGGGTGTGAAGATGTAATTGACGTTGATCTTCCAGAAAGTGAACCGCGCCTGGTAATTGATGCTGAGATCTTTCGAACGCTCGATACGGATGAGACCCTCCTTCGCGTCATACTTTCACAAAGCACTCCCTTTTTTGATGAACAAATACGATTTGTAAATGATGCCGAGGTACTCATTACATCTTCCAATGATGAGACATTTTTGCTAGAGGCTATTGGAGAAGGCGAATATACAAATCCAAATATCGTCGTTGAAAACGATATATCCTATTCACTTGAAGTAACTTTTGAAGGTGAAACCTATACCGCGACAGAAACGATAGAGACAGTTATGCCTTTAGAATTTGTGGAACAAGACGATGAAGGCGGTTTCGATAATGAAAGCATCGAATTAAAAGTTTACTTTACCGATCCAGCTGGGATTGAAAATTATTACTTTTTCGAGGGATTATCAGAAAGAGGCAACTCTTTTGATGCCCTAGAAGATGAGTTCTTCGATGGAAATCCCATTTTCGGATTTTACTTTGTCGACGATTTAGAAGCGGGAGACGAAGTAACCTTTAGATTAAGCGGAATAGACGTACAGTACTATGATTATTTGTTTACACTACTTCAGCAAACCGGCGATCAAAGTGGAGGGCCCTTCGAAGTACAACCCGCAACCGTTCGAGGAAATATTGTAAACCAAACCGATCCGGACAATTATCCCTTAGGATATTTTAGAATCTCGGAAGTTTCAATCCTAACCTACACCGTTCAATAGGAGTTCCGTATTTTTGTATCATGAGTTTTCAAAAAACCACCGAAGCCGATTCGCACTACGACCACTTGGAAAAGATGAGCATCCAAGAACTACTGGTCAATATCAACAAGGAGGACCAAAAAGTTCCGATAGCTGTTCAAAAAGCACTTCCCCAGATAGAGGTTCTTACCCAAATTGTTTCAGAAAAATTGAAAAATGGTGGGCGATTGTTCTATATCGGTGCAGGCACCAGCGGCCGATTAGGAATTGTAGATGCCAGTGAATGCCCACCAACGTTCGGCGTCCCACACGGATTGGTTATCGGTTTAATGGCCGGCGGCGATGGTGCCATGCGAAAAGCCGTTGAGTTTGCAGAAGATTCCAACAAGCAAGGCTGGAAAGACCTACAGGAGTACGAAATTTCAGAAAAAGATGTGGTAATCGGAATAGCTGCTTCTGGTACGACACCCTATGTCATTGGTGCTTTAAAGAAGTGTAATGATAATAATATC
The DNA here is from genome assembly GCA_025384855.1 of Luteirhabdus salina. GTDB lineage: Bacteria > Bacteroidota > Bacteroidia > Flavobacteriales > Flavobacteriaceae > Luteirhabdus > Luteirhabdus salina. The sequence goes on along the minus strand of JALAHT010000005.1, from coordinate 2,379 downwards.
AGCACAGGCTGCATAACCTGTAATCATGGAAGTCCATTGGCAAAAACCGCTCAATTTCCTGTAGAAGTGGTGGTCGGACCAGAATTTGTAACTGGTAGTTCACGGATGAAAGCCGGAACGGCACAAAAACTTGTCCTAAACATGATCTCAACCGCGGCGATGATTCAATTAGGCCGCGTAGAAGGGAATAAGATGGTCGACATGCAACTTAGTAACAACAAACTCGTACACCGAGGAACCCGAATGGTGATGGAAACCTTGAATATTTCCGAAGAAAAAGCAAACGAGCTTTTACTAAAGCATGGTAGCGTACGATCCGCAATTAAAGCTTTCCGAGATGAAACACACTAACAAAAAGTTGTTGGTAAAAGGTATCAAGCGCTTGGCGATTTGCATTCCCTTACTAGTACTGACTACCTACGTTATCACCTTTTCCTTTTTAAACAAGGAAACGATTCCATTATATATAATCCTGCCACTAGGCATCTTGCTAATGGCAGGAACTATTTATCTATTATTTAGTGGAATCAAGATTATCCTTTCTTCCTTATTCGACTGACTTTATTTCGATTTTACGAAACGAACAGTCTGATTTCTATCTCCAAATTCCAAAGTTACCGTATAGATTCCTTCAGCTAAACGCGATACATCAAGTATTGCATCTTGAGCATTTACTTGAATCTCTAACACTTTCTGACCAAGTATTGAATGTATTTGTATGTCTTCTATCACATTCGAATGAGAAATTGTCAGATTCTTAGCCGTAGGGTTCGGATACAAACGCAATGAAGTAGCATCGAAGCTATTTACGTCAAGTTCAAGGGTAACGGTAACTTCAAGAAAATCACTAAAGCAACCATCTTCTTCTGCTACGGCATAATAGGTTTCACCATCTTCCAATACTGTGGATAAAGCTAAAGGATTAACAAATGCTTCAGCATCGGCTTGAGTTGCAAACCAAAATACATCGCTAGGCGTCACAACTATATCGGCCAATGTTGAACCTTCCGGGAAACTTTGTTCGGCATCTCCAATAGGAGTAGCAGGAGGGGTACAGGGTTCTAGGCTTAGTCTACCGAAGTATTGACTTGAATTACCATTAATCGGTGTACTGATACCCGTTCCGGGATCTAAGCTTCGCACACCTGCTGCATTCGAAACTAGTACATTTCCATTTTCCAATTGTGCAACACCACGCAGGTTTCCTTCATCATAGTAATTTAAAATTGAACCATCGTCTATGGAGAACTCATATAAACCAGAGGAATTCGCACCCGACACACTAAATACAGCAGCATACACCGAGTTGTTGTCTATATTCACTTCCATCTGCTGAATGAAATTTACCACTCCTTCTCCTACTACATTTCCCAAAACATTGCCATCGTAATCGCGACGTTCAATCTTAGATTCCGCGCTGATATAAGAAATATAGACCTCTCCACCCCCTACATCAATAATATCGAAGGCCGAATCGCTCCCAGTGGTAGGAAAAAAACCTAGTTCATTCCCAGAAAAATCATAACGGATAATCGCATTCCCCGGAGCACCATTGTTCGTGCCTGCATTGGTTACCCATACTTCTCCATCGACCAATTCCATGCCACGGATATTATCCAAACCAATATCAATAGTACTGGTAAAATTTCCATCAAGGTCAAATCGGTCAATACGATCCTGAAGTTGATCGCTTATCCAGATCTCATCACCGACCTGTAACAATGCCTTCGGGGTAGAAGGGTCTAGCGGCGTGAGGTCGATAAATGCTGGATCTTCAATGCTACCATCGGTAGGGTTCAACAACACAACCACCGGATCCTGGATTACGGCGATATATTCCTGCGCCGATACGCTGGAAATGGCTAATAATAAAGTAAGCAGGGTCAAGCCCGCTTTTAAAGTAATTTTTTTCATAATAGGTTGAATTTAGTCCCAACAAGATAACTAAATTTTGAATTAGTGCCTATATAGAAAAGTTACAGTTTGATTTAAACAGAAAGTAAGCTATAAGGTTTGCGCAGTGATAACCCGAAAGGAGCAGAGGTTTGAAATGCTAATAAAGAGAATAGTTGTTTTTATGGCAACAGCCAGGCTTTTCGCTATATCTTTTTGTGCAACTCCAAACGCACAAAAAGGATGTCGCTGCAATCCCTGTTGCAGGGGGGGGCATTTGGATCCGACCGTTTCGGACGATACCAAAAAAAAAGACCCGACCGCCATTGCGATCGAGTCTCTAGAAGAAGGCGGCGACCTACTCTCCCACCTGGAGGGCAGTACCATCGGCGCTGGCGGGCTTAACTTCCCTGTTCGGAATGGTAAGGGGTGAGCCCCGCCGCTATAGCCACCTTGGGCCTTCATGGCCGCGCGGTGCGCGGGCCT
>JALAHT010000004.1 GCA_025384855.1 Luteirhabdus salina | reverse complement strand
TTCTCAGCGTTCAGCAGAGAGCCGTGGTAGGTCACCGTAAGGTCCGGGTCACCGCCGGTGATGTCAGCGTCAGCGTCGTGAAGAAAGAACTCCCCGAAACCGTCGCTGTCCGAATCGCAAAAAACCAAGGGAGAGGGGGTCGAGTTGACAACAGGTGGTGTATCCAAAGTAATCACGAAGCTAACACTTGTGTCAAAGCAATTCGAATTATCGTTGTATTCAACTCTTACAAAAATCGTTTGAGAGGGTACTGAAATATTATATGGTGAGGTAAGTGCATTTACATCATTATCGGCATCCGCTTGAGAACCATGATATGACACCGTATAGTCTAGTGGATCTTGACCGTCTAAGGCAGTAGCATCGAATAAAGCAGAAAGATTGATAGTCTCGTCGCCGGTTTCATCTTGATCGCAAACAAAAAAATCGTCAATAATCCCAGTGGTAACACTGGAAAATTCTATTTCAAAATTTGCTGTTGCAAAACAGTTTCCGGAAAGATCCTCAATTCTTATATATATAGTTTCAACAGCACCTCCTATAGGATATGAGTTTGGCGTACCGATAGCCGCTGTACCGTTATCTGCATCGGTTTGAGTATTATGATATGAAACATTGAAATCGGCAGGATCTTGTGTTCCAAGAACAATAGGAGTATTTTGAGTCAAATCGAAAATACCAGGATTAACCCCATCATCACATATGAACAAATCAATTGGTTGTGATGCAATTACCGGTTGCGGATTTAAAATGATATCGAAGCTGTCTACAATGTAACAAGTCGTTGCATTATCGTTTCGTTCAACACGGACAAACACTGTAGCTCCTGGAACATTTACTGTGTATGGATTAGGAAGTTCATTTACACCTGCATTTGCATTTGCACTATTCCCGTAATACGTCACAGTATACTCCAAAGGATCTTGACCATTCAGTGCTTCAGTATCCTTAATAACTGGTAAGTCGAATTGTTCGAAACCATTACTATCAGTATCACATTCTTCAATATCGGTTAACGTACCAATCGTAACCGGTAAAAATTCTATTTCAAATTCAGCAGTTGCGAAACAAGTTCCCGTAGAATCAGCGATACGAACATAAATCGTTTCTGATGTTCCAGTAATTGGGTATGCGTTCGGCGTTCCAATCGGAGCCGTTCCGTTATCGGCATCTGTTTGTGTATTATGATAGGTAATAGCAAATTCCGCTGGATCCTGCGCTCCTAAAACCAGCGGGGTGTTTTGGGTTAAATCGAATATTCCGGAGTTAACACCATCATCACATATAAAAATATCGTTCGGAGGAGTATCTATTTCTGGCTGCGCATATACCTCCACTATAAATTCTCTCTGATCTGTTGTGCCGCTGGCCAATGTTATAGTAGCTCTATATGTCCCACCTTGATTAACGGTAATCGTTGGAAAATTACCATCAAAAATTGTTACGAACCCTGTACCATCATCGTATTCCCATAAGTAGTTAGTTGCTCCTAAAATTTCCGCATCTAGAACAAAGTCTTCACCTTCACATCCTGTCTGCGTATTTACTATAGAACAATCGGTAGATCCCGCTCCAGAGGCACCAGCGTTTGTTTGTACCAAGCTAATAAAACCAGGGCTCTGGTTAAAATTAGTGATGACAAGCACATATATTTCACCTGCAGTAGCGCCAGGAATAGTAAAATTCTCTATAGGTGCTGCAGAATAACTACAGGCAACTTCATTAAAGGATTGTAGCTGCGAGTAATCACACAAATCGTCTCCCTGATTAAAAGGCCCCCAACAAATAAAATCAACGTCTAATCCCGTACCGATTGGATCCCCATTCGCATCGAAAGCGGTATTTTGAATAATTTCAAAATCAAGTGTTCCACTCTGATCTATCTGTAAATAAAACCATGCTGGATAGGGTTGTGAAAAAAGACAGCCATAATCCGGACCTGGTTCCGCTGAATTCGGGCAGTTTGGGTCAGCGTTGTTACAGTTTGGAAAGATTAAACCATCACTTCCTGCACAAAAAGGCTCAATTTCGGAACAACTAGTTCCCTGTGCATTCACGTATGCGGTTGCAGAAAATATGAGAAAAAGGAATAAAATTAAATGTTTTGGGGAATTATAAATGTGCTTCATCGGTACGAATATTTAGCAATTTTTTACTCGGGACCCTTAATATAAAAGGAATGGGAACCGATATATGATAATTTTTAAAATGTGATTACTATAATTTGGGAAAATTAAGAAAATTTTGTGAAACCCTATAGTCTCTAGATAATTAAATAGCAACCACAGTTTTTATTTCCAAAAGCGGTTTGTGTATCTTTGCCTCCCAATCTATTATCCGGAGATTGAGAGTGACTTGCCCATATAAGAAAGTGTTGCATTTCACTTAATTAAATAGGTTTCATACCATAAAACTTTAAGTATTGGAAAAACCACTTGAAAAATTAGACGCTGTAGGAGATGATCACTTCAGTGGAGCGACCGAAACACCGCTTCGGGGAGATGCTTTTGAACTTAGTGATATAGAAAAAATAGAACGTATCAAGAAGGATGTTTATAATATCATGGACACATTAGGGCTCGATTTAACCGACGATAGCCTAAAGGGTACTCCCAACAGGGTAGCTAAAATGTTTGTCCAGGAAATCTTTGGGGGACTTCATCCTGATAGAAAGCCAAAAGCTTCGACGTTTGAAAACAAATATCGCTATGGAGAGATGTTGGTCGAAAAAAATATTACGCTTTATTCCACCTGCGAGCACCATCTTCTTCCCATAGTAGGAAAGGCGCACATCGCTTATATAAGCAATGGAACTGTGGTGGGCCTCTCCAAAATGAATCGGATAGTGGACTACTATGCAAAGAGACCTCAGGTACAGGAACGATTAACCATGCAGGTAGTAAAGGAATTACAGCGAGTTCTTAAAACTGAAGACGTAGCCTGTGTAATCGATGCCAAACATTTATGCGTCAATTCCCGCGGCATTCGCGATATTGACAGCAGCACTGTCACCAGCGAATTTGGCGGTAAATTTAAACAAGCCGAAGTCCGAAGAGATTTTTTGGATTATATCAACCTCGACACTGAATTCTAAATATTAACATACAATTCCAATTATCGAATGAGCCTTTATAAAGATCAATCGTTATCGATATACAATTCAATTTCAAAGGAAAAGGAACTATTCACCCCGCTTCACGAAGGTGCGGTTGGAATGTATGTGTGTGGACCTACCGTATACAGTAATGTTCATCTTGGAAATTGCCGAACTTTTTTATCGTTCGATTTGGTATTTCGCTATTTGAAGCATTTAGGCTATAAGGTTCGATATGTAAGAAATATTACCGACGCTGGCCATCTTGAAAATGACGGAGAAAGCGGCGATGATCCTATTCTCAAAAAGGCACGAATAGAGCAGTTGGAACCGATGGAAGTTGTTCAAAAATATACGGTAGACTTTCATAATATAATGGCCCTTTTCAACGCTAATCCGCCAAGCATCGAACCCACAGCAACCGGGCATATCGTAGAACAAATCGAGATTGTTCAAACACTGATTGATAAAGGCTATGCTTATGAAAAGAATGGCTCGGTTTACTTTGATGTAATGACTTTTAACGAGGACCATGAGTATGGTAAGTTAAGCGGCAGGCAACTAGAAGACATGATTGCCAATACTCGAGAATTACAGGCACAAAGCGACAAAAAGAATCCTCAGGATTTCGCTTTATGGAAAAAAGCAGAATCGCAACATATTATGCGCTGGCCCTCACCTTGGAGTGTTGGATTTCCTGGGTGGCATCTTGAATGCACCGTAATGAGCACTAAATATTTAGGCAAACGTTTCGATATTCATGGAGGCGGTATGGATTTAAAGTTTCCACATCACGAATGTGAAATTGCCCAAGCAGAAGGTGCTCATGGAGCGTCGCCTGTCAATTATTGGATGCATGCTAATATGCTTACAATAAATGGCAAGAAAATGTCGAAAAGTACTGGAAACAGTATTTTACCTAGAGAATTGTTCTCCGGAAATAACGATTTGTTAAAGAGAGGTTTTTCTCCAACGGTTGTAAAGTTTTTTATCTACCAAGCACATTACAGAAGTATTCTTGATTTTTCCAATAGTGCTTTGGAGGCTTCGGAAAAAGGGTTTAACAGACTTATGGAGGCCTTTCAAAGTATTGAAAGCTTATCCCATTCTGAAAAGAGTGATTTTGACATCTCTGCGTGGAAACAAAAATGCTACGATGCGATGAACGACGACTTTAACAGTCCTATATTAATAGCTGAACTGTTTGAAGGCGCAAAATATATCAATGCCGTAAAAGATGGCTCTGCATCCATTACTGAAGAGGACGCCATACAATTACACACTACCATGAAAGGATTCTTATACGATGTTTTGGGCTTGGAGGAAGTCGGCAAAGCTACAGAAACCGACGGAGCTCCTTTTGATGCTGCTATGCAGGTTTTGATCGAGTTACGCGATAGTGCTCGAGCTAATAAAGATTTTGCAACCAGCGATCGCATTCGCGATGAGCTATTAGCCGCCGGTATTCAGTTAAAGGATGGGAAGGATGGAACTTCTTATTCTATTCAGAAATAGGAGTCTACAATTTTGATTAATGCTGCTTAGCACATACTTTTTCTAAAAGCTGCGCAATATTCTTATTTCTCCATTATTTTAACCATACTTTAGTAGTGCCTTAATAGAAATTTTACGCCAGTCCCTGTATCTTATTTAGGAATTTTTAAACTACGAATTATGGATAAGAAATTTGAAAGAAATAGAACGAAAAATCAGGAACAACCTCAAAATCCTACGGGAAAACGAGAACGTGATCAAAATGAAGTAGATATTGATGAAAGCACAATTAAAGATCAGCAGAATAAGTAATATATTCTTCTATTGAAGATAATCTTTTACGATAAGTGCTCTTAATTATAAAGTGAAACCCCCACTGGAAATCCAGTGGGGGTTTCTTCATTTGGTTGGTTATTATGATTGATTATTTCTTGATCAATCGTTTCACAGCTGTACCGCTTTCAGCATTAAGCTTCACAGCGTATACACCAGATGCCAAAGTAGAAATATCGATCACTTTTTCACCTTGCATTCCTACAAGATTGATTTCGTTCACCATTCTACCGTTGATATCATAGATTACAGCGGACTGCAATCCAATATCGGCACGAGTTGCAATTGTTACTTGGGTATCTGCTGGGTTTGGATACATCGCGATGGAAGCACCCAAATCATTGTCATCAGCTCCAAGAATACTTTCAACAGTTAATTCGAACTCACAAGAAGATACATTTCCGTATTCATCTTCCGCAGTAAGCGTTACAGTATACGTACCGTCAGGAATCAATTCTCCCGCAGCAGGATCTTGTGTAAACACAGTCACTGGATCAGTACAGTTATCTGTAGCAGTTGCTTCACCTGTTGCGAAGTAATCTGGCACTTCATAGAAAAGCTCTTCCGCTCCTGGGTCAACAGATTGATCTTCTGGACACGTGATTACCGGTCCAAGTGCATCAACAACTGTTACGATAGAAGTACAGGCAGCAGTGTTTCCACTAGCATCGCTAGCAAACACGGTAATTTCTACAGGAGTTCCTATATCTGCACAGGTAACTTCGTTTATATCTACTGCCATCACATCGATACCACATGCATCGAATGATAATGGTCCACCTGGAATCTCTACGAAGAATGCATCTCCATCAGAGTTGGTTAATTCTAATGTCCAGTTCGCTGGAGCAAATTGTCCTTCAAATCCTGGCATAAAGTTAGAAACAACAGTTTCATTGTTTCCAAATCCATTATCTGAAGTTTGAGAACGGAATCCAAATACATCACCCGCCTCAACAGCAATCGTAGCGTTACCTGATTGGTTACCAACTAAAGGATCTGTTAATTCAGTATAAGTACCGTTTAGAACGTATCCAAAGCTATCGAAACCAGCTCCATCAATTGTAGTGTAGTCCCAATCGAAAGAGATTGAAGCAGCATCTGTTACATTAACAGTAAAGTCTGTAAATCCTTCACTTCCTGAACCGTTATCGCTACCGATAACCATTGCTTCGAATGTCGAAGGGGCTACGGCCAATAATGCCATTGGATCCACTTCTGCAGTACCGTCTTCACCTAGTTCGATAGTTGTATCAGCACATACTAATACAGGATCGGTTACATCTAGTACATTAACTGTAGCGATACATGAAGAGAAGTTTCCGTTGTTATCTGTCACAAATACTTCAACTTGGTTTTCACCCAATTGAGAGCAATCGAAAGTGATATCGTTATCTACTGGAGGTCCTACGTCATAAATGATATCTCCATTGAAAATTCTAGGAGCGAATGTAGAAGCTCCGAAAGGATAAGATTTACCTGAACCTTCTAAGAACTCTATATTATCATCGCTTGCGAAAACAGCACCTGTAGTTGTACCATTAGTATAGTTTACACCACCACTAGTAGAGGTAACATAGAATGCTACAGTTTCACCAGCAGCGATTGCAAGGTCCATATTAAGTCCTAGTGGCGTTGGAAGACCATCACCTGCAGAAGTGACATTGGTTGTTTCAATCAATGTCCATGCAGAAGGATCTTCTTCAAATCCTTGCCATGTACCCATCTTATAATAAACCTCCATATCTACTGTAATACCAGTGTCAAGGTTTACATTAAATGTTTGGAAGGTAACATCGTTCAATACGTTTACGTCGAACATAGCTCCATCCAACCCATTACCACCAGCATAGGTAGTTTCTAAGCTTTCAGTGGTTTGCGTACCACCAGTAGCAGGGCCACCAACAGTCACAACATATCCACAAGCTTCATCAGCAGAAAGGATTAGGTCATCGGCAGAAATAGTAGCCATTCCCATTGCATCCAATTCAAGATCTAACGGAGAAGCAGGAACGTCGTACTCTAACTGGAAGTTATCAACTCCAGCATGCCATCCCCAAGTTCCACCGCCGTCATCGTACGTCCAACGTACTTGGAAGTCGGCGTTGGCGAAAGCCAATACATCTACAGAAACATTTTGGATATCTGGATCTAGGTCAGTATCAAAGAAAGCAACTTGTTGCCATGCACTTCCGTCCCATACTTCAACAGTGAAAGTTTCACCGCCAGCAATTTCTTGGAACGCTGCGTCAAAAGACATTGACGCACTAGCAGAACCAGTTAAGTCATAAACAGCAGACAATAATGAAACGTTACTTGGATCAGCACCGCTACCACAATCGTCATCGTCGAAGAACATACCTGGAGTTGCGAAATCATCTCCAATTGGTAAGTCCGTACCATTCTGCCAATCGCAAGTACCACTGTTAATTACAGTAGACCAATCGCCAGGAAGTCCCGCGTCGAAATCTTCCATAACGGTAACCGTACCTGGTTGTCCAATACACGTAATTACTGGAGCCGTATTGTCTTCAACAGTAACAGTAGCTTCACAAGTAGAAACGTTTCCACTAGTATCCGTAACTGTAAGGGTTACAGTGTTTTCACCAGTATCAGCACAGCCAAAAGTGCTTTGGTCCAAAGACAAACTTGCAACACCACAGTTATCAGTTGATCCATTGTCAATGTCATCTGCAGTAATAGAAACAGATCCGGTCATAGGATCAACTTCTACAGTAAGGTCTTGACAAACTGCCACAGGCAATTCAGTATCCATTACAGTAACGGTAAATGTACAAGAGGCAGTATTACCATCGCTATCAGTTACCTGATATTCAATTAAAGTGTCTCCAGTAGGAAATTGAGATCCACTAGCAGGTCCAACCGTTTGTGTTGCAGTAAGTGGTCCGTCTTCGGCATCCAATGCAACTGCATCAGCGAAGTTTACGATGGCACCACATTCACCTGGATCGGTGTCGGCCATAATATCCATAGGACAAGAAATAACCGGTGGACTTCCGATTGGAATTTGACCTAATGAAATAGAAGCTGCATTTAGAGAACCTCCGTCACCATTAAAATTATCGGTAAAGGATAAAGTCCAATCTCCGTTTACATCCTCTCCTGCAAATACTGTATTAAGTAGTCCTCCTTCTGCCTGATAATCAGCTGCCGGAGCACCAAAGTTCCAGTCATCGACATCGTTTCCTGAAGCATCAGTAAACACCAATGTTCTTTCAGTATCAAGACCAGAAGATCCCCCATCGGCTGCAAAAACCGTTACAACAGTTCCATCAGGTGAAGTAAGTGTAACATCTAAGTCACTTGCCCACGAATGGATTAAGGTCATGGTTAAATCGTCAAAAGTATAGTCGCCTGGATTCGTCCCAATAAGACCGGTATCCCCCACAGAAATAATTGAGGTGCTAACCGTTCCAGCATTAGGTCCCAAGCTTACTGGAGTGTCTCCAGCCGTGTACGTTTGTGCCATAGCCTGCCACGAAAAACAGCTAACCAAAAGCACAAATAAGCCTAAAGTAATTTTTCTCATAATTTTAAATGAAAATTTGATTGTTAATAAGGGTTTAAATTACTAAAAATAATGTTAACACGAAAAAAAATAGACAGTCTACTTTTTTCATGGATAAAAAACCATCAATAGTAGCAAGCATGGGGCGAGACGAACGAAAAATAAATCCTTGAAAACCAGAAGCTTTCAAAACTTATTTAAAACACTTAAAAATACTGCGGGTTTTAACAAAAATCCTAAAAGAAAACTATTGAATGATGCATATTGCTACTCTTTGAAAAATGGAGTATACTGCTCTACCCTGAAGTCGATTGTAGTATATGAAGGGTTAGCCGCCTTACGCTCTTTATAGCTAGAAATACTTCCTACTGCCATATTCGCTGCTCCTGAAGGTGCAATGAGCGATACCGTTTTAATAGTTCTTCTGGTTTGGGGTAAATTAAACTCAAATTGACGAGGAGACTTTTTTGATAGTATCTTTAATTGAAGTTTATAGCGCCGTGCTAACTTACGAAAGAAAAATTCAGGACCATTTTTGCTGTTACCGCCCGTAAATAACAAGGTAGCTACCGATGGGTGCTTCTCCAGAATCGAAATCAAATCCCTAAGTTCAACCTGCATCATTCCAAAATCGCTAGCATCTACTTTCTGACGTTTTGCGGACGCAACCATATCACAAATCCCTATACCTTCCTTAACTAGAAAATTTTTTCGTTGTGCTACTGCCTCATCGGTAGTTTCATACTGAAGGTCGAGGTCGAAAATTCGTTCTAGGATTGGCCATAACTGACCGTCGCGACTACCATAACAAAAATCGACATCCCTTACCCTAAAATCACGAGTCGTAAACCGTGGGGGTGGTAAGGTTCCCACAATCAACTTCGTAGCATTTTCAGGAATGAAAGGCGGATATGGATGAATATGATGAAAGAGGTTACTAATACTACACTATTTTATCGCACGAATACGGGCTCTGATTCTTTTTCGGTATACTTTTCACTAAAACCATACCCATCATAGTCGAAACCTTTTACGCCATCAAGTGAAGAAATATCTTTATCCATAATATAGCGAACCATACTCCCTCTTGCTTTCTTCGCATAAAAAGCGATCACCTTTAATTTTCCATTCTTAAAATCCTTGAACACTGGCGAAATAACTGGCACCTTCAATTTTTTTGCATGTACGCTCTTAAAATATTCCTGACTGGCTAGATTCAGAAATAATTCGTCTTGTTCTAATTCATCATTCAAGAATTTGGTAATCTTGTCGCCCCAAAATTCATATAAATTATCGTTCCGCTGAATTTTCAAATCGGTTCCCATCTCCAACCGATAGGGTTGCATTAAGTCCAACGGACGAAGCACACCGTACATACCCGATAAAATTCGAAGGGTATCCTGTAAACGGTCTAATTTTTCGGTTGGTAACGAATATGCATCCAAGCCATCGTATACATCGCCAGCGAACGCATAGATCGCAGGTCGAGCATTATGTTTGTCGAAAGGAGTAGAAAAATCCTTGTACCGCTGATAATTTAAATCGGCTAACTTGTCGCTGATGCTCATCAGCTTAGAAAGTTCACTTTTTGTTTTTCGCTCTAGTTTTTTGTTCAAAGTTTCTGCTTCTTCCAAAAACTTCGGCTGTGTTCCTCTTGTAGTAGGGAGTTTGGATTCATAATCGAGAGTTTTTGCGGGAGAGACGACAATTTTCATTTTTCTTTCTTTTCTTTCAAAAATAATGGATTTCCTTAGATCTATTAGGTTTAACGCTATCGATAACTTCAAAAGCATTATAAAATCGAATTATGCCTCATCCCCAACAAAAATTATTTCTGTACCTTTTATCAAAATTCCTAAATATAATTTTATCACTATGAAAAAATCACTACTCTATTGCGCTACTTTATTAGTAGGCTTCGGTTCCTTTGGCCAATCCATAGGAAAAAAAGCAAGTCTTACCGAAACTGGAGAAATCGTTACCGAAGCGGTAGAAATACCCTCCATTTTACAGGAGCGCTCCGGTGCCGCAGCACCATTGTTTACCTTCGGTCGTCCTGCAAATCCTACCATTAAAAACTCGCGCGGTGCAACCCTTGCCGATGTTGATGGCGACGGTGTTGAAGAAATTCTCTACGGAATGGATACAAAACTATTCGCTATTGAGGGAGATGGTTCTATTTTATGGGAAAAGGATGTACTCGGACCCGTTCTTCTTCCCCCAAGTGTCGCAGATCTTGACGATGACGGAAACCCTGAAGTTATTGTTAATACAGGATATCCAACAACTGTCGGTCGGATATATGTTGTTGAAGGAGCTAGTGGTGCAGACCTCAGTGGATGGCCATTGAATTTTAACGACAATTGGATGATAAGCGCTCCTGCTATTGCCGATGTTGACGATGATGGCGCATTGGAGATAATCACTTGCGAACGTGCCGGAAGTACCGAAGGGTATGTACACGTATTGCGCTTGGACGGAACGGAACTAAATGCCAATTGGCCAGTACAGTTTAATGCCACCCCTGCTTTCACTCCTTCGATTGGCGATATCGATAACGATGGAACAAAAGATATTGTAATCGCAACCTCTTCCACTGGCATGTATGCCTATGATGCTAATGGAACATTGTTAAGTGGTTTTCCATTGGTTGACCCAAACGTTAGATATTCCTACCAATCGCCTATTTTGGTCGATTTAGATGATGACGAAACACTTGAAATAGTAGGCACCAATCATGGTGATTCTCCTGGGTTCTATGTGCTAAATCACGATGCCACCTATTATCCCGGTTGGCCCATTGCAACCTCGGGATGGACCTACTCCCCTCCTACTGTCGTTGACTTAGAAGATGATGGCACCTACGAATTGTTTATGGCCGATCGAAATACCAGCGGCGATGGAAGTCCGCTACCTACAATATATGGCTTAACCCCTGATGGAATGGATTTACCCGACTTTCCTATTTCAAAATATGGCGGAAATGAAGGTGTATTGACTATTGCCGATATCACAAACGACGGTATCATGGAAATTCTTTTCTCTAGCACGTTGGTCGATGGCGACGGCTTTGGATATTTACACGCCTATTCTGTGGATGGCAGCGGGGAAGTTCCTGGCTTCCCATTGCGCCCGAAAGGCTTTACTTTTTTGAACGGAGCTGTGGTGGGCGATGTAGATGATGATGGCCAAATGGATATTACGATAAACAGTTATACGCAAACATTCGGAGCAAGCATCGATTCTACCTTTATTAATGTGTATGGTTTGAATGTGCCGTATAGTGAAGATGCTATCCTTAGCAATGGATACAAAGGAAACAACACACGCGATGGTCTTATAGGTGAAGAGGAATTATCAGTTTCTAATGAAGTTTTTGCCAATGGCCTCTCCATTTCTCCTAATCCCTCAGACGGCATACTTCGTATTGAAAGTGAAATCAATATTGAAAATGGCTCTATTTCAATCCTGAATGTAGAAGGCAAAAAATTGTTTACCGAAGCCCTTTCCCTTTCTCCTTTTGAAGCGAAATCGCTACAGTTGAATGCACTTAGCAGCGGACTCTATTTTATTTCTATTTCGAATGGAACAAATAAGAAGACTTTTAAATGGGTGAAGCGATAGATAGACATTCATACAAATAAGTAAAGAGTCGAGTGGTTTCACTCGGCTTTTTTTATTCGATTACGTGTTTTGAATAATTTCGCCATTTATCCAAGCAAGCTTCAATATCGTCTGGAACGGGGCATTCGAAACTCATTTTCTTTCCAGTTTCAGGATGCTCAAATCCTAAGGTTCTGGCATGAAGAGCCTGCCGTGGCAAAACCTTGAAACAATTGTCCACAAATTGTTTGTATTTGCTGAAATGGGTTCCTTTCAGAATTTTATCGCCACCGTATCGTTCATCGTTGAACAACGTATGGCCAATATGCTTCATATGCACTCGAATTTGATGAGTCCGTCCGGTTTCCAGTCGGCAAGAAACTAAGGTTACATATCCTAATCGCTCCAATACCTTATAATGTGTTACCGCATGTTTTCCACGGTCTTCTTCCTCTTCATCGAAAACCGTATTCTGCAATCTGTTTTTGGGGTGACGACCGATATTTCCTTCGATGGTTCCTTCATCTTCTTCAACATTTCCCCATACCAAAGCGATGTATTCTCGTTCTGAAGTCTTGTTGAAAAACTGTTTTGAAAGATGTGCCATAGCCTCTTCGGTTTTGGCCACCACCAATAACCCGCTCGTATCCTTATCGATTCTATGGACTAGCCCTGGACGGTTACTGCTGTTATTCGGAAGGTTGTCAAAATGAAAGGTTAGCGCATTTATCAACGTACCGCTGTAATTACCATGACCAGGGTGGACCACCATTCCGGCAGGTTTATTTACCACCAGAAGCGCATCGTCTTCATATATAATGTCGAGTGGAATATCTTCTGGAACCAATAGATATTCGTAGGGAGGGTGCTCGAAAAGCACTTGTACCACATCGCCCGGCTTCACCTTATAGTTCTGTTTTACGACCGCTTCGTTTACATGGATATTGCCATCTTTTGCCGCTTTCTGAATCTTGTTTCGGGTTACGTTTTCAACCCTATTCATCAAAAACTTATCGACACGCAATGGGCTTTGCCCTTTATCTGCTATAAAGCGATAATGTTCATATAAATCATCGTTGCCATCATTATCCTCTATCTGCGGGTTATTGCTCATCATCTATAGTTTCAGATTCATCTTCTCCTTCAGCACTATCATTATCGTTGATATCATTAACACGGTTCAAGGACTGATCGCCCACAATTAAATCGATTACCGAAGTTTTCTGAAGTTCTTCCCCTGGATTCAACTTTTCCCCTTTATACCGCATTTCTTTCACCTGATCGCTAATATCGGGACGATAGCTGATCTTTCCGATTTCAAACCCGGTAGCTAGAAGCGTTGGTTCTGCCTGACGCAAGGTTTTTCCCGTAACATCCGGCACCGGAACTTTTCGATAGCCCGATGGGTTTAAGTACAGATAAATTTTTCTATCCTCTTTAACGTATTTGCCCGCTTTCGGTATCTGTTCAATAACTGAATACTTAGGAAAATCGGGATTGTAATTCGCCGAGTCGAGGATTTCATACCGAAGATCGAATTCGTCCAGCTTCTGTTCAACTAAGTCCAATGAAAGCTTGGAAAGGCTTGGCACCTCGATGCGCTCTCCATGGTTTGTTGTCGATTTCAACCACCACATCACCAAGAAACTCAACACAATTAAAGCCACAATGGCCAATAACAACTGCTTTAAAAAAGCCTTGGTGAAGAGAAACCTGAAAAAAGTCATACAGTAAGGGTTTAAGGACAAAAATAAAAAACCAAAGGTACTATCTTTCGCGTGTTTAGTGATATTTTTGTTAAACGAATTGAAACCAAGTTTGGTATGAAGAAACTCAATGTATTTGTCGCCATGGGCGGGTATTCTAGTGAATACGAAATCTCAATGAACAGCGGTACGGTGGTTTGCGGAGCTCTCGATAGTGAAAAGTATCGTGTTTTTCCTATCCATATCTTGGAAAAGGGGTGGGAATATGCTCCTTCGGAAGGTGAGAAAATTCCAGTCGACAAAGCTGATTTTAGCGTTACGGTAGAAGGGGAAAAGCACAAACCTGATGTAATTTTTAACTGTATTCACGGCACCCCTGGTGAAGATGGGTATTTACAGGCCTATTGGGAGTTACTGGGTATTCCACAAACCAGTTGCGAGTATTATCCTGCAGCACTCAGTTTCAATAAGCGCGATACCTTATCGGTATTGAAACAGTTTGGGGTAGAATGCGCCAACTCCTATTATGTGAATAAAGGCACAGAGTATGATGTTGAAGAAATCGTAAAGAAGGTAGGGTTACCTTGTTTTGTGAAGCCGAACCGATCTGGTTCTAGTTTTGGTATTAGTAAGGTGAAGGAGATGAACGAGATGGATGCGGCCATAGAAAGAGCCTTCGAAGAAGACACCGAAGTATTGATCGAAACTGGCCTCAATGGAATGGAGGTTCAGGTGGGAGTTTACAGACATGACGGTGAAGTAATTGCACTTCCTCCCACCGAAATCGTATCGAAAAATGAATTCTTTGATTATGAAGCGAAATATTTAGGGGCTTCAGAAGAGATAACCCCGGCACGCATTTCAGAGAAGGAAACACAAATGTTGCAAACACAAGCAATAAAAATCTATCGCTTGCTCAATATGAAGGGAATTACCCGTAGCGATTTTATTTTGGTGAAGGGAAAACCGTATTTCATTGAGCTGAATAGTAATCCTGGCCTTTCAACTGAAAGTATTGTACCACAACAGGTGCGTGAAGCAGGACTAACGTTGAAGGAATTCTTTAGCATCCTTATCGATGAAGCGTTGAAGTAAGATGCTGAATGCTTAGTGACGAATGGCGATTGTTATTTTTTGAGAATAAGACAATGTATAGGAATATAGGAGTCTAGGAGTCTAGGAGTCTAGGAGTCTAGGAGTCTAAAGGTTATAAATTTTGCACACGACTATTGGCTTTTGGAATTTGGAGCTTGGGAATTGGAGCTTAGGAATTGGGGCTTGCGTGAACGGTGAACCTGCCTAGCCGCCTGCCTGTCGGCAGACAGGGCAGGCAGGCGGTGAACAGTGAATTAATCAAAATTTATACAAAAATGCTGAAAGTCACATTTCTACTCCATACTTCTAGTAACTACAGACTACAGACCACAGACTACAGACTACAGACTACAGACTACAGACTACAGACTAATTTATAGTACTTTCGGAATTCCTTGGTATCTTTTTGAAGATATTACTATCTTTCCCCTATGGCACAACGCGCTGTTTTTCCGGGTTCCTTCGATCCTATCACAATAGGACATATCGACATCATAGAACGAGCACTTCCATTGTTTGATGAAGTCATTATAGCCATTGGGGTGAATGCGGCCAAAAAATATCGCTGGTCGCTTGAAGAGCGGAAGCGTTTTATCGAGCAAGCATTTAAGGATGTTGCCGAAGTTCGAGTGATGACGTATGAAGGACTAACTACCGATTTTTGTAAAAATATCGAAGCCGACTACATCGTTCGGGGAGTACGAAATTCAAACGACTTCATTTACGAGCAAACCATTGCCCAAGCGAATAAAGAGAATTTTGGTATTGAAAGTATCTTTTTGGCGGCATCCCCAAAGGTTGCCTATATTTCTTCTTCCATTGTACGCGATATAGAGCGGAACGGCGGAGATTATTCCAAATTAGTTCCAAAATCGGTACCATAAAAAAATCCCTTCCAGTTTCCTGAAAGGGATTTCTAATTCATTAAGAAAATTTTATAGCGACTGAACGTGTTTCGCCAACTGCGATTTAAGATTCGCTGCTTTATTATCGTGAATAACGTTGTTCTTTGCCAACTTATCCAACATAGACATTACTTCTGGAAGCTTTTTTTCCGCTTCCTTCTTGTCGGTCAATTCACGCAAATCCCGCATCGCATTACGCGTTGTTTTATGCTGATACCGGTTGCGAAGGCGCTTTTTCTCATCGCTCCTTACTCTCTTCAATGCTGACTGGTGATTCGCCATTTTTCTTTTCTTATTTGTTTGTAGCCCGTAGGGGAATCGAACCCCTGTTACCAGGATGAAAACCTGGCGTCCTAACCCCTAGACGAACGGGCCATTGTTTTTCAATTGCGGATGCAAAAATACAACACTTTTTGAATACTCCAAACGGTATCAAACTTTTTTTTGAAAATTTTAATATGCCTTTGCAAACAGTACTCTTTGGGATGATGGTTTCCCTGTAATCATACAGCTTCCCGCTTCATTTGAACCCTTTAAAGGGATGCATCGAATGGTTGCCTTGGTCTCATTTTTAATACGCTCCTCCGTTTCGGATGTTCCATCCCAATGAGCAGAAATAAATCCTCCTTTATCTTTTAATATTTTCTTGAAATCTTCATACGAATCGACTTCCGTTGTATGCGCTTCACGATAGTGCTTCGCTTTTTCAAAAAGAACCGATTGAATATCTTCCATCAAAAGTTTCACCTTTTCGACTACTTCAGTTTGTGGCACAAATTCCTTCGTCAGCGTGTCGCGACGTGCAAGTTCGACTGTTCCCTTTTCAACATCCTTGGGCCCTATAGCAATACGCACAGGTACTCCCTTCAACTCGTATTCATTAAATTTCCAACCCGGCTTATGGGTATCACGGTCGTCAAACTTCACGCGCAGCCCCTCCTTTCGCAATTGCTGCTGTAATTCTTTCGCAACTTTTGAAACAGCCTCAAACTGTTCTTCACTCCTATAAATAGGTACAATTACAACTTGATCGGGCGCTAAATTTGGAGGCAACACCAATCCATTATCATCGCTATGGGTCATGATCAACGCTCCCATTAATCGTGTTGATACCCCCCAAGAGGTAGCCCAAACATGTTCCAAACCTCCTTCTTTTGTTGCATACTTCACATCGAAAGCTTTTGCAAAGTTCTGTCCTAAAAAGTGAGAAGTTCCTGCCTGTAGCGCCTTTCCATCCTGCATTAAGGCTTCAATACAATAGGTTTCCAATGCCCCTGCGAACCGTTCACTTTCCGTCTTTAATCCTTTTACAACAGGAACCGCCATAAAGTTTTCAGCAAAATCAGCATATACGTTCATCATCTGCTCTGCTTCAGCAATAGCTTCTTTTTCCGTAGCATGGGCGGTATGGCCTTCCTGCCATAGGAATTCTGCAGTTCTTAAAAATAAGCGTGTACGCATTTCCCATCGTACCACATTTGCCCATTGGTTTACCAAAATCGGCAAATCGCGATACGATTGGATCCATTTTCGATACGTATCCCAAATAATAGTTTCGGAAGTAGGCCGAACTATTAACTCCTCCTCCAATTTCGCTTCAGGATCGACAACTATACCTTTGCCCTCTTCATCATTCTTTAGTCGATAATGGGTAACCACTGCACATTCCTTTGCAAATCCATCTACGTGGCTTGCCTCCTTACTGAAATAAGATTTAGGTATAAAAAGCGGGAAATAAGCATTTTGATGTCCAGTTTCTTTAAACATCCGATCGAGCTCCGCTTGCATTCTTTCCCAAATAGCAAAACCATACGGTTTGATAACCATACAGCCTCGAACCCCGGAGTTTTCAGCGAGGTCTGCATTGATAACCAGGTCATTATACCATTTTGAATAATCCTCTTTTCTAGGAGTTAAGTTTTTAGCCATATACTAGGGTTTGGCACAGATATTGTGACTTATTTAGCGATAGTTAGTTTGTCTCGACAAAACTAGTTATTTTTATAAAGTTCAACAATTTAAATACCGCAGTTATGTATCCCATATATTACTTTAAAAAATTAACCAAAGGGCCTTTTTTGGCACTACTAGGAATTTTATTGGTTTCGTGCGGAACTTACAATGAAGATTATTACGATTCTGACGGAATTTATAATGATGGTCAGCAGGTTTCTGAAACCGAGACACCGGTGGATAAAACAAATTACTATAAACAATATTTCCAAACCAAAGCTGCGCAGTATCAAGACGTACCTGAAGAAGATGTAATCTTTACCGATATTGAAGCTTACTCCACTACTGAATATATAGATGATGAAGGCTATATCATTACCGAAGACAATAGAGGATATGAAGAAAGTTATGGCGCATGGGGTTCAAATGCTCAAGATGTTACCGTAAACATTTATAACGACAATTGGGGTTGGGGCTTCGGCTATTGGAACACTCCTTATTGGGGCTTCAACAGTTTCTGGGGGTATCCTTATGGATTTTATAGGCCTTGGGGTACTGGCTTCGGCTGGGGCTGGGGCTGGGGACAACCATTCTATGGTGGTTTCTATGGATATGGTTGGGGACACCCATTTTATGGTAATTACGGCGGATACTACCCTTTCTATTATAATCATGCATATAATCAGGTTGCCTATAATCGCGGAAGAAGAAACACCGATTATATAGGCCGATCTTCTGCTCGTAACGCAAGAAGAGATTATTCACGCGGACGAAGCAATTCTTATTCTCGATCAGAAATGGCACGCCGCAGTAATCGCTCCTCTACCATGAGATCTCGCAGCTCTATGTCGCGAAACAGGAATGCCAATATGCGCAGAAGTAATTCTCGAAGTGTAAGAAGAACAAATCCAAATGTGCGCAGAAACAGTAATACTGTTCGACGATCAAATAGTGTGAGACGCTCCAACAACAATGCGAGAAGATCAAATAATTCCGCTCGAAGAAGCAGCTCAAGCGGATCGAGCATTCGGAGCAGTGGCAGTTCTAGGTCCTCTGGCAGCTCACGTTCAGGTGGCGGAGCTCGTCGCGGTGGAGGCCGCGGATAATTTTTCCCTTAACTTATATAAATAGAATCATATGAATAAGATGCACTTCTTTCTTATTGCAGGGTTTTTTATGACCCAATTGAGCGGACAAAACATTGACGATGGTTTGCGTTATTCGCTAGACGATACGCAAGGAACCGCTAGGTTTACTGCGATGTCGGGTGCTTTTGGAGCGCTTGGCGGCGATGTATCTTCCCTAGCTATAAATCCCGCCGGAAGTGCTGTATTATTGCAATCGGAGGTGTCCATGGCCGCTTCTGTTTTCGATATTGAAAACAATACCAATTATTTCAACACAAATGCCAAAAGCGTTGAAAACGATTTGAGCTTATCTCACGTTGGTGGCGCTTACGTTTTTCTCAATGACAATAGCGAAAGTCCCTGGAAAAAGTTTACAATTGGATTAAACTATAACAATACACGCAATTTTGACAATGATTTAATTATCAGCGGAAATGGGAGTAATTCCATAGGAAGTTTTTTTCTTTCGCAGGCACAGGGAATTCCATTAAACCTATTGCAATTGCAAAATGGTGAAACTATTGCCGATTTATATTCATTTCTGGGGGAAACGCAAGGTGTGGCTGCCCAAAATGCATTTTTAGGATACCGAGGGTATATCATAGACCCAGTTGCTCCAAATTCAGGAAACACACAATATACTCCCAATGTAGGTAACGGTCCTTTCTCGCACGATTATTTGCGTTTGGAACGAGGGTATCAAGGCAAGTATACCTTCAATTTCGCAACGCAGTATAAGGAGTATTTATATTTCGGTATCAATTTGAATTCTCATGTAATAGATTATCAGCAAACCTCCTTTTTATCTGAAAACACAAATAATGCTGGTGATGGAATAACCGCAATAGGTTTTGAAAACAATTTATCAGTATTAGGAGCAGGTTTTTCCGCCCAAATTGGAGCAATCGCTAAAATCAATAAAGACTTTAGAATTGGTTTTACCTACGACACTCCAACGTGGTTTGAAATATCTGAAGAAACCTCTCAATATCTGGAAACTGAAAGAACCGATGGCGATCAATCCCTTACAGCTATTATTGATCCAAGAGTCGTTAATATATATGCGGATTATAATTTGAGAACACCTGGGAAGCTTACCGCTAGTATGGCATATGTCTTTGGCAGAAATGGCCTCTTGAGTGTTGATTATATTTACAAGGATTATTCAAATATTCATTTTAGCCCAGAGGATGCTTCTTTTGCTTCACTAAATACCATTATCGAAAACACTTTGACTTCCACTTCGGGAATTCGAGTTGGAGGTGAATATAGAATCAATCAATTTAGTCTACGAGGGGGATATCGATACGATCAAAGTCCGTACGAGGATTCGACTATTGTGGGCGATTTGACTGGTTTTTCGGCAGGAGCAGGATATAATTTTGGAAATTATAGTTTCGACATCGCATACAGTAGAGCCGAACAAGATCGAAAGGAACGAATGTATACAGTTGGATTGACCGATCCAGCTGCAACAAATAGTATTTATAGTAACTTTATGGTTTCTTTTTCGCTTCGCTTTTAATCATAAAATACGCTCAAGCTCAAATTTAACCTCGAATTCCATCCCATTTCTTCTCAATTTGAAGCGCAGCTTTTTGCCCTCCTCGGAAGTGAAAAGGGTATTCAGTTCATAAAGCTCCATTTTATGGACTACTTTACCGTTTACCTCTATTATTTCATCCCCTTTTAAAATTCCTGAACGATCTGCTGGTGAATCTGGGCGAACGGCGGAAACCACATAATTAGGAACCAA
This sequence comes from Luteirhabdus salina, assembly GCA_025384855.1. GTDB lineage: Bacteria > Bacteroidota > Bacteroidia > Flavobacteriales > Flavobacteriaceae > Luteirhabdus > Luteirhabdus salina. The sequence continues at coordinate 383,609 of JALAHT010000004.1, read as the reverse complement.
CCTAAAGCGCACTTCCTTAACTAAGTCCTGTAGTATATCGGTAGATTGTCCGCGAATATTGTATTTATTATTCAATGACGAATTACCCTCTAATTTGGAAACTGTTTCCTCGATAACATCCATTCCATCATGCTCAACGGTGAGTCCGCTCATATTATAATGAAAGGGATCGTTAAAGCTTCTATTTCTCCTAAGTCGCAAACTGCGATTTTGATAATCGATCCAAACGGTAAATCTTCGCAACAAATCGCCACCTAGACTTCCATCTCGATCTTCAAAGAATACATTTTCATGTAATCGCATTTTGTTTGGGAAAGAAACATTAACATTTGACAAATCATATCGTCCTATCGATATTTTATTTATTTTCGAACGCTTTCCATAAATATCGCCACTTAATCCCAAACCTAAATAATCTTTGAAATAATTAGATGCATCTTCTTCAAGGTATCCAGCTGTATCAAAAAGCCAAATTGCATCACTGGAGCCACTATCCAATAATAGCAGAGCTTCTTGTTCTCTGTCCATCAAATTAAATATTGAGATTTCAACATACGGTTTGTCAGCATAAAACCCCATATCCAAATCGACACACCTTCGACATTTTCGGTACTGATATGTATCTGGATTATAAAAAGTTAAACGATTTCCAGCATAATTTACTTTTACTACGAAATTTTTAAAAAACTCGTAGCCTATAATTCCATGAATAGGTATCCCCATCCTTGGAGATAAATTTAGGCTACTCCCGAAAACAACATATAGCGAATGGTCGTTGTCGAAGGCTTTTCCTAATCGAACCTTATTCTTTTCACTTCGAAGTGCCTCGATAGGCTCTCCGCCTCCTAAGCCTTTTAAGGTTATTGGCTTCGATTTTCCTAAAGTAATAGAATCTCGCTGCTCTAAACTGAAAATAATAGAAGATTTCACTCCTGTGTCCAGTAAAAAAGATAATTCGGTTCCATTTACTTCTACAGGAACTACAATTAGATTATTTACTAATTTAAATTTGATTTTATCTTTTCTCACACCTTCTGGGAAACGGAAACCTTCCTGAGAAAAACCTTGGAGCGCAACAAAAAATGCAAGAGTAAAAAAGAGAATTTTATTGGGCAATGTCATATTTATGGAACAAGTTTTAGGAAGATAAAAAAAATAGTTGAAAGCAACCGTAGCCTTCGTTAATTATAAATATTATTCGCAAATTTGTAGTTTAATGAATTGCATATGCCAGTAGTATCGAAAAAGGGGCAGCAAATGCCCGAATCGCCTATCCGAAAACTCGTTCCCTTTGCTGAACAAGCCTATAAAGCCAACAAAAAAGTATATCACTTAAATATCGGGCAACCAGACATCAAATCGCCGCAGGTTGCGATGGATGCCGTAACACTTCACTCTTTGGAGATATTGGCCTACACCCGATCTGAAGGATCTGAGGGGTACCGAAAAAAAATCGCGGATTACTACAAGAAGAACGACATTGATATTTCAGCAGATGACATCGTCGTAACTACTGGGGGAAGCGAAGCACTTTTATTTGCTATGGGTAGTATTGCTGATACTGGTGATGAAATTATTATCCCTGAGCCCTTTTATGCGAATTATAACGGCTTTGCAACTTCTTCTGGGATTAACATTGTTCCGGTTATTTCAAAAATTGAAAACAACTTCGCACTCCCCCCTATTTCGGAGTTTGAGAAGCTAATTACTGACAAAACAAAGGCAATCCTAATTTGCAACCCTGGCAACCCAACAGGATATCTTTATTCCCGTGATGAAATCAAAAAATTGGCGGCCATTGTTAAAAAACATGATCTTTTCTTGGTAGCCGACGAAGTATACCGTGAATTTACCTACGATGGCGCTGAACATTATTCCATCCTTCAAGAAGAAGGTATGGAAGAATACGGTATCATTATCGATTCTGTCTCAAAACGTTATAGTATGTGCGGGGCACGTATCGGTTGCTTAGTATCGAAAAACAAATCGGTTATGTCGACTGCCCTTAAATTTGCACAAGCGCGACTGAGTCCTCCTACCTTTGCGCAGATTGCTAGTGAAGCAGCCCTACAAACCCCCCAGAGTTATTTCGATGATGCCATAGCAGAGTACACCGAGCGTAGAAATCTATTGGTTGAAAAACTAAAGGAAATTCCAGGTGTTAAAGTCGGTGAACCAAAGGGTGCGTTTTACTGTATCGCAGAACTTCCTGTTGAGGATAGCGATGCATTTGCCCAATGGTTGCTGCAGGATTTCGACTTAGATGGTGAAACCGTGATGGTAGCACCCGCTGCCGGCTTTTACTCAACGTCCGGCGTAGGTAAAAACCAAGTACGGATTGCATATGTTTTGAAGAAGGATAGTTTGCTGAAAGCCGTCGAGATATTGAAAAAAGCTCTAGAAGTTTATCCCGGATAATGCATATCGAGCAAAACAAATCACTTCAACCCTACAATACCTTCGGAATTGATGTTTCCGCGAAACAGTTTGTGTCGGCTATATCTGTCGATGAATTGAAGACTATTCTAGCGGAAAACAGTCCTGTCTTCATTCTAGGTGGTGGTAGCAATATGTTGCTTACCAAAGATCTTGACACCTTAGTAGTTCATTTGAATCTTAAAGGAATTTCTATTGAAAATGAAACGGAGGATCACGTTTATATAAAAGCCATGGCCGGTGAAAATTGGCATGAATTTGTGCTTCACTGTTTAGCTGAAGGTTACGGCGGTATTGAAAATCTTTCCCTAATTCCAGGAAATATCGGTACAGCGCCAATCCAAAACATTGGAGCGTATGGAGTGGAGTTGAAAGATGTATTCGAATCCTGCCGAGCGGTGGAGATTGAAACAGGAAAGGAAAGAACCTTCACTAAAGATGAATGTCATTTCGGGTATCGCGATTCTATCTTTAAAAATGAAGCAAAGGGGAAATATTGCATCGTTTCGGTAACGCTTCAACTAACGAAGAAAAATCATGAATTACATACTTCGTATGGCGCTATCCAAGAGGAATTGAAGAAACGGAATATTTCTTCACCCACCATTCAGGATATTTCAAAGGCGGTTATTACTATTCGCCAATCCAAGTTGCCAAATCCGAAGGAAATCGGAAATAGCGGAAGTTTCTTCAAAAACCCTGTATTGAATGCCGAAGCGTTTCGAGAATTTAAAAGCAACTACCCGGAAGCTCCCTATTACGAGCTTTCCGACGCTGAATACAAAGTACCTGCTGGCTGGTTAATTGAACAAGCCGGATTCAAAGGGAAACGGTTTGGAGATGCTGGCGTACATGACAAACAAGCCCTTGTATTGGTTAATCATGGGAATGCTTCAGGTGAAGAACTCTGGAACTTGGCCTTACAGATTCAAAAGAAGGTACGTGAACAATTTGGGATTTATATCGAACCCGAAGTAAACATTCTTTAGTTTATCTGCAGCACGCTATCTAGCAAATGGACGGTTCCGTTGGAACCTTCAATATCGCTTTTCCCTATGACTGCCGATTTTCCCTCTTCATTTTGAACCACAATCTGAGATCCCTCCATTTTGGCGGTCAATTTTGTATCGGCTATTGTATTCATGGTTATACTGCCTTTAGCTTTCAACTGCTGCACGAGGTCTGATGAACTCATCATTCCCTGGACAATATGATTTTTCAGCAATAGCTGTAAGCTATCCGATTGGGCTGGCGACAATAACTTTCTGCGACCTTCTTCACCTAAATTTTCGAAAGCTGTGTTTGAAGGAGCGAATACGGTAAAAGGACCTTGCTGTTTCGATAGGATATCGGTTAGTCCCGCAGTAACCAACGCACTTGTAAACGTTTTTGCTTCTGGTGTTACCATTACTTTGGTCATAACACTATTCACCTGCTTTTTTTCAGTATCCGATAATTCTTTTTTTTCCGTTAGAGGTGCTTTTATCGTTTCCTTTACGGCGGTTTCTTCAACTTTTTCAGAGTCAGCCTCTTTTTTAGTAGCATCATTGCAGCCTATTAATGTGCAGCTTAACCCGGCAACCATCAATATCATGTATATATTTCTCATAGTAGTTGTTGTTATAGGAATAAAGGTCTAAAAGTAACCAAAAACTGAGCATTTCCGCAAGAAAGATTGTACTTTTGCACACAAATTCGAACTATGGAATTACTGCTTATAACATTGTTATTATTGCTGTTGGCTGTAGCCGGAATCGCTATTAAGATTTGGGGTAAGAAAGATGGTAAATTTGCAGGCACCTGTGCCAGTCAGAGTCCTTTTTTGAATAAGGATGGCCAAGCCTGTGGGTTTTGCGGAAAGACGCCAGATCAGTTCGAAAACTGTACCGAGACTTCACATAAAGAATAAGTCAAATTTATCCTTGCTGCATTAGGCTATGGCACTACTCTACGTATTGGCTGCAATCATTCTTTTAAATTGTGCCTATTATTTACTTTTCACCAAGTTTCCGAAGTCTTCTTCCAACCTCAAACCTACAAGTTTTCCCGTAAGTCTGATCGTTTGCGCTAAAAACGAAGCTAAAAATCTTCAGCATAATATTCCCAAGTGGCTATCGCAAGAGTACCCAAATTTCGAACTTATCCTTATTAATGATGCTTCGGTAGATGATACTGCCGATATTATGGAACGATTTGCAGCGAATGATGCGAGAATCAAGATTGTAACCGTACAAAATAACGAAGCGTTCTGGGCTAGTAAGAAATATGCCTTGACCCTTGGCATAAAACGTGCGGTGAATAAAAAGCTTGTTTTTACGGATGCCGATTGCACGCCCGCATCAAATAAGTGGCTTTCTTTCATGGTGCAACACCTTCAAGATGAAAAAGAGTTGGTGTTAGGCTATGGGCCCTATCAAAAAAAACCAGGACTGCTCAACAAACTTATTCGTTACGAAACGTTGATGACCGCCACCCAATATTTCTCCTATGCAAATATGGGAATGCCCTATATGGGGGTAGGCAGAAATTTAGCCTATACCAGCGATTTGTTTTACGCCAACCGTGGGTACATGTCGCATATTAAAGTCCCTTCTGGCGATGACGATCTTTTTGTAAACGAATCGGCTACATCGAGTAACACCATTTCCTGTACGGCGGCAGCGGCATTTACCTATTCCGTTCCAAAGACTTCCTGGAAGGCTTGGTACCGACAAAAAAGAAGGCATTATTCAACTGCAACTCGCTATAAACTAAAACATCGATTGCTCCTTGGGGGTTATTATAGCCTTAACCTTTTGTTTTGGGTTCTAGCTGTAGCCTGCTTTTTTCTTTTCGATTGGCGGATTGTATTAGGAATGATCCTACTCCGTTTTACTATACAAGTACTTTGCTTGTCCAATGCTGCCAAAAGGCTTCGAGAGAACGATATAACACCTTACGCTCCTTTATTTGAACTGTTTCTGATTTTGTTTCAATTGCGTATCTTTATTTCCAACAGCACAACGAAACAAAGCCGGTGGAAGTAACCGAACCCCACATCATTTATCATATCGAACGCGCAAAGCAGGGAAATCAGTCTGCCTTTAATTTTCTCTTGGATCAATACTGGAATAAGGTTTTTGGTTTTCAGGTGAAACGGATACAAGACGAACAGGAAGCCGAGGATATTACCATCGAAACCTTTGCAAAGGCGTTCGACAATATTCAACAATATGACTCTGAACAGGCTGCCTTCGGAACTTGGGTAACCGCAATTTCGAAGAACATCCAAATCGATAAAACACGGAAGAAGAATGCAGCCCTATATCGTAATACCACGAAAAATTTGGACGATGACGTGATAGGTATAGCAGACGGAGCGCCTTCGCCTGAGGACACATTGATTACCAAACAGCAATTAGATGAATTGCTTCGATACATAAAAGAATTGAAGCCCCATTATCAGGAAATTATAAACCTTCGATATTTTCGGGAAATGTCCTACAATGAAATTGCCGAAAAGCTTCAAGAACCGCTAAGCAATGTAAAGGTTCGTCTCCTTCGTGCTCGAAAGCTACTCGCAGAGATCATTCGAAATCAACAATAATCCCTAAAATTAAGATGTTCCAACGTATGCCGAAGCATATGTTCTCGATAGGAATATTTGTATCTTTGCGGCCATATGGAAACAGCTGTTGTCGATAGACCAAAACCAACCCCAAAACCGAAGTGGTTACGCGTAAAACTTCCTACTGGAAAGAAATATACCGAACTGCGGGGCTTGGTCGATAAATATGATTTGCATACCATCTGTACCTCTGGAAGTTGTCCGAATATGGGGGAATGTTGGACAGAAGGTACCGCAACTTTTATGATCCTTGGGAATATTTGCACGCGCTCCTGTGGTTTTTGCGGGGTGAAGACCGGGCGACCCGAAACAGTAGATTGGGCAGAACCCGAAAAAGTTGCACGTTCCATTAAATTAATGGAAATTAAGCATGCCGTTATAACCTCGGTAGATCGCGACGATTTGAAAGATATGGGCTCTATCATCTGGGCGGAAACCGTAAAGGCTATCCGAAGAATGAATCCAGAGACCACATTGGAAACCCTTATTCCCGATTTTCAAGGCATCACCAAACACATTGACCGAATTATCGACGTCCACCCAGAAGTAGTTTCACATAATATGGAAACGGTTAAACGCCTGACACGTGAAGTTCGAATTCAAGCGAAATATGAACGAAGCCTTGAAGTGTTACGGTACTTGAAAGAACGAGGGATCACCCGCACTAAAAGTGGTATTATGCTTGGTTTGGGTGAAACAGAGACAGAAGTGATTCAAACCCTGGAAGATCTTCGAAAGGTAGGCCTTGATATCGTGACCATTGGACAATACCTTCAACCTTCTAAAAAGCATCTTCAGGTGAAAGAATTTATCACACCCGAACAGTTTAAGAAATATGAGGAAATCGGATTGGAGATGGGCTTCCGTCATGTAGAAAGCGGCGCCTTGGTACGTTCTTCCTATAAAGCCCAAAAGCACTTAACTTAGTTTATGGCTGAAAAGATAACTGTCGGCATCAATGGCTTTGGCCGTATTGGCCGAAACCTATTTCGTTTATTGCTGGACCATCCTTCAATAGAAGTTGTGGCCATCAACGATATGGCCGATGCTACAACGCTAGCACATTTATTGAAATATGATAGCATTCACGGAGTGTTACATAAAAATGTAAAAGCGAACGAAGATACAATTCAGGTCGACGATCGAACGTTTCGCTTCACTTCAGAAAGCCACCCAAAAAATATTCAATGGTCGGATGTCGATTTTGTAATTGAATGTACGGGAAAGTTTAAGTCGAAAGAAGAGCTTCAACATCACATTACAAATGGCGCAAAAAAGGTGATTCTTTCGGTACCTCCGGTTGAAGATGATATCAAAACAGTGGTAATGGGGGTAAATGAAGACATCATCACTAAAGAAGACACCATCCTTTCCAACGCTTCCTGTACCACTAACAACGCGGCGCCGATGTTAAAAGTTATCGATTCGCTTTGCGGTATCGATCAAGCGTACATCACTACAGTTCACTCCTACACTAGTGATCAAAGTCTTCACGACAAACCGCATCGCGATCTGCGTAGAGCACGTGCCGCCGGACAATCGATCGTTCCCACCACGACGGGAGCAGCGAAGGCACTGACCAAAATTTTTCCTGATTTAGCCGATGTTATAGGCGGTTGTGGTATTCGAGTGCCCGTTCCCAACGGTTCGCTTTGCGATATTACCTTCAACGTAAAGAAAAATGTTTCAATAGAAGATGTAAATCAAGCCTTTGAAAAAGCATCCGAAACACATCTTAAAGGAATTCTACAGTATACTGAAGATCCAATTGTATCAATCGATATTATCGATAATCCCCATTCATGTATTTTCGATGCTGGAATGACTTCCGTAATAGGGAAAATGGTAAAAATCATCGGCTGGTATGATAATGAAATCGGCTATTCATCGAGAATTGTAGATTTAATCTTACATTTTTCGAGGAAATAACTATATTTACCGTCAAACTGCACATTCCTATATGGGTGGTATCATAAGAAGTAGTAGCCTAATCCTGCTCTCCCTTTTGCTTTCGTTCAGCTGTTTTTCGCAAGACACCGAGCGCGATAGGGATACTTTGGCTATGCTTACACGTTTCGAGGCGCAAGCTGAAAGAGCATTAGCGCAGCAGAAATTTTCTGAAGCCATTCAAAATCTGAAGGAGGCCAACGAATTAGTTAGCGAATATCCTGATATTTCCGCCAAGGCGGATGTCATTACTATTTTGGCAAAATTGCATTTCACAATTGAAAATTATGAGAAGGCAAATACGGAGATTGATCATGCCATTGCTTTTTTGAAGAATACCGATGACCGCCAAAAACTTGCAGAGGCTTATACTTTCAAGGGGCTCATAAATACAGAGTTGCATCGTTTTGAAGAAGCGGAAAAATTTTTGAAGGATGCCGATGCTATTTTTTCAGAATTAAATGATGAGAAGAACCAAGCATTGGTATTGTTTGGGTTAGGACTATGGGAACTGGAACAAAAAAATCCTAAGAGCGCTATAAATTATTTTAACGCTACTATCCCAACCCTTGAAGAAACAAATCAATCGTACTATTTAGTATATGCGCTATTGGAAGAGGCAAATGCTTATTTATTGTTGCCTCCAACCGAGGTTGAAAATGCAGTCGAAAAAGCCGAGGTTTCTCTCAATAAGGCGATACCTATTTTGGAGTCGAACAAATTTTCGCGTTTGCGTATGGAAGCCCTTCGAGTTGGCTCGAAAGTGGCATTAAGAAAAGGCAACATTGAAATGGCTTCCGCACAAATTGATGACTATTATGCCAAGCGCGATTCGCTTACCATTATTTATTCCTCGGCCATTTCAGAAAGTGCCGATGCCGAATCGAGTATTGGGAATCTAAATGAGATTATCGCCTCTCAGCAGGATGACCTTGATAAAAAGCAGCGATCTATCAAATTCACTCAAATGACAACAGGTTTGAGTATTGCCCTGATTGTGATTCTTTCATTATTAACGTTATCCCTATTCAAAAACAACAATTTACGAGCGAAGGCAAACGACTTACTTAAAGATAAAAACAACGAGTTGTTATTGGCAAAGGAAAAAGCAGAAAAAGCTTCGCTTGCGAAAGCACAGTTCCTTTCCACCATTACCCACGAACTACGGACACCTCTATATGCAGTAACGGGGCTCACGCATTTACTACTCGAGGAAAACCCGAAAGAACACCAAAAAGAGCACTTGAATTCGCTAAAGTTTTCAGGTGAATATTTATTGTCACTAATCAATAACATTCTTGACCTAAACAAATTGGAAGCGAACAAGGTTGAAGTTGAAAAAACAAGCTTCAGTCTTCGCAAGCGTATCAACGATGTATTGGTAGCGCTCGGAAAATCGGCTAAGGACAAAAGCAATACGCTTCACTTGGAATACGACGAAGACATTCCTTCCAAACTGATTGGCGACCCATTGAAACTTTCACAAATTCTCATTAACCTCATCGGTAACTCCGTGAAGTTCACCGAAAATGGCGATATCTGGGTTCGAATTCAAAAGAAAAGCGAAAAGAACGATAACGTTACCCTTCACTTTGAAGTTGAAGATAACGGCGTGGGAATTTCAAAGAAAAAGCAGAAGAGCATCTTTGAAACCTTCTCGCAAGGATCACTTCAGATTCACAGAAAATTTGGTGGTACAGGCCTCGGACTAGCTATTGTTAAGAACCTTTTGGAACTGATGAACAGTAAGATTTATCTTGAAAGTCAGTTAGGAAAAGGTTCCAAATTCCACTTCGACCTTACCTTGAGCGTTTCTGAAGAAGTAAAAGAAGATTCGAATCCGAAAAACATTATCTATGATGTCGATTACGTAGCGCTTGAAAACCGTTCGGTATTGGTGGTTGAAGACAACAAAATCAACCAGATGATTACCAAGAAAATTCTGGAGAAGAACAAAATGAAGTGTGAGGTAGCCGATAATGGCATGGATGCGGTGAAATTGGTACAGCAAAACCAATACGATGTTATCTTAATGGATATCCATATGCCAGGTATCAGCGGTGTAGAGGCTACGCAAAAGATTCGTGAATTCAACAAGCATATTCCTATTATAGCACTAACGGCTGTGACCATCGATGAGAACCTAGACGATTTCTATCGTGCCGGTTTCAACGAGATTATTCCAAAGCCATTTAAGCCAGAGGAGTTCTTCGAGAAGATCTACCGAACGCTCGAACAGCAAAAATTTCCTGTAAATTCTTAATCGGGAAGCGTATGCTTAATCCTGTTTTGAATGCTTTTACGTAAATACTGACCTTGATCGTTTAATATCTTGGTAGTAATCGGCAAATAATATAATTCCACACCTTCCATCCGGTCTTTTAAGCGCATATAATCCTTTTCTGTGGTAAGGATTGGAGCAGCAGTTTTCATCGTTTCAATTTCAGCGTTTGAGAAATGATGGTGATCGCCAAACTTCTCATGTGTAAACTGAAATTCTTGGTCCGCTAAGAACTTGGTCAAAGGAGTCGGATTTGCAATACCAGTGACCAAGGTGAATGGTTTATCGCTCAAATATTCCAATGGTAATATTTCAGATTTCCCATGAATTACCTCCGAATAGCCAATTTTGGAGAAAAACAATTCTTGTAGATTCCCCAACGGCATTCTATATTCTATTTCCTGAAGCTTTGAATAGGAAACTCGGTCTGGACATTTCGTAACAATTATTATATCCGCTCGCTCAGCTCCTTTTCTGGGTTCACGAAGATTTCCAGTGGGAAGCATATAATCATTGATAAACAAATCATGGTACGGCGTTAGCAGGATAGTGGTGGATGGCTTCACCTTTCGATGCTGAAACGCATCGTCCAATAAAATAATATCGGCCCACGTCTGAAGCTGCTCGATTCCCTTACGACGATCTTCACATACCGCGACTTTCGCTTGCGGAAATTTTCGCTTAAACTGAAGGGGCTCGTCGCCTACTTCTTCCGCAGTGCTCGTTTCCTTCACCTCTACAAACCCTTTCGTTTTTCGTTTGTACCCGCGACTTAACACAGCAACTTGATACTCCTCCTTTAAAAAATCGAGTAAAAATTCAATCATCGGACTCTTTCCTGTCCCTCCTACCGAAAGATTGCCTACACAAATAATGGGAATATCGTAAGCAGTACAATTCAAATATCCGTTCTCATAAGCCCAATTTCGTAGGGACATAACCCAACCATACAGTATTGAAAAAGGAAAAAGCAGTTTGCGCAGTAACTTCATGTAAGTAATTATTCGGTGTAAAGATAAACGGATTCCTTTATTCTATCGAAATTGTTGAAACCTGTATCTTTACGAAAAAGTATTTCTATGACCGTACAGGATGTAATCAACGCGTTGGAAACCCTTTCCCCACTGGCTTATACCGAAGATTTCGACAATACCGGATTACTAGTTGGCGATCGTAAACAAAAGGTTTCAGGAGTTTTAGTGACCTTAGATACGTTGGAAGCTGTAGTGGATGAAGCTATTGAAAACAATTGCAACCTAATTGTTAGTTTTCATCCGATTATTTTTTCAGGGTTGAAGAAAATTACGGGAAGAACGTATGTGGAACGCGTCGTTCAGAAAGCCATCAAGCATGACATTTCAATTTTTGCCATCCATACGGCCTTGGACAATCATTGGAATGGGGTTAACGCCATGATGTGCAAAAAGCTTGGAGTGAAGAAAACGTCGGTGTTGGTACCGCAAAAAGAAACCATCAAAAAGCTGATTACTTTTGTACCGAAAAAGCATGCTGAAGTCGTCCGGGAAGCCTTATTTGCTGCTGGTGCTGGAAGTATTGGCAATTACGACCATTGTAGTTTTAATGTGGAAGGGGAAGGAAGTTTTCAGGGAAATGAAGACTCCAACCCAACGGTAGGCGAAAAAGGAAACACTCATTTTGAAACGGAAACCCAGATTGGGGTTACCTTTCCAAAGCATACACAATCGAAAGTACTGAAAGCCCTGTTCACTTCACACCCATATGAGGAGGTCGCCTATGAGGTAACAACCCTCGAAAACGCAAACCAACATATCGGAATGGGAATGCTAGGAGAATTCGAGTCACCAATGGAGGAGAATGACTTTTTATCTTTATTGAAGGATACCTTCGGGACCGGTTGTATTCGTCATTCGCAATGCCTTCAAAAGAACATTAAAAAAATAGCTGTGCTGGGTGGTAGCGGAAGTTTCGCCATCGATGCGGCCAAAGCGGCAGGTGCCGATGCTTTTGTTTCGGCAGACTTCAAGTACCATGATTTTTTTAAGTCAGAAAACCGCATTTTAATCTGCGATATTGGTCATTATGAAAGTGAACAGTTCACAAAACAATTGCTACATTCTTTCCTTACGAAAAAATTCACTAATTTTGCAACCGTTTTATCAAAGACAAACACCAATCCTATTAGCTATTTTTAGTATATGGCAAAGAAAACAGAAAGAACTGTAGAAGAAAAGTTAAGAGCACTGTACGACCTGCAGTTAATCGATTCGCGTATTGACGAGATCCGAAATGTTCGTGGTGAATTGCCCCTAGAGGTTGAAGACCTTGAAGATGAAGTGGCTGGCATGAACAAGCGCCTTGAGAAGTTGGAGAATGAACTTGAAGTAATCGAGGACAAAATCAAGGAGAAGAAAAACGGAATTGAGGAGTCGAAAGCGCTTATCAAAAAGTATTCTTCACAACAGGATAATGTTCGGAACAACCGTGAATATAATTCCCTAAGCAAGGAGATTGAATTCCAAGAATTGGAAATTCAGTTGTCTGAAAAGCACATCAAGGAATTTAAGGCGCAGATCGAGCAGAAAAAACAAGTTATCGAAGATACCAAGGAAACCTTGAAAGCTCGCGAAGAGCACTTGAAGCACAAGCAAGGTGAATTGGATGAAATCCTAGCAGAGACCGAAAAAGAGGAAAAAGCTCTTATTAAGGAATCTGAAAAATATCAAAAAGAAATCGAAGAGCGTTTGGTAAAAGCCTACACCCGAATCCGTACGAACGTAAAGAACGGATTGGCGGTTGTACCCGTTGAACGTGGTGCTTCCGGAGGTTCTTTCTTCACCATTCCACCACAGGTTCAGATGGAAATCGCTTCCCGCAAAAAGATCATCACCGATGAGCATAGCGGACGAATTTTAGTTGATCCAGCCTTGGCTGATGAAGAGCGCGAGAAAATGGACAAGCTTTTCGAAAAAGTTAAATAAACAGCACTATTCAAATTATAACAAAGCCTTCACAATACGTGGAGGCTTTTTTTATACCTTTTCAGTAAGAAAGTAAAGTCGCATGCGACCTATTCAAAAAAGCAACTATGAAAAAGATTCTTTCCCTTCTTTTTGTTACAACCCTATTAAGCCTTTCAGCTTCCTGCCAATCCAACCAAAAAAATAAGGAAGCAGAAGCCCTAGCCCAAAAAAATCAAGAACCGGTTGAAGTTCCTGCCCAAGATGGCCTGGAGCGCGCTTACTTTGCCAGCGGTTGTTTTTGGTGTGTAGAAGCTATCTACGAAAGCGTAAAAGGTGTTAAGGAATCAATTTCTGGCTATAGTGGTGGTCATACCGATAACCCAACCTATGAATCGAGCAATACCGGACGTACCGGTCACGCTGAGGCTGTGGAAATTATTTACAATCCAGATGTGGTCTCGTTTGAAACCTTGGTTGACGTATATTTCGGCTCACAGAATGTAACACAGGTAAATGGGCAAGGACCCGATATGGGATCGCAGTATAGAAGTATTATCTTTTATCAGAATGAAGCGCAAAAAGAAATTATCGATGCAAAAATTGCAGCACTGGAGAAAGAATATGGTGAAGGTGAAATAGCAGCTCAAGTTTTACCCTTTCAAAAATTTTGGGAAGCAGAAGGCTATCACCAAGATTACGAAAAGCGAAATCCGAACAACCCTTATATTCAAAACGTATCCATTCCACGGTTAAAACGCTTTCAACAAAAGTTTCCGGAATTGTTGAAAGAAAACGCTTCACACTAGAACTTTAGCCACCAAAAAGCAGGGAAAAGGCAAATCGACCGCCTTCTTCACCTGTAAAATAAGTGACCCGCGTATCGAAGAAAGAAACCATATTCAGACGGATACCCCCTCCATAACTCGAGTGCCATTTTTCCGAACTTTCGTTTGGTGTCCAAACGCGTCCTGTATCGGCAGCAACCATTACAGAAATTTTCAGCGGAAAGACGGGGGTTTTAATCGGTTGTAAACGGTAGTGAAAATTAGCGCGACCAAAGGCTGCATGTTTACCATGGAAGCGTTGCAATCGATAGCTTCTTAGGTTTTCCTCTCCTCCCAATTGTGCTAACTGAAAGAACGGAATATTCTCGCCAAACGCCAATTGACCACTAGCCTTCGTTTCCATTACAAACCGACGTTGATTATCGATAGCATTAAAGAAGGTAATACTCGGGTTTGCAGTGAAGGTTTGATCATTTTTTCCTTCGATAAAGAAATTTGCATTCAGATTAGTATTGAAAAGCATTCCTCTGGTCGGGAAAGCATTATCATCAAGACTTTCATAGCCATACGTTGCAAGAGCAGCAACAAATTGAAACGTATTGTCATTTATTCCAAGATTTGCAGTGGCATTCCTAGAAACATCCACAAAAGAATAATCGGCTCCGAATTCAAAATAAGATCCATATTCTCCTTGATAATAGGTGGAAACACCACCTTGCAAATATTGAAGGTATCGTCGATTAGCATCATACGATTCAGCTGCATTTGCAGTTTCATTACCAATCCCGAAGAAATTTTGGGTAAAATTGTTAGTCGTTGCCCTCCCCTTCACTTTTAGGTTCCATTCTGGAAATAGGTGGGCGAAATGCAATTCACCTTTAATATCAGCGGCTTGTGTTAGTGAAAAATAGTCGGCTTGCAAAAAATACTGCGTAGTGAAGGGATTCCGTTCAAAGGCTAAGGTTTGTTTCCCAAGCTTTAACGATGGAATAGCTCCTAAATCTGGGTTATAAGACAGTTTCGCTCCAAAAACGGAGTGGCTTCCGGGACGTTTCTCTGAGTCGTATACATGATTTTCATAAATATCGTTTAACCGAAACCGAGCGCCGCCCTTTTCATCTACCGTTGTACGCTGAATTTTTTGATCGTATACTTCAACAGCACGACCATTTTCGATATTGTACGTGTCTTCTCCGAGTCCACCCACAAGCACGATCTTGATCGGTTTTTCGGCGGACGAACCTTTCACTATAAAATCATCGTCATCATCCAATCCATACAGCCAGATTTCCTCGGTACTCTTTCTGTTGTATTCCCTGATAAATAGTGTGTCACCCATTTCTCCATCAATTTTGCGAAATGCTGAAATCGTCGTGATATCAGGCGATGTACGTTCAATGACAAATATTTCGTCCTTATCGGTTCCCTTTAAGGTTTGAAAGCGGATAAAGTTGTCGTAATAACGATTGACAATATCCGGTAGGTTTTCCTTACGCTTTAACAAATCCTGCTGAATTTGTTCCCAGGTATCATCATGTACTTCCTTTGGCATTTCAAGAAATGCTTGCCGTACCAATTCGGGAGTAATGCTATCCTGAAGAATTTTTGCTTGCTGCAGCCACTCCTCACGATCGCTTCGTTGTATAAGCGCTCGATCGAGATTGATAGCGCTTTCACTGAAACCTTCTATAAATTCAATATCGGGACCGTATTTACCAAACTGACGGGTAGACCCCATAAACTTTTGAAGAAATGCTAGAAAACTTCCATCAAAATTCGCAAACACCTGATCGCGATCTCTTGGAATGGCCACAAATTCGGTGGTGCCATCCTCCTTTTCCACTTCGGCCCAACGCCATTGGTCTTCATGTCTATCCCAATCGCCCACCAACATATCGAAGACCCTTGCGCGGATGTATTCCTCTTCATCTACATACTTCGACTCATCTTTACGGATTTCTTCAAATAAATCTTGCGTACTTTCTACATCGTCGTTAAAGGAAAACATATGTGCACTGTTGAAGTCATCATCGGGTTTTTCAACAATCATATACAATCGATCGCCATGGATATCATTAAAATCGCCCAGCGCTTTCTGCTTCGGAATGTAAAATAACTTGGGATGCGTATGGTTCAAATTGGCCGCTCCAGCCAACCTTGGAATGGCAAATGCTCCATAGGGATGTGCTGCCGTATAAAAATCCTTTATAATGGCTTCCGGAATGGTTTCTGAAAAATAGCGTGCGCCGTCGAGCTCGTCGTAGCCAGCCGACTTCAAGAATGCCACCGGATCCTTCGCCAAGGCACGCATATTGTATTCCTTATCCTCCCCGAGAATCAATCGAAGTGATTGCGTTTGATTTCCTCCACCGGGACGTTCAATACGAAAACCACCATAGAGGGTGTCGATTAACCCAACAGGAGCTTCTACCTCAACTCCGTATTGCTTACGGTAATGTTTTCCCCAAAACTTTTCATAGCGCTCGGAGGTTTCTACATCTTCCTTTGGATATACTGTTGCGGTCTGCGTTTTCGGAAATGTTTTGGGCAACGAATCGATAGGATATGGTGTTGGTTTTTGAAAAGATTCTTTTTTAAAGACCTGTTGTAGGCCATTTTCTTCGGTGAATGTATAAAAAAGAACTTTTGAACTTCCATCTTTATATAATTGAAGTTCGGCAAAGCCACGTTGCCCACTACTGAAATAACCGTCCTTTCCTAAACGGGCACCTTTGGTATCGACCATGGTTCCGGAAATCAACTGACGTACATTACCATTCTCGATATATTGAAGGGAGCGTTCATGTGCAGACAAAACAAAGACGCGCTCCGCCTGAAGGGAAATCGACTTTATTTCCTTCAATAATTCATTCATTAACGGATTGAATTGATCTTGCTTTGACAACCCACCTTGTGTTCGGAGAAAGGTCCAAATACTTCCGGCTACCGGAATGTAAACGTTTTCAGCCACGGGTTTTGTCAATGCTTCACCAGATAGTTCCCCCCCATGAATCCCATTACTGAACAATGGATGGTGCATAATCAACAACACGTTTTTATGGCGTACCTTCCGTACCTCATCGCGAATAATGGCCAATAATTGTTCTCGTGTCTTAATTTGGCAATCGTCATTTAGGTGCTTTACAGTATTCCAATTTTCGATGTACCACTGCGTATCGATAAAAAAGGCAGCAGTTTGATCATCTATGACCACTTCTTCAAACGGACAACCATTTTCTGGAAGAAAATGTTCTTTATCCAGCGCATCTTCCACAGCATCCTCCATATTTTCCAATCGCTCGAGCGAAACGCCTTTCCATTCCTGTTCGCCTGGGTTGAAATAAGCTTCTCCTTTAAATTCCTTTGCCCATTTCAATTGTTGTTTCAGTTTTTCTTCATTTAAGAAGGATTCGAATGAAGAATTATGAATATTGTCCCCCAAGAAAAATAACAAGTCCTGCTTCCGCCCTTCTTCATTTAGAAAAGAATTGACCGCTTCTGCATATTTTGAGGGGATTGGTTTCTCTTTTGCTCCTGCATTACCAAAAAGAAAGATTCTTCGGGTAGTGCTATCAACTGAAGTTATTTGATCCTGAAACCCATTACTATCATCGCGATTGCGATATTGCGTTTTCTCCACAGCACACCCGCTGAAAAGAAATAAATAGGTCAGAACTAGTAAGAAAATTATCGAGTGTAGGGTGTTCTTCAAGAGTTTGATACGTTAGGTTTGGCCGAAAAATAGGAAAATCCACCTCAATCTCGCTTCCCCCTAATAATATTTTAACATCTGAAGGTATTCGCTACTATTCGGGTTTTCTTGCTTTTAGTTCAAATAGTAGTGGATATAACCCATTGGTAAGTTCATATAACCCAGCATCATTTTTCTGAAGTCCTGGAAATATATCGTAAGGCGATTCATCATGCTCGCGTAAGAACTCAATGTGAAGACCGGCATCGGCAAGAGAGCTGACCACTTCACCCAACCCATGATTCCAGCCATATTCCTTACTCACCATTTTTGAACCGGTATCGGCATAAGTGCCTTCATATTCTTCGTAGATCGCTTCCTTTTGATGATAGCCATATATCATTTTTGGAGGTTGCTGAAGATAATCGAACATCCAGACGATGGGATGAAACTCGACGATATAAAAAATGCCTCCGGGTTTTAATCGCTCTGCGATCATTTGCGCCCAAGGTTTTAGATTAGGGAGCCAACCAATAACGCCATAGCTGGTGAAAACAATATCAAAGGTTTTGGAAACATACTTCGACGTATCCAGCACATTGCAACAAACGAATTCGGCGTTTTGATGTAACTCTTCATTTAAGCTTTGTGCGAGTGCAATGCCGCTATCGGAAATATCAACCCCAGTACAATCAGCTCCCATTCGGCTCCAGCTAATGGTATCCTGACCAAAATGGCACTGCAGGTGAAGAAGCGATTTCCCTTTCACATTACCTAGCGCTTCAAGTTCGAAACTATTTAGGCTGTTTTTTCCTTTCTTAAACGCCTCGAGATCGTAAAAATCACTGTTTGCATGGGCGGAAACCTTTGCATTCCATGTCTCTCTATTTGTATCAAACTCCTTTTGATAATCCATCGCGAAAAAAATTTCGACTAAGATACAGTGGTCGAGCCATACTTTTGTTTAAAATTAACATGATTAAATTAAACAATCTGTATTTTTAAGCATGGCACATAAAAAGCCTCATCTGCCCGAAAAAGTTTGCCCCGTGTGCCAACGTTCCTTTTCGTGGCGTAAAAAGTGGGAAAAGAATTGGGAAGCAGTGGTGTATTGCAGTGAGCGCTGTAGACGAAATAAAACAACGCATGAAAAATAGTTTAGTATGGTTTCGAAACGATTTACGAACAATCGACAATCAGTCACTTTCAGCAGCATGTGAACACTCTGAAAAAGTGATAGCATTATATTGTTTTGATCCGCGTCAGTTTGCTGAAACCGACTTTGGCTTTCCGAAGACCGGTAAATTCCGCGCTAAGTTTTTGTTGGAAACGGTGAAGAACCTTCAGGAGCAATTGAACGCGTTGAACATACCTTTATTTATATATCACGATTCCCCCGAAAACATACTTCCTTCACTAGTCGAAAAGCATCAAATCAATACGCTCTACTATCAAAAGGAATGGACCGAAGAAGAAGTTACCGTTGAAGAAAAAGTGCTGACGGCACTTCCCAACGATATAAGCATTCAAAAATGTTATGATCAGTTTTTGTTTCACCCAGAGGATATTCCCTTTAACGATTTCAGTAAGATCCCAAAAGTATTTACCGACTTCCGAAAACGCTGTGAAAAGAAAAGTGACATTCGCGAACCACTTTCAAAACCGGAACCGCTTTCAGAAGAAAATCTCATAGAAAACGAAACGAAGTTACCAACACTTCATGAGCTTGGACTAGAAGATTTTGAAGTTCATAAAAATAGTGCTTTTTCGTTTTCTGGTGGTGAAGAAGCAGCTTGGGAGCGACTAGACCATTATTTCTGGAAAACAAAAAAGCTTCAGGAATACAAACAGACACGAAATGGTTTGTTGGGTGAAGACTATAGTTCAAAGTTTTCGGCTTGGTTAGCCAATGGTAGCATTTCAGCACGGAGTATTTATGTGGAAGTGAAGAAGTTTGAATCTGAAATCACCAAAAATCAAGATACTTATTGGCTGATTTTTGAACTGATTTGGCGCGATTTCTTTAAGTATGTATCGCTTCAGCACGGCTCAAAGATTTTCCAACTTGGCGGTATTTTGGAAAAAGAATACGATTGGAAAAAAGAGGACGATGTTATCAAAAATTGGATTGAAGGCAATACCGAATACGATTTTGTAAATGCCAATATGAATGAAATAGCAGCTACCGGATTTATGAGCAATCGCGGTCGGCAGAACGTGGCAAGCTATTTCGCAAAGGAAGAACATCAGGATTGGCGTATTGGGGCGAGTTATTTTGAAAGTATGCTTATCGATTATGACGTACACAGCAATTGGGGAAATTGGATGTACAATGCAGGTGTAGGGAATGACCCCCGCGATCGAAAATTCAATATAGAAAAACAGGCTGATCGGTACGATCCGGATAATGACTACGTAACTACTTGGACCGAAAATTAAGATACTATGAAAACGCTTCGTTTGCTGTTGGGCGACCAATTAAACCATAAACATTCTTGGTACGACGATCCAAATGAGGATATCATTTATTTCTTGGCGGAAATGCGGCAAGAAACCGATTATGTAAAGCATCATATCCAAAAAGTTGTAGCCTTTTTTGAAAGCATGCGAAATTTTGCCGATTGGTTGGAAGATCGTGGTCATACCATAATTTATTACGAATTGGATGCCACCGAAAACAAACAGGACCTACCGAAGAACCTTAAAAACCTTATCGACGAACATGCTATCGAGAAATTTGAATACCAACTTCCCGACGAATATCGATTGGATGAGCAACTAAACGATTTCTGTAAAACCCTTGACATCGAAACCGAAGCCTTCGATACCGAACATTTTCTTACTAGTAGAACAGATTTGGAAGAATTTTATGAGGGAAAGAAAGAATTGACCATGGAATACTTCTACCGAGATATGCGGAAGAAGTACGATATCATGATGGTTAACGGTAAAGACCCAGAAGGCGGTAAATGGAATTTCGACAAGAGCAATAGAAAGAAATGGAAAGGCGAGCCCGAAATTCCGCACGAAAAAGGGTTTCGAAAAGATGTTTCCAAGACAGTGGCAAGAATAAAAAATACTGGAGTCACTACCTTTGGAAACATTCAAGAGAAAAATTTCAACTGGCCGACCTCTCGTGAAGACTGCTTAAAAGTTTTGAACTATTTCTGTAAAAACCTATTGGTTCATTTCGGCGATTATCAGGATGCCTTGCATACCGATCAGGCGTATCTTTTTCACTCCCGATTATCCTTCGCCATGAACAGCAAAATGCTTCACCCCAAGGAGGTGATAGATTCGGTTATCGGGTATTGGCGCGAGCATCAAGATGCTATCGATATTTCACAGGTGGAAGGATTTGTACGTCAGATTCTCGGTTGGCGCGAATATATGCGAGGGATTTACTGGAAAGAAATGCCTGGCTATCGGCGTTTAAACAAATTAGACAATCAAAACGAATTGCCAGAATTTTATTGGACTGGCGATACGAAGATGAATTGTCTTCACCATGCCATTACCCAAAGCTTGGATAACGCATACGCCCATCATATC
The DNA here is from genome assembly GCA_025384855.1 of Luteirhabdus salina. GTDB lineage: Bacteria > Bacteroidota > Bacteroidia > Flavobacteriales > Flavobacteriaceae > Luteirhabdus > Luteirhabdus salina. The sequence continues at coordinate 362,368 of JALAHT010000004.1, read as the reverse complement.
CAACGATTAATGATTACCGGAAACTTTGCGCTATTGGCGCAATGCCATCCTGATGATGTTGACGCTTGGTATTTGGGCATCTATATCGATGCCATTGAATGGGTAGAGATTACCAACACCCGAGGGATGTCGCAATATGCCGATGGTGGTATTGTAGCGACCAAGCCTTATGTTTCAAGCGGTAGTTACATTAATAAGATGAGTAATTATTGTAAAGATTGTCACTATTCAGTGAATAAGAAAACGGAAGAAGATGCTTGTCCGTTCAACAGTTTGTACTGGAACTTTTTAGATGATAAAAAAAAACATTTCAAGAATAACCAACGTATGAACATGATGATGAGCCTGTTGGAAAAAAAATCGTCAAAAGACCTTTCAGCCCTGAAGGAGCGAGCCGCAGATATCATTCAAAATCCTAACGACTATTAACAAAAGTCGTTAAACCCTGGTTAAAGTAGAATCGGTCAACACACAATTGTTGTAGCTTTAATACTAATAAACAAAAAAGCTATGAGTGATTTAATTTGGCTTATCGTTGTAATACTAATCATTGGATGGTTAGTTGGATACTTCGGTTTCGGTGAAGCCGTTGGAAGTCTAATCCACATTCTATTAGTATTGGCAATCATAGGTATTTTGTATCGTTTGGCCACGGGCCGACGACCGTAAAAACAATCATGTTAACCTTTAAAACCACAATTATGAAAAAAGTATTTTTATTGATGTTCCTAGCTGGCATTCTAAGCACAGGATTTGTTAGCTGTAGAGAACAAAACGACGTAGCAGACGATGTTGAAGATGTTGCAGACGATGTTGAAGATGCAGTAGATTAATCATCCTCTCTCATCTTAAAAATAAAAAAAGGTCTCGAATTCGAGACCTTTTTTCTTGCTTACAATTAGGGATTACGCACTGATGGGCTCCTCAGTAATAACATCAGCGACGCGATTGTAGTGAAATAGTTGCGATTTGTAAAAGTGAATAGGTTTGTGTCCTTTCTCAAGACATCCCTTAAGGGTTTCCTCAAGGTTATCGTATGAAATCTTTATGGTTGACGTTTCCGATAAATCGAAAAGCTTACTGTCTTCTCCTTGCGCATCTTGCCCTTTGTACAATGCTATTTCTTTCTCATCGTAATCGATGGTAATGGCCGCAGCGTTGAAAAAGAACTTCAACAGTGACTTTTGAAAGCTATAATAATGTGGGTTCAGCAATTGATCGGCTGCGCAGCTTTTCTTAATAAGCTTACGCATTTCGTCGTGTACTAACGTTTCCTGATTTTTCATAACGCTTGATTTTGAATCCAAGATAAATATGAAAAACAGAAAAGCCATTCATTTCGAATGGCTTTAGCGTCAATTTAACTGCGGTTGTTAAGGATATTAAAAACTTATTGTTCGGTTTCCAGCCCTTCTTTTTCCCAGTTAAGAATTCCTCCATCTAAGTCGTACACCCTTTCAAATCCGAGATCGCGTAACGTTTTTGCAGCACGAGCACTTCGACCACCACTTCGGCAATAGACATACACTGGTTGCGATTTGTCCAATGCCTTAACTCTTTCCTCAAAATCGTCATCGGTAACACAAATGTTTTGGGCATCCCGTAAATGACTAGCGCTAAATTCTTCAACCGTTCGTACGTCGACCAATTGTGCTGAATTATCCTCTTGGAGTTTTTGTAAAAACTCCGATGGCTTCAAAACGGTGTCTTCCTGAGCACTACCGTTATTACAGGCAATACAGCTGAAAAGAACTACTATAGCAAACATTTTCTGTATCATGGTTAGGAAGTTTTGTCACCTTCCCATTCTGAAAATCCGCCCAGAAGGTTATAACAGTTTTCAATTCCTTTCGATTTCATGATAGCGCAGGCTTGCGCACTTCGTCCGCCGGAACGACAATACACATAATAATTTTTGGAAGCGTCTAGTTTTTCAACCGCTTCCATAAACTTGGGTGGGTTCTGGATATCGATCTGCTTTGCTTCGGGAATATACCCTTCGGCTACTTCCGCATCGGTACGTACATCCAGGATTACGGCGTTATCGTCTTTTTCGAGCTTTTCGCTCCATTCTTGTTGTGAAAGATTCATAGCTTGAATATAATTTACAGACAAAAGTAAGAATTATGTTAGGTTTCTTCACCTTCAACAAAAAAGAAACCGACCCAGATAACGAGTCGGTTTGCTTTCAAATGTATTGTAGTCTACTGTTTTACACTACAACCAATCGCTTTTGTTTCCTTAAGGGTCACTTCTTTTCCAGCCAACAGTTCATTTACGGCATTGGCCAAAAAGCGCTCCTTTACGGCATCGCCATTGCGAACATTATCATCGATTGCACCGATATATTTTACGATGTTCTTGTCATTTTCCTTTTGAAGCAAGTACACATGCGGTGTTTTGGTAGCACCATAGGCAGCATACACGGTTTTATAGCCACCATATAGATATGGAAAGGTGAAGCCTGCCTCTTTCGCCTTCGCTTGCATCAGCTCATAAGTATCGTCTGGTTGTACCTCCGGATTGTTAGGGTTGATGGCAATTACAGGATAGCCTTTACTCTTAAACTCTTGGTCTAAGGCTACGATCCGATCTTCACTGGCGACCGCAAACGGACAGGTATTACAGGTGAAGATAACGATATGGCCCTTCGCATCGGGATAGTCGGAAAGCGACACCATATCGCCATCGACATCCTTGAGCTCAAAGTCGGTTGCTTCGTCTCCAATACTATATCCATCCGCAACGGGAGGAAGATTAGGTGTGGAAGATTTTGTGGTAAAGCCATAAATAGCACCAATGGTAACGAGGACCACGACTATTTCTAGTAAAAGATGTTTTCTTTTCATGATTGTTGATTTATAAACGTTACTACTTCTTTTTCAAGTGATTCGTAAGTGAAGGATTGTTCGAAGAATTTTCGTTCCCCATTCTGTAAGAAAATAGTGGCCGGAATGGCACCGCTCCAATCAGATGAAACCTTTGGAATCCAAGTATTGCCATCGGGATCGTCTAATAACACAACTTCGGATTGCAAGTTTTTGTTCTTGATGAAGGGTATAACCTGCGATTCTACTTTATCGGGGAAATCAAGACTCGCCAACACCACTTTCACCTTTTTATCGGAATAGTTTTCCCGAAGTTGTTCGAAGGCCGGCAGCTCCTTAACGCAGGGCTTACACCAAGTGGCCCAGAAATTCATTACATATAAGGTGTCATTTGACGCTTCAAAATAGCGTTCGGACAGCCCATCAAAATTATAGGTGGGTAGTAAAGCAGTTTTCGTATCGGAAGGAACTTCTTCAACTATGCCAGCTTCGCTTTTTTCTTCAATAGTGGCAGTATCAACATTATCCTCTTTCTCCTTGCAGCAAGTAAACAATACGAGCACCGTTAATAGCATGAATTGTTTCATGTTCTAAAAATATTGAATTGGGTCGACCTAACCTTCAGATTTAACAATTTGTATCAGAAGGGATTGAAGCGATTCTTAAAAAAACGTTAAAGATTATGACAAACTCCATTTTCACCATACATTTGTATGTACAAATATTGTTGATACATATATGAAGATTGAAGACGCCATAAAAGCATCCAAGGAAATGCCACTTCCAACCAAGACAATCATTAACCTGATGTATACCAGTAGGATTGTTGAGGAACAAGTAGCGCAGGAGCTGAAACCCTTCGATTTGAGTATTCAACAATATAATGTATTGCGAATCCTTCGCGGACAAAAAGATGCTCCGGCCAACCTAAGTACGATAAATGAGCGTATGGTTGATCGTAGCAGTAATACCACACGATTGGTCGATAAATTAATTACAAAAGGTTGGGTACGTCGTCAGGTGTGCAAACAGAACCGAAGAAAGGTGGAGATTTTCATCACCGGTGAAGGAAAAGAATTATTAGCGGAACTGGATTCCATAACCGAAGCCAACAATGCCGCTATCATTGAAAATTTAAAAAGTGAGGAACTTCAGCAACTAAACAGTTTGTTGGATGCCTTACGATCCTAATAATTGCTAACTATAATTTTAAATCAGAACGCTATGAAAAAAATTGCAAAACCAGTATTGATCTTGGCCGTTGCCACAGGCACTGCAGCCTTTACTTCATCCGATCGTAAAACCATTAACGTAGAGGAAAGTACTATCGAATGGAAAGGTAAAAAAGTCCTTGGCTCCCACAATGGAACCATTAACCTGCAGAGTGGTTACCTAGAAATGGACGGAAACAACTTGGTCGGAGGCGAATTTGTAGTCGATATGACTTCCATCGTTTGTACCGATCTTGAAGGAGAGAGCAAAGGAAAATTGGAAGGTCACTTGAAGAGCGAAGATTTCTTCGGTGTCGAAAACCATCCCACTTCTACATTGGTTATCAAAAAGGCAACACGCGAAGGAAATGTGTATGATGTAACAGGCGACCTTACCATCAAGGGAATTACAAACCCAATCGATTTTGAATTAACGATGGGTGAAAGCACTGCCATTACCAGCGTACGTATTGACCGAACAAAGTACAATGCACGCTATGGTTCTGGAAGTTTCTTCGACAATTTAGGCGATAATACGATTTCCGATACGTTTGTATTGGACGTGACGCTAAAATTCTAATGAAAAAGAAAAAGTTGCGACCTAAAGGCTTGTCATTTCGGCAAGCCTTTTTTTATGCCTTCTTCAACAAAGATTCCCGTTATCTTTGCTGAAATTTTCAACCGAATGAAAATCTTGGTCATCGATAATTACGACAGCTTTGTCTACAACCTCGTCCATTATTTAGAGGAACTGGACTGCGACGTTGTGGTGAAACGAAACGATCGGTTTTCACTTGAAGAAGTAGCAGCTTACGATAAAATCCTGTTATCGCCCGGCCCTGGAATTCCCGATGAAGCTGGTTTGTTGAAGCCCTTACTTCTTCACTATTACCAAACAAAGCCTATTCTTGGTGTTTGCTTAGGACAGCAAGCCATTGCGGAAGTATTTGGTGGTACGATTGAAAATTTGGAGAACGTTTTCCATGGTGTGGCTACGAAGGCTTCCATTTTAGTTGAAGATGAACCCTTGTTCAAAAATATTAGGTCTCCTTTTGAAATCGGCCGCTACCATTCTTGGGTCGTCTCCAAAGCGAACTTCCCGCCTATGCTTGAAATTATTGCAGAAGATGAAAATGGTCAGATTATGGCCTTGCGTCATCGAAAGTATGATCTTCGCGCGGTTCAATTCCATCCTGAAAGCGTGTTAACCCCTGAAGGCAAAAAAATAATCCAAAATTGGGTTCGCCATTCGTAAACGGTTGAAGTCTGCTTCAACCACCGTATCTTTGTCGTTCCATGAAAGCAATTCTAATCGCTCCCTTCCTATTCCTGATTCGGGTGTACCAAAAAGTGATTTCACCCCTTACCCCTTCTACCTGTAGGTACACGCCAACGTGTTCGCACTACAGTGTGGAAGCGCTAAAAACCCATGGTTTGTTAAAAGGTGGGTGGTTAGCCTTAAAGCGCATTGGAAGTTGCCATCCGTGGGGCGGTTCAGGCTATGATCCGGTTCCTCCCAAAAAAGAAAAATAAGAACCGACGTTACCCTTTTCGGTTTTGCTATCTTTACACCTACAAAAATTACAACCATGACCTATTTTTCGGCTATTGTCTGGGACCCATCCCCGGGAATCGACCTCGGCTTCTTTGTCATCCGATACTACAGTTTGATGTTTGTCATCGCCTTTACCCTCGGATGGTTCATTATGAAGAAAATATTCAAAAATGAAAACGAATCTGAAACGAAACTCGATAGCCTTTTCATCTATATGGTCGTTGCTACCTTACTCGGAGCGCGGCTGGGACATGTTATATTCTATCAAACGGAACTAATATGGGAAGATCCACTAGCTGTTTTCCTTCCCATCCAAACTGTTCCTGAATTCGAATTTACCGGCTTTCAAGGATTGGCAAGTCATGGCGCGGCCATCGCCATCATTATTGCGATGTTTATTTACAGTAAAAAGGTATTGAAAAAACCGGTATTGTGGATTTTGGACCGAATCGTAATTGCCGTTGCCTGTGGTGGAATCTTTGTTCGACTTGGAAATTTTATCAATTCTGAAATCATTGGAAAGCCAACCAATAGCGATTACGGAGTTATATTTAAGCAATTGGGTGAAAACTTCCCACGACACCCCGCGCAGTTATATGAATCGGCAGGCTACATCATTGTGTTTTTACTGCTGTGGTTCATCTATTGGAAAACGGACAAGCGAAAGTATTTAGGCTATATTTTCGGAGTGTTTTTAATCCTGCTCTGGACGGTACGATTCTTGGTTGAATTCGTCAAGGAAGCACAAGTAGCCGAACGGGCCGAATGGGCCTTAAACACAGGTCAATGGTTGAGTATTCCATTTATTTTGGTCGGTATATTCTTAATGGTACAATCGAAAAAGAAACCCATAGCATAAAATGAAGAAGTTTTCATTACTACTCGTATTACTAGCTTTTTCCCTGACGGCATTTAACTGTAAGGAGAAGAAAGAGGAAAAGGTATTAACAAAAAAAGTTTCCTTTAAAAAAGAAGGGGAACTTCAGCTAAAAAAGGCCGAAACCGATTCGACCGTAGCCTCTTTGGATATCGAAATAGCTAAAAATGATTATGAGATCCAAACCGGATTGATGTATCGCCAAAGCATGGCTGAAAACCGAGGAATGCTGTTTATTTTTGAAGATGAATTACGACGCTCGTTTTATATGAAGAATACCGAATTTCCGTTGGATATTATTTATTTAAACGAAGTACGCAAAATAGTCGACATTAAGAAGAATGCACGTCCATTGGATGAAACCTCGCTCCCTTCCACCCAGCCCGCTCGCTATGTATTGGAAGTAAATGCTGGACTTAGTGACCGTTGGGGATTGGAGGAAGGCGATTATATAGAGTACACCACTTCAGCAAACTAAGAATAATTATTTCCAATTTTATTCGTTTTTTCAACTATTTATCGTAATATTGCAATATAACGATTAAGCATTATGGGACTCGCAAAAACAGAACTTTTCACCCAAGGTCAAAATACCTTGGCACTGTTTGCCAAGGCATTCGCCCATCCGGCTCGAATTGCCATATTAGAGCAGCTGTTTAAAACGGAGGGCTGTGTTTGTGGTGATTTGGTGACGGAGATAGGCTTGGCACAACCCACCATTTCACAACATTTAAAAGAACTCAAGAATTTGGGCCTTATCAAAGGTAATGTGGAAGGTACCAGTGTCTGCTATTGTATCGACCCCGATAATTGGCAGAAAATGAAACAAGAGATGGAAGTTTTTATGAATCAGGATACAGCCGCTCCCGAAGATTGTTGTTAAAAAATTTATATCTATTAATCGCTTTATTGCAATAAACAAATATTAACTTAAATTTATACACTATGAGACCGTTAAATTTTATGGTATTAGTTTTAGTAGTTAGCTTATTAACGCTATCGGGATCCGCTCAAAATTTAGATTCAAAAATTGCTTCCTCAGTAACAACCATTGAAGCTGAGTTCTCAGAAATTCCCAAGAGTAGAATCGCAGAACTGAATCAAATAGCTTACGCTATCGACCGAAAAATCGATCAGGATCAGAGTATTTCAATTATTTTAGTCGACTTAAACGCTTCTGAAAAAGTCCAACTTGGAGCGGTTTGGTTTCGAACTGGTCTAGAATATTACGACATAGATAATATCGATATAGTTATTGCAGGCCGTCACTCCCCTTTAAGGAATAGATCCCTCGACGGTATTAATACTTACGGCTTTACCGTTTCCTCAGAAAACAATGGAAGTTATTCGGTGAGTTACGGGACCGGGAGCTGGGAGTTTTCACCGATGTTATTTACAGATGCAAAGGAAGCTTATGGTGGCGACTTGATTATACTATTTGAAAGTAAGGCAATGACAGCACAAGAAAAATCTACAATCGCCTTACCGATGTTTAAGAAAGAAAATATTGCAAGAGAAATGATATACCTTACACACAGACTTAATTCACTTAATTAACAATTATGACATTAGAAGACGTAAAACAAAACCTATCACACTTAGACACAATAACTTTTTCATTGCCGAATGGCGTATTGGTACCAGAACATTTTCATGTAACCGAAATCGGCCATGTACAAAAGAAGTTTATCGACTGTGGCGGGACCCTTCGTGAAGAAGAAAAAATCAACTTTCAACTGTGGAGCGCTAACGATTACAACCATCGCCTTCATCCTGAAAAACTAGTTAACATTATAAATCTTTCCATCGAGAAATTAGGACTTCCTACTGATGCTGCGATAGAAGTGGAATACCAAGGCAACACCATTGAAACCTATGGATTGGAATTCGCAGATGGTACTTTTCAGCTGGTTTCGACCCAAACCGATTGTTTGGCAAAGGATGCGTGTGGCATTCCCGAGAAAAAGGAAAAAAGAGCCTTGTCGAGTATACAACCCGAGCCATGTTGTTCACCATCGTCTAACTGCTGCTAAAATTTTTCTATGTTTTTAACTCTAAAAGAAACCATCGATAGGCTGGAGATCTCAACCATCAGTGATGAACGCATTGAACTATTGGACCCTATCGCAGCGAAATGGAGCGATATTCTCAGCAATGAAGGCCGATTAAACATCATCTTTATCTGTACCCATAACTCTAGACGCAGTCACCTTGCCCAACTTTGGGCTCAAGCAATTTCCATCTATTTTGGCATTGAAGGTATTCAAACATATTCTGGCGGTACAGAAGCTACTCGGGTATACCCAACTGTCCTAGAGATTTTGGAGGTTCAAGGATTTGAGATGTTACGCCTCTCTCAAGAAGACAATCCTGTTTATGCATTAAAATATGGAGATACGGAGGTACCTAGCATCGCCTTTTCAAAGGAATATGGGCATGACTTTAATCCGAGTCATGGTTTCTCAGCCATTATGACCTGTACCGAAGCCGATGGTGGTTGTCCGTTTGTAGCGGGTGCTAGCTCCCGGTTTTCACTTCCCTATGAAGATCCAAAGACATCCGATGGCTCTTCCGAAGAATTGGAAACCTACACCGAACGCAGCCTTCAGATTGCCACCGAATTAAAATATATCTTTCAAAAAATCAAAAAAACAGTATGAGTCGACCTAAGCAACTCGGATTTCTAAACCGCTATCTTACCCTTTGGATTTTCCTCGCCATGGCCATTGGTGTAGGTATCGGATATTTTTTCCCAGGTTTCCCAGATATCGTGAATTCTTTTAGTAGCGGAAGCACCAATATTCCCATTGCAATTGGATTGATCATTATGATGTATCCGCCATTAGCGAAGGTGAAGTATTCCCTTCTTCCGAAAGTATTTAAAAATGTCAAGGTATTATCGATTTCCTTATTGTTGAACTGGATTATCGGTCCATTACTGATGTTTTTCCTCGCTATCATTTTCCTTCCCAACCATCCTGAATACATGGTAGGTTTGATCTTGATCGGCCTAGCGCGTTGTATCGCAATGGTGTTGGTATGGAACGATCTAGCGGAAGGCAGCAGTGAATACGGCGCTGGCTTGGTTGCCTTGAATAGCGTCTTTCAGGTAGTAGCCTATAGTTTTTACGCATGGCTTTTTATCACCAAACTTCCTCCCCTACTCGGATTTGAAGGAGCTATCGTCGAAATATCCATTGCCACTATCGCTGAGAGCGTTGCTATTTATTTAGGGATTCCATTCGCTCTCGGAATTTTAAGTCGTGTGATATTGGTTCGCTTAAAAAGTGAAGAATGGTACAACACTGTTTTTATTCCAACAGTATCGCCACTCACCTTGATAGCTTTGCTTTTCACTATCGTGGTAATGTTTTCACTGAAAGGCGAACTGATTGTGGAACTTCCACAAGATGTGCTGCTAATCGCTATTCCATTGCTTATCTATTTCGCCCTGATGTTCTTTATCGGTTTCTTTGTAAGCAAGGCTACAGGCGCCACCTACGATAAGAATGCAGCAATCTCCTTTACCGCTGCTGGAAACAATTTTGAATTGGCCATAGCGGTCGCCATTGCCGTCTTCGGACTAAACTCCGGTCAAGCATTTACAGGAGTCATCGGCCCATTGGTTGAAGTTCCCGCCCTAATTTTGTTAGTTAGGGTTTCCTTTTGGCTTCGAAAGAAGTATTATTTGAAAGAGGCATAAAAAAAAAGAAGCTGTTTTTAGAGTTCTAAAAACAGCTTCCTATCTATATTCTAAAAGAGTATTACGCCTTTGGCTTATCTGCTTCGGCTTCTTCCTCTTCGTCTTTCTTATCTGTTAAATCGATACCGCGCTTCTTCACAGTATCGTAAAATACTGGCGTTGCGATGAACAACGATGAATAGGTACCTACCAATACACCTACGATCAAGGCGAAAATCAATCCGCGAATAGACTCTGCTCCAATAATGAAAATCGAAAGTAATACGATCAAGGTCGTTACCGAGGTGTTCAATGTACGGCTTAGCGTACTATTCAAGGCACTATTGATTATACGATTCATCTTCCAGCTTGTGTGCTCGTTAAAGAACTCACGGATACGGTCGAAAACAACCACCGTATCGTTCAGGGAGTAACCGATTACCGTCAAGATTGCCGCAATAAAGGATTGATCGATCTCCATGCTAAACGGCATAATCTTATACGTTAATGAGAAGATACCCAATACAAGCAACACATCATGGAATACCGCTGCCACAGCACCCAGAGAGAACTGCCATCTTCTAAATCGTAATAGGATGTATAAGAATACTACGATAAGCGAACCAAGCACCGCCCAGAAAGAGGCTTTCTTGATATCATCGGCAATCGTCGGACTTACTTTGTAATATTCCATTCGACCTACTTCTTTTCTTTCTTCATCACTCTTAAAGTCGTCGTAAGACATTCCAGAAGGCAAGTTTGGTTGAAGGCCTTGGAAAAGCATTTGCTCGATTTCCTGGTCTACTTCCTGACTTGCTTCGTCAACTTTATATTTTGTGGTAATCTTCAACTGGTTGTCGCTACCATAAGTTTTTGCCTCAGCACTTCCAAAGACTTCGATAAGGTCTTGCTCAACAGCGTTCGCATCAACTGTTTTCGCAAATCGAACAGTATAGGTACGTCCACCGACGAAATCGACTCCTTGGTTCAGTCCGTTAGTAAACAACGAACCTAAACTGATAAGGATCAAGATTCCAGAAATGATATAGGCTACTTTACGTTTTCCTAAGAAATTGATGTTCACATTCTTGAACAAGTTCTTTGTGAAAGAAGTAGAACAAGTAAGCGATTTATTGTTTTTAGTATACCCATCGATAAACAAGCGCGTGATAAAGATCGCGGTGAATAGTGATGTAAGGATACCAATTAATAAAGTAGTCGCGAATCCTTGAATCGGGCCAGTACCGAACACCAATAGAATAAGACCTGTAAGTCCTGTGGTTATGTTCGCATCAAGAATGGAAGACAAGGCATTGTTGAAACCATCTTTAATAGCGTCGCGTTGTGCCTTCCCTTTGGCCAGTTCCTCACGTATCCTTTCAAAAATCAGTACGTTCGCATCTACCGAAATACCGATTGTTAATACGATACCGGCAATACCTGGCAACGTTAACACTGCGCCAAGTCCAGCTAATATTCCGAAGATGAACAAAATGTTTACGATCAAGGCGATATCGGCAAAGGCACCTGCTTTTCCATAGTAGAAAATCATCCAAAGCAATACAAAACCTAATGCGATGATAAAGGAAATAATACCACTGCTAATCGCTTCCTGACCTAGGGTTGGTCCAACAACTTCCGCCTGTATGATGTCGGCCGAAGCAGGAAGTTTACCCGCACGTAATACGTTTGCTAAATCCTGTCCTTCCGTAATAGTGAAATCACCTGTAATTTGAGTACTTCCTCCAGAAATAGCTCCGTTTGTTACGGTTGGTGCAGAGTACACAATATCATCCAGCACAATCGCTATCTGACTCTGGTTTTGAAAGGCCTCACCCGTCATTTCCTCCCATTTCTTAGCTCCCTGACCATTCATCTGCATAGAAACCGCTACACGTCCTACTTGATCGTATGTCTGTGCGGCATCGGTAACAACACCTCCAGAAATCGGTGCTTCATTGTTTCGGTTGCTACGAATAGCATAAAGACTTGTTACTTCACCATCTACTCCCTCTTGAGTGGTCGGCAATCCCCAAGCAAATCGTGCGTAACGAAGATCGTTCGGCAATAGCGAACGGATTTCAGGCATGCGCAAATATGAATTGATGGCTGCTGTATCTTGTAGTTTGAAAACGGCCAATGTAGCACCTCCCTGGAATCCAGGCGATACTACCTTATCGAAAATCGGGTTTTCGGCAGCTTCATCCTCAACATCTTCACCACCCAAAAGATCACTTAGGTCGTCTGTTTCGGTAGAATCCTGCTGAGCGACAGCTTCGTTTTGTTCAGTTGAAGAAGTATCAGCTACTTGCTCGTTTTCTTTCATCTCATCGGTTGTCGTTTCAGAAGTAGCACCTGAATCTTTTGTATTCACTTGCTTCAAACGCTCATTGGCTTGCTGAAGGAATCCGCCAAAAGCATCTGCCTTATAAACATGCCAGAACTCAAGCTGGGCAGTGCTCTGCAATAATTTCTTAACACGTTCTACATCCTTCGCACCTGGCAATTCTACCAAGATACGCCCAGAGTTTCCGAGACGTTGGATGTTAGGCTGAGTTACACCAAACTTATCGATACGCTTACGCAATACTTCAAATGCAGAGGCTACCGACTCGTCTATTTTGCGTTCCAACACACCGCGAACTTGGTCGTTCGACATATTGATGTTGATATCCTCCTCAAGGTTTTTGTTGAAGAAAATATTTGGTGACGCCAATTGGTTATCGCCAGGCAATTCTTCAAAGGCTTGGAAGAACGACTCTAGGTAGGTATCCTGACTTTCTTTTTGAAGTTCATTGGCATTGGCAATCGCTTGGTTGAAGGCTGGATCCTTGGAATTGTTTGCCAATCCGCGAAGAATATCCTGAACCGAAATCTGAAGGATTACGTTAATACCACCTTTAAGGTCAAGACCTTTGTTCAGCTCCTTGTCCTTAGCAGTGTTATAGTCGATTCCCAGGATGTATGGGTCGCCTCCAATTGAGTCCAAGTAACGCGATTCTGCCTCTTGGCGAAGCTGGGGTTCGTCTTCGCTGTACTTGCTCTGTGCAAAGGTTTCCGCATCTCCTTCCACTTTATTTGCGATAAACGTAAAAGATAATTGGTAAAGACTTACCAATCCGAAAAGGATCGCAAAAACGGTAATGAGTCCTTTATTCTGCATTCTCAAAAATGTTTATATGGTTGTAAGCCCGATTTTTCGGGTGTGCAAATATAGTTTTTCAGCAAAGAAATGCCAATTAATTTCAATTTTTAAATAGGTAAGCAAAGGGAGTGTTTTATACCTTAATTATTATTTCAACACGAAACAGCCCCATTACATAAATCAGACGCGTCCTCTTCACCCACAGAAATCAAGAGTAAAAATCTATCGACTGATGATCAATCACTTGCGCCACTCAAATATGCCAACAATACTTCAAATAAAAATTATTTGTCAACTTTTTAATGTTGATAAATTCATAGTTTTCTGATTAACAATTAATTAACAATTCATTCTTGACAACTTTTGAAAATTGCTCGAAAAACCGCTTGTTCTGTTTTCTATATTTACATACTCGATACAATTTGATAACAACCAAATAATCCAGTCTGATTTATGCAAGTAAAAGCCACCGCAAAAAGCAAAAAAACCTACACTCAAGAGGAAGCCTACGAAGCCTCGCTGAAGTATTTTAAAGGAGACGATCTCGCCGCACGGGTTTGGGTGAATAAATACGCCCTGAAGGATTCCCACGGAAACATCTACGAAAAAACACCAGACGATATGCACAAGCGTATCGCTTCAGAAATCGCCCGAATCGAAAAACGCTATCCGAACGGATTGACCAAAGATGAAGTGTTTGACCTTATTAAGGACTTCAAATACATCGTACCGCAAGGTAGTCCCATGGCGGGAATCGGAAACCCGTATCAAATCGCTTCGCTTTCCAACTGTTTCGTTATCGGAAACAAAGGAAATAGCGATAGCTATGGCGGTATTATGAAAATAGACCAGGAACAAGTACAGCTTATGAAGCGTCGCGGAGGCGTTGGTCACGACTTATCGCATATCCGCCCAAAAGGATCGCCAGTGAAGAATTCGGCGCTTACCTCAACGGGTATCGTACCCTTTATGGAACGTTTCTCGAATTCTACACGTGAAGTCGCTCAGGACGGTCGTCGTGGTGCCTTAATGCTTTCCGTTTCTATCAACCACCCAGATGCAGAAGATTTTATCGATGCGAAAATGGAACAGGGGAAGGTTACCGGAGCAAATGTTTCGGTTCGAATAGATGATGGCTTTATGAAAGCTGTTAAAGACGAAACTACCTATACCCAGAAATATCCAGTCTTTAGCGATACGCCGAAGTATTCCAAAGAGATTGAAGCGAACAAGCTATGGAAAAAAATCGTACATAACGCTTGGAAATCGGCCGAGCCTGGAATCCTGTTTTGGGATACCATCACCAACGAATCGGTGCCAGACTGCTATGCCGATCTTGGCTATCAGACCGTATCGACCAATCCATGTGGTGAAATTCCGCTTTGTCCTTACGACTCTTGTCGTTTGTTGGCAATCAACTTGTTCTCTTATGTTGAAGAACCCTTCACCAAAAAGGCGAAATTCAATTTCGAGCTTTTCAAAAAGCATATCGCAGCGGCACAACGTATTATGGACGATATCATCGATCTTGAACTGGAAAAGGTAGATGCGATTATCGAAAAGATCGATGCCGATCCTGAAACAGAAGAAGTAAAAATGGTTGAGCGCAACCTTTGGATGAACATTCGTAGAAAAGCCGAAGAAGGTCGCCGTACCGGAATCGGTATCACCGCTGAGGGTGATATGTTAGCTGCTCTCGGAATTCAATATGGAAGCAAGGACGGAATCGATTTCTCTGAGGAGATCCACAAAACAATTGCCATCGAAGCCTATCGCGCTTCCGTTCACACTGCTAAAGAACGCGGTGCTTTCGAAATTTTCGACGCAGAGCGTGAAAAGGAAAATCCGTTTATTCTTCGCCTTAAGGAAGCAGACGAGCAACTATATTATGAAATGTTGGAGCACGGTCGACGAAACATTGCGCTTTTGACCATCGCACCAACAGGAACTACCAGTTTGATGACGCAGACGACGTCTGGTATCGAACCAGTGTTTCTTCCAGTTTATAAGCGTCGCCGTAAGGTAAACCCGAACGATAAGAATGTTCGTGTTGATTTTGTAGATGAAGTAGGCGATTCTTGGGAAGAATACGTTGTGTTCCACCATCGATTTAAGGAGTGGATGCATGCACAAGGTCATGATACCAATAAAAATTACACACAAGCTGAATTGGATGCTTTGGTGAAGGAATCACCATACTACCAAGCTACCAGTAACGATGTAGATTGGTTGAACAAAGTACGTATGCAAGGTCGTGTTCAGAAATGGGTAGACCATAGCATTAGTGTGACTATTAACCTTCCGAATGATGTAAGTGAAGAATTGGTAGGCGAACTGTATTTGGAAGCATGGCAGGCAGGTTGTAAAGGTGTAACGGTGTATCGTGATGGTTCTCGAAGCGGGGTTCTTATCTCCAATGATGAAAAGAAAACTGAAGAGGAAGAAACGTTGACTAAATTCCCGACCAAGCGTCCACAGATTTTACAAGCTGACGTGGTTCGGTTTCAGAATAACAAGGAAAAGTGGATTGCTTTTATCGGCTTGATTGAAGACCAACCGTATGAAATTTTCACTGGTTTAGCAGATGACGAGGATGGCATTCTTATTCCTCGTTGGGTGAACGAAGGGTTGATTATCAAAAACCGAAATGAAGATGGTACGTCACGCTACGATTTCCAATATCAGAACAAGCGTGGGTATAAGACCACGATTGAAGGCCTGTCGCATAAATTCGATCCAGAATTCTGGAACTACGCAAAGTTAATCTCCAGTACGCTCCGTCATGGTATGCCAATTGACAAAGCGATTGAGCTTATCAATAGCCTTCAGTTAAATAGTGAAAGCATCAACACCTGGAAAAATGGTGTGGCACGAGCGTTGAAACGCTATGTTGCCGACGGTACATTGGCCCGTAAGCAGAAGTGCGATAACTGTAACTCGTCGCAACTTATTTACCAAGAAGGTTGCCTGACCTGTAAGGATTGCGGCTCTTCGAAATGCGGCTAATGCTTTCTACTTGTATACTAAAAAGCCTCCGAAATTCGGAGGCTTTTTTATTTCAACTAAATGAAAAACTTCTTATAGCTCAAGCAAGCCATTGGTCTTGCTAACACCTTCAGCACTTTTCTTAAGGTGATCTCTTTCTGCATCGTTCAATTCGATATCAACAATTTTTTCGATACCATTTCGTCCTAGCACAACAGGAACGCCGATACAAAGATCGTTCAGTCCGTATTCACCTTCCAACAAGGTAGAGCAAGGGAAAATTTTCTTCTGATCGCAAGCAATGGCCTGAACCAATCCGCTAACCGCGGCACCTGGTGCATACCAAGCTGACGTTCCTAATAATTTAGTAAGAGTAGCACCTCCGACTTTCGTATCTTCTTTTACCTGATCCAGACGATCTTCAGAAATAAATTCGGTTACAGGAACACTGTTTCGTGTCGCTAAACGGGTTAGCGGTACCATTCCAGTATCGCTATGGCCACCGATTACCATTCCATCTACATCGCTAATTGGAGCACCCAGTGCTTCTGCCAAGCGGTATTTAAAACGTGCGCTATCCAAAGCGCCGCCCATTCCTATAATTCGGTTCTTAGGAAGATCGGTTGTTTTGTGAACCAAGTAGGTCATTGTGTCCATTGGGTTGCTTACCACGATGATGATGGTATTAGGAGAATGTTCCAATAAACTGCTAGAAACCGATTTTACGATACCAGCGTTTGTTCCGATAAGTTCTTCACGTGTCATTCCCGGCTTTCGTGGCACACCACTTGTGATTACACAAATATCGCTATCGGCAGTTTTACTGTAATCGTTGGTCGACCCTACGATTCTTGTATCGAAACCATTTAAAGAAGCGGTTTGCATCAAGTCCATCGCCTTTCCTTCGGCGAATCCTTCCTTGATGTCTACTAAAACTACTTCACTAGCAAAATTTTTAATGGCAATGTACTCGGCACAACTTGCACCTACAGCACCTGCTCCTACTACTGTAACTTTCATTATCTATATATTTTTTTGAATGAGAAATTGATTGGTCGCCACCAACAAGGGTAGCCGAGTGCAAAAGTACGATTATCTGCCTGAAATTGTGATAACAAACTATTAAATTCCGAAGTGAACCCCTACGGAAGCGGTATTATATTCCGCAATATTGTAATCGGCATGCAGCCCAAAAAATGCCAAACGAAGGGATGCTCCGATCGATGCCCGTAATCCTGAAGTATTTTGATTGATTGAAAAAGGATCGGTAAAGGTAGCGGTACTTTCTAGCAATGGAATTCCAGCTTCTACCCGATACGTTCCCAGTACATCAAATTCTGAGGTTCCCGAAACATATCCGACACCTCCGTAGACGTTGAATATTTTCATTTTGGTTGAAGCTTGTAATTGAAATAACCAACTGTTCTGCTTCACGTTGAACTTCTGGTTATCACCATCGATAATCTCGTCATCGGTAAAATCATAATTCCCGCTAAGATTGGTATAGGCAATAACTCCTGAAAGAGCGACTGGAAAAGAATTCTCAGGCGCTAACCATTGCGAAAACTCGTGTTGTAGTCCAAATCCTAAAACACCAGTTTCGACATCTTCCCGTTCAATTTTTGGAAAGTACCGAAACTTCACTTCAGTCGCCTTGAAGATTCCCAATCGTGCTTGTAAAAACGCTGTTGGCAGAATATTTAGGTCGGCAGATGCAAGACCTTGCGGTAAAAAGAATTCAACTTCCTCGGTAAACTGACCTGTCGGATCTGTTACTTCAGCATACACTAAAATACCAGGATCATTTTCACCAAAAGCGGTTGTCACTTCTTGGGCATTCGGGCCATTTCGGAAATAAAGATTGTTATAGTCGTTTTCATCTAATAAAAAAGATTTCTGTTCATCTTTAATAAATGAGGCATTTCCGACAACAGAAATATCAAATTTCAATGGCTTTTTAACCTCTGCAGATTGTACCCATCCGTTAGCCGTGTTGTGAATAGCGCCATCGAAGCCCGGCCCCATATACGCCGATGCAAAGCGTTTGGCATCGGCAATACCAGCAGCGAGCAAATCTTCCAAGTTTTCTTGGGCAGAGGATGGATTCATCGTGAGAAGTAATGCACATATGAAGAGTAGGGATTTCGTTTTCATGATGTTAGGTTTCCTGAAAAATAAAAAACCCGTGCGAGTTGGCACGGGTTGTTCTGAAAGATTTAACGCTTCTTCTTATGCGTCGATATTCGCATATTTTGCGTTCTTCTCGATGAATTCACGACGTGGTGGCACCTCATCGCCCATCAACATTGAGAAGATTCGATCGGCCTCGGTTCCATTATCGATGGTTACCTGACGAAGGGTTCGGAACTCAGGATTCATGGTGGTGTCCCATAGCTGTTCTGCGTTCATCTCACCAAGACCCTTATATCTTTGGATACTCGCGCCACCGCCCATTTCTTCATTTAGCTTCGCGCGCTCTTCATCACTCCAGGCATATGCCAATTTCTTACCTTTCTTCAGAAGGTATAACGGAGGTGTTGCAATGTATACGTGACCTGCTTCAATCAGGTCTTTCATATAACGGAAGAAGAAGGTAAGAATCAGTGTTGCAATGTGACTACCATCCACATCGGCATCACACATAATTACGATTTTATGATAGCGAAGTTTTTCAAGGTTTAATGCTTTACTGTCTTCTTCGGTACCAACGGTAACTCCTAAAGCTGTAAAAATGTTTCGAATTTCTTCATTTTCGAAAACTTTATGGCTCATTGCTTTTTCAACATTCAAAATCTTACCACGTAATGGTAAAATAGCTTGAAAGTTACGGTCACGACCTTGTTTGGCTGTTCCACCCGCCGAGTCACCCTCAACAAGAAATACTTCACATTGTTCTGGATCCTGTTCGGAGCAATCGCTCAGTTTACCAGGAAGTCCAGCACCACCCATCACAGTTTTGCGCTGTACCATTTCACGGGCTTTTCGAGCCGCGTGGCGTGCTTGAGCAGCAAGAATCACTTTTTGTACGATGGTCTTGGCATCATTAGGGTTTTCCTCTAAGTAGTTTTCTAACATTTCGGAAACCGCTTGGCTTACGGCAGCGGATACTTCACGGTTACCAAGCTTCGTTTTGGTCTGCCCCTCGAATTGTGGCTCGGCAACTTTCACCGATACGATAGCTGTTAATCCTTCCCGGAAATCATCACCCGAGATATCAAATTTCAATTTATCCAACATTCCTGAAGCATCGGCATACTTCTTTAAGGTAGTTGTTAGTCCACGACGAAAACCAGTAAGGTGTGTTCCTCCTTCGTGGGTGTTGATGTTGTTAACGTATGAATGAAGGTTTTCATTAAAAGAAGTGTTGTAAACCATGGCTACTTCAACGGGGATGTCGTTCTTCTCCCCTTCCATGGAAATAACTTCCTTGATAACAGGTTCACGCGTTTCATCCAAGAACTTGATAAATTCCTTTAGGCCTTCTTCACTGTGGAACGTTTCACTAACATATTCACCATTATCCTCCACGTTACGCTTATCGGTAATGCTAATGGTAAGTCCTTTGTTAAGAAACGCCAACTCACGCATTCGACTAGAAAGCGTATCGTAATTATAATTTAAAGTTTGTTGGAATATTTGTGGATCAGGCTTGAACGTTACGATAGTTCCACGTTTATCCGTTTCACCAATCGACTTAACGGGATATAGCGGTTTGCCCCGCTCATATTCCTGTTCCCAAATTTTACCATCGCGATGTACAGTGGCTTTAAGGTTTTCGGAAAGCGCATTTACCACGGAAACACCCACCCCGTGCAAACCACCTGAAACCTTATAGGAGTCCTTATCAAACTTACCACCGGCACCAATCTTAGTCATAACAACCTCAAGCGCAGACACACCTTCTTTTTTATGTAAATCGACTGGAATTCCACGGCCATTATCCTCTACCCTAATGGAATTGTCTTCATTTATCCAGACCTGAACGGTATCGCAATACCCACCCATTGCTTCATCGATGGAGTTGTCCACAACTTCGTACACCAAATGGTGCAGCCCTCGGACACCTACATCGCCAATATACATGGAGGGTCGCATGCGTACGTGCTCCATCCCTTCAAGTGCCTGGATACTATCGGCACCATACACTTTAATATTTTTTTCGTCCTTCATAAAATTAGGTTGTTTTTCAAACAAATTTGAATCCAAACAAATATAACAAAAGCCCTTATATTATTGGGGGTTTGGGCTAGTTGGAAGAGGTAAGTTATTAACAAAAAATGTGGAAAAACGGCCCGTAAAAAGGATACAAATTGAAAACCATACAATTTTGGTATGAAATTGGCATACTATGAATTGTAATTAGGCGTTTCTTTACTGTAAGTTCGATCCTAATTAATCGACTTTAATACCAAAAAAACTATGAAGAATTTATTGTTCCTACCTGTCTTTTTTCTACTAATAAGCTTCTCAAGTGCCGAAGCGCAAACCTTCCCTAAAATGGACTCAAGCCCGATGGACCTCACCATGGCAAGAGCCGATCGAAATACACCTCCTATTGCACGCGTGATTTACAGCCGACCGCAGAAAAAAGGACGTGATATATTTGGCAATTTGGTTCCTTATGGTGAGGTATGGCGAACTGGTGCAAACGAAGCAACCGAACTCACATTGTACAAAACAATGAAGTTTAATGGTACCACCTTGACGCCTGGAACCTATACCCTATACACGGTTCCAAATGAAGAGGAATGGACGATCATTATCAACGGTGATACGAATGTTTGGGGTGCTTACAGCTATAAGAAAGAAAAGGATCTAGCGCGCATGAATGTAGAAGCTAAGACTGCAGCAGCACCTACCGAATCTTTGTCGATGGTATTTAGACCGGAAAGCAACGGTACCACCTTAATGATTGGTTGGGACACCACCTACGTGGAAATACCCTTTATACTGGCAAACTAGCGCCGTTAGCTATTGAATAGCAGTAATCCCACTTCGGTGGGATTTTTTATGGGATGTTCAAATACTTATGCGTTTGCAAAGACACTTTCCACCTAGGATACTTCATAACATAATCCACTATTTTCGGAATCATTTTGTCTCGCTTGCTCCATTCCGGCTGAAGGTATAGAATACAATCTTTAGACACTTTCTCTGCCTGTTCTTCAGCAAAATCGAAATCGCTATTGTTATACACTATAACCTTTAGCTCGTTAGCCTTCTTGTAGATATCGGGTTTGGGAAGCTTTATCTTTTTGGGTGAAAGGCAAATCCAATCCCATGTTCCGGTAAGGTCATAGGCTCCCGATGTTTCGATATGAATATCCAAGCCTTTTTCCTTCAAAAGCGATGTTAACGGGCCCATATCCCAGGTTAATGGTTCTCCACCGGTAATGACAATCGTTTTTGAATAGTGGGCAGCATTTTCTGCTATTGAAGTGATTTCTGAAGGTGGATGAATATCTGGGTTCCAGCTTTCCTTCACATCGCACCAATGGCAGCCTACATCGCAGCCTCCTACGCGAATGAAATAGGCAGCCGTTCCTTTATGGAAGCCTTCTCCCTGTATGGTATAAAACTCCTCCATTAAAGGAAGCATTACTCCTCTTTCAACCTTTTGTTTCACGGCTTCATTCATGGCGCAAAAATACACAAATGCATAGCAACTTCTTTTTGAAATACACTAAAACTATACTTGCACTTTACACATATGTTATTTGAACGAAAAATCTTTCATTTTATCGAAAAATTAATAAATATAAGCATGAAATCTTCTCCAAAAACGAGGTACAGATTAGATTTGTTGCAAAAGTTCCTCAATATGAAACCTCTATCGCACAGAATTTTAACTCTTTTATTTTTCGGATTATTCACAACAATAACAACTTTAGCTCAAGTAGGTATCGGAACCACGACTCCTGATACTTCCGCAATTCTTGATATTTCTTCTACAGATGCTGGCGTATTGCTTCCAAGATTAACGACTGCAGAAAGA
Source organism: Luteirhabdus salina (assembly GCA_025384855.1). Taxonomy (GTDB): domain Bacteria; phylum Bacteroidota; class Bacteroidia; order Flavobacteriales; family Flavobacteriaceae; genus Luteirhabdus; species Luteirhabdus salina. The sequence continues at coordinate 340,090 of JALAHT010000004.1, read as the reverse complement.
GACGCGATTGCATCACCGGCAACTGGTTTGCTGCTATTTAATACCGACACTAATGCTATTGAGTATAATGATGGGATTTCAACAGTTCCCGTATGGGCTGCGGTTACTTCCCGAATTCCCACCGATACAAAGGGAGATTCGGTAAAGTATAGCAATACCGATACCACCACAGAGGTTAATCCAGATACAGCAATCGACCTTCCCGTTTTCGGCACTATGGAATGGAACGACAACACATCGCTTTATGTTGTTGGGGGCAATCAGATAACCATCAACGAAACTGGCCGCTACGAGATTCGAATCAACGTATCACTTTTTAACTCCTCTGGTACAGCTAGAAATGCACCAGAAATAAGAATAAATGTGAATGGCACTGGGGTGGGTTCTTTCGGTTCTACTGGATACATGCGAAATAATGGCGGCCATAGAAGTGCTTCTCTTCACATTACCGAAACTATCTCTGTCACAACTGGCGACGTTATAACAGTTGCCATTGTACGTGAAGGCAATGGGGACATCGTAAATTTGCGTAGCGTGGGTAGCTCGAATATCTATATCGAAAAGAAAAGCTAGATCCATACTTGCTTTTTTCATTGCGCCAAATTTCAAGCTGTATGTTGGGTATAAATAGTATTTTTACCCAAAATTTGGATCATGGCAGACAAACAAGCTTTTTTTGATCATATCACCAATGGTTACCAAACCGAAGGAGAATCTATCACGCTAGGAGCAGCCATGCTTGATGGCGAAACCATGACCAATGCCTTGATAAAAGTTCCGTTGAAAACTATGAATCGGCACGGATTGATTGCTGGTGCTACGGGAACTGGTAAGACCAAAACCTTGCAGGTACTGGCAGAAAATCTTTCCGAAAAAGGTGTTCCTGTCTTATTAATGGATATGAAGGGTGACCTCAGTGGTATCGCACAGCCTAGTCCTGGTCATCGTAAGATTGATGAACGCCACGAAAAAATAGGTATCCCATTCACGCCTCAGAAGTTTCCGGTTGAAATCATGTCGCTTTCAGAGCAGAATGGTGTTCGCTTACGGGCTACCGTTAGCGAGTTCGGCCCCGTGCTATTGTCTCGAATTTTGGACGTGAGTGAAACACAGGCAGGTATTATTTCGGTCATTTTCAAATACTGCGACGATAACAAACTTCCGTTGCTCGATTTAAAGGATTTTAAAAAAATTCTCCAGTATGCCACGAATGAGGGAAAGGAGGAGTTTTCTGAAGCATATGGCCGTATCTCCTCAGCTTCAACAGGCGCGATACTTCGTCGTATTGTAGCATTGGAACAGCAAGGGGGCGATTTGTTTTTTGGTGAAAAATCGTTCGATACCGACGATTTACTTCGCATAGATGAAGACGGTCGTGGGTATATTAATATCGTTCGATTGACAGATATTCAGGACCGACCAAAATTGTTTTCTACCTTTATGTTGAGCCTACTGGCTGAAATCTACACAACTTTTCCAGAACAAGGCGATTCTGGCCGGCCAGAATTGGTGATTTTTATCGATGAGGCTCACCTGATCTTTAAAGAAGCGAGCGATGCCCTACTCGACCAAATTGAAAGTATCGTAAAATTGATTCGCTCGAAAGGAGTTGGATTATACTTTGTAACTCAAAACCCAACCGATGTACCGGATGCGGTACTAAGTCAGCTTGGACTAAAAGTGCAACATGCGTTACGAGCGTTCACCGCTAAAGATAGAAAAGCGATTAAGCTTACAGCGGAAAATTATCCGATTTCAGAGTATTACGAAACCGATGAAGTACTTACCTCGTTAGGTATTGGAGAGGCGTTGGTATCGGCCTTAAACGAAAAAGGGATTCCCACTCCATTAGCGGCAACGCTTATGCGTGCTCCGATGAGTAGAATGGATGTATTGGAAGATAAAGAACTGAAGGACCTACTAAACGACTCAAAGTTAATCGACAAGTATAATGAAGCTGTCGATCGAGAGAGCGCCTACGAGCTTTTGAACGAAAAAATCGATATTGCCGAAAAGGAAGAAGCGAAGGAAAAAGCTGAAAAAGAGAAGAAAGCAGTTCGCAGTCGGTCGTCGTCTCGAAAAAGTACCCGCCAAAATCCAATCGTAAAAGTATTGAGTAGCCCTACTGTTATCAGAAGCGTTTTGGGTATACTCGGAAAACTCTTAAAATAACCATCAAAAACAATGTAATGCTATGAAGAAAAGCATATTATTTATCGCAATAGCCGGATTTATTCTTGCTAGCTGTACTAAAGAAAAAGATCCTTTTTTAATTACGGGTGATTCTGTAGGTAAGATTACTAAAGAGATGCGAATGAAGCATGTCGATTCCATTTTTGCTGAAGACTCCATCGTAAAATTGAGCAGGGTGAAAAACGCTCTTGATACCCAAGGTGAAGTTGAAATCTACAGCAAGGAAGGTGAAAAATTATTGTTGATTTCCCCTGAAGATGAAAATGATCCTGAATCGTACATTGATAACATCCAGGTATTCGATTCGCGATATAAAACTGAAAAAGGACTTACGAAAGCTAGTACTTTTAAAGATGTGAAGGATAATTATACCATCGAAAAAGTAGAGAATGCCATCAATTCGGTTATTGTATTTTTGAAGGATTCGGAAGTATATCTAACAATCGATAAAAAACAATTGCCGGAAAACCTTCGATACAATCCCGACGCAAAGATTGAAGCGAGCCAGATTCCTAATGAAGCAACCTTCAAATATTTTATGATTGGATGGGATATTGAAGAACCCGATTATGAGATTTCGACCGATCAGGAATAAGGGTCGGCTGTAAATGTTTTGTTAAGCCTCGCGGTTACGCGGGGCTTTCTTTTTAACTTTCGGTACAATCAGAAAAAGGAAACAGCGATGGCAGATGACAGAATAAAGAATGAGGATCAATACGAGGAATTGCGCAACAAAGGCTATAGTAAAGAGAAAGCAGCCCGAATTGCAAATACCGAGAATGCCGGAAAAAAAGGTGGACAATCTAAACCCTACGAAAAATGGACCAAGGACGAACTTTACGAACAAGCCCAAAATGCTGATATTGAGGGACGTTCCGAAATGAACAAAGATGAATTAATCGAAGCTTTACGAGAAAACAACTGATGTCTATACAACCTTTTCACCTAGCCATCCCTGTTTATAACCTAGAAGAATGTCGCACATTTTATCGCGATGTATTAGGTTGTGAAGAAGGACGAAGCAGCGACCATTGGGTCGACTTCAATTTTTTCGGTCACCAATTGGTCATTCACTATAAACCAAAAGAAGATATTTCTTCTGAAGCTATCAACCCCGTCGATGGCAAAAGTGTACCGGTCCCCCACTTTGGGGTGGTACTGAAATGGGATGTATTTGAAACCTTTTCCGAACAACTCAAAAACAAAAATGTTACCTTTATCATTGAACCTTATCTTCGCTTTGAAGGAAAACCGGGTGAACAGATGACTATGTTTTTTAAGGATCCTTCAGGTAATGCATTAGAATTTAAGGCCTTCAAGAATAACGATCAACTTTTTGCCACAACATAGATGAAATCAATTTCACCCAATATTATCCGACAACTGTTTGTGCTCCTACTCATTATATTTTTGGGTGCCTTAATTTTCGGTGAAATGATGCCGTACCTGTCGGGTGTTTTGGGAGCCGTTACGATTTACGTATTGATGCGTGGTTGGATGAAGAACCTAACGAAGAAGAAAGGTTGGAATCCCGATTTAGCTGCCGCTTTATTGATGTTTATTTCTTTCGTAGGCATATTACTTCCCGTATCTGGTATTATCCTGATGCTGGGAAATAAAATTGGAAATGCCGTGAAGAATTCTGAAGAGGTGATCCAAGCGTTTAAAACACAATTGGATGATTGGGAAGGTCGATTGGGATATGACCTTACCTCACAGATTAACACTTCCGAAATCTCTTCCTGGATTTCAACGCAATTGCAGAGTTTCGCGGGAGGCACCTTCGATATGTTTATCGCGATTGGGTTGATGTACTTTATGCTGTACTATATGTTTACAGACAGGAAACAGATGCGTTCCTCATTGTTTAATTATATTCCTATAAGCGATAGGAACCTAAAGGTTATTGGCAATGAAGCCAATGCTAAAGTGCGCGCCAATGCTATTGGTATTCCCTTGGTTGCCTTGGCACAAGGTGTCGTAGCCTTAATCGGTTTTTTCATTTTTGGCATTGAAGATCCACTCTTTTGGTTTGTCATTACTACCATCGGTTCGATGATTCCCTTTATAGGAACGCTTGTCGGAATCTTACCTGTTTTCATTCTTACCCTATCTGCGGGTGATACCTTTCAAGCGTGGGGAATTCTATTATATGGTTTCATAGTAGTAGGCTCTACCGATAATATTTTCCGAATGTATGCCTTAAAAAAACTCGATGATATTCATCCTCTCATCACTTTTATTGGAGTGGTGGTAGGTGTACCACTTTTTGGGTTTATCGGACTTATTTTTGGGCCCCTACTAATTAGTTTGTTTTTAATTATCGTTCGCATCTATCGTGAAGAATACGGAAAACAGGCTACTCCTGAGGAAAAGTTATAGCATATGTTCAAGAAATTTGAACGTACCGAATATCCACCGTCAGAAAATACGATGGTTTGGGATGGCGAATGTGGGTTCTGCAAGTATTGGATCACACACTGGCAACAGCTAACCGAAGCTTCCATTACATATAAAACCTATCAAGAGGTCGCTTCCGATTTTCCTGACATTCCCTTAAAGGAGTTTAAAAAAGCATCCCGCCTCATCGAAATAGATGGTTCCGTCTTTAGCGGTCCGGATTCCGCTTTCAGAAGTTTTACTCACAGTAAAAAAAGCAATGGTTGGCATTCGTGGTATCACAAATACCGCTGGTTTCAAAAAGCATGCGATCACGCCTACAATCATATCGCAAAAAATCGCTCTTTCTATTATAGGCTTACAGTGCTAGCATTTGGTCGAAACCCAAAAAAACTTCGACCGTATTGGTTGGTGTATCTATTCATAGTGATTGCCATAGCGGTTTCTATTTCCTTTATTTTATAACAAAATTTTAAAACAGTAGTTCCAATGGATTTTCTATTTTTCTAATAATAAAAGAAAAATGACCTATGCTATTCAATAAGAAAAAAAAGAAACCCACCGATTCGGGAAGCACTTCCTCACAGTCAAATATTGCACTGATGAATGAAGGATTCACTGAAGACAATATTAAGGAGAACGTTGATAAGATAAACGATGACGATGTTGAAATCGTCATGGAGAATGAAGAAGAGATCGCCCGCAAACTAAGTAACGCAAGCCCATTGAGAAAATATGCCGAACTCGGAAAAATTATGCTTTCAATGCTTAAGGATGTTCGAAGCGGAAGTTACCCTAGTGTTCCATGGTTTACCATAGCGAGCATTGCATTGGCACTACTGTACGTTTTGAATCCTATGGATGTGATTCCAGATTTTATCCCAGGATTGGGATATATTGACGATTTAGCAGTATTGAGTATTGGTATGGGATGGATTGAAAGCGACCTTCACAAATATTTGGACTGGCGCTTACAACGTGCAGAAGCTGCTACTGAAAGTTAAACAACAGACATGTGAACTTATACCCTGCGCTGCTCCCTTGCGAGCAGCGTATTTTTTAGAAGCATGGCAATAGTCATCGGCCCGACACCACCTGGAACAGGCGTTATGAAACTTGCCTTCTTACTCACGTTTTCGAAATCAACATCACCTTTCAAAACATAACCACGTTTTGCATTTTCATCGGGTACACGCGTGATACCCACGTCGATAATGACGGCATCGTCACGAACCATTTCAGCTTTGACGAAATCGGGCACCCCAAGTGCCGAAATAATGATATCGGCCTGCGTGGTAATCTGCGCGATATTTTTAGTGCTACTATGGGTTAGCGTTACCGTACTATTTCCCGGCCAACCTTTACGGCTCATCAAGATACTCATGGGTCGGCCAACAATATGGCTTCGACCGATAACCACCGTATGCTTTCCTTTGGTATCGACATCATAACGCTCTAACAATTCGAGAATTCCGAATGGTGTTGCGGGAATAAAAGTACTCATATCCAAGGCCATCCTACCAAAATTTTCTGGATGGAAACCATCGACATCCTTACTCGGATCAACTGCCATCAATACTTTTTGGGTATCTATTTGCGGTGGAAGTGGTAATTGAATAATGAAGCCATCGATATCATCATTATTGTTCAACTCCTTAATTTTCTTCAACAACTCCAACTCGCTAGTAGTATGTGGCAAGCGAATCATGGTGCTTTCAAATCCTACGCGCTCGCACGACTTTACCTTACTGTTCACATACGTGAGGCTGGCACCATCATCTCCAACAATCACAGCAGCTAAATGCGGAACTTTCTCGCCATTGGCTTTCATGGCATCCACCTCAGCCTTGATTTCATTTTTAATGTCGTTGCTAACTTTTTTTCCGTCGAGGATTGTCATTTGGTAAGTATTGAAATGTTATTGTTGAGAATTGAGATACTAGTATTGAGAATTGAGGTGTTAGTAGTGAGGGGCAAAGTATCAAAGCTGCAAAGCTACAGAGTTGCAATGTTTCAGAGCTATAAAGAGATTAAAAATATTCTTATTAGAATTTTATATCAAATAAACTATCCGCTTACTCCTTATTGCATACAGCATACAGCCTATAGCCTACGGCTCACTACCTCATATTCTTCATCATCTGCATCATCTTACGGCCTCCACCACCTTGCATCATCTTCATCATTTTGCTCATTTGGTTGAATTGCTTCAACAGTTGATTCACCTCCTGAACCGAGGTCCCACTACCTTTTGCAATACGTTTCTTCCGACTTCCATTTAGTACAGACGGCGTGCTCCGTTCTTCAGGCGTCATACTCTGAATAATGGCTTCAATTCCTTTGAAAGCATCATCGTCGATATCGACCCCCTTCAACGCTTTTCCAGCACCAGGAATCATTCCAACCAAATCCTTCATACTACCCATCTTCTTCACCTGTTGGATCTGACTCATAAAATCGTCGAACCCAAACTGATTTTTTGCGATCTTCTTCTGAAGTTTACGGGCCTCCTTTTCATCATATTGCTCTTGCGCACGTTCTACCAGCGACACCACATCACCCATCCCCAAAATACGATCGGCCATACGTGCAGGGTGGAACACATCGATAGCGTCCATTTTCTCACCCGTACCGATAAACTTAATTGGTTTGTTTACAACACTTTTGATGGAAAGCGCAGCACCCCCGCGAGTATCACCATCCAATTTCGTAAGGACAACGCCGTCGAAATCCAAACGATCATTAAAGGCTTTGGCCGTATTCACCGCATCCTGGCCTGTCATGGAATCGACCACGAACAACGTTTCATTTGGAGTGATAGCTTGGTGAATATTGGCTATTTCCGTCATCATCGTTTCATCGATGGCCAAGCGACCCGCGGTATCGACAATTACGGCATTGTGTCCATTTTCCTTTGCATGTTGAATCGCATTTTGGGCAATTTCAACAGGATTCATATTGCCTTCTTCACTGTAAACATCAACATTGATTTGTTCACCAACAACATGCAACTGGTTGATTGCGGCAGGACGGTATACATCACATGCCACCAACAAAGGTTTCTTGGTTTTTTTCGATTTTAAGTAATTCGCTAATTTACCGGAGAAAGTCGTTTTACCACTACCCTGGAGTCCCGACATTAAGATAACGGTGGGAGCACCACTTAGGTCAATACCAGCCGTTTCGCCTCCCATCAATTCGGTTAGCTCATCCTTTACGAGCTTCACCATCAATTGACCAGGTTGAAGCGATGTAAGAACATCCTGCCCCAAAGCCCTTTCCTTTACCGTATTGGTAAATTCTTTTGCCGTTTTGAAATTGACATCGGCATCCAATAGTGCACGTCGCACTTCCTTTAGGGTTTCCGCTACGTTTACTTCGGTAATTTGGCCGTGTCCTTTTAGGACGTGCATTGCCTTATCGAGCTTGTCGCTTAAATTATCAAACATGGTATTTATCGTGCATTTATAAGAGTCGCAAAGATAAGGATTGGCAAGAGAGTTGGCAAGCGCCGAGGGGAATTACTGCAGATTGGAAATAAGGAGTCAAATATTAAAGTCAGCAAGCACATTTAAAATAGCAACTTATTAAGAAAAGGGTTATTATAATATGATGATGCTAAAATTATTCATAAAAATTAAAGATATAATTGTTATTTTTTAATTTATGATATTGAATTCCAATTTGTTAAAAAAATTCACTACATTAGATATATCCCATTTTTGCTAGTACCTCCTACTTACTGTTATCGCTAACTAACAATTTTCAAAAGGTATGTTGAATATCGATAACATCAGTAAAAATGAACTATATATGTAGAAAAACTACGCTTTTCCTTTTTTTGTTTTTTACTTCACCCTTGGTCTTCGCGCAAATCGGCTGGTCCCAAGCGGAGGTTATTGAAAAGTTTGGAGACCAATACGAGGTCGGTACAACCGATGATGGGATGTCGTATATCAAATACGATACGGAACAGTATTCTCGAAGAAGCGGCACCTATGTGCGAACGAAAGTAATCTACTTTTTTGAGAATAGTGATGGAAATGAGGTATGTCATTTATGGAAGACCTTCGACCCTTATTCGGAGACGAATATGGTAGTTTCCAATATTCAACAGAATAAGGCTAAAATCAATCACCGTACATGGAAAGATTATGGTGAAAACACTGTGTATGAGGTAGCTGTAAAATCCGGCTATTGTGTCGTGACAGCTTGGTATGATTTTAACAACGACCTATAGCCTAATAGTACTGTTCCACATTATCATTATGCCAATATAATTCTTGCCACTATTTTAAACGTGTTTACACACTGAATTTCAAAGTATTGTAGCATTACACTTCAGTTTTTTTAGTACCTTTAAATATCCCAACGTCTGGTACTCCCTAACCAGTTATAGTAAACCATTCCAGCACCTACTTGGAATAAACGAGTATCAGTATGACCATATCTACTGTATTTTACATACGTATTGATTCGCTTCACCATTTTAAGAGATTTTCACTTTCTTTTCTACAATGCTGCTTTTGGGTATTTATAAATGGTATCGCAACGGCTCAAGAGTCACCCCCAACCGATAAACTCGAAAAGCTAATCCCTTATATCAGCGACCGTCTCCAAGGCGATAATCAAGATTCCACAGAACTTTATACGTTAGTCCATCGCGCAGTAGCGCTTTCTGAAGCGGCTCGGGATAATCAATTATTAGGGCAATCGTATCGACATCTTGCGTATTGGCATCTGGCGAATCCTGAACTGGATTCTAGCCTCTATTATTTTGAAAAGGCAACGCAAATCTATCAACAGGCGAAATTGGATAGTCTTCAAGCCGAAACCTATTTAGAAATGGAAGACGCCTATAAGCAACGTGGGTATTATACTGAAGCTATGGAGCAGGATTTTAAGGCGCTCGAGCTATTTGAAAAAAACCAACTTTCCCTAGGTATCGCAAAAAGCTATACACGCTTATGCGACATTCTTTATTATCAAGAGAAATATGCCGAAGGCGCCGAATATTGCCAAAAAGCAATCGATATTCAGTCAAAATACAACGTGCCGGAAGAACTCGCTATTAGCCACCGCTATAAGGCAGACAACCTTTTAATCCTTGAAAAATTTGAAGCAGCCCTAAAGGAAATAAACAAAGGGATTGCGGTTCTGAAAGCTGCGGGGAAATCGGAAAAAATCATCGCTCCCAACTATAATACCCGCGGGAATATTTACAAATACATGGAGCGTTTCGATGAGGCCATTGCTGAATATCAAAAAGTTTATGGTCTTGCCAAAGTCGAAAACAATACGCAGGGATTAATTTCTGCGCTCGGAAATCTCGGACACGTAAAAAGGCTTCAGGAAAGGTATGAAGAGGCGTTACCTTATACCTTAGAAGCCTTAGAGATTATTGAGCAAAGTGGAAATACCCGGAATCTTTTCGAAAATTATATGCATGCATCAGACAGTTACGCAGCCTTAGGTCAATTTGAAGAAGCGCTAAAATATGAGCGCTTATTTTCAGGAGCCAGGTTTCGAAATCTCGAGAAGACCATCGAGCAATTGGAATCGGAACTTCAGATAAAGTATGAAACCGCCCAAAAGGAAGCAACGATAGAGGAGCAGGAGGCCACTATCGACCGGCAACGAAAAATTCAACTGCTCTATATCGGAATTGCAGTTTTACTCGGTATCATTCTGTTTGGAATGTATTTCACCATAACCAATATCCGTAAAAAGAGAAAGGCATTAGCATCGCTAAACACAGAATTGGAACAAAAAAAGGAGGCCCTCGAAACCTCTAATAGGAAACTGCAGCAATCATTCGATGAGCTAAAAGCCACCCAAGCCCAGCTTATTCAATCCGAAAAAATGGCATCTTTAGGAGAACTCACCGCGGGGATTGCCCATGAAATCCAAAATCCGCTGAACTTTGTCAATAATTTTTCGGAGGTAAGTCGGGAACTCATCGCGGAAATGCAGCAAGAGATTCAAAAAGGCGACTTGGCTGAAGTAACCGCCATTTCTGAAGATATCAAGAATAACCTTGAAAAAATTCAGCATCACGGACAACGAGCCGATGCCATCGTAAAAGGCATGCTTCAGCACAGCCGAAGCAGTAGCGGTAAAAAAGAAACTACCGACATCAATAAGCTATGTGATGAATATTTGCGACTAAGCTACCATGGCTTGAGGGCAAAGGATAAAAAGTTCAATGCTTTCTTGGAAACTGACTTCGATCCTTCCCTGAAACCGCTCCATATAATCCCACAAGATATGGGTCGCGTGATATTGAACTTGCTTACCAATGCCTTTTATGCGGTTCGCGACCGTCAGAAACAGGAAAGCGAAGATTATAAGCCAACCGTTTCAATTACCACCGCTCAGGAACCAGACGGTACAGGTGCTTCAATTACGGTGAAGGATAATGGCAATGGTATACCGAAGGAGGTGCTTGAAAAAATCTTTCAACCTTTTTTCACCACAAAACCGACAGGTCAGGGAACAGGATTAGGACTTAGCCTAAGCTACGACATCGTAAAAGCGCATGGCGGTGAATTACGTGTTGTTACGGAGCTTGGAAAAGGAACAGAATTCGTAATTTCACTACCATCAACTAACTGATAATGAAAGTGTCAGAAAAAATAAAATCGGAAGTATTACAGGTGTACGACACTTGGCTGCAAGGATATCTAAGTGGAGATGTTCCTACCTACGATGCGTATTTTGATGATACCTTTCATTTCATTGGTTCCACCAATAACGAAGAGTTTTTAAACCGAACTGAAACCACCCAATTCTTTGCCAATACGGCCCAACAATTGGCGGGCAAATGCGACCTTCGAAATGAGACACGAATACTAGAAAAATTTGGTGAGCATATCTGTATCACCCATGTTTTTGATGCTTGGTTTTTAAACAAATCTGATTATACGTATTACGGTAGGTTCCGCTTTTCAAATATTTTGAAAAAAAATAAGGAAGGCTGGCGCTTTATCTATCAGCATTTCTCTACACCCGATGCTAAAACAGATAAAGGTGAAACCATTGGGTTTGATAAGGTAAGTGAAGAGAATCAAAAACTTCGGGAAGCCATTAAACGCCGTACAATTGAGTTGGAAGCCAAGAATAGAGCGCTCGAAATTGAAGGTGCCCTGGAACGTGTCCGTTCGCAAGTAACGTCCATGCAGGAATCTTCAGATCTGTTTGATATCGTGGTGGCAATGCGGAATGAATTCATATCATTAGGGCACGATGCAGATTATTTCTGGCACATGCGATGGCTGGAGGATAGGTATAATATGTCGATGACTTCCGAAGATGGCAGTAGGATCGGAATGGTAATTTCGATACCCAAATTTGTTCATGACGATATTGAAAGTTTGGCGAAGTGGGAAGCGGGAACAGAACCTGCCTTTGTATTGGCGCTAGATGCGGAGGAAGCGTGGCAGTATATCGAAAATATGAATACCCATGGTAAATACCAATTGGCCGACCCCAATGCATCTACTCAAGAGGATATTGCGCATATTGGCGGACTAACCTTTATCATAGCTCGAACTAGTCATGGTGAAATCGGCTTCAGTTTGGCCGGGAAGGTTGATGATCCCCCAAAAGAATCTATTGATACGCTCATCAGTTTTGCTAAAGTTTTCGATTTGGCCTACACCCGCTTCCTCGACCTTCAGAAAGCCGAGGCGCAAGCGCGGGAGGCAAAAATTGAGGCTTCCCTCGAGAAAGTGCGCTCGGTGGCATTAAGCCTCCAAAAGCCTGACGACATGCTCGATATCGCCAAGATTTTATACGAGCAATTACTCGAACTTGGGTTTTCAGATATTCGAAATGCCATTATCGATATCCATAACGATGACGATGAAACATTTTTAGACTACGACTATTCGCACGATATGTCAAGTGCCATAACCGAATTCTCGTTTTATGGCGACCCGGTCATCGAAGAACAGATTAGGATTGTTCAATCCAGTAATGATGCCTTCTTTGAAATCGAGCTTAAAGGTGAACAACTACAAGAGCTAATCGAGACACGACGTCAAAATGGTGAAAAGGACGATCCCCGGCTTCATACCACAGATCACCTAACCTACAATCTGTATTCCTTCGGAAACGGTGCCATCGGAATTTCAAATTTTGGTGTTTTGACTGACAATCAGAAGAAGATTTTGAAACGTTTTCGGAATGTCTTCACCTTCGCCTACAAACGGTACACCGATCTTACCAAGGCAGCGGCACAAGCCCGAGAGGCAAAGATTGAAGCAGCCTTAGAGAAGGTGCGTTCCGTGGCACTTAGCATGGACGAATCGAAAGACCTGCTCACAATTACAAAGGAACTTTATGAACAACTGCTGGAATTGGGGTTTGATGATATTCGAAATGCGCTAATCGATGTAAATAATGAAGATGAACAAACCTTTCTAGACTACGATTATTCGCATGAAATGGGCGGAACGATTACGCTTATGTCGTACGACGATGATCCTACCCTCGAAGAACAATTACAGGTAATTGCCAATACAACCGATGGATTTTCCGAAATGGTATTGGAAGGACAGCAGCTTCAGGACCTTATTGAGATGCGTAGAAAAAATGGTGAGGCAGACGATCCTCGACTGTTAAAGGCCAATAGTGTTTCGTATATCCTGTACGCCTTTGGAAACGGCGCAATCGGTATTTCAAATTTTGGTGTCCTTACCAAAGACCAAAAGAATATTTTAGATCGTTTCCGGAACGTCTTCACCTTCGCCTACCAACGCTTTAGTGACCTACTTATTAAGGAAGAGCAATCGGCTGCGCTACTTACCGAAAAGCGTCAGTTAGAAAAAACGCTAACAGATCTTCAGGAAACACAAAAACAATTGATTCAGTCCGAAAAAATGGCCTCGCTTGGAGAACTTACTGCTGGAATTGCCCATGAGATCCAAAACCCTCTCAACTTCGTCAATAACTTTTCCGAAGTGAGCAACGAACTGATTGAAGAGGTAGATGAAGAAATTGCAAACGGAGATTTTAAGGAAGTTAAGCTCTTACTTACCGACATTAAACAGAACCTTCAGAAAATTCATCATCATGGGCAGCGCGCCGATGCTATTGTAAAAGGAATGCTCCAACACAGTAGAAGCAGCACAGTGGAAAAAGAGCCTACCGACATCAATAAGCTTACCGACGAATACTTTCGTCTGGCATACCACGGATTGCGAGCAAAAGACAAGTCTTTTAATGCTACCATAGAAACCAATTTTGATGACGATCTAGAAATGGCAATGATAATACCCCAGGATATGGGAAGGGTCATTTTAAACCTCATCACAAACGCCTTTTATGCCGTCAATGAAAAGAAAAGTGAAGCCAAAGAGAGTTCTTATGAACCAAAAGTTTCGGTTTGCACACATCAGAAAGAAAAGCATATCGTCATCAAAGTGAAGGACAATGGCAATGGTATTCCGAAAGATATCTTGGATAAGATTTTTCAACCTTTCTTTACCACAAAACCTACGGGAAAAGGCACAGGGCTTGGCTTATCCATGAGTTACGATGTGGTAACCAAAGGACATGGGGGCAATTTGACTGTGGAAACAAAAAAAGGACAAGGCACCACATTTATCATCCGGCTTCCCAAAAAGACATAGTATCATGCGAATATTCCTTTACATACTATTATTGCCACTACTGACCCAAGTTGGGCATGCCCAGGAAAAAACCCTCGTACTATCCGATAGTATGTTCAGTTCACATCAACAAATTTTTCTTGCACCACAAGAAGGATGGGTTTTCAAAAAAGGAAGCAAGCCTAATTGGCGTGATCCAGCGTTAGACACCAGCGATTGGAAAAAAATGAATCCCACAAATATAAATGCCACGTTGCAGGATGAAACGGGCCGTGTGGAAGGTTGGTTTAGACTTCGATTTGCTCTAGATGGTTCGATGTCGGAAATTCCCCTTGCCATATCCAGAAATCTGTGGGCAGCCACCGATGTCTTTTTAGATGGTACACTTATAGAATCTTTCGGCAGTACCGGAGATTCCTACACAGCGTACAATCCAGTTCATAAATACCCTACTCCTATTTCATTGAAAGCCGGACAAGAATATCTGTTGGCCATACATTTTGTAGATTATGAAACCACTTTCACACAACGTGAGCTTAGACTGCAGCCAAAAAACCTTCAGAACTTTATAAATATTGTTGGGCCCAAATACACAGAGTGGGTACAGAAAGACATCGAACGTAGTTATTTATACGGCGGCCTTTGTATTGGAATTGCGGCACTGCTGTTTCTCCTATTTTGGTTACTGGTCGTGCTACGCCCATCGCAAAGAATATTTTGGCTAATTGCCGGAATGTCCACCATCGTGCTACTGTACGCCATAAGCTTTTTCTATTACTATTTTGATGAACTACCGTACCCTGTGGAAAAAGCACGGTTCCTACTTATGATAACCTTACAGTCTTTTACGGTTATTAACGGGCTCTTCATTTTAGAATGGATACTTAAAAACAAAATCTCAAAGCTTACCATTTTATTGGTTGTAGTGGTCATAACCACAAGTACCATAGCGCATTTGTTCTCTATTTCCTGGCCATTTGGAATTTCCTTTACGGGGCTTTTAGTGTATCTGGTATATCTATTGGTTACTTTCAGAAACAAGATTAAAGGAGCGCTGCTTGCCGTTGTGGCTGCTATCGTGGTCCCCACTATTGCTATGACCGTCTACATAAGTCTACACAAATATTCCTTACCCTTATACAATGAATACGATAAGCCCATCATCGCCTTCACTATTCTAGGCGCCCCCATTATGTTTATGGTTTTTATTTCCATGCGATTGGAAGAGGTGCTTCAAAATGTGGAAGAAGAAGCCCAGAAAGTTGTAAAGGTCACCGAAGAAAAAAAGGAGTTGTTGGCCAACCAAAATATACTATTGGAGAAAAAGGTGAATGAAAAGACAGCCGAGCTTAAACAATCGCTTATAGATTTGAAAGCCACCCAACAACAGCTGATACAATCTGAAAAAATGGCGTCGTTAGGAGAGCTGACCGCCGGAATCGCGCACGAAATTCAAAATCCTTTAAACTTCGTAAATAATTTTTCAGAAGTAAGCCACGAACTTATCGACGAGTTGGAAGAGGAATTGGTCGAAGGCAATTTGAAGGAGGTGAACGAAATCCTTGTCGACATTAAACAGAACTTGGGAAAAATTCACCATCACGGACAGCGTGCCGATGCCATTGTAAAGGGAATGCTCCAACACAGTCGAAGCAGTTCCGTATCGAAGGAAGATACCGATATCAACAAACTAGCCGACGAATACCTTCGCTTGGCCTATCACGGTTTGCGTGCCAAGGACAAAAATTTCAATGCTACCTTAAACACCCATTTCGATGAAGCAATAGTGTTGTTACAGGTCATTCCTCAGGATTTAGGAAGAGTTTTGCTAAACCTGATAACCAATGCACTCTATGCGGTTAACGAAAAGAAAAAAACAGCTGGACCAGCATATAGCCCTACCGTTTCGATAGCCACCAAGAAAGAAAGGGGTGGCGTTCAAATTCTTGTGAAGGATAATGGAGATGGTATTCCAAAAGCAATTTTGGACAAGATCTTTCAGCCTTTTTTCACCACCAAACCTACTGGAAAGGGAACAGGACTTGGGTTGAGCATGAGCTATGATATCATTAAAGCACACGGTGGTGAAATAACCGTAACGACAGTTGAAGGGGAAGGAACTACCTTCACCATACAAATTCCAAAATCTTAAAATGAAGATTATGAAAATACTAGTGGTAGACGACGAAAAAGATGTGAAGGATCTCTTCCTACAGCGATTCAGAAAGGAAATCAGAAGTCAGGAGGTGACCTTTATGTTCGCTTATTCGGGGGAAGAGGCCTTGAATACTTTGGATTCCTTAACGCATGAAGCGGTTTTGATATTGAGCGACATCAATATGCCTGGAATGAGCGGATTGGAACTATTAGAAAAAATAAAAAGCGGGCCCCATAAACCCACGCCGACAGTTATGATGATAACAGCTTACGGCGACGATGAAAATTTTAACACGGCCAAACGATTGGGAGCCGATGATTTTTTGACCAAACCGGTCGATTTTAAGTTGTTGAAGAAAAAATTACTAAAAACATAAGTATGGCAAAGATTCTAGTAGTCGACGATGAAGCCGATCTGGAAACGCTAATCAAGCAAAAATTCCGGAAAGAAATTCGTGCCCAGGAATATGAATTCTTTTTTGCCGAAAATGGCAAGATCGCACTTGAAAAATTACGGAACCAACCCGATATGGATATCGTGATGAGTGATATTAACATGCCGGAAATGGATGGATTGACCTTACTATCCAAGATAAATGATATGAGCCCGTTGATAAAATCGGTCATCGTATCGGCCTATGGGGATATGGAAAACATTCGTACGGCCATGAACCGAGGGGCCTTCGACTTTATAACCAAACCTATAGACTTCAAGGATCTGACCCTCACCATGCAAAAAACATTGAAGCATGCACAACACTTACGAGAAACACTTCAGGCAATCAAGGAAAATAATATCCTGAAAATGTATGTAGATGATAGCGTGTTGAACTTTATGGGAAATCGGGAATATGAATCGACCCTAATGGCCAACGAAACCATAGATGGCACTGTTGCCTTTATCGATATCTGCGGGTTTACGGCCATTAGCGAAACGGCACCACCAGATACGGTAGTGCGCATGATAAATACTTTTTTCGATGCGATGGTGCAGGAAATTATGAACCAAGAGGGCTATATCGACAAGTTTATCGGTGATGCGATTATGGCGGTTTTTCGCGGCGAGTATCATTTGGATCGTGCCCTCGATGCGGCGTTGGCAGTTTGTGCTAAAATAAACAACTTACCCCCGTTGGAAGGTGCCGAAAACTTTAAACCCCAAGTTTCCATCGGAATAAAGAGCGGTGAAATGGTCTGTGGAAACATTGGCTCTGCAAGTTTGAAGCGATTGGATTATACGGTTATTGGCGATACCGTAAATACGGCAGCGCGCTTTCAGGATGCGTCCAAACCGAACCAGATTATCATTTCAGAGGAATGCTACCATCAGGTGAAAGAGTCGTTTAAATGTGAAAAAGTGGGCAGCATTTCACTTAAAAATAAAGCGAATCCTGTAACCATTTATCAAGTTCTGGAATAACCAATAAATAAAATAGCATATGGAATCCAACCACCCTGAAAAAGAAACTGAAAAAGTCCTTACCGAAAATGCGGCGCCTTCCCATACCGAAGAACTTGTAGATCACTATTGGGGAAGTATGAACCATGTTACTAACCTGATAAAAGCCTCTGAACTAAAGGCAGGACTTATCCTTTCGTTTTATGGTATTCTCCTAAATTTCATTTATCAAGGGATGGGTTCAGTTGGCCAAAGTAGCGCCAATACCATAGTTCTATATGTGCTCATCGGACTTTGGTTTTTATGTACCGCTGTTTCCATTTTTTATTGTGTACGCTGCTTTATGCCGAAGATTGAAGGAAAATATGATAAGAACATGTTCTTTTTTGGGGATGTTATTTCAAAATTTGGGGATATCAAACAGTTTTCCAAGACCTTTCATAGGGTCAGTTTAGATGAAACCGAATTGTTTTCCCAATTGGGCGAACAGATTTTTATCATTTCAAAAATAGCCGCTTGGAAATTCAGAAATGTGAAACGCGCCATTCGCTTGCTTGCCATCGGTCTATTGTTATTGCTTATAATCGTAATTTACTATGTGCTAATGTCGCTTTAGGTGAACTGTAATTTAAAGATGTATTTGTATGAAAACTGATGAATCGAAATGGACAAAGACTGAGTTGAAAGCCTATATCTTGTTGCTTTGTGCGAAAGCCGACGCTATTGAAAAAGAAGAAGAAATCGATTTGATAAAGTCGAAATTCGATTCTAAAACATTCGATAAGGTATATCGCGATTTCTGTCAAGACGACGAAGAAGCTTGCCTCGAGAAAATTGAAACCGCCATCGAAAACCATGAGTATTCCGAATCGGAGCTTAGTCAGTTAAAAAATGAAGTGTACGCCGTATTCCGTTCCGACAAATTGTTATCTGCAAAAGAGCAGAATATCGCTCGGATTTTAGACAACATTCTTTATTAAGATGATTAGGACGCTCGACCTGCTAAATTTTACCAATTATGATCAAATTCTTCAGAACTATCCGCCGACGCTTGCTACGGGAAAATAGGTTTTCAAAATACCTGCTTTACGCCCTAGGCGAAATCATCCCTATCGATAGGGAAGATTAAACAAAGTAGATTTCTCATGATCTTGCTTTCTTTCACAAAACTTTACCAAAAGCTTCACACCTGAGATGTGCATAGCGAAAGGGTTGGTTGTATTTTTAAAAGAAAAATTCAATGAAAGACCAACCCCTGCTTCAACCCATAAAAATGGGTGATTTAGAACTACCCAACCGGATAGTAATGGCTCCGATGACCAGAAGTCGCGCCGATAATCCAGAAAAAGCTCCCACAAAAGGATTACATGACACCTATTATAAACAACGTGCTTCTGCAGGACTCATAATTACGGAAGGCTCTCAGGTTTCCAAACGTGCTGTTGGCTACATACATACACCTGGAATTCATTCAAAGGCACAGGTGGAGGGCTGGAAAAAAGTAACAAAAGCTGTTCACGACTCTGGAGGCCGCATCTTTATTCAACTCTGGCATGTCGGTCGAATGTCTCATCCCGACTTCCACAATGGCGAACTACCACACGCTCCCTCAGGAATCAATCCAGAAAGTAAATCGTTTACACCTGAAGGCTTCAAGGAAACGGTTACGCCCAAGGAAATGACACAGGAAGATATCGATCAAACCATACAGGACTTTCAGAATGCAGCAAAGAATGCGATGGAAGCAGGTTTCGATGGTGTTGAAATACACAGTAGTAACGGTTACTTATTTCACCAATTTTTCAACAGAACCTCTAATAATAGAACGGATAGATACGGTGGTAGTATTGAAAATCGCGCACGATTCCTCTTTGAGGTAATCGATGCCATCAAAGAAGTAATGCCCGAGAATCGTATCGGACTTCGGCTAAACCCATCGCTTCACGGAATCTTCGGAATGACGATGGATGAAGAAACCATTCCAACTTTCGATTATATCATTAAAAAATTAAATAAATACAAACTAGCATATCTGCACCTTAGCGAACCGTTTAATGATGTTAGCGATGTTCCCTATGCCGAAACTGAAATTGCCAAGCGTTATCGACCGATATATGACGGCACGTTAATGATTAACACCGATTTTAACCAAGAACGCGGCAATGCCGTTATTGAAAGAGGTGAAGCCGACATGGTAGCTTTCGGAAAACCATTTGTTAGCAACCCCGACCTTGTAGAACGCTTTGCTGAAAAAGTACCGCTTACCGATTGGGACAAAGATACTTTTTATACACAAGGAAAGAAGGGATATCTAGATTACCCTGTGAAAGCAAGGGCTTCTGAGTTTCCCGATTCAAAATAATTTAAAATACAATTAACTATGAAAATGATGAAAACGATTAACCCATCTACGGGTGACCCTATAAAAGAATATCCACTAATGACTAGCAAGCAGGCAGCCGATGCCGTACAGCGTTGTCATGAGGCCTTTTTGGATTGGCGCCATACCCCAGCGAAAAAAAGAGCGGAAAAAATCAAGGCTATCGGAGAGGCGCTTCGCGATAACAAAGATGAATTATCTGAGCTAATGACTAAGGAAATGGGAAAACTGCTGAAACAAAGTGGCCAAGAAGTGGAACTTTGCGCAGGAATTTGCGACCATACAGCAAAAACCGGTCCTGAAGAATTAAAGGATGAGGAGCGTAAGCTGCCAGACGGTGGAAAAGGAATCATTACCTACTCTCCCATCGGTGTTATTTATGGTATTCAACCTTGGAATTTTCCAGTGTATCAAGTAATTCGCTATGCTATTGCAAATTTGATGGCAGGAAATGGCGTATTGCTGAAACATGCTGAAAGCGTAACAGGCACAGGATTGCTCCTAGAAAAATTATTCACGGAAGCTGGTTTACCAGAAAACCTGTTCACGGTTCTATTAATAGATCACGATCAAAGTGACGACATAATTGGAAACGATCTAGTACGTGGCGTAACCCTTACGGGAAGCGCGGGTGCTGGAACCCATATCGGAAAGATTGCGGGTGAAAAGCTGAAGAAAACCGTATTAGAGCTCGGAAGTAACGATGCCTACATCGTATTGGATGATGCCGATATCGACAAAGCGATAAAACAATGCGTTGTAGGTCGTGTGTATAACAATGGTGAAACGTGCGTAGCTGCCAAGCGTTTTATTGTGGTCGATGAAGTCTATGATGATTTCAAGGAAGGTTTCGTAAAACGGATGCAAGGTGTAAATCATGGTGACCCGACCGACTCAGATTCTAGAATGGGACCTATGGCGCGTGAAGACCTTCGTAAAACCCTTCATGAACAGGTTGAAAAAAGCGTAAGCAAAGGAGCGAAAATTCTTTGCGGTGGTAAAATACCGGAGCGTAAAGGTTTTTATTATCCCGCTACCGTATTGGAAAACGTCGCACCTGGGCAGCCGGCTTACGACGATGAGCTTTTCGGACCAGTAGCATCATTGATTCGCGCGAAAGATACCGAAGATGCCATGCGCATCGCTAATGATAGTCGCTTTGGATTAGGAGGTGCAATTTTTAGTGAGAATATCGAAAAAGCAAAGGAATTAGCCCAGAAACACTTTGACACTGGAATGGTATTTATAAATGGTTTTGGATTGGCTCAACCGAATATGCCTTTTGGAGGCGTAAAGGATTCGGGATACGGAAGAGAGCACGGTGGTTTTGGCGTGAAAGAGTTTGTAAATGCGAAGTCGGTAATGATAATGGATAGCTAAACGCAGACTATAAACTGAATTTTAAAAACGAACCTAAGATAGGTTCGTTTTTTATGATATCCTACTGAATATCAATTTTTTGAAGTATATTTATTTGTCTTTACACTCGTGATACTCTCCCCTTTGGTGTTCTACTGTATCATCTTTTGATACTAGATATATACCGCATTAAATATATAGTTATGAAAGAACTTCGACTCCTGTTTTTGTGGTTTTATGCTACGTTGGCATTTTTGTTTTTCGGGGGAATGCTATTCACTATCATTACTCAATATCCAAATTGGATTTCAAATCTTCCCTATTCTTTGGAAGCAACCAACCTTTTCTATTCTGAGGCAAATCCCGGCACTTTTTTTCAGTTGATGGGACAAATTACAATCCCTGTTTTTCTTGTTACGATTATTCTTGTTTGGCGCTATCGCAATGCTCGCAACCTCTTACTGATTCATTTCCTATGCTATTTTTTAATAGGATTAGGCACTTTTTTATTGATATACCCAATTTTGGGTGAATTGGGCGCAAAAGATATTAGCGTTCGTCCTATCGAGGAAATTCAAGGCTACTTAGACCGCTTCTTTATCTACGATGCCATTCGCGCCGTGCTAGCATCTGTATCGTGTTTGTTTCTCATTTTTGGAATCACTTCCTTTTTAAAACGCTACTATTCTGAAACAGTTTTAATATGAGTTTCCGTAACTTCTAAATTTTGAATATCTTGCTTCTATGAAGTACCTTGGATCACTTTTATTACAAATCATCCCTGTTATGATAGGGGTTTATTTGGGTTTTCTAGTTACCGATTGCTCTTCAGAAAAACAAACTAACGAAAAACGAAATGCTCTTGTCAAGAATATTTCAGCAGAATTGACATCAAACAAAAATAGGTTAGAACAGGTAGTAGATTACCACCGTATGGTGCGCGATAGTGTTCGCTATTACCTTCAACACCCAAAACCAATAAGTGGCCCAGGTTTTTTTAGAGGCACCAATACTATGACACTTCCTCGTAGTGCCTTTGAAACCGGTATTCAAACAGGAATTATCAACGAACTATCTATCGATAAAATTCAAGCGTTAAATACCACCTACACCCATCAAGACTCCTATAACGAATTCGGAATGTTGATGTTACAGGGACTTATTACCATGGATTTTGACGAGAGCAAGGAATCGATTGAAAAGATCTTTCGCTATCTATCAATATCGATGACCGATGTGGTTATTAAGGAAGAGGATTTACTAAAACAGTACGACAAGACACTATCGCTCTTAAATTCGAAGGAGAAGTAGATCATTTTCACCTTCTAGCAGTCATATGCTTTCCCCCGTAAATGCCTACCTTTGCAATCATAATTAATTATCATGAGCAAAAACGTAATGCTTCTTATTCTCGATGGCTGGGGAATTCCTGAAAATCCCGAAAACTCGGCGATTGCAGCAGCAAATACCCCTTATATCGATTCCTTATACAATCGTTTTCCTAACACCCAATTACTCACTCACGGTGAAAACGTCGGTCTACCAAAAGGACAGATGGGAAACAGTGAAGTAGGACACATGAATCTTGGTGCGGGCAGAATCGTGTATCAGGACTTAGCGAAAATCGATAAGGCTGTTGGAGACGGCAGTCTTCAACAAAATGAAGCGTTACAAAAAGCTTTTGGGGAAGCAAAAAATGAAGGAAAAAAGCTTCATTTCATCGGCTTGGTTTCCGATGGTGGCGTACATTCCCATATCGACCATCTTAAAGGCTTATTATCAGCGGCTTCAGCAGAAGGTCTCGATAATATTTATGTGCATGCGTTTACCGACGGAAGGGATGTTGATCCGAAATCAGGGGTCGGACACCTCCAAGATCTTCAACAGCACCTCAACAAAACCAAAGGTAAAATAGCAACGGTAATCGGTAGGTATTATGCCATGGATCGCGATCAGCGATGGGAACGTGTACGAGAGGCCTATGAGTTATTGGTCCACGGAAAGGGAAAAGATGCCGAGGATATCATTTCCGCAGTAGAAAAAAGCTACGAAAATGGTGTTACCGACGAGTTTATCAAACCTATCATACATACCGAGAATGGAAAACCCATTGCTACAATCGATAGCGAAGATGTGGTTATCTTTTTTAACTTTAGAACCGATCGGGGTCGTCAATTAACGCAAGTGCTAAGTCAGAAAGATTTTTCAAAATACGGCATGAAGCGACTACCGCTTCACTTTGTAACGATGACCAATTACGATGATTCCTTCAAGGGTATCGATGTTCTATTCAAAAAAGAGCATTTAAAGAATACATTAGGCGAAGTACTTTCGCAACAAGGAAAAACGCAAATCCGTATTGCCGAAACCGAAAAATACCCGCATGTTACCTTTTTCTTTAACGGGGGAAGGGAAGAACCGTTCGAAGGGGAACACAGAATTTTATGCCCCTCGCCAAAAGTAGCTACCTACGACCTTCAGCCAGAAATGAGTGCCTACGATGTCCGCGATAAAATAGTGCCCGAACTGAAACAACAATCAGCTAATTTTATTTGCTTGAATTTTGCGAACCCAGATATGGTTGGACACACCGGGGTTTTTGAAGCCGCAGTCAAAGCCTGTGAAACCGTCGATATGTGCACAAAACAAATTGTTGATACTGCCATGGAAAACGATTATGCCGTTCTTGTATTGGCCGATCATGGGAATTGTGAGAAAATGCGAAATAAAGATGGTTCACCCAATACGGCGCATACTACGAATCCCGTCCCTTTAATTGTGGTTGATAATAATATTAAATCGGTCAAGAAAGGTATTTTAGGCGATATTGCCCCTACGATTCTTCATTTAATGGAAATCGACCAACCCGAAGAAATGACACAACATTCACTTATATAACCCGATATTTATGAAATACGCCATTATTTTATGTGCAGTCCTTTCTATTTGGGCCTGTAACAATCAAAAGAAAGCTACCAACGGTTCGGAGGGAACGGCAGTCGATAGCAGCAACGCCATGGGCGGCAGCGACGCAAAAGCTGCTATGGCCGACCCTTTAAATGAAATCGTTCCGAATGAAGAATACGATACGATTATGTTGGGACGCATCAACCGAAACGGATTACAACAAGAACCGTTTTCTGAATGGTTCACGAGCACCTACGATATTCAACCCGTAGACAGCGCTATGGTAACCAAAATCGAGCCCTTGCTACAGGATGTTTCCATTACCGTATTTATGGGAACCTGGTGTAGCGACAGTCAGCGTGAAATCCCACATCTATACAAAATTTTGGATGCTGCCGATTTCGATTACGACAAACTTACGGTCTATGCCGTTGATGATATGAAAACGACACCCTCCAATATTGAAGAGGAACACAATATCGCTTACGTTCCTACCATTATTTTTAGCAAGAATGGAGAAGAAATAGATCGTTTTGTAGAGTATGCACAGAATACTCTCGAAGAAGACATTTATGCCATTCTTAACGGAGCGGAATATAAAGACCCCTACGAGGAATAACTCATTGTATATTTGTACTTTTGCGCTTGCTTTTGATTTTTTAAGAATAGGATGAAAGAATTGCTCACAATTGCGGTCGATTTTGATGGAACCATAGTAGAGGATGAGTATCCCAGTATTGGTAAACCAAAACTTTTTGCTGTTGAAACCCTACAGAAATTGAGAGATAATGGACATCGATTAATTCTATGGACGTACCGCAGTGGTAGGCATTTGAAGGAAGCAGTCGCTTTCTGTGAAGAGCAAGGCATTAAGTTTTATGCGGTAAACAAGAGTTTCCCTGAAGAAGAATTTGACCCAAAATACAGCCGGAAAATTCAGGCAGATCTATTTATAGACGACCGTAATATTGGCGGTTTGATGGGTTGGGGTGAAATTCATCATCTCTTAATTGGCGAAGAAAAAAAGCAACCACAGAAGAAATCGAAAAAGCGGTGGCTCTCGTTTTAAAATTATATTATGATTATACCAAAGTCTGCTGAAGAAATAGAATTGATGCGCAATGCCGCACAGATCGTCTCGAAGACACTGGGAATGCTTGCTAGTGAAGTGAAACCCGGCGCAACCTCTTTGAAATTAGATAAAATGGCGGAGGAATTCATTCGCGATCACGGTGCAGAACCGGGCTTTTTAGGACTGTATGATTTTCCAAATTCCCTATGCATGAGTCCCAACGAACAGGTGGTTCACGGTATTCCAAACGACAAACCCTATGAAGAAGGCGATATCATCTCCATTGATTGTGGGGCGGTAAAAGATGGCTTTTATGGAGACCACGCCTATACGTTTGAGGTAGGTGAAGTCGCTCCAGAAGTGAAGAAACTATTGAAAGTTACGAAAGAAGCATTATACCTCGGAATTCGTGAATTCAAGGTGAATAATCGCGTGGGTGATGTTGGATATGCTATTCAGCAACATTGCGAAAAACATGGCTATGGCGTGGTACGTGAGTTGGTAGGACACGGAATTGGACGAACGATGCATGAAGACCCTGAAATGCCGAACTACGGTAAACGCGGACGTGGAAAAAAATTCGTGGAAGGCATGACCGTTGCCATCGAACCGATGATCAATCTTGGTACAAAGCGCATTCAGCAATTAGCTGATGGTTGGACCATCCTAACGAGAGATCGACAACCGAGTGTACATTTCGAACATGATGTTGCCATTGTCGATGGTAAGCCGCAGTTGCTTTCAACTTTCGACTATATTTATGAAGCATTGGGCATAAAAAGCACTGAAGAAGATGAATTTCGGAAGCCTGTAACGGCATCCTAAAAGAATTTCAGCTATTTCAATTACCGCATGAGTTCTAGGAAAGCCTTTCGATACGATTTTTGAAGCATGAGTGCACTTTTCAGGAACATTCTTAATCTATTTCCCAGACCTATTCTCATTCGATTGAGTTACGTGGCGCGTCCATTCGTGGCCTTTTTTCTGAGAGGAAATCGTTATACCGATCCGATAGACGGAAAGTCTTATCGCAAATTCTTACCCTATGGTTACGAGCGTGTCCGCGAAAATGTTTTGGCTCCTGGAACATTATCACTTGAAAGGCACCGACTGTGCTGGCTATATCTCAAGAACGAAACCGATTTCTTTACCGCACCGTTGAAGGTGTTGCACTTTGCACCGGAACAAGCTTTTTTAAAACGGTTTCAACAACTGAAGAATTTAGACTATACCACCACCGACCTTAACTCCCCCATTGCTGACGTAAAAGCCGATATCTGCAACCTTCCATTTAAGGAGAACAGCTACGACTTTATCATTTGCAATCATGTGTTAGAGCATATCCCGGATGATAGAAAAGCAATGCGTGAACTGTACCGCATTTTGAAGCCTGGCGGTACTGCGATCTTACAGGTTCCTCTTGAGAACGACCGTGAGAAGACTTTTGAGGACCCAACGATTACAGACCCAAAGGAACGGGCAAAAATTTTCGGGCAATACGATCATGTTCGCGTATATGGAAAGGATTATTTCGATATCTTGAGAGCTGTAGGTTTTACCACGAACGCAATAGATTATACATCACAGTTTTCGAAGGGGGAAATGGACCGATATCGATTGGCAAAAGGTGAATTACTCCCCGTTTGTAAAAAATAAATTGTTTCTTTGTCCATCAATATTATTAGACTAACCTCACCTATGAGATTATTTTTCATTCTTTTCCTCAGCGTAGGAATACTTCATAGCTATGCCCAAAATCCAAATGATTGTATTAATGCCCTCGTAATTTGTGGCGACTCAAGTATTGGCTTAGACCCTAGTGGCACTGGGTTCGATGAATTCTCTTTACCTGGAAATGAAATCCCTAGTTGTTACAATTTCGACCAACACAGTATTTGGTTTAAGTTCACCATAGTTGGAAGCGGTAGTTTTACTTTTGACATCGTTCCTGACGATGGAGCCGATTACGACTTTGCTATTTTCGGACCTGTTGCTGATTGTACGGAACTCGGTGCCGCCATTCGCTGTTCTAGTACAAATCCGGACAACGCTGGCGTTCCACCAGAAACTGGACTAAACATGGAAGAGACCGATGTTACCGAAGGTCCTGGAGAAGATGGAAACGGATATTTACAGTTTATAGACGCAAGCGTTGGTGATGTCTATTACCTTTTGGTAGATAGGGCGGTTGGCTCGGGCGGATTCAGTTTATTTTATACGGGAACTGCACAACTTCCCAATAGCGTTACAGCTGGAAGCGTCGAAGATCAGTCGAAATGCGATTCGGATGGTACCCAAGATGGTCTTACTGAATTTAATCTTGAAGCGTTTACTTCTACAGTAGCCGATGGTCAACCCGATGTTACGGTAACCTATCACACCTCCCTTAATGATGCCAATATCGGCATCAATTCCTTATCGAGTCCATATATGACTATCAGCAATCCGCAAACAGTTTATGCCAGGGTTACCTCACCTAATGGCTGTACCAATTATACGAGCTTCGAACTAAGTACCGGAGGCCCTACCTTGCTCGAACCTTCAGAAGTTATCCTTTGTACCTACGGTTTCAACTTGGAATATAGCGTAACTTCCATCATCGATGAGGTAATTGCAGATCCTACAGGGTACATTTTTTCCTTTCACGCTACCCAGGAAGATGCTGATTTGAATAGCAACCCCTTAGGTGAATCGATAACATTGACTGAAACACCACAGACCTACTTTGTAAGGGTTACTTCGGAAGAGGATTCAGATTGTTACAATACCACTTCATTTGAAGGTCGTATCAACAGAATTATTTCAGCTGTTAATCCTGAAGACCTTACTGCATGCGACACCAATAATGATGGTTTTGAAACATTTTCCCTTGCACCCCTTACTACTATCATTTTAGGTGAAAATGCCGCAGAAGATTTCACTATCGGATACTACGCAACGGAGGAAGACCGGTTTTTGGAGCAAAATCCGTTACCAACTAGTATTGAAAACACCCAGTCGCCACAAACCATTTATGTTAGCTTCACTGAAAATGAAACGGGCTGCCGCGATTATACGGATTTTAAACTTCTCGTTACCCCGACACCTGAACCGTATTTCGAACAGGATACCTATCAATACTGCTTAAACGACATGGAGCCACTCAAAATAAAAGTTAGAGGCGGATTTGCAAATTATGAATGGAATACGGGGGCTTCAGGTCCTAATGCAGCTGCCATTTTTGTTGAAGAAGGCGGCACCTATACGGTTACCGTAACGAACGAATATGGATGTTCGGAAACCATAAGTACATCTGTTTCAGTTTCAAATATTGCAACTATAGAAGAGGTAAGTGTAAATGATTTTACACGCTACGATAATTCGATTACCGTTACAGCAATAGGAGAAGGCGATTATGAATATGCGCTCGACAATGAAACCAACTATCAGGACGATCCTACTTTTAAACCCGTAGAAACTGGTATTCATAGAATCTACGTACGCGACAAAAATGGTTGTGGAGTCGTATCGGAAGAAGTGCTCGTGTTGGATTATCCAAATTTCTTCACTCCAAACAATGATGGTGCACACGATACCTGGTATATCCGAAACATCGAATTGTTTCCAGCTACGGAAATCAGAATTTTTAATCGCTATGGACGTGTGTTGAAGAATTTACCTCCAAATACAGAAGGTTGGGATGGCAGAAATTATGACAATATCCTTCAGCCATCAGACGATTATTGGTTTACGTTGTTTTTGGAAGATGGAAGGACGATTAGAGGCCATTTCGCCTTAAAGCGTTAGCCGTTTAAAGCAATTTCTGAAACCCAGGGGAAACAAATACTTGCTGCTTTCCTTCAGCGTCATTGTAGGTAAGGTAGGCATCAATATGGGGTAATGTACTGAGCAATTGCTTTGATCTCTCCAGTCCCAATGTCATAAAGGTGGTAGCATAGGCATCGGCTTCGGCACAGGTTTTTGCCAATACCGTAGCACTCGTCACATCACTCTGTAGTGCAGATCCAGTCGTGGGATCTATCGTATGAACGAACTTCTGCCCAGTTACCGAATCAATTCTATATTTTCGATAATTTCCAGAAGATGCCATAGCCTTATCCTGCAATGGGATTGCTACCGAATAGGCACGATTTCCCAATTCGGAATCTACTTTTTCGATCCCCACTTTCCATGGCGATTCTTTTTCTATATGGGTTCCCTTTGCCAATAACTCACCTCCCAGTTCAATCAAGTAATTGGAAATACCCTCCTCATCGAGATATGCCCCAATCCTATCGATTCCATATCCTTTCGCGATGGCATTAAAATCGAAATAGATTTCAGGGGAAGCTTTTTGTATCGTACCATCTTGCTTTAGTTTCACCTTATCGAACCCTACAAATTGCATGAGCGAATCCAATGTAGTGCTATCGATTTTTTTCAAGGCCTTTTCATCGCCAAATCCGTATGCATTCCGAAGCACCCCGATGGTAGGGTCAAAATATCCATCCGACTTGCGATATACTTCCTCCGAAAGCAGATATACTTCCCTAAAAATACTGTCGATAACGATAGTGCTGTCGCCACGATTAATTTTTGAAATATCGCTATCCGGAAGGTACGTACTTACCGATTCATTCACTTTTGTTACGATAGCATCTACACCCGCTTTTATATCAGACTTCCCTTCATCGTAATATTTGATGGAATAAACGGTTCCGAAGGCTTCACCTTGAATAATATGTAGCGAATCGTGTTGCTGATTACAGGAAAGTAATAGCAGGGTTACGATAAAAAATCCGAAGTATTTCATGTAATTTCTTGTAGTCCGTTAAAAACTAAGGTATAGGATTCATTTTTGACAACCGGTTGCGCATAATCGCTACCGTGTCCCAACCCTACTCCAGCATAGTATGTTTTCGCCTCAAACTTATCGGCATGCTGTTTTATTGTTTGCATAAAAACAGGGTCGTAGATATCGGCTTCATCTGGATAGGAAATAGCACGTACAATAACAAAATGGAGCTCCTTGTTCTTCAAAGCGACGAATTGTGGATCTCTTTTCAGTTTTGAATTTACTCCTAAGAACTCAAAACCAGCCTCCTCTAGTTCCTTTCCTACGATATTCATGGCTAGGTTGTGTAATTCTTGTTCTGTTAAGGGTAGACTCATGGGTTAAAGCGTATTGCTGTTGTTTCTTCAAATAAATATGCTGGGGTTCGTAACGCCCCTTGCACTTGTGCTTCATACCAAGGACTGCTATCGGAATCGTTCATATTCCTAAGTATGTGCACACTCTGTGCGGGTGTATTTCCTTGTGCAAAAATAACCATTTTTTTACCCGTTGCCGAATACGCCATATCCACAATCATAATAATATGCCCGGGAAAACCAGGATATACGAGCATATCGCCAACAGTAAGATCTGAGACATTTTTTACTTTTTTCAATTCATCGTATAAAGATTGTGTTCCCGCATAGGTATACACTAGGTTGAGATAGCGATAAAAATTTTCTTTGGAAGCATCCGGAGCGGCTGTTTTATGAAAGGAAACACTATTTCCTTTCACTTTAGGACGAAAACCTTTCGCATATGCCTTCCAAGAACAGCGATGACCCGAAGTAAAATTGAATGCAATTTCGTGCTGTCTTCCCCTTTCCCATAGATATTCTGCTCGTAATCGTATTAAGGCATCTGCACACTGTTGAAGTCCGTTATCCGGAACAGACACCTCCAAAACCCCGACATGCCCTTTCTGATACGGATAAACCCTACCATCATAATTAATAATTTTTGAATCGAATTCTTTTAAAGGAAACTTCTGAAGATATGCCTGAAAACTTCCCTCTTCAAATTGAAAGCGCGTCCATCCCTCAGGGAGCGTAACCCGGCTACGAACTGTACGGCCTTCTTCCGAAAGATTACTGGAAGGTAGAATATAGCTTTTTGCAACATTTTGAAACGTCTTAGTTTGCTGTGGGAAAAATAGATATGCGATGAGCAGCACTAAAACCAATGCCAATACTATTTTTTTCATACTATTATTAACTGTCCTTCTATCTAAATTATTTCATAGAAAAAGCCACCTTTTTGTAGGTGGCTTTTTTGGCGTATAGGTTTTATGGGGCTATTGTCGAACCAGACGCTTGACTATATTTCCGTGTATCGTTTTGATATGAATAAAATAAACACCCGATGTTATATCCGCGATAGTCAACTGAACGTTTTGCTCCATTTCAATCTGTGTTTGAAATACCAATCGCCCTTGTACGTCCCGTACTTCAACTTCTTCTATTGCTGCAGTAGGTGAAGCAATGGTAAAGGAAGAATTGAATGGATTAGGGAATACGGCAATAGCATTTAGAGCATTGTTTTCAATATTTAATTCAGGCGCTTTAAAGACAAGCGTAAAGCGTCCTTTATAATCGCCTTCCTTTGCCACAAATTCATAGTCTGTTGAAGTTAGTGGTGTAACTGTTTGCTGCAAATGGTCGATAAGATAAATCGAAGCTGTTTCCAAGTGTATGCCTTCAACAGCACCCAAACGAATTCGATATACGGCATCCTCTTCAATTTGTGTAGAAAAGCCGAGCATCACTTCATCTTCAGCTTCAAAAACTCCTCGACCTTGGATTCCAAGCTCCTCGCCTGTCTCCAAATAGCTATACAGCGATATTGGAGTAGGTAATCTATTCGCGTCGAAAGAAGAATCAAAACCATCCGTTGCAGCATCGGTAAAACCAATTAGCGTATTGCCTCTCAGGTTATAGGTTGTATTATCAACTTCTAGCCATAGGCGTTCTAGAATATTATCAGGTATTCGATATTGATCATTATTTCCTGTGACACGCATACTATTGTTGAAAACAGCGGTTCCGCTTGTAGTTACCTTTGTTGCGAAGCCTTGTCCCGATGCTACGTATTGTGTGGGCGCTGATCCGCCGTTTGCTGCTGCTACCCCGCCAATTCCATTATACATGGAGATATCACCCATACTATAATTATGAGCATTATACCCTGGGTAAGAAGACGTAGGCTCTGAAAGATGTTCCCAAAAATAAAGCACATCGATCATACTATTCTGGGCTAGAAAAACGTCTGCATCGATAGCAGAAGCATAAGGATTTCCTAAAATATTAGGACTGGCGTTTTGGGTTCCGTTATACGCTACATTGAAGTTCACCACTCCATTGTTTAGCGTACCTTGCGAATAATTGAAAGTATAAGCCGAAGGAGCTCCAATAGTAGGTGTTGCTTGTGGCATTACCAAAAATCCTTCCCCGGCAGAGAGTGTTCCAGAAAATTGTTGCCAATTATCGCCATTGTCATCGGCAAAATTTTCAGCCGCTGGAAATGCGGAGGCAACTCCTGAATTCGGAGTGAAATTAGCGGTAATATGGTTTCGTACCTGAATAGCGGTATTATGAACACCATTACGAGTTTCAGCAGTCATTGGACTACTAACAATCATAAAACCACGATTTCCGATCATAGGGGTATTCTTTAATACTGAAATGGTTCCATTATTAATAACCGTTGCGGCGTCATCAATTTGCACCAAACTTCCCTCATGCTCAATTGTAACAGTAGCACCGGAGGCAACTGTTATATTATTTTGAACTTGAGCGTAAGTAGCGGCCGGAATAGTAAGCGAGCCACTATTCACGAATAATTCGCAAGCTTTCAAGTTACTACTGGCTGTACTGTAGTTCCCTTCAATTATGGCTGTCATAGTAGCATCTGGAGCGCCATTATCCCAGCTTCCCCCACTATAGGTAGTCGTTCCTATACAGCTACCAAAAGCAGTTGATAATCCGAAATAATAATCGCCTTCAAAAGCTGAAAAGCTACCGTTTAATGAAACTTCCGTACCAATAGATCCAATTGTAGCCGGAACAAGTTCTACAATCGCTCCCCCTACTTCACGAGCCATATAGAGATTGGCTCTGTCATTGCCGGTAGTTGTTTCCCAACCCGCAATTTCTGCTTCGGTAAAGAAAAAGCTAATATCGGTATTACCAGTAGCGGTAGTATTGGTCGTAGTAATGCTATAACGTTTATCGGTAACACGGTTGTTACCCGTACTTCCATTATAGCCTTGCGCACTACTTCCTTCACGTGTAACCGCTACTGCAGTACACCCGTAATCGAAACTTGTAGCATTCACTAAAGTTGCCATATCATCGCCCGAATTAGGATCCTCAGGATGGACAGTTCCCGCTTCGAAAATATCGACGGCATAAGGATCTGCAGAATTATCTGTTGTTTGGACAGTTACAGATGCAGTGTAGGTGACCTCCACATTATCCAATCCTAGAATGAATTCATCTGTCACGTTGTGGTGGCGTACTACGAAATAGCCAGTTTGCCCGGCATAAGCTGTCAAATCATGTGAGCGAAGCTCGGTACCATTGGCCGGAACTTCCCGGTCGTTTTCGAGTACCACACCAGCCGTTATAGCCGCTACAGAGGAAGCATCGGTAGTGAAATAAACCGAATAATGTTCTTTAAAGTATGTTCCATCATCTCCAGAACCAATAATGTAACTTACGCTGGCTGCTGAACTTGATGGAGGGATTGTAAATGCAGGACTGATGATAAAGTTATCTGGAGATAGCGGAACACTATCCCAAGAAAAGCTCGCTGCCCAATTACCACTATACTGATGTGGTGTCCAACCCTGATCGCCGAGAATGGTCCAATTATTTCCGTCGCCATCATTGTCGATAATCGACCATCCAGAAGGCGCCTCGAAATCCTCGAAAAGGAGCGTTCCTGTTCCTCCTGCAAAGGGTACACTATCGTCATTTTCAATAGTAACATTAAGAGTATTAGCTGTTAAGGAAGCTTCTGCATCTCCAGCTGTTGAAACCGTAAAATTTATAGAAAAAGTTTCATCGCTTTCTATCCAACCGTCAGGCTCTAAAGAGAAAGTAAAATTCTGATCGGCGGTGCTCCCCGCTGGAAATACTATACTACTAGTTACAATGCCATAATCGGCTGATGTCGCCGTGCCGTCTGTAGCGGTAAAAGTTACCGTTGCATCGGCAGAGGGAGCCGCAGAGATAGAAAGTGGAACATTCACATTAATCGTTCCGCAAGCCGTACCCTCCAGAACAGTACCATCCGTGATGGTAAAGGCTATTTCTGGTCCTTGATTTCCGAGTGCCGGCGAATTCGGTAATTCTAAACGCCCCGGAGAGTTTTCCATTACAGTTCGCATTCGCGCTACCTGATCAGCTGTAAACGTATCCATACAGGAGTCGTAGGAATAGTCCATATAATTTTCAATCATATCAGGACCTCCACCAGAACAGGAGTCCTTAGACCCCGGGCATCCAGAGGTCGCATTTCCAGCAACTGGCGTATCGTTACAATAATCGTCTACGCTACAGCCGCCATCACCCCAAATATGACGTAGTCCGATCCAGTGTCCTATTTCATGTGTTAACGTTCTACCTTCAGCATATACGCCACCTGCAGGATTTGGATTCGCAACCGAGCCTACTGAAGTATGTAGGATAACAACTCCATCGGTTGAAGACGGTCCGCCATCGGTAGGCATACCCGGTAACGTTGAATTATCTGGAAATTGCGCGTACCCTAACAAACCAGATAAATTACCTGTCCAAACATTCGCATATTGCGTTCGGTCCCAAATAGTATTTGGCTTGATGGTACTATCGAAGTAGGTGTCCGAATGTGGCCCTGCCCCATACGTAGTGATACGATTAATGCCCGGTTCTGGAAGAGGATTTCCTAATGGATCTATTACGGCTGGAACAAAGATAATTTCAGCATCGGCGGCGACTCCATAGGAACTTCCGGCCATATTCGCTAAATCGATATTTAGCTGATCGATCTGCTCATTAATAAGAAACTCTGAAAGGTTAGTTGCTCCAGAGCCACTTGTTATAACGTGAAAAATTACCGGAATATAATAAACCGGTGGCATGCTTGACCTATTCGCTTGGTTCGTTTTATATTCTTCTACTAAAGGTGCTAACCAATCTTCGAATTCCTGCTCGGTAGAACGATTAGGATATTGTTCTCGAAGCCATTCATTATATTCTACTGTTGCACATCGAACAATACCATTCTCAGCATAAAAGGCTTGATTCTCTGGTGTTAATTGTCTATTTCCCACATCAGCTTGAACACTTGCTGTACGTTGTGGTACCACTTGCGTCCGCTTTTGAGGGGTCTGCTTTAATTTTCGGATTTCGGTTTGGGCCACAGCAGAAATACTTAGGCCAAGCATTGCTATGAATAGCAATAGTTTCGCGCTCTTCATCAGAATAGTTTTAAATTATTTATTTGGTTGTCCCAAAGCTACCTATTCTGTTAAAACTATCATAAAAATGTATACAAATATTTAAGCTAGCGCGTAAAAAAAGCCGATTTTATACTCAAATCGGCTTTTTCATATTGTATTCTGAATAGATGCTTATCCTCCGAAATCATCAAATCGGATATTTTCATCTGGGATTCCAAAGTCTTCACCCATCTTCTGAACAGCTTTGTTCATCAATGGAGGACCGCAGAAGTACAATTCAATTTCTTCTGGTTCTTCATGATGATTTAGATAATTGTCGATTACCACTTGGTGGATAAATCCAACAAAACCATCACCTGCTTCATCATTGATATCCTTCTTCACTTTCCAATTGTCTTCTTCCATCGGTTCTGAAAGCGCCATATAGAACTTGAAGTTCGGGAATTCGCGTTCCAATTCACGGAAGTGTTCAATATAGAACAATTCACGTTTTGAACGCCCTCCGTACCAATACGTCACTTTTCTACCTGTTTTCAGCGTTTTGAACAAGTGATATAAGTGCGAACGCATCGGTGCCATTCCAGCACCTCCCCCTACATAAAGCATTTCCGCTTCGCTATGGTTGATGAAGAATTCACCAAACGGACCAGAAATTGTTACCTTATCTCCTTTCTTACAGTTGAAGATATAAGAAGACGCAATACCTGGGTTCACATTCATCCATTGGTTCTTATCGCGATCCCATGGCGGCGTAGCGACACGAACATTTAGCATAATCTCACGGCCTTCTGCTGGGTATGAAGCCATGGAATAGGCGCGTTCGACCAACTCGGTGTTTTTCATCACCAATGGCCATAGGTTAAATTTGTCCCACTCATCCTGAAACTTATCAGGTGTTTCGTGTTCCTCAGGGTGTGCCGTGATATCGATATCCTCGAATTTCACTTCACAAGGTGGAATCTCAATCTGAATATATCCACCCGCCTTATAATTCATATCTTCAGGGATTTCAACTACGAATTCCTTGATAAAAGAGGCTACGTTGTAGTTTCGTACAACGGTTGCTTCCCATTTCTTAATACCGAAGACTTCTTCAGGAATATGAATGTTCATATCCTGTTTCACCTTCACCTGGCAAGCCAAACGAGCACCATCTTTCAACTCTTTACGAGTGAAGTGAGGCGTTTCGGTTGGAAGTGCTTCACCTCCACCTTCCAAAACGTGGCATTCACACTGAATACAGGTACCACCACCTCCACAAGCTGAAGGCAGGAATACCTTTTCACCACCAAGGGTTGAAAGTAAGGTACCACCCGAAGGTACTTCGATTTTCTTTTCATCATTAATAGTAATGGTCACTGGACCAGATGGGGAAAGTTTCTGCTTGGTAAACAGCAAAAGGGCCACCAACAATAAGATGAGCACCAAGAAAGCTACTACCGTAGCGACGATAACCCCCAATGTACTTGCTAAAAACATACTATTCTGATATTAGTGTTGAAACCTCTACAGTTTCTGTTGATTCGTTATTGCTTTCTACTTGCATTCCGACATTATTTCCACTTCCTTCCAGTGAAGTAGTTTCTTCACCACCACCGGTCAACATTCCTCCGAAACTCATAAATCCGATGGCCATCAGGCCTGTGATGATAAACGTGATTCCCAGTCCTCTCAATGGAGCAGGCACATTCGAGTAACGAATTTTTTCACGGATGGCAGCAATAGCCAAGATAGCCAAGAACCAACCGATTCCAGAGCTAAATCCGTAGTTCAGCGCAAGGTCGAAACTTGCGATATCCCGCGACTGCATAAAAAGGGATCCTCCTAAAATCGCACAGTTCACGGCTATCAATGGAAGGAAAATACCTAATGAGTTATATAGGGAAGGCGAAAACTTTTCAACCACAATCTCTACTAACTGTACCATGGTAGCAATTGTTGCGATGAAAAGAATAAAAGAAAGGAAGCTAAGGTCGTAGTCGGCATATTCTGGGCCTAACCAAGCCAATGCTCCTTCTTGCAAGATATATTGGTCTAATAACCAGTTTAGCGGAACGGTAACCGTTAATACGAAGATTACGGCAGCTCCCAATCCTACAGCGGTACTCACCTTTTTGGAAACCGCAAGGTACGAACACATACCAAGGAAATATGCGAACACCATATTGTCCACAAAAACCGATTTAAAAAATAACTCTAAATGTTCCATATGTTGTTAATTATGAATTCAGCAATCAGAATTCAGAATTTATTAATTTTCTTCTATAAGGTCTTTATTACGACTACGCTGTACCCAGATAATGATTCCTACTACAATCAAGGCCATAGGAGGCAATACCATAAATCCGTTGTTTTCGTATCCGATAGCATAGAGTCCAGTCTTATCTACAGGGCTTCCGAGCACTGGAAAACCGAATAAAGTTCCAGATCCAAGCAATTCCCGAAAGAATCCTACGATAATCAAGATGACTCCATACCCCGCTGCGTTACCAATTCCATCCAGGAACGAACGCCACACGCCATTTCCAAGTGCGAAGGCCTCAAAACGTCCCATGATGATACAGTTCGTAATAATAAGACCGATAAAAACCGAGAGTTCCTTACTCAGTTCGTAGGCAAAAGCCTTCAAAACCTGGTCGACAATAATCACGAGTGTTGCCACTACGATTAGCTGAACGATGATTCGTATTTTCGATGGAATGATATTCCGCATCAAGGAAATCACAATATTTCCAACCCCCATAACGAACATCACCGAGATGGCCATTACAATAGAGGGCTTCAATTGTGCGGTAATCGCCAAGGCAGAACAGATTCCCAATACCTGAATGGTAATCGGGTTATTATCCGCCAAGGGATCCATGATAAGTTTGCTGTCTTTTTTAGATAAAAGGCCCATACTTTTTAGTTTAATGATTTAAAATACGGCACGTACATT
This sequence comes from Luteirhabdus salina, assembly GCA_025384855.1. GTDB lineage: Bacteria > Bacteroidota > Bacteroidia > Flavobacteriales > Flavobacteriaceae > Luteirhabdus > Luteirhabdus salina. The sequence goes on along the minus strand of JALAHT010000004.1, from coordinate 301,415 downwards.
CTAATGTCTTGTCGCAACATCGCTGAAACTCCGTCGCCGGTGATGGTAGCACCCGCAAGTGCATCTACTTCATTGTCACTCGTATCGGTATTCTTCGGATCGTTGTTTCCTTTGGCAACATCGATTCCTTCAAAGGCTTCACCATCTAGAAAGCTTTCACCGGTAAAGTCATCCATAAAATAGCGTTGCTTGATTTCAGCCCCAAGTCCAGGTGTTTCCCCTTTGTGGTCGAAATATACGCCTTGAACGGTCATGCCCTTATCTACGGCTACATAGCCCCAGATAGCATCCCAAAGTCCTTTTCCTCGAACAGGGATAACGTATACTTCTTTTCCTTCCATTTCACCGATGAACAATGGCAAACGACGCTCGTAGCTATCGTCTTTCTTTGCTTTGGTTTTTTCCTTATCGATATCGATTAGATAGGCTTCATCATCTTCGGTAACTTCACCGCCTTGGATAACCAACTGACGCGTGATGTATTCCTTAAACGTGTCCTCCACGCGATCGGTTGGAATAAAGGCCACATCGTTAGCGCCTTCATTTTCGTTCACTCCCATCGCATATAGGATGTTCTGTTGCTTTTCGTATCGCTCGTTAGCCTTGATAGTGGGTTTCAACCCATTTGCAAAACCGGCTAAAATCGAGCCCACCACGATTACCATGATAATGGCAAAAATGACGGTATAGCTGTTTTTATCTGTGTTAATCGCCATGCTTACGCAGTTTTAACTTTTAGACGTTTCATTCTTTTCTTGATATTCCCTTGCAACACATAGTGGTCGATGGTTGGTGCAAACACGTTCATCAACAAAATTGCTAGGAATACTCCTTCCGGATAGGCAGGGTTAAATACGCGAATCAAGATAGAAATCAATCCGATCAAGAATCCGTAAATCCATTTCCCTTTATTGGTTTGTGAAGCCGTTACTGGATCGGTCGCCATATATACAGCACCGAAAAGGATACTTCCGATAATTAAATGTTGCCAGAACGGAACGCTCATCAACCCATAGAAATTAGAAGATTCGCCAATCCATCCCATATTCACCACACCGTTGAAGATCAATCCCATGGTTAAGGCACCGATCAGCGTACTGAAAATAATACGCCAGCTTCCGATTTTGGTAAAGATCAAGATGGCGGCTCCAAGAATAATCAATATTTTAGAGGTCTCTCCCACCGATCCTGGAATAAAGCCCCAGAACATATCGGAAAGACTGTACACTACTTCTTGGTTTTGCGCATAACTACCCAAGATTGTTTCTCCTGAAATAGCGTCGACGTTTGCTCCATTTGCAATTTCTTGTGCTCGCTCTGCGGCACCATGTACCCATACCTTATCGCCACTCATCCAAGTTGGATAAGCGAAAAACAAGAATGCCCGAATGGTAAGGGCTGGATTTAGGATATTCATTCCAGTACCACCAAACACTTCCTTCCCGATTACGACTCCGAAGATGACAGCTACTGCCAACATCCACAACGGAATATCGACCGGTACAATAAGCGGCACTAACATTCCTGTTACCAAATATCCTTCTTCCACCTCGTGACCTTTGATGACAGCAAATAAAAACTCCACTGCCAATCCAACCACGTACGAAACGATTACTAATGGAAGGACGGTCATACATCCCAACCAGAAGTTATCCCACGTGAAAAAGTTTGCCAATGGTGCTGCTCGCAACGTATTGTCGAGTGCAGCGTAATGTTGATACCCAGCGTTAAAGATTCCGAAGATCAAGCAAGGTACCAATGCTAAGATTACGGTATTCATAGTACGCTTCAAGTCGTCTGCTGCTTTAATATGTGTTCCACCATGGGTGGTTTCATTGGGCAGATACAAGAAGGTATGCAAGGCGTTAAAGGCCGGAGCCATCTTCTTGCCCTTATATTTCTCCTTAAGCGTATGTAATTTTTGTTTCAATCCCATAGCGTTATCCTATTTCTTTGTACATTATATCCAATCCGTTACGAATGATTTGTTGGTGTGGTTGTTTTGAAACACAGATGAATTCCGTTAGTGCAAAATCCTCTGGTGCCACCTCGTACATTCCCAAAGCTTCCATTTGGTCCAAATCCTGAACCATACAAGCCTTTAAGGTCTGTAAAGGATAGATGTCGAGTGGAAATACTTCTTCGTAGTTTCCAGTTACTACAAATGCACGGTGCTCGCCATTCGTGTTTGTATCGAGTTCGTATTTTTTGTTCGGCTGCATCCAAGAGAAGGTAAGCGCTCGCGATGCAGAAACCTTATTGAAAATCGGTTTGTTCCAACCGAAGAATTCATAGTCATCGCCTTCAGGAATTACCGTTACTACATCGTCGTAATAGCCTAAATACCCTTTCGGAGAAATCTCGGTGCCAGAAAGAACATTTCCACTGATAACGCGTACATTTTCTTCATTCAGACCGGAGTCGTAAATAAATGTTGAAACCTCCGAACCGATTTTAGTTTTGTAATATTTTGGCGCCTTTACCGAAGAACCCGCCAATGCAATAATACGTTCTGCATTGAATTTTCCGGTTAAGAACAATTCACCCATAATCACCAAATCCTGCGGAGTGATCGTCCAAACGGTTTCACCTCGGTTCACTGGAGCAATCTTTCCGATAAGAGTTCCAACATTACCAGATGGATGCGGACCCGAAACCTTGTGAAGTTCCACGCCATTAAGACCTTCCAATGGAGATTTACCGTTCTTGCCAACCCCGACATGGATTTTTCCTTCCGTTAATTTTGACAGTGCCGTGACCGCTGCCTGTAGTTCCTTTTCTTTTCCTTGTAAAGTGAAATCGTAATCGGCTGCTAACGGCGCTGTAGCATGCGCGGAAATAAAGATATCTCTTGGAGCGGTCTCCGGATCTGCGATAACAGCATAGGGTCGTTGTTGAATAAACGGCCAGCAACCCGCTTCCAACAATCTATTTTTGATTGCCTCAGCATCTGCAGTACCAGCATCTAACGTCCCGAAGTCGGCGTATTCATCCTGCGTATCGGCTTCTATGACGATGCGCAAAATGACACGTTTTGCTCCACGCTCAATTTTGGTTAATGTTCCGCTAACGGGTGAAACAAACTTAATAGCTTCGTGCTCTTTGGAATAAAATACGGTATCTCCTGCTTTAAGTTTTCCACCTTCCTTTACAACCATTTTAGGTTTTACTAGGTGGAAGTCCGAAGGTCTTATCGCAAAGGTTCGCGAACGCGGCGCATTGGAAAGTGTTTTTTCCGCCACTCCTTTTAAACGGATGTCAAGACCTTTTTTAATCTTAATGTCTTTTGACATAGGATAGTTATGTTACGATTATGGTTTTCCCACACACCTCTTTAGAGGTATTTTTCGGGTGTGCAAATTTATAAATTTATACCACCACCACACAATAAAAAACCTATAAATTTATGCAGCTATGAACTATCCGTTCTCCTAAAAAATGCGAGGCACAAAATTTGATTATCTTTAGCCCATAAACGATATTCCTATGAAATATTTCGCTCTCCTGCTTAGCCTAGGGCTTTTATTTACCACCGTTGCGCTGGCACAGATTCAAGAACTCCCTGCGCCAGATTACATCCGAACTATTAAATTCAGGGGAAGTTCTGTAGAAGGACAATTGCCCATTATGCGATTGGGCGAAAGCTTCGAGATGTCGTTCGATGCGCTAAACGGACAGGAAGACGATTACTACTATGAAATTACCCATCATAATTTTGATTGGACTGAAAGCGACCTATCAAAAGGTGAATATTTGGATGGCTTCGATGATGTTCGGATTGAAACCTATGACAATTCCTTAAACACGCTTCAGATTTTTTCACATTATTACCTTACGATTCCCAATCGGGAAACCAGGGCTGTAACCAAAAGCGGTAATTATCTTATTACTATTTATGACAAAAATAGACGCCCAATATTTTCCCGCAAGTTTATGGTTATGGAACAAATAGCGAATGTTAGGGTTGAAGTGAAGCGAATGCGCGATATAAAATATATTCAGGAGAAACAGGTGGTTCAATTCAGTATTAATTCGCCATCCCTTCTTTTGGTGAATCCAAAGCAAACGGTAAACACACTTGTAATTCAAAATAACAACCTCAAAACAGGTATCAAAGACCTGAAGCCTCAGTATACCATTGGAAATGAATTGATCTATCGGTACGATACGGAAGCTTCCTTCTGGGGTGGAAATGAATACCTTAGTTTCGACAATAAGGATATTCGAGCCGCCACCAACCGAATTCGCGGCGTGGATTTAACCGATTTATACGAGAACTATATTTTTACGGATATTTCAAGAGCCGATCGGGTGTACACCTATAATCCGGACGTAAATGGAAATTTCGTCGTTCGCAACATCGATGCCCAAAACAGCAATTCGATTGAAGCCGATTATGTTCGCATGCATTTCAACCTTCAGTATTTTGAGGATATAGGTGAAAAGGAAATTCATATTTATGGAGCCTTCAACAATTTCACCATCGATGGCTCGACATATATGAGGTACGACCCCCAAAGTGATACGTACCGAAACAGCCGACTTTTTAAGCAGGGATATTACGATTATAAATATGTATTGGTAAATCGAGATGGCTCTATAGACGAAGGCGCTATCAGTGGTAATTTTTGGCAAACTGAAAATGCGTATACAGTACTCGTATATTACCGAAATTTAGGAGCTCGTTTCGATCGGCTTATAGGTATGGGAAAAGCAAACTCGACCACCATTACTAACAACTAACCTGAAAATCCCAGTTGCATGGGACGAAAAAACAAAATTGTTGCTAGCAGCAAGCGCCTAGCGCAAAAATATCGAGGCACCGAATGTTTGAACTGTGGCCATCCATTGGACCTCAGCGATCGTTATTGCCCTTACTGCTCGCAGCTTAATAGCACGAAACAGCTTTCGGCTTTCGACTTTTTTGGCGAATTCATTAATAGTATCGTTAGTTACGACTCGCGGCTGCGGCACACGGTAAAGGACCTTCTCTTCAAACCCGGAACGATAACGCGAAACTATGTGCGGGGGCAACGAATGCGCTATGCCAATCCGTTTCGGTTCTTTTTGAGTGTTTCAATCATCTATTTCATTTTACAAGGACTTATCAATACATTTCTGCCTGAAGAGAACAATTTCTTCAAAACCGAAACCAAGGATGAGACAGGAGTCAGTTATTCGTATGGTGACGATCGCCATTTTTTGGATGAAGGTGAAAACGAAGAAATGACTGGTGCATTCGGAGATTCTATCGCTTTGGCACAAGCAAGCACTGATTCACCTGAAAAAGAAACAGCAATTGTTAGCGATACTGTAGTTGATAAACAAAATGAGGAAGTAAGGGATACTATTTCTGAAGATACGGAGGAGGAGGAAATCGTTTACTTTAGTGAAGATTCCTTGCAACGCATGAGCTTCCTTAAACGAAACGCAAAACGATTTGAAACATATCGCGATTTCTATAAATCGCATGAGATTAAGGATTCGCATATAGCATTGGATAGTCTTCAACACGAAGATACTTTTTACAATCGTTGGCTGTACAAAAAAAATGAATCGATTGAACGTGTAGAGGAAAATCCCACAGGCTTCATCAACTATCTGATGAACAAAACTCCATTCTTTGTGTTCTTCTTTACGCCCTTCTTTGCGATCGCTTTTTGGTTATTGTATTCCAAGAAAAAGTTCACCTATATTGAACATATCATTTTCCTGTTTCATATTTTCAGTTTTGTCTTTTTGGGAATGCTAATTTCTACCCTACCAGACCTGCTTATAGGAAATGATATTTTTGCAAGCATCCTCTTCATTATCATTGGCCCTTTTTACTTTTACAAGGCCTTACGCAATTTCTACAAACAGTCCAGAATTGTTACAATATTAAAATTTGTATTTTTAAACATTGTATTTTGGGTAAGCGCTACGATTGCGGCCCTTATTTTCTTTTCTGCTTCGGCAGCATTCTATTAGTATGGTACAAAAGGTTACGCATGGCATAAAGGTTTCGGTTCAGACCCGTTTTGAGGGAACGGTTCGTACGAACGCTCAAGTGGGCTATGCCTTTTCGTATACTATTACCATTGAAAACCAAGGAAAGGACACCGTTCAACTTATCTCACGCTATTGGAAAATTAAGGATGCCCTAAAGAAAACCGAAACCGTCGAAGGTAAAGGTGTCGTAGGCGTACAGCCCGTGCTAAAGCCAGACACACACCATGTCTACAGCAGCGGCTGTTTATTACAAGCGCCACACGGCTCGATGAAAGGACATTACGTAATGCGAAATACCTTAACGGAAGAAGAGTTTAGAGTAGCGGTTCCGCGGTTCAAACTTCATGCTGAATTCGCAGTAAATTAGGGAAGTTCGATTGTTTTATCAACATCTGAATGAAGATCTTTATATTTCATTCTTACTGCATCTTTTTTTACAATTTGAGTAATACTTTTTGTCGTAACAAAGTTCCGGTCCATCACCAAATCGAAGTGAGAAGATCCCTCACCTGCCGTATGGTGAAACTCCCACAATTCATGGGGTGTGGGCTTTAGGTTTTCAAACAAAAAACTTGAAAACCAATCTTCACGTTTTTGTTTCATTTCTTGTGTATATAATAAAGAAGAAGACCAAATCTGTGGCGCGATAGGCTTTTCAGAAAAATGCGCCTTTACTTCGTCCCATACACATTCATACAAATGCAGCTGTTCTTGCCAATCGGCCCACACCAGCGTAAAAGGCTCGATCCCTTTAAAATTATATTCCTTTAAGGTTTGCATGGCATCTGACGAGACCAACACGTCTTTTACGATGACTCCCCTGCTCATCCTGTAGTCGTCTTTACGTTCATGAGGCTCGAAACCACCATTCAGCAAACACACAACCCGTTGTTTAGCACTTACGCCCAACCACGTTCCTCCCGCAACCGCATCTTTTGGATACAGCAATTGAACGCCCTCCTCTTTATAGAGCTGTGGAGGAATGGTATCGCGCTCCGGTGCTTCATCTCGATTGGAGGTCAAGATGAAACCGTCATTGGGTTTCGGTATAAACGTTAATGTACACATGGTTTCGCCTACTTTTACAATTGACGTTCCTTAAAAATACTCATTATTTAGGGAGTAATGAAATGTAAATGGAGTGATAGCTTGTTCAGCTAGATTCGATACAATAGATGTTTCAGACTGTGACTGTAGTTACATGGCAAATCGCTTAAAAAACGTACCTTTGCGCTCTGAATTCCTCTCGATTTAGGAGTTTCTAATCGATAATCTAAAAAAATAAACATATGGACAAAGGATTCTTTGAAGTACCGATTGCCGTAAATGAACCTGTTATGGACTATGCGCCGGGTTCACCAGAACGCGAGCGGGTCTTAAAAGCATATAAGGAAATGTACAATAGCACAGTAGATGTGCCGCTTTACATCAATGGCGAAGATATTGCAACCGGCGATACCGAAACCATGTCTCCCCCACACGATCACCAGCATAGTTTGGGAACCTATCATAAGGCGAAGAAAAAACATGTTGAGCAAGCCATGGATACTGCATTGGAAGCACGACAAAAATGGGCGAGCATGCCATGGGAAAATCGTGCGGCTATCTTTTTACGTGCGGCTGAGTTGATTGCGGGTCCGTATCGAGCAAAAATAAACGCTGCTACCATGCTGGGGCAATCCAAAAACATCTATCAAGCTGAAATTGATGCAGCTTGCGAGTTGATTGACTTTCTACGATTCAACGTTCAGTTTATGACGGAAATCTATAGCGAACAACCTGAAAGTACTTCGGGCGCATGGAACCGTTTGGAGTATCGTCCGTTAGAAGGATTTGTATACGCCATTACACCTTTCAACTTTACGGCTATTGCGGGAAATCTTCCTGCCAGTGCTGCTTTAATGGGGAACGTCGTAATATGGAAACCAAGCGATAGTCAAGTGTATTCTGCTAAGGTGGTTTTAGATGTCTTCAAAGAAGCAGGTGTACCTCCTGGTGTTATCAATATGGTCATGGGCGATCCGGTGATGATTAGTGAAACGCTTTTAAACAGTCCTGATTTTAGTGGCCTTCACTTCACTGGCTCCACTACGGTATTCCGCAATTTATGGCAACAGATTGGAAATAATATTCATAACTACAAAACCTACCCAAGAATTGTAGGCGAAACAGGCGGAAAGGACTTTATCGTCGCGCACAAATCGTCTAATCCACTTCAGGTAGCGACAGCTATTTCACGAGGTGCTTTTGAATTCCAAGGCCAGAAATGTAGTGCTGCGAGCCGTTGCTATATCCCTAAAAGCATTTGGAGCGACGTAAAAGACTATTTGGTTGGCGACATCAATTCCTTTAAAATGGGCTCGCCCGAGGATATGGAGAACTTCATTACCGCAGTTATTCACGAAGGTTCCTTCGACAAGCTTGCGAAGTATATCGACCAAGCGAAAAAGGACAAGGATGCCGAAATAATTGCGGGTGGAAATTACGATAAATCGAAAGGGTATTTTGTTGATCCAACGGTTATCGTTACTTCCAATCCAAAGTACACTACCATGTGCACCGAGCTTTTCGGCCCGGTAGTCACTATTTATGTATATGAAGATGATGCTTGGGAAGAAACTTTGCACTTGGTAGACGAAACCGGCGAGTACGCCTTAACTGGTGCTGTCTTTAGTGAAGATCGATATGCGTTAGATGTAGCCGTAAAGATTTTGGAAAACGCAGCCGGAAACTTCTATATCAACGATAAGCCCACGGGCGCAGTTGTTGGTCAGCAGCCATTCGGTGGTGCACGAGCAAGTGGAACCAACGATAAGGCAGGTAGCAAGTTGAACCTCTACCGATGGATATCGCCACGTATGGTGAAAGAAACCTTTGTTTCGCCAACCGATTATCGATACCCATTCCTAGGATAGGACATTAATCCATATAAAAAGCCCAGCTGAAATAGCTGGGCTTTTTTATTCTATGAAATCTTGATGCTATGGACTATTCAAATCCTTTTGCCGAGTCGATGGCGGCATACTGCGAGTTCATGGCAGTATTGTTCTCATCTACCAACATAACCACCAAACGCAGGTTCGCCGGATTGTATTCGCTAGAAAGTGAAATACTATAATTTTTAGCATATTCCTCTAGCGCTGCAATGGCAGGTAGTGCATCACCAAAAATATTACTAAGACTAGCACGCAACACATCGTTATGCTCAAAATCTACAATTGGGTTTCCTTGTCCAAAATAAGGACTACTTTCGTCATTGTCGTAATAGTTCACTTGATTATACAGCAGCCCGTCTTCAACCAAATAAACCACCATTTTGGCATTCGAAAGTTCATTTTCAGAAGCAACGGTCACCTTTACCGCTAAATCATTTCCTGACAGTTGCGACTCGATTCCGATAGCCATGGGTGCTGGTTGACCAGCAATGCTAAGCACATCTTCAGGATCATGTGGGTTAATCCAGTTAACGGTTCTATTAATTCGACCTGCAGGGAAGCCCGTAACATCGAACTCAGCGCGTAAGTCTTGTTCAAAAGGAAGCGCCATTTCATCGTCGTTATGAATCGCAACCACACTAATGTGCTCTGTCTCCTCGTGAACCTCTTCAATCGATGCCGTAACTCGGGGGCAATAGCCGCACCAAGTTCCTGTATAATCTTCTATCATTATTTTTCGCTTTGGTATAATAACAGAAAATGGCCTGGGTTCGGTTTCAATTGTAGCACCATCTTCTTCGTATTGCGCATATACTTCGAATATGCCTTCATCGGCCGAAGTAAATATCGAGCCCTCTATTTCAGCTTCATCTACATAAAAAGTAGCAACATCTGTTACTTCCTCTTCACTCGAATTAAAAACACGAAATGGTATTTCTTGATTACGAAGTGAGCTACTACGAACAACAAGGCCGGCATTCTCGTCTACGATTGTAACAGCCTCGTCATTGCCTGAAAAATCCTCATCCTTACTACATGCGACAACCGCCAAAAATGCCAATAGTAAAAGGGGAATAAGCTTTGTGATTTTCATAAGGTTTAAAAATTTTCAATAGAATTGTAAAAATATCAATTTTGGAACGATTTTTACGTTTCACTTACAAAGGAACAGAAAAGTAAAGTGATTATTGTAAAATAATATGACTTTTAATTAATTATTGATACTTTCGCAATCAAACAATTTTTCCATGAAACAAATACTTATCCTTCTCACATTGTGCATGGCTACGTTCACATATGCACAAGACGAATTACCGAATGTTCGCTTAGAAACTCTTGATGGCGCCACTACAACGCTTAATGAATTGGCAAGCGATGGCAATGTTAAAATTGTGTCGCTTTGGGCCACATGGTGCGTTCCCTGTTTGAAAGAATTGGATGCCATCAATGAAGTATATGAAGATTGGCAAGACGAGACTAATGTCGAGTTAATCGCTGTTTCGGTAGACGATAGTAGAACCGTAAAGCGCGTAAAGCCACTAATTAATGGGAAGGCTTGGGATTATACCATTTTGCTGGATACTAACAACGATCTTAAAAGAGCATTGGGTGCTGCTACCGTTCCGCTCACGTTATTGGTAAAGGACGGTAAAATTGTATACCGCCATTCGGGATATAATCCGGGTGCCGAATACGAACTATACGAAAAAGTGCAAGAACACTCTAAGTAAACTCCTTTTTTAATACAATCTAACTAACCTACCTCATGAAAAAATTCTTAGTGGGCATTGCCCTTCTGGGAAGCTCATTGCTTTTCGCACAAGACAAAGGCTATTTCTATGGTGGCCTAGAATCGAATTCCCAATGGCTTCTAGACGATGACGGACTCCCATTCATCGCTCCCGACGAGGCCTTCCGATCCAATAACTATTTTCAATTGAATTATGCCTACGGCGATTTTTCCGCAGGCGTTCAGTACGAATCCTACTTACCAAACGCATTGTTAGGATATGCCCCCGACTACGATGGCGGCAACGGCATTGCCACTTATTTTCTGAATTATCGAGACAAAAGTCTTGATGTAACGGGTGGTTACTTTTATGAACAATTTGGAAATGGTCTCTTATTAAGAACGTGGGAAGACCGTCAGTTAGGTATCAATAGTGCGTTGCACGGACTTCGGGTGAAATTTTCACCGACCGATTTTATCGACCTTACAGGCGTATATGGCCAGCAACGTGTAGGCTTCGAACTTTCTGAAGGCGTTATTCAGGGTGTAGATGCAGCATTCGACCTAGGTTCAGCATTGAAAACGGGTGAGGTAGATCTTCGCGCTGGCGTAAGCTATGTAGGCCGTTACCAAGACACCAATGCTAACGACACGATTCCATCTACCGTAAATGCCTATAGTGCTAGAGCCGATTTTGTTATCGATAAGTTTTATGGAGGTGTTGAAGTGGGTTATAAGGAAGAAGATGTTATTGCCAATGAAGGCTTGTTTGACTCAGATCGTTTATATGACGGAACAGCACTTCAGGTGAATATGGGGTATGCACAACGTGGACTAGGAATAAACGCTACGTTTAGAAGGTTGGAAAACTTTAGTTTTTATTCCGATCGTACCGTCGAAGGAAACCAATTCAACCAACAACTTATTAACTACACTCCAGCCCTTACCAAACAACAGGATTACATGCTTACCAACATCTATGTATATAATGCACAACCGCGCTTGCTAACCGAAGGGTTCGAGCAACGTGCTGGTGAAGTTGGAGCACAGGTAGATGTCTATTATTCCTTCCCAAAAGAGAGTCCACTCGGGAAAGTGAATACCAAGATTGCCGGTAATTTCTCCTATTGGGGTGGTTTAGAGACTGAATTCAACGAAGACCTTTCGTATGATGTGAAATTTATCGGGGATGGTGACCGCTATTTCCGCGATATAAATTTTGAAGTGAAGAACCGCTGGAGCAGTGCTTGGAGTACCGTGGCAACATTTCAAAGTGTAATTATAGACAAAGGGGTTTCACTCGGTGGACCACTTGGTGTGCAAGGCGACATTAAAGCTATTACCGGTGTGGGGGAAGCAACCTATCGTTTCGGAAAAGGACAATCCTTTCGCTTCGCACTACAACACCTTTGGAGCCAACAGGACCGTGGAAATTGGGCCGCTGGTGTCATCGAATACAGTCCGAATTCCCGATTGAATTTCTTTATCGCCGACAACTTCAACTACCAAAGTATCGATGGCGATTTCGAGACCGATAGTCAGTTCGAGGATCCACTTCACTACTATAATATAGGTGGAAGCTATTCCAAAGGGCGTACGCGTTTCTCCATGAATTATGGTCGCCAACGTGGCGGACTTATTTGCGTAGGTGGCGTATGTCGATTCGTACCGGAAAGCAATGGCCTAAACATGAACTTGGTCGTTACCTTCTAATCGAAGCAAATACCGTATTTTTAAAGCACCTGCCATTGTAGGTGCTTTTTTATTTGTTATGAAGTATACCATTCAAAACCAACGAACCGTTTTTCACGATCATTATAAAATGCTGAAGGCTTCCGTCAATTACGATACTTTCGATGGCAATACCATTGAAACCGAGCGACTGGCGTTTCATCGTGGCGATTCTGTCGCGATTGTTTTGGTTGAAAGAGAAACGAAAAGCGTACTCCTTACCAAGCAGTTTCGATACCCTACTACCCTTCATGAGGAAGGTTGGATTCTAGAAATCCCAGCAGGCTCATTGGAAGAAAACGAAGCGCCAGAACAGTGTATCATTCGTGAAGTCGAGGAAGAAACAGGTTACCATATCAGTGCAGCAGAAAAAATCATGGATTTCTACACCTCTCCAGGTGCCAGCAGCGAACGGCTTCACCTTTATTATGCCGAAGTCTCTGAAAGCGACCAAAAATCGGATGGCGGCGGACAGGAAGATGAGAACGAGGATATCGAATTGGTAAAACTTCCCATAGCGGATATCGCTGGCGGCATTCCTTCAACGATTATCGATGCGAAAAGTATCATCGGTCTTCAGTGGCTGTTGCAAAAGAAGAAATAATCACGAATTCCGTAACATTTCACACAGCTTCCCTACCTATTGGAAAAGACAAACGAATCGCTGCTTTGTAGCAAGCAATTTTTATCTTTACACGCTGTAAAAATCAACTATGGAAAATCTATTGGCCGTTAACTCCGTTTCAAAATCGTTTGGTCCTCACAAAGCCCTAAATGATGTTTCGATTTCGGTACCCAAAGGAAGTGTTTTTGGACTCTTGGGTCCGAATGGTGCGGGAAAGACAACACTTATTCGCATCATCAACCAAATTACCATGCCCGATTCGGGTGAAGTATTCTTGGATGGTGAAAAGTTGAAACCGGAACATATTCAACATATTGGCTACTTACCGGAAGAGCGCGGCTTGTATAAAAGCATGAAGGTTGGCGAACAAGCACTATACCTTGCCCAATTGAAAGGCCTTAGCCATAGTGAAGCCAAGGAACGGTTGAAGTATTGGTTCGATCGTCTTGATATCGGCGACTGGTGGAACAAGAAAATACAAGAACTTTCCAAAGGAATGGCACAAAAGATTCAGTTTGTGGTAACCGTCCTTCACCAACCTAAATTGTTAATATTCGATGAGCCCTTTAGCGGTTTCGACCCAATTAATGCAAATTTGATAAAGGATGAAATCCTGAAACTCCGCGACGACGGCGCTACAGTTATTTTCAGTACGCACCGAATGGAATCGGTAGAGGAAATGTGCGACCATATCGCGCTTATCAATAAATCGAATAAAATCTTGGACGGAAAGCTAATCGACATTAAACGGGAGTATCAAGCCAACACCTTCGACGTCGGACTTCAGACCGATAATGAGGCTGCAGTGACAGCAGCATTGCAGGAAAAATATAAAATTACACCCACCAAGTTTAAAAGCATTAACGATGAACTTCAGTATCGCGTGAAGATTCCAGAAACATCCACCGCGAACGACTTCATCAATTACCTAACTAGCAAAGGACAGATTACTCACTTCGTAGAAGTAATTCCTTCTGCCAACGATATCTTCATCGAGGCCGTTAACAAAAACCAATAAGCTATGAACCATCTATCGCTCATCCTAAAACGGGAATACCTCAACAAGGTCCGGAAGAAATCCTTCATCATCATGACATTCCTAAGTCCGTTGATCATGGTCGGTCTGTTCGGACTTGTCGCTTACCTTTCACAAGTGAATAGCGAAAACGAAAGGGTAATCTCTATTCTTGATGAAAGCGGATTGTTTTCTTCAGAATTTGAAAGCGGAGACAATATTACCTATAAAATGCTTTCCAATACTTCCTTAGCTGAAGCCAAGGAAACCGTGCGTAGTTCAGAGGATTATGGGTTGCTATATATTCCGGCAACTAGCAAACTTGACGAACTTTCGAAGTCGATTGTGTTTTATTCTGAAGATTCGCCGTCCTTAACCCTCATAGACGATATTGAAGATGCTATTTCAGATAAGGCGAATTCGCTTCGTTTGGCTGAAGCCGGCATCGATGCCCAAAAAATTCGTGACCTTAGGGTTCGCGTAGATGCAAAGATTGAAACCTTCCAAGGACAGGAAACGTCTAAACTTGGTTCGGGTATCAAACTGATTTTCGGTGGTGCGGCAGGATACATCCTCTTTATGTTCATCATTATCTACGGAAATATGATTATGCGAAGTGTTATCGAGGAGAAGACCAGTAGAATCATTGAAGTCATCATTTCCTCTGTAAAACCAATCAAATTGTTATTGGGAAAAATCTTCGGAACTACCTTGGCTGGCATCACGCAGTTTATGGCTTGGGTGATCTTGTTATTTGTTTTTGGCGCAATCCTTACTTCCGTATTCGGTATTGACCCTAGTGCTGTCCAAACGCCACAGCAGCAAGCATTGGAAGCAAGTGCTGGAGGAGCCGATGGAATGGTTCAGGAAATAATCTACGAAATTGCCAATATGCCACTGTTGAATTTGGTTATCATGTTTATCCTATTCTTTATGGGTGGATATTTACTATATGCTTCCCTTTATGCGGCCATCGGTGCTGCCGTTGATAGCGAAACCGATACCCAACAATTTATGATGCCAATCTTAATGCCACTAATTTTGGCCGTTTACGTTGGATTCTTCACGGTAATCGACAATCCGCATGGTACGGTTTCACAAGTTTTCTCCTTTATTCCATTTACGTCGCCTGTCGTCATGTTAATGCGTATTCCGTTTGGAGTTCCAATGTGGCAGCAGGTTCTTTCAGTCGTTATTTTATTTGCTACTTTTATAGGCATCGTATGGTTCGCAGCGAAAATCTATCGCGTGGGAATCTTGATGTACGGTAAAAAAGCGAGTTACAAAGAAATAGCCAAGTGGCTGAAATACTAGTATGTTTCAACAGAAAGAAAAGGTTGGCGAGAAAATAGAAAAAGTCGTCAAAGATGACATTTGGGGAAGTATCAAGGAATTTTTAGACCTTGGCTTCACCTTTTTTGAAGGCGAAAAGCAAATTGAAATCAATATCGGCTTGCTGCTGTTGGTCATTTTCTCCTTTCTAATTGCCAGTTTTTTGTTGAAATGGATTCGGGTACTCTACACTCGAAAGATGAATGAAGTAGATAAACAAAAGTTTATCAGCGTCTTCAAATTCATCAAATACGTTACCTATATCGTAGTCGTTTTTGCCGTATTAAGTCTTGCGGGAATAAATGTAACTCCTTTTTTAGCAGCTTCTGCAGCGCTACTAGTTGGTTTAGGACTCGCACTTCAAGACCTCTTTAAAGATATTATTGGAGGCATTTTCATAATTATAGACAAATCTTTGCTAGTAGGCGACATTATTGAAACCGAAGGCAAGGTGGGCCGTGTTATCGACATTAAATTACGGACCACACGGGCTATTACAAGGGATGATAAGATTATTATCATTCCCAACCATAAATTTATAACCGATACTATCTATAACTACACCCAAAATCGCCGTACCACGCGCGAATTGGTTCGTGTTGGAGTTGCCTATGGAAGCAACACCAAAAAGGTAGAGTCGCTCTTGCTAGAGAGCGTAGCAAAACAAAAAGGTGTGTTAAAAAATCCTAAACCTTTCGTATTATTTGAGGATTTTGGAGATTCCGCACTTATCTTTAGTATTCACTTTTTTATAAACGACAGTTTTGTGGACCCCCGTATTAAAAGTGAGATACGGTTCCGGATCGATGACCTGTTTAGGGCAAATGGTATTACGATTCCATTCCCACAGCGAGATGTCCACCTGTACCAAACGAATACTAAAGAATCTTAATCTTTTATGCTAAACAAACACCTGACCACAACACAGAAAAACTATGTTTTTTCAGCGTTGTTACTGCTCATCAGTGCCTTTACACTTCAGGCGCAAACCACCGATATCGCACGGTTAGAGTACATGTATATTCCATTTTCAAAATCGGATAACGATATTGCGAGGTATCGGGCGTTAGTCCAAATACCGATTCCCGTTGGGAAAGAAAAAGAGGAATATTTTGTTATCGGACTTCAATACAGATATGTCGATTTAGGAATTGAAGATAGAGACGAGCTCTTCACCCCCACACAAATTGAACAACTTCAATCGGTACAACGAATAGAAGGATATTTGGGATACGTTTTTAAGCTTAATGACAGCTGGCGACTTGGAATTCGAGGTGGTGCGCGAATCAATTCAACCCTAAATGAAAAAGTTGGCAGCGACGATGTTATTTATGAAGGTGCCGTATATGCCATTAACGATAGGCGAAAGGCTGATATCGACAAGCCTTATCGACTTATTATGGGACTTACGTATTCTACCACGCCCGGTCGGAATTACCCCCTACCCATGGTAAATTACTTTCGAGCGTTTCACCCGGATTGGACCTATACGGTAGGTGTTCCGAAATCGAATATCAGAAGGTATTTGAACCATGACCATAAGGATGCGCTACAAGCATTTGGTACGCTTGACAATTTCTTCGGAAATATCCAAAACAACTTTACTCCCGCTGGTTCAAATGTGGTAGCGGAAAACGTTTCGATGACAAATGTGTTATTTGGAATTGGATATGAACACTTTTTTACCAAACATTTGTTATTTTACACCTACGCAGCGCACAGCGTTTATAACGAATTTCGATTACGAGATAACGACCGTGAAACTGCGTACATCATAAACGAGGAAAACACCTTCTATTTTCGGGGAGGCGTAAAATTTAAATTCTAAGGATGCCAAGAATATTATTGATTGAAGACGAAGCGGCCATCCGCCGCGTACTGATCAAAATACTTACTGAGGAAAGCGACTCCTACGAGGTGATTGAAGCCGAGGATGGACTAGCAGGAATGGAACTTATCAAAAAAGAGGACTTCGACCTGGTGCTGTGCGATATCAAAATGCCCAAAATGGACGGGGTTGAAGTATTGGAAGCCGCCAAAAAAATAAAACCTGAAATTCCAATCGTAATGATTTCGGGTCACGGCGACCTCGATACCGCCGTGAACACCATGCGCCTAGGAGCCTTCGATTATATTTCAAAACCGCCAGATTTAAATCGCTTGCTCAACACTGTTCGAAATGCCTTGGATCGGAAGGAATTGGTACAGGAAAACACCCGACTCAAGAAAAAGGTCAGCAAGCAATATGAAATGGTCGGCGATAGCGATGCCATTGTCCAGATTAAGGATATGATCGAAAAAGTAGCGCCTACCGAAGCTCGCGTCCTAATTACCGGACCCAACGGAACCGGAAAGGAATTGGTAGCCCATTGGGTTCACCAGAAAAGCGATCGTTCCAAAGGCCCCATGATTGAAGTAAATTGCGCTGCCATTCCGAGTGAATTGATTGAAAGTGAATTGTTCGGTCATGTAAAAGGTGCTTTTACCTCCGCAAATAAAGACCGTGCAGGAAAATTTGAAGCCGCTAATGGGGGAACGATTTTCTTGGATGAAGTTGGCGATATGAGCCTTTCTGCCCAAGCGAAAGTACTACGAGCGCTTCAAGAGAATAAAGTGCAGCGTGTGGGTAGCGATAAGGATATTAAAGTAGATGTCCGTGTCGTAACAGCGACCAACAAAGACCTAAAAAAGGAAATTGAGGAAGGGAACTTCCGAGAGGATTTATACCACCGTCTGGCCGTGATACTGATAAAGGTTCCTTCACTAAATGACCGAAGAGAGGATATTCCTGTCTTGGTAGAACATTTCACCAAAAAAATTGCAGAGGAACATGGAACTGCCCAAAAAGAATTTTCCGACAAAGCGATAAAATTACTTCAGGAATACGATTGGACAGGGAATATTCGCGAACTTAGAAATGTAGTAGAACGCCTTATTATTTTAGGCGGTAGTGAAGTAAGCGAAAAGGACGTAAAGGCATTTGCTAGCAAATAGCTACTTCGGCGGAAATAATATTGGCAATCTGTAACTACGATTGTTTTCAGGGATGCCTGATGGATTATCACGCTCAAACACCAAATAACCACGTTCGTCATCAGGTGCTTCAAAAGTGATGGTTGTCGAAAACGGCACAAAGTCTTCTGTCATCCACTTTCCATTGGCGGAAACTGGTCCTTCATATAATAGTATAGCATCATCTTTATCGACCAACCGCAACGGAAAATCACCTTCAAAATACCAAAAACCCCTCGCTTTTCCTTCAATGGTTAAAGGAGAGGTAACTTCAGTATTGGGCAAGGGTTTCGTAATCTGAACCAGTTCTGAAATAGGTCGCTCTTCGCGTTCGCCTTCATAAAATTCAAGTGTTTCGAGCATCCTCAACATCGTATTCCAATCTTCTTCAGAAACGGAACCCTTTAGCTTCACCGAATCGTCGCCCATCGGATCGCACTGCGTCATCGGCTTTTCTTCACCCGAAACGGTAAAACATTTCGCTTCAAAATTGGATATTGGTAAATGAATGAAAATCCCACCGTAATCGCCCCAACCTTTTGGCGGGTTATCGAAATTGAGCATCACAGCCCAAGGCTGATCATTCTCCAATAAAAACACTTTTGATTGTTGTTTTGAAGCGGGAACATTTAACGGCAAGGGATCCTCCCATTCTTCCAATGAAAGTTGCTTTCCATTTGGATACTCGGTTCCAAACCCTTTTGGCATAATACTAAAATAGAAGTGTTCTGGATCTTCATGAAAAGCAAAGGGCGGATTTCCACCGGTATCTGTTTTATAGAGATTGATGACGGGAACATTACCAGCCAATTCGCTTTCCAATGGACTAAATTCTTGGGGATACGAAAGTTGAAAATGCCAACGGTCGTTCACATACAGTTTCATTACTTCTGAAGCGGTATCCGAATCGTTTGATTTTTCCTGTGGTTCAGGAGTGGATTGATTTTTTCCTTCTTTCTGGGAATCGTTGCAAGCTAGCAATATTAGCAAGCAAACCGTTATCAAAAATGGTAGGCGTTTCATACTTTGAATTTTGATAAAAAGTACAAAACGCAATGGTGAAAAGGACTTAAGGCTTTATTAAAATCCTGAATTCGGCCAGCCTTTCAAACTTCGAAAAAACCGGTATCTTTAGCGGTATGAAGAAAATAGATCCCAACGATTTTAAAGTTTCGGCCCATCACCGTCGAGAGGATTTACCTTCCTCCTTCGATTTGGATGCCTCGGAAAAGAAAATTGAAAAAGAATTGGAGAAAACCCGCGAGGAGCTTGGCGAACTTCAGGATGTCCTTTATGCCCATGGAAAATACGGCGTTTTGGTCTGTCTACAGGGTATGGACACTGCTGGAAAGGATAGCCTAATCCGTGAAGTGTTTAAAGATTTCAATGCCCGAGGTGTGGTCGTCCACAGTTTTAAAACACCTACCGCCTTGGAAAAGCGTCACGACTATTTATGGCGCCACTACTGCAAGCTTCCAGAACGCGGAAAGTTTGGGGTCTTTAACCGAACACATTATGAAAATGTCTTGATTACCCGCGTTCATCCCGAGTATATTTTGGGTGAAAATATTCCAAAAGTGAACAGCTTAGACGATATAAATGAAACGTTTTGGGACCAGCGCTTTGAACAGATCAACGATTTTGAACGTATCATTTCCCAGAATGGCACCATCATTTTCAAATTCTTTTTGAATATTTCGAAAGAACGACAGAAATACCGATTGCTACGCAGGTTGAACAAGCCCAACAAACACTGGAAGTTCTCGCCGGCCGATTTGGATGAACGTGATCTGTGGGACGACTATATGGATTGCTATGAAGATGCCATTACCCGCACTTCAAAACCACACGCACCCTGGTTCAACATCCCTGCCGACGATAAAGCAACCGCTCGGTATCTTGTGGCAAAGATTTTGTTAGAAACCCTTCAGCAATATGACGATATCAAAACGCCAGAACTGGATCCTGAAATAAAAGCACAAATCGACGATTATAAGGATCGCTTAAACAATGAATAATTTTAATCGTCTTTACATAAAATTTTGCATGAAAAATACTGCTCGAATCCCCCAACCTTTTTTACTCACCTTTCTTACACTTCTATTAGTTGGAAATACTGCCATTTCGCAAACTAGGGAGAAAGACTCTACCATGCTTCGCAATATGTACGATATGGCGCTGTTGAATGGTAAAGCCTATGATTGGCTCGATTATCTTTCCAACGAAATCGGGGGCCGATTGTCAGGTTCGCTCAATGCCCAACGTGCCGTAGAATATACCGAAGCAGAATTGAAGAAACTCGGCTTGGATAAGGTTTGGCTTCAGCCTGTGATGGTGCCAAAATGGACACGCGGACCGCAGGAACAGGCTTACATTGAAACCTCTCCAGGCATCACCACCCAGGCGAATATCTGTGCCTTGGGAGGTTCCGTTCCAACGCCAGCACTCGGACTAAAAGCCGAAGTTATTGAAGTACAAGGACTGGATGATCTCGCACGATACGGCAAAGACCAAATTGAAGGAAAGATCGTTTTTTATAACCGTCCGATGCAGGCCGACCTCATTAATACCTTCGAGGCCTATGGCGGCTGTGTAGATCAGCGCTACGCAGGTGCTATGGAAGCGGCAAAATATGGTGCAGTAGGAATTGTAGTTCGGTCCATGACCTTAAGCAATGACGACCTTCCACATACGGGTTCCATGAGTTATGGCGAAACGCCTCCCGACCAACGGATTCCAGCCTGTGCCATTAGCACTAAGGATGCCGACTATCTAAGCAGTGCGTTAAGCTTAAAACCCGATTTGAAATTCTATTTTAAGCAACGTTGTAAAACCTATGACGATGTTCAGTCGTATAACGTAATTGGTGAAATTACCGGTTCTACCTATCCTAATCGTTATATGATTGTAGGGGGACATTTGGATTCTTGGGACTTGGGCGATGGCTCGCACGATGATGGTGCTGGCTGTGTTCAAAGTATGGAAGTGTTACGAATCTTTAAGGAGATGAATTATAAACCTAAGCATAGCATTCGAGTGGTGTTATTTATGAATGAGGAGAATGGTTTGCGTGGCGGCAGAAAATATGCTGCCGAAGCCAAGCTGAAGAACGAACAACATGTTTTCGCCTTAGAAAGCGATGCCGGAGGATTTACGCCAAGAGGCTTTTCCTTCGATACCGATGCTGAAAATTTTGAACAAGTTGAAAGTTGGAAGCCTTTGTTTGAACCTTATTTAATTCACTATTTCGAACGCGGTGGAAGTGGCGCCGATATTGGTCCGTTGAAGGACGATAAAATCGTATTGGCTGGCCTGCGGCCCGACTCCCAACGCTATTTCGATCACCACCATGCCGCTAGCGACACCTTCGATGCGGTAAACAAACGCGAGCTCGAACTCGGCGCGGCCACCATGGCCAGTTTGGTGTATTTAATGGACACCTATGGCACGACGAGTGAGGTTGGGGAGGTGAAGGATTAGAAATGCAGAATTCAGAATTTAGAATTCAGAATTTAGAATGTAGAATGTAGAATTTAGAATGTAGAATTAGGAATGAAGAATGATGAGTTTTGAGTCTTGAGTCTTGAGTCTTGAGTTTTAAGGAACAGGGATGCAAAAGAAGCAGAGCGACTAGTTTCAAAACCACAAGGAAACAAAGAATATCGAGAAAAGAAAAAGACTAGAGACCAAAGACAAGAGACTAGAACCAAGAGCCAAGATATTAGATATGAGATTTTAGATTTTAGATTTCAGAAGTATCGACTAAAGGATTCAACACCCCACTTCCAACACCCAACACCCTACACCCTACCACCTACCACCACCGAACGAAAAACAACTCAATCCCTTTGTTGGTTTTATGGTATACCAAGGCAGAACGCTTTTGTGATCGTTTTTCATCCAATTGCCGCTTGACTTCCTCGAAAGAAATCCAAGTCGTGTGACTATCCGGAGATAACAACCATTCTTTTTTCTGGGGAAGATAAAAAGCACCTAGATAATTTTTTGGAGTGAAATCGTCTATCTTGATATGACGACCAATAATGCAATCCGAAAACGCTTCAGGTAAATCGCTTTTCTCCATTCCCTTTGGGAGAAAGAGAAAACTCTTCAAGCATAACTGCTGTTCAATTGTTGAAGGTTGAAGTTGCAACGATTCAAGCAAGGATTCCGTTGCTTCGGAATACAGTAACGGGAACTGATGGTTCTTCAGTTTTTGAAGTTTTTCGACCAAACGGTCCTTTCGGTTCGGACCAATCCATTTTTCAACCGGGGCGTCTCCCAAGGATTCATCATACAAATAAAATTTGCAGGCCAATTCGACATGAAGGTTCTTATCGGTTTTGGTATCAAACAATAGATAATCCAATTCACCCAACGTCTGTTCTTCCCCCTGAATCTGAATATTAGCAGCCAACACTTCATATTGCTCCGAATGTTTCACCATATATTCGAAACAGTATTCCGCTTGTTTGCCCAACATCAATTGTGATGGAAACTGAAACGATTGTTCAGAGACCTTCAACTGCTGAACGGAAAACGTTTCAAAGGAAAAACCGAGATCGACTACCATCAATTCGGGTCCTTGTTGAAAATACCTCCAATCGCCTTCAGAAGTGCTTTCCCCCTTCTCCATTATCCTTTATACTTCATGGGGAGATGCACCACGCTCTTGGTTTCAAAAAACGGCTCGTCAAAAAAATCGGTCAACGGATAGACCTTTGCAGCTTTATATTTTGCCAATTCTTCGGTAAGATCGCCGCCCTTCAAATATAAAATCCCATTTCGAAGTTCGTGTTCACTTTTCTTCTTAATGCGACCTTTCACCCAACGCACAAACGTTTCCATTTGTGCCACCGCACGACTCACGATAAAATCGTATTGACCGTCCACATTTTCAACCCGGTCGTTGATGGCGGTAACATTTGTCAATCCCAACCCATCAACAACTTCTTCCACCACCTTTATCTTTTTTCCGATACTATCCACCAAATGAAATTCCGTTTCAGGATGGAGAATCGCCAACGGAATACCTGGAAATCCACCTCCTGTACCCACATCCAATATTTTCGAATCTGGATTGAAGCGCTGCAATTTTGCGATACCGAGTGAATGTAATACGTGTCGCAAATAGAGTTCATCGATATCCTTTCGGGACACCACATTTATCTTTTCATTCCAATCGTGATAGAGTCCTTCAAGTTTTTGAAAATCATTTCTTTGGGCCGCTGTAAGGTCTGGAAAATAGGTTTCGATAAGCTTCATATCAGATTTTGTAGATAAATTGGGATAACTTTCACGAATTTAGGTGCGCTCCTGCTCTTTAATTCGAGCAAAGATATGTATTTTTAGCCCTTTAAATTATAAGTCAATAGTCTGTGAGCACTTCCCAAGTCCGTTTTTCCCGTGTCGATTCCGCCAAATTCTTTAGAACCCTGAACAAGAGGGTCAATGGTTACTTTAAAGAACATAAAATTTCCAGAAATGCCAATTGGAAATTGCACCTGAAAGCATTTATTATGTTTTCGTTGTATTTAACGCCTTATTTCCTTTTGCTTACCCTCGATTTACCGGGGTGGAGCCAAATCCTGCTCACCATTGTCATGGGCGTTGGAATGGCCGGTGTTGGAATGAATGTGATGCACGATGCTAACCATGGCTCGTATTCCTCTAAAAAATGGGTGAATAAAATTTTGGGTGGAAGTATTTACATCCTTGCCGGAAACGTTTATAACTGGCAGGTACAGCATAATGTTCTTCACCATACCTATACCAACATTCACGGTCATGATGAGGATTTAGATGCCGGTCGTGTAATTCGCTTTTCACAACATGCCAAATGGCGTTGGTTCCACAGATTTCAACATTATTATAGCGTTATACTGTACGGTTTGCTAACTTTTAACTGGATGCTTACAGCCGATTTCAAACAAACGCAACGCTACCTTAAGAAAAAACTTTCCTATGGGAAAATGCCAAAACCAATTAAGCAATGGAGCGTATTGTTCATTACAAAAGCAATCTATTTTTCCGTTTGGGTGGTTATTCCGTTACTGGTCTTGGATATCGCTTGGTGGAAGATTTTATTAGGCTTCTTCATCATGCACTATACCGCTGGTCTTATTTTAAGCATTGTGTTTCAATTGGCGCACGTGGTGGAAGATACTGAAATGCCATTACCAGATGAGTCGGGTAGCATGAAAAATACCTGGGCCATTCACCAATTGTTCACCACGGTTAATTTTTCACGAAAAAATAGAATCGTAAATTGGTTTACAGGTGGCTTAAATCATCAGGTGGAGCACCATATTTTCCCAAATATCAGTCATATTCACTATACCGAAATAGCCAAAATCGTTAAGGAAACGGCGTTGGAATATAACCTCCCCTACAACGAATATACTTCGACAAGAAAGGCCATTGCGGCGCACTTCAAATTCTTAAAACAAATGGGCATGAAGCCCGCAGTAGCATAATACTATGAATCCAAAACTTTCAGATCGCGTCAATAATATGGCCACTTCGGCTACATTAGCCATGGCAGCCAAAGCTCGTGAACTTCGTGAAAGCGGCAAGGATATTATCGGTCTTAGCCTCGGGGAACCCGATTTTACGGTCCCGGAATTCGTAAAGGAGGCTGCTATCCAAGCTGTAAAAGACGACTATCATGCATATACGCCTGTGGATGGATATGGCGATTTGAAACAAGCGATTATCAAAAAATTTAAGCGCGACAACAATCTTATCTACACCCCAAATCAAATCGTGGTTTCGACAGGTGCGAAACAATCCTTGGCAAACTTGGCCATGGTATTGTTGAATGAAGGCGATGAAGTATTGCTTCCAGCCCCTTATTGGGTAAGCTATAGCGATATCAGTAAAGTGGCGGGTGGTGTTCCTGTGGAAATCAAGACGACTATTGAAAACGATTTTAAGGTAACGCCCGAAGATCTAGAAGCTGCTATTACACCGAAGACAAAAATGATGATTTACAGTTCGCCCTGTAATCCGAGTGGCTCGGTGTATAGTGAAAAAGAACTGCGTGCCTTAGCTGATGTTTTGGTGAAGTATCCGGATATCATCGTCGTGAGTGACGAGATTTACGAGCACATCAACTTTACGGGCGATCATGCCTCTATGGCGCAATTTGAAGATATGTACGATCGCACGGTGACCGTGAACGGTGTTTCCAAAGCGTATGCAATGACTGGATGGCGGATTGGCTATATCGGAGGACCCGAATACATTGCCAGAGCCTGTAATAAAATGCAGGGACAGAATACGAGCGGCGCCAATTGTATTGCACAACGGGCTACGATTACCGCCTTGGAAGAATCGCCACAGCGAATTGAATATATGGTTCAAGCCTTTAAGGAACGACGCAAATTGATATTGGATTTGCTTTCTGAAATTCCCGGGATGCAAACTAACGAACCAGAAGGTGCCTTTTATGTTTTTCCAAATGTATCTGCTTTCTTTGGAAAGGAATTTGGTGGTAAAACCATCCAAACAGCTTCCGATTTTTCCTTATATCTATTAGAAGCTGCAAATGTCGCAACGGTAACTGGTGAAGCCTTTGGCAATCCGGAGTGTATTCGAATTTCCTATGCTGCTTCGGAAAAAGATATCGTGGAAGCGATGAAGCGCATTAAACAGGCACTCTCCTAAAAACAACATCATGGCTACCATTTTATTACTCGGAAGCGGGGAACTTGGAAAGGAAGTTACCATCGCTGCGCAACGCTTGGGACAAACCATTATCGCGGTAGATAGTTATGAAAATGCTCCCGCCATGCAAGTCGCTGATGGTTTTGAAGTGATTAATATGCTAGATGGTGAAGCGTTGGATGCATTGGTTGAAAAGCATAAGCCCGATTACATCGTTCCTGAGATTGAAGCCATTCGTACCGAACGCTTTTACGAATATGAAAAACAAGGCTACACGGTCGTTCCTTCTGCAAAAGCTGCTAACTATACCATGAACCGAAAGGCGATTCGCGATTTAGCTGCCAAGGAATTAGGGTTGAAGACGGCCGATTATCGGTATGCTACCTCAGCCGAAACCTTACATCAGGCGGTTGAAGAAATAGGAATGCCCTGTGTGGTGAAGCCATTGATGTCTTCCAGCGGAAAAGGTCAAAGCACCATTAAAAATGAAGCCGATATTGAAAAAGCTTGGCAATATTCTCAAGAAGGTTCTAGAGGTGATGTTGCCGAAGTAATCGTGGAGGCCTTTGTAAATTTTAATTATGAAATCACGTTGCTTACGCTAACCCAGCGTAATGGGAAGACTCTTTTTTGCCCGCCAATCGGTCACCGACAAGAGCGCGGTGACTATCAAGAAAGTTGGCAGCCTGCAAAGATGCAGGATAACGACTTAAGGGAAGCTCAAGAAATGGCAAAGAAAGTTACGGAAACACTCGGTGGTGCTGGAATTTGGGGTGTTGAGTTCTTTGTAGCCGATGATGGCGTGTACTTTTCAGAATTATCGCCTCGTCCACACGATACGGGCATGGTTACCTTAGCCAATACGCAAAACTTCAACGAATTTGAACTGCATGTACGGGCCATCTTAGGATTACCACTTCAGCAAATTACGCTAGAGCGAAAAGGTGCTTCAGCCGTTATACTAGCGAGCGACCATTCAGAAAATCCTATTATTGAAGGATTGGAAACGATTTCTTCAGAACAAAAAAGTGATGTCAGGATATTCGGAAAACCTACTTCTCGACCGTACAGAAGAATGGCAGTTGCCTTAGCGTATGATTCACTGGAAAGTGATGTTGAAAACATCACACAACGAGCAAAGGAACTTGCTTCAAAATTGACGGTAAAGCTATAAGCTAGTTATCTATTTCTCCAGAAGAAAGGTGTAAGCAGAATTAGTACTGTAAACAGTTCCAATCGACCGATCAGCATCAAGAAACACGCCCACCACTTTGCGGCACTTGGCAATGTGCTATAATTATTGACAGGTCCTAAATCACCCAACGCAGGACCGACATTCCCCAAGGTACTGGCAGCGCCTCCCAAAGAGGTTTTATAATCTAAACCCAACCACGAGAATACCAACACACCCATAATAAAGGATAGCATATAAAGGATAAAGAACCCTAGTATATTATACACAATCGGTTGCTGTACTGCTTTGCGATTGTAGCGTACTGGCAGAATAGCATGTGGGTGAAGCGTTCTTCGGAACTCCAAAACACCGTTCTTGATCATCAACAAATGGCGCATAATCTTGACACCTCCTGCCGTAGAACCAGCCGAACCTCCCAAAAACATCAATCCGAAGAAGAAAATCGTAAGAAAAGGTGTCCACATGGTATAATCGGCCGTAGCAAAGCCTGTTGTGGTTACGATTGCCAACACCTGAAACAATCCGTGCCGAATGGCGCTTTCAAATTCACCCCAAATCATGGGATGCTCTACCGAAGATAGCGAGACATCGGCTTCAAAATAAATTATGAGTGCCGCAATTAAGCCTAACGATACGATTAGTCCGAGATACCACTTAAACTCATCATCTTTCAACACACTGGAAAATTTGGTTTTAAAAGCGAAATAGCTCAGTACGAAGTTGGTACCCGCTAAAAACATAAATAGCATGATGATATACTGAATCAAAGGACTGCCGTTCCAATAGGCGATACTCGCATTTTTAGTTGAAAATCCTCCTGTACTCAGGGTACTTAGCGAATGATTGACGGCATCGAAAAAACTCATGCCAGCCAATTTCAATAAAATGGTTTCAATAATAGTGTAGGCTACATAAATAACCCATAATCGCTTCGCAGTGTCGGTAATTCGCGGGTGTAGTTTATCACCTCCAGGTCCCGGTGCTTCCGCAGCAAACAACTGCATGCCCCCAATTCCTAACAATGGTAAAATAGCAATCGCCAATACGATAATTCCCATTCCACCGATCCAGTGTGTGATGCTTCGCCAGAATAATACGCCTCTCGGCATAATTTCAATATCGGTCATGATAGTAGCACCGGTAGTGGTGTACCCGCTCATGGTTTCAAAAAAGGCATCTGTGAAGTTGGGTATGGCATTCGTGAAGAGATACGGTAGCGTGCCCGCCAGCGACATACAGATCCAACCAAAGGTAACGATGATATACCCTTCTCTTTTTTGAATTTCCTTTCGGTGGTTTTTGGTAATCAACAAGGTCATTCCACCAATTCCCAACGTTACGATTGCCGCTAATAACATTTCGAATGCTACGGCGTCTCCATAAAAGTAACTTACTCCGGTGGCCATCAACATGAAGCCTCCATTCACTGCAAAAAGCAGCCCCATTAGGTGAAAGATAATTTTAAAATTTAGGGAGCTAATGGTGGGCATTATACGAACAGTTTTTCAACCTTTTTGATGGACTGTGGCAGGCAACATACCACTATACGATCCCCTATCTGAATCTTAAAATCGCCCAAGGCGATGATTCCTTCGCCATCGCGAACTACGCCACCAATAACAGCAGAGCGGGGAAAATCGATATTTTTAATGCGCTGATCTTTCACTTCGGAAGAAGTCGTAACCACAAACTCCAAAATCTCAGCATTCATATTATTCAATTTGGTCATTGCTACAACCTCACCTTTTCGGACGTACCGAAAGATATTATTGGCCGCCAACAGCTTTTTATTGATAAGCGTATCGATACCGATAGAATGCGACAGTTGAAAGTAATCCATGTTTTCAACCAGTGCAATTGCTTTTCGGACGCCTTTCGACTTCGCTACCAAGCACGACATAATGTTCGTTTCGCTATTTCCGGTAACGGCAATAAAGGCATCCATATCTTGAATGGATTCTTCATTTAGCAAATCGACATTTCGTCCATCACCACTAATAACCAAGCAACTGGGTATTTCATCGGCAATTTCAAATGCTTTTTCCTTATTGTTTTCAATAAGTTTAACATGAAAACTATTTTTACAGAGGTCGTTGGCTGTTTTATAGCCAATCTTACTTCCGCCCAAAATCATAACATTTCTGATTTCCTCGCGAACTTTTCCCGTCAACTTGTAAATCTCATCCACTCCTTTTTTAGTAGTGGTGAAATAGACCTGATCGCCTTCCTTGAATTGGGTATCCCCACGTGGGATCAAAGTATATTGCGTTCCGTACCGTTGAATGGCTAACGGAACATATTCCAAGTTTGGATACATGTCGCCGACCTCTTTCACCGTTTTTCCTACAAACGAAGCCGTTCGTGAAAGGCTGAGACCAATCATCATCAAGGCTCCTTCCTCAAATTGGTAAGTATCGTTGAAGGCACTCTGATTCAAGAGTAGTTCGATTTCATTTGCGGCAAGCGATTCAGGCGATATCAATTCATCTATTCCGAAGCGTGTAAAACCGACTTCATCCTTATTCTCGATAAATTCTGTATTCGAAATACGGGCAATCGTCCGTTTGGCACCCAATTGTTTTGCTAAAACACAAACTGTAATATTGGTGGTTTCACTAGAAGTAACGCCTATTACCAAGTCGGTATCAGCGACATTGGCATCCTTTAAGATAGAAATGGAAGTGGCATCTCCTTTAATTACACGTATATCGAGATGGGTTTCCGCATTGATGAGGCTTTCCCTGTTGGTATCGATCAAAGTAATATCTTGCGATTCGAACGATAGAAGTTTCGACAAGTGAAAGCCAACTTCTCCTGCTCCTGCAATAATAATCTTCATAAAACTGTTCTACGGAATATACGGTGCAAAGGTATTCAAATTCTAACAATCCAACCCTACGATATACTATAATCTAATTCTCTTTGAGAGATGATAAAGTACTAAAAAATACGTAGTTTTGCCGGCATTATTCTATGAGCAAAAACGTACGGCCATATAAGGATTCCAACAAGAACAAAAAGGAACAGGTAGAGGAAATGTTCGATACTATCTCGGACAATTACGATGGCCTGAACCGGATTATTTCACTTGGCAGCGATGTATCCTGGCGAAAAAAAGTAGTGCAATTAGTAGCCGAGCAAAAACCACATCATGTGTTGGATATTGCTACGGGTACCGGCGATTTGGCCATTCAATTCGCAGAAAAAGTTCAAGCAGAAAAAATTGTTGGACTCGACCTTTCGGAAGGCATGTTATCCGTAGCGCGGAAAAAAGTAAAGGACACCGATATCGATACCAAGATTGAATTTGTAAAAGGCGATAGTGAAGCCTTGCCATTCGATGATAATAGTTTCGATGCCGTAACAGTTTCCTTTGGCATTCGGAATTTTGAAAATCTTGAAAAAGGGCTGGCAGAAATTCTGCGTGTACTGAAGAAAGGTGGCCTCTTTGTAATATTGGAGACGTCTGTTCCCACCAAGTTTCCTTTTAAACAAGGATATTCCATTTATGCCAAAGGAATTCTTCCAATTATCGGAAAAATCTTCTCTAAAGATAAGGTAGCGTACTCCTATCTTAGCGAAAGCGCCTCGGTTTTCCCTTATGGCGAAGCCCTCAACAATATTTTGCGCAAAACCGGGTTTATAGAAGTGAACGACAAACCGCAAACTTTTGGTGTAGCGACCATTTATACCGCGACGAAATGACTATGAAGAAACTATTTTTTTTAGGAATTACAGTATTCTTTTTAATGCCATCCGCTAGCGCTCAACTATTTACCAAAGAGCGTTTGGCTAATCTTGAGACTTTCGACAACCGGTTTTTGTCTTGGGGCTACTTCCTAGGATTTAATAGTTACGACTTCAAGTTTAAATATAATGAAGAATTAGAGGAGCAGAATGCCGATGTATTAGTGAATTCCGATGTAGGTTTTAATGTTGGCTTGGTGGGTGATATGCGGGTGAATAAATACATCAACCTTCGGTTGGAACCAGGATTGTATTACACGCAGCGAAACTTGACGTTTCCCGGGTTTGAAGATGAAAGTGACTTCCTTCGTGAAGTGAAATCGACCTACATACACGTTCCGCTATTGGTGAAGTTTTCAACCAAGCGACTGAACAATATTAAACCCTTTATCGTGGCCGGTGTGTCCAGCTCTTTCAACTTGTCGAGCAATCAGGACAATCCACAGGATAATGAAGACGGTGAATTTCGAATGATGAAACGCGCGAGTTACTTTGAATTAGGATTTGGAATCGACTTTTATCTTTTCTATTTCAAGTTTACGCCCTCCATTCGAGGTGTGTTTGCAACAACCGACGAGTTAGTACCCGATGATAATCCTAATAGCGCATGGACGGGTAACATTGCGGAAATGCAAACGCGCGGCATTTTTATCAACTTTACGTTTCAGTAGTCCGACGAAACTCGCTTAGTAGTATCGCCGTAGCGGTAGCCACATTCAGGCTTTCGGTATTCGCTTCTCCAAATTGTGGAATGGAAATACGTTCTGTTAACAGTTTTTCGATGTGTGAAGAAATGCCAACACCTTCATTTCCCATGACCAAAAATGCATGTTCCGACAAATTCGTACGATATACCGATTCGCCATCCATCATAGCGCCGTAGACAGGTAATTCAGTGTATTGAAGGACTTCTTCGAGATTTTCATACTTCACTGAAACACGCGCCAAACTTCCCATACTTGCTTGTACTACTTTAGGATTATAGCAATCGGCCGTATCGGGAGACGCTAAGATGTTCTTCACTCCAAACCAATCGCATAACCGAATAATCGTACCAAGATTCCCTGGATCGCGCACGGCATCCAGTACCAACGTTAGCCCCTCATAGCTGATGATGGTATGTTCAGGAATCGAAAATACTGCCAACGCCTCATGTGCGTTTTTTAAAAAGCTAATTTTTTGAAGGTCGCGTTCCGAAATTTCCTCTCTTTCCTCAGAAGACCAAAATTCGGGCTGGGTTGTGTACAAAGCAGTAGGTTTCCAGCCCTGTTTTAGGAATTCACGAATTACTTTGGGCGTTTCTGCAACAAACAATCCCTCTGCATCGCGGTTCTTTTTTCGCCCTAAGGCGGATATTCGTTTTATTTGATTTTTGCTGATCAAATTATAGTATTTTTGAACGTTAGAATCCCTACCTGTTGAGGCACGTGTCGACAAAAATACTATTTATTCTCACAGCCATTCTGGCCCTGGTCTCTTGTAATGCCGTTAAATATGTTCCGGAAGGCAAATTCCTGCTAACCGAGAACACCGTAATGGTCGATGGCGAAGCGGAAACAGACAGTCGGGTATTGAGCCAGATGTATCAAAAACCCAATCCTGAAATTCCATTAATCGGTGTTCCACTTGGGCTTCACATTTATAACCTTGCCGATCCCCAGCCCGATTCTACCTTTCAGCGGTGGCTTCACAAAAAGCCGAATCGTGAAGAAAATTTGGTAAAATTCCTTTCACGGAAACAAGTAGTTGCGCTGGACAGTGCTTATTACAACTTCAACAAGTTCCTACAACGGTCGGGCGATGCTCCCGTAATCGTAGATGAAGGAAAAATGAACAAATCGGTCGATCGGCTAAAACGCTATTATGCCAGTTATGGCTATTTCAACACCAAAGCCGATTATGAAGTAAGCCCTTCAGAAAAGAAAGAAAAAAGAGCTTCTGTCACCTATAACGTAAAACGCTTTCAACCCTATGTGGTCGATTCCATAAAAGAACAGATTGCGTCGCCAATTGTTGATTCCCTTTTTCAACGAACGAAGAAAAATAGTTTTATTGAAAAGGGCAAACAATACGATGCCAACGATTTTGTGGCAGAACGAGACCGGCTTACTATTCAATTTCGAAATTCAGGTTTGTATCACTTCGACCAAGACTATGTTGGATTTGAGGCCGATACGGTCAAGACCAATCATAAGGCAAATATCACCTATATGATTCCCAATCGAGAGGTTACCGAAGGTGATAGCACTTATACCGTACCGTTTCAAATTCACGATGTAAGTGAAGTGCGGATCGTAACAGACTATACCTATGAGAATCGTAATAAGTCGCTAAGCGATTCCACGCGTTATGAAGGTTATTCCCTCTTTAGCTATGACCCGATGAAATTTAGGCCCAAAGCCATAACCGACGCCATTTCGATTACGCCAAATGAAATCTTTAGGGATATTGACAGAACATTGACCTATAACCAAATTAATAACCTGAAGATATTCAAATATCCTAACATCAGTTACCAGCCTGATCCGGCTGATAGCTCGGGTACCGATCTTATAGCGACCATTTTACTAACGCCGCGTAAAAAATATACCTTGGGCGTTGATTTCGACGCCTATACTTCTACCATTCAACAGTTTGGAGTTGGATTTAGCAGTACGTTTACCATTCGAAATATTTTCAGGGGTGCAGAAATCTTGTCCATTTCAGGAACTGGAAGTGTGGGGTCCTCGGCTGATAAGGAAGGCGGCTTTTTCAATACATCCGATGTAGGTGGAAATGTAGCACTCTCTTTCCCAAGGATTCTATTTCCGGTGAACACTGAAAAAATTATACCGAAGTATATGTCGCCTAACACCGAATTGAGCGTCGGTTTCAGTGCACAGAACAATATCGGGTTAGACCGGCAGAATATTAACGGCATCTTCAACTACAACTGGCAACCTTCAAAAAAGGTTACCCACGATTTCAACTTGATAAATGTACAGTTCGTACGTAACCTAAATACCGAAAATTACTTCAACGTTTATAGAAACACGTACACTCGCTTAAACGAGATTGCCAGACAATCGGGCTACGACTTCGAGGATCCGTTGGCCGAAAATCCAGGTTTGGGAATTCCTGACGAAGCCGATGCTTTTATCGCGCAAACCCTAAATGGCAATGTAGATGGTATTCCGACAGATTCAGAAGAATATGATGAAGTATTGAGCATTGCGGAGCGAAAGTTCAGGTTGACCGAAAACAACCTCATCTTGGCATCGAACTTCACTTGGACGCGCGACACCCGTGAAGGTATTTACGATTTGGAATTCTATCGCTGGCGTTGGAAATTGGAAAGTGCCGGAAATTTGTTGTCGGCGCTATCGGGCGTAGCCGATTATACCCAAAACAGTAACGGGAAGGATGAAATTTTAGGTGTGGCCTATTCGCAATACATCAAAGGTGAAACCGAATACATTAAACATTGGGCGCTGAATGACAATAATGTTTTTGCTATTCGAGCCTTTGCAGGCCTGACGGTTCCCTACGGAAATAGCACGAGCATCCCCTTCACCCGTAGTTACTTTGCCGGTGGCACCAATGATAATCGTGGTTGGCGGGCCTATGATCTCGGACCTGGAAGTAGTGGTGGGTTATTGGACTTTAATGAAGCCAACTTAAAACTCGCCTTCAACGCAGAATATCGTTTTACCATTTTAGGAGCTTTTAAAGGTGCCTTGTTTACCGATGTGGGAAATATATGGAATGCCTTAGACGATGTGGAAGATCCGGCCCTTCGTTTTGATGGCTTTCAGGACTTAAAGGAACTAGCGGTCGCTACCGGCTTCGGATTGCGATACGACTTTGGATTTTTTGTGTTCCGATTGGATGTTGGTTTTAAAACGCATAATCCAGCCCGAAGGGAAGGCGATAGATGGTTCCGGGATTTCAATTTCACCGATGCGGTGTATAACATTGGGATTAACTACCCCTTTTAACCATATAAAATTCTTATTTTTGCTAGTAAAACAGACCACGTTATGAACCATTCTATACATCCCGGGGTAGCTACCGGGCGAGAAGTCCAAAAAATTCATGAATACGCAAAAAAGAACGGCTTCGCAATGCCTGCGGTTAATGTTGTAGGCTCCAATAGCATCAACGCCGTACTGGAAACAGCGTCTTCCTTGAATTCTCCCGTAATTATCCAATTCTCCAACGGAGGTGCGCATTTCAATGCGGGAAAAGGGTTAAACAACGATGGTCAAAAAGCGGCAGTAGCAGGTGCAGTAGCAGGTGCCAAGCACATTCACGAATTGGCGAAACTTTATGGCGCAACCGTTATTCTACATACCGATCACTGTGCAAAGAAATTATTACCATGGGTAGATGGAATGTTGGATGCTGGTGAAGAACATTTCAAAAAAACTGGAAAGCCTTTGTACAGTTCGCATATGCTAGACCTTTCTGAAGAGCCCATTGAAGAAAACATTGAAATCTCCAAGCGATACCTGGAGCGAATGAGCAAAATGGGAATGACCTTAGAGATTGAATTGGGGATTACTGGTGGTGAGGAAGATGGTGTCGATAATACCGATGTCGATGCTTCGCGTTTGTACACCCAACCAGAGGAAGTCGCCTACGCCTATGAAGAATTGATGAAAGTAAGCGACCAATTTACGGTAGCAGCAGCCTTCGGAAATGTCCATGGCGTTTACAAACCCGGAAACGTGCAACTACGGCCTGAAATTCTTAAAAACTCGCAGGAATACGTTCAAAAGAAGTTTGATACCGATGCCAATCCAATCGATTTCGTCTTTCATGGCGGAAGCGGTTCAACGGTTGAAGAAATCAAGGAAGCCATTGGATATGGTGTTATCAAAATGAATATCGATACCGACCTGCAATTTGCCTTTAATGAAGGTATCCGCGATTATATGACAAGCAACATCGAGTACTTGAAAACCCAGATCGGAAATCCTGAGGGCGATTCGGTACCGAACAAAAAATATTACGATCCTAGAAAGTGGCTACGCGAAGGGGAATTAACCTTCAAGAAACGTTTGGAAAAAGCGTTTGAAGATCTCAATAACGTCAATACACTTTAATTAAACTTCCCGATATATGTCTTGGTTTAAACGAACAAAAAAAGGAATTCAAACCCCAACGGAAGAGAAGAAAGACGTTCCAAAAGGGTTATGGTACAAATCACCTACCGGAAAAATCGTCGATTCCGAAGAGCTTGAAAACAATTTTTACGTAAGTCCTGAAGATGGCTACCACGTGCGAATTGGAAGCAATGAATACTTCGAAATACTATTCGACAACAATAAGTATAAGGAATTGGACAAAGGGCTAGAATCAAAAGATCCATTAAAGTTCGAAGACAAGAAAAAATATCCGGATCGCTTAAAGGATGCCCAAAAGAAAACGGGCTTAAAGGATGCCGTTCGCACTGCTGTCGGTAAATCGATGGGAAAAGATATCGTTATAGCCTGTATGGACTTTAGCTTTATCGGTGGCTCTATGGGAAGTGTTGTGGGTGAAAAAATTGCGCGTGCTGCCGAATACGCCCTCGAAAAGAAACTACCTTTTATGATTATCTCAAAAAGTGGAGGTGCACGAATGATGGAGGCGGCCCTGTCCTTGATGCAGCTTGCAAAAACCAGTGCAAAATTGGCGAAGTTGGCCGATGCCGGATTACCCTATATTTCACTGTGTACCGATCCAACTACCGGCGGAACAACTGCCTCATTTGCCATGCTGGGCGATATCAATATCAGCGAACCTGGTGCGCTAATCGGTTTTGCGGGACCTCGTGTGGTTCGCGATACCACCGGAAAAGAATTACCCGAAGGCTTCCAAACGGCAGAGTTCCTCAAGGAGCACGGTTTCTTGGATTTTATCACGCACCGCAGAGATCTTAAAAAGAAGGTAAATCTTTATCTGGATCTTATCCTGAACAGACCGTTACGAACAGTAGAAGCATAAAAAAAGCTGCCAGTCGGCAGCTTTTTTGTTTTTATTAATTGGCTTTTACAAAAGAATCGGAAACTCCTGTCCATTAATGGTAATGCTAGCATTATTATCGCACTCACCTTCTCCGAAATCAATAACTCCAGTACCGAATTGCTGCTCTATTTGAAGCGAGCCCTCCACTAGATATGGGCAATTTAATTTTCGCATAAGAGGCTGGGTAACTTCACCATTTCGGAAAAATCCATTGCTTAAGGTAGTTTCCCAGTTTCCAGTAATACTGAAAACGTTGTCGGTCCACGTACCAGAGCCAACGCCTTCCACCCATTCCGCAATTCGAAGTCCGTCGCGCGTGGCCGTTACTGTCGAATTTGGGAAAGATACCATGATTGTTTCATTTACGGTAGATTGTGGATTCCCGTTATCATTTTCAATTTCACGGAAAATTTCACCACCGCCGGTTACACCATTTCCATTATAAAAATAATCTTCAAACGTATAATCGATGGTTCGGGTACCTTCAACAATAGGACCGTACTCCATAAAAATAGTTCCATTTACGATTGCACCATTATTTAACTCACAATTATTTTCAAAAGTGATTTCAATGGTACCGCCATTTCCATTTGGGGAAAATACGATAGTAGCACATTCCGGAAAGAAAGAAACACTTCGGCCTTCTTCACTTTCAACATATGCTGTCTCCATAATATTCAATGTTCCTTCTACTACATTATCGGTTTGTGCGGCCCGAGTATTGTTCTCAACAGAGAATTCTGCAGGTATGGGGTCGTTCGATTCATCTTCACTACAACTTATCAATACAGAAGTTGTAAGTAACAAAGCGGTTACAAATTTGATTATTGTTTTCATAGGTTTTACTGTTGTGATTAGGGTTCTTTGATATCCAAAAGGCTAAAGGGTTTAATCCTATTGCATTCGTTTATTCTTTTTCAGAATAATTAAAGTGTATTTTGAATAAAAAACTGTACTTTTGCAGCTTGATTGTCAGAATGGCAATCGTGTACATAAAAATCATTATACTAATATTGGCATGTATTTAACTACAGAGAAGAAAAAAGAAATTTTCAAGAAGCACGGGAAGTCTGAAACAGACACCGGATCTACAGAAGGACAAGTTGCGTTATTTACGCACCGTATCGAGCACCTTTCTAAACACCTAAAGCAACACCCTGGCGATTTTAACACAGAGCGTTCATTGGTACGTTTGGTAGGTAAACGTCGTTCTTTGCTAGATTATCTTATGAAGAAGGATATCATGAGATACCGTGCAATTGTAAAAGAATTGAACTTACGTAAGTAATACTAAAAGGAGCTACTATGGCTCCTTTTTTAGTTTTTGTGCAACAGCACACTATCGGAAAAAGCTGTCCCATAGGTTTTTCATTGGTCAACCACAACAACACAACTTTTGTTCGAAACCCGAGCAACGACCTTTAAAAAATGCCTACTTGGCATTGAATTGAAAAACCATAATTTATGATACCTAAAACATTTAAAGAGGTCATCGACCTAGGTGATGGTAGGGAAATCTCTATCGAAACCGGAAAATTAGCGAAACAGGCCCACGGTTCTGTCGTGGTACAAATGGGCGACGCCATGTTGCTTTGTACCGTTGTATCGAACAAGGATGCAAGTCCTGTAGATTTTCTACCCCTTACGGTAGACTATCGTGAAAAATTTGCCGCCGCGGGACGTTATCCTGGTGGATTCTTCAAACGTGAGGCGCGTCCAAGTACAGAGGAAGTCCTTACCATGCGTTTGGTAGACCGTGTATTGCGTCCGCTATTCCCAAAAGATTATCACAATGAAACACAGGTGATGATTCAATTGATGTCGCACGACGAAGAAGTAATGCCCGATGCCCTTGCTGGATTGGCAGCTTCTGCAGCCATTCAATTAAGTGATATTCCTTTCGAATACCCAATTTCTGAAGTACGCGTGGCGCGTGTGGATGGTGAATTCGTAATCAACCCAAGCCGCGAGCAGTTAGCAAAAGCCGATATCGATATGATGGTTGGTGCTTCTGAAGACAGCGTTGCAATGGTAGAAGGTGAAATGAAGGAAATCAGCGAAGAGGAAATGGCAGAAGCTATCAAATTCGCACATGAGGCCATCAAAAAGCAATGTCAGGCACAGATTCGTTTGGCTGAAGCGGTTGGCAAAAAGGAAACCCGCGAGTATGAAGGCGAGCGTGAAGATGAAGCGCTAGAGCAAAAAGTACGTGAAGCTGCTTACCAAAAATGCTACGATATTGCAAAGCAAGGAACTGGCAAACATGAACGAAGCGAAGCATTTTCAGCGGTAAAGGACGAAGTAAAAGCGATGTTCTCTGAAGAGGAATTGGACGAGAATGGCGATTTGATTTCCAAGTATTTTAAAACTGCTCATAAGGAAGCCGTTCGTGATGTTGTACTAAAAGATGGTATTCGTCTTGACGGTCGTAAGACCGACGAAGTACGTGATATTTGGTGTGAAGTAAATTATCTACCTTCCACACATGGTTCAGCAGTATTTACCCGTGGTGAAACACAGGCATTGGCAACTGTAACCTTAGGTACTTCAAGAGAAGCGAACGTAATCGATTTACCGACGCTTCAGGATGAAGAAACATTCTACCTTCACTATAACTTCCCTCCTTTTTCTACGGGTGAAGCACGACCTATTCGTGGAACTTCCCGTCGTGAAATCGGACACGGAAACTTGGCGCAACGCGCGTTAAAGGGTATGATTCCTGACGACTGTCCATATACCGTTCGTGTGGTAAGTGAAGTATTGGAAAGTAACGGATCCTCATCTATGGCAACCGTTTGTAGCGGAACCATGGCCTTGATGGATGCTGGTATTCAGTTGAAGAAACCTGTTAGTGGAATTGCTATGGGATTGATTACCGACGGAAAGGATTATGCCGTATTGAGCGACATCCTTGGTGATGAAGATCACTTAGGCGATATGGACTTTAAGGTAACCGGTACTGAAGATGGTATTACCGCTTGCCAGATGGATATTAAGATTAAGGGACTGAGCTACGAAATCTTGGTGAAAGCCTTGAAACAAGCACGCGAAGGTCGCCTTCATATCCTGAAGAAATTGACCGATACGATTGCGACGCCAAGCGAAAACGTGAAGGCACATGCACCAAAAATCGTTACCACTACTATTCCAGGTGAATATATTGGAGCGCTTATCGGACCCGGTGGAAAAGTGATTCAAGAACTTCAGAAAGAAACGGAAACAACTATCGTTATCAACGAAGATGAAGAAACCGAAACTGGAATCGTGGAAATCTTGGGTATTAGCCAAGAGGGAATCGATAAGGTATTGGCGAAAATCGATGCGATTACGTTTAAGCCTGAAGTTGGCAGCGTATACGAAGTGAAGGTTATCAAAATACTTGATTTCGGTGCTGTGGTAGAATATCTTGACGCTCCTGGAAATGAAGTGTTACTGCATATTTCTGAATTGGACTGGAACCGTACCGATAATGTAACCGATGTTGTAAACATGGGCGATGTTATTGATGTGAAGTATTTCGGAATCGATTCTAGAACTCGTAAGGAAAAAGTATCGCGTAAAGCGTTACTTCCAAAACCAGAAGGCTACCAAGACCGTAAGAGCGGTGGCGGTGGTAGACGCGACAACAACAAAGGTCGCGACAATCGCGGACGCGATAATCGTAACAAAAATCGTGACTAAATAGCTTCATTTGAAGTAATTATAAATCGCCTTTCAAGTTTGGAAGGCGATTTTTTTTTATCTTTAGATAATTCTGCTTCACATGAAAGACCAGCCGAGTTTACCAAAAACGTTCAGCCGTCGATTTTTTATCAAATCATCTTCAGCGTTTGCGGCTTTGGCAGTTATTCCAAATTCGGTAAAGGCCTTTTATAACCACATCAAAGAAATCTTTGTTCCGAAGAAGGAAATACTTCCGCTATCGCTTCGAATAAACGAAAAACCCTACAGCTTGGATGTTGATAGTCGAAGTACTTTGCTTGATCTACTTCGTGAAATCCTTCAACTTACAGGTACAAAAAAAGGCTGTGACCATGGGCAATGTGGTGCTTGTACCGTCCATGTGAATGGGAAACGCGTGCTTAGCTGTCTCACCTTAGCCGCTACGTTACCAGAAACAGAAGTCACCACCATTGAAGGCCTGGCAAAAGGCGATGAGCTGCACCCCATGCAAGAAGCTTTTTTGGAACACGATGGCTTTCAATGTGGCTATTGTACCCCTGGACAAATTATGTCGGCCGTAGCCTGTGTGAAGGAAGGACGCACGACTTCAGTAGGAGAAATAAAGGAATTCATGAGCGGTAATATTTGTCGCTGCGGTGCTTACAACGGAATTACGAACGCCATCCAAAGTGTTGCCAAATGAGACCGTTTCAATTCCATACACCGAAGACCACAGAAGAAGCGTTCGAGATGGCTACTTCAAAAACTGCATATCTAGCAGGCGGGACAAATCAGGTGGATTTGATGAAGAAACATATCGCAACACCCGATAGCGTCATAAATTTGAAGAACGTTTCAACCAACACCATCAAAACTACCAACGACGGGATACGACTTGGCGCAGGGAGTACAAACAGCGAGGTTGCCAATCATCCAGAAATCCTTCAGAAATATCCTTTACTATCGAAAGCCATTTTAGCTGGTGCTTCACCCCAAATACGAAATATGGCGACTACGGGAGGCAATCTGTTGCAGCGCACACGCTGTCCTTATTTTTACGATACCGCACTACCCTGCAACAAACGAAATCCAGGCAGCGGTTGTGGCGCTTTGAAAGGCAATCAACGAATGTCAGCAATTATTGGCTATTCTTCAAAATGTGTCGCCGTGCATCCATCAGATTTTTGTGTGGCATTGGTCGCGCTTGATGCTGAAGTAGAAACGACCCAATCCGACGGTACTTCGAAAACGACAACCTTTGAAGACTTTCATAGACTTCCTGGTGAAAACCCGGAAAAAGACACGAATTTGCCCGAGAATGCACTTATAACATCTGTCTTTGTTCCCAATAACGCATTTGGTAACAACATCGCATATGTCAAAATAAGGGAGCGCGACTCCTACGCCTTTGCGTTGATTTCGGTAGCAGCTGCGTTAGAAATTAGAAATGGGACTATTAAAGCGGCCCGATTGGCATCGGGAGGCGTTGCCCACAAACCATGGCGTTGGAAAAATGCAGAAAACTATTTAAAGAATAAGTCAGCTACTCGCAAAAATATTGAAGCTGCTGCCAAACTAGCTTCTTCTGAAGCTGAGCCATTAGCACATAACTCATTTAAGATAGGGCTCTTGGAAGGAGCTATTATCACTGCCTTATCGCAAGCGGCAGATAACACCCTCGAAACCAAATGGTAAAACCCTTCAACATACTATCAGATCGTAAAGGCCGCGTAGAAGGAAGAGCGAAGGTTACTGGCAAGGCGTTATATTCTGCAGAGTACGAACTCCCGAAATTAGCACATGGGGTGTTGATAGGAAGCACGATTACCAATGGAAAAGTAATAGGAATCGACACTTCCATCGCAAAGGAAATTCCAGGTGTCATCGATGTTCTTTCCTATTGGAACAAACCGAGTATCGCTGCCCTTGAAAACGCTGAGAAGCGCAAAGACTTTCCTGTACATCACACTTTTTTCCATACCACTGAAATCGATTTTAACGACCAGCCCATCGCTTTGGTGGTGGCTGAAACCCTAGAGGATGCCAGCTTTGCCGCTTCTTTGGTGAAAGCGCAGTATGAGGAAAACAAAGACATGGATATCGATTTCGACAACGTTCGAAAAAGGGTCGATTTAAATGATATGAAGGATGATCGCGGCAGCAGTAGTAATTGGCAAAATGCCCCTCATATCGTCGACCAGGAGTATGAGATTGCCATGGAGGTTCACAACCCCATGGAGATGCACGCCACTATCGCGCAATGGGATTCAGCGAACAGCCTTCACGTGTATGATAAATCGCAAGGGGTAAATGCCGTTCAAAACAACTTGGGTGCCCTTTTTAATCTTGATCCGAAAAATATTCGAGTGACTAGCGAATTTGTTGGCGGAGGTTTCGGTTCAGGACTTAATATGTGGTTCAATACCGTAGCCGCCAGTCTTGCCGCAAAACAGCTCAATCGGCCAGTGAAGGTGGTTTTAACACGGCCTCAGATGTTTACGATGGTCGGTTATCGGCCAGAATCTTGGCAACGCGTTAAAATTGGTGCCGCTACTGATGGTAAACTTTTAGGGGTGATTCACCAGTCGAAGCATACCAAATCGCAGAAACATCATTTTTCCGAAGGAATTACCGCAATCGCACATAAGGTATACGGTTTCGAAAACGTTCAACGCAATGCGGCAACGGTGCCACTTCATCTATCATCTCCAACTTGGATGCGTGG
This sequence comes from Luteirhabdus salina, assembly GCA_025384855.1. Lineage (GTDB taxonomy): Bacteria > Bacteroidota > Bacteroidia > Flavobacteriales > Flavobacteriaceae > Luteirhabdus > Luteirhabdus salina. The sequence continues at coordinate 258,055 of JALAHT010000004.1, read as the reverse complement.
CCCAGGCGACTCTACGGGAACTTTCGGAGTAGAATCTGCCATTGACGAACTATGCTATAAAATGGATGTTGATCCTGTTGATATTCGAATGAAAAATATCGCTCCCTATGAAATGCAAACCGGCAATCCGTGGTCTTCCCACTTTTTGGATGAATGCCTACAGCGGGGTGCTGAAACAATCGGCTGGCAAAATAGACCCACCAAACCTTTACAACTAAAAGAGGGAAATTGGTATACGGGCTATGGAATGGCCGTCGGTTTATGGAATGCGATGCGTAGACATGCCGGCGCTTCCATTGAGATGGATAAAAAGGGCAATCTGGTTATCCGCACTGCCATGACCGATATTGGAACTGGTACGGGAGAAGCTATTGTGAATATGGCGCATGAGTTTTTAGGCATTCCACGTGAGAAAATTAATATTGAGTTGGGAGATTCTATCCATCCTAAGGCGGTGACACAAGGTGGAAGTTGGGGACTGTCGTCCTTAAGTGGTGCCATTGCTGCAGCGAGTACTGCATTGAAGGAAAAATTAGCGACCTATGCTTCAACCAATGATCAACAGTGGAAAGCAGCATCGATAGTTTTGGGTGAAAATGACATTTCAATGCAAGGTAATCCCAATCAGAAAGTTACCTATGCTTCACTCTTCACCAAAAATAATCTTGACACCATCATGGTTGAAGAATATTCTTCTGCTGGGGACGAACGCGAAAAATATGGCTTTTGCTCTTCCGCAGCGCATTTTTATAAAGTAAAGGTGCATGCACTAACCGGACAAGTGAGGATGGATCGAATGGTTATTGTAGTGGATGCTGGAACCATTGTAAATCCACAAGCAGCTGCCAACCAAATTATCGGAGCAGGCGTCGGCGGTGTCGGAATGGCCTTGACCGAAAAACAGGAAGTGGATATGAATTCAGGTCGACTGCTTGGCAACGATTTTGCTGGTTACCACGTCGCGGTGAATGCCGATGTTCCCCTAATTGAAGTATCCTTTATAGACAAACCCGATCCGAATATCAATCCGATGGGCGCTAAAGGCTTGGGGGAAGTAGGATTAATTGGGTCCGCTCCCGCCATTACCAATGCGATTTATAATGCTATCGGAGTTCGATTTAGAAAACTACCCGTTACCCCAGATAAGGTTACATCAAGCTTAAGTCCCTCGGCTTAATTCAAGTAGAGGATTTACTATTCTTGACACATTGTTTGAGGCGAAATCCTCTTCATTTTGGAGGTGTTTTCTATAGGATTATTGTATCTTTTCGAAAACTCAAAAAACACGAAAAAACAACGCATGAAAGTACTAGTATTAGGTGCCGGAAATATGGGTTTAACCTATGCCGAAGGGATGGCAACATCAACGTACCTGAACCGTCGAAAATTAATGATTTACGATATCTCAGAAGAAAAACGCGATTTGCTGCGGGAGCAACCTAAGTTTGAAGTATATGAAAAAATTGAAGACTGCGTTCCTATCGCAGATATCTTATTTATCGCTGTAAAGCCTTATCATAGTGAAGACCTTTTCAGCAACATCAAATCGATGGTGAACGACGACCAAATCGTTATATCCCTAATGGCGGGTATCACTATTGAATCGATTCAAAAGCAATTGGGCATTAAAAAAGTGGTGCGAACCATGCCGAATTTACCCGCAAAGGTGGGTAAGGGGATGACAAGCTTTACCGAAGCCAAGGAGGTAAGTCGCGTAGAGCTGTTGATGGTTCGTAATCTTTTAGACACTACTGGCGAGGCGATTCACGTAGAAAATGAACGGTTTATAAATGCATCGACAGGTATTTCAGGTAGTGGCCCTGCCTATGTTTTCTATTTTATGCAATCGATGATGGAAGCTGCCTTGAAGATGGGCTTTTCCGAAAACGATTCCAAAGTATTGGTAACGCAAACCTTCGAGGGCGCTGTAGCACTTTTCAATCAATCGAACCTCTCTCCAAACAGCTGGATGGACCGCGTAGCGAGCAAAGGTGGCACTACTCGTGCCGCATTGGATTCCATGGATGACAACAATTTGAAGGAATTGATAAAGGATGCTGCATACGCCGCTTTCGATAGGGCCACCGAGTTAGGTAAGGACAATACCTGACTATGGCCTAATGTTTGAGGTAAAAAAATAAAACCATCTTTTATGAAAAATTATTACTTATTACTTGTTTTTGGATGTCTGCTTTTTGTTCTCGGTTGCGAGAGCGAGCCAGTCGGAGATACTAACTACCCTAGAGATTATATTGAAAAAGACTCAGAACTGTTTAGCTTTATTCAAGAAGTATCAGCTGACGATGGCGAAAATGGAATTGGTTGCATCGATTTCAATTATCCGTTAGCCATATTTGTTTTTGATGAGAATCAAGAATTTATGGATGCCTATGGTATTGATAGCGACCTTGAATTTTATAATTTGCTGATAACCATAAATGACAATCATTCTATAAGTTTGAGTTACCCTATAACTGGCACCGATAATAGCGGAACTTTCGTTGAAATAAATTCTAATGAAGAATTGGCAACAGCCGTCAGAGATTGCTTGCAGGAGGAGGAAGAAGAGGAGTGCGAAACCTACCTATGTAATAGTGAAGACGAAGATTGCCGGTGGGAAATCGTATCTTTTGAAAATAGTTCCTCAGACTTTTCAGACTATTATTTCACTGCGGAAACTTCTGGCGTTATAGGAATGTATAATGAAAATAACGTATCTGTGGGTACTTGGAATACGCTTTATATAGGCGATGAGCTACATCTAAATATGTCCTTTAGTGGAATACCAGAAATTGAAGAAAATTTCAATAGGGACTGGAAAGTTGTTACCGCAAATGTGGACAACTTCGTACTAGAAAATGACACTATGATACTAACTATGCAACGTGAATGCCCTATTGATTGCATTGGAAATTTCACTTATGAAAGCTGTGAGGATATTGAAGGGAGCAATACTTCAACCTTCAATTTTAACGACTATATGCTGTGCTTTCCTCTATATTCAGGAAACACCATTCCATTTAATTATGAAATATCATTTTTTGAATCGCAAGAAGATGCTGACGGAAACCTCAACCCTCTTCCAACCGATGGATATATGAATATTTCAAATCCACAAACTATTTATTTCAATATAAGGGATATCGAGAATGGCACGAGCTTTTTTCAATCGGAGATGACGCTTTCCGTAATAACCTGCAATGACTAACAGATAATCAATTCTTGTAAATAATAAAAAATGGGCTTAGCAGCCCGTTTTTTATTTATGATTATACCATTTTAAAATACCTGATGTGATTTTTTTTAACTTTTCTGTAACATTTCGAAACCTTTTTACGTAACACTCATAGTAACAAAACGGATTTATAACTAACATCCCATCAACCTATGAGACAGCTTAAAATTACGAAGCAGGTAACCAACCGTGAAACCGCTTCCTTAGATAAATATTTACAGGAAATTGGTAAAGTCGATTTGATTACCGCAGAACAAGAGGTTGAACTCGCTCAGAAAATCAAAGCAGGCGACCAACGTGCCCTGGAAAAATTGACAAAGGCAAATCTACGTTTCGTCGTTTCGGTTGCGAAGCAATACCAAAATCAAGGGTTGACACTTCCCGATTTAATCAATGAAGGAAATTTAGGTCTCATAAAAGCTGCCCAGCGCTTCGATGAAACACGGGGATTCAAATTTATATCATATGCCGTTTGGTGGATTCGTCAGTCTATTTTACAGGCATTGGCGGAACAAAGCCGAATTGTAAGGCTTCCCCTCAATAAAATTGGAAGTATTAACAAAATAAATAAAACGTTTGCGTATCTTGAGCAAGCGCATGAACGTCCGCCTAGTGCGGAAGAAATTGCCAAGGAATTGGACATGACCATCAGCGATGTGAAACAGTCCCTTAAAAATTCTGGGCGTCACGTTTCTATGGATGCACCCTTGGTAGAAGGTGAAGATAGCAACCTCTATGATGTGTTGCGAAGTGGTGAGTCGCCAAATCCAGATCGGACGTTATTACATGAGTCGCTTAAGACAGAAATAGAACGTGCTCTTGAAACTTTAACGCCACGTGAAGCAGATGTTATTCGCTTGTATTTCGGATTATGCGATCAAAATCCGATGACATTGGAAGAAATTGGGGAAACCTTCGATTTAACCAGGGAACGCGTACGACAGATAAAGGAAAAAGCGATTAGACGATTGAAGCATACGTCACGCAGTAAAATTTTGAAGACTTATTTAGGATAACCTAAATTATGGCAACGACAGTTCATCATAACTGTTCGTTTTTTGATTGATGAATGACCTCCGGCTGATTACCGGAGGTTTTTTCTTATGAAAATCTTAAAATAAGTAGCTGTTTTTTCAATTTATCAAATACTTCAGTATATTTCTTACAACAACAACTATAGACAAGCAATTGTCGCCTATAAAGTAATATGATGAATCACACAATTTGCTACGTGAGCGAGGCTCATGATGGCATTTCAGCTATTGAAATAGAAGATATATTTCAAACTACCTTGAAAAACAATCAGCAGAACAATATAAATGGTATACTTTTGCATGGCCTTGGTCATTTTTTTCAGGTTTTGGAAGGCAGAGAAAAAACTATTCAGCCCTTATTTGAAGCCATACAAAAAGACCAACGACACCGAAACATTGAAGTGTTGATAAACCACCGATTGCCAAGAGATATTTTCAGTGGATATAGTTCAAAATTCAATGTTGTAAAAACATCGGAAGAGTTGGAGAAAATCAGAAAGTATTTAGATATCAACAAAAAAGAATCTCCCTTTTCCGATAAAGTACAACGGGTTCTAAACCCATTTTTGATACCAGCATGAGTCATCCCATAATTGCACCTTCTATTCTAGCCGCCGATTTTGCAAATCTTGAGAAAGATATCAAGATGGTTAACGAAAGTGATGCCGATTGGTTTCACCTAGATGTTATGGACGGTGTTTTTGTTCCTAATATATCTTTTGGAATGCCTGTAATTGAAGCGATTTCGAGACATGCCAAAAAACCATTGGATGTTCATTTAATGATTGCGCAACCTGAACGCTATGTAAAGGATTTTGCACTTCTGGGAGCCGACGTTTTAACGGTTCACTATGAGGCCTCTACTCACCTACACCGGACCCTTCAGGCTATTAAAGCGGAAGGGATGAAGGCTGGCGTAGCCTTGAATCCACACACCAATGTTTCAGTATTAAAAGATACCCTTCAGGATATAGACCTTGTGTGTATGATGAGCGTAAATCCGGGTTTTGGAGGTCAAAGCTTTATAGAAAACACCTACACGAAGGTCAAGCAACTAAAAAAAATGATCGAAGAACAGGGTGCTAGTACCCAAATCGAGATCGATGGTGGCGTAACCAATAAAAATGCAGCCCAATTGGTAGACGCAGGTGCCGATGTCTTGGTGGCAGGAAGCTTTGTTTTTAAGGCCGACGATCCCAAAGCTGCGATCAAAAGCTTGAAATAATGTTTTTTCTTCACGAATAAGTCCATTTTTATAATTCGAGACTTCGGTTTTAACCCCTGATGGTTGGGAAACTGTATATTTGGATATGCAGCCAGCCCCAACATTCGATACATGGACGGCAGGATTTGGAGTCGCCGTAGTTATGGGTTTTTTTCTCTTTATCATTTTACTTTCCATTCGAAGTAGAAAGATAGCTCCCATTGCTTTTTTCATCCTTAGCTTTAGTCTTATATTATTGCAATATGTACTGTACTGGACGGGATATCAACGAGTGTTTCCATATCTTATCTATTTTCCAGCTGTAGCCTACTATGCTACTGGCCCGTTACTATACCTTTATGTTTTAAGGCTTTATAAGAAAAGGTTCTTGGGCCATTTTCTCTGGCATTTTATTCCCACTGGTTTGGCCGGCCTTGCATGGGTAAGCTTTTCAATTTCAATTCTTAATGGAGCTTCCAATCCAAACCCTTGGTTTCCACAAATTCAGCATCATTGGCTGATTGCCATCCATATGGGAATCTACCTTTTTCTATGTGGAAGAATCTGGTTTTTTAACAGGCAAATTGCTACCGAAGTTGCTAAAATTCGACATCGTTGGGCAGCCGTGTTGCTTATCCTCTATACCTTATTTCTTACTGCCTATATGTCTTACTATGTATTGGTTCAATTTTCCTTCTTCAACTCGGAGTGGGACTATGCTATCTCCGCCATGATGACGATCTCTATTTATACCATTGGCTATTTCATCTTTAAACAACCTAAGGTTTTTGATGGGGAATTTTATGCCAGCCTTTTCGTTCCAAAACCCGATAAAGATAAAAACTTCGAAGATCAACTGCTGGACGAACTATACCAAAATGTCTGTCGTTACATGGAGCGAGAGAAACCATTTTTGGATAATGAGCTGCGCTTGGCCGATTTAGCCGACCGAACCAATTTTACCACCCATCTGCTTTCTAAGGTAATCAATGAAAAAGCAGCGACAAACTTCAATAATTTTGTGAATGGGTATCGTTTAACGGAAGCCGAAAAGCTTTTGGAAACAGAACCGCAGCGTAATATCAAAAGTATTTATTTTGAAGTTGGCTTCAACAGTAAAGCTGCCTTTTACAAAGCTTTCAAGGAAAAACACCACACTACGCCCATCGCATATAGAACAAAGGTGACCGTTCAGAAAAAACCAATTCGGTAGCGTTTTATAATTCTGAACTCCTTTCTATTTACTTCAGCATACATTAGTGAAAACTTTAAAATCTGTATGATGAAAACCTTCCTTTACTTACTAGTTTCAGCCTTACTTTTATCCGTAGACATTCACGCACAAGATATAAAGATATATGTCAGTGATGCTGGAAACTTCAACAACGGACCATGGCAGATTGTTCAGTACGATCTTGATGGCAGTAACCCCGTTACCTTTATCAATGATGAGCTGGGATGGCCGCAGGATATTGTTTTTCTACCTGAGCAAAATGAAGTACTCATTTCAAACCTTACTACAAATGAAATCAATCGGTATAACGGGAGTACTGGAGAATACATCGATGAGTTTGCTACAGTCGCTGGCGGACCGACACGGATGGAAATTGGAGCGGATGGACTACTATATGTGCTTCAATGGAGTTCAACCGACAATAAGGTACTGCGGTACGAAACCGATGGAACCTTCGTAGATGAATTTACCAGTGAAGGCGTTCCGAGAAGTATTGGAATGGATTGGGATAGCGAAGGAAACTTATACGTTTCTTCATTTTCGAATGCGAATGTGACCCAATTTGATAGCGATGGTAATCTCTTAGGGGAATACATAGATAATACTGAATTATCTGGTCCGACGAATATTTTCTTTGATGATGATGACCGTTTGTTTGTGTTGGATTGGAATGCTGGTAATATTGAGGAATATGATGAAAACGGAATACATGTCGATACCTTTATAACAGGACTCGGACAATGTGAAGGTGTCGATTTTCTTGAAAACGGAAATATCTTGGTGGGAAATGGCAGTACGGCCGAAGTGAAGCAATATCAAAACGATGGCACATTTGTTGAAAATACGGTTGCGAGCGGCCTGGGAAATCTACTTCAACCAAATGCGGTCGTGCTCTTCGATCGTGAAACACTTTCAATTACCGATCAAAAAAAAGATGATATGGCTTTAATTACTCCATCGGTAGGAAGCCGATTCGAAATACATAAGGATGTATGGCAACAATTCGATTCAATCATCATCTACTCGCTAACGGGGAAAAGCATTTTAAACATTTCACAGGGACAAGAAAATCTAGATGCCTCAGCTTTAGCAAACGGTATTTATATAGTAAAGGCTACAAGCGGTTATAGAAGTGTATCCCAAAAAATCAAAGTTATACACCAAAATTGATTTTCTTTATACTGCAGGATGTAAAGCCTATCTTAAAAGCAAAATTTCTAAGGATAGCCTTTTGTACCTTTACATTTATGAAAAAAGTGGATGTACTTATCATTGGTGCGGGGCCCATTGGAATTGCCTGTGCCTTGGAATGCAAAAAGGAAAACCTGTCTTATGTAGTGGTTGAAAAAGGGACATTAACCAATTCACTTTACCACTATCCGCTTAATATGACTTTCTTTTCAACTTCGGAAAAACTTGAGATTGGCGGCATCCCCTTCATCAGTAATAATCCGAAACCAAACCGGGATGAAGCGTTGGAATACTACCGCAGGGTCGTTACCGCTAACGATCTCAACATTCATTTATATGAAGAAATAACATCAGTTCAGAAGCAGGGCACTACATTTAACATTGCTTCCAATAAAGCCCAATATGAAGCCAACTATGTTGTGGTAAGTACTGGTTTTTATGACATCCCAAAAGAGATTGGTGTTCCCGGTGAAGAGTTAGAAAAAGTGTCGCATTACTTTAAGGAAGCCCATCCCTACGTCCTTCAAAAAACGATAGTGGTGGGTGCAAGTAATAGCTCGGTAGATGCTGCCTTGGAAATATGGCGAAAGGGCGGCGATGTTACGATGGTAGTTCGAGGCCCGTCCATAGGCGAACGCGTGAAATATTGGGTAAAGCCAGATATTGAAAACAGAATTGAAGAGGGTAGTATAAAGGCATATTTCAATAGCAACATTACAGAAATTAAGGAAAATTCGGTACGTATTGAGACGCCAGAGGGCGAAAAGGAATTGGAGAATGATTTCGTGTTAGCTTTAACGGGCTATCGACCCGATTTTAACTTCTTGGAGAAAATGGGTGTAACGCTTTCCGATAGTTCGAATTATTTTCCAACCTACGATCCGGAGACGATGGAAACCAACGTCGAGGGACTATATTTGGCAGGTGTCATCTGTGGCGGAATGGAAACGCACAAATGGTTTATCGAGAATTCTAGAGTTCATGCCGAATTGATTATTCAGCATATTTCAGAAAAAGCTAGTACCCTGCAAACCGAAAATTAAGAAGTTTGCGCATATGTTCGAACAACTGTGGGAAATGCGATTGAAATTCCTCTGGCGATTCAATAAAGTATTCGGCTAAGACAGCCATAAATTCAAATTCATTTGTAAACGCATATGCTCTGAAAAAACGTGTTTTGTCCAACGTATCCTTTACTTCTTGGTGTGTCAGCCGTTTTAGGATGTTTTGAAATTCCGTTTGAAATCGATTGGAGTCCAAATCGCGACTTTTCTTTGCCTCTAACTGCATGGCGTGCATAAATTCATGGATTCCAAGGTTTATATTGTCATTATCAATTTCATATCCTTTTTCGAAATCGGCCCATGATAGCACCATAGCGCGTTCTCTGGGATTGAATTCACCCTTATGGTCTGCATCGTTTACTGTGCTGTAAAATTCATTCGGGTACAAAAGGATATGCTCTATTAAGGAATACAAGTAGTTTTTCCTTCCAAAACTCAACATACAGCCAATACCCGCAATGAGGGTTTTCATACGGTCGGTGACTTCAAGCCCCTGTCGACCTACAAAATTCTTCTCTTTAATAAAAGTAGCCACTCGGTGTTGAAACTGTATTTTATGCTTGGCAGATAGCTGATTGTAAAACCGCAATTCCTTTTCCAATACCAATTGTCGGGGATATGATAGCTTGCGATAGGAAAGATAGTGGCGAACCAACGGTTTGGAATACTTACCAGCGTACCAATTTTCAAATACCCGAAATAGAAAGAATGCAAAGCCTAGTAAAACTATAGTGTATGCATAGGGAGCTAACCATGCTGTTTCCGATTCTTGAAGTAGGAACTTAACCATTTGGGAAAATTGGAATCGGAAAGATATAAATTATTTGAATATCCTTACGCAATCAGATAATTAGAGGATAAATTCCCTAATATCAATCGGATAACTATGACAACTGAAAAAAGCTCAGGAAATCCTTTAACATCTTTAACATACGTTTTACAAAACCTTTAACAGCGGACGCCCTCAGGTTCGGGAGTGCATTCCTAGCTTTGTGGTAAGCTTAACAAAAAATACACATATGAGACAAAAATTTAAACTGCTGTTAACGCTGTTTACTTTTCTCGTGGGTCAAATTGGATTTGCCCAAGAAGAGACGATAACAGGTACAGTAACGGACGATTCAGGTGTTCCACTCTTGGGTGTGAACATTTTAGTAAAGGGCACTTCAACAGGTGCCCAAACCGATTTTGATGGTAATTATGCCATTGAAGCATCGCAAGGAGAAACCCTTGTCTTTAGTTATATCGGGTTTACGCCAAAAGAAGTTAATGTTGGTACAAGCAACACCATCGATGTAACCCTAGAACAAGGTGAAGAATTGGAAACAGTTGTAGTAACTGCTTTGGGTATTTCAAGAGAAAAGAAATCGCTTGGATATTCTGCACAACAAGTAGAATCGGAAGAGCTTACCGCAACAAGGAACTCGAATGCTCTTAATTCCTTATCTGGTAAAGTAGCAGGTGTTCAAATTAGCAACCCTACCGGTTCACTTGGAGGTTCAACACGAATCCTACTACGTGGAGCGAGTTCTATTACTCAGGAAAACAGACCACTTATTGTAGTAGACGGAATTCCATTAGATAACTCGAACTACAATTCTGCTAGCACACAGACTGGTGGCGGAGGCCGTGATTATGGTGATGCAGGTTTTGATGTGAACCCTGATGATGTAGAAAGCATCAACGTTTTAAAAGGTGGTGCTGCATCTGCATTATATGGTTCCAGAGCCGCTAATGGTGTAATTCTTATTACGACTAAGTCTGGTAAAGAAGGTAAAGCTGAAATTATTTTTAATTCCGGTGTAACTTTCGAATCGGTTAACATTATTCCTGAAGTACAGAAACTGTATGGTGGTGGTGCAGGTAATCCTGCTACGATTGAACAATCTAATTTTAATACGCAAGTTATTAATGGAACAGAGTACCAGGTTGTAGACTATGCTACCGACGAATCTTGGGGACCGCGCTATAACGGTCAGCAAGTATTGCACTGGGATGCATTGGATCCTGAAATAGAGGAAGATTATTTGGTGCCGAGGGAATGGAAATACCCAAAAAATGACAGAGAGGATTTCTTTAATACAGGTATATCGTTTAACAACGGCGTTTCCTTTTCACAAGGAACGGAGAAATCAAATATGAGATTGTCCATTAACAATACTCAAACTCAAGGAATTGTTCCCAATTCAAGTTTAGATAAAAATTCTGTAAACTTTAACGGTTCGTCACAATTAAATGACCGACTAAGAGTTGATGCGGGTGTTAACTATACGATAACTGAAGGATTTAACCGTCCTGAAGTTGGTTATGGCTCTAATAGCCTTATTTTACAGTTTTTCCAATTCGGACAAACACAATTGGATTACGAAAGATTAAAACGCTATAAACTACCTTCTGGTAGACAACGAACATGGAACCGTGTAAGCGCATTGGACCCAACACCACGGTATACCGACAATCCATATTGGACAATTTACGAGAACATTGCTGAAGATAAGAGATCTCGTCTATATGGAAATGTAGGAGCACAATTTGATATTACGGATGGATTGTATGTTACTGGTAAAATTTACGGTGACACCTATAATCTTCGTATCGAAGAACGAGTAGCAGTAGGTTCGCAAGCGCAATCATCGTTTAGTGAAAGCGACAGAAACTACCAAGAATTGAACTATGAAGCAAGACTTCACTATAACACATCATTCCTTGATGATAAATTAAGTCTAAATTCGTTTGTAGGTACGAACCGTCGTGATGAGGAATTTCACCGAATTAATGGAAATACCAGAGGTGGATTAGCCACTCCGGGCACTTATAACTTAAATAACTCTACTGACGATCCAGCTGTTGATGATTTCGATTCTCGTAAGAGAGTAAACAGTGTATTCGGTTCTGTTGATATAGGATACGATGGAATCGCATACCTAACAGTTACAGGACGTAATGACTGGTCTTCCACCTTACCAGAAGATAACAACTCATATTTTTATCCATCTGTAAGTGGTAGTTTGGTATTTTCACAATTAATCGATGCCGACTGGCTTTCCTTCGGTAAACTTCGAGGGGGTTGGGCGAAAGTTGGTAGTGATACCGATGCCTATCGATTGGTCAATACATTCCAAAGTTTAGGAGCATTCCAAGGGAATATTCAGTTTGAAAATGATAACCTAAGACTAAACCCAGATCTCTCGCCAGAATTTAAGGATACTTGGGAAGTTGGTTTGGAAATGGCGTTGTTAAAAAATAGAGTAACTTTCGATTTGACTTATTATAACGAAAAAACCACGGACTTGATTACGCCAGTACAAGTAGGCGCATCAACAGGTTATACCGGTACATTCGTTAACGCTGGTTCTTTGGAAAATAGAGGTATTGAAGCATTAGTAAATATCGTTCCGATAGAAACAGAGGATTTTACCTGGGACATTACTTGGAATTTTGCCAAGAATGAAAACGAATTGTTGTCCTTAATTGATGATGTTGAATCGTTGGAATTGGCTCGCTTCCCTTTTAACGGCGTTACGTTAAACGCTGTTGTTGGAGAGCCTTATGGTGTAATTAGAGGTACCAATTTTGTTTATGACGATAACGGAAATAAAGTTGTGGGACCAGACGGCACCTATCTAGAAACCCAAAATGTAGAGAACTTAGGATCTGTATTACCCGATTATAACATGGGTATTCGAAACTCTCTCTCCTACAAAGGAATCGAATTAAGTTTCTTAGTGGATATACAAGAAGGAGGCGTATATAGATCCTTGACCAATATCTGGGGTAACTATTCAGGTATACTAGCACAAACCGCAGCTAATAACAAACGTGAAGACGGAGTCATATTGGATGGTGTAACTGGAGACGTTACTTATAATGATGATGGAACATACACCGTTACTAATACTGCTCCAAATACTACCGTGATTTCTGCCCAACGCGAAGGACAGGATTACTTCTTTGGTAATGATGCTCAAAATGTATTCGATGCCGATTACATCAAGCTTAGAGAAGTGACATTGGGCTATACATTACCAAGTAAATGGTTAGGCGATATTGCCCAAGCAAGACTATCAGTTTTTGGTAGAAACCTATTTGTTTGGGGACTGGATAACGAAAATTTCGATCCAGAAGTTGCTACTTCCGGTAGTGGAAATATCCAAGGTTCTGAAGGTGGTTCATTGCCATCTACACGATCAATTGGATTTAATGTAGAACTCAAATTTTAAACAACGATGAAAAAGATAATATATCTAACCCTAACGATGTTCGTTGCCATAGGACTCAATTCCTGTAGCGATGACCTTTCAAACTATAATGAAAATCCAAATGAACCGGATTTCGTGCTTACCAATACCATTTTTAATGGTGCAACAAAGCAGTATACCGATTTCATGAGGGACGATTTTAACTCGGGACGACTTACCTTGCCTTGGATGCAATATTGGGGGCAAAATAGCTACGCAGATGAGGACCGATACCTCTACAGAGAAACTTCTGCAGAAAGTATCTACACAAACTCGTACCTAGTAGCTACAGAATTCAAATCTATTATCGATTTGAATGTCGATCCCGCAACAAGCGAACAAGTTGCAACCGTAGGAAACAACAATAATCAAATAGCGGCATCGCGAATAATGTTGTCGTATATTTTTCACAAACTGACCGATACATTCGGAGATGTACCTTACTATTCTTATGGTAGCGATAATCCTAATTTTCAAGCATTGAATATTGACGAAAACCTTTCGCCAGTATTTGCTACCCAAGAAGAGATCTATATGGATATCTTGAAAGAATTGAGAGAAGCATCAGATATGATTGTAGAATCAGAGTCCGTATTTATCTCTGGAGATAACATCTTTCAAGGCGATGCCGTGAAATGGAAGAAATTTGCGAATTCTTTAATATTGAGAGTTGCCAATCGACTTAGAGAAGTCGATCCAGGAACTGCAAATCAAGCCATCAATGAAGCGATCGCAGCAGGTGTTTTCGACTCGAATGCAGATAACGCTATTCAACCTTATGAAACGGCAGATGCTACAGCATCTCCATTTTGGATTGCCTTTATCGATCGAACAGACTTTGCAGTAGCTGCACCTTTTGTCGATCTACTAAAAGGGGAAACTGGTAGCTTTGGCCCAGATCCTAGGTTGTTTGAAATGGCAGCACCTATTAATGCTAGCATTAACGATATCAAGAATGATGATTATGAAGAAAGTTCGGACTATGAAGACTATATTGGAGTGCCATATGCCTTTGTTCAAGCAAATTCATTGGAATTCACATCCTACTCGTTTCCAAGTAGTAAGGTCTTGAGACCAGACTATGGCGAAGTGTTTATGGAGTACGCAGAAGTAGCTTTTATACTATCAGAACATAACAACTGGGATCAAACTCAGTATGAAAATGGTGTAAGAGCTTCTATGGAACGCTGGGGTGTTGCTTCAGGTGAAGTTGACGATTTTGTTAGTAACCTGCCAGCAGCTACAGAAGAAACAGTGCTAAACCAAAAATACGTAGCGCTCTATATGCAACCGCATGAATCTTGGGCGGAATTCAGAAGAACTGGATTCCCGAGCACATTGTTGTTGCCAGGCGATGAGTATGTATTACCCCCCAATCAAGCAGCAGAAAGTGAGATTGACTCTTATATTTTTGAACCTGGGGTTGATATCAATACTTTACCTTTTAGAATTGCATACCCAGTAGTATTGCAAACGCTAAATGGTTCAAATCGTGCAGATGCCGTATCTGGTCTTGAAAATGGAGACACGATTTTCAGTCCATTATTTTGGGATGTAAACAACTAACGCAACATTCATCTAACTCTCCAGATTTATTTGAGTTAGCCAAAAGCCGCCCCAAAAAGGGCGGCTTTTTTGATTTTGATAATTTCATTGGTTTTCCTATCGTTTGCTCTCTCCTTTAAAATGCTGCGACTTGTTCGCAAATAAAACGTTGAAGGTTGTCAAACTTCCATAGCAACGTGTTATATATTGCTGTAAATCTATCTTCTCCGATTCTTCCAACGTTTTATGGCTATTAATTCTTTGTTCCATCACCCGAAGTCGGTCGCGTAACATCGTAATTTTGTGGAAAAACGTATCGATCGGGATTTCCTTATCGGAAAGACTCGAATCCTTCGGTTTCAATACCAAGGTGCCTCCTTTGTACTTATCGGCAATCGGCGTGACTTCACTAACATCGCTCCACTTTTTTAAAATTTGACGTAAACTTCGCTCTACTTCATAAAAACTCACCGTATCCAAATCGTCTTCCGAAGCTTCTATTACCTCGAAATCGGCATCCAATTCCAAAGTCTCCAAACCACGGTCGATAAATGTAACCCAGTACATATTGGATGCTACATTCGTAATAACTCCTTTTCCATATTCGGAATGCTCGATCCTCGATCCAATTCCTAACAATTTATTCATGTCTTTGTTTTTTAATTTGAAAATGAAATGTAGCTATTTTTTAATTGAGATGCACACCGCTTCCAACTGACCGATGTCATTTTCAACCAAAGGCTTCACGGTTACCTTTGCCTGAAAGATTCTTGAAGATGACGACTCCCTTAGTGCAAAAATACAACGTGGCCGGACCTCGCTATACGAGCTATCCTACCGTTCCCTATTGGGATGCCACATCCTTTTCAACCGAAAAATACATCCATAGCCTACAGCGAAGCTTTTCAGAAACAAATGCTTCGGAAGGCATCAGTATTTATATTCACCTTCCCTTCTGTGAAAGTCTTTGCACCTTTTGCGGCTGTAACAAACGCATCACCAAAAACCATGGCGTGGAAACCCCCTATCTCGAATCGGTACTGAAGGAATGGGAGTTGTATTGTGACGTTTTTGATGAAACACCCGTAATTCAAGAATTACACCTTGGTGGCGGCACCCCTACTTTCTTTTCAGCTGAAAACCTAAAAGCATTAATCGACGGGATCTTCAAAAAGGCAATTAAGACACCGAAAGCAGAATTAAGCTTTGAGGGACATCCAAACAACACAACCCTCGAACACTTGGAAACGTTAGCATCGCTCGGATTCAATCGCGTTAGCTATGGGGTTCAGGATTATAACGAAAGCGTTCAAAAAGCGATTCATCGCATCCAACCCTTCGAAAATGTAAAGGCGGCAACCGACAATTCACGAAAGGCGGGCTTTACTTCCGTAGGCCATGATATTATTTTCGGCCTACCGTTCCAAACCAAGGAACATATCATTCACACCATCGAACGCACCAAGGAATTGATGCCCGATCGTATTGCATTCTACAGCTATGCCCATGTGCCATGGATTAAAGGAAATGGACAACGCGGTTTTAAGGATGAAGATCTTCCTTCAGCTTCAGAAAAGCGAGCACAATACGAAATCGGAAAAAAGATGTTGTTGGAGGCCGGTTATATCGAAATCGGCATGGATCATTTTGCACTTCCCTCCGATTCGCTTTATAAAGCTATCGAGGCCAATACCATCCACCGAAATTTTATGGGCTATACGTCATCCAAAACCCAAATGATGATTGGACTTGGCGTTTCTGCCATCGGCGATAGCTGGTATG
This sequence comes from Luteirhabdus salina, assembly GCA_025384855.1. Lineage (GTDB taxonomy): Bacteria > Bacteroidota > Bacteroidia > Flavobacteriales > Flavobacteriaceae > Luteirhabdus > Luteirhabdus salina. The sequence goes on along the minus strand of JALAHT010000004.1, from coordinate 241,528 downwards.
GCTTCGGTCAGAACGTAAAGGTCGTAGAAGAATACCAAGCCATGATCGAAGAAGGTAATTTTCCGCTATATCGCGGCCACATACTATCCTATGAAGATCTTGTGGTACGGCACCATATTCTAAATCTTATGTGCCAATTAAAAACCGATTGGTTTGCGCCCGAGGATTGGTTTCCAGAATTAACCGATTCGTTAATAAAACTTAAGGAAATGCAAGAAGATGGGCTGCTTCAGATAAATTCAAAAACGCTTCGCATAACCGAAAAAGGTCGACCCTTTGTTCGAAATGCTTGTATGGCATTCGACCTATTATTACAACGTAACAAACCCGAAACACAGTTGTTTTCGATGACTGTGTGATACTAAAACCCATATTATGAGTATTACAGATGAAAAAACCATCGCGGAAATAGTTTCCACCAATATCAAAGCTTCCCATATCTTTAAAAAACACGGAATTGATTTCTGTTGTGGCGGAGGGATTACAGTAAAAAAAGCCTGTGAGAAAAAAGGAATTGAATATTCCAAAGTACTAGAAGAATTAAGGCATTTCGATGCTCCGGTAGTGGGCGATTACGATTATAACAATTGGAAGCTCGATGCCCTTATCGAACATATTGTAGCGGTACATCATCTTTACGTAGAGGAAAATATTCCGTTGGTATTGCAGTATGCCGAAAAAGTGGCCAAGGTACATGGACATCACTATTCCGAAACCATTGAAATACTGAACTTATTCAAAATCGTAGCAGGCGACCTAAGCAGTCATATGAAGAAGGAAGAATTGATTCTCTTTCCTTTCATCCAAAAGATGGTCCTGGCAAGTGAAACAGGAATGCCAATGGAAATTCCCCATTTTGTTGAAGTTGCCAATCCGATTGCCATGATGGAAGATGAACATGAAACAGCTGGTAACCTGTTCAAGGAAATCGCCAGACTTACAAACCACTATACAGCACCGGAAGGCGCTTGTAATACGTTTCGAGCGTTGTACGATAAACTAGCGGAGTTTGAGGAAGACCTTCACCTTCATATTCATTTGGAAAACAATATTCTTCACCCCAAAGCACTCGAACTAGAAAAGAAACTGACGAGAAAATCGTCGCACTAACCCTTCTTCAAGTATGAAAAAAGCCCTTCCAAAACGGAGAGGCTTTTTCTTTACCAATTTAAGCTCTTATATTATTCTTTCTTTCCACCTCCGGCAACCATCTTATATACGATGACCGAAAGCAACACTACAACGGCGGCAAAAACACCGATCATAAACACCCCATTGCCCCAATCTACCAAAGGAATTATTGTCTGTATCATATCTTATTATTTTAAAGGTTAGTATTTTTTGTAGGCTGAACGTCGGCCATCGTCGGACTATGACATTCATAATTTGCTTCTATCGTAGGCTGCATAGGTTTAGGAGAAACGTAGGGTATTCCCAAGCCCAACCCACGTAATACGAAAAGACATCCAATAATAACGACAAACACTGGAATGGCTTTGCGAATGCGCTGCCGCACCTGTCCGTTCAAGAAATTACCAATGTAAATGGCTGTCGTCATCAGCGGAATCGTTCCTGCACCAAATAATACCATATATAAGCTACCTTCCCAAGTATTCCCCACTGCCAAGGCACCAAACACCGCCATGTACACTAACCCACATGGCAAAAACCCGTTTAGGAATCCGATGGTTAGAAAAGTATCAGGCGACTTCTTTTTCAGGGCAGCCCCTAAGTTGCTTTTCACCTTTCCGATAATACGGTATAAAGGCTTGGCTAGCGAAACTTTTTGGAGTTGCTTATACGGCAGCAGCACCAGAACTATCATCAAAAGTCCTATAGCTATGGTTAGTTGCTGTTGTAAACCGAAAAGGTTTAGCCCCTTCCCGACCAATCCGAACACCAACCCTATTAGCGCATAGGCAAACAATCGACCACCATGGTATAAGCTCAACTGACCAATCTTCTTTACCGGGTTGTTTCTGTCCACGGGTAATAAGAAGGCGATGGGCCCACACATACCGACGCAGTGAAAGCTTCCCAATAAACCGAATAAAAAGGCCGTGGCTAACATGTCAATCTAATTAATAAACAATTTCATCTCTATAAAGGAAGGATTTCCCATCCTGATCCCAAGCAATCGTAATGTTCCAACGACCATCCAACAAGCGTTCGTCAGGTATGAGCAATTGAGTACTGGAAAGTTTCAATGGAAGTAGAAAATCCAGCTGCTTATTGGATGGCCTATATAGGAACACTGTCCCGTCAAGTTTTTTGTTATTCACCATCTCCTGGGGAAAAGTGAGGAGATAGCCTTTATCTGTCTTCTCCCCGGAAATGGTACCTGATAGTAACGTTAGGTTCTTTTCAGCGTCTATTTCGCTTTGGTATGCGAGGTCCTTTTGGTAGTATTCTTCTACTACCAGATCGTAATCGTACTGACTATCGGTGCTCATGCGTATCACGAAAAACATGATAAAAGCGATGAACAACACAATTCCGATAGCGATTCCTGTTCCCCAATTTATTTTCATATTATTTATTTTTAGTTGTTTTTGGCGGGCTACCGCGCTGCTTTCGCCGCGCGGTACCGGGCTTTCCGTTTCTATCCCCGATTTTCATCGGGGGATATCCACTTCAATCCCTGCCCGGGTTTCAATCTATTTCAACACCATCAACTACCTATTTCAGGCGAACGTCTATTTAAAACTTCTCGGTCCCAAGAAGGCAGTAGTGGTGGTTTCAATCAATTCATCACCACTATACACCCCGATTTTCACGCGGTCTTTATCGCCGCTCAAGGCGCTGGCGTTTATTTCAATAAATAAGGTTCCTTCAGATAATCCCTGCTTCGGTACATCGAAAGCATCCTTGGTCACTAGTTCTATGGTTCCTTTATGCGACAATAACTTGAAGTGAATGTCTTCCACCGCTTCCGTGGTCTTATTCACCAATTTATAAGTATACACATTACTGATCATGTTATTCTCCTTGTGCTCGTACAACTGACCTGGCAATCGCAGCACACGTGCTTCCAAATCGTTTCGCAAGAATAGCATTCCGACCAGCACACCGATCAAGATGACCAATACTGCGCTATACCCCTTCAATCGAGCATTGAACTGAAACTTGGCTTTCTTCTCGATATTCTCTTCACTCGCATAGCGAATCAATCCCTTCGGAAGATTCACCTTTTCCATTATGCTATCGCACGCATCGATACAAGCGGTACAGTTTACACATTCCAGCTGTGTTCCGTTTCGGATATCGATACCCGTCGGACAAACATGCACACACTGAAAACAATCGATGCAATCGCCTTTTCCAGTGGCTGCACGATCTTCTTTCTTATTGAACTTTGCACGTCCTTCCTCTTTCTCACCTCGTTTATGGTCGTAGGCAACCACAATACTCTTATTGTCCAACAACACGCCTTGCAACCTTCCATACGGACAGGCGATAATACATACCTGCTCCCGAAACCAAGCAAAGACGAAATAGAAAACACCTGTAAAGATGAGCAGCGATATAAAGGTGCTCATGTTTTCAATCGGACCTTCGGTGACGTACTCCAACAGCTTATCACTTCCAATGAGGTAGGCCAAGAAAATATTGGCAATCAGAAACGAAATGATAAAAAACACAAACCATTTCAACCCTTTCTTTCGGATTTTCTCCGCATTCCACGGTTGCTTATTCAAGCGAATTTGCTTGCCTCGGTCGCCTTCAATGGCATATTCAATTCTTCGGAATACCATTTCCATGAAAATGGTCTGCGGACAAATCCATCCACAGAAAATACGGCCGAAGGCTACCGTAAAGAAGATCACGAACACCACCCCAATGATCATAGAGATCACAAATAGGTGAAAGTCCTGAGGCCAAAATGGAAATCCAAAAATATTGAACCGTCGCTCCAGCACATTGAACATCAAGAACTGGTTCCCATTTATCTTGATAAACGGTGCGGAAAACAAGAATGCCAGTAAAAAGTAACTTACGTACTTTCGGTATTCATAGAATTTACCAGATGGCTTCTTGGGAAATACCCAAGCGCGTTTTCCCTCTTCATTAACAGTTGCGATACTATCGCGAAACGATTCGTTTTTTGGAGCTTCCATTGTTTGTTTTTCAGCTGTTGGTTATTGGTTGCGTCAGCTGTTATTCTTCGTCCTCCGCGTCTTCTTGCTCTTGGACGACATCGCCCGTTACCGGTTGGTCTTCCATGATCACCTGAATCTTGGTACTATCGATCATTTCAACATCTACTTCTTCAATTGCAGCATCGGGATCGATCCAAATTTCGCCTTCAGGATCCTTAGGATCGGCGGGAGTGGTACCGTGCATACTAAGAACGTAACTTGCCACTTGTGCCATCTCAACGGGCTTAAGATCTGTTTTCCAAGCCACCATTCCTTTTCCGGCGCGACCTCCTTCAGAAATCGTATTGAAGACATTCTTGATACCACCGCCTAAAATCCAATAATCATCGACAAGGTTTGGTCCAATACCACCACCCATGTCAACCTTGTGGCAGGCAACACAGTTTGCTTCAAAAATCATCTTACCAGCATTCACATCTTCTTGACCGGTTAGGATTTCAACAGTATTTACATCCACCAAGTTTTTAGCGGTCTTTTTATATTCTTCAATCTCCGCGCGTGCTTCCGCAACAGCTATTTCATATTCTTCAACCTGATCGCTATCCTGGAAGATATGGTAGCGTACCAAATACACTACGGCAAAGATGATGGTGACATAGAAAAGGTATACCCACCATGGTGGCAAGGTATTGTCCAATTCGCGAATGCCATCGTAATTATGGTCTAATACGATTTCACCTTCCTTCTCAATTGGTTTTTTATCGAGCAGCTTTTTATACATACGTTTCCACCATCCGAACTGATTTTCCTTGCGTACTTTTTCAGCTTCCAAGTAACGTTCCTGACCTTGTTCGTCAAGCCCTCGGAACATTATGCTTTTTAAGGCTTCTGCTACTACTTCAATAGCAACAGAGAACATAAAGAGTACCGCCAGGACGGCCCAGATAATCGGATACTTTTCGATGGCCCATTGCTCGCCAGAGTCGAGTGTAAACTCCAGGAGGAAAAAGGCAATGGCCATAAAGCCTATAACTCGTAAATAAGATGCTGTGGTTTTCATAAGAGTTGGTCGTTTTTATCGGTTTCCAAAGGGATGTTGCTTACCTCCTTGATATGTTCTTTCTTAGCCGTGAATACCCACCAAAAAAGGGCTACGAAAAAGACAAAGAACACGAGTAGGGAGAAGATAGGGTAGACTTCTACCCCATCTATATTTTCTAAATTTCCTTTTACAAACTTTAACATGATTATTCTTTTTTGGCCGAAGCAGTCTCGGCGTTTTCAACTTTAATATCGGTACCCAAGCGTTGTAGATAAGCGATTAGCGCTACTACTTCACGATTTCGCATTTCTACGAAGTCTTCACCATTTTCTTGGGCATATTGCTTATCGGCTTCATAGGTTTTCTCAAAGTCAGGATCAGAATATAGATTCTGTTCAATCTTTGTCCCTTGTTCCAACATCGATTGCTGTGCATTGGCGATGTCTTCTTCAGTATACGGAACCCCTAGGGTTACCATAGCATTCATCTTCGCTTCGGTTTCAGATTTATCCAATTCAGAATTGATCAACCATTTATACGAAGGCATGATACTACCAGAAGAAGTACTCTGCGGATCGTAGAAGTGATTCAAGTGCCAGTTATCGCTATATTTTCCACCGACGCGGAAAAGGTCGGGACCGGTACGTTTACTACCCCAAAGGAATGGGTGGTCGTATACATACTCACCGCTTTTCGAATACGGTCCGTAGCGTTCTACTTCACTTCGGAACGGACGGATCATCTGCGAGTGGCAAGACACACAACCTTCACGGATGTAAATGTCGCGACCTTCCAATTCAAGTGGCGTATACGGTTTCACGCTAGTAATACGTGGTACGTAATCGTCTACCATCAAGGATGGAATAATCTGTACCATACCACCGATCAAGATAGCGACGGTAGCATAGATCGTCAATTTCACTGGACGACGCTCCAACCAAGTGTGATATCCTTCCTTGGCGGTTCTGTGCTTGGTTACTTTTTGAAGTGGCGCAGCCTCGGCCAATTCGTCGGTTACCTTGCTACCGCGACGTACCGTTTGAATAACATTATAGAGCATCACGAAAGCTCCTAATATGTATAACGAACCTCCAATGGCACGCATCCAATACATCGGGATGATTTCACTTACGGTTTCCAGAAAGTTACCATATACCAAGGTTCCGTCAGGATTGAATTGCTTCCACATAGATGCTTGAACGAATCCGGCGACATACATTGGCAATGCATACATAATGATACCGAGTGTGCCGATCCAGAAGTGGGCGTTCGCCAATTTCGTACTCCAAAGTTTTGTCTTGAACAGCTTTGGCACCAACCAGTATACCATACCAAAGGTTAAGAAACCGTTCCACGCTAATGCCCCTACGTGAACGTGCGCTATAATCCAGTCGCTAAAGTGAGCGATTGCATTTACGTTCTTCAACGAGAGCATCGGACCTTCAAAGGTCGCCATACCATATCCGGTAATAGCCACCACCATAAATTTTAAAACAGGATCGGTTCGTACTTTATCCCACGCACCACGAAGGGTCAGTAGACCGTTGATCATACCTCCCCAAGAGGGTGCGATAAGCATCACGGAGAACACAACCCCAAGGTTTTGTGCCCAATCTGGCAAGGCTGAATATAATAAGTGGTGAGGCCCTGCCCAGATATAGATAAAGATCAGTGACCAAAAGTGAACGATCGATAGGCGATAGGAATATACCGGACGATTCGCTGCCTTTGGAACGAAGTAATACATCAATCCAAGAAATGGCGTTGTTAAAAAGAACGCTACCGCATTATGCCCGTACCACCATTGCACCAAGGCATCCTGAACACCAGCATAGGCCGAATAACTTTTTAGGAAGTTAACAGGTAATTCCATACTGTTTACGATATGAAGCACTGCAACAGTCACGAAGGTGGCTAGGTAGAACCAGATGGCAACGTACAAATGACGCTGACGACGTTTTAGGATGGTTCCGATCATGTTAGCACCAAAGGCTACCCAAACCAAGGCAATCGCGATATCGATGGGCCATTCCAATTCGGCATACTCCTTTGAAGTCGTAAAACCAAGTGGTAAGGTAAGGGCTGCTGCCACGATAATGGCCTGCCATCCCCAGAAATTAAAATTACTGAGGAAATTACTCCACATCCGCGCTTTCAATAAACGCTGAAGGGAATAATAAACGCCTGCAAAAATTGCGTTCCCCACAAAGGCGAAAATTACTGCGTTGGTGTGCAGCGGACGTAGACGCCCGAAGCTCAACCACGAGATTCCGTCGGTTAGGTTTGGGAACAAAAACATGAAGGCCAGTAGTAAGCCGACCGAAAAGCCAACGACCCCCCAAACCAGGGTGGCGATGACGAACTTATTTACGATTTTATTATCGTAATAAAACTGCTCTGTTTGCATAATTATGAGTGTTTCTCCGTATGGTTATTAGTATGATTTCCTGATGTTGAAGATTTAGTTGCCGATGCCCCATCCTTTATAAGTTCGTCTTCAAAGAGCATTCGCACCGACGGGGTATAGGTATCATCGTACTGGCCCTTCTTCACAGAAAAGAGAAAGGCGCACAAAAACACGAGTGCCACACTTACACTGATGGCCAATAAAACATAAATGATACTCATACCTAAGCTAATTTATGGGTGTAAAAGTACTGGGGAGGGGTTCCTTAAAAAATGACAATCGTCAGCTTTGGTTATTTGGAAAGGTTCTAAGGATTTTAGCGAGATTGGGTATTGACATCTACCCCAACCTTAGCCCTCCCTGTTTGCCGATAGGCAGGCTCTCCCTCATACTTCAGTCGTCGGAGGCTGTTCGAAGAGGGGGCTTACAAATTTTGAGGAATTATGCACCCCTTCCTTCGAAGGAAGGGGCAAGGGGATGGATGTCAAATAATTGAAGTAACTTTATATATGCCAAACAAAATAATTCGATATCGAAGGGACCTTAAAATGCGAGCAAGAGCGCTTCGAAAAAACCTAACACCAGCCGAAGCTTTGTTATGGGAAGCAATCCGCAAAAAGAAATTGGGAATTGAATTTCATCGACAGGTTCCCATGTTGGATTATATCGTGGATTTCTATTGTCACGAAATAGGCTTGGCAATCGAGGTAGATGGTGAAGTTCATGACCATAATGTTTTGGAAGATGGCCGCCGACAGGCACGATTGGAGTCGGAAGGTGTCCAATTTCTTCGCTTTAGTAATTCTCAGGTTACCGAAAATCTTACGCTGGTAATTGAGGAAATAAATAGAAAAATTGAAGAAGCGCTGGGGTGATTGAAGTATGAAGATTATCTACATAAATTGACATCTCCCCCAACCCCCTCTTCAAAGAGGGGGCTTTCAAGAATTTACGGGTATTTTATCTCGTTATCATTTCAGGAGTCGGAAGGCTTTTTGAAGAGGGAGCTTATTTGAAGTATTTTATCTCGTTTACAACTAAAACATTGTTACGGTGTACGTGTATGCCACTTCACCGCCAAGGTGGTGAACACCACGATGCTTATACTGCTTAGCGGCATCAAGATAGCCGCAACGACAGGTTGAAGATGTCCCGTAACGGCAAAGGAAAGCCCGATCAGATTATAAAACAGTGAGAAGATAAACGCCCACTTGATTATCTGAATACTCTTCGCCGCTCTCGAAAAGAACCACAACAATTCCTGAAAATTACTCGCATCCAAAATACCATCGCAGGCGGGACTAAAAACATTGATATCCTCGGAAATTACAATCCCAACATCGCTCTGCTTCAAGGCGCCAGCATCGTTCAAACCATCGCCCACCATCATCACCGTCTGCCCTGATTCTTTCAGTTTCTTAATAAAGCGAAGCTTATCTTCAGGTTTTTGATTGAAAATCAAGTCTGTTCCCCCTGGCAACAGCTTTTCCAGTCGACTGCGCTCGCCTTCATTGTCGCCTGAAAGCACAACTAGCTTTTTACCATGTTGCTTTAATTCGTGGAAGATTTCTCCCATGCCATCACGGTATTCGGTATGAAAGACATAACAACCCTTATACTGATTGTTGCTGCTAATATGCACCGTTGTCTTATCGAGCGTTTCTGAAACAACGCCAGAACCTTCACCAAAATTTCCAACAAAAGCAGAAGACCCAATTTTAATCGTTTGCGAATCGACCATAGCCGAAATTCCTTTTCCGACCTCCTCTTCAAATTCATCCAAGGTCTGAATATTATGATGGTCCAATACATCGTATAAGGCACGACTTAACGGGTGATTCGACGCTCTCAACGTACTGGTCAGCAATTCCTTTTCAGCAGTGGAAAGTTCCACACCTTCATACGTAATATGATTTTTCTTGTTTGAAGTAAGGGTTCCGGTTTTATCAAAAACCACCGTATCTACCTTCGCCATTTGTTCAATAACGGAAGCTTCCTTCAGATATAACTTTCGCTTTCCAAAAATACGTAGCATATTCCCTAAGGTGAACGGTGCCGCAAGTGCGATGGCACACGGACAGGCAACAATCAATACCGCCGTAAACACATTGAAAGCTTTGGCTGGGTCGATAATAAGCCAAATAATCGTGGACAGCAAAGCGATACTCAATACCGCCACCGTAAATCGCTTGCTGATGCTATCGGTCAGGCTTTCAAAGACACCTTCATGACCTTTACTAAATACATCGTTGCTCCACAATTGGGTGAGATAACTCTGTTCTACAGGCTTTAATACTTCAACTTCGAGGATACCGGCCTGTTGACGACCGCCTGCAAAAAGTTTATCGCCACTTCCCTTTTCCACCGGTTGGGCTTCACCGGTCACAAAACTATAATCAATCAAGGCATTTCCCTTTATCAAAATAGCATCTACGGGAATGAGCTCATTATTTCGAATAAGCAATCGATCACCTTTCTTAACTTCATATACAGGCGTTTGTTCTTCAAATTGAACATCTGCGGAAGACTTGCTAAGCTTGGTTACTGCAATTGGGAAGTATGATTTATAATCGCGTTCAAACGATAAAAAGGCATACGTTTTCTGTTGAAAGAATTTCCCCAGTAACAGGAAAAACACCAATCCCGTCAAACTATCGAAGAAACCACTTCCCCAATCGAAAGCAATGTCCAAGGTACTTCTTACAAACAATACAAAAATCCCGATGGCAATCGGAACATCGATATTCAGAAAGCCTGCCCGAAGTCCTTTAAAGGCAGAAACAAAATAAGATCGAGCCGAATAAACCACCACTGGAACCGAAAACGCAAACATCAACCAACGGAAGACGACCTTAAAACGGTCTAGCCAAAACTCTTCAACCTCAAAATACTCAGGAAAAGAAAGCAGCATCACATTTCCAAAGGCAAAACCCGCAACACCTAACTTATAAAGTAAATCACGATTGATGGTTTTTTCTTTCTTTTCAGAATTTTCTAGTGAAATATAGGGTTCATAGCCAATACGACTAAGCAACAATACTAATTCCTTTAAGCTAACAGTTTCCGAAGAAAAGGTAACACGAACGGTTTTTTCGGGGAAATTGACCGTAGAAACCGAGACCCCTTTGTTCAACTTATTGAGATTTTCCAACACCCAAATACAACTGCTACAATGGATGGAAGGAATCAAAAAGGAAGCGATCTGCGTATTGCCATCATTGAATTCCAATAACTTCTCCGCTATGGATTCATTGTCCAAGAAATCGAACTTTCCGGCAATTTCCTTCGGACTCGTACCGGGAGTGTTTTCAAGGTCGTAATAATACGATAAGTCGTTATCGTGTAGAATATCGTACACGGTTTTGCAGCCATGACAACAAAAGGGTTTGTCATGATGTTCGATAACGCCATCGAGGCAGTCATCTCCGCAATGGAAACATTTTTCCATACTCAAGTTGCTAAAATACCTGCTGCAAAGATGGTGGGAAACCACTCCCTATAAAATGATAATTGTCAGCTGCTGCAGCTCTTGGACTTCTTTACGCCGAACTTCACCAAAATATCCTCCATCAAGCACCATTTGGTAAGAGAGGACTGTAACAGATTCACTCCGATAAATGCAGTAAACCAAAGCCAGTTTATATTCACATAAATAGCCAGTAGGAGACTGATTAGAATAAACGTTCCAGCGATGGCTCTTATATAACGTTCTAACATGATTTAGGTTTTTACGATTATAGATAACGTTCAATAGGGACTACTACTGCACGAATGGGATTGTCCGTTTCCAAATGTTTGTTGAAGTCCGTTACCACTTCAAAAAAGGCATCGATTTTCTCTTCTTCCGTAAAACTGAAGAACATACTTGAGTCGGCACCGCTTTTTTCCGAAGGAAACCAACTGGAATTCATCATAAAGGAAGTCGCATTCTTAAAGCCAGCGATATTCGATTCGCTAAAGCTTTCAATTTCTGCCTGACGGAAAAGCTTTAAAACATCGCTTTCAAACGCCTCAACGGCTGTAACGATTAATAGTTTCATGATTCGTGGTTTTTTCGTTCAATGATGTAATATACCAGCGGTACAACTAACAGGGTAAGCACCGTAGACACCAAGGTTCCACCCATCAATGAAATGGCCAAGCCTTGAAAAATAGGATCGAATAAAATGACAAATGCCCCGATGATGACCGTTCCCGCCGTGAGTAAAATGGGTGTGGTACGAACAGCGCCTGCTTCAATTACGGCCTGTTTCAAAGGAATGCCTTCATTTACCCGTAGATTCACAAAGTCGATTAGCAAGACAGAATTCCGTACCATAATTCCTGCCAGAGCAATCATTCCGATAAAGGAAGTCGCGGTAAAGAATGCATCCAACAACCAATGCCCGAGTACAATTCCAATCAATGACAACGGAATGGCGACCATCATCACCACCGGTGCCTTAAAGTTTTGGAACCAGCCGACAATCAGCATGTAAATAATGACAATCACCCCCAAAAAGGCTATACCCAAGTCGCGGAATACTTCCAAGGTAATCTGCCACTCACCATCCCACTTCACCGTATAATCATCCTCAAATTTGGGTTGGTTCATATACAATTCCTGCATGCTATACCCCTTCGGCAAATCGATCTGCTTCAACTTCTCTTCCATTTCCAAAATGGCATACACCGGACTTTCGAGCTCACCTGCCATATCCGCTAAGACATACACTACGCGTTTTTGGTTTTTCCGATAAATGCTTTTCTCCTTGACAGTTTTTTCAATCGAAATTAAATCGCCTATCGGAACCATGGTCCCCTGCTTCGACTGTACCTTGAGCTCAGTAATATCCTGAAGGGTCGATTTCTCTTTCTCCTCCAACGCCAATACCACTCCAATTTGATTCGAGGCATCTTCATCGTATAAGTGCGTTACGACTCGATTCCCCATCGCCATATTCAATGTATGGGTAATCTGCTTCGGTACTACGCCATACAACATCGCCTTCTCCTTATCGATGATAAAATCGTATTCGGTCTGATCGGCCTCGACCATCCAATCGACATCCACCACATCGGCGGTATGGTTCAAAATCTGCTGCACTGAATCGGCAATCGTCTGTTGCATTTCATAATCGGGTCCATACACCTCAGCAACGATGGTAGATAACACGGGAGGTCCTGGCGGCACTTCCACAATTTTTACATTAGCACCATAAGCGCTGGCAATTTTTTGGATACCGGGGCGAAATTCCTTCGCCAAATCGTGACTTTGCGCACTTCGGTCGTGCTTATCGACCAAGTTCACCTGTATATCGGCCATGTTGCTGCCACCGCGTAAATCGTAGTGACGGACCAACCCATTAAAGGTAATCGGTGCAGAAGTTCCTACGTAACTTTGATAGTTTACCACCTTCGATTGGGAACCGAGATATTGACCCACTTCCCGAGCGACCAATGCCGTACGTTCCAGTGTGGTTCCCTCCGGCATATCGATCACTACCTGAAATTCATTTTTGTTATCGAACGGCAGCATTTTTACCGCAACCGATTCGGTAAAGAACATTCCAATAGACCCTAGTAATAAGATAAAGGTCGCACCCAAAAACAGCCATCTTTTGGTACTGTTTTCAATCAACGGACGCTCGAAACGCGCGTATATTTTATAGATAGCCGAGTCCTCCAACCGCTTTTGTGGCTTCGGCTTCTTGCCTTTCTTCTCCTTTTCACGTAAAAAGATAAACCCTAAATAGGGTGTAATGGTAAGGGCGACGAAAAGTGACAATAACATTGCAATACTGGCACCGATCGGCATGGGCGACATATACGGTCCCATCAATCCCGATACAAAAGCCATCGGCAACACCGACGCGATTACGGTAAACGTTGCCAAAATCGTAGGGTTCCCCACTTCATTGATCGCGTACAGAGCAGCCTGTTTAAACGGCAACCGTTTCATCTTAAAATGACGGTGCATATTCTCCGCAATAATGATGGAATCATCCACCACAATACCCGTTACAAACACCAAGGCAAAAAGTGTAATACGGTTTAAGGTATAATCCAAAATGTAGTAACTCAGCAAGGTCAAGGCGAAGGTAATCGGTACCGAAAGAAACACCACCAGACCGCCACGCCAGCCCATCGCCAGCATCACGACCAAAGTAACGGCTATAATGGCACCGATTAAATGCATCAAGAGTTCCGATACCTTTTGGGAAGCGGTTTCGCCATAGTTTCGGGTAACTTCCACTTTTACCTCATCGGGAATCAAGGTCTTGCGAAGATGCTCGACCTTTTCCAATATCACATCCGCGATCTTCATGGCATCGGCGCCTTTTCGCTTGGCTACCGAGATAGTTACCGCAGGATATTCCGAAGGATACTTTCCAGCCTTTTCACTTGCCTGTCCGAAGCCCAACGACACATAATCCTTGGGAATTTCTGGGCCATCGATTACCTCAGCAATTTGCTTTAAATAAATAGGCTGTTGTTGCTGAACACCAACTACTAGGTTTTCAACATCGCTTCGGCTTTGTAAAAATTCAACTGTTTTAATACTGTATTCCGTATCGTTTCTATCAAACGTTCCAGCACTTAACTGTTGATTGTGCACCTTCAGCATTTCCGCAACTTGAAGAAAATCAAGTCCGCTTTCCGCCAATTTCGCCTTGTCCAACACCACACGAAGTTCACGATCGCGACCACCAATTTTATGCGTGGCCGACACATCGCCTACCTTTTCAATCTCATCGGTGAGTTCCTGGGCAATTTGCTTCAATCGGTAATCATCGTAGCTGTCACTCCACAGGGTTAGTCCCAACATCGGCACATCGTCGATGGCACGTGGCTTCACCAAAGGCATGGTAACACCTTCTGGCATCTGGTCCATATGCTTATTCATCTCGTTGTACAGCTTCACAAAAGAGCGCTCGATGTCTTCCCCTACATAAAACTGAACAATGACCATCGCCTGCTCCTCCATCGAAGTGGAATAGACATACTCCACCCCCGGAATGTTCGACACCAACTTCTCCAACGGCTTTACCACCCGCGATTCCACCTCCGTTGGGCTCGCTCCTGGATACCCCACAAAAATATCGGCCATGGGAACATCGATCTGTGGCTCCTCTTCTCTTGGAATCAAAAAGGAAGCATACACACCAATCACCATAAATACGATCATCAGCAATATGGTCAGTTTCGACCCTATAAATGCTTTGGCTATCTTGCCTGCTAATCCGTCTTTCATTTACTTTTTTTATTATTTGGGCGTTCCTACCTACGCTTAAAAAAAGCGTCGGCAGGCGGGGCCTGCCTGCCGGTAGGCAGGCTTTCGGCAGTCGCTTTACCGCTCTCGCGATAAGAGCTTCGACAAATGCCTCAATCCCTAACGCATTTAGTCGTTCGTACGAATAGGTACGCCGTTATACAATTTTCCATTGGCAGAAAGGATATACTGCTCGTCGGCACGTAATCCCGACAATACCTCCACCCTATCGCCATATTCTCGTCCCAATCGCAACCATCGCAACAGCGCGGTTCCGCTCTTGCTAACGGTATACACGCCAGTAAGCTGACCGTTATTTACAATCGCTTCCTTCGGAATTAGGATAGCAGCGGTATTCGATTCGGTCTTTTCGACCGGAAACTGAACGGTAGCATACATACCTGACTTCACCAGATCATCACCTTTCTCCAATTGAACCGTCACTAAATATTGTCCGCCCGTATTTTTGGCGGAAGCACTTACCTCGGTCACCGTAGCATCATACATTTTCCCAATAGAAGTGATATTCACTTTCACCTTCATATCGTTTTTTATGCTATTGATACTACTTTCAGGAACCGCGGCAGTGACCTCAAACATGCCCGGACCTTCCACCGCAACGAGCGGTTTACCTGGATTTGCCATATCGCCTTCATCGATAAAGACGTTCGTTACCACACCCGAAAAAGGTGCCCGTACATTCGCATAGGCAAATTGCGATTCTACTTCATTCTTCATTTCCTTGGCGGCATCCAATCGTGCCTTTGCCATTTCGAACTGGGCCGTCACATCGTCCAATTCCTTTTGGGAAGCACTGTTCTCTTCATATAAATTCTGAAAACGGGTATAGTCCTTCTCGGCATTTCGAAAGGCAGCCTGCGCTTCCGTAATTGAAGCGTTTACCTGCGCTCGTTTGGCCGAAAGATCAGCGTTGTTGATACTGATCAACAGTTCTCCTTTGGTCACCTCGTCTCCTACCTTCACGGGAATCCGATTTACGAAGCCCATCATTCGGGTACTGAGTGAAGCACTGTTTGCGGCTTCCACGGTACCGCTCGCGGTTACAAATGGCGTCTGATTATCGGCAGAAACCGTCGCTACCGTTACCAAAACTGGAGCTTCGGTGTTGCGTGGTTCAGGATTTTTCGAATCACCACAGCCAAATAGCAAAAAGGCCATGGGAAAGAGTAGATAAATATGTTTTATAGTCATGATTATTGGGTTCGTGTTAAAAATTGTAGATATGCCAAGGCATAATTATGCTGGTAGACCGTTTGGTAATAGGCTAATTGTTTTTGGGAAACTTGTGTTTCGGCTCTCAGTAAATCGGTCGTTTTCTCCAAGCCTTCCTCAAACCGGTTTTTTCGAATACGTAAGGCTTCTTCCGATTGGGCCACTGCTTTTTCTGCGAGTTGCAGATTGTTCTTGGCATCCTGATACATGCGTTTCGCCTTTTTCAGTTCCAAATTGCTCTTCGCTTTATATTGTTCCAATTCGAATCGCGATTTCTGCCATTCGGCCTTGCTTTTCTTTGTCGCCCCAAACCGTTTACTTCCTTGAAACAAATCCCAACTAAGCGAGGCACCCACTACATAGCCATTAGCATCGGCCTGAAAGATTTCATTATCATAGAGCTCATAGCTTCCAAAAGCGTTCAACCGTGGTAGAAAGGTCATTTTGTCGGCCGTGTACTTCTGACGGTAGGCTTCAGTAGCTTCCTCCATCGCCTGTACATCGACTCTGTTTTCCGGTAGTGTCGTTACAACTTCAACCGTTTCGGAAACGGTCAAGGAATCGGACGGTTGTAGCAGTCCGTTGGAATCTTCATTCATCAACAAAAACAGATAATCGGAAGCGTTGGCCACGCCACTTTCGGCATATTGCAATTGGTTTCGGACGTCGTTCACTCGTACTTCCACGGCTAACACATCTGACTGTTGCAAGTATCCTTGCTCATAACTATTATTGGCCAACCGAAGGTTCTCTTCAGCAGCCTTCAAAGCCGTTTCCAGCACACTGACATTCTTATAGGCCAACTGCAATTGCATAAAGGCTTTCGCCACTTCAAGTTCTAAGTATTGCGATGTACGCTGCGTCTGAAATTGAGCCGCGTTCCACTTCGCCTTTGCAGCTTTTCGCTGAAAAATACCATCCATATTCACTAGCGGTTGCTGTACCTCAATCCTCGTCGCAAAATTGTCGATGCGATCGGGATCGTTCAACAAGACTGGATTGAAATCGGCTTGGGTCAAGACTTCTTGATTCAATTTAGAACCAAAAGCCATCAACGGATTGGTAGTAGTAATACCGGTATGCGAAGCGGTAATATTCGGCAAAAAAACGGCATTGGTCTGTTGAAAATCGCCCTGAGCCATCGTGCTCTCGGCAGCGGCAATCTGTAGCTGCAGGTTTTGTTCCGATACCTTTTCGAGCACGTCACGTTGCGAAATTGGCGTTACTTCCTGAGCTGAAACCGAGACCGAGACCAGTAAAAAGAGTATCCAAAGAATGCGGTAGTTCATACTTCCATTAATTTTGAAGCAAAAATACGATTCCCAATGACTACCGTTCAGTAACCTTTGTTACCCTTTGCGTTCGAAGAGGAATTTTTAATGCGTATGGCCGCCGCCATCTCCCTGAATCAACGCAAAAGCCCCATCAATTAAGATAGGTGTTTCTTCAGAGGTGATGACATCATCAGAAAGTATCGCGAAGTACCCCTCACGGTTTTCTCCCGTCGCTACCTGTTTTTGCTCGAAGATATAATCGCCATTTTCAGCACGCTCCTTCAATTGCAAAACATATCGATGTCCTTCGAAAGAGACAATTGCATCTTCGGGAAGCGATGGATTTTCTTCACTTCCAACCATGATAGAAGCCTCCACAAACATACCCGCGGTAAAGGTTGTGCCCTCTTCGTGGGTGGGATGTCCGTGCACCATCACCGTTCTGCTCTGTGGGTCGATAGACGTACCGACCAAATGCACTTCGGCCTTATAGCGATCGCTTGAAGCCTCTGGAATGGTAAAGGTTATTTCTTGATCTTTCTTCAGCTTCATAATATCCTTCTCAAAAACTTTCAATTCTAAGTGAATATGATCGGTATTCATGATTTCCATGATCTTATCGGAGGGTGAAACATAACTTCCGGTGCTGATAAAAAGCTGGGTGACGTTTCCATCGATCGGACTGTAAATTCCAACTTGCGAAGTGATTGTTCCTTCTTCTACAGCGGTAGGATTAATGTTCAACAATTGAAGGTTTTTCTTCAAACTATTATAGCGCGCCAAAGCTGCCTTATATTCGCTTTCCGATTTTAGAAAGCTCTTTTGTGAGGTAATATTTTCTTCTATCAATTGCTGCTGGCGTTCGTATTCTGTTTTTAAATACGTGAGCTGCTCTGCGGTTTCTAGATACTCACGTTGCATGGTAACGAATTCAGGGTTTTCCAAGGTCAC
This sequence comes from Luteirhabdus salina, assembly GCA_025384855.1. Classification (GTDB taxonomy): domain Bacteria; phylum Bacteroidota; class Bacteroidia; order Flavobacteriales; family Flavobacteriaceae; genus Luteirhabdus; species Luteirhabdus salina. The sequence goes on along the minus strand of JALAHT010000004.1, from coordinate 223,269 downwards.
CAATCGTTGGCCTTTCCGAACCCTATCGCCAATTAATAACGGGGTGTTTTTCACATACCCACCCGCAAAGGCGTTGATTACAGCTCTGCTTTGGGGCGGTACATCGATGACGCCATTGGTGGTGACCGTTTCTGCAAAGGAGCGTGTTTCAAGTTGCCCCAACTTCATATCGGAATTCATGAATTGCGCCTCCGTGACGCGAATGATATTTGTTTCCTCTTCGGAACTTTCAACGGGTTCCTTGGAAGTGTTGGTTTTCGAATCCGTACACTGAATACTGCTAAAAGCAGCTGTTAGAACAAGGAATAAAATATATCGGGTTTTCATAAGATTATAGATTAGTCGTTAGATAATTGATGGCAATAATGGTCTGGTTATAGCGATTGAGGTTTTCCAAATACTGAAGTTGAATGTCATAGGCATTTTCCAAACTCTGTATGTATTGAAAGAAATCGATTTCCCCACTTTTATAGCTCTTGGTAGCGGTATTCAAAATGGCTTCCGATAGTGCTTCTCCCTCCGTTTCATAATAGGAAAGCGTAGCTTCGTATTGCTCCAACTCCTGAAGTAGGTTTCGATATTTTGTTTTTAAGTGAATTTCGGCGTCTGCTTTTTGCTGCTGACTTACATCAACGGCGATCCGTGAGGCCTTTATTCGCGACGAATTTCCACTGAAAAGCAATGGAATCTTTATTCCAAACTGATAAGCGACCAACCTATCGTTTAGGGTCGGATTACTACCTACCGCATACATCAAGCTCAGATCAGGCAAAAGTTGTTGTTGCTCTACATTCCGAAGCGATTGGGCGTACCCCTGCTGGGTATCATAAAACTGAAGCAATGGATGTTCCGATACGTTCTGTAATCGAATTTCTAAACGCTCCATGGGTTCACGCTTCACGTATAGGCTATCGTCTGATTGTACTATTTTCTTAAGATTATTGTACGCCATCTGTATCGTGTTAGATGCCTTTTTAAACCGAACTTCAATATCCTGTTGTTTCGCTTGGGCGGTAATTTTTTCCAAATAATTGGTCGCGCCCAATTCAAATTTTCTTTTAGCGGCATAGGCGAAGCGTTCGTATAAACTATCCAAGGTTGTGAGCACTTCTATTCGCTCTCGTTCGTACTGTAACTGATAATATGCCGACGCCACGGCAGCTTGGGTTTCCAATTGAACCACATCTACTCTTCGTTGCTGAAGGGTATACTGCAGCCGGTTGCGCTTTCGTTGTGCAAAGTATACTGTCGGAAACTTAAAATCCTGTTGAGCACCCAGCATTCGAAGCGGTTCACCATTCGGAGCGATATCGTTTTCATTATAACTGTAGAACAGCTGTGTTTTATCGAAGGTGAAGGCACTTCCAATAAGTGCTTCGGTTTCTTCCATTCGCAATTCAGAGGCCTTTAGGCCAGCATTGTTTTCCAACGCCAATTGTTGAAGATCGGCAAGGATTTTAGGCTCCTCTTGCGCTATGCCGATACCGCTAGAAAGTAGTATGAACAGTATTACCACTCCTTTCGCTGATCGTTTCGACATGTTACGCATATCTTTATCGAATAATGAAAATAATACAGGCAATACGATAAGGGTTAACAGAGTTGCGGTTATGAGTCCCCCAATGACCACCGTGGCCAATGGCCGTTGCACCTCTGCTCCAGCATTGGTCGATACTGCCATCGGCAAAAACCCTAAAGCGGCTGCCATTGCCGTTAGCAATACGGCTCGTAAACGGTCCTTGGCTCCCGTAATAATGAGGTCGTGAGCGCTTTTAAACGATTCGTTTTTCAATTCCTTAAAATGTTCGATAAGTACAATTCCATTTAAAACAGCAACGCCAAATAAGGCAATAAAACCTACCCCAGCAGAAATACTAAATGGCATGTCGCGCAACCACAACAATAATATTCCGCCCACGGCAGCCAATGGGATTGCCGAATAAATCATCAAGGCCTCCCGTACCGATTTAAAGGCGAAGTACAGCAGGAAGAAAATCAGAATTAATGCTACTGGAACGGCAAACAGTAATCTGGATTTCGCACTTTGGAGGTTTTCAAATTGTCCGCCGTATTCTACAGTATATCCAACTGGCAAATCGATGTTTTTTTCCACTAGCAATCGAACATCATCTACGACCGATTGTAAATCGCGATCGCGTACATTAATTCCTACCACAATTCGTCTTTTGGTATCATCGCGGGAAATCTGTGCGGCTCCTTCGGTGTATGAAATATCGGCTAATTCTCGTAACGGGACTTTTCCTCCGTTTGGTAGGTCCACATACATATCTTGAAGGTTGGAGAGGTTTTGCCGACTGTTTTTATCGAGGCGCAATACCAAATCGAAACGCTTTTCACCTTCAAAAACACTTCCAAGCGATTGCCCCGCAAACCCCATGGAAATCATTTGGTTCAAGTCGGCAATATTGAGTCCGTATCTCGCAATCTTTGCTCGATTAAAAGAAACACTCATCTGAGGTAGACCTACTACTTTTTCAACAGTAATATCGGCAGCGCCCTCAACATCCTCTACCAAAGTTTTTATTTCGTTTGCCTTGGCATTGAGTACGTCCAAGTCTTCACCAAAAATCTTAATAGCGATATCGGCTCTTACACCCGTAATCAGCTCGTTAAATCGCATTTCGATCGGTTGTGTAAATTCGACTTCCATCCCCGGAATAACCGCCAAAGCTTCCTTAAATTGATTAGCCAATTCATCTTTGCTATCTGCAGAGACCCATTCATCCTTGGGTTTTAGGGTAATGATTACATCACTTTGTTCCATCGACATGGGATCGGTGGGAACTTCGGCGGCGCCGATACGACTTACAACTTGATCGACTTCTGGGAATTCTTTCAGCAGAATCTGTTCAATTTGTGTGGTGGTTTCAATCGTTTTTTCGAGGGAGGTTCCGGTTTTCAATACGGGTTGTATTACGAAATCGCCTTCATCCAAGGTCGGGACAAATTCACCACCCATATTCACAAAAATTACTATGGCAAACGCTAACAATACAGCTGCGGCACTAATGACAAGTCGCTTACTTTGCAATGCCCACCGTATTATAGGCTCATATAGTTTGGTCAGACCGTTGACAATTCGTTTTGAAATATTATTCTTGGAGGTTTTCGAAGGTTTCAAAAACAAACTCGCTGCCATGGGAACGTAGGTTAGACAGAGTAGCATAGCACCAATTAGGGCGAAGCTAAAGGTAAGTGCCATCGGACGAAACATTTTTCCCTCCACGCCACTAAGCGAAAGAATAGGGATAAATACGATAAGGATAATCAGCTGCCCAAAAATGGCGGAGTTCATCATTTTGGAAGCCCCGGAAATGGCAATCATATCCTTTTCATCGCGGCGTTCTTTGGCATTCAAATTCTGAAAATAAGTAGCTTTTGAAGTCATCTGAAAGGCGATGAATTCGACTATAATTACGGCCCCATCGATGATGATCCCGAAGTCGATTGCACCAAGGCTCATCAGGTTTGCATCGATATCGAAGACATACATCATCGTTAATGCGAAAAGAAGTGACAGCGGGATGACCGAAGCTACGACTAGGCCTGAACGCAAATTTCCTAAGAGCAATACCACTACGAAGATAACGATGAGGCATCCTAGGATTAGGTTTTCCGCAATAGTGAAGGTTGTTCTTCCCACCAGTTCACTACGATCGACAATAGGATTAATATACACACCTTCCGGAAGGCTTCCTGAAACTTGAGCAACACGTGCTTTCACCGCATCGATAACTTTTTTGGAGTTCCCATCCTTCAACATCATGACTTGGCCCAAAACTTTTTCACCTTCCCCCCATTACCTGTAATAGCGCCGAAGCGTGTCGCACTTCCAAATTGTACGTCCGCGATATTCTTTATGTAGATTGGGAAGCCATTTTCGGTTTTCACCACGATATTTCGGATATCATCCAAGGAAGCTACCAATCCTTCCCCCCGAATAAAGTAGGCTTGATTTTTCTTTTCGATATAGCCGCCACCCGAAACGCTGTTGTTTTTTTCCAAGGCTTCAAATACTTCCCCAGCAGAAATATTCATAGCATTTAATTTTGCTGTATTGATGGCCACTTCATACTGCTTCAAATAGCCGCCCCAGGTATTCACCTCAACTACGCCTGGAATTCCAGAGAGCTGTCTACGAACGATCCAATCCTGAATCGTGCGTAATTCCATAATCGTGTAGCGATCCTCATAGCCCGGTTTCACATCGAGGATGTATTGATAAATTTCACCCAAACCAGTGGTAATCGGTCCCATCTGCGGAGTCCCGAAGCCTTCTGGAATATTTTCGCTAGCTGATTTTATTTTTTCGGAAATAAGCTGACGTGGAAGATACGTTCCGAGTTCTTCATCAAAAACAATGGTAACCACGGAAAGGCCAAATTTTGAAACAGAGCGGATTTCCTTTACGCCCGGGAGGTTTGCCATTTCCAACTCTACGGGATAGGTGATGAATTTCTCCATATCCTGGGTGGAAAGGTTTCTGGATGTTGTAATAACCTGCACCTGATTGTTGGTCACATCCGGTACAGCACCTATAGACAGTTTGGTTAGGGAAAAGACACCTACACCGATTAGGATGAGGGTGAAAAGCCCTATAATAAGTTTGTTTTTTACGCTAAAGCGTATAAGTTTTGAAAGCATAATGATAAAATTGAAGTTGAAAGACATGCTTTACATCAAAATTGAATTTCGAAATAAAGGATGTACGACTACCCCAAACAGTAATACGTTATTCGAATTACCGTTGAAGTCAATGGATCATTATGCCTGTTTAGGGGGTTGAAAGATATCCGATCTTTCGAGGGAAGCGTATAAATCTAAATAATAGAAGGAAGTTTTTTCCTTAGAGGATACTACTATCTTTTCTGGAAGTGAAATAATGGCTAAGCTAGTATGTTCGACCACTAAATGATGACAGCCAGCATGTTGAAAGGGAAGTTCTTCGTGTTCTTGTTCTCGATTATTCTCGTTATGCGTATGATCGGCTTTCAGGTCGCCATAGTGTTTGGCAACAAAATCGGAGAAATTATCACCATAGGTCTCATTGTGATATCGAGCATGCGCTACCAAATCGCCAATACGCACCACATCGGCTACACCTAAGCCAAGGCTCTGGGAAAGCACTAGAAATGAAAACAATATGGCCGCTATGGATTTCAATTGGAAATAAAATTACACAATTTTTAGATAATAGTTGAGAGGCAATGCTCCTAAAAATTATAGAACCCCAACCGATCAAGTTGGGGTTATACTCTTATAATGACTTCTTTGCCAGGTAGAAGTCTACTCTTTCAACAGTATCGTCCTTTAATCGATCCTCCATTTCTGAAAGCGTTTTTGGTGGCGGCACGATAACCTTATCTCCTTTCTTCCAATCGAGTGGCATGGCCACACTATATTTATCGGAAGTTTGAAGTGCTTCGAGGGCACGAAGAATTTCATCCATGTTTCGCCCAACATTCAGTGGGTAGTACATTATAAGGCGAATTTTCTTCTTCGGATCGATAAAGAATACTGCTCGTACAGCTGCTGTCTCACTTTCGTTGGGTTGAAGCATGCCGTATAATTTTGAAACCTTCATATCTAGATCGGCTATGATTGGGAAGTCGAAATACACTCCTGTATTGTTCTTGACATTATTGACCCATCCCAAATGCGCATGGATACTGTCGATGCTAAGCCCCAATAATTCGGTATTCAACGTATCAAACTCCGCTTTACGAGTGGCAAAGCCACTCATTTCGGTGGTACATACTGGCGTAAAATCGGCAGGATGTGAGAAGAGTACGATCCATTTATCTTGGGCATATTTCGATAAGGTTATATCGCCCTTGGTTGTCTTTGCCGTAAAATCGGGAGCATGGTCACCTATCCGCGGCATGTAGTTAATTGTTTCATGTGGTTGTTCCATAACAGTTTTCATTTTAGATAGTAAAAGTACGACGCGCAATTCTTGAAATCAGTAACCTCTGTTACAGAAGAAAATGGTGATGGCTAATTCAATATCAGAGTATTAAATGAATTTCAACCAAAAAAACAAACCGTACACCGATTGACTAAAAAAATAGGGTGGTTCACTAAAAACATACCTCAATACCTACTGAACTACTATACTTTCGAAGCATAAGGTGATACTTTTTTTGACCCAAACTTACCGCTTAACCTACTTCCCTGCTAGCTCAACATATGAAACCACGTACTTATGAAGACAAAATTACTTATCATCTTGACCAGCTTATTTTTCGCGGTCAGTCATGCCCAAGTAGGGATTAACAATACAACGCCACAATCCTCTTTGGATATTACGGCCACTGATGTTTCAAATCCATCGAATACGGATGGGATTTTGATTCCGCGTGTGGACAATTTCCCAGCTACCAATCCTGGTGCCTCTCAGGACGGGATGATGGTCTTTGCTACTGGAAATGGCACGCCTACCAAAGGATTTTATTACTGGGATAATACTAGCTCTAGCTGGTTAGCGATGGCCGGAAGCAGCGATATCGATTGGTATGTTGCCAATTCTACAGTTGCGCCTTCGTCTATTACCGATAATATGGTAACACAAGGGAATGTTACGATTGGAAATTCCAACGTAGGGGGATCTGCAAAGCTTAATGTCGATTCGAACGATGCTACTTTAAATGGCATTCAAGTAATAAATTCTGGTTCCGCTGCTGGAAGTAAAACTGGAATTGAAGTAACCAACGCGGGTGTTACGGGTACAAGTTCACAACGGTATTATGGTGTCGAAACCATACTAAGCTCTCCAGATCCCATGACACAAACTGGTTATCGTGCCAGTTTCAACAATATGTCTTCTGGATCTTTTTACCATGGGGTATTTGTAAATTATCCCCCCGGTGGATCCTTAGGTATTCAAAGAGGGATTTCAAACTATATGGGGGGTGGTGAAACTGGTCAGGGTGTTTATAATATTTTTCCTGGAGCTTTTACATATTCAGGCTTAACCTATGGCGTATACAATGCTCTTCAAAGCAATGGAAACGGAAGGAAATATGGTGTGTATAATACTATTTCAGGTTCTGGATCAGGGCAAAAGTATGGTACTTACACAAACATAAACGCATCGAGTGGCGGTATTCATTACGGCGTTCTATTGGATGTTCAAAAACCAAATAGTTACGCGGCATACTTTATCGGACGGACCTCATTTGGTACCGATCCAATTTCAAACCGCTATTTAATGCCTGCCGCGGACGGTACGGCCGGACAGGTAATCGGCACCGATGGTGCTGGAAATCTTTCCTTTGTCAATGCCGCTGCAGATACCGACGATCAAACCCTTTCTATTTCTGGTCACGATCTAACCATCGCAGATGGAAACACTGTTACGCTTCCCGACAACGATACCACCTATAGCGGCGCCGACTTTGCGCTTAGTAACCAAACGCTTGCTCCCGGAGAAGTTGTGATTGGAATTGCCGCTGATGGAACCCTTATCAGTACGACCATTTCCGATACCGACGACCAAAACTTGACCCTCTCCGGAACAACACTTTCTATCGAAGATGGAAACAGTGTAAACCTATCTTCTATTCAGGATGGAACCGGAACAGATGACCAAAATCTTACACTTTCAGGAACCACGCTTTCTATAGAGGATGGGAACAGTATCAACCTGGCTTCTCTCGATACCGATACCGACAATCAGACCATCGATACGTTTAGCTTCAATACAGGAACAGGCGTCTTGACCTTGGAAATTGAAGATGATGGTGTGGCTGCTCAAACCGTTAACCTTTCCTCGCTTCAGGATGGTACGGGTACGGACGATCAGAACTTAAACCTATCGGGAACCACGCTTTCTATAGAGGACGGGAACAGTATCAACCTGGCTTCCATCGATACCGATACCGACGACCAAACGTTGAGCCTTTCTGGAAATACACTTTCTATAGCCGATGGGAATAGCGTAAACCTCGCTTCACTTAACACCGATGACCAGACCATACTTTTAACAGGAACTACACTTTCCATAGAAGATGGAAACAGCGTAAACCTCGCTTCACTCGATACCGACGACCAGACTATCGATACGTTTAGCTTCAATGCGGGAACAGGTGTCTTGACACTGGAAATCGAAGATGATGGTGTTGCGGCTCAAACTGTAAACCTATCAGGCTTAGATAGCGATGATACTACTGCCAGTAACGGTTTAACGGAATTTGGTAATGATATTCGCCTAGGAGGAATATTAACACAGACAACAATCTTGAACCAAAACAATTTTAACTTTAACATGAACTCTACCGGAACTGGAAGGGTTAACATTAACCAATCGGGTTCTGCCGACCGTGGATTGAATATTAACAAAACAGATAATTCAGGGAACCGAACCTATGGAATGTACATCGATAAAACCGGAAGTGGCAGCGGAAATGCCTACGCTATTTATAATCTGGTAAACGGCTCTGGTACCGGTTCAAAATACGGAACCTTCAACGACATAAATTCGTCGGCAAATGGCAGTCAGTATGGTACACGAAACTGGTTACACGGCAATGGTTCTGCGCAGATGATAGGAACGTTCAACAATTTGGACAATGGCTCTTCTGGGAACCAATATGGGGTGTACAACGGGATGCGCTCCACTGCTTCTTCACAGCAACGCGGCGTTCATAATGAATTCAATACTGCCGTGAATGCAACAGAATTGACTGGCGTTCGCAACCAGATTTCCAACGGAAGCGCTTCGGGAGGTATTCAAGGATTTTATAATTACTTCAGCAACAATGCCAATAGCAACATGTACGGTGTCCGAACGGAGTTCGACAACGGCACGAGCGGATCAGGAAACAAGTACGGCACGTACAATCTGATTTCCTCAGGTGTCGGCGGAACGCACTATGGAACATATAACAATGTATCGACAAGTAATGGATGGGCTGGTTATTTCGTAGGTCGTAATTATATCTCTGGAAGATTGAGTGTTGGAGAAGAGAATAATGCCGCAGCCAAAGTAAATGTTAGTACCAATAGCTCTGGCGGGTCATTTGTTCATCTAGAGCTCGAAGAAACGGGGTCTAACGATGGCAGTAGATTGACTTTTACCAATGCTCTCGAAACAGCAAGTAATTGGACTATTTATGGTCGCGCCGATGATACTGCAGCCGATGCTCGATTGAATTTTTTCCGTACAGGAACAGGAAACATCATGCAAGTTTTTGGTGACGGGCAAGTACAGGTGAATGGTCAGTTTAGCGTGAACCTAGCCAATCCTACTTATGCCATTCAGCTTCCAAATAGCGCTACAATAGGAACGGGACGCGGACGTGCAAATGCTTGGACGACCTACAGTGACGGACGTCTGAAGTCTGATCAAAAGATTATTTCATCAGGATTGGCCACGATAATGAAGATACAGCCTAAATCGTATTTCCATCACAATTCGACATTCGAAAATAATGCCTTGATAATTTCTGATGAAGGTGAAACTACTGTTGGTTTTATTGCACAGGAATTATTTGAAGTCCTTCCCGAGGCCGTTCAAAAACCTGCGGATGAGAATTCCGCGCTATGGTCTGTGGACTATAATAAAGTGGTACCCGTAGCGGTGAAAGCCATTCAGGAGTTGGACGAAAAAGTCGAAGCACTAACGGAAGAAAACAAACGGTTAAAACAACAATTATCGCAATATGAAGCGTTGGAAGCTCGCCTTTCCGCATTAGAAGCGAAGGATTCACCGGAAACGAGTTCCGCAGACTTGTTGGCTGAAAATTAATATGTTGAGGAGGTTCTTTTTTTAAGTAAGGAGAATTTCAGGAAAGCTTGTCAGGGGTGGCAAGCTTTCCCTTTTATTAAAATTGCATACATTTAAAGCACTAACTACCACATTGTGAAAATATCGATCGCGCTCCTCTGCTTTCTTCTGGGTATCACCATTTGTCGGTCCCAGTCGAACGATTCAACTGAAACCACTATCGACTCCATTCTTCAGGGAGTGGAAAAACTCCCTTCCCTTGAGAAGAAAATGGATTATCTGGGAAAGAATTTCACCCAATACCGTACGTCTTCCCACAGTAAAAAATTGGTGGATCGCGCTTTGGCCCTAGCAGAAAAAAGCAATAATTCAAAAGTAAAAGCATCTAGCCATCGCTATTTGGGTATTTACCTTTTCAATCATTCCCAACAAGATTCTGCTCTTCACGTCTTGAAAAAAGCGAGCACCTATTTAAAAGAAGGAGAAGCCCCTGTATTAAAGGGATCCATTCTAGCCATGATGGGCGGTATTTATTCCCGAACGGGAAACATTCAACAGGGCATTGCTACCATGCTTGATGCCCAACGTGTATTCGATAAGATAGATACCACGAAATTAGAAGGAGAGGAAAGGTTCCGACATCAAAATGAGAACTTAATCCTATCGAATTCTTTAGCCAATGCTTACAATCAGGTTGAAGAATATCCTACCGCAATCCTTTATTACGAGCGTGCCATACAAGGGTATCGCTCGCTCGGAAGAATGGTTGAAGCAGGTGTTACATTGATGAACAAAGGCGATTTGTATCTAAAAATGGAAGATTATGATATTGCATTGCAAACGTTGCTTGAAGCACATGATTTAATGTTAGAAGGGCAGGCACCAGATCGTTTTATTGCAATATCCAACCTTAACCTTGGGATAGCGCAACTCGGACTTCAAAACTATCGTGAAGCCGAAAAGCGTTTCGATTTGGCATATGGAACGTATGATGCATCAAAAAACATGACGGGACTAACCTATGTGCTTACCCATCGAGGTGAATTGTACAATCAGATAGACGCCTTCGAAACGGCTAAAAAAGACTGCGAAACTGCTTTTCAATTCGCTGTGCAAAACAACAACCTGGAGTACCAACTAAAAGCATCAGAATGCCTATTTCATGCCTTGGAGGCCTTGGGCGAACACCAACAAGCCTTGCAGGTTCATAAGCAATACATCACCTTCAAGGATTCTATCTTCAACGAAAAAAATGTAAAGAAACGCACCCAGTTGCAGATGCAGTATGACTTCGACCAGGTACAAGAAGCACAACAACGCGAAGCTGAAAAAATTGAACAACAGCGCAAAATTTACCTGTATCTTTCCCTTATAGGTCTATTCGTGGCTGGACTTGTTGGATTTTTCCTCTACAAAAACAACAAAAAAAATCGCTTATTGGCGAAACAAAAAGCATTGTTGGAAGCTACCGTCGATGAAAAGAACGTGTTGCTTAAAGAAACACATCATCGCGTAAAAAATAGTTTCCAGATCGTTTCTTCCCTGCTTTACCTTCAATCCGAAAACATCGAGGACAAAGAGGCGCAATTAGCGATGAAGGAAGCGCAAAACCGTGTTCGCTCCATGGTTTTGATTCACCAAAAATTGTATAACAAAGATCAATTAGTGGGGATTAATACCGAAGAATACTTCAGCGACCTAACGCGGGATATTTTTGAAAGTCACCAAGCCGAAGGAAACGAAATTGAATATATCTTAGATGTGGATTCACTTGTGTTGGATATTGAAACCATCACGCCTCTGGGATTGATTTTAAATGAACTGATTACCAACGTCATCAAACACGCGTTCACCCCAAATTCAACAGAAAAAAAGCTACATATTTACCTAACCAAAGAAAATGAATCGCTCCTACTGTTGAAGGTGATCGATACTGGAACAGGAATGCCAGAAACCATTGAAGGAAACAGCTTTGGCATTCGATTGATAAAAGCACTTTCCAAAAAACTTCGTGGAAAATTGGAGTATCAATCCAATTCACCACAAGGAACCATTGCACAACTTACCATTCACCGCTTTACCGAACTATGAAACCCCTAAAGATCTATATCGTAGAAGATGAACCGTTGATTACCGCAACCATTGAAACTGCGCTATTAAAACAAGGTTTTAAGGTGGTAGGCGATAGTGATGAGTATGAGGATGCCGTAAAAGGTATCGAACGCTTCAGCCCTGATCTAGTATTATTAGACATCAATTTAGGGGCTGGAAAAGATGGTATCGACTTGGCCCATCAACTAAAGACGAAGAACGTTCCCTATTTATATCTAACTTCCCAAACCGACCCAGATACGGTGCAGCGCGTAAAAGAAACGTCACCTTTGGGATATATCGTAAAACCGTTCACCGAAGCGGGCTTGCGAAGTAGTATTGAAGTCGCTTGGCATCAATTTAAACCAGAGGAGGAGGCGTTTTTACTAGTGAAAACGGAAGGGAGAACCCATAATATCAACCAATCGCACATCTTGTATCTGAAAGCTTTCGATAATTATTGCTATGTCATTACCGAAACCGACCAATATTTGGTGCCGCATACCCTGAAGTCGGTAACCGAAAAATTACAACCAGACCTTTTCTTCAAAACACACCGCTCGTATGTGGTGAATGTTCAAAAGATTCGCGAAATAAAAAAGAAGGAAGTTATGATAGGCGATGAAGGCGTACCACTTTCACCTAAACATAAAGTCGCGCTACTTTCCCATTTATCATAAAAAAAGGCCCGAAGGCCTTAGATGTGTATTAGTGATTATGTTTTCCTGGAACAAGTATTGATTCCCAAAACGGGATACAGCGGACAAAAACTAATAAAGCTGGTCAGTACAAAAATCCCTGCCAAGGCCAAAAGAATATAGCCCAACGTTCCTGTTATAACATCCTGCCAAAACAGGAGTCCGATAACGATCGCTAGCAAGATTCGAATCGTACGATCGGTAGCGCCCATATTTTTCTTCATAATAAATATATTTGATTATACTTGTTTGCCTTTCAGCATTTTATTCCAATAAAGATACGGCAATAAATGTTTTTTCATCATCCAAAGACGCCAATGCTCCTTGTCGCTATTAAATACTAACATTCGCTTCAATTTTGGATCGGGTGTGAAATTGCTCTGATAATCGAATTCGGCCAAGACCATTTTTCCGTAGCCCGTGACCAACGGACAGGAGGAATATCCATTGTATGAATGATTGGTCGCTTCCTTATGGGCTTTCAACAACAGTATATTTTCCACTACCACCGGAACCTGCTTTCGAACAGCAGCTCCTGTCTTAGCTGTTGGCAACGCTGCAACGTCTCCCAATCCGAAGATGTTGGCATGTATTTTATGTTGAAGGGAATGATGGTCCACGTCTAACCAACCGGTATCATTTACCAGTGAAGAATCGCGAATAAATTTTGGTGCTGCTTGTGGTGGCGCCAAGTGAAGCATATCGAAAGGCACCTGAATATCGGTTTCGCCCAACATACGTTCACCCAGTTCATTGCCTTCATTGATAATACAGCGGTTTTCTTCTGGCGCAGTATGGTTGAAGTGAACGATCTTTTCATCAACATCAATCTTGAAAGGAGCATAAAAAGGTTTAAAGTGAATATGATAGCGATCGATGACCTTCATCAAGGTTTCACGAATAGGCTTCACCCCAAAAATAACGCTTCCGGGCGTTGCAAATATCACATTGGTCTTCTCTTCCAAACCATGCTTTCTAAAATAATCGGCTGCTAAATAGGCTATCTTCTGCGGCGCGCCTCCACATTTAATGGGGGTTGTAGGTTGGGTAAAAACAGCATTTCCACCCTTAAAATTCTTGATTATATCCCACGTCTTTTCCGGATCGATATAGTTGCTGCAGGCAACGCCTTTTTCGAGTGCTTCCGGTAAGCCTTCAATCATGGACGGTTCCATTACCAAGCCAGGCGCTACCACTAAAAAATCGTATTGAAAAGCACCTGACGACTTGGTTGTCACAACATTTTTTTCGGGATCGAAACCCGTGGCATAATCGCGTATCCACTCCACCCCATCGGGCATTACTTCGGCCATTGGTTTGGCTGTTTTTTCATAATCATACGTTCCGGCACCGACTAAGGTCCAAGCCGGTTGATAATAATGCGTTTGTGCTGGTTCGATGATACCTATGGAAAGGGATTTGTCTTTCTTCAACAACTGAGCAGCAGTCATAATACCCGCCGTTCCACCTCCAATAATCAAAATTTCAAAATGCTGTTCCATGATGTTTCACTTTAATTTCTTTAAAAGTAATCGTTCAATGCCATCAAATCTGTAACATTTGTTACACTATATTGATAAATATCCATTTTAAAGCTTTAAAAATTAAAGAATTCACTTATTTTATTCGAATTACTTCAAAAAATAAAAAAGCGACACCTTTCGATATCGCTTTCGTACTATTTCGTATCCTTCTTTCCTATAACATGGTCGTAGGACACACGTAATCGGTTACAGGAATGTCGGTTTCCTTAATGGCTTTAAATCCGCCACCCACATCGATCAGATTATGAATCCCGCGGCTTTTCAAAATGGAGGCAGCAATCACGCTACGATAGCCTCCGGCACAATGTACATAGAAGATATCATCGCTTGGGTACTTCGCCAAATGATCATTGATATTGTCTAATGGCGTATTTGTGGCATCTACAATATGCTCTGAAGTATATTCACTCTGCTTTCGAACATCGAAGACCTTATTTTTTAGGCTTGCATCTTCAAGAATAGCGGTTTCAAACTGTTTTGCTGAAATAGAAGTGATGTTATCGTATTCCTTGGCTGCTTTCTTCCAGGCATCGAAGCCACCTTTTAGATACCCCAATACACTATCGAATCCAACACGCGCCAAACGGGTGATGGCTTCTTCTTCCTTCCCTTCCTCGGCCACCAACAAAATCGGTTGTTTGGTATCGACGATCAATGCGCCCACCCAAGGCGCAAAATTTCCGTTTAGTCCGATAAAAATGGAGCGTGGAATATGGCCTTTTACGTATTCCTTTTCGGTGCGGACATCCAACACAATGGCTTCCGTTTCGTTCGCAGCGGCTTCAAAAGCTTCAGGTGAAAGTGGTTTTTCTGCTTTTTCCCGCACCTCATCGAAGCTGTCGTAGCCTTTAATATTCATCAGTACATTTTGAGGAAAATAGCCTGGAGGCGGCATCAAACCGGTAAGCAATTCCTTGATGAATTCCTCTTTCGTCATATCGGCTCGAAGCGCATAATTGGTTTCCTTTTGATGGCCCAAGGTATCGGTTGTTTCCTTGCTCATCATTTTTCCACAGGCAGATCCGGCTCCGTGGTTGGGATATACGATAAGATGGTCTGGTAATGGCATGATCTTATTCCGAAGGGAATCATACAAATGGGCTGCTAGCTTCTCTTCGGTCAATTCAGAAACAACATGCTGCGCAAGATCTGGTCGGCCCACGTCGCCAATAAATAGGGTATCGCCCGTAATGATACCGTGTTCTTTTCCGTTTTCGTCGATGAGAAGATAGGTAGTGCTCTCCATGGTATGACCAGGCGTATGAAGCACCTTCACTTTATAGTCGCCCACCTCAAAAACCTGTCCGTCCTCGGCTACAATTGCATCGTATCCTGGCTTGGCTGTCGGACCAAAAACGATATCGGCGCCCGATTTCTTCTGAAGGTCTAAGTGGCCACTCACAAAATCGGCATGAAAATGCGTTTCAAAAACATACTTGATGGTGGCGTTATCTTTCGCAGCTCTGTCAAGATAGGGCTGTACTTCACGAAGTGGGTCAAAAATGGCAGCTTCGCCCTTGCTTTCCAAATAATAAGCGGCATGTGCCATGCATCCGGTATAAATCTGTTCAATTTTCATAATCGTACTGTTTAGTAAATGAAGTTAAAGATATGGTGTAACCCCCTAATAATCGGTAACATAGGTTACAAAGTATCTTATTTGAATATTTCTGTAATGATAATATAGATGCCCATGATCAGGACGAACCAGCCAAAGCCTTTTTTTAGCCTTTTCCCGTTGATGAATTTATTCAACCAAACTCCTACAAAGATTCCAAGTACAGAAATAGCTGAAAATATCAAAAGAAAGGGCCAATCGATTTCCATGGTTTCCACATCGCCTAAAAATCCGATGAGCGATTTCACCGCAATGATTAATAGTGAAGTAGCCACCGCCCGTTTCATCGGTAAGCCTGCCAGCAATACCAAGGCAGGAATAATCAAAAAGCCTCCACCTGCCCCAACGATTCCCGTGAGTACACCCACTACCACACCTTCAACAATGATCAAGGGATAATTAAACTTCTTTTTTGAAGCCGGCGTCGGTTTTTCTTTTCTTGTTTTGATCATCGAATAGGAAGCCACCAGCATTATGATGGCGAAGAATACCATAATTCCGATGTCTTTGGTAAAGACAAAACCATTCACCGTAAACAATTTCTCAGGAATGGCAGGAACCAAAAAGCGTCTGGTAAGATAGACAGCGATAAAGGCAGGAATGGAAAAAACGATGGCCGTTTTATAATCTACCAAGCCTTTTTGCATGTTTCGAAGGGCGCCGACCAACGCGGAAATTCCGACCACAAATAGTGAATAGGCCGTAGCGGTAACAGGGTTTATATACATCAGGTAGACCAAGACAGGAACGGTCAAGATGGAGCCACCTCCACCGATGAGCCCAAGGACAATGCCTATAAGCAACGCTCCAACATATCCTAATACTTGATATACTTCCATTCGATAGGTTTCAGGCAAAGCTAGTTTGAACTATGCTTCACCGCAGTAACATTCGTTACATTGTTTCTGGGGAAATGACTTTTATACTGTTTCGGTGCAATTCGATTTTGCCCATGGTTTCCAATTTCTTCAACAGGCGGGATACCACCACTCTCGAGGTGTGCAGATCGTATGCAATTTGCTGATGGGTGGTTGCAATGGTATTGCCCTGTTCAATTTTTGCCTTGTCCTTCAAATACTTCATAATACGCTCGTCCATATTCAGAAAAGCAATATTATCGATAGTTTCTAGCATTTCGTGCAAGCGGTTATGATAGCTTTGAAATACAAAATTCCGCCAGCTTTTATATTTTCCGGTCCATTCCTCCATTTTCTGAATCGGAATCATAATCAGTTTTGCGTCGGTTTCGGCTACAGCCCTGATTTCACTTTTGGTTTGTCCCAAACAGCAGGTCATCGTCATCGCACAGGTATCGCCCCGTTCCAAGAAGTAAAGCAACAGTTCATTTCCATCGTTATCCTCACGTAGCACCTTTATAGCACCCGAAATCAATAAAGGCATGGAATTCACATACTGACCGATATTAATCAGCGTATAGCCTTCGGGCACCTCTTTAAAAACCCCTACTTGATTGATTTCCTGAAGCAATGCATCCTCAAAAAAAGCACCATAATGTTCTGTTAGTTCTTGTAACACAGCAAAAATTCTAATTAGTAATGCTTAAAAATACAAACTGTAATCGCAACTTTTGGTAACTTGAGTTACAGAAATGGTTAAATAACGGTCGAATTAGTATCTTCACCTATCGTTCAATCTTAGAAATTCCCACTATGACGCTTCACGATTTTACCAATGCCCCTTCTTTGCTACAGCGCTTTGTAACAGAACTTCGAAATACCGAAATGCAACAGGATCGTATGCGATTTCGAAAGAATATTGAACGTATCGGTGAAATCTTGGCATACGAATTAAGTAAGACATTGGAGTATGATGAAGAAACCGTTGCTACACCGCTGGGCAAGAAAACGATGCAGGTGCAGACAGATGACCTCGTGGTATGCTCTATTCTTCGTGCGGGACTTCCACTTCATCAAGGTGTGTTGAATTATTTTGATGCTGCTGAAAACGGCTTCATATCTGCTTATCGGCATCATCCAAACGACGACGACGATTTTGAAGTCATTGTGAAGTACTGGGCGGCTCCTTCCCTGGAAGGAAAAATCCTAGTGCTTTGTGACCCTATGCTAGCAACTGGCCGAACCCTGGAAAATGTGTTAAAAGCTATTGAAGCCTACGGAAAGCCAAAAGAAATCCATATCGTATCGGTCATCGGTTCGCAGGATGGTATCAGCCATGTGGCCAATACCTTTCCTGATGAAACCGTGCTTTGGATTGCCGCGGTGGACGATGACTTAAACGCTCGAGGCTATATCGTTCCTGGTTTGGGGGATGCAGGCGATTTGGCCTATGGCGAAAAAATGTAGCTTATTTAAAATCCTTTACCGCATCGCTAAGGTCGAATACCTCAGCGTTTGGCAGGTCCTTCTCCAAAATACTACTTCCGGCGGCGCTTCTGAATCCTGCTGCACAATGCACCACAATCGGCTTATCGGTCGGGATTTCATTGGCGCGTTCGCGTAACTGATGCAATGGAATGGTAACCGGATTGTCGAAAAAGGTTCCTTCCTCGGTTTCACCCTCGTTTCGGATATCGACAATGGTATAATCGCCCGTATGGTCTTTAAATTTTGAAACATCCAATTCCTCCATGGTTTCAAATGAAGTACCTAAGGTTACTACTTCTAGGATATTCGGTTCGTACCCAATTTTTGAAACGCGTTGTAAGATGTTTTCAATATCGTCGACACTATTAACCACCAAACGGAATTTTTCATCCGGCTTCACGATAGACCCGAGCCAGGTTTCAAAACCTGCGTTAGGCGAAACTGCCATAATATTGATGCTATTGGGAAGGTGGTTCTTTTTGAATTCTTCTTCATCTCGAACATCGACAACCAAGGTGTCGGCATCGGCTTCCATTACATTCAGTCGAACTTTTACATTCCCGATACTGCTACGCAGATTTTTTGCACCGTCCTTATTCAAGCCCACATTATAACCGAAATAATGTGGAATATGCGGTTGCGAGTCCAACAAATGGTCTAGAAACTGCTCTTCCGTCTGTTTTTTAAAGGCCCAGTTCCCCATTCGTTCGTTGCCAAGCGTACTGGAAGAAGCATCGGCGCTCATCCCCTTTCCACAAAGCGACCCGGCACCATGGGCTGGATATACCAACGCATGATTAGGAAGGTCGTTCCACTTGTTTTGCATAGTATGGTACATCATTTTGGCCAATTCTTCACGCTTTGCCTTTAAGTGACCGGCTTTTTCGCGAAGATCGGGGCGGCCCACATCTCCGATAAACAAGGTATCGCCCGTAAATAAGGCCATTTTATCATCTTCCGAAGTGATAATCGTAATGCTATCGGGTGAATGTCCAGGCGTATTTTTCACCGAAACCTTCATCTTTCCGATAGTTAGTTCGTCGCCTTCGTCAAACGCTTTATGCGGATAATCGGCTCCGGTTTTTTCACTGCAATAGATGGTCGCACCCGTTTCTTCATGAATCTGAAGATGTGCACTCACAAAATCGGCGTGTGGGTGGGTTTCGAAAACGGCCACGATAGTCGCGTTCTGTTCTTCTGCGTATTCGTAATACTGCGCTGGATTGCGCTCTGGGTCCACCAGCATCATCTTCCCATCGCTTACAATAGCGTAGGAATAATGCGCCAATGGTTTATATTCAAATTGCTTAATTGTCATAGCTCTCAAATTTGCTTCAAAAATACAAAACCAAAAGGGAATATGCCGTAACCTATGTTACATGCAATTGGTTAGTTGGGGTTGAATAACTTTGGAAGGAATCGACCCGTCTTTCTTTTGTATGCGGAATAGCTATCGAATGCCTGTTGAAGTTGTTGTTCTTCGTATTTCGCCTTAAAATGAAACAAAACATAGAGCAAAAATGTTATTATTAGTCGATATCCTGAAGTACTGATAATGGCAAAACCAACACCGCTTAAAAGAATTCCTGTATAGATTGGGTGACGTACATACTTGAACAAACCGTTGGTGATGAGTTTTGCACCCGGTAACGGACTCGGAAAGGGAGAAAGATGAACATTTAGTTGAAGCACCGCGACAAAACCGATAAGCATCCCAGCTAAAAACACCCCCAATCCAACTATAAAAAAAGTTGGAGTGTCTAAAAATACCAAGGGTAAGGCGTCGAACACATAGGACGCGAATAATAACAGTTGGACGCCCACAAAACCGATATCGTATGTAGTGATGTTCATTTCAATTTAGAAACTACGAAGCAGTGCTCATCTTAACAAAAAGCTCATTTCCCTGTCGCTCCGGAATGCTGTTATATGCTGTTTCCATAATTTCTATATTGAAATGAGGTTCAAACAGCGCGCGATATTCCTTTTCATTTCCACCAAAGGGTGGTTTATCATCATTTAACGGAATGTTGAACAGCAATCCCACTAACTTCCCGTCTGGTTTCAGCAAGGATTTCATCTTTTCGACATAGCGTGTCCTAAATTTTTTAGGCAGTGCACAGAAAAAGGTTTGTTCGATAATTCTATCATACGATGCTTCATGATTGAAGAAGTCGGCATGCACCAAATGATTCTCTGGAAAATCGGGCACCCGTTCCTGAAACTTTCGCAATGCCATACAGGAAATATCGAGCACGTGTACATTTTTAAACCCTTGCCGATGCAGGTATTCGGCCTCATACGCATTCCCAGCACCTGGGATCAGGATTTTTTGCTCCTTATCCACCAACTGGTCGAAGTATTCTTTTAATGGCGTTGAAGGATAGCCGATATCCCAGCCCATTTCACCCGAAATATATCGGTTGTTCCAATATGTTTCGTAGAAATCCATATCTCAAAGTTAAAAAGAAATACTCCAAATACCACGAACCTCATTTTCCGAATAGCCAATGGCTTCATCGTTCGGATATAGTTCCCTTATCTTTTCGAAGGTTGCCGAAGCGATTGTGGCATTGGGTGTTCCATGGCATTGCAAGCACATCGTATTTGTTACGATCGGATAGTAAAAATTATAACTATTCCCTTCGGAAACAATTATAGGTTCGATTGTTCCCTCCTTCGCAACCTGAAGTTTAAATCGATTGATATATGCCTCTTCCTCGGAAGTGGCCCTATTGTTTGGATTTCTAGGTTTATCGCTAACTCTTCGAATTTTTGCCTGATGTACGGTCGCCATACTATCGGTTAATGGATAGGCACGTTCACTACAGAACTTAAGTGCTGCCAATGTTCCTTCCCGTTGAATGGTTCCCATTAAATTTTTGCCCAATTCGGCCTTGGTGGAAGTCGCCATCTTCATACCTTTCTCTTTGGGTGAAGCATGCTGCATAGCACCATGGCCTTTCCCATGGCCCTTCCCTTTTCCCATTTCTTCCTTTCGATGCTGTTCGAACCAAGCCGGTGTTTCAATTTCATGCTCATAAAGATACTCCGCAATCTGTTGAAGCGCTTCTTCTGGAAATTTTTGGGCGGGCATCAATCCGAACTTTCGAATCGCCCCTCGCATTTTAGCCTTGTCCTCGGTCGGTTCTGCTAAAAAGGATAGAAATTCATTCGTGAAATCTTCTTTCGATGTTTCCTCCGAAATATAATGCATCTTTACCGCTGCCAAAGGCGGCGCAACGCGATCGTCCATAGTTGCGGTCGGACTGTGACATACATAACAATAGGTTTCCAGCATTTCCAACCCTGGATGTTGCTCGGTAGCGACTTCGCTAGGCATAACTTGCTGTGCGGTATAGGTTTCTTTGTGCTTCGACTGACAAGCAATTAACGTTAAAACCAATGCGCTATATAAAAGTGTTTTCATTATGAAGAGAGTTTTCCCGTAGCACAGCTTACAAAGGATTTTGCTTTGGAAAGCATACCATTTTGGCTTCCTACCGAAGGATAGCCCAGACGTTCTAATGTTGTTTCAACAGCGTTTCTATCTGCTTCCGTTTCGTAGTTGAAGGATACTACTGAGGTTTCTAAATCAATTTCCACCCCTTCGATATAGGGTAGTTTTGAAATATTCTTTTCAATAGTGGCAGCACAGCCGCCACATTTGAGGTTTTGTATGGTAATCGTTGCTTTCATAGGTTATTATTTGGGCCACGCCAAGTAGCCTCCTTTTAAATCGTAAAGTTCGGTGAAGCCCATCGACTTCAATTGGGCTGCCGCTTTCTGACTGCGAGCGCCGGAGCGACAATAGAGATAGATAGGTTGATTCGTGTCCATTTCACTAAAAAGTTTCACAAATGATTCTTGTTGAAAATAATCGACATTCTGTGCCTTCGAAATATGTCCGGCACTAAATTCCTCCGCGGTGCGAACATCGACTAATAGCACGCCGGGCTGTTTGATATGGGAAGCAAATTCTGATGCCTCCAATATTTTAGCAGGGGTATCCGGGGTAGTCGTTGAAAAAAGAGAGCGAAAAAAAGTCATAGTGAACAGTTTAGGGGTTCGGGTAAAAAAGGCAGCCCTATTTCCACTCAAGACTGCCTTTTTTTAATCAACCAATAAAACCAACATTGTTAATACTCGTAGACAAATGTAAGCTCACTTTCAAGCTGCTACAGTAACTAAAGTTACACAGCGTCAAATTTTTTACAGCAACCCTGAATTTTTCTTTCGAATGAAATGATCGCGAATACGAAACCCATCATTTTTTTCCAGCCGCGTTATAAGTTTGATGAATACTTGAGCGGTTAGATACGCATCGCCCAGCGCGGTATGTCGGTCGTGCATCGTTATGTTGAAGTTTTCACAGAGGGCATCAAGTGAAATGCGTGAACTTGGCTTTCGAATCAGTGCGGCATGTAAATCACCCGTATCCAAAAAAGCGTTCAACAATGGTGGCAGGCCATGTAGCTTTAGCGCATTATTTACCATTGCCCTATCGAATGAAGCATGGTGCGCCACTAAAGTTGAAGACTTGATATAATTCAAAAATTGCGCAAGCGCCTCCAATTCTGAAATCTTTTTTCGCTCGCCACCTTTCAGCAACCCATGAATCGGTACACTTTCTGGTGTAAATTTTTCCTGTTGAAGAAATAATTCTAGACTATCCTTAGTGAAAATAGCCTTGCCCTTTACGGCGATGGCCCCGATAGAAAGAATTTTGTCACTGCCAGGACTCAAGCCCGTTGTTTCGGTGTCGAAAACCACAAATCGTTTTTGGGTAATATCGGTAGTTGACGTTTTCTTGAAGCTGACTTCATATTCCTTCCAAAAGTCTGGTAGGTCGCTTTTGCGTTTATGTGAAAACCATCCGAACATTTATAGCATTTGTGATAGTCGAAACCGAAGCTGTAACAATTCCTGCACATCCTTAATCGCTTTAAAACAAGCCTTCAGCGTTAATTTTTCAACTTTGTTTAACTGCTCCAAGCTTACGTAGCGTCCCGAATCGCCATGCTGTAAGCCCTGCTCCGTTCTAAAACGCAATAAAATATGAAAGGCATCGAGGCACGAATCGAATAAGGCTTCATTTTCAGGTTCCTTTTCGGTTAAGGCCCGGTACCGTTCTACCGTATTGTTTTTAGATGATATATTATACGACAAACACAATACCCTGGCGGCATCTACCAATGGCATCAGTGCTCTTGCCTTCAAATCGAATTGATTTTTGTGCGTACCATTCGATTCCACGATAAACTGACGGAAAAATCCAATGGGCGCCGGATTTTGGATAGCGTTTTTCGCCAGGTGGTTTAAGAATATTTCATACGAGTGAATCGAGTCGTAAACGTCGTCCGATAGCGCTTGGACCAATTCGGCACTACCATACATTCGTTCAAAATCGAAAAAGATGGTACAGAACATGACCGCCTCTTGGGTTGGATTTGTAATCCAAGAATGGAATTGCTGCTTCCATTCAGTTTTTGATAAACACCACTGCGGATTACTTGCCATCATATCGGCTGGGCAATATTCAAAACCGATTTCGTGCAACACCCTGGTAACCGATTTTGCCAAGGTCAAGAAATAGTTCTTTACCGATTCGTAGGTTTCTTTTCCAACATCTTCAAAAACCAAGGCATTATCCTGGTCGGTCATTAACAGTTGCTCTTCCCTACCCTGGCTGCCCAAAGCCAACCAAGCAAATGAGACCGGTGGCTCTGACTCCATTTCGGAAAGGCAGATATCGATGGCTCTAGCCGTCATCGCTTTATTTATGTTGGAAACCACTTCAGTAATGAATGTTATGGGAGCGCCCTGCTCGATATAGCGAGCCAATAAGGTATTCACCTTAATACGAATTTCCTTTAAATCGGTACTCGATTTCGCTCGGTTTACCCTTTTCAGCAATACGGAAGGATTATTTCCCCTAACGGTAAGCAGATCGTGTTCGGAAAGTATACCTACAATTCGTGAATTCGGACTTCCATCTTCGGTTACGCAGAGATGGGTAATACCATTCCGGACCATTTGCAATTGTGCCTCGGCCACGTTCTCACGCGCATGGATGGTAATTACGGGAGCGGACATTATTTTTTCAACGGAACCCTGTAGCGGAATAGTACCGGTAGCAATTTTAGAACGCAAATCCTTATCGGTCATAATTCCTATCGGCAATCCTTCTTTCGCTACCAACAACGACCCTATGTTATGTTTTGTCATAAGTTTTGCTGCCTGTTGAATTGTTTCTGAAGCAGCAATGGTGATAGGATTGGCGGTGAAGGAAATCGGCTGTAAATCAAAATAAAGCGCATCTTTTTCGACGGCTATCTTTTTACCCATTTGCAAAAGCGATTCAGCTTCACTTCTGTGTTCAGCTGCTGTGGTCTGAAAGCTGAAAGTAAGATAGGAGGCTACCGCTTCATTGTGCTGTTGAATTTTTTTCAGTTGCTGGACCGGAATAGCATATAGAATGCTTTCTTCTTTTGCAATGGCCGACATACGATAGGCATCTTCATGAAGCAGGGGTCGCAATCCGAAAAGATCACCCTCATCGCAAATTTCGATTAGGAGCGATTTGTCTTCCATTTCGCGATAGAGTCCGATGGCCCCTTCCCGAAGGACGAAGAAATATTTGTCAGCATTATTTCCCTGCTTGAATACTGTCTCTCCCTCTTCAACATAGCGCACTTCCATTTCACCACAAATAGCAAGCAACGCTTCCTTTTCAATCAGGTGAAAGGGAGGAAACTCCTTCAAAAAATCATAGATCCGTGTCGATATGGTGTTTTCCATAGGAAAAATTGCAGCTTTTATAACTGCATTAAACGAGACTTCATATTACGTCAATTCAACAGAAAAAAGAAGTACAAAACAATAATTATTGCTAATTTACTATATTTATGCTAATTTTATATATATGAAAATTGACGCTTGTCCCAATTGTAATTCGACCTCCTATATCAAGAGCGGTATCGTGAACGACCGCCAACGCTACAAGTGTAAAAAATGCAATTACTATTTCACCGTAAACAAACTGGGAAAACAGATTGACACCTATTACGTAAATAAAGCACTTCAGCTTTATCTCGAGGGACTTACCTACCGAGAAATCGAACGAATTTTGGGAATTTCGCATGTCAGTATCATGAATTGGGTCAAAAAATATAACATCAAACGTCCTTACAATTCAGACTATCATCCTACCTATCGTATTCTTAGTCATACCGAACTATCCAATTACTTCCAAAAAACCGAAAATCTTTCCGGTGCCGGTGTATTGGTAACTGAGCTTGGCGATAAGTTTATGCTGATTAAATGGGAGCGATTCAGAGAATAACTATACTTAATTTACGAATACCTATATTAATTTTCCATTAACAAATAGTTTTTTAGAGTTTAGTTCCGCACACAAAACCAATGCATTAACTATTAACTCCTTTAAAAACTATGAGAAAATCACTGTTGTTGCTGGTCGGACTTTGCTTTGCAGGCCTCCAGTTTGTAACTGCTCAGAGTTCGCCCGATTATACGGGCGGACTAAAGGTGAAATTTGACGAAGATGGTAAAAAATACCTTCGTATCATCTCCTGGGCCCAGGTACAGGCATCGTATACTGATGACGTTCCAGAAGAGGCAAGCAATACAAATTTCAACTTGCGTCGTGCAAGATTACTTGTCTATTCCCAAATCAACGACAAATTCCTACTCCTTACCCATTTTGGATTAAACAGTCTCAATAGCAACACCCTAAGCCCAGTCGGAAAAGGGGAAGGCTCGCAACTGTTTTTCCATGATGTTTGGGCGCAATACAAGATTGCCGATAAACATGCTGTTGGAGGCGGACTTCATTACTTTAACGGTATTTCAAGATTGAATAACCAAAGCACCCTGAACATGCTGACGTTGGATAACAACCGTCAGTCGTGGGCTACTATCGGACTTTCCGATCAGTTTGCGCGGCATTTGGGGATTTACTTTAAAGGTAGTTTTGGAAAACTACAGTATCGAGTGTCGGTTAATGATGCCATTACCAACGGACTTGATAGCCGAGATCCCGAAGCGGACGGACCTGCCGTATATGGCGGAAGACGATTGTTAGGTTCTGCAGATGCCGGAAAAACCTATGCTGGATATTTCGACTTCAATATTTTCGATCAGGAATCGAACTTCCTTCCCTATAAGGTTGGAACCTATCTCGGAGCCAAGAAAATATTCAATGTAGGCGCAGGTTTTTTCCTGCATCCAAACGGTGCCGTATTGGTGCCAATGGATAAGGGCGGTGATTTGGAAGGACAGGACGTTGCCATCTTCGCAGTCGATGCCTTCTACGATGCACCTTTGGGTGAAGACGGCAGTGCCCTTACAGCTTATGCTACATTTCAATCGAATGATTATGGCGACAATTATTTCTTTAGTGCCTATGGAACTGGAAGTATGCTATACGGACATGTAGGCTACACCTTTGCAGGCGATCTTGCCAAGGCACGAGTACAACCTTACGTTTCTTTCGCTTCCAACAGCTACGACGCCGTTGACGACAATCGGAATGTCTTTGGCGTAGGCGCCAATGCGTACCTCAGTGGTAACAATTCAAAATTGACCTTAGAATATCAACATCAAAAATTTGGTGAATCGGATGGAGGAACACTTACCCTTCAAGCCATGATTTACCTATAAACTCATTTATCATGACTAAAAAAGAAAAAGCAGTAGCCTATTGGAAGGAGAACTTGAAATATCTCCTCATCCTACTCACCATCTGGTTTATCGTTTCCTATGGATGCGGAATTCTATTCAAGGATGAGCTGAACCAATTCAGACTCGGAGGCTTTAAACTCGGCTTCTGGTTCGCCCAACAAGGCTCGATCTACGTATTCGTAATCCTCATTTTCGTATATGTGCGATTGATGAACAAACTAGATAAAAAATACGGTTACAATGAGTAACCCTTTACTAACCATTAAACTTTCAATATTATGAGCGTTCAACTTTGGACATGGATTTTAGTAGGGGTTACCTTTGCCCTTTACTTCGGAATAGCAATTTGGGCCCGCGCGGGTTCAACAAAGGAATTTTATGTAGCTGGCGGTGGCGTTTCCCCTCTCGCAAATGGGATGGCAACGGCTGCCGACTGGATGAGTGCCGCTTCCTTTATCTCGATGGCAGGATTGATTTCTTTCATGGGATATGATGGTTCCGTTTATCTGATGGGATGGACTGGCGGTTATGTTTTGTTAGCACTATTGCTGGCACCGTATCTTCGGAAATTCGGAAAATTCACGGTACCCGACTTTATCGGCGATCGTTATTATTCGAATGCAGCCCGAACCGTTGCTGTTATTTGCGCCCTGATCGTATCCTTCACCTACGTAGCAGGACAGATGCGTGGCGTAGGAATCGTATTTTCACAATTCCTTCAAGTGGATATTACCATGGGGGTCATCATCGGAATGGCAGTCGTGTTGGTCTTCGCCTTTTTGGGCGGAATGAAAGGGATTACCTATACACAGGTAGCACAATATTGTGTATTGATCTTTGCTTTTATGGTGCCAGCCATTTTTATCTCAATTCAAATGACGGGAAATGTGATTCCGCAGGTCGGAATGGGCGGAACGCTTGAAGACGGAACCTATTTATTAGATAAGCTCGATACCCTTCACACCGAATTAGGCTTTAAGGAATATACCAGCGGTAGCAAGTCGACATGGGATGTATTTGCCATAACCCTTGCGCTTATGGTTGGTACTGCCGGTCTTCCCCACGTAATTGTACGCTTCTTTACTGTACCAAAGGTGAAAGATGCTCGTAAATCGGCTGGTTTGGCACTTCTCTTTATCGCCATTCTTTATACCACAGCTCCTGCAGTAGCGGTATTTGCTCGAACTAACTTAATTGAAACCGTTCGAAACGAATCCTACTCCAACGTCCCTGAATGGTTTAAAAACTGGGAAGCTACAGGCCTAATTGCTTGGTCCGACAAAAACGAGGATGGAAAAATCCAATATGTCGCTGGCGATGCTCTTGATGGTAAAAAGCCTGCCTACACAGGTGAATCAGGTGAATACGGACAGCGACTAATTTCAAATCCAAGTACTGCTGAAAACGAATTATATGTAGATCGCGACATTATGGTATTGGCAAACCCTGAAATCGCCAAGCTTCCCAACTGGGTAATCGCTTTGGTTGCTGCTGGTGGTTTGGCGGCTGCACTTTCAACTGCCGCTGGATTGTTATTGGTAATTTCAACTTCAATTTCACACGATTTGATCAAGAAACAAATCAAGCCGGATATTTCGGATAAAGGTGAATTGATGGCAGCACGCATCAGTATTTTGGTTGCGATTATCATTGCTGGATTATTCGGAATTTACCCTCCAGGCTTTGTGGCAGCAGTAGTAGCCCTCGCCTTTGGCTTGGCAGCTGCCTCGTTCTTCCCTGCCATTATTTTGGGAATCTTTGATAAACGAATGAACAAACAAGGCGCTGTTTCCGGTATGATCGTAGGAATAACGCTTATGTTGTTCTATATGATTCGCTATAAAACCGGATTGATCGGAATTATGGATCCACGTCCGGCAAGCGAATGGTGGTTTGGCACTTCTCCGGAAGGCTTCGGAACCATTGCAATGATTGCTAATGTGATTGTTTCGGTGGTGGTATCGCGCGTGACGGCTGCCCCACCAGAAAACGTTCAGGATATCGTGGAAAATATCAGAATCCCGAGCGGTGCGGGCGAAGCCCAATCGCACTAAAATTGATATAAAAATTAGTTATTTAGCTCCTCAATTTGTAAAACAGTGTCGCACAAGTGGCACTGTTTTACTACTTTTAACGGAAATCGATTTCGCATGAAGAAAAGGCATGAACAAAAATTGGTGGTTATTTCACTGGTGCTCTTTTTTCTTTTTAATATTCCCCTGATCTGGATCTTCAACAGCGATGGAGCCATCTTCGGTATTCCGATTCTATATTTTTTTGTGTTTTTGATTTGGGGACTTGCCTGCGTTATTTCGTACATCATTCTAAAACGCCATTATGAGTAATTATGTCCTTTTCGCCATAATTCTCTGTTATTTGGGCGTATTGTTTTACATCGCTTTTATCGCAGAAAAAAATGCCAAAAGCAAATGGGTGAACAGTCCGTATATCTATACCCTTTCGCTCGCGGTGTATTGTTCGGCTTGGACCTATTACGGAAGTATAGGAGTTGCGGCCAACGAGGGCATTGGATTTTTACCGATTTATCTTGGCCCTGTAATCGCATTACCATTATGGATCATTTTAATGCGAAAGGTCCTTCGCATTTCCAAACAACATAAAATTTCATCGGTAGCCGATTTTATTTCGCTTCGCTATGGAAACAATCGTTTTCTTGGCGCCTTGATAACTATTGTTTGCGTCATCGGGACGGTTCCCTATATCTCGCTTCAGTTGAAGGCCGTTTCCGAAACCTTCGATATTATGGCACATCATGACAGCTATGTGGCCACTGGTATTATCGATGACTCTACATTTTACGTCGCCGTATTGTTGGCTATTTTTGCCACCTTCTTTGGTACCCAAAAAACCGATGCCTCCGAAAAACATAAAGGAATCGTCGTTTCCGTCGCTTTCGAATCTATTTTAAAACTCGCCTTTTTCCTGGTTATTGGTATTTATACCACATTTGTCCTATTCGATGGCACACAGGATATTTATGACCGGATTTCCCAAACCGATGGATTTTCAGCTTTAACACAGTTCGGAGCACCGGAGGATGGGTTCACCTGGTTCTTTACCATCATGCTATCGTTTAGTGCCATCTTTTTGTTACCGCGACAATTTCAGGTTTCGGTGGTGGAGAATATTCGCGAGCGACATATCAAAAAAGCGATGTGGCTTTTCCCCTTATACCTTTTGTTGTTCAATGTCTTCGTAATCTTTATCGCCTGGAGCGGAACGCTTACCTTCGGGACAGAGTTAAATGCAGAATACTTCACCTTACTCCTGCCGCTTCATCATGATAACATTGGATTAGCTTTAATCGTATTTTTGGGTGGTTTTTCCGCGGTAATTTCCATGGTAGTGGTTTCAACCCTCGCGCTATCAACCATGGTTAGTAACAACCTCATCATTCCCTATGGTTTCCTGGGTAAGTTCAGCAAGGAGCAGTCCGGAAAGAATACGCGTTACATCAAGAATATTCGACGTATTTCAATCTTTACCATCATTATTGCAGCGTATTTGTTTTATGTGAATTTCTCGATAGAACTTTCACTGTATTCCATCGGACTAATTGCCTTCACCATTATCGCCCAATTGGCACCAGCCTTTTTTATCGGTTTGTTCTGGAATCGTGGTTCATCAAAAGCAGCGATTATTGGTATTCTTGTAGGGTTCACCATTACGGCCTACACCCTCATTCTTCCCTTCACCTTGGAAGCGTATTCGAGTGCCCAAAACTTTGTGGAGAACGGATTGTTTCATATTGAAGCACTAAAACCGTATGCCTTATTCGGTATCGACTTCTTAAGTCCGCCAGCGCATGCCTTCTTTTGGAGTATGTTCTTCAACATAAGTTGTTATTTGACCTTTTCTTTAACATCAAAAGGAAACTATCGCGAACGAAACTATGCCGAAATGTTCGTCGACCCCCGAAATTACAGTTCGCTTCAGGATAGCGCATTGGTATGGAAAGGCGAAGCCTATGTATCGGATATAAAAAATATTTTGGTGAAGTTTTTAGGTGAAAAACGCACCGAGCGTGCCCTGAGTCTGTTTTTCATGAAATATGATCTGCCTCCTGATATGCAAATGGCAGATGCGCGACTGATCAACTTTTCCGAAAAATTATTGACCGGTAGTATCGGAAGTGCCTCAGCAAAGATTTTGATTGCGGGTGTGGTGAAGGAAGAGGAAATCAGCTTGGTCGAGGTGTTGAAGATTTTGGAAGAATCGAAGGAAGCCTTCACCAAAAACAAGATGTTGAAGGAGAAGTCGGAAGCGCTTACAAAACTCACCGCCCAGCTTCAGAATGCTAACGAAGAACTGATTGTAAAAGACCGCCAAAAGGATGAATTTCTGGATACAGTGGCCCATGAATTGAAAACACCCCTTACGGGAATTCGCGCCGCTACCGAAATCATGCAGGACGATGCTGACGACATGCCAGCGGAGGTACGCGACCAATTTCTTCAGAATATGCTTCAGGATTCCGATCGACTGTCACGTCTTATCAACAATATCCTGGATTTCGAGAAACTGGCAACGGGCCGTCAAAAATTGGAAAAACAACGCAACAGTATTCAAGTTACCATCAACAAGGCGATTAGCAGTATTTCACATTTGGCACAACAGAAACAGGTTCGTATTCAGAATAAAAGCACCGATGAAAAGGAAATGTTGTATGATGAAGATCGAATTCTTCAGGTATTGACGAATCTATTATCGAATGCCTTAAAATTCACACCAAAGGAAACGGGACTAATTACGGTACGAAGCAAGGTTTTTAAAGGGATGATCGAAATACGGGTAGAAGATAATGGGAAGGGCATTCCAGAAGAGGATTTCCCCTATATTTTCGATAAATTCTATCAATCGAAGAATCAAAATACGGTTAAGCCCGAAGGGAGCGGATTGGGACTTGCCATCAGCAAACAGATAGTGGAAAAGCATGGGGGTAGAATTTGGGCCCAAAACAATGAAAAAAATGGGGCGGTGCTTGCTTTTACGCTCCCTATTCAGTAACTTGTAAGCTGCTTCATGAAGAAGAAAATTTTGATTGTGGATGACGAGCCCAACATCGTAATGACGTTGGAGTATACCTTCAAAAAACAGGATTTTGAAGTGTTTATTGCTCGCGATGGTAGTGAAGCCATTCAGCTGCTGGAAACCATGGTGCCGGATGTTGTTTTGTTGGACATCATGATGCCGAATGTAGATGGATACCAAACGCTTGACATTATTAAGAAGAATGATCGTTTACAAGATACCAAAGTGGTGTTCGTAACGGCCAAAAATAAAGCTTCAGATATTGAAAAAGGCTTAAAACTTGGAGCAGATAAGTATGTTACAAAGCCGTTTTCAGTAAAGAAAATAGTAGCAGAAATTCAAGAACTAATCGGTTAAACATTGGTTTTGTGTGCAAACAACCAAGTTTAATTTAAGTTAGTTATCATGAAATTTCGAATCCCACCCTTAGCGTCAGATATCATTATCTGTATTTACGCCATTGTCTCTTTATACTTCAGATTTAAGTTAGAAAGCGAAACGCCGGTTAGCCCGTTGCACTCAATAGTCATGGGGCTTTGCTTCGTCGTTATTCTATATGTTTTTATCAGGTTGAAGGTTTTGAACCCGAATTGGTTCGGACTTATTTCCGCTAAAAAGTCGACGTCATGAAGTATCAGGAATTCTATCAAAAAAGTATCGATTCCCCAGCGGAATTTTGGCAAAAACAAGCGAAACAAATTGCTTGGTATAAAACCCCAAAAACTATTTTGGATACCGATGAAACGGGCTATCCGAGATGGTTTTCAGATGGCGAATTGAACGTAAGTTACCTTTGCCTCGATAAGCATATTGAAGCCGGTCATGGCGACCAAGCCGCGATTATCTACGATTCGCCCGTTACCAATACCAAGCAGACCATTTCCTTTATCGAAGCACGTGAAGAAGTAGCGAAATTAGCAGGAGGCCTACAAAAACTAGGATTGCAAAAAGGTGATACCGCCATCATCTATATGCCGATGATTCCACAGGCTATTTTTGCGATGTTGGCCTGTGCGAGAATAGGCGTGATTCATTCTGTGGTCTTCGGCGGATTTGCGCCCCATGAACTTGCCATCCGTATCGACGATTGTAATCCGAAAGCCATTATTACCGCTTCACATGGGATAGAAATTTCAAAAGTAATTCCCTATAAACCTTTTGTAGACAAATCGATTGAAGAAGCATCGCATAAACCAAATCATGTTATCGTATTCGATCGGGAGCAAGGGGTCGAAATGGAAACAAAGGAATATGATATTGACTATGCAACTTTAGTTGAAAAATCTGCTGCTGTAGAACCCGTTTCCGTAGCTTCTAATCACCCGCTTTACATCTTGTATACCTCTGGAACTACCGGCACACCTAAGGGTATCATTCGCGATTCGGGGGGATATGCCACAGCGCTAAAATTTACGATGAAGCATGTGTATGGAGTCGAAGAGGGCGATGTGTACTGGGCCGCCAGTGATGTAGGATGGGTAGTCGGTCACTCCTACATTGTATACGGACCCTTGTTGAATCGAAATACCACAATCCTTTTCGAAGGAAAACCGATTAAAACACCAGATGCTTCCACTTTTTGGCGCGTAATTTCAGAACATAGGGTGAAAGTGATGTTTACTGCTCCCACCGCCATTCGTGCCATTAAAAAAGAAGATTACGACGGGGAGTTCCTGAAAAAATACGACCTCTCCTGTTTGAAATACCAATTTCTGGCGGGCGAGCGCTGCGATGTAGCGACCTTGAATTGGCTAGAAGAAAAATTAGGAATCCCAGTCATCGACCATTGGTGGCAAACCGAATCGGGTTGGCCGATGTTAGCCAATATGGCGGGCATAGAATTATTACCCGTGAAACCAGGCTCTGCCGGAAAGCCTGTTTGTGGCTATGATATTCAGATTTTGGATGAAGAGGGCAATCAAGTCGGTCCTAACACGGAAGGCTATGTAAGCGTAGCCCTTCCCTTGCCACCAGGAACCTTATTAAGTCTTTGGGGAAACCCAGAGCGATTTAAGGCAGGATATCTCAAAAAATTCCCTGGCTATTATTTTTCAGGTGATGGAGGTTATGTTGATGAAGATGGTTATGTGTTTATTACAGGCCGTGTAGATGATGTTATCAATGTTGCAGGCCATCGGCTTTCTACTGCTGAGATGGAAGAAGTCGTCGCCTCGCATCTAGCCGTAGCGGAATGCGCCGTATTTGGAATCCATTGCGATTTGAAAGGACAGCGACCGCTCGGACTTATCGTTTTAAAATCTGGCGACACCTCCGTTTCCCAGAATTTTAAGGAGGAAATCATTGCTGAAGTGCGCAAGCAAATCGGTGCCGTGGCTTCCTTTAAGGAAGTATTGGTGGTGGAACGTCTTCCGAAGACACGTTCGGGAAAAATTCTTCGTAAATTACTACGAAATATTGCCGATCAAACGGAATATGGAGTTCCGTCAACCATAGATGATCCTGCTATCATCCAAGAAATAGAATTAGTATATAAAACCAATCGAATTATCGGAAAAGCATAAATATCATGAGTAATTATCACGTTAAAAACTTAGAGGAATATTTTCAAGTATATCGCAAATCGGTACGAGATCCTGAAACCTTTTGGGAAGAAATCGCCGAAGAAAACTTCGTCTGGCGCAAGCGTTGGGATAAGGTTTTAGAATACGACCTTTCCAAACCAGAAGTGTCTTGGTTCCAAGGAGCAAAACTGAATATCACAGAAAATTGTATCGATAGGCATATTTATAGTCGCGGCGACAAAACCGCTATCATTTTTGAGCCTAACGATCCAAACGAAGAAGCGGAACACATCACCTACAAGCAATTACACGAACGGGTATGCCGCTTTGCGAATGTACTGAAAGATCAAGGTGTTGAAAAAGGCGATCGTGTCTGTATTTATCTACCGATGATTCCCGAATTAGCGGTGGCGGTCTTGGCTTGTGCCCGGATTGGCGCGATTCATTCTGTAGTGTTTGCCGGCTTTTCATCAAAAGCATTGGCCACACGTATCAACGACTGTGAATGTAAAATGGTTTTGACCAGCGATGGATCGTATCGCGGAACGAAAACCATCGACTTAAAAGGAATCGTAGATGAAGCCTTAGAATCGTGCGAAGGTGTGGAATCGGTTTTAGTAGCAAAACGTATCAATTCTGACATTCAGATGAAGGAGGGTCGCGATAAGTGGTTGCAACCGTTATTGGATGAGGCGTATCATGACTGTGTTCCTGAAATTATGGATGCCGAAGATCCACTCTTCATTCTTTACACGTCTGGTTCCACCGGAAAACCCAAGGGAATGGTTCATTCCACCGCAGGTTATATGGTGTATACAGCTTACACCTTCAAAAATGTATTCCAATATCGAGAGGATGATGTGTATTGGTGTACTGCCGATATTGGATGGATTACCGGCCATAGTTATATCGTATACGGTCCGTTGGCAAATGGCGCCACCACCGTGATGTATGAAGGGGTTCCCACCTATCCCGATTGGGGACGTTTTTGGCAGATCGTTGAAAAGCATAACATCAATCAATTTTATACTGCTCCGACTGCCATTCGCGCATTGGCAAAGGAAAACTTGGATTTTGTGGAGCAATACGATCTTTCTTCCTTGAAAGTATTAGGAACAGTCGGTGAACCGATTAATGAAGAGGCTTGGCACTGGTACAATGACAATATTGGAAATAAAAACTGTCCGATTGTCGATACATGGTGGCAAACCGAAACGGGTGGGATTATGATTTCGCCAATTCCATATTCCACTCCGACCATTCCAACGTATGCGACCCTGCCGCTTCCGGGCATTCAGCCTGCCTTAATGGATGAGAATGGGAACGAACTCAAAGGGAATTTGGTTAGCGGACGATTATGTGTGAAGTTCCCATGGCCTTCTATGGCACGTACTATTTGGGGAAATCATCAGCGATATAAAGACACCTATTTTTCCGCTTTTGAAGGAAAGTATTTTACGGGTGATGGTGCCTTGCGGGACAGTACTGGCTACTACAGAATTACCGGTCGCGTAGATGATGTCATCATCGTTTCTGGTCATAATCTGGGTACAGCACCTATTGAAGATGCCATTAACGAACACCCAGCTGTTGCCGAGAGTGCCATTGTTGGATTCCCACATGAAGTGAAAGGTAATGCGTTGTATGGCTATGTTATTCTGAAAGAAACAGGCGAATCGCGAAACCATGATAATCTTCGGAAGGAAATCAATCAAATCATCACCGAACATGTCGGGCCGATTGCCAAATTGGATAAGATTCAGTTTACGCAGGGATTACCAAAAACACGAAGTGGTAAGATTATGCGACGCATCCTTCGGAAAATCGCAAGCAAGGACACCAGCAATCTTGGCGACACCTCAACATTATTAAATCCAGAAGTGGTGCAGGATATTATGGACAATGCTTTGTAATGGTATTTTTGAGACTTTAAGTGAAAAAGGGCCGAAATGGCCCTTTTCTTATTTAAGTATAGCGGAATTATTTTGTATCGCTTCAATTTTATATTGAAACATCTCGGCCATTTTGGAGGCTCTCCATTTTGCTTCATCTGCTTTTTCACCTTCAAAATGCTCGTCGATAGTTTTGGTGAACAGTTTTAACCAACGTTGAAAATGTTCTTTAGTAACAGGAAGCTTTGGATGCGGCGGAAAGGGGCTGCCATAATAGGTATGTTCCCCTAGCAAAACCGTTTGCCAGAAGGTATACATTCTCTGAAGATGTTCTGGCCAGCGATCTTGAATTACATGGTTGAAAACAGGGCCCAGTAAATCATCCTCTCGAACCCTTCCATAAAAGGCATCCACTACTATTTTTACATCGTCTAAGCTTGTGATTTTCGCTTTCTTCATAAATCTAAAACCGCTTTAAAAACGTTTCCCCGTTGTCCAAAGATTCCGTGAGCGTTGTAATGGTTACGGTTTCGAGCATTTCCCTCAAACCTTCCCGGATTTCCAAGAAATCTTCATGCAACGGACACGGTTTTTCATCGCTACATTCGGAAAGTCCGAGTCCACAACCCCTAAAAACACTATCCCCATCGATTGCCTCTACGATATCACCTAATAAAATTCGATGGTCTTCTTCAACAAAAAAACCTCCGTTAGGACCTTTTTTCGACTTTACCACGCCACTTCTGGCCAGTTCCTGTAAAATCTTAGCCGTAAACGCTTCAGGAGAATCGATCGCTTTAGCGATTTCTTTCAGATTAGACCTCCGATCATGTCGCGATTCCTTTGAAATAAAGAGCGTCGCCCGAATCCCATATTCACATGCTTTAGAAAACATATCATCCTTATTTACTATCAAATATAGCTAAATTCGGATAAAAAACTCTTTTACTTTTATTTTTGTTTGTGATTAAAACGAAAATCTACTTATGGAATCGCAAATATGCTTGACGTTCCAACGCTTCACGATGATCTGGGTGCGCAATAGAAATCAATTCCTTCGCACGCTGTTTCAGTCCTTTTCCGAAGAGATTCACCACTCCATACTCCGTCGCCACATAGTGAACGTGCGCTCGGGTAGTCGTAACACTAGCACCTTCCTTCAGAAATGGTGTAATCTTCGAAATACCCTTGGCGGTAATCGAAGGCATCGCGATAATTGGCTTTCCTCCTTCCGAAAGCGAAGCACCCCGGATGAAGTCCATCTGGCCGCCCACTCCTGAATATTGATAGGTCCCGATAGAATCGGCACAAACCTGACCTGTCAAATCGATTTCAATGGCGCTGTTGATGGCTGTAACTTTTGGGTTTTGACGAATGATGGCGGTATCGTTCGTATAGCCCGCTTCCTTGAAGTGTACCAAAGGATTATCGTCGATAAAATCGTATAATTTTTGGGTTCCCATCGCAAAGCACGTAACAATCTTATTGGTTTTTATTTCCTTTTCCTCGCCTGTAATAATTCCCTTTTCAACCAAGGGAAGAATACCGTCGCTAAACATTTCGGTATGGATTCCCAAGCGTTGGTGGTTGGTAAGATTTGCCAAAACGACATTGGGTATGTTTCCAATTCCCATTTGAAGCGTTGCGCCGTCTTCAACCAAACCAGCAACATGCTTTCCGATGGTGGTTTCGATGTCGGTGGGTGTTCCAACCTCGGAAGCATGGATGGGCGTATCGACTTCAATAGCGCAATGAATTTTGTTGATATGAATAATTCCGTCGCCATGTGTTCTCGGCACTTTCGGATTCACCTGAGCTACAACTTTCTTTGCCGTCAGGATGGCTGGCAAGGTAATATCGACCGAAGCTCCAAGTGAACAATAGCCATGCCGGTCGGGTGGTGACACCTGGATAAAGGCTACATCCAATGGCAGGATATTTCTTCGAAATAGCCAATGTATTTCACCCAAAAATACGGGAACATAGTCGCCATGATCGGTATGCACCCCTTTTCGGGTATTTC
The DNA here is from genome assembly GCA_025384855.1 of Luteirhabdus salina. Lineage (GTDB taxonomy): Bacteria > Bacteroidota > Bacteroidia > Flavobacteriales > Flavobacteriaceae > Luteirhabdus > Luteirhabdus salina. The sequence goes on along the minus strand of JALAHT010000004.1, from coordinate 185,030 downwards.
CACCCACGAAAAAAGCGGATAAATGAAAGGCCTTGTTATACGGTGCTTCCAAATACTTGGCATCGCCATGGGTATGAATCTGTAAAATTTCAACATTGCTAAGTTCTTGATAGCGTTCGCAAAGGCTATCAATTAGGGTGTTGGGGGTCATTGCCGCCCCTTGAAAAAAGATACGGTCGCCAGATTTCACTGCCGAAACGGCTTGTTCGGGAGATACAATTTTGAGAGAATGGGTATTCATAGCTATTATTTTGGGGGTTCAAAGATCATGGTTCACTTCCATTCAACACATGATGGATATCAGCTTAGAGAAAATAAGGAATACCTATTATGATTCCAAGTAGCGCTGAAGTTCTGAAAGCACTGTTTTGCCCTTATCTTGATTGTACCAAAGTTGAAGTTCCTTTTTCAATACATCATCTATCTGACCGTGCGTATTTTTATAATCGGAAACCAATTTAGTTGCTGGCTGGGGTCGTGGTCCCCAAACTTGTTGTACTTCAAAAACATCATTCATCATGACCAGCACTGGAATGCTCCTGGAACCATTGGTTAGAAATTGGTCCATGACTTCCAAATTATCATCACGAAGAACGATTTTTAGCTCAATTTTTTCGGAATGGGAAGCCACGGCATTTATAAAGGGCAGTGATTGGGCCGCATCGCCACACCATGGTTCACTTATAACGAGCCATTTTTGTGAAGCAGTACTGCTTTTAAGCAAACGCTCGAGCTCTTCAGGTAACGTTGCGTACTTGTTAAGGCGTTTGCTTCTGCTGAAGTTTAGTTTCGTAAAATCTATTTTCGTTTCTGTTTGTTCTCCGGTGGTGCGTTGTTCATCGACCAACTGTTCGAACAGTAACATATATTCAGCATAGGTCATTCCCTTACCCCAGGCCTTTTGAATCGTATCTTTCATGTTATGTTTTGTAGTTTTCCAATTGGTTGCAAAAATACAACCGAACTTACAATCCTCTTATGACCTCCATCAGCTTTGATTCCTTTCTGAAAGTGTTTGATAAAAATCATTTTGGTTTTAGGTGTCTTATTGTAATTTTAGGTTTAGAAACATTTCAATCATGATGCAGCATATCCTACTACCCACCGATTTCTCTGACAACTCAAAGAATGCTATTCTTTATGCTATGGCTATGTTTAAAGGTGAAGCGGTAACGTTCTACTTTCTCAATGTGCAGAAATCTTCAGAATATGTAACCGATGATATTCTATCGGCCAAACCGGGGAGTTCGGTGTATGAAGCGATTCTGGCCGATAATGAAGCGAAACTGAAAGCCTGGATGGCCCCCATTCAACAGCAATTTGATGCTGAATCCTTTTCTTTTGAAGCCAAGGTCGATTTCGACACGATTACCGAGGCCATTTCGCAGGCGGTGAAATTGTATGAAGTTGATTTGATTATTATGGGAACCAATGGTGCCACCGATGCGGCTGAAAAATTATTTGGCAGTAATACGCTGAAGGTAATGCGTGAGGTGAACTGTCCCGTATTGGCCATTCCTGAAGATTATTCATTTACTGAAATCGATGCCATGGTATTTAGCCTACATCACGGCGACGAACTATCGAGGGAAGATTTAGAACCCTTATTTTCACTATTAAAACATACCAACGCCAAATTGGAAATTTTGGATATCGACGATGATGCTATTGCGGAACCGACGCGTCAGGAAGATCATAACATTGCGACTGCTTTTGAGGGCATCGACCATACCTTTCATGCACTCACTGGAATTCCAACACCTGTGGGTATCGATGCGTTTGTGCAATTGTTTCCAGTCGGATTGCATGCCATGTTTACGACTCATGAATCTTTTTTGGAACGCTTTATCTTCGGAAGTGAAACCTCGCAAATCAGTTATCACACCCGAGTTCCCTTGTTAGTATTAAAGAACTAATATAATAGCAACTGTTGTTGCTTCAGCGCTTCCAATAAGGTCTTAGCATAATCGGAAATAGAGCGATTTCGATCGTTTGGCGCTACCACATCTATCTGGCCTACCCAAAGCAGTTCACGATCCTTGGTCGGACAAATACAATATAACGTCGTTTCGGTATGATATACTTCATAAGCTTCTACCTGTTTATTATCCGGTGTATTTTGATGCCCGTAATAATAATCGGTAAAGGAAGGAAAACTGTCTTGCAAACTACGAAACGCTTGACCGATACTCACCTTGTTTTCCTTGCCCTTGGTTCGCGACACCAATATAGCATCGAAACCCGCTTCCAATAAAGTGGCTTCAATAGCGTTTATGGCCTCTTCGGTTTTTTGTGCATCTTGAAAATCATCCTCGAAAAAGTCGATGCTACGAACCGCAATTACATCTTTCTTTTCCAAGGCATCGGCTACGGCATCCTCGAATTGCCTGCGGACATCATTGTTGGAAGACATACCAACTACCAACACTTTGTTGGCTTCAAAAATTGGGGTGTCGGGACTTTTCCAGTCGGAAATTACTTTAGTGCTACTGCAGCTTAAAAGCAGCATCGCTATTACAAGAAATAGATTTTTTTTCATGATTTAGGGTTTTAATAGATAGGCTTGAGCATCGTCACACATGACGTACTTCAAGATATCGAAGAGGGCCTTTTTCGTTTTCTTCACCTCGGCATGAAGCTGGAGTACGCGATCCAAAATAGCCACGTGTTCATCTTTGTAAGCTTTCTTTTCATCAGGAACTTCCTTTTCATCCAACAATTCATACAGCGAATTAGCATGTTTTTTCAAAGCGCTTGTCACCTTCGGAATTTCATTCAACGACTCCGATAGACGTTCGGCTATATTCTTCGCCTTTGCAAACAAGTCATGTTTTAGAAAGTCGCTAGTATAGTTCTCCATCAGTTGTAATAGAAAATTCAATTCAACCTTAAGAAATTTTACCTCGGAAATGGCAGTATGGGTCTCTTCGTGAAGAGCTGCAGGACTGTGCCATTCGATATACTTAATATGTGATTTTTGAAGTTCCATAGCACAGGGATGTTACGTTATAGTAAACTGAAACCTAAAGTTAAAAAGGACACCGCGCTATTAAAATGACAATCATCAGCTTACGCTTCTATTCTGAAAGGTGCTTTCGGTTTTCATAGAGTTTTGGAATGCGAACGTTCCAGCCTTTCTCGGTTTCTATCTTTACCCGGAGCGTATCCATAGCAGTTGGTTCGCCATGAACAAGATATACGGTTTCAGGTACATTTCGAATATTGTCGATCCAGTGCATCAAGTCGGCCTGATCGGCATGTGCCGAAAGACTTTCTATATGATGAACCGAGGCTTTCACCGGATGAAACTTGCCAAAGAATTTCAATTCGTGCGCGCCTTCCAATAATTGTCGTCCGCGTGTTCCTTCCGCCTGAAACCCCACCAATAAGATTGAGGTGTTTTCACGATCGATCAACTGACTTAAATATGTCAAAATCCTTCCCCCCGTTACCATCCCGCTTCCCGCAATAACAACTTTCGGACGAGGATTGTCTATGGTTTCCCAAGTTTCACGATAGTAAGACACCAATACCATCCTTTTCTGCATGGCCTGAAGTTGCTGTCTTGATAGTTTGTGCCATTCAGGAAATTGGTTAAAAACGTGCAGTACGTTGGTGCCCATCGGACTGTCGATATAGATAGGAATATTCGGAATTTTATTCTTCTGATACAATTGCCACAAAATATACATCAAGGTTTGCAATCGTTCTACCGCAAAAGAAGGAATGAGCAAGGTGCCTTGGGTTTGGAGGGTTTTCATTATCAATTCCTGAAGGAGGCCTTCAATATCTTCCTCGGGATGCAATCGATTGCCATAGGTGCTTTCCAAAAACAGGTAATCGGCCCAACGAGGACGCTCGGGTGGCGATAACAGCGCGTCATTTCTTCGACCTACATCGCCTGAAAACACCCAGCGTTTGTCGTGGATATCAAGTTCAATAAAGGTGGCTCCGATAATATGTCCGTTATAGCGAAAGCGTGCTTTAACCGAATCATTTAAGGATATCCATTCGTCGCGCTCCACACGTTCGAACAACTGGATCGTTTTCTCAGCTTCTTCGGTTGTATAAAAAGGCTTGGCAGGATGGTGCTTGCTATAGTGCTCTTTGTTCGCTCGCTCCGCTTCCTCTTCATGAATTTTAGCGCTGTCCTTTAGGATAATTTCAGCAATGGCCAGCGTTGGTGCCGTTCCTAGAATTTTCCCTCTAAATCCTTGCTGAAACAATCGCGGTAAATAGCCGGTATGGTCTAAATGACCATGGGTAAGCAACACCATGTCGAGCTTGGAAACATCTATGGGCAAGGCATTCCAGTTTTCCTCTCGTAGCTTTTTCAACCCTTGAAACATACCGCAATCGACCAAAAATCGAAAGTTTTCCGTTTCCAGATAAAATTTTGATCCGGTAACGGTTTCCGAAGCCCCTAAAAATTGAACGTGAACGGTTTTCATACAGTTTGATTACAAAGGGCTTTCATTTCAGATAAAATCCTCGATTTTCTTTTTTCCGAAACACCAAGATGATCCAAATAATGCGTGGCCTTCAACAATTGGCGTACTAAAACAATGGAGCGACCGAGTAAAAATTGCTTTTCGCGCTGGCTCAGTAAATGGGAAACGGTAATGGGGTACAACCCCAACCGATCGATGGTATCCTTCAACCCCTTATCTTTTGGATAATCCCAGCTTAGCAGTTTCAATCCTTTACAAGTCGCATAGGCTTCGGCATCCTCAGAAAATCGGGTGTTGGTAATTACCCATCCTTCCGCATTTCTGGCTGCTTCACTTTTATCACGAATATCCTGAAACCTAGAAAAGATATAGAGCGGAATTTTCACATCACATTTTAATCCCTCATCGCTATGAAACTTGCATTCGGCCAATAACATTTTATCTCTCTTCTTCGCCAGTACATCGATTTCATGAGCAACACAAGCTCCTTCCATCGAAACTCCAACCGAAACGTGAAATCCTTGTGCCAAAAAAAGTTGGCCAATAAATTCCTCGAAGGGAAAGCCGGTCGGTCCTAATTCGTAGATTGCTTTTTTTAACTTGTATTTTGAAGCGAAATGAGACCTTTTCTGTCGTAATAAGGCGAAAGCGCGGTTATAGATTTCTCGTGTCGATATGCCTTCATACAACTCCTGTTGCACCGTAGCAGCTATGGCCGTAACCGTAGCTTCATCAGCACCGCTTCTTCGGAGTGAAGCTTTCAGCTTTTCCTCAGAAAACGGCACCCGATCGCCCGATGCCTTTACGATATTTGTTGCGCCCGGCATGGTTTCGGCTTAGTTCCGCAGATCGTGCATCGCTAAAATCGGCACCGACGGATTTACACCCAATTGCTTTACCAACGGATTGGAAAATATACTTCCAAAGAAGGTATGCTTCTTATTGATAAAGGCAATCATTTCACTCTCCCGGCTTTGAACAAAGCATTGAAGTCCTGTTCCAACATCTATATTCAGTAGACTATGATAGGTATAGGGCACATTCTCTAAAATAGATTCGAGCAATTTCTTGCTTTCTTCCTGCTTTTCCTTTAAAGGACCTTTATCGATATGAAGAATACGAATCGGCGCATTTGTCGTTTTTGCAATATCGATCAGGTATTCCAGCTCGCGCTTTTTATAATGGGTTTTGAAACTTGTCGGAAATACGATTTCATTAGGATCTTTATACACAACATTCCCCGGTATGGCCAAAACAGGGCAATTTCGCACTTTTTCCATGGCATCAACGGTATTGCTTCCAAACCATACATGCTCATCGTCCGTTTCACCACGTGTTCCCATGACCACCATATGGATATCGTGCTTTTCGATCATTTTTTTCATGACGTCTACCAAGGTTCCAAATTCGTTAATAAAGTGAAACCGATGATCGGGCGAGTCGGTACGGAAATTCAACTGTGTTTTAACCTTTTCCATGTTTTTCTCTGCCCCTTCCCTCACTGCTTCATAGGCGGCATCGCCCGGCTCTGGAATCAGGAGGTTTTCGGTGGAATAGCCACTGAGAAAATACGAATGCAGTATATAGAATTCACACGCCTGACGCTGGTACAAGTCGATAGCATAGCCCATCGCATTGTATGCGTTTCGTGAAAAGTCGGTTGGGATTAAAATCTTCTTCATAACAGTACTATTTAGAGGTTAGGATTTCCTTAATCGGTTGGAATAACGAGATAAGGTATGGTCGTTTTCTTCCCTATTTTCTTCACTACAGCTTCACGGAACCACTGAACGATTACATTATGACGATGATACACCATGGCAAGCATATCGATATCATGGTCGTCTAAATACGTCATCAAGGTTTCCGAAACACTTCCTTTCTTGGTCAGCCAGTGAAACTCGGCAGAAACGTTTTGCAACACCTTTCTGATTCTCTCTTTAGAGGCTTGTTGTTGATCGTCCAATTCGTCTGTCTTGCCAACATGCAGTACATGAACAAGCGATTGATGTTCTTTCGCAAAGCGAAGAATAGCCTCCAAACTCATCGCCGGGAAACTATCCTTGAAATCGGTTGCAAAGGCGATATGCGATGGAATAACGAAAGAGATATCTTTTGGAACGATTAATAGCGGTGCATTACGCAGTTTGCTCAATACCTGAATCGTATTGCTTCCCAAAAACACATCCTGGGCAGCGGTTCGTCCGGTAGAGCCCATCACCACCAGATCGATGCCTCGGTCGGCAACCAGTTTGTTGATGGCTCTGGTAAGCGACATGGAGGTAGAGATCATCTCAAAGGCGTGATGCTTGTTTTGGTCGTCGGCCTTCACCTTTTTGATATATTTTTCCCCTTCGGCATCGGCTTCATCGTACAGCTCGTCCATTAATTTTTCAGATTTCCCAATATCGACGCGACTGGTAAGTGTTGAAAGCTTATCGGAAAAGGAATGTAAAATAACGCAATCCAAAGGTTCGCGCCCTAACAGTTTCACTATATACAATAAGGCACGATAGGAATTATCGGAAAAATCGGTGGCTACTAGAATCTTTTTCATAGAACGTTGGTTTAATCTTCTTTTGAAGGCAATACCAAGAAAGGTACATCGGTGTGGTAAGCCACTTGATTGATGACCGGTCTAAATAGTAAATTTTCAAAAAAAGTATGGCGATTGTGTATCATCACCAATAAGTTACTGTTACTTTTTTGTTTATACGCCTCGATGGCCTCCATGACATCGCCATCTTCATCTAAGTGAAACAAATGCGGCGTATTTCGGAAGAAGTCGTTAATAAACAACAGTCGGTCTTCCTGTTCATTCGTCATGGGTGCATCATGCGCATTTAGCACATGTAATTCGGCATCATGTATATGACATAAGTCCTTAATAATAGTCAAGTTAGGATTCTTTTTACTGAATTTCAAGTCGGTAGCGAACACGATATCCCGAACAGGCTCGAAGGTATAGCCGGAAGGCACGGCAATTACCGGAACCGAAACCTTTTTTAGTACATGCGTGGTATGGGTACCGATAAACACTTCCTTGGCACCAGTGGCTCCCTTGGTTCCCATTACGATAAAACCGATATTCTTGGAATCGATTAGATCCAAAATTTCCATCACCAACAAGTTAAAAGCTGTAATACACTCGAACTGGTGCTTGTCGTTGGGAAATTTCTCTTGTAAGGTTTTTACGATTTGCGTGAACTTTACCTCGGCGTTCTTCTTGGTAATATCCTGAAGCTGAAGCATCGAATAGCTCTCTCCTATGGACGCCACATTGTAAGCGGCTGGGGTAAAGGCATGCAGTAAATAAAACATACATTCCTCATTGGCGAAGAATTGTACTGCATACTGCATGGCGGCATAGGCATTTTCTGAAAAATCGGTAGGTATAATGATATGTTTCATAGCTGCGATTAGTTACGATTACGTGTAGCTTTTTTAATTAGTTTATAGGCCCAATCGTAGTGACTGGATGTATTCGAAATGAAATAAGCTCCTAATGACGTGGTTCCAGTCCAATGATATTTTTTCTTGGTGAAGAGTTCCACATCCGAATGCTTTTTAATCAATTTCATTATCTCTTTATGCGAATTTTCGAAGCGCTTCTTTGCTTCCGAAAGCTTCATGTTCGAAAATTTCTGTTGAATATTTTTATTTAATTCTGGCAAGGTCTTCCAAGTGAAGCCTTCCGCAGGAATGTTGGGTTTTTCTCCCAACATACCTACTTCGTACCAACGCTTCATCATACCGTGCCATTCATACAGATGAGCCAACACATCCCGAATATTTCGATTTAAGGTTCCTTCGGGAAATTCTTGTTGTTGCTCCGCTTCAGAAAAGGAATCGATAAAGGTTACCAAGCGATCATAGTTTTTATCGCTCAGGGCAACTAATTCGGCTTTGTTGGTGGGACGTGGCATCGTCATTTATTTATCTTGGTAAATTTTGAAGAATCAAAAACGGGATTTTCATTTTCAACCCTAAAGTATCAATCGTATTGCTGAAGAAGATATCTTCCAGAACCGAGTGACGGTGGTTCACCATAATCAGCATATCGGCCTTTTTCTCTTCTACAAATTTTTCTACCGTTTGAATGACTTCCTTCCCTACCAACGTATGAAACTCCAATTGGTTTTCATCTAGGCAGGATTCCAAAAACGATTTATTATCCTGTTGTCGAAACGAAAGCGATTCGAAGGAACTAACGTGTACAAAATGCAGGGTGGCAGCAAAACTTTTTGCTAGTGTACTTACCAATTTCAATTCCCGCTTCCGGAACGGCATCGAATAATCGGTTGCAAACACGATATGCTCCGGATGCCAATCGGTGTAGTTTGAGGGAATGGCCAATACCGGACTGGCAACATACTTCACCACCTGAAGGGTATTACTTCCAAAGGTGATGTTTCGATCGTCGGTTTCACCTTTGGTGCCCATCACCACCACATCGGCATTCTCGCGATCGGCCAATTCGTTCACGGCATCGACCAAGGGCGCAAAAATGGCTTCCGACGTGAAAATATGTCTTGGATTACAGGGATTTCTCTCCATTTCAGCAATGATACTCTGCAATTCCTTCAAACTGCTTTCCTTCACCTTTTCGCGATACTCCTCAAACAAATCGCGGGAGACGTTTAAATGGCTTTCGTACACCTCATCGGCAAACGCATGCATCAAAATAAACTCGGAGCGTTCGTATTTAAACACTTCACAGGCATAACGGAGCGCATTTTGGGCGTTCTCTGAAAAATCGGTCGGGACGATTATTTTTCTCATAGCATTATAATTGTTGCTGAAAAATACATAAGAATTGAAGTCGATACTATGATTTTTATCAGCTACCACTCCTTCTTTTGGCAGAACCTTAAGAAGTCAATGCGCTTTAAATCAGTACCTTTAAAAGAAAAAATGAAAATATCTGCTATGACGTGGTTAGTATTCACCACACTTCTACTCATTACAGTGGTTATCTTTTCCACGATGAATCTTCCTTTCGGCCTGGTTTTCTATCTCACTGTTGGCGGACAAGCCATGTTAGTATTTACCGTGTATAAGGTATTGACCGATGATTACACGACTGAAAAGGAGTTTGACGATTTTTATGAAGACTATCCTATCGGAAGAGAGCAATAGAGAGGCTTATTCGTGAAGCACCAGGAATGGAACCTTGGTTTGATAGCTCATCTTTTTGACCGTGGGCTTAAATAATATCCGTTGAAAGAAGTTTAGGTTTTTCGCCACCATGGCAATCATATCGATTTCCCGTTTGTCGACAAACTGCTGAATCGCTTCTTCCAAATCGGCTTCCAAACTGGTATGAAAACTATGGGATATACCTTCCAAACTATTATCCAAAAAACTTTTATTCGCATCTTGGGTTTCATTCAAGGGCATTTCCTTATGTTGTACATGAACCACATGTAAATGAGATTGAAACAATCCGCACATTCTTTGAAGCGTTTCAATAATTCGGTTTTTGAACACTAAGTTGAAATCGGTTGGGAATGCAATATGTTTAGGCATACAGAAATCTGCATTTTCGGGAATGACCAATACTGGACATTTCACCTTCGTAATCACATCACCCGCATTGCTACCTACCGTATATTTTTTAAGACCGGAGGCTCCCTTGGTGCCCATGACGATAAGTTCGCACGCTTCATCTTCAACAGCTTTCCGAACGCCACGGATAAAAAAGTTATTCTCGATCCGGCTGTTAACCGTATGCTTTGGATTATGAAATTCGGTACGAACGCGTTCTTCCCATTCCTTCAACTGCAATCGTACATTGGCAGCCGTATATTGATGCAGGCTTATCCCATTACCATACATCGATGGACCGGTTTCGGCGCTATTCGCGATATACACATGTAATAAAGTTACGTTGGCGCGCACCTCTTCCAACAGCGATGCTGCGTACCGGACCGCATTCCATGAATTTTCCGAGAAATCGGTTGGGATCAATACATTCATGATACTTCTTTCACGATATGTGAACAAAAGTATCGTTATATGATAGCGTAAAGAATGACGGTTGTCAGTTTTGCCTATTTTTCTGTAACCGAGGTTACATTTCCATCAGGTAACATCTTGAAGTCCTTCTAAATCAAGGATTCGGATGTTTCTTCCTTCGATTTCTATCAAGCCCTTTTTCTTAAAGTTTGAAAGGGTTCTGATAAGGCTTTCAGTAGCGATTCCCGCTACACTTGCTAGGTCATAGCGCGAAATCTTAATAGCATCTTCAGGTTTTCGGTTTAGTACTTCCGCAAATTGAAGAATGGTCTGTGCGGTTTTTCGTCGCACCGAACTATACGCCATATGAAGCATCTGTTCCTGTACTTCCGCTAAGCTCTCGGTAAGCACATTCATCAACTCCAGCGAAACGTTTTTGTTCTTTCCCAGCAATTCACGAAGTTCGGTAATAGCTACGCCTGCCAACTCGGTATCTTCAACCGCAGTAGCCGCTTCCGGATAGGGAACGCTTTCCATGAGTGACGTAAAGCCTAGAAAATCATCGGCTTTATACAAATGGGTAATCAGTTCCTTTCCGCTATCGTCCATGCGATGAGTCTTCACCACACCCTTCAAAATAAGGAATACCATCGTGGCATACTGCCCTTTACGGTAGATAGCTTCCCCTTTTTCAAAAGTTGAAACCGTACCATAATCGTCGAAAAAATTCTTGAGTTCGTTTAGGTTACGGACGTCTTCCGATTCTTCCTTCTCTTCTTTCTTGGCATACATTTCCTGGAGAATGGACGCTTTTGCCAATCGGCTTTCCAACGCACTGAGCAATTCCTCTTCCTCATACGGCTTGGTTAGGTAATCGTCGGCACCGAGGTCCATTCCTTTTCGAATTTCCTTATGTTCCGTCTTGGCCGACAAAAAGATAAAGGGTATGTATTTGGTACTTTCTTCCAGCGACAAGGCTTCCAATACACCATAGCCATCTACTTCAGGCATCATAATATCGCAGATAATGATATCGGGTAACTCGCTTTTGGCTTTTTCGATACCGATACGACCATTAGGAGCGGTGCTCACCTCATAATCGGAAAGCCCTAAAATTTCCTCTGTATTCTCCCGCAGGGCGGTATCGTCTTCTATAAGCAATATTTTAGGCATGGGTTCGAGTTGTTTTGCCGTATAAAAATATAAAATTGAAACAGGGCAAAAAAGAATAATTACGATTGACGAATCGGAATATTAACGACGAAGATACTTCCCTGACCTTCAGTGCTCGAAAATTCTATATCACCTCCAAGATTTTCGAGATGACTTTTAACTATATTCAGTCCGATTCCTGTTCCAGCGTTAAGGAGTGCATTCTCTGCCCGAAAATAGCGGTTGAAGATATGCTTCTGCTCCTTTTTCGGAATACCAATTCCCTGATCGATAACCGTTAGATATAATTGCTCGTTACGCACCTCTGCCTGAACATCGATTGCGGTATTTTCAGGCGAATATTTGATGGCATTGTTGATGAGGTTGGTCAGTACTAATTCCAAAATCTTCTCATCAAATTCCAACGTAATATCGTCGATGTCCTGCGGATATTCAATTTGTTGGCCATCCTTCAACAGCATGTTGGCGTCGTAAATTACCTCGTTTACGACTTTGCTTAGCGGAAACTGACTGAATTTATAAACCGTTTTCCCTGTTTCCAATCGCTCGATGGAAAGAAAGTCGCTCAAAATATTATCGAGGTACTTAATTTTCGCCTTTATAGTTTTCAGGTGTTTTTCACGCTTGGGCTGTTGTTCTTCGGAAGTATACTTTCCAACTAGTGTTGCGGAGGTTAAAATACCACTCAACGGTGTTTTAAATTCGTGGGAAACCATGGAGAGGAACTTGGTTTTCAACTCGTTCAGTTCGCGTTCCTTTTGAAGCGATTCCTTCATCTTGTTCTCGGCTTCACGTCGGCGCTCTACTTCTTGTTGTAATTGTTGAACTGTTTCTTCTAAGGCCTTGGTACGCTCTACGATTTTCTCTTCTAGGGAAGCATTCAATTCACGAATTTCCTGTTCTTGCTGCTTTCGAATGGTGATGTCGCTTACCAGCGCCATAACATATTTCGTTTCATAAATCTGAAACGGATTGAGACCTGCTTCCACCGGAAACACGCTGCCATCCTTTCGCAGCCCATACAAATCGCGACCGTGGCCCATCTGACGCGAGCTACTATGGTCGATAAACTGATGAAAATGTTTGGGATGTGCCTTATGATATTCCTTCGGAATAAGGGTGTTTAGATGCGCACCTATAAGCTCATCAGCTTCATACCCAAACATCGCATTGGCGGGACCATTGCTGGCCACAACCTCCTGATTTTCGTTTACGATAATGATACCTTCCGAAATGGCTTCGGAAAGCAGTTTAAAGATATTTCCTTTTTCTTCGTTGAATACTTCCACCGCATAAAAGTACCAATTTTATCATCGCTTTCGAAACTGATTTTTGTCATGGGGAAAGCCTTTTACAATCCCTACTTTTATTCCATCAAATTGACTATTATGATGATGACACAACAACCTGCAACCATACAGCTATACCAAATTCTTGGGGAGTTATTCTATGCTATCGCAGCCTCCGATAAGGTGGTTCGTCCAGCAGAAATTAAAGTCATGCGAGATTTGGTAAATGAAAAATGGAAGGCATTGGATCACTTAGAAGACGAATACCATACCGATGCTGCCTATCAAATTGAAATCGTTTTCGATTGGTTAGACGACCAATATCTAGATCCCGAAGACTGCTTTCAGGATTTTAAGGACTTTAAAAAAGAGTATCCGAAGCTCTTCACTATAAAAATTAAAAAGTTGATTTGGGAAACTGCCAATGCTATCGCCGGTTCCTTTGCTGGCTTGAACAAGTCGGAACTCGCAATGTTGGCCAAACTTAAAATGAATCTTGAAGATGATGCGTAACCAATTTAATTCCTTTGTTGCAACGATCCTAGTGATACTACTCGTCACTTTCGCCTGTAAAAACGATACAAAGGAAACCACTCCTAACGAAGACACGCCAATGGTGGATGTAGAGGTCACTCCGACACTTCCCGCAAGTGACTCGATTAACGATCCCGATTTGAAGCGCCAACGGAGTATCGTGATCAAGCAGGAAAACCTTCAACAGAAACCCGATAAAAAACAGGCATTGGAAGAACTGTTAATCGAAAAGACCTTGATGAAGGAGGAAGATTTGTATACACTTGAATTTCGCTATCCGTTGTTGAATGAAAAAATGAAGGCCAGTCATGGCAACTTCAACGAATATATTCTAGACACCTACGTGGATGTTGCCGGTACCGAAGCCGCTATTTTAGAAGCTTCCGAATTGCTTTGCGATACCATCCGAACCAACCGTTATCGCGAAAAACGCATTATCGACTATAAAGTATACAACCTTACCGATAAGTTGGTCAGTATCCTATTTTATAAAGAAAACTTCTATTCGGGAACACTTCACCCAACCTACGCCTTTGATTGTATGAATTTCGATTTGAATCGAGGCGTGTTTATGAAGTATGAAGATTTCTTTGTGGAGGGAAGTGAAGAAGAATTGCGAGCCATTATCAATGATGTAATTACAACCCAACAGGCGGAAGGCGAATTGTACTATGATTGCTGGAAGATTACATCCGACGACTTCTTTGAATTCAAGAATAATTTTGTGATTAATGATGAAGTGGTTGAATACTACTTCGACGACTGTGTTGTTTGTCCGTCCTACAGCGGGAATTATGTGGTTCAAATTCCGCTGCAGAAATTACTTCCCGTCCTGCGACGATACGCTCAAAATCCATTGCTAGGCTAGGAAAATTTCAATACCTTTCTACTAGAAAATAATGTTATGAAAAGTAATTTTAAATCGATTATACAATCCGAAACGCCTGTGCTAATCGATTTCCATGCCGATTGGTGTGGTCCGTGTAAAATGTTGGCGCCTATTCTGAAAGAAGTAAAGGCTGAATTGGGCGAAAAGGTGAAGATCGTCAAAATTGATGTCGATAAAAACCAGCCGCTCGCCAGCCAATATCAGGTTCGCGGTGTTCCAACTCTTATTCTTTTTAAAGGTGGAAAACAACAATGGCGACAAAGCGGTGTACTGCAGAAAAATGAGCTTATCAACATCATTCAACAGCATAGCTAATGCAGATTTCAGAATATATCGACCATACCCTACTGAAAGCGACCACTACGCCCGAAGATATCGAAACGCTTTGTGAGGAAGCCATAAAGTATGATTTTAAAGCGGTTTGCATAAATAGTTGCTATGTGCACCTCGCGACACAAACCCTAGAAAACGACTCGCCCTTGATTGCTGCTGTGGTCGGATTTCCATTGGGTGCCATGGCTACTGAAGCCAAGGTGGCAGAAGCCAAGAAATGTATAAAGGAAGGTGCCGATGAAATCGATATGGTGTTGAATGTAGGATTTCTGAAAGCGGAACTCTACAAAAGTGTTCGGGAGGAGATTACTGCTATAAAAAAGGCAATCGGGCGACGCACCCTAAAGGTGATTCTGGAAGTGTGTTATCTCACCGATGCCGAACTTAGAATGGCGTGTAAAATTGCTCAAAAGGCGGGTGCCGATTTTGTGAAGACCTCAACGGGTTTCGGATCTGGAAACGCCACACTACATTCGGTTAAATTGATGAAGGAGGCCGTTGGGGACAGTATTCAAATTAAGGCTTCTGGCGGTATTCGCGACTACAAGACAGCGATGGAATACATTGAAATGGGCGCTAGCCGAATTGGCACCTCATCTGGAGTTGCCATTGTTACTCAAAAAAACACAACCGATGAGTCTTCATATTGAAGCTCCCAAAGGAGCCATAGCCGAATCTATTTTGTTGCCAGGCGATCCTATGCGAGCGAAGTGGATTGCCGAAACCTTTTTGGAAGATGCCGAATGCTATAACGATGTTCGCGGCATGTTAGGTTATACCGGTCATTATAAAGGCAAACGAGTTTCCGTTCAGGGAACGGGCATGGGGATTCCCTCTACCCTTATTTATTGCCATGAATTGATTAAGGAATATGACGTCAAGCAACTGATTCGTGTGGGTAGTGCGGGTTCGTATCAGGCCGACATCAAGCTACGGGATATTGTTTTGGCGATGGCAGCCTCTTCAACCTCGGGCATCAACAATTCGCGTTTTATCAATGCCGATTATGCCCCTACAGCCGATTTTGAGTTGTTCTTAAAAGCAGCACGGTATGCTAAAAGTAATGATATTCCGATACGTGCTGGAAATGTCCTTTCGGCCGATGAATTTTATAAAGATTCGATGGACGATTATAAGAAATGGGCAGATTTTGGAGTGTTATGCGTGGAAATGGAAACCGCAGGCTTATACACTATTGCTGCGAAGTACAAAGTTCAGGCATTAGCGATTCTGACTATTTCCGATTCGTTGGTAACCAAGGAGGAACTTTCTGCCGATGCCAGGGAAACCAGCTTCCGAAAAATGGTGGAGATTGGGTTGAATACGGTTGGTGAACGGTGAAAGGTGAACGGTACGCTATAAGCTTTATGCTATATGCTGTAGGCAATTGGTGTTAAATCCAAAACGACAATTGTATCAAATCTCAATTCCCAAGCTCCAAATCCCAAATCCCAAATCCCAAAGCTACAAAGTAGCAAAGCTTCTAAGTATCAATAGAATCCATAGTACACACAGCATCAATAGTATACAAAGTATCAAATCCCAATTTCCAAGCTCCAAATTCTAAATCCAAGTCATTAGTCTTTAGTCTTTAGTTATTGGGTATTGAGTATTGAGTATTGAGTATTGGGTATTGGGTATTGGGTATTGGGTATTGGGTATTGGGTATTGGGTATAAGGTCTAAAATGTGCTCTTACTTCCCACTCCTAACTCCTAACTCCTAACTGCTTACTGCTTACTGCTTACTGCTTACTGCTTACTGCTTACTGCTTACTGCTTACTGCTTACTGCTAAAAAAAGGAGCTCTTTCCGAAGAAAAAACCCCTTTTTCAATCAACTAAAAACAAAATCTTAGATTTTAAAAGTAATGACCGGTAGGTCGCTGTGGTTGGCGACATCCTCGCCGATGCTTCCGGAAAAGAAATGGGCCAAGCCTTGTCGCCCGTGTGTTGGGATTGCAATTACATCGGCATTTACCTTATTGCTATAGCTGAAGATACCGTCTTCAACCGTATAATCGCTATAGAAGGTAACGTTGTTTATGGTATGGGCATCGTCCAAACCAGACTTGCTTAAAAAGTCTACAATTCGATCTTCCGTTTCACGAGTGCTTCGGAATTGTTCCGCCGGTAGGTTCACATATAAAAGCTTCACCTCGGTTCCAAAGGTATTGAAGAGCTTCATAGCCTTTCTATAGGCAGACAGATTCTCTTCCTTGAAATCGCAGGCAAAAACAGCTTTCTCCATTTTAAATTCAGACATATCATTTTTAATGACCAGCACTGGCACTGAAGAGGTGCGTACCACCTTTTCGGTATTGCTCCCTACAAATACTTCATTCCAACCACTGCTACCATGGGATCCCATCACGATTAAGTCGGCATCGAATTCATCGGCCACTTCACCCAACTCGCTAAAGACCTTATAATTTTTGACGGTGGTATGAATGGAAAGCCCTTCCAAATAAGGTTGGTCCAAATACTCTTCGAAACGTCTTTCGGCGAGCTTCATATAATAAAGCGCCTCCATTACTTCGCGGGATTCATCTTTATTCACAACGGCTTCAGACAAACCAAGCATATGCACTACAATCAGTTCGGCAGTATGGTTTTTTGCAATGGAAGCGGCCACTTTTAGGGCATATTGGGAATATTCCGAGAAATCGGTGGGAACTATAATTTTTTTCATGATACTATCAGTTTTGTTCTTGTTGATTTTTAGTTTGATATATTAATGAGCTGTAAAAGTAGCCTTGCGTTTTTTAAGCTGTCGGTTAAGATCCGATAGCGCCTCTTTCGCAGCACCCTCGAAATGCTTATGTGAAGCAGAGGCAAAAACCCTTGGCCCTGGAGCACTTACTTCGATTTCACAAATACTTGCGTTTCCGGTTTTGTCCTGACCTTGTTTAAAGTATACTTCAGCCCTGATAAGCCATTCATATTTTTCAGCCAATTTTTTCAGCTTTTGCTCGGTATAGTCGTTTAGGGTATCGCTGGTTGGCATTTTCACAAATTGAATCGAGATATCCATAGTCTTGTTTTTTGATCACTTCAAAGATACAGGACAAGGATATGGGAAAGTATGATTTTTATCAGCAGCTTTTTCTTCAACAGAAACGGAATCACGTGAAAAAATTGTAGTTTCAACAAAAATTAGCAGTCATGGAAAACCGAAGTCCTCGAATATCACGGATTGATTTTCAAAATAGTGTTCGCGATGTATTTTTTATTTCCGCAGGTGTGGTTATGGCAAGCATTGGGCTCAAAGGGTTTCTCCTTCCAAACGGGTTTTTGGATGGAGGTGCCATGGGAATTGCACTGCTAACAAGAATTTTATCCGGTATCGATCTTTCCATTCTAATCGTATTGGTAAACCTCCCTTTTATCCTTTTGGGAATTCGGCAAGTATCGTTTCAATTTGCAGTAAAAAGCTCGATCGCAATTGTAGCCCTTGCCATTCTAGTACACCTTATTGAACTTCCTACTATAACTTCCGACAAATTATTGATTGCTGTCTTTGGTGGTTTTTTCTTAGGTGCCGGTATCGGACTTTCTATAAGAGGCGGTGGCGTTATTGATGGTACCGAGGTATTGGCCATTACGGTAAGCCGTAAATCGAGTCTTACGGTAGGCGACTTTATTTCGATTTTCAACGTTATTCTCTTTGCTTTTGC
Source organism: Luteirhabdus salina (assembly GCA_025384855.1). Classification (GTDB taxonomy): domain Bacteria; phylum Bacteroidota; class Bacteroidia; order Flavobacteriales; family Flavobacteriaceae; genus Luteirhabdus; species Luteirhabdus salina. The sequence goes on along the minus strand of JALAHT010000004.1, from coordinate 166,729 downwards.
AGCGTTGCTCGTAAGTATTGAAACCGCTATGTATTCGATGCTGACGTATATTACCGCTTCCAAGACGGTAGATTTCATTATTCATGGTATTGAAGAATACATCGGCGTGATGATTGTTTCCGATCTTTCCGATGAAATAAAGCACAAGGTTACCCACGATTTGGGAAGAGGTGTTACCGTATTTCGATCGGATGAAGGCTTCGGAAAAAAGGGTGCCAATGCGGTTGACAAGCGGATTCTGTTCTGTGCCATTACCCGATTGGAAGTGGCCAAATTGGTACATGAGGTAGATAAGGTAGATCCTGATGCGTTTATCGTACAATATCCGATTAAGGACACCAAGGGTGGTATGATCAAAAAGCGGCCGTTGCACTAAACACCCATAATTCTTTCTAAAACCCATTCCATACTAACATACGTTTCTGCAAGTTGGCACAATAGTCCTTCCTTTTGAAACATTCGTCCCACTAAAAAAAACAACTTCCTCAGAGCTTTGTGTCCTAACCTTTTTAATATAAAATCATGGGGACACGAAAAACCGAACTATGCGGAAACTATTTCCGCATGGCAACAATTATTACCAGTATTCTATTATTATTTTTTAATCCATTTGCCTTTTCCCAACCGGAAATAGCATGGGAAGCAACTTTCGGGGGCACGGAGAATGAATTCCTGCATAATGGTCAGGCAACCAGCGATGGCGGCTATATTTTAGTGGGGCATACCCTATCGAACGATGGCGATGTGTTTGGTAATCATGGTGAGGAGGACGTTTGGGTGGTTAAAGTAGATGCTACTGGAACACTAGAATGGCAGCGTGCCTATGGCGGCTCCGACCAGGAACTGGGCCGAGCCATACTTCAGACGGTAGATGGTGGTTACATCTTTGCAGGTAGTACCTCCTCGGAAGACGGTGATGTTGCCGGCAATAATGGAAGTCTGGATTATTGGGTAGTGAAAATTGACGCGGTTGGCACTATTGAATGGGAAAACGCCTACGGCGGCAGTGGTAACGATCGCGGTCGCTTACTGCTTCAAACAAATGATGGCGGATTCTTAGTTGGCGGATACTCTAGTTCCGTTAACGGCGACATTTCCTCAAATAATGGAGTCAACGATTTTTGGATTGTAAAAATCGATTCGAACGGAGCTTTGCAATGGGAGCACTCGTATGGTGGTTCGGATTCGGAATATCCCTATAAAGCTATTCAAACTGCCGACAATGGATTTATTATTGTGGGGGATACCGAATCAAACGACGGCGATATTTCCCTTAATCAAGGTGAAAAGGATATTTGGGTTATTAAAACGGATGCTACAGGCAATCTTGAATGGCAAAAAACCTTTGGTGGCTCCGAATCGGAAACAGGTTTTGATGTGCTGGAGCTGCCTGATGGAGGCTATAGAATTATTGGGGATTCTGAATCGGCTGATGGTGATATTTCAAATCCAAAGGGTTTTTATGATATCTGGATGTTGAAACTCGATGCCAATGGCACACTCCTGTCCGAAAAATCATATGGTGGAAATTCAAACGAATCTGCTAGTACGCTACTGCTTACTGATGATGGCTATATCATTTCTGGATTTTCATTGTCGTCTACAGGTGATGTTTCCAATAACTATGGAAATAATGATGTATGGGTGTTGAAAATCAATGAGGGAGAAGAAATAGAATGGGAAAAAAATTATGGTGGTACGCACAGCGATACGGCGCAAGCCATGACTTTCGGTTCCGATGGGAACTTGACTTTCTTTGCGCAAACGTTTTCAGAAGATATCGATGTATCTGAAAACCAAGGGGAACGCGATTATTGGATTGTGAAGCTCGAAGAAATACTCTCGAACAATTCTGTTGAAATCTTCAACGTAAAAGTGTATCCAAATCCAGCTTCCGATGTGCTTTTTATTGAAGCCTCGATCCCAATTGCAACCCTTCAACTTTTGAATGTATTAGGCCAAACGGTACATTCCGCCTCTAAAACATCTCAATTAGATGTTAGTGGTGTATCCAAAGGTGGTTATTTTCTGAGAATACGTTTCGAAGATGGAGCTAGCGCAACACAGAAAATAATTATTCAATAAAGAATATATCATGAAAACAATACTTTACTTTTTACTAATGGGAATTTCAGCGTTGGCGTATGGACAGCCGGATGTACTCTGGGAAACAAACCTTGGCGGTAGCGATAACGAATTCTCCTCTGCGAACATAGCTACCACAGATGGTGGCGTAGTTATCGCTGGACGTAGTTCCTCGTCGGATGGAGATGTAACCAATAATCAAGGCAATTCGGATGTATGGGTGGTGAAATTGGATGCACAAGGTGAAATCGACTGGCAATATTCGTATGGCGGTTCCGATTTTGAATTTTGCCAAGCCATTGCACAGACCTCAGACGGAGGCTTTATCATAGGAGGCTCTAGCGCTTCGAACGACGGTGATATCTCGGGAAACAATGGTGGCAAAGATGGTGTTTTGTTGAAACTGGACAGCGATGGCAATCTCGAATGGCAACAATCGTACGGGGGATCGCTAAGTGAAGATATCAACGCCGTGCAACAAACATCGGATGGTGGGTATATTTTTGCTGCTACCACCACCTCTTCAGATGGCGACGTCACCGAAAACGCCGGTGAAATCGATTTCTGGATTGTAAAGACAAATGCTATCGGCACGGTCGAGTGGCAACAAACCTATGGTGGTTCCGAAAATGAATATCCCTACAGTATCAAGGAAACCTCGGAGGGTGGATTTATCGTTGCGGGAAATACGGCTTCCGATGATGGCGATATTACCTTCAACCATGGCGAAAGGGACATTTGGGTATTGAAGCTATCGGAAACCGGTACTTTAGAATGGCAACAAACGTATGGCGGAACGGCCGACGATCAAAGCCTTTCGCTTCTTATCACTCCAGATGAAGGCTATATACTAGCGGGCTATTCTGATTCGAATAATGGGGATGTTGGTGGCAACTTTGGCGATTTCGATTTTTGGGTGCTGCGATTATCGGACGATGGTACTATTCTTTGGGAACAGAATTATGGCGGAAGTGACGAAGATCGTGTTGCGAGTATCATAGCATTACCGAATGGTAATTATGCCATTAGCGGTCTATCCTTCTCGAATGATGGAAGTGTGTCGGGAAACAATGGAGAACGCGATTTTTGGGTACTTGAAATAGATAGTGAGGGAGCATTGCAATGGCAAGAATCGTATGGAGGCTCCGGAATTGATGTCGCTACCGACATTGTTCTTACTTCCGATAATGGTATCGTGATTTCCGGTTCATCCAATTCTACCGATGGCGATATCTCGAATAATTTGGGCGGACATGATTTTTGGGTATTGAAGTTGGAAGGCATCTTGAACGTAGCTGATTATGTAGCAGAAGCATTATTTATATATCCAAATCCGGCCGATACTTTTATCACTTTCAATACGGATAAAATAGTGAAAGCGACTATTTATAATGCCTTAGGTGAAATCGTTCAAGCACCAGTCATTTTTGAGAACGGAATAATAGATATAAGCAGGCTTTCCAGTGGGTGGTATATTGTAGAAGTGAAGGATAGCAGTGGACAAAAGAAGTACCTGAAATTTTTGAAGCGGTAAAACAGTATTATTAGTGTCGCGGAAGTTATGGTTTAGTAACCCGTATCTTTCGCGGCTTTTTCTTCTTGTACGTTCGCCCATACCATAGCAACACTCCCGTAACAGGCAGGCTAGCGGTTAACAGACTGATAAAAAAAGCAATGGTTTTTCCCACTATTCCGCCGATAGCGCCGATATGAATGTCGTAATTCATACGAACGATTTTATCGGCTACCTCGGCATTTTCATATTTTCCATACATGCTTGGTGTTTCCAGTTCTGTGAACGTATTCTGGTCGAAAAATCGATAGTCGTTATTGTAATATAGACCATCATTTTTGGAAACTTCAATGTAGATACTCTGTTTTTCGGAAGTGGGGTAGTGTAATTCCAAGCTCTCAGCCTCCACTTCTTCTTTCAGCAAGTGGACGACTAAATCATCTATAGATGCAATTTCCCCGTCGGCTGATTCGTATTGGTTTTCAGGAATGACAAATTGGACTTGTTTCTCGCCGCCAATAGATTTGTAAATTGCGTATTTCAACCAACCATAAGAAATCATGGATCCAGTTACAGCCAAAATCAATGCTAACGAACACACGTAAAATCCTATTATAGTGTGTAGATCGTAGTTCTTACGCTTCCAACGTGTGGTATCCTTCCATTTAAATCGTAGTCGCTGCTTCAAGTGTTTTCGCTTTTTGGGAAGCCATAAAATAAATCCTGAAATGATGATAAAAATAAAGGTGAGTATGGAAACACCGACCACCTGTTCCCCTATTTCCTTCGGAAGCCATAGGCGCATATGCCCCTTCAAAATAAAGGCAAAAAACCCTGTAAGATGATCATCTATATGAATGACCTCACCCGAATACGGATTCAGGAATACACTTCTATAAAATTCTGGTTCGGCATCATAGAATATGACTTCGATCGCATCGTCCTTTTTCTTAAAAAGCGCTCCATGAATTGTATTTTCAGGGAATACTTCCGTAGCCAATGCCTTCACTTGTGTAGCTGTAAGCATGGGAGCATCCTGTGATTCCACTTTTTTATAGTCATCGTAGAGGCTTTCAATTTCTTCTTTATACGCCCAACAACAACCCGTAATGGCGACTATAAAAACCACTAGCCCGGTGATCAGGCCTAAAATTTTGTGTACTTGAAATATGAATTTTTTAAAAGTCATTCAAAGAAATTAATAAAAAGGACAACCGCCGAAGCGATTGTCCTTTTTCACTTAACAATCAAAATAAGTAGGAAACATTGGCTAATAACGCTCTTGGTTGCTGTGGGTTAATGGTGGTCCAACCTTTGTAATATTCCTTATTGAAAGCATTGTTCAACTTAAGGCTGATGCGATAGTTAGCTGCTCGATAAAAAACAGAAGCATTTGCAATGGTGTAGCTTGGTAAAATAAATTCACCAGTCGATTCATAATTAATGGCGAACCGATCGCTTGCGCCATTAAACCCAGCGCCAAATCCTAGGCCATCGAACATTCCCTCTTGTATTTCATAGCTTGCCCATAGATTATACAAACTTTCAGGACCTGCCTCCAATGGTCTTCGGTTTAAGATTTCAGGATTATCCGATTTGGTAGTTTCACTATCGTTAAAACTGTAACCTGCCCGAATATTTAGACCGTTTATTGGGTTTGCATTTACTTCTGCTTCAAACCCTTTGCTTACAACTTCACCTCCTTGAATGCGATTAAAAGGTGACGAAGGATCTGTGATTACTCTATCCGTAACCTTGATGTCATAGTAACTTACCGTAGCGTTCAATCGATTGTTGAAAAGGTTTGTCTTCACTCCAAATTCAAACTGATTTGCTTGCTCAGGATCGAACGTTTTAAGCGTTTGTGGTCCGTCTTCGGGGTTTCCAACCAATTGGGGTGCTACATTCGTAAAACCGTTTTGATAATTTCCAAAAATCGATAGTTGGTCCTTTATGGGTTGATAGACCAATCCAAATTTTGGCGATAACGTTGTTTGATCATAGTCATCATCTGGATTCGTCAAATCTCCTTCATTATCGAAATGATCCAACCGTACCCCTAGCATGGCCGAAAAGGTATCGGTGAAATTGATAACATCGGAGGCGTACATACTATAAATGTGATATTTGGATTTTACGTTGCTAACACCTTGTGAAGCAAGTGCGGCATCCACTCCAGCGGTCGATAAGGGATAAGAGTCGTTTTCAGTCGTTTCGGTGAAGGGGTCGTCGCCATTCGAACCGCCATCCGGTGTAATATTTCCATAGAAAGCATATCCAGTACTATTGTTCGTTTGGGTTTCATTGAAATAATCCAAGCCTACTACTATTCTATTTCGAATTCCAGCCACTCTCACATCTCCAATAAAGTTCTGTTGGATATCGGTTGTTTGGGTATTCGCATTTTGCTTGTTTATAAAACGGGTATAGGTATTTCCTTCTAAAATTCCATAATCGAACAAGTAGGAGTAATAACCTTTCGTAGAAGTAGAGCTTTTGGAAAGCAAGGTTTGCGACTGCCAGCTATCAGACAACTTGTAATCCATTTCAACACGATAGTTTTGCGTTGGGTTTTCCAACGCTAAATCGTTACTGGTAAAGGAGAGCTTATTATTATACCCTAATTCGTCGAGGTTTGAAGCTGCGGTTGGTGCGCTTCTGTTCAGGAAAAGAAACGTCGGATTGGTTTGTTCTGCCTGTGTAATTTCACCGTAAAAGGAAAATGACAATCTGTTGTTTACTTTATAAGAAAGCGATGGTGCAACAAAAAATGATTTTCTGAAGCCAGCATCCTGAAAGCTTTGCTCGGTCGTATAGGCCGTATTTATTCTGAAATATAGATTATCTTCTTTGCTTAAGGCTGTGTTGAAGTCGCCCATAATTTGGTTCAAACCATAGGTGCCAGATGTGAAGGAAAGCTCACCACCAGTTCCCACGTAAGGCTTCTTGGTTACTACGTTTATAAGTCCTCCATACGAACTCACAGCATTCCCAAACAAGGTGGCTGACGGTCCCTTCAATACTTCGATACGTTCTATATTGGCTGGGTTTATCGTTCCATTTGTCAATCCGGGTAACCCGTTCACCAATTGTGGTTGCACTGAAAATCCGCGAAGCGAATAATAGCCAGCCCCATCGCCGCCACGACCTGTCGATGCCCAAAGTTTTTCGACTCCAGTTGCATTGGTAAGTGCTTCATCGAAATCGGTTACTACTTGCGACTCTAACAACTCGTTTGTAATAGTGCTATATACTTGCGTGTTCTCAATATCTTTTAGTGGCAATTTAGAAACGTAGGCCGTTTTTTTCCGTGAAAACTTGTTCCTACGAGTTCCGTTGACCACTACTTCACTTAGAATTTCATTTCCTTCGTACAAAGTGATGGGGTCTAACTGAAGGGATTGATTCGAAACAATTGAAATAGATATTTCTTTCGTTTTAAATCCGATATAGGAAAAACTAAGGGTGTAATCTCCGGCCGTTAGTTCGGATATTTCAAAACGTCCATTTTCATTCGTTTGGGCACCTTTCGGTGTGTTTTTTACTGAAACGTTCACGCCCATCAGGGGCGTTTTATCGTTATCGATTACGGTCGCGCTTACCGTTCCGTTTTCTTGTGAAATTCCTTGCCATGCGGTAAGGATGAGAGCAAAAATGATAGGTAAATTTTTCATTTAATTTTATTTAGACCTAATATAAATAACTTAATTTTCGGCAAAAATACCTACCCGCTTTAGAACGACAAAATTATTTATACTAAATCTAAATAAGTGATTTGTAAGTGGCTGGGACCGTGGAAGGAAGAATTGAAAAAAATATGAAAACTGTGCAATTGAACTACAACAAGGGAATTTTTCAAAGAAAGCCATCAAAGTGCTAACGTAGAAACTGATTTTCCTTGTGTTAAAGCACAAGCAAGCTTGTCTTTTCCGCAAAAAAAGCCAGTGAGATATTCAACCTTTACGGTGATGGGCGCGTTACGACCACCTTGTTTTCCTCAGTTCAAAGGCGGTAATTTTAATGACACTGAAGAAGTCTCGAAAAGAACGCAATCCACAACCCGAAACCTGAACCGTAGATTAAAGATTGTATCAAAACGATTGGGCATCAGAAAGAATATCAGCATGCACATTGCCAGGCATAGTTTCGCAAACATTTCAGGAGATAAGATCCCTATTCAGATGCTGCAAAAATTATATCGTCATTCATCAGTGACAACTACCATTCGTTATCAGGCCAATTTCATTCATAACGATGCTGATGATGCTTTGGATACCGTCGTCAACTTTTAAAATTAAATCTTGAATAACAATTCTGTTTTGGACAAGAGTAAAATTGCAATAGGTTTTTGTCTTTCATTAGATGTGGTACTAAAAGTGTTTAATTTTAAGTTAACCTATTTAGGACGATACATTTATTTAAATTGCCTCCAACGATAAAGTATATGGAAAATAGTAAATTTATAAGTGCTATTTTCCTTTTGAAACAATGATAGCAGAAAAGAACCAACCATTAAGTTAGGCTCATAACTGCTATTTTTTTATATACATTGTTAATCAATGTACTTATATTATTCCTTTATTATTTTTTTGGTTATTATTCCGTTATCTGTTTCAAAGTTTATAAATAGAATTCCACTTTTTAATTCAGATAGATTTAGTTGGTTAACAATATTTTTCTCGATTAATACTACTTTTCCTAAAATATCGGAAACAGTAATTTTATCAATTTTTATATGTTTATTATTATCAATAAGCAGTTGGTTTCCCACAGGGTTTGGATAAACATTAATAGCGGCTAAATTATCATCGTTAACACTTAAACTGCAATCTTCTGAATAAATATAATCTGCTTCAATAAACCAACTTGAGTAAGGTGGTTCGTTATTTGTAGCAGCACTTTCATCATCTACCATAGCACAGGTTAAGGGAAGTTCACAAGGTATTCCCTCTTCTTCACAAAGTAAAGTTACATTTAAGATAGAATTGTTTCCATTTTTTAAGTTTAAGTTTTCTAAAAAAAATAGATTTTCACCATAGAGTTCTTCTAAGTTTATATTATTGCTTAAATCTAAAGAGGAAATCGCTAGATCCTCCGTACCTGTATTACTAGCGTAAAGCTCTTTTAATTGTATATTATTACTGACATTAAGAATTGTTAGTGAATTGCTACTTACATCTAAACTTTCCAATCCGCTAAAGTCTTCAATTCCTGTTAAATCAGTTATTCCACTGGAGGAAATGTCAAGTGTAATTACAGTTTCAATATCGCTGGTAAGAACTTGTCCATTAATTATCCCGTCACTATCTATATCCAAATCAATAAGTGCTTGTTCAAAGTTTGAATCTGGAATTGCTGTAATTTGAGCATAGAGAACATTTGATTGTAGGCCTTGATAATTAAAAATAATTAATACTAAAATGGTTTTGAATATGGTGGTTATGTTTGTTTCCATAATATTATTCTTTTAAAAGTGCTTTTGAATTTTGTGCTACTCCATCACAAATTAATATTATTTTGTATAAACCAGTATTAGTTGGGTTCAATTACAATGTATGCAGCGCTGTACCGCCTCTAAATGCCAGATTTTCATTCAAAATTTTATCTGAAAATATATCTACAAGAGCGCAACTCAAGATTAAATCTTGTTCTACTTGCTATGCTCGAAAATGGATCAGAATAGGGGAAGCTTTACAATGGAAGTCATCAAACTGCTAACGCAGAAACTTATTTTCCTTGTATTAAAGCACAAGCAAGCTTGGCTTTTCCGCAAAGAAAAAGCCACCAACTTTCGTTGATGGCTTCCTTAGTAGCGGGGACCCGCCTTCACTTCGTTCCGGACCGGCAGGCTGGACTTCCCGCAACAAGTGCGGGACAGGCTTCTCGCCAGCCCATAAATCCACTCAATAAAAAAAGGTCCTAGTTTGGAAACTAAGACCTTTTTCCTTAGTAGCGGGGACTGGACTCGAACCAGTGACCTTCGGGTTATGAGTTCTCATTTAAAAAACAGACCTCCCTATTTTTAGGGTTTCCCAAAGGTTCAACTCCCGTATTTTGCTACAATCGTATTCGGTATCGTATGCGTGGCTTGGTTATTACTATTTTTGTAATTATACAAAATTTTATGCACTAATACTTTTTTATATTCGAACTTGGCAGGATAATTTAATCACCCGGCTTATGTCGGTGAGGCTTTATTTTTGGGTGTTTCGGCTTTGTTTCCGGTCTCACCCTCCTTCTTCTGTCCGGTGTGCCGTCCTCCTTTTTTGGTTTCGGTCCGGGTTTAATCGCTTCGATTTTATTCATCATATAAATTATTAATGTTAATAATAAACTTCAGGAGTTAATATGTCATATATTTTTCCGAATAATCATTAATTCAAAATCCCATCATTCAAATTCAGGAGCGCAGCCTAAATTTTCATTGTAAGGTTGAATATATTTCCAAAAGGCCTTGCCAGCACTCTCGTAATAATTCAATGAATAATTTAATTCTGTATTTGAAGCCACTTGGTAGATATACTCGCTACATCTATAAGAATACTCTCTCTTAAAACAGACAATAGCGAAATAATATGTCTGATAATCTATGGCAAAACGATAAAATGTGACCTTAGAAATCGCATTACTTGAATAACTTCTATAGGTGGCCCCAGTACTTTTAGATTTTACCATCTCCATCATATCCTCACACGATTGAGCCTTAATTTCCAATGTTACGGAGAACAAAATCAAAAAGAAGAATAATCTTTTCATAACGATATAGCCCATTTAATATAGTTGATAGCACCGGTTCTTTCATTAAAGAAAAGAAAATTTTAGCCATCCCTAGTACGGGATTCCGTAAACGCATTCGGACAATAAAAAAATTAACCTAGGAGGTTTCTATAGTACAACCTTAATGGTTGCAGAATTCAACCTAATAAGTTGGCAGCACAAAAATCAATCGTCATTCGTTGGACAGATATGCGTCTTTATCATATATGGGGTAATACTCTTCAATGGTTTTCCGGTTTCAGGATGTTGTGCTAAATCGGTGAACCATTCGTACTCACCTTTATTATTCTTTCCATAAAAGACTTTCGGACTGCCGTCTGGATTGAAAAATTCTGTAGAGCAATCTGTCTCTATCCTTCTGAAATCATCAATGCGATCTTGTCGAAACAATTTTAACCTGCCATTCCTCAATTCTTCAGAATCAAAATCCACTTCAACATAATGGTTCTCTTCCCAGACCATCCATCTTTCTCGCAGTATATAATTGTAGGCTCCAATCGCAATAACCATTAGGAATATATGGTATAGTGTAAACTTAAACCAACATTTTCTCCACAGTAAAAGTAATTTCGAAGCGGTATTGGTTTCTGTGGGATGGTCTTTTTTAAAGGCTTCAAAGTTTGCATACCCCAAATAACTACAAAGCGGCGGTACCAAAAATGACTTTAATCTTACACTCATAGCTCTTTTTGCTTTTATGTACTTCCCAGCAAGGCTTCTTGCTGTGTAAGTTTTATCTGTTGATGCTTCTATATGATTTACCAATTCTTGGGCAGCTGGAAAGTGCTCGGTACGATTAATTTCTTTCATCGCTTTTCTAAAAGCCTCTAAAATCAATTTTTGATGCATTCTTCTGATTTTTACCTGATTAAACACGTGTTTTTTATCGAAAAAATCTGGAAAAAACATTTCGATGCCTTTTCCATCCTACTTCGATAGTTTCGAAAACTTCATCCCAATATTTGTCCTGTTCAATTCCGCTACCTGCATCAGACAGGTTTCTGATAAGCGGAAACGAAGACCCTCGTGCAGCACATCAGGAAAGTGCTTTTGAGAAGTGAAAACTTTTCCAATGTGCTGCGCAACACTTCTCAACTCGAGGAGGGACGCCTCTTCATTTTAATGCGAACCATTCGCGACCCTACTGGGAAAATCCCGGCCAGGGACTCAATAACTCTAAAAATACTTTAAAATGAAGAAAATATTCATCTTATTGTTTACGGTTTCCCTCATTTTGGGGACGACCTCCTGTACACCTGAGCAGTTATATGACCAGGGAGTACAGCCACAGGCATGCTGTGGTGAAGACGAACCAATAAAACCACCGCCTCCACCACCTCCGCCTCCACCGCCGACCGGTGGATAATAGAATATTTTTTCAAATTATTTATTCTATTTTAGGGGAATGAATCGGAAACGACTTTCATTCCTCTTTTTTATTATTCACGGCTTGCTGCTGTTGCCGTTGTCAACATCTATGTTACCCGCTCAGACGAAATTAGACTCAATAGACCACACTCTAAACAATATCTATACCTCTGCAGATAAACTACAATTAGTGAAAGGTGTACGCTATTTGGAGAAAACTGAAGGATTTATCGAAGAGGAACTTCCTTTATACTATAAACTCTATGTATATGAGACCATGGCCAATACTTATTATTCTTTAGGCGATTTAGATGAGAGCGAGGTATATGCAGTCAAGGGGCTTTCCCTAATCAAATCGGATTATAATAGTATTCGAACACGCTTTATATGTTTATTGGGGATGCTTCAAAAAGAAAGGGGATTTTATGAACTGGCACATGAAAAGTATGTGAAAGCGTTAGCCTTATCTAATACAGCTAACGACAGTTTAACTATACTGAATAACCTCGCCAACCTTTTTAAAGAACAAAAACATTTTGATAATGCTATTGCTTCATACCAATTGGGATTGGCACTCGTACCTAGACTGCAACAGGATAGCCTCCATCAGAAAACCAAATTACTGGATAACCTTGGCAACACCTTATCCATTTCTTCTGGAACGGGACTAGAAGAACTATTTCAAGCACTGCAACTTAGCAGGTTGCTTTCAAACAAAATTCGGTCCTATTCCGTCAATCGCCATTTAACCCAGCATTATCTGCGTAAGGCTGATACCACAGCAGCACTCCAATATGCACCTATTGTTTATGAACTCTCCAAAGAAATCGGTGATAGAGATTACGAAAAAGAAGCTCTATCCCTGTTGCTAAAACTCAATCAGCAACAGTATGGGTTGCGATATGTTCAACTTTCAGATAGTTTGAATTTAGCAAGGCAGAAAGCTGATAATGCCTATGCCCTGTTGAAATATGACAAATCGGAAGCGGAAAAGAAAGCTTTGGAAGCCGAGATTTCGAGACAACGTATATTGATAATCGGAATCATTTTAGTTTTTATCACTGTAGTTTCTGCTATAGTAATAATTACCACTGCACAAAGAAAAAGAAGGCGTGCAATTTCCGAAACAGAACAACGCATTGCAAAACATGTTCATGATGATATTGCCAATAATGTATTCTTAGTCATGAACAAGCTTGACAATACTAAAAATCAGAAAATAATGGACGATCTATCCATGATTTATGACCAAGCGCGATTGATTTCCCGATCCAATAGTTCTTTCAATACCGAACAACCATTTCAACAAGCGCTGCTGGATATGTTTCAGCAGTATTCTAAGAAAAACTTCAAGATTACACCACAAAATATCAGTACCATTTCATGGAATAAAATTTCAACGAAAAAGAAGGAAGCCCTTTATAAAGTATTACAGGAACTATTAACAAACACTTTAAAGCACAGCACTGCAACCTTTGTTGTGGTAAGCTTTGAACAGGAAAAATCGTCGTTACAGATAGCTTACCGCGACAATGGAAAAGGATCTAGCAGCAAACCCAGCGGAGGATTGCTAATTGTGGAAAACCGTATTCGGGCAGTTTCTGGAACGATTACCTTTACCTCTAGTCCGAACAATGGCTTCAAAGCCAAAATAAAAGTATAGATGGTTAAAAAAGTATTAGTCGCCGAGGATTTTGGAAGCGTGAATGAAGGAATTGTCGCCACCCTTACGCCACTAGGAATAACTGATGTAGAATACGTTAGCTATTGCGATGATGCCTACCTAAAAGTCAAAAAGGCAAAGCAAGACGGCAAACCTTTCGACCTATTAATCACCGACCTGTCCTTTAAACCAGACCACAGAAATCAAAAATTGACTTCCGGAAAAGAGTTGGCAACAGCTTTAAGCGCGGAGCACCCTGAATTAAAGATTATTGTTTTTACGCATGACGATCGCATCGAAAAAGCCCGGACACTTTCGGCCATAGAAACAGTTCGAGCATATGTCTGTAAAGGAAGGAATGGGCTTTCCGATCTTTCTACCGCAGTGAAGGAAGTAGATAAGGGAAACACCTTTTATTCTGAGGCGGTAGCACAAGGGCTTTCAAAGGAAGCCAATGTAGAGATCACCGATTTCGACATCATGCTTTTGGAACAGCTCTCCAAAGGATTACTTCAGGAGGAGATAAGCGACTATTTCAAGGAGAACAATATTACACCAAGTAGTTTGAGCACCGTTGAAAAACGCCTGAGCAAGCTAAAGGATCACTTCAATGCCAAAAATAGTACACAGCTGGTGGCAGTGGTGAAGGATTTGGGGCTTATCTAAAAATAGTCCTACATACGGGTTTCCGTAAAAAACAGAATATTGGTGTTGGTAGTTTTGGTTTCATAATCTAAAAACATATCGAAAATGGGAAAACCAAAATTTGAAATCGAAAAAAGTAGAGATAGTCAATTCTATTTCAACTTGAAAGCAGGAAATGGGCAAGTTATAGTAACAAGTGAAACTTACGTTTCAAAGCAAAGTTGCAAACACGCAATTGAAGTTACTAAAGATATAGCAGAGGAAGCAGAAATTGAAGATTTAACTTAAGTTATAATCATGGCTGTAAAACACACTCCAACAGAAATTGTTCACAAAGGACGAGAAGGCGGAAACACCGGCTGTGGAACCGACACTACAAAGCATCCAGACCATTGGGTAAATACCTCACTAAGTATTACCTGCAATAAAGATGGTTGTAAAAATTAGAACTCTATTAAAAAGAACTATACCCTTACGGAAAACCGTAAGGGTTTTTTATTCGCGCGCCATAAGTTTGGGGAAACAATAACCCTTACAATATGCCTATTTATGAAAATATAAACGGTCAATCCAATATAATTTGCTTTGATCTTAGGATAGAGGCAATTTTAGTCACCTTCAAAACCGGGAAGACCTACGAATATAATTACGCCATCCCCGGTCCCGAGCAGGTTGAGAATATGATTGCCTTCGCTGTAAACGGACGAGGATTAAATTGCTATATCGATGAAGAAATAGGTGCTAACCACTATAAAGAAATCAAAAATGGAATACAAAACAATACCCTTCACCCCATCTCTTCAAGCGGGTAAGAACCGGTCAGAGCAAGCCGCTGCCCAACTACAGGAGATTATCAATAATTATTCGGAGCGAGGATGGGAATATCTGCGCTTGGAAGTACTATCCTCTTACGTTCAACCCAGCAGTGGCTGCTTTGGCTTGGGAGGCAAGGATGGTTACAATCTGTCGATTCAAATTTTAGTGTTTTCAAGGAAATCATGAAGTATCTAGTACTTTTTAGTATACAAATCTATTGGAAGCTGATCCCCGCAAGCAGAAGAAAACACTGCTTGTTCAAGGAGTCTTGTTCCAATGCAGTCTTTAGGGTTACCCTTAATAAAGGATTAAAAAAGGGATTACGGATGTTTCGCTATCGCTATGAGAATTGTAGACCTGGATATACCATTCAAACCAAGAACAATCAACCGCTTTTCATCAGTGCCAAAGGAGTTGAAATTCCTTGGGAAAAGCTAAGCATGCAATCGAAAGATTCTATCATTCACCTTAACTAATCAACCATGTCATTTCGATTTCAAAAAAGAATTAAGATAGGCAAGAACTTCGGTTTGAACATCAGCAAATCGGGTATTTCACCCAGCTATCGCAGCAAGAGAGGCTCTATAAGTTCGAAAGGGTATTCCATTCGAACGGGCATCAAGGGATTGACATATCGGAAAAGTTTTAGCAAAGCTAAAAATAGTGGTTGTTTGGTGCTATTAATTGCCATTTGCTTGGCTTGTATTTCCGTTTATTCAGTTGTGACCTAAAAAAACTATCAAAATATTTTAACCTAACCAAAACAAACATGATTACAACCGAACTTAAAAGCCATTTCCTACGCCTATACCAAATGGCATTTTCAGATGATAATTTTGATACACTCGAAATGCAGATGCTCTATAATTTTGCAGAGCAACGCGGACTCACCAAGGACCAATTGAACGACATCCTTCTAAACCCCTCCCACGACACCGCCATTCCTAAAAGTGTTGAAGACCGAGTGGAATATCTGTATGACCTTGCCGTCATGATATGGGCAGATGAGGTAGTCACCGAAGATGAATACGTCACTTTAAAAAAATACTGTCTGAAGTTTGAGTTTTTGGAAGAGAATATCGCCGAATTGGCGGATTACTTATTGGAAGCTGCCAAGAAGAAACTACCTAAGGAAGAAATTATTAAGGCGATAAATGCATAATCACTATGGGACCAATCAACAATTTGTTCAAACTAAAAAAGAAACCCGAGGCAAATAATGAAGCCTGGGAGGAAAATACAGAGGATGCCAGAGAGCAACTAAGAGTAACCTACTATCAAAGTGGTTATGGAGATTCAAAAAAGGCCAATGGTGATCCCATTACTTTTGGGACAGGTCTTCATGAGCTCTATAATAGCTTCGAAAATCTTTGCAGAAAACAATTGAACGAGCAAAAACGACTTAAACAACCGTATATAGAGGAACAGGAAAAACAACGCACCGAACTAAAAAAAAGGGAAACAGCCTCCAACATTTATGAGGATCAAGTTGAGGCTTTAAATGAAAAGGTAGACTCCCTGAAGTTTGAAATATCAGATGTTAAACTGAATCCCGAAAACTATGGCGTGGATGCCGACAAGCGTCCCAAGGCTCAGTTTTATATTGGTCTGGCGTTGTTGCTACCTATTACTATTTATCTTTTCGTTTTCTATATTTCTGCTTCCTACTCTGCATTTTTTAAGGATTTTGAAACCGATAGTTTGACTGCAGCGATTTTCGATGCAAATGCCTTAAGCAAATCTATAGCTGACGGCTGGTTGGAAGCTGTTTTCGTTGGTACCATTCCATTTGTATTTATGGGCTTGGGCTATTTGGTTCATATGTTCCAAAAAAACAAGGGTTGGCAATCTTATATGAAACTTGCCTCCTTGTTTCTATTGACGTTTGCCTTCGATGTTATCCTGGCGTATTTGATCGAGAAAAAGATATTCTTGTTCAATGCCTTACTCGGTCAAGAGTTTACTGCTATGGATGCCCTTCAAAGCGTGAATTTCTGGGGAATTATCTTTGCAGGTTTTGTGGTATATATTATATGGGGATTAGTATTTGATTTTGTGATGAAGGAACACGAAAACGTCGATAAGATCAAAGCATTCATCAGAAACAGAAAAGAAGATATCAAGAATGCCGTAGCAAAAAAGGCGGAACTGATTTCACAATTGGAAAAGGTGAAACAGGATATTACAGCAATCAAAGGTATAATTTCAGAACTCCAGTCGAAAATCGATGGTTTTGTCTTTCCAGTAAAAGAGTATCTAAACTACCATTATCAATATAAAAAGGGATGGTACCAAGCCATCAATTCTGAACTTCAGTTTCCGATAAAACAACTGGATGAAATACGAGTGAAGTGTGAGGAGGTAGAAAAGAAACATTTGGAGAACCTCAACCTTGTAGATATGGATTTCCAACAATTGGTATTCGCTAAAAACTAAGCCTTATGAAACACCATATACAATTTATCGTTCTTGGATTAGTTCTAATTTTCTGCGCAGGATGCGTGGAAGACAACCCAAAAGAGGGAGCAAACCAACAGCAGGTTACTGCTGTTAAACCTAAAAATGACGTTACGGAAAACTTAAACATCAGTTTTCTTTTGGATCTCTCCGACCGCATCGACCCCAAAAAATATCCAAATGAAGCCATGGAGTATTTCGAAAGGGATGCTGCTTACATTACTTCAGTTTCAGAAGCTTTCGATATGCATCTTAGAAATAAGAGGGTGCGTGCCATGAATGAAAAGATTCAAGTCTTTTTCGATCCGGAGCCTAAAAACCCGAATATCAATTCGATTTCTAATCAATTAAAGTTTCACATTACACGGGAAAATGCTTCAATTGAATTGCTCGACAAAATTAAAAGCACCTATGCATCCAAACCAAAGGAAATATACGAGTTGGCAATTTCCGATAATAAATATGTTGGGTCGGACACTTGGCGATTCTTTAAAACCAAGGTAAAGGATTTCTGTATTGAAGAAAACCACCGGAATATACTGATTATCCTAACCGATGGTTATATTTTCCATAAGGATACGCAGATGAAGGAAGAAAACAAGACGACGTATCTAATCCCACAAACGATTAGAAGAAACAAATTGAATACGGCCGACTGGCAATCCAGAATGGTTGAAAAGGAGTATGGGATTATACCCGCTAATTCAGACATAAGCGATTTGGAGGTCCTTGTTCTCGGTATCAATCCTGACAAGAAGAACTCCTATGAAGAAGAAGTTATCATGCAATATTGGAGCGATTGGTTTGATGCGATGGATATAAAACGATACGAACTAAAAACCGCTGGCCTACCCGCCAATATGGATAAGCTTATCAAGAACTTTATTTTAATATAGCTCAATCAAACCAGAGCTTTCTTTGTAAAAGTCTAAATTTCAATACAGATAAATATAGTATCTTGAGGCATTCCGAATAGTTGCATGAAACACCTTAGCATTCTTTTCTCATTGTTTTTCCTGCTTTCCATAAGCTGTTATGGACAGGATACCGTATATGTAACAAAGACTGGCGAAAAATATCATGTGGAAAACTGCAAGTACCTAAAATATTCGAGCATTCAAAAAACCTTCGAGGAAGCCATAGATTTGGGCTATACCGCCTGCAAGGTTTGTAAGCCTTCAAGGAATGCCAGTGCCACTACCCCAAATCAAATCACACCCGAAAAAGAAAAGGAAACCACTACTACTTCAACCAATTCGCGACGGACCTACGCCGTACAGTGTTCCGGAAGAACCCAATCCGGTAGGCGGTGCAAGCGGAAGACAAAGAATGCCTCAGGAAGGTGTTACCAACATTAACAATATTTATACTATCTACATATATGAAAAACAGCTATTCGAAAACGATTGTTTTCAAACCTTTGCATGAATAGAAGTTACCGAAACCCAACACCATATTTCGCCCAACCACTGGATCTCATGATTAAAGTGAGGTAATTTTTTATGGCGTTCCCCCAGAGGATCGGGCTATCCGCTGTATCCCCGATTTTCATTGGGGGATGCCGCTGTTATCCCTAACGCATGGAGAAGAAATAGGTTTTTTATTGTATTGACACGGCGGTATAAAAGAAATAAGATTAGTCCAAATAGTGTCTCCCGTTTCGAAAACTTTTTTTAAAGTTTAATTCTATCTTAAAAAGAAATCTCAAATCATTAAATTCCTTGAGATTTGTTTTAGAAATCAATTCAAAACGAACTATACTTTGAATAAATAATCTTTGGGATTTTCAATGCATAATTTCTTGGATAATCCTAATTTTTTAGTGCCCGAATCCATGATGTTTAGAAAATTAGCTTGTTCTTTCATTAGGTCACCTGCCTTATTTACAACCCAATAATCAGTTCCAAACATTGTTCTTAATCGGATTATTTCATCAAAATACATATAGTTTTTTAAATTGTCAGTTAATTCAATTTCTATTAAATTATATGAGAAATCTGCATATACATTCTCATATTTCTTCATAAATCCAAAAATGGTCTCTTTCCTTGATTGTGGATCTTTTTCCTTGCTAACCGGTGTGCTTGAAGACCAAGTCTTGTAACCTCCAAAATGGCCAAAATTAAGTTTCAGTTTAGGAAATTTTTCTAACACTAAAGCCCATCTTCCCGGGTCGTTCAGCTCATAGGCCAATTCAGTTCTTTTATTTACATTCACTATATTTTCTTTTTCTCCTTCATAGATTTCTAAACTCAAAACATCAGTTGACACAGATTCTCCTCCACAATGCGTTAAGACTGGAATATTAAATTTTTCACATACTTCGTAAATAGGCCAAAGACGACAATCGGAAGGGTCATAGCCCAGAGCCGGATAAATTTTTACACCAAAGAAACCTGGTTCTTCAAAAGCTAAATTGAACAATTCATATAAATTTTGTGTTTCATTTTTCAAATCTGCTCTCCTAGGGTCACAAAAAAGGAACGGTAATATTGGTTTTTCTTTTGACAGCTGCTTAAGTTCAAGTACCTGTTCATGGTATGTTTTATTGGTTTTCACATTCCAACCAATCTCCAAGTCCATCATTAAAGCGGTAATTAAGACTTGCTTTTTTGGTAATTTAAAATAATTAGCCGGCGAAAATTCCTTTATATAGTAATCATATACATCTATCATCCTTTTAAATCCTAGAAATTTTCTAGCCCTTATTAAATCAATAATGCCTTTCTTGCTATTGAATTTGTTAAGGCTTGAAAGGTTGTTTGATTTAATATTCCTTTCAAGGTTCTTCTCCCAACCAGGCGTATAAACACTTTTTTTCGCGTATAATTCATCAATAGAATAGTCTACTAATTCTTCCGCATTGCTCTTGAGACCAAGGAAGTCTTTTAACCACCGAAGTAGAAAATAACTTTTATTAATACATTCAATATCGAAAAGATGGGCATGTATATCTACAACATAATCACCCTTAACGAACTCAGAAGTTACTTCAGTTAATCGTTCATAAGGATTAGGAGATAAATATTCTTGTTTTAATATAGACATTTTAACTTTTAGCTAATTGCACTATCATTGTAATGATAATTAAATGAATAACTATTAGGCAAACCCTTTGATTGAATTAACTCTTTTGCTTGATTAAAGGCGGCCCTATACACTGGACTCAGGTCTTCACCGTGCGATTCTAAATGTTCAAAGAATCTTGTTGTGAACTCCCGTGCCGTGTTTATTTCCACCTTGTCTTTCGTTGAAATTACAAAATTACAGGAGGAAGCTAATGCTTCCCCTATTTTAAAAGAATTACAGGCACTTAAAATTACCCCATCAGTGTAATTCGTACGATTATTAAAAAACTCTATAATTTTAGTAGCCGGAAAACTTCGACTTTTTCCTTCATCGTTCTGTAACCAAAGACTATTTTCTTCCCCGTGGCAGGAAAAAAACACGATGCTAGGTCTAAATTCGTCCCATGTTTTCAAAATTTGCGAAATTGTGGGAGGTTTTGTTCGCTTGGTTTGTATGCGCCCTTTTTTAGCCAAGTTTTTTAAAATTTCATATTCACTTTCTACATCAATCTTAGTTTTGTCTTTGTTTTCGGCGCCTATAAATAAGACTTTTCTTTTTAACAAATCTTTCAATGCATCTTCTACTTTTGTAATCAAAGAAAACATTTCACCCCCAGCCTTTCCTTTATCACCACTTGTTTTAGATAAAATTGCAATTCGAGAAACAGCTTCCTTAATCTCTTGTGCTCGTTGCCGGGATGTATCATTAAGCCTTGCTAATTTATGTACTTCAGCGGAAACACCATCAACAGAAATATCACTAACTCCCCAAACACTGGCTATGGATTGATTTGGCGAAATAATGGAAATTTTTCCAGTGGTAACTTGTACTAAATTATTCTTTTCAAGTTCAGAAAGCTCGGTTCCCAATATCCCCTGAACATTACTGTGCATTTCAGCATTGTTTTCATCAAACAAGGCTTCTAGAAAGTCTTTATTCATATATAAAAAAATAATGGGGGAGGATTTTCTCTTGTTAAGATATATAAATAATTTAAGCTGGACAAATATTGGGTTTCGTTAATCAACAATTAATATATTATTATTCAAAAGGTTACATCAGTTCGTTATTGTTGAAAGTGAGAATTTTGATTGAAAAAAGGACCACACTTAAAAATTGTAAAATGGTAGGACATGCTATTTTTAATTAATTAAGTGTTCGCAGTTACAATGGTCGATGCGTCCTTTGAATACGTTTAAAGTCATAGGTGATTCTATCGGTTTGAATTTTTAGTGGTTAGAAGCCTGAAACGGGAGATTTCTTCCCGTATCAAGGAACACCAGCGCGATGCTGGGGTACTCATAAAATATGCCGACGAGAACGACCAGAAGCAGTTGGAGGAACTGGGCTTTGTGATCCCAAGCTCCATTACGGGGCTCAATGAGGTGGCAACAATTGCCCTTGAGGCAATCATAAAGGCAAAGGACAGAAAGCTCACCAATGAGCAGTTGCATCAGGCCTATGAGAAGATCGCAAAGGAACAGGGGGAGGAAGTGGTGAACTATACCGAGTTCAACATCAAGTGCCGTCCGCTGTTCAACTCACAGAAACTCGTGCGCAAAAAGGGTAAGGACCCGAAAACCTCACGTGATGATATGATCTCCTTGAACGGTGGAATTTCTGAGAAGAAATGATTTGCCGCTAATTTAATTATAAACACCCCGATTCTATGGGGTGTTTTTTTGAATAATTACTCTTCTTTTTTAAGATAACACAACCCTCTAATGTCATTAGTATGGTATAAGTCGTAAATATCATTATCTGGTTCTATACAGATATCTGTTTCGATGTCATAAGTATAACATTCAATGTCAATGCTGTTGACTGGTTTGATTTTTATACCATTAATTTCAGGAACATTTTCTTTCCGTGAGTTTAAATCTAAATTATATTTTTTTCCGACTTTGATAGTTTCACAAGCATTATTAGAACTTAAAATCTTTCCAGTAACGATTTTGTATTTTTTAGTTTCTTTTTTTGCGTAAATAATATTCCAATTATTTAGTTCTTCCAGTTTAGTAATTAAAAAAATCCCAGAATCATTACTTTTAGCTTCTATAGTTGATTTTTTAGTCTTGCATCCAAAGAATAAGATAGAAATAATTAATATAGTAATTCTCATATTATTGTAGTGTTTGGATTATAGTTGTTTTCCCTTTGTTCTTAACGGACCATTCCACTTTTTTAACTCCAGTCGGGTATGCACCACTTGGCGTCATTGACATAACATTTCCTGAAGCATCATATAACGTTTCATATACTTTCCCAGATTGTGATGTAGCCTTCCTATGAGCTTTATTGTAGACAGTCCCTGCGGCATTAGCAGCAGGGGAGGATACTCCTTTCTTTTCAGATATCAAAGCACCCTGATAAGCTTCGGAAACTTCATGCAGCATGTCAGCGCCTGGCTTTCCATTACCAGTACTCATCTTGTTTAATACGTCGGGATTAACTTCTTGTTCAGCTGTAACAGTAGTATTTCCATTAGAATCTTGAGATACTGTATTTCCAGAAAACGCTCCTCCTATATAGAGATCACCAGCTTTAGTTGTTTTTGTATTTTCTGCGTTAACATTTACAGTAATATTACTATCATCAATAGCGTCAACTAATTGTTGAGCATCCTTAGACAGTTTCCCAGATCCGGTTTGACTATATGAAACTTTTCCCTTTGAATCCATTGTAAGCGATAGTTCTGTAGATACTGACGCTTGAAGCTCTTTGAAAGCTGCTGCTTTTTCAGTTCCTTGAATTATTACGTCTTCGGGAGCCATTCCGTCAGGATCAATAAAACGAAGAGGGTTATCAAACGCATAGTTGTAAGG
The DNA here is from genome assembly GCA_025384855.1 of Luteirhabdus salina. Taxonomy (GTDB): domain Bacteria; phylum Bacteroidota; class Bacteroidia; order Flavobacteriales; family Flavobacteriaceae; genus Luteirhabdus; species Luteirhabdus salina. The sequence continues at coordinate 143,511 of JALAHT010000004.1, read as the reverse complement.
ACTGTGCCTTCTCATCATTTCAGCAAGTGGGTCGATATTCATCCACCTTCCCAGCGCAGCATCATAGTTTCTGGCCCCAAAATCATGCCAGTTCAGATTTAACTCGTTCTGTTCCTCCTTGCCGTTGAAGCCGTAGTGTACCGCGTTACACTCCTTTTTTGAAAGCACCAATTTACTACACTACCAGATTGCGTCATTTTGCAGTATGAACGATATCATTTTCTTCGTCATACCGTAGCTTGTTATAATTAATAGAATACCAAGCGGTCCAATTGTAATAATCTTTGATGGTGGGAGGTAGTTGACCATCAATCTGCACATCTGCATCTGATTTGTAACCTGTTAGATCTTCAAAAAAAGTACGAGCTAATGCCAACTTTTCATATTCTACATAAATTTGAAAAAAATTATAATTTTCTATCAATTCAAGTTGCCTTTCATACTCAGCACACGCTTTGTTGTCTACGCAGTCATACTTTGTGATCTTTGCTGAAGCACAAGAGAACACAACCCAAATAAATGTACTGATAAGACTACCTCTGATCAACTTTTGTAACATTCCCATTTTTAACATGCATAGTTGCTTTGATTGTTTTGTTTCCATTGTTGTAAGTAAAGATTACTGTTCCTGTTCGCGCTTTACGATATGGGTCTCTCAAACCTAGACCCATGAGGCCTCTCTTTTCCGATCGGGGAATAATTGTCTGTGTTGTTTTCCCAATTGTACCGGTTCGAGTATAGCCAGTAATATCAGCTTCCACACTCTCAGCCCTATTGTGTGCAGTATGTTTATCCACAGGTTCACCATTGGTACCCACCTGTATTTCAAACTGCTCTTTAACCTCGTGTCCAAAGAAAGATTGCTGTGTCACAGCTTCTCCATTGTTCACATTACTTATATCCCCTATATCGATAAGCTTACTATCAGCACCACCGACAACAATGTCAATGTGGTTCTTTACAATGCCAATATTTACATCCGCACTATTTCCATCAGCATCTTTCGCATTAATACCTTCTTCTAGAACACCTAAAAATGCACTTTGTTCATCATTCAAATTAGACCTCTGCTCTTTTGTAAGGTTTAGTGTTAAATTTCCATCAGCATCTATTTGTGCAATATCGCCACCTCCGAGACCTGAATTGATTACATCTTTAACTTCTTGCTCTCCAATTCTATTTCCGTCTCTATCTGTTTGAAATCCAAAAATAATTCTTTGACCATCTGGGTCAATAAAAAATATAGGGTTGTTATCAACATAGTTGTAGGGGGTTAATGAAAAATAGTCTTCCGCAAGATTGTCAACATTCATCCAGCGTCCAAGTGCAGCATCATAATTTCTCGCACCGTAATCAATCCAGTTCAGACCAAGTTCCTCCTGCTCCTCCTTGCCGTTGTAGCCGTAGTTATAGGTAGTCCCCAAAAACGGGTCCACTGGGGTAAGGGTGATGGAGTCGTCCTCAAGGTCGCGGCCAAACTTCTGCCGTGCCTGGTTATACCCTTCATGTTGAAGTCCGAAGGGATAATAGTGCTTCTCCTCGAGTATGTTCAGCGCTCCGTCGTCCGGGTCCAGGGCATAGCGAACGCGTATGTTGCCCAGGTGGTCCACATAGTGGAAGACATAGTTGTAATCCGGGCCACCGATGGACAGTTCACTGGGTGTCACCTCCACAGTCCCCTCCGCGTGCGCGAAGAAGTCGAGCTCTCCGTCGTTATATTGGAAGCCATCCATGTAATCCGTAGTGCCCGTAACAGTTGTTCCCTCTTTCACAGTTTTCTTAAGCTTTACCCCGCTGGCATCATAAATGTACTCAATATCTCCCTGCGAGCCAAAGGTAACTTTCGCTGGAAGGTTCAGGTGGTTGTATACTATAGCCGTGATCCCCTTGTTCTTGTCCTCGACCAGGTTGCCGTAGCCGTCATAATCGTAGTCGTCCGAGCCGGTATTACCGTCGTTAAACCCATCCGTGGATAAAGATCCATCGTATACCGATTCCAGCTTATTACCGGTGTCATAGGTATACCTAAGGTCATCGATCTCAAGGGCCGGGTCGGCAAGCTCGTTCACCCCGTTGCGTTGTAGGGTGAGGATATTCCCGTTGCTGTCATATGTCAGGTGCTCGTCATAGCTCTGCAGGATCGGCGTGGCATGGTCCGGCTTCTGGTACCAGGCGTCAAGCAGACGGTTCAGGTAGTCGTAGGTATAGCCGTACTTGCGCTTTTCGTTGTCGCTGCTCGTGCGCCAGTAGGTCTCTGAGATATTCCCGTTGTACAGCTGCTCCACCTGTCCGTTGATATCCTCGGATAGAGGGCTATTGTAGTTTATCCTAAAGGCAAAGAGGTCCGTGGGCTGCCCTGAGGTCCCCAGGTCGTTCAGGTTATTGATGTTGGTTAGCCAGCCCCGGATGTTGTAGTTGTAGTCCACGTGCTGAAAGGCGTTGCTGCCCGACATGTCCGTACCGCCCACCATCTTGTCGGTGAGCTGGCCCAGCCCGTCGTACTCGATCTTTGCAAGCAGCTGCTCGGCTCCGCCGTTTATTACGTGGCCGTGCGACTCGAGGCGTTCTTGGCTATCATAGGTGAAGTTCTCCCGAACGGTTATCTCGCTGTGCTGCGCCGTGCCATCCTTTCGGTGCTTGGTGATGGTGTACAGGGGCTTCCCAACAAAGTCATATTTGGTATCCACCTGCGTGTATCCCCCGCCAGGGAAGTCGGTGTGGACGCGCACTGCACGCCCCTTCTTGTCATAGAGGGTATGGGTGAGCTTTCCGTCGGTATCGCCGCTATTACCCGTAAGGATACGTATCCAGCTGCCAGTGGGCATTCCCCTTGGCGGATTGCTGCCGTCATAGTGGACGTTGACATCACCCGTTCCCACCGTCGAGGGTATATTGGAAGGGGCATCGTCCCAATCGTAGTCATCGTAATAGTTCACGGTCAGCAGGTACCCGCTCCCGGTCGGTGCCACCGTGTTGGTATACCCGAACCCAACGACATCGCCCGGCAGCTGGTTGTTGGGGGATGTTCTGGTCTCCGAATAGGGAGCGCTCTGATTGTTCTCAATGGTATTGCGTGAGCTGCCACTGACAGAACCCCCCGTCCAGAAAGTATAGGCTACGCGGCCGAAGGGATCGTACTTGGTGTGCAGCCAGCCCTCGCTACCGTCGCCGAGGGGCGAGATGGCCGGGCCGGTTGCGATCACCCGGTCGAGCGGGTCGTATGCTATGAACTCCTTGTCCTTCCCAGGCAGCTTCTTCTGGACAAGCCTGTTGCGGTGGTCGTACCGGTAGCGGTACCCAAGGTGGTTCAGGAGCCCAAGGTGGCTGCCCGAGAGTGAGGGGCCGCTTTCCACGACCTGCTCGGATAGCTTTGGCGGTAGCACCACCGCAAGGTTCCCAAAGTCGTCGTAGATGTAATAGGTGTCCATGGCTACTGCAGGGTTTGTCTCATTGGTCCTTCCCGAGGACGTGGTATAGGTCCGCTTGAGCACCACGCGCCCCAATTTGTCCCGGTACTCGACCACGCTCCCCTTGGTGTTCATAGTATCGTTGTTCTCGTCGTAGGTAACGGTCTTGTAGAGCTGGTTCGCACCATAGTGGTCGACGCCCGTGAGCACGGGCAGACCGCTGGATATCGAAAACCGGTAGACCTCAGTGGGTCCGTTGGTCAGGTAGCGGAACTTCACCTCGTGGCTGGAGTCCATCTCCCAGCCGTCAGTGGAACTGGAAGGTGCAGCCTGCCTCAGTACCCGGCCCAGGGGGGAGGCCTCGAATTCCTTCTCCGAGTAAGGGAACGATCCCCCACCATATTGTGATGAAAGACCAGAGCTTACCCCGGTGTCAAAGCCAAGGGAGGGAGAGCTGCGCGTGTAGGGGAGGTACTCCTTCTCCTGCCGGCCGAGATCGTCGTATTCCATGTGGGTTATAAGGTCCTCCCCATTGCCGCCCTGGGCATTGGCCACCTGCTGTATGGGCCGGCCGAGGCCATCGTAGTATGTCACCGTTGCCTGGTGCGATCCAGAGCTCTCCTGGGTGTAGGTCTTGGTCAGGGCATAGTTGCGGTTCGCATCCTGCCCATGTGAAACCATTGGGGCAAGAATGAAGAGTGGCAGTGCCACGAGGATGGCAATGGGTATCCTGTTTATCATGATCACATTTTTTGTTGGTGTGGCTTTCATACTCTTATCAATGTTATATTAGGCTACTGTCCGTAGTTATACTCGTTCTCCGACAGAAGGTTTCCGTCGGCGTCCCTTACCGCCTCAAGGCGGCCGAATTCGTCGTACTCGAAGCTCCGGGTATCCCCCTTGGGGTCCGTTATACTGGTAACGCCCACCAGCGGGTCATAGGTATAGGTGGTGACCAGGCTGTTCTGGAGATAATTGTGGTTCCGTAGGCTATCGAGTAGGTTCGAGAGGGTCAACGCGTCCGTCTCCGACTCGATCTGTGATACCAGCGTGCCGGGTAGCTGCGAATACCCCTTCCCCTCGACCTTGGCAACGGGATATTGCCCGTTGTAGCCCCAGACATAGCTGGTCCGCATACCGTCCTTCTTGGATACCTCACGGGGATTGCCATAGCTGTCATAGCTGTGGTAGACAATCCTAGTTTCCATGCTACTCTCCGGCACAGGTTCAGCCCCTCCCTTTTTTGTCATGATTTGGTAGGGGAGCACAATGCCATTAAAATCAGCGTACTTTGTCCGCTTGGTACTCAGGAGCGTCTCGCCCATCGATTCTCCAAGGATCTTCCTAACCTCGATGGGCTCGGCTATCCTGTGATGTAAAATAAGGCTGTCCATCATCGCAGTGGTTGGACGGTCCTGGGGATAGTCGGTTTCGGTGATTATCGACATACCGTTCGACTGGCTCCGGCGGCTTGCTATTGGAAAGCTCCTCCCGTTGTACAAGAGTGTTTCGTTGACCGTTTCATTGCCATAATAGTGAGTCGTAGTTGTTGAAACCTCTTGCGACCCATAATATTGTTTTTGGATTTTTTCCCTTAACGCCCTTCTTTCACTGTAATTGTTATACGTCTCATTGTACAGGTACTCCCATGTATTACTGCCGTGCTGGAGCAATATTCTCTTCGTCACAAAGTTGAGGCTACTGACATCCAGATCGGCATTTGAATTACCGATATATTCAAATTCCGATTCTGCAACCAGATTGTCCGATTCGTCAAAACTTTTTATCAGCAGAGCTTCCCCGGTTCTCTGGTCGAGGTTAGGCTGTGGGACCAATAGTGGCGTAACTTGATAGTACGTAAACTTATCATCCATATCAATAGTGGGAGTAGATTGTCCGAAACTGGTGATAGCATCGTAGTTGAACGAAAACTCGTAATCTTTCCGGTTGTTCGATTGGCCCGTTATCCTCTCCGTTACATTGGTATAACCGACCAGATTGCCGTTCGAAGCCGTAAACGGATAGATCAAGTTCGAGGACAAAACCCAGTGCTGCTGTGGAACTAAGATATTATTTGTCGAGGCAACACATGTGTAGACGTTCTCTTTGATCAGTACCGGAGGATTAAGGGTCCTTCCACTTGACTTGTTCGGGTTGCCATGTTCATGATAGCCGTATTCCTTGCTCAGCAGAATACTGTCGTCATGGTTCCTGTAGATTACCTTGCTGGTCCGCAGGCCACCAACTTTGGCCTCGATTTTGCCGTTGGTCATTTTTTTTTGGTTAACCTCTATGCTTACGTCGATCCTATTGTTGATGGGTGGGGAACCGGGGTAGGTTATTTCAATTTCATATGTGCCACTATCCAGTAGGTGCCGTACCCTATCGGTCCAGACGGAGTATAGTTCAATGGTCTGCCCCGTCGAGACCTCCTTTAACTCAATTACAGGGCAAGGGCCTTCATATTCGGTTCCACTGCATGTAAGACCATTAGGGTTAATTGTCGTAAAGTCCAGCTCAACAATTTTCGTGGTCGGGAACGTATCCCCACTTACCGTAAACTGTTCGGAATATTGACCCAATGAGGAATCGATATCCCCCAAGAAATCATCCACATAGCCCTGTGATACATAAAAGTTATAATTTTTGGTCCCCACGGTATTAGATTCATACTGAAACTCTACCTTGCCCTTGGTAGGGTACGTGATGCTCTTTAAGGTACAGGACCTTGTCTTGTCGGCATCGATATACTTATAGGAAGACCCTATACCTATCAGGCCTGGATGCGGGGTATCACCGTTTGGGTCGAAAAAGTCTATTTTTGGGATATTGCTCCCCTCGTCGCCGTTGTAAAACCCGAACAGGTCCGTCGCCGTTGAAAAACGGTTCGGAAGGATATCACTATCATAGTATTCAAAAGTATGTTCGCTATCGCCATTGGTGATTCCATCAAGGCGCAGCCGGTAATCGTTCTGGGTCTGCAGAGCGGCCCCTCCCGGTTCATAGCCGGTATATGCATCGCTGACAAAATAGCTGTGGCTAAAATCCCATGAGTTCACGGTATTTGAATCGGGATCGACCAAATCTATGGAGGTCAACACCTTATCCCCGACCAAGTCGGTTCTGTTACTGCCATAGTTGAACCGGACCTTGCCGGAGGCACCCTCAATACTGGTGAGCCTCACGTTGAAATCCTCAGAGATCGTGTAGAGGGGGTCGGGTTGCGTACTGCCGGAACAATTGGCGTTTGGAAATTTGGGCCAAAACCAATAGTCATGGCTTACCAAGTTGTAGATTGTCGTGTTGAACCCTGGAGAATAATACAGCGACAGCTTTGCACCATTGTACGGTTTGACCTCGACTAGGTGCCAGGCCGTAATATAGTTGCTCATGGAATTGGGGGGGGGCGATGGAAAGCCCTGGCCAAACGACCTGGAGGTGGTCCTGTCATAGGCGGACCTGATCTGGTCCTCACTCAGACCAAAATAATATTTCGTCCCGACCGTATCGGTTACAATCCAGCCCAAGATCACCCCGTTTGGCATGATGAATTCGATAGACATGTCCGATTTGGGATTGAAAAAGATATCCTTGTCCTCATCAAAATGGAACTTTCCGGACCCTCCCGGGAAATTGAGCATGTAGCTATCGGACTGTAGATCTATCTCACCCTGCTCTATATTGTACATAACCTCAGAATAATTATCACCAAGGGGACTGTTACAGCTTATCCCCCCTCCACTTCTCAGGCACATAAAGTCCCCTAGCACATCGTGGTCATTGAGATATCCATATACGTTTGGACTATCGTCCGGTATTCCCCTCACACTTCTTGTTATACTTCCACCTGCACTCAAAGACCAGCCCAATCCAACTCTTGACGCCATTTCGTTGACGCGGATCCCTGAGGCGTGATAAGCCACCGAGACAGGGATTGTCTTTCCTCCCGATTTTAGTTCGGTAACAGGGATCGAAATTTCGGGGACACCCGTAAAATGGCTTATAGGCGTTTCCACAAACTTGGCCAATGAGGCTGCTTCTGGTGAAGGCGGGACCAAATCGGGTAATTTGGGATCGCTTTGGGCAGAGGACAAGGTAGTTACTAAAAAGGAGAGGATTAGTATTTTGAGACAGTGCATATGATAACGGAATTGGTTCTGTATATTTTGGATTTTTAGGATGGGCGTTCAACGTTAATCGAATGCCCTTTCAGTAATTATCTATTGATCTTTCTTGATGATCTTCACCGAGCTCTCGCCGATATCTGTCTTGACCTTTACAAGGTAGATACCCATGGGAAGGTTGCGGAGGTCCACTGGTAGTGTCCTCCCAGTGAGCTCATATTGCTGCAGCTGCCTGCCGTTGATATCATACAGGAATGCCGTACCGCGCTCGAAGTCTTCGGTGATGATGATATTCGTAAACCTGTCGGTGGGGTTGGGGAATGCTTCCACGAAAGAAACCTCCTCGTTCTTGTCCTTGTCCTCGTCGCCCAGCTTTACCACCCAGAAGTCGCTGCGGCCCTGCTTGCTGTTGCGCTCACCCGAGATAGCACCGCTGCTGGTTCCGGCCATTAGGTAGCCCCCGCCGCGGGTCTCTATCAGCCGTTTTAGGACGTCCTCACCCTTGCTGCCGATCTCCTGCCGCCATTTTTCCTTCCCGTCCGGCTTGATCTTTATGGCGACATAGTCGTTGATGCCACGGCTATCACTGGCCCTACGTCCTACGTTCTCGCTCTTGGCGTAGCCTGCCAAAAGGACGGTCCTGTCATTGTTTTCCTCCATACTGGAGAGCACGTCGTACTCCCCAATGTCATAGGTCTCCTCCCAGACGATACCACTCTCGTTGTCCATCTCAAACACCCAGAAGTCGGTACCCTTACTATTGGCAGCCTGCTTCATGGCGCCGCTCTTGGTCGAGGATATACCTCCCACGAGTATGTTGCCGTTCTTTCTCCGAAGCATGGCGTATGGGTGGTCGTCCCCCTCACCGCCAAATGCCTTCTCCCAAATGAGATTTCCCAGCTTATCGATACGTATGAGCCAGTAGTCGCCCCCACCAAGGTTTTTTGCGGCCTTCAGGGGGCCATCTGGCGAGTTGCTGTAGCCCAAGAGATAGAACCCCTTGTCGGGAGCGGAACACACGGCCTCGATCTCATCCACATACTTTCCGCCAAAGCTGCTTTCCCATTCCACCTCACCGGCGGAATCGAGCTTAATCACCCAATAATCCTTATTACCTTGGTTCTTCGTCTTTTTAGCCTTAGATTTCGGGGATGAGGACGATCCCGCTAACAGGTAACCGCCCTCTGGCAGTTCCATAGCGGTCTTGAGTATGTCCGCCGAAACACCCCCGATGGTTCGTTGCCACTGTTCCGAACCGTCGGCATTGAGCTTTACCACCCAAAAGTCCCCCATCCCATAGGGGTCGTCCTTCTTGAGGCCGCCCTTTGCGGAGTCGCTGGTCCCGGCCAGCAGGAAGCCGCCGTCGCGAGTGGTAATTATTTTTTGGAGAAAATCCGAGCCTGGGCCACCGTAGGTCTTCTGCCAGTCGAGCGAGCCTTGCTCGTCCATCTTCCATATGAAGTAGTCAAGCCCACCATATCCCTTTTCCTGCTTGTTACCGCTCTTTTCGGACACCGAACTGCCGGCGAGGATAAAGCCAAAATCAGCGGTCGACTGTGCATCGTATAGGTAATCCCCATGGGCACCACCATAGGATTTTTCCCAGAGGACATCCTGTGCGTACAAAAGGTTAACAATAGAAAAAAGAAAAACAGACGTGAAAAAGACCCGTATTGAAGCCCCTAATTTGTTCATATACATAACGTTAACGAATAGCAAGCGCTATCCAATTATTGAATTATTCTTAACAAACGGGGGAGTATTTCTCAATATTAACAAAAATTTTGGTGACGTAGGGAGTATTCTTGAAAATTTTACAATAAGATAATACATCTAGCGCAAAAGCAATTAAGTATCAAACTTTTAAGTATTGAACCTATTAAATAAGGTTATTTGCCTGAAAAAACGGAACGGTAGATAAAGGCATCAGATTCTGCACGAGTGATGAGTTTTTTACTTTTCCTAGTTGCGACCCCCGAAGTAAGTTCAGATTTTAGCAACCTCAATAGTTTTTGTTGCTCCACTTTTGGGAGCATCTGAACCATACCATATGCTATTTGGGCCGTCAACGATTGAAATTCTATGCGCAAGTTTGCAAAATGGAATTTAATGGCGTAAGGTTAGGCAAACCTTTGCTACGTTATGAGAACCTTTGCTAACTTTTGCAAGGTTTTGCAAGGTTTTGCAAGGTTTTGCAAGGTTTTGCAAGGTTTTGCAAGGTTTTGGAAGGTTTTGGAAGGTTTTGGAAGGTTTTGGAAGGTTTTGGAAGGTTTTGGAAGGTTTTGGAAGTTAAGATAACCATGCCTCAAAGTTCACTAAATAAATATAACATTAACAGTCGCCACTACAGCCCTATTTTAAAAGGTCCGAGTAATCACCAGGTAACGCGGCGTCAATATTTCTAAGGTATTTTTCTAGGGCTGACATGGTAGAATGGCCGGTGATGAGCATTAGCCTACTTTTGACCTCATGCGGGGTTCCAGTCTTGATCATCTCATTATATAATCTTGTAATAAAGGTATGCCTAAAACTATATAGCCCGTATTCCTTGCCCAACCCAAAAGGTTGCTTCACCACTTTTCGGAAGCGGGCGGAAAAATAATTGCGGCGGTTGGACTCCTTCGCATCCCAGTCCCCGCCCAGACCGTCGGGTGTGAATAGTAAAGAGTCCTTCTGCAACCCCTCAAGTTGCGGAAGCAGTTCAACCATAATATCGGGAATAATCTTAGTCTTTACTGGGGAATTCTTGGCCCTTACATACAATCGCTTTTCCTCAATATTTATATCTCCAACCCTTAGGCGGCATACCTCAATGGGCCTCAGGAAATTATAAGAAATAAACTGTATGTACAACAAGAGAAGTTGATCCTTTTCTCGCAGGTATTCATATATTTTTTCCTGTTGCGCCAAGGTATAGGTCTTGTTCCGCTCTGGCCTAGAATTTAAGACGGGTATCTTCTGGAAAAAATTGGAGGCAATGATCTCGTTGTCCTCCAAGGTCTGGAATATGCTTCCGAGGTCGGTCCTAAGGTTGTTCCTTGTACGAGCACTTGTTGACTTTAGCCTATCGTTCAAAAAATCCATCGCAACCTTCCTGGTCACCTCACCAATACTATTGATCTTAGGATTTTTATTTTTTAGCCAGTTTGCAAACTGCTTGCAGCGGTTTGCATAATTAACATACGTCGATTCCTTGACCATTGGCCTTTTCAGCCCTAGGGCATAATCAAAGGCCTCTTGATATGACATACTCTTGTTATCAGCTACAACCTCATCGGTTGCACTTCTGGATTCGATAGTGTCCTGCTCCGTCAGTAGATGGGTATTATCCTGATAGGGATTGAAACCTCTTTTCAAAAAATCTGAAAGGCTCCTCCTGTAGGCCATAAGCAGCTCCATTCGCTCAGTTTTGGTCTTGTATCTATTCGCACCGCCATAGATGGGTGACTGCCGTTTCAATTTACCCGTTTTGGGATTGCGATAAGAAAAGTACACATACCACCTCTTGGAGAGGTCTCCCCTTGCATCATAGATTTTGGGCTCGGAATAATCCTTTTTGGTAGACAAATCGTATGCGTTAGCGTATTCAAATGTAAGAAAATCCGTAAGTGTGGACATAAAAAAAATCGGCTCTATGCCTACATAGAACCGATTCTGCGGACGTTTGTCCTTTGTAGCGGGGACTGGACTCGAACCAGTGACCTTCGGGTTATGAGCCCGACGAGCTACCTACTGCTCTACCCCGCGATGTGGACGGCAAAGATACAAACCTTTTTCAACGTAACAAGAGGCCAATCCGTAAAATTTAACAGAACCTCATAAAAATTTTCAGGTCGTCAACCGCTTTCCTATTTTTAAATATGAGCAGCACGGTTCGCAAAATTCTGATAGTTACAGGAATACTAGTTGTTACAGCACTCCTTATTTGGATAGGCAGCAATATTTACCTCAATCAAAAAGTAAAAACATTTCTTACCGAAAGCCTTCCTCCACATATGAAGGCTTCGTATGACGATGTTTCCGTTGCTACATTCAGTGGAACGTTATCGGGTACTAACCTTCGTCTTGATATCAGTAACAGGACCAATGATAGCATCCATACCAGCGTAGATGTAGCAAAATTAAAGGTCGAAAATTTGAGCCTATGGCGTTACCTTTTTCAGAAGGAAATACACATGGATGCTATCGAAATCTCCAAACCGGAAATTGTTTACCACACCCATAAACTGAGCCAGCGTGATAGCACTCAAAAAAACAAGGCGATGCTTAACCTTTCCAAACCCATAAAAATAGGAAAGGTTGCTATCACCAATGGACGTATCAGTATGTTCGATAATAAGAAGGATTCGTTGTTGCTATACAGCACCGACATCACAATAGAGATAGATAGTATATTAGTAACTAAAAAAACACTATCAGAACGTTTACCTCTTCAATATAAATCGTATTACGTTACCGGCGATTCAATTTTTCTAAAAGCAAGTGACTACGAAAACCTGACGCTCCAGAATTTTTCTGTTAGCCCAAGCGAAGCTTTATTCAACGCTATTCAATTTCGAACAAAATATACAAGGCCAGAACTTTCTCGGCAAATCAGTAAAGAACGCGATCACTTTTCACTTGAAATACCAAAATTCCGTATTCTAAAACCAGATTTCGGCTTCAACAATCGACAACTATTTGTGGATTGCAGCAGTATTCAGATCAACAACCCAAAACTTTCTATTTTTAGGGATAAAACGGTCGCCGACGACGCCTCTATAAAACCGCTCTATAGCGAGATGCTACGGAAACTAAACTTTCAACTCACCATACCAAAAATCGACATACAACAAGCAGCAATCGATTATACCGAAAAAGTAAAATCCGATAATAGCGGCGGAACGATTCATTTTTCAAAATTGGATATTGCCATGGAGAACGTGAGTAATACTTATTCTGAAGGAACTAAAACTAACCTTACTTTCGACGGAACTTTTATGGGTACTACTCCCATGAAAGTAAACTGGAACTTCGATGTTAACAATGCTAGCGATGCGTTTCTATTTAAAGGGGATGTAGGAAGTTTACCGGCAGCAGAACTAAATGAATTTACCGAGCCAAATTTAAAGGTTCGGATGGAAGGGACTGCTAATCAGACCTACTTCACCATCTCTGGAAATCGAAACACCTCACAGGTCGATTTTAAAATTAACTATGATGATTTCAAGGTGAGTTTGATGAAAGATGACAGCAAAGGGAAAAAAGGCATTCTATCAGGAATCGTTAACCTATTCATTTCAAAAGATAGCAACAAGAGCACCGACGATTTCAGAAAAGGATCGGCTACCGTCGAGCGCGATAAGACAAAATCAATTTTCAACTTTTTATGGCTAAATGTTCGCGATGGACTTAAAAAAGCAATTTTGGGCGGGCAAAATTAAGGGTGTGAAATCCAAGTCAACGCATCAAGACGCTCTTCACTACTAAACGTTTTCATATTTGCTGAAGAAATGGTTTGACAAAGCATAGAACATGCCTTGATCCATTTTCGATTTGTAACCAATGCGATTTTGTTGAATCGTTCCTCATGTTTCAACTTAAAGGTAATTTCTTCCCACACTGCTGCTAAATTGAAGGAGTCGATATTCACATCCTCCAAATAGAGGTTGATTTTATCATAAAAATCGAGTTTTGACTCGATTTGGGAAATAAGCTTCCCGACAGTTTCTTTGTTGAAGTCGCCCTCGAACAAAAATCCTACGGTATCATCAGAAAAACTAAAGGTTGAAAGCATAGTGGGGTTATGATTTTTATAAAGCTAACGGAACTATTGTTCTATACTCGAAGCCGTGAAAGATAAAAGTTCGCCATTTTGAAAGGTAACTGAAACCTCTATCGGATTACAACATACTTCACAATCCTCGATATAGGTAGTCGACACCGAGGGATCTACCAACATGGAAATGGTTTCCCAACAATGGGGACATTGAAAATGATGCTCGTACATATCTAAACGTCAGCTATTTTGAAGTTACGAAAAAGATTCGATTTTAAGGGTCAGTTCCTCCCACTGCTCCATCAATTCCTGAAGCTTTTTCTTCTTCGCTTGGTATTTATCGAAGAAATCGGGTTGGGCGATGGTTTCCTCATAGTTGATCTGCAACTCAACGTCGATAGCCTTAATTTCCTTTTCCATTTTTGAAATGGTCGCTTCCGTCTTGCTGAGTTTGTTCTGAAGCTTCTTCAACTCCTTCTTATTTTCATAGGCCTGCTTGCCCCCTTTAGAGCTTTCCTTTGAAGCTTCCTTCGCCGCAATAGTTCGTTTTTCGGCTTCACGAAGATTCTGAAGGTTTCGTTGTTCCAAGAAATAATCGATATCGCCCAAGTATTCCTTGATTTTTTGATCTTTAAATTCGTAGACCGTATCGCTCAATCCCTGCAGAAAATCACGGTCGTGCGACACCAAAATCAAGGTTCCTTCAAAATTGTTCAAAGCTTCCTTCAATACATTCTTTGATTGAATATCCAAGTGGTTCGTCGGCTCATCCATGATCAATACATTGAACGGCTCTAACAAGAGTTTCGCCAAGGCCAGACGATTTCGTTCTCCTCCTGATAGCACTTTCACATATTTATCCACTTCTTCCCCTCGAAACAAAAAGGCACCCAAAATATCACGAACCCTGGGACGTGTTTTTTCATTGGCGGCATCCAGCATGGTATCCTCAACGGTTTTTTCACCATCCAAATACTCCGCTTGATTCTGTGCGAAATAGCCTATCTGAACGTTGTGTCCTAGTTTTAAATGACCTTTATGTTCAATTTCACCCACAATAATCTTGGCCAAGGTCGACTTACCCTGTCCGTTCTGACCAACAAACGCAATTTTACTATCGCGCGCTACCTGCAAATCGATATGTTGCAAAACCTTATTGTCGCCATAGCTTTTCGAAATATCCTCGGCTTCAATGACGACTTTCCCAGGAATTACCGAAACAGGAAAGCGTAAGCTCATCACCGCATTGTCAGCTTCGTCTACTTCAATCTTATCCATTCGGTCCAATTTCTTGATCAGCGATTGCGCCATGGAAGCTTTGCTAGCCTTCGCACGAAATTTTTCTATCAGTTTTTCAGTTTGCTCAATTTCCTTTTGTTGATTCTTTTGCGCCGCCAATTGCTGCTCGCGCAGTTCATCACGCTGCACCAAGTATTTTGAATACGGTTTGTTGAAGTCGTAGATACGGCCTAAGGAAATTTCAATCGTTCTGTTCGTCACATTATCGAGGAACATTCTATCATGTGAAACAATCACAACGACTCCGGAAAAATTCACCAGAAATTCTTCTAGCCAAAGAATAGACTCGATATCCAAGTGGTTGGTAGGCTCATCCAACAGTAGAATGTCGTTATTCTGAAGCAACAATTTCGCCAATTCGATTCGCATGCGCCATCCACCCGAGAACGTATCCGTTTTCTTATCGAAGTCCTCCCGCTGAAAACCCAGTCCTTGCAACACACGTTCCGTTTCACCCTGGTAATTATAACCCCCGTGGATTTCATATTGCTGTTGCACTTCATTCACATCAATCATTAGCTGATGGTATCCCTCGCTTTCATAATCGGTTCGTGAAGCCAACTGTTCGTTGATATTGGCGAGTTGCTTTTCAAGCTTTTTGATTTTGGTGAAGGCTTGGTGCGCTTCTTCCAATACGGTTCGCCCATAATCGAAATCGATATCTTGTTTCAGGAAACCGATGGAGATTTCCTTATCTTTTGCAATTTGTCCTTCGTTGTACTCCTGTTCACCGGCAATAATGCGAAGCATGGTCGATTTACCGGCACCGTTCTTCCCCACTAATCCGACGCGATCGCCTGGGGTTAGCTGGAAGGTAATACCTTCAAAAAGGTTTTCACCTTGAAAGGAAACGGAAAGATTGTGGACGTTCAGCATATGTAACCTAAGTGACAGTAATTTTTTGCAAAGATGCTTAAATTTGCCGCGGAAAAAAAACGCTATGAAAGGAAGTAAGCTCTACAGTATTTTTACGGGAACCTGCCCTGTATGCCATACCGGTAAGATGTATAAAAATCGTAATCCGTATATCCTTACCGAGACCTTAAAAATGCACGAGCGTTGTTCGCATTGTAATACTAAATTTAAAATTGAGCCTTCCTTTTTCTACGGCGCTATGTATGTAAGTTATGGTTTGGGGGTTGCCATTGCTATCGCGGCCTTTATTATTGCGTATTTTTTTATGGGCTTGGATAGGCTTACCACCTTTTTCGTGATTATGGGAACCTTAATCGTGATGCTTCCCATTATTCTTCGGTTATCGCGAAATATTTGGATCAACTTCTTTTTCAAATACGATCCGCAAAAAGCAAAATAAGCCTACACATACCGTTTGATGTTCACTTCGGAAGGAAGCGGTTCTTCGTTCTCAATAAAATCGAAAAGCCACTTCGAAAGCAACGGTGCCATCATAATACCACGCGTTCCTAATCCGTTCAAGAAATAGATAGGTTCACTTGAAGGCTTCCCTAATAATGGTTTTCGGTCGGGAACCGTCGGTCGTACGCCTGCAATTTGGTCGATGACTTCATACGGACACGAAATCATTTTCTGAAGCTTTCGCTCTATTTCATTTCTAGCTTCCGTTGTAGGGGTGATACTGGTGTCATTTCGATTGTAGGTGGCTCCTACTTTGTAGAGATCTTCTTCAACAGGAATGATAAAAAGCGGTCCTTTCAGTATATGTTGAAGGTGAAGATCGGGCGCTTTAATGAGTAGATATTCGCCTTTGTTTGGCACCATCGCCTTTTTTGGAAAAAACGGGTTTTGTAACGCTCCAAATCCTTCTGCAAAGACAATCTTTTTTGAATTGATGTTTTTATAGTGAAGTTGACCTTCTTCCACTGACAAGCTTGTATGTTGAAATACTTCTTCAGCATATTGCTCTTTCTGTTTAAGGTATTGGCGATAGTGTTGAAAAAGTTTATTGGGCCGAATGCGTCCCGACTGCGAAACTGCTCCAAATTTATATTCGGCTTTAAGTGAAGCATTCTTTAAATCGACCAAGTCGGTATCGAGAAATGGCGCCAAGGTATTTTTATCGGAAGCGGTAAACCAATCATTTTGCTCCTCTCGATTCTGAAACACCCTTAAAACCGTTTTATCCTCGAGCAATGGAAATTTTAATTTCGCTGCAAGGGAAGTATAGAAAGGAGTGCTTTCCGAAAGAAATTGCTGTCCGTTCCAAGCCGGCGTGAAGCGCTTTAGGACGACTGGATTAAAAACCCCTCCGGAAACCGTGGTTGAATGATTGTGACCCGTATCAAAAGCTATAAAGGACTTACCATACTGCTCTAAGCGTTCACAAAATGCGATGCCAGCGATACCCAGTCCTACAACGATATAATCGACTTCCTTCATGGTACAAAAATAAAAAACCCTTCACGAGAACGCGAAGGGTTTCACTATAACTAAGTCTAGAATTTTAATAATTCCAAAGATCAATTTCAATATTGCGTATTTGCTCCTTGATACGGTCCGATTCCAACAACTGCATCAATGCATTATCGTTGATGTAATCGCGAACGCCACGGTCTCCTTGCACGTTGTCTTCCTTATAAATAAGGCCATTAAAACGACGGGAGTTTAACAAGTGGTCGTACGATATCGGTTGCGATGTGTTCTTACGGTTAAAGGCTTTTGCCTCGTGTAAGGCTTCACGTGCATCTGGATACCATACCCAGAACAATTCAACTTTACTGTCGATATTGTCGTCTGGGAACGCTTTTGAACGCGCTTCATTCGCTACTGGGCAAATTCCCAGCAAACGATATTTCAACTCGCCCTGACGTTTATCTAAGTACCAAAGGCCACGCACTCTCCATTCTTCGATATCGCCGGCGTCCAAAGTAAACTTACGGATGTACTGCTCGTCTACACGCCCTTCAGCATTGTATTGCTCAATACCAAGGTCGGTAGTATCGCTATACATCATGGAAGCACTCAAGTCTTCCAACGTACGCTTTTCAGTAAAGTATGAGTCTGCATACACATGGTCGATTTCTCCTGTTTTGATGTTCTTTACAAGCACATCGTACAAGGATCGACGCT
Organism: Luteirhabdus salina; assembly: GCA_025384855.1. Taxonomy (GTDB): domain Bacteria; phylum Bacteroidota; class Bacteroidia; order Flavobacteriales; family Flavobacteriaceae; genus Luteirhabdus; species Luteirhabdus salina. The sequence goes on along the minus strand of JALAHT010000004.1, from coordinate 125,875 downwards.
CCGCACCAATGTTGTTGGTGTCGATTGGGTAATACAATGGGAAGTTCACCCTTTCATCAAGGTCGATAATTTCCCAAGTGGTCTTCGACCATAGCACATCACGCTCATCTACATAGCCATATGGAAGTGGCTCATCGTTATCGTAAGCGATTTGTGCCTCCGTCTTCTGTCCTATTTCCTCAGGTGTATCTGCATTCAGAATGTTCACCTGGGCCTGCGTTGCCACAGCCATAGTCAATCCAAAAACACCTAACACAACATTCTTAAGAGTCATATATACGTTTTATTAAATTCTAGTTTGTCAATTCTATGATAACAGGAGCCGTTTTCTTAAGCTTCACCCCGCTACCGGAGATATTTGTATTAATATCAAAAATCTGAACCGCTTCCCCACGACCTGCTCTACGCAAGGCTGCTTTTGCCTGACCGTTCAACGAAGTTCCGTTTACGCGGATTGTCGGTTGTCCAGACACTTTAAAGCTAAATCCAGTTACCTGAAGGTTCAAGTCGAAGTCGAAATCTTCCAACACTGCTCCAATACTTGAAATTTCAAGCCCTTGACGCTGCATACGAACGATTCCTGTTTCGCCACGGATAGATCCTACAGGAGCAGGAATATCCTTGATACGGAATTCTGAAGTCGTGTTCACCTTTTGGCCATCTGGCAATGTTCCACTAGCAGAAATATTTACACTACGACCACTTGTAGGACGCATTACATATTTGCTACCAGAAACTTTGCTTAAACCAGAAGCTGAAGCACTCACTTTATTATCAGGAATACCAGGAATAGAAATCGTCATTGGGTTATCCACTCCACGATATACCACGTTCATTTTATCGGCTGAAATTACCGCTGCATTAGGCTTAGAGATTGTTGCGAAGCTACTGTTTACAGGAACTTCAACTTCTTCTCCACCTTCACCAAAGTAAAGGAAACCTTCAATTTTATGATCGCCAGGACTACCAGCACCTACACTCATTTTTACTTTTCCACCTTCAAAAGTATAGTCTTTACCTTTTTCCAGTTTACGACCATCAAGCGTTAACTCAGCTCTTTTAGGCACTGTACTTTCATCGGTACGACCAAGAACAACAGATCCGTCAAAAGTTTCACCTGAATAATACGCACTTTTAGGCGCTTCCATCAAGGTTGAATAATTGCTAAAAGACAAGGCCGCTGCTTGCTGTCCAGAAAGCATTTTCTGAAGAATCTCGCTTTGGTTGGTCTTTACATCATTTTGAATTGATGTCATTTTAGTCAAGGAAGCGATAAGTGGAAAACCTTCATAATGGTAATTCAACCAGTCTTGTTTGGTTCCATCACGCTTCTCTACTTCCCCTGTACCGAAGTTCTCGTTGATATTTTCTTTCAAGTCTTCAACACCAGCTACCTTATTAGCGACTGCCGTATCGTTAAGGATTTCAATCATAGACGTACGGTAAGCATTCATCTTATCGATAAACTCTTGCCCTTCTGGCTTCAAATTCTCACCAGTAAAGAACAAATTGTTGAAGTAATCAGGTTTATCCATTACTTCGTAATCCTGTGGATCTTCGATTTTCTCTACGGCACCAGCCTTAAGGCTTTCCAAGTACGAATCAAGTTCTGATGTAATAGCACTAATTTCCTGCGCTTTTGCTTCAACAGCAGCATACTGTGCTGGCTCATCGCTAGCTTTTTGCTTCAACCCATCCATAAAGGCTTGGTTACGCTGTGAAGCATCTACGTTAGATGTTTTAATTTTCTCGTTTAAGAGTCCGAAAGCGGAAAGCACCTCTTTCGACATATTCAAGGCAAGCATCGCGATGAAAACCAGATACATCAGGTTAATCATCTTCTGCCTTGGTGATAGTTTTCCTCCTGCCATTTTCTTTTAAATTTTAAGAATTAATAATTTAGGTTAGAAAAAACTATCTTAGTTTCTGTTCATTGCGGATAGCATACCACCGTATACTCCGTTCAACGAAGATAGGTTAGTAGCTAAGTGCTCCATTTGTTGCTTCAATTGGGTAGCATTCTCAGCGACTTGCTCGTTCACTTCTGCCTGACGGCTAGTGTTTTCCACCTGTACTTTATACAAGCTATTCAACGATTCCATTTGTGCAGCAGCAAGGGCCATTTCCTCGCTATATTTTTTAGTTGAGCTCATCGCTTCAGCAGTTGGAGCCATTCCTTTAGCAGCACCTTCAAAAGAACGGATGCTAGTACTTAGGCTGTTCATCAATTCTGAATCGATACGTGCTTCTTTCAACATTGCGTCTAATTTCTTAGACAATAGACCTTCAGCATCCTTAGGCTCTTCTTTCGCCTTTTTTCCTTTTGTTTGACCACCGGCCAATTCTGGATACACTAAAGACCAATCCAAGTCGTCATCTACCGGTTCAAATGCAGAGATAGCAAAGATGATTGCCTCTGTAATAAGACCGATAGCCAATAATACTCCACCGTTAAGAGGTCCTAGCTCCCAGTGAAGGATTTTAAAGAGTGCTCCCAAGATTACGATGGAAGCTCCAAGGCCGTAGGCCATGTTAAAGAGTTTCTTGGATGATTTAGACTGTGCCATAATTCTAGATTTAGTTTTAGTTAAGTTAAGATATAGTTATTGGTTGGTCTGGAAACGATTCTTATCGAGCGTCCCCAAAGTTTTGATTCAATACAACATCGGTTCCCATATAATCCTGAACCGTACGGAAGCCAATATAGCTACGCGCCGAATCTGCATACTCATAGTCACGAGTGCTCACTTGAAGGAAATACGCCACATCTTTCCAAGAGCCACCGCGTACTACTTTACGCATATTGCTAGGATCGTTAACATTAGGGTTCATTGTTGAAGTGTATTCATAAGAAGCAGGATCATACGAAGAAGCTACCCACTCTGCCACGTTTCCAGCCATATTATAAAGGTTGAAATCATTTGGTTCGTAAGCATCGGCCTCTACCGTATAAAGTGCTTGATCTGCCGCATAATCACCACGCAATGGTTTGAAGTTCGCCAAGAAGCAACCGCGGTCGTTCTTCGCATACGGACCACCCCATGGGAAGGTAGCAGATTCTAGACCGCCTCGTGCAGCATATTCCCATTCCGCTTCACCTGGAAGACGGAAAGAGTTTACGTGCTGGCGACCTTTTTCTTTTTGGTAGGCATTTTTATAAAGCGTTCTCCATGCGCAGAAAGCTTTTGCCTGTTTCCAACTTACTCCTACTACTGGATAATCACCATATGCTTCGTGCCAGAAATAGTCGTTATGCATTGGCTCATTGTAAGAATAGTTGAAGTCTTTAATCCAAACAGTAGTATCTGGATAGATATTGATTTCTTCCTTAATGATATAGTCTTTACGCTGACCTTGTTTACGGGCTGCAGCTTCGATATCCATGTAGGTATATTGGAAGTTTAATTTGCTAACATCGATGGTTCGCTGACCGTTATATGCTTCTTCAGCAGGAATATACATCGTATCCATTACTTCAGAATAGTACTCATCTGGATATTCAGAGGTATCCCAAATTAGATCGATATCGTTATTGATTTTACGGCCGGCGTAGAAATCGTCGCCCATTCCGTAATAATTATCGTAGTTATACTGCTCCCAAGGCGTCATCTCCTCGTTCTCCTGATCTACAAAAGCATAGTTACCAATACCACCTTCGTCGCCCGGAGTAGCTCCTACCTCATCGGCAAGGATAGCTAATTTCAAACGCACTGTGGAATCTCGTACCCAGTTTACAAACTGACGATACTCCGCATTCGTAATCTCCGTTTCGTCCATATAGAATGAACGCACCGTTACCGTTTTTGTTGGGGCATCGTTTACTGCCACAAAATCATCATCGGCCTTACCCATGATAAATGAACCTCCAGGAACGAGGGTCATACCGAACGGCTTTTCTGGATACCATTTTTTGCCTTTAGCACCTACCAATTCTCCCCTGTCGCCAGAGTTACAACTGAATAGAAAGGCAACAATCGCAGTACATGCAATAAACTTCTTCATAGGTAATTAGGTTAAATTTCGAGATTTAAGGGCGTAAACCTATCTATAAAAATTTTAATAAACAAAAAAATTCTTAAAAAACCCTTAAAGCCCGTTTTACTTGGTTTTGCTTGATTCTTATACTTCATTTTTACGGCGGGCTTTTAACCACCGTTCAGGAATTTCTCCTTCTGTCGCACTCAAATATTCGCCATAAGTGCATGGTAATAACGTATGTCTTTTCAATTTATTATCGACATTCGAAATAAAAGGTAACTCAATCCACCACCGACCCGTTTTCTTACTCTTTTTAAAAGTAAGCACTTGGTCATCAATGGGTACCTTATATATTGTATATGCTTGTTCGTTCTCAAAATCCTCATCCGCCACTCGGAAAGCAACTCCTTCCATAAAATACCAAAGGATTTGCGCCACCATATCGGGACCATTTGGCACGACTTCAAAAGGCTTCAACTCGTATATTCCAAAAGAGCTAATCCTATTACTGATTCCCGCATATCGCGACAGTGCGCAAATCTCCCTTCCATCGAGCCCATTCGGACTATTATGTTTATAACTATATTCTGACCGTTTTATTGCAGCTACATCAAAAAAAGCAAGATCGGCATCTCGGAAAATTGTCTCCGAATAGGTAATGTCGGCCGTGATTTCTCCTAAACGATATGGATCAAAGTACAACTTTTCCATCAAGGCGATTTCTGCAGGCGGATTTAAATACGATTGATAGCCCAGCACGCTATAATTAAATAAATTGTATGGCTTATCGACAATGATTTTCCCAACATACGATTTGTTGTTAATCGGCTTCTCGGCATCCCCCACATCAAAAAGTGAGTCGACATTCACTACGTTCACCATCTTCCCTAACGTATCGTATGCACGGTATTGCGCATAGCCGATATCCTGCGACCCTCCCAATACTATTGGAATAACATCGTTTTCCAATAGCTCGCGAAGAACGGTCTGTACTGCAAAATAGGTGTCTGAAACGGAATCGCCTTTTGCAATTGTTCCCAGGTCGAAGATAGGACGCTTCCAATTTCCGGGATATAGCGAATAAAATGCCTTCCGATACCCATCCAATTCGACCTCTTCTCCCATATAGTTAATGTCGTTTCTATTTTCAGAGACAGCAACAATGGCAAAACCGTGCGCCTTTACCTCAGGCATTCCGCTTGTCGTATGGCAGAAAATATGTTTTCCAAGCGAGCCTTCTGGCAGCACTTCTTTATGCGCTAGTACAGCATTTGAAACAGGGGAAAGAAATTCGGTCATGAATTAGTTGGGACGAAAACGGTTCTTATTTCTTTTTAGCGGTCTTTCGCTTTTTTCGAGTTTTCTTTTTGGGCGCTTTCTTTTCGAGCAACTCCTTTGCTTCTTCTAACGTAATCTTATCAGCCTTTGTACTCTTCGGAAGCTCTACTTTCGTTTTTCCTTTTATTAAGTTGAAGCGACCCCAGCGTGCCTTTTCCAAGCGAATACCTTCATCCGGCCATTCGTTGATCAGCTTATCACGCTCTTTTTGCTTTTTATCTTCTATCAACTGTTCGATATCCTCTTCTGAAAGGTTATCGAAGTCATATTTTTTATTCACATTGATGAACATACCGTCCCATTTGATGAAGGGCCCAAACCTACCTTTTCCTTTGGTAACATCTTTTCCTTCGTACTCGTAAATAGGAGCATCAGCTTTTTTCTTTTCTTCGATCAATTTCTTCGCCAACGCCATATCAACATCCAACGGATCGGTTCCTTTCGGTAAGGAAACGAATTTCTTTCCAAACCGAACATACGGACCATAGCGTCCTACGTTTGCCTCTACCTCAACACCATCGTATACGCCTAAGGATTTAGGAAGCTTAAACAAGTCCATTACTTCCTCGAAGGTCACCAAGTGTAATTGTTGATCGGGTCGAAGGCTTGCAAATTTCTTTTCATCGTCTTCCGCAGCACCAATTTGTGCCATCGGACCATATTTTCCTAAACGTACCAATACCGGCTTGCCTGTTTCGGGGTCTTCACCCAACACACGCTCGCCACTTTCACGCTCTGCATTTTCCTGAACATCTTCTACATGCGGATGGAATTTCTTATAGAAATCCTTCATCATGGAGGTCCACTCTTCCTTTCCTTCCGCAATATCATCGAAGTCTTCTTCAACTTTAGCGGTAAAGTTATAATCGAGGATATTTCCGAAGTGATCGACTAAGAAGTCGTTTACGATCATTCCAATGTCGGTCGGGACCAATTTCCCTTTATCGCTACCCACTGTTTCGGTTAGGTTCTTGTCCTTAATGGCATCCGTCTTTAACAACATCTGGATATACTTTCTATCAGAACCTTCCACCGAGCCTTTTTCAACATAATTCCGTGCGATAATGGTTGAAATAGTCGGCGCATAAGTAGACGGTCGTCCAATACCCAATTCCTCCAAATGCTTCACCAAAGAAGCTTCGGTATAACGGTACGGCGGTCTCGTGAATCGCTCGGTAGCCGTAATATAATTTCGTTCCAGGGAATCGCCTTTCTTCAGATTTGGCAACATACCATCTTGCTCATCATCTTCAGAATCGGTTCCCTCTAAATACACTTTTAGGAACCCATCAAATTTGATCATTTCACCTCTAGCAGTGAACTGCTCCTCCACTTTTTTCTTTCCAAGCACGTCGATCTTCACATTAGTTCGCTCCAATTGCGCATCGCTCATCTGTGATGCAATGGTTCGCTTCCAAATTAAATCGTACAACCGCGCTTGGTCGCGATCACCAGAAATTTCGTGTCGTGACATTTCGGTCGGACGAATCGCCTCGTGCGCTTCCTGAGCTCCTTTCGACTTTCCTTTATAATTTCTCGGCTTGCTGTATTTCTCGCCGTATGATTTCTTTATTTCCTTTTCCGCTGCCGACTTTGCATCGTTGGAAAGATTTACACTGTCGGTTCTCATATAGGTAATAAGACCTGCCTCATACAATCGCTGGGCGATCATCATCGTCTTACTTACCGAAAAGTATAGCTTTCGTGCTGCTTCCTGTTGAAGGGTTGAAGTGGTAAACGGCGCTGCTGGCGTTTTCTTGGCTGGCTTTTTTGTTAGGTCGGAAATTTCATAAGAAGCCTTGATATTCTTTTGAAGAAAAGCGCGTGCTTCTTCCTCTGTTTTGAAGTTCTTCGGAAGTTTTGCCTTAAACTTGCTTCCATCTTCCGTGGTAAATTCGGCATCTACACGATAGGATGCTTCTGGGGTGAAGGCTTCAATCTCGCGCTCGCGTTCAACGATTAAACGAACGGCCACACTCTGAACCCTTCCTGCGGAAAGGCCACCTTTTACCTTACGCCAAAGAACGGGCGACAATTCATATCCTACCAATCGGTCCAACACACGTCTGGCTTGTTGGGCATTTACCAAATTATAATCGATGGTTCTCGGGTTTTCGATGGCCCGAAGAATAGCCGTCTTTGTAATTTCGTGAAAGACAATTCGCTTTGTCTTCTCGTCCTTAAGATCTAATGCTTCTGCCAAATGCCAGGCTATGGCCTCCCCTTCTCGGTCCTCATCACTTGCAAGCCACACCATCTCCGCTTTCTTAGCTTCCGATTTAAGTTGCTTGACGAGGCTTTTCTTATCGCTGGGGATTATATATTTAGGAGTGAAGCTGCCTTCGGTATCTACCCCCAATTCCTTGGAAGGCAAATCGGCAATATGCCCAAAGCTAGAGGTCACCTTAAAATCCTTTCCCAAGAATTTTTCGATGGTCTTTGCCTTTGCGGGCGACTCCACGATTACTAGATTCTTTGCCATAGTCGATTTTTGTTTGGGGTACAAAAGTAGGGTAAATTTTTTACACGATATTTTAAATATATGTTATAACCCTTGAATTATAGCGGTTTTTCGAGCCTTAGCGAGTGATTAATGGATCGGTTTCCGTAGGAACCTCATCAAATCCAACCGTATCCTTATAAAGGTAATACATCGGGAAATGGACGAAAGATGCTGTTGCGATAATGCCAATTCCGCAGAGTATAATTCCTAATTGCGCAATTAATCCTCCTATAATAATCAGCCCGAAAATGATTAACCAAAATCGGTTGCCCAATTTAAAACTCGCCTTAATGACTTCCGAAACGGACAGTTCAGGATTAAAAGCTAGAATTACGATAAACAATTGAAGCGGCACCATTACATAGAAAAGGGGCAAATAACACAACAGAGCTGCTAGCAATGCGATTCCAACAGAAGCCAGCGATAACAAAAGTAGTTTTCCGAAATGCTTTTGCGCCATGCTGAAATAACCACCGATAGGTTTCTGGACACCTACATCCTTCTGTTTCAGCACGCGATAGAAATGTGCGTAAATGCTGTAGTTGAACACTTGCATAAAAAAGGTGAAAACGATGATCAACAAGAAATAGCCCACGATCAAAGGCCATGCATATTCTTCAAAGGGATTATACTCATAGCCGTAGCCATAATCATAATAATCATAAGAACTTCGTCGTGCATCTGCTATCATGATGGGTATCAAAGGCACATATATTATTATCAAAAATGGAATTACAACTAGCAGACTTATTAAAACGTGGACCATCCCTTCTACCCAAGACTCCTTAAACAAATCGAAGCTTTTGGTCAAAATATTTCCGAAATCGGGCTTCAGAGCCTTTTCAATTTTTGAGAATATTGATTTTTCCATGCTATTTTTAGGTTGATTGGCGCGACTAATGTAGGGAAGATTTTCGATTTTATAACACCATCTTCTATTTCGAAGCACAAATAGAACAAAAATTCATTCTGCCATTTTGGCACGATGCTGCTTATTATTGTATCTTTGCCCCTCAAATTAAAGCAGCTTGCTAGAGCACCCTACATGGAAGAAAAGATAATAGACGAAAGCAAACAAGGAGAAGCGCTGGTATTGGAACCACAGGCGAAGAACAGCCGTAAACTATATATTGAGAGTTATGGCTGCCAGATGAATTTTAGCGATAGCGAAATCGTGGCATCCATTCTTACCAAACAAGGCTATAACACCACCCAGAACATGAAGGAGGCCGATTTGGTTTTGGTAAATACCTGCTCTATTCGCGATAAGGCAGAACAAACCGTTCGGAAACGCCTTGAAAAATACAACGCTGTTAAACGCAACTCGAATCCTAATATGAAGGTCGGCGTTCTCGGCTGCATGGCCGAACGCCTGAAAAGTAAATTCCTCGAAGAGGAAAAGATTGTCGATATGGTTGTCGGTCCCGATGCCTATAAAGACCTTCCAAACCTTTTACAAGAAGTTGAAGAAGGACGCGATGCTGTTAACGTAATCCTGAGCAAGGAAGAAACCTACGGCGATATTGCGCCCGTTCGCCTTGGTGGCAATGGCGTCACTGCTTTTGTGAGTATCACACGAGGCTGCGATAATATGTGTACGTTCTGTGTGGTGCCTTTTACACGCGGACGCGAACGTAGTCGCGACCCACAAAGTATTATTGAGGAAGTAAATGACCTGGCTGAAAAAGGCTATAAGGAAATTACGCTTCTTGGGCAGAATGTCGACAGTTATCTATGGTACGGTGGTGGATTGAAAAAAGATTTCAAAAAGGCAACCGACATGCAAAAGGCTACCGCTACCAATTTTGCTGACTTGTTAGATATGGTGGCCCACGCCCAGCCGAAAATGCGCATTCGCTTCTCTACCAGCAATCCGCAAGATATGACCGAGGATGTGCTGCACAGCATGGCGAAGCATGAAAATATTTGCAATTATATTCACCTTCCCGTTCAAAGTGGAAGCACAAGGGTGTTAAAGGAAATGAACCGTCAGCATACCCGTGAAGAATATATGGAACTTATTGATGCTATTCATCGCATCATTCCAGATTGCGCTATTTCGCAGGATATGATCGCTGGTTTCCCTACGGAAACAGAGGCCGACCATCAGGATACTTTATCGCTTATGGAGTATGTGAAATACGATTTCGGCTTTATGTTTATGTATTCCGAACGCCCGGGCACCATGGCGGCACGGAAATTAGAAGATGATGTGCCAGATGATGTGAAAAAGCGCAGATTAACTGAGATTATCGACCTGCAACAAAAACATAGTGCCTATCGTACCAAACAGTTTGTTGGGAAAACCCTTGAAGTATTGATCGAAAAGGAATCCAAAAAGAACGATCAAGAATGGAGCGGAAGGACTCAATACAATACAGTGGCCGTATTTCCGAAGGAACACTATAAGGTAGGCGACTTCGTGATGGTGCAAATTATGGATTGTACTACCGCTACACTTTTGGGTGAAGCTGTGGGCTACTCGAAGAACCAAGCATAAACTATTAACCTTTCAACCCAACTAGTGGAAAGCGTACAAGCAACAAAACAACGATTCGGGATTATAGGGAACGACCCTAAATTGAACCGCGCTATCGAAAAAGCCATTCAAGTGGCACCGACCGATATATCGGTATTGGTTACCGGTGAAAGCGGCGTAGGAAAGGAAAGTATCCCCAAGATCATCCATGCCCTCTCCCATCGAAAGCACAACAAATACATCGCCGTAAACTGTGGCGCGATTCCTGAAGGAACCATCGATAGTGAATTGTTCGGTCACGAAAAAGGTGCCTTCACCGGTGCTACCCAAACACGAAGTGGTTATTTTGAAGTAGCAGATGGCGGAACTATTTTCTTGGATGAAGTAGGCGAACTACCGCTTCCTACCCAGGTTCGCTTGCTCCGTATTTTGGAAAACGGAGAGTTTTTAAAAGTGGGCTCCTCCAAAACGCAAAAAACCGATGTTCGAATCGTGGCCGCGACCAATGTGAACATGGCCGATGCGATTCAAAAAGGGAAGTTTAGAGAAGACTTATATTATCGCTTAAGCACAGTTGAAATCGGATTGCCACCGCTTCGCGAACGCGCCGAGGATATTCACCTATTGTTTCGAAAATTTGCTTCGGATTTTGCGCAGAAATATAAAATGCCAACAGTTCGTTTATCGGATGATGCGGTTCAGTCGTTACTGAAATATCGTTGGTCAGGAAATATCCGTCAGTTGCGAAACGTAGCCGAACAAATTTCAGTACTGGAACAGGAACGTGAAATAGATGCAGCGACCCTCAGACAGTATTTGCCCGATATGGGAAGTAATCTTCCAGCCGTTATCGGAAACCAACAGAAACGTGAAAGCGACTTTTCCAGCGAACGTGAGATACTTTATAAGGTATTGTTCGATATGCAACGCGATGTGAACGATTTGAAAAAATTGACGTTGGAGTTGATGAAAAGTGGTAATAGCAGTAAGGTTCGAGAAGAGAATTCATCACTAATCAATAAGATTTATTCTGAAGAAAACGACCACGAAGAACAGTTAGCGTCGATTGTTGAAGACGACATGGAAGAAGATTCTTCGGATGTTGAAGTCTTGGGCATCCCACAAAAATCGGATGAGCCGAAATCGGATAAGTATGATTTTGCTGAGGAGATTCAGGAAGAAGAAAGTCTTTCACTTCAGGAAAAAGAACTGGAACTGATTAAAAAATCCTTGGAGAAATACAACGGTAAACGAAAGGATGCAGCTGAGGAACTCGGGATTTCCGAACGCACGCTCTATCGAAAAATCAAGCAATATAATTTATAGGATGCAGCATTTTTTTCAGAAAGGAATTGTTCGACTCAGCTTGATTGTGTTCTTGCTTACCGTGCCACAAGCCTGTAAATTTTATTCGTTTACCGGCGCCGATATCGACTATTCCACTACCAATACGTTTAATGTACGGTTGTTTGAAAATAGCGCTCCGTTGGTAGAACCGGGAATTGCCCGTGATTTTACGATTCAGCTTCAGGATTTGTTGTTGAATCAAACCAGTTTGGACCTTGTTACGACAGGCGGCGATCTGATTTATGAAGGTGAAATCGTTGAATATTATATCGCTCCTATTACCGCTACCGCTCAAAATACGGCGGCTCAAAACCGACTGACCATTACGGTGAATGTTCGATTTTATAATACCAATAACTCGGATAAGGATTTTGAAAGACGTTTTTCTTTCTACTTCGACTATGCCGGAGGAACCCAATTAACGGGTGCCAGACTAGAGGAGGCTATCAATATTATTTTTGAAAGACTTACGCAGGATATTTTTAATGCTTCACTCGCAAACTGGTAATCGTGACTAAAGAAGAGTTTACATACCTATTAGCAAACCCTCAGCATCTGAAGGGCGAATCACTTACGCAACTCGGCGCTGTTATCACGCAATACCCCTACCTTCAAAGTGCGCGAGCGTTGGAATTGAAAGGGTTAAAAGACTCGCAAAGCTATCGGTATAACGACGCGTTGAAGGTTACCGCAGCGTATACTACCGATCGCGATATCCTATTCGAATACATCACTTCAGAACATTTCACCCAACACGAAATATCGCAACGTATTTATGCATTGGATGATGACCTATATAATATTGAAGTTGAGGTCGAAGATGTTTCAGCCCAAACCGCAATGGAACTGGATAAGCAAATACGTGAAGAACGAAAAAAGGCGGATGCTATTTTGAATCCAGCCCTTTTCGAGCGGAAAGAAACGGTTGTAGATGAAGGTGAAGAAGATATTCCGGAAGAACAAACTTCTGCCGAGGAAGCCTTAGGGATACACAAACCCTTGGACTTCAAAAAGGAAGACACGCATTCCTTCAGTGAATGGTTGAAACTGACATCGGCCAAACCGATTGAACGGGAAGATGAACAACCAACAATAAATACTTCCGAAGAAATTGAAGAGGAGGATAAGTCGCGAAACGATGAATTGATCGATAAGTTTCTACAGGAGCAGCCGAAAATAAATCCACAGCAACAACCTTCAAAGAAGAAAAATCTAGCCAAACCATTTACGCAACCGCCAGAAGCCTTGATGACAGAGACTTTAGCGAAGGTGTATCTGCAGCAAAAAAACTATAAAAAAGCCATTCAGGCATATAAAATTTTAATTTTGAAAAATCCCGAAAAAAGTGGTTTCTTTGCAGACCAAATTCGGGCAATCGAAAAAATAATAGATTCAGACTGATTATGAGTACGTTTACAATATTCTTGGTGTTGATCATTTTTATCGCCTTCTTATTGGTGGTAGTGATTATGGTTCAAAATCCAAAAGGAGGAGGACTTTCCTCTACATTTGGCGGCGGTGGCGGCCAGCAATTAGGAGGTGTTCAAAAGACGACCGATTTCCTGGATAAGAGTACATGGACCTTGGCCATCGTTCTGTTGGCATTGATCCTTTTGAGCAACATCCCAATCATGGGTGGAAGCGGAACGACTACCGTTGATGATTTTGGTGATGAAACCATTGAAACACCGATGCTAGATCCGACGGAATCTGCTGATGGTGACACAAATGATACTACAGGCGGTAATTAATTCCTACCAAAAACACATTCGAATGCCAGCTTCTGACAAGCTGGCATTTTTTTTATCCTACTGTCAGTATCCCTCGCCTTGGCACACTTTCTGCCAATTATGTTGTCGAAAAACAGAACGTTTAACCAACAATTAAAATACATACTACAATGGCAGTAAAAATTCAACCCTTATCAGATCGGGTTTTGGTAGCGCCACAAGAGGCTGAGACCAAAACCGCCAGTGGAATAATCATTCCGGACTCTGCAAAGGAAAAACCGCAACGCGGAAAAGTGGTAGCCGTCGGTAACGGCAAAAAAGACCATGAAATGACCGTGAAAAAAGGAGATACCGTTCTTTACGGAAAATACGCCGGGACCGAACTAAAGTTCGAAGGTTCCGATTACCTGATTATGCGAGAGGATGATATTTTAGCAATCATATAAAATTAAAATCACAAAAACATAAATTCCAAATTCCAAAAATCGTCCCAATTCTATTTGTAATTTGAGATTTGGAGATTGGAACTTAATTTTCAAAGAAAATTTATTATGGCAAAAGATATAAAATTCGACATTGAAGCACGCGACGCGATAAAGCGTGGAGTGGATGCGTTGGCCAACGCAGTAAAAGTGACCTTGGGTCCAAAAGGCCGAAACGTAATTATCAGTAAATCCTTTGGCGCTCCCCAAGTAACGAAAGATGGGGTTTCCGTAGCCAAGGAAATCGAGCTAGAGGATGCCCTTGAAAATATGGGCGCACAGATGGTAAAGGAAGTTGCTTCCAAAACCAACGACCTTGCTGGTGACGGTACCACTACCGCAACCGTTCTTGCACAAGCTATCGTAAAAGAAGGTTTGAAAAACGTTGCCGCTGGAGCGAATCCAATGGATCTAAAACGTGGTATCGACAAAGCGGTTGATACGATCGTAAAAGAATTGGAAAAACAAGCGACCAAAGTTGGAAACTCAAGCGACAAGATTAAGCAGGTAGCTTCTATTTCAGCAAACAACGATGAAAAAATCGGTGACCTTATTGCACAAGCGTTTGGTAAAGTTGGAAAAGAAGGGGTTATCACTGTAGAAGAAGCCAAAGGAACAGAAACTTATGTTGATGTTGTAGAAGGAATGCAGTTCGACCGTGGATACCTTTCGCCTTACTTCGTAACCGACAGTGAAAAAATGCAGACGGAATTGGAGAACCCGATGATTCTTCTTTTCGATAAGAAGATTTCAAATATGAAAGATCTTCTTCCTGTATTGGAGCCTGTAGCGCAACAAGGAAAACCACTCTTGATCATCGCTGAGGATATCGAAGGGGAAGCATTGGCTACCTTGGTAGTGAACAAACTTCGCGGAAGCTTGAAAATCGCTGCTGTAAAAGCACCTGGTTTCGGTGACCGTAGAAAAGCAATGCTTGAAGATATCGCAATTCTTACAGGAGGAACCGTGATTTCTGAAGAACGCGGTTTCACCCTAGAGAATGCAACTGTCGATATGTTGGGTTCTGCTGAAAACATCACCATCGACAAGGATACTACTACGATCGTAAATGGTGCTGGTAAAAAAGATGATATCAAAGCGCGCGTAAACCAAATTAAAGCGCAGATTGAAACGACTACAAGCGACTATGACAAAGAGAAGCTACAAGAGCGTTTGGCGAAATTAGCTGGCGGTGTAGCGGTATTGTACGTAGGTGCTGCTTCTGAAGTTGAAATGAAAGAGAAGAAAGACCGAGTGGACGACGCGCTTCATGCAACTCGTGCCGCGGTTGAAGAAGGAATCGTCGCCGGAGGTGGTGTCGCCTTTGTTCGCGCACAAGCGAAATTGGAGAAATTAACCACTGATACGATGGATGAAGCAACCGGAATCCAAATCGTTTCAAAAGCGATTGAAGCGCCACTTCGAACCATTGTTGAAAACGCAGGAGGTGAAGGCTCTGTCGTTATCAACAAAGTATTGGAAGGCAAGAAAAACTACGGATATGACGCCAAAAATGAAAAGTATGTAGACATGCTGAAGGAAGGTATCATCGATCCGAAGAAAGTAACGCGAATCGCATTGGAGAATGCTGCTTCCGTTGCTGGAATGATCTTAACCACCGAATGCGCCTTGGTAGATATCAAGGAAGACAATGAAGGTGGTGGCGGAATGCCTCCAATGGGTGGTGGAATGCCAGGAATGATGTAAGTATCATTCAAACCTGAAAACAAAAAACCGTTGCACGAGTACGCAACGGTTTTTTTATGCTTTATAAAAAATAAAACCACCTTTTTTAAGGGTGGTCTCTCCTCAGTTTATAGGGTTTATTCGAAATAAACCGTACGCGAATTACTTCTTCTTAGAAGCAGTCTGCGGCGCCTTTTTAGCCTGTTGTTTAGGCTGAGCTTTAGGCTTGCTATTTGCGCTTTTTTTCATAGTGGGCTCAATTAAGAACATAGTAAATGTACATCGAAAAACAATCCGTTGTTTCGCATTGTACAAACTTTAACTAAAAATAATTCTAGAAAAAAAAGCCCACTAAAAATGGGCTTTCAACTATAGTTTTAAACGTAATGGTTATGCTAAAAACGTTTTACAAGCGTCTGCACATTTTCGACAAGCATCAGCACAGTCTTTGCAATGCTTTGTATCGTGTTTCCCACACTCATCGGCACATGCGTTGCATACTTTCATGCAGTACTTCACCAAATCGTTTACATCTGAATATCCGGTAGCCAATACTTGGTTTAGGGCACTACAAACTTCAGCACAAACCCTATCGGTTCGTATACAAGTGGTCATTTCTTTTACATTCTCTTCATCTAAACACGCATCGGCGCAATAATTACAATTGTTGATGCAATTTCCGAGCGCATGTATCAAAGCTTCATTTCTCATCATATATGGTTTTTAGGTTATACATTTAAGGTACTGATACCTGCTTCCATTCGATGCTAAGAAAGCGCTAAAGGTTTGTTCAAGGAATACTAAATTTAGAGGATATATTTCAGCAGTAGGCCAACGGCTAACCACACATAACAAATGAACGCCGCATACTTCAGGATTTGTTCCAACAGTTTGCTTTTCGGAGCCATTTCACTCATACCATAATCGACCTCCCTATGCCGGAAAAAACCGAAATACACTAAGAATCCAGAGATAAGTAAAAAGGCAATATTCAAAAAGAACGTATAATCTATTTTGAAGTATTCACTATCGGAAATGGTTACTTGTGAAGGATCCGGTAAGGCATCGAACAATCCAAATGCATAATGTAAGCCAAGTGATGCGCCAATCAACGCAGTAAAAAGCAGGAATAAAATAAATAGGGACATCTTCCAACCGTAATATTTCGCATTGATACGAAGTACGGGAAACACCACCAAATCGCTGAAGATAAAAGCCATCACCCCTGCGAAGCTCACACCTTTCCCAAACAATAAGGCAGCTAGGGGAATGTTTCCCATAGATCCGATAAACGTAAGAAACGCAGCTACCGGCCCCACCACTACATGTTCAAGTAAAGTGAAGAAACCAAAATCGGTGGTATCGGGACCACTGTTAATAAAAAGCGTTTGAAAGAAACTATCGGGTACAAAGGCTGCGACGATTCCTGCAATGGTAAAGCCAACAGTAACGTCCTTCCAAACCATTTGCCATTCCATTTTATATTGGCGCGCCACCTTTGTCCAACCCTTACTCGACTGTATTTTCTTTTTCCAAGAGGTATCCGAATCCATGCTATCGTCACCGTCCTGATCGAGTTTTTCACGCGCCTTTTTTATCAGTTTCCTTGGATTGATAATTCGAATGAGCAACCATACAATAGCGATTAAGATAAGTCCGCCCAAATATTCCCCCACTACAAACTGCCATCCCAAGAAAATGGAAATGATAATTCCCAATTCGATAACTAAATTGGTAGACGCCAAAAGAAATGCCATGGAGGATACGAAGCTTGCGCCTTTTTTAAAAATAGACTTTGCACTGGCCAGCGCCGCGAAGCTACAGGAACTGCTTATAAAGCCGAAGAACGTACCCAATAGTACGCCCTTCGCTTCATCTTTGCCCATGGTTTCCTGCATTCGTTTTTCAGTAACGAACACCTGAATCATACTGCTAATAACATATCCTAGAATAAACGCCCAAAGCGCCATCCAGAAGAAACCTACACTGGTATTGGCAGCTTCGCCCCATTTTTCAAGAAATTGTTGCATTATAGTTTTTTATGGAAGTTTGGGAATCTAGCTCCCATCGTCGTCTTGGTCTTCCTTATTCCTTTCATGATCTTTCTTTATCTCATCATCGCGATAACGACAGCAATCGTGAACGCTGTTGTAAGCTTCTTCGGTTGCGGTTACCATTTTAGTATCGTGCCCTACATCGGCAACGCTTTGGTGGATGTCTTCCAATTTAGCTTTGCGTTCGTCGTAAATTACACTTAAATAATGGGTGTGCACGTCCCAGGTGGCCGATTTCACACCTTTGGTGCGAATGGCTGCTTTTTCGATACGTTCTTTACACATGCCACAAACACCATCCACCTGAAAGGCAGCTTTAGCATTTTTATCCTGTGCGAACGCAAACGTTCCGATAAATAAGGAAATACAAATTAGCATTACATTTTTCATAGTTATAAAGGTATTAGGTTTTTACTTCAATTTAAAACGGAAGCCTGCATAATACATACTCCCAAAAATAGGACCATACACGTTTGTGGTGTCAAAATATGGTCCAAAAGGATCGTTAGCCGAGATAATCGGGTTTTCCTGTCGTGTATTCGTAATGTTTTCGCCTCCTACATATACTTCAAAAGCATCGGAAAACACCTTTGTTACCTGTGCATTCAAGGTTGTAACCGTAGGCGATTCATCGGGCAATTGAAATTGCATCGGACTGCTCTGCGTATCGGGATATCGCTGATTTCCCAACCAATTATAGGTAGCATCAAATTTCCACTGCGAACCGTTGTCCTTCAACGCGGTTTCATACGAAGCATTCGCAAAAATTCGATGGTCGGGTGTTAATGGCTTCTGCTTTTCACCTGAAAGATAATCTGTCTTCACATCGTAATACTTGTAGGCTGTTCGGAGGTTAAATCGCTGAATCGGCGAATAGCTCAACTCCACTTGATAATTGTTAGAGTAGCTGTTTCCCTCCAAATTATAGAATAGAATCTCGGTAGGATTTTCCCAATCGACCACCACCTGGTTTTGAAAATCGGTACGATAGAAATCGAAGGCTACATCTCCCTTTCTTCCAAAAAGCTCGAACCCTTGCAAAAAGGAAGCCCCATAATTCCAAGCGATTTCGGGTTCCAAGCCATAAATTGGCCCATCGGAATCCAAAATCTGAATGTTTCGCGAAGAAGCAAACAGACGTTGGTTTTCGGCGAAGATATTCGGACTTCTTTTACCGCGGCCCGCCGAAAAGCGGAATACACCCTTTTCCCACAGCGTATAGCGACCATGAATTCTAGGCGTCACAAACGTACCCAATAAATTATGGAAGTCGATACGCAGTCCAGCGGTCATGCTAAAATTCTCCAAGTCATCATAGGCATATTCAAAAAACGCTCCGATGGAGTTTTCGGCACGGCTAAAATCGGTTTCCTCGACCGTTTCTTCGTAGGTATCATGGGCATAGTTTAAGCCCGTTTTGAACTTATGGCGCGAATCGCTAATGATGGAGTTGTATAATGCACTTGCAAAAACGCTTTCGTGTTTTATATTATATGGTCGCAGGCCAAAATATGAGTTTTGGTCATGCGTGCTGTACGCCAATTGTAAACCAGCGCTCTGCCACGGTAAGTCTGGATTTACGTATCCTATTTTACTGGAAAGATCGATACGCTCTGTATCGATTTCACTTCCCCAATTGTTGGTCGTTCCGCGATCGGTATCGGGGTTGAAATCGACCTGCCCCGTTTGTTTTGTATCATTTAGATAGCGTGCATTAAAAAATGCCACCCAACCTTTTTCATTATCGGTATACTGCCAACGGTTCATAATATTGATCTGTTCCTGAAGCGGCATATCCAAGAAACCATCGTCGTTGTTGTCAAATTTTTCTTTTCTAAGATTGCCGTGAGCATAAATCCCTGTTGAAATTTTATCGGTCACTTCAGTATTGACGTGCGTATTCAACTCTAATCGACCATTCAACGAACCGTATCCGTTTACAAAAAGTTTCGCATCTTTTGAAGGTTTCTGGAGTTCCGCATTAATCTGGCCCGTAAAGCTTTCAAAACCGTTTACCACGCTTCCAGCGCCTTTGGTAATCTGGATGCTTTCTACCCACGTACCCGGAATAAAACTTAGGCCGTACGCTTGGGCCGCCCCTCGAATAGCAGGAACGTTTTCAATTGTCATTAAAATATATGGACTTGTGAGGCCGAGCATCTTAATTTGTCGCGTTCCGGTTACTGCATCGACAAAGTTCACATCGATAGACGGATTGGTCTCAAAGCTCTCGGCTAGATTGCAACAAGCTGCTTTCAACAGTTCATCGCTACTAACGTTGATGACATTCTGCGCCTGAAGAAACGAACGTGACATGGCTTCCTTTCTAGCAGAAATGGTCACCTCATCCAAAGAGGCTTTGGGTTGTAATGTATGTTCTACAACTGTTGTAGCAGTTACTGTAATGGTATCGGTTTTATATCCAACAAAACTTATAATAAGTTCGGTATATTCTTCCTTATAGTTGATGCTGAAATTTCCGTTGAAATCGGAAACGGCACCTACTTCGGTATCTTTCCAGAACACGTTTGCACCGGGCAGTGGTGAGCTGGCCTCTGGAGCAGCACCATCGTAGATAATCCCTTCCAGTTTTTCTTGTGAAAAGGAAAGTATTGGTAATAGAAGTACTAGATATTTTAAATATTTCATGGGGACTTTTTTATGCTAGGTTGAATAATAGGGTGATGGCCATGATAATCATCACGGCATTTTCGATAAAGGTGGCCTCTGTCATGGGAAGATTCAATGCGGTACCGAGACAAGCACATTTAATTTTCCTCTTATCGAGCAACGTTCGGACCACGCCTATGGTGGTAATCCCAAGAATTATAATGGTTACTATTAGGGCTATTTTCACCTCAATTCGCATTAAAAAAAGTATACCCAATGCGGTTTCCATAAACGGATATATTTTTCCGTATGCCGGAACAGCCTTTGCCAACGGATCGTACATCTGAAAGCTTTGTGGAAATCCTTTTAAATCGAGCATTTTAAAAAAGCTGAAAACGATATAAAACAATCCCATAAAGTCGAGCATGGCTGCCTGAGTGTTCCATTCTTCAATATGAAGTAAAATAGAAGCCGTTGCAATGTAGGCGAAGATGAGAAACAGCGGTTGTAATTGCTGCCATTTCGATTTTTCTTCACCGGCATCGGAAAAGGAAGAAATAGTCTTTTGCGTTTCCTTTTCTGAAATGGTATACTTTGACGGTAGTGCCTTTTGAAGGCTAGAAAGGGGAATGTGTTGGTTACTGGTAATGGTTGCCTCGCCTGCTTGTAAATCGACGTGTACATCGGTTACTTCAGCAAGGGCGTTTAGGTTTTTTTCTACAGAAGCTTTACAACCTTCGCAGGTCATTCCGCTTACATTATATGTATGAGTCATGGTTTTTGAAATTCAAATTATACAATAGGATATACAGCTTCATAAGCTGGACACAAAGGCCGCTATAGGCAACCTCATATAATTTGAATATCAAATGAGAAAGGTTTGATAGAGCACCGGAAGGTCCCTATCTAAGGGTGGTGGATTGTATTCTGAAAAAGAAGGTTGCTCGGTATCCAAACTTGTATGGAGATCCAATACGAAAACCGAGACAAAAGCAAAAGCGAAGGTTACGTCAAAATCAACATCGAAAGACGCCTTCACAAACGTATCATCCGTTTCAACCGAGGTATATTCTGTATTACAACAGGAGTCATCGTCGGGTTCACTAACAGAAGGTTCGTCGCATACATCCACAGCTTTATCCATACCACAGGAAAGATGGGCTTCGCCTAAAGTAAGCTTCGCCATCATTTCCATTCCGCCACAAAAATGCTGCGAATAGGAGATTCCACTGCTACTAAGAAGCAACAGTAAGGATATTGCTATGGACATTACTTTTTGCACGGTACAAAGATAAAAAAAAGACTGCACATTGGCAGTCTTTTCATATAGGGCTAACGCTTTAATTATTTTTATTCAAGACTCTTCTGCCTTTTACAATGGCGGAATTCATCTTCTGCTTCATTTCATTGACACTCTTTTCATACCCATCGAGCAGTTGTTCCTTTTCTTCGGAAAGCTCCTTCCCCTTATTGATTTCCTCGAAGGTGAAATCGCCTCCAAAGTCTCGCATCCAATTCATCATACCCTCATTGGCTTCCTGAAGGTCGGCAATTGCATCTTTATAAATAGAGTCTTTTTTCGCCAACTTCATTTCCGTTTCCAATTTTCCGGTAAGTTCACCAATGGTAGACATTTTCGGCATCATTTCATCGTGAACGGCAACGATTTCCTTCATCTGAAGTACACTATCAGAGGTTTCGTTTTCAGCTTCACCTTGATTTTTACAACTGAATGCGAAGGTTATTAAAAAGAGTGAAAGGATAATGCTAAATTGGTTTCGCATAATATGTAAATTATTAATGTATTTGAGACGTAACTTTCCCACATTTCAGCATTTTATCGCCGAAGTAAGGATTGCGAATTTCTTCCGATTCGCTTAACCAATAGGCACCTTTGTTATCGAAAGCCATCGGACAGTATTGTTTGTAGATAACGCCGCCATCGAGCGCATCCATCATCATTTTTTCTACTTCATTCGTCAGAATCATGAATGCTGTTCGCTGTACTTCCACATCATCGGCTTCCTTGATACTTTGGGCAGCTTTCATGGCAGCAGGCTCCACTCCTACGTTCGCAAAATCGGTCATAAGATTGGAAGCTGCAGCTTTTGCCTTTTCGGCATCGGTTTCAACCAAGGCCGACTTCACATCGATGTAACTCGCAAAGATTTTTCGCATTCCGTCATCGTTAAAGTTGATTTGATCGAGCTGTTGGGGATTTTTCTCAATTTCCGTTGTGGTTTCTTCTTCGGCTACATCTTGTTTTTTCTTATCATCGGCACAAGATGTCAGTACAAGAGCAATCAATACTAATAAGGCAACTATTTTTTTCATGGTTTGTTTCTTTAGGGACACAAATGTACTAAAAACCTATTTTTTTCTATAGAAATAAAAGGCTGGAATAAGCAGCAACAACAAGATGGGCTGAATAAGCAATCGTCGTACATAAAACAATGGCAAATACTGTCCTGGCTGGTACTGGAGGAGTAAAAAGGTAAAGATTCCTCCAAACAGAATTAAAAATGCTACATAGACTAAAATGCTTAGTCGCAGCACTTCCTTAGAACGAAACACTACCCATATAACTCCAAGCGATAAGAACATATTCAACACATAGCGAAACAATAGGGAGGACACTAGTTTTCCGAATTCTAGCTCCGGAAGTTGCGAGGCAACATATTCACTATTGAAAAACTCGAGTAATGGATCGTAAAACAGGGTGTTCTGGAAATAGCGAACCGTCACTAAGCCAATAAGCAATACAAATACCGATAAGATAGTGACGCCCTTTTTCACCTGTTCTTCATTTTTGAACGAATCCAAACAATCCATAGCGCAAATAATACTCCATAGATGAATAGAGGAAACGCGATATCATGTAAAAACGTTGAATACTCGGGATATTCATACAACCCAATTCCGAACAACGCTACTCGAATCACATTAAAACCATATAGTAATACAGAACCGGCCATAAGAAATAGCAACGTTCGCTTAGTCCCTTGCCAAAACGCCAATACAAAGGCAGCAAATAACAATAATACACTCACTGCATTGCAACCTTCTACTATTCGCAATACATATCGATTATTGACATGATATTGAACCCATGGCTCCGTAACATCAATATAGGTTTTCGTTTCATACCCCAATGTTTCACTCACACTCCGAGCTTGCTCAGCCACAAGATTTGTGATGTAATCGGGATGGTTTTGTGAACCCCAATTGAATTGAAGATATAGTGAATATAAAAATATCAGCAGCAGATAAACTCCTAAAAAAACGCCGATAAACTGAAGTACCGGTCGGTATTTGTTGAAAAGTTGCTTCAATGAAATAGGCTATTTTAACAAAAATAAAGGAATTCCCGCTGTGGATTGTCTATCAATTGAAATACTTTTACCCAAAACTCTCACTATGCCGTTCGAAGCCCTTAAAGCCAAAGTTTCTACCATTTTAAACAATTCTTCCGAATCGGTGGAATCAAGAATGACGGAAGTTTGTGAATTATTGCAAAGCTCTATTGGCTATTACGATTGGGTCGGCTTCTATTTTGCGAATCATGAAGAACGAACGCTTCACTTAAAAGCCTTCGCTGGCGAACCGACCGATCATACAGTTATTCCCTTTGGAAAAGGTATTTGCGGTCAGGTAGCCGAACGGAATGAGAATTTTGTGGTGCCCGACGTGAAAGCACAAAACAACTACATTGCCTGTAGTATGTTCGTAAAAGCTGAAATCGTTATTCCGTTGTTTAAGGATGGGAAGAATATCGGACAAATCGATATTGATTCGCATACGGAAGATCCGTTTTCGGTTGAAGACGAACGCTTCTTGGAATGGGTGAATGAGCAGGTAGCGGAGATTTTATAAAATGATTACACTGCGAGCTCTTCAACTACCCTTCGATGCTTCGACTTCCTATCTGCCGACAAACAGCCCCCAGCACACGCAAGCTCAGGGTGAAACCGGTCTTGCTAGTAGTAGTTTATTCAACCATATTAGTAGTAGCCACCTCTCTGTGTAATTTCCATCGACCGTCATTTTTGTCCTTTTTCAAAATTGCCAAAAAGGTATCAGAAATTTCAACTGCTTCGCCCTCTTTATTGGTATAGTAAACAGAGCTTGTCCCAAAATCATATGCCACACTATCACTTACGATAATTGTCTCTTTGGGCCTCATAATTAAACTGTCGTAACTAAATAATTCATTTGGGTTCGACCTTTGTGTTTTATATTGCTCCCATTCTCCACAAATTGGTGTTAATGATATAATGTCTTGCGTTCCAAACATTTTAAGATCCTGATATCTTTTTTCTTTAATTGCAAGCTCAAAGCCACTTCTTGTTTCTTCAATAGATTTTAACTCTGCTTCAATATCAATTTCATTTTCAACGGACATTTGAGTTTTTTCGTCTACTTTACTTTCATGGTTATTACAAGCTGCAACCATATTTAAAATTGCCAACAAATATAAAAGTCTCATACGCTATGAATTTTGGTTAGTTTATTGTCAATTCGGAATAACAGCTCTGGGTTTACAAACCTGTAGGCACATCCCAATATTTTTTACATCCCTGTACGGATAGCTTCCACCGGATCGAGACGCGATGCTGAAATAGCAGGCAAAATCCCCGAGATCAATCCGATTACAGCTGATATGGCTGTTCCTATGAACATATTCCAGGGTGAGAGCACGAATTCGAAATCGCCCGTAAACTGCGAGGCCAGTATCGAAACTATGAAAACCAAGAACAAACCGATTAATCCGCCAATGATCGCTAAGATGACTGCTTCAAACAAAAACTGAAGAAGAATAAACTTGTTCTTCGCCCCTAAGGATTTTTGGATACCGATAAGGTTGGTGCGTTCCTTTACACTTACGAACATGATATTGGCAATTCCGAAGCCGCCTACCAATAACGAAAAACCACTAATAACCAAACCTATTAGGTTCATCTGTCCAGTGATATTATCGATAAAGTCGGCAAACCCTTGTAATTGGTTCACAAAAAAGGTGTCTATTTCATCGGTGCGCAACCCGCGTTTCAGGCGTAACTGCTGCTTCAACAAAGCGATGAATTCTTCATTGTCCACATCATCCTCTGGCTTTATCACGATTTGTGGGAATGTACTCGGATTATTCGCTCCATAGATTCTTCGCACTACATTTACCGGCATCCACATCGTGGTATCCTTCGAATTTCCGAATAATCCAGCTCCTTCTTTCTTCAACACACCGATTACCGTAAATTTTCTACCATACACACGCACTTTCTTACCCAAGGCCTGTTCACTTCCCCCGAACAATTCCTGCGCAATTTGATATCCTAATACGATTATAGGAGCACCACTATTCGATTCGGCAGCGTTAAAGAAACGTCCGGCCGATAGCTGTAAAGCCTCAATATTGTAGTAATCTTCGGTGACCGCACCGATAGGGACATTGTCTACTTGTTTGTCTTCGTATTTAATCGTTTCATTTGGAACGTTCAGTGTGTAACTAGCAGCTTCAACATCGGGTACATTTCGAGCCACATACTGATATTCATCGTAAGTAACATCTGGAAATTGCTCCCGTTTCCATCGCGGAACATCGGTTGGACCAAAAGAAAAGCGGGCGACGATAATAGTGCTGTTATCCAACCCACTCATCGAACCTTCAATCTCACGTTTTAGGGAATCGACGGCTGCAAGGATGGCGATGATTGAAAAGATACCAATGGTAACGCCTACCAGCGAAAGGAACGTCCGCAACTTATTATTACGAAGCGCATTGATAGCAAAATTGAAGCTTTCCTTCAGAATCCGTAAGTACACAATCATAGACGTCGCTTGGTTTTAGTTGGCCTATTCTTCCCTTTGAAAAACAGCAGGCTAGTTGTTGATAGCCTGTAAATAAAAATAGGACGCTTTCGCCTTGGTAATGTTACAAATTTATAGTGTAAATACGTACTTTTGCGCCTATCTTTCAAAAATTAAGGACCGCGCGAAAAACCATAACCATGAGCGACAGCAAAAAAATCTCTTCAGCCCTTATTTCAGTATTTCATAAAGACGGATTGGAACCCATTGTTAGAAAACTTCACGATTTAGGCGTCACCCTATATTCTACGGGCGGTACGCAAAAGTTTATCAACGATTTGGGAATCGAGGTCGTTGCCGTGGAAGACATTACCCAATATCCTTCCATTTTGGGCGGACGGGTAAAAACACTTCACCCAAAAGTTTTTGGCGGAATTCTGAATCGTCAGGACCATGAAGGTGATATCAGAGAAATGGAACAGTATGAGATTCCACAATTGGATTTGGTGATTGTCGACTTATATCCTTTTGAAAAAACTGTCGCTTCAGGTGCATCTGAGCAAGATATTATTGAAAAAATCGACATCGGTGGTATTTCATTGATTCGCGCGGCAGCCAAGAATTTTAACGACACACTCTGTGTTTCCTCTATGGAAGATTACGATGAAGTGTTGCAGTTGATTTCCGATAATAATGGAACAGTTTCAGTTGAAGACCGAAAGCGTTTTGCTGCAAAAGCCTTCAATATTTCTTCGCATTATGATACAGCGATTTTCAATTACTTCAACAGTGAAGTAGAAATTCCAGCGCTGAAGGTTTCTGAAACCAAGGGAAAAACGCTTCGCTATGGTGAAAACCCACACCAAAAAGGCTTTTTCTATGGCGATTTCGATGCGATATTCGACAAACTTCATGGCAAGGAATTGAGCTACAATAACCTTTTGGATGTAGACGCAGCCGTTACGTTGATGAATGAATTTCAAGGCGAAGCACCCACCTTCGCTATCCTAAAACACAATAATGCCTGTGGATTGGCACAGCGGGAAACCATTTTAGATGCCTATAAAGATGCGTTGGCAGGCGATCCCATTTCGGCCTTTGGTGGAATTTTGATCAGCAATGTTGAAATTGATGCCGCTACTGCTGAAGAAATCCATAAGCTATTCTGTGAAGTAGTTATTGCTCCTTCTTTTTCCGTAGAGGCTCAGACAATATTGAAAGGAAAGAAAAATAGAATTCTATTAGTTCAAAAACCTATCGAACTCCCTAAAACCTTAACCAGAAGTTGCTTAAATGGTGCCTTAGTTCAGGATCGCGATATGAAGACCGATAGCCGTGAGGATTTAACAGAAGTAACGAACAATAAACCGAAGGATGCCGAGTTAGAAGACTTGTTGTTTGCATCGAAAATATGTAAGCATACCAAGAGCAATACAATCGTTTTGGCTAAAAACAAACAATTGTGTGCCAGCGGTACGGGTCAGACCTCTCGTGTTGATGCCTTAAAGCAAGCCATTGAAAAGGCTAAAAATTTCGATTTCGATTTATCGGGAGCGGTAATGGCAAGCGATGCCTTTTTCCCGTTTCCAGATTGTGTTGAAATTGCAGATGGCGCAGGAATTACGTCGGTAATCCAACCTGGAGGTTCCATAAAGGATGAGCTAAGCATCGATTATTGCAACGATAACGGGCTTTCCATGGTATTTACCGGAACCCGTCATTTTAAACATTAAAATAGTACATTTGTGTGGCACCGAGTGCCTTATCACACGTTTAACCTATAGCACCAAAAAGCACGTATGGGATTTTTTGACTTCCTCACTGAAGAAATAGCCATCGACTTGGGAACCGCCAACACCCTGATCATCCATAATGATAAGGTGGTGGTCGATGCCCCTTCTATCGTTGCGCGCGACCGCTCCTCCGGAAAAATAATTGCCGTGGGACGTGAAGCCAGCATGATGCAGGGTAAAACCCACGAAAACATCAAGACAATTCGTCCGCTGAAAGACGGCGTTATCGCCGATTTCGATGCCAGTGAGAAGATGATCAATATGTTCATCAAGGATATTCCTGCTTTAAAGAAAAAGTGGCTTACCCCTTCCCTACGAATGGTTATTTGTATTCCTAGTGGTATTACCGAGGTTGAAATGCGTGCGGTTAAAGAGAGTGCCGAACGGGTGAATGGAAAGGAAGTGTACCTGATTCACGAACCGATGGCCGCTGCAATCGGTATTGGTGTCGATATCATGCAACCGAAAGGAAATATGGTGGTCGATATTGGAGGTGGTACTACTGAAATCGCCGTTATTGCTCTTGGCGGTATCGTCTGCGACAAATCGATTAAGATTGCGGGTGATGTATTCACGAACGATATTATTTATTATATGCGAACCCAGCACAACCTATATGTTGGAGAACGCACTGCGGAAAAGATAAAAATTCAGATTGGTGCTGCTACTGAAGATTTAGAGCTTCCACCGGAGGAAATGTCGGTACAAGGGCGTGATTTGTTAACAGGAAAACCGAAGCAGGTACAAACCTCCTTCCGTGAAATTGCGAAGGCATTAGACAAGTCGATTCTTCGTATTGAAGATGCGGTGATGGAAACACTATCGCAAACCCCTCCAGAGTTGGCTGCGGATATTTACAACACCGGAATCTATTTGGCTGGTGGTGGATCGATGCTTCGCGGTTTGGACAAACGCTTGTCGCAAAAAACAGATTTACCGGTATATATCGCTGAAGATCCGTTGCGTGCGGTGGTTCGCGGAACAGGTATTTGTTTGAAGAACATCAACAAGTATAAGAGCGTTCTCATTAAATAGCCAACCGATGGCCTAATATCCTTAAACTCCCCAACAGGTGCAGCAGATTATCTATTTCTTTATTCGTAACAAGAACTTTTTGCTGTTTCTGTTTCTGTTTGTCATTTCCTTATTCTTCACGATACAAAGCCACACCTATCATAGCGGTAAGTTTGTTACCTCAGCTAATTTTTTAACAGGTGGCATTTATTCATTTGAAAGCAGTATCAGTGAGTATTTCGGACTGGAAAAGCAAAATCTGAAATTAGTCGAGGAAAACAAAAGACTTCGTACACAACTTTCCCTACTCAGTGAAAACGCAACCGCTAAGGTTGAAGATAGCTCTTTTTTAAATTCTCGGTTTCGCTTTAGAACCGCAAAGGTGATCAACAATACCTATTCGAAGTCGAAAAACTATCTGACCATTAATCGCGGTAAAAGGGATAGCATTTCTATTGATATGGGGGTTATTTCTCCAAAAGGAATTATTGGAATCGTAAATGCTACTTCAGGGAATTATGCCACTGTATTATCTATATTGAATACCGAAAGCCAAATTAACGCTCGATTGAAAAAATCGAACCATTTTGGCTCTTTAGTTTGGAACACCGAAGATCCGAATGTCGCCCAGCTTATCGACATTCCTAGGTTGGCACCAGTAGTAATTGGCGATACGGTGGTAACGGGTGGCCGCTCCACTATCTTTCCTGAAGGAGTTCTTATCGGAACCATAAAGGATTACAATTTGGAGGAAGGATCGAATTACTACGATCTGGATATCGAGTTGTTTAACGATATGACGAATCTTCGTCATGTGTACGTAATTGAGAATTTAGATGCTGACGAGATTTTGGAACTGGAAAATGCGGTAGACGATGTTGAATAATGATTTTTTCATAAATACCGTCCGCTTTATTGCCTTGGTATTGTTGCAAATACTATTGCTGAATAACATCAATTTTATGGGGTATATAAACCCATACGCCTACATTACCTTCATTTTAGTATTTCCCTTGAATGCCAATAAATCGTTATTGATATTTTTGGCGTTTCTATTAGGACTCACAATAGATATGTTTATGGATTCTGGAGGTGTCCATGCGGCTGCCTGTTCCTTCATAGCGTATATCCGACCCTGGATATTGAAGTTTTCATTTGGGGTTAGTTACGAGCACAATACCATTCGAATCGGAAAAACATCTATGGCGCAGCGATTTTCATACGTTGGCATCATGGTTTTGTTGCATCATTTTATATTGTTTAGCTTAGAGATATTCAGTTTACAACACATACTATTAATCGTAAAATCCACGTTATTTTCAGGAATTTTCACTATACTATTAGTACTCGGATTGATTATCCTTTTCAGCAGAAAAAAATAGTCAAAACAAACCTATAAATTGGAGTTAATCTCTCATGCGAAAGCTTCTCTTACTTGTTATCGTCCTTATCACCGGCGTTGTATTCGCCGGACGCCTGTTCTATTTGCAGGTATACGACACTTCCTTTGAACAGCTTTCACAAAACAATGCGGTAAAGGTTTTATACGATTATCCGCAACGAGGATATATTTTTGATCGGAATGGAAAGCTTCTTGTCTCCAATCAGCCTTCCTATGATGTGATGGTCATTCCACAGGAGGTAAAACCTTTGGATACGACAGAATTCACCGACTTATTGGGTATTACAAAAGGACGCTTCGACACTATTCTTCAAAAAGCACGAGTATATTCCCCTCGATTGCCTTCAGTTGTGATTCCGCAATTAACGAAGTCGGAATACGCTTTTTTATCCGAGAAGATGTACAAGTATGATGGGTTTTATATTCAGAAACGATCGT
The DNA here is from genome assembly GCA_025384855.1 of Luteirhabdus salina. Classification (GTDB taxonomy): domain Bacteria; phylum Bacteroidota; class Bacteroidia; order Flavobacteriales; family Flavobacteriaceae; genus Luteirhabdus; species Luteirhabdus salina. Next base: position 95,216 of record JALAHT010000004.1, on the reverse strand, counting down.
TACGCGATTATCAAGTAGATCATTCTGCCAATGTGTTAGGGTATATTGCTGAAGTGAACAAACGCATTATTGAGGACAACCCCTATTACCAAATGGGTGAATTGATAGGAATGCAGGGCGTCGAACGTCAATATGAAGAAACCCTTCGAGGCGTAAAGGGAGTGAAATATATTCAAAAGGATAAGTTTAATAGGGATATTGGCCCCTATAAAGATGGCATCTTCGATACGCTTCCAGAAAGAGGAAAAGATCTTCGGCTAACTATAGATGCTACGCTTCAACGATATGGGGAGCAATTAATGTCTAAAAAACGCGGTGGGATTGTAGCCATTGAACCCTCAAGTGGTGAAATTTTAGCCTTGGTAACCGCTCCCAATTATGATCCTTCACTTTTAGTTGGAAGGGAACGTTCGAAGAACTTTACCCGCTTATATTACGACACCATTGCAAGACCCCTGTTCGATCGTGGACTTCAAGGTGAATACCCTCCAGGTTCACCCTTTAAAACGCTTACGGGCCTTATCGCCATGGAAGAAGGAGTCATTACCGAAAATGAAATCATTCGTTGTCCAGGTGCCTATTATTACGGTCGTGGTCAACGATTGGCTTGTCACCACCGAGGGCCTTCCGCCATGATTAACGGTATCGCCAATTCATGTAACACCTATTTCTGTACAGTGTACAGAAGAACTATTGAAAAATATGCTACTCCAGAAGAGGGAATGGACCGTTGGCACAATCATTTACAGAGTTTTGGACTGGGTGATTATTTAGGGTATGATCTTCCGATTGGCAAAAAAGGCTTGATTCCAGATGGCGATTTTTACGATCGCTGGTATCCTGAACACCAATGGTATGCAACGGCTACTATCAGTAACGCCATTGGGCAGGGTGAAATATTATTAACGCCTATTCAGATGGCCAATTTTACTGCCACCATTGCAAATCGCGGTTGGTACTATACTCCGCATATGATAAAAGGCATTGGAAAGAAAGACAGTGTTCCATCGGAGTATACTGAAAAACACGTCACTACAGTTTCGCCCGAGCATTTTGAACCAGTAGTAGAAGGTATGCATCAGGTTTATACCAGAGGTACTGCTTCCTTTCTACAGATTCCTGGCATCGATATCTGCGGAAAAACGGGAACTGCAGAAAACTATGTTCGGATAGATGGCAAACGGATGCAGTTAACGGACCATTCCATTTTTGTAGCTTTTGCACCGAAGGATAACCCAAAAATTGCCATCTCTGTTTTTGTTGAAAATGGGTATTGGGGATCACGCTGGGCAGGTCGTATAGCAGGATTAATGATCGAAAAGTATCTTAAAGGTGAAATTACCAGAAAAGACATGGAAGAGTATGTGTTAAACGGCAGCCTTGAGGAGGAATACGCGAAACCTTATAGCGGCGAGCCGTTTAAAATCAACAACTAAATGGCTGCAGGAAAAGGCTCCTTACGATTCGATTGGCTTACTATATTTTTCTACATATTGCTTGTAGCAATTGGGTGGATCAACATTTATTCTGCGTCCCTCGATGAAAATGCCACGCAGTTTTTCGATTTTAACCAAATTTATTTCAAGCAGTTTGTTTGGATACTGCTTAGTGTCCTGATAATTGTTTTCATTCTAGCGCTTGAGTCAAAGTTTTATGAACGTTTTTCCAGCGTTATCTATCTTGTTTCATTAGCATCGCTCTTAGGGCTCTTTGTGTTCGGTAAAACAATTTCCGGAGCAACTTCTTGGTATGCCATTGGTCCTGCAAGTTTACAGCCCAGTGAATTTGCAAAAGCAGCAACGGCTTTGGCCTTGGCCAAGTATTTAAGCGATATTCAGACCGACATCTCGGTCTTTAAGGATCAACTTCGGGCATTTCTTATCATTATTTTACCAGCACTTATAATAATTCCCCAGCCAGATCCTGGAAGTGCGCTGGTTTACGCTGCATTCATCTTTCCATTATATCGCGAAGGATTACCCTATATCTATTTAATGGTAGGCTTTTTTGCCGCTGCGTTATTTATCGCAACTTTAGGCTTAGGTACTATTTGGGTCAGTTTAGGAATTATAGCTATTGCTGGCATCCTACTTTTTAGAAAGCGAAAAAGAAAGCCGAATATTTTCAAATTTGTCTTTCTCACGGCTATCAGTCTAGCCTTCGTTTTTTCAGTGAATTATATTTTTAATAATGTTTTTGAACAGCGCCACCGCGACCGTTTCAATATCGTTCTAGGCAAAGAAACCGATGCAAAGGGTATCGGCTATAATACGAATCAGAGTGAAATCGCGATTGGAAGTGGCGGTTGGACCGGAAAGGGTTGGACGCAGGGAACACAGACTAAGGGTAAATTTGTACCAGAGCAACATACCGACTATATTTTCAGCACTGTTGGTGAAGAATGGGGCTTCATCGGGAGTATCGTCGTTATCATTCTTTTTGTGGGCTTGATTGCCCGCCTTTTGGTATTAGCAGAACGACAAAAAAATCAATTTAGTCGAATCTATGGATATAGTGTTGCAGCCATACTCTTTTTTCACTTTTTCGTAAATATTGGAATGGTCACCGGCCTATTTCCGACCGTTGGAATACCGCTTCCCTTTTTTAGTTATGGAGGTTCCGGACTATGGGGGTTCACCATATTACTTTTCATCTTTGTCCGACTAGATGCCGCTAACAGCTACTACGGCAACTGATTATCGCTTTGTCCATGCACGCTTATCGATGGTACCTTCCAGCATGTTTTGAACCGATGTTTCGAGACCTGGGAAAAAGTCAATGCCTGTTATGGTTTCCAAAGAATCTATAGTTACTACATATTCGAAATACGAGCGTGAAGAAGGCTTATTGGGAATTAGGAACGCTATAGCTTTTGGTGGTTGTGTTGAGGCATCTACAACAATTTTATAAAACTTCTCTGGCACCGAAACACGTTCTGAACCAATGGTTTTCAAGCCAGGTTGTAGAACGCCTCCAGATACCACAAACACACCATCATACTTCTCGGCCCAATAGCGTACTTTCTGCTCTAACCGATTCCAAATACCGCTATTGAAGTCGTGGTTCTGTGGACTAATATTGCTGGTTAGGAATGTTTCATGAAATGCATTGTACTCGAATTCCCGGTCGGCCGCTGCTACCAAATGACCTCGATCGTAACCCGAATTCTTATAGCTTCTCCAATCAGCAGAACCGGAAGAAACCTTTCGATCCTGAATAAAATAAGGACGCTCAAAATCGTTGTTTTTCAGATGTTCTTTATTGAGTTCGTAAGCCACCCATTCCGCCTGTTCATGCGCTTCACTGTATGATAGGGTATAATAATTATGGCGGATTACTTCCCCCGTAGTGGAAGTTGGTATATAAGCGTTTCCAAATTCTTCTGAAAGTTCAGTTGTTTTAGACTCCTCTGGGTAATGCTCCTGTTGGCGGTCAATATATTGTTCGGCATACCAGAGTCCGACCGTAACGAGTATTATCAATAGTGGATAAATGTATTTTCGTGACATAAGGAGCAGTATTTTCGCCTCAAAAATACTGGTTTCTGAAAAAGTGGAGAAGAAGATAGCTTCTATTCATATTCATTAATACCGTATAAGATTTCCTTCATTTTACTACCGTTTATCTCTACAGGCTTATAGGCGGTGTTGAATTTTTCGATAGCGATTTGAATCCCTTGCTTTAGTTGCTGAAATTCCGCTGGAATCTGTTGGGAGCAAAGCGCTTCATTTTCATAGCTATTCAGCATAATTGCGAATTTCTCATAAAATTTTTCACCCTGATCGATAAAGGCGTTGTATTTGGTAATGAACTGAAGCAATCGATCGATAGGAAAATGTAGATTCACTTGCATACGATGGGCTTTTCGTGTCTCCTCAGGATCCTCCTGTAATGATTGCAAGGATTCGAGGTATTCTTGAAGATAATTTCGAATCGTTCCCCAATCGTCAGTACTCCTACATTCAGCAAGTGATTTATTGTATTGAACAGGTTTTGTATAATCGAAAAACAACTGTTGTAATTCTTCCATAATAGCTTCGTTGCTTTTCTGAAGAAAAATGGTTTCAAAATAAATAGTGTTCAAATCCTGATGCATGCGCAAGGTAAAGTCCAATATGCATTCTACTTGTTGAAGCTGTTGTTCTTTTTGACTTCTACTAGTACCTTCACTCGTGAACAAAGAAACAAAGGAGTGTATGACGGAGGTATAGACGTTATTCCCGAGTAGCTCTGACAAGTTGAACCCTTCTTTTTTTCTTTTTTGTTGAACAAGTTGTTGTTTCACCGAAATGAATTCGGCATAATGATTTGGATTTGATAGGTTATTAAGGTCTCTAAAAGTGCTTACGGAAGCGAAGTGATGGTCTAAGGCTAGGGTTTTCTCGTACAGAATATTGATAACCTGTAAGCCTTTGATGTAACGAATTTTACTAAGTTCGGTAGCACGCGATTGTTCGTTTTCCCTAATCTTGCCTTCAAGTTTATCCTTTTGAAGCAATAACTCCACTTTCTGCTCTATGGTCGTAGCGCTATTCATCTTAACATTTACGCTATACATTGCTTGCGCCAATTTTCTATCGATACTGTCGTACACGGAATGAATATACATGGTTTCAGCAGCCAATTCATGTAACACATCATCTATTGTAGGAGGTCTACACAATACGGAAAGTGACGATACTCCGAATATTAATAAAACAATATGTTTATGAATACTGTGCATTTTACTGTAGGGTTAACCTAATAATGATATGCGACTCCGAAATTATCGCTGGCGATGTTCCTTCAGCAATCCTTAAAGACGCGTCTGAAATATGAAGCAGAGATCGTAACTGTGGAGTTAGATCGATTTGATTACTGATTTCAACAGAAGTGTCCGTTTGTTGACGTGCTTCCTCAATATTTTGCCCCAATAGTTGGATTACCTGGGAATTGGAGAGCTTTGATAGGTCAATTTTCAAGCTGAGTTCTGTCCTCTTTTCATCATACAATAAGATCCCATTGCACAATTGTTTTCCCGCGCCTTCAAGGCTACATAAACCATTCTTACCATCGCAGTGTAACCCATCGAAATTTGCCACTATCGTTGTTTCAAATGTTTGCGAGGCATTTTGAGCGTTCACAAAACATATATTCATTAGTAATCCAATAGATAGCATAAGCCATGTTTTCATAATTACGGTTTTATTTTGGAGAAGCCTCTAACAACAAGTCCCTCCCTTATTCCTTCCATGTGATTTGCACCATAAAGAATCCCTATCTTATTATAGCTCGCCAAATCAACATCCAACGTCTTCAAGATAATTTCATTCCGAGAATCTAATATCAGATCATTTCGTTTCTCAGAATCAATTTCTTCATCACAAGCTGTATTTTCATAAACACCCGTTTCAAAATCACATTTTTCTAGAATAATAGCACCATTTTTTTGCTCATAGTACTGTATCATTTCCGCTAGTGTGGCATCTACATTCTTACCGTTTGATTCAGTCACCCCCAATTCTTCGTCCGAGGGTTGATTTACTAGTTCTTTTTTAAGTTTACTCTTTAGTTTGCCTCCATTAATGGTATCAAGAATGGTTTTCAAGTTTCTTCCGCGCGTAATCGTACCCATAACTTTTCTGAGTTTTCGAATGTTCGTATCGCTAAACCCTTCTCCCTTCACTTCTTCGGTATAGAAAAAATATCCTAAAGCTGTCATGGAATCAACCTTTCTCCTGATATCTTCATAAAACAGCGGCGTTCCTACATGATGCATGGGAAAAAGAACAACTTCTTTATCACCTTTAAGATATTTTTGAGAGGTGATTGTATCGTCATAAACACCCATTCTCGATAATGCGATATTATAGAATGTGCTGCATGAAAAATTCAACATTACGATCGAAAGTGTAAAAAGAACTTTTTTAATCATGCTATTTAGGTTAAAAGGGTATCACATAGGCACCCTTCTAGATACCTATGTGATTGTTCATACTTTATTAAGGAAATATTATCTCGATGATCATAATAATAATGGTTTCGCCCCATCCTTCCCCAAGAACATTATCCAAGTGACACCATAATTGGTACCATTTACATGGCTTTTTACTAGTCGGAAGCATCGGATTGGTTTCCAAAGCCGTGGAGTTTCCACCAAATAGTGCAATTTCCGCATAGGTTTCCGTTTTTCCCGACTTGACTTTATCTGACATAAAAATCGCTGCCTTTCCCATGGTTTCGAAATCACCCTTATTTATTATTTCAGTGTAGCTATACCCTGATTTAAGATAATTGTAGGCTTTCAGTAACAACGCTTCACCTTCTGCAGGAAGCGTCGGCAATAACGATTTATCGGCCTGTGGATTTCCTATCAACACCTTCAATTTGAAATCTAGATAAGAATCTCCCTTCGAATAAAATGGTTTCACCGATTCCACAAAGTCAGCGAAGCTTTTAATAAGCTCCGTTTTCACTTCACCTTTTGTATAAGTGCTTTGCTTTTGTGCCTTCGCCTGTGTTCCCAACATCAGCAAAGGCAATAATATCATAATAATAGTTTTCATAATTCAATACTTGAGTGTAATACCTACTCGTTCGCTTTTCGGTTTCCGCGGCTTGTTTTATGTGCATAAGCAATGCACCGATCAAAACACTACCACCTCGAGACAACTACTATTAATTTTTGTATCTTTATTCACGAGATATGATATGTTTATCTCAATCCTAGAACTTTTGGAAGCTCCTGCCCTTCAGGAGCTTCCTTTTTTTATTCTCACACACTTCTATTAGCATCACTATAACAAATAGCTTTACAGTTTGCTTCGCCATAAAAGGGAAGTTCTATTCCACTTCTTATCCGTGAATTTGCTTAGGCCTTTTTGAAATCAATAGAAATAGTACAAAAGCAAGAAGGAGAATGACTATAATTCCAAAAGGAGCAAAAAGAGATAATCCTATTTCAGTTCCATCTAAAAAGAATTGACCATGTTTAAACCCTAGTGATGTATAGCCTTCACTCGCTACCCGATATAGGAGTGCAATAGCATTTACAAATAGCAGCAACAACATGCCAAGCACGATAGAAACGATGATTTGTAGAATAGTGGTTTTCATGATTATTTAGTTTGAAAGTTCAATTGATAAGCAATCGCAATCGTATTTAATATGCCATGCCCCATTTGATTCGTATTCAATTTCAATACAACAAACCGCAACGAAAACTTGAAGCAACCCAAATCGCTGATTTGAATTGTTTTTTAAATAGCCGGCATCGATCGTATGGGTCAGTACATTCTTCGAGTTATATAATTTCAAGGAATTATCATGTTGAAAATAGGCCCCATTCGCCGAGAACTCAATTCCATTTGCCGTTTTTCGGATATCGATCCAGTCTTCCTTCGGACCGCCAATAAATCGCACTTTTTGATTCGGTTTAAGTTTTGTAAAATCAAATGCTACATTCCCTTGATTTGGCAATGTATAGGTCTGTTGGGGTAATGGAGCGAAGGTTACTTCCGTTGATAGGCCCTTTTGACTCCAAGCCAGGTTAATGGTAAGCGCAAATACTATGCATGCAACGATATTTTTCATAATGATATGTTTTTGAAATTACCTACTCGTTCGCTTTTCGGTTTCCGCGGCTTTATTAAAGTGAAGTTGCATTTCACTTTGAAAACACACCCCTTCCTTGCCATAAATCGGTAACATGAAGGAATGCCCTCAATCCTAGAAAATGAAAAATGCTTTTAAGAATAGCACTCTTCTAATTTGCCTACTCATCCGCTTTTCGGCCAACGCGTTTAGATCCCTTCTTATTAAATAGGTATAGCTTTGATGCCTCAATGATGCATTCTCATATAGTGTACTTACGGCTTCAGTACTAAAGAAAATTATGATAGATTGGGAAGATTGTATAGCCTAGCACTATTCAAATATGAGATATTATTTGAATATATAAAAATATAATACACTGCTATTCAAGAATTTATAGCGACAATTCTTGAATTGCCTCTTTGTTTTTCTGAAGTAAAAAAGATCCAAACTAGCCAGATTTAACGTCTAGGGCATCGCGAAGTGCGTTTCCGATAAGCATGAATGCTGTTACCAAGCTCATGATTGCGAAACCAGGTACTAAAGCCAAATAGGGCTTGCCTAAAATGATGTAACTATAGTGATCCTTAATGATTCCTCCCCAACTTGGCATTGGGGGTTGGGCCCCAATACCCAAAAAGCTCAAGCCACTTTCAATTAATATGGCGGCAGCAAAGTTAGCGGCAGAAATGATGATAACGGGCGCCATGGCATTTGGAAGAATATGCTTTATTATAATCCTTACATCGGTGTAGCCCAACGCTCGAGCCGCGGTTACAAATTGCATTTGCTTTACTCCCATAACTTGTCCACGGATAACACGAGCCACTTCGACCCACATCGTAAGGCCTACTGCAATAAAAACTTGCCAAAACCCTTTCCCCAACGCCAATGTAATGGCTATCACTAATAACAAAGTAGGAATGGACCATGTTACATTGATTAACCACATGATAGCAGCGTCTACCTTTCCTCCAAAGTAACCTGCAATTGCTCCCAAACTAATCCCAATAAGCAGTGATATCAATACAGCCACAAAACCTATAGAAAGAGATATACGAATACCCACCAACATTCTACTCAATAAATCCCTTCCATACTTATCAGTCCCCAATACAAACGTTTGCTGATGAACATAGCGTTTCTGAACTTCAGAAACCGAGGTCGCTTCTGGAAATTGCGAAAGCGAATATTCCTTCTCCAACCCTTTTTCACCTGCTTCAGTGTATAAGGTCGCAACAATTGTTGTGTCTCGAACTTCCACAGATGAAACTGGAACCTCGGTATTGGCATTTCGTTCTCCAAACAAAAAGGATTTCAACCATGACTCCTGCTCCACAGCTACTGGTATGGTCAACATATTTACTGTAAACCCAGGTGATTTTGAATGGATACTCAGATGCATTTGATTTGCATTTTCGGAATGGTCTGGAGCTATGGCATACGCAAATATTGCTAATAGCAAGCATCCCGCTAGGAAGAACAAACTGGCCATTCCCCAGAAGTTTTTTCTGAATTTCCGAAAGGCCAGGGCCGACAAGGAAGTGGACTTACTCACTTCACAAAGGTATCAAAATTGACATTGGAATAAAGTACAAAAAAACCCGCATCCAACGATGCGGGTCATATCATTCAAACGTATTTACTAATTCTTCATATCGGCAACTTTGCCGGCCTTGATATTATTGATTCGTAGGTCTCGCAGTACATTTATGGCTTCTTCAACATAAATATCCTTCGCGAGATTTTTATGCCAACGCTTACGTTTCTCACGCAGCGTCGTATCTTGCTTCATAAGCTGAATTTCAGAAGGCAATGAACGGAAGCTTAACTGATTATCATATTCTTCTAACTTATCAAACTTTTTCGTTTCCTCCTTTCGTTTTTCAATATCGGCAACATACGCATCAAAATTAAGGGGTACTTCCATTTCATCGCGTCGCATCTTAATATACCGTGCGTTCTCATCGATTAATTGTAGTTGCTCACTCTTCATAAGACGCTCCTTACTTTTTTCAATAGAGGCATCAAAGTCTACATATCCATCCCATACTTCATAATCGGCCGCGTCTATTTTGTCGTAAGGAAGCGGGTTTTCATAGTCGCGTTCTCCCACATCGATATAGCTATATTGATCCGGCATTATCACGTCGCTTTTCACACCTTCCAATTGGGTGGAACCTCCGTTTACACGATAAAACTTCTGAGTGGTAATTTTTAAGGCTCCTAAATCGCCAAAGTTATTGCTTCGCATCCATTCGTTTAAGTCCAGAACATTTTGAACCGTTCCTTTCCCGTAGGTTTGTTTGCTACCAATTACGATTCCACGCTTATAATCCTGCATGGCTGCAGCTAAAATCTCGGAAGCCGAAGCAGATAGTTCATTCACCAAAATAACCAAGGGGCCATCCCATACAATCTCACTGTCCTTATCCTTCAATACTTCTTTACGTGCTCCACTAGATGCCACCTGAACAACAGGACCTTCTTCAATAAACAACCCTGCAATATCGACAGCTGTTCGTAACGATCCACCGCCATTACCACGAAGATCGAGCACCAAACCTTCCATACCTTCTTCTTTTAAGCGAAGGATTTCTTGCTTGACATCGCTTGCCGCGTTTCGCTCTTTATAATCTTCCATATTGAAATAAAACTGTGGAAGATTTATCAATCCAAACGACTTTCCTTCTTCTTCAATAAGCGTAGATTTTGCATATGTTTCTTCTAGTTCGACAACGTCACGGGTAATCGTTTCCTCTTCAATAGAGCCGTCTACGCGCTTTACGGTAAGCGTGACTTTAGTTCCTTTTGGTCCTTTAATTAGTTTTACGGCATCGTCTACCCGCATTCCTACAATGCTTACGGGCTCGTCTTCTTCTTCTTGCTTCACCTTCAGAATAAGATCCCCAACTTCAAGATGTTCTCCTCGCCATACGGGTCCTCCGCTAATAACTTCAACAACCTTTATATAATCGTTTTTCTTCTGAAGTCTCGCTCCAATTCCTTCCAAACGGCCGCTCATGCGCAAGTCGAAGCGATCGCGATCTGGTGGTGCAAAATAGTTTGTATGCGGATCGAATTCTTCAACAATAGTTGTTAAGAAAATAGAGAAATAATCCTTTCGCTCTAAATCATCGGTAAACTCAAAATACTCCTCCAATGAAGTATGTGTTGTTTCACGTGCTTTAGATTCGAGTTCAGCATCATTCTTCGGCTCATAGCCTTCCTCGGTTTCCCGCTTTGTTTTTTCCTCCTCTACAGCATCGTAATAACTTGAGATGGTAGAAAACTTCAATTGCTTTCTCCAACGTTCCATCAGTTCCTCACGATTTTTTACGTATGGAATATTATCATAATCAACATTAATAGTTTCATCTGCGGAGTAATCGAACGGCGTTTCCAGTACTTTCGGATACATCGTTTTCACATCTTCCATCCGTTTCTGGAAGCGTTCGTATACTAAATTGAAGAAGCTTAAATCCTTCTCCTTTATTTGATCGTCGATCAATAGCTCATACTGTTGAAATTCCTCGATATCGGAAGCAAGGAAATAACGTTTCAAAGGATCCAGACCTGTAATGAAGTTATCGTATACATGCTTGGAAAACTCATCATTAATATCTGCTGGGGAGTAATGACCTTTTTCCAACACATAGGTTATCAGGTCTATCAGTACTTTATCTTTATTGGGGTCGTTAAATTCTTTGGTAGTAAAGCTACAAGAGGCAACGCCTATAAAAACAGCCAATAGTAGCAATTTCAAATTCTTTCTCATAATGCGCATTGTATCATCTATTTATTCTGGTCTAAATTACATAAAAAATCATGCCATTACCGTGCATAGGCGCTAACATTTTGTTAATTGGCATGATAGGATTATGGATTCGCTTCATTTTTTATTTACAACGTATTTCTTTAACGATAGTGTATCGAATAAATTTCACTTTTAGTCGCAATACTCGTATTTTCACCAAAACTTTCGTCCATGCGATTATTGTATAGCTTCTTGCTTTGGATTTTTCAAGCCCTGTTGTATGTGCTTCAGTTTATCAGTCCGAAGTTTAAAACGTTCGTTACAGGTCGAAACAACTTATTTGAAACGCTATCGCCACTTAATGACGATAAAAAAACTATTTGGTTTCACTGTGCTTCGTTGGGAGAATATGAACAAGGTGTTCCTATTATGAAGGCATTGAAGTCCACATATCCCAAATGTCAATTATTGGTAACGTTCTTCTCTCCTTCTGGCTACGATGTGAAAAAAAATAATACACTTCCAGACGTTGTAACGTATCTCCCGTTGGATATTCCTTCAAAGGTAAAACGGTTTTTGGACAGTGTTAAACCAGATCTTGCCATCTTCGTCAAGTATGAAGTATGGCCCAATTTTCTTTGCGAATTGGATCATAGAAAAATTCCGACGCTGTTGGTTTCAGCCGTATTTCGCAGGAACCAACATTTTTTCAAACCGTATGGCGGTTTTATGAAACGAGCGCTTTATCGTTTCGACCATATCTTCGTTCAAGACAAATCTTCATACGATTTACTAGAGGGAAATGGGTTCTCAGCGATTTCGATAAGCGGCGACACTCGATTTGATAGAGTATCACAGCAATTGGAAATAGACAACCGACTTGATTTTATGGAATTGCTTGCACAAGATCGTTTATGCATAGTCTGTGGAAGTACATGGCAAGAGGATGAAGAAGTACTAGTACCTTACATCAATTCGGCTCCCAAAAATGTCTTTTTCGTAATAGCCCCACATCAAATAGAGAAATCGAAAGTAGCTTCCCTTAATCAAAAAATTAATGGAAACACACAGTTGTACTCATCCTTTTCTGAAGCTACTGCAAAGGACACCCAATTATTGATCGTAGATACAGTAGGCCTATTGACCAAAATATACAGTTATGCCGACATAGCGTATGTGGGTGGTGCCATGGGAAGTACTGGGCTGCATAACATTTTGGAACCTGCAACTTTTGGGGTTCCAATAATTATTGGAAAGAATTTCCAGAAATTTCCTGAGGCCAGAAAGCTTCAACAATTGGCAGGGTTGTTCTCTATTGCCTCAGCCGAAGAGTTTAGCAGGCTAATAAATCGTATGCTTGAAGATTCTTCATTCCGCGAGAAAACGGGATTGATTACCGGACACTATATAACCTCCAATATCGGCGCTACCCGAAAAATAATGAAGTATATTTCCAAATCATACGGTAACCGCCTTGTTCAGATACCTTCGAAAGGGAAGTAATTCAAAATAGGTTTCAATTACCATTGCTTCAAAATTTGGCGAACAAACTTGTCGTCGTGTAAAAGTACGCGAAACTGCAAACGATCGATGTTTCAATAGGTCGATATATTCGTGTTCCTCGGAAAATTTTTTAGGTGAACGTTTAAGTGGATTGTCATCGATCAATTCACCAAACATTCTTTTGAAGCTTGATGTATTTAAAATGCGCTTCAATTCCTCACCATTATAGTCGATTGCGGCTCGGATACTTTTTAAGGTTTTTGAAGAAGGGTGCCAGTAGCCTCCCCCTATAAATGATTCGGAAACTCCAAGATGAATATAAAAGTCTCCCTGTTTGCTCCGCTGGTCCAAACCTGCACCAAAATGATCTTTATAAATGGGCTTGTTGGGATGAAACATCAAATTGTTATTAATTCGATTGATAGCTTTCTTACCCGGTGTATTAAAATATTCTGGATCCATTTCGTTCAACCGAATGTTCATGTGGTCCAACCAATCGATATAGGCATCGCGTACGCTGTGGTAGGTATCGCGATTCGCATCCATCCATTCTTTTGAGTTATTCGATTGAAGTTGTTCCAAAAAGGAATATAACGCCTTAAAATCCATATTTTTTTCAGAAAAAGTAAGTATCTGATTAGGTACCATAAGATTTTTTAATAAAATTTTACCATATGCCAAATGTTAAAATACATAGTTTTGACATAACCAATAATTATTCACTATGAAAAAAATTGTAATGGTAAGCGCCCTCTCATTGCTAGCTATAGGGCTTACTTCCTGCAGGGAAACAGAGACAAAAACTGAGACGAAGGAAGTTATTCGTGAAGTTGAAGTTGAAGCCGAGGAAACCGAAGAAGAAACCGAAGGAATCCTAGAGCGCACTGCGAAGGAGGTCGATAAGGAAGTCAATGAGGAAATCGACGAAGAAATCGATAAAATCGGAAACGACGACGGTCAATAACAATTAAAAACCTAACTATGAAAAAACAATTTTTAGCTTTCGCCATGATTGCCTTTATCGGATTTGGAGTAACCTCTTGTCGCGAGACTACGGAGGAGGAAAAAGCCGAGGAAATGATTGAAGAGATGGAGGAAGAAGGAGCCGACATCAAGAAAAAGGTTGATGGCGACGAAACGAAAATCAAGATGGAAACCGAAGATAAAGAGGTGAAAATCAAGAAAGAAGACGGCGAGACCAAAATGAAGGTCGAAACTGATAATAACGGCTAAATAGAGCCAAATGTAATTTTATACAAACCAGCTTTCGGGCTGGTTTTTTTTATGTATTAAGATTTCTAATTTGGCCTTTTAATTCCTCCATCGATTGCTGTAATTGCTGAAATAGCGTACTTTCCGCAGGTTCATCGATGCCGAAAGAAATCTTGCTATTTACCTGCCATAATTCTTGAATATCCCGAACCTTTACATCGATGGGAAGGTATTCTGGGTTCAAGGAGATAAGACGAACTTTTTCTGGAGTATCCGGTACTTTTTGAAGTTTTTTCACCAATACCGAATCATGAAGGACTACTATATATATTTTACTATCGGAAGCCTCTGCAAGACTTGGCACCGCCTTTCCAAGCACCCATTCATTTGGCCGAATATTAGGTAACATACTATCGCCTTCTACCTGAAACCCACGATAGGTAGCATTTCGGTATTGCGGCAACGGCATATGGAAAGAAGGGAGGCTCTCAAACCAATCGGTATCTTGAATATTTTGAGGATATCCAGCTGCTGCTTTTTGATTGACCAATAAAATAGTCTCATCGCCCTGAGAATCCAACGTGATTATTTTCGGGCTCACATCATTTCCGCTGGCATCCAGATATTGACTGAAACTCTTACCAAACAACCACAATGGATTAATATTGAATTGACGCAACAATTCCATTACTACCTTCCCAGTAATTTTGGTTTTTCCCCGTTCGATATCAGCGGTTGTACTTCCAATATCCAAAAGTTCAGCAAACGCCTGTTGCGTATACCGTTGCTCTTCTCGAACCTTTCTAAACCGTTTAGCTTCAATAGGTAATGCATTTTCCATATTCAAATATACACTTATTTGGAATATATCCAATTTTAAGAGGATAAATTCTTTATGCTTGGAATAATTCCGTATTTTTGGTGAAATTCCAAATTTTGACAATTCATGAATTTCAACCGTATAAAAGAAAAGCTTGAAATCCTTGCCGATGCTGCAAAATATGATGTTTCCTGCGCCTCGAGCGGTAGTAAACGTTCTAATAAAGGCAAAGGATTAGGGAATAGCAGTGGTATGGGAATTTGCCATAGTTACACCGAGGATGGTCGCTGTGTCTCACTATTGAAGATTTTACTTACCAATCATTGCATTTTCGACTGCGCCTATTGTGTTACTCGAAGAAGCAATGATATAAAAAGAGCTGCCTTCAAAGTGCAGGAAGTGGTAGATCTAACCATCAATTTTTATCGCCGTAATTATATTGAAGGATTGTTCCTAAGTAGCGGAATTTTCAAAAATGCCGATTACACAATGGAACGGTTAATTCAAGTAGCGAAGAAACTTCGAGAGGAGGAAAACTTCAACGGTTATATTCATTTAAAATCGATTCCGGGCGCTAGCGATGAATTGATGTATGAAGCAGGGCTATATGCAGACAGACTCTCGGTGAATATTGAAATTCCTTCAGAAAAGGGATTGAAGCTGTTGGCTCCAGAAAAAAATCGAGAGGATTTCATTCAACCTATGAAAAAAGTAAAAGATGAAATCGTTCGGTACAGATCGGAGAAAAAGGTAATAAAAAACCTTCCTAAATATGCGCCTGCTGGCCAGAGTACCCAAATGATCATCGGCGCATCAGGTGAAACCGACGCCGAAATAATGTATACCTCAGCTTTTTTCTATAAAAAATATAATATGAAACGGGTATATTATTCTGGCTACGTCCCCATCAGTCATGATCCGAGGCTACCATCAATTGGCACCGAGGTCCCGATGCTTCGCGAAAACAGATTATATCAAACCGATTGGTTACTCCGCTTTTATGGTTTCGATATTCAAGAGCTATTAAATAAACAATATCCCAATTTGGATTCCGACATCGACCCCAAACTATCGTGGGCACTTCGAAATCTAGAACAATTTCCAGTCGATATCAATATGGCGGATAAACGAATGTTAGCTAGAATTCCAGGCATTGGGCTCCGATCGGTTCAAAAAATTATGGCAGCCAGAAAGCATAGGCGATTAACTTGGGACCATATCCGAAAAATGGGCATTGCAATGAATCGTGCGAAATATTTTATGACCTGTGCCAGTCGTAACTATGAAATAAAGGATCGAACTGCGGCTCAAATTAAAGGGCTCATTCTTCAAGAATCTTCCAGTAAATATCGAAAAACATATAATGGTCAATTAACCCTTTTTCAAAACACACTACCGGTTTCAGCATGACAGCGAAGACAATTTTGACATATGATGGATCTTTTGAAGGTTTTTTGAGCTGCATCTTTATCATTTATGAAGAGAAACTCAAGAATAGGGTATCTATAAAGCGATCGGACCAAGCGCAGGATTCATTTTTCGATAATCTTGAAAACGTTCCTACGAATGAAACAAACGCCTCCAGAGTGTGGGAGGGTTTGATTTCCAAATGTGGAACTAGGATAGGCCAATTGGTGTTTAAAGCCTTTTTAAGTGAATTACCCACAATCGAAAATACATTAATGGTGTATATACAGTTGGCTTTTAAAAATCCGTCGAAAGTGAAAGGAAACTATTCGCATCCTGCTGTTTTACAAGTGTCAAAAATAGTAAAGAGCATCGGACGTGAAAAACACCGAATGGACGCGTTTGTGCGGTTCAAATTATTGAAGGATGGACTCTATTTTGCTACCGTGGCCCCCGATTTTAACGTATTGCCGCTAAATGCAAAACATTTTAAAGACCGCTATGCGGATCAGCGGTGGATGATTTATGATGTAAAAAGAGGGTATGGAATTTATTATAATATCGATACTGTAGAAACAGTTTCATTATCCTTCTCAGAGACCATGCTCAATGGAACAGACGAGCATCTATATGTGGCCACAGAAGAACTTCAGTACCAAGAATTATGGCGCTCTTATTTCAATAGCGTTACTATAAAATCGCGTAAAAATAGTAAGCTACATGTGCAACATGTTCCAAAACGATATTGGAAATATCTTAGTGAGAAAGCACCACGTCCAAAAATTTGATTATTTTTATCCTTTGTTAATCACTAATCAATCACACTACTTATGAAAAAAGTACTTTTATCATTCGCTGCACTGAGCTTGGTTTTTTCAATCTACTCATGTCGCGAAACTACAGAAGAGAAAACTGAAGAAGCCGTAGAATCTATGGGCGAAGATATGGAACGAGCTGCTGAAGACGCAGGCGATGCTATGGAAAACGCTGCTGAAGAAACTGGCAACGCTATGGAAGAAGCTGGCGAAGACATGGAAAACGCTGCTGAACAGGCTGAAGAAGAAGTCGAAGAAGAAATTGACGATACAGACGAAGGCATGTAAGCCTTACTGTAACGCAATTAAAAAACCCAGCAATTATGCTGGGTTTTTTGTTTTGCTACCGGCTTCAAATAACAGATCCTAAGATGGGTCATTTTTCATGGTTTTTAAGAAAAAACCTACAAACTTACCATAATAATAATTTTTTTGAAATAGTTCAAAATCAGAAAGTTGATTGTAGGTTTGTACTATTATTCACACAAAAAAACCTGAATCATGAAAAAATTGATGTTTATTTTTGCCATCTTTGCATTGGCAGCAAGCTGTACTCCTGAATCCCTAGACACGAATGACCAACAAATCGATAAAGACAAATACGAAATCCCACCAAACGGATAATAAAAAAAGGAATTATATTAATGGGGTGTTGCTTATCATTTTCTTGGTAGCAACGCCCTTTTTATTTTATCTATACCAATTCGCTCCATCCGATGAAAAGGTATGGAAAACGGCAGTGGGCCACATTAATGCCGGAGGGTTTGGCAATGTTCAAATATATCTTCATGCCCTGCTTACCAAACTTACGTTTGTTCTACTCACCGGAATTTGGTTCCTAACATCCCGAAATTGGTGGAAATACGCTATCCTTATCCCGTTCACAATGTTCCTTTTTCAATTGACGGGAGTAGTGAATTACAAGATTGAGTATATCGATGAATTCGATTTTTGGTATTCCCTACCTATTATTCTACCTATTCTCGTACTACTGATATATATCTCCTATATCGCAGGTAAAAAATCTTCCGAAGATCAGTTAAAGCGAGAAGTTGATGATGAGATCAAGAAGTTATTGAACGACGATTTATAAGCGTCCACCAATATTATCGCTGAAACATTATGTTAGGAACACGTACTAAACTCCATTTACCCTTAGATGGTAATTCACGCTACATTACAGTAAGTTTTATTTACATAAAAACATAAAAAAACCCTGCTATAAATATAACAGGGTTTCGTACTGAAGGCGGGACTTGAACCCGCACGGCCATTTCTGGCCATTGGATTTTAAGTACTGCATCCTACTACAGGAAAACTCCTTATTTGTTGTATTTCAATTATTTAAAAATTTATTAGCACTATTTAAATGAAGTTTTTCGAAAATTTATAGGGTGGAATCTAGTTGAAAGTATAACCTAAACCCTTTGCTGCAATCCTTAATTGCCTATCGTCTATTTCTTCTGGGCTACCAGCCAATAAAGAATCCCTCTTATTTGCTAGTAGGTAAACGGTGTTTTCTACTTCAATATCATTTTTTGATGCCACATACGAAAGTGAATAATATTGAAGTGCTATTTCACTAGAATCAACCCGTGGGAAATCTGCTAACTTATTTTTTAAGCGCATTAGTCTTTTCCTTTCTAGATCAACCCTTTCTTTTAAATTAACAGATGTAGAATCTTGATTATATGCGTTCAATGCACGATCAACAATTAATTTTTGGGTTTCAATATTATTCAATTCATCCCGAAATATAATATTCTCTATTTCGTGGTATTCTAGAACTGAAATCCTTTTCAATTCCATCGTTCTGTAATCATCCCATCCGTTTGCGGCAATACTGTTTTTAAAACTCTTTTCAATACCGGTTAAATCTTTAGTACAGCATACAAAAAACATTAAAATAGAAACGATATAAATAAAATTTTTCATACTAATTTTTATACTTATCTGTTATAATATTGCTCCCCAGCACTTTCAACTAACTCTTTATTTTAATTATGTCAAACTTTATTCAGGTATTGCAGTTTCTGCGGTACAAAAACAATTACAGCCCCCATGAGCAACTGCAAATTATTTCGGAACTTGAACAAGCTAGCCAACCTTCCCTTTCAAGGCCCCCAGATCATCAAAAGCTTGCTTAATTTTCTTTAGGTCTACCATATCTGCCTTGGCGCGTGTCGCGGCACTGTCCAGGGCAATATGTTTTAGCATCTCCTCTATACCATCCAATCTTCTGTTTAATAAGTAGGAAACGTCTTGAATCTGTTTGCCAATATCTTTTTGATGGTTTATGTATTCGCTCTGCTCCTCATTCAGTTCATTCACATCTTTTTTAATATTACCGTTTCCGGTTAGAACCCACTCTATATTATAATTATTAAATACCTCAGTAACCTTCAGCAATACATCGCTACCTGGAATACCACCGCTTTTTTTTAATGAACCTATATATCCATTAGATTTTCCCAATCTTTTTTCGAACTCAGACTTATTAAGCCCTTCATTAATTCGAATTTTTTCTAATCGTTCTAAAACACTCACTTTAAGTAATTTAAATTACTCATATAAATTATTTTCTAATCTTTAATAGAAAATATTTGCTTTTTTAGATTTTATTCGATTATATTTGCTAAGTGTTAAGTAACAAATAACGAACAAAACTATGAACAAATATAGTCCATAGTAATTGTTTGAACAACAATAGGGTACTATGATTCAAAAAAAACAAACAAAAGTCTTCAGGAGGTTTCTAGGCTCCGACCCTGTTTCCCAAATTCAATCTCATTTAGAGGAAAAGGGCATTAAAAACAGGTCAGATGAGTTTTACAGCAGGGAGTTCGTTAGCCGTGTCTTTAATGGTAATGCTTCGCATTCCAAGATAGAGGCTGCTATTTGGGAATTTATTGAAGAAGAGACCGAGCGCAGAAAAGAAGTAGTGGCCAAGCGCACCGAAGTTTTAGAAACCGCAAAAACCCTTTCCCATGCATAGGATAGATGAAATAGAGCTGAAAATAGAAAGCCTAAATACCAAGTTTAGGACGCTTGTAGCGGCTTTGGTTGTTACTTTTTTGGTAGGTATGGTATCGATAGCTGCCGTTTGGCTAGAGCTAGACATAAAAAAAGAAAACCCGGAAACAACGTTCCGGGCAATAAATAATTTAACGCTTAAATAAATTATCTATGTACTGCGAAACTACAACAAATAATCCGCCCCCGCAAGAAATTATTGCCGGCATCCAAAAAAGCGATTGCAATATCGAGTTTTTTGGCATCCATGAAACCATGGAAGTACGTTTTCTCCAAAACGGAAAGACCCACCTATTCAAAGAACTAAAGGGCCGAAACCTAGCGGCCGTCATAAACGCATATAAGTCAGACCCTGCGGCCCGCAATCTGTTAAGGAGCTTGAAGACGGGTTCGGGCCAATGGGTTTATCCAAACTTTACGCGCCAACTGGAACTTTATGTTTACTTCTGCTTCGGCCATCTAGACGGCACCCCGGACATCGTTAACGGCGTGCTTAGCCGTCCCGAGAACTACCGCCACCGTCGCGATTGCATAAGCCTTCAGTTTAAGAACAAGACGCTCCATATCAACGGGAACGAACTAAAGCCCCGAGAAATTACCATGATAGATGGTTTTGCCGACGACCTTCCCGATAAGGCCATTGCCGATAAGCTTGGAATTGCGCTACCCACTTTCGACCAGCATAAAAGAACGCTCTACGATAAGGCGGGAAACGTAAAGACAAAGACCAGCTTTATGTTGGTTGCCATGAAGAACAAACTAATATCCGCGATATCATGAAAACGACCAAAGGAGAAAAGCTTAGGGATGCGGGTATTGCGCAGGCAATGGAAACGGCGGACAACTGCAACGAGAATTGGAGCCAAAAGGCATTTGACTTTTTGCGAAATTTTGCAAAGAAAGAGCCTTCCTTCCTTACCGAGGAAGTTAGAAGGGCCGCCACTAAATCTGGGGAGGTTCCCGAACCACCAAGCAACCGAGCTTGGGGCGGTGTGATCGTAAGGGCCAAGAGAGCAGGCATTATAAAATCGCTGGGCATTAAGCCCGTAACCAATCCCAAGGCACACATGGCATTCGCCACGTATTGGGGCAGCTTAATATGCGCATAATGACGGTATCGGAGCAAGTATCTGGACATAAGACCGAAACCCTTCGCGACGAGTACCGTTCGTTGGGAAGGCAAGAGGAATGCCTTACCAAGTATTTGGTTAGCCAAGACAAGAAGGATTCCCTTCTGCCGAAGCAGTCTCAAAAAATAATAAACGAGATCCACCGCATAAAGACCAGAAGGAGCGAGATAGAGCATACCCCTTTTTATGAGGTAGAAAAGAAGCGAAAAGTGCGGTATACAAAGAAGTTTAGTAAGATTAATAGAGACAAGAAAAACGTGTCCTTGAAAGAGGCCGTATAAAGCATAAAATTTACATGGAAGATTTGAAATTGATAGAATGGCTATTGGAGCATCCGGAATTTGAGAACCGCGTAAACGTAACGGACGATCTCATTACTGGTTTCCACTTAAAGAAGCAGCTTGATGCCGCAGATGCCAATTCGATTTCGAATGAGACCGAAAGGAACTTTTCGGTAAACCATGACGAGGTAAATTTCTTTAGAAAGTAATGGCAGAAATGACCGCAAATACCGTATTCCCCATTTTCTTGGCGCTTCCATTGGAGCAGCAACAGGAGTTTTTGCGGAAGGCAAGCGGCCATCTTTCCAAAAAGGACATGCCCAACGACAAAAAACAAACGGTTATCGATAAGGTGGCCAGCAAGCTTGGCGACCATTTTCGCCCGGAGAACGAAGAGATGCTGGTTTCCATGATCATGACCGAAACATAAACCCTGTAAAGCCCACGTCCCCGAAAAAATTGATTGTTAGTTTTTTCATAATGTTAGGTTTAGTTACTAAGGTTCGGGGACAGGGCAAGGGCTAACAACACCCGAAGCGAGAGCGAGAGTTCTCTAATTTCAATCCCCGCCGGGATGGTGACACCTACCCCGGCCTTGGGATTGCTTTAAAAGATTTTGATTATGCAGATACACTCAGAAAGCACAGGAAAGGTAATGTCCATAGGGGCGCTGATAAACGGCGGTTCTCCTCAAAAAAACTCCCCAAAGGTCTATCGGTACCCCTATATGGACAAAGCGTGCATTAACCAGACCATTCAGAACGCCAAGGCATTTGCCGAGGCCTTTAACAAAGAGCAGGAGGAAAAGAGCAGTAGTATTAATGCCATAAATTCCCATCTTCGTAAACAGACCGTGGACAATCCGCACACCATCGAGCAAAAGGTCCTTTTCAAGGAATACATATCCGCTCATAAATTAAAGGATGCCACCCCGGAAAAGTACAACCACGAAGTATTAAGGTTCAACCGTGAACACGGTACCAATTTCTTAATGCGGTCGCATTCCACCCTAAGAAACGAGATTGCCATAACCCTGCCGTTTTTGGTTGTTTACTTCGCCGCACAGCTTAGGGACAGAAACGCCGCAAGATTAAACAGCGGCATCACAACGGCCGGTACGTTACCATCACTACGAACAAATAGCTATCGCCTTAGCCGCTATAAGATAGACGGCGTAAAACAATGCCCTTATACGCAGGGAACGCTTTTAAAGCACATACATACATTGGAGGAAGCTGGTATCGTTAAAAACTTCGAATCGCATGGGCGAAGAGGAGGTTTTTCGCTCGACATTTCAGCCGAAGTTCTTCATGTTGAAGACTATAAATCACGAAAAATACAAAACGCTGAAAATAAACGTTTTACGAATTATAAAATAGGAGAAACCCCATTGTATGGTCTTGTTACAAGAACACTATTAAAAGAAGATGAAAATAAAGGGGACGCTAAAGCATCCCCCAATAAGTCGAACGGCACTAAAGTGCCTAATCATAAAAATGACGAGACCAACTACAAGACCACCCAAAGCGTGAGCGAAACCGGAGAGGAAGTAAAGGCGCCGCGCGAAAAATCGACTAAAAGCGTAAAGAATAGACAAAAGGCATTAAAATTGGAAAAAAGTATTCGTGATGAATGGGAGTTGTGCAATGAATTGGCAAATGATCAACACGTTCACCATGTTCCGGATATAGATTCCCTCGAAAACGAGGCAAAAAACGGTGTGATGTCACAATCCATGTTCAGGGATCTTCTTTTTCAGGAGTTTATGAAATACGTTTCAAAGTTGAAGCGCGGGGACCAAAGCTATCCGGGCGCTTTTTCGAAGGCGTTTCAGGAGCTTCGCGATAAAAAGCTGGTCACATTCACCGGAAAACTATACACAAAACAGCTGATGTTCGAAAGGTTTAAGGTTTGGCTATGGAGCGTAGACCATGCGGAACGTTGGGGAAGGGAAAAAGATTGGCCTTTCCTGTACATCAACGATTATCTGGACACACAGCGACGCGATGCAAAGGAAATGGGATTTTGGTATGTTGTTGAAAAGATATTCCCTCAGAATGAAAAGAAAAAAGAACGAAGGTCCAGGGAGCGTGCCAAAAAACGAGGCGAACATTACGCTAGAAAGAAAAAAATAAAGCTGGAAAGGATTGAAAAATTTGGATATCGGAGCGTGAAGCCAAGATACAGGAACAAGACCGATTTTGAAAAGGCAAGGATCAAGGTTCGGATGTTTTTGAGAAAGGAAATAGGTTTTGACGAGCTATATAGATACTGCCAGTCAAATTTAAACCATGATATTACGAAAGGCCTTGAAAACCTTATAAACAGTGAAAGAATTGAAATTTCAAAATTTAACGCTTAAAATACAACTATGACAGGATTACAAGTAAAGGGAAAATGCATTCATGCTAAAAACAGTTGTCCGGAATGCAGTATGGTCAAGATGGTTTGCTACGACGCCAACGGAAATAAAAAAGTATGGTATTCCTTCATCAAGGAAGAAGAGAAGGTTACTGATCTACCACAATTGGCGGAGAATATGTTCAATAGGCTACAGAAGAAAGGCCTTCAGACTATCTCAAAAGTACTTTTTTACAACAATCATGCTTCGATAGACAGCGATGCATTTATGCAATACCCATGATCATGGAAAAGATATCCCTAAAGAAACTGGATAGAAAGGATTTTGAGGTACTTGCAAATGCCTCAAAAAATTATGCCGAGGTACTGGACCATCTTATTCAGGTTCAGAATACAGCCCAACAGCACATCCACTTCAATATCATTCAGCTTTTTCAATATGATGTTTACAAGAAAGTAACCTCCAGAAGCTTTGGTTCAAAGTCTAAGGTATCTATGGAACTTCATACTGCATTTTTGCTTCATGATGCACTACAGTTTTATTGCAGCAGTACTACCGATGATTATGAAAGAAGCCGCGGCACATCGTTGATATATAAGTTACATCCAATGCTTCCATCTGTTTCGGATGAAGGTGAAAAATCTGTATTGAGCCAAATTTATGTTGAAGAAGATTAAGCAGTTTTTTTGCATGCATAAAGAACAGACCACAATAGTTTATAGCGGTTCGGTTAATGTAGATCATGTGGCTGAAAAATGTACTAGCTGTGAAAAGCTATTGAATAAGAGAATAGAATTTTAACGCTTATACCATGACAGACATAAAAATTATCATGCCTCTAAATGTTCAGGCAAACAGACCTTACGTTCCAAATTTCCAAACATCTGAACCATTATCCTGGATGGATATGATCCATAACCGGTTACGTGAGTATAGGATTGGCGAATCAGTTATATCAAACAGTTCTGCGTAGTAATCTTTATTACGTAGAACGGATAGGTATATGGTTTGTGCCTTTTGAAAAACGAACCTTTGAATTAAAAACAGAACTAATAAATAAATTTTTAAAATGGGAAAATTAACACTAAAGGATTTAGCAATAGACCACGACTACTATTGCAGCGAAAGCAATTATTACAGTAATGAAGCGGCTATGAGATACGAAACTTTTGCTGATTTTTACGAAGAGTTTCACGATGCGGACGTAGATATGAACTTGGTTTTTAGATGGGACTTACACGAACGAGAAGAAAGCAAAAGACATTACTTGGAAATATTTATGATGCAACAACGAAAAGGTATATTTAAACCAATACACATAGCGTTGTTTGATGAAAGCGATGTAGAACTTCTTGCTAAATACTTGAAACCACATATTGAAAAATTAAAAGCGATTTGGAAACCATTTGAATTTTAAAAATTTATTTATGGTATAGAAGCACTAAACTTTGATATAGCACGGAACTTAGGCATAAACTATATACCGTGTTGTAGCATCGTTTTAATGTGCTACAACTTATAAAGATGTATAACAAAGGAATACCGCTTTCTAAGCTTCAGGAATATTCTGAAAACACTGCTTTTATAGAAGCCTTGAAATTTACAGGTAAGCATGCGATAATAAACGATATTATCAACCCAGAGCAACTGTTGAAACTTCAGAAAACATGGCTTCTTAAAAACGTGTATTTCATTAAAGACTGGTCTGAAAAATGCTTAAAATTCATAGAGACTACTGATTGGGCTGCCGATTATTTAAAGGAAAACGGATTCTCCGAGCAAGATATTGAACAGCAATATGAAAAGCTGTCTCTATCTGAAGTCAATGCGTAGCATTGCCCGCCCCTTTTTTTCTGGTATCTGCGCAACGTTCACGGGTCGTAACGTACATACGAAACCAAAATGAATATTAATAATTAAATAACTATAAAAAATGAAAACAAATATTACAGCAACAATCGATAATGACTTATTGCAACAAAAAGCGAATGAGTATGCTCAGAAAGGTGCGGAAGAGACTATAAAGGAATTTTATAGTGGCTACAGCTCTCCTTACAAAAAAGCGATTAAAGAACATTTAGAAAACAGGGGTTTTGACCATGCGTTTGATTTACCCGATGTAGTTGCAAGCATCAACGAAAGTTTAACAAAAGAGATTGATAAGATTGCAAATACCGCAGTTGCTAAAACTTTTGTTCCGATGGTCACAGAATTTTTAACAAGAGCGCCTAAAAAAATGAACTTTTCTGAGGTATTAAAAGAGTTTATTAATTGTTCCGATTTCGATCACGATGAAGAAAATGAAGATGATTATTGTGTGAATATAATCAAAGAAGATAGGAGTTTTTTAAGACTCGTACTTGAAAATGGCACCGACGAATATGAAATTGGTTTTTATAAAGAAAAAGACGGATACACTATTTATTCATTACCATTTACATATTCTGGTGAAAAAGAAAGAATAATGAAAATTTCTTTAGATGGAGGAGTTAATTTAGAGTTGCCATTCACAAAAGGTGTTTTAGAAAATAAATTTACCTCATTTATTGCAAGGCTTGTTATGGCGGAAACGGTAATAACTTTTGATGTGAAAGAATTTAGTGAAGACATGTTTCCTGAACGAGACCATTGCCATTGTTAATTTTTAGTCAATGCGTAGCATTGCCAGCCCCTTTTTTTCTGGTATCTGCGCAACGTTCACGGGCATTAGGAAATGGGGGCAAAGGTAGCGTAGCGGAGTTTGGTTTCCGTATGCGAGACCGTCCGAAGAGCGTAGCGATGAGGTAAGGTTGAGGTTATGCCCGTGAACGGGCTGGCGTGTATGGGTAGTGAACGTGTAGAACACATGTTCGGGAACGTGAGGAGCCCATCACTTTGGTTCATTGCCTATACACGCTGTTACCGACTGTACCGAATAAAAACTAAAATTTAGCAAGCATGAAAACAACATCCGAAAGGTTAAAGGAATTGAGAAAATCAATAGTTGATTTTGCGGAAAATCATGACTTAACCCCGTTTGCTGCATCTTCGTTATTGATCCAAATTGATGATTTCGAAAATTCCTTTAACCAAAGTGAGCGCCAGCCCGTTACCGACAATAAGGGGAACAGGAATAATTTTTATTGTTGGCTTACAGAGAACAAGGTTGCACATAGTCCTAAATGTGAGATGCAATGTATTGGTTGTCGTGAAAGAGAATAAAAATTATGTAGTTACCCGTCCTCTCGATGAGGTATTGTCGGTAACGGTCAAGGTGTAAGCCCCGTAGGCGTAGCCTACACATGGGGCGATTGAGCTACGCCTATGAGGTTTACAACGTGTTAGGTAGACGTAGGACATCGAATTTGAACTGTAAAGAAAAAATTGACAGTTGCCATTATTAGGCGTTGCCATACCTTGACCGTTAGGCTAGAATTAAGTGTAACAATAGAAATTTTAAATATTATGGATTTTAGAGAAAAAATTTACTTAGAAAGAGCGAACTTTTATAGAGAACTTTATAAAAAAACTCCTTGGTGGAAGTTTAAAACCAGACGAAAGTTAAAAGATAATTGGCAATCGGCACTAAGAATGTTCGAAAGGTGTATTTAATAATATTTAATGTTTCGTTACACGGCCCTCGATGGGCTATTCTAGCCTAACGGCTCTGGTGTATCACTATGTAGCGTGAAGGAATTAAAAGAGGGTTTCCCTGTTTCGACAAATTAACAATTAATTACTCTAAACAGATAAAAATCTCGATAGACAATGATTAATTGCCCTCTTTTATATTACGAGAACGTGGAATAGTGATTGACTAAAGCTATTAGTGATACACCTTGTTAGCAAAACGACACCGAATAAAAGAAAATAAATATGAAAGTACACATAGACTTAAAAGAACTATTAGAGGATTTTAGCGAATACATAAATCCTGAAATTGAATTTATCCCAAGGGTAGAAGTTAATAAAATGATAGACACATTTTTATCCTCTAATAGTTTAGCTTTAGGAAAACCAGAGCCGTTAGCAAAAAACGAGCAGACCGAGAATATTTGTATGTGCAAAAAGTCTGTTGCCGAACCAAGAAACCATTTGTATTGTATAAACTGTAGAAAACCGATTATGCCCAGACTTCATACAAATATGTAGGGATGCGTCCTCTCGATGAGGTGTTTTTTGCTAACGTTGCGAGGCTATGTGCCGTTTCTGTGTGCGTGAAGATTGAAAGCTTGCTTTCATATCTGGGAAGCACGGAAAGGAACGGTAAAAAAGAAAGACCACAATGGCATATAGCCATTGTTAGAATGCGTAACCGCATACAAAGGAAAACTAAACGGTAGATTATGAACGAACTTTTGCAAGGAAGCAAAGAAATAATGGAAGTGGCAATCGCTACTTATAAACCAAAAGCTATTGTAATGATGCTTTCTGGTGGGGATGATAGCATTACAGCTTATTCAGTAGCTAAGGAGTTAGGATATAAGTTTGATTACGTTATACACGGAAAGACAGGAACAGGATTGAAAGAAACTACTGATTTTGCTATTGATTTTACTAATAAGCAAAATGATAAATTGATAATTGCAGATGCAAAAGATGCTTACGAAAAGTATGTTTTAAGAAAAGGGTTTTTCGGTCTTGGTTTAGATGCTCACACAATGGCTTACCATATTCTAAAGATTGAGCATTTCAGAAAAGCAGTTTCTCACAATCTAAGAAAAAGACAAAGAAACTTTCCTATACTTTTTGTTAATGGAGCAAGACGTTTAGAAAGTGAGAACAGAAAAAAAACTATGGTTTCCCCTTACAAATTAGACCCATCACAAAAAAATAACATTTGGGTTAATATTATTAATGAATGGACTAAAGAAAATTGTATTGATTACTTGGAAGGAAACTCCGTAAAACGCAATCCAGTATCTATTGCTTTATGTAGAAGTGGTGAATGTATGTGCGGAACTATGCAAAATTTAGAAGATTACGCAGCTGCAAAAGAATTTAGCCCTAAATGGGGTAAGCAAATGGATGATTTGAGAAAAGAAGTAATGAAAAAATTTCCGTGGGATTGGGGTCAAAACATTAATAAGCAACATTTAATGGAAATGAAAGGTCAGATAAGAATGGACTTTCAGCCTATGTGTACGGGTTGTAAAGTAAAATATAAGTCAACTGCGTAAGCAGTTGCAAGGTCTTTCTTTTTTATAGCCTCGCAACGTTAAAATGCATTAGGAAAATGGGGAAAACGGACTGAAAGGAGTTTTGTTTTCCGTATGCGAAACGAGCGAATGGAGCGAAGCGGAATGAGTGAAGTTGAGGTTATGCATTTTAACGGTCAAGGTGTAAGCCCCGTAGGCGTAGCCTACACATGGGGCGATTGAGCTACGCCTATGAGGTTTACAACGTGTTAGGTAGACGTAGGACATCGAATTTGAACTGTAAAGAAAAAATTGACAGTTGCCATTATTAGGCGTTGCCATACCTTGACCGTTAGGCTAGANAAGAGCGAACTTTTATAGAGAACTTTATAAAAAAACTCCTTGGTGGAAGTTTAAAACCAGACGAAAGTTAAAAGATAATTGGCAATCGGCACTAAGAATGTTCGAAAGGTGTATTTAATAATATTTAATGTTTCGTTACACGGCCCTCGATGGGCTATTCTAGCCTAACGGTCAAGATTTAAGTGCCGTAAGGTGTATTTCACACCTTACAATAGGCACGGAGAAATACACCTTATGGGATTTAAGTCATGTTGTCTGGAGTAGGGTGTCGAACTAGAAATGAATCAAACAAGTAAGCGCAGACCTCGGTGGGTGTATTCTATCTTGACCGTTGTACTGCAATAAAAGCAATCTTTAAAAACGTGAAAATTATGATTAGATTTTTAAAACGGCACCAATTATTATTCTTCTTTATAGCAACTGCAGGCGCGATTCCTGGATTAATGATTACAAATTCAGAATATAACTGGCTTAAATTTATAATAATTGGAATACAATTCACGGGTCTAATTCTTTATTGTATTGCTAGATATTATGAGCGAAAATAATTTTCTAAGTTTTGATTGCGGGGCTCGATGCCCTATTGCAGTACAACGCATGGGGGATATGTTTCGTTGCGTACACGTGAACGATCAAGTTTACTTGAATCGTGGGAAGTGTGAAAGCAACGTAAAAAAAAGATAGCGTTCATTGCACAGCAATGATATATATCCCTTGTTCAAGCGCGGTGACCGAGGATTAACGAAAAACAAAAAAAAAGATGGATTTAAAATTAGCCGAGTTTAATGTTAGATATTACCGCTCTAAAATCAAGCAAAAAGAAAAGTTTGATTCTGGGGGTAATTCTCTCGAATATTATAAGAAGGAACTTAATTATTGGTTGAAAGAAGTTGATAATCTACGGAAACCCGTAAAATATATTAGGTGATTAGTAGTAACTTCGAATCAAAATATAAATTATGTTAGAAGATGCTATAAACACGATTGTTGATATTATGGATGCCTTTCCTGGCGTCTATAAAATATCTGTAATTGAAAAGAATGATATTCATTTACACTGGTGCGATGAAGAATTCCATGAAGAGGAATTTACCAATTCAGTTGAACTGTTGGAATGGTGCGAAAAGAAATTTAACGGGGAAGCCGAAAACCGAACAGAGTAGGCAATATATAAATTCATATAGTTATGTACACATTAAGAAGGTTCTCTAGAGGGGACGAAGATGTTCAAAGCAATTGTTTCTTAGGGAGCAGTTATGAGTTGATTAACAGGGAGACTAATCCAAAAGCCTTCAGGAAAGCGTTTGAAAAATGCTTTAATGAAAAGCATGTTGCGGATTTGGATGAAAGTTCAACCTCTTACATGAAAGCTTGCCAAGGTTTTGTTTATGACGGGAAGGGTAATTACCATTATTTAAACAAAACGGATGTTTATTACATCGTTTCTAGTGATGGAAAAACTTTTGACAATCTTACGTACAGAAGTTAAGCTAAAATCCCCTGCTTCGGCAGGGGTTGTTATTGGTTCCTGCGAAGCAGGACTGCGCTATCTTTTTTTAATATCCCCCATGCGTTCAAGCGGATTAGAAAAATGGGGAAAAGTAGTGTTAACGGATTTTGTTTTTCGTATCCCAACCGATGCGAGGAACGTAGTTACGAAGCTGAGGTTGAGGTTATCCGCTTGAACTACCCGCTAAACGAACTTTTAACAATTTAACGCTTAAATAATATATTATGAAATCAGAATTTTATCTACAAGCTTATGTGGATTATTTGGAACTTTCAAATAAAGCCTCAAAGACAATAGAAATCTATACCCCTATTGTATACTCTTTTTTAAAGATGTGTGGAGATGATCCGTTAAAGGTTTCGAAGCAGGACATTATAAAATTCATCCTTTCGAAAGAGGGAACTAGAACCAGGCAACAATGCAAAGGAGCTTTAAAACATCTTTTTGAGGGCGTTTTACAGAAACCCGGTTATTTAAAGTTTGTGCCAAACCCAAAAAGGGAACAATACATTCCAAACATACTTTCTCAGGATGAAGCAAAAAAAGTACTATCAAACATTTCTAACAAGAAGCATCATGCTATATTAAACCTTCAGTATTATGCAGCGCTTAGAACTGGGGAGGTTATTTCACTGAAGGTAAATGATATTAGAAAAGATGGAATAGTCCATATTAGACAAAGCAAAGGCGCAAAAGATAGATTAGTGCCGGTTTCAGAAGAAATACTGAATACATTAAGAAACTACTATAAAGAATACTCTCCAAAGCACTTCCTTTTCGAAGGTCAAGATAAAATTTCCAAGTATAGCAGCAAGAGCATTCAAGCCATTGTCAAAAAATATTGTTTGCTCAATGGCGTAAAAAGAAAAATACGACCTCACGACTTACGACATAGTAGGGCAACCCACTTGCATGAAAATGGAGTTGGTATAAAATTCATTCAAGACCTATTAGGCCATAAAAAAGTTTCTACTACGGAAATATACCTGCACACCAATGTCCAGTCACTTAAAAAAGCCATTCTAAATTGTTAAAACCTTATTGATAATTTACTTTACACATAAGCCTTAACAATATTATTATCATTGTATTTTTTGATATATTTGGTAATAATAGTTTTCTATGGCTTCAAAGTTTAGCATCACCCAGCACTTTCCGGTTTCCTCTCATGTATACAAATATCTAATTAGAAGATGCGGTAGCGATACCATTGAAGCTTCCAGAAAAAGCTTTATCGGTAGCTTTGTCCTTTCACTACACAATAGGAATTATGATATTGCATTAAGTAATTCAGATGAAGGCCTGGACTATACTTTCAATGTTATTATTCCAATGCATAAGTATGAAAAGGTCGGCATGCATATTACCCTTGAAAACAGCCAGCTTTTTAACAACCAGCTGGATAAAATGTTTCGAGATGAACTTTTCTGCCACTTGATCATCAACAAATCAAGAGAAAAGAAAACGTATATGAAAAGCCTTAGAAGTTTCTTGGATGTGTATAACATTACCGAGGACGATATAAAGCAGGAAACCCTATATAGAGACTTCAAAAGAAAGAAGGCGGAAATGGAAAAAAACTTACTTAATAAAACCAAGGGGACAGTTTTAGAAACTTCTAAACTTGTCCCCTAAATATTGAAAAATTGATAACTACACTTTGTAATACAGTAGACGATTTTAATTATGACCTGTTTTCCCGAATTAGGATCTTAAAAACTGATTTGTTACCAAACTTTAACCATTTGTTTACTAATTCCGAGGTGCTTTCTATAGTTTCTGAAACCGCATTATCAAACTTGGACTTGGATGGTCTTGAAATACCACTACTTCCAGAAAAATACTCTGTAAACAGTAATACAGATATTAGAAACCAAAACCAACGGTTTCGCCATAAGATAGACTTTCCGGTAGTTCCACAAGATGATAATTTAAGGGATCTATTGTCGGAATTCAACAACACAACCGTAATAGCATTTTTAATTAGAAAGACGTTTACGCAACTGTACGGTACTACCGAACAGCCACTTGTCTTTACATTTGATGAACTTCATGATTCCAACCCGACAGGGTTAAAAGGATTCAGTATTTCATTGCAAGGCGATAGCTACGCCCCCGCAAAATATTACACCGCAGTGCAGTTTTCTGCCGCTCCTACCCCACCATTCTTGGCCTTCCAATTGGCTGGCAATTTATAATGTCCTTTTTTACGCATTAACACCTTTATATCATTGTGCTTAGATAATTGTTTTTAATCTAAAGCATAGTGAGCAACAAGCTAGACACATATTTTAAGATTGTTCAGAACAAAGCCGAAAGGGAAGCTACCATTTACATATATGGTGTAATTGGAGGCTACGATTGGGAAAAAGGTGAATATATAAACACCGCTTCACAGTTTTCTGAAGAATTCAAAAAAGTCGAAGATCAATCCGATACTATCCATGTTAGAATAAACTCCCCAGGGGGGTATGTTTTTGAAGGGTTGGCAATTTACAATGCGCTCTACTCATCAGAGAAAAACATTATCACTTATAACGATGGATTATGTGCATCCATGGCCTTCTTGATTTTTCTTTCTGGTGATGAAAGAAAGGGTTTTAAGAACTCATTACTAATGGCCCATAATTCTAGTAGCGTCTATTTTGGAAACAAACAAGAGGTGGAAGAGCAACTTGAAGCCGCTGATAAAATTGATTCTGCACTTGGCACCGTATTGGAAGATGTTCTAGGTATTTCTGAGGATGAAGTAAAGGAAAAATACCTAAACTATAAAGACAATTGGTTTACCGCAAAAGAAGGGAAGACCGAAGGTTTTTATACACAATTAATTAATAAGAAGGATGCAAAAACCCCTAAAGGCGTTAAGAATATGGCGCGACAGGAGGTTTTTCAAAAATATGCTGCAATGGCATTTAGCTTCCCTATTCAAAATTTAACCCCAAATAATTCAACCATGAGTAAACCCAATTCTTATCCACACCTGGAAAAGGCTTTAGGTTTAGAATCGCCGTTGGCCAGCAATGACAATGGTTCCTTTTTAAACGAAGAACAAAAAGCCACCATTGAAACTTCGCTTACCAGTCTACAGACAAGAGTAAGCAATGCAGAGCAAGCAAAACAATCGGCAGAAGAGGCACTTGCAGAAGCAAAGAACCAACACGATACAGCTTTAAATGAAGCAAAAAAAGCTACTAACGATGCCGTTACAAATCTTCGAGAAGCTGCTGCCCTAGCAGGAGTTGAAGATTTGGCTGAGGATGCCAACTTAGAGCAGATCAATGCTGCGCTAACCGAAAAGATCAACGAGCTGAACGGTAAGCCTGGCGATAGCCACACGGCAATAAAAAATAAAGACCCCAAACCAAGTCAACATGAATACTTGGATTTCGATAATTCAATCTACTCACAACTAAAAAATTAAATCATGGCAGATACTATTGTAATCGATGATGTTGTTAAGGAGGTAAACACCTACTTAAAGCACAATCCAGAGTTGATTTCGGCTACGGTTAACCGTACTGAGGTATTCTTGGATAAACATACGAAACCTATCACTAAAGTGAAAGGTCGGTACCCACAGGCACATACACTTCTTTCAAATGTAGTGCAAGGTTTCGCCCCAGAATGGAACGAGCTTGGAGCGCTTCAAATCGAACACAAGATTCTAAAGGATTACCATCAGAAAGTTAACTTTGCAATTGTACCTGCTGAAATTTTAGGTTCATATTTTGCAGAACTTTATGCTGAGGATAAGTCTCCAGAAGATATGCCAATCTCAAAATATATTATTGAGAACGAGCTTCTTCCAAAAGTAATCGATAACCTTGATTACCTTTCCGTAAATGGTGATTATGACGCGGCAAACCTAGATGTTTTTGGAAATTCAATGGACGGCATCGACAATATCTTGACAGATATCAAGGCAGGTACGCCAGGAACTGACCATACGGCATTCCACATTCCTTTAAGTGCCTTGACGGATTCAAATATTGTTGAGCAGGTAACATCTTTTGAGCGTCAACTTCCATCAAAGTTTAAAAAGATGGGTGTTATCAAGAAAGTTTTCATGAGCGAAAACAATGTTGAGCGATATATTTTGGATTACGAAGATACTTTCGGACAAAATAAGTTCCAGGATAACCAATTAAAAACACGTCTTGGTAAACGGGAAATTGTAGGGATTCCAGGAATGGATTCAGATCACATCTTTGCAACAACTGAAAATAACTTCCGTCGTTTGATAGATGTTTTTGACAAGCCCCAAATTACGGATGTTCAGAAGCAAGACTATAAGGTGAAAATCTTTATGGAGTTCTGGAAAGGCTATGACTTCTTGATCAATGAAATGGTTTTCATTTCGAACTATGCCGATGCCCGATATGGATTAGGTTCTACAGCACTTAACCAAAAGTATTTTGGAATCGACGGCGTAACACCATAAAACGAAACCCATGACAAAAAAAGAGTTAGAACAAAAAGCAAAGGACCTCGGCATTGATGTCGAGGCCCTTCATGCTGCTTCAGATAACCAAAAAGCCACCAACAAGGAGTTAGAGGCCGCTATTAAGGATAAGGAAGCAGAACTGAACGATACCGAAGTAGATAGCGAAGAAGTAGCTGTCTATGAAGACAAGCGGGGACTTAAATGGAGTTTTAAGCCGTCGGCCCCAAAAACAATCAATATCGACGGCAAGCCAATGACCCAACAAGAGATTATGGATGATGAATCCGTTATTTCTGAATTGGTGTTTGGAAACTGCAATTTTTTAACCCAAAACCACTAAGACATGGCTTGTACAGACACTATAGCACTAGAAAACCTAGACTTTTGCCCTAGCGATGAGGTTGCTGCTGGAGTAAGCGAGGTAGGCGTATATTTTAGCCCCCTTGATAAAATTGAAACAATAGCTGGTGTTCCGGCACTTTCCGCTGCCACTACCAATAAGGAAGCAGCCACCATTGATACTGCCCACACATTTACGGGTGATAATGGCTTTGTAAAGGTTTATATTAACCCAGATACCGGAATGGTGGAAAGCACTCAGGTTGGAGAAAAAGGAAACATGAGTTTCCAGAACAGCTTTACCGGAGCATTGCAGGGAACGGCCGCCCAAGTTGCTGGGTGGATCAGGAACAACAAGAACCGCCCCGGAATTTGGATTATTAAGGAGCGTAACGGAGATGTTAAGCAGATTGGAAGCGAGCTTTCACCAGCTTATTTTTCAGAGGTTACAGGAACATCAGGCCAAGCACCTGGAGATCGTAAGGCAACGACCATTAAGATCATGGACACCCAGCCTTACCCAGCACCTGAGTACGCTGGTACCATTACTGAATTTACACCTGCGGTATAATGTCAAACTTTGAAATAAAGAAAGGTAAATATCATGTTCCAAAAGTGGGATTTGTTGATGCTACCAAAGAGGTAGGTGATGAAACCGCTTTTAAGTTATACCAATTACCTAGAAGGATTTTTCCTTTTATTGAGTTGGGCGAAGATGGTATGGATTTTCTTTCTTCAAAAAAACTGACAGCTAAGGAGGTGGCAAAGATGGTTTTGAACGCTAGAACCGAAACTGAAGCTAAAGAATTAGCCAAATTGAGCGACACGAAAACGGTAGACAGAGTACTTGAAACAAAACTAAATGCACTGGCGCCCCTAGAAAGATAGTACCCTTGATTCATGAAGAAAAGCCGCCAACTTAGGCGGCTTTTTTTAAATAAATTTATATGAACATACAAGAGTGGTTTAAGGACCAGGACTACAATACTGGGGTAGAACTATACGCTTCTTCGCCAAACGCAAAAAACAGAATCCTTTCGGTATTAAATAGAGGTTATTCTTCGCGTAATATGTCGCTATTGATTAAAGAGCTTCGAGCGCTAAAAAATACAAAAAACCCTCCAAAGAAAACACTAAGGACTTCCAAGAAGCCTAAACATAAAGCACCTGTAATTCCACAAAAAGAAGCAGAGGACAACCATAAAAAGTCTGAAGCTGCTAAACTGTATTTCAAAAAAGTTAAGTATGGTGAGTTGCCTCCAAAATTAAAAGTAAGGTTCCGAAAGCTGAAGGATTTATTCTATGATCTTTGCGACCTTAAATTTGAATTGAATGAATTACCACCTGAAAAGGAAGAGGAGGCTTTAGATATTCAAATAAAAATAGATGCAATAGATTCACAAAAAGATACTATCTGGAAAGAAATAGACCATTGGCAAGAATTCAAAACATTTCTTCCGGACAAGGTTTCGATAGATTTTTCAAGTCTAAGCGATATTGAGTTAGAACGTAAAAGACAGAACCTAGAAAACTACATTCGAAAGAAAAACGGCAGAATTGAAAAATGGAAAAACGAACTTTCCGACATCGATGATAAAAATGAAGCTAAAAAAATAATGCGTCAAATAGATAGAACGCAAAGAGACGTACACCAGCACGAGATAGATGTTAGGAAAATAGAAGATATATTTTTAGATAGGCTGTAGGAAATAGCCCCAATAAGTTTTACCTGGAACTATAACCTTATCTTCATCTCCATCTCTATCAATTATAGGTTTCTTAAAAACCTTGAAGCTTTTAAAACCCAAGTCGGAAAGAATATCAAAAACATCGGATTCTGAAATCCATCTTTTTGGAAGTATAGAGCAAATATCTGAATGTATTTCAGAAAGAGATTTTATTTCTGTTTCTTCATTTTCATGAGCCGAAGAAAGAACAGGTTCGTAGTTGCTTTTAAGGAATCTTCTTATTTCCTCTGAATAATCTGTTTTCATTCTCAATTTTAAATTATCAAGTTATTGAAAATCAACTAAATAAATAGTTGAAACAAAATTTTTATTTTCAAATGTTTCGATGTGTAACACGCCGTGACCTATAACCGTATGACCTGTGCCGTCCAATTTCTAAGGAAATATGAATTTGGTGTCAGGAAACGAGTGAAATTGATGAAATCGGCATGTCATCGGCCCCAACACCCGAACCGTTAAACTTATCCCACCATCTTGAAAAGAAAGGATAGTCGAAGGTATCGCTAAGATGAGTGGCATGCTCCTGCTCTACTCCCTTGCGCTGCTCTGGTCTCTTATCCTTTTCCAATCCCCTTCCTCGGTCGTATGCCTCGGCATGCTCCATTGATACAATAAGATTAGGACAGTTGGCTTTGTTTATTCTAACCTTTGGCATTTTGCCGCGGCCATCTTCCTTTAATGCTACATTTATAAGCCTAAACTTATCCATATAGCTAGGGTTTAATCCAGTTGTCATCATATAAACTGTCCAGCCGTTCTTCTCCATGATCTCCTTCGCCTGGTCAGCAAAAGTCATCTTTGAGTTGGCTACCCTATTGTTGCCGGTCCTATCATAGTAGAAGTAAACCTCCTTGCATTGGTGCGGCGCATAATAGGGAAGGAACTCTTCAAGAAACAGATGGTCCAATATCTTTGGCGACTTAACAAAGAATTCCTTCAATACCCTCCATATATCATCCTGTTGCTGGTGTATGGTCATAGCATTTATATTGGCGCCCCAGTCCACCGAAATAATAAGAGGTTGCGATTTGATCAGGTCACTATCCTGCTTGCAGTTGAATGAAGAACTCTCACGTTCTTTCAACACGTCGTTTAGAACTAATCCCTCCAAATAATCATTGTCGAAATTTGTATAGTAGTGGTCTTCTGTCAACTGAGGATAAAACCCGTCGGTAATCTCCTTCGGTCGAATATTCAACATCTCAGCGTTATAAATAACATCACTGCTATAACTCTGCTTCATATACTCAAAGTAATCCGGTCGAAGGTTGTCTAGGTTCCAATGGGCAGTAGCCTTATGGAAAAATATCTTATCAGGTTCACGCATAGCCAATTCCTCAGCATCGGTAAACCATTTTCCCTTTTTGGTTAAGGGGGTAGAGCTAACATATGTTTCCGAAAAAAGAAATGGATTTTCACCATGAATGGTACTTTTGGCGAAGCTACGGTTGGTATTCTTAACGTTAATAGCCAATTTCTCTTGGTCAAGCAATGCTGCTTCATCAGCAAGAATACCGCTAGAATTAATACCACGCCCTCCATTACTAGAATTGGGATTGTCCAATCCCACCAATTGAAACACCGTACCATTACTAAAATGTATAATATTGTTCCAATGATTAGGCTTCTCATAAGGCATCGAGTACCCAAGTCTTTTTCCCTGGCTGCTGCCCACCACGTAATCTACATCTTCATATATCCCAAAGAATTCCAGTGCTTTCTTTGTGGATTTAAGAGTATTGGACAGCACCTGAGCGTAAGTATTACCAACCAAGATAAACGTGGCCTTTGGCATATACTTCACCATCATCACTATAAAGTAGGCCAAAACGGTACTCTTTCCCGTACCCCTTCCCCATTCCAGGTACTTTATCTTAGCTGGCGCCTGAATGGCGACAATCTGCGCAAGGTTTAAAGTTATCTGCCGCTTATTCATTCGTTTCATGAATTTCCTCAAAATCAATCTCCATCGTATCGGGTACGTTCATATTTACGGACCCTCCCTTCTTCAGCACCTGATTAACCAGCTTCGTTTGTTTTTTGGACATCATGATCTCGTAAGACTGAGCCAATAGCTTTTCAAGGTTAACCTTGCTGTCATCATCCTTAATGCCCAGCACTTCATCGATCTCCTTATCTATTTTATACGCCAGTTCAAGATTACCATCCTTCAGCGCCAATTGGTATAGGGAATGCTTCCTTTCAATGGAAATAGCCTTCCAGGCATCTTTATTGAAGTTCTGGAAGCTTCCAAACAGCATCTCGCAGCGCTGCACATCTCGATAAGCGGTTGCCTCGCTAATATCGAAAAGCTTCATCAATCGTTGTGCAGCCTGTCTAGGGCTTCTAAATTCAATAAGCGATATAAATGCGGTTTCCCAACGCTTTTTAAGGTCTACTTCTATATCAGACAGCTTCTCCATCTTGACCTTATCTGGCGTCTTATCATCCATGTAGAATGCTAGGATGTTCTCAAAATGAGTATTGCTGCTCGTTACTTTTAATTGATTATCTGCCAATTTCAGTGGGTTTTAGTGTAAAAATCCATCTTCACCCACTCTTAAAAAAGGACAAGCAGGGGTTGTCCTTTTTTATCTGTTTTCATACTAAGAAATTGCCACCATGCTAGATACCGTATACCTAAAGGATGTCTTGGAAGAAATGCGCACCCCAAACAAAGAAGGGCGTGCCGTAAAGTTCGATATGACAGTCCGCTCGTATAACCGTAATAGTAAGACTGGTGGCAAACTTTATCAATATAGGGATGCAAAGTTGGTAATGAAAGAAAAAGGTAATGATCCAAACAGCATCTATGCGCTTCAAAATTACAAACCAGGGGAAAAGCGTGAGGTAATTAAGAAAAGCCCCAACCACTTCACCAACAAGACAAGGAATATTCGCTTGGAAAATGGCGATATCAAGAAAATAAACATCAACTACATAATAACCTTTAATGGTAAAAAAGTGATTTACTAATGGCCATAGCAACACGAAACAAGCATCTTTATTTTGGCGGGGGCGGAGTATCGGCCGTTCACTTTGCCGATTCGAAGGAAAACCACACCAATGTAAAGTTTGAGCAAAAGGGAAATTCAGGAAAGATAGCAAAATGGGGAGACGACAACCTTTATCCCCAAAACTTCATGAAAACCCTAAAAAAGAACGGCGCCGGCGGTACAAGCTACAGGCTGTTAAAAGCAACGCATTATGGCCAAGGATTTAAGCTTATGCGGGTGGACAGCACCGATGACGGAAAAGAAGACAAATCCGTGGTACCATTAGCATCCATTCCAGATATCAGGGATTTCTTCAATAATACCAAAATGCCCCGCGTGCTTACCGAGATTATTGCAGATTTGGAAACCTTTAACCTTGGATTCCCTGAATATATCCTAAGCAACGACTATTCAAAGATAGTCAGTGTCCGTAGGTTACAGACCGCCAAGATGCGGTATGAAATCATAAACGAGGCATCCGGACTTATAGAAAACGCTTACTTCTGCCATAATTGGCAGACCAGCACGAACGAAAAAAGCGAATATGTTGTCTCGATTCCTGTAGTGGATATGTACTGCACCGCAGAACAAGTCAGGGAATATTGCAAAAAGAAGAAGATCCATAAGTTTACCATGCCAATTTTCTACCCATTGGTAGACGAGACATACTATCCAGAACCCGACCATCACAGTGTTTACCGAAATGGATGGATGGATGTGGTAAATGCGATTCCTGAGTACAAAAAGGCCTTCAGTAAAAACCAGCTTAACATCAAGTATATGGTTTACATATCTGAGGAATACTTTTTACGTACTTATGGAGACGAGTGGCAAAAGTTCAAGTCAGATAAAAAGAAGGAGATCCGAGAGCAGTTGACAGATGCGATAGACAAGCACCTTTCCGGAAACGAGAATGCGGGAAAATCATTGCAGGTAACTGTGTTTAAGGACCGCGACAATAATTGGGTGAAGGGAATTGAGGTAGTGCCATTGGAAACAAAGGGAGGCGATGCCGATGGAAAGGGATTGTTGGATGCAGGTACCGGAAACGCGGAGATTATGAGCGCCATAGGTATCGATGCCAATCTTTTAGGGGTAGGCATACCCGGTGGCAAGATGAACACCGGTAGCGGTAGCGACAAGCGCGAGGCTTTCAGTATAATGAACAGTCTTTTTAAGACCAAGCGCGAAACCACCTTGGAAATTTGGCGGATGCTTCGTGATTATAATGGTTGGGACCCTAACCTAGAAGGTGACTTTGCCGTTACCGAACTAACCACTTTAGACGCCAACCCAACAGGAACCCAAACCCAATTCTAATGAGTACACTCGTAAAAAATATAGAAACCTTTCGCCTTCATGTTACGGTGAACTACAATATGGAGTTCGAACAGCTAAAACCATACGTGGTTAAGGCGGAACGTAAATTTATAAAACCCGTAA
This sequence comes from Luteirhabdus salina, assembly GCA_025384855.1. Lineage (GTDB taxonomy): Bacteria > Bacteroidota > Bacteroidia > Flavobacteriales > Flavobacteriaceae > Luteirhabdus > Luteirhabdus salina. The sequence continues at coordinate 53,361 of JALAHT010000004.1, read as the reverse complement.
TAGGAAATGCTCAGTACGAAACCCTAGTAGGCACATCTTCCTCTGCTAGCGGAACATTGGGCGAGGTTTTAATCCTGTTACAAGAAGCCTCCAGTAATCTTGCAATGTTCTCCTACACATTCGTTGGAGTGGTTCAAGTAAGCGACAATGGCTTCCATATATCGACAAACCAAAATTCAACCCCTGCAGAGTGGTGGCAGATTCGAGACTTGCGCAGAAGCCTGTTGAATGCCGGAAACGAGGCGATAGATGAGGCATTGGAAATAATGGAAGGAAACGCCGCCGATTTTTCAGATTGGACTTCCTCTAGTGCCTACACGATTTTCAAAGAATTTTTTGTTCGTACCACCGGACAATTCGATTCAGATTTTAACATCGAAAACAGCAGAAGGACATTCCTAAAGCTCCGCCCATTTATTAAACGCACCGAAAGAAAGTATTTCGAAGGATTGCTAGGTTCGGAAACAGTTGCCAAGATAAAGGCAGAGGCAACCCAAGTAGCAAAGGATGCTTTAGCGATTGCTCAAAGCGCACAGGTTGCGTTTACCGTTGCAGAGGTCGCCAACGAAGGTGCTTTCTTGTTTACGCCCAACGGAATGTTTGTGGCCACTGTCGAGATTCCTGGGGAAAAGCATCAACAGCTGACAGAAGATAAGCTGTACAACCTTCATAGGTTGAAGATGGAAGAAGCAAACGCACTGGCAAAGGATTTAGTACTGTTCGTTTCGGAAAATGACGATGTATTTACAGAATATGCGTCACGCGAAGCTACCCAATATAACGATCCATCACATAATACCGGTAGCCTTTTAAGTGTATAAAACGTTGTCCTTTTTTCAACTGTATACAAAAAGTAGTTTCATAAAAAATATTGATTGATGAAGGCCTCAAAACCCAGTAATTTTCTTTTAAACAAGATTAATGTTAATCCTTCGGTAGACCGAACAAAAGAGGCAACCGCCGAAGATTTCAGAGAAATAGCGCTATTGGCTCAAAACCACGCTGATTTAATTGATCAGCTTTTTGGTCTAAAGACAAAAGCTAAATTCTTGGGCTTCTTTACATCACAGGGTTTGCTAGAAACACAATATCCCGAACCCGAAGAAAACGACTTCGCTATAATTACCGACCCGGCAGGAAACCCGACCGATACGATTCAGTATAAGTCAGGTTCTTGGGTCTCAAAAGACATTCAGGATAAGATTAAGTATTATCCCCAAAAGACCGATTTTCCTGAAACCGGGGAGGGAAATGTATTCTATATAGCCACCACCCCAAAAAAACTCCACCTTTGGTACAATAACCAATATAATGAAGTTGGCAAAGATGGCGTAAACGGAGCCTCTGCATATCAGGTGGCGGTTACAAATGGTTTTTTGGGTACAGAGGAAGAATGGTTGGCAACCCTAAAAGGTGCGGTTTCCAATCTACCCTCCTATTACAAATATGTGGAAACAGACCCCAAGGCATCTGGAGAAACCATTTCCAAGGTGGCTACTGCAATAAACGCTTGGGATAAAACAGTTCTTCCGTTGGGAAGGAACATTTACTTCTATACCATACGTATCGTAGCAGTGCCAAGTGGAGGATATTCAGTTACTAGCGGCGACAATTTTTCAATTGTTACCGAATCTTTTAGGCTTAAAACACCTTTAATACCTGATGGCAATTCCGAGATTTTTGTAGGTACAGGATTTACACTTACGGAAAAAGATTTAGAGCCATTATTTCCTGTTGATTCGAGAACGTTTGCCGCCGATTCAATTGATTTGGGCGATATTGGTAGTGATCAAATAAACACCGCAGCGGACGCTTATTCATCTACAATTAATATACAACCATTTCCACTGGTCTATAAAGCAGTGCAGGATGATGAAGAAAAATTATGGCTTTACAAAGGGGAAAATAATTTAATTGGAACGGGTAATCCATCTACCGAGTTATCAGATTTTAAGGCTTTCCCATCCGATGCTACAATGGCAGATTCATTGATAACCTTTATAAAAGTTAGGTTAGTAGATTCAGATTCACAATTTGACAGCTTACTAAAGCTAACATTTGGAGATAATTTCAAAATAACCCAAGAGGCAGACGGTTCCGCAAAAATAGAATATTCCGATACGGTGGACATCGCGGACGAGCAGAAGCATACCACGATGGCCGCGCTATATCTTGACCAACCCAATCAAAAGAAAGGGGAAATTCATTTTGTTGAAGATGCTTCAGGTCATCCAGATATTGAAAATGGCGATGCATATTTTGAATATTTAGGCACAACAAATGCCGACCATCCCGATTATAAACAAATTTCTAAAGAAGAAGCCGCTGGGGGTATTTTAGACGCCCCTATAGACGAGGCTATTTATGGTAGAAAGAATGGCGAGTGGGTAGAGATAACAGGGAGCAATAGGCTTTCCAGCGCTACACAAAGAGGAGAAATAAAAATCCCATCAAATTTTGATTGGACAGACATTCCAAGTTCTTATCAAAACTCAAAGTTTATAATCCAACAATTTCAAGACCTTGGCGGAGCAAGTATAACACTTCCCGATGGGGTGGAGCTTGACTTCCAAGGAGGGAGGCTTTCAAACGGAACAATTGACTTTAACGGAGGCCGTATTTCTGATACCTATGAGCAGATATTTGGCGATGACATGACCGTTACGGGCGTTAACTGCGATTTTGTGCGTGCGGAATGGTTCGGGGCGACCCCAAATGACGATACGTTCGACAACTCAGTGCCAATACTAAAGGCTTTTGACACTATACTCGAAAGCGAGGGGTGTTCTAAGATAAAGATTGGTGCGGGCGAGTTCTTTATCGAAAACCCATTGATATTTTTAAACCCAGGCAGTTTCTTTAACCTTGAATTAGAAGGTGGCATCATGCCATACGGTAACGCAGGTTATGGTGGTGTTAGCGTAATTAAGAACACTTCACAGCTTCCGTTTTCTGCTTGTATTCAAGGTGCAAGGGGCGTTAATTTCAAAAACATTGTCTTTGAGGGTGAGCGTGAAACCGACTACGATATTTACGATCTTATCAGTGAAACAACAGCAACACTAGCACCTAATAGCAAGCGATATGCCCCGATGTGCGGTATCGTTATCGACCCATTTGGAACAGAGGTACCCCCAGACGGTGGTTATGTTGGATATGAGGAATATTATAGCGCGGATGCTGTTCTTTCCTCTAAGATAAGAATTGAAAAATGTACGGTAAAGGGTTATGAAAACGGATTGGCGATAACGCCAAACAGTACCGGTTTTCAGGGCGACAGTATTACCATTGATGATGTTGAGATTAATAATGCCGTAAATGGTATAATAGTCGGGCAGGCTCAGAGCCGTAGGATTTCGGTAATAAACTGCGACATGAAGCGTTTAAAGTATTGCTTCAATACTGCAGAGTATGGAAAGCAACAAGGTGTGATGCCAGAAGTGGTCAACCTAAAGATTGCCGACGGCTGCGCTTGGATGTTCAACCATGCGGGTAATATATCATTTGCACACTTTGTGAACGTGTATGCAGAGGCGCTTTATGGTATAGGGTATTCTATCCTTAATAAATATCCGATTGGTATTGTCAATTCTACAATAAAGCTATCCGAATATACAGACCCCACTAAAAAATATGTAAACCCATCTATCTTGACCGCTACAACGGTAGCTATGATTAATACAAGTGTAACGGTAGGGGGCGATTCTGAACCACTTGTGTTTAACGTTGATAAGCTATTGGTTATAAATGGTTATCTCGATTCCAATATAATCAATATCGGAAGTTCTTTTGCGGTAGGCGTTAGGAACGAAACAAAACTTGATACAATTCAGTATCAGGATGAGGACGTTACTTGGCAGGATGCAAACCTTCAGGAAAGCAGTAACCGAACCGTGTCCTATGATGTAGGAACAGAGCTTTACACGTTTACCCCTGCTGGTGGCTCACTTGGTTACACTAGCGATGATTTTGTGTTTGGAAAGGTGCAGCTTGATTTCGAGCCTTACAGCGGTACGGGAGTGGATGATATTTACACGGTTCTAGGAAAGGTCGAAAGTGTTGACGGTGGAACGGGCGAGGTTGCCTTTTACAGTAACCTATTACCCACGGATGGGGTTGACTTTAGCCAAAGGATTGCATGGAAACTGGATCAGGTTCCTGATGAATCAAACAGGGTCTATAGGGAATTGGAGATTGGCGAGTGGGATATGGACACCGATGATACAAAGGCTGTAACGCATGGTCTTTCAACGGATGAGTTCTTGACCATTAGACACATGAACGTTACGATAGTGGATGACCTTGACAACATATTGACCGATTTCAGTTCATACTCATTCAGGAACTCAACTAGCCCTGCTGGAATTACCGAGAACAAGATTCAGGTCAACGGTACGTCGTTCAATTTGGAGCGTCTACAGGATGGAATGTTTGACGATACCGCTTATAGTGGAAGCGGCAACAGGGGATGGATTCGTTTCAGTTATATACCCGATTAATTAAATAATTCATATAATTTTTATGTCCTACGAAAAAAATATAAAAATAAAATGCATTAGCGACCTGCCAACGCACCGAACAAAGGTGTTTACGGTAACAAAGGCAGATGAAGATGTATTCGTGGCAGAGCCAAAGGCGTATGTGTCAGACGGTACCGGTCCAGATAAGAAAATGATAAAGGAGCTGTCGGAAGGTATTGGCCTATCTGTTTCAGGAAATGTTATTACGGTAACATTGGTCGGCAACGACTATAAAGCCTATGCAAATGGTAGTATTTACATCTTCTGCTATTTCGGGGAGTATGATAAGTCGGACGTACTGAAGTGTAACATAATACCCAGCTTTCAATAATGACGTTCGTAGTTGAAAATATTGAACAGGCTACACAGTACACCATAAACGACGGTGGTGTTGAAATGAAGATGGATGTTTCCGTTACCGAAACTACAATGGTTATGGAGATTTCGGAAAGCGCTATAGATGCTTTTGCTAGGCAGGAGATTGAAAGCCATAAGCTTAATCAAAATAATCCCCATAATGTTTCGGCAAGTCAGTTGCCCGCGGGACAAGATTTGACATTAATATTTAACAATGCATTATTATGAGTTACGACGTTAATACCCAAAACTTAGCAACCCGAGTTGCTACGGAATTTAAACTGATAAAAAATTATTTATCGGGAAGTGGAACTGGCGATGTTTCAGCACTCCAAACTGCTGCAGACAATATTGTTGCAGCAATCAATGAGGTTAAGGCAACGGCCGATGCTGCTTCTGGTGGTGGAATGAGCGCTGCAACTTACGACCCCCAAAGTGTTCAGGGCGATGCTTTTGCCCGTTCAAACCATACTGGAACACAGTTATCTTCAACAATATCGGATTTCACATCTGCTGTTAATGCTTTGGTTGCGAACATCATCAATGATGCAGCTACGGCCTCCGGCACAACATGGAGTTCATCAAAGATAAACACTGAAATTACAGCTGCCATTACCGCTGCACTTGAAGGTGAAGATCTAAGCGACCTAGCAGACCAAATAGTTGCTTTAGCTCAAGCAGACAATGGCTTGGTCTCGGCAACACAGGCTCAATCTTTTACCGAGCCTCAAAAATTACAGGCTAGAAACAATATTGATGTCTATAGTAAAGCTGAAGTTGGTGATCCAACCACAAATTTTGTCACAACCTTTGAAGCAGGACTAACTTAATGAGTTTTGAAACTGAAATAGGAAGTTTATCAGCTCGAATAGCAACCGAGTTCAATACATTACGCGGTGAAGCTGTACGCAATACTGACCAGGGAAGCTTTACTGGTAGTGCTGTAAAAAAGATAGTTAGATGCACGCAAGCGGAATACGATGCACTTTCGCCAGCTGACGCTAACACTTTGTATTTGATCATATGACTGTTTTTAAAAACATATCAAAAGCTAATATTGGAAGCGATGAAGTTATTAAAGCCTATCATGGATCGGATTTAGTTTTTGAGAAACCAACAGGTGGCGGTGGCGGGCCGTATGCAGTTAGTTTGGCTGGGGTTAATTCTGCGTCAAACGCTTGTTTTTACTATGGTTTTGGTGCGGTGTCTACTTATTATTTGGATGCCCCAACACTTGCCGATGCTACGATGATATGGCAAAACGAGGCTATGACAAACAAAGCTTTTTCTAATTATTACTCGGATGGAAGCATAGCAAGACAATGGAACAGTGTAACGGAAACTTTAGGAACAGCAACATCATGTTAAGATTAATCTACATACTACCATTCATATCGCTCGCACAGGTCGGGATAGGAACCACAAGCCCAACGGCAATGTTGGACATCGATACTATTCCTGGTCAATATACTTTACGCGTTCGTGGGTTAGAACCAATGGTATCAGATAGATATTTGGTTGTGGATAACGATGGTAATGTAGGCTACTCAGATACTTCCGGCAGTGGAATCATAAACGCAGCAGAAAGCGTAACGTTGGTTTCCAGCACCCCTGTAGACTATATTGCCACTAATGGCTTTCAACTTAACGATGCGATAGATATCGGCCACCTTGCAACGGTAATCATACCCGCCAACACTACCGCAATAATTAGAACAGAATATAACATTCCACTCGGTATTGCCACCTCCAATGCCAACCCAAGCGCTTACATTGGCATCCGTATGACGCGTAACGGCTTTACGATAGAAGAGGCTAGTAGGAAGTTTTCCATCGGTGCGCAGTACCCAAGACCCAACGGAAATATTTATGAAATGGGATATATTACCTGCTCCTATTCAGAAGTGTACCCCAACCCTACCCCATTCGACGATGTAATTGTATACGTGGCCTATGGCTATGTGGAGCAGGGATATATCGAGACCACGGAGTGCCGCTATCGGTTTAATATGTGGGCAGCGCCCGGAAACCCAAACTACAATTGGGGTCGCGCATACATTCACCATAAACTTTTAAGGATTTAGATATGAAGAAAACCAATCTATTTGTAACGATCATGACCGCTATTTGGATGGCTGTAGTTGCGCTACACGAAACGCAAATGCTTGATGCCATTCCGTTCGTAAGCAAAGAACATGAAGGCGTACTAAAATTTGTAGCTGCGGCAATCGTGGTTATTGGAAACAAAATGGCATTTAGAGAAACCAAAAAACAGGATTCCTAAGCCATAATAAGTAAAACAGACCTAATGAAGTTAAAGATTCTATTCATTTACATTTTCACCTTTAGTTGGCTTTCCCTATATGCCGCTCCAATGGTTGATGTATATGGCCAGTTCAACGATATTGCCCTTAAATTTTTATTGATGGGCATTGTTGTTCCACCCGTGGCAATCTACATGCTCTATAAAGATGAAAATGCAGACAACCCAAAGCGCGCGGATATTGTTGCCACGGTATTCCTATCGCTTATATTAATATGGATAGGCTATGAAATAAGTATAGGTACTTGGGTTCCGGTTTGGTTGGGGCTTATAACCTCATTTATCCTCGGCCTTTTTTCACTTCCAATAGTATTGAAAGTGCGCTCTAAGATTATGGAAAAAAATGGCGTAATAGACAGGCTTTTTAAAGAATTAGGCAAATGGATTGCCAGAAAACTTGGAGGTAATGGAGAATGATATGTTTAGCACGATCAACAATTATTTGCGTTCCATGCCAGAATTCGTACATGAACTAACGTGGATCATACTAATGGCGCTTTATGCACACCTATTATTTGGCGCTTGGATAGAGCGAAAAAAAATGAAGAGCCATGTAAAGGCTTATATGATAATCCGCGCCACTATTATGCTTTTCTATCTGTGCGTGAAGGCGGTGGACGTAAGATATGGAATGTTCGATCTTTTTCTTCCTATCTACATTTTATTCTATGTGGATGGGCTTGTAATAGTAAAGGGCTACCAGTTTCACCGCTGCGATAGCTTTATAAAAGCATTTAGGCGCGTAACAAAATTCAGTTCAAAAAAATGAAACCTCTAACCCAAAAAGACTATGCCGATGCGGCAAAAAAATTAGGATGCGAAACGGCAGCAATTCGTGCTGTGGCCGAAGTCGAGAGTCAAGGAAGCGGCTTTCTTCCAGATGATAGTCCAAAAATATTGTTTGAGGGCCACCAGTTTTGGCGAGAACTCGAAAAACAGAACATAGACCCCACCATGCACCGCCATGGAAATGAGGATATACTTTATCCCAATTGGGAGCGCGGCCACTACAAAGGCGGCATTGAAGAGTATGAAAGACTAAATAAAGCTGTAAAAATAAATGAAGAGGCAGCCATGCGCTCTGCAAGTTGGGGAACCTTTCAAATTATGGGCTATCATGCCGAAACATTGGGCTTTAAGGATGTTTTCGATTTTACATTCTTCATAGCACAAAGTGAACGGAACAATTTAATGGTATTTGTACGATTCATAAAGAAAAATGGATTAACCCGCTATATTCAGGCATTGGATTGGGAAGGTTTTGCTAAGCGGTACAACGGCCCGTCTTATGCTAAAAACGAATACGACCTAAAAATGGATCGCGCTTATAAAAAATACTCGGCATGAAAGCACTAAAAATACTTCGAATTATTAGCTACCTATTAATTATAGGTTTGATTATTGCCTTCTTCCTAATGGCATCATCGTGTGGTATTTCGAAAGAAGCATCCAAAACCAAAACGGAAATTGATAAAACCGAGATTTCAGAAAAAAAAACGAATACCGAAACAGATAGCGTTACTACAAACGTAACTACCGAAACGGTAGATGAAAAAAAGAAAATAGAGCTTTCCGAAGAAACTGACGTTGCCGAGATTGAGGCAGACAGTACCGGCACCGTTGGTATAGAAAAGATTGCTACCGAAACGGGAACGAAAATTATTTACTCAGGCGTTAGCAGCCTAAAGCTTTCGAATACCAAAAAGGAAATGCAAGAAACATTTGAGCGGCAACAGAAACGCTTTGATAGCCTTTCGGTTGTATTTTCCAGCTACCAATCTGAAACGGAAAATACCCTATCAAATCTAAGACAATCGATAAAAGAGAAAGCAAAACAAAAAAAGGAGGATTTTAAAAGCGGAACGATACTCTATTTTTTTATTGGCATTGGATTGTTACTTTTTATAGCAATAATGGTTATGCGTGTATGGATAAAAAAGAATTCGGCCGGATTAATAAAATAACGGAATGAACATCCCAATCAACATAAAACTGCCCACAACCTGGAATGAACTAAGCCCAAAACAATTGGGAGAGGTTGCCTACATTCTGGAGTATTTCCGCGCACAGGAAAAAACCCGCCAACAGGATTTCCGTTTCTATGTCCGCTTTTACTTTCAGTTGGTAAAGCAGTTGTTACGCTCCGAAAAATGGTATAAGGTATATATCGCCATTCGGCAAATACCGCCCATGAATTACAAAAAACATGTAGAGTTTCTGTTGCATGGGGTTTCGCGTACCTCCTTCCCAAAAAAGCTGAAGGCAGGAAAACATACCATGTTGCCACCGGCAGACAAGCTAAAGAACATATCCATAGAGGAATTCAGTTTTGCCGACGCGCTCTTCTATCGGTGGCAGGAACTTGGAAACGACGAATACCTTCAGTTGCTCTGCGCTACCCTATACCGCCCCAAGGGTGGCAACGAGTACGACCCCCGGGAACCGTTCAATAAGGTAATGGTAGAAAAACGTTTTGATTGCTTCAACAAAGTACCGTACAAAAAACAATTAGCAATAGGCTATACATACTTAGGGTGCCGAAACCACATCGTTTCGCTTTACCCACACATTTTTCCAAAACCGTACGAACCAAAAGAGGAAGAGGAAAAAAAGCCGCGACCAAAACCAAAGTACGTACCCTTTGGCAGGTTGATAAACTTTAAGGTAAAGTTTGACCCGTCGAAGATCGAGGCCACCGAAAAAATTAACGTCCATAAGTTTCTTTCCAATTATGAGAACGAACTTATAGAATTAAAGAAACAGAAAAAATGAGCATTCCTACCCACAAACCCATCGTAGATTACTTTCAATCGTTAAACGAGCTGAACGTAAACTTTCCAGAAAAGAGTTTTTCCCGCATGGACCTTAACGAGATCATGGGGCAGTTTCGTACCGGCGTAAACTTTCCGCACTTGGCAGTAGAGAGCCATGACGGTAATTTGGATGAGAGCAGCCACAGCAATAACGTTAACGGCCGCACCTTTGCCTTTACCGTGTACCAAAACCCAAAGGCTGGCAACTTTGCCCAGCAAAACGAAATGTTGGACCAATGCGAGCGCCTTGGCCTACAAATTATTGCTAGGATGCGCCACGATGCCAACGACCCAGACCATATTCTGTACCGCCGTTTCGAGACCAACAGCGTAAACTATATTAAGGTAGGGCCGGTATTTAACGAAGAATTGTATGGCTATCGGTTTACAGGCGTTATTAAGGGTACAGAATCCTTAAAGCCCAACGCCGCCGATTGGTCAGATTTGGACACAATTTGTCCATAAATATTTTCAGTATATTTGATTGGCTCCCCGCGAACTCTTTGCTAATATGGATTTTATTTTCACGTTAATCGCAGTTATCATTCTATCTTCAATAACTTTAATTATAACTAGACCAATATTATTATGGTTATTGAATATTAATAAAATTTTAAATGAGCTTAAAATAAACCAAGCCTCAATAAAAAGATTACTTGCCATATTTGAAGATTCTGAAAGCAACATCATCGAATCAAATAGTTCTAAAAAATCAGATTTCAGTTTCAATTGGGACCATAAAAATAAAACCACGATAAATTCTAAATTTCTATATCCTAAAAAGGACATAGATAATAAATCTCATTTTTTTTATAATAAAGTAGTTGTAATTACAGGACAATTTGACGGCTGGTTATATAGAGACGAAATTTGCGAAGAACTTTGGAATGTTGGTGCTGATGTAAACAAAACCGTATCTAAGAATACTGATTATTTAGTTGTAGGAAAAGTAGATTATGGCCATAAAAAAATACAATTAGCTATAGAAAATAATATCCGAATACTTTATGAAGAAGAGTTTCTTCAGTATTTTCCAAATTTCAAAAGTAGATTTCTATAACAAATCTCTAATTAATTTTTAATAGGATTCTACGATTGTTTCACCCCTCACTTTAAAATATCTTTACTTATGAAAAGACTATTACTAGTATTCTTTTTAATTACATTATTTTCATGCAAAAAAGAAAAGTTTAGAACATTTAAGTTGAATTGCTATGCTATTAATTCGGATTCTAGTTGCTCTCCTTCCTCGGGAGAGATAGTAGAATATGAAAATAGTTTGGAACTTGGTATTTATTCAGATTTTCTGAAGACAGGAGTAAATAAAATTATTTTAATCAAAAGCAAGGAAGATGATTTTTATAGAGTAACAACAAATGATACTTCATATAATCTTGTTTTTAATTACGTAACCGAAATAGTAGAATCTTTTGATCATAATGGTAGCGAATTAATTACAATTAAGGGATATATCGAACTTATTCCTATCACGAATGAGGGAGAATATTTCATTTTTTATTTTAATGATATTATTGTAAATTAGCATTGTCAAAATTGAACCAACAATGCTTTTATCAAATTATTTTATTAAACGGAAGGAGTTCGGTAGCGGTAACGCCCGACGGCTAATCTACATTATGTTGGTTCGTGCCGGACAGCTCCTTCCGCAATTTTTTTGTTATGTCAAAACGAATCAAAACCAATTCAAAATCTTCCTTCTTTGAAGAAGTAGCAGTCTTTTTACGGCACAAATGCCTGTACTCCCCACAGGAGCAACTTCGTATTATCGCCGATTTCGAAAAAAGAAATGTAGAATCCTTATTACAGTAGCCATGTCAGAACAGCAAAAACAAAAGCTTACTAAGCTGGATGCTGCCATGCAGCGTAAACTTAGGTTTCTAAAACCCCACTTGGAGCAATACCAAAAAATGTACGAAACGCGCGAGCATCTTCTTAAAAAGGCAGAGTAAAACAATGTCCTTTTTTTAGCCATAGCCTTTTGCAAACTTGCCTATAAAAGGTAGGTATGGCACGCACCGCAGCCCAGGACAAAATTTTTAAGCAAGAGCGCCTTGTAGGTTTACGTGCCGCGCGTATGGTAGAAAGCTACCTACATGCGGTATTAAAACAAAAACTCGACATCCATAACCAAGGTATGCCGGAAGAACCCATAATGGAGGCTACCGATGTTAAGCGAAAGATGGGCGAGTATCGCCTATTAGGGCTTAATCTCCGGTCTTCCAAAACAGGTTTTATCCTGCACCATGGCTTTGTAGGTATACGCGAGGCGACAACGGTATATTTTTCGGCATCCCGATACAATGTTGAAAAAACACAAAGGGCGCGTCATAGGTTTACAATGCAGCCTTTTAACTTATTCAATGATATTTATGAAAAGAGCGGTGCGGTAGATTATTTAGTAGCTGAACTCTCCAAAACCAGGACAAAAGCTGTTGAGATAAAGCTTCAAAATTTAGCCATTCAATTTAATTCAGAAGATAATGGCTAAACAAAACACTTTAAATCTAACGCTAAAGATGAACGGAGTTGAAGTGGATAACACTTTGAAATCCGTAAAAAGAAAACTATATCAATTAAGGGGTTCCGTAAACAAATTAGAAGAAGGTACTGAAGAATGGATTGAGGCAAATAGAAAACTTGCCTTTGTAGATAAGGAATATCGTCGCATGATAAAGTCCCAGCGCGATTTTAGAAATGAGATTACCGGGACTATAGATTCAACTAAAAAACAAAATAAATCCATTGGTTCCAGTATTAAATCTTTCATTGGTTTAGGTGCAGGTGCTGCGGGAGCGTTTTCCATTATTCAAGGTGGGATTCAATTTATAAAGAGCTTCACTACGGAAGCCGCTACACTAGCACGAGAAAGTAAAGGTATAGAGTTTGCCTTCAAAGCACTTGGAGAGGTGGGTGAAGATGCGTTTACAAGAATAAAGGATTCAACCCGAGGCTTGGTCTCTGATCTAAACATTAAACAAGCTCTTGTAGAGTTCGACAACTTCAATATTGGATTAGAGGAAACCGATACTTTAATGGAGTTCTTGGCTGTACGTTCTACACAAACAGGAAAAAGCATCGATCATCTCCGTGACAGTTTAGTGGAAGGGCTTTCTAAAGAAAGTAAGTTACGTATCGATAACCTTGGCATTTCTGCATCAGAGTTAAATGCTGAGCTAGAAAAAACCCCTGATTTTGTTCAGGCAGTTGCAAATATTGCCAAAAGAGAGGTAAAGGAGGCGGGGAATATATTAGATGAAGCTGCAAACAGTAATGCAAAATGGAATGCCGCATTAGAAAACTTGAAATTGAACTTTGGCCGATTGTTAGAAAACAGTGGCGCTGGAAGCTTTTTTAAAAATATTGGAGCTTCAATGCTAGAGGCTGTTACTCCAGCAGGAGATTTAGCTAAAGAGTTCGAAGCGCAGGCAGATAGAGTAATCCAATTGGAGAAAAACCTTCCCCCATTAGTTGACGAATACGAATCGCTTCGTGAAAAGTCAAATTTAAGCAATGATGAACAATCTAGATTAAAAGATGTAATTAAAGAAATAGCTGAAATCGCTCCAACAGCTATTACTGCATTTGATGAATATGGTAACGCACTGGATATATCAGCTGAAAAAGCTAGGGATTTCATAGGTACACAAAAAGCACTTTTAAAATTCCGAAACCAAGAAGCTATAGAGCAGCAAACGGAAGCTCTTGAAGATTATACTAACCAAATAAATATTCTTAGGAGAGAGCTAAATACTAGAGATGAAGAAGGAAATATTGTCCGTATAGTACAAAAAGGCGGTAAAATAGCTCGAATAGAACAAGAAAAGCTATCTGCCGAGACAATTGCAAGAAAACAGGCAGAGTTAGCTAAACTCCAAGAGTTAGAAGCAGGAGCGCAGGAAAGTATTTCTCAATTAAGCGGCGAATATTTAGACAAGTATATAGAAAGAGAAAACGCGAAAACGGAGAAAGCGCTTGAAGAGGCTAGAAAAAGAGCAACTGCAATCGGATTAGAGTTCGACCCAGAAGATACTGCTGCTGAGATAAATGCTATGATTAAGAAATATGAAGCCGGTTACGAAGACAGACTTAAAGTAGCGCAAAAAAACCAAGAATCTTTAGCAAAATTACGTGAAGAATATAGAAAGTTAGAAGAATATCGAGCAGCTGATACTGCTGAAAAGAAAATTGAACTTGAAAGAACTCGAGCACTAAAAGAGGCCGAGCAATTAAGAGCTAGTAAGGAATTAATTCAAGATATAAATGATGAATACGATGCTCAACAGCAAGAGCTAAAGGAGGAAAGAATAAAGGAAAATGCAGAGCGAGAGGCTGAAATTGAAGAAGAGATTTATCAATTAAAAAAAGAAGCTGAATTAGCTAGAGAGTTAGAAAAAGCTGAAACGGATGCTGAAAAAGAAGAGCTAAAATTAGAACATGCCCGAGAGTTGGCTCTTCGCGAACTAAGCATTCAGGAAGAATTAGAACTTTCAAAAGTACAAGCAGTAGAAAATGCAGAATCACTAAAAGCCCAAATAAGGGAAAAATATAAGTTAGAAGAGGAATCTATCAATCGTGAATTCGCAAAACAGGAGAAAAATCTTCGCGAACAACAGGTTGAGTGGACCAGAATGTCAGAAAGCCAGAAATTGGCAGCAGTCACGGAATCCCTTTCTCTTGCAGCTGAAGCATTCAATCAAGGTTCTGGAGCTTGGAAAGCAGTGAAAATATCCGAAACGCTTATTTCCACCTATCAATCTGCTCAAAATGCATTTAATGCTCTTTCATCCATCCCTGTTGTAGGTCCCGCATTGGGTACTACGGCTGCTGCTTTAGCTGTAGCAGCAGGTTTAAAAAGAGTACAAGCTATTTCAAGTACACCAATAAAAAAGGTGCCTAAACCACGAACTAGAGGTTTTGCTAAAGGTGGCTTTACCGATGGGTATGGCATGGGCTATACAGACGGTACCGGCCATGAGGTTGCGGGCGTAGTGCATACGGGCGAGTATGTGGTGCCCCAAATAGTAAGAAGAGATCCCGAAGTACCACAGATTTTAGATTATCTGGAAACCAAGCGAAAACGAAAGCTCGGACTGTACGCCGATGGTGGCGATACTGTTTCAAATAATAAATCATCGGCTACCCCTACGCGTTCGGATGCCGAACTTACCAAAGCCATTCATTTATTGGTAAATAGATTGAATATTCCGATACAAGCCGAAACATATTACGATTACGAAGCCGAGGAAAAACGACAGAAGACTCAAAAGAAACTAGACGCTTTCAAAAAAACAACAAAATTTAAAGGATAACCATGCCGCAGTTCACACCGCCATCACTGTTTTTTAACTACTATCCCAACTCAGGTGTAGTTCCAAATTCAGATTTGCTTTTAGAGGGCTTTCCAAGCACCACAATCCCAGAAAGCATCCAGGTACATTCACAGCCCGATTGGATGAATACCATTCTCCAAGAGGTTATCATGAATGAAGAAAATACGGATCAAATAGAAAGCGCTTCGTTTATTGCTGCTGTTGTGTCTAATAGCGCCAACAATTTACCAATCGGCATCCATGAAGGCGTAATAAAAATAGAATATAAGTTTGGCCAACTATTCCCCTTTACTGCGTATGTAGATTTACAAGTTATTATTCGTGTATTCGAATACCAACAGTTAAACGTAACGCCATCTTCTTTTTCCTATAACCTTAATGTGGGCGATGCCAACCCGCCCGCTAGTTATTTTGTAATCAACACCAATAACAACTGGAGTATTTCACCTAGCGAAACATGGCTTTCCTTTAGCCAAACCAATGGTACGGGACAAACGCAGGTATCATTATTTGTAGATATTTCAGGATTGGCCGCAGGGTCGCATACCGCAAATTTTTTGGTAAATGATGGCGATTCAACAAAGCTTTGTACCGTATACGTTATCCTTCAGGGCGATTCAAATACCGATAACCTAACGGTAACGCCAAACATCCTTTCATTTTCAGAAGTAGAGGCTACGGCTCCACAGGACGAAAAGGTTTTGAACATAGATACGACGGAACCTGCTAACCTATCAGCTTCCGTAGGATGGCTTTCATTTTTACCCACCACTACTCCAACAGGATATTCTACCGTTGCGGTAAGCACCGTCAACACCCAAATTTTATCTGAAGGTACGTATCCAGCAACAATTACGGTGCAGACGGCATCCTATACAAAAATTGTAAATGTGGTGCTGTTCGTAACAAAGAAACAGAACGGTAATTTAATAAGCAAAGGATTCTATTTCTCTGGCGACAGAAACAAGTTAATCCTTACCAACCCAACCCCAAATGCAGTTGCAAATTTAAACATACAAGCCAACGGCCCACTTGGCTATAAGATCTATAACCGAAGGATATCTTACTTCCAGAACCTTATCGATGTAATTATCGGTCGGGAAACAGAAAAACTGTTGCGTCCTGAGCCAATCCCAGAGATATTGGCAACGCAATTATTTATACCTGTAAAACCAGTTAGGTACGATATAACTGTAGATAGCAGTATTTCAGCTGGGGCATCTAACTCTCTTAGCACAAACACACTAAAGAATTTTGAGGGGCTTTTGTTTATAAATGGTCGTAAACCAGACCCTTTGGGACCAACGCTTGGCGGTACCGCATCAGAACTAAAGTATAAGCTATGCCAAATCCCAGAAAGCATTACAATTCCCAAGGATGGCTGTATAGTGTTATCGGTACGCGATAAGTCGCCTACATCGGTAAAGCAGGTTACCACACCAACCCAAACCCACTATGTAAACTTTCAGTCGGGGTTAAGCAATGCCGCGCCTGAAGTTTTTTCAATGATAGTTAACGTAGGAGACTATACGCTTTCGGAAGGCCAAGAAATTAGCCTAACATTTGGTTTTCTAAAAGTAAAAGCAAGGATAAAGAATACGGTACATCCTACAACAAGGATAATTTGGCAGAACGAATGGGACTGCCCAGAGGTTTTCTGTTGTACCGGTCCCGTAACTATCGAAGAAGAAGGAGATGAAAGAAAGGTTACTTTGGCCAAGGAAGGAAAAGAGTATGTTAAGATTACAAATATAAAGGAACCCCAAGCATTTGAGGTAAACACAGGTAATCTTTATGGCGAAGATGAATTAAAATGGCTATCCTCATTGGTTCGAGCAAAACGAATTTGGTTGGAAATAGGAAAGCAGCGGTATGAGGTAACTAGAAACTTCAGAGGTCTACCTTCAAAGCTTACCCGCGCTTTCACAAACGGAATTGATTTAAAATTTGACAGTGCCGAAAAATGATCTATATCCAAAATGAAAAGTTCAGGATAGACCTAAGCGCCAATGGTGTTTCGTTAACAGAAAAGAACGACATCTTTACCGATAGCGTAAACAAAAACTATTCGCTACCCTTCACTATTGAAGCTGATGAAGAAATATTGGAAAAGCTTGACCTTCCTACTTTACAGAATATCCGAAACATAAATACTCGCATTTCTTGCCTACTTTGTGTGCCAGACAGGCAGTTTAGGGCAGTGCTCTACCTCGGAGATATTGTAAAAAACACCATAGAATGTACCCTAACCTATGGCGATGCCGAACTGCCTGTTTATAATGTGGCGCTAAAGGATTTACCTTGGCCAATACAGCTTACCCAAAATTTAGCAGACTTGGCAGAGCAGAAAATTTCTCAATCATGGCCCGCAACCGGGTATAATTTTCCCATGGTGTACAAGCCTTCCATCGACGGCGATAGTGGTTACGAATATTTTGAGGGATTTGTAAACCATTGGAAGGATGGAGCGTTTGTAGAAAATGAAATTGACGATACGGGCGATGAGGATGTTTATCTCAATAAGAACGTAATGGTGCCAATGCCCTATTTTCTTGAAATAATAAAAGTTGGTTATAAGGCAGCAGGAATAAAAGCAGTTGGTGAAATATTCAACCATCCAACGATTCAGAAACTGCTATACATTCCAAACGAGTATTTGGAACTTTTCGATGGAAACCAATACCAGCAGTTTTCATTTTCATACCGTACTTCAGCAATACTTAGCGGAGGCAACCAATTCAATGTTTACGAAAACTCATTCACTCCGCAGGAAGAAGGTACCTATAATATTACATATAAGATAAACCTTCCACCTTCGTTGGCCAGCACTTTCATATTACAGTTTTTCCGTGAAGATGCCCTCAGCGGCGATAGGGAATTAATTCAGGAATTCATTTCCTATAATAATCGCGTAGATTTAGATGAAAAGTTGGATATTATTGTGGAAGCCGCAAACGTTTCCGACCCTATTGTTACAGTTTTAAAACTACCATACGGAGATGTAAACATTTCTGAGTACAATAATTTCGAGATACAGTTTTCAGGAGGTCAATTGAATGTGTTTCCCAATGTATTTACGCTTTCTGATTTTATGCCGGACATGACCTTCGGCGAGTTTATGGCAGCCATTAAGAATTGGTGGAACGTTGAAATAAACGTTGAAGAAAATTTAGCTATTATAAGTTTCTTGAAGGATTCCGTTTTTCAAAAACCGGTAGTGGACCATTCGCACCTGGAAATACCAGACCCAAAATACAGCAATAACAACAACCGTTTATATAAATTGGAATATGCGAATGGCGATAAAGTTTTTTATAATAAGGATGGACAGATTTTTACAGACCTATCGGATAAAAGCGTAGAGGAACAAAAGATCGAGATGAAGGCATGGCCAGCAATTGTAGAGGGAAACAGGGGAGTTGTTACCGCCGTTGCTCCAGAAGATGAAGATTCGCTATCTTTTTGCCTTTACGATGGTCCCGTGAATGGGGTTCCTATATGCAATCCATCCATTGCTACCGATTTTTCACTTCAAAAAGTATTCAAAAACTTTTGGGAAAACTGGTTGAACTTCCGGGTAAACAGCTATTCTTACAAAGAAAACTTCGAATGCTCGGTGTTTGAGGAAATTTCCGTAAAGGCTAGAAGCCACAAATACCATGAATCGCATTTATTAA
Organism: Luteirhabdus salina; assembly: GCA_025384855.1. GTDB lineage: Bacteria > Bacteroidota > Bacteroidia > Flavobacteriales > Flavobacteriaceae > Luteirhabdus > Luteirhabdus salina. The sequence goes on along the minus strand of JALAHT010000004.1, from coordinate 34,320 downwards.
AAGAGGTTAAGAAAAAATACCTTAGCGAAACCACAATGAGCGTAGACATAGAAAGCGAGACATTCTAAAAATCTATGGTATAGATATCGCTATGGTCTGGTGGCAGCGTTCTAAGATGTTGCCGAAGGTAGTTTTTAAGCCCTGCTACGCTTTTGTGCTGGGTTATAGGCATTAGCTTAAACAAAATCTCTTGGTCTCCCATTCCCTTCTTCTGAAAGCTATGGTAAAGGTCCATAATAGCGGTATGTCTGAAACTGTATAGCGAATATTCGCGACCATATCCCATTTTATTCTTCACCTTTCGAAACCGTTCCCCGAAATGGTCTACCCTGCTTTTTAATTTTGCATCGCTCCAAGGCTTTGGTCTATCTATATTCGAAAAAAGGTGGTAATCCCCAGGTTGATCTAAAATCTGCAATTTATCGATAACCGGTTTTAGTTTTTGGATGATCCTTCTTGTACTAAGGCTTTCGGTTTTTGTTTCAACACTGAGCGTTCCGCTACCCAAATCAATATCCTTCACCTTCAATCTACAAATCTCGCGTGGACGAAGCAACGGATAAAGCATAAAGCTGATAAAATAAATAAGGTATGGGTCTTCCTTTTCCAGCCTAGCCTTTATTTTCTTGATATCATCAACTGTAAAGGCTCTGTTGTTTACGGGGTCTTCATCAACTTTTGGAATACCTTTTAAGAAATTCACGTTTATGATACGCTCATTCTTCAAAGTAGTAAAAAAAGCCGATAGGTTTCGAATGTGGTTGTTCACGGAAGTACCGCTCAACGGTTTCCCTGTTTTTTCACTCGTATATTCAAATCGAACGTAGTCCATGTATTCGTAGAAATGGTCTATTGAGAATTTATGAGCCTCCATCCCTAGATATCCGTTTTTTTTGCACCACCCCAAAAACCGATTCATGTGAAATTCGTAGCTATCGATCGTTGGCTGCTTCTTGGTTTTCTTTTTGATCTCGAAAGCCTTTCTGAAAGAATTCTGAATGGTCATGGGTTGGTCAAACCTCTTACCTTTAAGTACTGCTGTTTTAGTTTGGGGATTCCATCCCCTTTCGAGAGCGGTGCGGTATGCATTTGCTAAAGCTTTGCCGGCAGCTCTTCGTTCCTTTGCCGTTTCCAGCCGATTGATATTCTTGTAGAAAGAAAACTTTTTATCCAAAGGCCCATCAGGATCTGTACGCCAATAAAATGAAACGTACCAAATCTTTCCGGTGGCAACGGAAGGCCTACCATTCACCTTTGGAATGTGAAGCTTTGGGTCGCTATATCGTTTCTTGGCCATAGAAACTTCAATTTTTATAGGGTGGTTTATAGGGTGGCTTTGGTGTTTTTCTTCCATTTTATAATTTTTGGAAGCTTCCCTAAAAACATTAAAACCCCTGATATTACAGGGGTTTTTGAGTACTGAAGGCGGGACTTGAACCCGCACGGCCATTTCTGGCCATTGGATTTTAAGTCCAACGTGTCTACCAATTCCACCACTTCAGCAACTTGGACTTTCGAAAAAAAAAGCCGATATCCTATCGGCTTCATCTCTTGAGCGAAAAACGGGATTCGAACCCCTGCCTGCCGGCAGACAGGCGCGACCTCGGTCGCTAGCCTGAACGTATCGAATCGATAACATACATTTCTCAGAACTCACTTGAGCGAAAAACGGGATTCGAACCCGCGACCTCCACCTTGGCAAGGTGGCGCTCTACCAACTGAGCTATTTTCGCATAGTTGAAAATAAAATGAATGGCAAGGTAACGCCTTGCATTCCTCTCGTCGCAATTGCTCCTCGTCGGATGCAATGCTGAGCTATTTTCGCATAATTAATGTTAAAGAACATCGCTAAACTAGCGGACGCAAATTTATAACAATTAACAGAAATGCAAAAGAGAAAATTTAATTTTTTAGTGGCAAATCCTACCATGCAAAAGCGCGCTACTTCTTTGCGCTCATAGTTGCCTTTCGTTGAAGCATCCGCTTAATTTCATTAAGCTTCATAAGAGCCTCAACGGGAGTTAGCGTATCGATGTCGATATCCAAAATATCATCGCGAAGCTCTTCCAACAATGGGTCATCTAATTTAAAAAAGCTTAATTGCAATTCCTCCTTCGACAATTCCTTCATGGTATCGTCCAATTCCTTTGAGGAATGATTCTTCTCTAACCGCTTCAATATTTTGTTACTTCGCTGAATGACAGCTTGTGGCATCCCTGCCATTTTCGCTACATGAATTCCAAAACTATGGTGCGAACCTCCTGGAACCAATTTTCGAAGAAACAAAACGGTATCCTTCAATTCCTTTACCGAAACATTACAATTCTTGATGCGGTCAAAGGTTTCTGTCATTTCATTCAGTTCGTGATAGTGCGTAGCAAACAACGTTTTTGGTCGCGCCGGATGTTCATGTAGGTATTCACTAATCGCCCAAGCGATGCTAATACCATCGTAAGTACTCGTACCGCGGCCAATTTCGTCCAATAGCACCAAACTCCTATCCGAAATGTTATTGAGAATACTGGCAGTCTCGTTCATTTCGACCATAAACGTACTTTCCCCCATCGATATATTATCGCTGGCGCCAACACGGGTAAAAATCTTATCGACATAGCCCATTCGTACTTCCCCAGCAGGAACAAAACTTCCCATTTGAGCCAACAGGACAATAAGGGCCGTCTGACGAAGAATGGCCGATTTACCACTCATATTGGGACCGGTAATCATAATGAGCTGCTGATTTTCCCGATCGAGAAACACGTCGTTTGCTATAAATGGATTGTCTGGTGGCAGCTGTTGCTCAATCACTGGGTGACGTCCTTCTTTTATGTCCAAATCGAAGGAATCGTCTAAGTTCGGACGAACATAATTACTTTGCTTCGCCTGAACGGCGAAAGAAGTTAGACAGTCCAACTGAGCAATCAATGCCGCATTTTGTTGTACAATTCCGATAAACTGAAGCATCCATTGCACTAACTTCCCAAATAGCTCCTGTTCCAGCACACTTATCTTTTCCTCGGCACCTAAGATTTTCGCTTCATATTCCTTAAGCTCCTCCGTAATATATCGTTCGGCGCTAACCAAGGTTTGTTTTCGCACCCACTCTTCAGGAACCTTATCCTTGTGCGTATTGCGCACTTCAATATAGTACCCAAACACATTATTGGAAGCGATTTTTAATGAGGTAATACCGGTCCGTTCACTTTCTCGCGCCAACATATCATCCAAATATTCCTTTCCACCCGAAGCGATATTTCGCAATTCATCCAATTCTTTGGAAAAACCATCGGCAATCACTTTTCCTTTGGCAGCATTCACGGGCGCTTCTTCAAAAAGCGTTTCCTTGATCTTCGACCGCAGTTTTTCACATAAATGAAGTCTATCGCCTATTACTTGCAAGGCTTCATTTTTTGCATTAGAGGCCAACCCTTTTATCGGGATAATGGCTTCCAGTGAATTTTTTAATTGAACGACCTCTCGCGGATTTATTTTCCCAGTAGCAGTTTTGGAAATGAGGCGCTCCAGATCGTTTATCTTTTTGATATGCTGTTGAAGCGTTTGTACTTCAGAATCATTATTCAGCAGATATTCTACTACTTCGTGGCGCTCTCGAATACGTTGTGGATTTTTCAGCGGAAGCGCTAACCAACGCTTTAATAAGCGACCGCCCATGGGTGAAATGGTTTGGTCGATAACATCCAGGAGCGTGACCGCATTTTCCTGTGAAGAATGATACAGCTCTAAATTTCGAATGGTGAAACGGTCCATCCAGACATATTCCTCTTCCGCTATTCGTGAAATCTTCGAAATATGTTGAAGCTGATCATGCCGTGTCTCACTTAAATAATGAAGTGCGGCACCAGCAGCGACAATCCCTTCTTCCAAATGATCGATACCAAATCCTTTTAAATTCTGAACATCGAAATGCTTTTGAAGGGTTTCGGTTGCATAATCGGTTTGGAACACCCATTCCTCCAAATGAAACGTATGATAATCTTGTCCGTAGGTTTCGGCAAAGCGTTTTCGCTTTTGTTTACTGAACAAAACTTCAGAAGGATTGAAGTTTTGCAGCAGTTTATCGACGTACTCGGCATTCCCTTCAGCCGTTAAGAATTCACCTGTAGAAACATCTAAAAAAGCGACCCCTATTTTCTGCGACGACGAACTTTTAGAAGCACCAAAGTGAACGGTTGCCAAAAAGTTATTCGATTTTGATTGAAGGATATCATCGTTTAAGGCAACACCAGGGGTAACAAGTTCGGTAACGCCTCTTTTTACGATTTTTTTGGTCTGTTTCGGATCTTCCAACTGATCGCAAATGGCTACCCGGCAACCTGCCATGACCAATTTAGGCAAATAGGTATGCAGCGAATGATGCGGAAATCCCGCCAATTCAGTTTGATCGCCCCCATTATTTCGTGCGGTAAGCGTAATGTTCAGAATCTTGGCGGCTCGAACAGCATCTTCACCAAACGTTTCATAGAAATCTCCCACACGAAAGAGCAACAAGGCATCAGGATATTTCGCCTTAATGCTGTTGTACTGCTTCATTAAAGGGGTTACTTTCTTCGCCATAACTTCACATCTTCAGAAGTGCTAAAATAACAAGATCCCCTTTGTTTTCGAAACCAAAAATAGTAGAGTTATCGAAAGTTTTTCACACTTTGTATCACAAACTGACAGAATCCTAAAACCTTCTAAATCTATACTTCAAAAACGCTTCAAATCGATACTTTTGCGGTAAGTATGAAGTACAGAAAACTAAAGAATAGCGAACTAGACCGCCTTACGCCGGAGGAATTTAAGGAAACGAAAAAGACACCCCTAATCCTTATTCTCGACAATATCAGAAGCCTTAACAACATTGGCTCAGTTTTTCGAACGGCCGATGCCTTTGCCATTAAAAAGATTTATCTCTGTGGCATCACGGCAAAACCGCCTCATAAAGACATTCAAAAAACGGCTCTCGGTGCTACCGAAAGTGTGGAATGGGAATATGTCGAAAACGTCCTCGATGCCGTTTCAAAACTTCAAGGGGAAGGTGTTTTCGTAACGGCTATTGAACAAGCTGAAGGGGCTATTTCATTAGATGATTTTTCATTACAGCCCGAAATGACCTATGCGTTGGTTTTTGGTAACGAAGTAAAAGGCGTACAACAAGAGGTGGTTTCTGCTAGCGACACAGTTTTGGAAATTCCACAATATGGCACCAAGCATTCCCTAAACATCTCGGTAAGCGTTGGCGTGGTGGTATGGGATTTCTTTAGTAAGATGAAAAGGTGACCAATTCAGAATGCAGAATGCCCTTCGACAGGCTCAGGGTGACAGCTCAGGGTAAGAGATAAAGTGCAAACCATAGTATCCGCTAACGGTTCACTGTTCACTATTCAAAATCTGCTTCAAAACTTTCAAATAGTCTTTTCGATTTTCCACAAAATCCAATTCGGAGATATCGATAATCTTAATGGTATGGTTGTGTTGGTTTTTGATGAACTCTAAATAGCCTTGGTTTATCTTCTGAAGATATTCTGCTTCGATACTTTGTTCGTATTCACGGCCTCGTTTCTTGATGTTTTCAAGCAAGCGCTCTGTGTTCTGGTACAGGTACACGTACACATCGGGCTTTGGAAGCTCCTTGTGCATTAAGTGAAACAGTTTTTTGTACAATTCGTATTCTTCCTCTGCCAACGTGACCTTTGCAAAAATAAGCGACTTGTAAGCATCGTAGTCAGCTACCACTACTTCCTGAAACAAATCGAATTGTTTGATATCGTCCAATAACTGCTGATAGCGATCGGCTAAGAACGACATTTCCAGCGGAAAAGAGTACCGTTCCGGATCTTCATAGAACTTTGGCAAAAACGGATTATCCTTAAAGCGCTCCAAGATCAACTTCGCATTAAAATCGTTGGAAATCTGTGTGGCCAAACTCGTTTTTCCAGCTCCGATATTTCCCTCAATGGCGACATAGCTTAATTTCCCCAAATCGTAGTCGCGGTTTGGATTTCGCAACCACTTCCCTTGCTTTTCAAGTACAGATGTATCCGCTGTTTCGGCCAATAGCTTCACTATTTTCTTTTGAAAAACGGGATGCTTCAACTGCGAATCCAATTCGGCCAGCGGCTGCAGCACAAACTTTCTATTTTGGATTTCAGGATGTGGGACGGTGAGCGTTTTTGACGTAATAACCTCCTCTTCAATCAACAGAATATCGATGTCGATAGGACGGGAGGAATACCCCTCCGTGGCCTTTCGGTCGCGACCCATGCGCTTTTCAATCTGAAGAATCTTTGCAAGTACCGCTTCTGGCTCCAAAACGGTTTGCATCCATACGGCACAATTCAAAAATGGATCGCCTTCAAAGCCTAAAGCGGGCGTTTCGTACACGGCCGAAATCTTCCGGATACCCCCTACTTCCTCAAATAAAGAATCGATAGCTTTTTGAAGGTGCTCAAAACGGTTTCCGAGGTTACTTCCCAAGGAAAGATATATGTCGCTACGTGGTATGATGGTATACTTATTTGTTGTTTGTTCACTGAAATGCAAGCTGCTATCGCTTATTTCAGCATAAAAAAGCCTCATATACATGAAGCTTTTCTAATTTAGCACGAAATTAACGAAATCAATCGTACCGACCATTATTTTTGTTAGTCAGAGAAAACTGTGAAACAACTAACGATAACCGACCGGATTTGGGCCGAACGCATCTATTTGATTTTGGGTGCATTATTTATTGCTTCCCTTGTGGTGAGCAATTTGATTTTCCAGAAATTTTTTTATTGGGATTTTTTCGGACTCTATACATTCGAGATTTCAGTAGGCATTCTACCCTATCCCATTACTTTTTTGATTACCGATGTAATCAGCGAAGTGTATGGCAAGAAAAAAGCCAATAGGGTCGTCACCGCCGGTATCTTTGCGTCGTTCTTTTCCTTATTTATCGTATATGTTTCTGGCCAAGTACCGGCAACCGAATGGAGCCCCATTGGCGATGAATTATTTATGAAGGTTTTCGGCGCCACGGCGATTGCGGTATTTGCCTCAATGGTAGCGTATTTGTTAGCACAATATATCGACATCCAAATCTTTCACTTTTGGAAACGTCTGACCAAAGGAAAGTACCTCTGGTTGCGAAACAACTTTTCGACCTTCACCTCGCAGTTTGTCGATACCTTCGCGGTGCTATTTCTACTGTGTAGTTTTGGAAAAATTGAATGGGACTTGTTTGGCGCACTGTTGCTAAGCGGATTTCTTTTCAAAGTGATGGTTGCGGCACTGGATACACCTTTTTTATACGCTGCGGTTTTTGCCCTTCGAAAGCGATTCGAATTGGCACTAGGTGAAGAATTAACAGACTAAAATTAAAGAAAAAACAACTTAAATGCATTGGAGTAGCACTCTGATGACTGTATAAAATACTATGAAAAAGTTTTTAAAAATTAGCGGAATAATCTTAGGAGTCATCATTATCCTATTGCTTCTTGCCCCTTTCCTATTTAAAAATTCATTGGAGAATCTGTTGAAGAAAAACATCAACCAAAACCTAAATGCGACCGTTGAATGGGCAGAACTCGACCTTTCCCTATTCAGTAGTTTCCCCGATGCGGCCGTAGTCGTGAAAGATTTTAGTGTGGTGAACAAAGCTCCGTTTGAAGGTGACACGCTCGCTCGTGGCGAACGCCTGAAACTGGATATGGGTATTATGCAGCTTTTTAAAAGTGGAAACGAACCGATTATTGTCGATGCACTTCAGCTTGATAACACCGTGGTTAATATTAAGGTCGATTCTCTTGGACAAGCAAATTACGATATTGCCATAAAGAAGGATGCCCCGGCTACCACCGAGACAGCAAGTGAAGACCAAGGATTTACGTTCGATCTTCAGCACTACGAAATCAACGATTCGAAAATCAACTATTGGGGCGAAGCTACGGACACCTACTTTTTTCTAAAGGACGTGAACCATGAAGGGACAGGCGATTTTTCCCTTTCGGAAAGCGAATTGCAAACCACCACAAAAGCGCTTGTCACGTTCCGGATGGGTGATATTGAATATTTAAGTGAAAACATCGTGTCGCTTGACGCCGATTTTATGATGGATCTGGAAAACCAGAAATATACCTTTTTGGAAAATGAAGCCCGTATCAACGAGCTGCTGCTAACGTTCGATGGTTGGGTACAGATAAAGGAGGAGGCTACTGAAATGGACCTGACCTTTACAACGCCTTCTTCCGATTTCAAGAATTTCTTGGCGGTTATTCCGAAAACCTATGTTAAGGAATTGGACGATGTGTCCACCACTGGAAACTTCTCGGTTGATGGTATGTTAAAGGGAACGGTAGATGAAACCTATATCCCGAAAATGAACATCGCCATTAAAAGTGATAACGCTTCTTTCAAATATCCCGATTTGCCGAAGTCGGTGCGCAATATTGCCCTAGATGTCACGTTGGTGAACGAAACAGGCCTTGTTGAAGACACCTACCTCAATATTGGCGGTATTACCTTCGCTATCGACAATGAACCATTTCGCGCAAGTGGAAGCATTAAAAATCTCGTAGAAAATGCATTGGTAAACCTTGACCTTAGCGGAACTCTTAATCTGGCACATATCGAACAAGTACTCCCCTTGGAATTGGAACAGGATATGCAAGGAATTTTTAAAGCGAACCTGACCACCAATTTCGATATGGCGTCTATCGAAAAGGAACAATATCAAAACATTAAAAGCAACGGAACGGCTAGTCTGAGTAACTTTCAGTATGACGATGGCACCTTTAAAAATCCGGTAGCCATCAATACCGCGAATGTTTCGTTTTCGCCGGGAAATATTCAACTAAAGCAATTTTCAGCAAAAACAGGTCAGACCGATGTTTCAGCCACAGGAACCATCCAAAACCTGATTCCGTGGATTATGGCAAAACAAGATTTGAAGGGAAACTTCGATATACGGTCAAAAACCTTCAACATCAACGATTTTATGGCTGCCGAAACTACAAATGAAGGGGAGTCGACTAGAAGTAGCGCTTCGTCTTCATCTTCAACAGAAAAAGAAGCTATAAAAATACCCGACTTCCTAAATGCGAGCATGACCTTCCAGGCGGATAAGGTGCTATACGACAATATCACCTTGACGAATGTGAAGGGTAATGCCAAGGTTGCTGAGGAGATGGCCACATTGACGAATGTTACCTCTGATATTTTCGGAGGAAGTGTAGCCTTGGGCGGAAACGTTTCAACCAAAAACGCAACGCCAACATTCGCCATGGATTTGGACCTGAAGAAAATCGATATTTCGGAATCGTTTCAGAAGATGGAACTGTTGAAGTATCTCGCTCCTATTGCTGAAGCCCTTCAGGGTGATTTGAACACTAGATTGAAGTTGAATGGGGATCTGACCAACGATCTTACCCCAAAATTGACCACGCTGGCAGGTGATGCGGTGGCTCAAATTTTAACCGCAGAGGTTGATGAAAGCAAAATGCCGTTGCTATCGCGATTGGGCGAAAAGGTTTCTTTCCTGAATATCGATCGATTGAGTTTACGGGACGTAAGTACCGTGCTACAATTCAACAATGGAAATATTGAAGTACAGCCATTCGATTTTAATGTGAAGGGCATCGCGGTGACGGTAGATGGTAGCCATGGTTTGGATGGAGCCATCAATTACAATGCTACATTGGACGTTCCTGGACGCTATTTGGGCAGTGAAGTTTCCAACCTATTGGCAAAGCTGGATCCTGCCAATGCACAGAATGTAACCGTTGCATTACCCATAGGTCTGCAAGGCACATTGAAGAATCCTTCGGTTTCGGTAAATACGCAAGCAGCAGTTACGGAATTGACCCAACGCTTGATTGAAAAACAGAAACAGGAACTTAAGGATAAGGGCACCAATATTTTGGAAGACCTAATTACGGGCGGTAATAAGCCTAAGGATTCGACGGCAAAGGACAAACCTAAGGATCAAACGAGTCAGACCACGGAAATCGTAAAAGACATTTTCGGCGGATTGTTTGGGAATAAGAACAAGAAGGAAAAAGATTCGGTAAATTAAACTCGAGACCCACTGGGTTTTTAAAACCCAGCGGGTCTTATTTATTTCACTCCGATACTGACTACATAACCTTCGTTGCTTCGGACATTAAAAACGGTATTATCCTCAAAGAGTAGGTATTGCCCTTTGATTCCTTTTAGCACACCTTCATAAAAGGGCGATTTTTCGAGGTTAAGGCTTTTCAGTTTCTTTGGATATTGCAAAACTGGAAATTCTAAATTGGTTTCAGAATTGTTCGCGAGGTAATACTCCTGCGCTTCATCTGGAATAAATTCCTTTAGTTTGTTACGCCAAGCGACCAAGTCTTCATCTTCAATTTCATTCTTAAGCATCGTTCGCCAATTCGTCTTATCGCTAACATGTTCCTTCAGCGCTACTTCGGTAATTCCCGCCAAATAGCGATTGGGAACCTCAACGATTTCAATCGCTTCATGTGCCCCTTGATCGATCCATCGCGTTGGAATCTGGCTTTTACGCGTCACCCCCACCTTCACATTACTACTATTGGCCAAATACACAACATGCGGCTGCAGCTGTACTTTCTTTTCATATTCAAGATCGCGATCTTCCTTATCTAAGTGAGCGGTGCTCAGTTCAGGGCGAATGACCCAATCGGCGGCCTGGGGAACTTCAAAAAAACAATTGTAGCAAAATCCTTGTCGATATATTTTTTTTTCCAATCCGCAATTCAGACATTGGTACTTTAGGAATGAAATGGACACCGTTTTATCGAGCAATTGGTTCATATTCAGAAAATCGGTTTCAAATACCAAATAATACTGAATGGGAGCACCATTTTCGGTTTGCATTTTCGTTAAAACTCCTTCGTATTTCATTTCTATAATTTTGCTATTTTTATGGTTTAAAGATAGGATAATTCTATGCCAATCCCCATTGTAAATTCGATTGCCTCATGGTTTCTTAAGAAGCGGTTTCACCAAATAGACCTCTTCTTAAAGTATCCCGTGGAAGTACAGCAAGAACTGCTGATGAGTTTACTTCAGAAAGCAAAAAACACGGAAATTGGCAAAGAATACGATTTCGACTCCATTTCAAGCTATGAAACCTTTGCCGATCGTGTACCGGTGACTACCTATGAAGACAACGAAGCGCGCATCGAACGGGCACGTCGAGGAGAATCGAATATCTTTTGGCCGAAGCCGATCAAGTGGTTTGCGAAAAGCAGCGGTACCACCAACAGCAAAAGCAAGTTTATTCCCGTAAGTGAAGAATCGCTTGAGAATTGCCATTACGCGGCGAGCAAGGATCTACTATGTATGTATTTAAGCAACAATCCAGATTCCCAATTGTTTGTGGGGAAAGGATTGCGATTAGGAGGAAGTAAGGAGCTGTATCGCGATAATGGAACTGTTTATGGAGATCTCTCCGCTATTTTGATAGACAATATGCCTTTTTGGGCAGAATTCAGCAGTACGCCGAGCAATGAAATTTCCTTGATGGGTGATTGGGAAACGAAGCTACAGGCAATCGTAAATGAAACGATTTGGGAGAATGTGACGAGCTTGGCGGGTGTACCTTCTTGGATGTTAGTGTTGCTGAATGCCGTCGTAGAGACCACCGGAAAAGATTCTTTATTTGAAATTTGGCCGAATCTTGAAGTATACTTTCACGGGGGCGTCAGTTTCGAACCGTATCGCGAACAATACAACAAATTATTACCTAAGGAAACCTTCAGGTATTATGAAATTTACAATGCCTCGGAAGGCTTCTTCGCCATTCAGGATCAAAATAGTAGTACCGAATTGCTGTTGATGTTGGATTACGGAATTTTCTACGAGTTTATTCCGATGGACCAATATGGTACTTCCGAAGAGAAGATTATTCCGTTGAGTGAAGTGGAAGTAGGAAAAAACTATGCTATTGTTATCACGACCAATGCAGGCTTATGGCGCTATAAAATCGGGGATACCGTTCGCTTTACCTCTATTAATCCGTATCGTATAAAAGTAACTGGTCGGACGAAACACCATATCAATGCTTTTGGTGAAGAGTTAATTATCGAAAATGCCGAAGCAGCTCTTCGTAAAACTACTGAACTTACCCAAACCGAAATTGTTGATTATACAGCGGCTCCTATTTTTATGGAAGGGAAAGAAAAAGGCGCCCACGAATGGATTATAGAGTTTAAAACGCCACCCAAGGATTTCGACTTCTTTTCGAAATTATTGGATAAATCGTTACAGGAAGTCAATAGCGATTATGAAGCCAAGCGTTATAACGACACTACTCTAAAAGCACCTACCATCCATTGTGCGAAGGAAAAGCTTTTTTACGATTGGTTAAAAGAGAAAAACAAGTTGGGCGGTCAACATAAAGTACCAAGATTAAGCAATTCACGGGCTTATCTTGAAGAATTATTACACCTTAATACGCAATTATGAAGATAGATGTGCATGATACAGCTCTCATGATTGCTTGGTATCGTGCAGCAAATGAAACGGCGAGCCTAGATCCGTATGCAAAATTTTGGTTTAGAGAAGGCGCAAAGATTTTAGCCGAGGATTTCGAAGCTAAGGTTTCCGAACATGAAGGAATACTTCATGGTATGCGCAATCGGTTTATGTTGGGGAAATTAAAGGAATTTCAGCAACTTCACCCAAAAGAAAGCTGTTGTATAAATCTAGGGGCTGGTTTCAGTATGTACCCTTATTTATTGCAAAACCATTGGGAAACATTGGAAATAGATTTTAATGAAGTGGTACAGTACAAAGACTTAAAGACTGCAGCATTTCAAAAAGACAACAAGATTCCTACACGAACAATTGATCGGATGGTAGCCAATTTCTTAACCGAGGAAGGACAAGGCAAAATTCGTAATTGGGTCCAACAGCATCCATCAAAACCAAAGATATTTATAATTGAAGGGGTGTTCTATTTTCTTTCTGTGGAAGAAGTATCAACCCTATTACGATTTTGCAGAAGCCTTATGAAACCAGGCGATCAACTAGCTTGTAATTCGTATAGAGATGCTATTAAACAGACACAAGCCTTTGAAGCACTGCAACAGTATTTCCGCGAGGTCTTAAACACTACCGACCAAGCCAATACCACTTTAGCCGATACCTTCTATCGAAATTTGGATGGGTTTTTGTTGGAAGAAGTTACGAGTACGTTCGAACTTGCCAAGGAAAACGGTTTTATAGATACGACGGTTTCTGAAACTGTTGTTCTAAATGAATACTGTTACAGTTTGCGTGCACACTAATACGATAATATGCAGCTTTTTTCGTTCGCTAATCGACGATTTATACCATATATCGACATAATTTCACTTCACCGAATATCCATTACATTCAACTAATAATTTTGGTAGTACTTTTCTTACCCAATACTTTTGAAGCATAAATTTGGGGCAATGAAAAAGTTATACATTATAGTACTTGGGGCAGGATTACTTTTTACCACCTCATGTGCAACTACACAAAAAACACAGTCGGAGAGCGACCTTGCAGGCTATACCTTAAAGAACAAAAAGGAGCTTATGAAGCAAAAAATCGCACCGCAAAAAAAGAAAACGTTTGTCGCCACGCCATAAGCGCAACCGTTTTTAGTTTAGTTAAGTTAGATTAAAAAAACCCTGATAGCAATATCAGGGTTTTTGTTATATTAGAAAGTAGATTTGCGATCCTTTATGAGACCGCCTTCAATTTTTTGATTGTCGATTTACTCAGTTTTTCTTCGGCGTACGATTTCGTTACATGTAATTTATTCTCTTCCGTACCTGGTAATTCAAACATGGCATCGGTTAACACTGCTTCACATAATGATCGAAGACCACGAGCGCCAAGCTTGTATTCAATGGCTTGCTCTACGATGAAATCTAGCGCTTCTTCTGTAATCACCAATTCAATTTCATCCATCTCAAACAGCTTTCTGTATTGTTTGATAATCGCATTCTTCGGCTCGGTTAGGATCGCACGGAGTGTTCCCTTATCTAATGGATTCATATAGGTAAGCACGGGTAGTCGACCAATAATTTCAGGAATCAGTCCGTAATCTTTAAGGTCACGTGGAATGATATACTTCAACATATTATCGCGCTCCATGGTATCAGTTTTCTTAGAAGCGCTAAAACCAACCGTTTGCATATTTAATCGCTTGGAGATATGCTTATCGATACCATCGAAAGCACCACCAGCAATAAATAAAATATTCTCGGTATTTACTTCGATAAACTTCTGGTCGGGATGCTTTCTACCTCCCTTAGGCGGTACATTCACCGTTGTACCTTCCAATAATTTCAATAAGGCCTGCTGCACTCCTTCCCCACTTACATCGCGTGTAATGGAAGGGTTATCGCTCTTACGGGCAATCTTATCGATTTCATCAATAAATACGATTCCATTTTGCGCCTTTTCAACATTATAATCGGCTGCCTGGAGCAATCGGGTAAGAATGCTTTCTACGTCTTCTCCTACATAACCGGCTTCGGTAAGTACTGTAGCATCTACCAACGCAATTGGCACATTCAGCATACGCGCGATGGTTTTCGCTACCAACGTTTTACCAGTACCCGTTTGCCCAACCATGATGATGTTACTCTTTTGAATTTCAATTTCATCATCACTTTTTGGCTGTAGCAATCGCTTGTAGTGGTTATAGACCGCTACCGACATCACTTTTTTGGTATGTTCCTGTCCGATTACATAATCGTCCAAAAACTCCTTGATGCTTTTTGGCTTTTTTAGGATAAGTTCTTTGGAGAGTTCGCTGTTCGTACTATGCAATGCCTCTTCTACCACAATTCCGTGCGCCTGTTCAATACAGCGATCACAGATATGCGCATCCAGGCCTGCAATAAGCAAGTTGGTTTCGGCTTTTTTACGACCGCAAAAGGAACATTCCAAATCTTCTTTAGGCATAGTTTCTTTTTTCAATCATTCATTATTCTCGTGAAAGCACCTCATCGATCATTCCGTATTCCAAGGCTTTCTCGGCTTTCATCCAATAATCGCGGTCGCTGTCTTCGTATACTTTCTCGTACGACTGACCGCTATGTTTGGCAATAATTTTATACAATTCCTCTTTTAGGGTAATGATTTCGCGAGCGGTAATTTCGATATCGCTAGCTTGGCCTTGGGCACCTCCCAAGGGTTGGTGAATCATGACACGACTATGCGTTAATCCACTTCGCTTCCCTTTTTCACCTGCACATAGTAAAACAGCTGCCATGGAGGCCGCCATTCCCGTACAGATGGTTGCTACGTCCGGCTTGATAAACTGCATGGTATCATAAATACCCAAACCGGCGTAAACACTTCCACCAGGGGAATTGATATATATTTGAATATCTTTTGAAGAATCGGTACTTGCCAAAAACAACAGCTGAGCCTGTACAATATTGGCCACCTGATCGCTAATGCCAGTACCTAAAAAAATGATACGGTCCATCATTAAACGTGAAAACACGTCCATGGCAACCGCGTTCATTTGGCGTTCTTCAATAATATTTGGAGTAAGGCCTACCGGATACATACTACTGATAATCTTATCGTAGTACATCCCGTTGATGCCTTGGTCCTTAGTTGCAAAGTCTTTAAACTCTTTAGTGTAATCCATATAGGTAAAACAGTTTTCTATCGGTTCAAAAATCGAACGCTAAAGATACCTATTTTTAGTATGCTATTCGTAAGCTTCTTTGATGAAAGCTTCGTAGGTAATCTCCTTTTCCTTCAAATTTGCGTTTTCCTTGAAATGATCGAGCATTTTCTGAGTATTCAACTGCTCGCTCATACGCTTCACTTCCTCTTCATTGGAAAGGATTCGTGCAGAAATACCGTCCAATTCCTCATCAGATGGATTTGCATTCCCAAACTGAGCCATTTGCGCCTTGATCATATTCTTGGCATGGCCTTTCAGCTCGTCGAACGTTACTTGAAGTTTTTCGTTTTCGGAACGAAGCTTTCCTTCAATCAGTTGGTATCGCAATCCTTTTTCGCTGCGTTCGTATTCTTTTTTGGCTTCTTCTTCCGTCATCGGTTCGTCTGAAGACGATTGAATCCAACGCACCAAAAACTCGTCTGGCAAATCAAATTGTGTGGTATCGATTAGGGTATCGACAACATCATTCAACAGCTTTTGGTCGCTTTGTTGCATAAACTGTCCTTCAGCATCTTCCTTGATCTTCTCCCGAAGTTCTTTTTCCGACGTCACGTTTCCTTCACCAAACAATTTATCGAACAACTCTTGGTTCATTTCGGCCAATTCGCGTTGATTTACTTCTTCAATAGTGAAGTCTACCTCGATATCCAATCCGTGTGCATCATCGTGTGAAACACCCAAATATCGTTGGTTGTCGTGGTCGTCCTTAAACATACCCTTTGTCTTCAAGGTAACCGTATCGCCAGGCTTTGCTCCTAACAATGCGTCTTTGTGCTTTTTGCCTTTTAGGTCTTCAAGTGAAATCGTCGTCTTTTTATCGACACCCTTTTCTTCATTCTTGAAGGTTCCGGTTACCTCATCGCCTTTTTCAACCTCTTTTTTGTTGATCAGTTTTCCGTATTGTTTACGAATCGACTTCACTTGGTTATCGATCATTTTATCATCGGCTACGATTTTGTAGCGGGTTATCGGCTTTTTGGTTTTCACCTCCACCTCAAATTCAGGGGCTAAACCTAAATCGAACTCAAATGAAAAATTCTCAGTACTCCAATCGACTTCTTTATCATTTTTGGGAAGTGGGTTCCCGAGAACATCCAATTTTTCTTCCGTCAGGAAATTGTGAAGTTTTTCTTGAAGCAATTTGTTCACTTCCTCTACCAATACTGCGGTGCCATATTGTTTCTTCACCAAGCCCATAGGCACATGTCCTTTTCTAAAGCCTGGAATATTGGCGTTTTTTCTATAATTCTTTAGGATACCGTCTACTTTATCGGCATAGTCCTCTTTTGAAATTTCCACTGTTACCACAGCGTTCAAGTCGTCAATTTTTTTCTTTGTAATATTCATCTGTTCCTGAAAGTTTTCGCTTCTACCCCCGTTTCGCCGAAGGCGGGTGCAAAATTACGATAATTTAGGCAACTCAACAAATAGTAGCGACTTGTATAACAGGGGCTTATTTTTTATCGTCCAACAGCGAGTATAGAATCGATTGCAGTATAGACAAGAGCAAACTGAATAACAGTGCCCACCAAATATTTGACACATCGAAACTTCCGACGAAATAATCTGCCATCATAATAATAAATGCATTTATAAAGAGCAGGAATATTCCTAGGGTTAGTATGGTTACGGGTAAGGTTAAAATAACAAGGATTGGCTTTACTATAAAGCGGAGTAAAGCTATGACGATTGCCACAATAATGGCAGACACATAACCTTCAACAGCTACACCCGGTAAAATTTTGGCTAAAATAACCACCGCAAGTGCTGTTAGAAGAATTTTCAGAATCGATTTCATAACAAATAGGTTTTGATTGTTCATTACAAGGTATAAAAAAACCGCTTGGATTTTTCCAAGCGGCTTCTTAATTCTTAAAATAGTAATCCTATTTATTGTGCTACATCGTTGCTAGCGGTAAATGTTGGATAGTTTCCTATATCAACGCCAGGGATAGTTGAGCCATATCTTTCGTTGATAGCTTCAATAATGGCATTGGCTGTAAAGGCATATCCTCTCGGTGTTGGGTGAACCCCATCTAAAGAAAATGCGCCACCAAATATAAAGGTAGATGTTAGCAGCCCACCGTTATACGGCACTCCAGTATCGGCAACTTGAGCTAAAGCGGTTCTAGCATCCACAAATGCTAATCCATTTGCATTTGCAAGACCTTCGATAGTTGCGTTGTAAGCTGCAGAAGCGGCAGCAACACGATCTTGCTCTACCGCGGATAACACAAATTGTTCACCAAGCGGCACTCCTACTCCAACAATTGAAGTTGGGTCGTTTGGATCTGCCTGCGAACCTAAAACACTAGAGGCGGTAAGAACAATCAAATCTGAATCGTTTGCTTGACGCAACTGCCCTAGCAATGCTGCTTGTTCGGGTGGCAAGAACCCTTCCAGTATCGACGTTACGTCTGTAAGGTCATCGTCGGTTACGATTGGATAATTCTGACCTTCCTGAAAGTTGATCATTCTCGCATTGGCTTCCTCTTGGGTAATAATTCCATTAGCCACCAATAATGGCAACGCCTGTGTATTATACAATCCGAATTGTTGGTTCAGCGCTGCTGCAGTTGCAGCATCCAATGGAATGGCACGCAACGGAACAGTAGTAAAGAAAGGAATGGAGGTTACATCCGGGATATTGATAAGCACACCATCTGCACCGTTCGCCGTTAACGCATTCACCTGATCGTTATACACAGAAGCAAAAACCTGTGGATCTGTGATATCGTTTGAAGCATAAGTCGCAGGATCTAAGTTTCCAGTTTGATCGACACCACTTCCTCCAGTGGTTGCATATCCTAATACATCATTGTTTCCAATCCAAAGACTGAAAAAAGTATAATTCTGAGAAGTTGCATCACCGATAACTGTGGCCGATTCGCTCGTTGCAATTCTTGCGAAATATGGATTCGACAGCCCTTGCGGCACACCTGCCACGCTACCATATCCTGGAGCCACTAAGTGAAAGCTTTTTGCACCAGGAATACCCATATTGTTGAAAGGTCCCGTAGGACTGGTTGTAATTTCTGTAGTTGGTTGCCCAGCCAATACCTGTGGCCCCAGTTCACCATTAGCATCTGGCCCCAGAACCAAACGGTTTGGTGCTACTTGGGTACCATTCAATAATAATCCTCCCAAATTATCGGCCATCAGCGGTTGGGTGAATTCACCACCTCCAACTAGCTCAAATTGACCAGCCATAATATTAGGGTAGGAGTTTTGTTGTCCGGTAATGTATAAGGCATTATCTGCATATCCTGCTGTTAGGGAATTCCCTACCGATACATATTGTGAAAAGTCGGCTTCACCACTATCGTAAAACCCCTCTTCGTTCACTGGGTTCTCGAATTCAGCCTCGCAGCTTACGAAGCCGATGGCCAAAACACCCATTGTTATTTTTATAATATTTTTCATCATTTGAATTTTTTCTTTTACAATTTATAGGTAATTCCCAATCCAGGTACAAAAGCGTTCGATTTGTACGTACCTGCAAATGGTGCTTGTCCACCTGTAATCAGGTCATTGTACGGATCGTAAGATGCGTCCACCTCTTTAAAGTGAAGGTATAGGAACGAGGCATCTACTTGGAAGTGATCCCCGATATTTACGGTAAGGCCTGCTGTATAACCATTGCTGTCGTTACGAGGCGTTTCCGGCGCGAAGAATCCTGCTTGTACTGGAGATTCATCGAAGTAATATCCCGCACGCAAGGTGAACATTTGGGTAGCTTGATACTCTAGGCCGAAGCGATAGGTAGAAGCGTTCTTATAATTTCTAGGATTTACAGAGTCTGGAATCCCCGTCTCATCGTCGAAATCGATTACCAAAGCTTCATATACATCCCAAAAAGCTCTGTTATAGTCGAAAGCAAACATCCACTTCTCGCAGAACTTATAGCTAAGACCAACGCTCAATTCTGCCGGTAATGGCAAGGAAGCGCTTATACCAACTGTTCCATTAGCAAATGGCAAGATTGGAGAATCCGGAATATTTTCAAAAGTAGCATCACCATCATCCGCATCTAAAATAATTTCGGAGCGATAGGTAGCACCAATTCTAAAGTTTTCAGTCGGCGAGAATAAGGTACTTACAGTCCATCCCCAATTGGTTACGCCAGACGCATCGATGGTTACTTCACTTCTATTTCCATCTAAATCGGTAACCGAACGGGAAAGGTTTCTGTTGAAATTTACAGATCCCGTTACATAAATCGGTCCACCACCAAAGCTCAGCTTATCATTCACTTTAATAGATACGGTAGGCTGAATGTAGATCGCCTGAAGATCGATATTGTTTACCAAATGCGATCCTGCCCAATCGTCTTCATATTCTACGGTACTACCATACGGTGTATACACACCAAGGCCAACAGACAACCAGTCTGTCGCTTTATAGGAAAGATATGCGTATAACGGCGTCCCCATCGGGCTATCCGTTTCGGCAAAGGCTCCAGTATTTTCATTTTGATACGAAACGTTCGAGAATACCCCGCTTGCGCCAACGGAAGCCGTAAAACGACTTTCGAGGTATACCATACTTGCGGGATTGAAGAATACAGACTCGCTACTTACAACAGCGACTCCGGTATGCCCCATGGCTAGTGATTTCTGCCCCTGCAGACTCACGCGGTAGCCCCCGGCATACATTATTGCCGTAGCCATAGCAAACACGGCAACCAGTAATACTTTTTTCATAATAGGATTGTTAAGGTTACTTTAGGATTTGTTATAAATGTATGCTTTTTATTACGATACCCGTATTTATTATGCATACATAATATTTTTCTTTTACAATGTTATAAAAATTTCATAACATTTTGGTGAAATTCGCTTGGATTTTCAGCGTGCAGCCAATGGCCCGCTTTTGAAATCGTTACGATTTCAGCCTTTGGAAAATGTTTCTTGATCACAATTTCATCCATAGGGACAATATAACCACTTTTAGCGCCTTTCAGAAAAAGAGTGTCGCCCTCGAAGGTAGCATCATTCGGCAATGCTATCCCCACTTCCTCAATATTCTTTGTAAGGACGGGCAAGTTCATTCGCAGCGCGAGTTTTCCTTTTTCCTTCCAATAAAGGTTCTTCAACAGAAAAAGGCGCACTCCTTGTTCTGGTATATATTCCGACAACATTTCATCGGCCTCTTCCCGCGATTCGATCTCATCGAAATCCAAACTCGCTAATCCTTTCAGAATATCTTGATGATGTTGTGGATATGATTTCGGCGCAATATCGGCTACTAATAATTTGGCTACGTTTTTCGGATGCAATGTGGCGTATTGCATAGCCGTTTTACCTCCCATGCTATGGCCAAGCAGCACTATATTTTTTAATTCTTTATGTTCACAATACTCTTGTAAGTCTTCAGCCATCAAGCTATAATTAAAAGCATCATCATGAAAGCTGCGTCCGTGATTACGTTGGTCTACCAGGTGCACTTCATACCCTTCCTTTGCAAATTTCTTTCCCAATGTTTTCCAATTATCACCCATCCCCAAAAACCCATGTAGAATGACAAAAGGAGTTCCGTTACCAAATATTTGAGCGTGCAGCATATTACTTCAGTTTTTCTAAATATTGGTGAATAACATTCTCTAGTCCATGATAGATGGCTTCAGAAATAAGCGCATGTCCGATAGATACTTCAGCAAGGTACGGTACGTTCTTCTTAAAGTATTCGATGTTTTGTAATGAAAGGTCATGCCCTGCATTTACACCAAGATCTAATTGATGGGCAAGTTTAGCGCACTCCGCATAAGGAATCACCGCCTTTTCATTGCCTTCGGCATATTGTTTTGCGAACGCCTCTGTATACAGTTCAATTCTATCGGTTCCAGTTTCCGCAGCACCTTCTACCATATCCAATTTTGGATCGACGAAGATAGAGGTTCGAATGCCATTTCTTTTGAATTCTTCAATAACATCAACCAAATAATCCTTGTGCTTGACCGTATCCCAGCCCGAATCTGATGTAATGGCATTTTCGGCATCCGGCACCAAAGTAACCTGCGTAGGCTTTACGGCCAGCACCAGCTCCATAAATTTATCGATTGGCTTTCCTTCTACATTGAATTCGGTAGTAATACATGGCTGAATGTCGCGTACGTCGGAATAGCGAATATGTCGCTCATCCGGTCGCGGATGCACCGTAACCCCGTGCGCCCCGAAAGCCTGCACGTCCTTAGCCGCTTGCAGCACATTGGGAGAATCGCCCCCACGCGCATTTCGCAGGGTAGCGATCTTGTTTATATTAACGCTTAGTTTTGTCATTTTTTTAGTTTAGAATTAACAAAAATACAAAGGCACGGCTAGCTTTTCCATGTATATTTTAAGTAATTTGCATAAAAAGGCCGGCTTGGAAACACAGAATTATATCATAAACGACATCACTCCTTTTTCGATTGAAGCGGAACTTTCTGAAGTTCAAAATGCATTCAACCAATTAACTTATTCTCACATTCCCGTTGTAGAGAATAATACCTATATCGGCTGTATTTCCGAAACTGACGCCCATTGTTTCGATTCTGATAGACCCATTTCTGAATATCGCTATGCACTGGAAGGCTTTTTTGTGCGTGAAAAAACAAATTGGCTTGATATTTTGGAGGCTTTTGCCCTTCACAACAGCAATATCATGCCCGTTTTAGGTGATGAAAACAACTATTTGGGGTATTACGAATTGGGCGATATTATGAGCCTTTTCAACAATACGCCTTTTTTAAATGAAGCAGGGGCGATCATAGTGGTTGAAAAAGGAAACAAGGACTATTCCTTTAGTGAAATAAGTCAGATTGTAGAAAGCAACGACACGCAAATTCTTGGCTTATTTATTTCCAAAATCGAAGATGAACGAACACAGGTTACCATAAAGATTGGTCATAGTGGTATGAACGCCATCGTCCAAACGTTTCGACGCTATAACTATTCGGTAGTTTCCCAACACGACGAGGATAAATTCCTGAAAGATTTGAAAGAACGCTCAGATTACCTGAACCGCTATCTAAACATTTAGCACTATGAAGATTGGTATCTACGGACAATTTTACCATGAGAATTCTGAAGTATACGTTCAGCAAATCTTGAGTGCTTTGCAGGGAAAGGAAATGGAGGTCCATATCGAAAAGAACTTTTTAGACATCATCAACAAGAACGACGAAATAACCAAGAACTTCTCCAATTTCGACACCTTTACCGAATTAGATGGCAGCTATGACCTTTTCTTCAGTATTGGTGGCGATGGCACGATATTAAAGTCTGTTACCTTTGTGAAGGATTTGGAAATCCCTATCGTAGGCATCAACACAGGTCGACTTGGGTTTTTGGCAACGCTTCAAAAAGAAGAGATTAGAGAAAGCATCCCGAAACTTTTAAATGGGGAATATTCTATTTCTGAAAGAAGTTTACTCACTATTGAAACCGATCCTGATAGTGATGAAATCGATCCTTCTCTAAATTTTGCTTTGAATGAAATAGCGGTGAACAGAAAAGATACCACTTCGATGATAAAGGTTGAAACCGATGTTAATGACAACCACCTCACTTCCTATTGGTCGGATGGGCTTATCGTCGCCACCCCAACTGGATCTACAGGCTATTCCTTAAGCTGTGGTGGACCGGTAATTGATCCTAGCGCCAAGAATATTGTGGTAACGCCAATTGCACCCCACAATCTAAATGCGCGTCCGCTGGTATTACCAGACGACTGTCAATTAAGGTTGAAGGTTTCAGGCCGCGAACAATCGTTTTTGCTTTCCTTAGATTCCAGGATTGCAACGATAAAAAACAACACTACCATTTATATTCGACGGGCCGATTTCAACATTAAACTGGTTCAGCTAGCGGATGATAGCTTCATCAAAACACTTCGCAAAAAATTGCTTTGGGGAGAAGACAAGCGGAACTAAACAATAATCTTTCCCTTTTCCTGTTAATCAACACAGAGTAATGGCGTTAAAATTCCGTTACCCCAAGTTAATTGTTATATTTGCAAACTTTTAAGGTATATGAAGTATCTTGCAACGATTGTATTAGTTGTAATCGGCACATTTTCAGCATTTTCACAAACCTATGAGGTAGGTGCAATGCTAGGTGGATCGAATTTTATAGGTGATGTGGGACGAACCAACTATATCGCTCCGAACAATTTAGCGTTTGGAGGGATCTTTAAATGGAATCGAAGTGCCCGCCACTCCTTTCGTGGGTCATTACTGATTGCGAATATTTCGGGCGACGATTTAGAATCGAACGAGGAGCGTCGACAGCAACGTGGCTATACCTTTGAAAATACTGTTACCGAAATTTCATTAGGTCTAGAATATACCTTCTGGGAATTTAACATGTATAATGGCAAACCCGCTAGCACACCGTATTTATATACAGGACTTACCTATAGCTGGTTCGATGCTTTATATTACCCTGGGGAAGGAACCGAAATACAAAGCTATGACGGCGACAGTGCAGTAGCCATACCAATGGTCGTAGGATATAAAGCGACACTTGGAAGACGTTTCGTGGTGGGTTTTGAAATTGGGGCTCGTTACACTTTTTCCGATGCGTTGGATGGCAGCCACCCTTCAAAGGGACAACCTAGTACCGAAGCGTTTCGATTCGGCAACACCAATAGCGATGACTGGTATGTGTTTACAGGCATTACCTTTACCGTAACATTCGGACGAAAACCGTGTTATTGTAATTTTTAAGATATGAGTTTTAAAGACCAAATTGATCCTAAAAAGCTACCCCAGCACCTTGCGGTGATTATGGACGGTAATGGTCGTTGGGCAAAGCAACAGGGTAAATTCAGGACATTTGGTCATGAGAAAGGCACAAAAGCTGTTCGGGAAATCACGGAAGCTTGCGCAGAAATCAACATTCCTTTCCTCACTTTATACGCATTTTCCACCGAAAATTGGAACAGACCTAGATTGGAAGTGGAACTATTGATGAAATTACTCGTCTCTTCCTTGAAGAAGGAAATAAAAACCCTTCAGGATAACAATATAAAACTGAATGCCATCGGAAATCTTGAGGCCCTACCAAAAAAGGCACAGAAGGAATTGGGAGAAGTCATCGATAAAACGAAAGACAACAATAGGATGATGCTTACCCTTGCTTTAAGTTATGGATCAAGGGAGGAAATCACAAAAACCATCCAAGAGATTAGTCATAAAGTGAAAAATAACCTAATTTCGCCCGGCGATATAGATGAGGGTATAATTCAAAAACATCTATATACCCAAAATTTACCGGATGTGGACTTATTAATACGCACCAGCGGAGAGCAACGTATTAGTAATTTCTTATTGTGGCAAATCGCGTATGCCGAGTTGTATTTTACCAATACACTTTGGCCAGATTACACCAAAAACCATCTTTTTGAGGCAATCGTAAATTATCAAAACAGAGAAAGAAGATTTGGAAAGACCAGTGAACAACTATCGTAGAAAGAGAGAAAATTTGCGTAGCTATATAGTTCTATTCAGTATTTCAGTATTTGCAATACTATCCTCCTTTAACCTACATGCCCAACAACGGGAATTAGACAGCGGAAAACGCTATACCATTAACAGTATTACCGTAACAGGAGCGCAGAGTTTTAACGAAAATACTGTAATTGCCTTCACCGGACTTAAAGAGGGCGACCGCATTTATATTCCTGGGGAAAAACTTAGTGCTGTTACCAAAAAATTGTGGGAACAAAATCTTTTTAGCGACATAGCCTTCTATGTTACTAATATCGATGGCGATAAAGTAGATCTTGAGCTCTATATAGAAGAGTTGCCTAAACTAAATGAGGTTACCATAGAAGGTGTAAAGAAGCGTAAGAAAAAAGAGGTGATCGAGGACAACAACCTACGACCCGGCGTGAAGATTACTAAAAACTTGCTTACTACCACCAAAAACTATTTACGCAATAAATATCGCGATCAAGGATACCTGAATACTAAGGTTGTTATCAGCACTACTCCAAGTGTGGACTCAACAGGTACAGAGGTTGGAAAGAATATGGTCGTTCGCGTAGATAAAGGCGAGCGGGTTAAAATATCCGATATTGAGTTTAATGGCAACGATGAACTATCGGATGGAAAACTGAAGCGAACGATGAAAAACACCAAGGAGAAATTCATCTTTCGAATCTTTAAGCGATCCAAATATACCGAATCTGGTTTTGAGGAGGATAAAGCTTCCATCATTACCAAATACAAGGAAAATGGTTATCGCGATGCCCGCATCTTAAACGATACGTTAATTCAAGTTGATGATAAAAATGTGGCGTTGCAACTCGATATTGAAGAAGGCGACAAATATTATTTTGGCGACATCCGCTTTATTGGAAATAGTGTGTATACCGACCAGCAGTTACGTCAGGTTTTAGGAATCCGCAAGGGAGAGACTTATAATGGCACCTTATTGGAAGAACGTATTGCAGATGTAGAAGACCCTGAAGCAAACGATCTTACAAACTTATACCAAAATAACGGATACCTCTTCTCGAACATAAATCCTGTTGAAGTTGCCGTCCGTAATGATACGATCGATTTTGAAATTCGTATCCGTGAAGGGAAATTAGCATACTTCGACCATGTTACGGTGGTAGGAAACGACAAGACAAACGACCATGTAATCTATCGTGAACTAAGAACACGACCTGGACAAAAGTACAGTAAGCGAAATGTAGTTCGTACTATTCGTGAACTAGGTCAATTAGGCTTTTTCGATGCGGAACAATTAACCCCTAATTTCAAATCTGTAGATCCAAACCGAGGCACTGTAGATTTGGAGTACGAGGTAGTAGAAAAAGGATCTAGCCAAATTGAGTTACAAGGTGGTTACGGAGGTGGTGGTTTTGTAGGAACCCTTGGACTTTCCTTCAATAACTTCTCCCTGCGTAATATCTTTAACAAAGAAGCATACAAACCTTTACCTATGGGTGATGGCCAGACATTAGCGCTTCGGGCCCAGGCCAGTAGTTTCTACCAAACCTATAGTTTATCCTTAACGGAACCTTGGCTTGGAGGAAAGAAGCCAGTACAATTAAGTACTTCTTTCTCACATACAGTGCAATATTTATACAACTTTAGAACAAGAGATGTAGACCGTGACCGACGTTTCTTAATAACCGGAGGTTCTATTGGATTAGCAAAGAGACTTCAGTGGCCAGATGACTATTTTCAATTGTCTCAGGCGATAAGTTTTCAGCATTACAATTTAAATAATTACAACACCCAATTGTTCACCTTCGGGGATGGTTATTCAAATAACCTAGCATATACAATAGGATTATCGCGAAACAACACCGCTACAAACCCAATTTATCCAGTTACAGGATCGGAGTTTTCCATTTCAGCTAAACTTACACTACCCTATTCTGCCTTTAATGGAGTAGATTATGGCGCATTAGCTGATGAAAGAGAAGGACTTTTGGATGTACCACAAACCGACCCAACCTACAGGGAAGCTAGAAGCCGTATTGCAGAAATAGACCAAGAACGATTTAAATGGCTCGAGTATTACAAGATAAAATTTAAAGGAACTTGGTATACTAACGTCATTGACAAGTTAGTACTTCGTAGTCAGACGGAATTCGGGTTTCTTGGAGCATATAACAATGAACGCGGCGTGCCACCCTTCGAACGTTTCTTTGTTGGGGGTGATGGACTTGGAGCCTTTAGTTTGGATGGTCGTGAAGTAATTCAATTACGTGGATATCCGAACCAGTCGCTATCTGACAATGATGGAAATACCATTTTCAATAAATTTTCGTTTGAATTACGATACCCCGTTACATTGAAACAGTTGGCCTCTATTTATGTGCTGTCGTTTGCTGAAGCCGGAGCAGCCTTTAATGGTTTCCGAGAATTCAATCCTTTTGAATTAAAGCGTTCTGCTGGCGTAGGATTACGTATATTTATGCCAGCCTTCGGTTTGTTGGGTATCGATTTCGGTTATGGATTCGACCCGATATTGGGCGATATACAGCCTAGTGGATGGCAAACACACTTTATCATTGGACAACAATTTTAAACTTGGCACGATATTTTCTTAAACAACCTCGACTATGAAATTTAAACAACTTTTTTTCCTTGCATTGTTTCTCGTTGGTGGCGTACTTTCTTCTGAAGCACAACGTGGGGTTCGTATTGGCTACATAGATATGGAGTATATTTTGGAGAATGTTCCAGAATATCAAGAGGCCTCTACGCAACTTGATGGAAAAGTACAGCGCTGGAAACGCGATATCGAAAAGAAAAATAATGAAATCGAACAAATGCGTCAAAATCTTAGTAAGGAACGCGTTTTGTTGACCAATGAGCTTATCGAAGAACGTGAAGAAGAGATTAGTATCCTTGAAGATGAGTTAATGCAATACCAGCAAGATCGGTTTGGTCCTAATGGCGATTTGATGATTCAACGTAGACAGTTGGTTCAGCCGATTCAAGATCAGGTATTTAATATTGTACAGGAGATTGCCGAGAATAAAAAATATGACTTTATTTTCGATAAATCTTCTGAAGTAACTATGCTATTTGCAGCAGAGCGGCATGATATTAGCGATGTAGTGTTGCGAAGCATCAACCGCGCAGCGAAACGTGAAGAAGCACTTAACAAGCGAGAACAACGCCAAATCGAACAACGCGAAGAGCTCTCCATGGAGGAAGAGGAAGCCGTAACCGAACGCGAGCAGGCAATACAGGATAAAAAGGACGAACGCGAGCAATTGATGGAAGAACGACGGAGACAACGAGATTCCATTCGCGCCGCCCGTCAAGCTGAATTTGAAGCGCGCAGACAACGCTTGTTAGAAGAGCGTGAAAGAAGACGCGATTCTATCGAAGCCGCTCGTCAAAATAGAAATGAACAAGGCACCGAAGAAAACGAAGGTGAAGGCGAAGAAAGCGGAGGAAAATAATTAACGAAAACTTTTACTTATAACACTTAATTTTTTAAAAACCACTTACAAATGAAAAAGTTGAAATTAGCCATATTGGCGATTGGGATGTTTGCAGCAACCACTGGTTTTGTAAATGCTCAAGAATCTGATATTGCACATATCGATACCCAGAAATTGGTTGAGGCAATGCCGGAAATGAAAGCAGCTCAAAGCGAGCTCGAGAAAATTCAAAAGACCTACGACACCGAGATCAAAACGATGATGAAGGAGTTGGAAACCAAAATGCGTCAGTACGATGGCGAGGCTTCTACAAAAACCGATGAAGAGAACGCAAAACGTGTTGAAGAGGTTCAAGGCATGCAAAATAATATTCAAGCCTATCGGCAACAGGCCATGCAGGATCTTCAGAAAAAGGAAGTAGACATTCTAAAACCTATTCTTGAAAAAGCACGTAATGCTATTCAAAAAGTAGCTCGTGCACAAGGGTATGAGTACGTGATGGATTCCACTACAGGTAGCGGTGTTATCCTTGCCGATGGAAAAGACCTTATGGCAGACGTAAAAACGGAATTGGGTATTTAATCCAATCGCAAATAAAGTAATCCAAAAACTGTCCTATCACCTAGGGCAGTTTTTTTATTTTTATACTTTATGAATACTACCAATCCTATCGGCCTTTTTGATTCTGGTGTTGGCGGCACCTCTATTTGGAAGGAAATCCATGCTTTGCTGCCAAATGAGAATACGCTATATCTAGCCGATAGTAAAAATGCACCTTACGGTTCTAAATCAGCAGAAGAAATAATCGAGCTAAGTCATAAGAATACCGAAAAATTGCTGGAAGAAAACTGTAAAATCATAGTGGTTGCCTGCAACACTGCCACAACGAATGCTATTGAAATCCTGCGACAACAGTACTCGGTTCCATTTATTGGAATTGAACCCGCTATCAAGCCAGCTGCCCTTCTCACAGAAACTAAAAGCATTGGCATTTTGGCCACTAAGGGAACATTGAGTAGTGCATTATTTCATAAGACAGCAGAAACCTTCACCAAGGATATTTCAATTGTTGAAATCGTGGGCGAAGGATTGGTCCCCCTAATTGAAAAAGGTAAATGGGAATCACCTGAAACCAAGGAGTTATTGCAACAATATCTAACACCAATGTTAGATGCGAATATAGATCATTTGGTATTGGGCTGCAGTCACTATCCCTATCTTATCCCTACTTTGAAAAAATTACTGCCTAGTCACATCAAAATAATCGATTCCGGCGAAGCAGTTGCCCGACAAACCAAAACCGTCCTGAAGGCACACTGGCTATTAAACGACACTACACAAAATCCAAGGCTTCAATTTTTTACAAATGGAAATATGGCTGTATTGGAAAAGTTACTTCCTTCCCATAAAGCCATCGAAATTTCTGAAATGGACTTTTAATCAAAAAAGGCGAGAAACTCTTTTTTCCGGGAAGGACTTACCATCACTTCCTTTCCGTTCGATAAAATAACACTCCCCCCTTTCCCCTTTCGATATTCTACCACGGCATTTACGTTCACCAAATACGATTTATGCACTCGGGAAAATCCGAATTCAGTAAGCATATCTTCAAAATATTTTAAGGTTTTGCTCACTAATTTTTTTCCCTTTGAAAGATAAATCTGCGTATAGTTGTCATCTGCCTGACAGTAAATAATATCGGCTACTTCTAACACTTCAAAGCCATTCTGCACCGGGATGGTAATCTTGCCCGACACCGAAGTGCTTTTAGGCTGTAACACTTGTTGCTGTAGCTGTTGCTCTTTCTTCTTCACATAGGTTACATAATCTACCGCTTCAATGAGCTTGTCGATCGAAATAGGCTTCAACAAATAGAACGAGGCATGTGCATTCAGGGCATCGATAGCATAATGGTCGTAAGCGGTTACGAAAACCGTCTCGAACGTTCTTTCACCTACCTTGTCCAAAAGATCGAAGGCGTTACCGTAGGGCATTTCTACATCCAAAAACAAAATATCGGGTTGCTCTTTCTTGATTAACACTAAGGCTTCATCGATAGTTCCCGTTTCTGCTTTCACCTGCACTGTCGGACAATATTTTTCTATATAATTTCGAAGAATATCCCGACTGGTTTCTTCATCTTCTACAAGTAATGCTTTCAATTCCATTCGTATAAAATTAATGTAGGCCTATTTTTTTCGTATAAGTACTGCGACAAGAGTTCCGGTTTCTTCTTCGCTTTCTTGGTGAAGATCGGAGACTGTTACATCCATCCGATCGCTATACATTTCATTTAGAATACTTATTCTTTTTGAAATATTACCCATTCCTTTAGAACGCTGTTTTTTCTGATGTTCTGTCTTTAATGCCTTCGATTGCTTTCTACCAATACCGTTATCCTCAATAGTAATTTTTACAGTGTCTTTCGACTGAAGTTGAAAGGAAATACACAACGCCCCCTTCTCTTTTTTATACCGTAAACCATGCCACACCGCATTTTCAACATAGGGTTGAAGTAGCATTGGAGGAATCAAAAATTCGCCTTGAGGGATGCCATCATCGATTTCAATAGTATAGTCGAATTTATTTTTAAATCGAAAATGTTCAAGCTTCACATACAATTGAAGTAATTCTACCTCCTTCGCCAAGGGGATGAAATCCTCATCGCTATTCTCAAGGACATTTCGCATTAACTGCGAAAACTCACTCAAATATTGGTTAGCAGCGCGCTCATCATTGCTTGCAATAAAACCATTTACTGAATTTAATGCGTTGAAAATAAAATGCGGATTCATTTGGCTTCGTAGCGATTTCAAGGCCAATTGATTATTGGCTAACTTTTGTTTTCGAATACTTCTATATTGGGTATATGCTGCATACAACAGTAATAACGCAACTAAAATTAGCGAACCAATAATCCATTGCTGAACACGATTGTTTTTTTTAATCAATGCCTGATTCTCAGTAGCCAATCGATAACGACTTTCATTGAGTTCCCGTTCATTTTCCAAACTCGCGATACGGTTTTGTTTTAGTGCTATCTCTTTGTTGAAACGAGCAGCTTGGGATAGTTCTTGCTCTTTCTGTATATAAAGTTCATCAACTAAATCTACATAACGAGCATAACTTTCGGAAGCCTTATCATAATTACCGATATCCCGATAAATTTCTGATAGCTTTCGGGTAGCATCCTTCTCCACTACAAGATCTTCATCTTTACTAGCTTCCGAAATACTTTTTTCCAAATAGGGAATAGCCTTTGCGTATTCATTTTTCAGTATAAAGGCATTCGCAATTTTATAATGCTGTCGTTGTGACGTTAAGTCTTCATCACGTGGCTCCTCAGGAGATGGCGTGCGTTCTAAATCCTCTATGTCTTCCAAAGCTTCTTCCCGTAATCGGATTTCCTCATCAAAGTTTCGGTTCGCATTGTAGAAATCGGCCGCCTTGTTTTTCGTCTCGGCGGCTATATTGGGGGTTTCCTGTTCAGCTTGCTCGAGGGAACTCCCAAAATAGCTTGTAGCCCTCGAAACATCTCCGCTCTTAGCTGAAGCTTCCCCTAACTTCACGGTCAAACTATTAACTCTTGCACTAAGGTTTTGTTCTTTCGAAGTAGACAATGCTTTTTGGTAATATGAAATACTCTTGTCGTATTCGTTTATTGCCAAGTAGGTATCACCCAACCCTTCAAATACATCAATCTTTTGTGTGGGTCGAAGGGAGCGTTTCACCAACTGTTGAAGCTGGTCGATACTCTCCTGAAAATTCTTATTGTTCCGAAATGCTGAAGCTAGCTTAATCTGAACAGAAATTTTGTTTTGCGCACTTAGACTTCTTTTGTAATTATCTATAGCAAGATCGTATAAATCCCAATACGCATTTATATCACCTAATAACTCATATCCCTCACTATTCTGTGAAGCATTGGGCGCATTCGGCTGAAGTGACTCAAAGCCACGTGTAACATATTCTATACTATTTCTCGCATCCTTTTTAAGAGAGGTCCGAGCAGAATCAAGATACCGCTTAAAATCGCTTGCTGTGTTCTTTTTTTGAGCATTCGAATACCGTTCGCTGATCTTTTGCTCTTTCTCTACACGAATTTCAATAAAATCTTGATTAGATACCGTATGATATACTGTTTGAAAGTCGTCGCTGCGCACAATTAACTGATCGCCAATTGCAGCGCTTATCTCAAATCTTCCGTCTGAATTAGTCGTTGTGTAACCCCTTCCTGTAATTTCAATATTTACTCTGGGTATAGGAATATTCGATTCGGCCTCCTTTACTTCACCTTTCAACTGAAATAGCTGTGTCGAAGAACGTGTTTGCTGCGCAACAGCGATACACCCATAGCTGCATAGAAAAATTATTACCAATAAGCGAATGCTACCAATCATAATAAGCAAAAAGTAAACATACGCACTTTATATGATAGATAAAAGCATCTGTCAGCCACAAGTACTTATGGAATGGCTGAATTGAAAGGGTTAACGAATTGAAAGAAAGTTTTCCCTAATTGAAAATAGGCCTACGCTCATTTCCCTTATGATATAAAAAAAGCCTTTCAAATATGAAAGGCTTATGCTTTTAGTTAATAGCAGGACAATTACAATCGTATGGTTCTGGTCTACCACCTAGGAAATCGTATCCAATCGTTATTTGATGAAATCCTCCACTATCAAACCGAACATTTCCAATTTGATAGGAATAGGTATAAGCGAAAAGAAAGTTCTTATAATTGACACCTACCACTGGAGTAATATATTGCAACCGTTGATCGCTGATCTCTTGTCCGTCAATAAATTCGGCACCATCCAAGCTTGTGCGGTAAGACAAGGCACCCCATAGTTCACCAAAATCCATCTCACGGAACGCCTTGAAGTTTAAATCAATGGCCTTCTCGCCACTTCTTTCTTGCCATTGGAAAAGAAATGAAGGTTCAAAACTCCAAGTGGAACCATAGCTCCCGATAGCATATGCACCACCTAACAAATAACGTCTCTGGTTATTAGGTTCAAATTCCTCCGTATAAAGATCTCTATTTCTAAAGATTATATTCTTAACGGTGAAATGTCCTGAAAAATCTAAAAAGTTATAGGAAAAACCTGCATCTACATTAAAGTAAGATGTACTCTGAATGATTCCAGCAATTACGGGATCGAAATCCTCTAAATCAAAATTGGTTTCATCCAACTTAGATTGCGTGAATCCAGCGCTTAATCCAAATGATAACTGATTTAAGTCTGCCTCCGATCGCGAAAACATAATATGGTGTGCATAGGTAAGGTATCCACCCGTTTGAGAATGATATCCATTCTGATCGTTATAAATAATGGCACCTACTCCTGACTGTCTTCCAAGCCGAGCATTAAAACTTAATGTTTGAAGGTTAGGAGCCTCGTTTTGATCAAACCATTGCTGACGAGCGGTCAAACGCACCTGATTAGTTGTTGCCGCACCCGCCATTGAGGGGTGTAATAAATATAAATTATCAGACAAATAATCTGAATAAATTGGAATACCATCTTGTGAAAAAGCAAATTGAGTTGCTAACAAAAGTAGGATGAGGTAGATGTTTTTAATTTTCATGTCTATATGTTATCGCTTTAAGGTAAAATGTCCCCTGAACTCCCTGGCGTCGCCGTCCTGGGTGTACTCGACCCTGAACCAGTAGTCGCTCGATGGCAGGGGGGCCCCGTTGTAGGTACCGTCCCAGCCCGCCCCGGTGGGGCTCACCT
>JALAHT010000033.1 GCA_025384855.1 Luteirhabdus salina | reverse complement strand
TCGAACTTTATAGATTCTGCGTTCGTCCGAATTTAAAATATCCCACCACTTTTCGAGGTCGCTTTTAGTTGTAAGCCAAATTCCTTTTTTTCTTGATGGTAAATCTGGATCAATTTCGAGTCTAATTTTTTCAAAAATTTCTTCTCTAATCCACTTAAGATACTGAAGATTAACTTTGTAAAACTTGAATGTTAAGTCTTCAAATTCTCTGCAATGATCAAGAAATTGAAAATGTTTGGTCTCATTATAATTACTGAAATCTGAGAATTTTTGATCACAAT
>JALAHT010000032.1 GCA_025384855.1 Luteirhabdus salina | reverse complement strand
GAGTATTTAAAATGATTGTCAGGCGTGGATACATCTCGACAACCTCTGGTAGCAGATCCTCTTATGAACTTGATAATTTGAAACCAACACCAGGAAGTGGTTTTTTTGAGACTGATCCAGAAGAATTGAAAACTAAGTTTGAAAAAGGAGAAATTGTTTTTGATAAAGTCTCAATATCTATTTGGGGTGATTGGAAAGGTAGGAAACTTGATAAAGATCATAAGATCGCAATGATGGAATTTGATAAGGAAAGAGGAGCTTTGATTATCCACTTTAGTGAC
>JALAHT010000031.1 GCA_025384855.1 Luteirhabdus salina | reverse complement strand
TGCAAGTTCAACTCCAATTGTGTAATTCTCATTTTTGTTTCGATATTTATTCAGAATACCCACAATAGAATCATCTAATTGCAACATTTTATTTTGCTGTATTAAGTAGTCCTTTTGCAGCAACGCCGAATATATATCACTAGTAGCCAGAAATAAGGAAATTAGTCTTCTTCGTATTTCAGTAGATTCAACTTTCTCATCCAATATTAAATTGATGCTATCATTTGCATCCGAAAATGTAATATTGAGTTTTGACTGAAATTTTTCTGCTAATTCAATTC
>JALAHT010000030.1 GCA_025384855.1 Luteirhabdus salina | reverse complement strand
TGCAAGTTCAACTCCAATTGTGTAATTCTCATTTTTGTTTCGATATTTATTCAGAATACCCACAATAGAATCATCTAATTGCAACATTTTATTTTGCTGTATTAAGTAGTCCTTTTGCAGCAACGCCGAATATATATCACCAGTAGCCAGAAATAAGGAAATTAGTCTTCTTCGTATTTCAGTAGATTCAACTTTCTCATCCAATATTAAATTGATGCTATCATTTGCATCCGAAAATGTAATATTGAGTTTTGACTGA
Source organism: Luteirhabdus salina (assembly GCA_025384855.1). Taxonomy (GTDB): domain Bacteria; phylum Bacteroidota; class Bacteroidia; order Flavobacteriales; family Flavobacteriaceae; genus Luteirhabdus; species Luteirhabdus salina. The sequence continues at coordinate 22 of JALAHT010000030.1, read as the reverse complement.
AATTTTTCTGCTAATTCAATTC
>JALAHT010000003.1 GCA_025384855.1 Luteirhabdus salina | reverse complement strand
CAAAACCCGAAATAAATGCTTCTAAAGATTGAAAGGTGTATTCATTACCTAAATACAGAGCTTTTCTATCTTTAAGATGCTCCAATATTTCATATAGGTTTGGTTTTAGATAACTCATTTTCTCAAATTAACCACAACGGTCTTGTATAATGCGCGTTCTGCGCTCATAAATTTAGGTAAAATTCAATTAGGGTGGGGAAGTGGTGGTTTTTTGTAATCTTTCTCAACAGTTTGACCATCCGCGCAGTCAATGCGCGTTATACGTTGTTGGCAATAGTTATGACATACCGATATTAATTATTATATCACCAATCTCGCTCAATTTTGTATCAGGATATTTATCTTCTCTTGGAATATTATTCCAGTCATTTTCAGCTTCTTTCATAGATATTGTGTAGTCAACGTCAACTATTCCATTAGAATATATTTCATCCGTCACGCCACCATGAATCCACCTTCCATCATAATGGCTCTTCAATTCAACTAAATCATAATAAAATATATTCTTTATGATGTGTGCTGCCCTTAAATAATTAAGAAAATCAATTTTTTCTTCAATTACTGCTCCAAATAGTTTTCCGAGAATTTCGGGTTTTCCATCACTATCTATTTTATCCAAAAGTTCAAAAATTTTTTCTCCTACTTTACTTTGATATTTTTTGGAAGAATTTATTTGGTCAATTTTTTGAATCCGTTTCTCCAATGGAATCTTATGAAGTTGAAACAAAAACTTATAAATCTTTTTTGCAAATAGGTATTCGTTCACTGAGTTTCCAAACTTTACAACTCCGATAACTGTTCCAACAAGAGGAATTTCCTTGAGAGCGCTATCGTCTATTATTCCATCTAATGCTAATTCGGTATAATCTTTGGCAAGTGAAGAAAGTTCCGAATCTTTGATTACACTCTCCAGTTTTTTATTAGGATTTTGAAGTTCCTTCATAATTATTGCCAACGGATTTGTATAACGCAACGTTGCGCTTTCAGGCAACAAAATAGGTAAAACTTACCAGATTTTTTGCCTGCGAGGATTTTCAGATATGAAAATCCGAAGCAATGTGCGTTATACGTTGTTGGCTATAGTTGCGAAAAAGGGTTTTTCCGAAATCGATTCATTTTCAACATCAGTTTCAATTTTATCACCCCAGAACTAAATCAGATTCATCCGTTTTGCTGAGAAATCAACTAGCTTATTATCAATTTTTGCTCAAATCAGATCAATCTTTTCATCCCGAATTTTCAGTTTCAGCTTGAAATCAACGCAACACATCAAAATTAAATTTTTTCCGTGCTGCTTTTTATCAATTTCCATGCGAGTGAGAGTCGGCTAAACTTTTGAAATTGAAATCCGCTGCAAGCGGGTCACCGCAATTATAGCCAACGGTTTTGTATAACGCTCGTTGCGTCGTTTCACGGACTAAAATAGATAAATCTTTCCAGATTGTCCGCTTGCGAGGATAGTTCCCTGTGGGAAGTATCCGAAGCAATGTGCGTTATACGTTGTTGGCAACAGTTTGTAATCAATTAGTTCCGATCAATCTTCGAGCATTTTCAATCTCTGGAAAATTATTATCCCTTTCTAAAAAGTTATCGATTCGTTCAATCCAATCAATTTTATCTTCTTGATTAGCAACATTTTTAGTCACTGCTATTTTCATAAATGTTACCGCTAAGACACTTTTAGTGATTTTCATCGTCATAAAGTTTTCAGGCAGAATATCAAGTGTACAAAACAGAGAAAAACAAAGATTCTCTAATTCTTTAATTTCTAAGGAACTTGGGAGTCTTATGATCAGATATTCATACAGCTTTTCAGCATTCTCAATTTCAGATTCTGATAGGGGTTTTGTTTTGAGTTCAGAAATGCTTTCATCAATCATTTTTCTTTCGGCAAGTCGTTCGCCTTTCCAGAAAAATCGCTTTCCAATTTTTCTCAAATGTTTAGCCCATTCTGATGATGTAGTTAATTGTCCTTTTTTTTTGTGACTCATTCCTCAAATTGTTGCCAACGTGTTATATCAACCCAAATATACACGTTTATCCGCTAAAGGTATCGGAAAAGGGAAGTTTGCGTACCTCGTTATCGGGAGGGTAAACTTCCAATAATGCTTGATCTAACGGACTTTTAATCGCTAATAAGTCTTTTTTGGCAACATGTGTATATATCATAGTGGTTTCAGGCTTCGAATGACCTAACAAATCCTGAACATGACGTAAACCAACACCCGCTTCAATTAAATGAGTGGCATAGCTATGCCTCAATGTATGGGGAGTAACACGCTTCCGGATGCCAGCACGCCTACAGGCTCTCTTTAAAAAATGTCTGATAGTGCTTGGTGAGTATTGACCGCCATTCGGACTTTCAACAAACCATACCTTCGGCTGATAACTCATAAAATAGTTTCTGAATAATGGAATAAAACTCTCCGCCATAATCGCCATTCGGTCTTTTCGGCCCTTTGCATGACGAATAAATATTTGTCGACGATCAACATCAATGTCGTTAAGTTTTAAGGATAACACTTCACCAATTCGCATTCCTGTGGAATAGATAAGGGCTAATGTAGCTCTATGTTTGAGGTTGCGAGTGACCTGTAATATTGCGATGACCTCCTGCTGACTTAAAACGGTTGGTAGATATCGTGACTTTTTGGGACGTAGGGTTTCAATGTCGTCTATTTCATCTAGTTTATAATATTCGACCATATGTTTTAGCGCACTAACCAATTGTCGGTGAGTGCTGATCCCGTATCGTTTCTTGGAAACTTGTTCCTCAATAAACAAACGAAGATCATCCTTCTCTATGTTTTGCTTTTGACTCTTTTCCCAAAAACTCAAAAAATCTTCAATGAATACGCAATACGTTTTCACAGTACTCTCGCTAAAACGCTGCCCCTCCAAATACCGACGAAGCTGTACCATCTCCGTTTGTATGGTAGGGGATACCTTGCATTCGATTGCTTTTTTAGGAGGTTGATTAACACGGACGTGCAATGCCGAAAAATTAACTTTCACCTGTTGATAAATGAGGGCATTGACCAATAAAGCACTGCTGAGATCATTTTCGTAAACGTAAAAAGATGAAAGAGTTTGGCTCCAACGAACAGGCTGAATGTTCATCACTTTCCGCTTTAGTTCAGAATTGAAACCAAACTTCAGGGTTATAACGGAGCGATTTCGATGTTTTGACCGATTTAAAACTACCTTATTCATTTGAAATAGATATTAAGGCAGCTAGGGAGTGCTATTCAAAAATAACAAAAAGAAAAATCGTAAGCAATGGTTTCATAGTATAACAAATTCATTACCTGAAGTTATCTGGGAGAATACGTTATCTTAGTTTCTAAATAATTTGTTATGACAGTAAATGAACTTGCGCATCAGTTTTATTCATCATTTACAGAAAAAAATGCTGAGGGTATGATTTCATGCTATTCCGATGATATCCACTTTTATGATCCAGTATTTGGAAATCTTTACGGAGCTGAAGCAAAAGCTATGTGGGGTATGCTGACAAAGAATATGGACGCGAACGGAACGATTGACTATGAGCTTGTCGAAATTCATGAATTGAAGGCTATAGTGAAGTGGAAAGCAAGTTATCCATTCGGTCCAAAAAGGCGAATTGTTGTAAACAACATTACGGCTGAGTTATATGTTGAAGATGGAAAAATAGTAAAGCATATCGATACATTCAATCTATGGAAATGGTCGAGACAAGCTTTCGGTGTACCTGGTATTTTGTTGGGATGGACACCCTTTTTTAAACGTAAGCTTCGAAGTACAGTGCGAAAAAGACTGACACGTTATATGGATGAAGAGCCTCGATTTTAACCTACCATGAATAAAAAATCCCCGACGATTTATCGGGGATTTGTTGTAGCGAGATGGGGACTTGAACCCCAGACCTCCGGGTTATGAATCCGACGCTCTAACCACCTGAGCTACCTCGCCAATTCGTATTTTAAAAGCCACCTTTTTACTTAGGCGGGTGCAAAGATAGAAACAAAATAATGGGGTGCAAAGTTTCATTTCATTTTTTTGAAGAAATCGCTGCTTATGCCATGTATAATGTATTTAGAAAATTTTTCACCCTTTCTTTCCAAAGTTGGAATTAATCTATATATTGGCGCTAGTAACAAAGAACCATGGAAGAAAAAGTCAAATACGAAATGGAGTTTCCCATACAAGTCTCTCCATCCTTATTATATCAATATATTTCAACCCCATCTGGCATGAGCGAATGGTATGCCGACAATGTGAATTCCCGCGGTGAGTATTTCACCTTTATTTGGGAAGGAAGCGAGGAAAAAGCTAAACTACTCGGTAAAAAAAGTGGTGAGCGAATCAAATTTCGATGGATGGATGATGAGGATACTTCATACTATTTCGAACTTCGAATACAGGTAGATGAAATTACCAAGGATGTTTCACTCATGGTAACCGATTATGCTGAAGAAGATGAAATTGAGGAAGGGAAGATGTTATGGGAAAATAGTATTTCCGATCTTAAACAGATTCTTGGTTCAAAATAGAAAATCAGCGCTCTTAAAGCGCTTAAAAATATAGTAACTTTGCGCCGTTCCAATCAAAAGGGACGGTTTTTTTATGGTGAATTTCAACGGAACGCTTACAAAAGAAGAATACACTATTTCAGTACATAATCGAGGATTGACCTACGGTGATGCTGTATTTGAAACCTTGCGTGTTTCTGGTAAGAAGATTTATTTCTGGGAAGATCATTACTTCAGATTAATGTCGTCTATGCGAGTGATGCGAATGGAAATACCCATGGAATTCACTCCTGAATATCTCGAGGAACAAGTACTGAAAACCGTTGAGGCTCAAGAGGAAGCCAAGGCCTATCGTGCAAAAATTATTGTATGGCGAAAGGAGGGAGGAACCTATCTTCCGGCAACAAACGATGTAACGTTTGCCATTTTGGTTTCTTCTTTGGAAAATCCCTTCTATGTTTTTGATGCCCAAGACTATGAAGTGGAGCTTTTTAAGGACCACTACATTCCTTCCGGACTACTTTCAACGTTGAAATCTGCTCAAAAACTGCCAAATATTCTGGGAAGTATTTTCGCTCAGGAGAATGGCTATGCGAATTGTTTGCTATTGAATGAGAAAAAAGAGGTTATTGAAGCATTAAATGGAAACTTATTTTTGGTGAAGGATTATAAAATCAAAACGGCACCATTGGAAAGCGGCTGTCTAAACGGAATTACACGAAAGCAAATAATCGAAATTCTTGGCACCATACCCGATTATATCTTAGATGAAACGCCTATCTCGCCTTTCGAACTTCAAAAGGCGGATGAAATGTTCTTAACCAACGTTATTACAGGAATTCAACCGATTACGAAATATAGAAAAAAGACCTATGATACAACTGTAGCGAAGGAATTACTAGGAAAACTAAATGCGAAGGCGCGTTTAGGCTAGTTGTAATTCGGATTTTCGGGAGCATTCGACCAAATCACATAATCGCCACCAAACTCAATCATCTTTTCTTTCCAGAAGTTGGAATATGACTTTCCGATAATATCATTCTTATCATTGTTCGGAATAACAACCCAACTGTTCAACTCCAATTCCTGTTCCAACTGCTCACTCTCCCAACCAGAATAGCCTAAGAAGAATCGGATAGTGTCCTCAGAAAGCTGATTATCAGACAAAAGTTCCAATACGGTGCTGAAATCACCACCCCAATAGATACCGTTTGATATTTCAATACTATCTGGGATTAAATCTGGTACACGGTGGATAAAGTAAAGATTATCTTGCTCTACCGGACCTCCATTATAGACGGGAAAGTTGGACGTAACGGTAGGGATAAAGTCTTGAAGGGAATATTCCAAAGGTTTATTCAAAATAAAACCAACGGAACCATTCTCATTATATTCAGCCAGGAGCACCACCGATCGGTTGAAAGAAACATCCCCAATTATGGAGGGTTCTGCAACTAGTAACATTCCCTTGGCTGGTCGCAATGTTATCATGGCGCGTCGTTTGTTAACTCTAAACTAAACATTAAATCTTGAAAAACCAATTTTAATAGGATTTAACATGATTTTGGTCATAAAAAAACCCCGCAAATACTGCGGGGTCTAAGTTTTGTTCAATATTGCTATTAGTTCACAGCACTTTGTAGGTCAGATCCAGCTTTAAACTTTACAACGTTTTTAGCTGCAATCTTGATAGTCTTACCTGTTTGTGGGTTACGTCCTTCACGAGCAGCTCTTCTAGAAACTGACCAAGAACCGAAACCTACTAGAGAAACTCGGTTACCTTTCTTAAGAGACTTTTCTACGTTTCCAAGGAAAGACTCCAATGCTTTTTTAGCAGCTGCTTTTGTGATTCCGGCATCTTCTGCCATTGCATCGATTAAATCTGATTTGTTCATAGTTTACTTTTTAAAAATGAATATTGGTTAAACTTTGATTAAATTGCTCTACAAATTTAATCGGATTATCGGTTCATGCAAGGAATGACGCGGTAAATCAAGGTTTTTGTTGATAACTTGGGTGCTTTGTTGATAACCACGGCCAAAAATACTAGGATTTTAGCAATATCAGTAAACATAGGCGGTTACAAGAGTTTGGCATCATTTTCAAATTGAAAGCCATTCAACAAGGAAGCGGTATCCATTTTTCGCTTCCCAGGCAACTGCAATTCCGTTATGCTTAAAGAACCTTCTCCACAGGCAACTAGAATCTCCTTTTTTCCTATTTCCAATGTTCCAGGCATATCGGAAATTTTCTTTGAAGCAGCCTTAGCATTATAGACCTTAATTAATACAGGCTTGTCATTACCTTGTTTCATCTGTGTCCAAGCTACGGGAAATGGCGATAGGCCGCGCACAAAGGCTTCCACTTCTGCAGCGCTATTGTTCCAATCGATTCTAGTGTTTTCTGAAGTAAGTTTTGGTGCATTCTTCAAAGGTTTTTTTACTTCCTGCGCTATCGGATGGGCGCTGCCATCTTCAATCAAACCAACCGTATGAAGTACCAACTCAGCACCCATTGTCATCAGTTTATCATGTAGGCTGCCGGCCGTTTCATGTTCTTCAATAGGAATTTCACGTTTTTCAATGATTGCACCCGTATCGATTTTTTCGTCGATAAAGAAAGTGGTTGCTCCCGTTATTTTCTCTTGATTAATAATTGCCCAATTGATAGGGGCTGCCCCGCGATACTGCGGAAGGAGGGATGCATGTAAATTGAAAGTACCATATTCAGGCATGGCCCAAACCGACTTCGGTAACATTCTAAAGGCAACAACAATTTGAAGGGTAGCATTTAGCGCTTTTAATTCCGATAAAAATGCTTCATCCTTTAAGTTTTTTGGTTGAAGAATGGGAAGGTTCGCGTCTTGGGCAAATTTTTTTACTGGCGAGGGACGAAGTTTCCGTCCGCGACCGGCAGGTCGATCCGGGGCAGTGATGACACCCACTACATTTTTACCTGCTGCTAATAATTGTTTCAAGGTTTCCACCGCAAAATCGGGTGTTCCCATAAATACTATTCGTAACTTTTTACTCATTTAGTTATATTATAATAAGGTATACTGATTTCGGGCATTGACCGCAATTTTCTTGGCATCCAACAGCTTTCGTAATGTATGGACAACTTTCGCTTCTGCAAAGGTAGTTTTTTGCGAAAGTTCACGGGCATCCATATCCCTTTCTTCCAATAGGATTAGAATTTTTTCTGAAATAAGCTGTGCTTCCCTTTTCTGTGGAATTTTCTGTTCTGGAGCACAGACAGAACAAATTCCGCAGGGTTCCGCATCTTCTTCACCAAAATAAGAAACCAATTGAACACTTTTACAGACCGAATCATTCGTCACATACTGAAGCATTTCTGCGACTTGCTGCTTCTTTTTGGTATGCTGTTCCTTGATATCCTTCGCCACGACATTTATGGTCCGATCGTCTTCCCTTGGCGTCAAAAAAGTAATGCTAGCATCGGTGGTACGAAGGTTTAGCTCGATAATTCCATCCCGTTCCAATTGCTGAAGCGCTTCTATGCAGAACGGTACCGACTGGCCGGTTTTATTTGAAAGTAACTCCAAATCGACTGAGGAAGGCGTTTCAAAAATACCACCATACATCCTGAGCAGTGTTTTTCCAACGACAGAAATATTCGCCTTGCCTTCAAAATAGCCAAGTACGGTATTGGATGGCACCACAAATTGTACGGTAGACGATCTTCCGAATTGTTGTGATAGCTGAATGATTCCTAATCGATCTAAGGTATTCAGACCATTATAGGTTAATAAGGTATTTAGCGAATAGGTTTCACAGAACTTTGAAAAGTTGAAATTGTGCTCGGTAAATTCACCTTCACCATAGGAAATCTGAAAATAATTATTCAGTTTCCGATATAGCTTCTTCACCTCCTTCACGCTCGGTAAAGTTTCTACAAAACGCTTTTTCACAAGATTTTTATCATATTCTGAATACAATAGAAATGCTTGTGCATAGTCACCATCACGACCCGCGCGACCCGCTTCCTGAAAATAGCTTTCCAAACTTTCTGGTAATTGAAAGTGAAACACATAGCGAACATGTGGATGGTCAATTCCCATTCCAAATGCATTGGTAGCGACCATCACGGGAACCGAGCCCGAAAGCCATTGCTCCAATCGATCTTCTTTCTCCCTTCTCGGTAGGCCACCGTGAAAAAAAGTGCTCCGAATGCCTAATGTATTAAGGTGATTGCTGGTATTTACCGTGGCTTTTCGACTGCGAACATAAATAATGGCAGCGCCCGGTTTCTGCTTTAGCAGTTTTTCAGCAAAGGCGAGTTTGTCTTCAATGACTTTTGTTCGGTAAGCAAGGTTTTCGCGGACAAACGATTTTTTAAAGACCTTTGGAAGTTCAAGTTGTAGTTGTTCCACCGTATCCTCCAATACGGCTGGCGTGGCCGTAGCGGTAAGCGCTATCATTGGGACCAAAGGGTGAAGCTCGCGTAAAACATGAATATTTCGGTAGGCCGGGCGAAAATCGTTTCCCCATTGCGATATACAGTGGGCTTCATCGATAGCGATTAACGATACGGGCAGTTTTTCGATCCATTGCTGAACGATTTCCTGTTGTAGTCTTTCTGGTGAAAGGTATAGGAACTTGTATTTACCGTAAAGCGCGTTTTCTAATAAACGCTGAAGGTCGTTACCCGCAATTCCTCCTGAAATATGGAGCGCCTTAATGCCTTTGTCCTGTAACGCTTTCACCTGATTCGCCATTAAGGCAACCAAGGGCGAAACCACTATACATATGCCTTCTTGGCAAAGCGTAGGGACCTGAAAACAGATGGATTTTCCACCGCCGGTAGGGAGCAGGGCCACCGTATCCTGCCCGTTAAGGACCGATTCGATGATATCTTCCTGTAAAGGGCGAAAATTAGGATACCCCCAATACTGCTCCAAGATGTTGATAGGACGTTCCAACCGCGGTTTACAATTGATTTAGAATAAAGGTAGCCCTTTCCTGTAAAGTACCAATAGGAACATTGGTAATGCTATAGCCATATTTTTCATAGCCAGCTTGTAGACATTCATAAATTTCGACTGCCTGTTCAAACGATTCGTACCGTTCGTTATCCTGAGTGTATATCGATTCCCACGGAGGAAGTACGAAAATCTGGTCATAGCGATGTGCTTCACAAGTTTCTACAAAATACGAAGGGTAGTCGGTATTCTTGAAATCCATGTAAGCGGTAACATCCGGTAGCCCACGATCGTAGAAAAGATGATCGCTATCATGTTCTTTCGCTTGATGAAATTGAAGCAATCTTCCTTCTAATAGCTTTTTGCTGAAAAGGACGGGATCTGTAAGGAACAGCTGTTCAATTCCTTCCCGTTGGGCTTCTAAAATGACTTCTCTGGAAATTTCATGTAAACAAGCGTGACCGGCATCCTCTAGATTTTGGATAAGAGAGGTTTTTCCGGAACCAGGGCCACCTGTTATAACAATTCGTTTGGTATCCAATAGGAATGATTTTTGGACAAATTTCGGAAAATAACATCACAGCGAAAAGTGTATCTTTGTGGCTGCTGTGTGAAAAGGAAAAATTTATGAAGCAAAAAGATAAAAAAACGGAAGAATTTTATGCACGCCTTCGAGAGCAATTGGAACAAGATACAAATTGGCCTGCGCCATATATGTATAAGTTTATCGTTCCTAGTGAACTCGATAAAATAGCCGAAGTAGAAGCTGCTTTCGATGGTACCGATGCATTGATAAAAACCCGTGACTCCTCGAAAGGAACCTACACCAGCGTTTCCATTCGCGTTACCATGGATTCGCCCGATGCGGTGATTCAGAAATATCTTGAAGTTTCCGATATCGAAGGGATCATTTCCCTTTAATTTTAGTATTTTGCAAGCTACTGAACGAATTTTTTAAATCCCATATAATTTTGGTTGATAATTTAGAATATAACAGCGATCGTCCACAGCTGATCATTCCCGAATACGGACGTCACATTCAGAAAATGGTGGAACAAACGGTCGAGATCGAAGACCGTGAAGAACGCAACAAGAACGCAAAAAGTATAATCGCGGTTATGGGGAATCTGAATCCGCACCTTCGCGATGTTCCCGATTTTCAACATAAGTTATGGGATCAGTTAATTATCATGTCCGATTTTAAATTGGACGTCGATGCTCCTTTTCCAAAGCCTTCAAGAGAAGAGCTGAGTGAACGACCCGATCCGCTTCAGTACCCACAGAACTATCCTAAATATCGTTTCTACGGAAACAATATCAAGCGTATGATCGATGTGGCGAATAGTTGGGAAGAAGGCGATAAAAAAGAAGGATTGATTCTTACGATTGCCAATCATATGAAGAAGTGCTACCTTAATTGGAATCGCGATACGGTTGAAGATAAGGTAATTTTTGACCATTTATTCGAATTATCTGATGGGAAAATTAACCTGAAAGGTGCCGATGAGGACTTATCTGAAGCTAAGGATCTAGTAAAAAATAAAAAGCGCTACAAGAAGAAGCATCATAAAGGCGGTCGAGGCCGTAAGCGCAACTAAACTTTCCGAATACATTTATGGCAACATTTCAAATTGAAGGAGGGCACAAGCTCAAAGGGGAAATCCATCCCCAGGGAGCTAAAAACGAGGCCCTTCAAATTCTCTGTGCAGTATTGTTAACCGACCAGGAGGTCACTATCGATAACATTCCAGATATCCGGGATGTCAATAAACTGATTCAGATTCTTGGCAATCTCGGTGTTACAATTCGTAAACTGGGCAAAGGACATTATTCCTTTAAAGCTGATAACCTTCAGCTTTCCTATCTCGAATCGGAACTCTTTAAACAGGAGGGAAGCTCCCTTCGAGGATCCATTATGATTGTTGGTCCCTTACTGGCACGATTCGGAAAGGGCTATATTCCAAGACCGGGTGGTGATAAAATCGGTCGACGACGATTGGATACCCACTTTGAAGGATTTATCAAGCTCGGAGCTGAGTTCCGATATAATAAGGAAGAACGTTTTTATGGGGTGGAAGCTCCCGACGGACTTACTGGAACCTATATGTTATTGGATCAAGCTTCGGTTACGGGAACGGCCAATATCGTAATGGCAGCGGTACTTGCGAAAGGGACTACTACGGTTTATAATGCAGCCTGCGAGCCCTATCTTCAGCAGTTATGCAATATGCTGAATGCTATGGGCGCAAAGATTTCAGGGGTTGGTTCCAATTTACTGACTATTGAAGGGGTTGAAAGTCTCGGAGGTTGCAAACACCGAATTTTGCCTGATATGATCGAAATTGGATCATGGATCGGATTGGCGGCAATGACACAGAGCGAACTGACTATCAAAAATGTGAGTTGGGAGAATCTAGGCCTGATTCCAGATACATTTCGCAAGTTAGGAATTACCCTGGAGAAGAAAGGTGACGATATCTATATTCCAACTCAGGAAGAATATGAAATCCAAGGATATATCGACGGTTCCATTCTTACTGTAGCCGATGCCCCTTGGCCAGGATTTACACCAGATTTATTAAGCATCGTCTTAGTGGTATGTACCCAAGCGAAGGGAAGCGTGCTGATACATCAAAAAATGTTTGAAAGCCGCTTGTTCTTTGTCGATAAGCTAATTGATATGGGCGCAAAGATTATCTTGTGCGATCCTCATCGTGCGACGGTCATCGGACATAATTTCAAATCTACCTTGAAGGCCACGACCATGGTTTCACCTGATATTCGTGCAGGGATCAGTTTGTTGATTGCGGCACTTTCAGCAAAAGGAACGAGTACGATTCATAATATCGAACAAATCGATCGTGGGTATGAGAATATCGACGAACGATTGCGAAAGATAGGGGCGAAGATTACACGAATGGATTGATGCCTCAACATATAAAAAAAGAAAAAAGCCTCGATTTCTCGAGGCTTTTTTTATTATGCTTTTCTGTTTTTGTTAATCTCGTCCTGAAGTTTACGACGGATTTTCTGCTCGCGTTCCAACGTTTTCTGGCGGTGGGTTTCGAACTCGATTTCGGTTTCGGCCAACTTCAGCTGAGCAGCCTTAGTAACCTTATGACTGTTCTTGAACTTGTAAGCAAGAAATCCTATTCCTAATACTAAAATTAGGATGATCGTCCACATAATGGCGTTATAGGTAGACTTTTCAGTCAATACCCCTAGAATTTCTATACCATTTTCCTTTTCTCTGGATAGGGATAAATCTTCTTGGGTTGTTTGAAGCTCTTCCGTTAGCGAATTGATTTCATTCTTTTGGGAATCAATTTCCTGTTGGCGACTTTCAATCTTACTCTCTAGGGAAGAAACGGTGTCTAGAATGTTTTTACGAAGTTCATTGATCTTATACTTCTTAATTACTTTATACTCCTGATAGTCGTTGGATTCGTCGATGACATCAATAAACTGACCTTCAAGGGTGTTGTCCGTTTGCTGTACCGTTTCCTGGGCCGAAAGGTGGAAAACGGCTAAAAGTAAGAAAGAGAGAAAGATGGTTGTTTTCCTCATGGGTGCTTTTTATTAGGTTTGTCTCGCTAGGTTAACACCGCAAGAGTAGAAAAATTGTGGTAAAAAACCCAATTTTTACCGCTAATTACATTTTATTTAACAAGGCACTCCGCTTCGCAATAGCTGAATGCCAATGCTCCAGAAGGACATTTCTGCACTTGTTGAACAATCATTTCAGTTGGAGCCGCATCTAGATCGATCCAAGGAATAACAGAAGTACGAAAGACTTCAGACAATTCTTTGGCGCATTTTTCAGCATGAATACAGCGTTTGGGCTCGTAAGTTACGGTGATTTCACCATTGGTGAATTCAGTTGCAAGCGTTTCCATAAGCATAGATTTGGGGGTTATGGTCACAGTTATTTTGTCAATTTCATCGATAAATATATAGTATTTTTCGATAAATGATCTATTTCAAGGAAAAATCTGACTAAAATTTAGCCAACAGCAGATTTGTATGTATCCAACGCACGTTCCCGTGCTTCCTTATGATCGACCATCTTTTCGGGATAGTCGTCGGTGCCGTATTCTGGAACCCATTCGTTAATATATTTCTTGTCTTTGTCGAACTTATCAATCTGCGTGGTCGGATTGAAAATTCTAAAATAAGGAGCAGCATCTACACCGCTTCCAGCGGCCCATTGCCAGTTTCCAACGTTGCTGGATTGTTCGTAATCCAGTAGTTTTTCAGCAAAATACGCTTCCCCCCAACGCCAATCGATCAATAAATGCTTGCATAAAAAGCTAGCTACTACCATTCTGACACGATTGTGCATATAACCGCTTTTGTTTAACTGACGCATACCAGCATCTACCATTGGATAGCCGGTTTCACCTTTTTTCCACTTTTCAAATTCCTTTTTGTTGTTTCGCCATTCGACGCGATCGTATTTCTTTCTAAAGGCATTTTCGACCGTTTCAGGAAAGTGCCATAAAATCTGCATAAAGAATTCGCGCCATATCAATTCTTCCCAAAAGGTTTCATTCTTTGCATCGATGGCCTTCTTCATCATTTTACGAACACTCACCGTTCCAAAACGAAGGTGGGGTCCCAATCGACTCGTACCTTCTTCCGCAGGGAAATTACGCGTGTTTTCATACTCCTGAATCGTAGTAGGAGTAACGTCATATTCAGGTACTTCAATGGATGAACGCTTGAATCCCATGTCAGACAGCGACAAATTCGGTAAGCGGGAATGCTGCAGCAAATTGTCCATATGCTGACTCGTATAGTATATCTTCAAATGTTTGTCGGCATCAAAAGCATCCTTCCACTTCTTCATATACGGCGTGTACACCACATACGGATCGCCATCGTCCTTCACCACTTCATCTTTTTCAAATATCACCTGATCCTTGTAGGTATAGAAACCAATTTCTTTTTCTTTTAAAAAAGATTCGATTTCCTCGTCGCGCTTCTTCGCATAGGGTTCGTAATCGTGATTGGTAATAACATTCTGGACATTGAAATCGGAACAGATTTGCTTGAAAGCTTCTTTTGGGGTGGAATGATACAGTGCAATGCTGCTTCCTTCCTCTTGAAGAGAATCCCGCATTATCTGAAGTTCATCATAAATGAAGGTCACTCTTGCATCATCTTCGGGTAGTTCATCCAATATTTCCTTATCAAAGATGAAGACAGGCAGTACTGGGTGTTTGCCATGCAAGGCTTTATAAAACCCTACGTTATCATCTAACCGAAGGTCTCTACGAAACCAAAATACATTTACCTTATCTGCCATTATTTATTGAAGATTTAGGGTTGAAAGTCCGCCATCTACCCCTAGAACTTGACCTGTCATCCAACTGGAATCGTCCGAAAGCAAGAAAGTTGCCATGGCTGCGATGTCATCGGTGGTGCCCACGCGTTTCAGTGGGTGACGTTCCGCCATCTTTTCTTTTTTTGAATCGTTCGATAAAAGCTTTGAAGCTAGGGGCGAGTCGGTAAGGGAAGGAGCGATAACATTCACCCGAAAATTAGGAGCATACTCCGCTGCCAATGATTTTGCAAAGCCCTCGATAGCGCCTTTAGCAGCTGCTACACTAGTATGAAAGGGCATTCCAACTTTCACCGCTACAGTACTGAAGAAAACTAGACTTGGAGTTTCTGCATTCTTTAAGTTAGGTAACAATCCATGAACGCTTTTCACCAAGCCCATAAAATTCAATTGCATATCTTCCTGAAAGGTTTCAGGCGTCATCATTTTAAAAGGCTTCAGATTAATGCTACCAGGGCAATAGACCAAACCATGAATAGTGTCGGGTAGATCCAATTCTGAAATATCATCTTCCATAGCATCAAATTTAAGATGCTTGCAGTCTTCAGGAATTTCCTCCTTTGACCGCGAGGCGATGAAAACATTATTGTTTTCGGCTAAATTTTTTGCAATAGCGGCTCCAATTCCGTAGGAACCACCAATTAATACGATATTCTTTTTCATAATTTTTTAATTCTAAGGACGGCTATGTCATTTTCGGATATTCGCCGAAGAGTTCTATCAACTTTTTCTGACGATATTCGAAAATTTCCTCAAGCTTCGGTCGTACGAGAAAGGGGTGTACCCACTGACCAAGTATTCCCATCGGTACTTTGTAGTGAATCAAATCTTCCATTAGGACACCGCCTTCAATTTCCTGTAGAAAATGCTTGTGGTGCCATAAAGAGTAGGGACCGAATCGTTGTTCATCAACGAAATAGTCATTTTCCTTTACATGGGTAATTTCGGTTACCCAACGATTCTTGATATTCAAGATTGGGGTAACGATATACTCGATAATTTGACCTGGATACATGTTGCGATCGGCACCTGATTGAATATGGAAACCCATATAATCGGGTGTGATGACTTTCAGGTTTTTTGGGTCCGAAAGAAACTGCCACGCTTCCCGTTTTGAAATCGGTAATTTCTGAGTAGCGTGTAGTGTGTAAATTTTCATAGGCGGAACGAAAGGTTATCGCTTGTAGGACAATTTTTTGTTCATCCGAAGTAAGCGGTATAACTCCCGTTGCACTTGGCTTTTTCGTTTTCGAAAGCGAACCAAATTAGTTATAAACCGTACCATTTTCATTTTTTCTTTTAAAGATACGCCTGTTTTATGAAATGGAAAATACTTTAAACAAAACTTAACAATTTCACCATCTGTGGTTTAGGCAATCGTTTTTCCCTATTACTCTCAACTGATACTTTTAAGGTTTTCTTAACGAAAGAAAAATAGGGGTGTTGTACTTTCGTAGAGAATTAAAAACCAATACTTTCCAACATGAAAAAAATACTATTACTTGTTGCTATTGTTGCCATGTCGTTTACGGCCAATGCACAATTAGAAGCACCGCAACCATCAACTTCCCAAAAAATTGAACAAACGATTGGGTTAACCGATGTTACACTTGAATATTCACGTCCCTCAATGAAAGGGCGAACTATCATGGGAGGTCTTGTTCCTTACGATAAAGTATGGCGAACTGGAGCGAATGCGAACACTAAAATTACGTTTAGCGATCCTGTTATGATTGGCGATACCGAATTGAAAGCCGGTAGCTATGCTATCTACACGAAGCCAGGAAAAGATACCTGGGAAGTGATGTTCTATACCGACACCAACAATTGGGGAACACCTCAAAAATGGGATGAAAGCAAAGTGGCAGCGAAGACTACCGTGAAAACATATCCTATGGAAATGGATGTAGAGACCTTCACAATGACGTTCGATGATATCACCAATGATAGCGCGAACCTTGGTATTCTGTGGGAGAACACCTATGTAGGGGTTCCTATTAAAGTGAATACTGATAAACAAATGACAGCCAATATTGAGCGTGTTATGGGCGGACCTACTGCTAACGATTACTATCAAGCTGCCGTGTACTACAAGGATGCAAATAAAGATATGGCGAAGGCAAAGGAATGGATCAATAGAGCGATTGAAATGAGTGATAACGATCCGTTTTGGTACTATCGTCAAAAATCATTGATCTATGCTCAGGCAGGTGACAAAAAAGAAGCGATTAAAGCGGCACAGAAATCATTGGAACTAGCAAAGAAAGCCGGTAATGACGATTATATTGCGCTAAACCAAAAGTCATTGAAAGAGTGGGGTGCTATGTAACCTATTGACTCGAACTCTTTAAAGAAAACGTCTCAATCTTGAGGCGTTTTTTTTATTTCGGAAAGTGCCTTTTGTAACACTTCATCTTTAGCTATTGTAGTTTGATGTACGTATACTTCAGGAATGAACGATTCGCGCAACATTCCGTTTATGTGATACAGCTTGGCCGTAGATAACCTGTAGCCATACTTTTGATGTTGGAACGGGAAGTAGTTCATTTCACCCGCTAACCGCTCCATTTCGGTGCCGATTATGGTACCGCGGTTCATCGCATCAAATCCTATAGCGATGCCTTCACCCATACTTCCGGTCCAACGTCCAACCAAAACTACTAATGGTTTCGTGTAGGCTTCACCCCTTGGACTTACATATTCAACCCAACTTCTACGAATTTCTGGTGCATCACTATAGCATTCTACAGTTTCGTGCTTCTGGTACGGCATATCTTCTTCAATAAAACGTCCCATAATACCTCTTGCTATATACGAATTTCCACCATCTACCGTATTTCGTAAGTCGAGAATGATTCCTTGGGTATCCTTCATCTTCTCAAGAATGGCATCAAAAGCATTTATGGTTTCATTATTTCCGAGGGAATTATTGATTCTTATAATACCGATATTCTGTTTAACCTCTGAAGAAACTAATGATGAAAACTGTTTCAATTGAATGGAATCTAAATCGAATTCAACTTCTTCACCACCACTAAAGCGAAGTGTAAGCAGCCTCGGTTCATTATAGCGACCCGCCAATACTTTATTTAATATCCATTCCCTGACACGATTGTCTTCTTTATAATGGCAAGCAGTGGGAAACGATTCGAGTGCATTGGCAATATTCTTCCCATTAATTTTGACGATTTCTGCTCCGAGTAAATTCGGCATGTCACTTTTAATTTGTGTTTGCCAGACGTTCACGATACTGGCTTTATCTTCATCTATACGAGCATATATAGGCGAATATAACCGGAAAGAACTAGCCGTATTGGTATTTAGAATAAGGTGACTATCGTAAAATTCATTCAAAAGAAGTTCGAAGAATAAAACAACTTCCTCATTGGTTTCTAAATTGGGGATGTTAGCTTGATACCTCTGGCGAATGCATTCGAGGTCGACCTTCTTATCATTCAAATAAATATAGTGGTCCGAAATATCCTGCAATAGCTGTCCGAAATCAGCTCTTATTTTATCGTGGAAAACATTCTTTTCCTGTGCATAGGTGGTTGAAAACGACACCGAAATAAAGAGTATGATGAACACGCGATTCATGAATTACGACATTTCACTATTTTCATTATTCTTGAAGAAAACGGTCTGAAGCAACAACGCTAAAAGCATCACTAACGCACAGCCCACCAGGTTTAACCATAAATAGGGCATCAGGTCGATCCACCAAATATAGATAATGACTGCTTGCGTGATAAAGGCCGCAATAAAGGTCGCATTGCTTTTCACGTATTTGATGAAAAAAGCCAATAGGAAAATGCCTAACACATTTCCGTAGAAAATAGAGCCGATAATATTCACCAGTTGAATTAGGTTATCAAACAAATTCGCAATGCTGGCGACACCAATGGCAATTAGTCCCCAGAGCAGCGTGAACCATTTTGAAGCATTTACATAATGTTTTTCGCTCTTACCGGCGACATTCCTTTTATAGAGGTCGATAGAGGTGGTGCTGCCCAGGGCGTTCAATTCTGAAGCGGTAGACGACATGGCCGCACTTAAAATTACCGCCAATAGCAGTCCAATAAGACCTGTCGGCAGATTGTTCAATATAAAGTGAATAAAAACGTAATCCTTATCGTTGGTCTCGGCTTCAGGATTTGCTTTCTTGATCAGTTTCTTGGAATCTTCGCGTAGTTGTTCTTCGGAAGTATTTAATACTGAAATCTCTTCCGCCAATTGTTCTCTTTCCACTGTTGAAGATGCTCGCGCATATGAAATTTGTTTTGCGGAGAGCTCGTTTTCCAGTTGTCTTTTTTCCTGTTGAAGCGTTTCGTACTGCGAAGCATACTGCGAATTCATCACGTCTTCAACCCCAGCTGGATTAAAATGAAGCGGAGAGGTATTGAATTGATAAAAGACGAATACCATCACCCCAACCAATAAAATGAAGAACTGCATGGGTACCTTTAGGAAACCGTTCATGATAAGTCCCATCTGACTTTGCTTCAACGAGCGACCAGAAAGATAGCGCTGCACCTGACTTTGATCGGTCCCGAAGTAGGAGAGGGCCAAGAACGTTCCACCAATCAAACCGCTCCAAATCGTATAGCGATTTTCAAAATCGAATGAAAAATCCAATATGTCCATCTTCCCGGTAGCACCGGCAATTTCAAAAGCATCGGTCATGGAAACATCTAGCGGCAGATAGTTCAGAATTAACAGAAACGCTATAAACATTCCGAAGAAAATTACGGCCATTTGCTGCTTCTGGGTAACGCTTACTGCATGCGTTCCGCCACTAACCGTGTACATAATGACCAAGAGGCCGATTCCGATATTCAAATACGTAAGATTCCAACCCAACACGGCTGAAAGGATAATGGCCGGAGCAAAAATGGTAATTCCTGCCGCCAATCCACGTTGAATTAAAAACAGTATAGCCGTTAACGTCCGTGTCTTTACATCGAAGCGAGTTTCAAGATACTCGTAGGCCGTGAATACTTTAAGACGATGATAGATCGGTATAAAAACCAAACAGATAATAACCATTGCAATGGGTACGCCAAAGTAGAATTGAACAAAGCCCATCCCATCATGAAATGCTTGCCCAGGTGTTGAAAGAAAGGTGATGGCACTGGCTTGGGTTGCCATAACGCTAAGGCCAATAGTCCACCAATTTGCTTGGTTTCCGCCTTTGAAATAATCGGTGACATCCTTACTGCTGCGCGTTTTCCACGTACCGTAAAGGACGATAAAGAGCAGTGTTCCTCCTAAAACATACCAATCGATTTGCTGCATTAGCTAAAGGTTTTCATTAGGAAATAGAACAAGACAATATAGATTGCATTCATGACCAGTACGGCAACGTACACCCAAGGTTTGATTTTATTTGTTTTCGGTACTTCCATTAGTTCCCGAGTGATAGAATATTAGCAAATAGGCGATAGGCACCTGCTACACCCGCCGGTAACTCGCGGAAAAAGCTCAATCCCGTATACACATAATGACCCTTTCCGTATTCAGCGACCAAGAGCGATCCTTTGGTTTGTGTTTCACCAGCATCGTTCATACCTAGAATTGGCGTAAACTGTGTCGCCCATTCGTCAGGGAAATATAGACCACGCTCCTGGATCCATCCTTCAAAATCGGCCTGGGTAATTTCGTTTGGTTCATTCAGTACATCGTGTTCGGGGGCGAGAAAGGAAACGGCGCTATTTTCATCCGTCACGCGGTCTCTTGATATTTTCAGGGAATAGGGCGCAAGGTCTTCAGTAACCATTCCGCGATTGGTATTGTATTGCGCCACCAAGGTGCCGCCTTCTTCTACATATTTATTTAGGATGCTTTGTTTGAAAGCCAACTCCGGTACCGTGTTATAGGCGCGAATGCCAATAACCACAGCATCAAAATCCTCTAGTTTTTTCAACGTGATATCATCTGGTGAAAGGGACGTGACCGAATAGCCAATCTGACGTAGGCTTTCTGGAATGGCGTCGCCTGCACCTTCAATATAACCGATACGATCGCCTTCTTTCTCCAAATCGATGTGAACCACCTTTGCCTGGGCGGGTAGCAATACTCTTTGGAATGGAATATGGTCGTAATCGATTGTGACCAGTTCCTTATCGAAAAATTGATCGCCAACCCTCACCAAAGGCTTTAGATAGCCTTCACTTTGATCTCTAGGAGGTGTTACGGTGAACAGGACGGTCTTGCTTTCACCTTTACGCTCCATGTTGAATGTTTGTTGCGCTGGTGAAACTTCCCAGCCACTAGGATAGTTCAGTTGAACAAAACCGTTCACATTGTCGCGTCCAGCCGTTAAGGTTACTGGAATCTGACGTTCATCGCGATCTGGAAAAATCAATACTTTATCAGCAATACTAACGGTCATTTCCGGTAATACCTCTAACGGTTGATATACTTCACCATCTACCGGGTCGTTGTATTTGTAGACCACATCCTTCACCACGGGAAGTTCTGTTCGGCTTAACGCTATGTTGAATTGCACTTGTTCTGGAGCAGGGGTTTCAGGAAGTCCAATTTTATCTGGCGAAGCTTTATACATTCCAAAACTGCCTTCTTCCTTTAGCCAATAGGGAGCTGAATATTCTTTAGACTGCGACGTAAGCGTTGCTTCAAACTCATATCGTTTGTTGGGCTCTAACGTCGTATTCTCCTGTAAGAGAACCGTTCCGTTTGTTGTTTTGACACTTTGCAAGACTACAGGAAAATCGCTACGGTTGATAGCTTCCAGCTTTACTTTATACGTATTCCCAGGGTTAATGCTGTTCGTTTTTGAAACCGCTTCCACATAAATGCCACCGCAATCGAGAATTATCTTTTCCAATTGCTGCATCTTGATGGTACGCCAATGATCATCCTTCAATTGCTTGACCAATTCGTAGGCTTGCAGCAAAGGACGAAGCATGCTGGATGGATTTTCAAAATCGAAATCGTCTTCCAAGGGTTCGAGGATAGCACCGATATTTTCGCCACCTTCCACACGCGACCAGCTGGTATCGATACCTTCAAAAAGACTTTCTTTATTCTCGGGAAAATCACCTTTTAGGAATTCCAACCATTCGGATTGTGAACCGCGTGTTCCTGTACTTCCGAAGCCTTGCGATTTGTGCATGCTTCGGCTCAACGAGGCAATTTCGCCATTAGATAATCCAAGTGAAGGATAATAACCACCCGTTTCAACTTCCATCAGATTGGTCTTATCGGCTTTATCGAATGCTTCCTGGCTTCCGTAGAACCACCAAGACGTATTGAAAAACAACCGTTTTGGTTGCCACGTTCCATATTGCTTGGCTGTTTCAGGGTAGGCATTTGAATTGCTTACTTTGTCAAAGGCATCGACGCTCAACATGGCGGAAGCGGTGTGGTGACCGTGTGTGCTTCCCGGTGTACGATGGTTGAACCGATTTATGATAACATCTGGTTTAAACTTGCGGATGGCTCTAACCACATCGCCCAGCACTTCCTCCTCATTCCAAAAGGAAAGTGTCTCCTCGGGATTTTTAGAATAGCCAAAATCATTCGCCCTAGTGAAGAATTGTTGTCCACCATCGGTTCTTCGCGCCGCCAATAATTCTTGTGTACGAATAACTCCTAACAATTCACGAATTTCAGGTCCCACTAGGTTTTGACCGCCATCTCCGCGTGTTAATGATAAATAGGCTGTTCGGGCATGTACATCATTAACCAAATAGGAAATAAGGCGCGTATTTTCATCATCGGGATGGGCCGCAATGTACATAGCGGAACCAAGAAAGTTCAGCTGTTGTAATTCATGGTATATTTCTGAAGAGGTCGGTTTATCAGGCCGTTGGGCAAATAGGGAAGGGGATATGAGTATCCAAATGAGCAAATGCCCCAAAAATATGTTTCGCATAGTTGAAAATTCTCATTAAACGAGGTTTCCAAAGATATTGAAATTTAGGGCGAGACCGAAGCCACTGCGATTTCTTTAACAGAAAGTAAAAAATCAGTCCTCGGGTTGGACCTCATGGTGTTTGTTTTCGCCTTCAACTTCCTGCTGTTCCAAGTATTCATCCAATTCCTCAGGCTTAATGACCGTTACTCCTTTCTGAAGCATCATGCTATTGGGGTAGGTGATGATTTCCCCCTTCGTGGTTTTAAGAATTACCTGAAAGGCTTTGATATCATCGATCGTACCTTCATATTCATATTCCTTATCGTGAATCTTGATATAATCGCCAATCTTGTACGGAAAGGTGAAAAACATAATAACCCCGCTAGTAATATTGCTTAAAATCGACCACTGCGCAAAAAAGCCTACTCCAATTACTGCAAATACTGAAGAAAGCGCCCATCCAAGATCCTTGGTTTCTACACCCCAGATAAAAATCATCCCTAAAATGATCAGAAAGATAATCGCGAAATCGATATGCTTGATGATCAGGCCGGTGCGGTGTTCGACCAATTCCGATTTTCGAGCAAAGCGAACGACCACCCGCTTCAATACATAGCGCAGAAGAATAAGGATGATGACGATGGAAATTGACTTTCCAATTTGAAAAAGGTGAAAATCAGACATATTCTAGTATTTAATTCCTAGCGAGTCGCGCCAAATCGTATCG
Source organism: Luteirhabdus salina (assembly GCA_025384855.1). Lineage (GTDB taxonomy): Bacteria > Bacteroidota > Bacteroidia > Flavobacteriales > Flavobacteriaceae > Luteirhabdus > Luteirhabdus salina. Next base: position 333,907 of record JALAHT010000003.1, on the reverse strand, counting down.
CTTACCGTATTGTGACGCCAATAGGGAAGGCGGATTCGTTGTAATTTAGTAGCCGTTGTTTTTAGGCGAAGCGTATCCGAAGGGTTGGTGCCATTCGTTTCTTCCCACTTTTCTATGTAATGAGGGAAAGACGTTTGAAACCAAATCGTAAGCTGACGCTCCAACATTGGAAAATCCAACGAATACGTGCTCATAGAATCGCCTTGTTTGATATTGGCGTAGGCTTCATATGCTTTAATATCCTTATGGCGCATACGCAAGGCTTCAAAGGAAGGAATTACAGAGAGGTCGCCAGTTGGGAGTTCCTCTGGATTCATTCGGATTCGGCTCCAGATTTCGTCCTCGAGCCAGGTTTTTTCCAAGGTCATGCTTTGGTCTGCTTCACCTTCAAAATAAGAATGTGATACCACCTCATAAGAATCGCGATTGTTCAACTGCATATACACCTGTCCGCACCATTCCTGTACCGAAGTACTAATTTTCAGTGGATGTATTTCGCGTTCAATAGGAGCGAAGCTGCTGGTCATGATGCTGTACGGGTAAATTCCAGTGACAAATTTTTTGGTATTGTTCAGTTTCAATACAGAAACCGTTTCCTCGGAAGCTTGATTCGCCTTCACTTGCGCTTCAGGAAGAAAATCCTCGGTGACGAAGATCTGTACCGCATGCCCATTTCGAATTTCACCATAGCGTTCCTGCGATAGGGTAAAGGACGTTAATTCTGCTTCACCATTAAACCAATACTTCTTAAACCCTTTCGGTAAGGTACGGTTCGGAGCTTCGGAATCGGATGTTTCCATACCATCGGCACTGGATGGAATCAAGTTTTTTTCCGAATCGGCACAGCCTATCAGAACACACAGACAAAGGAAGCTGAGTAAAAAGCGCATAGCAATAGTTTAGATAAAAATACGGAAATTTCAACGCTCGGCAATCTCCAAAAGCGTTTTATACACCAAGCGTGTTGGGAGTCCGACAACGTTAAAAAAGGAACCTTCAATCTTCTCGACCCCAATCAGCCCGATCCATTCCTGAATACCATAACTTCCTGCCTTGTCGAAGGGTTGAAAGTTGGACACATAATGATCGATTTCAGTTTCACTTAGATTAGCAAACCAAACGGTCGTAATTTCATGTACCGTTTTCTGAAAGTCCTTTCCAGTAAAGCACACTGAAGTAATCACCTCATGCTTTTGTCCGCTAATATCCCGTAGCATTTGTTTGGCTTCATCAACATCGGAAGCCTTTTCCAGCGCACGACCCTCTTTCCAGACGATAGTGTCACTTGTTATTAGAATATCGTTCTCAGCGAGATCTGTGAAAGCTCCAGCCTTCATTTCGGCAAGATGATCGGTAATTGCAGCCGCTTTCAAATGGGAAGGGTAGGTTTCATCAATCGGACGAACATCTATGGTAACCTTCAACCCCAATTCTTCAAAAAAACGTTGTCTTCTTGGGGAGCCAGAAGCCAAAATCAAAGTATAGTCCTGTAGTAAATCGTATATCATGGTATTATTTCAAAAGTACAAAAGGATAGAGCAATAGCGAACACATACCAGTCAGCATAATGATTTTTAGAAGCATTGAGAGAAATGCGTACTCCTTTACCGATTCTGCCTGAAACCCTTTGATACAGCCCCAGATCATCGGACCGATAACGAGCAAAACGAAATACAACACCGCTGGTTGTGATTGGTAAAATCGTAAATACACATAATAAGCAGTTGCCAAGGTAGCTACGACCAATAATCCCGTAGCAATTGTAATAGCACGGTCGCGTCCCATGGCAATGGCCAAGGAAGTATGTCCTGCTGCCATATCGCCATTGATATCTATAACATCTTTTACAATTTCACGGATAAAGGTCAACAGAAATGCAAAAAACGCGTATTGTGCGGTAACGGAGAACAGTCCACCGTGAATGGCAATCGTCGTTTCGGTATTATTAGGTAATAAATCGAAAATAGGAACTATCAGTAGACTCATAGCCACCAAAACGGAAACCAACAGATTTCCAATGAGCAACATTCCTTTTAAATATGAGGCGTAGAGATATAGCAAGCCTGCCATCATGATAAAAATAGCAGCAAACATAGGCTTTCCGATACCATTCGAGACATAAAAGCCCAATAGCACACCGATAGAAGTGAGTACTATATAGTAGGTATTCGCTTGTTTTTCGTTGATATATTTCCCCAGCAGCATTTTTTTTGGTTTGTTGATACGATCAACCGTAACATCGTGTAGGTCGTTAATGATGTAACCGCCGGCAGCGATACAGATCGTTGCTAAGACGAGGGCAGCAAAATCTATATTCGATAGCGCTGTTTTCGCACCGTATGGAAGAAAGAGGGAGTATTTCAGCAGCAACTGAACGATTATTATGAGCAACAAATTAAGCGGACGAATAATCCGAAGATAGGCCATCATGCTAGAAAATTAGTCGGTTAATCGTATTTGGCACTAGCGTTTTCCCTGGAAATCCACTTTCCTTGAACTTTCAGCACTTGTTCGATTACATCTCGCACACAGCCTTTTCCGCCCTTTTTATGGGAAACATATTTAGAGATTTCCTTGATTTCCGGAACGGCATCCTGAGGACAACACGGCAATCCCACAGCCTTCATGGCATACAAATCTGGAATATCATCGCCCATAAACAGTACGTTTTCCGACTTAATTTCATAAATGTCGAAGTATTCGTCCATCGTTTCGGTCTTATCGTGTGCTCCAAGATAGATATCGGTCACCCCAAGTCCCTTTAACCGCGCCCGAACGCCTTCATTGGTGCCGCCACTTATAATACAGATATTGAAACCCTTTTCTAACGCTGTTTTGATGGCGAAACCATCCTTGGTATGCATGGTTCGGTACATTTCGCCTTCGGTGGTAATACTAATGCTGCCGTCGGTTAACACGCCATCGACGTCGAAAACGAAGGTGGTAATGTGCTGTAGGTATTCTTTATAGCTTTTTTCCATAGGAAAAATTACGAATTTTCGTTGGTTTGGTTTTGTTGAATGCCTTCGGAAAGCTTTTTATAGAGCTCGATTAACGGCTCTTTTCCCAATTGCTGAAGCAAATGTACATGATTTTGCATGGTTTTGATGTCGTTTCTCTTGGCTGGACCCGTTTGCGCTTCTTTGGGTGAAAGCGACTGTACCTTCTCTGCGGTTTCTTGAAGTAGTGGTTTTAAAAGTGAAAAATCCAAGCCTTTCGCTTTCAATATATCCTCTGAAACCGCATACAGATAATTGGTGAAGTTGTTCACAAAGACAGCCGCTAAGTGAAGCGTAGCGCGTTCTTCCGATGAAACTTCGGTTACATTATCTGAAATGGAGGTAGCCAATGTTCGCAGCAGTGCTAAATCGGAATTAGAATTCGCCTCAATACAGATTGGAATATCCTGAAACGAAACTTTCCTATTTTTCGAAAACGTCTGTAGCGGATAAAATACTCCGTATCGTTCATGGGTGTTTAAAACCTTTATCGAAACACTTCCTGAGGTATGTGCGACCAATCCCTTTCTTGCCCCCAAACGGTTGGAAACATCCTCAATCGCATCATCGGGAACGGCAATAATATATAGATCGGCCTCTTCAACTTTTTGAAAATCAGTTGTAAAGGAAATATTCTTCAATGTACGAAAGAGGTCCTTATTATTTTGGCTAACTACCTGTTTTACATAAACTTGAGATGTTTCATATAAAGCATTGCTTATATGATAGTTTACGTTTCCATATCCAATAAAAACCACCGAAATCATGTCGCTAAAATACGGAAGACGGGTGGATATTAAAACAGTTGGAATGACTATTTTAAAACCTCAATTTTCGCTATTTTTGCACAAAAATTTTGCAATGCAAAAGAAACTTGCCTCGATTCTCTTCTCCACTCGACTTACTGCCATTCTTTTTATCGTTTTTGCCATTGCCATGGCCGTTGGAACTTTTTTGGATGCTTCTTCGGAAACGTCGCCAACACCTTACAGCCGTGAGCTTATCTATAATGCTTGGTGGTTCGAAGCGATTATGGGCTTGTTCGTTATAAACTTTATTGGAAACATTAAGCGGTACAATCTCCTGAAGCGAGAAAAATGGGCAACGTTTCTGCTTCATGCTTCCTTTATCCTAATTATCATCGGAGCCTTTGTGACGCGCTATATCGGGTACGAAGGCGTGATGCACATTCGGGAAGGCGCTACCGAAAACACCATGCTTTCTGAACATACGTATTTGAATACCTTCATCGATGGCGATTATGAGATTGACGGTGTACCACAACGCCGAAAAGTTACGCCTAAGAAGTTGCGACTTTCAGAGCGCTTGGACAATGACTTCACCATAGAAACAGATTATAACAATCAACCTGTAACCATTCGCTTTAAGGAATTCGTTAAGAATGCCAAAGAGGGTCTGATTGAAACTCCAGATGGCGATCAATACTTGAAAATTGTAGAGGCAGGCGATGGAAATCGTCACGACCATTGGCTTGAGGTGGGAGAGGTTACCAGCATTCACAATATTCTCTTTGCCGTAAATAACCCAACGGAAGGTGCCATCAACATTACCTACAACGAAGACGGAAGCTATAGCATCGCGAGTCCGTTTGAGGGAAGTTTTATGCGAATGGCCGATCAGTTGCAAGGTGAAGTGATGAAGGATAGCGTTCAGCCACTGATGCTTCGTTCGTTATATCGTATGGCGGGAATGGCCTTTGTAATTCCGGATCCGATTACGCGCGGTCGGAAGGGAATTGTGCAAACGGCAAAGGATGAACCTAAAAGCAATAAGGATGCGCTCATTGTTGAAGTACAATCTGGCGAGGATACCAAAACCGTCGAATTGCTAGGAGGGAAGGGCTCTGCTCCAGATCCGACCAAGGTTGAAGTAGGTGGATTGGATGTTTATATGACGTATGGCAGTAAGGAATACGAATTACCCTTCAGTATTACGCTGAACGACTTTATCGCCGATAAATACCCTGGTACCGAAAAAGCCTATTCTGCTTTTAAGAGTAAAGTAACGGTAAATGACTCAGAAACGGACTTCTTCGATTATGAGATTTTTATGAACCATGTGTTGGACCATAAGGGCTATCGCTTTTTTCAATCTGGTTTCGATCCCGATGAGGGCGGAACGATTCTAGCAGTGAATCATGACTGGTGGGGAACGTGGATTACCTATATTGGTTATTTCTTGCTATACATCGGCTTGATGGCGATTTTATTTGATAAGAATACACGTTTTGCCGATTTAAAGCGAATGCTGAATAAGGTTAAAAAGAAGAAAACTGCGCTCGCTACCTCTTTAGTCCTGTTATTATCACTTGGAATGTTTGCACAAACGGACCCTCATAACCATCAGGAAGCGAGTAAAGCGCAGTTGGATAGTATTTTGCTGGCAAATGTCGTAAATGAAGAACACGCTGCAAAATTTGGTCAGTTAATCATTCAGGATGAAGGTCGCATGAAGCCGGTAAATACCTTTGCCAGTCAGTTACTTCGTAAAATAAGTCGCGACGACCATTACGAAGGGATGGATGCCAACCAGGTGTTTTTGAGCATGACCGAATTTCCGCGCTTGTGGGTGGAAGTTCCCATCATTGCCTTAAAACGTGGCAATGATAGTATTCGTCATATTGCAGGTGTATCTGAAGATGCTGAACATATGGCGTTAATGGACTTGTTCGATGAACAAGGGAACTACAAATTACAGCCGTATCTGGAAAAGGCAACCAATACTACCAATCCCAATCAGTTTGAAAAGGATTTCATAAAAGCACATGAAAATTTCTTTTTGTTGAATCAGGCGTTGAGTGGAACTATACTGAAAATCTTTCCGCTTCCCGACAGTGAAAATAACAAATGGGTATCCTATGCCGAATTGGGAGAGGCACAGTTTAAGGGGACAGATTCCGTCATTACGCGATCTATTTTGCCGGTATACTTCAACAGTTTGAAACAGGCTAGGGAAACGGGTGATTATAGCCAGGCGAATGAAATCTTGGATGGTATCACCAAGTTTCAATCGAAATATGGTAGTGACGTCATGCCTTCCGAAGCAAAGCTGAAAGCGGAAACCATTTACAACAAAGCCGATATCTTCAATCGTCTTTACAAATACTTCGCCTTGATAGGGATAGTGATGTTCATCTTTATCATCGCCCAGATTTTCAAAGAGCGGAAAGCGCTTCATACGCTAATCAAAGGCTGCAAATACATTATTTGGATATTTTTTATCCTTATGACGCTAGGTTTAGCGTTACGTTGGTATATCAGCGGTCATGCGCCGTGGAGTGATGCGTATGAAAGTATCATCTATGTGGCTTGGGCGACAACCTTCTTTGGGTTGGCATTCGGTAGAAAAAGCGATCTAACGGTGGCCGCTACAGCCTTTATGGCTTCCATCGTCCTTTGGGTAGCGCATCTAAACTGGTTGGATCCTGCCATTGCGAACTTGCAGCCGGTATTGGATAGCTATTGGTTAATGATACACGTTGCGGTAATCGTGATGAGTTACGGGCCCTTCACCTTGGGAATGATTTTGGGTATGGTAGCCTTATTGCTAATGCTACTTACGAATAAATCGAACGTAAAACGGATGAAGCTAAACGTTCAAGAACTTACCGTCATTACCGAAATGGCCTTAACCGTAGGTTTGGTATTGCTAACGATAGGGAACTTCTTGGGCGGCCAATGGGCCAATGAAAGCTGGGGTCGCTATTGGGGGTGGGACCCAAAAGAAACCTGGGCATTGATTAGTATTATGATCTATGCTTTCGTGATTCACGCTAGGTTGGTGCCCGGACTTCGTAGCCGATGGACCTTTAATGTGTTGGCGGTTTTTGCCTATGCATCGATTATGATGACGTATTTCGGAGTGAATTTCTACCTAACAGGACTTCACTCGTATGCAAGTGGCGATGTTCCCGTTACGCCAAATTTTGTATGGTTTATTGTAGGTTTTGTGATATTATTGAGTATCGTTTCCTACTTCCCATTCAAAAAATACTACAAGAAAAAAGGATAAGCCTTTCGACTTATCCTTTTCCAGTTGGTTAATTTGGGAAAAATTACGATTGGCCAAACATTAATTATATATGTAATCGGGTTGTGATTCGACCATTCGATGGTCTTCCTTAATCTGCTCGCCGATTTCAAGTTTGTGATATAATTCTTGGGTACGTTCTTCAAGCTCGTCTTCCGTAACTTTCAGCTTACGGGCAATTTTAGCGTTTTCCTTTCCTTCGGAAATGTACTGTAACAACTTAATTTCGAAGCCATCTAAGTCATGCTTCATGATTAGGTTTTCCAAGTATACATCTTCCATCATTTTAGAAATATTCTCTCTGTTCATCATTTGTTGGCGTTTAAGATAAATTCGCATTTCTACTTGTCGCAATTCGGACTCTTCCTTTAATTCCTGCATGCGATACGTAATGGCGTAGGTTAATAATAGCATTTCAATAATAGCGGCCATCTTCACATGAAACATTTCAGTAAATAACAATCCTGCTCCAAGCGGTTGAAGGACAAAAAAGTCGATGGCAAATAGTGTCGGGATGGCACTACTGATAACATAGAACTTGGCGTAATTCTTTTTACTAAAGAGCGCAATACCTGCAGCAAGATAGGCGAGGGGTATCATAAACCCAACGACCATTCCTGCGCGTGCCATCCATTCGTTAGAAACGCCCCACGCAATGGTAGACATTACTGCAGCTACTGAAAGCAATGCGATAGTGGCCCAATTCATTTTAGGAAAGGCCTGGTCTATTTTTAAGTAATTATGTGAAAACGCTGACCAAGCCGCTAGAAAGACCACCATAAGGGTGGTTTCAGCAAATAAAGTTTGGGTAGCAATCGATGTATTTAAGCCGATACTTAAACCGTCGGTAACAAAGAGTGCTGCTCCCATCATTAAGATAGCGCTTGCAAAATATAGAAACGGCTTCGAGTTGAAAATAAAGTAACAAATAGCATTTAGTAACAGTATCATGCTTAGTACTCCATAAAACATTCCAATTCCGAATATTCCCGTAGCATCCATAAAGACAGTAGAGGAGCTAACCAGAGTAGGTGTATAGGCTGCAGCAGAATGGATTGCTAAATCCTTTTTAAAAGTTGAATAATCCACCTCCGTAGTAACAACACGATTATCTATATCGCTGCGCTGCTCGTTATCATTTACAGCTTCTGTTAAGAAATTAGGTATTGGATTGTTTGAAGTTTTGCGACTTGTATTTAAATCGGTCTTACCAAAGGCCGAAACCATGGTGCTAAGACCCAATACAACCACAAAAAAATACAATGATAGGGGGGTAAATTGTACTTTCATATAAGTAGGTTTACATCAATTTGGGGCGACTAATATACAACAAAATTACATTTAAACTATATTTTTTGCACTTTATCGATAAAATTAACATAAAAAAAACCGCTACAGGGGTAACGGCTTTTTCAGAATCTAACATAAAAGTGAAATTAGTGTCCTACCATATCCTTTGGTCGAACCCACTTATCGAACTCTTCTTCAGTAAGATAACCTAGATTAACAGCTTCTTCCTTTAAGGTGGTTCCATTTTTATGAGCAGTATTGGCTATTTCGGCAGCCTTATAATATCCAATTTTGGTATTTAGGGCTGTCACCAACATCAAGGAATTTTTTAATTGTCGTTCAATTACGTCATGGTTAGGTTCAATTCCTTGTGCACAGTGTTCGTCAAAAGATACACAGGCATCGCCTAGTAGTTCTGCCGATTGTAACACATTTGCTGCCATAACTGGCTTAAAGACATTCAACTCGAAGTGACCTTGCATGCCACCTACACTCAACGTAACATCATTTCCAATAACCTGAGCACACACCATGGTAAGTGCTTCACATTGTGTTGGGTTTACCTTTCCAGGCATAATAGATGAACCTGGTTCATTTGCTGGAATCGTAATTTCACCAATGCCACTTCTCGGGCCGCTAGCCAACATGCGAATATCATGAGCAATTTTATTAAGAGAAACCGCCAACTGCTTTAAAGCTCCGTGGGTTTCAACCAAAGCATCGTGTGCTGCCAACGCTTCAAACTTATTTTTAGCGCTGATAAACGGAAGATCGGTGAAATCGGCTATATACGATGCAACTTTTTGATCGTATCCTTTTGGTGTATTAATTCCGGTTCCCACTGCTGTTCCACCCAATGCCAATTCCGATAAATGAGGAAGTGTGTTTTGTAAGGCTGTCAGTCCGTGCTCCAATTGTGAAGCATAACCGCTAAATTCTTGGCCAAGCGTCAAAGGCGTTGCATCCATTAAGTGAGTACGTCCTATTTTGACCACGTTCTTAAACGCTTCCGATTTTTCCTTTAATGTTTTATGAAGCTGGGAAATACCTGGCAGTGTATTCTCGATAATCTTTTTATAGATGGCGATATGCATACCGGTAGGGAAGGTGTCGTTAGACGACTGGCTCTTATTAACATCGTCGTTTGGCTGAAGCGTTTTTTCGCCTTCACCAATTGTATGACCTGCTAATTGGTGGGCACGGTTTGCGATTACCTCATTTACGTTCATATTGCTTTGGGTACCACTTCCGGTCTGCCATATAACCAAAGGAAACTGGTTATCATGCTTTCCGGCAAGGATTTCATCACATACGGCAGCGATGAGATCTCTTTTTTCTTCTGAAAGCACTCCCAATTCACAGTTGGTGAAAGCTGCTGCTTTTTTTAAATAGGCAAATCCATATACAATTTCTAATGGCATAGAGGCGGAAGGACCTATTTTGAAGTTATTTCGAGAGCGCTCTGTCTGGGCTCCCCATAATTTATCGGCGGGTACTTTTACCTCGCCCATGGTGTCTTTTTCTATTCTATATTCCATTTTGTAGCATTGAAGTTTATACAAAAGTACCCAAAACACTGGTTTTGTTCAAGATTGCTCGTCTAAAATCGCAATTTCATTTTGCAATAGATTTTTTTGGGCTATATAGGAAAATCATACTATCTTTGAAGCAAAATTTAAAGACCCTTCATTATGATGTTCGAATTTGACCAATATCTTGGATTTTTAGCCTTCCTAACCATTTTGACGATTGGATTTTGGCTTATGATCTTTTTAGTGTCCATCATTCCATATTGGATTGGAGGTGCTTTATACGAGAACTGGAAGATGAAGAAGGAAGCTCGTAAAAACGAATTAGAGGAAAGCAATTAGTTTTCAATATAGTTACTGATTAACGAAAAAGGAAGCCGATTTGGCTTCCTTTTTTTATTTCTTAATCGAATAGATTTCAGGTTATCCCTCAAATCCTCCATCATCGTCGAAGTCACCACCATTTCCACGACCACGATTTCTTTCTTTCTGTTGGTTGAAGCGATAGGTAAACGATAGGGTAAACTGTCGTTGTCTCCACTGAAATTCACTATCGCTAGTAAATGTATCGGTTTGCGTGAAGGATCTACGCTTTCTGGAATTTAATAGGTCACTCACATTGAATCCTATTGTCGCGTTATCGTCCATAAAATCCTTACTCAGTGCTACATCGATAGAAAGGATACCCTCTGTTTCAGTTTGGGCATTATTTCTAGGCCCTCTGTAGAAGGCGTTGGTTTGCCAATCGATTTTCCAAGGAAGGGTTACTTTCGTACTTCCTCTAGCAAACCAGCTACTATTTTCCGTTCCGTATTCCACGCCATTGAAACTACCCTCACTTATAAAGTTGAAATAATTGAAGCTTCCATTCAAACGAAGCCAATCGGTTGGATTATACAGGGCGCTCATTTCGAATCCCATTCGTTCGTTTGTTGAAAGGTTAATCGGAATGGTCCGTAAAACATTCACACCGTTAATAACCTGTCCCGTTTGTTCTTGAATACGCTCAAACGAATCGGTTTCATATTGATAATAAACAGAACCACTTAGCGTAAGCTTTTTCCATCGTTTCACATACCCTAAATCGAAAGCGCTCGCATAGGCCGGATCTAAATCCGGATTCCCCTGAAATACATTTGTTACGCTAGAACGAGAGGGGAAGGGATTGATAAACCAGCCACGGGGCCTGTTAATTCTTCGGTTATATCCTAATGTGATATTTTCACGCTCGGCAATTTCATATATTAAGTTTACCGTTGGAAAGAGACCTAGATAATTTTTATCGAAATTGGTATCGATATCAACGCCAAGCGTTTCAGCAAAAACTTCTTCATTTAATTCAGAATCTATTTCACCTTTTAATTGGGTGCTTTCCATCCGCAATCCCAAGAGGAAAGAGAATTTTCCAAATTTATTTCCATATTGTGCGTACAGAGCATGAACGTTTTCAGTGTAATCAAAAATATTCGATAACGTATCATTTCTCACAAACACGCCTTCGGCGTTCTCTTGATTTAGCGTATAATCGGTAATCTCATTTTCCAAATTCCCGCGATACCCTGCTTCAAACTGAGCGTTTTCACCAATGGGCAGAACATAATCGGCTTGGAACAACCATTCCTTCTGAGTTTCAATGGTAAGGATATCTTCGGAAGGAAAATCAAAATCATTGGGTCCGATTCGTCGTTCCGTAATAAATGCCCGCTGCTCCTCTTCATCATTTTCATATTGAAAGTCGGCAGTAAGCTTATGGCCATCGTCACTAAAGTTATTTACATAATTCAATGACACCTGATAGCTTTCGTCTTTTTCGGTTTCCAATTCTTCTCGAATTGTTTCCTCGGCTAGCGTGCCATCGGTGAATTTACGAGCTCTGTTGGTAGTTACATCCTCATCATCCCCCAATCTTAAAAAGACACTACCTGTAATGGAAGAATTTTCTGTAAGGAAGTACTCCATTCCCAAATTCGTATTGAAGCCTTGATCTTGGCGTTCATATTCGCGGTCTTCAATAGTTCTATCAAACTGTGGATCTACGATTGTCTCCTCACCTGTGTCTGGATCTATAACTGTCCTAGGGAAATATTGGTTATCGAAAAAAGCATTACCGGGCGAATTTCGATAGCGGACACCCGTTGTATTAAAAATATTGAATTTATCCGTTCGAAGGTTGATGTTTCCAGTTATTCCACTTTGTAGAGGAATTCCATAATTGGCTTGAATAGAACCATTCAATCCCAACGTTTTTTCTTTCCGTAAAATAATATTTAGAATTCCCGCGGTTCCTTCTGCATCGTAACGAGCCGAAGGTGAAGTAATAACCTCTACGCGCTCTATCGATTCGGCGGGTAACTGACGAAGTGCGTCGGTCGATCCAAAACCAGCGATGGCTGAAGGTTTTCCGTTGATAAGGATTCGAACGTTTTCGTTTCCACGCAGACTAATAGCCCCTTCTACATCAACTGTTACAGACGGTACGTTGTTCAACGCATCACTAACGGTCGCACCGCTAGTAGTTAAATCTTTACCAATCGTGTATATTTTTTTATCCAATCGAACCTGAACTTCAGTGGTCTCAGCACGAATAACCACTTCATCTAAACTAGCGCTATCCAATTCCAACTCCACCGTTGGTAAGGTGGTATCGTTCATCAGTTGCTGACTTGGTTTGGTAACAGGTCGGTAGGAAATAAATTCATATTTAACCGTATAGATCCCGGCTTCAACATCGATGCTATAAACACCATCGGCATTGGTAATTCCGCCAGTGGCTACTTCACCTCCTGGTTTTATAAAGGAAACCGTAGCGTATTCCAATGGAACATTGGTGCCTTGTTCAATAACCTTACCGGTTACCGTAATTGTTTTTAATTCTGGGCTTTGCGCAAATAAAAATATGGGTAATAGAAATAGGGCAAGCGAATGAATATATCTCATAGAGTCTTTTAGCAATTTTGACTGCTAAAATACCTGAGGGTTTAGTCCTATACCCTTAAACTTGTGTTAAAATAAATTAAGACCTTACAAAATCTCCAAAACCCGCTCCGGTGGGCGACCTATCGCAGCTTTTTGCCCTTTTATGGCAATGGGACGCTCGATTAATTTAGGGTATTCCACCATGGCATTTATTACTTCCGCATCGGTGAGCTTTTTTCCTTTGAATTTATCTTTCCAAATCGATTCGTTTTTTCGAACCAATTCAATAGGAGTAATTCCCAACAAAGCAATCAATTCCGTCAACTTTTGAGGCGTGGGAGGAACTTGTAAGTACTTGATAATCGTTACATCCTCATCTTTTTCTTCGAGGAGCTTTAAGGCTTCTCTTGATTTTCGACATCTAGGGTTGTGGTAATAGGTAATCATAGACGATACTTCTTAATTAGATTTTTGTAACTGTTCCAATTCTAGGGAATAATCGTGCTGTAAATCTTCATGAAGCTTTTCAATCCGTTTGGAAATTAAAGCTAGCTGTCGATTGTATAGGTTTGTTAGTGTCTTATTCTTAAATATAGATGGTTTAAAGGTCTGTAGTTTTCGACAGAAATACAACAATAATTCTACCTCCGTTTCAGGACGTTGCGAATACCGGATGTATTTTTTTGTCTGTCGAAGCAATTTTCGAATCGTTTTCTTTGCATAATAATAGTTGGTTGTGTTTACCGTTTCAAAACCTTCATCTAAAAACTGCTTTACCGAAGCAACATAGCCTGGTTCGTAATCTGAGTCGAACAGAAGGTAACTTAAAAGCTCCTTGTTCTCCTTTTTGAATTTTGCCATGCGAAGCACTAGCGCTTCTAATTCTTCAGGAGAACGATGTGTAAGGTCTTTTCGAATTTGGGCTATGGAAGCTGGCTTCATATCGCGCAAATGTAGGAGTTTTGTTGAAACTGTATCTTTATGAAGTGTATTCCTTCATAGATATAGCATTTCTGATCTTCCATAGCGCAATTGTGCTGTTCAATATTTTTGGATGGATATGGAAGCGGACACGGCGCTGGAACCTTTACCTATTGTTGCTAACCGGTGCTTCCTGGGGAATTTTGGGCATTTGGTACGGCTTTGGGTACTGCCCCTGCACCGATTGGCACTGGGATGTCCTTCGGGAAATGGGAAAGGAGCCCAACACACCTTCCTATATCGGCTATTTATTGAATCGTATTTTCGGTATTGATATATCCGCAGTGGTGGTCGGTCATCTCACACTTTGGACCTTTGTTGCTGCCTTGATTATCTCAATCGTGTTGAATATAAAAGATTGGCGTCGGCGTAAAAATGCCTAAAGCTCATCTGCTTTCTCATCTTTTTGCCCCATCATCATCAAATAGGCTTTTAAAAATTCATCGATGTCGCCATCGAGTACCGCGTCGGTATTTCCGGTTTCATGACCCGTACGAACATCTTTTACGAGCTTGTAGGGGTGAAGCACATAATTACGGATCTGCGAGCCCCATTCAATGGCCATTTTACTATCTTCAATCTCCGCTCGTTGTGCCTGCTGCTTCCGAAGTTCGATTTCATATAACTGCGACTTCAACATCTGCATGGCTTTTTCGCGGTTCTCCAACTGACTACGGGTTTCAGAATTATGAATTACAATACCGCTAGGTTTGTGAGTTAAGATGGCTTTGGTTTCAACCTTATTCACATTCTGCCCACCCGCACCGCTACTTCGCGCAAAATCCCAGGAAATATCGGCTGGATTGATGTCGATTTCAATAGTTTCATCGGCCAATGGATACACATATACACTCACAAAACTGGTATGTCGCTTCGCATTACTATCGAAAGGGGAGATACGTACCAAACGATGCACGCCGTTTTCACCTTTTAGCCAACCAAAGGCAAATTCTCCATCAATTTCAAGCGTCACGGTTTTTACACCAGCTACGTCGCCTTCCTGATAGTTCAACTCCTTTACCTTAAAACCATTGCTCTGCGCCCACATCAAATACATTCGCATGAGCATCTGGGCCCAATCGCAACTTTCGGTACCACCGGCTCCTGCCGTTATTTGAAGTACGGCACTTAAATCGTCGCCCTCTTCACTTAGCATATTGCGGAATTCTAAAGCCTCGATAGCTTCCAAGGCTTTTTGGTATCGGTTTTCGACGTTTTCGGCCTCTCCTTCACCTTCCTTGAAAAATTCGTAGATTACCTCGGCATCTTCGGTTAAGGTGATCGCATTTTCGTATTCCTCGACCCACTTTTTCTTGTTCCGAAGTTGTTTCATAAAGGCTTCCGCCTCCTGTGGATTGTCCCAAAAATTTGGGTCGTAAGTTTTTTCCTCTTCGTTTTGTATTTCTATACGCTTCTTGGCAATGTCAAAGATACCCCCTTAACGCATCCAGGCGATTTCTAAGATCGGTAAGCTGATCGGTTGTAACCATATTAGTTGCTGCTATTGCAGGATTTTTTCTGTTGAAGAACAAAAATAGAATTAAGTTTTTCAGCTAAAAAGGAAAATAGCCCTATTTTTAGAAGTGGTTCTTTTTCTGAAAGAGAACCCTTATTTAAAACCCATTGTATGAAAACACTATCAAAAATTCTTTTTCTCTGCTTATTGTTAGGAATTTTTCAACCCTCCATCGCGCAAGAACGAAACACGGAGTTGAAGGCAACTGTTGAAACCTTCACCCAACAACTAAAAGCAGAAGGAGCGAGCCTTATTTTTTATGTAGATCAATACTGTTTGGGAAAAACGGAAATTTTCAAGGTTCGGAATAACCAAAACTGTATCGTTTCACCTACCTATCATTCTTACTATGTGTTTTGGCAAAAGGGAAATGAACAGTACCTGCAGCGTATCGATAAGTGCGGACGTTTTCAAAAAATACCCTTGGAGGATGCCACCATATTTGAAATGGTCAACAGCCATATGAATGAGTTAAAGAATGAAACTATTTTACCTTATAAAAAGCAGCGGCCCGATACCGGACCTACATCGAGCACAGAGACGTATCCGTGTCGTCGCGACTACAAATTCATCAAAGAAAATAGTAGTTTTGAGCGTCAATTCATGCTGTACGACATCAGTTCGATGGAAGACAATCCAAACCTGAATTACGAGCATAACCAAGGCCTTGCCCTTGTTCAGCTTGAGAATATATTAGATGAATTGATTGAAGAAAAACAAAATGATTTTATAAGACTTTAAACCATATGAAATACCCCATAATCGATCTTCGTAGTGATACCGTAACCAAGCCTACCCCAAAAATGCTTGCTGCCATGATGGAAGCCGAGGTAGGCGACGATGTTTATAAAGAGGATCCGACCGTAAACAAACTGGAACACTATGCTGCCAAACTATTTGGTATGGATGAAGCCCTATATTTCCCAACGGGAAGTATGGCAAACCAGGCAGCGATAAAACTTCATACGCAACCAGCCGAGCAATTGATCTGCGATAAATGGGCGCACGTGTATAATTATGAAGGAGGTGGTGTTTCCTTTAATAGTGGTGTTTCCTGTAAACTGGTCGATGGCAATAGAGGGATGATTACTGCCGAACAGGTACAGGAAAATATCAACCCACCCGATTTTTATCATAGTCCGTTAACCACTTTGGTCTGCTTAGAAAATACAACCAACAAAGGGGGTGGCGCTTGCTACGATTTCGAGGAAATAAAGCGAATTCGTAAGGTATGCGATGAAAACGGGTTGGGCCTTCACTTGGATGGAGCTAGACTTATGAATGCTATTGCAGCAAAAAAGGAAGATCCGAAAGACTACGGAAAAATTTTTGACACGCTTACCGTCTGTCTTAGCAAAGGGCTGGGAGCTCCAATGGGAACAGTTCTGATTGGTAAAAAAGAATTGTTGCAAAACGCTATGCGCGTTCGAAAAGTGTTGGGTGGCGGTATGCGTCAGGTTGGTTTCATGGCCGCCGCTGGACTTTTTGGATTGAAAAATCATATTGATAGAATGGAGGAAGACCACCATCGTGCTACTGAGTTGGCAAAAAAGCTAGAAGAACAATCCTATGTTTTGAAGGTAGAGCCAACTGAGACCAATATTGTCATCTTTTATCTTCAAAAATCTCATCGAGAGAGTGAATTCCTGCAGTTTTTTGATGAGAGAGGTGTACGCATGAGCGCTATGGGACAGGGAAAGTTGCGAATGGTGACACATTACGATTACACGGGCGACATGCATGCACGTGTATTGGAATTGCTTGAAAATTTTGAATAAAAAAACTCCTGAAAAAAATTCAGGAGTCATTTAATTGGGATAGAGGAGAAATAATATACTATTCCAGTTCCTTAACTTCTGCTCCGGGAGCGTTCTTCGCTACCGACTCAATACCGTTGTTCATTCCGCTTTCGGAAGAATACATTTGACTGCTGCCTACGATTTGTCCGTTAGACGATTTTAGGTTGAAGTGAAACTTCCCGTTCTTCGCGGTTTTGCGCTCAAAGTGGTTACTATCGCCACAGTTTTTTTGTACAGATTCAATTCCGTTCATGGCCCCAGACTTCGAGGAATACATTTGGCTAGTGAGGATTACCTGGCCATTACTTGCCTTTAAGACGAAGTGGAATTTGTCTCCACTTTTTTTCAATTCAAACATAGTTTACTATTAAAGATTAGACTTGATTCGGTTTTGAGTGTATAAATATCTAAAAAAAAAAGCAATTGTTAAAGTCTCACATTAAGAAGAACTACAAGATTTTCAACATGTTATTATAGGTTGTTAGGGAATTTCCAATTTTACTTCATTGAAGAATTATTTTATATCTTTTTTGGCATACATTATGTTTTAGATAATGTAAATTAGGGCATTATGAAAAAGTTTGTGTTTATTCTGCTAGTCGCGTTTACGACGATAGGTTTTTCTCAACAACAGAAGCGAGATACTAATTTATCATGGATTACGAATGTTGAGGAAGCTGTGAAAATTTCAACCGAAGAGGAGAAACCTATTTTGCTATATTTTACCGGCAGCGATTGGTGTGCGCCTTGTAAAATGTTGAAAGAGGATTTTTTCGAAAGTGAAGCATTTCAACAACGGGCAGATGATATGGTTTTGGTGTTGATCGATTACCCAAGAAGAATGGATGTGATCTCCGCCGAACAATTAAACTACAATAAAACTATCATTGCAAAATATAATAAGGAACGAACCTTTCCGAAGATATTGATGCTTAATTCAAAAGGGAAGGAACTCGATCGCATTTCAGGCTATAGTCCGTTGCGCGATACGCAGAACCATTTCGATTTTATCGATCAATACTTAAAATAACAGCATAAAAAAGCCCGGCAACTCTTAGGCCGGGCTTTTACTTTCTAAACTTACTATTTGAACATATCCAGTCCTGGAATGTTCGGCATGCCTTCTTTCGCTACCGCAGCGATTTCTGCTTCATTGATTTCCGTTGCTTTTTTGATAGCTTTATTCATCGTTATGATTAAATAATCCTCTAACTGCTCCTTATCGTCAAGCAGGCTATCATCAATATCAATTGATTTCAATTCGCGATTAGCGGTTAACGTCACCTTCAACAAACCGTCGCTACTCTTTTCGTCTACCATCACGGTATCCATTCGCTTTTTGGTCGCTTCTACTTTTTCCTGGGCTTCCTTCAATTTGCCCATCATATCTCCAAACATAATTTTCTGAATTTTTATTTCCGCAAATTTACTACTTTGCAGTTAAATCCGTAAGCAATTCGACCCATGAAACCATTTCTAACCCTTATTTTTGCCACGCTTTTGCTGACTGCAGCATGCAAGGAAAAAGAAACGTCAAAAAAATCTATGGAAATTGTACCGCCAAAGGCTGAAAAGATTGCCAAAACACTGGAAATGCATGGCGACATTCGTGTCGATAATTACTATTGGTTGAACGATCGGGAGAATGAGGAAGTCATCGATTACTTGGAACGCGAGAACGATTATTATGAAAAAATGACGTCGCATACCGAACAGTTCAAAAAAGATCTGTTCGAAGAGATGAAGTCTCGTATCAAGGAAGATGACGAATCGGTCCCGTATTTCTATAATGGCTATTATTATATCACGCGCTACGAGCAAGGAAACGATTATCCAATTTATTCTCGGAAAAAAGGCTCTTTAGGGGCTGAAGAAGAACTTCTCTTTAATGTGAATGATATGGCGAAGGACTATTCCTACTATAGTCTACGTGGTATCAATGTGAGTCCCGATAATCGCTATGTTGCTTTCGGCGTGGATACCTTAAGCCGAAGAAAATACACCATCTATATCAAAGACTTGAAAACTGGTGAAATATCCTCAGAAGCAATTCCACTAACCACCGGAAGCTCTACCTGGGCGAACGATAACAAAACATTATTCTATGCTAGAAAGGATCCGCAAACCCTTCGTAGTAATCAGATTTTTAAGCATAAACGCGGTACCGATGTAGGGGAGGATGAAATCGTGTATACGGAAGAGGATGAAACTTTCAATACCTATGTCTATAAATCGAAAAGTGAAAAGTATCTGATCATTGGCAGCAATAGTACCCTTACTTCAGAATATCAAATCTTGGATGCCAATACACCCGATAAGGAGTTTAGAGTTTTTCAACCCAGGCTGCGCGGACTGGAATATGGAATTTCGCACTATGATGATCATTTCTATATTCTTACCAATATGGATGGAGCGACGAACTTTCAGGTGATGAAAACACCGGAAAATGCTACTTCCAAAGAAAATTGGACTTCCGTAATCGAGCATCGCGACGATGTGTTGGTTGAAGATATCGATATTTTCAAGGAATATCTCGTTATCAGTGAAAGGAACAACGGCTTGAACAAAATCCGGATTATGCCTTGGGATGTGTCAAAAGAGAATTACTACCTGCCTTTCGACAATGAAACCTATACCGCCTATACAATACAGAATAGGGAATTCGATACTGAAATTCTGCGTTACAGCTATACATCTATGATTACGCCGGCTTCCATTATCGATTTTAATATGGAAACCAAGGAAAAAGAAGTGAAGAAAGAGGTTGAAGTATTGGGCGGCAACTTCAACAAAGATAATTACGAATCGAAACGCCTTTGGGCTACGGCCGATGACGGAACGAAAGTGCCGATTTCATTGGTATACCGAAAGGGAATAAAGCGAGATGGCAAGAACCCACTATTACTATATGGCTATGGCTCTTATGGATCCACTATCGATCCCTATTTTTCTTCCGTTAGATTAAGCCTACTGGATCGCGGCTTCATCTTCGCCATCGCCCATGTAAGAGGAGGAGAGTATCTTGGGCGACAGTGGTATGAGAATGGAAAATTGCTTCATAAAAAAAACACCTTTACCGATTTTGTTGATGCTTCAGAATACTTGATTGAAGAAGGCTTTACCTCGGCCGATCATCTTTACGCCTCTGGTGGCTCTGCAGGCGGCTTGTTGATGGGCGCTATCGTAAATATGGCCCCAGAACTGTATAATGGGGTTGTTGCCGCTGTTCCATTTGTGGATGTGGTGACGACGATGTTAGATGACAGTATCCCTCTCACCACAGGTGAATATGACGAATGGGGAAACCCAAATAATCAAGAATACTACGAATACATCAAATCGTACTCACCTTACGACAATGTGAAAGCACAGGAATATCCTAATATGCTTGTTACAACTGGGCTTCACGATTCCCAAGTTCAATATTGGGAACCCGCAAAATGGGTGGCAAAATTGAGGGAAATGAAGACGGACAATAATATCTTATTGCTACATACCAATATGGATGCTGGTCACGGTGGCGCATCAGGCAGATTCGAAGCGCTTAAGGAAGTTGCTATGGATTATGCCTTTATATTGGATTTGGAAGGCATAAAAAAGTAAATTTAAAAAATTCGTGTACCTTTGTCTCGGATTTTAGAAGTAGGTCTACGGACAAACTTTTCAAAAGACACTCCCTTTATGAAGCAAGAAATACAAGCGCATGACAATGTCTTGGAATTGATCGGAAATACTCCGTTAATTCGCCTACAGCACATAACGGCGCACATGAAAGGCAACTATTTTGCAAAGGTGGAAGCTTTCAACCCTGGTCACTCTGCCAAAGACCGAATCGCATTATACATCATCGAACAAGCTGAAAAACAAGGAATTCTTACCCCTGGCGATACTATTATCGAAACCACGAGCGGAAATACGGGTTTTAGTATTGCGATGGTTAGCGTTTTAAAGGGCTACAAGTGTATTTTAGCGGTTAGCTCGAAGTCTTCAAAAGATAAAATTGATATGCTTCGCACTATGGGGGCAGAAGTGTATGTGTGTCCAGCACACGTACCAGCAGATGATTCTAGAAGTTACTACGAAGTAGCGAAACGTCTTCATTCAGAGATAGATGGATCAGTTTATATAAACCAATACTTTAATAAACTAAATATCGATGCGCATTATGCTTCTACAGGACCTGAGATTTGGAAGCAGACCAATGGGGCTATTACTCATTTAGTAGCGTGCAGTGGAACGGGAGGCACAATTTCTGGTACAGCACGGTATTTAAAGGAGCAAAACCCAGACATCAAAGTCTTGGGTATCGATGCTTTCGGTTCCGTATTGAAAAAGTTCCATGAAACACGCGAATTCGATAAAAATGAAATCTATCCCTACCGCATAGAAGGTTTGGGTAAAAATCTTATACCGGATGCTACTGATTTCGATAGCATCGATTCTTTTACGAAGGTGACGGATGAGGAAAGTGCCCATATGGCCCGGGAACTTGCCAAAACCGAAGGAATCTTCGCTGGCTATACGAGTGGTGCTGCCATGCAGGGACTAAAACAATTGGAGGAAGCAGGTGAATTCGACGAAAACAGTAATATCGTTGTTATATTCCCGGACCACGGAAGTCGCTATATGAGCAAGATTTACAGCGACGATTGGATGGAACAACAAGGTTTCTTCGACTTTCAAGAAGAGAAAAAGGGAATTACCTACGTAAAATAAGTTATTTTCGGGTGATAAGCTGTTGATAATTCACGACTATCCTAGTCGTTTCCTATGCTATTATTTCTTGTTAGGCTGATTAAATTCCTTATTTTTGCCCCTTGAATTGAAATAATTCGTGTGCATGAAAGACTTATTCGATAAAATTTACAAGGATAAAGGACCATTGGGAAAATGGGCAGAGCAAGCAGAAGGCTACTTTGTATTCCCAAAATTGGAAGGACCAATTGGTAACCGTATGAAGTTTAATGGCAAGGAGGTCATTACTTGGAGTGTGAACGATTATCTTGGTTTAGCCGACCACCCCGAAGTGCGAAAGGTAGATGCCGAAGCAGCCGAAAAATGGGGTTCCGCTTATCCGATGGGTGCTCGTATGATGAGTGGGCACACCGATCTACACGAACAACTTCAAAAAGAATTAGCGGCTTTCGTTCATAAAGAAGCGGCGTACCTACTGAACTTTGGATATCAGGGAATGGTTTCAACCATTGATGCCTTGGTGGCAAAGGATGATGTCATCGTATATGATGTAGATGCCCATGCCTGTATAATCGATGGGGTTCGACTTCACCTAGGACAACGCTTCACCTATAAGCATAACGACCTAGAAAGTATTGAGAAAAATTTACGTCGCGCCGAAAAAGTAGCCCAAAAGACAGGAGGAGGGATTCTTCTTATTTCTGAAGGTGTCTTCGGAATGCGTGGCGAACAAGGGAAGCTGAAAGAAATCGTTGCCCTTAAGAAAAAATATAACTTCCGACTTTTTGTTGATGATGCCCATGGCTTTGGAACGCTAGGTAAAACTGGTGCTGGAGCAGGAGAGGAGCAAGGCGTCCAGGATGGTATCGACGTATATTTCGCAACCTTCGCGAAGTCGATGGCAAGTACTGGAGCGTTTATTGCTGCCGATGAGGAAATAATCAACTACCTAAAATACAACCTTCGTTCACAGATGTTTGCAAAATCCCTACAGATGCAATTGGTGGTAGGTGCTTTAAAGCGTTTGGATATGCTTCGAACCATGCCGGAATTGAAGGAAAAACTATGGGAAAACGTTAATGCCCTGCAAGGTGGCCTTAGAGATCGTGGTTTCGATCTTGGAACAACACAAAGCTGTGTTACGCCTGTATATCTTAAGGGAAGTATTCCTGAAGCAATGGCTCTAGTGAAGGATCTTCGTGAGAATTACGGAATTTTCTGCTCGATAGTAGTATATCCTGTAATTCCGAAGGGACTTATCCTATTGCGTATGATTCCAACGGCCTCACATACCATGGACGATATTAATGAAACCTTGGATGCTTTCTCTGCGATTCGTGAGCGATTGGAGAATGGAACCTATAAGCGTTTGTCTGCTGCCGTAGCACAGGCGATGGGAGAATAATGCTCCTATAATACAAAATTGAAAAGTCACCTAAGAAGGTGGCTTTTTTGTTAAAGACTTTTTCTGAAAGTGCTTCGTTCTTTGTGCTTCACAGGATCATAGTCCTTCCATAATTGTTGTACCGCTTTGTTTTCGATCAACTCTGGATTGGTCTCTACCGTTTTAATGCCCTTGTCGTTGAACAGATATTGCATTTCCTCGAAGATGATGGCAGTTACGCCTTTTCCCTGGTATTCTGGTTCAATTCCGATTAGATAGAAAGCGGCGGTATCGTTTTTTCGTTGGGCTTGAAGAATATGGTACCAACCTGTTGGAAATAGCTTTCCATTGGCCTTTTTTAAGGCTTTGCTGAAGGACGGCATCACAATGGAAAAGGCAATTAGCTTATCGTTGCTATCCTTGATACACGTGATGTAATCTGGATGGATAAAACTGAAGTATTTCTCCTTATAATAATCGATTTGATATTGTTGAATCGGAACAAATGTTTGAAGATTATTGTAGGTATTGTTTAGCAATTCGAACATCTTATCGACGTAGGGAAGTATTTCCTTTTTGTTTTTGAAGCGAATAACTGAGAACCCGTAGCGTTCCTTAATCAATTTCGAAAACTTTGCCACCTTTTCTTTAATCACGTTTGGAATGCTCATCTTATATTCCACCCAGGTAGCCTGTTTTTCCCACCCCAATTGACTGAAGTGTTCGGCATAATAAGGGTGATGGTACCAGGTAATCATGGTATTCATTTCCTGAAAGCCTTCTGTAAGTATACCAGCCTTCTCCATATTGCTGAAGCCTACAGGACCTTCGGCGTATTCCAACCCTAATTCTTCGCCTTTCTCAAAAACTTTATTCAGGAGGGATTTGGTGACGTCAACGTCATCGACCACATCAAACCATCCGAACCGGATTTTCTTCTTGCCTATATCATTTATTTCCAAATGATTGACGATGACCGCGATTCGCCCAACTATTTTGGAATTCTTTTTAGCGAGGTAGTACCAAGCTTCCGCATTTTTAAATACAGGATTTTTATCTCGATTCAGGGTTTCCATTTCATCCTTAATCAAGGGTGGCACCCAATAGGGAGAATCTTTATATAAACTAAAAGGAAACGTTACAAACTGCTTAAGTTCCTTCTTCGATTGTACCTCGGTAATGGTAATCATAGGCATCTATTCTTCTAACAAACCGCCACCGCCATCATCTTCAAAACCATCTTTACGTTGATTTTTCTCTTTCTTCTGTTCACGGTATTTTTTGCGTTTTTCTCTTCCGGCTTTTCCTTTTTCCTCAATATACTCGTCTCGGTCGTGCATATCAAAACGATAGGCAACGCCCACTCTTCCGTAGAATACAGAAGGAGTATCCTTAAAATTGATAGTAGCCGATAAATCTACGTGTAAATTCTCATTGATCAGGGCTGCAACACCACCTCTAAGTAATTGGTCGGCATAAAAATCACTCTTAAACCCTTGATTCTCCAAGAAAATGGAAAAATAATCATTTGTGGCGTGGGTCAACGTAACGATATACCCATAGGAGGGAAAGTCGGTCGTTATTCTATCCACCACGATATTCGTTACAAATACAAATCCACCAATCCAGTTGTTTTGGGTGGATAGTACAAACTTCGGACTTAGCGTTCCAGTGGGCTCAGGGGTATAAGGATTTTCATCTATGATGTCCACATTCAGTCCAGCATATACAGAAATAGCCGGAATAAGGTCTGCCCACTGAAAACGATTGTTTGCTTTCCAGCTGTATAAGTTTGGTCCTTCCGCCTCCATTTGGCGATAGGGATCATAAATCAAATACTTGGCGCCAATGG
This sequence comes from Luteirhabdus salina, assembly GCA_025384855.1. Classification (GTDB taxonomy): domain Bacteria; phylum Bacteroidota; class Bacteroidia; order Flavobacteriales; family Flavobacteriaceae; genus Luteirhabdus; species Luteirhabdus salina. Next base: position 308,896 of record JALAHT010000003.1, on the reverse strand, counting down.
TATTGCTTCGAAAGTTTGCAAATGTATTTTTGTCATCATCATCGGCAGTGGTTCGCAAATCGTCGACAACATTTCGTTGAAAATCGCCAATAATGCTTACTTCTAACTCTTCTCTCCAAAAACCATAACGAACGGCATAATCCCATCCAAAAATTGTAGATTTTGTATTCAACAGACGGTGTTCCTCGGTTCCATACCGAAGTCCGGTTTCAAATTGCAACACATTGGTGCCTACTGAAAACGCCCCTTGTGAGACGCCTGGTCGGTTAGTGTTGATCATTTCAGTATACTGGGAAAAAGAAACGTAGGAAATAAAAAAGAAAAGTAAAGAAATGCCTAGTATACGGGTGTGCATAGCGGTTCGTTGGTTTCGTTCAAAGATATAAGAATTTATCATTTTTTTAATAGTTTGGGTTCGCCTTTTTCGTAAGCTATTGGTACTTTTGAAATGTTATGATGACTTTTTTGAAAACGGTATTAATAATCCTTTTGGTGTATTTTGGATTGAAATTTCTAATCCGATTAGCAGCGCCCTTTCTTATGAGGTATATGGCGAAGAAAGCAGGGGAACGGTTTGAAAAAGCGTTTCAGGGAAATTTTAATGATACTGGGAATGCTTCAAAAGAGAAAGAGGGGAAGGTTTCCATCGATAAAATGCCGCGGAAAGATAATAAACACCGTCAGGAAGTCGGAGAATATGTGGAATACGAAGAAATAGAGTAACCAAATTTATCAAGTAAGAGCAAGTCCGTTGTAAACACAACGGATTTTTTTATGCCGTAACCGCAAAGCGGTATATTTTTGTTACTTTTCACTTTTCAAAAATAAACCTTGTTCATGGCGCAATCCCTTAAGAAACTAGTACCTCATATTATTGTTCTAACGCTTTTTGTGTTAGCGGCTTTAGTCTATTTCAATCCTGTTTTACAGGGAAAGACCATCTTCCAAAGTGATATCGTCCAATATCAGGGAATGGCAAAGCAGCTAAAAGATTATCGTGCCGAAACTGGAGAGGAAACCTATTGGATCGATAATGCGTTTGGCGGAATGCCAACCTACCAACTCGGAGCAAAATACCCGCATAATTATATCAAGGATGTCGATGGATTGCTACGGTTTTTACCGAGACCAGCCGATTATCTTTTCCTGTATTTCCTAGGGTTTTACATATTGCTTCTTATATTAAAGTTAGATTATAAATACGCATTTTTAGGAGCGCTTGCCTTTGGTTTTTCCACCTATTTAATCATCATTCTGGGGGTTGGTCATAATGCAAAGGCCCACGCCATAGCTTATATGCCGATGGTGTTAGCAGGTATATTATTAACGTTTAGAGGAAAATATTTGTATGGTTTTCTACTCACGACAATAGCTATGGGTCTTGAGCTGGCAGCCAATCACTTTCAAATGACATATTATTTGTTACTATTAGTGATTTGTGTTGGGATTGCCTATTTCATCGACGCCGTTAAAAAGAAATTAATACCGCATTACCTTAAAGCCCTAGGTATTATGGTGGTGGCCGTCGTTATAGCATTAGGGTTAAATGCCACAAATCTTTTAGCTACCAAGGAATACGCCGATACTTCCACCCGTGGTCAGAGTGAGCTGACCATTACTCCAAACGGCGCTCCTAAAGACAATACCGATGGGCTGGACTACGATTATATTACTGAATATAGTTACGGAATAGTAGAAAGCTTCAATCTATTAGTGCCAAATTTTATGGGAGGTGGTTCTAGTGATGCCCTTCCAACGGATTCCGAGACATATGAAGCCTTGGTAAAGATGGGCGCAGGACCACAGAATGCGGCTCAAATTGTACAGCAGCTTCCAACCTATTGGGGCGATCAGCCCATCGTGGCTGCTCCGGCCTATGTTGGTGCCATCGTAGTTTTCTTAGCATTACTCGGAATTATATTGGTTAAAGGTCGTTTGCGATGGTGGCTACTGAGTGCTTTTTTATTGAGCTTATTCCTCTCATGGGGAGAAAACCTAGAATGGCTTACCCAACTTTTTATCGATGTCGTTCCATTATATAATAAGTTTAGGGCTGTTTCTTCCATTCAAGTGATTTTGGAGTTGGTGCTTCCAATTATGGCGGTATTCGGCATCTATAAATTCCTGAACGAATTTACTTCCGAAGATGAAAAGAAAAAAGCCTTGTATTGGTCAGGTGGAATTGTTGGTGGATTATGTTTATTGTTTTTGGTTGGCTCATCCTTATTCGATTTTGCAAGTCCGTACGACCCAATGATCCGTGAACAGCTTGGTATTCAAGTGATGGATGCACTACGAGAGGATCGTGCGTCTTTAATGACGTCCGATGCATTGCGATCGCTATTATTGGTTCTTGGTGGTTTTGTGACGCTGTGGTTGGCTTCTCGTCAAAAACTAAAAACGACACCGGCAATTGGTGTTCTTACAGTGCTATTGCTAATCGATTTGGTTGGCGTGGATCGCCGGTATGTCAATAACGACGATTTTGTGGCGAAGCGGGTTATGGAGCAACCGTTTCAGGAAAACGCAGCCGACGACCAAATTCTTCAGGAAAATCCTGAGGGTCATTACCGTGTATACGATGCCGCTGGAGGAGGCTTCAATTCGGGTCGTGCCAGTTATTTTCATAAATCGGTAGGTGGCTATCATGCCGCGAAGCCGGGACGAATGAAGGATTTGAACGATTTCTATATTTCACAAGGAAATATTGGAATCCTAAACATGTTAAATGTCCGGTACATTATCGTTCCAAGTGAAAACGGGCGACCTTTTGCGCAACGGAATCCGTATGCCAATGGTAACGCTTGGTTCGTAGAGAATGTCAAGCTAGTCGATTCTGCAAATGAAGAACTGCTACAACTGGATAGTTTGAACACCAAAACGACCGCTGTAATCCATTCAGAGTTCAAAGATATTTTACCCACCCAAAACGTTGATCGCGACAGTACCGCCACAATTGAATTGGTAAACTATGCACCCGATCATTTGGTATATGAATCATCGTCGACTTCACCACAGCTTGCTGTTTTCTCTGAAGTCTATTACCCACACGGTTGGAAGGTGCTTATCGACGGAACACCCGCAGAATATTATAGAGCCAATTACGCTTTACGAGCCATGACAGTTCCCGCTGGAAATCATAAAATTGAATTTAAGTTTAAACCGCAAGTCATTTCAACCGGTGGCAGTATCAGTTTAATAAGTAGTATTCTTTTTGGTTTATTGGTGATTGGCGGAATTTGGGTTGGCTATCGAAATAGGAGTGAAGTAGCTACCAACTAAACATGAAACGGGTACTCATCATTACATATTATTGGCCACCCGCAGGCGGACCAGGGGTGCAACGTTGGTTGAAGTTCGCGACCTATCTACCAGAATTTGGTGTTGAACCGATTATATATACTCCCAGTAATCCGCATTATCCGATTATTGACGATAATATTACCGAAGAAGTTCCAACAGACATTACCATCCTTTCACAACCGATAAAGGAACCCTATCGATTTGCCAAATGGTTTTCCAAATCGAAAACGCAAAAGATGAGTCGTGGCGTAATTTCAACAAAAAAAATGACGGCTATGGAAAAGTTGATGCTGTGGATTCGCGGCAACTTTTTTATACCGGATGCCAGAATAGGGTGGGTGAAGCCTTCCGTTGAATATTTAAAATCTTATTTAAAAGAGAATCCGGTCGATGCCATCGTCACTACAGGTCCTCCTCATAGTCTTCATCTAATAGGTGAAGCCTTGCAAAAAGCGACAACTATTCCTTGGCTGGCCGATTTACGGGATCCATGGACGACTATCCACTACCATAAAGATTTACAGCTGACGAAAAGATCCGCAGCACGCCATCTTCAACTAGAGCAACAGATTTTGAATGCCGCCACCGCTATCACTGTCACCAGTCCGGGAACAAAGGCAGAGTTTGAAGGAAAGACAGATACCCCCATTCATTTGGTTACCAATGGCTATGAACCCGTGGAAGATATTTCTTCAAATTTGGATTCTCAGTTTACTTTGTCGCACATAGGATCATTACTAACCGATCGCAATCCTCATATTTTATGGGAATTATTATCGGAACTTTCCACGGAAAATCAACTTTTCAAAAAAGACTTGAAAATCCAATTAGCCGGCACGATCAGCGAGCAGGTTATTGAAAGTATTAAGGTGAAGGGGTTAAAAGATAATCTCAATGTGCTTGGCTATGTTTCACATCGTAAGGCGCTTCAGCTTCAACATAATTCGCACGTTTTATTGCTGATTGAGATGAATCGTCCAGAAACGACTGCTATCCTCCCGGGAAAGCTATTCGAATATCTGGCGGCAAAACGGCCTATTCTAGCATTAGGACCGGAGGGAAGTGATATTGAAACGATTTTGAAACAAACCAACGGAGGTTATTTTTCAACGTATGCTGAAAAAGAAAAATTGAAGCATACAATTCTTCAGTATTATAAAAGGTATCAAGAAGGAACCTTGAAAATCGACTCGAAAGGAGTGGAGCGTTTCACCCGAAAAGCCGTTTCCAAAACGATGGCTGATATTCTTCAGGGGCTATAAACATGAAACCTCCCGCGCAGCCGAAGCGTTGCGAGAGGTTTCCAACCAACCAAAAAAAACTCTTATTAGTTTCCGCGTCCTCTTCTACTAGAGGAAGAGCGGTCTGATGATCTATTATTTGAGGAAGTACGGGAAGTACTTCTATTTGCCGACGAATTTCTAGACCTATTGTTACTTGAGCGATTTGCACTACTTCCTCTAGAAGCAGTTCTAGTAGATCGTTTTACGGTAGCCTTTCTAGAGGTAGTAGAAGGTCGTGTTGCTTTTCGAGCACTTCTAGTGCTTGACCGCGTCTTTCGAACGGAACGATTTTCAGAACTTCTAGTCGTCGGCCGACTTCTACGGACCGTTTTATCTTTACGGGCATCACTCGAAGATGATCTTTGAGCGATTCCTCTTTGCGAACTATTACGGTCGCTGCGCGAAACTGTTCTTCTAGCATTATTATCGCTACGTCTTATCGTTCTATTTTGAGCACTGGCTTTTCTAGTGTTTTGCTGAGTGCGTCTTGCATTTGTATTACGACGTGCGACAGTATTATTATTTCTAGCATCTCTTCTAGGGTTGTTTCTTGCATAGCTATTCCTACGATTTGGGTTGAAATCCCTACGTTTTGCTACACGACCATCCTTATAATGAACCCGACTTCCTGGTCTATGAAAATCTCGGCGTCCGTTAGCGTACGCTACACGGTGACGGTTTCCATAAAACACTCTATGTTGTCTCCACGAATATCTGATAGGACTATAGTATCTTCTATACGGATAATCGTACACTATACAGCTAGAGTAAAAAGGTCTTGCATAATATACGTGCCATGGTCGATAAATATAACGAGGCGTCCATACATTAATAAAGCCTGTGTAATAGTCGAAGTGACCATAGTTATTATAGAACACTCGTAGTCCACCTACGCGAACGATACGGCGATCGTTATAGCGAATCTCGGTAGTACCGGCTTGAACGATACGACCAAATTCATCGTAGTATATCGGAACATCCTCAACCTGAATTACGGCACCATAGTCGTCATACTGAACGTATGCATCATAATTATAACCCGAGTTGAAGGAGATATTTACATTTGGTGTATTTACATTCACGTTTACATTGTTACCACCACGATTTCCTAGGTATACAAAATCGAATTGACCATCGGGAAATACGGAAAACTCTACGGCTCCTTCAACAAATACGTAGGAACTTCCATCGTATCGATAACTAGTGGCTACTTCTTCGTTTGCGTTTGCTGTGGTTGGGAATATCATTCCGAGCATTAAGAACAAACTTGCTAAGATTACGGTTGCTTTTTTCATAACTGAGAATTTTAGGGTTGTACTTGCTTTACTTTTTTTGGTCAGCTTAGTACGCTTTATTAGAAACAACCATCGTGCCAAAAATATAAAATCCTTTATTTATAAGGGTTTACAGTTGATTGGTACTGTAATTTAAAAGAAGAAGTCCGCCAAATTATTAAAAAATTTAGCGGACTATCTCAAATTAACCAACCAAAACTATGAGAGTATTACTTTAGTAATAACTCAATTTTATCATTTCAAGCACTGTGCCAAAAATTTAAATTACACCTTATCCTTTAAATAATGTGCGGTATAGGACTGCTTGTTCTTTACGATTTCCTCAGGGGTTCCCTGAGCCACAACTTCACCCCCTTTCACACCACCTTCAGGTCCAAGATCGATAATATGGTCGGCACATTTCACCAAATCCATATTATGTTCTACCACAATTACCGTGTGTCCCTTATCTAATAGAGCATAGAATGAAGCCAATAGCTTGTTGATATCATGGAAATGAAGCCCTGTTGTAGGTTCATCAAAGATGAAAAGTGCCTTATCCTTAGTATCACCTTTCACTAAAAAGGAAGCAAGTTTTATACGCTGAGCTTCACCACCTGATAAGGTTGAAGAACTCTGCCCAAGTTGTACATACCCCAATCCAACGTCTTGTAAGGGCTTTAGTTTGCGAGTAATCTTATCTTCCTCATGTTCGGTGAAGAACGACATGGCATCGTCGACCGTCATGTTTAAGACATCATCGATATTCTTATCATGAAAGGTAACTTCCAATACTTCTTTCTTAAACCGTTTTCCATGGCATGTATCGCATTCTAAATGTACATCGGCCATAAACTGCATCTCTACCGTTACTTCGCCTTCACCTTTACACGTTTCGCAACGGCCGCCATCTACATTAAAACTGAAGTGTTTAGCTTTAAAATTTCGAATCTTCGATAATTTCTGACTCGCAAATAAGGATCGAATATCGTCGTATGCCTTTATATAGGTAACGGGATTACTTCTACTCGAGCGTCCGATTGGATTTTGGTCTACAAACTCAATAGTCTTGAGCGAATCGAAATTCCCTTCCAATTCCGTAAACTGACCAGGTTTTTCACCATAGCCGCCAATCTTTCGAAGTAGTGCTGGGTAGAGAATACTTTTTACCAAGGTACTTTTTCCGCTACCAGAAACCCCAGTTACAGCGGTAAAGACCCCTAAGGGAAATTCAACATCTATATTTTTGAGATTATTTTGACGTGCACCGATAAGGTGAAGTTTTTTTTTGGAATGCCGTCGTTTTTTAGGGACTTCAATTTCCATGTCCCCATTTAAATATTGTGCCGTTAGCGAATCGGATTTCAAGATATCCTTATAAGTACCTTCCGCAACTACCTTTCCACCATACGTTCCAGCTTCAGGTCCGATATCGATAATGGCATCGGCGGCTTTCATAATATCCTCATCGTGTTCTACTACTATAACCGTGTTTCCCAGATCGCGAAGGGATTTCAAAACACCTATTAGACGTTCCGTATCTTTTGGGTGAAGGCCGATACTCGGTTCATCGAGAATATACATAGAGCCTACCAAACTACTTCCCAAGGAAGTTGCCAGGTTGATGCGCTGCGATTCTCCTCCCGAAAGGGAGTTGCTCTTTCTATTTAAAGTAAGATAACCCAAACCAACATCCATCAGGAAGGCAAGTCGATTGTTGATTTCAAGTAGTAAGCGTTTTGAAACTTCCGTGTCGTATTCGTTTAGCTTTAGGTTTTTAAAGAAATCAGCTACTTTTTCCAGTGGGAGCTCTACTAAATCCTGAATCGCTGTATCGCCAACTTTCACATAGCCTGCTTCTGGTCGTAGTCGCTTACCTTTGCAGACACTACATCGGGTTTTTCCGCGATAGCGAGATAACATCACCCTATTCTGAATCTTATAACTTTTTGACTCCAAGAATGCGAAGAAGTCGTTTAGACCCTCAAAATATTTGTTGCCATCCCAAACCAATTGCTTTTGCGCTTCACTGAGTTCGTACCAAGGTTTATGAATCGGGAAATCGAATTTATACGCATTGTTCACCAATTGGTCTCGATACCAGCTCATACTGTCGCCACGCCAGGGAAAAACAGCATTTTCATAAATAGATAGTCCTGTGTTCGGAATAACCAAGTCTTCATCGATTCCAATTACATCGCCATAGCCTTCACAATTCGGACAAGCACCATATGGATTATTAAAACTAAAAAGATGGACATTCGGTTCGGTGAAGGTGATCCCGTCCGCTTCAAATCTATTGTTGAACTCGATTTTCTCGTTATCGGAAAGCTTTTCGAGATACAATTCACCTTTTCCTTCATAAAATGCCATTTCAACCGCATCGGCCAAACGATTGTAGAAGTCTTCATCGTCTTGCGTAATCACACGGTCTACCACCAGCTCCATTTCATCGGAATAAAGATCATCTTTCAGCTCATCCATCCGAAGTACTTCATTTTTCAATTTTACTCTGGCATATCCCTGTTGAGCCAACGCTTGAACTTTGTTCTTCATCGTTCGCCCTTCTTCCAAATGAATAGGAGCGACCAATAGTAGTTTTTCGCGCTCGGGCAAGGTTTTAACAAAATTGATGACATCGGTAACCGTATCTTTTTTCACCTCTTTCCCTGAAACAGGAGAGTAGGTGCGACCGATCCGTGTGAACAATAACTTTAAATAGTCGTAAATTTCGGTACTTGTACCGACGGTTGAACGAGGATTTGTAGCATTCACCTTTTGTTCGATGGCAATGGCCGGAGCAATCCCTTTAATAGCATCTACCTTCGGTTTATCTAAGCGGCCCAAGAATTGTCGTGCATAGGAGGAAAGGCTCTCCACATAGCGACGCTGCCCTTCCGCATACAATGTATCGAAAGCTAAACTTGACTTCCCACTTCCTGAGAGACCAGTAATTACAACCAATTTATTACGGGGGATGGCGACACTGATATCCTTCAGATTATGAAGTTTTGCACCTTGTATGTATATATTTTCTTTAGTATTTATTGTGGCAGTCGTCAAAATATGAAGATTTTTAGCTGTAAACCGCAAAGATACTACATCCGCGACTGCTTTACACGTTAACAATTACACGCTTTTTTAAGGATTTTTTTAGTTTTTATTTGCAATTCACAAATCTTTGTTGTTATATTTACGGCACTTAACGAGGAATTCAAAAATTATTGCCTATAGCATAGTATTACTTTTTAACCGACAACCGACATTACAACCAACTACAAATAGTTGTTTTACTTAAAAAGTAGTAGTATGATACAAAACACCCCCTCGGATGCTGTTTTGGTAAAAACTTACCTTGAAGGCAATGAATCCGCACTTTGTGAACTAATCAATCGCCATAAGCAACGCTTATATAGTTTTATCTATTCTAAGGTATTTGACCGTGATATTACGGAAGATATCTTTCAGGATACTTTCATTAAAGTCATTAAGACTTTAAAGAAGGGTGGATATAACGAAGAAGGAAAATTTTTACCTTGGGTAATGCGAATTGCCCACAATTTGGTTATCGACCATTTCCGTAAGAATAATCGCATGCCTAAATTTGAGAACAAAGATGATTTCAATATTTTTTCCGTGCTTTCTGATGGGGCCTTAAATGCTGAAAAGCAAATGATTAAAGGTCAGGTTGAAAATGATGTTCGAAGACTTATTCAAGAATTGCCCGAAGATCAAAAAAAGGTTCTCATTATGAGAATTTATAAGGAAATGAGCTTTAAGGAAATAAGTGAGCAAACCGGTGTTAGCATCAATACTGCTCTAGGTCGAATGCGTTATGCCCTAATCAATTTGAGGAAAGTAATTGAAAAACACAATATTGTATTAACGAATTAACACAATAAACCGTTTTTTGCAACGTTAAATGGTAACATCAACCTCAAAAATACGTTCTATGCAAAAAATGTACTCTAAACCTTCACGTGCGGGATCCGTGAATGATAAGTTGGTCCCGAAAGAAGAGACTGTTAGGTTTCTACTAGATTATTCGAAGGCATTAAGTGTTATAGATTGCCAACAAATGAAGTTTGAAACGCTTCTTAACTAAACTTTGCAAAAACCCCCACGTTGTGAAACATGGGGGTTTTTCATTAGCCATTCTTTTTACGGTAATCCTTTAGGACGCTTTTGCGTCCTATTTTTTTGGTAATGATATCCTTTTCCAAGTCCCATCCGCGGGCAGGAGAGTATTGGCGTCCATACCAAATAATTTGTAGATGAAGCTTGTTCCATTTATCCTTCGGAAACAAGCGCTTCGCATCTTTCTCAGTTTGCTTCACATTTTTTCCAGTACTCAATCCCCAACGGTACATCAATCGATGGATATGGGTATCTACTGGAAATGCCGGAACATTGAATGCCTGGGCCATCACCACACTCGCTGTTTTATGCCCTACAGCTGGTAATTCTTCCAATCCTTCGAATGTTTGTGGAACACGTCCGTTGTATTTTTCTATTAAAATTTTAGATAGTCCATGAATTCCTTTCGATTTCATAGGGGAGAGGCCCACAGGCTTTATAATCTCACGTATCTCTTCCACCGAAAGTTTTACCATGTCATAAGGATTATCAGCTACCTCGAAAAGTAAAGGAGTTATCTGGTTTACTTTTACATCGGTGCTCTGCGCAGATAGCAACACGGCAATTAATAAGGTATAAGGATCTTTATGCTCTAAAGGAATGGGAATTTCCGGATAAATAGATTCTAGCGTGTCGATTACAAATGCAACCTTTTCCTGTTTCGTCATTTTTGGCTACTTTTAAAACAAAAATAGCAAATGAAAACCTTACAAGTAGGGGACAAAGTCCCTAATTTCACCGTACCAAATGAAAATGGAAACCCTGTTTCCCTAACCGATTACAAGGGGCATAAGCTTATTGTATTTTTCTATCCAAAAGCGAACACGCCAGGCTGTACCAAAGAAGCCTGTAATCTTCGTGATAATTATGAAGAATTGAAGTCGAAAGGATATAAGTTATTAGGTGTTAGTGCTGATAGCGAACGGAAGCAAAAGAATTTCAGTGAAAAGTATGATTTCCCGTTTCCACTACTAGCCGATGAAAACAAAGAAGTTATTAATGCCTTTGGCGTCTGGGGTCCAAAAAAGTTTATGGGACGGGAATACGACGGCATCCACCGAATGACGTTTATCGTTGATGAGGAGGGAAAAGTAGAGCGTATTATCGAAAAAGTAAAAACCAAGGAGCACGCCGCTCAAATTTTGAACGACTAATTTCCTAACAATTTATTGGGCGCTAAGCTGCTTGGAATGATACCCAAAAAGCTTTTTCTCCTTAATGATTTCAGAAACTCCTGGGGGAAGCATATTCTCCCAGTTGTCTTCTCCATCATCTATTTTCTGTAACACTTCACGGGAGAAAATATCGAGGATATCTGGGTTGAAGTCTTTGATATCGACAACCTTACCGTTATATTTAAAGAACTTATACAACTCCTTCATTCGAGGATGTACCTTCAGGTTTTCACTGTTTGTATATTCACCCGTTTCAGGATCGCGCATTGGGTAGAGATACACCTTCAAATCCTTAAAGAATAGCTTTCCGAAGGCTTCTAAAATACCACCGCTCAAATGACGGTAATATTTTTCATCAAATATATCGACAAGATTGTTTACTCCCATGGCCAAGCCCATTCGCATTTTGGTGTAGCGAGAGAAGTATTCTACTAATTTATAGTATTCCTGGAAGTTGGAGATCATTACTGTGTGACCTAAGGAACAGAGTAGTTTTGCACGGTCCATAAAGTCTTCCTCGTCGATTTCACCCTCTGCTCGAAGATTGGAAAGCGTAATCTCGAAAATAACCTCCGTACGATCTTTTTCAACTTTATTTTCCTTAAGGAACATTTCGCACGATTTCTCGTACATATCGATATTCACCTTAGTGACAGGGCGGAAACTTCCCCGAAGTGCCAATAAGTTTTTCTTATACAGAATACGCGCCGGAAGGATATTGTTGCCATCGGGCCCGAACATAACCGCTTCAGTCATGCCATTTTTAATAAGCTGAAGACTCATCAAGCGATTATCTACTTCTTCAAAGCGTGGACCAGAGAAATTGATGGTATCGATTTCAATCTTGTCCTTATCGATATGATCATAAAGGTAGCGAAGTAACTTTTTGGGCGTATCGTACTTATAATAGGCACCATAAATTAAATTCACCCCCAATATTCCTAATGTTATCTGCTGAAGCACGGCTTCATTTTCATGAAAGCGTACGTGCAATAATATTTCATTGTAATCTTCCTTCGGATCTACCTGATACCGAATTCCAACCCAACCATGACCTTTGTATTTCTTGGCAAAGTCGATGGTAGCAACGGTGTTCGCATATGCGAAGAAAAGTTTATTGGGATGTTTTTTACGAACAATTCGCTCTTCAATAAGATTGATTTCATGTGAAAGCATCTTCTTTAGGCGAGATTCGGTTACATACCGACCGTCTACTTCCTCACCATAAATAGCATCGCTAAAATCCTTATCGTATGCCGACATTGTCTTCGCAATCGTACCCGAAGCGCCTCCCGCACGAAAGAAATTTCGAACGGTTTCCTGTCCAGCTCCAATTTCAGCAAAAGTACCGTAAATGTTTTCGTTTAAATTGATGCGTAGGGCCTTACTCCGAATGGAGGGAATATTTTCAAATTCCTTGTCACCTAAAATGGTCTCTGGCATAGCAATAAGCGGTATTAATTCGTCTTAACAAAGGTACGAAAAGCCATAGCCATTCAAAAAAAATACCGTTACTTTTGTGTGAATGGAGGAACAAATAACCGTTACTTTTTTGGGCACAGGAACATCGCAGGGAATTCCGATTATCGGAAACGACCATCCGGTCTGTAAGAGCACCGATTCCAAGGACAAACGATTACGTGTTTCCGTACTATTGGAATGGGGAGATTATACTTATGTAATTGATTGTGGCCCTGATTTTCGCTACCAAATGCTTCGGGAGGATGTCAAGAAACTTGATGGGATTCTTTTAACGCATGAACACAGCGACCATACGGCCGGTTTGGATGATATCCGACCATTCTACTTCAAACAGGGAAACATTCCTTTTTACGCACATCCTAGAGTATTTGAAGCATTGCATCAACGTTTTGGGTATATCTTTGAAATAGAAAACAAATATCCCGGCGCTCCTACTTTAGATGAAGTTGAAATAGACAAGGATACTACCTTCAAAATAGGAGGGAAGAAGGTTGTCCCAATTGAAGTATGGCATCACGACTTGCCCATATTGGGCTTTCGGGTGGAAGGTTTCACCTATATTACCGATATGAAGTCGGTTTCTGAAGAGGAAGCGGAAAAAATTAAGGGTACCGATGTTTTGGTGGTGAATGCACTACGTCATAAACCCCATCGATCGCACTTAAATTTGGAGGAGGCTTTGGCTTTCATCAATAAAATCAAACCCAAAAGAGCATATTTAACGCATATTAGTCATTTGCTCGGCTTTCATGAGGAAGTCTCGAAGGAACTTCCCAAAAATGTATTTCTAGCCTACGACACATTAAAAATCACTATTTAGATGAGAAAGAATCTGTTCATGTACCTCTTTTTCTTTGCGGCATTGTTCATTATCTATCAATATATGAACGAGAAACGCATATTTGAGGAACAGGAGAATACCATTGAAACTCTAAAGGAGAAATCCGAATCCTACGAAATTTTAAGCGACAGCTTACAGGATATGAACATGGAGGCTAATTATTTTTCGTTAATGTTGAATGAAAACGCCATGACCTATCTTGAAAATAGGGGATACGAGGCTTCCTATATCGCAAATTTGGTTCGAGAACACTTATATGAACTGAATGCCCAAGATGGCGATCATCCATTAGTTCCTTATGATGGATTGCAAGGTGATTTTAAGATCAATAAAGTGAAGTTTTTGAACCATCGTTGGGTGGTAACCGACTTTACCGATGGACAGTATTGGGGTGAAATGATAGTGGAATACTTCATTAATGAAGACAATACCATTGACCTAAACGTTTTGGGATCGGTGTTGTATGCTCAGTAGCTCTATGCTATACGCTGTAGGCTAAAGGCTTTAAGCTGTAAGCCGCAGGTAGTGAGCGGTGATCGGTGAAGAGTGATTGGTGATTAATTATTAGTAACCGGTTGGCGGGTGAATCCCCCTAAGGCAGGCAATTAATAAAGTAATTATAAACTGGTAAATGGCGAGATATCAAAGCCTTCAGCACCAGTCATCCAGTTGCCTACTAAAGACTCAAGACTTCGTACTAACAACAATCGACTCCAGACTCCAGACTAAAACCCTACCACTTCTCCAACCAATCCTTTAATTCCTGAAAATTTTGTGGTGCTACACCATGACCAACTGGAAATTCAGAATAGGAGCAGTCGATGTTCAGCTTTTCCAATAAAGGCTTTGTTTTTCGAGCCCAATCGACAGGAATCACCTGATCGACACTTCCGTGGGAGGAATATACCTTCAACCTGCTAAAGTCATGATTACGATAGCCTTCTTTCAATAGGTCTTCATTTATATAACCACTTAGTCCGATAACATTTCGAACAAGCTTAGGGTAACTTAATGCAACTGCAAAGCTTAAGATGGTACCCTGACTAAATCCTAGCAATGTTACGTTATTTGGATCGGTATTATAATGGTTATGAATTTCACCCAAAATCTCTTTTAGCAAATCACGCGATTTAATCGCCTGTTCGGTATCGCTAAACTTACCCTCGGAATTGTCGAAATAAATATTATACCACGCATTGCCGTACGGTTGCATTTGAATGGGTGCACGTAAAGAAACAATGGTATATTTCTCGGGAAGCTCGTCAGCGAAGGAGAACAAATCGTTTTCATCACTTCCGAAGCCGTGAAGCATAACTAATAAAGGTGATTTTGCATCAGAGTTTTTTGAGGGCCGCAATCGATGTGTCAGCGATAGTTTTTTCTTTTCCATAGTACAAAACTACGGAATGTGCCTTAAATGCCTGCGAACCATTTTTGGTATTCTTCGCCTAGCACTGGGACCGGTTTTTTCTGTCCCTGGACGGCACCGACTAATCCAAAAAGCCACAATACCACCATTACTAAATACAAAACAGAATCTAACCAAGGAATGTAAAGCATCATGAAAAAAATCGTAATGACAAACCAAACGGCCAACCCTGTTACGATAAGTCCGAGACTTTGACGGATGTGAAAGGCGGCAAAAGGATTGTTCTTATCATTGTTTAACAAATAAGCGATGATAAGGCCGATTACGGTAAAATAAGAAATGATGGCAATCGTCTTACCATCATCAACAGAATATTGTTCGTGCGTTGGTTCCATAGTCGAATGGGTTAAATACATTCTATTTCTAAAGATAGAAAACTAATCTAAAAACGTAAACCACTGCTGAAACTTCTCACTGAAGAATGGAATGCCTTGTCTTTTTCCCAGAATAGCCATTAAGAAACAAAAGGCCCATAATCCAACAGCAAACCAATAGATGATGAAGCCGATATAATAGTCTTGAAGCGCCAATGAGACAATCAGCAAAAGTAACAATCCGAACATATTCTTGATATGCCAGGTTGCAAAGGCATGCTTGTCTTCACGATTCACGAAAAAAGCAACTATCAATCCAATAAAGGTTAGATAGGCTATAATCGCTTTGGTCTTTGCCGATGGTTGCCACATTAGTCGTTCAATTTCAGTTTTTTATTCGAATAGATTCCGTATGCACGTCCTTTCATTTTTTGATGTAAGAAAGAGGCGTTTTGGGAGGTCGATATGATATCGTCCTTGGTGAAGGTCCAAGTTTCGTTGGACATGAATAAAGTAAGGGTCGCTTTATTTCCTTCCTCAATCGGATCGCTCTGCTGAAGAAAAACGTCACTGCCATTAGTAAGCATCTTCACAGTGGTTTCCAAATCAAATATCGTATTCAAGGCACCGAAACAGCTTTCCAATCCGATACTACCATAAGCAGCGTGGTCGAACTCAGTTTTCTTTAGTTCAATATCGATGGGGTTGTGGTCGCTGGTAACCATATCGATGGTTCCATCTTTTACCGCTTTCCGAAGTGCTTTTACATCGTCCTCGGTACGCAGTGGTGGTAGCAATTTGTACCGCGTATCGAACTCCTCTAACATGTCATCCGTCAACAGCAAGTTTTCCACCGCAACACTACAGCTTACCTTTAATCCTTTCTTTTTAGCCTCCTTTATAAGCTTTACCGATTCTTTGGTTGAAATGGTCGGAATATGAAGGTGTCCGCCTGTATATTCCAATATATAGAGGTCACGAGCAATCTGAAGTTCTTCTGAAAAAGAAGGTATTCCCTTTAATCCAAGCATGGTGCTGACTATTCCTTCGTTCATAACGCCATTTCGTGAAACAGAGCGCTCGAATGGAAAGGATTGTACAATGCCATTGAATTTCTGACTATACAATAACGCCAGCTTCAACACATTGGCATCGCTAATCGGCTTCTTATAATCGTAGAAGCTAATAGCGCCATGCGAATGCATATCGTACAATTCGGCCAGATCAGTTCCTTCACTCTTCGCTGTAAGTGCACCTACTGGATGAAGATGTACAGCATGGTTTTCGGCTTGGGAACGTAGAAACTTTACATGCGACTTACTATCGGTCACAGGGAGTACATTCGAATTCAACGCAACATTTGCGAAGCCACTTAGAGCAGCGGTTTCCAGTCCATTTGCAATCGTTTCCCGTTCTTCATAGCCCGGTTCCCCAAAACTGACACTGCTATCGAACCAGCCTTTGGAAATATGTAAGTCGGGAAGTTTAATTTCCTTGGCATTACCTACGTCCTTAATAGATGCCTTTACCTCGGTAATAGTACCGTTCTTAATACGAACATCGCGTTTCTTAGCATGATGCTTGCTACTTGGGTCGATGATGGTTGCGGCTCTTAGAAGTAGTTCCATAGGAGGGAAGTGTTAAACGGATTCAGGTTTTAGGTTCCGAATCTTTCGATCCTTATAATATTTTAATACCAACATTTCAGCCAACAAAAAGGCACTCGCAAAAATAACAAACCATTTCCAAAACTGTTGCACATCGTTCTCTTTCGCAATAGCGGAAAACAGTTCGTCGATACTTGAAAAATTCATTGCTCCATTCCAATCGTCTACATTGGCATACTGAAGTTTTCCTTCGGAACGGCTGTAGTTATAACTCAAATATTGAATAGTTTCATCTTTGTTCAACACCCTGTAGGTTCCAGCATCGGAAGGCTGATCGGTCGTTGTAACCACCACTTTGTTCGCTTTGCTCTGTTGAAGGGGAATAAATATTCCTTCAACTCCTTGAACTTTAACGATTTCATCCTGTTGAAGCGAAACGGGAATGTCGAATGTATTCTGAATACCGATTTCAGCATACATCGTCGGCAACGACAAGCTTTGCTGCGCCATATTGAAAAAGGTAGGCACTATAAGGGGTGAACTTTTGAAGTTGGTGTTCTCTTGAGTGAAAGCTGCTGAAAACAAGTAAGAATTCCCCGATTGGACCAAAAATGGGCTACCATCAGAAAATGTCAAAGCGGTTGAGGCTCCAGCGGATGCAAGGTTGTAATGCGACCGAACCGTAGGATATTGAAAGTTGACGACCTCCTTTTCAAATACATTTTCATATAGTGGATGCGAAAATTGGATGTTGGTCACTTTTTTCTCTTCAGTGGCGATTTCACTTAAAATAGGAAGGCGTAATTGCTGCAATAATGAGTTATAACTAATCCTATCGCTTTCATTCCCAGGAATAATTGCTACACTTCCACCATTTTCAGCAAAGGAAACGAGGGCCGGCTGTAGCGCATTCCGAATAGTCTTTAACCCATTAAGAATGATTAAATTCTGGTTGGGTATTTCATTGTAGTTCAAAAAGGATGCTTCTTGCTGAATGTACTCACATTCGGGCACTTCAAATAGGCGCTGTAAGAAACTGGCATCGCCTTCATTGATGCTCATCACCTTTATTTTTTCTGGTTTATTGATGTTCAGGTAGAGCGTATTGTCAAAGGGCATATTTGGTTCCGAAACTTGGATAGAGCCTTGAAATCCGTTAGAAATTGGAAGGGTGAACAATACTTCGGCAGTTCTCGCAGTTGATAAATCGACAGCGCTTTTGGCAATGAGGGTTTCCCCTTGAAACAACGAAACAGGAATGTCATCGGTATTGTTTTCCTGGCCGGAAACAACAACCTTTATTTCGGCTTCATCCACTGTTCTAGATTCGATAAAAGCGGTATCGATGGCAATGTTCGATCTATTCTCAGGTTGAAGGGAAATAACATCCAGTTGTATATCGGAAGGAACTTCTGGAAGTGCCTCACGAGCCTGTAAATCGGATATGATTATCAATCGCTTTACCCCACTATTCCCTGAAAAAAGTTGCTGTGCCTTTACCAAAACCTCTGGAAGCGATAATTGGGATGACGTATAATCGACAGCCCGTAATTTCTCACGAAAATCGGCAGGGCTTTCTTCCTTATAGGTTTCGGTATTGGTGAACCAACTAAATTTATTGGCATTGATGTCGCGGTCCATCAACTGATTGATACTTCTTTGTAATAAAGCTCCACTGCTTCCTTTTGCTTGCATGCTGAAAGAATTGTCCAAATACAAAACGGTTTCCTTCTCGGTGTCCAACGCAATGTCTGACGCTTGGTACGGTTGCGCAAAAGCGATGATGATACAGGCCAAGGCTGCAAGTCGAAGGAAAAGGGTCAGCCACTTTTTTAGTTGTGAACTTTTTCGTGTCTGAAGTGAAATCCGCTTCAGGAAAGCCACATTGGTAAATTCCGTTTTCTGAAATCGCCGTAGTTGAAATAAATGAATAAGAATCGGTATCAGCAGTGCGAATAGGGCGTAGAGAAGTTCGGGGTGTTTAAACTGCATTCCGTTCAATAATTGGTCAAAGATATGAAATGAACTTCAATATAAACGAGGAAGGGAAGGTATTCTTATATTGAATTGGTTAGGACTCCTGTAAAATGGTGAAGGTAAAGGTAGTGCCTTGCCCAACGGTCGAATCTACTTCAATGGTGCCTCCTAAGTTATTGATGATGCGCTTTACAGTAGATAATCCGATTCCATTTCCTTTTTTTCCATGCCTGTCAAGGTTTCCAACAATTGAAAATAAATTGAAAATGTCGTTTATTTTATCTTCGGGAATGCCCATACCATTATCCTGAATGGTAAATTCATAGAGATTATCTTTGCGTTGACAGTCGATTATAATTTCAATCTTATCCTTATCATTATATTTCAAGCTATTGCCGATTAGATTCAGGAAAATCTGCTCTAACGCCACGCGGTTGCAAACGATTTCAATGTTTTCTTCAGGAAAATGAATTTCACAATCTAAATTGATATTCAACAACTCGACAATTTCCTCTAAAAGCTGCTGAATATCGAACTTCTCATATTGTTTGGAAGCTGTTCTTTCGCTTTCGTAATGCTGCAACAAGCCTTCAATATATTCACTTAAGGTGAAGGAAGAATCCTTTAAATAAGAAATATATTCCGCTGCCTGTTCATCCAACTCTGAACCGTACTTCTTCTTTAAAATATCCGCCGTCACGATCATATTTGCCAACGGCATTTTCATATCATGCGAAACGACGCCAGCAAAGTTCTTCAGCTCATTGTTGCGAAACTTCAATTCTTCCTGTAGCTCCCTCAGTTCGATATTCTGTTTTCGTAATTCGAAAAGATTTATTGTCTGGCGGGATAATGCTATTAGCGCTTCCTTTTGAACTTCAGTTAAATTACGAGGTTTCGTGTCCAAAATACATAGAGTACCTAAAATATATCCGTTGGGATTCACTAACGGCACACCAGCATAGAATACCGCATTTTGTTCTGTTACAAGTGGATTATCATGAAATCGTTCATCTATACGAGCATCTTCAATAATAAAAATATTATCTGAGCTGACAATCGTATGCCCACAAAATGAAATATCGCGTGGTGTTTCGGTAAAGGGTACACCGTGATGCGATTTTAGGAATTGCCGATCTACATCCATCAAGGATATGAGTGAAATAGGCGTATCGCAAATACTTGCTGTTAATTTCGTAATTATATCATAATCCTCCTCCGGTAGCGTATCTAGCAAATTATACTCCCGAACGGCTTCCAATCGTTCCTGCTCATTAGCAGGGATACCTGGTGCTTTCAATAAAAAATTCTCCTATGGCGGTAAACGCCGTTTAGTTGATTAATAATTTTTAAAGATAATAAATGAAAACTGCACTACAACAGCTTATTGGGTAAATCGGAGCTTTTCCTTTAGAAATTTTCAAAAACGCCTAATCCGAATAACGCAAAGTCATATTTTACAGGGTCTAACGAATCTAATTTCCGTAACGAGCGATCTAGTTCCTGAAGGGCTTTGGCATCGTTTTGCTTTCTTTTCAACAGCTTGAGCTTTCTGGCAACATTCCCACTGTGAACGTCCAACGGACAAGAAAGCTGGGAAGGGGAGAGCTGTTTCCAAATACCGAAATCGACACCCATATTGTCGTTTCTTACCATCCACCGTAAAAACATATTGATGCGTTTCGCTGCCGAGCCCTTAAGCGGATCACTTACATGCTTTTCTGTTCTTTTTTCATGAGGTAATTCAAAAAAAACCTTTTTAAAAGAATGAATGGCAGTTTGCAGGGAACCGTCAGACGAATCAGAAGCGAAGACAGCTTCCATTCCACCATGTTTTAGATAGATGCTTTTCAGCGCTTTGATGAAGTACTTGGCATCGTTTTCATTAAAAGTTCGATGAACGAAGCCATTCATAGCGCTTTCCAATTGTTCATCTGAATGCGAAAGAGTGAAGTCGTATGGACTATTCCCCATTCGCTCCATTAGCGAGGTCGCATTGTTGATGATGCTCTTGCGATTGCCCCAAGCGATAGTAGCCGTCAGAAAACCAGCAATTTCAATATCCTCTTTATGGGTGAAGCGGTGCGGAATCTGTATGGGATCGGTTTCTAGAAATTTTGGTCGATTGTAATAGTGTGCCTTTTCATCCAAAAATTCCTTCAATTCCGTTTTGGTCATGCTTCTTATTTTTAGTGTGGGGGCGCAACTTAATTTTGTTAAAATTCTTTCCGATTAATTACACCCCTCTAAATTTCCCCTCAAGGGGAGACTTTCTAGATTTTAAAATCAAGATTTATCAATAATATTAAACCAGTTCCTTTTGTCCGATGATGATGCCGTCTTGCATTTCAAGTTTACGATCGGCCATATCGGCTAGTTCTTCATTATGGGTTACAATGACGAAGGTCTGACCGAATTCATCTCGCAACTTGAAGAACAGATTGTGAAGATTTTCTGCGCTTTCGGTATCGAGGTTTCCGCTAGGCTCGTCCGCCAAAATAATGGATGGGTTGTTAATCAACGCTCTTGCAACGGCAACACGCTGTTGTTCACCGCCCGAAAGCTCATTCGGCTTATGCGATTCCCGATGGGAGAGCCCTAAGAAGGATAACAGTTCCTTTGCGCGTTTTTCGGCTTCTTGTTTGGGCGTTTTTTTGATAAAGGCTGGAATACAGATATTCTCTATGGCTGTAAATTCAGGTAATAGTTGGTGAAACTGAAAGATAAAGCCAAGGTTTTCGTTTCTGAACTTCGCCAATTCCTTTCCTTTCAATGCTGAAACATCGGTATTGTTTATATGAAGATTTCCCGAACTTTTTTCAAAAGAATCCAAGGTGCCCAGAATTTGAAGCAGGGTCGTTTTTCCCGCACCGGAAGCACCCACGATAGAAACGATTTCCTTCTGTTGAACATCGAGGTGAACTCCTTTCAATACGTGAAGCTCGTCATAGTATTTGTGGATATTGTTGGCGCGAATCATTCCATTCTTTTTTACGTCACGCAAAACTACTCAATTAAACTTAACTTGTTGCGTGAAATAATGATCGAACGGTACTTACATCCAAGAAATAGGTAATCCGTAGCGATAGTGTGTTTTGCATCGGTTGTTTGAACAATTGCTCCAAGCTTTCACTGTAGGCCAATTCTGAAGCGTTGTCTTGGTTGAAAAGCTGATTTCGGTACAGCAAGGTTGCTTCACTTCCTGGCGCGAATCGCCACCTAAAACTAATATCTAAGTTCCAAATGTTGAAGTTTCGATTGGGATCATTTTCTGAAGTATCGTACGCAAACAGATCGCGTGTTCCATCATCCCTCAGAATGAAGAAGGTTTCTTCTCGATAATCGGCAGCACTCCAAAAATTCCGGAAACGTAAATCCAATGCCTTAAACGCATCGAAGTTATAGCTTGCCGTTACGCTGTTTTCAATTTCTGAAACGTTTCGCTGTCCCAAAAATACGTTTTCACCATCATCGTCTATATACCCGAAGTTTTTGTTTCGAAATGAAAAATCGCTTCGCCATACTACCAATAGATTGTTGGAGAATCGGAATCGCGGTGAAATATCGAAAAAAAAATCCCGCTGCGGATCTTCAAAATAGGAACGATATCCGATACCGGCGTCATAAGCAAACTTTCTCCTATAATCTGACGATACCCAAACACGCCCGCCAAGATTTTGGTTGAAGGTTACGAAACGACCTGGAAGTCGAGGCTCAAAATAATCATCATTATCGCTGACGTAATTCATATTTCCTCCGAATGCGAATCGAGAAGGTTTCACAAAGAAAACGCTAGTTTCCAAAATATTTGCTGTCTTCACATTAGGCTTATAGAGGCGTTGATGCCGTCCGGTAAGCGTAAAGCGCATTTTATTAAAACGTTTGGTCGGCTCAAAAGTTTCGTACGAAATACCTGCTACGAAATCGTTAAAATTGTTACGAAAGACCAACCCAAGGTCATTTATGTCGAACGTGGTGTTGGCGAAGTCGTGACCGATGCGCCAACGGAAATTCCCCTTGATGCGTGAAAGATCAAATTCTGACCGAAAGCCCAAATAACTATTTTCAGCTTTCGGATTTACGTAGCTCATCAACGCTCGTCCGGATACGTTATATCGGTTTTGGGTGTCGGTAACATTGAAAACAAAAGCCGAGGCATTTGCATCGCGAAAACCGCCATCACGTATAACATTGGTGTTAACTATTGAAATAGACGAGTTCTTATTGAACTGCTGGTCCATTACCACAATATTATAATTCGCCACAGGTTCCGCCAACACCTCACGTCTTTCGCCGGTAAGGGTATCGCGAATGGTAACGTAGGTTTGTTCGGTTATGGCATTTAAGAAGCCGAGGCCAAGTTCATTTTTGGTTCTACCGGAAATCTTCAACGCATTCAACAAATTCACCTTTTCGGGTGTGTTTGAAATGATTTCATTGTCGCGTAATTTATCGGAAGGAGTGTAGGAAGGTCCGTTACCGATACGTCTAGAAAAAAACAATCCGCCACGATCAAAAAGTTCGGTACCTTCAATAAAGAACTGTCGGTTTTCACCAAATGTCTGTTCAAAAGGTCCTAAATTCAGTCGAACGTTATCGAAAGCTGCCTGGCCAAAATCGGGCACCAAGGTTGCGTCCAGCGTAAAACTATCGCTTAACCCATACTTCAGATCCATTCCGGCACTAATCTCCGCATCCGTTTCACCATCGAAATTCGATACAGATGCTTGTCCGAAGGGAAAGAAGCTTAAACGAATAGGCGGATTAATTCCTTTCACTCCCAACACTTCACCATTGTATTGTGTTTCACGAGCCTGGGAACGATCGATAAAGCTCCAGGTGTGTGTTTCATTTTCATTAATTAACCGACGATAAAAGTTTACACTCCAATCCTGTACTTCCGTTTCGGGAAAGCGTAAGGCATTATAGGGTATCTTATATTCGGCATACCAACCTTTGTCATCGAAAGATATCCGAGCATCGAAAACTACATCGTAACTAAAATCCTGTCGACCCAAACTCACTTTCGAATCGCCTATAGCTCCAGCGCTAGTCACAAAAAATCGCGTTTCATTAATGCCGTCGTTATAAGTATTCAATGCAATAGCAAAATGATCAGCCTGAACAAAAACATCATCGCGCTGTGAAAACTGACGCTTAATTTCCGAAGGGTAGGGGTGTGCCATATATGCTGCCACATACACTGCATTATCATCGTAGGCCAACTTTACCTTTGTGGTGTACGCTTCGGAAATGGTTCCTTCGTTCCCTGGCTCGTACATAAAAAATCCTTCACTACCTTGCATGCCTACCCACACTTCATCGTTTAAAAGTCCGTCGATGACTGGGGGATTCTCCGTTCGGATGGCGGTTAGGGATCTTTCAGATTGACCAAAGGAAATAATTCCTACCAAAAAAAAGAGATAGAGGCTGTTCTTAAAAAACATTTGGTGTTCGTTGGAAGTTGAAAAATTGACGCGACAAAACTACTAGTATCACTGCTTGTATTTACTAATTTAATGTTAAAATGAAAGGAACAAAAAACTACTTCGGCTGCTAAACCCGTAACTTTGTTTAAGATATGAATAAAAATATAAAACAAATAGTATTTGCTGGCGGCTGTTTTTGGTGTACAGAAGCTGTCTTTCAACGCTTGGATGGGGTAAAAGAGGTCGTACCTGGGTTTTCTGGCGGTACGATAAAAAATCCAGCCTATCGTGAAGTAATAACGGGTCGCACGGGTCACGCGGAAGCTGTTAAGGTGGTATATGACGAGGAGAAAATTCAACTAGCTGAATTGTTAGAAGTGTTTTTTGGCACACATGATCCTACCACTTTAAACAAACAAGGAAATGATGTGGGAACACAGTATCGAAGTGCTATTTATTATACTTCGGTGGAACAAAAGGAGCAGATTGAATCGTTTGTAGAAATCCTTGAAAAGCAAAAGGTGTTTGATAATCCAATAGTTACGGAAATAGCTGCTTTCACCGCCTTTTATGAAGCTGAAACCGAGCATCACGATTTTTACAACCAGCATACCTCGCAACCGTATTGCCAATTTATTATAGAACCGAAACTCAAAAAGCTACGAACGTATTATTCCGATAAACTCAAATAGCACTTATGACTAATTATTTCCAAGAAGAGCATTACCCTGAAAAACTTACCAAAGACTTACAGGGGCATTTTTCAAATATTATTACAGGATTGGGAGAAGATGTTAGCAGGGAAGGAATCGAAAAAACGCCGTTACGTGCGGCCAAGGCGATGCAGTTCCTAACCTCCGGATATCATCAAGATCCTGCCGAGATATTAAAGGGGGCCATGTTTGCTGAAGACTATCATGATATGGTAGTAGTAAAGAATATCGAACTGTATTCGCTTTGCGAACACCATATGTTGCCTTTTTTTGGAAAAGCGCACATTGCTTATATACCCAACGGTCATATTGTCGGATTGAGCAAATTACCAAGAGTAGTGGATGTTTTTGCGAGAAGGTTACAGGTACAGGAGCGATTAACCCATAATATCTTGGAATGCATCAATGATACGTTGAAGCCTACAGGCGTTGCGGTCGTAATTGAAGCAGCGCATATGTGTATGATGATGCGAGGCGTTCAAAAACAGAACAGCGTAACCACAACTTCAGGATTTCGAGGACAATTTGAAAAGATTGAAACCCGAAATGAGTTCTTAAAACTGATCAGTAGCGACTTAGCGTAATTTTGGCAGCATTCTTGCGTTATGATGATTGAACTAAATAGCATGAACATGAAATATTCAAAATATACAGTACTTCGGAAAGGGGTTGTTTACGATTTAATTGGAATGGCATCTAGCTTTATCCCTGTAATTGGGCCTTTTCTCGATATTCTATGGGCTCCCTATGCCGCGAAGAAAATGAGGGATATGTATGAAGGGGAACAAGGTAAGGTAGCCTCCATCGTAGTATTTATTGAAGAAATTCTACCGATTACCGATATGGTACCGACGTTTACTCTAATGTGGCTTTACACTTATGTATGGCAAGGCAAGAAAAGTCCTGTACCCCAAACGATTGAAGTGGAGGTAGAAGACTAAGATTTCGACCGTAACATTATAAATATAGAAAACCCCCGCAGCTATGAGTTCTGCAGGGGTTTTCTTTTCAAACTACTCACAAAGTATCGGGCTATTCAACTTCAACGGTAAAAGTGGCTTCAATATCTGTTTCGCCACCGGCATCCCCAAGGCCAGAGTTTGGCTTCATTGGCTCATGACGAAGGGTGAATGTTAGTAGACCCGAGCTTACTGCCCCAGCCTCAAGATCGAATTGTGTTCCTAGTGGATTTCCATTGTCATCATTATTTGTTGCAACTAACGTTACATCGAGACCCGTTCCTACAGTGTAGAAAATTTGGTGTTCGTTTGATTCTTCTTCAACTTCCAACGTAATATTTTCTGCAGGATCTTCTGTTTCATTTAAAAATGTTATGGTTCCGCTATAGGACTGTCCCGTGGTAAGATTATCTGAAACAGTCACCACAGGTGCGTCTGGTCCATCTCCATCTAAATCACGGGTTTGCAAGATAATTGGTGTTCCACCGCCATCGGGCGTTAATGTAACCGTCATCGTTGTAATCACTTCTTCTTCATTTACCGGTTCTGGAGTATCATCGTCGCTAGAACACGCTACAAAGAATAAGCTTAATACGAAAATCGAGGTTACTAATTTTAATCGTTTCATGGTTTTTAAATTTTGATTGTAATTAATAATTAAGTTTAAGTTGTATCGAAATATTTCGTCCGAGATCATCGGCGTAATACCGCAATCTGTTCAGGTAATTTCGATATTCGGTATTAAAAATATTGTCTATTTGAAGCCCTACATTAAGCACTGAAAGCATGTTAATGTCGAAATCCATACTTGACCGAAAATGCAGTAGGTGATACGCATCTGGAGGGGTGCTTACATCTACTACTTCATTTGTCTCGGTGGTGGGAAGAAAGACTTCAAAGTTATTATCTGGGAATT
Source organism: Luteirhabdus salina (assembly GCA_025384855.1). Lineage (GTDB taxonomy): Bacteria > Bacteroidota > Bacteroidia > Flavobacteriales > Flavobacteriaceae > Luteirhabdus > Luteirhabdus salina. Next base: position 282,057 of record JALAHT010000003.1, on the reverse strand, counting down.
CATTTTGGCGAAACGCATAGTCGCTTTGTAATGAAAGTCTCAGATTATTTAATTCTGTATTTTGATAGACCACCTCGTTCTTTAAGGAAATAGGGGGCATATTAATAAGTGGTTCGTCTCTCGTTCTGTCGTATCCCTTCACTAAAGAGAATTGATTATTCCATTGAAAATTAGGTGCGAAGGCATACTGCGCATCGAAGTCGACTCCTACTAGTTGCGCTTGGGTCTGACGGTATTCCCATACTTGAAAATTCCCACGAACTGTTTGTTGAATATCTATAGGTTCAATTATAATAAAATCCTCAATGGTATTTACATAAGGATTTACCGCAAAGCTGAAGGTATCGTGATCTCGCTGAAAAGTGGCAGAAACCTTATGTGCGACTTCAGAATTGAAACGCAAATCGCCCAATTCGATTCGCGAAGCCGAATGGTGTAAGCCTTCACTAAACAATTCCGATGGGTTTGGCGCTCTCGATGCCAAGGAATAATTCAATAATAGCCTATAATCATCTCCAAATGAGTACGAAGTCCCAACAGTGCCAGAGAAATTATTGTAAGTCAATTGTGGATTCGTTAGCAATTGATTATCCAATTCTTCTATAACCAATGCTGGAAATAGTTCGTCATAATTCCGCTCCTCCCAAAAGGAAGTTCGGTAAAATTTAAAAACGTCCATAAAAGTATAATCGAAGCGTCCCCCAACTTCAAATAACCAATTCTCCTGTAAGGAATAGGAAGCGATACCATATATTCCCGCTTGGTATTGTTCGTAATCGGGAATCAAACGGCGTACCCCTGTGTTGGGGTTTGCGATATTTTCTTTATAGCGTCCCATAACTCCCGTTTGAAAATCGATACTTTCAAATAATTCGGTATCTAGATCGACGAGTAGGGTATGGGTATTCAACGTTAAATCCAATGAAGCCTTATCGCTATCATCCCCACGTCGAATATCAAACTCCAGCCGTTTGTTTTGTTGGAAATCATACTGTACATCAAGCCTTCCAAGTCCTTCAAATTTCTTGAACCCCTTCACTCGAGCAAGCTGATGGGTTACATCTTGTTTTGGAGCGTCGATGCTATAGGTGAAATCCTCTATAATCAATGGTCGATCGCTGTTAATGGCGCGCACTTGATCGGCGGCACCGCCCAAATGTGAAGCTCTTAGGATTCCGATTTCATTTTTAAAAAGAGAATAATAGCCTTCCAAACCGTAATCAATTTGATTATAGCCCAATCGTAAGGAAGCATTCCGTTCGAAAATACCCGTATTGCTCAATACATAATCAGGAGCCTCAAAATCGCCAAACCGCTTTAAAGTACCCTGAATCGTACTATACCAGCCATTTTCATAACTTTTGGTTAGTTGGGACGTTATTGAAGAACCACGACCATTGCTAGCTGCAGATAAAATTGTTTTTCCGTATAAACTATCGAGAAGAGGTGTTTTAGAATCTTCTGAAATTACCACGCCCCCAACAGCATCGCCACTATATTGCAATGCATTGGCACCCTTTATAACACTAATACTGCCTGCGGTATTAATATCTAAATTCGGAGCATGTTCCGCACCCCATTCCTGATCTTCCATTCGAACACCATTGTTTATGATGACCACGCGACTACTATGTAAACCGTTTATTAAAGGTTTTACAACCGTATTTCCTGTATTCAGTGAGGAAACTCCACTAATGGTATTTAATACATCCCCCAACGATTTGTTGCTATAGCGCTCGAGCTCATCTTCTCTAATTCTATTTTCACGTACTGTTTCGGTCTGCTTTTCATAGGCCCTTCCTTCCAATGTAATTTCATTGAGTTCTTCCAAATGATGTTCCAGCCTAAAATTCCTGTTAGTATCGCCAGAAATAGTAAGGGTGAATCCTTTTGTGATACAATTGGGGTGGGAGACCTGAAAAGAATAGGAATCTTCACATAGACCTTTTATGGAATAACTACCATTGAGATCTGTTTGGACAGCTTTTTCCAATCCAGCTACGATAATAGTAGCTCCCACGAGGGGAGTATCATCGTGTGAATCGATTACTTTACCTGAAAGGGTGTACGAACAATTTTGTGCTATTGATGGTATACTGCAAAGAAGCAATATCCATAATCCTAGGATGCGCATATAAAAAACTTACTTAGTAAAAAGAGAAAATCTTTGACTTAACTAAGTGTAGAAGGGGGTGCGCGTAACTGTTTGTTTGAAAATGAATAGGATAGAGGTACAGCGTTTTGAAGGATTTGTACGTCTTCTTTTGGCAGAATAACATTTTCTGCGCAATTCGCTGTGTATAGCTGATAATCGAAGGAAGTTAGGTGGAAATCACAAATCTTACATTCAGGAGTATCTTCATGAAGATGTACTCCTTTTTCCGAACAAGCGATATGCTCATGGTCTTCAAAAGCATGTGCAAGCTGAATAACTGATGGTGCCAATAACAAGGCAATCAGTATTGTGGAAACAAAGATTATATTTTTCCTATTTTCCTTCATTAAGTGTCAAAACTACAAAATATAAGGCCTTGGTCGAAGCGCTTAACAAAATTTTACATCATAATACTACAATGCATTAATTAAAATAAAAATTTGAGCCCCATAGCTTTCAACATTTTCTTTTCAAATTTCCAAAAAAACTCAAATTCACCAAAAAGCCATCCGAAGGAAACCAATAATATTTGATACACTGGAAAAATCACTAACAAACGGATTGGCCAATAGATATACCAACCAATTTCTTCGTGAATTCCAATCAAATCAGTTACAGGTCCTGCAAACTTCGCAGAAGTGCTGCCCGTTACCGCGAATACTATAAACACAACGGTAAGGCGCCAATTCGACTGAATATTCCAGCGTTCCTTTAACTTTTTCATTGTCTAGCTCCCGGAAAACGTTGATTATACTCTTGCATGAAATATCTAAAATAATTAAAAAGAAGGTAGTTCACTTCATAACCATAATCGACATTCATATCGTAGTTTATCGGTTGAGGATATAATTGAGGTGAATACTGTAGTGGATTTCTAGCCCGATAATTATATTCTTGTACGTAAATTCTATTTCTGTTTTCCAAATACGATTGATTGTAATATCCGCGTGGTGGTTGCGAAACCAGCCAACCTTGAAAACCAGGTTCAATAATAATTATCTCATATTCTAAGCTATCGTTTGCGATCCGGATTGTATCACCCTCTGATGCAGAGGTTTCGTTAGAACCCTGCATAGCAGTTTTGCTACTGTCGCAACTATAAATAGCCAATGAAATTGAAAGTAGTACGAGAAGATATTTCATAACGATTTCCTTTTCACAAAAATACAAAAACAGTAAAGAAGTAATCTTTCTTTTAACAGCATAAAAAAACGCTACATTTTACAATGAGCGTTTTCTCAAAATTTTGATTTTTATTCCTAACGGCCAAAAAGACCGCCCAGCATTCCACCAATGCCATCGCTTTTATTCCCGCCAAGGACCATTCCTGCAACATCATCGATAACACTCCCATCGCCATCGCCATCCAATAACGATTCGATCAAGGATTGTTGTTTTTGTTGTGAGCCTCCATTACCACCCATCAAACCGCCGAGTAAACCTTCTAAGCCATTTTCTGAAGCTACATTCTGCTCTCGTTTTTTCTTTCCAAGATATCCCAATAGGATAGGAGCCGCCACTTGAAGGATTTGCATTACTGAGTTTACATCCATCCCAGATTTTTTGGAAAGCGCACTGGCTACATTGTTTTGGGAACCTCCCAATACATGGCCCAAAATACCAAGTCCATCCGCTTTTACATCTTCATTTACACCACCACTAAATAAACCACCAAGGTTGTTAAGGATATCGCCATCATGCTTATTATCTAAAGCACCCAACAATCCTTCAGCACCGCCTTTGTTTACATTTCGCTTCATGGCACCCATTAAAATGGGCAATCCCATTGAGAGTACAGACGCCGTTTTATCGGTTGGCTGTTTGGTTTCATTGCTAACGCCGTTAATAATCTGACGCCCTGTTTCACTGTTTAATAATTCTAAGATACCTTCCATTTCGTTATGCTTTAAGTTAATGTAAGTTACGTTATTTTAAGATTGCGCTGGCTGTAAGGTGTCAATTATCTGATCGGCAAGTTCCAGTCCGATACGATCCTGAGCCTCGTGTGTAGCGGCTCCAATATGTGGACTTAGGGAGAGTTTCCCGTTCATCAGTACTTTTACAGCGGGTTGTGGCTCTTCTTCAAAGGTGTCCAATGCTGCAAAAGAAAGCTTTCCGTTTTCCAATGCCTTCAGCAGGGCATCTTCATCGATAACTCCGCCACGAGCAGCGTTGATAATAGCAGCACCATCTTTCATTTTTTGAATTTCTTCCTTTCCAATAATATAGTCCTTTTGTGCAGGGACGTGAAGCGTGATAAAATCGCTGTGTTTGATCAATTCTGAAACTGGTTCCGTCTTAATTTGAAGGGTAATCTTTTGTCCATCATAAAAATCAAGGGTAATATCGGCTTCCCCAACTTCGTTATCGCTAGCAATTACCTTCATTCCGCACCCTAAAGCTATTTTGGCTACTTCACGTCCGATACGCCCAAAACCAATAATACCGAGGGTTTTACCGCGTAATTCGCGTCCACCGGCATAGCTCTTTTTCAGTTCCTTGAAGCGGCTTTCACCTTCCAACGGCATGTTTCGATTACTATCGTACAAGAAACGAACACCTCCAAAAAGATGGGCAAACACCAATTCGGCGACGGATGAAGAGGAGGCCGAAGGGGTGTTAATAACCTTCAATCCTTTCTCGCGAGCATATTTCACATCTATATTATCCATGCCAACACCACCACGTCCGATAATCTTCAAACTAGGACACGCATCAATTAACTCTTTGCGGACCTTAGTCGCACTGCGTACTAAAAGCACATCAATTTCATGTTTTTGGATATATTGTGCTAATTGCTCTTGGGCAACCTTGGTTGTTATCACTTCGAAACCAGCCTTCTTCAAGGCTTCGATTCCACTTTGCGAAACACCATCGTTTGCTAATACTTTCATTGTACTGATCTTTTTACTATTTCTATTGAATTATTTTGGTTAGGCTCTTTTTTCCAATTCCCGCATGGTATCTACCACCACTTGAACACTTTCTATCGGAAGGGCATTATACATGGAAGCACGGTACCCACCAACGCTTCTATGACCGTTCAGGCCATTAACCCCAGCATCTTTCCACAAGTTGTTGAAGGTTTCGGAAAGACTTTCATCTGTTAGATTAAAAGTAGCGTTCATCGTAGAACGATCTTCTTTATTCGCTACAAAGCCTGTAAACAATGGATTTCTGTCTATCTCTCTATAAATCAGCGCAGCTTTTTCTTCATTCTTTTTTTGAATTGCTTTAATTCCACCTTGATCCTTTAGCCACTTTAGGGTTAACATGCTTACATATACCGAAAATACGGCAGGAGTGTTGAACATACTGTCCTTACCAATGTGTACTTGGTAGTCTAACATAGATGGAATCTGTCGAGACACCTTTCCTAATATTTCTTCTTTCACCACCACCAACGTTGTTCCCGCAGGTCCCATATTCTTTTGGGCACCGGCATAAATCAAATCGAATTTCGAAAAATCCAACTCTCTTGAAAAGATATCACTGCTCATATCACAAACTAGCGGAATATCAGTTTCTGGAAACGATTTCATCTGTGTTCCAAAAATGGTGTTATTACTAGTACAGTGAAAGTAATCGGCATCTGAAGGAATCGAATAATTTTTTGGTATATAATTGAAATTTTGGTCTTTAGATGACGATACTTCAACCAATTCTCCAAATAACTTTGCTTCTTTAATTGCCTTTGAACTCCATGTTCCTGTATTCAAATAAGCAGCTTTTTTTTCCAACAAGTTATAGGCCGCCATCAAAAACTGCATACTGGCACCTCCTTGTAGAAAGAGTGCTTTATATCCTTTGTTTTCCAACTGAAGATGTTCCAACGCCAATGCCTGCGCCATATCCATAACTTCAACAAAATCCTTGCTTCGGTGTGAGATCTCTAATATGGATAAATCGATACCATTAAAATTAAGGACTGCTTCCGAGGCTTTCTGAAAGACGCTTTGCGATAAAATGCAGGGACCGGCGCTAAAATTGTGTTTTTTCATAGTGGGATGGGTTAGAAAAGTACAAAGATGCTAAATATGTGCGGTTTAGGCGTTAAAGAATAATCAAATTTATTCATATAGTTTCAACAAAAAAGCCATGGTATCGACGCCATCTGCATATTGGTCCAAAGCAGGTGCTTGCGCTGTTCCTAAGGGAGTTGCGTTCTTAATGGATGCTTCACTTATGATCGCTTGGATTTGTTCATCTTCTGCTTTTAAACGTTCGGCAAGTTGTGCTTCATTCGTATAGGTTTCATAAAAAAGAACGCCAATAGGAGAGGCGTAGCCTTCATCCTTTTTCAACAGTAAAAATTCATTGTCTAATAATTCATGGCTTCCCATTAAATACACCGCTTTATTATAATCGTAGTTATTGATGTATTTATGGTTGTTGATTATATCCTTCCAAGTGTACAGCGCTTCAAAAAACGCCTTAAAATCATATCCTTCAGGAACAAACAATTTTGAAACGTTTCGGCAGCCCAATCCGAAGTATTGGAAAATATCATCGGCAAGTCCTTCCAGCTGGCCCTTCGATTCATTTCCTGTTAATACCGCTACAGAATTCCTGTTCTTACGGATAATATGTGGATACTTCCCGAAGTAATGGTCGAAATAACGTGCTGTATTATTACTGCCAGTCGCAATTACCGCATCGAAATTCTCTAATTTTTCATCAGTCAGTCGAATTTTCGATTCAAACTCCTGTTCGGCATGAACCAACAGTTTTTTGATAAAGGGAAGCAATACTGCATCGTTCGAGGATAGCTTGGCAATAACCTTATGACCAGCCATTAATACTGAAAGGAAATCATGGAATCCAACCAAGGGAATGTTACCCGCCATCACGATCGCTACGGTTTTTGGAGTAGCCGATGCTGGAATAGTATAATTGGACAGCCATTGCTGAAGATTTTCTTCGCGTAGCTCCTTACTCCAACTTTTTAAAGAATGGTATACATTCGGTAATGTAAACCATCCATTCTCGGCTTTTGCGCGATGAAGAATGTGGTTCATTTCTTCATAAAAAGAGTTTGGAAAGGGTAGAGAAGGGTCACTACTATGATTTTTGTCAGAAAACTGACCTAGAAACTTCCCTACTTTTGCAAAGGCTGAAATGCGTTGGTTTAAATCCATAAAGGTTTGGAGTTGCCCTACGTAGGCATTAAATTTGTACAAAGTTAGAAAAAGAAAAAGCTATGGCCATTATAATAACCGATGAATGTATAAACTGTGGTGCTTGCGAGCCCGAGTGTCCCAATACTGCTATTTATGAAGGTGCCGACGACTGGCGTTATGCTGATGGTACCGATTTGGATGGAAATGTTGTGCTTCCTAACGGGAAAGAAGTGGATGCACAGGAAACGCAAGAGCCTGTTAGCGACGAAATTTACTATATCGTTCCCGATAAATGTACGGAGTGTAAAGGGTTTCACGAAGAACCACAATGTGCGGCCGTTTGTCCAGTAGATTGCTGTGTGCCCGATGACGACAATGTGGAAAGCGAAGAAGTGTTATTGGCAAAACAAGCTTTTATGCATCATGATTAAAAACCTAATACATCAATAAAAAAGCCGGCTACTTGCCGGCTTTTTTAGTCAGTGGGACAAAAATTACTTCATTTTATTCTTTTTCATTTTGTCTTTGTCCACAGTATTTACTTTATAAATATAATTGTAAACACCATCATTGTCTGAATCATACGATTCTACAACAAAATCGCCATCCTCATTAAAATATCCAATGGAATTCTCACCATCTTGGGTATGCAAATAATATCCATCTTGGGATGTAGGACGAATTCGTGCGAATGTATGATCTTCGCCATTAATATTCGTCATTACTTTATATCCTGGCTTATCTGGTGTTAACCAATACTTATTATTATTATTTATGTATTTAACATCGGTATCTACTGTTCCAGGTTTCATTACCGTACTAAAATTGTGCTCTCCTTCAAAATCGGTCAAAGCCAATTCTTGTGTTCTAGTTTGGGTTACTGCCTTTGTTGAGGTTTCTGATCCTTCATTATCCGTTACCACTTTTTTTGTAACCGTCGTTGTCTTCATCTTATTTTTATTCTGATCTACTTGTGCAAATCCCGAAGTAAATGCTGCAAGAGAGAATATCAATACTATCCGTTTCATAGTGTAAAATTTTAAATGTTAGTCTTTGTTTTCTAATATTTTATGAAATCAATTCTAAGATACTATCATCATGACTTCGCAGTTGAAAAATCGTTTTAATTCTTTGCTAAACATTTCTGAAAACAACCGTATACTCTTAAATTCTCTTAATATTTGGGATTATTTCCACTCGTTAATTTTTGTACATTTAGTGAAAATAGCAATATGCCGCTATGGTTAACCATTTTGTTACTACTAGTTGCCGCCTATCTATTGGTGAGTATACTGCTATACTACTTACAGGATTATTTTCTATTTAAGCCCGAAAAGCTTCCCGAGGATTTTAAATTCCTTTACGAGAACCAGACAGTCGAAGAATATAATCTTCGAACGCGCGATGGTGCGGTACTCAACGGACTTCATTTTAAAGCCAAAAACCCAATAGGAGTAGTGTTGTATTTGAAGGGTAATTCGAAGAGCATCAAGGGGTGGGGGAAGTTTGCCGTCGATTTCACCGGACATCAATATGATGTTATCATGGTCGATTACCGTGGATTTGGCAAAAGTACCGGTCGACGCTCGCAAAAAGCATTAAAACGAGACCTTCAATATGTATATGATAAACTTCGGAAATTGGTGCCCGAAAAGCATATCATTCTCTATGGACGTTCGCTAGGATCGGGATTTGCAACCAAACTGGCCTCTATGAACAATCCGCAGATGCTCATATTGGATGCTCCATACTACAGTCTGGCTAAGGTTGCAGGACGTTATTTGCCTTTTATGCCGCTTTCCATTCTATTGAAATATCCTATGCCCACCTACAAATGGTTGAAATATGTACAATGCCCAATTCATATTATTCATGGAACTGACGATAAGCTGATTCCTTTTTCAAGCAGTGTGAAGCTTTCTAAGATTCAGGCGAAAAATACTACCCTACATCCAGTAGTTGGCGGTGGCCACAAAAATATGAATACTATAAAACAGTATCATGAGATTATCCATGATATTCTTCACCCCATACAGCGAAATATAGATTATAGCAAAACGAGTCTAAAGGTGAAGCATGCAACTAAAAATGAAGAATGAGAAAATTTGCCAAATTCCTTGGTTTTCTAGTAGCAGCCTTTCTCGTACTTTTGTTAGGTATGTATTTGTTACAGGAAAAATTAATTTTTCATCCCGAGCCCTTGGCCGATGACTATTCGTATTCATTTGAAACACCGTTTGAGGAAATTTTTATTGAAGGAACGGATGGAGCACGGTTAAACGGGCTTCAATTTTCTGTTGACAAACCGAAGGGAACCATCCTATATTTTCATGGTAATGCTGGTAATCTTGCCCGTTGGGGAGAAATAGGGCAGTGGTTCACGCAATTCGACTACAATGTCTTGATCATGGACTATCGTGCCTACGGGAAAAGTACCGGTTCACTTTCAGAGAAAGCTTTGTACGAAGATGCCCAGTTGTGGTATGACTATTTGAAAAAATCTACTCCTGAAAATGAAATCATCGTTTACGGTCGTTCCCTCGGAACAACCTTTGCAGCAAAGCTGGCAGCAGCTAACAAACCCTGTAAGGCAATTTTAGAAACGCCTTTTTACAGCTTAAAAGATGTAGCGAAAAGCACCTTTCCGTTTTTACCTATCGGCAGCCTGTTGAAGTATCAGTTCCCTACTTATACTTTTATGGATGATATCGAATGTCCGATAGTCATACTTCATGGTACATCCGACAGTGTGGTGCCTTACGAATCTGGAAAAAAGTTGTCAAAAACGGTTTCTGAATCGTTAATGACATTTGTAACCGTCCCGGAGGGCGACCATAACAACTTGGTTGCTTTTGAGGAATATCGTCAAGCGATTCAACATATACTGCAATAAAAAACCCCAGCAGTTGCCGGGGTCCTCACTAACAAATCAGGGAATTACCCATCATCTTTCTTCTTCTTTTTTACTTTCTTCCCTTTTTCCAATTTCTTTCGATTTTCCTTCATTTCAGCTTCCATCATCTTCTCCTTGGCTTCTAGTTCTGCCTTCTTAGCTTCTGCTTTCCGCTTTTGAGCTTCCTTAGAGGCCTCAAGTTCCTCTTCGACCTTTGCCTTTTCCATTGCGATCTTTGCTTGGTTTTCAGCATTTACTTCCTTTTCAGCCTTCACCACATCGCTCTTTTTATCCTTGACTGTTTTTACCTTTGCTTCTTGATTTGTTTCTTCATTTCCTTCAACTGAAATAATTTCCTTCTCTTCATATACATCCTCAACAACACGAGTGTCAACGTCAGTGTCCTTCACAGTCACTTTCTTTGTCACCGTTTCTTTTTTCACATCCTGATTTACTTGTGCTATCATCATCGTACCGCTAAGCATGATTCCGCCAACACACATAATGAGATTTTTCATGATTGTCATTTTTTGGTTTATAAAGTAAAGATACTTTCCAAGTGTTAACTAAATGAAAACCAAGCCCCAAAGTATTGCCAAACTTTTTTGTTGAAATGGAAGGTATGATGCATAAAAACTACTGTTAAACCGTTATATTTGCGCACTCAAAATTGAAGATCAAAAAATTATGAAAGCAGGTATCGTCGGCTTACCAAACGTGGGAAAATCAACACTCTTTAATTGTCTCTCTAATGCGAAGGCGCAGAGCGCCAATTTCCCTTTCTGTACCATTGAACCAAACATCGGTGTCGTGAACGTTCCCGATCATCGGTTGGTGAAATTGGAAGAACTGGTAAATCCACAACGTGTGTTACCGGCTACGGTTGAAATTGTCGATATTGCCGGTTTGGTGAAAGGTGCAAGTAAAGGGGAAGGGCTCGGAAATCAATTTCTTGGGAATATCCGCGAAACCGACGCGATTCTTCATGTATTGCGCTGCTTCGATAATGATAATGTTGTGCATGTTGATGGTAATGTAAATCCTGTTCGCGATAAGGAAACTATCGATATTGAACTTCAATTGAAAGATCTGGAAACCACCGAAAAGCGTCTCGACAAAGTGAAACGCGCTGCTCGGACAGGCGATAAGGAAGCGCAAAAAGAAGAAGCTGCTTTGGCAAAAGTGAAGCAAGGTTTAGAAGAAGGCAAATCGGTTCGTGCAATTGAGCTAACCGAATCTGAACGAGAAGAATACATCAATCGGATGCAGTATATCACCGATAAGCCAGTAATGTACGTATGCAATGTAGATGAAGGGTCCGCTGCTTCCGGGAATGAATATGTTGAAAAGGTGAAGGAGGCCGTAAAAGATGAAAACGCTGAAGTATTGGTCCTTGCCGTGGGTACCGAAGCCGATATTACTGAATTGGAAACCTATGAGGAGCGACAGATGTTCTTGGAAGATTTAGGTCTAGAGGAACCTGGCTCCGCCAAATTGATTCGTGGTGCTTATTCATTATTAAATCTACAAACCTACTTTACGGCGGGAGAGAAGGAAGTCCGTGCATGGACCATTCCGGTTGGTGCTACCGCTCCTGAAGCGGCAGGTGTCATCCATTCCGATTTTGAAGCGGGCTTTATCCGTGCGGAAGTAATCAAATACGACGATTATGTTCAGTATGGAAGTGAAGCCAAAGTACGTGAAGCTGGAAAGCTATCAGTAGAAGGGAAGGAATATATCGTAAAGGATGGCGATGTCATGCATTTCCGATTCAACGTTTAGTTAAGTAATCCATGTAAACTTCTAAAAAATAGTTTCCAAAATAACTATTGGGCTAAGCTTGTCACACCTGAACCTGTCTGTGCTGAGCGCCTGCCTGCCGGCAGGCAGGAAGTCGAAGCATCTAGATTAAAACGTAAACCGAACGGCCATCGCACTGTATTCATCGCCCAAATAGGTTCTTCCCCCTGTTGGATACACGCTAAAAGAATCGTTTTCTACTTTGTGTAGCTCTGGCACAAAATATCCCACTGCAGCCCCTAGTCCGTACCCTAACAATACATCGGTTAGAAAATGCTGACCTGCCTCTAATCGGAAATACCCTACTGTTGCTGGAATTGTGGCGGCTCCTGTCCAAATCCAGAATTTTCCATTCATATCTGGATTGAAGTCTGTAAACACCTTCGCGGTAAAGAATGTAGCCGTCGCGGCTGCGGCTACGTGACCGGAGTAAAAAGATCGTTGCCCATTATTGCTAGTTCTTCTCGCTAGAGAGGTATCGCCGCTTTCATCATACACATAGGGTCGAGAGCGATTCACGAAAGCTGCTGTCATAGTATAGAGGGAAGCAGTGGTAGCTAAACTCTCTAAATAAAGCCCACCAATCTGAGCTGAATGTTCGTTAGCCTCATCATCAAACAACAATGCTAGGGGAGTGGCAAAAGAAAGGGCAAAAGGAATATCACTTATCTTATTAGCATCCTCAGAGTGATTTCCTGCCACCCAACGATCTAAAAAGTTTATATCATCTTTATTGGCAATTTCCTGTTGTAACTCAGCTTCGGTAATATCATCTTTTTCCGTTATGAAATAAAGTCCAAGTCCGCTAACGGCAATGCCGCCGCCGGTCCAGATGCCATCGCGCACCCAATCCCATTCGTATGGGGAAGTGGATGATTCTTGTTTAAATGAAGAGGTAGTGGACTCTTGAGCAAAAGAAAATTGGGTAATAAATACTACGGCTAGGGTGCTAAAAATTTTTTTCATGCTTCCAATATAGAAACTATCACCATTCAGAAATTCCGTTTTAACACGCCTTTAATTGAATTTTAGTCACCTTTTCACAACTTACCACTATTCATATAACTCCAATTTTTGCTTTAATAAGACAAGTTCTCTTCTCATTTCTTCCATTCTACGTTGCATATGGGTGAGGACATCAAGACCCTCCATATTAATACCTAAATCATTATGTAATCGGAACATTCGTTCGATTTCGACAATATCCTCTTCAAGTATATAGAGATCTTCCTTTTGAAATTGCTGCTCTATCAATCCGAATTGATGTAGTGCTTCTATAAACTCACGATCGATGTTTGAGTGTTTACAGTAGGTCGTAACTAGTATATATTTCTCTTTTGCCATTTTACTTCAATTTTGAAAGTTGTGTAAACAATTCCTTTTCTTCGCTAGAAAGCTTTTCTGGCAATTTTACTTTATAGGTAATGAACAAATCACCAAAAGCATCATCCTGTTTGTATATGGGCACCCCCTTCCCTTTAAGCTTCACCTTTGCGTCGTTTTGAGTTCCAGGCTTCACTGTTAACTTCACTTTGCCAGATAGTGTGTCGATGGTGATTTTTCCACCCAACACAGCTGTATAAAGGTCGATTTCCATTTCCTTATATAAATCGGATTTCAGTCGTTTAAAAGCAGTGTTGTTAAGTACTTCAAATGTGATGTAGAGATCGCCTTTCGGACCGCCCTGCACGCCCTCACCTCCGTATCCTTTGATTTTAATGGTTTGACCATCTTCAACGCCCGCGGGAATGGTAATTCTGATTTTCTTTTCACCTAAATCGATAGTTTGTGTATGTGAAGTAAGAATATCGGTCAATTGAAGCCGTAGCGTCGCATTATAATCCTGCCCTTTGAATTGCGCATGGCTGTGTTGACGCTGACCACTAAAACCGCCACCGCCAAACATACTTTCAAAAAAGTCAGAAAACTGACTGTCGTCAAAACCTCCCGTGGTGTAGGCTTGTTGCTGAGCATTTCCAAATCCTCCGCCACTTCGATTTCGCTGTTGTCGCTGAGCTTCTTCATACGCATCGGCATGTTCCCAATCCTTACCGTATTTGTCGTATTTCTTTCGCTTTTCAGGATCGCTTAAGACAGCGTGGGCCTCATTAATGCGTTGGAATTTTTGCTGCGCCTCCTGATCGTTCGGGTTCACATCGGGATGATACTTTCGAGCCAATTTGCGATACGCCTTTTTAATATCCGCCTGACTAGCCTCCTTTGTCAGTCCAAGTTCCTTATAATAATCGATGTATTCCATTTAAGTTACGTGCTTTTTCTGTTAAAATTACAACAATCGAAAACTAGTGTCAAGTATTAGCAAAAGCAATATGTTACTACTTCTTATTTATAAAGAGGTTTTAGGAACACAGGAGTTTCAGAATTACTAACAACTTTCGGCCAAGAATTGTTAATTACTTTCATGTAATTGGGTGTTAATTTTCCTCGTGAACCCCTATATTTATTGCCCATTCACTTCAAATTCTTATGGCAGATACACAATATACTGAGGACAATATTAGGTCGTTGGATTGGAAAGAGCATATTCGTATGCGACCCGGAATGTACATCGGAAAATTGGGTGATGGTTCCTCTCCAGACGACGGTATCTATATTCTTCTAAAAGAGGTGCTTGATAACTGTATCGACGAGTTCGTTATGGGCGCTGGAAAGACGATTGAAGTCCGCATAAAGGATAAGGAAGTCAAGGTACGCGACTATGGTCGTGGTATCCCGCTCGGAAAGGTAGTCGATGTCGTTTCTAAAATGAATACCGGTGGTAAATACGATACCCGGGCGTTTAAGAAGTCGGTCGGACTAAACGGTGTGGGTACCAAGGCGGTAAATGCACTGTCGGCATATTTTAAGGTGGAATCGGTTCGTGATGGACAGATGAAGCAGGCCGAATTCGAGCTAGGGGAACTTAAAAACAACCCCGATGTTGAAGATAGTGGAAAGCGAAAGGGTACACGGGTCGAGTTTATTCCTGATGAAACCATCTTTAAGAACTTTAAGTTCCGAAATGAGTATGTGGAGAAGATGCTCCGAAACTACGTTTACCTGAATCCGGGGCTCACTATCGACTTTAATGGTGAAAAGTTTCACTCGAAGAACGGGTTGAAGGATTTGCTTAATGAGAATATGAGTGAAGAGGATATGCTATATCCCATTATTCACCTAAGAGGAGACGATATTGAAATCGCCATAACGCACAGTAGAACGCAATATAGTGAAGAATACCACAGCTTTGTTAACGGCCAGAACACCACACAAGGAGGGACTCACCTTTCTGCCTTTCGTGAAGCCATCGTAAAGACGCTTCGCGATTTCTATGGAAAAAATTACGATGCCAGCGATATCCGAAAATCAATCGTTTCGGCCATTAGCATCAAGGTGATGGAGCCGGTTTTTGAAAGTCAGACCAAAACAAAGCTCGGTAGTACCGATATGGGAGGCGATTTGCCGACTGTTCGTACCTATGTGAACGATTTCGTGAAAACCTACCTTGATAACTTCCTCCATAAAAACCCTGAGGTTGCTGAAAAGATTCAGAAGAAGATCATCCGCGCCGAAAAGGAACGAAAGGAACTGAAGGGTATTCGAAAGCTAGCCCGCGATAGGGCCAAGAAGGCAAGCCTTCACAATAAAAAATTACGCGATTGTCGAGTGCATTTGGGTGATATGAAAAAAGAACGTCGACTTGAAACGACCTTATTTATCACTGAGGGGGATTCTGCGAGTGGTAGTATCACCAAAAGTCGTGATGTGAATACGCAGGCGGTATTTTCACTCCGTGGAAAACCACTGAACAGCTACGGTATGAGTAAGAAGATTGTGTACGAAAATGAAGAATTCAATCTGTTGCAAGCAGCCTTGAATATTGAGGATTCCATGGAAGATCTTCGCTATAACAACATCGTAATCGCAACCGATGCCGATGTAGATGGAATGCACATTCGATTGCTGTTAATTACTTTTTTCCTTCAATTTTTTCCAGAATTGATCAAAGAAGGGCATTTGTACATTCTCCAAACACCATTGTTTCGAGTTCGAAATAAAAAAGAAACCATTTACTGCTATACCGAAGAAGAGCGAAAAGCCGCGATCGATAAGTTGAAGCCGAAACCCGAAATTACTCGATTTAAAGGGCTAGGTGAGATTTCACCCGATGAATTCAAGCATTTTATTGGTGAGAATATTCGCTTAGACCCTGTGATGTTAGATAAAGCCATGAGTATAGACGAATTATTGAAATTTTATATGGGTAAGAATACGCCCGACCGACAGGAATTCATCATCGATAATCTAAAAGTAGAATTGGATAAAGTAGAAGCCTAAATCAACCTAGAACTAATATTGCGCAATACATCTTATGAGTGACGAACTCGATAATAACGAAGAACAAAATCCAGAGGATATCGACCACCAGAACCAAGAGGGTGGCGATGTCGAAAATGCCGATAACAGCGAAACCATCACCAAGGTTACGGGTATGTATCGTGACTGGTTCTTGGATTATGCTAGTTATGTAATTCTAGAACGTGCCGTTCCCGCAATCGAAGACGGTTTTAAGCCTGTTCAGCGTCGTATTATGCACTCCATGAAAGACTTGGACGATGGACGCTACAACAAAGTTGCGAACATCGTTGGTCATACCATGCAATACCATCCTCACGGCGATGCCAGTATTGCCGATGCGATGGTGCAGATGGGGCAAAAGGATTTACTTATCGATACTCAGGGAAACTGGGGAAATGTGCTTACGGGCGATAGTGCGGCAGCTTCACGATATATCGAGGCTAGACTTTCCAAGTTTGCACTGGATGTTGTCTTCAATCCAAAAATTACCGAATGGCAAGCGAGTTACGACGGACGAAAGAAAGAGCCGATCAACCTTCCCGTCATGTTCCCGCTATTGTTGGCGCAGGGAGCGGAAGGTATTGCCGTGGGACTTTCAACCAAGGTATTACCCCATAACTTCATAGAGTTGATCGATGCCTCTGTCAAGCATCTGAAAGGGAAGCGATTCACCTTACTACCCGATTTCCCAACGGGTGGCATCATGGATGCTACCGATTACAAAGATGGCGTTCGTGGGGGTAAGATTCGAAGTCGCGCCCGCATCAATCAACAGGATCGGAATACGCTTGTTATCAACGAAATTCCTTTTGGCACGACCACTTCATCATTAATTGATTCCATTCTTAAGGCGAATGACAAAGGCAAGATAAAAATCAAGCAGATTGAAGATAACACAGCTGCTCAGGTTGAAATATTGGTACATATTCCTAGCGGAATTTCACCTGATAAGACGATCGATGCGCTATATGCCTTCACCAATTGTGAAACCTCTATTTCACCATTAGGCTGTGTTATTGAAGACAACAAGCCGCTTTTTGTTGGTGTTTCTGAAATGCTTCGCAGAAGTACCGATCGTACGGTCGATTTGCTGAAACAGGAACTGGAGATCAGGCTCGATGAACTTGAAGCCCAATGGCACTTCGCTTCACTGGAACGCATCTTTATCGAAAATAGAATCTATCGCGATATTGAAGAGGAAGAAACCTGGGAAGGCGTGATCGCTGCGATCGATAAAGGGTTGAAACCACACATCAAGCATTTGAAACGTGCGGTAACGGAAGAGGATATCGTGCGATTGACCGAAATTCGAATCAAGCGTATTTCAAAATTCGATATCGACAAGGCTCAACAAAAGATTGAAGCATTAGAGGATCAGATTGCAGAGATTAAGCATCATTTAGGAAACCTGATTGAATATGCCATTGCCTATTTCAAAAGGTTGAAGAAGGATTACGGGGCAGGGAAGGAGCGAAAAACTGAAATTCGCGTGTTCGATGATATTGAAGCGACCAAAGTGGTCATTCGAAATACCAAACTCTATGTAAATAGGGAGGAAGGCTTTATCGGAACCAGTTTGCGTCGCGATGAGTATGTTACCGATTGTAGTGATATCGATGATATTATTGTGTTCACGGAAGACGGCACCATGATGGTTACCAAAGTCGACAGTAAAACCTTTATCGGTAAAGGTATTATCCATGTAGCGGTCTTTAAAAAGAAAGACAAGCGCACGATTTACAATATGATCTATCGCTTCGGAAAGAGCGGACCGACCTATGTGAAGCGTTTTGCAGTGACCTCTATTACCCGCGACCGCGAGTATAGTCTTACGAAGGATGCAAAAGGAAGCAAAGTATTGTATTTTACGGCGAATCCAAACGGTGAAGCCGAAGTCGTAACAGTGTTATTGCGACAAAAAGGAAATATTAAGAAATTGAAATTCGACCTCGATTTTGCCGATCAAATGGTGAAGGGGAGAGGTGCCAAAGGAAATATCGTCACCAAGCATCCTGTAAAGCGCGTCGAATTAAAGGAAAAAGGTCTTTCTACCCTAAAACCACGGAAAATATGGTTCGATGAGACCGTACAGCGCCTGAATCTAGATGGTAGAGGTGAATTGTTGGGTGAATTTAGAAGTGAAGACCGCTTGCTCATTGTGAAGCAAGATGGAACCGTGAAGACGGTAGTTCCGGAAATGACGCTTCGTTTTGATGATGACATTATCATTCTAGAAAAATGGGAGCCTAAAAAACCGCTTTCGGCCATTTATTGGGAAGGTGAAAAGGAATTGTTTTATGTGAAACGATTCCTGATTGAAAATCCAGACAAGGAGGAGTTGATTATTACCGATCATTCCGATTCTTATCTGGAGCGCATCTTCACCGATTATCGTCCCGTAGCCGAAGTGGTATTCGTAAAGAAACGCGGGAAGGAACGTGAAGAGAACCTGGAGGTTAACCTTGAAGAGTTTATAGCAGTGAAAGGCATCACGGCAATGGGAAATCAATTGACAAAAGAAAAGGTTTTGGAAATCAACGCCTTGGCATCGCTTCCTTATGAGCCGCCAGAAGAAAAGAATGCTGAGGATATGGATGTGGTAGATGAAGAGGATCTTTCTTCAGAAGAAGACAACGAAGCCTCCGATACTGATGATGATGCAATTCAAAACAGTTCTGATGACGATACCGGTGGTGAAGCATCCGGTGGTGAGGGACAAACAAGTTTATTTTAATAAGTAAGTGGTGACTTCGAGAGCCTCAGTCACCATGTAATGAGTATTACATGGCAGGATTAATTCAAGAATTTAAGAGTTTTGCGGTCAAGGGAAACATGATCGATATGGCGGTAGGTATCATTATAGGAACCGCCTTCAATAATGTAGTGAATACCTTGGTGAAAAAGGTAGTCATGCCACCACTTTCCCTGATGACCGATGATGTTAATTTGGCGGAACGAAAGTATGTTCTAAAAGAAGCTACGGAAACAAATTCGGAGGTAGCAATAGGATATGGAGAATTACTTGAAGTAATGGTCGATTTCCTCGTGATTGCCTTTACAATTTTCGTGGTGATAAAGGTAATTAACCGCTATAAACGCAAGGCCGAGGATCCAAAAAACAAAACCGTCGAAACCCCAAAGGATATCGAACTGCTTTCAAATATCGAGCGCTTGATGGAAGAGCAAAACAGCATGCTCAAAAACAGACAGTAGTATTATTCCTCTTCGTTTTTAAGAATATGCCGTAATCCAACGAAAACGGCTTGTTCCGCTGCTTCAAAATGACCATCGGCAAAGAACAAATCCTTCATTTCGGCTACCATTTCTTCTATTTGTTCATTCGAAAGGTTAAGGCGATGAACGGTATGCTGAATTTTTTGAATACTCTGAAAGTCGTTATCGGCTTCAAATTCCCTATGAATTCGTTCGTATTCATTTCGATTCACCTTCGACTTTACCATTTCCAATTCCTCGGAAGTTTCAATAAAATCGGCATGCGCACAATATAATAGCAAGTAAGCGCTTAAATCGTTTTTGGTCCAATGGGTACTGTAATCACTCATAGCGGCTTGTCGTGTTTTTGTTCAATCTCTTCATCCGGAATCGTCGAAACGATGTCGGAAGTTTTTTGACGATATTTCATGTTGATGAATTCGATAAATAAGGAGAACGCAATCGTAAAGTACAAATAGCCTTTCGGAATAACGCCTACTTCATTACCGAATACTACTAAATGCGACAGGTGTGCCCCTTCAGCAATAAGCATAAAGCCGATTAAGATCAAGAACGCCAAGCCCAATAACTGAACAGTAGGATGTTTGTTTACAAATCGACCGACAGGATTCGCAAAAATCATCATAATCAAAATGGAGGCTACTACGGCAATAACCATTATGATCAAGGCATCGTTGGCTGAGTTTCCTATTCCGTTTGTCATTCCAACTGCTGTCAGAATCGAATCGAAGGAGAAAACCACGTTTATCAAACATATTTGAACAATAGCCTTCGTAAGGGTGGTTGCACGAGCCTTCTTCACCTCGCGTTCGTCATGGCCCTTGTCTTCAACCTTTTCATGAATTTCGGTGGTACTTTTATACAGTAGGAAGAGTCCTCCCACAAAAAGAATAATCCCTTGTCCGGAAACACCTGCTTTGATCCAAGAAAGATTGATATGCCAGAACGGAGCTTCCATAGCCACTAACCAAGAAATACCGAACAATAGAATAACCCTAATGATCATTGCCATAAAGAGGCCAATGTTGGTTGCTTTCTTTTGATGTTGCTTTTTAAGCTTACTCGCTGCTAATGATATAAAGATAATATTATCGATACCGAGAACAATTTCAAGAATGGTAAGGGTCAACAGCGCCATGAGCGCATCTGGAGAGGTCAAAATATCGAACATACAAGTTTCTAGTTGGTTGTTTTGTTAGGTTTTATGGGGTCGCTGCTTACTTTCACTGCTTTTCCGCGTTCTTTTCGATCTTCACCCACGACGTTATATTCAAACGTATAGGTATTTCCATCAGTGGTTAAAATCTTCATATGAATAGCCTTTTCTTCGGCCATGCTCTTCGGATTGATTTTTTGAACGATATACTCGCAATCGTTTATCCAGCGAATCGAAGACGTATCACTTTTTCCTCTAAAATAGTCAATTTCTATGGAATCGTTACGTACAAAGGTCGTGGTTTCAACTTCAGTTCCTACCAATGCCTCAAACTCGAAAGCGCCGGTTTTAAAATCAACACAGTTACGCTCAGGACTATAACAGCCATCAATTAGAAGAGATAGTATGCAAAATAAAGTGAATCGCAATTTCATTATAAGTGCGAATTTCAGCATTTTTTAGAAGAAATGCTCATTTTTTATACACCTTAAAGCTACCATCTTTATACAGCAGAATAATTTGATCGATTTCCTTAGAAGTTGAAGGTGTAAATGCTTCCACTTGAGCTTCAGAAAGTGATTGCTGTACATTTGTGGATTCCGGCATTCTTTCCTGTGTTGGTTTAGTAGGGGATAGTTCCGTTTTTTCTTCAGTATCGATCGGGAAAGAACCTTTACCATTCAACAACCAATACAATTCCACTTCAGGAAATTCATGAACGACTTTCATCACAAATTCCAAACTAGGCTTATTTCGCCCCGATAGGATATGGGAGATAGTCGATCTATTAAAGTCGATCCGCTCGGCAAAAGCAGTTGCCGAAAGACCATAATGCTCGAAGATTTTCTCAAGCCTTTTCGCGAATTCCTTACTGTTTACCATTGTAACACGTAAATTTCCTAAAGTTGCTTTACAAATGTAACAAATCGAATAGAAAGTAACAATTTTAAGTCGAATACCGATTAAATTATATTAAATAATAACTTTAAATAAATACTTTAACTAACTGATAAATAATTATTTGATATCATATAATATTATTTGAAAGTCTACAGGTACGTGCCGTCATTTAACCCACTACAAACTGTTTACTGATGTATCTAAATCAACAATTTTACCTGTGTACATTTGTAAACATTAATCTGTTTAGCTTTGTAAACAAAAACTTTTGGAAGCCTTACTATCTGTATACCGATCTACCTTTGAAACTAAATTACGCGGACGTTATATAACCTTAAATATGGTTCGTGATGCTTTAGATGAATTGAATTCTGATTTCCATATATCGTATCCTGGAGCATCGGAAAATGGCCAACAGATTCCTATGGTGAAGATTGGGGAAGGTCCCATAAAGGTTTTAGCCTGGTCGCAAATGCACGGTAACGAAAGTACCACGACTAAAGCGTTAATGGATTTCTTGAATTTCTTACAACATCCAGGTGCGTACGAAGAAGAAGCGGTTCGATTTAAAAAGGAGTTTACCTTTTGCTGTATTCCAATGCTAAATCCGGACGGTGCAGTGCAGTATACTCGTGAAAATGCCAATGGCGTCGATTTAAATCGTGATGCGCAGGACCTAAGTCAGAAAGAAAGCCGAGTGCTTCGAAAAGTCTTTGAAAGCTTCCAGCCAGATTGGTGTTTAAATTTACATGACCAGCGTAGTATTTATGGTCTGGAAAAAGGCAATTCCGCCGTTATTACCTTTCTGGCGCCTTCGGCCAATAAAGAAAAATCGATTACGCCTGCTCGAAAGCAAGCTATGGCCAAGATTGTAAAAATGTATGATATGTTGCAGGGCTTCATTCCAAATCAGGTAGGGCGTTATGACGACGATTTCAACTTAAACTGTGTTGGCGACACCTTTCAACAAACCGATACGCCTACAATATTGTTTGAGGCAGGGCATTACCCCGGCGATTACCAACGCGAGAAAACACGGGAACTTATCTTCCTGAGTTACCTAAGCTTTTTTGGGTTACTTGATGATAAGGTTGAAGTCAAGACTTGCGATACTTCACGCTATTTTGCAATTCCTGAGAACAAAAAAAGTTTTTTGGATATCATCATTCGCAATGCGCGCTTCGGGAAGGAAAAATCGCTGGTCGATATTGGAATTCAATATGAAGAAATATTGAAGGATAACACAATCCTCTTCACACCAAAAATAGAAAAAATAGGGAAGGAACTAGCACTTTTCAGTCACAACGAAATCGATGTAGTTGGAGAAGAATTGTTGATAAATTCGCACAAAATTATCGATATCGGTGTGGAAATTAAATCGATACAGCGCAATGGCATCGATTTCACTGAAGATTTATTAAAAAATTAATATAGGCTTTTACAATATATAGTACTTTTGCCGTTGTATAAACAGACAGCTTAAACCTCATACAATGCCAAAATTTAAATTAGACGATACCGATCATCAAATTCTCGACATGTTGATCGAAAATACCCGAACTCCTTTCACCGATATCGCCAAAAAGCTTGATATTTCGGCAGGTACAGTTCACGTTCGCGTAAAGAAAATGGAAGAAGCCGGAATCATTATCGGTTCTTCCCTTCGATTGGACTACGAAAAACTAGGTTATTCCTTCATTGCATATGTCGGCGTTTTTCTTCAGAAAACATCCCAGACCCAGTTTGTGCTGGAACGAATCAGTGATATTCCTTTCGTTACCGTTGCGCATGTAACCACCGGAAAGTTCAATATTTTCTGTAAGATTCGTGCCCGAGATACAAGTCACGCCAAGGAAATTATTTATAACATCGACGATATTGAAGGTGTTACGAGGACCGAGACGATGATTTCCCTTGAAGAAAGCTTAAACGACAAAAAACGCTTGATGCATTCTATCTTCCAGAATATCAAATAAGGATTACCATTTATTTAACAGCAAACCCTTTGCGACTACGCAAGGGGTTTCTTTATTTTTATACATAGGCGAAAATTCTCCTATGAAGAAAGCATGGCGCTTATTAAAAAATACCTATCAGAGTTGGGACAGTAATGACCCTTGGTCGAAAAGTGCCGTAATTGCATATTATGCACTGTTTTCGTTGCCATCGCTTTTACTTATTACAGTATACGTAGCGGGAATTTTCTTTGGCAGGGATGCGGTTCAGGGACGTATCGTTTCGGAATTCGGATCGATGATAGGGGAAGGTGCTGCTCAAGCGCTTCAGAATATGATTGCCAATGCGGCCCTGGAAAATTCCTCGGCTTGGACGCTCGTGATTGGTTTGGGAATGCTGTTATTTGCCGCGACGGGAGTCTTTTTTCAACTTCAAAAGGCATTGAATGACATCTGGAACGTACGCGCCAAAGAAATAGGCATTAAAGGCCTTTTAAAGCGACGTGCCGTTTCTTTGGGGGTGATTCTTGCAATCGGACTTTTATTGCTAATATCCTTGCTTATTTCCACCGCTATTTCCAGTTTAAGTGATTGGCTTGGCGCTCGTCAGGGTGAAATATCTTCCGGGATCATTGAGGTCATCAATTTCTTACTATCCCAATTCTTCATCACCGGTTTATTCGCGGCACTTTTCACCTTTCTTCCCGATGTGAAGATTCGATGGAAAACCACGTTATTGGGAGCCTTCTTTACAACCTTACTTTTCTTGGCCGCCAAATATATCATTGGGTTTTATTTTGCTACCTCAGATCCAGCCTCGGTATACGGCGCTGCCGGAAGTGTAGTGTTGATCTTGCTATGGGTTTACTATACATGTCTCATCATGTTTTTCGGGGCCGAACTAACGGTACAATGGGCGTTGCTTAATGATGTGAAGGTAGAGCCTTCTGATGATGCTACAATTAGTTATGAAGAGGAGATTAAAGAACTACGGGCCTATAAGGAAAAGGTCGAGGAGAAGCGAAAAAAGTCGGAAACCCTTCAACAGAAATAATCATTCACAATCCTTAACACAGTTTAATATAACCTTAGTACGCAAAACTTGTTGTACGTGGGTTTCAGCGGTATATTAGTGTTGAATTAAAATTAAAAAAAAATAAAATACCGAACATTATGGAAAAGAAAATTGCAATATTAGCAACAAATGGATTTGAAGAATCGGAATTGAAATCACCAAAAGAAGCGATGGAAAAGGAAGGCTTTACTGTCGATATCGTTAGTGAAGATTCTGGATCCATCAAAGCTTGGGCCGATGGAAACTGGTCGAATGAATACAATGTTGACAAAACAATTGACGAAGTATCAGCCGACCAATATAATGCCTTAGTCTTACCTGGAGGCGTAATTAATCCGGATAAGCTTCGTAGAAATGAAAATGCGCTTGTATTTGTGCGCGATTTCTTTAAGGCTCATAAGCCAGTCGCGGCTATCTGCCATGGACCGCAAGTATTGATTTCTGCAGATGTGGTGAAAGGAAGAAAATTGACTTCTTTCAGCTCTATCAAAGACGATCTAGTAAATGCGGGAGCGAATTGGGTCGACGAAGAAGTCGTAGTAGACGAAGGATTCGTAACTAGTAGAAATCCAAACGATTTACCCGCTTTCAACGATAAGTTGATTGAGGAAATCAAAGAAGGAAAGCATGAATTACAACATGCCTAGAATTCAGTGAAACACTAACAAAAAAGAGGCTTCAATTTGAAGCCTCTTTCTTTATATTATAAACATCTGTTCCTATTCATCCTCATCCTCGGGCTCTTCCTCAGATAGCTCGTCTTCATCTTCGCCTTTTTCAGGAATTTCGACAATAGGATCGGTTAAGTGTTCATCATCGTAATCATCTTCTTCGAAATTTGCCATAGTGCTTTCCAAGCGCGAGCTTACCTTCACCAAATAGATGGTATCTTCGGTTCGAACTTCTACGGCTTCAACCGTTTCATTCTTCGCATTCTTAAACGTAATGATTTGGTCGTCGTCATACCCATCCGGATATTTTTCAACCAGCATTCCCAATATTTCCGGCGTTAATTTCTTATAGTCAACAATAATTCTCTTCATAGCAATTCTCGATGGTTTTGGGTGTAAATCTATTTAAAAAATTAAGACTTGCCATACTTTCAAAATTAATTTTTTCTCAATTCTGAATAATAGTCAAAGGCATCGTGAATAAGCGTATTTGCTACCTTACAATTAATCTCATAATCACCAAACTGACGTAATAATACAAAATTTACCTGTCCATTTCGGTTCTTTTTATCGTACTTCAACAAATCGATAATCGCGATTCTGTCTTCTTCTAAAACAGTTATTTTGTCATATAATGAAATAAACTCCAGTGAAATTTCATCTCTCTTTTCCCTTGAAAACGAGACTTCTTCCGCAGAAATATAAAGAGCCAAAATCATTCCAACGACCACAGCTTCGCCATGGAGCAATTCACTTTTCTCTTTAGATGCCAGCCAATGCGACTCGATAGCATGGCCAAGGGTATGACCAAAATTTAGGGTTTTTCGTCGCCCGTGTTCTAAGGGGTCTTCGGTAACCACTTCATTTTTGATTTCCACCGATTTCCAGATTAAATCGAATTCAGTTTCTGGATGGTTCACTGAAAACTTCAATACGTTTCGGTAATAGTCTTCGGAGGTGATCAACCCGTGCTTAAGCATTTCGGCCAATCCAGAAAGAACTTCACGGGTAGGCAACGTTTTTAAAAAGTCACTATCGAGCAATACCATTGTGGCCGGTCGAATAATACCGATCTGATTCTTCAAAATCCCAAGGTCAACCCCATTTTTACCACCCACAGCAGCATCTACCATGGCTAGGAGGGAAGTAGGAACGTTAATAAAATCGATGCCCCTTCTGAAGGTACAGGCTACAAATCCGCCTAAATCGGTAACCACGCCACCGCCTACATTAATCAACAAGCTGTTGCGATCAGCACCACGTTCCGAAAGTTCATTCCAAACCGTTACGCAGGTATCGATCGTCTTATTGGTCTCGCCGGCGCCAATAACCATAACTTCAATATTTTGCAAGCCTGATTTCTGTAAAAAGTAAGGCAAACATTTGCGTTTGGTATTGGTGTCCATTAGAATGAAGATCGAGCTGTAATGTTTGCTACTCAAGTGCTGCTCAAATGCTTGCCAAGCCCTTTCATTTTCATAGATGGGCATTCCATTGCTGATAAGCTGTTTATTATTCATAAACTTGTGTTGGAGTGGTTTTATTCATGGTCAAATCTAAGTATATTTGCGGATATGGCAGAACACTCCTTTTTTAACGATACGGAAACTGCGTTCAAGCTGAAATCGGATGCCGAATTGGAACGCGCCTATTTCCTTTTTAAAATGATTGCGAACGAACCGCTGGTTCGTATCGGGACCGCGGTAACCCGATTTGCATTGAATATTCACTTACCGGTTGAAGGCTTGATTAGAGCCACTGTTTTCGATCATTTTTGTGGCGGAGTGAATGAGAAGGATTGTATCAATACTGTAGATGCTTTATATGAAGCCAATGTCCATTCGGTGTTGGATTATTCTGTTGAAGGAAAAGAGAGCGAAGAACAGTTTAACGCTACTATGAAAAAGATTATAGAGCTCACTCAATTTGCAGAACACAAACCTGCCATGCCATTTTCGGTCTTTAAACCCACTGGTTTGGGCCGGTTTGAAATTTGGCGCAAGAAAACTGAAAAAGAAACGCTTACAGAAGCTGAAGAAGCCGAATGGCAACGTATTGTCGATCGATATGATAACGTTTGTAAGGAAGCTTCTGAAAGAGGTATTTCGCTATTGATAGATGCTGAGGAATCGTGGATGCAGGATGCAGCCGATGATTTATGTGAAGAAATGATGAGGAAATACAACACCGAACGCTGTGTTGTTTTCAATACATTACAATGTTATCGCTGGGATCGCTACGACTATCTGGAGAAACTTCATGAACGAGCAATAAAGGAAAACTTCCGTCTGGGCTTTAAGGTGGTGCGTGGTGCTTATATGGAAAAGGAAAACGATCGCGCTCTTGAAAAAGGATACAAAACCCCTATCTGTGAAAGCAAACAGGAAACCGACGAAAATTTCAATAAGGTCACGAAATATGTTGTGGATAATATTGAGGATATTACGCTATTCTCCGGAACCCATAATGAAACCAGCACCTATCTTACGCTAGAGTTGATGGAAGAAAAAGGGTTGAAAAAGGACGATAACCGCATTTGGTTCGGCCAATTATACGGAATGAGCGACCACATTAGCTACAATCTTGCGGAAAAGGGCTATAATGTTGCGAAATACATTCCGTTTGGTCCGGTTAAGGATGTAATGCCTTATCTTATTCGTAGGGCAGAGGAGAATACCTCGGTAGCGGGACAAACAAGTCGGGAACTCAATTTACTGAAACGGGAAAAAAAACGTCGAGGGACTTAATTAGTCCATTATTTTTCGTGCAGAAAGCAGGGTGGCAACTCGGCTACAATTTTCTACTTCAATCTTAACTAGTTGTTCTGAAACGGAACCTTCAATTACATAAATATTGCAGGAATCCAATTGTGTCTGACTTTCAGAAAAGATGACATCGCCGTTGTTCAACAGCTTTGATACCGCTGTTGTATCAAGATTCAGTGCTAATAATTCTCGCTGACCTTTTTCGGAATACATCAAGGTTTTAGTTCGAATATTTTTTAAGGTTCGCGCATTCGGTCCATAATCGCAGGAGGTTTTTTTTCCACCCAGAAAAAAGAATAGAATGATTAAACCGATGGTAAATCCGCCTAAGTAATAACCGAGCCTATATATTAGCTTCATGTTTCAAAATTGAATTGAAGGCAAAAATACAGCTTCGATAAGAAAAGATGATTTAAAATATCAAAAGATTGATATCGCTATACGACATATCGAACCAATCGGAAACGGCTTTGTTGGTTAAAATACCACGATAAAAATAAAGGCCATTCCGTAGTCCTTCATCAAACCGTACCGCCTGTTCAAGTCCGCCGGCTTCCGCAATATCGAAGACATACGGTGTAAAAATGTTGCTAATTGAAATAGAAGCAGTTTTTGGGTATCGTGCCGGGATATTGGGAACACCATAATGAAGCACATCATTATACATATGAACGGGAGCTTCGTGGGTGGTCATCTCTGAAGTTTCGAAACATCCTCCCATATCGATGCTCACATCGATAATCACGGCGCCTTTTTTCATATTATCGACCATTTTCTGGGTAACGATGACGGGAGAACGGTTTTTACCACGGACCGCTCCAATTGCCACATCGCAGCGTCGAAGTGCCTTAAGGAGGTTTTTAGGCTGAATAGTAGAGGTGTAAAGTGTTCGTCCTACGGCCATTTGAAGGTTGCGAAGCTTGGTGATAGAACTATCGAACACTTTTACATTTGCGCCCAGACCTAGTGCGGACCGCACTGCAAATTGCCCAACGGTTCCTGCCCCTATGACCACCACTTCGATGGGAGGCACCCCGCTAATATTTCCGAATAAAAGTCCATTCCCCTTTTTCGCATTTACCATCAATTCGGCGGCAATAAGCACTGAGGCCGTTCCTGCAATTTCACTGAGTGCTTTTACAGCAGGGTAACTTTGATCCTGGTCTTTAATAAACTCGAAAGCAAGCGCTGTAATTTTCTTTTTTGCTAACGCTTCGAAATATTTTTTTTGCCTTGTTTTTAATTGAAGGGCAGAGATCAACACCGATTTTGGTTGAAGAAGTTCGATTTCCTCAAGGGTAGGCGGTTCAACCTTTAAAACGATTGGACAAGAAAACACCTTTTTAGTCTCCTTTGTTATAGTAGCGCCTGCCTCGCTATAATCTGTATCGGAAAACCCTGCTTCTTCTCCGGCGCCACTTTCCAACAATATTTTATTACCATTTGCAACAATGGCGGCAACTGCATCTGGAGTTAGACAAATCCGTTTTTCCTGAAAATACTTTTCTTTAGGCACTCCAATAAAAAGGTCGCCTCTCTGACGTGCAATCTCAAGCATTTCTTCTTGGGGGATAAGCTGAGCCTTCGTAAAGGGGGAGGATGGTTGGTTCATAGGTCAATCAAAAATGTTCCTCTAAGGTACATAGTTAATTTGAATTGTTAAAATAGAAGAGGTCTTGGAAAAGAAGAAAAAGCAATGACCCGACATAGCTTTACAACTCCCCAGCTGTTAAACATAATTTTAGTATCGGGCCATTACCTACGAATCAAAGGTGGGTGGTTTTTAGATCATATGCAAAAAATGCAATTCCCAATTCAAGAAGGAGCAGTCGTAATTCATGAATTCAATTTCCTTCTGCTTAATCAATGTATTGTGAATGAAATATTTGCGTATTTTAGAAAAGAATTCGCCCTATTTACCAAAACAGAACCCTATTTTCGTGTTCGGTAACAAACTAACCATCTATTCCCATGAAATACTGTTTGACTCTATTGTTTTGCATTATTCCTATTTTGGCATTTTCCCAAAATGTTGAAGGTACTCCGCTTGATCTTCTCAGTT
Organism: Luteirhabdus salina; assembly: GCA_025384855.1. Taxonomy (GTDB): domain Bacteria; phylum Bacteroidota; class Bacteroidia; order Flavobacteriales; family Flavobacteriaceae; genus Luteirhabdus; species Luteirhabdus salina. The sequence continues at coordinate 251,912 of JALAHT010000003.1, read as the reverse complement.
ACGAACAACTACTATCACGTTTTGAAGAAGTGGAGCACGACAGCATTCTTGCTGAACCTATTGCTAGAGAATATTTAAATCGTGCTAGGAGGGAAGGCGATACTATTAAAATGGCCAGGGGCTACGATCGCCTTGCTCGTATTTTCCATCATGAGAAAAACATAGCTATGGCCGATAGCCTTATAGCACTAACAAAGGATATGGAACATATTACCTATCCTGGGTTGGGGTATTTATTAAAAGCTAGAAATAATAAGAGTATAAAAAGTGAACTAGAAAACTTATTGCAAAGCTATTATTATGCGGAAAAAAGTAATAATGTCTATCATAAACTTCATATTCTCTCTCAAATGTTCACGAAAAAGAGTAATTGGGGGCAAATTGATGAAGCGTATAAATTTCTTAAACAAAACGAAAAAATTCTACAAGATCCGAAAACAGTCAAATATATTGAAAGTGCCATTAGACCTGAGATAAAGTCTGATTCAATGGCGATAAAGGAATGGAGGCTATTCAATTTATTTAATACTCTCGATCACATTGACGCCTATATAAAATTGGAAAAATTTGACTCGGCACAAATATATATCAACAAAGCAAATAAGCAGATTTCAGATGGCGTCATTAGATCAGGAATTGTTTTAAAAAGTTTGAATAATCTTAATAATATTAAAATAAAGTATTATCAAGATAGTATTGACTCGGCATTAGAACAGCTTAAATTTCTCGATAAAAACAATGATCATATAAAAAACATTAAACCAGTTGACTTTAATTTCTTCTGGGGAATGGCTCTATTAAAGCAAAATAATTTGAAAAAAGGAATTCAGAAATTAATTGAAGCTGAAAAATCAATATTATTTTCGAGAGTTATACCAGATTACAAAGCAATTTACGACTCCATTCTTAAGTACAATAATTTTGAAAACCGCGATGATTATTCATATTATTTGACAAGATCAATGAGAATGGATAGCATTATAAACGAGAACTTAAAGGTTATCAATCCTAATATAATTAAGTTCGTTGAAACACCTAAATTAATAGCTGAAAAACAGGAATTAATAAATGACTTAGATGGAAAAAATAAAACAAAAACGAAAACTTTAATAATTTCTCTATCCCTATTGGGTATTTCGCTAATAACTATTGGCTTCTATTATAGAAGGAATCGAGCATACAAAGCCCGTTTCAAACAGTTAACTTCAAACAACAATATATTGGATAAATCTTATAAAAACGAAATCCCCTCGCACGTAATTAAAAATATATTAGATGAGTTGGAAAAATTTGAAGAAATTAATGGTTTTATTGATTCTAATATTACTCTTCATAGTTTGGCGAAAAAGTTTGGCACAAATGAAAGGTATCTATCCAAAGTAATAAATATTAAAAAGGGAAAACATTTCCCGACGTACCTAAATGATTTAAGGGTAGATTATGCAGTTGAGCAATGTAAAACTAATTCTATATTCAAAAAGTTTACAATTAAAGCTATAGCACAAGAATGTGGTTTTAATTCGGCCGAATCCTTCTCAAGAGCCTTCTATAGAAAACTAAAAATTTATCCTTCTTATTATATCAAAAATTTAAACAAATTGGAACCAAAAAAATCATCTGAATAAATCCTTGAATTGCTGCCAAAAAGTTTTTTTCTCCATAAGTTCCTTTTCAAATGAAGCCAGATCTTCTCCACGGATTTTTTGAAATAATTTTGCCCTAATTAAATATACCATAGGAATAACAACCAACATAATTGGTAGTAGCCACCATATTTCAATTTCGTCAACAAAACTAGCATCATCATTAATTACACTAAATAATTGAAATGCAAACATTCCAGAAGGAATAAGTATTACGTGATACCACCAATGTTTACAAGTAAAGAACCAAACAATCATTAATAAAAAAGGTATGAATTTACCCATCATAGTCCAAACAGAAACATATACCTTTTGATACCAGTTTGCTTCATATGTAAATAAAAAAGTTTCCCAGACTTTTGTTTCTGGGAAACTTTCGTAAGAATAAAAAATATAAGGTGTAGCTGCTATTAATAAAGCAATTATACTACCCCCGACTAGGGACGATGATGTCCGCTTTGTCAATTTGTTGTTCTGTTTGTCCATCTTCAATGCTTTCCGGTGTACAAGACACGAAAAGACCAGTAGTGAATAATGCTACAATGAGGAGATACTTTGTTAGTTTCATATTGTTGTTTTTTGTGAGGTTAATAGTACAAACCTAGCACGAAAAAAGACAAGTACGGCAACTATCTTCGCTGTAACTTAGTAAGTTTTGCTTTAACCAAAATATTCCCTGCTTAAATAGATATTCGATTTGGGGCAAATTCCATATAAGATACTAGCAAATAAGTATTTATCTCTATTGTAATCTATTTCACTGGCGTTGCGTTTATAGTTCTACTTCCATTTATATTTTTATTAATGTCTATTCGCATTCCCTCATTCGGCAAAAGATCCGAAATCTTTTCTGGCCATTCTATCATTTTCCATGCATCTTGCATAAAATATTCCTCAACACCAAAATCCAAGGCTTCACTCGAATCATTTAATCGGTAGAAATCAAAGTGGTACACAGGACCATCATCGCCCCGATACTCATTCACCAATGAGAAGGTTGGACTGCTAACCGTTTCATACACACCCAATTGACGCACTAATTCCTTAATAAGAGTTGTTTTGCCAACTCCCATCTTACCATAAAAAAGAAGGTTTTTGGAATTCGCTTTGTGTAAAAGCTTTTGCGCCACGGACGACAGCTCAGATATTTGATACGTTAGTTGCATAATTTGGTTCGGCGTCAAATATACTATCTATTTAAGATAATTGACCAAAATATTCGACAAAATACACAAATAAAGGTAATTTCCTACAAAATTATTATTTAGGAGTCAATACTGAGAATGGAATTACCATCTCTTCCAACGATACGCCTCCGTGCTGATACGTATTTCGATAATATCCCACGTAGTGATTGTAATTGTTTGGATAGGCAAAGAACAAGTCTCCCTTAGCAAAGATGAACGAACTACTCATATTTATAGTAGGCAGGTAAATCGATTTAGGATTCTTCGCGGCCAAAACATCCTTATCTTCATATGTCAGACTCTTACCCGTTTTATAACGCAAATTCAAACTCGTATTCTTGTCACCAATAACTTTTGAGGGATTCTTTACATTTATAGTTCCATGGTCAGTCGTAATAATCAGTTTAAATCCTAATTGGGATGCCTGCTGAATAATATCCATTAATGGAGAATTCTTAAACCAGCTCTGGGTTAGCGATCGATACGATTTGTCGGTAGAGGCTAATTCCTTAATTACCTCCATTTCAGTCTTCGAATGCGAGAGCATGTCCACAAAATTGTATACCACTACGGTTAAATCTTCATCTTTATGCGACTTGAAGTTCTCTGCTAACTTTTTTCCTTGTTTTAAGCTTGAAATCTTATGGTAGCTCCAATCTAATTGCAATCCGAAACGCTTCAACTGGGCCTCCATAAATTCTTCCTCCTTCATATTCTTTCCGCCTTCATCGGTATCATTTAACCATAAATCAGGATGTAGCTTTTCCATTTCACTTGGCATCAAACCTGAAAAGATCGCGTTTCTAGCATATTGTGTAGCTGTTGGAAGTATACTGCAAAACATATCCTCAGACTTCTTTTTATAACTACTTGCTAAAAATGGCTCGAATGCCTTCCATTGGTCATATCGCAGATTATCTACAACCACTAATAAGGTAGGCTTCTTATCTTCCAGTTCCGGCATTACCTTGTCGCGAAACAAGGTATGCGACATCACCGGCGCATCATCTTCGTCATCATCAAACCAACCTGGGTAATTTTTATCCACAAACTTACAGAACTGTGTATTCGCTTCTGTTTTTTGCGACTCCAGAATCTCGAACATACTACTGTCTTCAATGCCTTCCAGCTCTAATTCCCAATACACCAACTTCTGATACAATTCTACCCAGCCTTCCCATGTATTGATCATCGACATATCCATCGCGATCTTTCGGAACTCTTGCTGATAATTACTGGTTGTTTTCTCTGATACCAATCGAGAATGGTCCAAATTTTTCTTTAAGCTCAACAAGATCTGATTTGGATTTACAGGCTTAATCAAATAATCGGCAATCTTATTACCAATGGCCTCTTCCATAATATATTCTTCTTCACTCTTGGTAATCATCACCACCGGAAGGTTTGCCTGCTGTTCCTTTATCTCCGAAAGGGTTTCCAATCCGGTAAGGCCCGGCATGTTTTCATCCAAAAAAACGATATCGAAAGCATCCTTTTCAATTTCCTCCAAGGCTTCCGTACCGCTCTGTGCTGTTGTAACTTTATAGTTTTTCTTTTCCAAAAAGAGTATGTGGGGTTTCAACAAATCAATTTCATCATCTACCCAAAGTACCTTTATCTCATTCATATTACTGTATATTTGTGCTGTTTTGTAATTTCAGGATTCTTAGTTAGCAGTATCCTCAAAAGTAATTCCGAAGTATTCCTACTTCCAGCCAGTTAGTCATAATAATTAGTTAAAGTTTATTCCGTGCGAAACAAGCGTAAAATTGTAAACGATCCTATCTACGGCTTTATTTCCATTCCCTCCGAACTCGTATTCGATATTATGGAACATTCCTATTTTCAACGGTTGCGGCGCATTTCGCAAATGGGCATGTCGTACCTAGTATACCCAGGAGCCCATCACACCCGATTTCATCATGCCCTCGGTGCCATGTTTTTAATGCAACGGGCTGTATATGTATTACGTACCAAAGACATAAATATTTCATCAGAGGAAGAAGAAGCGCTTTACATTGCCATTTTACTCCACGATATCGGTCATGGGCCCTTTTCACATGCGTTGGAAAATAGCATCATCGAAAATCTGACCCACGAAACCATTTCGCTTGCCTTTATGGAAGCGCTTAACGATGAATTTGATGGGAAACTTAGCTTAGCCATTCAAATTTTTAGGAACGAACATCCCAGAGCATTTTTTCATCAATTGATCGCAAGTCAGTTGGATGTAGACCGTCTAGACTATCTCCGTCGCGACAGCTTTTACTCAGGGGTTCAGGAGGGTACCATCAATTCACAACGAATAATCGCCATGCTAAATGTGCATAACGATACTTTGGTAGTCGAGGAGAAGGGAATCTATTCCATAGAAAAATTCATCATTGCGCGTCGCTTGATGTACTGGCAAGTGTACCTCCACAAAACCGGACTGGCTGCAGAACAATTGTTGTTGCGCATGCTGAAACGTGCCAAGGAACTCGTTTACGAAGGAGTGGAAGTGCCTGCCAGCGAAGCACTTTCCTTTTTTCTGTCGAATTCTAATCAACCTGCCGATCTTAAAGGAGCCGTTCTAGACACTTTTGCAAAACTGGATGATTACGATATCGTATCGGCCATGAAGCAATGGACTGATCATTCCGATTTTGTGTTGCGATCGCTAGCTTCTATGCTGTTGAATAGAAACTTGTTGAAAATTAAGTTGAAAAAGAAACAACCGTCACCCGAAAAAATGAAGAAAAAACTCCAAAAGGTGATGGATGGCTACAACCTATCGGAAAAGGATGCGCATTATTTCGTGTTTTCTGGAGCCATTGAAAACCAAGCCTATAACATGAACAAAAATCCAATTTGTTTGCTAACGAGAAATGGGAAAATCAAAGACGTTGCAAAGGCGAGCGACCAGGTAAATTTGATGGCATTGGCCGAAAAAGTAACCAAATATTATGTCTGCTATCCAAAAAGGGGGAGCATCGACCAATAGTACTAAACCTTTTTTTCTATTTTTGCGAGCATAACGGCATACCTAACCTTAAATTAACAACATGAAATTTACAGCGGCCCAGATTGCGGGAATTCTTGAAGGAGAAGTAGAAGGTAATGCCGATGTGGAAGTTTCAAAACTTTCAAAAATTGAAGAAGGGACCGAAGGAAGCCTAACCTTCCTTGCCAACCCAAAATATACATCCTACATTTATTCCACCGAGGCTTCTATTGCAATCGTTAATAAGGATTTCAAAGTTGAACAGGATATATCCACTACCTTAATTCGGGTTGAAGATGCCCGAAAAGCATTTTCCACTTTATTAGAATATTACAACCAAGTGAAGCTCAACAAAAGTGGCATCGAAGAACCAGTGTTTGTATCCGATTCGGCTTCATATGGTGAAAACATCTATCTAGGAGCATTTTCCTATGTGGGAAATAATGTGAAAATAGGGGATAACGTCAAAATTTATCCCAACGCCTATATCGGTGATAATGTTGAAATAGGGAACAACGTAATCGTTTTTGCTGGTGCCAAAATTTACTCAGAAACCAGTATTGGCGACCATTGCGTTATTCATAGTGGCGTTATTGTTGGAGCCGACGGTTTTGGTTTTGCCCCAAATGAAAAAGGGGAATACTCCAAAGTGCCCCAAACTGGAAACGTTATCGTAGGCAACCATGTCGATATTGGTGCTGGTACCACCATCGACCGCGCAACCTTGGGAAGCACAATCATTAAGGATGGCGTGAAACTCGACAACCAGATACAAATTGCCCATAATGTTGAAATCGGTGAAAACACCGTCATTGCTGCGCAAACAGGGATTGCAGGATCGACCAAAATCGGGAAGAATTGTATTATCGGCGGTCAAGTAGGAATCGTAGGCCATATTAAAATCGGCAATAATGTCAAGATACAGGCACAAAGCGGAATTGCCCGAAATGTCAAGGACGATGAAGTATTGCAAGGCTCTCCTGCATTAAATTATGGTGATTACAATAAAAGTTATGTACATTTCAAAAACCTGCCAACCTTAGCGCAGCGTTTGCATACATTAGAGAAAAAACATGAAGACAACGAACGCAACTAGCACCAAACAAACCACTATTGGAAAAGAGGTGTCCCTAACAGGTGTCGGCCTCCATACCGGAAAGGAAGTAACCCTAACCTTTAAACCGGCAGAAGCCGATACTGGTTATGTGTTTGTGCGCATCGACCTTGAGAATTCGCCCGTTATTGAGGCCGACGCGAATTATGTGGTAAACACCCAACGCGGAACGAACCTCGAGAAGAATGGAGTTATGATCCAAACCTCAGAGCATGTGTTGGCAGCTTTAGTTGGAATGCAAGTCGATAATTGCCGTATCGAGCTAAACGCTTCCGAGCCACCGATTATGGATGGTTCGTCAAAATTTTTCGTTGAAGCATTGGAAAAAGCGGAAAAAGTTACCTTAGATGCCGATCGTGACGTTTATGAAGTAAAAGAAGTGGTTTGCTACCGTGATGAGGCAACCGGTAGTGAAATCATGGTGATTCCTTCAGAGGAGTACCAGGTTACTACCATGGTCGATTTCGGCACTAAAGTATTGGGCACTCAAAATGCTACGCTTGAACATATCTCCGATTTCAAAACGGAAATCGCCGATGCCCGAACCTTCAGCTTTCTTCACGAATTGGAAGCACTATTGGAGCACGGGCTGATCAAAGGGGGCGATCTCAACAACGCGATTGTATATGTCGACAAGGAGCTTTCACCTGAAACGATGGAAAAGCTTCGAGGGGCCTTTAAAAAAGATTCTATTTCGGTGAAGCCGAATGGTATTCTTGATAACCTTACCTTGCATCACCCAAATGAAGCGGCACGCCATAAGCTGTTAGATGTTATTGGCGATCTCGCGTTGGTAGGAACTCCTATTAAAGGAAAGGTAATTGCTAACAAACCCGGACATGCGGTGAATACCGAATTCGCCAAAAAACTTTCCAAAAAAATCAAGCTGGAGAAACGGAACAAAATTCCAACCTTCGATCCGACGGTAGAACCGGTAAAAGATGTGAACCAAATTATGGCCATGCTGCCACATCGTCCACCGTTCTTATTGGTCGATAAAATCCTAGAGCTTTCCGATCAGCATGTAGTTGGATTGAAAAACGTATCGATGAACGAGCCATTTTTCGTCGGTCACTTCCCTGGAGCACCAGTAATGCCTGGTGTCCTTATTGTTGAAGCCATGGCGCAAACAGGAGGAATTCTTGCCCTAAGTACAGTTCCAGATCCAGAGAACTATCTTACCTATTTTATGAAGATCAATAATGTGAAGTTTAAGCGCCAAGTGAACCCTGGCGATACCTTGTTCTTCAACTTAGAACTGATAAGTCCGATCCGTAGAGGAATCGTTCATATGAAGGGAGATGCCTATGCCAATAACAAATTGGTGACCGAAGCCGAACTGATGGCACAAATCGTAAAAACAAAAAACAACTGATGAATCAACCCTTAGCATACGTCCATCCGGGCGCCAAAATAGCGAAGAATGTCGTAATTGAACCCTTCACCACTATTCACAATAATGTTGTGATAGGAGAGGGCACATGGATTGGTTCAAACGTCACCATCATGGAAGGAGCCCGTATCGGGAAAAACTGCAATATCTTTCCAGGAGCCGTAATTTCTGCGATTCCACAGGATTTAAAATTTCAGGATGAAGAAACAACCGCAGAAATTGGCGATAATACCACCATCCGGGAATACGTAACTGTTAACCGCGGAACCGTAGATCGCGGTAAAACGGTAATCGGAAATAACTGCCTTATCATGGCATACTGCCATATTGCCCATGACTGTATCGTTGGTAATAACTGTATTTTCTCGAATGCCAGTACACTTGCTGGACATATTACCGTTGGCGATTACGTAGTACTTGCTGGAATGACAGCAGTGCATCAATTTTGTATGATCGGGAACCATGCCTTTGTTACAGGAGGTTCCTTGGTGCGAAAGGATGTTCCTCCATATGTAAAAGCGGCTCGTGAGCCATTATCGTATGTAGGAATCAACTCTATAGGATTACGGCGAAGAGGGTATGATACCGAGAAGATTCGTGAGATTCAGAATATTTACCGTATCCTATACCAAAGAAGCTATAACAATACCCAAGCTTCAGAAATTATTGAAGCCGAAATGGAAGCAACGCCAGAACGAGACGAGATTCTTCAATTTATAAAAAACTCGAAACGCGGAATCATGAAAGGCTACTTTCAACACTAAATAATTCAAGAACTAAAACAACCCAAACAATATGGCAAGTACTTCAGATATTAGAAAAGGACTTTGTATTCGATATAAGAACGATATTTATAAGATCACCGAATTTTTACATGTGAAGCCTGGCAAAGGCCCAGCATTCGTTCGTACCAAGCTTAAGAGCGTTACCACCGGAAAGGTAATCGATAACACCTTTTCTGCAGGTCACAAAATTGATGACGTTCGTGTGGAAACACATAAATTTCAATATCTCTACAACGACGATGCGTTTTATCATTTTATGAATACAGATGATTATACGCAAATCCGACTAACACGTGAAGCATTAGATACCCCAGAATTGATGAAGGAAGGAGAAGTGGTAACGGTATTAATCAATACTGAAAACAATGCACCACTTTCTGTTGAAATGCCTGCACACGTAGTATTGGAGGTAACCCAAACTGAACCGGGTGTGAAAGGAAACACGGCAACCAATGCCACGAAGCCTGCCACGGTTGAAACTGGCGCCGAAATCAATGTCCCATTGTTCATCAATGAAGGCGATAAAATCCGAATCAGCACAGAAGACGGACAGTACCAAGAACGAATGAAGGAGTAGGCTGGAAACCCCAATATTTTAATCCCGTTATCAGTAAAATGTGACGGGATTTTTTATATTTGGTTTTCAAATTTGGCCTATGAAGTTCAAAACCCAACAAACCTTATCGGAGATTGCCAATATTCTTGGTTGTGAATACGTAGGGAAGCCTGATTTTCCGGTGTTGGGTATGAATGAAATTCACGTCGTACGCCAGGGCGATATCGTTTTTGTGGACCATCCAAAGTATTACGACAAAGCATTAAACAGTGCCGCAACAGTAATTTTAATCAATAAGAAAGTTGATTGTCCCGACGGCAAGGCTTTGCTTATTAGTGATGATCCCTTTAGCGACTTCAACAAACTGACAAAGCATTTCAACCCCTTCGATCCTGCAAGGGCGGTAATTGCCGATTCTGCTTCCATTGGAACACACACAATCATTCAACCGAATGTTTTTATTGGAAACAATGTTGAAATAGGGGACGACTGTGTTATTCATAGTAACGTCGCCATTTATGACAATACCAAAATCGGGAACAATGTCATTATTCATGCGGGAACGGTGCTAGGCGCCGATGCCTTTTACTACAAAAACCGACCTGAAAAGTTCGATAAGCTACAGAGCGGTGGAAATGTGGTCATTCACGATGATGTTGAAATCGGAGCATTATGTACTATCGATAAAGGTGTAACGGCTTCAACAACGATTGGTGAAGGTACCAAACTCGACAATCAAGTGCACGTAGGGCACGATACCATTATTGGAAAACGATGCTTAATCGCTTCTCAAGTGGGAATTGCAGGCTGTGTGCAAATTGAAGATTTTGTTACCATTTGGGGACAAGTAGGTATCACTAGTGGTATAACGATTGGCCAAAAGGCGATTATTTCAGCACAAAGCGGAGTGAGCAAATCATTAACCGGCCATAAATCCTATTTTGGAACGCCGGCTGATGAATTCAGAAAAAAATACAAGGAATTGGCATCTATTCGCCTGATTCCAGACATAATTGATAAATTGGATAAAATAAAATGAGTAAGAGCGCGAAAGAAGTCATTAAACAATTTTACAAATCGGATATTCTTACCAACGATAAGGTAATCGAAGAGCATTTTCATAAGGATTTAGTGCTCATTTGGAACAGCACAGACGGGCTTTCCATCATGAATTACGGTGATCTCGCTGAATTCTTCAGCGAAATCCGCCGTACCTACGCCGATCTTCGTGCTGAAATCAGTCATATTCTTGAAGATGACAACCACGTCACCATCCGCTACAAGTACTATATCAAAACCATCGAGAATCCTGATGAAGAGTTAGGCATCGCCCATTTCATCGCTATTTGGGAGGTAAAGGATGGAAAATTATACCGCGGCTATCAAATTAGTCAACCGGTAACGGATAAAGACGATACAACCGAATCCTACCATAGGGTTAAGGTGTAAAATTCCTTTCCAAAACTATTTCAAAATAGTACCTTTGTGCGCGGTGTATGAAACGATTGGAAACAATCGCTCTATCACCCAAAAGAAACCAACGAAAATATTCAAAATATACCATGAGCGTATTAGTCAATAAAGATTCAAAAATCATTGTACAAGGATTCACGGGTAGCGAGGGAACTTTCCACGCTGGTCAGATGATAGAATATGGAACCAACGTAGTAGGAGGGGTAACGCCTGGAAAAGGTGGTCAAACCCATCTCGACAAACCTGTATTCAACACAGTTTCTGAAGCTGTTGAGAAAACAGGAGCCGATGTTTCCATCATCTTTGTGCCACCAGCATTTGCTGCAGATGCTATCATGGAAGCTGCCGATGCCGGCATTAAAGTGATTATCACCATTACGGAAGGTATTCCAGTAGCCGATATGATTAAGGCTGCAGACTATATTGAAGGAAAGGATTGCCGATTGGTCGGCCCAAACTGTCCAGGAGTTATTACGCCAGGCGAAGCGAAAGTAGGAATTATGCCTGGGTTCGTCTTCAAAAAAGGAAAAGTTGGGGTCGTATCAAAGTCGGGTACGCTTACCTATGAAGCTGCCGATCAAGTAGTAAAACAAGGACTAGGTATTACAACAGCTATCGGAATTGGTGGCGACCCGATTATCGGGACTACAACCAAACAAGCGATTGAATTATTAATCAACGACGACGAAACTGAAGCCGTAGTAATGATTGGTGAAATCGGTGGTCAGTTGGAAGCAGACGCTGCCAAATGGTATAAGGAAAGCGGAAGCAAAAAGCCTATCATCGGATTTATTGCCGGTGAAACAGCTCCAGCAGGTCGTACCATGGGGCATGCGGGTGCTATCGTAGGCGGAAGCGACGATACGGCTCAGGCCAAAAAGAAGATTATGCGCGATTGTGGCATTCACGTGGTGGATTCGCCTGCTGAAATCGGAAAGAAAGTAGCGGAAGTCTTAGGATAACGCTTCAAAATATAGCTAGAAAGCCCTGCTCGTTTCGCGGGGCTTTTTTATATTTGAATAGCTATGTTGAAAGGAAAAACCAACTTCAACTTCACTTAAAACCAACTTGATGAAATTACTCGAAGGAAAAACTGCGATTGTTACCGGCGGTAGCCGTGGCATCGGAAAAGGAATCGTTGAAATATTTGCAGACCATGGTGCAAACGTGGCATTTACCTATAATTCTTCCAAGGAAGCTGCTGAAGCTATTGCGGATGAAGTATCCAAAAAGGGAGTGACCGTAAAGGCGTACCAAAGCAACGCCGCTAGCTTTGAAGAAGCACAACAGTTGGCGAGCGACGTGATGAACGACTTCGGAAGCATCGATATCTTGGTGAACAATGCCGGAATTACGAAGGACAATCTGTTGATGCGTATTTCTGAAGAAGATTTCGACAAGGTAATTGAAGTGAACCTAAAGTCGGTGTTCAATATGACGAAAGCGGTGCAGCGCACCATGTTGAAACAACGAAAAGGTTCTATTATCAATATGAGTTCTGTAGTAGGAGTGAAGGGAAATGCTGGTCAGACCAACTACGCCGCCTCAAAAGCTGGAATTATAGGTTTTACCAAGTCGGTAGCACTCGAACTTGGTTCACGCGACATTCGCTGTAATGCCATTGCGCCAGGCTTTATTGAAACTGAAATGACGGGTAAATTGGATGAAGCAACCGTTCAAGGATGGCGCGATGCTATTCCGTTGAAGCGTGGCGGCTCTCCAGAGGATATCGCAAATGCTTGTGTGTTCTTGGGAAGCGATCTTTCCGCATATATTACGGGTCAAGTATTGAACGTAGATGGCGGAATGCTAACCTAAACCCATTTGAATGTGCTTTTGTGAAGAAAGCATCGAAACCCCAATATGACGACAGCTACTGTATTTTTTATTATCCTTGCCGCACTTGTTGCGGCATTGCTGTCTTTTTTGATGTATGGGTGGAAAAGTTCGCATCGCGCTTCCCTACGTTGGACCATCGGTGTATTGCGGTTTCTTTCATTGTTTGCGCTTTTCTTATTACTGATTAATCCCACCTTTACTTCAGAAACCTATACGCTTGAAAAGCCTAATCTTTCAATCCTTATCGACAATTCGGCTTCTATTGAAGCGTTGGAGCGAACAGAGGATGTTCGGAATTCGGTGCAACAGCTTCAGAAAAACTCAGCACTTCAGGAACGTTTCAATATAAGGTATTACACCTTCGGACAAACACTTCAGAATAACGATTCTCTTTCGTTTTCAGAAGAAAATACCAATGTTTCAACAGCGCTTTCAACCCTAAAAAATACACAAGAGAAGAATAGGGCGCCAACCATCATCATTACCGATGGAAACCAAACCCTTGGTCGTGATTATGAATTCATAGCGAATACCTACAATAATGCTATTTATCCGTTAATGGTGGGCGATTCGATCGCCTATACCGACTTGCGTATTAATCGTATCAATAACAACCGCTATGCGTTTTTAAAAAACCAATTTCCGGTGGAAGTATTTCTAAGCTATACTGGAAGTGAGGCGGTTTCTTCGGAATTCATCGTTCAGCAAATTGGAACTACCGTATTTCGCCAGAATGTTTCTTTTTCTGAAGAGAACAGCAGTCAAACCTTACAGTTCACCTTACCCGCTAATGCGGTTGGTGTTCAAAAATACACAGCTAGGCTAGGGCCGCTTTCAGAGGAAAAAAATACGGCAAACAATAGCGCGTATTTTGCGGTTGAAGTCATCGACCAGGCCACGAATGTCCTTATTGTAAGTGAACTAACACATCCTGATCTCGGGATGCTTCAAAAAAGCATTACAAGCAACAAACAACGTACGGCCACCATCCAGAAGCCTTCCGAAGCGCTTTCAAACCTGGAGGACTATCAATTAGTCATTCTTTTTCAACCTACTCGAGCGTTTGCCACTCTTATGCAAGCCTTGGAAGATTCAGGAAAAAATTATTGGTTAATCACCGGAACGGAAACCGATTGGAGCTATATAAATTCCTTTCAACAAGCCATTCAAAAGGAAGTGACCAATGCGGAAGAGCAGGTCGCTGGTAGCGTAAACTCTAATTATAGCGCCTTTGCTGTTCCACAAATCGATTTTGAATCGTATCCACCGCTTCAAACCTCCTTTGGGGAGCTATCGATAACGGCACCACACGACGTCTTGTTGGAACAGACAGTTTCAGAATTTTCAACCGGTAGTCCGCTATTGGCTACACTTCAGGAAGGAAGTCGGAAAATGGCTGTCTGGGACGGTGAAGGAATATGGAAGTGGCGGGCACGGACCTATGTTCAGGATAATAGCTTTCAGGCCTTTGATGACTTTATTGGAAATCTGGTTCAATATTTAGCTTCTACCAAGCGCCGAAGTCGATTGGATGTTTCTTCCGAGGCGTTTTACTACAGCAATCAGCCTATCCTGATTACCGCACAATACTTCGACAAAAACTATGTGTTCGATTCGCGCGCAAGTCTTCGCATTCAGGTTCGAAATACGGAAAACGAGCAAGCACAGGAGTTTCCATTGCTGCTGAGGGAGAGTTTTTATGAGGTGAACGTCAGCTCCTTGGAAGCTGGAACCTATGTGTATACCGTTTCGGATGCAACGAATACGGTATCTAATAGTGGTTCCTTTACGATTTTAGATGTAAATGTCGAGGAACAATTTTTAAATGCTGACATTAATAAATTACAACACTTGGCGTCTGAAAGTTCAGGTGAAGCATTTTACACTACAGAAACCGCTTCCCTGATTGATGAAATCTTAGAGAATGAAGCCTATAAGCCGATTCAGCGAAGCCAACAAAAAACCGTACCTTTAATCGACTGGTATTATCTACTAATCGTACTAATTATTTCGCTTGCAGCGGAATGGTTTATTCGAAAATATAACGGATTAATTTAAATCAAAAATATAGACATGGACAGATTACCAAAAATTGGAATTCCTGTAGTAATAGGAATTATCATATTAATTATCATTATCGCCCGATCATCGGTTACCATCGACTCTGGTCAAGCGGGCGTTTTATACCGAACCTTCGGGAATGGTGTTGTAACCGATGAACCACCATTAGGTGAAGGCTTCCATATTGTTGCACCCTGGAATAAGGTATATAAGTACGAGGTGCGTAGACAGGAGGTTTTTGAAAAGATGAAGGTGCTATCCTCGAATGGATTGGATATTCAACTGGATGCCTCTACATGGTACAAACCCGAATATGAAAACCTAGGGAAGCTTCACCAAGAAATTGGGGAAAACTACCTAAATAGAATTATTCTCCCGACTATCCGGTCAGCAGCGCGTAGTGTGGTAGGTCGCTATACGCCCGAACAATTGTACAGCAGTAAAAGGGACGCGATCCAACGCGAAATTTATGAGGAGACGAAGAAAATCGTAGAGAACAACTACATCAATATCGATGAAATCTTAGTTCGCGATGTAACGCTTCCGCCCACCATCAAACAGGCTATTGAACGTAAGTTAAAGCAGGAGCAGGAGTCGTTGGAGTATGAGTTCCGATTGGAAAAGGCTGAAAAAGAAGCCGAAAAGCAACGTATTGAGGCACAAGGTAAGGCCGATGCGAACCGCATTTTAAGTGCTTCCCTTACGGATAAAATCCTTCAAGAGAAAGGTATTCAAGCAACTACTAAGCTATCTGAATCGCCAAATGCAAAAGTCATTGTAATTGGTTCGGGAGATAGCGGACTACCGATTATCTTAGGAAATCAGTAAAATCTAGTTATCAATTCAAATTGAAAAGCGCTTACGATTCAGTTCGTTGGCGCTTTTTCCCTTTCTGCCACAAATAGAAGACAAAGTATCCGCTGATAGCAGCGACGGTCAATAAGATAGATCCACCAATCATATTGCCATAAATGAAATATCCAGTGGCAAATAAAGAGGTATAAACAAATACGATGGCAAGCAGCATAGAAGCAAAATCTATGGTGAAGGAATCGCTACTTTTTCCCATCTTAACACCTTCTTTTTCAGCAATATTTCGAAAACCTTTCCAGCCGTGACCATAGGGTTTAATAGCATTATAGAATTGCGCCAACACCTTGATGTCGGTCGGACGCGTAAGTAAGGTTACGGTAATCCAGCTTGCAGTTGTAATAGCAACACCGATCACTAATTTTTCGTAATCTGCGAATCCACTTCCAAACTCCGTAAATTCAAAGAGCAAGGCAACGATAAAGGAAACAACCATTCCCGTAATTTCGCTATAGGCATTCACCCGCCACCAGAACCAACGTAAAATAAATATCAAGCCGGTACCCGCTCCGATTTGCAGTAGAATAGCGAAAGTACTCAACGCATCGCGTAACGCTAAAGCTATTAGAGCCGCGAAAACCATCAGAACAATCGTAGAGATCCGTCCCACAGCCACCAATTCCTTCTCTGATGCCTCTGGTTTTACAAAACGTTGGTAAAAATCCAAGGAAACATAGGATGAGCCCCAGTTCAAGTGCGTTGAAATCGTACTCATAAAAGCAGCTACCAAAGAAGCTACCACCAATCCCAACAAGCCTGCCGGCAGGTTCGTCAGCATCGCTGGATACCCCAAATCATGACCTAACACAGCATTTGGGAATTCGTTTCCAATATCCGATAATTGTGGATACAGCACTAAAGAAGCTAACGCAATTAAAATCCATGGCCATGGTCGTAGCGCGTAATGTGCCACATTGAAGAGCAGCGTGGCCCCAATCGCATTTTTCTCATCCTTTGCCGAAAGCATCCGTTGGGCAATATAGCCACCACCACCCGGTTCAGCGCCTGGATACCAAACACTCCACCATTGCACAGCTAATGGTATGATCAGTAACACGAGAACCGATTCAGTATTATTGAAATCAGGCAAAAACTGAAGCTTGTCTGTTACATTTTCATGGGCCAGTAAATTTTCCAATCCACCAATCTCCGGTAAATTTACAATGTAATAGGCAGCCCAAACCGAGCCGATCATCGCAATGATAAACTGAAGAAAGTCGGTAAAAATTACACCTCTCAATCCTCCGATGGAACTATAGGCCACTGTAATTATGGAAGCATACAACACCGATTCCCAATCCTCCAGATTGAACAACACTCCACCAATCTTAATAGCGGCTAAACATACCGAAGCCATTATCATCACATTAAAGAATACACCCAAATAAAGGGCCCTAAAGCCTCGGAGAAAAGCAGCTTCCTTTCCGCTATACCTAAGTTCATAAAATTGAAGGTCGGTCAATACTTGCGATCGACGCCATAGCTTCGCATACACAAATACCGTCAACATACCTGTAATAAGAAAAGTCCACCACACCCAATTTCCGGAAATACCATTCTGTCGTACGATATCGGTAACTAGGTTAGGGGTGTCGGCTGAAAAAGTTGTTGCCACCATCGAAATTCCCAATAACCACCATGGCATATTACGTCCCGAAAGAAAAAACTCCTTCGAGTCTTTTCCAGAACGTTTGGCTACTAAAATTCCGATGATAAGGAATACCGCAAAAAATGCAAGGATAATTCCCCAGTCTAAGGTTGCTAATTCCATAAAAGTGGATTAGTGATATTGTAGATGTTTGGCTTGCCCAACCCAATTATCGCGTTCAATACGACCTGGGAAAAAGTCGATGCTTTCGGTGATGGCGCGAATGTCGCTATACTCCAATCGACTAATTTGCGAGTAGGTATAGATGCCTATTTCATTCAACTTTTCTTCAACATACGGTCCGATACCGTTAATTCTCGTTAAATCATCTTTTTCATACGCTTCGGCTCGTCCGATAGAATCAAAATCGATGGTTGGTTTGCTTTTAGTGTAATTTACAAGGTTATTGCGAGTGCGTTCTGCTACTGCTTCAGGTGAAAGCGTTTCCTTTTTCTCTTCCTGAATAACCTCCAGAATTTTCGGCTTTATTTCGGTGAAGATGGTTTCAATATTATTTACCTTTTCTTGCTTTGCGGCGTTAATTTCCTTCTTCAAACGTTCTATCAACTTTCTTTTTTTAGATCGTTGAAGCCAATACGAGGCAAAATATCCCAAAAGGAATGATACACACATCAAAGTGAAGATACCCAACATATCGGGCAACTGCTGAAGGAAAGGATTAATTTGCTCCATTGGGATATAATATTATTTCTAGGCGTCTGTTGGCGATTCTTCCTCGTTCAGAGGTGTTATCGTCTATCGGCTCGGTTTCACCTTTAGACAGCGCTCTAATTTTAGTTCGATCTATCGGTCCTTTGGTAACCAAAAACCATCGCGCCTGACGCGCATACGTAAGTCCCGTATGGTAGTTGTCAATCGCATTTCCCACATTGTCAGTATGGCCCACCACATCAACCGTAGCATCAGGGTTATCCTTCATCATGTTCATTACCGTCTCTAGTAAATCACGTAGCTCTTGATTGATCAGAATACCTCGATCTGAAAAGCGGGGATACACGGTCATCGTTTCGGGAATACGATTTCGCATCAATTCCAATCGACCTTCATCTAACGGACGAAATGCAAAGGAAATACCTCTATCGTAACGTTCTTCCGCATCAAAACGAATGTCCTTTATAACCGGTTTTATAACAATCTGTTCTTTAGGAACACCAGCTCCCAAAAGGATTTGCTCCATTTCCTCACCTCGCTGAACCCCATAATTCGGATTTTCAATATTTTCCTCTGGACTATATCGCGAAATGACATGAAGCTCCATATCAGGATGTTCTTGTAAGTAGGTTTGAAGCTTATATTTTATATCGAGGGAGGTTTGTGGAATGCTAATCGCCGAACTGTTTTTTTGAATCGCAACGCCATCCTTATACTGAAATAAGGTTGCTCCATCGCTATCCACTGCGGTTAATCCGAAATTCGCGTTCGTTTCCTCAATTTTATTATCGGAACTGGTTAGGGTATCTCGAATGCTTTCATTAGACTCAGCACCAGAAGTAGATTGCTTTTCAACAGCGGAAGTAGCCGTATTTTGCTGCGTCGATTCTTGGGCAATCATGGTATTCTCCTTCGGTTCCAACATAAAATAGAGCCATAGGCCAAAGAAAGCCCATGCCAAAAAGATTCCAAAAGCGATAAGGAAATTTTTCATCCGCCCCTAAAAGATTGTTAGTCAGTTAAATAAGGAATAACCTATGATTCCTAACAAATCTATAAAAATTATATCCCAAGTTTACGAAAAAGTTAAATAGTTTTTTCACAGGGCTATGAACAATTTATTCTCTGTATATTTGAACTCAAATGAAGACACTTTTTGTACATCATCACCATATTTTCCAATTCGCTCATGCGAGGTGGTAAATAGGTGTATGTATATTTATAACCCTATAAAAGCCCGTTTGAGCATTCTCAAACGGGCTTTTTGTTTTATGCTAATTCAATTTCTATGAAAAAATTAAAAATTGCGATCCAAAAATCGGGCAGACTTCACAACCATTCGCTCCAACTGTTGAAAAACTGTGGTATCCATATTGATAATGGGAAGGATCAATTAAAAGCGCCTGCCAAGAACTTTCCATTGGAAATCTTCTACCTTAGAAATGGGGACATTCCGCAATATTTAAAGGATGGCGTAGTCGATTGCGCTATTATTGGGGAGAATCTCTTGGTTGAAAAAGGCGACGATATCCAAATAGCAGAACGGCTTGGCTTTTCTAAATGTCGCGTGTCGCTTGCCGTATCAAAGATCTTTGAATACGATTCGGTTGAAGACTTAAACGGAAAAAGAATCGCGACTTCCTATCCGGTTACGACACAGCGGTTTTTAAATGAAAAAGGCATCCAGGCTGAACTTCACATCATTAACGGTAGTGTCGAAATCGCTCCGAACATCGGACTGGCAGATGCCATTTGCGACATTGTTAGTAGCGGTAGTACGCTCTTCAAAAATAATTTGAAAGAAGTCGAAGTACTGTTGAAGAGTGAAGCGGTTTTGGCAGTTTCACCCCGCTTACCTGAGGAGATAAATAAAGTATTGGATAAGTTTCTATTCCGCATTCGTGCGGTGTTGAAGGGTAAGGATTATCGGTATGTGTTGCTAAATGCGCCAAACGAGAAGCTGGACGCCATCATGGATTTGTTACCTGGCATGAAAAGTCCGACCATTCTGCCCTTGGCAAAAGAGGGGTGGAGCAGTCTTCATTCGGTAGTGAATCAAGATGAATTCTGGGACGTTATCGATTCGCTGAAAGCGGCCGGAGCCGAAGGAATCTTAGTATGTCCGATAGAAAAAATGGTGGTATGATGAAGTTATTGAAATATCCAGATCCAAAATCCTACTCGAAAATCCTGAAGCGTCCATCTGCTTCATTATCTGAAATCGAACCTGATGTACTTTCCATTATGCATACTGTGGAAAGGGAAGGGGATGCCGCGTTGCTTCGTTTTACCGAAAGGTTCGATACCGTTTCCTTGACTGAAGTAAAGGTCTCAATGGATGAAATATCGTTAGAGGATGAAACAATTCCTGACGCATTAAAAGAGGCCATCGAAATGGCGTATCAAAATATCCATACCTTCCACAGTGCCCAACAACAAGGCAGAATTGAAGTAGAACCCCAGAAAGGAGTCCGTTGCTGGCAAGAAAAACGTCCTATCGAAGAGGTTGGATTGTACATTCCAGGAGGTTCGGCACCGTTGTTCTCTTCTGTACTGATGCTTGCGATTCCAGCTACCATTGCAGGATGCTCGGAGATCGTTCTTTGTACGCCTCCTCAAGCTAATGGAGAAATTGCTCCGGAAATACTTTATGCTGCAAAACGTTGCGGCGTAACGCAAGTTTTTGCTGTAGGTGGTGCGCAGGCTATTGCGGCTATGACCTTCGGAACGCAGTCGGTTCCTGCTGTCGATAAAATTTTTGGCCCTGGGAATCAATATGTAACGGTAGCCAAACAATTGGCGACCAAAAAAGGTGTGGCCATCGATATGCCCGCTGGTCCGTCTGAAGTTTTGGTCTTCGCTGATGAAACGGCAAGCCCAGCATTCGTAGCATCCGATCTGCTCAGTCAGGCCGAGCATGGGCCGGATAGTCAAGTGCTATTGATTAGCACTTCGAATACTATGCTTCAACAGACAGCGAAAGCGTTACAAGAGCAATTAGCAGAACTTCCAAGAGCAGCCATTGCAAAACAAGCACTTGAGAAATCACTTTCGATTTTGGTAAAAGATGAGACCGAAGCATTGGCCATTATCAATGCCTATGCACCAGAACACTGTATCATTATTGCAGAAAATGAAGATTACTTCGCAAACGGTATTCAACATGCAGGCTCGGTATTCTTGGGACCGTTTACTCCTGAAAGCGCGGGCGATTATGCTTCTGGAACAAATCATACACTCCCCACAGACGGATTTGCGCGACAGTATAGCGGTATTGGCCTGGATAGTTTTCAGAAAAATATCAGCTTTCAAAAGATTACGGCTGAAGGCTTACAGACCATCGGACCAGCAATTGAAACCATGGCCGCAGCAGAGGGCTTGGAAGCCCATAAAAACGCGGTTTCCCTTCGATTGGAATCTTTAAAATCGAACGTATCATGAAAGAAATGAAATCATTTTCAGCCTCCGACTTGGCACGAAAGCGGGTTCTTAAATTGAAGCCTTATCAATCGGCAAGGGATGAGTTTTCAGATACGACATCTACTATGACCTTTATGGATGCGAATGAAAATCCGTTGGGCAATCCAGAATTGTATCGCTATCCCGATCCGCATCATACCACCTTACGTGAAAAATTAAGTGAAGTAAAGAACGTCGACCCATCTCAAATCCTATTGGGAAATGGAAGTGACGAACTACTAGACCTGATATTTCGTGTGTTTTGTGAACCTGAAACGGATGACGTTATTATAACGCCACCAACCTATGGGATGTATGAGGTGTTGGCCAACATCAATGCGGTTTCGGTGAAGGTGATTGTTATGGACGACGATTTTCAACCTAAAGTTGAAGAAATCCTTCAACAACAATCAAAAACAACGAAGCTATTGTTCCTATGTTCACCTAATAACCCTACCGGCACCATCATTTCAGAAGAAAATATGGTTCGACTGCTGAATGCCTTTTCTGGAATTGTGGTGTTAGATGAAGCCTATATCGACTTTTCAACCACGGAAAGTTGGATTCATCGGCTTCACGAATTTCCGAATCTGATCGTTACCCAAACCTTTTCGAAAGCGTGGGGACTTGCCGGCATTCGATTAGGCGTGTGCTATGCTTCAACAGAGATTATTTCCCTGCTTCAAAAGATAAAACCACCTTATAATGTGAATAGCCTAACGCAACAAAAAGGGTTAGTTGCTTTGACGAACAAAAATAGAGTTGAAAGCTATAAGGCTTCAATAATAAAGGAGCGAAAGGAGTTACTTAAACAATTACTTCAACTAAATTTTGTTGAAAAGATCGTTCCTTCTGAAACTAATTTTCTACTCGTGAAAGTTGAAGATGCCAAAAAGCGGTATTCACAACTTATCGATAACGGAATTGTAGTGCGCTATCGCGGAAATCAACCCTTATGTGAAAATGGTTTGCGGATTACGGTGGGTACTTCAGAAGAGAATAAAAAGCTTATTGAAACACTTCAGAAACTAGACAGATGAAACAGAAAGTATTATTTATAGATCGGGATGGCACTTTGGTGTTGGAGCCAAGTGATGAACAATTGGATGCCTTTGAAAAACTTCAATTCTATCCGAAGGTCTTCACCTATTTGGGAAAAATAGCACGGGAAACCAATTATACACTGGTGATGGTGACCAATCAGGACGGTCTAGGGACCGATTCCTTTCCAGAGGAACAGTTCTGGCCGATCCAAAACTTCATCGTATCGAGTTTTGAACAAGAAGGAATTGTCTTTCAAGATATTAAAATTGACAAAACCTTCGCAAAGGACAATGCCGATACACGAAAACCGAATACCGGATTGCTACAGGAGTATTTTTTGGAAGTCTACGATTTGGAGAATTCCTTTGTGATTGGCGATCGACTGACCGATATGGAACTCGCCAAAAACTTGAGCTGCAAAGGAATTTTTATCGATTCTCATATCGAAATGGGCGCTTCAGAAACTACCGTTTCAAACAAGGAACTTGGGTCTTATATTTCAATTACCACCCAACGATGGCAAGACATTTATGATTTTTTGGTGAAGAAGAATCGCAGCGCTAGTCTTCACCGCAAAACAAATGAAACCGACATTCACATAGACCTTACACTTGACGGGAATGGTACATCAACTATTGAAACCGGCATCGCCTTTTTCGATCATATGCTGGATCAACTGGCACGTCACGGTGGTGTCGATCTTTCCCTACATGTGAAAGGCGACCTTGAAGTCGACGAACACCACACCATTGAAGATACCGCCATTGCGCTGGGGGAAGCTTTTGCTGAAGCGCTTGGAGATAAGCGAGGCATTGAACGCTATGGCTTTTGCCTGCCGATGGATGATAGTTTAGCGCAAGTAGCGATTGATTTTGGAGGAAGAAACTGGTTAGTTTGGGAAGCGGACTTCAAACGTGAAATGATAGGAAAAATGCCAGCCGAAATGTTTGTACACTTTTTTAAATCTTTTTCAGATGGCGCCAAGGCAAATCTCAATATCAAAGCCGAGGGAACCAATGAGCACCATAAGATTGAAGCTATTTTTAAGGCCTTTGCCAAAGCCATCAAAGCTGCCATTACCCGAGATACCGATAAAATGATGTTGCCCACCACAAAAGGAATGTTATAGATGAAAGAAGAAATCGTTATTATCGATTACGGTGCTGGAAACGTTAAGAGCCTGGAATTTGCTTTTAATCGACTGGGGAAAGAGGTAATGGTTACCAACAATTCCACTATTATTAAAAATGCTGAAAAAGTCATCTTTCCTGGTGTCGGACGCGCGGGTAGTGCCATGGAGAAATTAAAAGAAGCTTCTCTTCACACCCTTATTCCAAACTTAACACAGCCTGTTTTGGGTATTTGCTTGGGTATGCAGTTATTATGTTCCAAAACCGAGGAAGATGATGTTAAAGGCTTAGGCATTTTTAATGTTGAGGTAAAGCGCTTTACCCCTGAAGTGAAAGTGCCCCAAATGGGCTGGAACACGGTTTCAAACGTGAAGTCACCTTTGTTTAAAGGAATTTTAGAAAACAGCTATATGTATTTAGTACATAGTTATTATGCTCCCGTCTGCAAGCAAACAATTGCCAGTTCGGAATATGGAGATGTTTACTCAACAGCATTGCAGAATGAAAACTTTTATGGCGTTCAATTCCACCCTGAAAAAAGTGGAAAAGTGGGCGCTCAACTATTAAAGAACTTTATCGAATTATAATGAGATTAATCCCTGCCATAGATATTATTGAAGGAAAATGCGTTCGCCTTACCAAAGGCGATTACAGTACCCAAAAAATATACAATGAACACCCGCTGGAGGTCGCCAAGCAATTTGAAGGACATGGTATCGAACATCTCCACTTAGTGGATCTAGACGGTGCGAAGAGCAAACATATCGTGAATTATAAGGTGCTTGAGCAAATAGCAACTAAAACCTCCTTACAAATCGATTTTGGTGGTGGTTTGAAGTCGGATACCGATGTTCAAATCGCTTTTGAAAACGGAGCGCAACAGATTACGGGCGGTAGCATAGCCGTAACCGAACACGAAACCTTTTTGGGATGGCTTCAACGGTACGGCGCCGAAAAAATCATTTTGGGAGCCGATGTGCGAAACGGAGCGATTGCCACCCATGGCTGGAAAGAAACAAGCGAAGAAAAATTGATTCCTTTTCTTCAGCAGTATGTAGCAAAAGGTATTCGCTATTGTATCTGTACCGATATTTCAAAAGATGGTATGTTGGAAGGTCCAGCTGTCGACCTGTATGGTCATATTCTTTCAGAACTGAAAAGAGAGAAGAAGTATATAAAACTTATCGCTTCCGGAGGGGTGAGCAGTTTGCAAGACCTTTCGGAACTTGCTGAAATTGGTTGTGAAGGTGCTATTTTGGGAAAAGCGATTTATGAAAACAGGATTTCCCTATCGGAATTGGAAACATTCATCTTAAAAAATAAATCATAACCCATGCTTACCAAACGAATCATTCCCTGTTTAGATGTGAAGAACGGTAGAACCGTGAAAGGTGTCAATTTCGTCAACTTACGCGATGCCGGCGATCCGGTGGAACTGGCGAAGCGTTACAGTGAGGAAGGGGCCGACGAACTGGTGTTTTTGGATATTTCGGCTACGGAAGAACGCCGAAAGACCTTGGCCGATCTCGTGTTGAAGGTTGCTGAAGCCATTGATATACCATTTACAGTTGGTGGCGGCATTAGTAGCGTTGAAGATGTTTCGATACTGCTTCAAAATGGTGCCGATAAGGTGGCGATTAACTCTGCAGCAGTAAAAAATCCTGATTTGATTACGGAACTATCAACGGGATTCGGGTCACAATGCATTGTTGTCGCTATCGATGCGAAACAGGTAGAAGGCGATTGGAAAGTGCATTTAGTGGGCGGAAAAGTCCCTACTGAGCTCGATTTGTTTCATTGGGCAAAAGAAGTGGAACGGCGTGGCGCTGGGGAAATCCTTTTTACCTCAATGGACCATGACGGCACCAAGAACGGTTTCGCCAACAAGGCGCTTTCAATACTTAGCGAGCTTGTAAACATTCCGATTATCGCTTCAGGTGGCGCCGGAACCATTTCACATTTTACAAACATATTCGTGGAGGGAAAAGCAGATGCAGCCCTTGCAGCCAGTGTTTTTCACTTTTCAAAAATAAAGATTTCAACTTTAAAACAAACCTTATCGGAACAAGGAATCCCTGTTCGGATATAAAACTATTATTATGGAATTACAATTCGACAAATATGAGGATGGCCTAATCCCTGCTATCATTCAAGATGCGCAAACAAAAACCGTTTTGATGCTTGGTTTTATGAATGAAGAAGCGGTTCGAAAAACCAAAGAAACAAATCAAGTAACCTTCTACAGTAGAAGTAAAAAGCGACTGTGGACAAAAGGCGAAACCTCCGACAACTACCTCAATTTGGTATCGATGGAAGCCGATTGCGACCAAGACGCGCTATTGGTAACCGTAACACCTGATGGGCCTGTTTGTCACAAAGGTACAGACACCTGCTGGGGGAAATCCAATGAACCCTCTTACGGTTTTTTGGATGACCTAGCGAAGGTTTTGAAAGATCGGAAGGAAAATCCAGAGCAAGAAAAGTCATACGTGGCGTCGCTTTATAGAAAAGGTATCAATGCCATTGCCCAAAAAGTGGGAGAGGAGGCTGTGGAAGTCGTTATTGAAGCAAAGGATGAAAACGATCTAGCTTTTTTAAACGAAAGCGCCGATTTGCTTTTTCACTTTATGGTGTTATTGGAAGCGAAGGGCTTGGGCATTAAAGATGTTGCCAATACCCTTCGCGCCAGACATGGTGCCTCTTCCTGAATTAAGGCATCTCGGTATTGATTACATCCAAGGCTTGATCGATCCAGTCTTCGGAAAAATCGAAGGTGATGTCGGGAACGATACCGGTTTCCTCGTATTCAAAAACTTTTCGGTGGAAGTCCATATCGGTAGGCAAAACCTTGAAATTACCCGATGGAGTAGTATAGGTTCGTCCGTAATTGATACCATAGGCCAAAGTTCCTCTTGTTACCTGTCCTACGTGTGTAGTATTGTTCAACTCCTTCAGCTTCAGCGTCATTTGTTCACCATTGCTTCCGCAATAGGAATTGGTGAGCACATAAATTTTCGCTTTGCTCTTACGAAGTAACTTTACAAAAGGATCGGAATACTTTGAGTTTCCACCACTGTTATTGCGAAGATCAACGATTATATTTGGGGCCGTCAACGAATCTTTCACACGCTCGTAGAACCGCTCATAGGCTTCCACATTTTCGGTTCTGTTGCTAAAACTTCCAAAGTAAAGGTATTGGGTGGTTTCGTTCAGTTGTTGAAACTCCCAGTCAGACTGCTCTTTCGGCGCTAAGCTATAGTCGACAGCGGTAGTATCCTTCCGAAGGTCCCACAGACGGCCATTATAATGCAAGAAGTTTTTACCGTATAACAGACCGCGACCGATTTCGCGATAGCGCATAACATCGTACCTTCCCTTATCTGTTGGAAAAATTGTCATCAATAAGTGGCCACGTTCCCAATTTGGCTTTTCAGTAGTTAATATCGCTACCTCATATTGGTCTGCATCTGTTTTGTAAATGCCAACGGTTTGTGAATCATCATAGGTATATATACCCTCAACACTATCAAAGGGCTTATTGGAAAGCACTTTTTGAAGCGAATCCAAACTTTTTGTTGTTTTTGGATGATTTTTATAGGACTCAGATTGCAAATATGCATTTAACTGTGCTTCATCTTCATATGCTTCCTTTGATAGATAGGTGTTGGTATCGATAATATAGGCATGGTTATCGTCCAGAATATTCATCATTTCGTTCAATTTCAAAAAGCATTCTGAAACGGAGATGGGTTCCTTCATTTCAGCTGAAAGCGTTTCATAGTACGTATTGAAAGCGGCTTCTTTTCGCACCTTTTTTATTTGATGTTTATAGGAAGGCATATCGCGCATCTTTTCAACTAAAAAATCCAAGTCACTTTTACAATCGCAGGTAGTTGACTGGCCAAAAGAAATACTGAAAATAAAAAGAAAAAGGAAGGTGATGATTGTTGTTTTCATGACGAATAGAATTTGAATGATTATTATTGCGTTTGTTCAAAGCTACGTATCAAGAATGTGGTAATCCCAATAAAACAGGTGGTTTGTGGCGAAATGACCGTTTCTTGTGGTGAATGTTTAAAGTGAAAAATGGCAATTTTTAATCGGTTGCTGTAAATAATGCTTCTTTTACTTTTGAAGTATTTGTTTTGGAAACGGGGACTGTTTGTTGAAGACTAAGTTCTACCGATAATTTTCCGTTGTCTTTTTTGAACTGTTGAAAGTGTAGTGGATTTATAAGATACGAACGATGGGTACGAAGTAAGTCGGGAATCGCTTTTTCTACCGCTGATAGTTTTGTTCGAATTAATTGTTTGGAAACATCCTTATTGTTCAAAAAAACTACTTCAACATAATTATCGTCAGCCTTCACACAAATTAAGTCGTCCCAAAACAATTTTAGGCTTTCATAATTTCCTTCCCCTCTAATTTCAACCTTAGTGGCTTCGGCTTTCTTCGAAGCATACTTCCCGAGGGCCCATCTTCCAAATACAACAATCGGCAACACGGTTACCAAGGCGGGTAGAAAAATGTGAAGTAAAAAAGTACTAATTGAATACGGATTAGGCTCATAGGGAACTACTACATAAAGATATATCATTCGGGTTCCTATAAAAGAAATCAACGCGAAAATACCGTATACAAAAAGCTCATTACCAACTGTCCATCGTGTATCTCCCTTGTTAAACACATACTTTTGAACGGGAATCAGTAAGCAGTATAAAATTCCTTCGGCCAAAGCATATAAGGGTGAGTAGGTAAACTTTTCGGCATCTGACAGTTCCCCGACGTCCAATGGCTCGGTAAAGAAAAGAAACAGAAACACCCATATTGCCAGTCCAAGGGCTAATAACAGGTGGTGCCATGGCTTTGAGTCGAAAGGAAATGGAATTTTGAGCACGTTCGAATTGTTAAAGTATCGCCATTAAAAGTATAAAAATTGACAACTTTTTTATCTTGTCTTTAGAATAAATCCGAATGGCAAAAAGAAGAAGAAAGCTTAAAGTCCCCAAAATAAGCAAACCAAAAGTTCAGAACCAAGTTCCTGGAACCGTCTCCTATACTGGAAAAAAAGCGGGAATGGTTACCAAACTGGAAATCATCGATTATTCGAAGGACACGTACAGTCAGGCCGATACCGAAAACGTTGAAGATGCATTGGCGTTCGAGAATTCACAGAATATTACCTGGATAAACGTCAACGGACTTAACAACACTAAGGAAATTGAACGGCTGGGAAATTATTACAATCTTCACCCGCTGATTCAGGAGGATATCGTAACTACTAATCAGCGACCCAAAATAGATGAGTATGAAGACTATCTTTTTATTGTATTTAAGATGGTGTTTTACAACGATGATGGCGATTTGATCATCGAGCACGTAAGTATGGTCTTAGGGAACGATTATGTTACCACCTTTCAGGAGGCCGACGGAGATGTTTTCGATGAATTACGCGACCGCTTGGCAAATGCCAAGGGACGTATCCGAAATGCGGGTGCCGACTACTTGATGTTCGCCATTCTGGATGCGGTGGTCGATAACTATTTCAGTGTTATTGAAACCTTGAGCGCCAAGATTGAATTTTTAGAAGATCAACTGTTTGACGATAAGGTACAGGAAGATATAACTGAAGATATTCAGCACCTAAAAAAGGAAATACTTCGAATTCGTAGAGCGATAACGCCACTTCGTGAAGTCATTAATCGATTGGAGAAAACCGAGACACACCTGATTGACGAACGTACCAATAATTATATACGCGATCTCTACGACCATATCATTCAGGTTTCGGAAAACGTTGAAATCTATCGTGAGATGATCTGGGGATTGATGGATATGTATATGACGACCATCAGCAACAAGATGAACGAGGTGATGAAGGTACTGACGATTATGGCTTCAATTTTCATACCCTTGACATTTATGGCGGGTATTTATGGGATGAATTTCGAATACATCCCCGAGCTACAAATGCGGTATGGTTATTTCTACCTTTGGGGATTGATGATTCTTGTCTTTCTTGGACTTTTATGGTATTTCAAACGAAAAAAATGGTTGTAGCTAAGCTGCCTGAAAATCGCAACTTATCGTAACCATCCTTTTTGGGCAGCTCCTTTACTATAATAATATAGAAATATAGCTACTATAATAATTACCAACGGCAAAACATATCCCTCTGCAGTACCCATCGTTTGGGCTATATCGGTAAAAAGCCATGAATAAAACATTTGCACTAAAATGCAAACAAGCGAAATACCGAACAAGGCTATTGCCGTTTTGCGCCTTGCCAATAGTAAGATACTACCCAGCAAACCCGATATGGTTGCAATGGCAAAAATTACTTGGAGCCAAGTTGGTATGGATTCCAAAAACAGTACCTGCTCCTCTGGCAAAGCAGCTTTAACCTCGTCGGTTAATAAAAAAGTTCGACTTAGAAATTGAAAGACACCGATAATATTCCAAATCAAGGCAATTACAGCAATTACCCAAAAGCCAGTATTCGGTTTTGTTAAGGTCATAGTTGGTTGAATTAGAAGGTTATATATTTAAATGTACGATAAAAAAAATTTAACTGTATCTTTAAAAGGTCATTTTTAGAATATTATGAGCGCAACGATACCTAAGTCAGTTTTTACTTTTTTAAAAGAACTGAAGAAAAACAATCACCGTGATTGGATACAAGAAAACAAAAAGAAATATCGCGAAAACGAGGAAACCCTTAAAAAGTTCTTCACTGAAGTGGAGCAGGGGCTGAAGAAGTTCGATGCTATAGAGAACAAAAAAATCTTCCGCATTAATCGCGACATTCGTTTCAGTAAGAATAAAACGCCTTATAATACCCATAGAAGTGCGAGCTTCAAAAGGGAACTCCCGGCGCATAGAGGCGGCTACTATATTCGCATAGAGCCAGGAAATTCGATGATGGCTGGTGGATTCTTCAACCCTGAGGCTACCGATTTACTTCGTATCCGAAAGGAATTCGAGCGCGATGCTTCAGAAATCCGTAAGATTTTTAATGACGGGGAATTTAAAAAGGTGTTTGGTGATTTCAACCAGGATAATAAAGTAAAAACCGCACCGAAAGGCTTCAATAAAAACGATGAAAATATCGACCTGATCCGTCTCAAAAGTTTCTTTGTAGTACACAAATTTACCGATAAGCAGGTAATGGACAAAAACTTTCAGAAGGAGCTCCTCGAAAAATATGAATTGTTACTGCCCTTCTTCAATTATATGAGTGAAGTGCTAACAACCGATTTAAATGGAGTACCCTTAATCGATGTGGACGCTTAGAAGCTCATCTCAGGAACAAGCAACTGAATATTGCTTTTCAGTCGTTCCTTTACGATATTCATCATGCGCTTATTCAAGGCTGAAGAATCCGCTATATACGTTTCGTATTCATCGATCGTAAACTGACCGATAATCATTCCCTTTAAGGAGTTTCGAAACTTCATATCCTTGTGGATCGCGTTTTCAATATAGTCCAATCGTTTTTCCAAACTCAGATCATAAAATACATTTTTATGCTTTCGGACGTAATTGCGAAAGGCAGCTAGTAGTAAGCCATCCTGAAGCTTGGCTATTGGTCGTAAAGTATTGTTTTGAAAATATTCTGCGGAAGTCATCTTGTCATTAACACGGGCCGAAGGAATCTCAGGCCGCAGTGCCAATAACATGGAATCTCTGGTTTCCATAGCTAGGGGTTTTTATAAATGTAGAAAATGTGTAGATGCTAAATATTGAATCCGGTAGAAGATATGCACAAGGTTGTCAACAAAATGGCGTTAAATTCGTCTTAATCGCTTTTACCCTTAAGGCTTGAATCGTATTTTTAAAAGAAAACCATGAGTCAGACGACCTCACTAAACCCCTATACTGGGGAAGCCATACAATCTTTTAAGAACCACACTAAAAAAGAAATTGAAGATATCCTGCAAAAGGCAGATAAGCGTTTTTACTCTTGGCGCGAAACATCTTTCGCAGAGCGGAAAAATCTGATGATGGCCGCAGCTCGAGAGCTTGAAAACAATAAACGCGAATATGCCGAAACCATGACACAGGAAATGGGAAAACCCATTCGTCAAGCTATAGCTGAAATCGAGAAATGTGCTTGGGTGTGCGAATATTATGCTGAAAATGCAGAAGACCATCTTTCTGATGAAACCATTAGAACAGATGCCTCTAAAAGCTACGTAAGTTACGAACCATTGGGTGTAGTGTTGGCCGTGATGCCGTGGAACTATCCGTTCTGGCAGGTTTTTCGTTTTGCAGCTCCTGCGCTAATGGCAGGAAATATCGCGGTATTGAAGCATGCATCAAATGTCTTCGGAAGTGCCCTAAATATCGAAAAGGTATTTGAACGTGCCGGTTTTCCTAAACATTGCTTTACCACTTTACGCATCGGAAGTGACGGGGTTGAAGAAGTCATTCAAAATGATATCGTAAAAGCGGTCACACTTACCGGTAGCGGACCAGCAGGTGGTGCAGTAGCAGCTACAGCGGGTGCTGCAATCAAAAAATCAGTCCTTGAATTGGGCGGCAATAATGCACTCATCGTTTTTGAGGATTGTGATATGGAAGAAACCATCGTCACCTGTGTACAGGCGCGATTCCAGAATACTGGTCAGAGTTGTATTGCGGGAAAGCGTTTGTTGGTTCAGGAATCGATTGCAGAAGAGTTTGTTGAAAAATTGATAGTAAAGGTAAGAGAGTTGAAAAGCGGCGATCCGATGGATGAGGAAACCTTCATCGGAACCCTCGCAAGAGAAGACCTTGCAAAAGATTTGGAAGAACAAGTACAGAAGTCGGTGAAGCAGGGCGCCAAAATCTTAATAGGAGGGAAGCGACAAAATGCCTATTTCGAACCTACGGTGGTTACAAATGTTACGTCAGATATGACCATGTTCAAGGAAGAAACCTTCGGCCCAGCCTTATCGGTTACAACTTTTAAGGATGAAGAGGAAGCCATTTCGTTATCAAATAATTCAAAATTTGGATTGGGTGTTTCACTCTTCACTTCAAATACGAAAAAGGCTGAAAAAATAGCCTACCGCTTCGATGAAGGCGCCGTCTTTATCAATGAGTTGGTAAAGAGCGATCCTAGATTACCCTTTGGTGGTGTTAAGGAAAGCGGCTACGGACGGGAACTCAGCAAGCATGGAATTCGGGAGTTCGTGAATCGAAAAACCATCTTTATCGCTTAAATAACTCACTTAGAAGCAGTTTCATATGCTTCGAGACAACTTTCCAATGATTGGGCTCTAGTATGGATGCAATCACAAAACTGAAGGCATAGTTCGGGGTTTTCATCATCCGGACACTGTTGCTTGCAATGCGACATCGTATTGCGAGGGTATAAGTCGTATACGGTCACCACAAATGCTACGATGGCAACTATTGTTAGCAAAACACCTAAAAAGAATTTCCATGGAAATCGAAAGGTAAATTCCTCTTTCTTCGGAAGAAGTTCCTTTGCTTTTTTGTGTTGAAAGGGTAGTATCCACTTCACCTTATGATAGTCCCAACACAGTAAAAACAAACATGACAGCACCATTAATGGTGAACTGAACAAGGAACCATCAAATCGTACAGCTAGGGAAAGAATCGTAATATTTAAAATGATGGGGAAATAGATAATTGCTCCCAAGGTTGCTGTTCTGGGTATGTTCAACAAAATGGCCGCCAAGACCTGAAAGATTCCGATGGTGGTGTAGTAATAGCCCGTTTGAAATAAGGCATCCAAATAATGACCCATCGGATGGTTTACGGGCAAGGCCGTAAATCGAAAGCCCAATACTTTTTGCATACCTGAAGGCAAAAATCCTAAGGCTAACGCAAAACGATTAAAAATAGCAAAATACTGAAGCCACTTGTTTCTACGGGCATTCCAGTGAATACGGTCGAGTTTTTCTGAAAAGGACATAGCAATTAAAGCATCGGCCCAAAATACAGACCGATGCTTTTAAAAAATTACTTCAAAAATTCTTCTTTCGATTGAATCCTTGGTTTTGGAAGATCGTTTTTCTCTAAAAACTTCATAAACTTTTTACCTTCCTTATCCAATATTTGTTGATATCGTTCCTTCGCTTCTTGAAACTCTTCTGAGATCAATTCGAAATTCTGACGCTGTGCGCCACTCACCTGATCGTAACTGGTTGCCACGTTGCTATACAGTTCCCCCATACGCTCACGAAGCTCCGGTTCGGCACTCGCAACATAATTGTCGCCTGTCGTAACTACCAAATCAGTGCGCAAGTCCTCCAAGGCATCACGAAACTGCGTTGCAACCTTTTCACCTTTAGGGTGTTCCGTTTTTACGGTTTCGGTAGCACTTTGGTATTCACCCAATTCATAGACCATATAGGCTAGCTCTTCCACCATATCGAAAAGCGTTTTCGTAAGTTTCTCCTGTTCCTTTCGTTCTGCTAGAGTAGTGATTGCCTTATCGTCGTATGTCACCTCAATTTCATGTTCATAGGTATCTTTTCCCTTCGTTAGCACTACTTTGTAAGTACCCGCTGGAACTCGGGGTGCAGTAAAGCCACTATTAGAGAATGTTTTCCCTTTTGCCGTTTTCGGAATGGTACTGGTGAAGTTCCAATTCACAACATTAATGCCTTTCGACTTTCCAGGGGTTAAGGTTGAAATTTCATTTCCTTCCATATCCTGAATTTCCATAGTCATTTTTCCGAAGGTATGGCGCTTCTTCAAATAATACACAATTCGAGCACTCGTAGGTTTGTTGGCTCCTACAAATTGTGTTTCGGTACCAAAACTTCCACTAAAGCCACTTTCCTCAGGCATTGTAAACGCTTCCGTATCGAAGAAATGCACATCTTTTTGCAATACTTCATTGTTTAACTGACGTAATGGACTAATATCATCAATAATGATTACTCCTCGACCATGTGTTCCCATCACGATGTCATCTTCCCGTTGTTGAAGGTCGATATAATGCACTGCAACCGGAGGCATGTTATTGGTAAAATGACTCCAGTTTTCGCCACCATCGATCGTTACATACAAGCCCATTTCGGTTCCCAAGAACAACAAATCTTCATTTTTATAATCTTCCTGAATATTTCGGACAAAAGCATTGTCCTGAATATCATCGCTAATAATGTTCTTCCAAGTCTTCCCAAAATCAGTCGTTTTCAACGCATACGGTTTCATATCGCCAGTGGTATGACCATCGAAAACTGCATAGGCCGTTCCTTTTCCATGTTCACTGGCTTCAATATGGTACACCCAAGTATTGTCTGGTATTCCGACTAAATTTTCGGTAACATTCGTCCAATTCTTTCCACCATCGGTGGTGACCTGTACATTTCCGTCGTCCGTTCCGACCCAAAGAATATTTTGGTCCAAGGGCGATTCGGCGATGGTAAAAATGGTCGTATGGTTTTCGGCACCGCTGTTATCAACGGATAGCCCACCAGATTTCGATTGATCCTGTTTGGTAGGATCGTTGGTGGTAAGGTCGGGTGAAATAATAGTCCATGTATCACCCATATCGTCGCTTTTATGGACAAACTGACTTCCCATATAAAAACGGTCAGGTACATGTTTACTGACCGCCATTGGGGCATTCCAATTGAACCGAAGTTCTGGGTCGCCTTTTCTTGGTAGTGGTTGGATGGTTTTCGTTCTATGTCGATCGGCATCGTAACGCCACACGTTTTCGGCACCCTGCATTTCAGAATAAATAATATTCTTGGTAGGGTGCTTCAATACTCTAAAGCCATCACCAACCCCAACACTATTCCAATCTCGAGCGTTTACACCACCGGGAGAGGAGGATGGGCCAAACCAACTGCCGTTATCTTGTAAACCGCCATATACATTATAAGGTTCCGCATCGTCCGTACTAATATGGTAAAATTGTGATAACGGTAAATTTTCAACGATTTCAAAAGTCGAACCGCCATTCCATGAGCGATAGATACCGCCATCTGTGCCTGAATATATGATATCGCTATCGTTTATATGAAAGGTAATATCGTGGATATCGCTATGCATATTGCCAAGGTTCTTAAAGGTTTTTCCACCATCGCGACTTATTGAACCACTTAAACCGCCTTTTACGACAATATCCGGGTTTCTTGGATCGATGGTAATTCGAGAGAAATAAAACGGTCGAACCGTCAACCCGAAGTCGTTGTTCATATGCTCCCAACTCTGGCCAGCATCGGTGCTTTTCCAGAGCCCATTTTTATCTTTTTGTTCGGTTTCTAAAACAGCATAGAGAATGTTTCCATCACTTGGCGCCACAGCAACAGCAATTCTTCCTAATTCTCCTTCTGGAAAGCCATTATGGATTTTATTCCATGTTTTTCCGCCATCAGTAGATTTGTATAAGGCACTATTTTCACCCCCAGAATTAAAGCCCCAACCCGTTCTTCTAAATTGCCACATGGAGGCATACAATATATTTGGGTTTTTAGGATCCATAATCACATCGGCAGCACCTGTAGAAGGTCCCACATATAAAATCTTCTCCCAGCTTTTTCCGCCATCGGTGGTTTTATAAACACCTCGGTCTTCACTTGCACTCCAAAGTGCTCCCAATACACCAACATATACTTCATCGGTATTGTTAGGATTAATAACTATGGAAGCAATGCGTTCACTGTTTTCAAAACCTGGAATTTCTGTCCAATTGGTTCCACCATCGGTAGAGCGAAACAACCCGTCACCTATAGAAACAGAATTACGAGTCCACGTTTCACCTGTGCCTACCCAAACGATTTCGTCTGGATTTTTGGGATCTAGGGTAACGACTCCAATCGATTGAACGTGATCGTCGAAAATAGGAGCGAAGGTGGCCCCTCCATCGGACGATTTCCAAACGCCACCACCGGCGGTACCCGTATAGATAATTCGAGAATTGGTGGGATGCATTTCGATATCATTAATTCGACCGCTCATAAGTGCTGGTCCGATATGCCTTGCCCTCATATCGCCGAAGAGTTCTTTACCTTTTAAGGCAGTCTCTTGCGCAACTATCGAATCGGTTGTTGCAAAGAAGGCGAACAGTACTAGAAAAAATACGCGTTTCATTTTTTTGATTTTTTGTTGGTTGAAAAGTAGGGGTGCAAAAATTCCCTGGTGAAATGCCAGGGAATTCAATATGTCCTTTAAAACAGCATAGCTATCTTAGTTTTTTTCGTCAGTTGCAGGAGCCTCAGCCTTTTCTGGAAAGGCGAACATGGCATCGTTTACTTCAGGATTTAAAACGATATCCTTTACCGTAAGGTTTTGTCCAGCCATTCCCATATCGAACGGAAAGTATAAACCATCTACTTCTTGATAATCGCTCATGGTATTTTTACTCATCTGTCCTTTGGTAGGGCCCGCTTTTACTTCGGTTTCGGTAGCAATAGGAACAAAGTTTTCCGTTTCAAAATAATAATAGGAAACATTCGCTTCTTCCTTACCATCTATCGTAACAGGATCTTGGGTAAGCTTCAATTTATAGGTCTCTGTCCCTTCGATAGTCTCGGTTCCCATCATTTCAACCTCAAAGCCTTTATCCTTGTAATTATATAAAGGTGATGGAAAGTCCTTACTTGCTTTTTTCATCATATCATTCGTTTCTGCATCTGCTTTTTCAGCTTCCATCGTCATAAAATTAGTCGTCCACATGGTTTCACCATCGAATGCCATCTGAGTCATTTTTTGTCCCTGAAGATCGATTTCCACCATTTGGCGCCCATCCTTCATCTGAATCATGGTAAAAGGTATCTCCATGCCCTGAGCATTGGCAGAACCAATGATTTTAATGCCATCCAATTCGCCCCAAGCGTCCTTTCCGCCAGTATTTTCAAAATAATTGTCGATGATTTCATCGGCTGTTTGCGCCTGACTTGGAGCCATGGCAACAAGTAGTATAGCGATGAATAATGTTTTTAGCGTTTTCATATTGTTTCGTTGTTATTAATGGTTTGCATAAATGTAGGTAGGTTTTTCGTGAAATTGTTACAACCAAATCAATATTTTTTTTGAATTTCAATTGTATTTACTGTTGTATCTTTATAGAAAATTAGGCTATGAAATTCGGAAAAGTAGACAATCCGGGCGATATCGATTTTACCCTGCCACCCGATCATAAAGGTACCAAGGCCAAATTATCGAACTATACACCACAACAACCCCCAAATTTATATGTCGGCTGCGCGAAATGGAACCGAGCCGATTTAAAAGGGTTTTATCCAAGGGGCACCAAAGATGAATTGAAGTATTACGCGACCCAGTTTAATAGTATCGAGCTGAATGCTACCTTCTATCGAATTTTTCCCGTAGATGTATTTCAGGGTTGGTATGAAAAGACACCAGCCGATTTTCGATTCTTCCCGAAAGTGTTTCAGGGAGTGACACACTGGAAACGCTTGAATGATTTTGAAGCATACTTAAACGACTATTTACTGAATGCTAGTAATCTGAAGGAAAAACTTCAAATGCCATTTATACAGCTTCATAATAATTTCGGACCTAAAAACATGGATCGATTGGCACCATTTTTTGAAGCCTTGCCAAAGGATTTGCGATTTGCGATAGAGTTTCGTCACACCGACTGGTTTAACGATGAAACTGTTGCCGAGGAATTGTATGCGTTGTTGGAAGAATATGAAATGACAAATATAATCGTCGATACCGCTGGACGTCGCGATTTGCTTCATATGCGAATGACTAGCGATACGGCCTTTATTCGCTATAACGGTGCAAATCATCCTACCGATTATGACCGATTAGACGGCTGGATCGATAGATTGGAGAAATGGATCGAACAAGGCCTTCAGAATATTTACTTTTTTGTGCACCAAAATGTAGAAAAAGCCTCACCCTTACTATCCGCTTATTTTATCGAAAAAGCCAACGAACGCTTCAGCACCGATCTTAGACCACCGACTATGGATAAACCGAAGGATAGGTATTAGGTGTTTGAAGTAGGGTGTAGGAATAAATCCCAAATAACAAATTCCAAATCCCAAATAACAAATGATAAATCCAATACTAACAACAAACGACTATCGAATACCGATTAATTCATAAACAGTTAAAACTTAAAAAACAGAAATTTGATAAATAGCTTACGGAATATGGCTTACAGCCTCTCAATACTAAATACTAACTTCTCAACATAGGCTTATTATGCGCTTTCACACTAGAAAATGGATCAAACCAGAAGACTTAAACCCTAATGGAACGCTTTTCGGCGGTCGATTACTGGAATGGATCGACGAAGAAGCGGCGCTCTATGCCATTATTCAATTGGAAAATCAGAAAGTGGTGACCAAGTTTATGAGTGAAATCAACTTTCTTAGTGCAGCAAAACAGGGAGATATCGTTGAAATTGGGTTGGAGGTTATCAAGTTTGGAAAATCATCGTTGACACTTTCCTGTGAAGTACGGAATAAAATGACACGGGAATGCATCATTACCATCGACCAGATTATCATGGTAAACCTTGGAAAAGACGGTAAGCCTACCCCTCATGGAAAAACTGAAGTTGAATTTGTAAAGGATCGATTAAAGGATAATTAGTCATCTACCAATTCCGAAAGCGTATAGCCTTCACGTTGCGATTCGGCGGCTTCCAAATCGTCTTCACTTGGTGGCGGAAGCTTTTGTTCTGCAGCCTTTTCAGGAATTAAAACCAGCTCTGCGTACATAGGAAAATGATCTGAATCAATGTCGCCGCCTCTTGACACATGTTTCACCCTAAATTCCTCCGAAACGAACAAATGGTCCAACGGCCACCGTAATAAGAAATTATCTGCCGAATACGTATTGAAAAAACCACGTCCCTTCCGTGGGTCCAACAAGCCCGAAACCCTTTGAAATAGTCTGGTAGTCTGGCTCCAAGCTACATCGTTAAAATCACCAGCCACGATTGTAGGCAGGGTTCGTTGACGTGATAATTCTGCAGTTATCATCATTTCCGCATCACGATCGGTAGATTTTGGATTATGGGTTGGCATGGGCGGAGTAGGATGAATAGCATAGAATTGAACGGTATCAGAACTCTTCAATGCTACCTTTGTATGTATTGATGGAATGCTATCATCCACCATATATTGAACCGTCGGATTAATAAGGGGCAGCTTGGAATACAAGAGCATTCCATAGGTATTGGAAAGGGGGTGCGTAACCGAATAGGAATACTTATCGGAAAGTTCAGGGTCTACTTGGTTAAACCACTCTTCGTGCGTTTCCATCAGAAGCACCATATCTGGATTCAGGTTATTAATTTCGGTTAAAAGCTTCTCCCGCTTCTTGTTCTTTTGAAAAACATTCGCCGTATACAGTGAAATGGTCTTATCATCATCTTTTAGGTTGGTATCCTTAATTTCAGTAGAAGCCAAAAAAGTATAGGGAATAATACGCGTTGCTTGAAGCACCAAACATCCTAAAATAATTATGACGAATATATAATCCTTCACATATTTGATATCAAATCGAATGAAATAAACGAGGAAAGCGATTGCGGTAAGAATGGTAAGTTGAACATGGGGAAAATCGAACATGCGAACCCACCAATAATCGAGAGCTATAAATCGAAAGAGAGTGAGAACTATCGCCAAGCCTCCAAATAATTGGAGAAAGGTCTTAAGTTTCATAGGGTTGGTTGCTTAGAGTTTTCTGAAAAGTACTGAAATCAGCTTGAAGATGACGTCGATTTAAGGGAACTTTTAGAAAAATCGGTAGTACTGGGCATTTCAAATAGCTCTAATCCGAAATAGGGGGCAGCCGCTATTAAATGGTCAAAGATATCGGCCTGAATATGTTCATAATTCTCCCAGCGCTTATCGTAACTGAAGCACAGTATTTCGATTGGAATACCGTGTTCTGTGGGTTGCTGGTGACGAACCATCAAATACAAATCCTTATTGATGGCTGGATTTTCGTGTAAATAGGCATCGATATATTTCCGGAACACGCCTAAATTGGTTTGGTTTCGTCCGTTGATCAACAACGATTTGTCGGCTTCAATATTCCGGTTGTATTTTGAAATATCCCGCTCGCGATGTTCTATGTAGGGTTGAATAAGTTGAATTTTCTTCAGTTCTGAAATATCCTCATCCGTAAGAAAACGAATAGTATTCTGCTTCACATAAATAGAGCGCTTAATACGCCGTCCCGCCGATTCCTGCATACCGCGCCAGTTCTGAAACGATTCAGAAATAAGACTATAGGTCGGAATCGTGGTGAAGGTATTGTCGAAGTTTTCAACCGTTACCGTTGCCAAACTGATTTCCGTAACATACCCATCGGCGCCATACTTACTAAAGGTGATCCAATCGCCAATACGGACGATGTCATTCACCGAAACCTGTATACTGGCTACGAATCCTAAAATCGTATCCTTGAAGATAAGCAATAACACCGCGGAAGCCGCTCCCAAGGTGGTAATGCTCATTACGGAATAACCTGTTAACAGATTGATCAGGAAAAATAAAGCAATCCCCCACGCAAAAATCATCAGCACCTGCACGTAGCTTTCCAACGGTTTGTCTTGGTATCGGGGTTTGTGCTCCAGATAATTCCGTAAGGTTCTAAGGATACTTCTGAAGATCAATACACTAAGAACAATAAGGTAGATATCGATGATCTTCAACAGCAAGGACTGTACATACGGATATTCCAAAAAGATAAAGGGAACTAAATACCAAACTAACACTAGTGGTA
This sequence comes from Luteirhabdus salina, assembly GCA_025384855.1. Lineage (GTDB taxonomy): Bacteria > Bacteroidota > Bacteroidia > Flavobacteriales > Flavobacteriaceae > Luteirhabdus > Luteirhabdus salina. Next base: position 210,364 of record JALAHT010000003.1, on the reverse strand, counting down.
TCAGGTGCGCCATAAAGCGCGGGAAGTTACTCTTCACCAAATAATCGTCGAAAGTAGTAGTCGTTTTATCGCTAAACGCCTTGAATGCTTGTACGATGAACTTCCGAACGAAAATATCCAATACCGTAGCTACCAACGTTAATACAAGTGCATTGATAAGGGTATTCAAGAAAATCGCCCATCCCAGGTTCATTCCTTGTTCCACAAAATACTCCTGAAGCCAGCAGAGATAATATGTTAGGGTTTCGTCGGTCACTTGGTTTTAGGTGTTTGGTGTTTAGCTGGGTGTTAAAATATTTTATTCAATCGTATATCTTCAATCGTACATTTTAAATCGTCAATCGTACCTTACAAATACTTCTTTTCGGCATAAAACGGTCCGAAGGGAAGAATAGAGCAAAATAAGACGATTAAGAAGGTCTTCCACGACCAGTCCAATTTTTCCTTCATAAAATAGGCACCGCCCACATACAGCACGAACAATATCCCGTGTGCCATCCCAACGATTCGAACCATTTCGGGCATTCCCCACACATACTTCAATGGCATGGCAATCCCTAAGAGAACCAAAAAGCTTATCGCTTCCAAGGTACTGATAATCCGAAAGGTCTTCACCGATATATCCATAGCATCAAATTTTTTGCGCAAAGATACAGTATCGAATAATGTTTTAGTATTTTTAATGTCCCTATTTCGTAGGTGGAAATGCGAATTTTCAACTATTCATCATATCAAATACACTCGTATGAAAGCTTCTAACATTTTCAATCTTCTTTTTATTTGCTTGTGTAGTACTGGCCTGCTGGCCCAACAAGATGCTACCGAATTTACCATCGATTATGAGAAATTCGTTCTCGATAACGGACTTGAAGTAATACTTCACGTAGACGACAGCGAACCCATTGTAGCTGTGGCTACTATGATGCACGTTGGCTCTAATCGTGAAAAGCCCGGAAAAACGGGTTTTGCCCATTTCTTCGAGCATATGTCGTTTAACGATTCCGAAAACGTCCCTGTCGGAGCCAACCGAAAAATGATTCCAGAGTGGGGTGGTAGCCGTAACGGTGGTACCTGGAGTGATGGAACCGTGTATTATGAAGTAGTTCCCAAAGATGCTTTTGAAAAAATCTTATGGATCGATAGCGATCGCTTTGGGTATATGATCAATACTGTTACCGAAGCAGCGCTAGAACGCGAAAAACAGGTTGTAAAAAATGAAAAGCGACAGCGTGTCGACAATGCGCCATATGGCTATACCGATGAGATCATCCGAAAAAACCTGTATCCTGAAGGCCATCCGTATAGTTGGACGGTTATTGGTTCCTTGCCCGATCTTCAGGCGGCTACTTTAGAGGATGTAAAGGAATTCTATAATCAATATTACGGGGCTGCAAATGCTTCCTTGGTCATTGCTGGTGATATTGAAATTGAAGAAACCAAAGCTTTGGTGAAGCAGTGGTTTGGTGAAATACCCAGTGGCCCAGAGGTTGAAGCTTTAGAGCCGATGCCTGTGAAATTGACCGAAACCAAATCGCTTTATTTTGAAGACAACTTCGCGAAATTACCGGAACTAAGAAGAGTATATCCTACGGTGGCATCTTATCAAGAGGACGAATATGCCTTATCGGTGTTGGCAGAACTATTGACGGGAAGCCGGAAATCGCCACTTTACCAAACCATCGTCGAAAAATATAAGGTAGCGCCAAATGTTAGTGCTTATAATAACAGCATGGAACTAACAGGAGAATTTACCATTCGCGTGCGTGCCAATGAAGGCGTCGATCTCGATAACGTACAAAAAGCTATAAACGAAGGCCTACAGGATTTTGAAACCAATGGCTTCACCGATACAGAACTAAAGCGTATAAAAGCAGAACTGGAACTTCAATTGTATTATGGTGTTTCAACGGTGTTGAACAAAGCATTTCAGCTAGTGCAGGATAACGAATTTGGAAATGACCCCGGTTATATTTCAACTCGAACAAAAATGTATAAAAACATTACCAAGGAAGATGTGATGCGGGTTTACAATACCTATTTAAAGGATAAGAACTACGTAATGACAAGCGTAATTCCGAAAGGGAACGTAGATTTAGCTGTTGGGGGTGCCGAAGAAGCCACTGTTTGGGAAGAAGAGATCACCGGAATGAAGGAAAATGAGGAAGTAGGACAGGGAGAAGAGGCTGAATATGAAAAGACCCCTTCAAAATATGATCGTTCCGAGCCAGCTTTTGGAGAAACTCCTTTGTTCACCATGCCTGAAGTTTGGCAGCATGATATGCCGAACGGACTAAAAGTATTAGGGATTGAAAATAATGAATTGCCACTGATCAGTTTTTCACTTACCATTCCTGGAGGTCACCGATTAGACCCAAAAGGAAAGGCAGGATTAGCATCGCTGACGGCTGATCTTATGAACGAAGGAACAGCTAGCAAAACACCGGCAGAGCTGGAAGAAGCAATCGGATTATTGGGCTCCTCCATTCGGGTGCGAGGTGGACGGGAGGATATAACCATCTCCGGAAGCACATTGGCGCGTAATTTTAAACCGACTATCGAGTTGGTAGTTGAAATGTTGCTAAACCCAAGATGGGATAAAGCTGAATTCGACCGTCTAAAACAGGAATTGCGCACCGAACTAAAAGGTCGCGAGGCAAATCCACAGGCCATCGGTTCTATGGTATTCAGCAAATTGGTGTTCGGTGAAGGTCATAGTCATGCAACACCATCCAGCGGAACTTTGGAAACGATAGATAATATTACACTAGAGGATGTAAAGTCCTTTTATAAAAACTTGAAGCCCGAGAACGCTTCGCTAAAAGTAGTAGGGGATATCTCAAAGAATGAGGTGACCAATCCATTGCTTCGACTTTCAAAAATATGGGAAGGAAAGGCTCCGGCGTTACCCGAGCAACAGGTTTCGGCCGAACAGGCAAAAGGAAAATTATATTTCATCGATGTTCCGAATGCCAAGCAATCGGTTTTATACATTGGTACACCAGCACTTTCTGGTCATCATGATGATGCTCCAAAACTTAGTTTCGCCAATGAAATTTTAGGCGGTGGTTCGAGTGGACGATTGTTTCAAACGCTACGAATTGAAAAGGGCTATACTTATGGCGCCTATTCGTATGTGCCCGATATGGATGCTAAGGCTCCTTTCACCATTAACAGTAGCGTACGTGCTAATGCGACGCTTCCTTCATTGGAAATTATTCAAAATATGGTGAGGGAATACGGACCCGGGTTTACCGAGGAAGACGTGAAACTTACTCAGAACAAAATCGTAAAGGAAAATACCCGAGCCTATGAGTCGCTAAATGCCAAATTGGGAATGTTGAACCAGATTGAAAAGTACAATCGTCCTGTCGACTATATCTCCAAGGAACAGCAAATGCTTATGAATATGTCGCTGAACGATTTCAAAAATATAATCGATACCTATATCGATGAAAGTGAAATGATCTATGTGGTGGTTGGCGATAAGGCTACACAGTTTGAAGAAGTGAAAAAATTGGGCAAGGAAGTCGTAGAACTCGACATCTATGGAAACTCAGTAAACCCTTAATGTTTATGCTATTATTACAAGACCCATCTGCCGCCGATAAAATTGGAGAGGCGGTTGAAGGCTACTATAACGACTTTTTGGTCATGTTGCCCCGCATTGCCCTAGGCATCTTTATCATTGTTGCGGGTATCTTAATCGCGCAGCTGATAACCAATATCATCCGTAAACGCTTTCTTAAAAAAGCACAGGATCCTTTAATGGCACGCTTTCTAGCGCAGGCTATCAAAATCGTACTGATCATTATTGCTATTATGACGGCATTGGACGTGGCTGGATTGAGCAAGGTGGCAACGGGAATCTTAACGGCAGCTGGTGGCGCAGCGATTATTTTGGGTTTTGCCTTTCAGGATATTGGAAAGAATTTCTTGGCAGGGATCATCCTAGCGTTTAATCGGCCCTTTAACATTAACGATACAATAATGATCGATCCTCACTTTGGAAGGGTAAAGGCGCTTAATTTTCGCTATACGCATATCAAGACTACCGATGGCCGCGATATTTATGTTCCGAACAGTGATGTACTGACCAAGCCTGTTGAAAATTACACGGCCGATGGCTTTTATCGTGTCGATTTCATCGTGGGTATTGGGTATGAAGACGATATTGCCGCGGCAAAAGTGCTTATTCAGAAGATATTGGAGGAAGAACCTCAAATTGTGCATGATGAGACCCATGAAAATTTTGTGATAGAAAACGAACTTGCTGCCAGTACCGTTAACCTTAAGGTACTATTTTGGGTTGATACGATCGACTATAGACGAGCTTCTAGAGTGTTACGTGGGCATGTCATTCGAAAGGTGAAGGAAGGACTTTCTGAAGCTGGCTTCAACCTACCGGCCGATATCAAGGAGTTGAAGATTTATGGCACGGAAGAGGACTTCCCGCTACGTGTTCGAAAGGATCCAAGAGATCTTCTACCTCCAAAAGAGTCATAACAGGTTGCTATTTTAATCATATTTAATTGAGTGCAAGACGCTTGCGTCAAAGTTAAACACAGGCGTTACGGTTTCAAATAAAAATATGTATTTTTCCACACACAAAACCGTAACCTAATCTAACCAATTATGGAAGAAACCTCTATTCAAAGACCGACGGTAAGTACGCTTACTGACGAAAAGCGCGTCGCGTTTTACAGAAAAACTTACACGCATGTAGCATTGGCCGTATTGCTATTTGTGCTAGTCGAATTCATCTTTTTTCAAATGCCCGGCGTATTAAAATTTGCCCTTTCCCTTACCGAGGGTAGTATGTGGCTGTTAATGCTTGGCGGATTTATGCTCGTAACAACCTATGCCGAAAAGATGGCCATGAAGAGCCATGACCGAAACATGCAGTATGCTGCTTTGTTTATTTATGTAGTGGCTGAAGCCTTCATCTTTATTCCGATGATCTTTATCGCGATGTTTATGGCGGAAGAAGGAGGAGTGGAGATTCTTAACCAAGCCGCTATTATGACACTTGCCATGTTCTTAGGCTTATCGTCTGTAGCACTGCTTACCAAAAAAGACTTTTCATTCTTGAAATCCATTCTAACCATCGGCTTCTTCATTGCCTTAGGATTGATTGTTGCCGGAACCATTTTCGGCTTTAACCTTGGACTTTGGTTTAGTGTTGGCATGATTGTCTTGGCTTCAGGTTCCATTTTATACCAGACGTCGAATATGGTTCATAAATACGAAGAAGACCAATATGTAGCAGCTTCATTAGGATTATTTGCTGCGTTGATGCTATTATTTTGGTACTTGCTGAGCATCTTCTCAAGCGACTAAACTATTTCGATATATAAAAAGAAAAAGCCACTTCTTGCAAAGTGGCTTTTTTGTAGAAATATAATATCCTATTTCCTCACAGGAATCGCCCCGATGCCGGCTTCCCAGAGTTTTTGGTTGTACGAAGGAATAGCGGAGTTCATCAATGTCTGTCCTTCACTTTTCAACGCGTTCCATTGCTGATCCAGTTCTTGTTTACGCTCGCGGGCAGCCTTTGTAACGCGTGGTAAACTGCTCTCCGTTTGATTCATCATAAAGACATATTGGGCGGTAAACTTATTTTCAAAATTCACCACATCGTCATACGCTATCGATTTTCGTTGAATCATTTGTTCATCCCACGCATCAATTCGCTTTTTCAATTGTTCTCCTTCCGAACGCAAGGCTTTATTTTCTAAGGTAGGTAGTAATGTTTCAAGCTCTTTATTCGCTTTGTACAATGCATTCACCATCGTATGCATTTCAGTTACATTTGCGCTTACTTCACTCATGAATTGGTCGTATTCCGAAAATTGCGCTGGGGTGGTATCGTGTAATGGATTTGGTTTGATGATCGCTTCCACTGTTTCAGAAACAGTTCCAATATTTAATACTATGGAATAGGTGCCTGGCGCTACTTTTCGCCCTCGAAAGCTACCTTCAATATTTACGTCAGGAACTTCTTCCAAGGAAGGGTAGCGCGTATCCCACACAAAACGGTTTAAACCGGCTTCAGCCGAAAGCGTTGGACTATTTTTTTCTTTTTTTGAAGTGACGCTACGAATTACTTTTCCGCTAGCATCTTTCACTTCAAGGGTAAGGTCTTCATCCTTCATCGATTCCGGAAGATAATAATACAACACCACACCATTGGCCGGGTTTACACCCTTAAAAGCATCAGTACCATCACCTTTATAATCGCTTTGCGATAGCGGGCTACGCCAAGAACCGTATATAGTTGGTTCAGGACGGTACAGCTTCACCTTATTTGTATTCGATTCATATTCCGAAAGAACTTGAATATCATCCAACACCCAAAACGAACGACCACTGGTCGCAACCAAAAGGTCACCTTGATGTACCTTGAGATCTAAAATTGGTGTCACCGGTAAGTTTAATTGAAAGGGCTCCCAATTTGCTCCTTTGTTGAAGGAGATATATATACCTGTTTCCGTTCCAGCATATAGAATATCAGAATCGGCAGGGTCTTCGCGCACCACTCTTGTAAAAGAGCCATATGGGATACCTTCATTAATTTTCGTCCACGATTTCCCATAATTCGTCGTTTTGAAGAGGGCAGGAGTGTAATCATTAAATTTATACTTAGTTGTTGCCAAATACGCCGTTCCAGGGTTTGAAGGCGAAATTTCAATAGCGTTTACCAAGGTTTCACCTAGATTTTTAGGCGTGACATCCACCCAATCTTCACCGCCGTTTCTAGTGAGGTAAACTTTTCCATCATCGCTACCGCTCCACAATTCCCCTTCCTGATGGTGCGACTCTACCAAATAGCTGATCGTTCCGTAGTTTTCGGCGCCAACGGCCTCATTCGTGTAAGGAGCACCTCCTTTTCCTTGTTTGGCATCTATATCTCGCGTCAGGTCGGGTGAAATCTCAGTCCAAGTAATGCCTTTATCCGTCGTTTTCAATACTTTCTGCGACGCATGGTATACGGTTCCTTTATTATGTTGCGAATAGACGATAGGAGCATTCCAGTTAAACAAATACTTCATGTCTCGAGCTTCCATCCCTAGATATTGGATGGGTGCCTGCATGATATTCGTACTCGCTTTACTCTTCATATCCAAACGTTCGATCGTCCCTAGATAACTTCCACCGTAAGTGTGGGTAGGATTATCTTCATCGAAGGCTAGAAATGCACTTTCACCACCCGCAGCAGCGGTCCAGTGTTCCTCTGAAATCCCATCGCTTTGCAGCGCCATATTTTGAATGCGAAGGGAAGTGTTGTCCTGCTGACCGGAATATAGGTTATATGGAAATAGGTTATCTGCATTCACCCGATAGAGCTGTGCCGTGGGCATGTTCATCTGGGTCGACCAGGTCTCGCCATGGTCGAAAGAAATCGCCGCACCGCCATCGTTTGCGATCACCATGTTTTTTGTGTTCTCGGGATTGATCCACAAATCGTGGAAATCGCCATGGGTTCCCGTAAGTCGTTCCCAAGTCTTTCCGCTATCGATAGAGCGTAGGGCAGGTGCGCTTAGCACATAGACTTTATTTTCATTCTTAGGATCGGCAAAAACTTCAATATAGTACCAAGCGCGTTGCGTTAAGCGATTATCGCCACTGACCATTGTCCAACTTTCGCCACGGTTGTTCGAAACGAAAAGACCGCCCTTATCCTGTTGGGTGTCGCTTTCAATAAGTGCATATACTTTATCGGTATTCGCTGGACTTACCGCAATCGCCATTTTTCCCTTTTCCTCCGGCAACCCATTATGAATAGGTTTCCAGGTTTCACCTGCATCCGTACTTTTATACAAACCACTACCTTCACCACCGCTAATGACCTGCCATGGGGTTCGTTGGTGATGCCACATAGCTGTATAAAGTTCACGTGGATTATCAGGATTCATCGATAGCTCTGTGCTTCCCGTTGTGTTGTTTACAAATAAGGTTTTTTCCCAAGTATCGCCTCCGTCTGTTGATTTATAAACACCGCGTTCTTCAGTTGGGGCGTGTAATGCTCCTTGCGCAGCTACATAGACGATATCTGGATTCGTAGGGTGTATCACGATTCGAGCAATATGCTGCGTGGCTTCCAAGCCTAGATGTCCCCATGTTTTTCCGCCATCGGTACTTTTATAGACACCATCGCCATAGGAGGTCATAACACCGCGCACGGCATGTTCGCCCATGCCAACATACACGATATTAGGATTTGAAGAGGACACGGCGACCGCTCCGACCGATCCTGTTTTAAAATAACCATCGGAAATATTTTCCCAACGTTGGCCAGCATCGGTGGTTTTCCAAAGACCGCCACCAGTGGTTCCCATATAATAGGTGAGGGGATCGCCAATTACACCACTAACCGCGACCGATCTGCCGCCTCGGAACGGACCGATATTTCGGTACGTGAGCGGTTCGAAATAGTCGTTAACGGTTTGGGCTGTGAGTATGGATATGAAAAGTAGGAAAAATAGGGTAGTGACTTTCTGCATAGGTGAAGGCTTTCAAATGAAATCTAAAAGTACAGAATTTCAATGTACAAATCAATGCAGGATGTAATGGTAGGCAACTACCTAGTATGCTTCGCAATACATATTAAATTGCGTTTTTATATAGAATGACATCGGCTAGGAAACACCAAATGGACCCCAATCAACCGATTTCCTTGGTCTTCGAATTTCGGCTACGATAAAATGCGAGGCCGTTTTGCAAAATACATCGCAGGTAATATCGCTATTACATACAAAAGTATCACCCGATAGCAAAAGATGTTCTCCAATTCTTATGAGTCCATCGATGATATAAAATACCACCTCGTGCGACTCGCTTTCTTTGATAAATCGTTTAGAACTGCCGGCTTCAAGGTTAACACTTAAGACGGAATAACCATAAGATCCGTTCTCATCATCCCTTTTACAATTCAAAAGGCGTTTAATGGTATTGGGTTTCGGGTCGGTGACATAAAGCCTATTACGAGGTTTTGTTAACTTGGCATTTCTGAATTCCAATTCGACGCATTTCAGTTCCGTACTACAGGATTTGTTGTATTCGTAGTGTTGGATTCCCCAACCAGTTTGAAGTACATTTACAGTTCCTCTTTCCATCACGTAGCTTTCACCAGTGCTGTTTACCCGTTCCAATTTCCCTTCAAGAGGAATAGTAATAAGGTCGATTCCTTTATGTAAGTGGGGAAGGAATCCCATTCCTGGTTTTACCGTTATTTCAGTAATTTTCAAGATACCCTCTACCAGTTCTTTGGTAACCGGCGTATCGGATACATAGCTAAGGTTGGCATGACCCCTGTCATCCAGTATCCTTTCGGAAGAATTTATGTAGCGTTGTGACATAGCAATTTGACTTAAAGTTAGGTGTTTTGTTCATAAAAATCAACGTTCGAGTATGATGAAGTTTGATCGTCGGTTCACAGCGTGTTCATTTTCGCTGCACTTTGTTCCATCTAGGCAATCATTCAATGGTTGGGATTCACCAAAGCCTTTCGCACTCATAATGCGTTCTTCGGCAATACCTTGGGAATGTAAGTATGCCTTAGTTGCCTTCGCTCTTTTATCTGACAACTTCAAATTATAGTCGGCAGAACCTCTTGCGTCGGTGTGTGCTTCAATTTTAATAACCATTTCAGGATATTTCTTCATTAAATCGACCGCCTCATCCAAAACAACGGCGGCTTTAGGAGTGACTTTCGATTTGTCGTACTGAAAAAAGATAGGGGCAAGGTCTATTTTTTCCTCACCCGTTTCGGCATCCTGAACAATCTTTTCTTCGGCATTCTTCAACCACATTGAAACAGGATCTGCTTTACCATCGTCCTGTTTACCTGTATTGGCACGTTGGCTAGATTCGAAATAACCACTTTTATTGGCGACGATAACGTATTCTTCACTACATGGTTGACTCATTATAAATTCACCTGCAGCATCGGTAACCGTAGTTTCCAGTTCATTTCCTTCGGTATCGGTTACGACTACACTCACATTAAAAATTGGTCGCTTGGTCGTGACATCCTGCACTGTTCCCGTGAGCCATTGGTTGCATTCCAAGGGAATTCTAGAAAAATAATAGATATCGTCGTCGCCCATTCCCGTAGTGCGATTGGATGAGACGTAGCCCGTATTGTCTTCCGGATTCAGAATATAACCGAAATCGTCGGCTACACTATTAATTCCTTTCCCCAAATTGTTGGGTTGTAAGAAACCGGTTTTAGGAGTGAAGGCTGTTTCATACAAATCCAAACCTCCAAAACCAACGCGACCATCGGATGAAAAATATAATGTTTGATCTGCAATATAAGGAAAGAAATCGTTCCCCCAAGTGTTCACCTTCGGACCTAGATTTTGTGGGTCGGAAAGCATACCATCTTCATATATCTTACAAAAATAAAGGTCGGCTTCACCATAACCACCCGGCATATCGGAAGCGAAAACCAGGTACTTTCCATCAGGGCTTACCGCAGGATGACCCACAGAATAGGTGTTGCTATTGAAGTGAACTTCTTCTTTATTCGAAATAACACCGTTTTGAATTGTACCGGTATATAGTTTAAAATTATTAGTATTATTCCCATCCAAAACCAACTTGTTTTTTTCAACATTACTGGTGGTGAAAAACACCCTATCGGTATCGGGTACAAAGGCAATAGTAGCATCGTGATAATTGGTACCCACCTGTTTCGAAAATATCTCAACATTTTGAAGGGTGCCATCCTCAGTTTTATCCGCTACGAATAAGCTTAGGTAAGGTTGCTGATTCCATGCATATAGTTCTTTTGAGGCTCCCGGCCTTGAAGAGCTGAAAATAACTTTGTTATCGTAATAGATCGGGGAAAATTCGGAATATTCTGTATTGATATCCAAATTCTGAAGCACATGCTGCGAAGGAGTGTCGTCCTTTCGAAGGGAATCGAATTTTCGTACCGCTTCTTCATACTCTTGAAGCTGTACTGTTTTGTTTGCGCTTTGCAGATATTCCCGATAGAGCGCGTCGGCTCTTTCGTATTCCCGAATCCCTCGAAGCGACTGATAATAGCGCAGCAGAAAAGGCTCCCCCAAATCGCTACTACTTAATAATTGGGCCTTTTCATAAATCTGAGCTGCTTCTCGGTGCTCATTGATGTAGTAATGCGCATCAGCCGCTTTCAGAAGGGTTTCGGTAGTTATCTCCTCATCAGATTCGATAACGTCCTTATATAATTTAGTTGCTTTTACATAAGCTTTTTTTTCAAAAAGATCGTTCGCCTTATTTACGCCACTTTGTGCCGAAAGCGTAAATACAGCCATCATAAGTAAGAGTGTGGTGACTAGTTTCATCGTAATAGGTTTTAAAAGAAGCGAGGTGAGTTAATATTTCTATTTCGTTCGTTTAGGGTGAAACGCAAGACAATTTCGTGTGTACCGTTGTTTACGTCGTTTAATTCCGTAAGAGTATAGTCGTACGAATACCCTACAAATATGCTTGGAAGCACCTGTATTCCGGCCACACCGCTAACGGCATCTTCATAACGATAGGAGACGCCAAAGGTGAACTGATCCCGAAACAATATATTTGCAGAAACATCCACTACAAGGGGAGCACCCTCTAAATATTTCATCAGAAATGCAGGCTTGAAGCGGAAATTCGGATTTAAATCGAATACGTATCCTCCGATTAGATAATACTGTAACTCTTCTTTGGAAACGGACTGATCCATGTCATCATAAAAATCATTGGTGATGAAGTCAGGAACTGATAGCCCCAGGTGCCAAGAATCGGAATATAGATATCCTCCGGCACCCAATGTCAACGTCGTTCGGTTGTCAACGTTCATGCCGAGTACAGGATCGTTCGGGTTTTGAAATTGGCCTTCGGTGAAATCAACGTTCAAAATGTCGGCACCAGCCTTTAGGCCCAATCGTAACTTGAGGGTTGGAGTGAGCTGAAGGCGATACGAAAAGTTTCCATTGACCAACACTTCTCGTGAAGGTCCCAATTTATCGTGGGAAACATTTAGCCCTAATCCGATTTTTTCATTTCTTAAGGCGGAATGTATCCCGAGGTTTTGAGTGGTGGGAGCGCCGTCTATCCCAACCCATTGGTCGCGATAGGTTCCAACGATATCCAATATCTGTAACGAACCTGCATAGGCAGGGTTGATACTCATGGTGTTGTAAAGATATTGCGTGTACTGTGCATCCTGTTGGCTAAAGCCTTTGGTTGCACTCAGCAGCGTAACTAAAATGATTGAAAATGATATATAAAATGATTTCATGATGTAGCGTTTTGGTGAAAATTTGGGATAATTACTTCATCAGGTAGATCCATCCTGATTTCGGTTCAGCATTTCTGTCAAGCTCCAATACGTAGTAATAAGTACCCGTAGGAAGCCCATCACTATCCTGACCGCTATCAACATTCGAAATTCCTTCCCAATCGTTTTCATAGCCCTGTTTTCGATACACCAGACTACCATAGCGATTGAATACCTTCAACTCATTGTTGGGGTAGTTTTCAATGCATGTTATGGTGAATTGGTCATTGATACCATCAGAATTCGGAGAGAATTCATTATACACCGTTAAGCATTGTGGGGTTAAGGTAACTTCTGAAGAATTGTTCCCGCTATTCTCATCGACTGGATCTGATGAAACAATCGAAGCGATATTCGTATAATCACCAGAACCGAGGACTTCCGCAGCTATCGTTAATGTTGCTGTTTGTGAAGACGGCAATAGATCGATCATCCATACACCAGTATTCGGATTGTATGTGCCTAAAGTGGTGTTGAAATTAATCAATTCCAGTCCGCTAGGAATATTCTCGGATATTTCTAGCATTTGAAAATCGTTAGAACCTTCATTTGTGACCGAAATCGTGTATTGTACCTCATCGCCAATCACCGGTGATTCTTCATTCACCGTTTTAGATATCGTGATATCGGCACACACCACTACAGTTTCTATGAATGTAACTTCCTCGCCCGTATTGCAGTCGTTCATAGGTTCATAGGAAACCGACACCGAAGTATCTTCCAAAGAAATCCACTGAACTGTTATAAACGAATCGGTTGCCCCGCCACCATCCGTTACCAATCCTCCGGTAACAGACCATAGGTAATTTGCGTTTCCTTCTTCCGTGGTATACGTGATAGTTGTTTCTAAACAGGTTTCGCCACTAGCATTTGAAGTAATGGTCGGACTAGATCCCTCATTGATTTCGACAGTAATCGCAAGTCGTTCTGAACTTTCACAGCCGCTGGCATCTGTTGCCGAGGCATAGTAGGTTACTCCATCAACCAGAGGGTCAGTAGCCGCATAGGGAGTACCGCCTTCTGGCATATCATACCAGATAAGGGTATTACCATCGGCTTGTAAATCGGCAATGGTTGGATTTTCTGTAGTACAGAAAACCTGGGTTTCGTTATCGGTAGTTGGGGCCGGGGTATCGTTAATCGTTACCGTTACCGCTAGACGTTCTGAGCTTTCACAGCCTGATGATCCGTTTGCTGAAGCATAATAGATCTGCCCATCAATTAATGTATCTGTTGGGTCGTAGGCGGTGCCGCCTTCGTCCATGTCGTACCAGACGATGTTCGGGCCATCCGCCTGTAGGTCTGCCACCGTTGGTTCGTCGACCGCACAAAAGGTTTGGTTCATATTAGTGGTGGTCGGCGTAGGTGTATCGTCTATCGTCACATTGACGGCCAAGCGTTCCGAGCTCTCACAACCGGTCGCTCCGGTTGCTGAAGCATAGTAAGTCTGTCCACCGATTAATGTATCCGATGGGTCATAAGCAGTACCACCTTCGGCCATATTGTACCAGACAATGTTCGGCCCGTCCGCCTGAAGGTCGGCCACCGTGGGTTCGTCGACCGCGCAAAAGACTTGGTCGGTCTCAGTGGTCGTCGGGGTAGGCGTATCGTTAATCGTTACCGTGACCTCAAGTCGTGTGTTGCTTTCACATCCTGTAGTGTTCGTAGCGGCTGCATAGTAGGTCTGTCCATCCTCCAGTACATCAGTAGGATCATAGGCAGTACCGTCTTCGGCCATGTCGTACCAGACAATGTTCGGGCCGTCCGCCTGCAGGTCGGCCACCGTCGGATCGTCGACCGCACAGAAGGTTTGGTCGGTGTCGGTGGTCGTCGGTGTAGGGGTATCGTTGATCGTTACCGTAACCTCGAGTCGTGTGCTGCTTTTACATCCAGTGGTGTTCGTAGCAGCGGCATAATAGGTCTGTCCATTTACTAAAGCGTCCGTAGGGTCGTAGGGTGTGCCACCCTCTGCCATATCATACCAGGTGATATTTGGCCCATCCGCTTGAAGGTCGGCCACCGTCGGATCGTCGACCGCACACAAGGTTTGGTCGGTGTCGGTGGTCGTTGGGGTAGGGGTATCGTTGATCGTTACCATGACCTCGAGTCGTATGCTGCTTTCACATCCAGTAGCGTTTGTGGAAGCGGCATAGTAGGTCTGTCCACTTACTAAAACGTCCGTTGAGTCATAGGCGGTACCGTCCTCGGCCATATCGTACCAAGTGATATTTGGTCCATCCGCCTGAAGTTCGGCCACCGTTGGTTCGTCGACCGCGCAGAAGGTCTGGTCAGTCTCGGTGGTCGTTGGGGTAGGGGTATCGTTAATCGTCACGGAAACCGCTAAGCGAGCTGAGCTTTCACAACCATCAATTATTTGTGTTGCGTAATAGGTTTCGCCATCCACTAAAGGATCGGATGGATCTAATGGTGTAATGACTACCTCAGTAGGGTACCATAGTACATTGGTTTCATTTGTCTGTAAATCTTCAACCGAAGGATCATTCACTTCACAGAAAATCTGCGAATCATTTTCAGTAGTAGGAGCTGGAGGCGCCATCACTGTTATTCCATATAGGTCGAGAGACTGCGCAATATTCACGTTCAACAAAGATGAAAGACGCACCGTTACGCGATCAAAAACTGTATTGGGCCCGATGGGAATGGTAGCTGTTTCACCATTCTGAAGCAACGTTAGCAAATCGGCCGTCAAAAAGGTTTGAATACTTTCGGAGAATACTTCATTCGTACCATCGTAGGCAATGACTTCCACATTATTTAGCAATCCGAGATTTACAAGTGTAGGATTGGTACTCAATTTGATTTCCAGACTATCGCTAGGTTGGTATTGATTCGCGAAGTACACATTCTGTTCTATGGAAGCGGCAACCCCAACAACCCCTAAGCTTATTTCAGAAAAGTTTGTTGTATCATTATCGATTACGTGATGCGGATTTGTTACTCCTGCGCCACCAATATTTAACAGATCCAATGTAATTCCAGAACCATCATAGTCGGTGTAGAGCGGATTAATAGCACATTGGTTATCAGTGTAATAAAACGCGCTATACACATTCATACTATTGGTAGTCCCCAACAGTAGCGCATCGGTATTGTCTTCAATATAAATGCGATCGTAGGGTTGGTCTGGGGTAATTGCTATATAGAAGTTTTGCTGACCATCCTGAACGATTCTTAACCGGCCATCGTTAAGGGGTAGGCTAGAAGATCGTGATAAAACGGTATTGGATCCATCTCTTGCTTCGACATCAATATAATGATCTCCCAAAACTACGGTTCCCAATATATCTGCCAATAAATCACCAAGACTACCACCTAAAAGTGCATTCAAAACATCCGAATCGAGGTCAATTCGAATATAGGTTGTCGTATTCGCCGGAATTTCTTCGGGAAAAGCAAGTTCCAATTCTCCTGAAAATTGACCAATGCCGATGGCGATTCCGCCATAGGAATTCAAGGTAGCAAAGTCTGGAGTGTTGCCCACGGCGTTCGTGGCATTGTCTACATGATCCTCGAAGGTAACTTGAGAAGCGTAGGTTGCATCTTGTGCCATCATCGTGCTAGTAGCACCAACGAGAAGCAGTAATGATATTAGTACATGGATTAAGTAGGGTACAAGTCGTCTCATACATTAGAATTTAAAATTCAACGTAAATCCGGGCTAGATACCAGCAATTGGTATCGATCAAATTCAGGGTATTGTGGCGATACAAGGGGAGGAGTAATTAGCGTATATAGACTTAACGATTATCGCCGTATTTTTGTCGTTGTTAGTTCGAAGATACAAACTTAAATCTTAAAATAAAGTTAAAATATCTCATTTCGAGAATTATTTTTAACCTAAAAATATCATATTCTCACTAAAATTATAATTTGAGTATCGTTTTTACAATCTGTGAAGCAAAGTGTTAAGAATTCTACATACAAATCAAAAAATGTCGTTTCATTTACTCCAATTTTTATATATTAGCCACTCATCACATTAACTCCCTAATCCCCAATTAACGTTGCGTTTTAATATTGCTCTGCAATCTAGGGTGGTTGGTATAGAACTAGAAATACAACCATGGCTCAATCTGCTGATATTATAATAGATCGATTAAAAAAACTTTTAAACTTATCGTCTGATAAAGCGTTATGCGAGGTTTTGGATATTAAACCCAATACGTTATCTACCTGGAAACGAAGAAAGACGTTAGACTTTAACAAAGTCATTGCCCTTTGTAATAAGCATGAACTAAATCTGAATTATGTTTTCTTTGGTGAAGAGAGCGATACGTTTTCACTTCCTGAACAAAAGGTTCCCACTGCGAAGTTAATGGGCAAGTTTGAAGATCATGCGATTCATACCATGAAACTCGTCAATACCAATCGCAACCTTATATTGTTCAAAGCAAAAAAAGATTCTTTACCATTAGTGAAAAAAGGTGCTTTAGTGGTAGGGCAGAAGGTTCAAAAGAATAAAATACGTCAAGAAACTCCATATATTATATCATTTAACAATAAGGCTTGTACCATCGACGAATTCTATCCTTGTGAAGAAAATATTAATTGTTTTCGCCTTAAGTACAAGACCATCAAAGATTTCGATACCATTATCCCCGATACCGACATCAGTGCAATCTGGCAATTAGTAGATACGGTTCAATAGGTATTCGCAATACGTTTTCTGGAAAATTTACGATTTCAATACGTCTGCAGAATAATCTTGAAAGACATGTTTTGAAAAAATTCGTTATCTCCCATTAACCATTTTTAAAGACATAAGTTTTGATTATGCATTCTCTTACTCTACGAAGAGAGCTCCTAGCTATTCGAAAAATTAATCTTATTACACAACGTCATGCAGGAATAAACTTTCAATAAAATAGAATTCGAATTCAATGATAAATAGCTTCATTGCACTATCTTTCAGTCAACTAACTTCAAATTCTATTCGTTATGGGATATTTCAATATCTACCGAAATCAGGCATCAACCGAAATTTATAAATCGGAGGGTAATGCTGAAACAAATAAGGCGCCACATTCCATTTTTCAATGGCTGGCACTTTTGTTAGGGGTGCTGATTGAACCCTTCTTTAGTTATTTTTCAGAGCATGCAACGTTTCACTTTAAGGAAGCATATACCTCCAACTATTTTTGGGTCTTTGCTCTTATTGTTGCTATCGTTACTTTTCCCTCGGTATATCGCTCAGCCTTTGACGACAACAAACCGAAGTGGGTACAGATGATTCCCATCTTTACTGCAGGCCTAGGTTGGCAAACCTTGGTAAAATCGGTTGCAAAGGCATCAACCGCATCAGATTCGGAAGTAACCACTGAAGGCACCACTTTTTTAATCCAATCGTTTTCTGAATGGACAGCTGAAGCCATTCAATATTTGGTTTAAAACTGTAAAAAAGCCTTTAATTCAATCGCATCCGAAATAGCATGATCCTTCAGGTCGTTATTGTAAACGATCCCCCAACGAGTTCGGTCTATCTTAAGATGTGCCACCATCGCTTTCTCCTCCTCATCAACTGTGGGCCAAAACTCAATGGGTTTGGTAATACCTTTGATGGTCATATTGGCTTCCATTTTGTGCTTGTTTTCCTCTTCAATAAAGGTGACATTGGTAATGGTAAGGGAAGCTTTCGGATAGCGTTGTACATCAAAAAAATCGGGATCTTTCAGATGGTCGACCGGGCCATGACCGTTTTTTTCATATTCCTCGTTGGTAATACTTGTCATATCCACTTCAAAAGAACCCCCGGTAATATTTCCGTTAATCGTAATAAGTTCGCCTTGGGTGAAGGTGGCGGTACCCGTATGTTCACTTACCAGAAAGGAATAATGTCCTTTCCAGTGAAGTTCACTTTTGGAAACGTCCAATGCATATTTTACGATTTCTGTATTCGACGTGCTACTTTGTGCTGAAGCGAAAGTCGTTACTAATAAAAGGAATAGTGTGGTAAGAATGTGAGTTGTTTTCATGTTGACTTGTTTTTTGTGGTGAAAGTAGGAGGGAAGGGGTTCAAAAAATGTCAAAAGAGTGTAAAAGAAGTGTCAACTGTTGTAAAATCTGCTGAAATTCTCGGTTCTTTGTAGCACTTATGCGAAGACGAATTCTATTTCTTAGCTTTCTGATAGGCCTCATTACTGGAGGGTGTCAAAAGAAGGGAACCCCACTACCCAATGCTTCTCAAGTGAAGGTTACCTTACGGGAAGTAGGACATCAAGTATTGAAATCCCAGGAGGATACCACCTCCTTAGTGTTACCGGTAAAACAGCTTTCCAGTGAAGCCTTTTCACTACAGTTTGAAAACAATCTTCGTGTAGATCCCACCATACTTCAAAATGAAATAGAGGCAGCCATCGACCGAAATGGATTGCCCCCAAATTATTTGGTAGAAGTCCTTAGCTGTGAAACCGGGGAAGTTGCCTATAGCTATCAACGGCTTCGTGATTCCGAAAAAGATATCGTTCCCTGTGGCGGTAGAATTTTACCGAGCGATTGTTACGACATTCAACTTCACTTTATAGCCACACAAACAACTGGAAATGAACCCTTGTTTTTTGTATTGGTGTTTCTGGTCATTGCTTTTGTAGTATTTGTGTTTGTCAGTCGGTATTTCACCACGCCCCACGAAGACCATCACGAAGAATCGTTGGAATTGGGACGCTTTCGCTTCTACCCAGAACAGCATAAATTGGTAAAAGAATCCGAGGAAATTCCGCTGTCGAACAAGGAATGTGAATTGCTGACAATTCTTAGTGCGAATCCTAACCAAGTAGTGACGCGCGAAGAACTGACCAAACGCGTTTGGGAGGACAATGGTGTCATCGTAGGGAGAAGCTTGGATACCTATATCTCAAAACTGCGAAAAAAGCTACAATCTGATGAAGGCATAAGCATTCTCAATGTGCATGGTGTTGGGTATAAGCTTATACATAACTAATATCGTCTACTAAAAAATTATAACATGGCATTTTATTCGATTAAATGGTATGAATAATTCTATATCTTTGGAAAAAACGCTTTCAAGATGAAATATTTTATTTTTGGCGCCCTCGTAGTAGCTACATTATTTTCCTGTAAAAATGAATCTTCTTCTGAAGAAACCGATATCCTAGCCCAGCACGAACCCGTTGTCTTTGATGGTATCGATGAATCAATTGAACCTGGAGATGACTTTTTTCACCATGTGAATAAAACCTGGTACGAAAATGCTGTAATCGCTGAAGATCAGGTAGGAGTAGGGGCATACCGCTTCTTGAACATTCCACAGCAAGAATTATTGAAGAGTATCTTGGAAGAAGTCTCGTCAGTAGAGCATAAAGCTGGAACGGTTGAACAAATGGTAGGCGATTTTTATGCCTCCGGAATGGATACTACTACCATTAACAATCGAGGGATTAAGCCCATACAACCGCTTTTGACCAAAATTGAGGCTATTGATAATATTCCTTCCATGATGGAGTATGTTGCCAATCAAACAAAGACAGGCGACGGTTCCATAATCGCACCGTACATTTCGGCCGACCAGAAGAATAGTTCCATAAATATCCTTCACCTTTCGCAAACGGGTTTGGGACTGCCAGATCGTGATTACTATTTTAAAGATGATGCTTCTGTAGCCAGTATTCAGGAAGCCTATAAAATCTACCTCACTACTGTATTCACTCTTACGGGTGACGATAATGCCAAACAGCATGCCGAAACGGTTTACAACATTGAAAAAAAGCTCGCTGAAACCCATAAAACACGTATCGAACGTCGCGTGGTAAAGGAAAACTACAATAAAATAGCGGTTTCAGAATTGGACAAGCGAAACCCTGCCATTGGATGGCCATCCTTTTTTGAAACCATAGGAGCCGATATCGATTCGCTAAATGTACGTCAGCCCGCCTATTACGATAGGGTAAACCAACTGTTAACAACTATTCCGTTAACCGATTGGAAACTTTATCTTAAAGCCAATACGTTGCGGTCGCATGACGACTTGTTGAGCAGTGACTTTCAAGATGCCGCGTTTGCCTATAGCAAAACGATTTCAGGACAGGCGGAACAGCAATCACGCGCTAAGCGAATGGTGCGCCAAGTAGACCGGAACCTTGGGTTTGCCTTGGGTAAATTATACGTGAAACGTCATTTCAATGAAGAGTCAAAGGAGCGCGCCCTGGATTTGGTGAACAATTTTCAGAAAGCCCTCGAAAAACGTATCGATGCATTGGATTGGATGACCGATACTACCAAGGTGAAGGCAAAGGAAAAGCTATACGCTATCAACAAGAAAATCGGCTATCCCGATGTTTGGCGTGAATACGATGTAACCATCAATCGCAATAAATTCTTTGAAAATGTGGTGGCGCTTCGGAATGATGATTACAAATATCGATTGGCACAATTAAACCAACCACCCAACCGAGATGAGTGGCATACCACGCCGGCTACCGTAACGGCTTATTACAATCCATCGTTGAATGAGATTGTCTTCCCGGCGGGAATTCTGCAATCGCCTTATTTCGATTTATATGCCGACGATGCCGTGAATTATGGAGGAATCGGAATGGTCATAGGTCATGAATTTACCCATGCCTTCGACGATCAAGGCGCGCAGTACGATAAGGAAGGAAACTTAAAGAATTGGTGGACCGAGGAGGATTATCAAAGGTTCCAAGCGAAGACACAGCAGATCATCGACCAGTATGATTCGTTTACGGTTTTGGACAGCGTGCATTTAAAAGGCGCGCTTACGGTAGGGGAGAACACGGCCGACAATGGTGGGATTGCGATTGCCTACGATGCCTTTAAGATGACCGAGCAAGGGCAGGATACCACTACAATAGGTGGTTACACCCCAGACCAACGCTTTTTCCTATCCATTGCACGGATTTGGCGCGTTAAAACCCGCGATGAATATTTGCGTAATTATGTGGCTACCAATCCTCATTCGCCACCTATTTGGCGAGTGAACGGGCCATTGATGAACTTTACGCCCTTTTACGAAGCATTCGATGTAGTACCCGGACAGCAGAACTATAGGGGTGAGGAAGAGCGAATAAAGATTTGGTAAAACAAATCAACTGCGATATATAGGTTCGAAATAAACTAAGAAATTAGTCTACTTCGGTTGTGACGTTGTTCATTTTCTGCCGTATCTGTTTTATGGTAAGCGTGCTTCCGTCGTGGCTCCAGCCAGGAGGTCCAAACACATACATGAATTTATAATACCAGTTATCTGTTTTGGCCATATCTTTCCAAATATTCTGGTATTCATGCATTAAAATAACATATAGGTTATAAGAGTTTGGTGGTTTAGATACCCCGTATTCAATTTCTATGGAATCTTCTAATTGTTTATAGGTTCCAAACATACGATCAAAAACATTCAGGATACCGCCATGGTTTTTATCCATGTATTCGATATTTCGGGCATGATGTACCTGGTGCATGGTATGGGTATTAAGAAATGTTTCAAGAAATCCTAACTTCTTGATATACTGTGTATGTAGTTGAAACTGCCAAAGGGCTTCAATACCAAGACACACCACGAGCATTTCTGGTGGAAATCCTATAATAACGATCCAGACGTAAAACAGTGGCTTATAAAAAATGGTAAACCAACCGTTTCGAACGGCCGTACCCAGATTAAAGTTGTCCGAGGAGTGATGCACGATGTGGGCCGCCCAAAAAATGCGCACCATATGATTCTGCCTATGAAACCAATAATAGCTAAAGTCATCCAATAGCATGCACGCCAACCAAACGTACCATGCGTATCCGAAGGACTCCCAACCCATAACATTTGTGCGAACTCCATCTACAACGGGATTGAAGAGCTCGTAGGTAAGGTTGAAAAATAGAATTACCGTAATCGTTTTAAGTAGTGCGCCCAGGACTACGGATCCTATTCCGAGGAATACGCTGGAGCGAAGATCTTTCCACTTATAGAGCCTTTTGTTATCGAAAACCTTGCTATAGGTAAGCTCAATAGCAATAAAACCTAGAAAACAAGGAACCCCATATACCAAAGGGTTGGTAAAATCCATATAGTAGAAAAATTTTTAAAAATTAGTTACGTAACCGTACCGCGAATGGCTACGATAAGGGGTTACTATTGAAACAATACACACTTTTAGAGAACTACAGCCGTAATAAGGTGGAGGCTGGTGTGCAGCGCGCAGTTCCAGTGACAAAAATTGTTTAGCGTGTATTTGTTGAACGTGTATTTATTGTATTGAATTGAAAAGACAATACAACCATTTTTATTAAAAAACAAAGGGAACACATCAAAATGTAATTCCCTTTGCTTACATATTCCTTCTGTTGACATTATCCAAGCGAAGTTCAACGGGTATATTCTCAGCTGTTTGCCCTTAAGCACCCCGATGTGTTATTAATTTAATATACTAATGATATACCGAAGTAGCGGTACGTTTTAGATAGGTTTAACATAACACCCTAAATAGTTTATGGGTTACAGGCGTGGGGCTGAAGTGAAAAGTTTCGCATCGTTTGCCAAATATCACTTTCAAATGGTTGCGGCGAAATACGGAACAGTACGATTGTCTTTTCCTGAACCGTGCAAAAATGTTGTGACCCCTCGATGTTAAGATTGATAACCGTTCCCGTATAAAAACCATCAAACAGTTGCATCCGACCGCTATAATGGTTGGTTTCAGTTGCCTGAAACGAAAGGGTAGGTGCCGGAAACTCTTGCGCCCAATGGTTTGGTTTCATTAGCGCGTCGAAATAGTGATAAAAGCTCTGCTCGATGGTTTCAAGCGATAGGGGTACGGTAGCATCCACCTTCCAGGCCATCAGCAGCGACCAAAACTGTTCATGCTCGGGATTGGACCTTTGCGGTGCAAACCGTAATTCCTCATAGCCCTGAAGCGTCATTTCGGATGCCCAATCTACCGGAAACGCAATAAATTCTTGTCCCCAGTTTTTATCGGCATTGACAATTTGTGACATTTCCAACGACTGGCACATCCCTGAGGTAATGATACTCAACATTACGAGAAACGCGATCCATCTTGTTTTCATCTCGATTTAGATTTGAACTGGCAAGATAGATTAGAGCGTGATGGAAAGTGTCAAAGGGATGTCAAAAGAGTGTGAAATCTTGTGTTCTGATATCATAACAGAAGCATTCAGAGAATCATTTATAGGTTTTGTATTTTTCTCTTTTTATGCCTGGAATAATAAAATCTTGTTCGTAGAAACGGCTTTAATATAATTGTCAACGATTACGATAAGGAACACTGGCGCGTTACTATACTGCACTTATGTATAATATCGCTGAAAAAGCGCTATTCGCCGTATTATTCAAATAAACATACCTGCACTATAATATGTATTATGTAAAATAGCATTATATTAAATATATAGAAGGACTTATATTGTATTCTTCTTACCTTCTTTTATATTATCCTCCTCTTTTGGCGTTATGACTTCTTCCTGTTCTGAGTCTTCCGCTAGCCTTTTGTCAATCTGTAAAATCATATCCTCGGCATACGTTTGGTACCGTTTTAAAAATTGATATAAGTTTCCATACGCCAACACATAATGTAAGGCAGCTCTGTTACGATACTCCTTGCTCAAAAAATAGTCGATTACTTCATCCGTCAGATTACCCGTAAGAAGATCGGCAACCCATTTTTTATTATTCTTTAAATAGCTCAGGTTATCATCAATATCGTTGTTAATACGCGACTGCGTTTGTTCAATTAAGTCATCATACGCAGCGTGATTCGCGATTATGGTGTTTACCAGACTGTCGACCAAATTGTTATCGCGATCGGCAAAATTTTTAAGCTCGTTGTAGCCTTTGTTTTGAAGTTTGAACGGACTATGAGTAGTCGTTAGTGAAAAAGTTAACGGATTTGCAAATAAAACCTCCTTATTCAGGCTATCCGACAATACCAAGTCGAACGCCTTCTTCTTTTCGTCCAGTAGTTTGATATTGCGTCCAACGACTAATGTATCAAATAATAGATCATTTCTATAGTCTTTTAAATAAGTCGTCAAGCGCTTATCCTCTTTCCTGCCTTCATTCCAATTATTGATCGCCACTGCAATCAAAATCCCGATTACCACAAGGATAATCTCCCCTATGGCATACAGCACATAATTCGCTAAACGCTTTTTGTTCACTGCCCCGATTCGTTTTTTGGAGAATAGTTTCACATTTCGAATATAGTGTTTTTTGGTAGGTTTTTAGTCAATGGTCGATAGTCTATAGTTTTTAGTTCCCACTATACTTTCTAATGACTAGCAACTAAAGACTAATGACTAAAGACTAATGACTTACAACTACGACGTCACATTCGTCACAAACGCACGATACTTCAACAGCGCGACAAATACGGCGCCACCAAGGGCATTACCAACCAAGGCAATACTCTGGAATTTCAGATAGTCCATCCATGAAATCTCCGGTCCAGAAATCAAGCCCGCAAACACTTCAACATTTCCTACAATACTGTGATGCAAGCCTGCAAAGGCCAATATGGCCGTAATCATATAAATAATAAAAATTCTACTGATGGTTTCCTTACTGCTGGTCACTACCCACGACAACAAGCCCATTAACCATCCAGCAAGAATAGCACTTACAAAAATGACCTCACCACTATAATCGGTCACGTGTTCTGCAATCTTCCTCACAACATCGAGGGTGAAAATATTTAGTTTCGGACCGATCCATACCAAAATACCCGCCATGGCCCAACCGCCCAATAGGTTTCCCGCAATAACCAGTCCCCACAGCCGTAACAACTGCCCTATCCCCTGTTTTCGGTTCAATACTGGTAAGGTTAGTAAAGAAGTCTGTTCGGTGAATAGAATAGATTGTCCCAAAATAACAAGGATAAATCCGACGGGATATACCACCGAGAGCATTTTAAAGATGGTGTCCTCGGCTACTTTTCCCTCTAAAAAGAAAAACAGGCAACACAGTAATAAAAAAGTAAATCCTATTTCCAGACCGGCGGTCACCGAACTGGAGAGTATGCTCAACGGACTTTTCTTATAGACCTCCTGCGCTTCACAGATTTGTTCCTTTAAAATTTCACCATGCGACTTTTTGCTGGTGATTTCGGAAGGCTTGGTCTTATCCAGTTCCGAGTCGATTTTTCGCTGTTCCTGTTCTTGTTTTGTCATCTATAGAAAAACCTTCGGATGACTCCGAAGGCTTGTATTTATTAATATTAAACTAGTTACTTAAAGTAATGCTTCAAGTTCTTTTCGGCTCACCGATTTTCCATATAATTTTTGGTCGGGATCCATCGCTTTGGTGTCTTTCAACTCTCCGACATATACCGCATCAAAGCCAATATCCTCGATAAGCTTTTGCGTTACCTCTTTGCTTTGCTGATCTTGCGCTGCATAGGGAATCGCTAACTTATCGGTATCGCGAAACGCACGATCCTTCAAGTGGTCCGCATAAATGGTATTAAAGGCCTTGGCCGTTTTTGCTGTATTGAACTTCATGGCCGTATATTCACTTGCATTTCGATTGCTTTCGCGCACTTCTTTTGCCATTTCGCCATCGCGCTCGGGGTATGGATTAGTAGCATCTATAATGACGCGACCACCATATTCACCTGCATACAATTCACTTAATTTATCAATAGCCTCGAATGGTGTTGCCAATAGATATACATCGGCCTTTGCTTCCCAAGCTTCATCGAGGGAAACCGCTTTAGCATTGTTGCCTGCTTCCTGTACGAGTTGGTTCAATTCGTTTGGATGACGCGAGGTAAACATCACCTCATGACCTGCTTTGGCCCAATGTTTCCCAAGGTTTCCTCCTATGTTTCCGCTTCCTATTACTCCTATTTTCATATCAGTTGTTTTTTCGTGTTATTTATTCTTCTTCATCTAATAAATTGTCGACTGAGATTCTGATTTCCTTAGTCGATTTATCGTCTTGTGCTTCAGTTGTTAGTTTGCCGTCTTCTTCCGGTTGCAAGTTACCGGACTTCCCAAAATTGGAAGAACGACGGTACTTGTCCTGAAAGTCGGCGTGCTCTTTTTCCTTTTTCATATCTTGATTATTCATTCTTATTTACTTCTAGTTCTTGAATTCTACCCCGGTATGTCATTTGATCACGACGGTTGCTGTTCACAATTATAGTAGCGTTTCTATTTTCAAAAATTTTCATGATAATCTGATAACCTTCCATGTCAATTCCGTCGGCATCAAACTCCAGAGCTATTGTGCCATTATTTTCATTACGCTTCCAATTAATGTCCTTCATGATAGATTTAATTGATATTCCGCCTTCAGATGGATTATAGCCACTAAATTTTCTGCCATAGAATGGAAGTTCCGCCAAAACACTATCCTTTTTAATCCTAAAAAAATTGGGGGTATCGATTAAATTTCTTTGAGTACCAATCTGTGGAATGGCCCAATTAGCTTGGAAATCAATTGTTCGATTCGAAATCCACTTCTCGATTTGGGAGGGCGGGTGTTTTACCACATTATCGCCAACGGGAGCTTTTCCGCCTGAGCATGCGGTAAGTCCAATAATAATAAATAAGATAATTAAACGCTTCATATTATTGTTCAAAATTGCCATTAAAGGCAAATTCTTGTTGTTTTAATCGCTTCCGTTCTGTTTCCAATTCCTGTTCCTGAAGCTCTTCATCCAACTTCTCTGGATTGCCTCCATAATGTCCAAAAGCAACTCCGGTAGCGACCACATAATTTTCTGGAAAGTTAAATTCTTTTTTTGCCTTGGTAGATCCTATTCCAGCCATTTGATGTACCGCAATGCCCATGTCTTCAGCCTGCGTCAACACATTTCCCATAAACAACCCTAAATCGTGAAGGGCATGTTTATTTTCATCGCCACTATCATCATTTGTATCGGTTTTATATGCGTTCAACCAAAGAACTTGAGCAGAATGTGCCCATCCTTTATTAAATTCGTTTAGGCAATCAAAAATACGGTCGTAAGTTTCGCTTCCCTTGATTCCCCATATTACACGCCATGGTTGCATGTTATAACTACTGGGCGCCCATCTTCCCGCCTCTAAAAGTTTCTTTACCTGTTGTTCCGTTATAGGCTGTGGTGAAAACACCCTTGGACTCCATCGTGTCTTTAAGACATTTAAGATTGGATGGTCGGTTGGTGTCTTTTTTTGAATTTCTACTTCTTGTTCTTGCATGCGTTTTTATTTTAAATATAAAAGGGACTGTCCACATTGGCAGCCCCTTTACAAAAGATTTAACGCTCAGAATCGTAACTTTAAGATAGTATTTTCAACCCTTTCATTAGTTCAACTTCTCCTTGAAGTCGTTGATGATTCCTCCTTTAATAAGAATTCCGATCTGCCGATCGCTCATAGAGTGCTTCGTTTCGATTTCAACTTCATAGCCTCCCTCCTTTTTTATCACTATAGTAATCGGATTTCGGTTTACAACATCTTCCTTAAGATTTCTAAATTGAACCATATCGCCTTGTTCAAACTTTTCATAATCGTCGTTATTCGTGAACTCTAAGGGTAGGATTCCGAAGTTCACCAAATTTTGCCATGCGATTCGGGCATACCCTTTCGCCACTACAGCAACCTGACCTAAGTACTTCGGAGCTAGGGCAGCGTGCTCTCTACTACTTCCCTGAGCATAATTGTCGCCAGCCACCACAATATGGCCGCCGTGTTGATCCTTACTTTTCATGGCCCGATCGTAAAAGGTCGGATCGATGACCGTATAGCTATACTTTGAAATCTCTGGAAGATTACTTCGGAATGGGAGTACTTCGGCTCCTGCCTTAAGGATTTCATCGGTAGAAACATCATCGGCCATCTTCAACAACACTGGAACATCGTATTGGTTTTGCAATTCGTTAATATGAGGAATGGAGACAATATTAGGTCCTTTTTCCAATTCCAATCCACTGGTATCCTCTGGTGGCGCTACTAACATATCGGTATGGATAATCTGAAGCTCTGGCGCTTCGTATTTGGGATAGGACATATCGAATAATTTCTCTAAATCACGCGGATCGGTAATTTTACCCGTCAATGCCGAAGCAGCAGCGGTTTCGGGACTGCATAAATATACCTGATCGTCCTTCGTTCCGCTTCTATCGGGGAAATTACGAGGCATGGTCCTAAGACTAATGGTGTTACTAGCCGGCGCCTGCCCCATTCCTATACAACCCATACAACCACTTTGGTGAAAACGCGCACCAGAAGTAATCAAATTTCCAAAAGCCTTGGTATCGATCATGTTCTGAATAATCTGTCGGCTCGTTGGGTTTATATCGAAGGAAACATCTTGGCTCACGGTCTTATCCTTTACTATAGCCCCAGCAATCCAAAAGTCACGCAAACCTGGATTTGCCGACGACCCAATTACCACCTGACTAATTTCTTTTCCTGCAACTTCACTTACTGGCACCACATTGCCTGGACTGGTCGGTTTGGCAATAAGCGGTACTAAATCATCCAAAATAATTTCTTCATGTACATCGTATTCACAGTCATCATCAGCTAGTAGTTCCACCCAATCATCTTCACGTCGCTGACTTTTCAAAAATCGTCTGGTTTCTTCATCACTTGGGAAAACGGTAGTCGTAGCACCTAGTTCAGCTCCCATATTTGCAATAACATGTCGGTCCATCGCGCTTAGATGCTTTAACCCGTCGCCATAATATTCGATAATCTTTCCAACGCCGCCATCAACATCATGTCTGCGAAGCATCTCCAAAATAACATCCTTGGCACTGACCCAATCGGGTAGTTTTCCAGTAAGCTTCACTCCCATTATTTTGGGCATTTTTACGAAGTATGGCTGACCTGCAATGGCAGCAGCTACATCCAATCCACCCGTTCCGATTGCAAGCATTCCCAAAGAACCTGCGGCACAGGAATGACTATCGCTACCCACCAAGGTCTTGCCTGGTATTCCGAACCGTTCCATATGAACGGGATGGCTTACTCCGTTTCCAGGGCGGCTAAACCACAAACCAAATTTTTGTGCTGCACTATGCAGAAACACATGGTCATCGGCATTCTTAAAATCTGTTTGAAGTAAATTGTGGTCGACATACTGAACCGCCACTTCGGTTTTCGCTCGATCGAGGTTCATAGCCTCGAGCTCCAATTGTACTAAAGTACCGGTAGCGTCTTGTAATAACGCTTGATCTATCGTTAGTCCTATTTCTGTTCCAGGAGTCATTTCTCCCTCCACGAGATGCTCTTTTATGAGCTTTTGCGTAACATTCAATCCCATTTTCAAAGTTTTCTAAAAAGATATTTAATAATGCGGGCTTGTCGAATTGGTTTAACAATAGTTTAATGGTTTTCTAGACTGATTTGGAGTTTCTTTGTCCTTTGAAAATTAATTGTACATTTTAAACCCATCTTTCGACTTCACCTATGACCATTTGGATCATTTTTATCGCTGTAATAATCGTGTTTTTAGCATTAGACCTTGGTGTCTTTAACCGAGAGGCTCACATCATAAAAACCAAGGAGGCTTCTATCTGGACAAGCATTTGGGTAAGTGTGGCGCTGGCATTTTCAGGTGTTATCTATTGGTTATTTTCAAATGGAATGGTCGAAAATCCCACGGGACTGACACCCGAAAATGCACTATTAAAATATATTACAGGCTATCTTATTGAGCTTTCCCTAAGTATCGATAACGTCTTTGTGATTGCCGTTATCTTTTCATCCTTTAAAATACCAGAGAAATACCAGCACCGTGTGTTGTTTTGGGGAATTCTTGGCGCTATCGTTTTCCGTGCGTTGATGATTCTATTTGGGGTTACGTTAATTAATAAAGTGGATTGGATCATTTATGTGTTCGGTGCATTTCTATTATACACTGCCTATAAAATGTTGAAAAGTGACGATTCCGACTTCGATCCGAAATCGTCGGCCATGTATAGGTTCCTAAGGAGGATATTTCCCGTTACCCACCGCATGGACGGTGATAAATTTTTTATTAGAAGAATGGGCATTCGAGCGGCCACTCCCCTATTTCTGGCATTGATGGTGATTGAGCTAACCGATGTATTATTTGCCTTAGACAGTATACCCGCTATTTTGGCCATAACCGCTGATCCATTTATTGTGTTCAGTTCGAATATTTTGGCCATTCTTGGGCTTAGAAGCATGTATTTTCTTATTTCACGGATGCTTCAAAAGTTTCGCTTTATCAACTATAGCCTTGTGGTCATATTAGGTTTTGTTGGAATCAAAATGATTCTCGTACATCATGTAGAGATTCCGGAATGGCTTTCATTGGGCATCATCGTATTGGCATTAGCGGGAGGCATTATCGCTTCCATCATGATTCCTGTGGAAGAAGAATCGTCTGAGGCATCGTAAGTTTCACAAAGTATTATTAAAAATTTGGGATGCGAAATAGTGAATTGTATCTTTCCTAAACAACTAAAATTTTGAGATTATGAATGTGAATTTTGAATATGATAATGTTAAGGCAAGTGAAGCCTTAGAAACGTATACAAAGGACAAGCTAGACAAGCTTGTTAATAAATATGACTTCATCGTAAAGGCTGATGTGTTCTTCAAATTAGAGAATACCACTAGCGATAATACAGGTAAAAAAGTGGGCATTCGTCTGAGCGCTCCCGGACCAAGACTTTTTGCTGAAGAAAGCAAGGAAAACTTTAAAATGGCCGTTGCAGAAGTAGTGAACCAATTAGACCGTCAGTTGAAGAAGCGCAAAGATAAAATGCAGACACACTAAGAAAATTTAATACGCTAAAATTAGAAACCAATTTATGGAAGATATGGCTGTGATAGCACGAGATAAAAATGAACTTATATTGATCTATAGTAGTAATACTCGTGTCGGAAAACACACCTTGGGGTATATTCAAGGATCTACCGATAAGATTAATACAATCGATATTGCAAAAGTTAAGGTAACAGGTACCCAATGGGTTGAAATTGCCGATGACCTAGGCAAGGAAGTCGAAGATTTAATCGATAAGCGGGTGTTGGATGAAGAAACCGATCGATCTAACTTTAGTACCGACGATTGGATAAAGGTCCTTCAGAACAATAATGAAGTATTGACCCAACCCATCGCGATTCAAGGCGAGCGCATCAAGCAAATTGAGAATCCACCGAATATTATGGATTTCTTTAATGTTGATTCCGCTGGATTGAAAAAAACGATGCATACCGAAGATCCAACGATTAAACCGACTACGGATGACGAAGATTACAAATAACCATCGGTTCAATAAATAAAAAAAGCGCGGAGAAATTCCGCGCTTTTTTAGTTATAAGAATTGCTATATTACTAATTTTTGGTTTCAACCTTTCCAAGCGGTTGAATTTTTTCTTTCATCTGAACATACATCCTAAATTGAGGTTGCGTTAAAATATCGCGCATTTCGCCTGATTCCTCTTCTCCTAAACTCAATAGCCGATCTAACTTATCGGTACCGGAATAATTTTCGCGAATAGCATCATAGCGTGGTAAAAACTCCTCTACTTTTTGTTTAAACAATAGTTCTTGCTTGCTGCTAAGGGCCAATTCTTTATTATACGTTTCCGTTATGGCATCTGCCCTACCCTCTACGGTATCATAATCTTTTTGTAAATAAGGATCCTGAGCAAATAATGTGGTCGTCAATAAAATTGCAAATAATGTAAGTATACGTTTCATGCTTTTGTTTTTCTTTTAATTTATTTTGAAAAACGCAAATAATAAAGCTGTTTAAAACTCTTTAACGCCTTATTTAACAAGGAGGTAACACTTTTAATCCAAAAACTTATAATACCCACATTTCAAGTAAGCGCCTTCTTGAAAAGAAATTGGGTGGTCGCTATCATGAAACGTTTCATCTACACGTTCAAAGGAACGACCGGACTTGGAAAGATTTTCGGCATTCACTTCAAAAAATTGCTCTGCCGTAACCCGCGAAGAACAGGAAGCCAGCACCAACATTCCTTTTTCTGCCACCAATCGAGAGCCCAATGCAGCTAACTGACCGTACTTTTTCTTGGCAACCATTATTTCCTTCTGACTTTTAGCGAAGGAAGGCGGATCGATAACGACGAAATCAAAGGTTACTTCATCTCTAATAAACTGTTGCAATACATGAAAGGCGTCGCCCTCAACCGTTTTATGTACTCCTGATGTTTCATTTAGGGCGACATTTTGTTTGGCAACTTCCAAGGCGTGGTGACTTATATCCACACTGGTTACCTCAGACGCTCCGTTTGCCAACGCGTGCACTGAAAATCCACCTGCGTAGGCAAAAACATCCAAGACCGTTTTGCCTTCCGCTAGCTGACCAACCTTATGACGATTATGGCGGTGATCCAAAAAATAGCCTGTTTTGTGACCTTTCAGAAGATTTGCTGAAAAGTTCACACCGTGTTCCTGAAATTGAATGGTTTCATCTGAAAGGTCACCAAATACCACTTGACCGTCGCTTATAGGAAACAACGGTACCTCCTGAAGTTTCCTGCTTAAACGAATCACCAGTGTTTCTACTTCCGAAACATCGATAAGCTGCTTCAAAATAGTCTCCATATACGGAAGCCACACTTGCGAATATAATTTCACCACCGCTACATCGACATAAATATCAGCGATAAGCCCAGGAAAGCCATCATTTTCACCAAATAATAAGCGATAGGCATTGGTATCGGTTTCCAATAATTCGGAACGTTTTGCCTTTGCACGTTGGATACGGTCTAAAAAGAAGTCGGCATCTATCTTCTTCCCTTTTCCATGATATAGCATTTTAATAGTAATAGGCGAATCGGGATCGTATAGCCCCACTCCTATTACTTCATTTCGCTTTCGCTCGTAGATTACAGCGATGTCGCCCGGCATTCCTTCCTTATTAAGTTTTTCAATACTGTTTGAAAAAATCCAGGGGTGCCCTTTCTTAACCATCTTTTCGGCGCGCGCCGAAAGTTTAACGGCAAGGGTTTTCGGTTTTCTATCGGGAAGTTCTAACTGAAACATGTTACGCAGAAGCTGCGAGCTTGTTTTGAATAATGGTTATCGCATCGTTTACCGTACGCAGGCTTTCCATATCGTCGTTGCTAAGTTCAATATCGAATTCGTCTTCAACATCGAGCACCACATCCACCAAATGAGCAGAGTTGATATTCAGTTCGGCGGTAAGATCTTTCTCCATATCGATTTCATCTGCATCCACATCCTCGGGAAGATAGGTTTCTAAAATCGGTAAAAGCTTGGCATATATACGCTCGCTGGTCATGTGTTTCAATTTTTTCTAAAGATAACACAGGCGTTTACATCACCAAAACCAAAGCTCGCTTTTATAGCAGTTTTAACGGAAGTGTCTATGCGTTGCTTGGGAATTTTTTCTTCGGATACCTGCCGAAGGATATCAGGATGTACGTCTTCACAATTTATGTTTGGAAAAATAAAATCATGCTGTAGCTGAAGAATCGTCGCAATAGTTTCCATGCTCCCACTGGCGGCTAAGCCATGACCAATCATACCTTTCAGTGAATTGATGTAGGGAAAATCACTCCCCTTTCGATTTAATGCTTCACACCAATTGGAAATTTCTGTAGCATCCATGGCTGTTGCAGTAAGATGTCCGTTAATCGTATCGATTTCCGAAGGTTCAATTTCAGCATTTTGAAGTGCAGCCTTGATACAGCGTTGGACAGCTTCACTATTGGGTGCCGTCATACTACCACCCTGACGCTGCCCACCGTTATTGACCGCTCCACCCAATACCTCTGCATAAATAGTAGCGTTTCGCTGCTGTGCACTTTCTAAAGTCTCTAATACTAAAGCTCCAGCGCCTCCCGAAGGAATAAAGCCATTAGCGGATGCGCTCATCGGACGTGAAGCTTGTTCTGGACTAGCATTATATTTCCAGTTCGTCACCCGCATCGCATCGAAACCACCCCAAATATAGGGGCCAACATCGCCACTACTGCCGCAAAGCATCTTCGTCGCTTTGCCACTTGCAATATGTTCATACCCCATCAAGATAGATTCGGCACCTGTCGCACAGGCCGAGGAGTTAGTGGTAACCCAATTTCCTGCCCCTATTTTCCCACTGATATAGGCACTGATTCCGCTAACCATAATCTGTGGAACGGTAGTACTTCCCAGACGACGAACATTTCCATCATCGACTTGATAAATAGCTTCTCGGAATTTTTCAGCTCCGCTGGAACCCGTTCCAAAGACGACGCCCATATTCCAATCAGGAGGCTCATCATTTGACCGAAGTGGAATGTCAGCGTCCTCCATCGCTTCCAAGGCAGCCAAAATTCCATAAATAATTCCGTCGCTCTTAAGTTTACGCTGCTCAAGCGCATTCAGGAATTTTTCAAGGTAGCCTTCTGAAAGCACTGGCTTCCCTCCCACTTGGCAGGAAAAGTTCAATTCGGCAAGCTCGGGAAAAAAGCGAATTCCAGATTCCCCATTTTTTAATGCTTCCAAAAACAATGGGATGCCAACACCATTTGGAGAAACAATGCCTATTCCCGTAATAACGACCCTATTTCTTTTCATCGACGTCTTGGTTTACAATCATTCCGCTAATGGTTCCTTTACAAACAAGCGTGCCCGCTTCATCGTACATTTTACATGCGCATTTCAACTTTTGAAAACGGAAGTATATCTTTTTTGAATGCACAGTAACTTTGGTTCCCGGGAACACTGGCTTTAAGAATTCAATTTCATTTTCCGATAAACCGATCTGAATATTTTCAATATTACCTTTCAATAAATGGATTCCTAAACATACCAACCCAATTTGTGCCATACATTCGGTCAGCAAAACGCCTGGTGTTACAGGAAATTCCTTGAAATGGTCGTCGTAATACTTAGCATGCTTCGGAAAAGAGTAATAACCTTCCACCCCTTCCTCCGAAACCGAATTGAGTCCGTCGACAAAAAGAAAGGACGGGCCATAGGGTAACGTATCCAATATATTTTGAAACTGACTCATTTTTATCGCAGGCTTTCACCTCCATCTACTTTTAGAATGGTTCCGTTTATCCATTTTGCTTCTGGTTGACAAAGCAACCAAACGGCATTGGCAACATCTTCGGGAGTCGTTAATCGGTTGAAGGGGTTTCGCTTTGCAGCCGCTTCAGCCAGTTGCTCGCTCCCCGGTATCATTTTGAAAGAGGGCGTTTCCGCTGTTCCTGCTTGAATGCAATTCGTTCGTATTCCTTGAGATGCCCATTCTACTGCCATTTGACGCATCAAGGCTTCCAAGGTGACCTTTGCTGCTGAAACAGCGCCATAACCCGGCCATACCTTCTGATTCCCTTCACTGGTAAATGCGATATTCCTAACATCCTCCGCAAAACGATTGGCTTGCTTCAGCGCTTTCGCCCATTCGTACCAACTAGTGGCCATGGCGTGAAGCGTAAGGTTGATATCCTCTAAGGACAAAGCAGTTGAATCATTTTCTGTCAGCGTTTTTAGGCTTCCCTTCGCAATGCTGTGAACCAAAACTGAAACTTTTCCTTCAGGCAATTCATGAATTACGGTATCTATGGTTTCAGGTTTTAAGGCACTTGCGTTAAATGTTTTGATCGAAACATCATGTTTTCGCATTGCTTCACACTTGGCTTCAAAATCGGGAAGGTTAGCTTTTCGGTCGCGATGGACGATACAAATATGGAATCCGCTAGATGCTAGCTTTTCGGCCGTTGCTAGTCCAAGTCCGCTACTCCCACCTAAAATCAGTGCCCAAGAATTGTTTTGTCTCATTTTTTCAATTAAAATTCAAGTAAAAGTCGTTGTGCAGAAAATCCGGGCCCGAAGCTAAGCATCAATCCCAACTCGCCCTTTTTTGTTTTCTTTTGAAGAAACCGCTCCAAGACATACAATACCGTAACGCTACTCATATTTCCATACAATCGGAGGACTTCTTTGGTATCGTCGATATTCTTTCCCATACTTCCAAAGAGTTCTTCCACCGTATCCACAATTTTTCTTCCGCCGGGATGAAAAATCAAATGTGTCAATTCTTCAATATTCTTATTATTCTTCTCTAAAAAAGGATACACTATTTTCGGAAAATGCCCTGAAATAGTTTCAGGCACCGCTTTGTCCAACATCATCTGTAAGCCAGTATCAACCAAGTCAAAGCCCATCATGGTTGTGGCATCGTAAAAGTGATACATTTCGCCATCCAGAATTTCAGGTCCTTCCCTATCTTCTTCCGAAGAAAGCAATACACAGGCCGCTCCATCGCCAAAAATGGCGGCACTGACGATATTCGTCATAGAATAATCATTTAGCTGAAACGTTGCTGTTGGCGATTCCAACGCGATAACAGCAGCTCTTTTGCCCGGATTCGCCTTCAAGAAATTATGTGTGTACAGCATTCCAGATATTCCAGCGGCACAGCCCATTTCGGTAACAGGTAGCCGAATAACGTCCTGACGCATCTCCAGCTCATTGATTAAATACGCATCGACGGAAGGAATCATAATACCGGTGCAACTCACAGTGATGATAAAATCGATATCAATGGCTTTCCAATTGGCCTGCTGTAATGCCTTTTCTAGCACTTGTTTTCCTAATTGAATGACTTCGCGTCTGTAAATTTCATTTCGTTCGGCAAAGGATGAATTGGTAAACACTTCCTCAGGGCTCATGATTGAGTATCGTCTGTCGACACTAGCGTTTTCAAAGATTTTAATCACTTTACGCTGAAAACGTTCTGGTTGTTCGTGCATCCAGGTGGAAACCATGGGAATGATTTCCTCGGTATTTCGTGAGTACTTGGGCAGTTGTTTGGATACCGTAACGATTTTTGTCATAGCGATGTTTGCGTTTTTATAATAACTTGAAACCGAAAGGCCCATTTCCAATGAATTTGAACATCGGTATGCGGTATTATATTTATCATAGTCAACAGTTCCTTTTTAGTGAATCCTCTCGCGATGGAAACCAAGCCGTCGTGACGTGCAATTTTTGTCCGCAGCAACGATTTTCCAAATAGCTTAAACAATTGAAAAGCTATGGGGCTACGCTGTAAATCGTTAATGATGATGCCGGTTTTAGTGATGTTTGCAATCTTTTCCAATAACTGTTGAATATCATCCTTCGCGAAGTGGTGCAAAAACAGCGTACACAAAGCAATATCGCATTCGGGCAATTCTTTTTTCTTTGAAAATACGTCTTTTTTCTGAAACTTGATGTTATCGTATGCTTCACTTCTAATTTTTGCCTCTTCAAGTATGTGAGGATTGGCATCAATTCCAATTAAGTTGAAGGTATAGCCCTTTCGCTGACCGAATTTTGCACATTGCCGAAGCATTTCGCCATCGCCGCAGCCAAAGTCTATGATGGTTATGAGGCGCTTTTTATCATGATGCTTCAATAGCTTTGAAAGTCCAGAAAGTGTGATAGCGGTTCCACCCAATAGCGTGTTGACCGTTTTAAGATCGGTAAGCAAGTGCTCCATTTCCTTTCCTTGGAGTGAAAAAGAATCCATGATTTCTGATTCGGTAGAACGCGATGTGGCAGAAAATTTAGGCATCAGGCGATAGGTTTTCCGTGGGTTTTTGAAATGATGTACGGAACAGCTCGGGGAAATAGATTCCCAAAGGTGAAGATTCCTTTTTGAACCGTTTCATTCAACAGCGCATTTTGAAGTCGGCGTCCCATCTTTAAACGGCTGTGAAAGGTTTCAGTCCAACGCGATTGGTATTGGGCTTCCACTGCTTCCCTAGACATTTGGTCTGTGCTGGCTTCATACACTATTTCAACAGCGATTTTAGCGGCATGAATAGCCATTGCCATACCATTTCCACATAGCGGATGGATAAGGCCAGCGCTATCGCCAATCATCAAGATACCATCAACCACGGGCTCTTTCTCTTCAAAAGAAATCTGTCCGATCGTGATGGGTGCTTCAAATAAAGGTTCCGCTTCTTTTAGAAAATCGTCCAAAAAAGGATTTTGCCTCAATATACTTTGCTGAAATGCTGCAATGTCTCCAAAACGTTTAAAGGTATCATACGAGGCCAAGTAACAAAGATTAACCGCACCCGATTCAGTTTTCGAAAGTCCGCAGTAACCACCCTCAAAATGATGTAATGCCACTTGGTTGGTTTGAAAGGAACATTCATAATGCATTTTGACACCTAGCCACGGCGATTTTTGCTTCATGAACGGTCTGTTTAGCGATTGATCTAAGTTGGAGCGTTTTCCGAAAGCTCCTAAAACATAATCGGCATGGTACGTGGAATTCTCCTGCGTTTTCACCTCAAAATAAGAAGTTTGAAAAGTGCAGGAAGTGACGGTTTCAAAAATATATTCAGCACTTGCGGCACTGGCTTCCTCATATAACCATTCATCGAAGGCATATCGACTGATCCCAAATCCTCCCTGTGGCAAACGAGCTTTTAAGGTTTTTCCATTCGTGTTTGTCATAAGAAAACTATCGATCGCCACTGCATTACGCTTTGACGGTTCGATTCCCAAATCTGAAAGGAAAGGCATTACTTCCTTTGAAACATATTCGCCACACACCTTATGATTTGGGTATTGCTGTTTTTCTATCACCAACACCTTCACTCCAAGCGTAGCTAAGTAAAGTGCCGCCGTACTGCCGGCAATCCCTCCACCAATAATCAGTACCGAATAATGTGCTGCTGTCATTTGCTTCAATATCGCTGAATTTCTTTGCATAAAAAAACCCATTCACATATTGGAATGGGCTTTGACATAATTATTTCTATGTCGATTAATTACCGGCTGCTTCTTGTTCGGCTTCTTCTACCATCTCTTCATTAGGAACGATGGCTACATTTACGCGACGGTTTTTAGCGCGTCCTTCTGCAGTACTATTATCAGCTACAGGAGTTGTTTCACCAAACCAGTTGGTCGTAAAACGTCCTGGTGCCAGTCCTCTATTTTGTGTAAAATAATTCGTAACAGATTGCGCACGTTGCTTGGAAAGCGTCATGTTGTATTCTTCTGACCCAGTACTATCCGTGTGTCCAACAACTAATACGTCGGTTTTAGGATATTCCTGAAGTACATTGGCCAATTTATTCAACGTCTCCTGTGAAGCAGCATTAATATTATATTTATTGGTATCGAAATAAACACCGCTGGTTTCGTCGAAAGTTACGACAATACCATCATCTACACGCTCTACTTGAGCTCCAGGAATCTCCTGTTCGATTTGTTGTGCCTGCTTATCCATTTTATTCCCAATGATAACACCAGCTGTACCACCTACTACACCGCCAATAACAGCTCCAAGTTCACCATTACCGCCTTTACCAACGTTGTTCCCGATGATAGCACCTAAAATCGCACCACCAGCGGCACCGATAACGGCACCTTTTTGTTTATTGTTGGCATTTCGAGTCGCTTCACAATTCGTAAAAGCAACAATCAAAAGCATAGATAAACTTACTATCGATATTTTTTTAAGGAGTGTTCTCATTGTTCATTCATTTTAGAAAAATTCATATTGATTGTAAAAGGACTTCCTTCTAACGACACGGTTTGTTCCCAGCGCATACTGTTTTCGCTCAGTTGCGCCAACTGAACACGAAATCCAACATTATTTTCGGAATCTCCTTCAGCATTTACAGGTTTCAAAAGAAAATCATATAATCCACTTGTGGGATCGATTTCCTGAATAGTAAAAATGAAATTTCGTTCGCCTGTAGGACAGTTAGGATCTTCAATGGTGTAGTTACCCGTATTATTGTTTGGAATAAATCGCCAGCTACTTCCTTCCATACATTCGGCTGATGTATCGTTGAAAATGTTGACATTAAAGGTGCCACTCTCACTATATGTAATAGAACTGAGTTGCCAGTAGCCTTTGATTACCTTTCTTGATTCTTGAACCGCTTTTGGTGTACCACAGGAGAAAAGTGTGGCCACCAAAACGGTTAGTGCAATTAATTTCTTCATAAGTTGTGATTAATTTTGTTTCGTTAGTATTAATTACCTTCTGAAAAGTCTTGATAATAAAGATAGTACTAAAAGTACTAAGAAAATCCAGAAAATAATCATTGCAATATCAGTAGCACCATCTGCGATGCCTCCAAATCCAAAGATTGCTGCAATTATTGCAATTACTAGAAAAATAATGATCCAACGTACCATAATTAGTGGGTTTTAATGATTAGTATATCACTAAGGTACGTAAGAAGCGAGACCGCTACAGAATGTTTATCTTAAGTTTAACAGCAAATGTTAAGGGATTAATAAGCGAGCAAATCGCTCAATTCCCGCTCGAACCGCTCGTTTGGAAGATATTGCTTTTCGAGTGCTGAAGCGAATGGAATCGGCGTCTCCATACTTGCCACACGCTTCACAGGTCCATCTAATTGTTCAAAACAGTTTTCATTGATCAATGCTGAAATATCTGAACCAATCCCACCGAATAGCGAGTCTTCCTGAAGGATGATCACTTTCCCTGTTTTCTTTACTGAAGCATAGACTGTTTCTGTATCCAAAGGTGAAAGTGTTCTCAAATCGATAATATCAGCTTTAATAGCAGGATGTCTATCTAAGGTCTCCAGTGCCCAGTGTACTCCTGCCCCGTAGGAAATAATAGTAATATCTTCACCCTCCCTTAACAACGCGGCCTTTCCTAATGGTAAGGTGTAATAATCGGTAGGCACCTCCTGTCGGATGCTTCTGTATAAGGCCTTGTGTTCGAAAAACAACACTGGATTTGGATCTTCAATAGATGTTGCCAACAATCCCTTTGCATCGTACGGAAATGCTGGGTACACCACCTTTAAACCAGGCGTGTGGGTGAACCATGCTTCATTCGTCTGACTGTGAAAAGGACCCGCTCCAACGCCAGCACCGCAGGGCATGCGAATAACAACATCGGCGGATTGGTTCCAGCGGTAATGACTTTTGGCCAAATAGTTAACGATAGGATTGAAACCAGACGTCGCAAAATCGCCAAACTGCATCTCCATAACGGCCTTAAATCCATTTATGGAAAGTCCCATGGCTGATGAAACGATAGCCGATTCACAGATAGGTGTGTTGCGCACCCGCTCTCTACCAAATTCTTCAACAAAGCCTTTGGTTATTTTAAACACGCCGCCGTATTCGGCGATGTCCTGACCCAATAATACCAAGTTGTCATGTCGTTGCATACTCTGGCGCAATCCTTGTGAAATAGCATCGATTAATCGTACTTCCTCTTTGTTTTTATTTTCTTTAACGCCTTGATATTCAAACTTTTTAAATACGTCATTTAATTCATTTGTTTCACTTGAAGAAATCACTTCTTCATCGAACGCCAACGCTAAATGTTCATTGATTTCAGCCATGATTTCCTTTTTAAAGGCAACTTCGGCTTCTTCTGAAAGCACCTTTTCATTCCGAAGAAATTCAGCATAATTTTCCAAAGGATCCTTCGCGGCCCATTCATCCATTAAGTCCTGTGGGACATACTTTGTACCACTCGCTTCCTCATGGCCTCGCATCCGGAAGGTTTTGAATTCCAACAACACGGGACGCGGATTTTTCCGCATATCCTTCACCAAATTACGGACCTTCGTATACACTTCCAAAATGTTATTGCCTTCAATGATATGTGATTCCATCCCATATCCTACTCCTCTGTCCGCAAGGTTTTCACAATTGTATTGTTCCCTTGTTGGGGTTGAAAGGCCATAGCCATTATTCTCAATACAAAATAATACGGGAAGGTCCCACACACTTGCCACGTTTAAGGCTTCATGAATGTCGCCTTCGCTGGTTCCACCTTCACCGGTGAACACCGCACAGACCTGATTGTTCTTCTTAAGCACATTTCCAAGAGCAATCCCATCGGCAACGCCAAATTGTGGTCCCAAATGCGAAATCATCCCTACAATCTTGAATTCTTGTGTACCAAAATGAAAGGATCGATCACGGCCTTTGGTGAACCCACTTGCCTTACCTTGCCATTGTGAGAAAAGACGATGTAACGGAATGTCGCGTGTGGTAAACACCCCAAGGTTTCGGTGCATCGGTAGGATGTATTCGTCTTTTTCAAGTACCGATGTAATCCCTACCGAAATCGCCTCTTGGCCGATACCACTAAACCACTTCGAAATCTTTCCCTGACGCAATAAGATTAGCATCTTCTCCTCTATCATGCGCGGTTTGAGCATCCGTCGATACAGTTTTAAAAGCGTATGATCGTCAAGGTTTTTTCGATTGTAATCAAAATGAATATGGGGTTTGGTGTCGGTAGGCATCAATAATTTCTTTTGCAAACCAAAAGTAGAAAAAAACCTATTCCCTCCTTTATTTATCACTTGTTTTTTAGAAGGTGAAAAGTGACATTATTGGTATATTTGTAGGGTAAAACCTAGAACCATGAATAATATACCAAGTGTAGATTTAGCAGATTTTCTATCGGACGACCGTAAACGCAAGCAAAAATTTGTTGATGAAATCGGATCGGCATATGAGGAAATCGGATTTGTTTCGCTAAAGAATCATTTTTTAAGTGATGAATTGGTAGAAGAATTATATAAAGAAGTGAAATCCTTTTTCGCGCTTCCTGTTGAAACCAAGGAGCAATATGAAATTGAAGGCCTTGGTGGTCAACGCGGCTACGTTTCCTTTGGAAAAGAACACGCCAAAGGCAAAAAAGAAGGCGATTTGAAGGAGTTTTGGCACTTCGGACAAGAACCTGATAAGAATGTCGATTTACCTGAAGAATATCCCGATAATGTTCAGGTGAGCGAATTGCCAGATTTCAACAGCACTGGTATGGAAGCCTATCGAATGTTGGAAAAGACCGGAATCTATGTCCTTCGAGCGTTAGCATTATACATCGGAATTGACGAGCATTATTTCGATCAATGGGTGGCCAATGGAAATAGCATTCTTCGTCCTATTCATTATCCTCCTATTACTGAAGAACCTAAAGGTGCTGTACGCGCTGGTGCGCATGGCGATATAAACTTGATTACGTTGTTGATGGGTGCTTCAACCGGTGGACTGCAAGTACTTCGGAAAGATGGCGAATGGATCGATGCCATTCCTCAGGAAGATGAGTTGGTGATTAACGTAGGTGATATGCTAGAAAGACACACCAATAATAAATTGCGTAGCACCATTCACCGTGTCGTCAATCCGCCCCGCGACCAATGGGACACGCCTCGTTATAGCATTCCGTTCTTTATGCACCCCCGAAGCGATATGAAATTAAATTGCCTGGACGCTTGTATCGACGATGAGCATCCAAAGGCCTATTCCGACATTACGGCAGGTGAATTCCTTCACCAACGCTTGGTGGAAATCGGATTGATAAAAAAATAGCGACCATCATGGACTTAAAAGATCAATTAAAAGATTTATTTCCAGACCACGAACCACCAGAAGAGCCTGAACAAGAGGAATCGACTGTATGGCTTCAGGACGACCCGTTGCTATGTAAATATGAAAAGCGTCGTGGAAAACCGATTACCATCATCGATGGATACAATGGTGCGCAAAGCGATTTTAAACAACTGGCTAAAGAACTGAAGACGAAACTAGGTGTTGGCGGAAGTTTCAAGAATGAGCAAATCATCATCCAAGGCGATTTCAGAAAGGAAATCATGGACTATTTAAAGGAAAAAGGCTTTGCGGTGAAGCGCGTTGGCGGCTAAAGCATATTCAATTCAAAATATAAAACACTTCCCTTGAAAGCAGCACACCTTTCCCCTAGCGAACTTATCCTGAATCCGGACGGCAGTATTTATCATCTTAATTTGCTGCCTGAGGATATTGCCGATACGATAATTACGGTTGGCGATCAAGATCGGGTGGATAAGATTTCACGATTTTTCGATACGGTGGAAGTCCAAAAGCAAAAGCGTGAGTTTAAAACGCATACCGGAACTTATCGCGGAAAGCGGCTGACGGTGCTTTCAACAGGTATCGGGCCCGATAATATCGATATCGTGATGAACGAGTTAGATGCCCTTGTCAATATCGATTTCAACTCCAGGGCAATTAAGAAGGCGAAGAAATCGCTAACCATCGTTAGAGTCGGCACTTCCGGTTCGCTACAGGCTGAAATTCCCGTTGGAAGCTTTGTCGCTGCCGAAATGGGATTGGGTTTCGACAACCTGCTTCACTTTTATAAAGAACTTAAAAGCATCAACGATCTGGCTTTTACTGAAGCCTTCATGAAACACACCCATTGGAATTCAGACAATTCCAAACCTTACGCCATTGCAGGCGATGTTTCCTTACGTGAAAAATTCACCAAACGAAACGATTTCTTTGAAGGTGTTACGGCTACCAATGTTGGATTTTATGGTCCACAGGGCCGCGTCTTACGCTTGGCCGTTCAGGATACCGACTTGAACGACAAGGTGGCGAGCTTCAACTTTGAAGGAAAAAAGATTACCAATTTTGAAATGGAAACCGCTGCGATTTATGGTATGGCTAGCCTTTTAGGTCATAAAGCCTTGTCATTAAACGCTATTATCGCGAATCGTGCGGATGGTACCTTTAGTGAAGATCCAAAAAAAGATATTTCAACCCTTATTTCAAGAACCTTACGAATCCTTACCGAATGAAAACTGTTAGAATTGGAGGCGTTCCCGAACACTTTAACTTACCATGGTATTTAACCCTTCGCGATAAGAAGTATCATGAAAAGAACATAAATCTTCGGTGGCAGGATTACTATGGCGGTACAGGTGAAATGACCGAAG
The DNA here is from genome assembly GCA_025384855.1 of Luteirhabdus salina. Lineage (GTDB taxonomy): Bacteria > Bacteroidota > Bacteroidia > Flavobacteriales > Flavobacteriaceae > Luteirhabdus > Luteirhabdus salina. The sequence continues at coordinate 165,378 of JALAHT010000003.1, read as the reverse complement.
CCTTACGGAATGGCGATATCGATATGGCGGTGATTTTGACTGAAGGAATTGTGCGCGATATCATTAATGGGAATCCTGCAAAAATTGTTCAGGTATTCGTGAAATCACCATTAATCTGGGGAATCCATGTGGCTAAAAATTCTGAGTATGAAACGGTGACCGACTTGAAGGGCACCGATGCGGCGATTAGTAGATTCGGCTCTGGATCGCATCTAATGGCCTATGTAAATGCAGAACGACAGGGTTGGGATACGGAAGAAGACCTTAATTTCAAAGTGATCGAGAATCTAGATGGTGCATTGACTAACCTTCCGAAGGGAAATGGCGATTATTTTATGTGGGAAAAGTTTACAACAAAGCCTTATGTTGATAACGGACCGTTTCGCCGTGTGGGCGAATGCCCGACGCCATGGCCGTGTTTTGTGATTGCCGTTCGTGAAGGCTTTTTGAAGAAACACGAACAGATTGTTTCTGATATCCTGGAAGTGATTAACGAAAATACGAAATCTTTTAAGGATATTGAAGACATCGATTTAATGCTATCTAAACGATACGACCAAAAGGTGGAGGATGTACGAGCTTGGTTGGAGCAGACGGAATGGAGTCAGCGTAATTTGACAACGGCAGAAGTTGAAAAGGTTCAGGAAAAACTGGTAGAACTTGATTTAATCGATCGCAAGATTCCAGCCGAATCTATACTCTTTAATTTTTAAGATTTTTTTGCTTTTCCACGCAACCCTTTTCGCATTCCCGTATCTAGTATATGTAAATGCGAATATTATGACTACCTTTCTAATCATCCTTGGGGCACTTTTGGTAACGAATTTTTTGCTTTTGCAGTTTAGCTGTAACAATGTTGCCGAGCCAGAAACCCCTGAAGAAGAATAAAAAATTCAATGCGTCTCCTAGTATGGACTTGTACCGCATTGTTTATAGCAGAACCATCTATATCATTATTGTCAAGTTCAATGCGCCTGCCGGCACAGGTCAGGGATTTATTCCGCATTCGCTTTAATACTTTGCTCCTTCTGCAATCAGTTACCATACAATAGGCGTTTTATCCTTTCCCTTTAAAAACTCATTTGTCTTACTGAAATGTTTATTCCCAAACCAATAGCCTCTATTGGCGCTTAGTGGCGAAGGATGCCCACTGGTTAAAACCAAATGCTTTGAGGCATCGATAATCTTTCCTTTCTTTTTGGCGTAACCTCCCCATAACAGAAAAACCAAATCCTCCCGTTCCTCCGATAATTTCTGAATGACAGCATCCGTGAATTTCTCCCATCCTTTATTTTGGTGACTTCCGGCCTGATGTGCGCGTACCGTTAAGGTTGCGTTTAGCAATAAAACCCCTTGGTCGGCCCAACGTTCTAAATTCCCGGAATTGGGAATCGCCGCCCCGATGTCGGTATGGATTTCCTCAAAAATATTGTTCAAGGAAGGTGGCTTCGGAATACCATCCGCTACTGAAAAGCATAAACCATTCGCCTGACGTGGACCATGGTACGGATCCTGACCAAGAATTACGACTTTCACTTCATCGAATGGGGTATGATCGAATGCGGAAAATATCCTACCTCCTGGCGGAAAGCAACGGTTTTCGGTGTATTCCTTCTTTACAAAATCGGTTAAATTCTTAAAATAGGGCTTTTCAAATTCGTCGGCTAATACCTGCTGCCAACTCTCGTGTATGGTTACTTGCATTGTTGTATTTTTGTGCTCCAAAACTGTAAAAATACAATTCGTGGCGAGAACGGTACGCATACATTCAAAAACCTTAGAAGACTTAGAATTTCCACAAGTCTTGCAACAGGTATCCGAATTTTGCATCACGGAACCCGGCAAGGAAGCCGTGCTCAAACTCCGCCCCTTTTCACAGTTTGAAACGGTTACACCCGAACTTAAACGAGTAAAGGAATTTACGGCCTCCTTCGAAAACGATAATCGTATCCCTAATCATGGGTTTGAACCTATCCATAAAGAGCTTCACTTATTCGGAATTGAAAATAGTGTGCTAGAGATTTCAGGCTTTCGCCGCATTCTCTCCGTTACCGAAACCACCAAGGAATTATTGAAATTCTTCAAAAAATATGAAGAGTTCTACGTTTCACTTCATGATTTTTCTTCCGAAGTAAATTACACGTCCCTAATTTCCGATGAAATACATCGCATCGTAGACCGCTTCGGAAATATTAAGGATACCGCTTCCGATGAATTGGCAGCCATCCGTAAGCGCCTAAATGTGGTGAAAGGCCAAATCAATTCTTCTTTTCAAAAGGCATTATCGCATTACTCACAAGCCGACTATTTAGATGAAATTCGCGAATCGGTGGTAGAAAATCGTCGCGTGCTTGCCGTAAAAGCCATGCACCGACGTAAAGTGAAAGGTGCCGTCCTCGGACAATCAAGAACCGGAAGCATCGTATACATCGAACCACAGGAAACCCTCGAATATGCCAATGAGCTTAGTAATTTGGAGTATGAGGAACGCGAAGAGGTAAAGCGAATCTTAAAAGCCTTAACGGAGTATATTAGACCGTATCAAGGTTTGTTGAAATCGTATCAGGAATATCTTGTCAAAGTGGATGTACTCTTCGGAAAAGCGAAATATGCTGTAAAGATCGAAGGAGTGCTTCCTATACTGACCAAGGATAAACGTCTTTTCTTACAGGAAGCCTATCACCCTCTCCTATTGGTGGCGAATCAGAAACGAAAGGAAAAAACATATCCCCAGACCATCGAATTGGTTCCCGACAAACGCATTATTGTGATTAGTGGTCCGAATGCCGGTGGAAAAAGTATCACGTTAAAAACCGTTGGCCTGCTTCAGGTGATGTTACAAACGGGAATGTTGGTGCCAGTGGATGCGATGAGCGAGTTCAGTTTTTTTGAACGGGTATTGACAGATATTGGCGATAATCAATCTATTGAAAACCACTTAAGCACCTATAGCTATCGGTTGAAGAAGATGAACCAATTTCTTAAGAAGTGTAATTCTGAAACGCTCTTCTTAATCGATGAATTCGGTACGGGAAGCGATCCAGAATTGGGCGGTGCCTTGGCTGAAACCTTTTTAGAAGTGTTTTATGAACGGGAGGCCTTCGGAATTATTACAACCCACTACACCAACCTGAAGCTGCTTGCTAACGAACTGCCAAATGCCATCAATGCAAATATGCAATTCGATCGTAAGAGTTTGGAACCAATCTATAAACTGCAGCTAGGTGAAGCCGGAAGCAGTTTCACTTTTGAAGTAGCGCAAAAAAATGGTATTCCCTACAGCCTAATCAACAAAGCGAAAAAGAAAATTGAACGCGGAAAGGTTCGTTTCGACAAAACCATTGCGAAGCTTCAACAAGAACGTTCGCAGCTTCGAAAGACAACCTCCAGCCTAAAGTCTGAAGAACAAAAAGCTCGTGAGGAGAACAAGCAACTGGAGGAAGTGAACGCTAGGGTTCAGGAAAAGTTGGAAAGCTATCAAGAACTGTACGACAGCAATCAGAAAATGATTGCCTTGGGTAAGAAAGTGGATGCATTGGCTGAAAAATTCTTTCACAACAAACGAAAGAAATCGCTATTCGATGAACTCTTCAAATTGATCATGGTTGAAAATAGCAAGCGGAAAAAGGTTCCTAAGAAAAAGAAACAGCAAGAAAAGGCGAAGGAGCGAAAGGTGCAGCAGGAAGTTGAAAAGAAAGTAGCCGTTATTCGAAAGGAAAAGAAAAAGCAAAAAGAAGAAAAGAAAAAAGCACCGCCTCCGAAACCGAAAGTGACATTAAAGATTGGCGACCGTGTTCGTATGATAGACGGTAGGGCCATTGGCACCATCGATACTATCGAAAAGAAAAAAGCCATTGTAAACTACGGTATATTTACAGCCGATGTAAGTTTGGAGGAATTGGAAAAGGTATAAGATGACAAAAGCTTCCCAACATAAAATTATTTTGTTCGACGGAGTCTGCAATTTGTGCAATAGCAGTATTATTTTCATTATTAAACGTGACAAATACGATGTGTTTCGCTTCGCTGCGCTTCAGGAAGGTATCGGACAAGCATTAATCGCCAAGCATAACATTGATACTTCCAAAACCGATTCCATTATCCTTGTCGATGGCGATACCCATTATGAAAAATCGTCGGCAGCCCTTCGTATCGCTAAGCATCTTTCAGGGGGATGGCCATTACTTTCCGCTTTTTTGATACTGCCCAAATTCATTCGGAATGCCGTATATGATTATATCGCAAAGAACCGCTATAAGTGGTTTGGGAAGAAAGAGAGCTGTATGATTCCAACGCCGGATTTGAAGTCCAAGTTCCTATAAGGCAATATATTACTTCACACTTCATCTAAGTTAACGCAACGTTAACGCACTTCCAATATTCTTAAACTTGCGATGGCTTGGTGTATTTTTAGCCCATGCAATCGAAATCGAAAGTATTGGTCGTTTTTTCCATCTTCACCCTAATAGCGCTTATCGCTATTCAGGGATACCTTATTTACAATACCTACGAACTAAAACAAAAAACGATTACGATCGATGCGCGAAATGCTATTGCCAAGGTCTACAATACTCCAGAAGTAGATAGTATTGCGTGGTTATATAGAAATGATTTCCTATCCAATTTAGAGTTATATAAGCAGAAGGAAATATCGAAACAAGAACTTGTTAACCGTTTAGAGCGAAAATCTGAGGCCATTAACCCGGGCTTTAAAACGGTATTCGATGCCGGTTTACAAGAGTATCACGATAAGTTCGATGTTCAGATCAAAAAGATTGTCACTTCCATTTCCATTACCGATTCCCTTGGAAAGGCAGAGCAAATCTATCCCTTGAAAGAACAGGATACAATTTTGCTATTAGGAAAATACTTTCCGCAGGAGGATGGCCTCCTTATCAACAATAGTACGTGGCAAAAAGACCATGATATTATTACTGTTGAAGGCACCGAAACCTTCGATTTGAATTTTCAATCCAGTATTTATATGAACATCACCAACTGGAATGCCTTACTGCTTCGGGAACTTTCGGGTTTATTGATTGCAGCTAGTGCTTTACTTCTGTTTGTGGTAGCGCTCTTTTATTACTCCCTTCAAAATTTGATGAAGCAGAAGCGCGTTGCGGAAATAAAAACCGATTTTATAAATAATATTACCCACGAGTTAAAGACACCGCTCTCCACCCTATCCTTGGCAACAAAGACGCTTACGAGTGAACAGGCGAAGCAGAATGAAACCATGCGGAATGAAGCTATACAGATAATTGAACGGCAGAACAGTCGGCTTCAAAATCTGATTGATCAAGTATTGAAAAGTAGTTTGGGCTATCAACAGATTCAATTGTCGAAAGAAGAGTTCAATCCTAGCGTCTTTTTAAATCGACTTATTGAAGACTATAAATTATCGCTGGATAAGGAAGTAGATATACAGAAGAACATCGACAACACAGGTTTAACGCTAACAGCGGACCCCTTCTTTCTCGGTACGGCGATTATCAATATCCTTAATAATGCCGTGAAGTATGGCGGAACGCAACTCAACTTCACCTACGATATCGAAAAGGAAACCAACCAGCACCGTATTTCAATTGCTGATAATGGGATTGGGATTTCTAAAAAATACCAGAAATACATCTTCGATAAGTTTTTCAGAATAGGTGAAAAGAACAAGCATAATTATAAGGGATTAGGATTGGGACTGTATTATGCCAAGCAGATAATTATTGCGCATGAAGGTTCTATTTTAGTTGAAAGTGAAACCGGTGAAGGCACAACATTCATCATAAAACTCCCAATCGTATCATGAACAGAATTTTACTTGCAGAAGACGACCACGATTTTGGAACCATGCTGAAGCAGTATCTGGAACTGAATGGTTTCAACATAACCTGGGGTAAAAATGGTGAAGAAGCACATACCCTATTTAGCGAAGGCGACTTCGACATCTGCGTGCTCGATATTATGATGCCCGTTATGGATGGCTTCACCTTGGCAAAAAAGATCATTGAAGTACGTCCCGACATTCCGTTCTTGTTCCTTACTGCCCGCAAGACCAAAGAAGACCGTATTAAAGGGTTGAAACTTGGGGCCGACGATTATGTGGTAAAGCCTTTCGAGGCAGAAGAGCTAATCTTCAGAATTAAGAATATTATCAAACGAACCCAGCAACAAAATACGTTTCAGGAAAACTTGCCTGAGGACGAGCTAATCGAACTAGCCTCCTATTCCTTCGATGTTAAAAATCTAGAACTAAAGCGAAAAGATGAAATTCAAAAGTTAACGGGGCGTGAAGCAAAGTTGCTGTATTTCCTCTATCAAAATAGAAATCGACTGATTCGTCGAGAGGAAATCCTTTCGGGCGTATGGGGAAAAACGGATTTCTTTTCTGGAAGAAGTATGGATGTCTTTCTCAGTCGCATCCGAAAATATCTAAAAGATGACAATCGTATAGCCCTTGAAAGTGTACGAGGGGTGGGATTGGAATTTACTATTCAATAAATATCTAAATCAATAATTCAACTAGTTATTATGAAAACAATTACAAAAGCAATTTTTCTATGCCTTCTAGTCTCATCAGGACTCGTAAAAGCTCAGGAATATTTTGGAACCAGTACATTTGGCGATGGGAGTATTGAAACATCGTATAATTCTGTAGCCAACAGTCAAGGTGTTGTATACACGCCCGGTCTGTACTCTGGAACCCTGAACGTAGGGAGTGAATCCGTTACCTGGGCGGGAGGAAATGCCGACGGATATGTGGCGTTGCATGATGATGAGGGTACGCCCCTAGGTGTTTTAGGCTTTGGGGGCGCCTTTGATGATGTAGTAACAGATGTGGCGATCGATGCCAACGATAATGTATATCTAACCGGATACTTTCAGGGAGCCGTCGCTAGCAATCCCTTCGATGCCGATCCAGGGCCGGATGTTTTCCCGCTATTGCAACCAGCGTTCGGACTAAGTCGCGATCTTTTTATAATTAAATTGGATAGTAACAACGAATTTGTTTGGGCAAAGCAAGTTAGCAATCCTTTTGGGTTTGGGGCTATAAATGAAGATGGTAGGACCATAGAGGTAGACAGCGATGGAAATGTATATATCGGTGGATCCTTTCTATTTGCCGATTTCGATCCCGATCCTGCGGTCGACAACGTTTTATTTTCAGCAGACAGTAGCACTAAAGATGGTTTTATCTTAAAACTTGATACCGATGGAAACTTCGTATGGGTAAAAACCCTTCCGGGTGCCGGTGGTTTGGTTGAAGTTGAAGACATAGAGTTTGACGATAATGGTGATCTAGTAATTTTGGGTCGTTTGGAAAATGTGGTCGATATGGACCCCGATGAATCCAATACCGATGAATATAATTCAGTCGGCGGAAACGATCTTTTTATGGCTAAATATGATGCCGATGGAAATTATATTTGGGGACAAGGATTTGGAGGTCCTGGACTGGAAGTAGGAAATGTGATCCGTGCAATCGGTTCCGAAATATATGTCGGTGGAATGTACTCGGCGGGAGCTGATCTAGATCCTTCCGCAGGTGAAGAAATACCGACCCCAAACGGAGGAGCACTGGATTCATTCTTCACCCAGTTTGATAGCGATGGAAACTTTCAATATACATACACCTTTGGAGGGGATGATGATACCGCTTTGGAAAACGTGTTTTATATCGCTGAAGGCCCTAATGGAGACTTGTTCGTAAGCGGTTCGTTTAACGGTACCACCGATTTTGATGCTGGAACGGGTGAAGCAACAACGACTTCCAATGGAGGTACCGATAATTTTATGATGCAAGTAGCAACGGATGGTAGTTATAAAAACCATTGGGCTATAGGAGGTACTGGTACGGAAGGCAATCCGCACGCTATTTTCAACGATCAGGATCAGATTATAACATCAGGGATATTTCAGAATGACGTGGATTTCGATCCTTTTTCTGGTGAAGACATTCAGAGCAGTAATGGAAATCGCGATATCTATATTTCTCGATTCTTTCCTTTCAACACTGGAAACGACAGTTGTAATGGTGCTATTCCTTTAACATGTGGTGAAACGGTTACTGGTGAAACAACTTTCGATACCGACAGCGGTGGAAATATCGCACCAGATGAATTTTTCAGCTTTACGGGAACCGGCGATCCGCAAATTGTAACCATCTCATTGTGTGATGGTGGTACCGATTACGATTCCTTGCTCCGCGTATTTGATAGCTGTGATCTGACAAATGAATTAGCGGTTAATGACGATGCATGTGGTGTACAGTCTGAAGTATCTTTTCTTTCCGATGGCACAAGTACCTACTTCATTATGGTCGAAGGTTTTAGCGATAACACAGGAAACTTCAGTTTAAATGTCTCTTGTATTACGCCTCCGGAGAACGATCAATGTGAAGGAGCACTTCCTATTGCCTGTGGTGAAACCATTACAGGTTCCACAGAAAATGCGTATATCGATTCTGACGCACCCGAATGCAGTACAGCTATCACCGCACCAGGTGTTTGGTATGCCTTTACCGATGATAGCGGATTGGCATCCGATTATACCGTTTCACTTTGCGATGGCAGTACAGATTTCGATAGCAAGCTGACGGTTTATACAGGTGAATGTGGGATGTTGGTATGTGAAACGGATAATGATGATGCCTGTGGCCTACAGTCTGAAGTTACCTTTAGCGGTGACGGTAATACCACGTATTATATCTTAGTTCATGGCTTTGGAAGTGCAACCGGAAACTTCTCACTTAATATCGATTGTGCGCCCGTACCACCACCGAACGATATGATCGTAAACTCGATTGATGTCGATGAGCTTGGCTTTCCATATACCGATCCGGCAGTGGCCATGCCAGCGGCAACCACAGAAGATGGTAGCCCGTTAAACTGTAATATCGATGGTGCCAATGGAGTTTGGTACAACTTTACGTCGGCAGGTGATGGCGATGCAACCGCAGCCATTGTTTCTCCTGCAGGCGCTAGCTCCGTCACCTTTTATGAAGCACCTGATGAAAATGCAACCGAAACCGATTTGGTATTAGTCGACCAAAATACGAACCAATGTGTTCCGGGAACTACAGCAACCATCAATACAACTGCTGGACAAGCATATTATGTGTTTGTCGTGAATACAGGTGGGATTACAGATATCACAATAGATGGAAATTTCTTGGATACCGAGGATAACCAACTCGAAAGTTTCACCTTTTATCCAAATCCTACCGATGCGATTCTAAATCTGAAGGCAAATGAGTCTATTGAAGCGATCAGCATTATTAACATGCTGGGTCAGACTGTGCTACAACAAAAGATTGGTAACACGCAATCGAGTGTGGATGTGTCGGCGTTGGCAACAGGTTCTTACTTGTTGCAGGTGAAGGCAAATGGCAATACAGGAACCTATCGCTTGATGATTCAATAGCGTAGGGAAATGTAGTTTTTTTCAAGGGAAAGGCGGGCAAGAAATTGTCCGCTTTTTTATTTTAAATTCTGAAGGATAAAATTCAATTTCGTACTATTGTTATCATTGAACTCAAAGGCATAGTTTTCATAATATCCTTCTTCGGCCAAGCCTTCACTACGCCATTTTTCAATGATCGGGGCATAATCGAGTGAAACTTTTCCAGTCAGTAAATCATCCAACGAATCGCCGGCATGATATAAATCGTAGACCTTTTTCAAGCCTGTAAGGTATAAATGATCTTTGGTGAAACCGCCACCGCGATGGGCGCGTAAGGATATGTTATAGGCCTCTTCCCTATTCAATTTATATTGGTTGTGAAGTAAGTCGAAGGTATCACAAAAGTTGAAACCCTTTCGCAAGCTATCGGTCGCCAGAACGCGATAGCTCAATTCCTTCAGGCGATACAACGTTAAACATCCGCTCATATATTCACTGAAAACCGCCAATCCCTCTTGGGTTTCTACGTTCTTCGGAAAACCATTATGGAAAATCTTCAACGGCTGACGAAGACTATTGAAGGTAGTAACTAAGTGAACCCCAATTTCATGATTCGCCAACACTTTTAGCTGATTAGCACTAAATTTATGGTTCTTCTTCAACAACAATTTCTGCTTATTGTTCAGCACCATGGCCGCTGCAGAAATCTTTGTCGACAATTGAATCTCGAAGTCGAAATCGTAGCGCTTTGTAAACTCTTTAAAATACTCTTCAGCATCCTGAGCCGAATACACGGGCATCATTTCCTGTTGGTACTCATCGTCTGCAAAGTGAAGAATAAAGCGAGCATTTTCAACATCCTTCTCGGTGGGCGTTCCAAATGATTTCAAACTGTTGAAATAGAACTTATTCCCTTGACCCACCGCTTCTACACACTGAATTAATCCAGAATAATCGTAAATCACATCGCGATAGAAGTCGCGGGTTTCTTCATCTTCTATGGCCGCAAGATCCTGCGAAAACAATTCCTGCTGCAATTTGTGTGCATCAAAATCTATTTTTCGATAGTGAAAACTTGGGTTCACATTGTATTTGGAAGCAAAAAAATTACGTTTCTCCTGTTCGATGTTCACGGGATTCACGTAATTCAGCAATTCGATTTTCTTCACCAGCTTATTCAGGTTCTTATCGACCTTAAACAAATTCGCGTGAGCTGCTATGGTTTTTTCCAACTTATCCATTCGTTTCATTAAAGGTTTTGTCGAAAAGAGAAGCGTGTTCTTTCACTTTTGTCCGTAACTGTTCTTCGATGGCATGCACCACTTCGGGAAAGATGACTTGCTTCAGCTCATCACAGTAAATTTTCTTGAATTCGGTTGCCAATACTAAGGTATTGTCGAAATTCTGCGTGATAAACTTCAAAAAGTATCCATTTCCATAAAAGGTATCGTTAATCTTTGAAGTAGCTTCTACTTTTCTGGGTAACTTCAATTGCGAAAGCGAAGCACGCCAGTTTTCGACCATTTCACCAAACCGTTCATTATCGATGTTCATCGTTCCCAAGTTGATGACAGGTACTTCCCTATCCCATCGCCGCCAATTATAGCTATGCATATCGTACACCACCACATGTCCGAATTTCTTCTCCAAGGTTTCAATCAAGGCACGAACCACTTCATAAAACCGAGCATGTTTCTTTAAGCTTTTCCGCTTTTCGATAGGTGAAAGTGGCTTCTTCCAAAGTTGCTTGCCCCAGGCCTCATCAAACACTGCATGTTCGGGATCGCGATTTAGGTCGTATTCGAAGCGACTATCGCAACCTGCGATAACGATAGGATGCGATTTAACGAATTCCTTAGTACACGGATCTTCCTCGAACCAACGATCGTATTCTGAATGAAGACAGTTCTTCCAAAGCGATTTTCTGAATTGATGCCCATCATGCACCGCACCGCATACATATGGAACATATTCTTCAATTTTTATGGTGAAGGAATAGTCTGAAACAACCGCTTCAAAGCATTTTTCAGCTTTGATATTCTTGATAATCTGATTGACGGAAATTTTCTTCATCGAGCGCGAAGATACGGTGAAATTACATTTCTAATGAAATATGCGTGAAGATCTTAAGCGTCACTGACGTGCTTGCGTAACTTCTGACGACGTTCAAAGGCATTTAAACGTTCCAAAACCATGTCTTCAACAAAGTCGATTACCTTTTCCTGAACCCGTGTTTTATACACTTTGTTCATGTAGGTAATTCCGCCTGGCGACATCACATTTACTTCGACCAACTTGCCACCGATAACATCAATTCCGACAAAAAAGAGTCCGTCACTGACCAGTTTCGGGCCGATACGTCGACACAATTCTTTTTCTTGTTTGCTCAAGCTATGCTTTTGAACAGAACCTCCCGCACTAACATTACTTCGGTGGTCTTCCTCTCCTGGTACGCGTCGCATAGCTCCGATGGGCTGACCATTCAATAAAAGAATTCTAACGTCACCTTGATCGGCACCTTCAATATATTCCTGAAGTATCACATAGTTCGTCGTACCATCTTTATTGTCTATATAGAAATCCAGCAGAGAGTTAATACTGCTCATCGCCCGTTTTTCAATTAGAATAACCCCTGAACCACCATAGCCATTTAAAGGCTTCAATATCATTTTCTCGGGACCTTCTTTGATTGTTTTCTTGAGGTATTCCTTATTTTTTGTGACATGGGTTCTTGGAATCAACTCATTATCCTCATCTTCAAAAACCGCAGTATAGAGTTTGTTGTTGGCTCTACGAATGCCATCCAAGTCGTTCATGATGAAAACATCATCTTTCACCGAGTCGAGGAAATTTAGCATAATCATATCCAAGGGCGGGTTGCTACGAAGAATAATTACATCGAATCCTGCCAACGGCAACATTTCATCATAAAACTCAGCCTTACCATGAAAGGATTTTAATGATTTCGAAACCTTCTCCTGGCGCTTCAAGCACTTACTAAAAGCAAAAGCCACACTATCGCGAATGGTAAGGTTGGCTGGAGTAGTAACGGCAAGTCCATGTCCGCGTTTCGCGAATTCATGAATCATGGCCAAAGTTGAATCATTATCAGGATCGATTTGATCCCATGGGTACATAATAAAGCAAACGTTCATAGTGGTCGGTTTTGTATGATGTTAAAATACAAATTCTTAAAAATAAGCCTACCACTATTTAAAAAAAATACGGCATTCAGAATAATTAGTTACCAAAAACCCGAAAGTTGTCGAACCCAGCATAGTCGTCGGCGCCGTTCTGAGCAATCATTAAGCTTAGGCGAACGTTTGTCACGGAAGGTGGAATTACAATCGTTTCAGTACCTTCGACCGTAAGGTTCCCAGCGCCATTTATCAAGGTAACCACACCTTGACTAACATCCTCATGGAAAACTTCGTAAGTAACATCGTCGCCATTATCAAATTCAAATACGTCATAATCGAATGAAATTCGGGGGTTCGTAAGGCTAGATACATTTACATTGACAAAGTCAATTTGATGTGCGAAGCTTCCGCCACCATTCGGATTATCCAAATCACGACATCCTAAGTAATTCAAATTGACCAAATCGATATTGGTACTTCCCGCACCTATATTACTTACAACATCCCAAATATCCCCCGAAACGTTATAGGGGGTTGGCGTCAACGTATAATTCCAACTTAGATTAGCATCAAAATCCTGTACTGCCAAAGTACTGGTTGTTGTAGATAATGTATAGATGGTTTCCCAGCTTACGCCATTCCAAATTTCCAACGTACCCGTCCCCTCAACGAAAACCAACATACCAATATCGGAAGAGGAAGCTGGAATATCATCGCGCTCTACTTGTGACGGAACACGAGGTGGGAGAAAGCCTTTATAGTTTATGCCGTCACTGGTACTACTAATTTCCATCATGGAAGCATTGGAAGGCGAGGTTGTTCCAATTCCTACCTGTGCCTGCACAAAGGCAATCATCAAAATAAATACTAAGGAGGTAACGTATTTCATAGCTATGGTGTTTAAGTCATAGCTATAAGCGGTCAAAAGCGATTTGGGCTATCAAATGTAGCTAAAAATTGAACAGGTATATATTAATAAACCATTAAATGCCAACACTTTTGCATAACATTCAAGAAATGCTGTTCCAACAATTCAAGAATTGAAAGGCACCTATTCCTCTTTACCTTTAGGGTAGTTATCGTCCCAATCTTTGACGTGGGGTACGCCCAATTTGCCCTGCGATTTCGCTACCATCATCGATACCGCAGCATCACCGGTAACGTTTACTGTAGTTCTGCACATATCCAACGGTCGATCCACAGCAAAAATCAGTGCCAATCCAGCTTCGGGGATTCCAGCTTGTGCCAATACGATAACCAACATCACCATTCCTGCACCAGGCACTGCGGCGGAGCCAATAGAGGCAAGCGTAGCGGTAGCGATAATCCCCAATTGCGCTCCTAAGGATAAATCCATTCCAAAGGCCTGAGCGATAAACACGGCAGCAACGGCTTGGTATAAACTTGTACCGTCCATGTTTATAGTAGCCCCTATCGGCAACACAAAACTAGTTACCTCCCGTTTCACACCTAAGTGTTCTTCCACACGTTCCATGGTTACCGGTAAGGTTGCGGCACTACTGCTCGTAGAAAATGCTAATAGCTGCGCAGGACCAATGCCACTCAAGAAACTACTTGGCGTATGCTTTGTGAATATCCAAACCAATAAAATATAAACGCCAATCATTAATGTCAATCCTAACACCACACAGAGTGCATACATTCCTAAGGCTGCAAACAAGTCGGCACTGGGTGCTTCCACCACCAAGGCTGCCAATAAAGCGAAAACCCCGTAGGGAGCGGCGAGCATGATGAGATCGATCATTTTTAAAATGACCTCATTGAAGCCATCAAAAAAATCTTTTACAGGTTGGGCTGTTTTTTCAGGAATTAAAATCAATCCGATTCCAAAGAAAATGGCGAAGAAGATAACCTGAAGCATGTTTCGGTTGTCTCCAGAAGCACCGATAATATTCTCAGGCACCAAATCGACCAGTGCTTGTAACGGACCTGCCTCTTTCTGTCGCTGTGCATCCTGCCGTTTCAATTCGGCATCACCGCCATAGGCTTCTACTAATTCATCGCGTGTATCTTCACCAATGGTTGCACCTGGTTTCACCACATTAACAACACCCAATCCAATAGATACCGCGATTACCGTGGTTATTACATAGGTTAAAATAGTACGAAGGCCCATTTGAGAAAGACTGGAAATATCCTTTAAATCGGATACGCCTTTAATCAACGATGCCAAGATCAATGGAACTGCAATCAACTTCAAGGCATTGATAAAAATCGTTCCGAACGGTTTAATCCAATCGCCGATAAAGTCATCACCCCAACTAAAATTTGTAAGAAAGAGGGCAAAAACAACCCCCAACGCCATTCCTAAGAGAATTTGCCAATGCAGTGCCAGTTTTTTCATATATATGCCCGAAAAGCCGGGTAGCTATTTATGTCCGCCAAGCGAAACAGATTATTTATTCGGTTGTCAAGGTAGCTATTTTGTTCATCAGCCAAAAATCGGCTAGGGTTAGGGCTGCCATTGCCTCTACAATAGGAACCGCTCTTGGTACCACGCAAGGGTCATGCCTTCCCTTTCCCTGCATTTCTACCTTCTCCCCTTTTGAATTGATGGTCTCTTGCGATTGCATCAAGGTCGCGACAGGTTTAAACGCTACATTAAAATATATCGGCTGACCGTTGCTGATACCGCCTTGAATGCCTCCGCTAAAGTTTGTTTCGGTACTGCCGTCCTCGCGAAAGCGATCGTTATGGTCGCTTCCCTTCATTTTGCTGCCTTCAAAACCGCTGCCATATTCAAAACCCTTAACAGCATTTATAGAAAGCATCGCTTTTCCCAACTGAGCGTGTAGCTTTTCAAAAACAGGTTCTCCCAATCCGATTGGTACATTTTCGATAACGCACGTTATCTGACCACCCACCGTATCACCTTGTTTACGGATATCCTTAATATACGTTTCCATTTCCTTCGCCATTTCAGCATCGGGACAACGCACAATATTTTGTTCAATCTGGGTGAAATCGACCTCGGTATATTTTTTATTTAATTGAAGGGCTCCTACGGAAGAAACATATGCCGTAATCATAACATCCTTCAGCAATTGCTTGGCAATCGCTCCTGCCGCAACCCAGTTAGCGGTTTCGCGGGCTGAAGACCTTCCTCCGCCTTTGTAATCGCGAACCCCATACTTTTTATCATAAGTGAAGTCGGCATGCGAAGGACGATATACGTCTTTTATGTGTGAATAATCTTTCGACTTCTTATTGGTATTGTCAATTTGAAAGCCGATCGGTGTTCCGGTAGTAATGCCTTCCATGATGCCGGATAGAAAACGGACGGTGTCTTCTTCCTTTCGTTGAGTTACAATAGCCGATTGCCCAGGCTTTCTGCGTTGCATCTCGCGTTCAATCGCTTCAAAGTCTAACGCAAGCCCAGCAGGACAGCCTTCAATTATTCCGCCGATGGCAGTTCCGTGCGATTCACCGAAAGTAGTAAGTTTAAAAAGGGTTCCGAAGCTATTACCTGCCATAACAACAAATGTAATTTTTCAAACTGAATTTGAAAAATAAACTTCGAGCGCGACTTCTTCACAATAAAGAAATATTAGGATAACCATTTGAACAATAAACGATAACATTTAGGTAATTGTCGGTCACCAATAATTACGAAACTTTGTATCCCAAATGAAGCGCAAAGTAGAAGTTGTTGTTATCTCCGATATTCATTTGGGAACCTACGGTTGTCATGCCAAGGAAGTCCTACAGTACCTCAATTCGGTGAAGCCCAAGAAGCTTATTCTGAATGGCGATATCATCGATATTTGGCAATTCCGTAAACGCTATTTTCCCAAAGCCCATCTTCAGGTATTAAAAAAGATTATCTCCCTGGCTGCCAAAGGCACAAAGGTATATTATCTCACCGGAAACCATGATGAGAAAATGCGCCGCTTTAGTGAGACCAAAATGGGCAACATTCAGATCTTGGATAAACTCGTGCTTAATCTTGATGGTAAAAAAGCCTGGTTCTTTCATGGTGATGTGTTCGATGCGAGTGTTCAACATGCTAAGTGGATTGCTAAATTAGGCGGATGGGGATACGATTTGCTGATACTTTTCAACCGTTTTTTGAATCATTGTTTAATAAAAATGGGACGCGAGAAGTATTCGCTTTCAAAGAAAATTAAAAACAGCGTAAAGGGTGCGGTGAAATTCATTACAAATTTTGAAAGTACGGCAACGCAATTAGCCATCGAACAAGGTTTCGATTATGTGGTGTGTGGCCATATCCATCAACCGACAATTAAAAAAGTGACCTCCAAAAAAGGGGATTGTATGTATTTGAACAGTGGCGATTGGATTGAAAATTTAACCGCCTTGGAATACAAAAACGAACGCTGGAGTCTTTATGTTCATGGAGGGAAACAAACACACTTAAATCCGGAGAACGACGAAGTAGAAACCATAGAGGAAGTCGAACTTTCAACACTCCTATCGGCCATGACCAAATTTGCATAGTAAAAACGTATCTTTGAGGATACCTAAATTTACTAGTATGCGCTTTTCCCTTTTATTATTTTTTTCGCTATTCCTTATGGCTTGCTCTTCCGATGATAGTTCAGACGATAGCTCGCAACCGAATGAAACCGATTATTTTCCACTTACAGCAAATTCATATTGGACTTACGACAATACCAATGAACAAGGCGCCGCAAGAGATTCATTATATGTAGATGGTGTTTCACAACAAAATGGGAATACATATACCGATTTGGGCGCAAGGCTTCCCATTACGGGGTTCACCACCAACATTTTGGCTAATAATCTAGTTCGGAAAGAAAATGGTAAAGTCTTCATTTTAGGAGAACTTTCTATTCCTATTGAAGGGGTACCTTTTGCCATACCCTTAAACGATGTAGTAGTTGTGGATTCAGAAGCGAGCGCTGGAACGCAACTTAGCTTTCTTGAAGATGCAATAGAACAAACTATTATGGATATTCCCCTCTCTATTGAATATAGCGCCGAAACCGTTCAGGAAAATGATCTTGAAAGCTATACCGTTTCCGGGAACAGCTACAGCGATGTTGAAGTCGCTACACTAGCCGTTACGCTAGCCGTAACCGCCCAAGTGGAGGTCGGTGGTATTTCCATTCCCTTTCCAGTCTTAGCAGAACAGGAAGTATTTACGGTAACGCATTACTTTGCAGCTGATGTAGGCCTTATTTACGCAGAATCGGTAACCGACTATCAATTAGAGGATCTATCTGGTTTGGGTATCGAATTTCCCTTTCCTACCGAAGTGTCGACCACTGCGACCCAATCATTAGACACCTACGTTATTGGGGAATAACCAATGCGTTCCGAAGAATCGTAATGGGATGTAACGCTTCTTTTGAAGTACCATCCTTAATTTGGTGCCGACAACTGGTACCATTCGCAGCGATAATAGTATCAGCTGAAGCATTGCGCACGGCCGGAAAGAGTTTTAATTCTCCCATTTTCATACTGATGTCGTAATGCTCCTTTTCATAGCCAAAACTACCAGCCATTCCACAACAACCACTAGGGATTATGGTCGGTTTAAAGTTTTTGGGGAAATTCAAGATGTCGAACGTGACCTTTTGGTTGCTTAGGGATTTTTGGTGACAATGGACATGAATCTTGATTTTCTTCTCTTCGGAAGTGAAGCGCTCTGTTGAAATGACTCCTAATTTCATTTCAGAAGCGAGGAATTCTTCCACTAAAAAACAGTTTTTTGAAATTCCTTTCGCAGCTTCAGCATCATCTGCCAATCGAAGGTATTCGTCGCGAAATCCCAAAATTGCGGAAGGCTCGATGCCCAATAACGGTGTTTCAGCTGAAACCTTTTGATTCAAAAGGGTTATGTTTTTATTCACACATTCTTTTGCTTCCTCTAAAAATCCCTTACTAATCAACGCTCTCCCGCTATCCAATCCCGTAGTCGGCTCAACCTCATACCCTAACGCCTGAAGCAGGAAAACAGCATCTTCTGCAATAGTTCCATCCAAATAGTTTGAAAACTCATCTATAAATAGAATAACTTTTTTCTTGTTTGGTGAAGGTGAAGGTGAATTCGAACTTGAAGTTGAAATTGAAGTTGAAGTGCTATGTTGAAACGGCTGAAACTTCGGAATACTACGTTCCGCTGCCATTCCCATTGTATTCTTAACCAAGGAAGCTATAAAGGGAATCTTTAGAGCAGCATTTGCAAGGTTGGCGAAGGGTTTTGCTTTTTTATACAATGAACTGCTTTTGCCGAAGCGTTTGTCGCGTCTGCTTCTTTTGTTCGATGTATAATATTGATATTGAAATTCTGCTTTTGCCGTTGCCATGTCGACATTACTCGGGCATTCATTCCCGCAGGCCTTGCAACTTATACACAGGTCGAAAACCTCCTTCAATTCTTCGTGATCGAAAGCATTTTGCTTGTCCGAATGCGTCAAAAATTCACGTAGTACATTCGCCCTTCCGCGAGTAGTATGCTTTTCGTCGCGGGTAGCATGGTAACTCGGACACATCGCTCCAGCAGATTTTTCGGTTTTCCGACAATCGCCACTACCGTTACAGTTTTCAGCCAATCGCAACAAGCCCTGCGCATCACTAAAATCCAGTAATGTATCTATTTCAGGCTCTTTCCGGTTGGACTCATAGCGAAGCGATACATCCATTTGCCAAGCATCGGTTATTTTTCCAGGGTTGAAGATATTCTGTGGATCAAAGGCTTGTTTAATCCTTTTCAACAACTGAAAGTTTTTTTCACCAATCTGTTGTTCTAGAAATTCCGCCCGAACGATGCCATCGCCATGTTCACCTGAAAATGAACCTTTATATTTTTTGCAAAGCTTGGAGACATCGGTAGTTATTTTTCGAAAATAGTCGACCCCTTCACCTTTCTTCAAATTCAGGATAGGTCGTAAGTGAAGTTCTCCGGCACCAGCATGCGCATAATACACGGCTTCCTGACCATAATTTTTCATCAGCAGGGTGAATTCTTCAATATACTTAGGCAAATCTGCTAGCGCAACAGCGGTATCTTCAATACAAGCGACCGCCTTCGCATCACCTACCATATTTCCCAATAACCCCAATCCAGCTTTTCGTAAGTCCAATGCCATTTCAATTTCTTCACCTTTCAGGACGGGGCGTGCATAACTCAAATTCGATATTTCCAAGGCTTTCAGAAGCTTTTCGGTCTGACTTTTAAGTCCTTCGACCGTTTCATCACGCAACTCTAGCATTAACAATGCCTTTGGAGTACCTTCAACAAAAAAACGATAGGGTTCATACTTCTTATTCTTCTCCGTACAACCAAGGATTACATCATCCATCATCTCGCAGGTAAAAAGATTGTGTTGCATTGCAACCACAACATCATTTAAACAATTGGAAAGATTCTCGTATTGCGAAACGACCATCGCGCTATATTCTGGTGGTAAAGGGTCTAACTGAAGTGTGATTTCAGTAGTGAACGCTAAGGTACCCTCGCTTCCACAGAGAAGGGAAGAAAGGTTAATCGGTACATCGCAAGTATCATCGTAAGCAGAAGTATTCAAAAGAGCGTCGACCGCATAGCCTGTATTTCTTCGGTGGATTTCAGGTTTTGGGAACTCCTTTCGAATTTCGTGTTGTACTTCACTTTTGGAAAGTTCGGTGTATAAAAGGTTATATAGACTTCCTTCAAAGGATTTTTCCGAGGCTTTTTCAATAAATGCACTCTTCGACAAAGGTTCAAATTGAATCATCTCCCCATTCGATAAAATTGTCTTTAATGAAACAACCTTATCGCGCGTCACCCCATATTGAATACTCGTGGTCCCACTGCTATTATTTCCTATCATCCCTCCTATCATACAGCGATTGCTGGTAGAGGTATTGGGACCAAAAAACAAGCCATAGGGTTTGAGGTACTCATTTAATTCATCTCGAATAACCCCTGGCTGAACGGTTACGGTACGGTTCTCCGTATCGACCCCAACTATTTTGGTGAAATACTTGGAGATATCCACCACAATTCCGTTGCCCACACATTGTCCCGCAAGTGATGTCCCTGCTGCTCTAGGAATTAATCCAATTCTATGTTTTTCGGCAAAGCGAACCAATTGTTGGATTCCCTTTTCATTTTTTGGATACGCAACGGCCAACGGTTTTTTTCGATACACAGAGGCGTCTGTAGCATAAAGTAAACGATGTAGTGTTTGCAGGTGAAAGTCGCCTTCAAATTGCTTTGAAAAAGACATTAAAACTTCAGGTGTAGGCATAGGTTAAAGGTATGAAACAATCGTATTTGTTGAACAATGGAATTAAAATTTCCTTTTTAAATCTGAAACTGTCGTTAACAAAATTTTCGCTACCAGATACATAAACTTGGCAGGCTGTTAACAATCTGCAAGTCAATCTGTCGTTACATTTGGACAGCTAAAAACATAACCTTATGAAAAAAGTAACAGTCTTACTAGTAGTATTTGTAATCTCCTCGCTAAGTTTTTCAGCCGAAGCACAAACCATAGCGAAAAATGCGCTTGGTCTCCGCTTGGGCGATAGCGATGGCTTTGGTACGGAAATCAGTTATCAACGTGGCCTTGGCGATAACAATCGATTGGAAGTCGATTTCGGATGGCGAAATAACGATGCTTTCGATGCGTACCGTTTAACGGGACTATACCAATGGGTATGGAATTTAGATGGCGGGTTTAATTGGTACGTAGGTGCCGGTGGTGGTGTCGCGCAAGTTGATTTCGATGACGATTTTGATTTTGATGATGATACTGAAACCTATATCTATGCCGCCGGTGATATTGGTATCGAATATGATTTTGACATTCCGTTGCTCCTTTCACTAGATTTTAGACCAGAATTCGGGTTTGGCGATTATAATGACGATGTCGATTTTGATATTGCATTAGGGATACGCTACCAATTCTAAATTTTAAAATATAACAAGTTTGAAACCCTCGATTTCGTATCGGGGGTTTTTACTTTTTGAAAATCAGGTAAATACCCATATATCCGTATCGTATTTTGCTCTATATTTGAAATGGCTACTCAATCCATTTACTATGAAGCAGTTACGAATTATTTTTCTGATAGGAATAAGTGGTTTACTCCTACATTCCTGCTATTCGGTGCAATTTAAGGTTTCTAATGGCCAAGCCGAGCCCTGCGATACCGAGCGCGAGGATTGGCTCAGCGGCTACTGTGTACGTGAATTGGATACGGTGGTGAAGGTTGGTACTATCACGAAAGAAAACACAATCAATATCAAGGATTGTGAGTCTGGAGCGCTTCACACCGTGGAATATCGAAATACCTTTGGAGGTATTCTACTCTATCTCGTCACTTTCGGAAGAAAACGGCAGGTTAAGATAAAATACGTTTGCATTAAGGAATCCAACTAATATGGCAACAACTACAATTACGCAAAGGACTTGGTGGGACACCCTGCATAAAAACGGTAGGTTTCCGTTGAAATGGTTCCTTTCCACCAAATTGGAAAAGAAGGAGTATTTACCAAATGCCATCGATCGCTACAATGATGCTGCCAAGGAAATTCAACGTTTATTGAAACAAGCGTTAGACTCGGGCGAAGGGTTCAGGGCGATCGGATCGAAATGGTCTATGTCGTCGATTGCACACCAAAAGGATCGGATGCATTTCAACTCGTATATGAATATTAAAATGGCCATTTCAGCAAATAAAGTGCACGCTAATAGTCCGTACAAAGCAGAAAACCTATTCTTTCTTCAGTGTGGCAATCAGATAAAGGAAATTTCGCTATACCTCCAAGAGAAAGGAAAATCTTTAAAGACCACTGGTGCAAGTAACGGTCAGACCATAGCCGGGTGTATTTCGACTGGGGTTCACGGTTCGGCGTTAGACGTTGGGTCGGTACAGGATTACGTGGTCGGACTCAATTTAATCGTTGGTCCGAATGCCGAGGATATTTTATATCTGGAACGGGAAAGCAAGCCTGTTTTGAACAATTTAATCCCTAAGAAATTACGTGCGAAGATTATTCGGAATGACGCTCTCTTCAATGCAGCCCTAGTTGGATTAGGATCGTTTGGGTTCATTCACGGAGTGATTATTGAAGCGGAAGATGCCTTTTTGTTGAAGCGGTATGTGCGAAAAATTCCAAAGGAAACGGCCTTGAAATTGTCGGATACACTCGATTTTAAAAATTCTGATTTCAAGATTGATGGTGAAGTAGACGCTAATGGAAAGCCACTTCGACCCTACCATTACAAGGTATTTATAAATCAGTATAGCAAGGAAAAGGACTATGTAGTAGAAGCGATCTATAAAAAACCGTTCGATCCAAAGTATAAAGAGAAATATGGTGACCCAATTCCATTCATGAAAGAGTTTGTGTATCGCGACCTTATCTATTTATTGATTCGTATTTCAGAAAAGTTCCCAAAAGCGATACCGAAGTTTGTGAAGGCGCTGAGCAATACCATTCTTCCCAAGGAAGAAAAACCGATTGTAGGTCGCTTACCTGAAATCTTCTGGGATGCTGGCTATCAAGGTAAAGCCTTTGCCTGTTCCTTTGGGGTCGACCATAAAAACGCTTCAAAAGCATTGGAGGTTTTAACCAAGCTTACTAGGGATGAAGGTCCGATTCCCGGTATTTTCGCGATGCGATTCGTAAAACAGTCTGAAGCAATGATAGCCTTCACCAAATTTCCTGTTACCTGTATGATTGAAATCGATGGTATTCAATGGGAAAAATCGAAAAAGTTAATCAGTTTAGAGGAATACGGAAAAAGAATGATTGAAGTACTTCAACAACATAACATCCCCTTCACCATTCATTGGGGAAAAAATGCTGCATGGGATTTTCCAAAGCTCGCGAAACACATGTTTCCAGAAAATTCTGAAAAATGGACAAAAGCACGGTCTGCACTGCTTTCAAAAGAGATGGCGGAGGTCTTCAATAATGATTTTTTACGGAAATTAGGATTAGATACCTATCACGAGGATGATTTTCAACACCTCATCGCTTCACTCTAAATTATTACTTACGCTTATATTCAAAACGAATGGGAAGCTCCGTCTTTTCAAAAGAAATCATGGTGAAAGGTGAGGTTAATACCATCGTAACATTATCGCCCGGTTTCGGGGAAGTGCCTCCAATATAAATTATGCGTTCAGTATCGGTATCTTCAATTCGGTCTACTTCAACCGTAAAACCGCCGGTGCTTAGTTGCCCTGCCGTAATAAAGGCAACCGTTCGTTCGGAAAAATCGATATCTAAAACAGGTTCTTTTGGTTGCCTATTACTATTGATTTTTGAAAAGACTTTATCCAATTCTGAAGTGGATGTAATGATCATCTCCGTTTTCTGATCATAATTGCTATGGCTTCCCTTTGCATGGGTTTGAAAGGATACTTCACCATTGCTATTACCTGGATTCGATTGTGACTGACTTCCCCCCTTGCAACTGCTAAAAAGGAGCAGTAGCAGAAACATTGGAAGTATTAGGCTACTGTTTCGATTTCTGAAGTGCTTTCTTATATACGTTTTCATATAGCGGTACTATTTTTTTGGTGTCGAATCGTTTGGCAATTTCTTTTGCCTGAGCTTTAAAACGACGAAGTGTTTCTTCAGAAGATAGGATTTCAAGGGCATGTTTGGCCATGTTATCTACATCTCCAACTTCGCATAAAAATCCACTTTCGCCATGTTCATTTACTTCAGGTAATCCTCCCGTATTACTGGAAATAACCGGAACGCCACTCGCCATAGCTTCAAGGGCTGCCAAACCAAAACTCTCTTTTTCTGAAGGTAGTAAAAACAGGTCGCTAAAGCAAAGAATCTTATCGATCTCACTACTGTTGCCTAGGAATACCACCTTATCTTCAATTCCTTTTTCTTCGCATAATTGCTCGCAGCGATCTTTTTGAGGGCCTTCCCCTACCATCAAGAGCCGTGCAGGAATCTTCCTTTGAATACGATCGAAAATTTCAATTACATCTACCACCCTCTTTACCTTTCGCAGGTTACTGATGTGGGTAATAATCTTTTCACTGGGTTCCGCCATCAGGTCGCGCTGGCAGTCGGTATATGACGTATTGGAATGTTTGGCTACGTCGATGAAATTTGGAACGACTTCAATCCCATTATTCACATCGAACAACCGAAGGGTGTCTTCCTTCAAGCTTTCAGAAACCGACGTTACCACATCACTTTTATTAATACTGAACGTCACTGCGGGCTTATAATGAGGATGGTTACCCACCAGTGTAATATCGGTTCCGTGAAGTGTTGTTACCATAGGAATATGAATGCCTTCCTCCTTCAACATTTGCTTCGCCATATAGCCAGCGTATGCATGTGGAATGGCGTAATGTACGTGAAGCACTTCAATTTTGTGAAGTTTTACCATATCGACCAGTTTACTGGAAAGAGCCAATTCGTAGGGTTGATAGTGAAATAATGGATAATCGGGAACCGATACTTCGTGAAAGTGTATATGCCTAGAGAGCAATTCCAATCGTACAGGTTGTTTATAGGTAATAAAATGAACCTCATGGCCGTGTTCTGCAAGGGCTAAGCCTAATTCTGTAGCCACTACGCCACTTCCGCCAAAGGTTGGATAACAAACAATTCCTATAGTCATGAATTCTATTCTTCTCTTTAATAAATAATGGCGTCGTAAATCGCCTTTTGGATATTACTGCGCAAATCGCTTCCAATCAGTTTGCGGTTGGAGGCATCGGGATAGGTTCGGTTTGAGAGAAATACATATACGATTTCCTCTTCTGGGTCGGCCCAGGTGAATGTTCCTGTAAAACCACTATGTCCAAAACTCGTCATACTTACACAGCCGCAGGTAGGACCTATCTCATCTAATTGAGGTTTGTCGAAACCAACGCCGCGTCTTACATCATCCTCACAATAATAACACGTATTAAAGGCATCTATCGTTTCAGGTTTGAAATATCGCGTACCGCCGTAAAACCCCTTCCATAAATACATCTGCATGATTTTGGCGATATCATTAGCATTGCTAAACAAGCCCGCATGTCCACTTACGCCGCCTAGCATTGCCGCTCCTTGATCATGAACATGGCCTTGAACCTTTTGAAAACGGAAGTAATTATCTTCCTCGGTAGGGACTATTTTCGCTTTTGGAAACTTGCTTAGGGGTAAATAGGTGGTATAATTCGCCCCGAGGGATTCGTATATGTTTCGTTGCACTAAGTCTTCCAATGGTGTTCCGTAAAATTCTTCCAAATACTTCTTCATGATATAATACGGAAGGTCACTATATTTATACCCTCGTACAGGTCTTAAATCGCTATCCTTTATCTCGGCGAAGATACTGTCTTGATAATCCCTCCTCATATAAAGGTCTTCGGCCACCTTTACGTTAAACTTATCGGTTGGAGTATCGCTATAATATTTTGAAGAAGGCCTTTTGGTAACACTATCTAACGTATGAATATAGAATGGAATCCACGCCTTTAAGCGTGCATAATGCGACAGCATTTCCTTCATGGTAATATCGGCCTTATTAGACCGTTTATATTCCGGAAGCATTTCACCAAGTGTGGTATCCATATCGATAATTCCTCGATCGAATAATTGCATAACCATAGGCAATGTTGCCAAAATTTTAGTTAGGGAAGCCACATCGTAAACCTCATCGAAGTCAATAGCATTTTTATCGGATTGGGTTTGGTGACCAAATTGCTTTTCATATACCACCTTCCCTTTTCTAGCTACCAAAATAGAGGCACCTGGCATCATACCACCCCAAAGGCCCACGCGAGCTAATGAATCTATCTTATGTTCGAGTGTATAGCTATTTAGTCCGACGCTTTCTGGAGTTCCGTACTGCAACCTAAGAAGTGGTTTGGTTTCAAAACTTGTATTAACTGGCAACTCCGGTCCCGCTGTAACCGGTAATTTTCCTGAAGCTCCTCGCGCTCCAAAAATTAGTTGAGCAGAGAGTTCTTGTGCTACCTCACTATTTTGATAGGAAACGACAATCCCTTCAAAATTTGCAACCGATTTCAGATCCAGTAGAGCATAGGGTCTCGTAAACACGTCTAAGATAACAGTGTTCGTTCGTGCTATCTCATATAGCCATACCAATTCCTTTTCGGTGAATTCATAGGATTTCCATGGATTCTCATTGCTTCTATGAAATCCGATAATCACGTAATTATATTCCTGTAATTTGGTTACATATTCATTTAGGCTTGAGGCCTTCACCCAATCTACGTCGGCATATTTTCTAAGTTGCGCTAAAAACGGAGCCCCAGAATCATCACCGAAATTCACATAGGCAATACTCTTTTTTTGCAAATCCTTTATGGGAAGTATCGCTTCCTTATTCTTCACTACAGTTAGCGCCTTTTCCATTGCTACTTCATACAAAACATCATCCTGCACGGTATTCAATTCTTCAACCAAATAATTGGTATCTACCGGCGTATAGTCATCCAGTCCCACCATGTATTTTGCCATGAGGATCTTCTTTACAGAGAGTTCCAAACGCGCTTCCGAAATAACCCCTTC
Organism: Luteirhabdus salina; assembly: GCA_025384855.1. Classification (GTDB taxonomy): domain Bacteria; phylum Bacteroidota; class Bacteroidia; order Flavobacteriales; family Flavobacteriaceae; genus Luteirhabdus; species Luteirhabdus salina. Next base: position 138,333 of record JALAHT010000003.1, on the reverse strand, counting down.
TCTATAGGCATTTACCAACAACTGGTGCGCTTTGGGAATATCCTCAGAAATAAGCAATACATCATTACCTGCTAAAAATGCTGCTAAATCGATTTCACCTGGCTCCTTGAAGTTAGCCGCGCCTTTCATATTTAAGGCGTCGGTGAATACTAATCCGTTAAAGCCTAACTGACCTTGTAAAAGATTTGTAACGATATTCTTCGATATTGAAGACGGATACCCCATTTTTTCTTCCAAGGCTGGAACATTCAAGTGTGCAACCATAACGCTGCTAAGCCCTTCATTTATCAATCGTTTGTATGGGTAAAGCTCTATGCTATCGATACGTTGCATGTCATGATCGATTGTAGGAAGCGTTTTATGTGAATCCGAATCGGTATCGCCATGCCCTGGAAAATGTTTTGCATTGGCCAAAACACCTGCTTCCTGCATACCCTGCATAAAGGCTAAGGCTTTTTCCGTAACATTATATTTGTCTTCACCGAACGATCGATTCCCTATAATTGGATTTTTTGGATTGGTATTGATGTCGACGACAGGAGCAAAATTGATGTGAACACCAAGTCTCTTTGAATGTTCCCCGATTCGTTTTCCTACGGCTTTTACGATGGAATCGTTGGTAATAGCACCAAGCGTCATATTCCAAGGAAATGCGTAAGTACTATCCAATCGCATGGCCAAACCCCATTCAGCGTCCATTCCAATCATCAACGGAATTTTAGAACGCTCCTGAAACTGGTTGTTTAGTTTCGCCTGTCGTTGCGGACCCCCTTTTGAAAAGATGATACCGCCGATGTATTGATTATCGATAAGGTCGTTTACCTTGTCGAATTTAGCTTGTGAATCGCTGGAGAAGACATCGACCATAAACAACTGGCCAATTTTTTCCTGAAGCGACATATTGCCATAAATACTATCTACCCATTGTTTTTGCTGTTCCTCTTCAGCTTTAACGATTAAAGGGTTTATTTGCTGGGCGTTGGCTAGTATTGAAACTATTAGAAATAGCGGGGTAAGCAGGAATTTCTTCATAAGGGTATTCGAATTCTACGACATGAAACGACTGTGCCAGGAATCCTTTGCAGGAACTTCCCAATGCGACAGGTACTCTTCTTTTGTATTGACCAAATTATTGAAAACCACGGTATCTGGTGAAACCGACCTGTTTTTTGCCATTTTTTTGAAATCGGCCAGGGCTTTATGTGCGATGTACGGACCGTTATAGTAGGTCACGTTCATCTTATCGAGTAGATCGATATCGAATTCCTTTTCCAAGGACTGAATAAAGTGAACAGAGGCATCGATACTACAACCCGAGGCCGAAGCGTTTTCTTGGTTTAATCCGATAATTATGAAACGATTGTATTTCATTTCATAACCCGCTTCAAGATTGGCTCCGTGCGCCGTCCATTGGGTTAAAAAGGTTTCTATTCTTGGTTTTATCTGATTGATTTCTTCTTCTGAAAGTTTCCGATTGCTTTGGTAGATCCAAATTCGGGAATCATCAGGAAGTTCTTCAAAAGTTGTAAGCATTCTCTAATTTTTTATAAACGATATGGTTGCTTTATATCCAGTGGCTAAATTCCATTCCTCCGCCGAAATGATACGTCCGTCATCATCATACACATGAAGTTCGGCTGTATTAGGTCCAGAATCGCCCTGGTTTAAAGCTTCAAAAACTATGGTATTCAATCCAGGTTCCAAGCGTAGTTTAATGGTTGTGAAACCGCTACCTAACGTCACTTGTGGCCGAATTACATCTTTATTCGCAAAGATACGGACTTGATCGCCATCCACCGCTTCATGATCGCGGCACATTATGGTTACGTATTCACTTCCTGTGTACACTTCACCTAAACTCTGGTCATTATAATATTCCGGCAGTACCGACTTTTCTTTTTTGTCGAAGTATTTTGGCGTTTTATCACTTTTATAATCCACCAAGCCATCGTCTTCAGCAAAATTCACGTTAGACTCTTCTTCTTCACCCAAATCATCATTGTTTAAAATACTGATACCTTCCGTAGGCTCGGTCATGGATGGAGCGCTTATTCGAGGCAATTCAAGACCAGAAGAAGTATTATCATCGGCATTGGTTTCCGCTTCAATACGAATGCTTCCCGTAGATGTTTCAATCTGTGAAAGCATCGGAAAGGCAGCGATAAGGAGTAGCGATAATATTACAGCTTTTTTCATCTTCACTAATTTCTTCAACGATAATCAAGAATTACACCAAAAGTACAAATTGCTAGCGTTAAAATGGGTATCCAATGGCAAAGTTAAATATAGGTTCGTCCCATTGAAAATCGAAGCGCTCGCCTTCCGGTAGCGCAGGATCGTGAAACGGTGCCGCTAAATCGAAACGGATTACGAAACTTTGAATATCGACACGTAGTCCAAATCCTGTACCCATTCCGAGTTCATTTAAAAAATCGCCTGAAAACTTTCCGCCTGGCAGCTCTGGGTTTTCCTTACTGTTCCAAACATTTCCAGCATCTACAAAAACGGCTCCTTTCAAAAAATTTACAATGGGAAATCGGTATTCGGCATTGGCTTCAAAACGAATATTCCCGGTTCTGTCAAAAAAGTTACTATTATCGGAATTTTCACCCGAATAAGTTCCTGGGCCCAATGAACGTATCCGGAATGCTCGAACACTGTAGGGTCCTCCCGAAAAATATTGCTTGGTATAGGGAACCACTTCAGAATTTCCATATGCCAAACCATAGCCCCCAAATACGCGAAAGGCTAATTTCTGCTCTTTCCCAAAATTGAAATGATAACTTACATCCAAATCGAGTTTCGCATATTGTGCATACTCCAATCCTAAAAAGGTATTCGCTTCTCCTCCTTCACCTGAGCTAGCAAATAAACTAATACTATTACCTGCGGTGTCAAAGGTACTATTCACATAAAATTGGTGTGTATCATTTTGATCGACCATACCATTATAGGTGAAGGAGTAGGTTAATCCGGAAATAAACCGCTGGTTGAAACTTTCACGGAGAAACGGATTGTCTTCCAAAATCTGCTCAAACTCTGGACTTGTCTGCCCCAAACGAACATAATTGATAGATATTGGGTTCAATTGGTGAGTGACATACCTATTTTCCTGCCAAATATATCCGAAGGTGGCCCTACTTGAAAGTAAGCGATATAGTTTGGTTCTGCTGATATATTCCAAGTCAACACCCGTTTTTGTCTTTGGAATGGCATATTCAAATACATTGGAATCGATGTTAAAGGGTGAAAGCAAACGTGGAAATACTAGATTTGCACCAAGCCCTAACTGAATACTGCTCAACCCTGCCTGATCGGTACTCGCCAATTGAAATTCATAGCCAAAGGAGCCCGTAAGATCCAATATTTCACCACCTTTAAAAAGATTCCTGTTGGTGTATGTTAACGCTAAATTCGGGCCTGCAAAATTATTCGATTTGGTCACTGCCTGAAGCTCTGCCCGAACGGCACGTTTGGTCAACGGTGAGAGGTAAATATTCGCTTCCAACTCGCCAATACTATCATTCGGATTGGTATCCAATTCTTCATATTGAATATTCACAAACTTGTAAACGCCAATGGAAGACAGTCGTCTGGCAGTAGCGCTAGATGTCTGTGGGTTGTAGTTTTTTCCTTCCTCAATCAATACATACGGATCCAGTCTCTTGGGTTTGAAAAACAGTTCCTCCCTTGGTTGAATAAAATTTTTATTATTAAAACGGACCGTATCTACTGCAATACTATCACCGCTAACATTGTGATTGGGATAAATATTAATACGCTTAATGGTATACGGAATTACGGATTTCTCCGGCACATCCTTTTTCAATCGCAGGTATAAATCGAAGCGCTTATTGTCATATTGGTTCGTATCGGCTTCAAAGATCAAAAAATTGGAGTTGAAATTATAATATCCCCGTTGCTTAAGTTCGTTATCCAATCGCTCTCGCTCCAGTTTCATGGCCGAAAGATCGAAGCGCATACCTTTTTCAAACTTCGTTTCCGCCACCAATGGTTTTAAGTCATCCAAAATCATGAGACTATCCCCTTCTAACTGATATGTTTCCATTGTATAGGGTTCTCGTACCTGCACAGTGTATTGGTACGACCCCACCTTTTTTTTCTCATTTTCGGTGCCATCGGAAGAAGCGCTGCTGTAGAAAAAGCCACGATTCTCTAGTCGATTAAGCAGCAGCTTTTCAACCTCAAAAGGTTCGACATCGGAATAATATACGGGCTCTTCACCAAACTTATCGTTCAACCATCGGTTCAGGAACCCAGGGTTCTCACGCTGAGCTTTGTAATAGTAATACAGACCTAGTCGCATTCCTAAGAACTTATTATTGGGCTCTGGGATTAAGGTCTTCTCAAGTGCCGTTTTTAAGGCTGCTTTGTCTTTTACAATGGTATCGCTATTCACCTCCAACGTTGCTCCCTCGTATAAAAGTTCGTCTTCTGGAATAAATTTTTTAATGCTACAGGACTGCATCGCTAGTAGCAGTATTGCTGCACAAGAACTTATAATTGATATGTGTCTATACTTCTTCAATGTGCTTCGTTATTCGTTTGTTTCTTCTCGAGCATCATCATTCGAGTTTTGTTCTGATTCGTTTTGTTCTTCTTCTGAAGGATTTTGCGACGAAAACATCGCATCCCATAATTCTGTAAATTGATTGAACTCCTGTGTAAAGATCAAAGCAATTCCACTTACGATAGTCTGACCGTCTATTACGTTTTGAAATTCACTTCTCCTAAACCCTTTCAACCGGTAGCGGCCTTCTTCAGTAAGGAGATATTCCAAGGTTACATTTCCAATAATGGGTGTTGTTTCACCCGTCTGACTGCTTCCTTCAACGTCTACATTGCTTCCAACCTTCACGATAAAGCGATCATCGAAAAATCGTTTCTGGGCAGCGATTTCCAATTGTGTACGTTGTTGGGGCGAGGTTCCTTGATAATCGGTATAGCTGTCTAAGTCGAAGTCGAGTTCAAATCCGCTATCGCCCAATAAACGATTCGAAAATACATCCAACTGATCGGACAAGGCATCGTTCAGGTTGTCCCTAGCGACCGTGGCTAATCCACCACGACTACCATCGCTACCGGGTTCAGGATAAAATTTATTCAACACCAATAATGAAAATACCTGCTTATTCAAGGTTTGTTCCTGTTGGTTCACCTGTTGAATACGTCCGTACACCTGTCCACCCAACGCACCTTGTTCGTCCTCAGGCATATCCAATTGAAAGGAAATCGTAGGTTCTGTAAGTTGTCCATCGATATTCAAATACACCAAAAAGGGTAATTTCTGACGAAACTGATTTTGCACCGTCGGATTCGCACTGGAAACGGCAGGTGCCATCAAAGCACGCGCTGAGGTTTCAATATCGTATACCGCTCGAATATCTAGTTCGGCATCGAATAGGTTACCCGACCAAGTTACGGTGCTTCCCTCCGCTATTTCAAAACGGCGCTTCACCAAATTATACAAATTGGTTTCATAATGCCCATCGGTTAAGGTATAGCGTCCAGATAGTGTTGTACGTCCGTTCGGACGAATGTTGAACACGAAATCGCCTTTTCCCTTCACCTCTAAATGATCGCCAGTTTGCTTATCGATAACAATCTTTGCGACAGCTCCTTCTGTTACCTTCAAATTTGCCTGTAGGTCGATACCATCAATGGTTGCCGTTTCCTCCTCTGTTTGGGTAAGAATAGCATCCGGATTTTCCTTGTTAACAAATTGAACCACGCCATCACGCTCTTCAACATTTACGGTGGCTGATGGTAACACATAGGTAATATCGGTGTCGGGTGAAACGGTTAATTCGCCTTTGATGATTGGCAAGACCATATCTCCTTTTACGGTAGCATCGGCGGAAATATTCGCTTTTCCGTAGATCATATCGTTATCCTCTTCCGTGGCATCGATAAGCTGAAAATCCTTGGCTTTAATACTTAAATCGAACGTTGGATTCAACAAATTTTCAGTTCCAATAGTACCATCGGTGGTGAGCGCATTATCATTCGCGTCGAGAATCTTGAAATTGGAAAGTGCTATCCGTTCATTATTTAGTTGAATGGTTTCATTAGGCATCGTAAATGGCGCGTTAAATCTGGAAACCGTCACCTTCGCCTGATTGAAATTGACTTCACCTTCATAAATAGGCTCCTTAATGGTGCCATCAATCGATATATTTCCTGAAATCGTTCCACTTCCGTTTTTCAGTTCCCCGAGGGAAAGTCCATCCACCACCCTCATATCGATACGTTGTAATTGAAGGTCCATATCGAGCAAGGCTTCATTTTCTGTTGCGGTATAACTACCATCTAGGGTTAGGTCTGCATCGCCACCTTCGGTTTGCAGGTTGAAGGTATATTCGTTTGTACCGATGGCTTCAGCATTTAGCGATAACGTCCCGAAAGACTCCTCCAACACCGAAAACTGCTGTACATCCAAATCGGCCACCACTCCCGTACTGTGAAGCGGATCCTCCAGCACCAGAGAGCCATTCAAAGTACCTTCTGCCAAGGTTGTATCTGGATTGAAGTAACTCAATAAAGTTTCGAGGCTAAAAGATTCAAAGTATAATCCGACCTCGTCTTCCCCATTTGCCGTTTTTCCGTCGCGTACCGCTACTTGTTGACGGCCGTTTTCAAATCGGAAATCGTTGAATGTTAATCGGTCTTCCGCATAGATTACTTCATTGGATGAAGGCGTTTGCCAATTATTTCCATTGAAAATCAGAGGATCTGGCACCACATGGTATCGTAATCGCTCGCGACTACCCGTAATCTGTGAGCGAATATCGAATAAGGTCGAATCGTCTTCCTTTGCTAAAAAGGTTAAATCCAATTGCTTATCGGCAAAATCACCGGAAAAATCCGTTTTGGGAAGTGCTAACGGGCCTGCTTTCAACTGATTAAACCCTAGATTAAAGTTGAAGGTATAGGCATCGCCATTAAAATCGAGCCGTAAACTATCTAATTCATTTCCATTGTAATTTATATGTGGTGCATAGATGGTGGACGTTAATGTTCGCTTGGCTTCATCAAAATCGACGGCGATATCTATCGTATCCAGATCACGGAGGTTATCCAAGAAGACCTGCTGCATCACCGGCGCTTGACGGATATGGGCAGCTACCTTCAATTTAACGGGATTTGTAATAGTATCGACCCGTGTTTCCTCAAAAAAATAGCGCTCAAAGTTCTGGGTAAGCGCAGAAGTGAACTGCTGCGGACTCGAATTTGACTGTAGTTCGACATCCACCATTCGATTGTCCACTCGAACGTAGGTCGTATCAGGGCGAACAAATGCTTTCGCTTGAATATCGCCCAGCAAATACGTTGAATTATCATAAACCACCACGCCCTCTTCAATATCTGCCTCCACTTCATAAGCATCGGCGTTTCCTTGTCCTGAAGCACGAAGGGTGAACCCGGTTCGCACATCGCGACGCGTAATCCCGAAAGGCTGTAGTTTCATTCCTTCCACATCCAATACAATATCTGCTTTTGATGAAACACTATCCAAGACCACAAAGGCGTCTAAGGCAGCATTGATGTTTTCATCCTTATACTTTGAAGTGATGTTTCCACTTCCATCGGTAATAGTTCCGTCAATATTTAAGTCATTTATATTGTAGCTGTTATACTGAAAAGATTCAACTGTTGCTTGAAGTTCTGCGTCTAAGGTGTTGATGGTTGTCCCAGAACCCTTTGCCTTCACTTTTAGTGTTAATGGTCCCATAATCGAGTCTTTCAGCAATGTACCGAGTTCATATTCCTGAACCGCAACATCCGCATCGAACTGAATCCGATCGCCCTGTTGAAAAGATCCTTCAACAGCTATCGTTCCCTGACTGCTTTTCAGGTCCAAATCTGCCTGAATATTGGAAAGTGTTCCACTTACGGAACCTTGTACCGTAGCTTGGTTGGGGATTTCAAGATTGTTTTCAGCTAGCGCTACAAACTGCTCGACATCTTGCTTGAGCGTCTTTGCTACAAGAATAGGCACGTCAAACTGAAGCCGGTCCGGATCCATCACATTTCGAATTTGAGCCCTCGCCTGTAAGGAGGTTGTGCTACCCCAGCGAACCGTGAGATTGGGAGCCGCAATATTATCCAGTGTTCCAGAAGCCGAAAGCGATCCCGAAATTGGTTTCTTTGCTAATGCTGTAATAGTTGAGTTAGACCTAAGGTCGGGTTGAAAATAATAAGCCGTAGCGGTTTCAACAGAAAAAGATGGTACGCTTAGATCGATAGTAGTATTTTCAGGTTGCTTGATAAAGGTATCTAGTGAAGCATATTGTAAAGTAGCGGATGCGTTGATGCTGTTTCCGTTTCCTTTGAATTGAAAATTATCTAAATTGGCTTCAGTATTGCTAACAGTTATATTTCCCGTTAACCTTTCTATATTGAGACCTGAAGCTTCAGCAAAATACATATTTTCAAGATTCAGCGTTGCCGTTTCATCTTGCAGTGAAATATCATTTGCCTTCAATAAAAGGTCGCGAACTGCAATAGCATTCGCATTAAAAACTCCTTGTTGTGGTCGTTCTGGGCCGTTGTAGAACTCGAAATTGTTTTGTTGTAAATCGATTTCCTCGACCGCAACCTCCCAATCGGGCCATGAGAATGCCGTTGCATCTGCCACGGTTTCCTTTTCATCAACCGGATTCGAGGGTTCTTCGAGCGCCAAAGTGGCGTTCGATTGGTTCAAAGCGACCTTCGCAACTTTTATTTCTTGGTTCGGCAAGTGTAGAAAGCCATCTTCAACAGAAAGAACTCCCAAAGATGCCGTAGCGGTAAGGTTGGCTGGATAAGAATTAAAAACGCCTTTTACATTTTTCAACTGAATATTTTCAGCCGCTAAAATGGGAAGCGGAACCGGCTCGCCTGTTGGGGGCGGCGGATCTTGGGTCTGCACGACATTGATTTCGGTATCTTCCAAGAATACATCGTTCGCTTCAAAGCGCATTTCTTCGAGATTGAATGCTTCCATACCCACTTCCAGGGTATTGAATACATAGCTGCTTTGAATTCCGAGCACTGCATCGTCGAAATTCACATTAAAATCATGTAGTCGAATATCACCGATTATGATATCCATCGGCGCTGCAGTGCTATCAGAGGTAGTAGTTGTGGTATCGGTAGCCGCAAAAGCATCGATTAAGAATTGGAAATTATAGCCGGATATGCTGTCTTTTCTATAAATGTTCGCTCGAACGCCAGACCAATCCAATTCTTCCACCCCTACTCCGTTTCCACGAATAATGGGCCACAATGGAACATCGGCTTCAAGCGATTTGGAATAGAGCAAGGTATCGCCCTTCTTATCTTCTAGATATAACCCTTCCAATGAAATATCGCCGTCAAAGGTGATAAACAATCGGTCGATTTTAACCTCCGTATTCGTCTTATCCTTCACATAGGAGACTACTTTATTGACGATAATATCCTGACCCCAAGGGCTTCTGACGAAAATTACCACAAGAATAAAAAGAAGTAGCAGCACAGCAACGGTATAGCTTATTCCCCTCACAACTTTACGCAAAGGACTTCGCTTCTTTTTTACGTCAGATTTTTCTTTTTTCACAAATAGGTATATCAAACAAAAATAGGCGAAAGCATATCCGCAATAGCCTTACAGCCTGTTAAGAGGTGGCTCGGTACTAATAAAGTTTTGTTAAGACATGGAAATTATTGGCCCGCCGCATTAAGACGATCTAGTTCCGTTATGGTCAATTCCATACGCACGGCTTCCTTGATGGCCTCGAGATGTGAAGCTTTGGTTGCACTGGCAATGGGAGCAGTTACTGTAGGTTGGTGAAGTAACCAAGCGAGGGAAACCGCAGCAGGAGAACTGGAATGGTCGTGGGCAATCTCTTTTAATACGTTGATAAACCCAAGTAGCTGTTCCGAATAATGTTTTTTTACGTAATCGGTTCTTGATGAGTTTTCGAGATCCTTTTGGGAAGAATATTTTCCTGTCAATAATCCGCTTCCTAATGAAAAATAGGTAGCTACACCTAATTCGTATTTCTCACAAACAGCTTCCAGCTCCCCTTCATATTCTTTGCGAACCCAAGCATTGTAATGTGGTTGAAATACTCGATACTGTGGCAGGGATTCTCGTTTTGAAGTCTGAATAGATTGCTCTAAACGTTCCACAGAGAAATTAGAGGCTCCGATATAGCGAACTTTTCCAGCTTCTATCAATTTTTGAAAGGCTGATAACGTTTCTTCTGGCGGCGTTGTTTCATCATCTTTATGCGCATAATACAGATCGATGTAATCGGTTTGCAATCTCCGAAGCGAGTCATCGACAGACTTAACAATATGCTTTTCTGAAATATCAATTCCGCCTTGACCCATATCCATTCCAACTTTGGTGCAGATGGTGAAGCGATCGCGATTTTTGCGAGATTTCATCCATTTGCCAATAAGCGCTTCCGATTCGCCACCTGAATTACCATCAACCCATCGTGAATACACGTCGGCGGTGTCGATGCAGTTAATTCCAAGTTCATCGATCTGATCAAGCATATCCATGGATTCCTTTTCGTTTAAGGTCCATCCAAAAACATTTCCACCAAAGATGAGTGGTGATATTTCGAGTGCTGTTTTACCAAATTGTATCTGCTTCATAAAAAAGTTAGGTTTTGAATATACTACCGACTAAGGTTTTGAGTTATAATTGAGGTTATTATTTATTTTTGTCTTGTTTTTTCGTTCGCACCCAAATGAACACCAAAATAGCAAAAACGATAGGCAGGATGATGTAAATAATGATGTCTGCAGTAGAATTTAAATCGATTCCACTATTTTCTCCAGGTGTAGGAGTGCCAGTGGGTGTTTGGGCATGAATTTTGCTGTATAAAAGCGCTGAAAGTAAGGTATAGCGAATCATAATTTTTAGCCAGATTTATTTCGATTGAAAATACAGATTGTGATGTGTTTCGTCTAAAGTTTAACAAAAAATGTTAAGTATTTGGATTTTGCGAAAATATGTCATACTATACCGTGTTATTATTTTTAAAATTGGGATTTATATATGAGACAACTTAAAATTACGAAGCAGGTTACCAATAGGGAGACCAAATCCTTGAACAGCTATCTTCAAGATGTTAGTAAGATTGATATGATTACTGCAGAAGAGGAAGTGGAATTGGCACAACGAATAAAAGAGGGCGATCAATTAGCCTTGGAAAAGTTGACCCGAGCCAACCTTCGTTTCGTGATTTCGGTAGCAAAACAGTACCAAAATCAAGGGTTGAGCCTTTCCGACCTAATTAATGAAGGCAACGTGGGTCTTGTGAAGGCGGCAAAACGTTTTGATGAGACACGTGGTTTTAAATTTATTTCGTACGCTGTATGGTGGATTCGTCAGTCTATCCTACAAGCTATTGCCGAACAAGCACGTGTGGTACGTTTACCATTGAATAAAATCGGTGATATTAGTAAAATTAATAAAGCGGCTATTCACTTAGAGCAAGTGCATCAGCGCAAGCCTACGGCGGAAGAGATCGCAAAGGAATTGGATATTTCCGTTCGGAAGGTAAAGAGTAGCCTTAAAAACTCTACCAAGAGTTTATCGATGGATGCTCCTTTCCAAGAAGGTGAGAATGATAATAACCTTTATGACGTTATCAGTTCTGGTGAAAGTCCGAATCCCGATAAATCTTTAATTCATGAATCCTTGAAGATTGAGATTGATCGAGCGTTGGACACCCTCTCTCCTCGTGAAGCAGACGTTGTTCGTTTGAACTTCGGTCTGGGTGGTCAACCTGTCATGACACTTCAGGAAATTGGTGACACTTTCGATTTAAGTCGTGAACGTGTGCGCCAGATTCGTGAAAAAGCGATTCGACGTTTACGTCAGCAATCCAAAAGCCATATCCTTAAGAAGTACCTAGGATAACAGGCGCCCACATTTTAAGATTATATTATTAAAACGGGCCGTATTTCTACTGTATCTTTACGAGAGACCAATCGTAATGTTACATGACCGTAGAAATACTGCTCGTTTTTCTTATTTTGTTGATCACCATCATCCTCTTTGCATTCGAGGTATTTCCGGTCGATAAAATTGCTTTATTCATCATTGTTTCCCTAGCTGTACTAGGACTGGTGAAGCCCGAAGAAGCTATCTCAGGATTTTCTAATGCGGCTACCATAACTGTGCTGTCTTTGATGATAATCGCTATTGCCTTGGAAGATACTGGGGTAATTGCTACGCTAGCACGTTTCCTCAAGAATCTCCACGCACTACCCTTGCTATTATTACTGCCCGTTTTTATGTTTATTACGGCTGGTATTTCGGCCTTTATCAGTACAACTGCGGTCGTAATCGTATTTATCAAGATCATCACTGAATTTTCAAAACGCTTCGATATTCCTGAAGCAAAAATACTGTTACCAATTTCCTTTGCAGGTATATTAGGTGGTAGTTGTACGTTAATGGGAACCTCGACCAATCTAATCGTAAATTCGATTGCACTGGATTTAGGCGCTGAAAAGTTTTCGTTTTTTGAATTCAGTTTGTATGGACTTGCCTTTCTTGGTGTTGCTATTGTACTTATTACGATTGCTTCACGATGGTTGCCCGCAAAGGAAAGTGTCGATATAGAAGAAGAATACGAACTCGAGAATTATGTAACCTCTGTAATCGTTACCCGCGATTCTGAACTTATCGGTAAGCGTATAGAAGACACATTTCTATTTAATGATGGTGAAATTTCATTATTGAAACTCACCAGAAACGGTCAGGTTAACAATGCACCAGGTCGATACATCGCATTAAACGCAGGTGATAAATTGTTGTTGATGTGCGATCTTGAGAACTTGATGCGCTTGAATGAATTTAAAGGACTCGATATTCATGAAAAGGTCGTCATGGATGATACCGTCTATGACCTAAGCACACAGGAAAAGGAGGTAGAGGAAGAGGAAAATCCAGAAAACATCGCTTTCGCAGAATTATTGATTCTTCCGGGTTCCTTTCTAATTGGGAAAACTTTACGACAAATTCGGAAGCAAAATGTACAGGGTGCGACACCCATTGCTATTCGGAAACGAAAAAACATCCGAAATACGAAAGATCGGCTTATTCGCAAGGATATGCACAAGATTGCTATTAAGCCGGGGGATCGCTTACTGGTTGAATTTCCAAAAGATGACGCTCCGCGCTTGGAGCAATTGGAGAATGTGGCTATTTTGAGAGAGCACGAGCTTCCTGCTCAAAAAACCTCCATGAACAAATGGATAGCTTTCACAATACTACTCGTAACTGTCGGTCTTGCCGCAAGTGGCATGTTAAGCATTCTGATAAGCTCATTACTTGGTGTTGTTCTAATGCTACTTACAAATTGCATTCAACTTTCAGATGTGTATCATAGGGTAAACTGGCAGGTAATCTTTTTATTGGCAGGTATGATTCCCTTAGGGGTTGCGATGCACAACACTGGGGCTGATAAATTTATTACCCAACACCTTTTGGATGTATTAAGCGGTCAGTCGAATGTCGTCATCATCGGATTGATTTTTTTGGTAACGATGATTATGAGCGGCTTTATTAGCAACAATGCCACTGCCATTATAATGACCCCGATAGCTATTTCGGTAGCGGCAGGTTTGAGTTTATCGCTTAAACCTTTTATATTATCAGTGCTGTTTGGAGCTAATTTTAGTTTCTTCACGCCTGTCGGCTATCAAACCAACACCCTTGTTTATGGTATGGGGTATTATAGATTTAGACATTTTTTAATCATTGGAGGAATTGTTTCCTTGGTTCTTTGGATACTTGGAACCTTTATGTTATCCTCCTTATTATAATTTAAAATTGAAACTATGGATGAGAATACATTTTCAGTAAGCGATGCTTTCAACGGAATCTGGGACAAACTAGGGGGATGGCTAGATGCCATCATCTTAAAGCTTCCCAACTTTCTATTGGCCATTTTGGTCATGGTTCTGTTTTACTTCATTGCCAAAGGAATCAGTAATCTAACAAAGAAATATTTATTACGGAAAATCGCCCAAGAATCGATTAAGCAGATGCTTTCCAAATTGATTTTTGCCGTTATTTTTCTAATTGGCTTCTTCATCGCTTTAGGCGTTCTTGAACTCGATAAAGCCCTCACTTCTATCTTAGCCGGTGCCGGTGTGGTTGGTCTGGCAATCGGTTTAGCCTTACAGGGGACACTGGGGAACACTGTTTCAGGAGTGGTGCTATCCTTTCTTCCCAAGGTTAGGATTGGCGATTATATTGAATCTGGCGATAACAAGGGATACGTAACGGAAATAAGCTTGCGGAACTTAGTTATTCGTCAACCAGATAACGAATATGTTATTATTCCCAATTCAACCTTTGTAGACAACCCTTTCAAAAACTACAGTTGGACAGACCGCTCCAGAATATCTGTCGGTTGTGGTGTCGGGTATGAAGACGACCTACAAAAAGTGGAAGATTTAGTGGTACGCATCATCAATGAAACATTCGAGCAAAAGGATGGTGAAGAAGTTGAGTTTTTCTTTACTGAATTCGGCGATAGCTCTATCAACTTTGTTACCCGATTTTGGATCGATAGTGTAAAACCTAAGCCAAAATTGGCGGCACAACATAAAGCCATTAAGATTATCAAGAAGCATTTTGATGCAGAAGGAATCAATATTCCGTTCCCTATCAGAACGTTGGATTTTGGGAAGAATAAGTTACAGATGGCTTCAAGGGAAGACGCTGAATAGTCTTCACCTTTTTTCATGAATCAAAAGCGGGCTTGCGAGCTCGCTTTTTTTATGTCTATTTCCTTTAAGGATTTTTAACAAAAGTATAGCACATCTTAACTGTAAACTTCGCTTTAAATGCAAGTATATTTGTCACTGTAACAAACCTTTAAACCTAGTATCATGAAGAAGTTAATTTCACTAACCTTACTCTCAGGAGCTTTTATCTTTACCTCCTGTGTATCGAAGAAGAAGTATGCCGAATTGGAAAGTCAATATAACGACGCGCGTTCGGAATTGGTAAAGACTAAAGTTGAAAAAGAAGAAATTGAAGAAAAATACGCGCGAATTGAAGAGCGCGTTGCTGACTACAATTCTAAAATTCAATCCTTACGTGACACTAACGATGAACGTTTACAGCAATATGAAAATGTTGTAATTTCAAATAAGGATAAAGAGAAGATGAAAGCGGCACTTGCTAAAGTCGATCAAAATGAATTGGCCCAAGCTAAAACATTGGAAGATACGATGAATCTTATCATCTCTCACAATTTAAAGAAGAACTTAGATAATACATTAGTCGCCGAGGGTGAAGAAGACGATATTCAAATCGATATCGATGAAACCGTCGTTATGATTACCGTATCGGACAAATTATTATTCAAATCCGGTAGTGCTCGTGTAAATCCAAAAGCCGACAATCTTTTACAGCGATTGGCAAATGTAATTAATAGTGAACCGGCTATGGAAGTAATGGTTGAAGGTCACACCGACTCGCAAACCGTGAAGCCCGGTTCCTACATTAAAGACAACTGGGAATTAAGTGTAGATCGTTCTACTGCCGTAATTCGTGAATTGCAGGATGAATATGGCGTAAACCCAGAAAAATTGATTGCTGCAGGTAGAAGTAGCTACCACCCACTTACCGAAAACGAATCGAAAGAAGGTAGAGCAACGAACAGACGCACACGTATTGTTATTTTACCAAACCTAGATAAATTCTTGGCACTATTGTCTGCAAATTAAGAAGCGGAACACCTACTGAAGAAAGCGACCCATGTGGTCGCTTTTTTTTACGTTTTTCTTTTCTTTTAACCTCTCATTTGAAATTAAGACTATTGAGAAATCCTTTCTAGCACACTAAAATAAAGGAATTTAATAGCTGGAAAAAACTGATGGAATTGTCTGAAATTTCTATAATATAGATGGAGCAAAGCTCATTAGACGTGAATTAATATATTTTCTTAAAATTATGTTAATTAAAAGTTTTTATATGTATCTTTACTTTCCAAACCTAATCCCTATAATGCCATGGCATCCATTTATACATCAGATTTTTATGAGCTTTCGGCATATCCCCAATATGCCCTATTGAAGGTATTCGAGAATGTTTTCCTAGATGAAGATAAAGTGCTCGATATTCAATCAAAGTTAAAGGAAATCTTTTCAAACAAACCCTTTGTCCTTATTTCAGATAGACAATTTAAGTATGACATCGATCTATCGGTCTATAAGCTTCAGTTGCCGAACATTAAGGGAATGGCAGTGGTTTCAGCCGACGACTATCATAGGGAGCGCGCCATTATGGAACAACCCCTGTTCAACAACAGCTTCGCATTTTTTTCAAAAATGGAAGATGCGGTAGCCTGGGCGTCAACTTTTTTGGTGCAGAAATAAAAAACGCGCCGTAATCGACGCGCTTACCTTATTACTTCATACATTTTATTTTCTCGCACTAGGCGGAATGGTTGGTCGTACTTCCACTTTGCTTGGTAATGTTCTAGGATGCATTGTCAATAAATCAATCACCAATTTTCCGATATCTTCTATTTGAATTTTCCAAGCTTCCTCTCCTTCATCAGGGTTATTACTATTAAAATGAGTAGATACACTTCCTGGCATGATGGTACTTACTTTTACGCCATGCTTTCGCAGATCCAACATAGCCGCTTGCGTGAAGCCCGTCAACCCAAACTTACTGGCATTATAGGCAGCGCCTCCAGCAAAGAAGTTGGTTCCCGCCAAACTTGAGATGGTGATATAATAACCTTTTTGCTTTTTCAATTCATCTAACGTAGCCTTCAACGTTAAAAAAGGACCCGTTAAATTAGTGTCGATAGTTTCCTTCCATTGTTCAGGAGTTAACTCCTCCACACTTCCAAAATGACCAAGGCCTGCATTGGCAATAACGATATCCAATTGTTGAAATTCCAATAAGGCTTTTGATACTGCATCTTCTTGCTCCTTTAAAGAATTGGCATTCGCCTTTATTCCTTTGACTTCTGCACCACTTTCAGCAAACTGCGAAAGCTTTTTAGCAGCTTCAGAAGCGTTTTCTTCACTCCTGCTGGTTATAACCACATTTACGCCATGTTGTAGCAGCGATTTTGCAATTCCAAATCCAATTCCTTTCGTCCCTCCGGTGATGAGGGCTGTCTTTCCCATAATATCAGTCATACTTTCGGTTTTCTACCAAAGATACTGATCGATTACCCCCTTCCCTGCTAAAAAACTATTAAATTTAAACATGTATCAAATCGGAATCTCCCTTCTTATTCTCTGTTTACTAAATCTATTATTTCATGAAGTAAATGCGCAAGAGTTTACGATCATCAAAGATGCCAATCCACCTTTCGCATATGATATTCGATATGCCACGACTGATAATTTCGTTGAAGAAGTTTTATACGATTGTGCCATTTGTATGCTTCGGCCAGAAGTAGCGGAAGCCTTGAAAAAAGCAAACGCCTATTTCTGCGAAAAGGGATATCGCATCAAAATTTTTGATTGCTACAGGCCTTATGATGTTCAAAAAGCGATGTGGGAAAAGGTTCCTAGAGCGACCTATGTTGCCAATCCATACGATGGTGGGTCGGTTCATAACCGTGGCGCTGCGGTGGATATTACATTGGAGACCTTAGAAGGTTGCTATGTTGAAATGGGAACCGATTACGATTACTTCGGAAGGGAAGCGCATATCGATAACCGAAATTTTTCACAGGAAATACTCGATAATCGTGCTTTATTAATTGAGGGAATGCGGAAGCATGGATTTCAAACCATCCGGACGGAATGGTGGCATTATGCTTTTGAGAAAAATTGGCAGTATCCCATTGCTAATGAGCCTTTGCCCTGCGGTGAATGATTTACATAATGCTGAAAATGGCGACACCATAAATGGCAAATCTAGCGAAGCGCAACAATCCGAATAGCAAATAGTTCCGGAAACGATAGTTGATAGTTCCCGCTGCCATACTGGTCATGGAGAAAGGTATGGGAAGCAAGGCTCCGACAATGATCAAAAACCCTCCCCATCGTTGAATATTTTTTAAATGTTTCTTCATTCTACCTTCCATATAATTGAAGACGGAAGGAATGTTCAAAATCCATTTTCCAATAAAATAACTTACGATTCCACCTAAATAAGAAAGCAATGCTAATACGGAAAGGTAGATCACCGGTGCTGCCGTCTTGTTGGACCACGCGATAAAAATTTCCGGTGGAATCAATCCAAGAATTGATTCACTTGCAAAGAAGACTAACAATATACTTAGTGGTGGGTACGTCGTGGTAACATGCGAAAAGAATTCACTAAAATCGAGAAAGAAATAATCGACCACAAATAAGGCGGCAATAAATAGAATGATTGGGGGAAGTGCTTTCTTTAAGCTATTTCCCACAAAGGAATAAAATCCTGTTAGTGAATAATATTTATGTAGGCGTTTAATATTTTCGCCTGTTCCTCTATCCTTCTTTTTCATAGTTACCATAAGCTACAAAAATGCTGCCAATAGCAGTAGTTATTTGGGGTAAAATTAACGCTCGTTTCAACAGTTTAGTATTCCGATGAAGCTATTCATCCTCAATCGGTGGGTGACCGTGGATTTTTTCAAACATAGCATCGAAATTTTCACGAATAAAGCTTCGCAATTTCTTCCGATAATCCTCTTTCAGCCATTTTACAAAGTTATGGGTGCTTTTACTGATACACTTCGTATAACGTTCGATTCGATGGTCGATATCATCGCCTAATTCTTTTGCCAATATCAAAGCATCGAACTCATCTTCACTGTTTTCAATACAGATGGTGGCATGTTGCTCGATACTTCGCTCTAAGATCATTTTAGAACTCTCGCCATTCTTCACACACTCCGTATACGCTTTCTTTACATCAAAATATACTTCTTCACTATTGCTGAATTGTTCGCGAAGCTCCTCCGGCATTTCATACTTGAAGTTACCTTCAATCTCTTCATCGTCCAGCAGATTATCCATAAAATGTTTCGGATACTGAAAAATACGTTGCCAGTCCAACTCTTCACCCCAAGCACCAAAGCGATAAAAGTTATTTCCTAAATCGATTACATTAAAAGTCGATTTATTATTGGTAATCCTTGAGCCACGACCAATCATTTGATAATATAAGGTCAACGAACGCGTAGCACGATTCAAAATAATCGTTTCAACCGAAGGCTCATCAAAACCAGTGGTAAGAATACTCACAGATGTCAAAATGGCATCGGGTGTATCGCGGAACCATTTTAAAATCGTCTTTCGCTCCTTCTTACTGGCCGTATTGTCCAAGTGCATGATCGGATAGCCCGCTCGTTTAAAGGTATCGTACACATATAAGGAAGTGTTGATACCGTTGTTGAAAATTAATGTCTTCTTTCCCTTACTTCTCTCTTCGTACGCCTGAAGCAAGCGGCTCAACATATCAGTACCTGTATATAGATCGTCACTCGACTGGACGGTATAATCGCCATTAGAACCGATGACCAAGGAACTCAAACCGACATTATATGAGTAATTTACTGCTCTTGCCAAGAATTCATTATCGATAAGATCTGGGATACTTTCGCCAACAATTAGTTCGTCGTAGCGATCGTTCATTGGAAGCTCAATGTTCGAACTCAACGGTGTTGCGGTTACGCCAAGAATAAAAGACTCATCGAAATACTTAAAAAGCTTGGTAAAGGAATTATAGTGTGCTTCATCTATAATGACCAAACCAATGTCGGATATGTCCAACATATTATCCCGAAGGCGATTGTTAAGCGTTTCCACCATCGCCACGAAGCAACTATACTCTTCTTGGTCGTCAAGATTTGCCGTACTATTGATAACCTTGTTAATAACACCAAATTCGGTGAGCATGGCAGAGGTCTGACGGCATAATTCGATACGATGCGTCATGACCAATACCTTTTTGTTCCGTGTTCTTAGATACTGCCGAACGATCTCGGAAAAAATAACCGTTTTTCCTCCTCCTGTTGGAAGTTGGTATAGCAGGTGATAATCGTCGGGTTTCTCTTCAAAACTCTTGAAGATCTTTTCGATAGCACCATGCTGATAGTTATATAAATCCTTATCGGTTTTCTTTTCAGTTAATATTTGGGAGCTCTCACTTTTCGCCATAGCGGGGTTTTGAAACAAGGATGCAAAAATAACATCTTTTAAGGGTTTTTGAAAATTTCAGCGAATAGATTTGGGATAATCGAATCCTTGGTCTCAACCACTCTTAACGAAACAATTGTAATGCTTTTTCGGGCACATCGGTGGTAACTCCAGATAGCCCTAAACGCTGTGCTGTTTTTAATTGCCAATTGCTATTTAGGGTGTAGGGAAAGAGATCGATTTGGTGTTTTTTGGCCCATTGCTGTTGACTAAAATTTGGAATGCCATCAATACCCACTACATCACTTCCTAACGCTTTTGCTTTTAGCAACGCCTCTTCCGTCCAATCCTCTCCTACCAAATACTTAAGCCGAATGCTTGACGATAGCTTTCGCATTTCTAGAAGTTCATTATAGTTGAAGGAGATAATCATTACTTCATCGATCATCGCTTCTTGTTGAACGATTTCAAATACTTTGGAAGCCATATTGCTATCCTTGATTTCAATTTCTACATAAATACGATCCTTGCATAATTGAAGTGCTTGAGAAAGTGTCGGAATTGATTCTTTACTGAAGGTATCGCCAAACCGTTTTGCATAGCCAGCTGAAATATTCTTTAATTGTGAATAGCTATAGTCTGAAAGCTTTCCGGTTGCATTCGTAGTTTTATCTAAGGTACTATCGTGAAGTAGCACCACCTTTCCATCCTTTGTAAGCCGTACGTCAAACTCAACAAAATCGGCACCACACTCTATAGCTTTTTGAATGGAAGCAAGTGTATTTTCTGGCGCATTATTGGAATAGCCGCGATGGGCACAGACAAGAGGTTTGTTACGCATAGGCTGTGGTTGAACGGCTAAAAGTATAGCACACACCATCACAAAGATATCCTTTCCCATTTCAATTTCTTTACTAGCGAAAGTAAAATGGAGAGATAACTGTAAGGTTATTTGAAATTTAAAGCTGCTTAAACTATTTCATTCTAAGATTATAAAATGATTATCTGACCAAAAGAATTCGCTTCAAAAAATATCTTTTTTTGTTAAACGTATGTTAAATTACTACCTTGCATTGCAAAGTACTGTAACAAAGAAGGAAGTTGTACGTCATTTATACACAACACGAAATCAAACCTTTAAAACCAATTATTATGAGAACGCTAGACAGTAATCAACTAACTTCGAGAACAAAAGAATCGAAAAGCTACGAATGGAACCTTAGACGTCGATACCGATAATCGACTGACCCTCACTACTTAATTCATCAATCAATCACTTAAACCACTTTGAAATGAGAACCTTAGACAGCAACCAAATCACTTCTAGATCGAAAGAATCGAAGAGTTACGAATGGAACCTTAGACGTCGTTACCGATAATCGACCGTCGCCCCACTACTACATCAATCAATCACTAAAAACGAACCGTTATGAAAATGCAGCGAAATGTTAGAAAGCGGCTCAAAAGCATTGCACAAAGACAACACATGTTTTGGTCTACCCGTGAACAAAACACCAATTGCGATGATCCGACCTTAATGACAACCAACCGATACGCCTTATAGAATGCTATAAGGAGGTGAAAAGCCAGCCGTGTAAGCGTGCTGGCTTTTTTTATTCCTCTTCTTTGATGAAATTAAAAAGCCATGTTATAGTTTGTTTACACGAAGTTAAATAGTTCTTCAATCTCCTATTGAAACGGTATCTTAAGACAAAAGCAATTAATATGAGTACAAAAGAAAATAACAGCAAGGATACATCCTATAATAGCGACGTAACCAAACATGATCTTGAAATTCTTGGTCAAGATGAAGTACATGGTGACGGAGGCGATGATCAACAGCTTCGCGAACGCGCCCAAAAAGTAGACTTTTCTGGAAAAAAATTGGATGTACCAGGTCGCTCTCAAGCGAAAAAAGGAAGTGGTGCTAACAATTTGAAAGATGAAGAAAACAAGCTTCATAGTCAAGGTGGCCCCACAAATGAGAACCTGGAACGAGATGATGCAGCTAAGTAAGGTAGCTTTGAAAATTGATTTATTATAACTTGGCACTTTTGTTGTGAATAATTGAATACACTAAACTATTCAATTATGAAACGATCAGCACCTAGCATTCAGGCCGGAAGCATGGCCGACATCGCCTTTTTACTATTAATCTTTTTTCTGGTTACCACTACCCTATCCAACGATAAAGGAATTGTTCGGGGCATACCGCAGCCTTGTCCACCCGGCAGTGACTGTAATTTAAAGGTTGAAGAACAAAATCTTTTTGAAATCGCAATCAACGAAGCCGGCGAACTTTCCCTGAATAATGAAAAAGCGACGTACGATACTATTGAAGCTGCACTTATTGCCTTTATCGATAACAATGGTGATGGAAGTTGCGATTATTGCTCGGGCGCTAATGATGAAGCCTTGTCTGATACGCCATTGAAGGCTTCGATATCGATTAAATTGCATCCCAATGCTTCGTATAAGCATTATATAACGGTTCAGAACGAAATTACTTCAGCATATCTTTCTCTTCGGAAGAAGTATATAGCAAAGAAATTCAAGAAAGCTGAAGATAAATTGACTGAAGCTGAACTGCAATCCGCCAAAGAAGCCTACCCTTTTCGCATCGTAGAAAATGAACTATAGTTTAATCACCTTCCTCTAAACTGAAGAATTCATGAATCGGTTTGTTGAAAAGCTTGGAAAGTTTTAGGGCCAACACGGTTGAAGGAACGTAGCGGCCTTTTTCTATGGAACTAATGGTCTGCCTAGATACTCCTATCTTTTCGGCTAATTCCTCCTGTGTAAGATCTAAAATGACACGTTGTACTTTTACGGTATTTTTCATCAGGAGCACTTCTTTAAAAAGACTTTGAAGAATAAGAGCTGCACCATTAACATAAAGGCAATGGCCTGAAAGTAGCTCATTTGCACTTCCGCTTCTTCAGGATTGAAGAGATATTCAACCGCATAAGTGACATATGGCTGAATTAAAACATATAACACTCCCATTATAAAGGCAAACTGATACGAGCGCGAGCGCAACATAGCGATGTATTCATCTTCAACCTTTTCTTTTGATAGTGAAATTATCAACAATCCCACTAAAATCAAGTTTAGGCATACACTTCGAATCCATTCTGGTTCGGTTGCCATAAACTTTCTAGCAATCAATCCCACAAATGCAAAAATCGCAATAGCTAGTCCCATCCTTTGATACGAATGCGGCAATTGGAACCTCCGTAACTTTTCTGCCATTCGACGGTCCCATTGGTATATTTCTTTTAAATCCATAACAAGTATATTTTACTATATGACAAATATACTATTTATTTTGTAAAATAAACTTTACATTATGGATTATTTAAAAACCCTGTGGATTTACAGGGTTATACCTTTTTATAGATCTTCCGCTTGCGCAATCAGTTCAGCAATATCCATAACAGCCGTTTGGTCTTCCTTCTCCTTTCCTTTCACCCCATCGGTCATCATGGTATTACAAAACGGGCAAGCAGCAGCAATGACGCTTGGATTTAGTTCTAATGCTTCCTCGGTACGCTCAATGTTAACATCTTTCTTCCCTTCCTCAGGCTCCTTAAACATTTGGGCACCACCGGCTCCGCAGCAGAGTCCACGTGACTTGCAACGCTTCATCTCTACTAATTCCACTTCAAGCTTTCGCAATAAATCACGAGGCGCTTCATATTCACCATTCGCTCGTCCTAAATAACAAGGGTCGTGAAACGTAATTTTCTTTCCCTTAAACTTTCCACCTTCAACCTTCAACCTGCCTTCTTCTAACAAAGACTTTAGGAATTGGGTGTGGTGCATCACCTTATAGTTTCCACCCAACCCCGGATATTCATTTTTGATTGTATTGAAGCAGTGCGGACAGGCCGTTACAATTTTTTCGATTTCATAGCCATTCAACACTTCGATATTGGTCATGGCCTGCATTTGAAACAGAAATTCGTTTCCGGCTCGCTTAGCAGGATCGCCCGTACAGCTTTCCTCGGTTCCCAATACGGCAAAATCGACACCGGCATTATGAAGTAATTTCACAAAAGCCTTTGTTATCTTTTTTGCGCGATCGTCGAAACTTCCGGCACAGCCTACCCAAAACAGTACTTCAGGTTTCTTTCCTTCCGCCATATATTCGGCCATTGTAGGCACTTGAATCGTTTCGCTCATATACTTTTAATCTTTAAAAACTTGTATGGTCACTTCCTTATCGACCAAATCGGTAAATTTTCCTTTATATCGTGTAGCTTTCACCAAGTGGTTATCAATCCAATGATAGTTCCCTCCCCTTGGTTTTCCCATTAGTAATGAATGATATTTAAAGCCATGCTTATTTAGCCATTCCTCTGTCACTTTACGATGGTCTTCCGTTCTCGAGGTGAAAAAGCAAATCATATGTCCTTTCTCGTACCATCTATTTAGGGTTTTCAATGCATCGGGATATACTTTGGCGGTAGCCATTCGCTCAGGTTCCTCATTCGGAATATCATCGCAAATAGTGCCGTCGATATCAATTAAATAGTTCTTGATTCCTTTGGGCAGAACAGGACTTACATGTGCTCCTTCTTCTACCTTGTCGTGCAGTAACTTTTCAACTTCTTCCTTTTTCATCAGGCTTCGTTTTTCCAGTTTAACCGATCCATTTGGTTATACGGCCATGGTGCCCCATTGTTTTCGATATTGGTCATGGCAACATTCAGTTCGTTCGGGGCTGCACTCTGTTCCATCACAAGATATTGTCTCATATCCATAATGATTGAAAGCGGGTCAATACTTACGGGACACGCTTCTACACAAGCGTTACAGGTTGTACAGGCCCACAATTCCTCTCGTAGGATATAATCATCTAACAATTGCTTTCCATCGTCTACGAACTTGCCATTCTTATTGATGTTTGCGCCCACTTCTTCCAGTCGGTCGCGCGTATCCATCATAATTTTTCGTGGGGAAAGTTTCTTACCCGTTTGATTCGCGGGACATTCACTCGTACAGCGTCCACATTCCGTACAGGTATAGGCATTCAGCAGCTGCACTTGATTTAAATCCATTACATCGCTAGCGCCGAATTTTTCAGGCTCTGCTCCCTCCTCTTCCGTTTCAGCAGGAGCTGCAAAAGGATCGGCATTGGGATCCATCATCAACTCAACTTCCTTCTTAACGCTTTCCAAGTTTTTAAACTGTCCTTTCGGCTGCACTCTTCCCAAATACACATTCGGAAATGCAAGGATAATATGAAGGTGTTTCGACCAATATAGATAATTCAAGAAAATAAGGATTCCCAAAATGTGAAGCCACCAGGCTGTCCTCTCTATTGCAATTATGCTGCCTTCCGACATACCATCAAACAGTGGAGCAATGTATTGACTCACTGGAAAACTACCTGCCTGTACATAATGGTCGGCGCCCATTTGTTGAAGTTGTAGATCAGCTGCATTCATCGTAAGGAAAAGCAACATAAGCACCATTTCAAAATACAAAATATAGTTGGCGTCATTCTTCGGCCATGACGTCATTTCACGTGCCCAAAACCTTCTAATGCGCTGAATATTTCTTCGTGTCCAAAAGAAAATGACACTTACAAACACCAAGAACGCCAATATTTCAAAAGAAGCGATCAAGATATCATACACTGGCCCTAAAAAGGCAAAGATTCGGTGGGTTCCGAAGATACCGTCAATGATTATCTCTAACACTTCAATATTGATAATAACGAAGCCTACATATACAATGACATGAAGAATCCCAGCAATCGGACGCACCACCATCTTCGACTGTCCTAGTGCGATTCGAACCACATTACTCCAACGCTCTTTCTTATGGTCGCTTACATCTACATCGCGCCCTAGTTTCACATTTCGAATGATCTTTTGGATATTCATGGTGAAATAGCCGATACCGGCCGCAAGTGCAATAAGGAATAGAATGTTGGGTAGATAGTGCATCATCTAGATTATTCTTCTGGTTGTTCGTACGGTTTTGGTTTTTTTCCGAAAAGTGAAAAGTGAACGTAGCGTTTCGGATTCAACTTTAAATCTTGAAGTAGTTGCTCCAACTGACGTGAAGCACCTTCCAAGTTATTATAGAGTTGTTCGTCTTTCAACAATTTACCGATACTGCCTTCACCATTATCAACGCTACCCACTATCGCATTTAATTGTGCGGTTACTTCTTCAATATCTCGCACCATTTTTCCTGTTTCAATTTGGGCAAGGGAGTCTGATAACCGTGCGAAGTTCTCGGTAGTAACGTCTAGATTAGTAAAGGAACGGTTCAATTTCTCTTCATTATTCGCCAATAAGCGATCGGTTTTACCTGTAATTCCTTCTAAATTGGTTGTAATTCCCTCAAAACGTCCAGAGGCTTGGCTAATATTTGAAATAGCGGTCTTAAGATTATTTCGCGTTTTTTCATCAATTATATCATTAACGCTAAGAAGAAGCGTATCTACAACAGCCAAGGTATTCTGTACTTTTTCCTCGAGTGGACCAAGGCGCTCGGCTACGGCATCGATCATTCCTTTTTCTACACTTCCAGGCAAGGTGTCGCCAGATTTAGCCATTTCCCCTTGGGAATATTCTGGAAAAACACCTAGCGATTTTCCGCCGATGAGTCCACTGCTGTAAATACGGACTAAACTTCTTTTGGAAAAATCGAAATCCTTTTCGACGGTGAATTCCACAACCAAACCACCCTTTTCATCTTCAAAATCGATATTCTGCACCTTTCCAACCTTCAGACCATTAATGGTAACGGGAGCTGACTTTGCCAGTCCTTCCACATTTTGATATTTCACATAAAAGGTACGTTGATTGGTAAGGAGATTGGTGCCTTTTAAATAGCTGTAGCCAAAAATGAACAGCAAAATAGCACCAATGGCAAGAATGCCGGTTTTAACTTCTCTAGATAATTTCAAATGATGGAGTTTGGTTACACAACAAAAGTAGCCATAAATATAGAAAAACCGCCTTACTTATCTTCCGATTTTAACACTTCAGATGGTTTCAGTTTCTTTCCATCCTTAAACGCAACGATATAGCAAGAGGCATATCCCTTTTCGCGCGCATAGGTTTGCATTAATTGAATTTTGTTGTAGTCGGATGTGCTTCCGTAGTAGTATTTATACAATTCGCCTTCTTTTTCCCGCGATACATCTTTTAGTCCCTTAAAGTTTTCGGGTTTCTCCTTGATTTTCTTTCTGCTTGCTGCTAGCTGCACTCGGAAGGTGACCTCGGGATATACTTTCTCCTTAACGGTCGCTAAGGCCTTATCTATCTCTTCCTCTTCCATCTTTGGCTCCTGCGCTTTTGGAGTAGCAATGGACAAACTGTTTTTGTAGCTAATAATGGCATCGGCAATCTCATCGGCCATTTCATTTTGGCCTTTTTTAGAATTGAGATAAGATCCTTCATTTTTATTTGTAAGAAATCCTGTCTCGATCAATACACTTGGCATGTACGTATTGTGCAACACCCAGAAGCCAGCCTGTTTAACATCCCGGTTTTTTCGTTTTAATTTTTTGGTGAAGTTATTCTGAACCAAACTTGCCAACAGTATACTTTGATCCAAATATTCCTCTTGCATTAAGGTAAGTCCAATAAGCGACTCTGGTGAACTCGGGTCGAAGCCGGCATAATTTTCTTCATAATTTTCCTCTAGAAAAATAACCTCGTTCTCCTTTTTGGCAATTTCAAAGTTTGCTTGTGTTTTATGAAGTCCCAATACAAAGGTTTCCGTTCCATAGGCAGCACTGCTATGGGCATTGCAATGTACCGAAACAAAAAGGTCGGCATCAGCTTGGTTAGCGATAGCTGCTCGTCCGCGCAACGTCACGAAGGTGTCGTTATTTCGCGTATAGATTACTTGAATATCGGGATTCTTCTCTAAAATAGCTCCAACTTTCAACACGATACTAAGCGCGATCTCTGCTTCTTCGTAGCCATTACCGCGGTTTCCAGAGTCATGTCCCCCATGCCCTGCATCCAGCACCACAACAAAAGGTTTTCTGGTATCGTTATTGTGGTTGGCAACGGCAACGAAACCTACCAATAGTAGTAAAATTGAAAAGGTGAAGAGGTGAAGCCCAGTTCGTTTCATATAAATGGTAACGTTTTGAAGTATTCGTTATTTCAAAAATTCAGTCTAAAAAATTACAGCCCGAAAAATATGCTTAATTTTGGGGTTTCAAAAACCAAGCCAAGAACGGTTCCTAGTTGGACTGAAAGATACAGCAAAGTTGAAAAAATTTAAATGAAATTCGTGTGACACCGTCCCAAATTTTACGTCTGTTTTATTACACGGATATTCATGCTTCAAAATAGCCTAAAAGCATTGCAAACTGCCATCCACCGCATACTTTTTTTCTGTACGGTCCTGCTTTGGGGCAGCGTAGCATTGCACGCACAGGATATTCCACCTATAAATCAACCTGATTTACCAGCCGAGGAACAAGATTCTATTCCTTCAGAAGAGGAGCCTATCGTGAATATTGCCGTTCAGGATTCGATTAAAAACGATAGCATTCAGCCAAAAAAAGAAATGCTGACGGATGTGGTAGACTATTACGGTGAAGATTATGTGTATATCGACCGTGAGGCTAAGAAGGTTTACATGTATAACAAAGCCTACGTTATTTATGGCGATATGCGAATTGATGCTGGGCTTATTATCTTGGATTATAATAAAAATGAAGTATATGCGAAGGGGATCGATAGCGCCGGAACGTATACGCAGAAACCAATTTTTGTACAAGCGGCCAACGAGGTTCGTCCGGATAGTATCCGTTTCAATTTCGATTCCGAAAAGGCATTGGTATACAACTCTAGAACCAATCAGAATAATTTCAACGTTATTGCAGAGGTGACCAAAAAAGTGAACGATTCCGTAGTCTTCTTACGGAATGTGAAGTTTACCACATCAAAAAATATCGATGATCCCGAGTATTACTTTTATACGCGAAAGGCCAAATTTGTACCGAAGAAAAAGATCGTGACAGGGCTTACCAATATGTATATCGCCGATGTACCGACGCCCATCGGATTACCTTTTGCCTATTTTCCGCTTACGGAAGACCGAACGTCAGGGTTTATAATCCCTACCATCGGTGAACAAAACAGACGTGGATTTTTCTTTCAGAATGGAGGATATTATTTTGCTTTAAGCGATTATGTGGATTTAACCGTCTTAGGCGATTATTACACAAATGGCAGTTATGGGTTTAGGGTTGAATCGGCCTATGCGCTTCGCTATAAATTTCGGGGAAATTTAAGTTTTAGGTATGAAAACCTAATCAATAGTGAAAGAGGGTTCCCGGAATTCAGTCAAAGTTCGGTGTATAACTTGCGGTGGAACCACACCCAGGACCAAAAGGCGAGTCCGAGTTCTCGCTTTTCAGCCTCGGTTAACTTAGGTAGTAGCCGCTATTACCAACAGTCGATTAACCAAACCAATAATGCAAGTGCCTTGGTTAATACCCTGAGCTCATCGGTTTCCTATTCCAAAACTTTTGAAGGTGAGCCGCAGGTGAATCTCTCTGTTGCTGCCACCCATTCTCAAAACACTAACACACAGACCATCAATATGTCGCTGCCCAATTTCAACGGAAGCGTGTCTAGAATATATCCATTTGCCCCTGCAAACGGAGCGAAAAAGGGAATCATTCAAAATATCAACTTCCAATATGATGTAGCCGCCGAGAATCGTATTCAAACGGTCGATTCATTATTCTTTAAGCCCGAAATGTTCGATAATGCACAAATCGGTGCGCGACATACCATTCCAATTAATACGAATTTCAAAATCCTGAACTACATCAGTGCTTCCGCCAATACCAGGCTTCAGGAAACATGGACCGCCCGTACTTTTGAACGGCGCTACGACCCAAACGTTAACGAAGGGTTAGGGGGTGAAGTAATCGACACCATAAATGGTTTCGACCGCTATGCCACGTATAATTTTTCCACTAGTTTGGGAACAACGATTTATGGAACCTTCAATTTTGGTGAAGACAAAAAGGTTCAAGCATTACGGCACGTCGTACGACCCTCCATAAGTTATAACATAAATCCTGGGTTTGATCAGTTCTACGATGAATATCGCGTTCCCAATACGGCAGATCCGGCTGTAGATGAAGATATTATTACCTATTCCCGATTTCAGAATACACTGTATGGAGCGCCAGGGCAGAATTATTCCAGCAGCATCGGGATGTCACTTAGCAATACACTAGAGGCCAAGGTTCGCGATCGCGATACTACCGCTACTGAACCAAAAAAAGTGAAACTACTAAACAACTTGAATTTCTCTACTTCCTATAACCTCGCTGGCGATTCGCTTCAGTGGAGCCCGCTTAATTTTACCGGTAGTATTCCAATTGTAGAGAAACTTGATTTTAACTTCAATGGTCGTTTAGATCCGTATGCCTTAAATAACAGCAATCAGAGAATTGATGAATTCAACATCAATAATGGCGGTAGTTTGTTTCGATTAACAGGCGCGAACGTTAGTATTAACTATTCATTTTCGAGTAGGGATTTTGAAGGAGAAGAGGAAACCACGAATCGGTTTGATGATGAAACCTTTCGAAATGGCGGTCGCCCCGACGACCTTTTTGGTGAAACTACCAATATAAACAGCGGTGCTATTTATGATGAAGATGACGATACCGAATCGGTTACCAATAGCGATTGGTATAACTTCGATATTCCATGGGACTTGCGCCTAGCCTATACTATCACCTACTCGAACAATAGGCGCGAAGATGAAATTTCTTCACAATCCTTGATGTTTAGTAGTAATCTGGAGCTTTCACCGCGCTGGAAAGTAGGTGTTTCCTCTGGATATGACTTTAAAAACAAAGGCGTTACCTTAACACAGTTCCGGTTTCAACGCGATTTAGAAAGTTGGCAAATGAGTTTCAATTGGACACCTATAGGTAGCATTAACACTTCTTGGTATTTCTTTATCGGAATTAAATCTTCCGTTCTTAGCGATATCAAATACGATAAGCGACGCGAACCGGATCAACAACTATAATATTTCACATTTCAATAATCATATTATGAAAAAGATTATTCATACTCCCAATGCCCCAGCACCGATAGGACCGTATAATCAAGCAGTACAACTTGGCGATATGCTGTACACTTCTGGGCAGATTGCGATAAATCCTGAAACCGGCGAATTGGAAATAGGTGATATCCAGCACGAGACGAAGCTAGTGATGGAAAACTTAAAGGCTGTTTTGGCAGCGGCCCATATGGACTTTAGCCATGTTATAAAGAGTAGCATCTTCGTAAGCGATATGAATAATTTTGCCAGTATCAATGAAGTGTACGGGTCGTATTTTAATGATGAAGAAGCACCTGCAAGAGAAACCGTGGAAGTCGCCAATTTACCGAAGTTTGTGAACGTTGAAATCTCGATGATCGCTTCGTTATAAGCTTAATTTTCTTCTCGTAACGCCTCTGAATTGAAATCGACTGGAGTGTTTTCATTGTCAGTTGGTGAAACAGGGTCGGCTTCACTTTCCAAGGATATTTTCGTACCAAAGAGCTTATCAACCAATTCCTTAAAAGTATCGAAATCGACCGAATATGAAATTCCGGCGCCTTGTTCAAAAATCTGGTCTTCACCGATGAATTGAATGTCTGCTTGACGATTGAAGAACTTCATCCGTAAGCTTCCGTCTTCGTTCACCAACCACTGTACCTCAATATCTCCTGCAACAGCGGTTTCACTCACGCCGCCTACTGGAACACCTACTTTACCATTGATTAAGATTCGCTCATTGATCCGGGTTGAAAGTGTAACGCCGAAGCGGTCTGCCGTTTCCTGATTAGGCGTTCTAATTCCAGTCTGATAATCAAGTCCTACGGCAAATTTTGAATCCTCGCTAGCAAAAAGTTCATTAACGAGACCCGAAACCCGTTCCACCAATGTACCAGTTGCAAAAGCATCGGCCCCAGCGTAAGTATCACTGATAAAGTCGCCAGAAGCAATTAGAAACAAGGCTTGCCGTTCGCGTTGGTCTTGATTCTGAAGCTTGTATTCCAATTCACTTTTTACAATAGAACTTACCCTTGGGAAGTCGATACGGAAATTAATGTTCGGC
The DNA here is from genome assembly GCA_025384855.1 of Luteirhabdus salina. GTDB lineage: Bacteria > Bacteroidota > Bacteroidia > Flavobacteriales > Flavobacteriaceae > Luteirhabdus > Luteirhabdus salina. The sequence continues at coordinate 106,082 of JALAHT010000003.1, read as the reverse complement.
TGAATCAATTCTCCTGTAAGGTCCACCAAAACCTCAACCGGAATTTGGCGGTTAAAGGTAGGGTTGTCTAGCAAAATAGAGGGATTTGCTTGGGTTTGATATTTCGCAGTAAGGTCTAATTGCGCCCGAGCTGGATTTCCATCCCAGTTAATACTTCCACCAGGAACCACACCGATATTTTTTTGAATGAAGCCACCATACCGGAAATCGAAAATCCCTTCAATTACAAGGAAGTCACCCCACATCTTAAACTTTCCTAAGGTATTGATTTCAATCAGTAGGGTCCCCACTCCACTTCCCGTGAGGGTTGAATTATTCTCTTGGTCGACTACCACCTCTACTTCAGCATCTTCGGTAATATCTAATTCAAAGTTCAGGGTAAGGCCTTTTACATCTTCAGTTTGCACCACCTCACCGCTTATGCGCGCTTCTTTTTCCTGGGGTGACAAAAAGTAGATGAAGGAATCGTCTCCAATCGAGGCTACATCGCTTAATGGAATCTTAAAATTGGTATTCTCTGCAGTGGTCGCAATTACATCAATGACAAGCTCATCTACAGGACCATCAATTTCCGCAGTTCCGTCGATGAAACCGGTTCCATAATAGAGCGCATCCTCTTCGGGAGGTGTGTCCAGCACCAAAAGATAATCCGACCCTATATCGAGGTCGAGACGCCAATCCTGAAAGTTTTGATGGTATGCCGTTCCAGAGAAAGTACCTTCGGTATCATATTTAGTATCGGTAATTTTGGTCGATTCAATAGCGAGGCTATTTTTATTGGCCCTTAGGGTAGTTCCATCCTCCAGCAGATAATCTACATTCAAATAAGGGACTGTAAGTCCAGCCTTTTCCATTTGAAAGGAGCCATCGATGTCGGGCGATTTATAATTCCCTGTAACATCGGCCCTACCACTTATCAACCCTCTAATATTGGTGATTACTTCACCTCCGAAGGGACTAAGTGCCTGAAGGTTGAATTCATTTAGCCGAACTCCTAAATCGATTGTCGGGTTTTGAGGAGCAACATCGATTCCGCCTACGGCTGAAATGGAGGTCACTCCTTCCTTTACCAATTCGGTATTGATCGAATAAGCTGAAAGATCCTCATTCCCCTTCACTTTAAGATCTAAATCGCCAAATTCGATGTCATTGATTACGATGTCGTCGATAGTAATTTCTGAATTGGGGTAATAAGCCCCATTCTTCTGAAGGAAATCGAGGCTTCCATTCATATTTCCATATAAACGAAGACTATCTACTTCGGGAGTGATATTCCCAATATTTACATCGGTAAAGCGAAGCTTTAAATCTTTATAGGTAGAATCTCGTAATTCCCCTGCTAAACGGATAAATTCTTCATTATGATTCAATACCAGAGAATCTATACGAATGGTTTTGAAATTATCATCAAAAACCACTTTGTTCAAATTGTTGTTTTCCTCGTTGATGTACCAAGTATTATCCTTATACAGGATATCGGATTTTTTGAAGCCCACTACAGATTTCCCCTCCGGATTGATGGTGTGATACAGGGATAGATTATACACATCATTTTTTTCTTTACCTCCTGCAAATTCAGATCGAACGTATAAGGTATCATTCAATGTCTTATTGATAACATTCACATCCTTAAGATTATAGAAACCCGTATATACCGAGTCTATATTTATATAGGTGTTGTACAGTGGATTATCATTATCTATCTGAATGTTTACTTTACCTAAATAATTATCGTATAACAATAGTTCTGGTGACCTGAAATTTAGTTGGAATTTTGATTGATCGGAAGAAACGGACCCTTTTACACGCGTATTTTCCCCAAGCTTCAATTGCGGCACAAATACATCTACGATCTTGTTATATACTTCGAATTCATAATCGATGTATTGATCGGTTGTGACTTCCTGAGGAATATAATTTGCATAAATAGAACCGATTCCATTTTGAAAAAGGTAGGGAATATCACGAATCAGAAATTCACCTTCAATTTTACCTGTAATGATATCTGGGGAGTTTATTTCAATGGTCCGAACATCGCCTTCAAAAGTGGATGTTATTTGAAAATCGTCGAAAAAATAATCCTCACTTGCGGTTTGATAGAATGTTTCATTAAACGATATGGTTCCTACTGCATCATCGATAGTCGTTCCGTCCATATCTACACGAATACGACCCGCAAAGACCGAAACACTATCCCTTTTAATTAAATTGAGCTGATTTAGTTCAGCGTATTCCACATCCGCTTCAAAATCGTACTGGTTGAAATCCTTGGAAACATCGACCAACCCGGTAAAATCAAGTTTTAAATTGGGATCATCTATGCTCAATTCACCATTAAAAACAGGATCTTTCAATGTTCCTGAAACCTCTATGTTGGTATACTTATATCCTTCAAAAGTGAAACTGGAAATGGTACCTTCCAAGCGGCTGCTCACCGTTTTTTGTGTGAAGCCCCTTCCATCTACCATCACATCCGCCGTGATGGTTCCGAGGCTTGAGGTATTAAGCATTTTCCCCATATTAAATTGCGTCAATACCAGCTGCCCATCATAAAATGCGTTGTCGAAATCCGTTATATTCCCAAGATCTAGATCTGCCTTAATCCGCCCAGCGCTTGTTTGGATGACACTATTCGTAGACAATTCAAATGAAGTGATTGTACTATTCCCCTGAAAGGAAACCGATCCCAAAGGCTTTAGTTCAGCCGGCAATACATCGCCTAGAATTCTGGGCATAAAACGTCGCAAATCGTAATAGTCGGTACGAATGCTATGGTTAGGGGAAGCAATACGGAAGTCCTTTTCGGCATCGAGAAGGTTTTCAAAGGTGAAGTCGCCTGCTAATCGACTACTATCAAAGGAAATATCAGCATTTTCCAGTTGGAAGTCATTCAGTGTACCCTTGAGGTTTCCGCTCAACTTAATTTCCTGATACTCGCCAAATTCATCGTAAAAATTATTGAGATCCTTGGTAGCCACAACGGCATCTTCAAAAGTAGCGGTAATTGTAACATCGTTTTCAAAATCTGCCATTCCCTTTTCGGCATAATCGAAACGAAGATTTCCTTGAATATTCGAATTATCCGTTTTCAAAACCAAGTCATTGAAGACCATGGCTTCAGGGGTATACGAAAAATCCGCACGTAGATCGGTAACATTTAATCCGTCGAAACCATCGAGCGAAAGCGATTGAATCTGTGCGGAGATATCGGGACCGAGAATTTCAAAATCTTCCGCCGTTAGGTTCACATCGTGAAAATCGATTACCTCTGGTTTCGAAAGGTTATAATTTCGAAACCGAACACGGCCGTTGTTCATCTGAAGATCGTTTCCAATAAGACTAAAAGGTTTGGTAGGCTTCTGACCGGTATCGAACTTATTGGAGAAAATCGTCAGGTTGTCGGTCTCTTCGCCTTCGTAGGTAATCACATTCAGGTATGCATCCTGCAGTTTAATATCGCCAAAGCCCAAATCGCCATTGATAAGGTTTCTGAAGTTCAGGATATTCGTTTGCAATTCCTGCGAAAAAATAAGCGTATCGTCGCGATGGTCCATTATCAGTACTTTCCGAATATCGACTTCACCCTTCCAATTCACCCCTATTTTATCGATAGAAATCTGCGTACCGTAAGTTTCATTGAGATTGTCGGTGACCTTATTCGCAACATAGGTTTGCACCGCGGGGATAGAAAGCACGATGAACAAAAGCACGATTAGCAAGAGCAGGGCAATGATCGTACGAACGATTATGTTCCGAAGTTTTTTGATACGCGCTTAAAGTTTTAATTTTACCCCCAATTATCAGGCCCTTTTTTGCTATGAATTCTAAAGACATTTATATCCTTGGCATCGAGTCCTCTTGCGACGATACGGCAGCTGCTGTTATTCATAACGGAACCGTACTCTCTAATGTTGTCGCAACCCAGGAAATTCACCAAGAATACGGTGGTGTAGTACCCGAACTCGCCTCAAGGGCACATCAACAAAATATTGTCCCTGTCGTACATCAGGCGTTACACAAAGCAAATATCGATAAAAAACAACTAAGTGCCATAGCTTTTACAAGGGGGCCGGGACTGATGGGTTCTTTGTTGGTCGGCACCTCATTTGCCAAGTCGTTGGCGTTTGGATTGGACATCCCTTTAATCGATGTTAACCATATGCAGGCGCATATTTTGGCGCATTTTATTAAGGCTGAAGGACAAATAGCACCAAATTTCCCGTTTTTAGCAATGACGATAAGTGGTGGTCATACGCAAATCGTAAAGGTGACCGATTATTTTGAAATGGAAGTGATTGGTCAAACCTTAGATGATGCTGTTGGTGAAGCCTTCGATAAATCGGCAAAAATTCTAGGCCTTCCCTATCCCGGGGGTCCGTTAATCGATAAATACGCCCAACAGGGAAATCCAAAGGCGTTCAAGTTCCCAAAACCGAAGGTAGGGCCGTTAGATTTCAGTTTTAGTGGTCTGAAGACTTCAGTGTTGTATTTTGTTGAAAAGGAAATAAATCAGAATCCTAGCTTCATTCAGGAGAATATGGAAGATATCTGCGCCAGTCTTCAATATACCATTGTTTCCTATTTGATGGGCAAGTTGAAAAACGCAGTGAAACAGACTGGAATTACAGAAGTTGCGATCGGCGGTGGTGTTTCGGCTAATAGCGGCATTCGAAAGGCGTTGCAGCAAGCCCAAACGAACAAAGGCTGGAAAACGCATATTCCTAAATTTGAATATTGTACGGACAATGCAGCGATGATTGCTATGGTGGGTGAATTAAAATTTAAGCACCAACTGTATGCGAAGCGCAATGTTACGGCACAAGCACGTATGGAACTAGGAAAATCCTAAACACATGAATCTTTTCTACCATCCTTCCATTTTACCAAACGACACCTCGGTGGCTTTCGACAAGGATGAAAGTCGACATATCGCTAAGGTATTACGCAAACAAATTGGCGACATACTTCATGTAACCGATGGCAAGGGCCATTTTTATGAGGTTGAATTGAGCAGTACCCATCAGAAGAAATGTGAAGCGGTGGTGAATAAGGTCGAAAAGCAGGAACCACTACCCTATCGCCTTCACATGGCGGTGGCGCCTACCAAAACGAATGATCGTTTCGAAACCTTCTTGGAAAAAGCAACTGAAATCGGCATTACGGAAATTACACCAATCCTATGTGACCATAGCGAACGTACCAATGTGAAACCCGATCGCTACGAACGAATATTGGTCAGTGCCATGAAACAATCGCTTAAAGCATATTTACCGATCCTTCACCCTACTAGGACATTAAAGGGTTTCTTGAATCAAGATCCCAATGCTTCAGTAAAAGGAATTGCACATTGTGAACAGGGCGAAAAGAAAAAATTGAAGGAAATCGTATCACCGGGAGCGGATGTCTTGTTGTTGGTTGGACCCGAAGGCGACTTTTCTTCTGAGGAGATTCAGCTGGCGGAAGCGAAAGGATTTTTGCCCATCACGTTGGGAAATACGCGTCTACGTACTGAAACAGCAGCGATTGTGGCGTGTCATAGCATTGCTTTTCTTAATCTATAATGAAATGAACAAAACGGGTATTCATTTTGCTTTCTCTTAATTTTATTTGCTACAATTTTACGAAAACCATTCATTAGAGATCCCTTGCAGTAAGAATGCTTATTTTTGATATATGAAATACCTTTTTTTCCTTTTCCTAACACTCTTTTTTCTTACCACATCCGATGGTCAAGAAATCGCAGTCTTGAAGTATGGTGGCGGTGGCGATTGGTATAGTAATCCCACAGCACTTCCTAATTTAGTACGGTTTTGTAACGAGACCATCGGAACAGCTTTAAAGGCAGATACCCAAACAGTTTCTCCCGGAAGCATCGACCTTTTCGATTATCCTTTTATACATATGACAGGCCACGGAAATGTATTTTTTACTGCAGAAGAGGCAGAAAACCTTCGTACCTATCTATTAAGTGGCGGGTTTCTTCATATTGATGATAATTATGGAATGGACCAATACATTCGAGAGGAGTTGAAAAAAGTTTTCCCGAACGCTGAATTACGGGAATTACCAGCTTCGCATCCGATATTCAATCAGCACTTTGATTTTCCTGACGGCTTACCCAAAATTCACGAACACGATCGCGGTCGTCCGCAAGCCTTTGGCATCGAACACGAAGGAAGATTGGTACTTTTGTACACCTTTGAAAGTGATTTAGGTGATGGCTGGGAAAACCCTGAAATCCACAACGACCCGGAAGAGGTTCGAAGAAAAGCGCTTCAAATGGGAGCCAATATTGTGGGCTACGTATTTCAAAACTAATGGCATTGCAGCAGTCGCATACCGATGTTTCCTTTGAAAGGAAAACTTTTCCATTAATAATTCTCTGTGACGGCGTTACTGGTCCAGCAAATTTTGGCGGACTGTTTCGATTGGCCGATGCTTTTGGAGTTGAAAAAATCATCTTTAGCAACACTGATTTTGATAGTTCATCACCACGATTAAAACGTACTGCAAGAAATACGGTAGAAAAGACGCCATTTGAAATAGTCGATGATACCGAAGAAATTCTCAAACTATACAAACACCAAGCATATACTATCCTTTCACTGGAAATCACAACGGAGAGTATTCCTATCCAAGATTACAATACGAAACTTAAAAAATGCGTATTGGTCGTTGGAAGCGAACGAAACGGTGTTTCGGAAACGGTATTAAATACTAGTGACGTACATCTTCACATCCCTATGTTTGGCGAAAACAGCAGCATGAATGTGACACAGGCTACGGGAATCGCGTTGCATGAGTTAACAAAACTTTTGTAACGCTGCATCTATGATTATGGTATCTTAGCCGCATGGAAAAGCGAGGAAGAGCCAAAGCTATATCAATAGGGATTCTTAGGGCCTTAGGCGTTTTGGCTGGTTTAGTTTTTCTTATCTGGTTTTTCTTTAGCATACAGTCACTCCTACTTTTTATTGGAATTGCCATTGTAATCTCCCTAATCGGACGACCGTTGATGCAATTCCTAAAGTATCGTCTTAAGTTTAGTAATACGCTAGCATCGTTTACAACATTGTTGTTGGTAATAGCTTCCATAGTGCTGCTATTACGAATTTTTGTTCCTATCATTATTGAACAAAGTAAAAACATTTCGAATATCGATTTCGACCTGGTGAAGCAGGACCTTTATGAGCTAAATATACAGGCTAGCGATTATCTTGGAGTAGAACAGATCGATATTGTAGAGGGTATAAAACGCACCGAATATGTCCGAAATTTTGATTTAGAATTAATTCCCAGCTTTATCGATATCTTCTTTGGAAATATAGGCTCTTTAATTGTTGGACTATTTGCGGTACTCTTTATTTCCTTCTTTTTATTGAAGGATGAGAATCTTATTGCCAATGCGGTTACCACCTTCGCGGAACCTGGTCGCGAAAAAAGATTTTTGGTGGTGTTGAATAAAATCAAGGAGTTATTGTCACGCTATTTTATCGGATTGGTACTTCAGATATTGATACTAAGTGTTTTCTACACTGTTCTATTGGTGTTTTTCGATATTAAGAATCCGGTAGCCATTGCATTGATCTGTGCCTTTTTGAATATCGTTCCTTACCTCGGTCCCATCATTGCTGGAGCTTTAATGCTATTAGTGGTAGTGTCTAATAATTTAGGCGCTGATTTTTCAACTGAATTATTGCCAAAATTACTTTACATACTTGGTGGCTATTCCTTGGCGCAGGTATTCGATAATTTAATTACCCAACCAGTGGTTTTCGCCAAGAGTGTGCACTCACATCCACTGGAGATATTCCTTGTTATATTAATCGGTGGATTTCTATTTGGAGTCGCTGGGATGATATTGGCCGTTCCTACTTACACCGCTCTAAAGGTTATTTCGAAAGAATTCCTATCTGAATATAAAATCGTACAACGACTTACCAAAAACCTATAATCCTTTTGAACCAAAAATTGCTTCAAAAAGACGTACAAGAGTTTATCGCCTCTTTTGATGGCGACCTTACCCGTTTGGCTTTAAAGGGAAGTCAATTTGACGGAATTACTACCCAGGAACTGCTAGAACAAATTGAAAGCCGGCAAAAGGCTGATAAGAAACTTCCTACATGGTATTCTGAAGAAGGAATTTATTGGCCCTCTAAAGTCAGTATAGAACAAACCTCTTCCGAAAAAACTGCGGCTTATAAAACTTCGCTTATCAAGGGGAAATCATTGGCCGATCTTACGGGAGGGTTTGGGGTGGATTCATTCTATTTTGCAAAACGATTTGCAAACGTTGTGTACTTTGAAAAAAATGAAGCGCTCGCTAATATAGCTGAACATAACTTCAATCGGTTAGGATTGTCCAATATACAAGTAGCTCCTAAAAATGGCGTTTCTGGGATACAGAACCAATCTTTCGACTGGCTTTATATCGACCCAAGCAGAAGAAGCGATACGAAAGGAAAGGTTTTCCTTTTAAAAGATTGTGAACCAAATATTATTGAAGGTTTGCCAAGTTTGTTTGGGAGCAGTCCTAATATCATGGTGAAAACATCACCCATGCTTGATATCAGTATAGGACTTGAAGCAATGCAAAACGTACGTGAAATTCATGTCGTAGCAATAAATAATGAAGTGAAGGAACTTTTATGGATTCTTTCAAAAGGTTATGAAGGAAAGCCGAAGGTAGTAACCAAGAATCTTAGGAAGAATAGAAACGAAACGTATTCATTTCTTTGGGGTGAAACAGTAGAAGCTGTATATGGCGAACCTAGCCGCTTTTTGTACGAGCCGAATGCTGCCATAATGAAGAGTGGGGCTTTTCAGTTGGTGTCAAAGGATTTTAAGGTTAAGAAACTCCATGAGCACTCCCATGTATATACAAGTGATGTATTACGTGAGTTCCCTGGTCGTATCTTTTCTGTTGAAAAAGTGCTTCCCTATTCAAAGAAATCGATTCGGGAAAGCAACTTTTCAAAAGCCAGTATCACTACCCGCAACTTCTCTGAATCTGTAGCCCAGCTACGAAAGAAATGGAAAATTTCGGATGGTGGTGAATTGTATTTGTTTTTCACTACCCTTTTGAATGATAAAAAGGTTGTTCTGGTTTGTAAAAAAATAGATTCGGGAAGGTGATTTTTATAATTTCAAACTGATTTATAGGGTATTAAAAATCGCTTCAAAAAAGGTTATATTTTTTTTGTGTAAAACGGAATGAAGCGTTACATTTGCACCCGCCTACTAGATAATGTGGGGCACGGCTTTAAAAAAGCTGACGATCATATAAGTTTTTGGAGAGGTGCCGGAGTGGTAACGGAGCAGATTGCTAATCTGTCAACGCGCAAGCGTTGCCCGGGTTCGAGTCCCGGTCTCTCCGCATTTTTTTTTTTTTGGAAATTGACCGACAATTTCCATGACAAGACTAGGTTTTTCTCACCTGCTTAAAAAAGAGAGCTTTGACATTTTTTCGGGGTGTAGCCCCGCAACCTGTGCGGGATAAACTCCGCCGGTTATCGCGTCCCGCTTTGCGGGAAGGTCGCAGGTTCTTCTCACCTGCTTAAAAAAGAGAGCTTTGACATTTTTTCGGGGTGTAGCGTAGCCCGGTTATCGCGCCTGCTTTGGGAGCAGGAGGTCGCAGGTTCGAATCCTGCCACCCCGACATATAAAACCGGACATTTGTCCGGTTTTTTTGTTTAAAAAAGTAATCGCTCAGTTGGATACCCGCCCGTATCCATCGATACGTTTGGGCAAGGAGCATCCCGCTATAGCGGGACGGTCGTGAGTTCACGGCCTAAAGCATAAAATATTGGAATACTGGTCCCGTAGCTCAGCTGGATAGAGCATCTGCCTTCTAAGCAGACGGTCGTGAGTTCGAATCTCGCCGGGATCACATCAACTTCCCACAGTTTTTTTGTGGGGTTTTTTTGTTTATGGACTCTACCGTTTATATTCTTTATTCTGAAAAACTTGACCGATTCTATATTGGTCATACCGCTGAAAAGATATCCGAGCGAGTCAGGAAACACAACTCCAATCATAAGGGATATACAGGAAAGGCAAACGATTGGGAACTGAAATATCAGGAGGCTTTCCCTTCTAAAAAAGAAGCGTATTCCAGGGAGCGACAGATCAAAGCAAAAAAATCAAGAAAATTCATCGAAGAGCTTATCGCTGGATAGGAGCATCCCGCCAGGGCGGGACGGTCGTAGCTCCAATTCAACCCTATCACATCAACTCCCCACACTTCCTGTGGGGATTTTTTGTTTATGGCTCGTACTATTTTCTAGGCCTTTATTTCTTTTCGCTTTGTACCCTTATTCAATGTTTCAAAGCTAGGTTCATCGGGAATTCTGGGATCGGGTTTTAACGATAGCTTTCGCGACCAGCGAATATCCATACTGTGATGACCAAATTCTTCCGTTATTTTTCCGTAACAAGCATACACACCTCTTCCATGAATTGGATATTTTTCAACTACTCGGGTGAAATGGACGGCATCAAAATAATGCCCCTCTACATCCACAAAGGTGCTTAGTCGCATACGCTTACCGTGCTTGGTAGTGTTGAAACGCGTATTCACCAAAACCCCATACAGCAACGTTTCCCTGTTGCAAAACCTAGGCATATCGGCTGCCTTTAAATCATTTTTCAAGGGCTCTGAAATCAAATTGAAATAATCACACAACGGAAACCCCAATAATTCCATCTGATCGTAGGCATCTTCCAGCCAATTATGTTCTAAGGATGGTAACGTAAACCTTTTATGTTCTTGTTGAAACAGTCGCGGGTGCGACACCTTCCGCTTTCCCGCTTCAATCTTGAACAAGGCAGCCCAAAGCAGTTCCGTTTTTGGACTACCCGTAAATCGAAATGCTCCAATCCGAACCAAAATCGTGAGTTGTTCCAACGAAATTGAAACCCTATCTATGAAATTGTCTAAAGATGAAAACGGTCCGTACAATTGACGCTCCGAAAGCAATCGCTGAATCGTAATATGCTCTAAATTTTTCAGATAGCCAAAACCTAAGAAAATCTTATCTCCTTCAATCCTATTGGCATGGTCACTTTTATTGATACACGGAGGGTACACGGTACCGCCACACATCTTTATTTCATGGATATAATGTTCGGTACTGTAAAATCCTCCCCCATTATTTAGCACGGCCACCATAAACTCCAATGGAAAATAGCACTTTAAGTATAAGCTTTGATAGCTCTCCACCGCATACGAGGCGGAGTGTCCCTTCGCAAAGGCATAGCCCGCAAAGCCCGCAATCTGCTCCCACACCTCAAAAATGACCGCATCGGGATAACCGCGATCGCGACAATTTTTAATGAACTTCTTTTCCACTTCCGCAAACTCGGCCCGTGATCGAAACTTACCGCTCATTCCCCTTCGCAGCACATCGGCTTCACCCAAATCGAGCCCCGCAAATTGGTGTGCCACCTTCAACACATCTTCCTGATATACCATAATGCCATAGGTTTCCGGCATGATTTCAGCCAAAACGGGATGCGCTTCCTTTCGTCGCTCGGGTTCACGGTGCCTTCGAATGTATTCTTTTTTCATTCCAGAGGAAGAAACACCCGGACGAATTACCGAACTCGCTGCCACCAGTCCCAAATAGTCCTTCACCTTCAACTTCTTCATTAATCCACGCATTGCAGGACTTTCCACATAATAGGCTCCTATTGCCTTTCCTTCACTTAGTAAACGATTAATATTCTCGTCATTTTTGAAGGTTTCCACTTGGGAAATATCGATAGGTGGAAGTTCGGGTCGGTTTTCCTGAATGATTTCAACTGCATCTTTAATTTTTGCCAAACCACGTTGCCCCAGAATATCAAACTTAAAAATACCGGCATCCTCCGCAATAATCATATCGAACTGTACTGTTGGAAAGCCCTTGGGAGGCAGATCGGTCGCAGAATAGTAATGCATGGACCTATCGAGAATCAATATTCCTGCGGAATGCACGCTTAAATGATTGGGAAAACCTTGGATCAACTTACCGTATTTTAACACCAACGCTCCCATTTCATCCAGGGTCGAAACTGTATAACGTCCTTCACTAAGCTTATCTATTTCTTCCTTGGGCAAGCCGAAGACCTTCCCCAATTCACGCACCACCGCTCGATATTTAAAGGTATTGTAAGTAGCCAACAAAGCGGTGTTTTCGAAGCGTTCAAAAATATAGGCGGTTATCGCCTCCCGATCGCGCCAATCGAAATCGATATCGAAATCGGGCGGCGAAGCACGGTAGGGATTGATAAAACGCTCAAAATACAGATCGAGTTCAATAGGATCTACATCCGTAATTCCGATGATATAGGCAACGATACTATTGGCACCGCTTCCACGTCCGACGTGAAAGAACCCTTGGGATTTTGCGTAGGAAACGATATCATGATTGATCAAAAAATAGGATACAAAATCCATCTTACGAATGGTCTTAAGCTCTGTCTGCAAACGCTTTTGAACTACTTCATCAGGATTTTGGTAGCGCTTTGGAAGTCCTTCTTCACACAATGCCTTCAACCTATCAAAATCATCTTCCTTGGAAGTTCCGTATACCTGGAGGTTTTGCGACACCCGACTTTCACCAAACTGAAAATGAATGCTACACTGTTGAAGCAATCGCTCCGTATTTTTAATGATGTGTGGGAAATCGACATATTTCTCCAATAATTCTTCTTGGGGAAGCATCTTTTCTGAAGGAGATCCTTCCTCGGTAGTGGGAAGTTTGCTCAGCAATATATTGTTATCGATAGCCCGTAACAAGCGGTGTGCGTTGAAATCACGCTTATTTCTAAAGGTAACCGGCTGTTGAATAACTAACTTATCGGTGTAGGAGCGATAGACTGAAAACGGTAAGCGACGAAGGTTTTCGATAGAGATTCCGATGAATTCGTGTTCGGCAAAATTCTTTTTTTCCAGCTGTAAGACTTTTTCGAAAGGATAGATAACGAATACGTTGGAAAACGAAGGTGCTTCTTCTGGAATCGAAAGCTGTTGATGCGAATGCTTCGATAAAAAGCTATTCAATTCTTGAAAACCATCATTGTTCTTCGCCAAACCCACGAATTGCTGTTCGGCCCCGTTTCGGAAATCGATGCCAACAATCGGTCGGATGTTGAATTCGGGCGCTTTTCGGATAAAGTTCAAACAGGCCGAGGTATTGCTGATATCGGTCAGCGCCAAAGTCTTCACTCCACATTCGGCAGCCAGTTCCAGCAAGGCTATTTCGGAAAAGGTGCCGAAGCGAAGCGAATAGTATGTATGGCAATTCAAATACATAATTATTGTGTTCTGTGAGCCAAGACCATCGGGGGTTCACCATCAAACGGATTTCGAAACCTCCCAATGGTTCGGGCTCCCATGGAAGCTGCCCGCATCACCTTATTTTCGCCAAAGCGATTGCGGATATGATCCATGGCGTTGTAGAGGTTTAACATTTCCTCGGTATCCTCGAAAAGGTTGATTTGGTAGTTCCCAGACACCAAATCGCTTACAGAAACACCTACTAATCTTACCAGCATTCGGCGTTCGTATAGTTTTTCGAACAGTTCCAATACCTTCGGAATAATGATATGATCGGCACTGGTGTAGGGAATCTTAGCCTGTTTTGAATAGGTGCTGAAATCGGCATATCGAATCTTGATCCCGACACAAGAAGTCAGTTTTTCACCTCTTCGAAGTTGAAAAGCCAAGTTTTCGGCCATGGCGGTAAGCATATTCTTCAGTTTTACCACATCGATCGTATCGTGAAATGTACGTTCGGTAGTAAGCGATTTGCGGGCGTGAAAGGGTACCAAAGGCGGACGGTCGATTCCCTGGGCGCGACGCCAAATTGTTCTACCGTTTGCTCCGAGGGCACTGACCATCATTTCCAGCGGCATTTGCTGAATGGTCTCTACTTTTACAACGCCCAGGTTCCGAAGGGTCTGATAGGTCTTCTTTCCCACCATGGGGATCTTCCGAATGGAAAGCGGTGCCAAGAACTGCTTTTCGAAGCCATAATCGACCTTCATTTGGTTATTCGGCTTTGCTTCACCCGTAGCTACCTTTGAAGTAACCTTATTGGAAGCCATTCCGAAAGAGATGGGCAATCCCGTTTCCTTGATGATTGTGTGCCGTAATTCCGTAGCGTATTTGTAGCAGCCAAAGAATTGATCCATTCCGCTTAAATCGGCATAAAACTCATCGACGCTCGCCTTTTCGAATACCGGGACTCTTTCCTTGATGATATCGGTAACCTGTTTAGAAAATTTGGTATAGGTTCCTGCATTTCCCTTGATGACCACCGCTTCTGGACATAGCTGTCTTGCTAGCTTCATGGGCATACCCGAACGGATTCCAAAACGACGGGTTTCGTAGCTGCAGGCAGAAACCACGCCCCTATCCCCTGTTCCGCCCACAAGCAACGGCCGCTTTTGCAATCGGGAATCGATCAACCGTTCACAGGACACAAAAAACGTATCCAAATCGAGATGCAAAATGGTCTCTTTCATGAGTGTTGGAATTTTTCCAAATTTATGGAATTATTCCAAATAATAAGAATCGAAAAGGTTAAAAATAGCAACGCATTGATGTACAAGAAATAAAAAAGCCACCTCAAAAAGGTGGCTTTGAATGCTATTATTTAAACTTATTTACGAACGCTTGTAAATTGTTTCCGCATCGCGAACTCGTTCTGGTAAGTCACTCATGGAAGAAACATACATGTTTTGATCATTATATACACGTTTTGGTTTCTCTCCAACAATAATGTACTTCACATCAAGATCAGGTGCATTAAGGTTTACTTGATCTTGTACACGCATGGTCTTTCCGTCAAGATTTGTTTCCATGGCTTCTAACATTGCAATTACATATAATCTGTTTTGACTTGCACGGATTTCTCTGATTTCAAGATTGTGCTCTACATCGTCAACTTCTGCTTCAACTACCAAACTACGTTCTTCTTTTTCTTCATCTGGCATATCCACATCGATGGTAGGCACTTCAACTTCTTCTTCTTCCATTACCACTACCACCTTTGGTACTTCTACCGTTTCGGTTTCAGTTGTAATATCGACGTCGGCCCAATCTACATCGAATGCAGGTAGTTGACCTTCTTCAGTATCTACATCAACATCTACTTCGGGTAATTCTGCTTCTCTTGTCTTGTCTAAATCGCAACTCGTAAAAGTTAATAATGAGGTTGCGGTTAAAAGTAAAATAATCTTCTTCATAATAATCGTTTCAATTTTAAGGGTTATTGGTTTTTGTTATTCGTTTACATTTAGTTTACCACGAAAGCATGTATAACACCTGGCAACCAAAAAATCATGGTTAACACTAGGTTGATTAAAAACACGGTGCTTAGTCCATGTTCTAAGAATACTGCTAACGGTGGCAATAAAATGTTCAGTACAATAATAAGTAGTGACATATCTTTCGTTTTATAAAAAGATACCCTTTATAACCCCTAAAAGCGTTAAGACCGCCTTAATTTACATAGGTTTAACAGGTGAAGCCATTTTTAAAAAAATAGATGCTAAAAAGATTGAAGATTGTTATTCAGGGTATTCGACCCGTAAGTGATAAATATTGTTGAGTTTTTTCTTTAAAACCTTCTTAATAACCTGAATTTCCTTAAATGTGATATTCGCATTCAGGAATTGATTTTGGGTCATTTGCCCATCGATGATTTTTTCAACAAAATCATCAATTTTAGTCGAAGTCGGTTCCTTTAGGCTTTTACTAGCTGCTTCCACACTATCGGCCATCATCAAAATGGCAGTTTCCTTTGAAAACGGCATTGGGCCTGGGTACCGGAAATCATCCTCGTTTATGGTTGCATCCAAGTCTTTTGCCTGCTTGTAGAAATAATACACCAAGCTTGTTCCGTGGTGGGTTCGTATAAAGTCGACAACCCGATCGGGCAAGTTATTCTTACGTGCGATTTCAATACCATCGATGACATGATCGATGATAATTTCGGCGCTTTCCTGTGGATCCAGTTCGCTATGCGGATTTACACCGCTTACTTGGTTTTCGGTGAAATAGGTCGGATTTTTCATCTTTCCGATATCATGATAGAGTGCACCTACCCGTACTAACATAGCATTGGCTCCGATTTCATTCGCGGCCGCTTCACCTAAATTGGCAACATTCAAGGAATGGTGAAAGGTTCCCGGTGCCTTATTGGCCAGCTCCTTCAACAATTTCGAATTGGTATCGCTTAATTCCAAGAGCGAAACATCGCTGACCAAACCGAAGAGTTTTTCATATAAATAAATCAACGGATGCGCAAAAAGTGTGGCGAGTCCGCAAATGATGAAATAGGCGAAGTTTTCCCATAAAATTCGTTGCAGGCTTCCCTCCTGAAGAATAAAAAAGGCAAAATACGCCACGATATAAATCAAGGTGATTTGTCCTACGGAAATAAAGAGATTCGCACGTCGGTATAGCTCTGAAACCGTCAGTATAGTAACGATTCCGGCAATTATTTGAAGAAATAGATACTCGAAGCTATTCGGAACGATAAACCCTAGCAGCATCAGCGTCAGTACATGTACGAACAATCCCAGCCGCGGATCGAAAAATGCTTTCAGAATTAACGGTAGGATGCAGAGTGGAACAACATATACATATTTTGCTTCCCATTTCACTACAATAGTTGTAAGCAATACCATCAGAACAATATTAAAGACGATAAAGGTAACCTTGGTATTGTCGTTGAAAATAGTAGGTCGATACTTATTCAGAAAAAGGAAAAGCATCAAGAAGACAAGTGCTACTACAATTGTATAGCCTAGAATAAGCCAATAATAGTTGGACTGACTCCACACCTGACTTTGGTATTCCTCTTTCAGTGAATTCAGGATTTGATAGGTTTCACCTTCCACCACAACACCCTTTTCCACCACGCGCTCGCCCTTTTCCACCACACCACGTGTGGGACTAATAGCTTCTATTTCAGCAGCGATAGAGGCTTCCGTTCGTTTGGTATCCAGCGTAACGTTGGGTTCCATGGCCCGTTTCAAAGTTTTTTGAAGCAATAACTGAATTCCTTTGCTATAGGTGTCGCCTAAACGTTTCGATACGATACCAGGTATATTTTCACGTTGGGTAAGTTGTGAATAGATACGTTCCTCGATGCGGTCGCCTTTTTTCAGATAAATCAACGCTTCCGGTGAATACGAATGAATTTGATCGATGACACCGTTTTCATAAAACGATTCCAAAATTGTTAAGCCGGCTTGTCTAGCTTGTGATGCTGAAGTGGTGTAAATAGAATCAACAAACGTTTCTTCCAGCAATTCTGAAAAACGTGCTCGACTTTCTGTTATAACCTCCTTGTCATATTCGAAATAGGGAACGCTGTTCTCACGAATGGCAGCTTCCTCGTCGGCTATGGCCTCTTCACCCTTTTTTATTGTGAAAGTAAATGGTGCGTAGAGGTTTTCATATTGCCAGGGCTTTCCCTTTTGAAAATGATACTTGAATTGTCCGCCCTTGGGCATGAGGTAAATGACCAAGATTGTGGCGATGACAAACAAAAACCCTTTATAAATAAGGGATTGGTTTTTGGAAAGGACCGAAAAAAATTGGCTCATAAGCAATATTGGAAAAGTAAAGGTATGAATAACCCGACAGTATTCCCAAAGCAGCTGCGATAACGATTGATATTTCAGTGTAAAATATGTAAATTCGCAAGCACAGAAATAGGCGATTTGCCTACAATTCCAAAGTAACAAATTCACAGTAAAAAATATATCATGAAAGAAGTTGTCATCGTATCTGCCGCTAGAACCCCAATCGGAAGCTTTATGGGAAGTTTATCCTCTCTTACAGCAACGAAGTTAGGATCTACTGCCATTAAAGGCGCCTTGGATAAAATAAGCTTGGACCCAAGTACAGTTCAAGAAGTATATATGGGAAATGTGGTACAGGCCGGTGTCGGACAAGCGCCAGCGCGTCAGGCCGCGTTGGGAGCCGGAATACCAGATACAGTTCCTTGTACAACTGTTAATAAGGTATGTGCGAGTGGTATGAAAGCCGTGATGCAAGCGGCGCAAAGCATTGCTTTGGGCGACACCGATATTGTGGTAGCCGGTGGAATGGAAAGCATGAGCAATATTCCGCATTATGTACACATGCGAAAGGGTAAAAAATTCGGTCCTGCTACTTTAGAAGATGGGATGCAGAAAGATGGTCTGGTTGATGCTTACGACCACAATGCAATGGGTGTCTGCGCCGATTTATGTGCTACTGAATACAATTTCTCTCGTGAAGATCAAGATAATTTTGCCATCGAATCGTACAATCGTTCCAAAAAAGCTTGGGAGGAAGGTAGGTTCGATGATGAAGTAGTACCAGTAGAGGTACCCCAACGAAAAGGTGATCCTGTTATCGTAAAGGAGGACGAAGAATTCAAAAATGTACGAATGGAGAAGATTCCTTCGCTTCGTCCAGCCTTCAGCAAAGATGGAACCGTTACAGCTGCCAATGCTTCTACCATCAATGATGGTGCGGGAGCCGTAGTTATGATGTCTGCTGAAAAAGCTTCAGAACTTGGATTAACACCTTTAGTTACCATAAGAAGCTATGCAGATGCTGCGCAGGAACCGAAATGGTTTACGACCGCACCAGCAAAAGCACTGCCAAAAGCATTGGATAAAGCGGGGGTAACAAAAGATGATGTGGATTTCTTTGAGTTTAATGAAGCCTTCTCTGTTGTAGGTCTTGCCAATATGAAAATTATGGATTTGGATGGTGAAAAGGTAAACGTAAACGGTGGAGCGGTATCCTTAGGTCACCCACTAGGCTGTAGTGGTGTTCGGATTCTTATTACTTTAATTAATGTATTGAAACAGAACAATGCGAAAATCGGCGCTGCCGCTATCTGTAATGGTGGTGGAGGTGCTTCAGCCATGGTAATAGAACGCAAGTAAATCCTCTCCCAAGTCTGCTTAGATGAAATATGGTCTTTGTAATATAAGCATTGCTCCTTTGCGTGCTGAAAAAGCTGATGCCAGTGAAATGGTTTCCCAGGTGTTATATGGGGAATTGTTTAAAATTTTGGATATGCAGAAGAAATGGAGTCGTATTCGTTTGCTTCATGATGGGTATGAAGGTTGGTTAGACAATAAGCAACTCTTTGAAATTGAAGAAAACAACTACAAGAAGTATAGTACACTTCAACCGAAACTATCCTCCGAATTAGTAGATTTTGTAACGGAACATCATGGGCAACTGATGCCTATTCCTTTGGGATGTGCTGTCGGTTCAGTGAAATTATTGCAACATAGGTTTGAAGGGCCAACGAAATCCAGTGTATTGAATAAAAATCATTTGGTTAGTACGGCACTATTATATTTAAATGCTCCCTATCTATGGGGCGGAAGAACGCCTTTTGGAATAGACTGTAGCGGTTTTACTCAAATGGTGTATCGACTTAATGGTCATTCATTGAAGCGAGATGCTAGTCAGCAGGCCACTCAAGGCGAACCTTTAAGTTTCATTGAGGAAAGCGAGCCAGGCGATTTAGCTTTTTTTGATAATGCAGAGGGCGATATAACCCATGTTGGCATTATTATGAAGGATCATTATATCATCCATGCCCATGGAAAGGTTCGAATAGACCGCTTAGACCATACGGGGATTTTCAACTATGAGAAGCGAACGCATACTCATAAGCTTAGGGTAATTAAAAAGATTATCTAATAAAAAAGCCGTCTACAAAGACGGCTTTTTTAAATTCATCAGTTTACTAAATTATCTTCTAGTTTTGAGCAGCTTCAACTTCAGCCTTCATTTGTTTGAATTTATCATCCATAGCTAGTTGCCCGTAAATATCCATTAAAGTTCTTTTAACTTCAATATTACTGTCATCAATCTTATTCACTTTTTCAAGATAAGGTAATACTTCTTGATAAATAGCTTTTCTTTCCTGCTTTAATTCTTCATATCTTTTTGAATCAGCAGTTGACGTTCCCAAATTATTCATTTCCTGTACAAGGTCCTTTTCACTATCTAATTTTAGAACAGCAATGTTAATTAATGCAGGAGTATATTCAGGATCGATTTCCAGTACACGTTCGTAATATTGCTTAGCCTTTTCCGAATCTCCCATCTCAGCGGTATTAACCGCCATATTGAATATAAGATCTTTATTATTTGGTTCGGCACCTATTACTTTCTCCATTAACTGATTATATTTTTCTTTGTCTCCAGTTTTATAAGCTAATCGAGCTTCGGCCATCATTAGTGAAGTATCTTCAGGGTTTTCAGCTCTAGCTTTGGCCATCAATTCTTTCGCTTTCTCTTCTTCATTTTTATCTAAATAAATTAAGGTCATATTTCTCAGAATCTCACCCATTCTAGAAGAAGTCATTCTATCTTGGGGCTTTATAACCTCTCCGGCCTTAAGCATTAAATCACGCTGGTTTTTATCGTTGTAGACGACCTCTTCTCCGGTCTCCTTGCTAACGGCTATAAACTGTTTTTCAATCCCTGTATAGCCAAGATCCACTAATTCTTTATAATATTCTAATGCATCATCGTAATTTTTTCCATTAACCGCATTACTAGCCGCAAAATAGAGGTCTGAAGTATCTTTCGGACTCACTTTATAACTATTATAGAGTTTCTTACTTGCAATATCATAGCGCTGAGCATTTTGATCTTCTATAGCACTATTCACTAACATTACTCGCAAATTGCCTTGAAGCATCATCATCCTTTCAGAGAATTCATCCATTCCACCCAATTCAATAGCCATCTTGTAAGCCTCAATGGCAGATTTCATTTTTTCATAATCGTTCCCGGCACTACCTTGATATGCCTCAGATTTCACCAAATAAAATTGAGCTTTTTCCTCTTGATCCGCTTGGGATAATAAACCTTCAGCCTCTTTTAGATAAGACATTGCTTCGTTATAATCTTTGTCTTCTACAGCTCTTTCGGCCTTTCTGATTTCTCTTTTTTGTGCAAATACAGCAATGGAAAACATTAATACCATCACTGTTATAACCTGTTTTTTCATTGTAAGTGTTTTAATTTATTCGTTGTTTTCGGTTTGTTCCGCTCCATTATTATCAAGAGTGGTGCCAAGTTCAGTATTCTCTACTTCATCCCCTTCTTCAATATCATCTTCGTCGTGTTTCACCTTCGCAACTGCCGCAATGGCATCGTTATCACGAACCTTGATTAATCGAACCCCTTGAGTGGCACGTCCCATAACCCTTAAATCTTCAACCGCCATCCGAATGGCAATACCTGATTTATTGATGATCATAAGATCGTCTTGATCGGTTACATTCTTGATTGCTACTAATTTACCGGTTTTTTCAGTAATATTTAGCGTTTTTACACCTTTTCCGCCTCGGTTGGTAATACGATAATCGTCTAATGTAGAACGTTTTCCATAACCTCCTTCAGAAACCACTAAAATATCCGACTCATCGTCATTGATAGCTACCATTCCTACTACTTCATCGTCATCGTTATCAAGTTTGATCCCGCGAACCCCTGAAGCGTTTCGGCCCATCGGACGTGTTTTCTCTTCTTCGAAACGAATCGCTTTACCACTTCGAACCGCTAACATTACCTGACTATCGCCAGTGGTAAGTTTAGCCTCCAATAGCTCATCGCCGTCCTTAATAGTAATGGCGTTAATTCCGTTTGTTCTCGGACGAGAGTATTGTTCTAATGAAGTTTTCTTCACCTGACCTTTTTTAGTTGCCATAATGACATATCGACTATTGATATACTCTTCATCTTTTAAATCCTGAGTACAGATAAAGGCCTTCAACTTATCGTCTGGCTCAATATTGATAAGGTTTTGAATTGCTCTTCCTTTTGACGTACGACTTCCTTCCGGAATTTCGAAAACCCGTAACCAGAAACATTTTCCTTTTTGAGTGAAGAAAAGCATGTATTGGTGATTCGTTCCTACGAACAAGTCTTCCAAGAAGTCTTCATTTCTAGTTGAAGAAGCTTTTTGACCAACCCCTCCTCTATTTTGCTTTTTATATTCGGTAAGTGATGTTCGCTTTATATAACCAGCATGTGATATCGTAATAACCACCTTTTCATCCGCAATCAAGTCGGTGATACTAACATCGCCACCAGCATACTCGATTGTAGAGCGGCGCTCATCACCATACTTATCGCGAACCTCAATCAATTCTTCCTTAATGATCTCCATTCGACGGTCTTTCTTCGCCAGGATATCCTTATAATCTTCGATGGTCTTCATCAATTCATCATACTCGCTTCGAAGCTTATCTTGCTCAAGACCCGTCAATTGTCGCAATCGCATTTCTACAATGGCCTTCGCCTGAATCTCGGTCAGCTCGAAAGTATCCATCAACTTTTGGCGTGCCTCCTCTGCATTCGCCGACCCTCGAATTAAGGCAATCACCTCATCGATATTATCGGAAGCAATGATCAATCCTTCCAGGATATGCGCCCGTTCTTCCGCTTTGCGCAATAAGTATTCCGTTCGACGGACCACCACTTCATGGCGGTGTTCCACGAAATAATGAATCAATTCCTTGAGGTTTAATAACTGTGGACGACCATTCACCAATGCGATATTGTTCACACTGAAGCTAGATTGAAGTGCCGTATACTTGAACAACATATTTAACACGATATTAGGTACCGCATCGCGTTTAAGGATGTATACAATGCGCATTCCCTTACGGTCCGATTCGTCACGGATATTAGAAATACCTTCTATTTTCTTATCGTTTACAAGGTCGGCCGTCTTCTTAATCATATCAGCCTTGTTCACCTGATATGGAATTTCAGTAACGATAATACATTCGCGTCCGTTTACCTCTTCAAAATGCGATTTTCCACGCATAACGACACGTCCGCGACCTGTTTTAAAGGCTTCCCTTACTCCTTCATATCCGTAGATAACTCCACCAGTAGGAAAATCAGGTGCCTTGACGTGCTGGATCAGCTCATCAATTTCAATATCATTATTATCGATATAAGCAATGGTACCGTCAATAACCTCCGTAAGGTTATGCGGAGGCATATTGGTTGCCATTCCAACTGCAATACCAGATGCACCGTTAACCAATAACCCTGGAATACGGGTAGGTAAAACAGTTGGTTCTTCTATGGTATCGTCGAAATTGAGTTGGTGGTCTACTGTTTCCTTATCGATATCAGCCAACATCTCCTCAGAAATTTTCCGCATCCGTGCTTCTGTATATCGCATTGCCGCTGGACTATCGCCATCGATGGAACCAAAGTTTCCCTGCCCATCGACCAACATATACCGAAGACTCCATTCCTGAGCCATCCGAACCATTGCATCATAAACAGATGTATCGCCATGCGGGTGATATTTACCCAATACCTCACCAACGATACGCGCCGATTTTTTATGAGAACTACTGGAGCGCACTCCCAATTCGTGCATTCCAAATAACACTCTACGGTGTACTGGTTTCATACCGTCACGCACATCTGGCAGCGCACGTGACACGATGACCGACATCGAATAATCGATGTAGGCCGATTTCATTTCATCTTCAATATTTATAGGAATCAGTTTTTCACCTTCAGCCATAAATTTTCGCTTTAAAAATAGTTGTTATACTAACGTAGCAATATACGGTATTTTGAGGGTTAAAAGGCGCATTTCACTAGGGTTTATTCACGATTTTATTAACAAATTTAACAGGCTTTTTGGTTGATAACTAAACCATACTCGGCTTTGAATTACCGTCTTTTTTTCGTCCTTTTACCTAAGCCCTTTCAATTCAGGTACAATATTTGCCCTTTTGTAAGTAATTTTAGTATTTTTAGACGTATAGGAACTGAAGACTATGGATGATAATTTTTCCCCAAGAGTAAAAGATGTAATCGCCTACAGTAAGGAAGAAGCCTTACGGTTGGGCCATGATTTTATAGGTACCGAACATTTGATGTTAGGATTGTTACGTGACGGTAATGGAAAAGCTGTTTCTATTTTGAATGCCCTGGATGTAGATTTGAATCACCTGCGCAGAAAAGTAGAAATTTTAAGCCCTGCGAATCCTAATTCCGATGCAGCTACCAACGATAAAAAAAACTTACACCTCACTCGACAAGCGGAACGCGCCTTAAAAACGACCTTTTTAGAGGCAAAGCTGTTCCAAAGCTCAAGTATCAATACCGCTCATTTATTGCTTTGCATTCTTAGGAATGAAAACGATCCGACCACAAAGTTGCTGATGAAGATGAAAGTAGATTATGATGGCGTGAAAGATCAATTTAAGGTAATGATGGCAAACGATGAAGACTATTTGGATTCGCCTTCTGCTGAATCCTTTCCGAGCGATGATGATGCAGCGGCCGCCGATGGCGGTAAGGAAAACCTATTTACCGGAAATAGCGGTAAAAAAGGAAATAAAAAATCGAAAACGCCCGTATTAGACAATTTTGGCCGTGACCTAACGGCACTTGCCGAAGAAGGCAAGCTTGATCCAGTGGTGGGACGTGAGAGCGAAATACAGCGTGTATCGCAGATATTAAGTCGACGAAAGAAAAACAACCCACTCCTTATTGGAGAACCTGGTGTTGGTAAATCGGCTATTGCCGAAGGCCTCGCCCTACGAATTGTACAGCGTAAAGTGTCACGTATTTTGTACGACAAGCGTGTGGTGACCTTAGACCTTGCAAGTTTGGTTGCTGGAACGAAGTATCGTGGTCAGTTTGAGGAACGGATGAAAGCTGTGATGAACGAACTGGAAAAGAATGACGATATCATTCTATTCATCGATGAGATTCATACCATCGTAGGCGCTGGAGGTGCTACCGGATCCCTGGATGCTTCCAATATGTTTAAGCCTGCATTGGCACGTGGTGAAATTCAATGTATTGGAGCGACTACCCTAGATGAGTATCGACAGTATATTGAAAAAGACGGAGCACTAGAGCGACGTTTTCAAAAAGTATTAGTCGAACCAACTAGTATCGACGAGACTATTGAAATCCTTAAAAACATCAAAGATAAATACGAATCGCACCACAATGTCCTGTATACCGATGATGCCTTAGAGGCTTGTGTGAAATTGACGAATCGCTATATGACCGATCGTTTCCTTCCCGATAAAGCTATTGATGCTTTAGATGAAGCAGGTTCGCGTGTACACATTACCAATATTAATGTACCTGAAAAGATTCTGAAAATCGAATCGAAATTGGAAGAGGTTCGCGAGTTGAAGAATTCTGTTGTGAAGAAACAGAAATATGAAGAAGCCGCGAAACTCCGCGATGATGAAAAGAATTTAGAAAAGGAATTGGCCGATGCACAGGAAGTCTGGGAAAAGGAATCCAAATTGCATAAGGAAACCGTTGACGAGGAAAATGTAGCGGAAGTAGTTTCTATGATGACCGGTGTTCCCGTAAGTCGAATTGCCCAAGCGGAAAGCGCCAAGTTAGCCGAACTACCAAAACGTATTAAAGGTAAGGTAATCGGCCAGGACGAAGCCGTAGGGAAAGTGGTGAAAGCTATTCAGCGAAACCGCGCAGGGTTGAAGGATCCGAATAAACCCATTGGTTCCTTTATTTTCCTTGGACAGACTGGGGTTGGTAAAACACAGTTGGCGAAAGTGCTAGCGCGTGAATTGTTCGATTCGGAAAATGCATTGGTTCGTATCGATATGAGTGAATACATGGAGAAATTCGCTGTATCACGGTTAATTGGAGCACCTCCAGGCTATGTTGGCTATGAAGAGGGTGGTCAATTAACTGAAAAAATTCGAAGAAAGCCATATGCGGTAGTATTGTTGGATGAGATCGAAAAAGCGCACCCCGACGTATTCAACATGTTACTACAGGTATTGGATGATGGCTATATAACTGATAGTCTCGGACGTAAAATCGATTTCCGAAACACCATCATTATTATGACCTCGAATATTGGGGCTAGAAAGCTTCAGGACTTTGGTCAGGGTGTTGGATTTGGGACTTCCGCGAAAAAGAATCAGGCAGATAGTAATGCGCGAAGCATTATTGAAAATGCCTTGAAAAAAGCTTTTGCTCCAGAATTCCTGAACCGTGTTGATGATGTAATGGTATTCAATTCTCTAGATAAAGATGATATTCACAAAATTATCGATATCGAATTAGAGAAATTATTCGATCGTATCAAAGGCTTGGGTTATGAGCTAACGCTTTCGAAGAAAGCAAAAGACTTTATTGCCGATAAAGGTTTTGACAAGGAGTATGGTGCGCGTCCATTAAAACGTGCTATTCAGAAATACATAGAAGATGCGCTAGCAGAGGAAATCATCAACTCTAAAATTGAAGAAGGTGATGCAATTGCTATGGATCTCGATGAAAAATCGAATGAGTTAACCATAAAGGTTAAAAAACAGAAAAAGAAAACCGAATCATAAGGTTTTATTTGGATAATTAAAAAAAAAAGCACTTGAAGATATATCAAGTGCTTTTTTTGGGAAATGCTTCGATTTGACTCGGGGCCGCTTACATCTTGATCAATTTTAACGTCCGTTCGGAGTTTCGAATTCCTTTTAGTTTCACAAAATAGATGCCGCTTGTTAATGTTTCTGCTGATATGCTAATTGTGTTGCGCCTATCATTTTTAGTATGTAACAATTCATTTCCTCGAATATCGTACAGAAGCACTTCTTTTACTTTTACAGTGTTGAATAGTGCAATTTCTTCATTCTGAATCGGATTTTGAAGTCGGACCGATTGTAATGAGTGAAATGTTCTATTCTCCAAAAACGTTGGAGTACATTCCGAAATAGAATCCAGATTGGAATAAAACAGCTCTCCATCTTTAAAGAAACAGCTTAAGGCCCCTACTTCATTTATATCGGGTGTCCCTCCCGCTGCATTAATAAGTGAAAGCGATCCTACCCCCTCGATCCAAACGGGATCTTCATCAGTTTCAGTATTGCTTTCAGCAGGCGACAAATAAAAGTGTCTATAATCATTCCCGTTT
The DNA here is from genome assembly GCA_025384855.1 of Luteirhabdus salina. Classification (GTDB taxonomy): domain Bacteria; phylum Bacteroidota; class Bacteroidia; order Flavobacteriales; family Flavobacteriaceae; genus Luteirhabdus; species Luteirhabdus salina. The sequence continues at coordinate 79,113 of JALAHT010000003.1, read as the reverse complement.
ACCAATGGTCTAGGAATAATACTGTCTAAAACATAATACCCCCCATCTCTCGGAAAAGGCGTGATGGGATTAACAATATCGATAGAGTCGCCAACTTCCAGAGAGAAGTCATATAGCAAATAGTCATCGACTCCTTGCGGGGTAATGGTCTTCAAGTAGATTTTTCGGTTTTCTATTTCTTCACGAATTAAAAAACCTCTTGAGATATAATGATAGCCATCCAAGATTTTATACTGCTGCCCGTCGACGATGGTATCCCCATCGGTATAATAGGCATCTGTAATACAGCCCGAAAAACAGGTGGTAACCTGCCATTCGTTATAATTATTCAGTAATGGTGTATAGTCTTGTGCGTGTACCGTGTTCCCGATTAACACAAGCGATAAATAAAATAATAGTTTCACGAATACTAGAATTTGAAGATCATAAAGTTAACCTTATTTATATATTTGCGCATACAACATGAATAAAGTGGCCTTTTACACGCTAATTTAGTCACCCCATAATGAACAGACGATTACAAAAGCAATTGGACTTCTGCACTATCGAAATTTATAATCGATATCTAATTACTCGAATGAATGAGGGAATAACGGTTACTCCTGAACACAATGCCGTATTGGTTGAATTGGCAGAAATGTACTTTAAAGGGGTACCTTTTGGCTATATTACCCATAGGATAAATTCGTATTCCGTAAACCCTAGCGTTTACGTTGAAACTTCAAAGATTGAAAATCTTGCAGCTTTTGCTATAGTTGCTGGTGCCACTTCCCAAGTTTCTACTATTGAAATTGAAAAACTATTTTTATCCAAGCCCGTGAAGCAATTTCCCTTGGTGGAAGAGGCTGTCGCCTGGGTCGAAGATAAAGTGGCTTCCTATACGTTGTAATAGCCTATTCAAATAATAACGTTTCATCGATTGAAAAATCTTGCAAGAAGGCTACCGACGCATGTATATCGTCGGCTAGAACCCTATCCTCAGAAACAAAGGAAACGGTTTCACGATATGTTTTCAAGAGTGTTTCCAATAATGTTGAAGTTTTCTTGGGTCTTCTAAACTCAATTGCCTGCGAAGCATTCATAAGCTCTATGGCCAAAATAGTTTCGATATTATCTACAACCCGCAAACATTTTGTGGCTGCATTTGCTCCCATACTTACATGATCTTCCTGCCCATTAGAGGACACAATACTATCGATCGATGCGGGACACGCCAATTGCTTGTTCTGACTTACGATACTTGCTGCTGTATATTGTGGAATCATAAAGCCGCTGTTCAATCCGGGGTTATCGACCAAAAAGTCCGGCATCCCCCGGAGCCCAGAAACCAATTGATAGATTCGTCGTTCACTAATGTTTCCAAGTTCCGCCATGGCAATGGCTAGATAGTCCAATGCCAACGCAAGTGGTTGACCATGGAAGTTACCGCCCGAGATAATCTTATCGTCTGAAATAAAGATATTTGGATTATCGGTAACAGAGTTGATTTCAGTTTTAAAGGTTTTCTCTACAAATCGAAGCGTATCCTTAGTTGCTCCATGTACTTGTGGAATACATCGGAAAGAATAAGGATCCTGTACATTTTTCTTTTCGCTTTGTCCTAATTCGCTATCCTCCAACAACTCCCGAAAACGTTCTGCTGTTTTCACTTGTCCGCCGTGCGGCCGCACCATATGAACAAGTGCATCGAATGGACTCATATTACAATCGAAAGCGTCTACCGATAGTGCTGCAATAACATCTGCCAAATACGATAGCTTATAACATTTTATAAGCATGTGAACCCCATAGGCACTCATGAACTGCGTGCCGTTAAGCAGGGCTAATCCTTCTTTGGCCTGTAGGGTTATTGGGCTCCATCCCTTTTCCTCCAGCAATTTTTCGGAAGCAATTCTTTTGTTATTAAAGAAGACTTCACCTTTACCTATAAGTGGTAATGAAAGATGTGCCAGTGGAGCAAGGTCGCCACTAGCACCTAAACTTCCCTGCGTATAGACAACGGGTAATATGTCATGATTGTAAAATTCGATAAGACGTTCCACCGTTTGTAATTGAACACCACTATATCCATAACTTAACGATTGAATTTTCAACAATAACATCAGCTTTATAATTTCCTTCGGAACATACTCACCCGTACCACAGGCATGCGACATTACCAAGTTTTCTTGTAGTTGCGATAAATTTTCAGCTGAAACCTTAACGTTACACAAAGAGCCAAAACCAGTATTAATACCATACACAGGCGTATCCTGCGTTTTCATTTTTTCATGAAGGTATGAATGCGATTTATTGATATTCGTTCTAGCTTCTTCGGATAGCTCTAGGGATAAACGATTTTCAACAATACTCTTTATCGTAGAAAGGTCTAAGATAGCTGTACTGATATAATGGGTAGTTTCCATTTATGCTGTGTTTGGTAGGAGGTTGTTTATTAGGTCAAACTTACTTAGTTGAAGGGAATAAAAAAAGCGCATTCCTGACAAGTTTTTCAGGAATGCGCAATCTAAAATTTTTGAAAGATTTATCGCTTTATTATTTTTTGGCTAAAACGACTTCCTTCAGCGTCAGTTAAGGTTACAATATATACGCTTGACGTTTTATCGCTCATAGGAATAGAATGCACTCCTACAGAAACATTATTTTGTTGCACCAATCTACCTTGAATGTCATAAACCTCCAGAGTTAAAGGCTCTTGTGCTTGAATACGAATGTTATTACCAACTACGGTTGTTAGCAAATTAGCATCGATCTTGCTAGCTTCCTCGCTACTAAGATTTGGATCGTAACGATAGAATACGGTAAGTGGGTCGCCGATTTCGTTACCATCGCCATCTACCTCAAAAAATTTAAACTCGTATTCAATGATACTACTACCATCACCTGGGTCGGTATTCAAAAAGTGGTCTTCAGTCGAAGTCTGCGTTTCTCCTGGTTGAATGGTAACCGTCTGATTGATAGGATATACTTGCCCTACGGAAACGCCATTATAGCATTCCAAATAACAAAGTTCCATTTCGACACCATCGGTATTAGAAAAAGCCTCAACAGAAATATTTGTATCAATCGCTGCCGAACCAGTATTCCGTACAAAGAAATTCAAAAGTGCATCTGGATATTCTGCAGTTCCAAATGTATAAATACTTCCATCCTCTATAGGATCACCTTCAGGAGTCTCTACCTCAAATTGGGCATTTGCCGTACCTATAAGGCCGCAAAGCGCTAAGAATAGTAATGTTTTTTTCAAAATGTAATTTTTAAGTTAATAAAGCGATTCATTCATAATCGATCGATAAAAATACCTATAATATTTTAATATTCATAATTATCCAGTGCATCATAAAACCTCATAAAGCCTAGTGTTCCTATAGGTAAATTATGTTTTCTGATACGTATTATTTTTTGCGGAAATGCGAATTTTTTTTGCATAAAAAATCTATATTTGGATATATTTAACAAATAGTCACAAAAATTTTCATCTATGTTTAAAAAATTACTATTCAGTTTATCGGTAGTAATGGTAGGAGCAGCAGCAACCGCTCAAACCATTGTAAATACGGACCCTGAAAACAAAAAGGTAATTCTTGAAGAATTTACAGGAATAAACTGCGTCTTCTGTCCACAAGGGCATACTATTGCACAGGGTATTCAAGACAACAACCCAGGAAATGTATTCCTTATCAATGTACACGTGGGCGGATTTGCTACTCCAAACGCTGGACAGCCTGATTTTAGAACACCATTCGGCTCTGCCTTGGCGAGCCAAAGTAACTTGGCGGGTTATCCTGCAGGAACAGTTAATAGACATGAGTTCCCAGGATTACAACAAAATGGTACAGGAACTGCTATGGGCCGTGGTAATTGGGCACAGGCAGCTAACCAAGTCCTAGGTGAATCCTCGTATGTGAATGTCGGTGTTGAAGCCGATTTGGATGTTCAATCTCGAGAACTTACGGTACACGTAGAAGTATATTACACGGGAGATAGTCCACAATCTACAAATAAGTTAAACATAGCCTTGTTGCAAAACAACACCTTGGGGCCTCAAACTGGAGGTAATATGGGTGACGAGTATGTTCATATGCACCGATTAGTTCATTTCTTAACAGGACAGTGGGGCGAGGATATTACTACTACCACTAATGGAAGTTTTATAGACGAAACATATACCTATACCATTCCAGAAGACTACAACGATATTCCAGTTAACCTAGGTAACCTAGAGCTGGTAGCTTATGTAGCTGAAGGGCAACAGGAAGTTATTAGCGGAAATGGTGCGTATCCAACACTTATAAACTTCGAGTTTCAGGATGACGCAGCCTTAGCGAATGTTAGTGAAATTTTAGATCAGTGTGCTACAAGTATTACTCCAGAGGTAACAATCGCTAATAATGGTGAGAACAATTTGACATCTGTTGATATTGAATATTCAATCAATGGTGGTACTGCCCAAAACTATTCTTGGACAGGCGACCTTAGTTCTTTTGAAACGGAAACGGTTGAACTTCCTGAGATTTCATATACATTACAAGCTTCTAATACGCTTACCATTACTTTTAGTAGCGATGACAATAGCGCAAATAACACGAGTGACATTGCCTTCGATGAAGCAGTAGAGTCTATCAGTTCACTTTCGCTTGAAGTGAATACCGACAACTGGGGTGAGGAATGTACTTGGGAGCTACTCGCTTCTGATGGTTCTGTAATTGCAGATGGAGGTCCGTATGCAGACAACCAAACATTCAATATTGAAATTGAAGCTCCAGAGGATTGCTACCAGTTTAATCTTTATGATTCCTATGGTGATGGTGGTGGTGCCGTAACTTTGGAAGATGGTGAAGGATTGGTAATTTATCAAACTAACGGTTCGTATGGATCTGGAGAGACCCGTAACTTTTCTACAAATGGTGTCCTTGGCCTTGGAGACAATACATTAACTGGTGTAAGCATCTATCCTAATCCAGCAAATACTGTTTTGAATATTCGTAATGCGGAAGACGCAACGATTCAAGTATATGATGTACTTGGAAAAGTAATCTTCACAAAGTCGAATATTGGTATGGAGGAAACGCTAGATGTAGCTTCATTCCAGACCGGAACTTACTTTGTAAAGGTTTCTACCAATGCTGGTAGTACTGTAGAACAAATTGTAATTGCTCGCTAAGAGAAAAGGTTGTTAATACATGATAAGCCGCTCCAATCGAGCGGCTTTTTTAGTTTTGGTCTTTTCCGTCCGCATCATCCTTCGAAAACAAATCGAGGTAGGCCTGACCAATTTTTTCAACTATATCGCCGGCCATGAGAGCTTCAAAGCCATTTTCCTGGGCTGCTATGTTTCCTGCACTTCCATGTAGATAAACACCGAATACAGCTGCTAACAAAGGATCATAATCCTGTGATACCAACCCTGTTATAACGCCAGTTAAAACATCGCCACTTCCAGCCGTAGCCATCCCAGGATTGCCTGTTGTATTGATATAGAGCTTATCCCCATACACCGTTATCGTATGCGACCCTTTAATCAATACTACCACATCATGTTTTTTCGAAAAAGCCTTTGCCTTTTCTAACTTATCATAATCATCCTTCCATTCCCCTACCAATCGTTTCAATTCTCCCGGATGTGGAGTCAAAATACTTTTCGGTGGAATGGCCTTTTGAAGCGTTTCACTTTTTGCTATACAATTTAAAGCATCCGCATCGATAACTAGCGATGATTTTGTTGCATTGAAGAATTCTTGCAACGCTGAAATCGTTTCATCACGCGTACCCATGCCCATTCCCACACCAATAACGGTGGGTTCCAATTCGGTTGAAATATTTGTGATATATTCATCTCCACTATCTGTTTCTACCATTGCTTCAGGCAGTGCTGTTTGAAAGATTTCATATCCGCATTTTGGCACGTACACCGAAACCAACCCAGCACCAATCCTAAAGGCTGCCTTTGCCGATAATATAGCAGCGCCTATTTTTCCATAACTGCCAGCCACAATCAAACTATGACCATAGCTATTCTTGTAACTGAATTTTTCCCTTTGCTTGTAAAACTGAGGCGCTTCATTTCTTCCAATAAGTTGCGCCAATGGTTCGGTTTCCTGTAAGTACTGTCGGTCCAATCCGATATCCAACACTTCAAAATAACGTACAAAATTGCCTGTTTCTGGTAAAAAGAACGAAAGTTTAGGTGCTTGGAACGTGAGGGTATGATTTGCATGTACGACTGCTTCAGTATCATCTAATGGTTGGTTTGCATACAAGCCGCTGGGAATGTCAATTGCCAATGTGAAGGCGTTTGTTTTATTGATGTGCTGTATCAAAGGTTTTAACCATCCTTCAGGAGCGCGATTCAAGCCTATCCCGAAGATGGCATCTATAACGATATCATTCGGATTAATGGCGGGAAAATCTTCCTCTGAAGTCATCAGCACCGGCCAATCCTTACTTATTTCCTTATATCGGTCATAATTTATCAGAAAACATTTAGACCGCTTATCGGTGAAATTTGCAACATACATCTTCACCTGATAGCCTTGCTCCTTCAATTTTCGGCCAACTACCAGTCCATCGCCACCATTGTTTCCAATACCGCAAAAAATATGAACGGGTACTTGTGCACCTTGCATTCGTTGATGTAACCAATTAAAAATCTGTGTTCCGGCCCGCTCCATCAAATCGAGAGAACTAATATCATTTTTTTCGGTGGTGACCTTATCGGCCTCGGCCAACTGTTCAGCAGAGAATATTTTCAAAATACTGTCTTTTTAAAATGTGTCAAACTGCAAGGTAGCAAGGCTGTTGAAAACAATCAAGGATTTACTTCGCAACCTTCGACAGATACCCGTACCTTTGCCCAAAAGTTTTTAAAAAGGATGAAAAATACCGCATTATCGCATATCCATGAGCAAATGGGCGCCAAAATGGTTCCCTTTGCTGGCTATAACATGCCTGTTTCGTATGAAGGTGTAAATGAAGAACACAAAACGGTTCGTAACGCCGTTGGTGTCTTCGATGTTTCCCATATGGGTGAATTCTTGATTACGGGACCAAAAGCGCTAGACCTTATTCAAAAAGTATGCAGTAACGATGCTTCCAAGCTTACCGACGGAAAAGCGCAATACAGTTGCTTTCCGAATGAAACAGGAGGTATCGTCGATGACCTTATCGTGTACCGTCTAGAGGCTGAAAAGTATCTATTGGTAGTAAATGCCAGCAATATTGAAAAGGATTGGGAATGGATAAGCAAGCACAACACCATGGGTGCCGATATGCGAAACCTCTCAGACGACTATTCGCTATTGGCCATTCAAGGACCAAAAGCCGTGGAAGCCATGCAATCGCTTTCCTCTGAAGATCTCTCGGCCATTAAGTTCTACAACTTCAAGGTAGCCGACTTCGCCGGAATCGAGCATGTTATTATTAGCGCAACCGGCTATACGGGAAGCGGCGGTTTTGAAATCTACTGCAAAAACACAGAAGTCGAACAGGTATGGAACAAGGTATTGGAAGCAGGAGCCGACTTCGGTATCAAACCGATCGGATTAGCGGCACGCGATACGCTTCGTCTTGAAATGGGCTACTGTCTATATGGTAATGATATCGATGATACCACCTCTCCTATTGAAGCGGGATTAGGATGGATTACCAAATTCACCAAAGATTTTATCAATAGTGAAAACTTACAAATGGAAAAAGAAGAAGGCCCAAAACGGAAATTGATCGCTTTCGAACTAACCGAGCGCGGCATCCCAAGACAAGGATATGATATTGTAGATGCTGACGGAAATACAATTGGGCACGTAACAAGTGGAACGATGTCGCCATCGCTAAACAAAGGTATCGGACTTGGTTATGTACTTACCAAGCACAGCAGTGTCGACTCCGAGCTGTTTATTCAAATTCGAAAAAAAGCAGTCCCCGCGAAAGTGGTGAAGCTACCGTTCTATAAAGGATAATGATTGATTATCAAGAAATACTCGACGCTATTTATGTAAAGCTACAGAAACGTGTGGACAAGGGGAAAGTAGCCTCCTACATTCCAGAATTGGCCAACGTTCCAAAGGAAAAATTCGGGATTTACCTAAACCGAATTAAGGGCGAAAATTTTTGTGTAGGCGACTGGGACAAGCCGTTTTCCATTCAGAGTATTTCAAAGGTTTTGTCTTTTGCCATGGCTTTTGCTAGGTTAAAGAACCAAGTATTTCGGCGTTTAGATGTAGAACCTTCGGGAAACCCTTTCAACCATCTTTCACTATTGGAAATGGAAAATGGAATTCCCCGCAATCCATTTATAAACTCTGGAGCAATTGTTATTGCCGATATGTTGGTGACATTATTAGAGGAGCCAAAAGAAGAATTTCTTCAATTCGTACGCGATGTAACGGGCGACCAAACCATTCAATATAACATTAAAGTGGCGGCTAATGAAGCGGAAACGGGCTTTCGAAACTATGCCGCCGCCAATTTACTGAAGTCTTTCGATAACCTTGAAAACGATGTAGAGCGCGTATTAGACTTCTACTTCCACCAGTGTTCTATTGAAATGAACTGCAAACAACTTTCGGATGCCTTTTATCTTTTTGCCAATCGTGGTAAATGTATGCGGGGAAATTCTCAACTCACGCTCAATCAGGTAAAGCGTATCAATGCCATCATGCTTACCTGTGGCTTTTATGACGAAGCTGGGGAATTCGCCTTCGAAGTGGGCTTGCCCGGGAAAAGTGGTGTAGGCGGAGGTATCGTTGCCTTACTTCCCAACGAGTTCACCATTACGTGCTGGTCGCCAGGCCTAAATGAAAAAGGAAACAGTTACTTAGGTATGCTAGCGCTAGAAGAATTCACCACCCAAACCAATCTATCTATATTTTAAGCGTTAGTAAGATATGATTGGTAAGCATCGAATTTTAATCCTCGGGGGTAGTGGCTTTGTGGGCTCTTATTTGTACAGCGAATTACGGGCCTATTACGATAGCTATGGGACATATTGTGAGCAAAGCGGAAGATACGAGGAAAATCAAGCCTTTTTTCAATACTGCGCTGAAAAGGACTCCATTACTTCCCTCTTGGAGAAGGTGCAACCAAGTATCGTCATTTCCTGCTTCAATGCTACTACGGAAGCCGAATTACAGTCACATCGAGATATAAGTTCTTACGTCGCCCGATTTTCGGATGCTCGACTCATTTTCCTTTCCACCCATGAAGTGTTCAGTGCGCAACGCGAACATCCATCTTATGAATATGATCCCACCCTATCGGACACTTCACTAGGAAAGCGAAAAGCAGCCGTTGAGAAATTGGTAAACGAGTTACTCCCGAATCAGTCCTGTATTGCGCGACTACCCTATATCTTTGGAGTACACTCCCCTTCCATGATGCAATTACGACAGGCCATTCGGCATCAGGCGACCTACGAGGTTTTTCCAAATAAAGCCATCAGTGTTACCATTCCGCAGAAGATAGCGCAACAACTTCACTACATCATCAACCAGGAATTGACCGGTTATTTTCATCTTGCGAGTTCAGATATGGTTCATCATGAGGACTTTTTAAGGGAAATTTGTGAGAAATTAGGTGACGAAATGCCTATTTTTAAAAGTGTCTTCACTAGAAATGAAGATGAATACGATGCGATACTTCCCAAGTATCAGCTGTTACCTGAAACCTATAGCATTACTGTTTCAGCGGTAGTAGAAGATTGTACATTGAAGGAAGCCATCGAAACATTCAAACCCTAAAAATAGTAGTATGAAAGCGTTATCAGAATCTGAAATTCAAGAGAAATTGAAAGATATGGACTGGGAATATTCCGAAGGTGCCATTCGAACAGCCTTCGAGTTTGAAAATTTCAAGGAAGCTTTCTCCGCAATGACACGGATTGCCTTTGAAGCGGAAGCCCAGCAACACCACCCAGAATGGACCAATGTTTACAACAACTTGGAAATTTCACTCTCCACACACGACGTTAACGGCGTCACCGATAAAGACTTCAAGCTTGCCAAAAAAATAGATGAATTAGTGGGATAAGCATTCCAATTGCTCTTCTGATGATTATCATGCGGGCATAACGTAGGATTTTATATATTTGACGCCGGATTTTAGCCAATAGAATTGGCGTTTAAATAACAATTATGGGAAGAGCATTTGAGTTCCGAAAGGCACGTAAGATGAAGCGTTGGGCAGCAATGTCGAAGGCTTTCACAAGAATTGGAAAAGATATCGTAATGGCCGTTAAGGAAGGTGGTCCCGATCCTGATACGAACGCGCGACTTCGTGCTGTGATTCAAAATGCCAAATCGGTGAACATGCCGAAAGATAACATCGAACGCGCTATTAAACGCGCTTCCGATAAAAGTCAGGGCGATTTCAAGGAGGTTTTATTTGAAGGCTACGCACCCCATGGTATTGCCATACTGATTGAAACCGCTACCGATAACAACACCCGTACCGTCGCGAATATTCGCTCTTACTTCAACAAATGCGATGGTAGTATGGGAACTTCAGGTTCTGTATCCTTTATGTTTGACCATACCTGTAACTTTAGGATTAATGGTGAAGGTATCGATCTGGAAGAATTGGAGTTAGAGTTAATTGATCATGGTGTCGAAGAAATCTTTGAAGATGAAGACGGTGTTATGATTTATGCTCCTTTTGAAAGTTTTGGTGCGATTCAAGCATATTTGGAAAGCAACAATATTGAAATCCTATCGTCCGGATTTGAGCGTATTCCTCAAGTAACCAAAAAGCTATCGGAAGAAGAAGCAGCAGATGTTGAAAAGTTATTAGAAAAGATTGAAGAGGATGATGATGTACAAAACGTATATCATACGATGGAAGAATAAGAATACAATATCACTACCTATCAACTATTAGTTACTTTTAACCTTGAATTATAAATATTACCTACTAGGAATCGCTGCAATGGCATTGGTTTCCTGCACTACTTACACCATTCCCGTCGAAAGTTTTAACAGTCAAATGGTCGATGCTGCAGAAGAAAACATGCGATCTGCGGAAATCAACAACCCACTTACGTATGGCAGCCTTACCTATCCAGCAAATAATATCGACAGGCTGATTGTGATAAACGAAGATGGAAAAAGAACCTATCTAACTAATTCTCCATCAATTGAAATGCGCGTTACCCACGTTAATGGAAAACGGTATAAGTTCTATTTTGATACTGTTTATTTGGAAAATGATACATTGAAAGCAGAACGCTCTCGATTTATCGCAGGCCTTTCTAGGCAAATTCCCCTTGACAGCATCGTGAAAATCGAGGTTCAGGATGGTGGCAAAAAGTTTAACTACCAGAACTAACCTTATTTTTTTAGGTGTATTTAGGAATTTTTCCTACCACCGATTCATAACACGTATGGATTTTGTTTAGATCGCTACTCATATTTCCCGTAGGATAATATGGGGCATGAATCGTAACCAATTTCTTTCCGTAATCGAAGGAAACTGGATAAATGGGCACTTCAGCAGCAAGCGCAATATAATAGAATCCGGTTTTCCATTGTTGCACTTTTTTACGGGTGCCCTCAGGGGCCAATGCCAATCGAAATTCGTCCTTTTCAGCAAACAATTTTGCTATTGCCTCTACTTTGTTTTGTCCCGGAGTACGATCTAGCGGCGATCCGCCCATCCATCGGAAATACCACCCGAAAGGAAATCGGAACAATTCCTTTTTAGCGATAAAGTGAATTTCTGTTTTTGAGATGTTTCTCGCAAATGCCCCGATGTAAAAGTCATGCCAGCTTGTATGCGGTGCCACAATAACGACTGCTTTCTTTATAGCGGGATTAAAGGTGCCTTCCATTTTCCACCCCAATACGTTATTGAAAATCCATTTGATGAACCCCATTACATTTTCCTGTAAAGCGTGTACAATGTCTCGCGATCGATTTTAGTCTCCCAATCCACGCCCAATGCATTCTCCCATAACGGAGTTAATCCTAACGCAATGTCAATCATAGTATTGATATCAGCTTCAGAACATTCTGCACAAACCCCTGAAGGAATATCGATACGGTGTTTTTTGACCATTTCCTTGAAGAGCAAAACATCTTTTGGGTAGTAGTCTTCAAGCTGGTTGAAAACAATACAATTTCCAATTCCGTGCTTCGTTCCCAGCACGTAAGACAATCCATAGCTCATGGCATGTGCTACTCCAACCTGTGAATAGGCAATACTCATTCCACCATGCCAAGAAGCCATCATCAATTTAGCCCTAGCTTCTGTTTTAGACAGTTTTGTATCGTTGAAGATCTCTAAACATAATTCGTAGGCCTTTTCACCATAACTCTCGCTAAAGGCATTTAAGAAAGTGCCGTTAAGCGATTCCACGCAGTGGATAAAACAGTCCATTCCGGTATAAAACCATTGATTATTTGGGACGGTTTTGGTAAGATCTGGATCGAGTATAACTTGGTCGAAGGGCGTATAATCGCTATTAATCCCAAGTTTTCGAACGGGACCGGTTAGAACGGCAGTCCGTGATACTTCAGCGCCGGTTCCGGAAATAGTAGGTACTCCCACATGATATATGGCTTTTTTATAGACCAAATCCCAGCCTTGGTAATCGGCGGCCTTTCCTGGATTTGTTAACAAGATCGAAGTAGCTTTGGCAAGGTCTAAGATCGTCCCGCCACCAACTCCAATAACGCCAGATACGCCTTTTTCAAATGTTCCCTTAATTTGAGAAACCAAGGCATCGACTTGTTTTGTCTTTGGCTCTTCTTCAGAAGAAACAAAAATGAGCAGGTCGCTTTCATGTGAAGGAATACGTGTGGTGAATTCGGCATTGTTTTCAAAAACATCATCCACTAAAAAAACAAATGGTTTTTCTTGCTTTCGTTTCTCGGCTAAGATAGTGCCCAATTGGTCGAAGCTACCTGCGCCAAAAACCACCTTTGGCACCATAGGAAAGTTCTTAAACAGTTTTTTCTTATCGCTACCTTCCCCTTCTTGCAAAAGCTTATTTGCTTTCACCAAATCCTCTGGCGTATCAATCTCAACGCCTTGCTCGGTAGTAACGGCCATTTTAATATTCTTTCCATATTCCAAATAGCGTAAACACTCAATTTTCTCGGCCGCTTCCAGTTCCCGCATCGGTAACCTATAGAAATCCATTAAGGCATCCTTTCGGAAAGCATAAATACCCTTGTGCTTGTAATATTGCGTATTCGTCTTTTTGTCTCTAGGATATGGAATGGGAGAACGGGAAAAGTAAAGGGCAAACCGATTTTGATCTACTATCACTTTAACCGTATTGGGATCGCTAATTTCCTTCCAATCGTGAATGGGCGTCATTAAAGAAGCAAGGTCTATTTTTTCGGCATCTGACTCTTTAAATACTTGAAGGACTTTTTCTAAACCGGCTTTACTAGTAAAGGGTTCATCTCCTTGCACATTTACTACGATATCGATATCCATATTCGCTACCGCTTCGGCAATACGATCGCTCCCACATTCGTGTTCCTTTTCACTCATAATGGCCTTCCCGCCTATAGCTTCAATTTCATTAAAGATAACATCGCTATCGGTAACAACATACACCGCATCGAATAGTTGGGTGTTCACAGCTGCTTCATACGTTCGTACGATCACGGGTTTTCCACCCAAATCCTGCATTAGTTTTCCTGGAAATCGAGATGCCCCATATCGGGCGGGAATCATAGCTATTATTTTCAAGAAATATAGGTTTACGGTTTACTCCTCAAAAATATAAAGATTAGCGAGCTGACGGACGCTTTTTGCGAAGCTTTTTATAAAATCGAATAATAATCAACAAAAGTATCAAAGCCATGGCAGCGGCCAATATCGGAACGAATACCGAAGCTGCAGAGAGGATAGTGGCCGTGCCTGTTTCGACCGTTGTTACGATAGGATTACCCACACCTCCAGTAGTGGCGGTACTTCCAGCACGTACCACAGCGGCGTTTCCTTTTACTATAGCTGCGGTCCCCCCTCCCGCAATGATTGCTAAAATCCATGTTAATGCCGGATCTACATCGCTAATAGTTGCAACCATAATAATAGTTCCTGCTAAGGTCGCTATGGGAAGAGCAATGGTATCTAACAAATTATCGACCCAAGGAATATAGAAAGCTGCGGTTTCCACTAATGCCGCCACGCCAAAAGTGAAAACGGCTGTTAGGCTTCCAAGCCAGGCCCAGGAATCATTGAGGGCGATAAAATCGAAATAGGCCGCCAGGCTCGTGGCTAGTAAGGGGAGAAAGATGCGAAAGCCGGCTGCAGTAGCTAAGCCGACTCCTAAACAGATACTTACCAATGTAGTAGTTACCTCCAAAGCACTACTAATCTACAAAAAACTCATTTTTAAAACCAATTAAGTATAGTTTTTTCTCCGCTCTAGTGATAGCTGTATAGAGCCATCGAAGATATTCTTTGCTGACTCCTTCTGGTAAATAAGGTTGCTCTACAAAAACGGTATTCCATTGCCCACCTTGCGATTTATGACATGTAATGGCATATGAAAATTTGACCTGTAACGCATTGAAATATCTGTTTTTCTTTATGGAAAGGAACTTCTTATAGTTTGATTTCTCTTTAGCATAATCCTTTTTCACCTCTTGATACAGACGGTTGGATTCATCATACGATAGCGAAGGTGATTCTGAGGTTAAGGTATCAAGTAACAAGACGGTTTCGAGGGGTTTCATTTTTGGGTAATCGACCATCTGTACCAATACTTCCGCAAAGCGGAAACCATACAGATCTTTAAAACCATATATTTCGAGCACCTTAATAATATCGCCGTTTGCAATAAAACCCGCTTCGGAATGTGGCTTCACCCAGAAATAATTATTCTTTACCACCATCAAATAATCGCCAGCTGAAAGTTCCGACTCCTGAAATAGAATTCTACTTCTGATGTTTTGATTGTATAAGTTTGCTCTTTTATTAGAACGAACGATAATAACACTCTCCTCATTTCCAAGCTGTGTATACGCATCGTTAATGGCGTCCATTAATTCTTGTCCATCGAAAGGACGTACCACATCTTTAAAATTTTTGATATCGAACTTGAAGTCTTCATAAAAGCCATCTGCTAATCGCTGTCGAAGTTCGGTAGCATTCAACAAGATACCGCTATCCTGCTGTTGACGAACCACTTCGTTCAATTCTACTTGCACTACGTTCTTGAAATAATGATTTTGTAGAAAGTTTTTATCGAGTGCCGGACTAATAGTTAGTCGCACCGGTGGAAGCTGAGCCGTATCGCCAATCAATACCAACTTACAATTATGACCACTATAAACGTACTCCATCAGGTCGTCGAGTAACGAGCCGTTTTCATACATTTTGGAATCCTGATTTACATCGGGAATCATAGAGGCTTCATCTACGATGAAAAGTACATTCCGATGTTTATTTTTCTGTAATCGAAATGAAACGCCTCCGCCTTTTTCAGACTTGGGCATATAAATTTTACGGTGGATGGTAAAAGCTTCCTTATTGGAATAGTTACTAATTACCTTCGCTGCGCGTCCCGTCGGTGCCATTAGCACACTAGAGCGTTTAATTTTCCAGAGGTTTTTAACCATAGCGCCAACAATCGTCGTTTTTCCTGTCCCCGCATATCCTTTCAAAAGAAAAATTTCCTCCTCTTGATCGTTGGTTGAAAATGCAGCTAACTGCTTCAATGCCACCTCTTGCGTCTGGGTTGGATCGAACGGAAAATCGTGCTTTAACAGGCTATAAAACTGGGATGGCGACATGCTCATGGTGCAAACTTACGGTTTTGCAGGCAGCTAGGATTTTTTCAGAATATAATTTTACAAACCAAAAAAAATTGTAGCTTTGCGAGAGACCTAGTTACGATACATTAATAAAACTTCTACACAATGAGAATTGTCATCCAATTAGTACTTTGGGCAATTATTATTTTCTTGGGTTATCAAGTATACAGTTCCATCAGCGGACCGTATGAATTCAATAATGAAAAGGAAAGACGCTATCGAAAAGTAATCGAAAATCTTAAGGATATCCGTGTTGCGGAATTGGCCCATAAGGAAATTACTGGACAATTTACCGGAAGTTTCGACAGTTTAGTTCGTTTTATCGATACAGCAGAATTTGCTATCACCCAGCGTCGCGATACTGTGTATGCCGATGTTGAAAAGAATAAAGCTTTCGGTATCGATGAAGGGTATTTTATTGAAGAATCTCTAATCGACACCTTAGGATTTACGCCTGTTCGAGACTCCCTTTATCAAGGAACAGATCGTTATAAGCGTATGATGAACGTACCTATTGATGGTGTTGACGCTACTTTTGATCTAGAAGCGGGAACTTTGATGAAAAATGATACTGAGTATTCAGTATTTGAGGCAAAAATCACGAAGGATGTTGTGTTAACAGGAATGGATAAGGACCTTATTTACCAGGAGAAGCAGGTAGTTTCTGTAGATGGTGTGAATGGTGAATATATCAAGGTAGGTTCCATGAATGAAATCAACACCAATGGAAACTGGCCGAAACTTTATGACTCAGCCGACGAGCAACAGCAATAACAATACCCCAACCGGGAAAAGACTGTCCGTACAAGTATCCTTGTCCGGACTTTCTTTTTTAATATCTAGTAATAGAGGGCGTGAAGTACTTCTGTATGACACCATTCCCTATACGACTTCTCCTTCTCCAGAAGATCTTCTATCGGATATAGAATCTTTTCTAAAAAGCGATAATCTTTCGAAGCATGATGTCGATGACGTCTGTGTTATTTATGCTACCAATATGTACGCATTGGTTCCTACTCCCTTATTCGAACCAGAGAAGGCAAGCGAGTATCTGAAATTCAACAACAAAATTTTAGCGACAGATTACATCGCTTATGAGGCGCTTTCAGATCAAGACATAACAGTAGTTTATATACCTTATGTAAATGTGAACAACTACTTTTTCGATACTTTCGGTAGTTTTTCATACTTTCATTCAACAACACTATTATTAGATGCATTATGGCCCATCGTACGCTTTTCCTCCCAAGCTGAAGTATATATTCATGTGCAAAAAGAAGCATTGGATTGTATTGCGATGAAGAATGGATCCCTTCAACTATGCAATACGTTTCCTTATAAATCGCCGGAAGATTTTGTTTACTACGTGTTGTTTCTATTAGAACAGCTTTCGTTGGACCCAAATACGGTAAAAGTGCGTGTTTTTGGAAGTATTTCAGAAACTGCTGACACCTATACCCTACTCTATCGATACGTAAACAACTTGAATTTGTTGGACACAAGCAGGTTCTCGCTTCCCGATTTCCCCTCTGAAGAAAGCCCACACCAAAACTTTTTGTTGAAAACATCATTATAATGCGAATCATTTCAGGTTTACATAAAGGAAAACGACTAATTGCACCTAAAACACTCCCGGTTCGCCCTACCACCGATTTTGCCAAGGAAGGATTGTTCAATATCCTACGTCACCGCTTCTATTATGAAGATATTACAGTACTCGACTTATTTGCGGGTACCGGAAATATAAGCTATGAGTTTGCCTCTAGGGGTACTCAAGCCATTACGGCCGTAGATATTCATGCCGGTTGTGTGCGATATATAAAGAAAACAGCCGATGCGCTAGAGCTACCCATCGAAACAGTGAAAAGCGATGTCCTGAAATTTCTTGAAAAACATGAACAACAATACGATCTAGTCTTCGCCGACCCACCTTATGCTTGGACGGAAGAGGAATTTCTTGAAATTCCAAAGAAGGTATTTGATGGAGCTATTTTGAAATCGAATGGATTGCTTATATTAGAGCACAGCAAGCATACCGACCTTTCGGGCGCACAACATTTTTCGGAAGCGCGGAGATACGGAGGCTCCGTATTTTCGTTCTTCGAACAGTAAGAGGTATTGGAACCAAATAAAATCATTCGACTGCCATTTATACATTTGGCATGCTACGACTCTTATGTCGTTTCCGAAATCCGAGGAGGTGTCACGTTTAGATTAACGGAATTGAAAACCGTTTTTGATATCCTTGAAAAAATCTACCATTCTAAACCCTTTATTTCTATCGCGCACCGCGTAAACGACTATACCATAGATCCCATTTGTTTTCTTCAGAAGCGAAAGGTGTCGAACCTGATGGGTATTGCCGTGGTATATACTTCAGATTCTGCCTATCAGACAGCATTGTTCGAACGAGGTTTTTATGTTGGGACGTACGAGCTATTTCAAAACTTAGAGAAAGCCATTAGATGGAGCAAGGATAGGATAGCCTAGCTATTTAACATTCAAACCATTATCCTCAATCCAAAAAATTTATATTCAAAATTGTTGTACAATTGTTATAGGCTTGCTAATATTGAGTACAATTATATTAAAGCACTAAATTTAAAGCTCCACTCTTACAAACCTATTTATGATCTCCCCCCTTCTTACAAGTGTTAGACTTGATTTTGCTAGAGTTGAAATTTTTGAAGACTTTGTTATCGTTACCATCGATGAAGGTATTGTTGTTAATCTACCAGAAAGAGAAAAACTGTTTCACCTTTTCGAACACTATTTTGAAGGTAGGCCTTTCGCATACATCTCCAATCGAAAAAATGACTATACTGTAGATCCTACCAGCTATTTGAAGAAAGATGAACAGCTGAATTTATTGGGAATGGCGGTTATCTGTTATTCAAAGGATTCTGAACGAACGGCAAACTTTGAGAAAAGTTTTTACAAACGACCTTTTAAGGTTTTTGATAGTTTCTTGAATGCTAAGAAATGGATCGCTACGCTAGAATTTTCAAATTAAAAAAAAGCAGGCCGATAAGCCGGATTCTGTCTCCGAAACTCGGAGCCCTATCATTTATCTAGACACTCCGTTGCCGAAGTGCTCTAACTGTCTACCCTCCTGTATCGGGCGGGGCGCCCTCAAGCACAGGTTTACGTGACATTTCACCACATAGAGTTTACCTGATTTCACTACGGCATTACCCGTACATCCTTTCTGTTGCACTGGTCCGCATCCGCTTAGCGGAAGGACGGCTGTTAGCCGCTATGCTCCCCTATGGTGTCCGGACTTTCCTCACTTCATAAAAAAGTGCGATAAGGTGGCCTGCTAGTCGCAAAAATACATCGAATGTTAATAAAAATGGTAAAATACCTAAACCGATTTTTTTGTCAAATCCCCAAGCTCTATATCTTTGTTGACACGCTATGGAACAGTTTATCGTATCGGCCCGAAAATACCGTCCTACCCGCTTCTCTGAAGTGGTAGGCCAACAGGCTATTACCAATACGTTGAACAATGCCATCGAAAATAACCATTTGGCACAAGCCCTACTCTTCACGGGGCCTCGTGGCGTAGGAAAAACTACCTGTGCTAGAATTCTTGCCAAAAAAATCAACCAGCAGGCCACCGAAACAGATCCTGATGAAGATTTCGCCTTCAATATCTTCGAATTGGATGCGGCTTCCAATAACTCTGTCGATGATATTCGAAATCTTACCGACCAGGTTCGTATTCCACCGCAAACAGGAAAATACAAGGTCTATATTATCGATGAGGTGCACATGCTTTCCTCTGCGGCCTTCAATGCATTTTTGAAGACCTTGGAAGAACCACCAAATCATGCTATATTTATTTTGGCAACCACCGAAAAGCACAAGATTATCCCAACCATTCTTTCCCGTTGTCAGATTTTTGACTTTAGAAGAATTACGGTTCAGGATATTAAAGGTCACTTAGCTGAAGTAGCCCAAAAAGAAGGGATACAAGCGGAAGATGACGCGCTACATATCATTGCCCAAAAAGCAGACGGAGCATTAAGGGACGCACTTTCCATTTTTGACAGGGTCGTAAGTTTTTCTGGTAACAATCTAACACGTGAAGCAGTTACGGAAAATCTGAACGTACTTGACTATTCCTATTATTTTACCGTCACCGATTTGATATTGGATAATGATATTCCTAAGCTTTTGGTTGCGTATAATGATATTCTAAGCAAAGGTTTTGACGGACACCATTTTATTATGGGATTGGCATCACACTTCCGTGATTTATTGGTTTGTAAAGATGAGCGTACTATCGATTTATTGGAGGTTGGTGAACAGGTGAAGACGATGTACTTTAAACAAGCGCAGCGAACCACTCACTCCTTCCTATTAGAAGCTATCGAGATTAGCAATGATTGCGATTTGAAATACAAAAGCAGTCGAAACCAGCGATTATTGGTTGAACTTTGCTTATTACAATTGGCTTCATTAACCGCAACGACGGACGAAAAAAAAAAGTCTAAGCGCAAACGCTACGTAATTCCACCAAGTCATTTTAAGGCCAAGGCTTCGGCTTCTGAACCAGCCGCTACTATTTCAACTCAGAGGAAATCCGAAGAAGAAAAAGCATCTTCAAAAGAGCCAGAAAAGGTTGCTACGCTTTCCACTTCAACCCAAGAGGAACATAGCAATACAACCAGCAAGCTAGAGCCTTCAGAAACTGACGCTAAAGAGAAGGAAGCTTCAGAAGATGCAACCAATGATCTTGGAAAGCGCCTTGCGGAACGAAACGCAAAGAAAGTTTCGGCCCTTTCACTTAAAAGTATTCAAAAGAAACAGCAATTAAAAAAGGAAAAGGTTGTCAATCAACCTGCTGCCGAAAATCTTCCTACAGATGATTTCACCGAAAAAGATATGCAAACAGCTTGGGCAAAATATGCGAAACGTGTAGAAGCCGACGGGCAGTTTAATTTGCTCTCCCACCTTACGATGGGCGTACCGAGGCTAGAAGGAAGTCTGATCCACCTCGTATTTCCTAACCAAACGATTAAAGTTGAAGTAGAGCGCGCCAAATACGAATTGCTCGGTTTTCTGCGGAAGGAATTGAACAATTACGATGTCGACCTTTCCATAGAAGTCAACGAAACAGAAGTGAAACGCTACGCGTATACACCGCGGGAACGGTTTGAGAAATTAAAGGAACGAAATCCGTTAATTGAAAAGCTTCGAAAGGAATTCGATTTAGATGTATAATGAATAAGATGAAGGACAAGGAAAAACAAACAAAAGCAGACATTAAAATGCTAGGGCTAAAATTGCCTACAGACCCGAGGTGGGTGAATATCGTTGAAAAAAACGTAGATGAAATCCTGACCGACCATGCGTATTGTGAGCAAAAAGCTGCTAGTACTGCCATTAGCTTGATTATCGGGTATCCTGACAAGAAAGAGTTGGTCCATGAAATGAGCCTGCTCGCCCAAGAGGAAATGAGTCATTTCAAAATGGTTCACGATCGTATTACGGCACGTGGAGGACATTTGGGCCGCGAGCGAAAGGATTTGTACGTAAACAAATTAATGAAGTTTTTCCCTAAAGGCGGTAGCAGAAGCGATCAGTTGGTGCATCGCTTGCTCTATGCTGCCTTGATTGAAGCCAGAAGCTGTGAGCGATTCCGATTGTTAAGTGAAGAATTGGAAGATCAAGACCTTGCGAAATTTTACCGCAATCTAATGGAAAGTGAAGCCGGTCATTACACCATGTTCCTGAGCTTTGCCAGAAAATACGGCGACAGAACCGAAGTCGATAAAAAATGGCAGGCGCTACTCGACTATGAGGCTGAAATCATGAAAGGTTTAGGAAAAGAAGAAACGGTTCATGGCTAAACATCCCCATAAACCGTTTGCTCTTTGATAAAAATAAGATGTGCTCTTTAAAGATCACAAAGCTCAAGGCTGAAAGCCCCATTAATAACACTACCGAATTGACCTAAAGCTACTACCGTGCCCTCAAGGGTAGAGGTTGCCGAATCAAAATTAGTAATTGTAATTGTTCCGCATTCTGCCAATTCGATGGTTGTAGTACCGTCTGCTATTCTATTAAAATTTAGGGTATTTGCACCCGATAGATCACTCACCTCAATTGTCTGCTGCTCTAGCGACTCAATGGAAAAAAGAATGATATCACGAGGTGCTTCAAATTCAGGAAAAAAACAATCACCTCCTGTAGCTTCCTTTACATAAATTTCACATCGATACGTAGTGTTTCCTCCAAATGTTTGTTCCTTGTAAAAACCACCTTGATTTACAAAGTCGGTTCCCCTAAAATTCCCTTGTGCTTCTTGACTTACCAATTCAGGACAATCATCAGAATTTTCGTCAGAGGAATCATCATTATCACTACAAAAAGTTAAGGTTAGGGAAACTAAAATTAGAGCGAATAAATTTCGTGTAAACTTCATATTTGCATTTTATACTATTAAGATTAAGACTAACATATACCTCAATCTATTTAAGAGCGATTTAACCTCTGTAAATTACTGAAGCATATAAATTAAAGCTGCAAATAAAGCTTTTTTAAAAAGGTCTCGCACGTTAAAATGAAGTTTATTTAAGTAGTAAAATGTACCGTTTTCAACTAACGGTACTAGCTATCTTTTCATTGTATAGGCTCTTGATAATTCCATCACTTAACCCAATTTTTGGCACATACACATTCTTCGCACCACTCCATTTCATGGCTGATAAATAGATTCGAGTCGCAGGAACCACCACATCTGCACGGTCGGGGTTCATGTTAAGCTCCACAATCCGCTCCTCGTAGCTCATAGACCGAATCTTATCGTAATACGATCCTAAATAGAAATAGCTTAGCGGCTTTCCAATTTTCTTACCGCTATTCTTATAAATATGATTGATATTTCCACCACTGCCTATCAACGAAACTTTTTCATAGGGTTTGGTAACATCCTTAATCCAAGCTTCGGCCTCCTGCCAAAGTTCATCCTCGACGGCTTCATTGATTAAACGAACGGTTCCCAATTTAAACGAACGGGAAGTAACCGTTTTTCCATCAGCGAACAAGGTAAACTCTGTACTTCCGCCACCTACATCCACATAGAGAAATGTTTTATCGGTATCGATAAGCGATTTGAGATCGGTGGAAGCAATAATCGCCGCCTCATCATTCCCGTCAATGATTTCGATTTCAATTCCGGTTGCCTCCTTCAACTTAGCCGCGATTTCCTGACCGTTGGAAGCTTCCCGCATAGCCGACGTAGCGCATGCCCGCATTCGGTCGATATCATGTGTTTTGATCAATAAATCGAAAGCTTTCATCGCATCTAACATGCGAAGGTAGTTTTCTTCTGAAATCTTCTTCTCCAGAAAAACATCAGCTCCTAAACGAATGGGAACCCTAACAAGCGATCGTTTTTTGAAAATCGGGTCTTTTCCTTCTTCTATATAAACAAGTGAAATGAGCAATCGTATGGCGTTTGAACCAATATCGATAGCAGCATATTTCTCTATGGTAAGCAAACTATTCCTTTAATTTTTGTTGATAATATTCATATAATTTAAACTGCGAACGCACTTTGGGCTTGTCGTTTCGACGATGACGGTTTAACGCTTTTCCTGAAATGATTCGCGCCTTCACATTATCTTCCCAAGAAATAGTGAAGGTGTCAATCAATTCTTGTTTCATATCTTCATCGTAAATCGGACAAGAGATTTCTACCCTGTTATCAAGGTTTCGTCCCATAAAATCGGCAGAGGAAATGTATATTTTCGGATCGCCACCATTTTCAAAAATAAACAATCGCGGATGTTCCAAAAACTTATCGACGATACTGATAACTTCAATATTCTCGCTCATCCCCTTCACTCCAGGTATCAAACAGCAAATACCACGAATAATCAGTTGAACCTTTACGCCTGCCCTACTGGCTTCATATAGCTTATCGATCATCTTAAAGTCGGACAAGCTGTTCATCTTCAAACGAATGCCGCTCGAATTCCCTTTTCGCTTATTTTCAATCTCCGCTTCAATCAAATTATACATCGCATTTCGTGTATAATGGGGTGAAACGATTAAGTGCCTGTATTTTTTGATCTTGTAGTTCACCTCGAAAAAATCGAAGACTTTATTGATCTCCTTTCCAATCTTCTGGTTTGCGGTGAACAAGGTATAATCCGTATAAATCCTAGCCGTACTTTCGTTGAAATTTCCAGTACTAACGAAGGAATAGCGTTTAATCTTATTCCCTTCCAAGCGTTCCACCGTACAGGCTTTACAGTGAACCTTCAATCCAGATACGCCAAATATTAATCGCACCCCTTCTCCCTGCATCTGCTCCGCATAC
This sequence comes from Luteirhabdus salina, assembly GCA_025384855.1. GTDB lineage: Bacteria > Bacteroidota > Bacteroidia > Flavobacteriales > Flavobacteriaceae > Luteirhabdus > Luteirhabdus salina. Next base: position 55,014 of record JALAHT010000003.1, on the reverse strand, counting down.
TGAATGTTGGCCGCTTCATCAAAACGTGCCTGTAATTCGATTTGTACGGTGACTTTCTTACCATTTTTGGCAGCATTGATTAGCGAACTGGCAATATGGCTAATTTGTGCTAAGCGATAGATCGTAATCTTAATCGACTTCACATTCGGATCCAGAGCCGCTTCCCGAAGAAATTTCACTACATATGAAAATGATTGATATGGAGCATACAGTAGATAATCCTTTTCAGCGATGCTATTCAACAAACTCCCTTGAAGCGATAAACCTTTAATCGGCAATGGCACTATTTTTTTATACAATAAATCATCTCTTCCCAAGCTTGGAAAGCCCATATAATCGCGACGGTTATGGTAGCGCCCACCGGGAATGATACTATCGGTGGTATCGATTCCCATTTTGTTCAATAAAAACTGAAGCGTCTGGGCATCGATACTTTTATCGTATACGAAGCGAACGGGATCTCCCGAACTTCGTTCTTTCACACTCTGTGAAATCTTTTCAAGAAAACTTCTACTCAAATCGCTATCCAAATCCAATTCGGCATCGCGGGTAATCTTGATCATGTGTGCCGTAATGCTATCGTACTGGAAGATGCTAAAAATATTATGAAGGCAATAGCGAATAAGGTCATCCAATATAATGATGTACTGCTTTTCCCCATCGGCAGGCAAGACCACAAAACGATCGATTACCTTTGGAATTTCAATAAGTGCGTAATTGTTTTTCTTCTGAAAGGTTTCATCTTCTTTTGGCATCACCATCTTTATGGCTAGATAGGCAGCACTATCTTTAAGTGATGGCATTTCTTCCAATTCGCTTAACATTATGGTCACTAATGCCGGACTTACCTTTCGAACAAAATAGTCGGTTATAAAAGCTCCTTGTTCTTTGGTAACTTCCTTTTCATCTATGATGAAGATGTTTTCCTTTTGAAGTTTCTTGCGAATATCGCTCAGAATCTTCAGGCTATGCGACTGCTGATCGATTACAATTTGTGTGATTTCCTCGAGCAGTTCCTTTGCTGAAATACCGCCTAGAAAACTTCTTCCACCTTTTCCAGCTTCCACGATCCGACGTACGGTAGCGTATCGGACTTTAAAGAACTCATCTAGATTATTGGAAAATATACCGAGAAAACGCAGGCGCTCGATCAATGGCACGGTTTCATCTTCGGCTTCCTGTAAGACACGAGCATTAAACTGCAACCAACTAAGTTCTCGGTTGCGATATCTATTTGCGGTTCGAACCGCTTTCTGGGTTTTTTGCTCCATGCTTACTTCAGATGTCTCGGGAATACCATTTTTACGGTTGTTCCAGTTGATATATCGGCCCAGGAATTTTCTTCAAAATCAATCATAACAAAGCCGCTTGTCGGCAAGTTTTCAATCTGTTCATTACCCAACATATTGACAAGGCTGGTGAATGCATGATTGTGACCTACGATCATAACGCGATCCAAAGAATCGTCAAATCCTTTTATGGTTTGCATGACCGATTGACCGCTAAAGTCATATAAGTCATGATTCAGTTCGTAGTTCTCTTCCGATATATCGAATGCCTCCTTAAAATATTCTGCAGTAGTACGTGCACGATTGGCGTCGCTACTCATAATTTTTTGAGGTGCTGCCACTTCATTTTTAACCTTTTCTGAAACCAAAGTAGCATCATTATGACCACGTTTCTTAAGTGGACGCATATGATCGTCTACATCGTATTTCCAAGAAGATTTCGCATGGCGAACCATATAGAGGGTTTTCATAGTAAGTCGTTAATTGTTGGTTAGTCAAAAATATCTAAAAAATCATTGGATTTATCAAGGTTGAAGGCGACTCAATTGCCAATCGTAGTCTTTTAGGGTATATACCAGTCGATCGTGTAATCGGTTTGGCCGCCCTTGCCAAAACTCTATTTCAACAGGTTTCACCAAATAACCTCCCCAATCCTCCGGTTTTGGAATTTCCTTTCCTTCGTATTCTTTTTCGAGTGAAGCCAATCGCTCTTCCATTGTTTTTCGATCTGCAATCGTTACACTTTGATGGCTTACCAAAGCGCCTAACTGACTGCCACGAGGTCGCGAATGGAAGTAGTTGGTGCTATCTTCTTCTGAAGTCTTCTCTGCTGTTCCCTTTATGATGATCTGTCGCTCCAATCCAGCCCAAAAAAAGGAGAGACACACCTTTGAGTGATGTGCGATTGATTTTCCTTTTTCACTGCCATAATTGGTATAGAAATAGAAACCGTTTTCATCGTACTTCTTCAACAGAACGACACGTCCACGTACAAATCCATCGGGATTGAGGGTTGAAAGTGTCATCGCATTGGCCTCGTCGACCGTTTCACTATCGTTTGCCTCATGAAACCAGGTTCGGAATTGCTGCATCGGATTATCGCTTACGCTATCGCGAACCAAGGCATCTTTCTCGTATGATTTGCGCTGATCGTGAAGGTTTTCGGCCATACCTTTGTTTTATATGCAAGGTACGAGTTTTGGAAAGGCTATAAAAGCTCGGAATTTTAAATATGTATTAAAAGTCGAAGACTTTTCCGTCCTCGGCCAACTCCACTTTTGGGAAGACGATTTCCGCTTCTTTTTTAAAGAGGTTTCGGTCGCTGTACCGACCTGAGTAATGGCCTAAAATTAGCATTCGCACCTTAGCCTTTTTCGCGATTACGCCGGCTTCCTTCGCTGTGCTATGTTTTGTAGAATCGCAAAGATGATGGTGGCTTTCCAAAAATGTAGATTCATGATACAAGACAGTTGCTTCCTTAATTTGAGGAACAATTTGCGGAAAATAGGCAGTGTCGCTACAAAAGGCATAGCTCTTTATCGGTGGCGGATCGTCGGTTACGGTTTTGAAGGGAATGGTTTCTCCCTTTTCACTTTCAACATCCTCTCCTTGCTTTAATTTTTGAAAATACGTATGATGAATACCCGCTTTTTGAGCAGCCTGATAGTCCAAAGTACGTTCTTTCGGCTTTTCCTTAAACAGAAAGCCGTTCGTATACACACGATGATCGAGCGGAATCGTTTCTACGGATACTTTATCGTCTTCAAAGATCAGTTCCGGCTCGGTCGATTCCAATTCATGGAAGAAAAGTGAATAATTGGTCCATGATTTGGCAATTTTCAACTGAAAAACAACAGCTTGTTTGATTCCCTTAGGACCGTATACATGAAGGTCGGCTTCCCTTCCCAATAGTCGAAAGGTTGAAATTAAACCGACTAGCCCAAAAAAATGATCACCGTGTAGGTGTGAAATGAAGATGTGCTTGATTCGGGAAAATTTCACCTTATTCCTACGAAGTTGCATTTGCGTACCTTCCCCACAATCGACCAAAAACAGGTGGCCGCGCATTTCCAGTACTTGGGAGGTAGGGTTTGCATCCCAGCGAGGGGTTGCAGAATGACATCCAAGTATGGTAAGCTTCATATAAGGTACATTTAAGGTAGAAAAATAATTTCTATACTATGAACAAGTTTCCTGCCAAGGACGGCACTACTTGAGATTTCTAAAACCTGAGGTCACGTTCAATCTCCTCCATTTCAATGATGTCCTCGGCTTCTTGTACGGTAGGGACTACGATCATTTCCATCGGAATTTCATCGGGATTCAGGGCATCGTTTACCAAAACAAAGGATTGTTTGGTTTTTCGGTGAAGGTTAGACGTTTTCAAAAACAATAATAGGTCCTGCAAGGTCATGGAATCGTAACTCAACAGATTTACGATGACGTTTTGCCCTTTGTATTTATTTGGAATTTGATATTCCAGAAATGAAGCAAAATCGGCTATATCGTCCTGTTCATCCTCGAGTACCACAAAGTTGTCGTGATTCTTAATTTTCATTGCGTTCAATTTTTGAAGCCAACAAATATAGCACGGCCATTCGGACCGCAACACCATTCTGTACTTGATCTAAAATAATCGCTTGCTTGCTATCCGCCACATCGCTGGTAATTTCCACGCCTCTATTAATTGGACCCGGGTGCATAACTGTAATTTCCTTTGAAAGGGAATCCAATAACTTTTTGTTCACTCCGTACTGTTGCACATATTCACGTGTACTTGGAAAGTAGCTGCTATCCATACGTTCATTCTGCACGCGGAGCATGTTGGCAACATCGCACCATTCCAGCGCTTTTTTTAGGTCGAGTTCGACCTCCACTCCTATTTTATCGATATGTTTTGGAATAAGCGTCTTTGGTCCACACACTTTTACTTCGGCACCGAGTTTCTGAAGGGCAAAAATATTGCTTAGCGCTACTCTAGAGTGAAGAATATCACCCACAATAACAACTTTTTTTCCTGCAACATCGCCTAATCGTTCACGAATGGAATAGCAGTCCAATAACGCCTGGGTTGGGTGCTCATGTGCACCATCGCCGGCATTTACGATACTGGCATCGATATGTTTTGAAAGGAATACGCCTGCTCCTGGATTTGGATGCCGCATGACCACCATATCCACCTTCATGGAAAGAATATTATTGACCGTATCGATAAGGGTCTCCCCTTTTTTTACCGAGGAAGAAGCCGCCGAAAAATTGACAACATCTGCTGAAAGACGTTTTTCCGCTAATTCAAAAGATAAGCGGGTTCTCGTACTATTTTCGAAGAATAGGTTGGCGATGGTTATATCGCGAAGCGAGGGAACTTTTTTGATAGGACGGTTGATGACCTCCTTAAAATGGTCTGCCGTCTCGAAAATCAACTGAATATCGTCTTCGGTGATGTATTTGATGCCCAGTAAATGTTGTACGCTCAGTTCCATTTGCGTTTCCTTATTTTTTAACTAGATATACGGCGTCCTCGCCATCGTTTTCTTTCCAGCACACCTTTACCTTTTCTTCGCCAATAGCATCTACCTGTCTTCCGCGATAATCGGGTTGAATGGGCAGGTGACGGCTAAACCTTCTATCGATTAAGGTTAAGAGCTCTATTTCGAGTGGTCGTCCGAAGGATTGTATAGCTGTTAGGGCTGATCGAATACTTCGTCCGGTGTACAGCACATCATCGATAAAGACTACTTTTTTGTCTTCTACCACAAAATTGATATTGGTCTTGTTGGCCTCGAGTGGTTTCACACTTCTTCTGAAATCGTCTCGGTAGAAGGTAATGTCCAGGTAGCCGAGTTGGACATTGTCTATTTCGTATTCCTCTTCCAGTAGTTTTTTAAGTCTTTCGGCTAAATAAATACCTCTCGGTTGAATTCCGATAAGGACTGTTTCTGAAAAAGTATCGTGATTTTCAATCAGTTGACAAGCCAGACGGTGAAGTGCGATGTGCATCTCGGTTGCGTTCAATAACACTTTTTGGCTCATAGGTAGGTGCTGAAGCGTTTTCAGCATACAAAAGTAAGATATTTTTTTAGGATTAGGGCACGAAATGCGTTAGGGATTGAAGCGGCATCCTATTTTATTGGGCACTTTGTCCTGAGGCAGGCTCAGGAGTACAACCTCTATGCCTTTAGGCATTTCTGTGGTTGTTATATTTGTTGTTTTAGGATGGCAATCGCTGTGCCCGATAAAATAGATATAGCTGAAAGCCTGCCTGCCTGCCGGCAGGCCCGACCCGCGCACTGGCGTGGGGAACGCCCAAAAGAAAAAGCCCTTCGGAATGAAGGGCTTTAGAATATTTAGAAAACTGAATGGTTTATTTTTTACCGTCCAATTTATCTTTCAGTTCTTGAAGCTTCTGATTGGCATCGCCAAGAGTCGTTTTAGAGTCTTCGGCTTGCTGTGCTTGTTTCTTGGCAGCAGCTTTTACAATTTTCGCTTCTTCTTCCTTATGGATTGTCATGTGCGATGCAACCACTTTCTTGAATTCCTTATTGAACTCAATGATCTGGAATTCGGCTTCCTCCCCTTTCTTAAGGTCAGATCCGTCTTCTTTCTCTAAGTGACGCTTCGGTACGAACGCAGTGATATCCTCGTTGAATTCGATTGTAGCACCTTTATCAACGATTTCGTCGATAGTAGCAGTGTGCTTGGTTCCTACTGCGAACTCATCGGAATACTTATCCCAAGGATTGTCTTCGATTTGCTTGTGACCAAGGCTTAACTTACGGCCTTCGACATCCAATTCGAGAACTACAACCTCTAGCTTGTCGCCAATATTGCAGAATTCGCTTGGGTGCTTGATTTTCTTCGTCCAAGAAAGATCACTGATGTAGATAAGGCCATCAATTCCCTCTTCCATTTCAACGAATACACCGAAGTTAGTGAAGTTACGAACGATTCCTTTGTGCTTAGAGCCTACAGGATATTTGCTCGTAATATCGGTCCATGGGTCTGGCGTCAATTGCTTGATACCAAGGGACATCTTACGGTCTTCACGATCTAGGGTAAGGATTTGTGCTTCTACCTCATCGCCAACGTTTACGAAGTCCTGAGCGCTACGCAAGTGCGTACTCCAAGACATTTCGCTTACGTGGATAAGTCCTTCTACGCCTTCCGCAACTTCTACGAAAGCACCGTAGTCGGCAATTACCACAACTTTACCTTTCACTTTATCGCCAACCTTCAGCTCGTCTCCAAGAGCATCCCATGGATGTGCCTTCAATTGTTTTAGTCCAAGTTGGATACGTGTCTTGTCTTCGTCGAAGTCCAAGATAACCACGTTCAACTTCTGGTCTAGGTCTACGATCTCGTTCGGGTGGTTGATACGCGACCAGCTTAGGTCGGTAATGTGTACCAATCCGTCTACACCTCCAAGATCTACGAATACACCGTAAGACGTAATGTTCTTCACGACACCTTCGAGTACTTGACCTTTTTCAAGTTGACTAATAATTTCTTTTTTCTGTTCTTCGATATCGGCTTCGATAAGCGCTTTATGCGATACCACAACGTTTTTGAATTCGTGGTTGATTTTCACCACTTTGAATTCCATTGTTTTACCTACATAGGCATCGTAATCGCGAATTGGCTTCACATCGATCTGTGAACCTGGCAAGAATGCCTCAATTCCAAATACGTCTACAATCATACCACCTTTCGTACGGCATTTTACGTAACCGTTTACGATAGTACCATCGTCGTATGCTTTGTTTACACGCTCCCAAGCCTTGATAGTACGCGCCTTACGGTGAGAAAGAATCAATTGACCCGTGCTATCTTCACGCACATCGATTAATACTTCTACCTTGTCGCCTACCTTTAAATCTGGGTTGTAACGGAATTCGTTTAGGGAAATTACACCTTCACTCTTCGCGTTGATGTCGATAATCGCATCGCGCTCGGTCATGTGTACCACTTCACCTTCCACTACCTCATCGTCGATAGTATCTACGAAGTTTTCCGCTACTAATTTTTCGAATTCCTCAAGCTTTCCGTCATCGATTGGATCGATGCCTTCCTCGTAGTTGTGCCAGTTGAATTCCTCTAGGAATTTCTCTGGGTTCTGCTGCTTCAGGGAAAGCTCTTCTTTTGGTTGTTCTTTTTCTTCCTTCTTGCTTTCAGTAGCTTCGGAAGTTTTTGTTGCTGTTTCTTTTTGTGCTACAGCTTCTTCTTTGTTTGCTTTATCAGCCATTTAGTAAAAATTTGGTTTGTTTCGATTTGCTGAAACCAACCAAGGGTTTGTATTCTGTATTCTTGTAAGGGCTACCGACGGACATCCCACAGAAGGATTATTTCAGTTTGATTTTCAAATAGTTCCTTTCGCCTTACTTAACCGTCAAAAGGAGCGCAAAAGTACCGCTTATTTTTTGAATATCAAAGGAAAGTGGGGGATTTGGAATTCAGAATTGAGAATTCAGAATTTAGAATTGGGAGTTGGGATTTGATAATGTGGATGCTGTGAAAAATGAGTCAATTTGAAAATGAGGTAATTTGAAAATGTGTGGAGGAGTCTAGGAGTTGAGAAGTCGAGGAGAAAAATAGCATTTTTAGTGATTATTTGTTTTTTGGAATTTGAAATTTGATACTTTGGATGCTTTGGATACTTTGGATACTTTGGATACTTTGGATACTTTGGATACTTTGGAATTTAGCTATCTCTATTTAACTACAAACTAGTAACCTTTAATTAATAACGCATATCGACTAAAGACTAATTACTTCCTTTGGGATTTAGGATTTGGGATTTGATACTATGGATACTGTGGATGATGCCCGCCTGTACCGATCGCACATTCGGAAGGGGATGTTGGGTGTTGGATACTGCCAATTTACTTACTACGCACTACCTGTCTGCCGACAGGCAGGCTCACTACTCACTCAAACTCGTCCCGCCATTCGGTCTTTTGCCAATTGTAGAATAATATGAAACTGATCATCAAGATTCATTTCGCTATTATCGATCTCGATAGCGTCATCGGCTTTTTTTAAGGGAGAATCCTTTCGCGTCGTATCGATATAGTCGCGTTCCTTCACATTTGCCAAAACCTCATCGTAGGAAACTTTATCGCCACGATCTATCAGTTCTAGATACCGTCGCTTAGCGCGCTGGTCGGGTGAAGCATTCATAAAAATTTTCAACTCGGCATCGGGAAAAACGACCGTCCCAATATCACGTCCGTCCATCACCACTCCTTTATCCTTTCCCATCTGCTGTTGCTGTTCAACCAATTTTTTGCGGACTTCAGATACAGCGGCAATCGGGCTTACAAATTCAGAAACTTCAAGGGTCCGGATTTCTTTTTCAACATTTTTATCGTTCAGATAAATTTCTGCAATACCCTTTTCCTCATCACGCGTGAAATGAAGTGATATTTCACCTAACATATCAATCAATGTCTCCTTCTCGAAATGATTTTCTGAAATCAATCCTTTCTGCATCGCAAATAAGGTAACCGCACGGTACATAGCTCCTGAATCTACGTACACATATCCCAGCCAATCGGCCAACTGTTTGGCCACGGTACTTTTTCCTGTTGAAGAATAGCCGTCGATTGCAATGGTAATGTTACGCATTTATTGAAGGTTTAGATTTAGCCCAAAGGTACTGGTTGAAGCGGCAAAATTATAACGTGCGTACGAATAACTTAATCGAACCTTGTTTAACCGTATTGAAAAACCAGCACTCAGACCAGCGAAAGAGCGCTGTTCAGCAATTCGCAATTCCTCCCCTCGGCGAAGATTATACCCCAATCGAAGATTGAAACCACTTTCTGGGAATATTTCAATGCCTACGATCATATGGCGAAAGGCATTATCGATAAAATTAATCTTTTCTGAAGTGGTATTTCCTTCCAAATCGGTTTCATCCCTATTTGGATTTGCAAACGCTACGTTCCACTGTTGCATGTTCTCTAAGGTGAAATGCCAACGAATTGGAATATTTTGTAAAGTTTGAGAGATTCCGAAAATAAGTTCGAAAGGTAATCGCTCATAAGTTTCATGATAGGGTGAAAACTGGGTTCCTATATTTCGTGCAACCCCTGTTATGTGAAGGTCCCAATCTTCATAGACATACATCACCCCGATATCCAAGGCACCGCCCCAGGATGTATACTGTTCCAGTTTTGAAGAGATCAACTTCACATTCGCACCAACATGGAAATTGGTAAAAGCTATATTCCGTGCATGTCCGAACGAAAGGGCCACTTCACCACCACTAAAGGTATTGGTTGCATTTCCCTGTTCGTCGTAACCATCAAAGTTTCCGTAATTGATATAGGTAATTCCCGTATGCAATACCTGGGTACGCCGATCCCACAGATAGGCATAAGAAGCAGTTCCATAGTTCACATCACCGATATAATTTCCATAATTGATAGAAAGCTGGTTGTCCATCTCCGGATTGATACTGGCCGGGTTGAACATCGCTTGGGTAGGATCGTAATCGTAATTCGTAATGGTCTTCCCTCCTAGTGCTGCCTGACGTGGAGATGTTACCAAGTTAAGAAACTGATACGTCGCGCGTCCACCCACTTGGGACAATACCCCAGTTGTGACCAAAAGAAAAACACAAAGAATGGATTTTTTGAGCATGGACGTCGTTAGCCAGTTTCCTTCGCTAGTTAAACGACTGCAATATTACTTTATTTTAGAGAGGGAAAAAAGCATTTGCCGATTGGCATCGCAAATCGTACGACAATCGGCAAATCTCTTAAAGAGTTTTGGCGTTCTTTACTTTTTGCTTTGTCAGCGCCAATTCCAATACTTCTTCCATATTCTTCACGTAATGAAAGGTAAGTCCTTTAAGATAGTCTTCCTTAATCTCTTCCACATTACGACGGTTTTCTTCCGACAGAAGAATTTCCTTGATATGCGCACGTTTCGCTGCTAGGATTTTTTCCTTAATTCCACCTACTGGTAATACTTTTCCGCGAAGCGTAATCTCTCCCGTCATGGCTATACTCTTCTTTACCTTTCTTTGGGTGAAAAGGGATACCAATGATGTGAGCATCGTAATACCGGCACTTGGTCCATCCTTTGGCGTAGCCCCTTCTGGTACGTGAATATGAACATTATATTTTTCAAACACATTCGGATCGATTCCGTATTGATCGGCATTCGCCTTTATGTATTCCATTGCAATGGTAGCCGACTCCTTCATAACCTTTCCGAGGTTACCGGTCATATTCAACTGACCTTTTCCTTTGGAAAGTGTAGATTCTATAAAGAGAATATCGCCACCAACTTTTGTCCACGCCAAACCTGTTACCACACCTGCCACATCATTGTTCTCATATTTGTTACGTTCCATCTTTGGTGGTCCTAATGCCTCGTTAATGGTATCGAAGGTTACTTTCTTGTCGTATTCTTCTTCCATTGCGATTTTCATCGCTGCATAGCGCACCATTTTTGCAATCTGCTTTTCTAACCCGCGAACACCGCTTTCACGCGTATAGCCTTCCACAATTTTTTCCAATTGTTTCTTACCAATTTTTAGATCGGTTTTGGAAAGCCCGTGTTCTTCCAATTGCTTCGGAAGTAAATGTCTTTTTGCAATTTCTACTTTCTCCTCAACCGTATATCCCGTCACTCGAATTATTTCCATCCGGTCGCGTAATGCAGGTTGAATGGAACTTAAGGTGTTAGAGGTTGCGATAAACATCACTTTCGAAAGATCGTATCCTAATTCCAGAAAATTGTCGTAGAATTCGCTGTTCTGCTCTGGGTCCAATACTTCTAGCATCGCTGAAGAGGGGTCGCCCTGGGTTCCTTTTGATAGTTTATCAATTTCATCCAACACAAAAACAGGATTGCTCGTTCCCGCTTTCTTAAGATTCTTGATAATTCGTCCCGGCATCGCACCGATATATGTTTTACGATGACCTCGGATTTCAGCTTCATCTCGCAATCCCCCCAGACTCATGCGTACATATTCGCGTCCGAGTGCCTCCGCGATAGATTTACCCAATGAGGTCTTACCTACTCCTGGAGGTCCATACAGGCAGAGGATTGGTGACTTCATATCGTTCCGAAGTTTCAAAACTGCTAAGTATTCGATGATACGCTTCTTCACGTCTTCAAGTCCATAATGATCGCGATCGAGAATCTTTCGTGCACGTTTCAGGTCGAATTTATCTTTGCTGAATTCGTTCCACGGCAGTTCTAGCATTAAATCCAAATAGTTTCGCTGAATGCTATATTCGGCAACTTGTGGATTCATGCGCTGCAATTTGATGAGTTCCTTTTCAAAATGCTTTTGCGGTTCGTCGCCCCACTTTTTCTTTTTGGCGCGTTTCTTCATTTCCTGAATCTCAGCCTCGGTACTATTGCCCCCCAATTCCTCTTGAATGGTCTTCATTTGTTGTTGAAGGAAGTATTCACGTTGTTGCTGATTGATATCACTTTGAACTTTACTTTGAATATCGTTGCGTAGCGACAGTTTCTGAAGCTCTACGTTCATATGTTTCAACGTAGCGAGTGCACGTTCCTTAAGATCGTTTATCTCAAGGAGTTTCTGTTTTTCTTCAACTGGAATATTAAGGTTGGAAGAAACGAAATTCACCAAGAAACTGGTGCTTTCAATATTTTTAATGGCGAAGGCTGCTTCTGAAGGAATATTTGGGCTAGCCTTGATAATTTCCAGGGAGTTTTCCTTGATGGAATCGATAATCGCATTGAACTCTTCATTCTCCTTTGCAGGTCTTGCTTCCGAAACGCCACGTACTGTTGCAGTCATATACGGTTCGGTCGTGATGATTTCAGTTGCTTCAAATCGCTTTTTCCCTTGGATGATGACCGTAGTATTACCATCGGGCATCTTCAATACTCGAAGGATTTGGGCTACGGTACCGATGGTGTTGATATCGTTTAGGCCAGGGTTTTCTTCCTCTTCATCCTTTTGGGAAACCACGCCAATTGTTTTGGTCGATTTGTTGGTTTCGTTGATCAATTTTATCGATTTATCGCGACCTGCTGTAATAGGAATGACCACTCCAGGAAAGAGCACCGTATTTCGTAAGGGTAAAATGGGAAGAATATCCGGAAGTTCCTCTCGGTCCATCGCATCTTCATCTTCTGGGGTCATCAGTGGAATTAACTCTGCATCTTGGTCGAGATCCTGCAATGACAAACTGTCTAAATCGGTAAGTTTACTTCTGCTCATATAGTTGTTTCCGACATTGTGTCACTAAAGTAGGCGATACAATGCTGTTTCTTTATTAATGTTTTGATAATTTTTGATTGGAAATCAATTGATTACCTCATACTTCTGTTCGATTTCCGCTCTATTCGTTCAATAGTTATGCCAAGCAGGGGTTGGTTGGTAGTCTACAGTCTTTAGTCGGCAGTTGATGTATACTTAGATACTTTAATGCTTTGATACTTTGATACTTTGATACTTTGATACTTTGATACTTTAATGCTTTGATACTTTGATACTTTGATAATTTGATGCTTTGATACTTTGATGCTTTGATACTTTGATGCTTTGATACTTTGATGCTATGGATACTGTGGATACTGTGGATACTGTGGATGCTGTGGATGCTGGATGTTGGATGTTGGATGCTGGATGCTGGATGCTGGATATTCGATGTTGGATAATTACTAATACACTCCCTACTCCCTACTCCCTACTCCCTACTCCCTACTCCCTACTCCCTACTCCTTACTCACCATTCACGGTTCACGGTTCACGAAAAAAATTTTCATCCAAGTGTAACAATTTGGTACTTGCTGTATCTTTAGGGTAAACAGTATTGTTTTTTGGCACTAACCGAAACAAATATCACCCAACTATTAGTTCTTTGTCAGCAGGGAAACCAATTGGCGCAGCTTGAGGTGTATTCTCGCTATCAAAATGCAATGTACAACGTTGCGTTGCGTATTGTAAAAGATACCGCCGAAGCAGAAGATGTTATGCAAGAAGGCTTTATCACTGCTTTTTCGAAATTGGATACATTTAAAGGAACGGCAACCTTCGGGGCGTGGTTAAAGCGAATTGTGATTAATAAAAGTATTTCGAAATATCATTCTAATCAAAAAACAGTTTCGCTGGAGGATTCGATGATAGCGGATGAAGGCGAAGAAGCGCTTTCAGGGTCAGAAGCTCCCCCAATAGCTACCGATGCCCATCGTGTTATGAGTTGTATGGAAGAATTGCACGAAAGCTACCGACAAATTTTGACCTTACATTTTATAGAAGGATACGATTACGAAGAAATCTGTAAAATCATGCAAATCAGTTATGCAAACTGTAGGACACTTGTTTCCCGCGCAAAACAAAGTTTACGAAAGCAATTAAGCAAAGCATCATGAAAAACGACGATATAAATAATTTATTCAAAGATCTGGAGGGACAGTTCGACCTTGCCGAAACACCTGATGGACATACGAAACGGTTTATGAAAAAGCTAACGGCAACGTCAGCTTCTTCGGAAAACCAGCAGGTTCAGATCCCTTCAACCAAAACCATCAATATGTGGAAACCACTTGCTATTGTAGCAAGTATTGCCGCCTGTTTTGCCATTGTATTTTCGGTATGGAACCGTACGCCAAAAACGCAAGGATTGGCTGCTGTTTCACCTGAAATGGAAAAAACAGAAACCTTTTTTACTGCAACCATCGCTCAAGAATTGAGGACGCTCAAAACCCTTGAAAATCCGCAAACCAAAGCATTGGTCGACGATGCCTTGGAACAAATCACCATTTTGGAATCCGAATATCAAAAATTGGAAGGTGATTTGGCTGAAAGCGGGTACGATAAACGCGTTATCTATGCCATGATCAATAATTTCCAAAACAGAATCGATGTACTGCAAACGGTTATAGAAACCATTTCAGAATTAGAAACACTTAAAAATATGACAAATGAAACTACTATCTAAAACCTTATTTCTTCTGCTTATCTTTCCAGCGATGGTGTTGGCAAGCGATGGCAAAATGAAGGGTAAATACACCAAGGAGAAAACGATTAAACGCGACTTCACTGTGAATGCCGATGCTGGATTGCGTGTAAACAACAGTTATGGCAATCTAGATATCACTACCTGGAACCAAAACAAAACTGTAATTGAAGTAACCATTAAGACGAATGGTAATGATGAGGAGAAGGTAAAAGAACGACTTAGCGAAATAGATGTAAAATTCACCGCCAATGGAACGCTCGTCTCTGCCGAAACACAATTCGGAAAACAAAACAAAGGCTGGTCCTGGTGGGGTGGTAACAAAAACAATGTTTCGGTTGAGGTAAACTATTTGATTAAGATGCCAATAACCAACACGGTAGACCTTAGTAACGATTACGGGGCTATCAATATTTCAACACTGGAAGGCAATGCAAAGATAAGTTGCGATTATGGACAAATTATCATTGGAGAATTGAAGGCGGATAATAATATGTTGAATTTCGATTATACCGATAAATCGACGATTGGCTATATGAAGAGTGGTCGAATAAATGCCGACTACAGTGGCTTCACCCTAGAAAGAACGGAATCGGTAGAAATTAACGCGGATTACACCCAATCGGAAATCGTTTCGGCCCAATCTGTAAATTATAATTGCGACTATGGCAAAGTTAAAGTTGAAGAAGCTGTTGATGTCGTTGGACGTGGCGATTATGTTAACAACCATATTGGTACGGTGAAAGGTTCTCTGAATATGAACACCGATTATGGTTCTATTCACGTGAAGAATATGGCTGCCAGTGCCAAAGACGTTACCATTCGAGCAGATTATACAGGTATAAAACTAGGGTTCTCTCCTGGCTACCATTTCGATTTTGTTGTAGATTGTTCCTATTCAAATTTGAAAGGTGAAGAACAGGTTACGGTACTGCAACGTGAGAACGATCATACCGATAAATTTTATAAAGGCTATCACGGAAAGGAACGTTCTGGCAACACAGTCAATATCCAATCCGACTATGGTGGCGTAACATTCATCAAAAACTAACGTAAAACAACTAAAATGAAAACAATTGTAACACTAACATTAGCATTGTGTTGTCTTATATGGCAACCTGCTTCCGCCCAATGGGGAAAAAACAAAGTAAAAGGTAATGGCAATGTAACCGAACAGACCGTTTCGGTAAACAATTACGACAAAGTAAAAGTTACGGGCTCTATGGATGTAACCCTTCAATCGGGAGCGGAAGGTACTATTACCGTTCGAACCGATAGCAATCTACATGAATATTTGAAGATTGAAAGCAATGGAAACCAGTTAACTATCGGTATTGAAAATGGCGTTTCCGTATATACCAAAAATGGTATAAACATTACCGTTCCTTATGAATCTTTAGATGAAGTCTCATTAGTTGGCTCTGGCGATATTGTTACTAGCGATCGAATTGATGCTACCAACTTTACCACTTCAGTTACAGGATCGGGTGACGTGGTACTAGACGTAAATGCAGAACAGATTGATGCAAAGGTTACGGGTTCTGGCGACTTAGTGCTGAAAGGAGCTACCGAGAACCTGGAAGTTAAGGTTACTGGCTCTGGTGATTTTAATGGTGAAGACTTGAGATCGAACCATACAGAAGCCTATGTTTCGGGTTCTGGCGATGCGGAAGTACAGGCCAAGGATAGTTTGAAAGCACGTGTTAATGGTTCAGGAGATATTACCTATCATGGTTCTCCTAGCCGGAAAGACTCGAAAGTGATGGGTTCTGGATCAGTTTCCCAAAACTAAAATTTCCATTTATAAATAAAGCCGCTCATCGAGCGGCTTTTTCGTGTTATAGAAAGGCTAGAAGTTACTCTTCTACAAAATACAGCGAAGACGCTCCTTCTAGTTGGTTGTTTACAGAGGGCGCTAGGTTTCCACCGCCATCAGCATTGGTAAATGCTAATACACGTCCGCCACCATTAGCACGTTCTGCTATAAATACCGTATTACTATCTGCATCATATTCTGCTGCGACAGGGTTACCTAAGAATGTAGAACTACCTGCCACACGAACTTGGTTATTGGCTACTGCCAGTGTTTCGCCATCGGCAGTGGCATCAAATTTCGATTCAAAATCAGTGATGATGTGAAACCCACCATCGGTATCTGATGCAGCATCTCCAACATCTGTCAAAATCATAGTTCCACCATCAAATGCCAATCCATGTGTACGCACAATTCCTTCAACAGTTATTCGCTTAGAAGGTTCTTCCGTAGCATCTGCTGTGAACGTCGTATCAAAGTTATTGAATACCGCGATATCAGATGTTTTATCTACCACTACATACAAATCATTACCAACGAATTCAATTCCCCAGACAGCAAAGTTTACTGTTACTGTATTTCGAAGGGTAAATCCATCGGCTGCTCTAGTATACACGAATAATCGTCCATCATCAGTATTCGGATCATCATCAACATCAGCATTATCAGATACTACATATATATTACCATTAACGGCCAAATCTCTAGGACTTTCTAAGTTGGCAGTACTTGAAAAATCTATAGTTAAATTACCGCCATCATCCAATAACTCAATGTCGGTATACGAATTTAACTGAAGCATAGAGCGCGATACAACCGTTAGTGCATCATCTTGATCATTATAAAATACACCTTCACTATCAGAGGAAAGTGTTAGGTAAGTTTCTGTCTCCTCACTTGTCATATCATCTGTTTCATATTTCGTGACGTTTCCAGTCGTATTACTCGTTACATAAAGTTCTGCACCGAAGTCGGCATCGGGACCATCGTCGTCCATGGAGGAATCATCGTCACTACAAGCTGCAAATACTAGCAGCAAGCAGAATAGGGATAAAAATTTCATTGTTGTTTTCATAGCGTATTAATTATAATTACTAAATGTTTGTTGACACATAAATAGTGAAACACCCTTAAGTAAATTGTTAATACACGACTCTTAACGCATTTTTAACATCAACAACCTGAATATCAATATTTTAAATAATATGTTTATTATTGCTCCTTAACACAATTTTAGGCAACCATATGGTCATTATGGTATAAAAAATAAAAACCCTCGGAATATTCCGAGGGCTTCTAAATCGTGTAAATGATAAAAATCTAGTCTGCTGGAGGCAGTTCCAAAGCGAATTGCCCGTTAGTAATTTCAAATTGTAAAGAATCCTCATTTTCAGGTTGATCTGCAGTAAAGCTGAAATTCCCTTCGATGATGTCGGTACTTGCGCTATAATTTGAAATAGAAAAACTTCCAGGGTTCGAATAATATTCTATTGGCTCTTCTTCAGTAGTGTCAGGAATATAAGTAGCAAATACATCCATTTCCTCCACAAATCCTGTACTCATAATGTATTCTCCTTCTTCCAACTGACGGTTATAGGTTAAAATAACTCGCTGATCTTCGAAATCGGCAGAAACAATGGTATAGAGATTTCCTCCAAAGGGTATCTCATCAAAACTGATGGCTGTAGTTTCGAAAGGCATTCCGTCTACACTCCCCCTAATGGATGGAGAAGCCGTAGCTTCATAGGAAACAGCGAAGCTACCTTCTGTAACTTCTACAACGGCAGGGTCTTCCTCAAGTGGGTCGGTGCCGGTAAAAGAAAAGGTACCAACAATGCGACCTGTAAGGGTTCCAAACTCAGTAATGGTAATCGTTCCAGGATTCGAAGTAAGATTGGTACCGCCTTGTCCGTCGTTATAAATTCCGATAAGCTGGGTACCGTCAGATAGCTGCACCATATCGAAAGTACCAATTCCCAAACCTTCAGGGATATCGATACGAAGTAGTTCTCCAGCATCCGTCTGCGCTTCAATCTTTATAATAGGTTTCATGCCCACTTCATATAAGGTAGTGGTTAGTGTCGTTTCTACAAATTCTTCACCATCGACATTTGCGAAGAAAACATCGGTTGGATTTTGATCATCATCATCGTCATCGTCGTCGTTATCATCTTCAATGGTGTAAGGAATTTTCAAAAAGGCTCCTTGCGTCACCGTTACAGTTTCAAGAATAGGGTTTCCAGCACCATCTTCCAATGGATTTCCATCATCATCGGTGGCTTGGCGCACACCTTCAAAAGTAAAATTACCTGATATTGTTTGTGGATCTTCGATTATCTCAGTTAGATTCATTTGACCAAAACCGCCAAATACCCCTTCCGAAACATAAGGATTCGTACTTTCTGGACCTTCGAAATAACGAGCCCTATTTTGAGTGCTAGGATTAGCCGTAAGATTGAACGTTGAAATAGAGGCATCTTCAACACGAATTTGAATTGAAGCACCAGTATTCGGATTTATACCAGTTATGGTTAACACATTTGAAGTGGTTAACACAGCTGAAGCATTTGCCGCTGCAAAAGATTGATCGTTTATGGCGGCAACAAACTGCCCTTCCTCAAGATCAATTTCTTCGTTCTGAGGAAAGTCACCTTCTAACGTTTCCGTATCGCAAGCAGTAAAGAAAAGAATAGCAAGAGCTGATAAAATGTAACTAATGGGTCGAAGTAATCTCATAAGTAAGTGGTTTGCATAGGTAATAACCGCAAACATAATCAAAAATTGTTTAGAATTCCTTTTTTCTTGGCACTCGGAATAAAAGGAACACCCCTATTCCGAAGAACAATACGAGAAACAGTACCGAATTTCGCATGCTACCCGTTATATGATCGATAAACCCATACAACAGCATTCCTATAACGATGCCAATCTTTTCCGCTACATCATAAAAACTGAAATAGGAAGTAGTATCTTCTGTTTCAGGTAAGAATTTGGAATAAGTCGATCGAGAAAGCGACTGAATACCTCCCATAACTAACCCGACGAATCCGGCAGTAACATAAAACTGAATTGGAGCCGCTATAAAATACGCAACCAAACAAATTCCTACCCAAACAAGATTTATGACTATCAAAACAGGGATGTTCCCAAATCTAGCGGAGGCTCTAGAGGTAAGTGTTGCACCTACTACGGCTACTAACTGGATGATAAGAATGCTTATAATAAGTCCCATCGTTTTTTCATCGGCACCACCCCATCCTATTTCTTGCTCTCCAAAATACGTCGCCACTAGCATTACCGTTTGAACTGCCATACTGTAGACGAAAAATGCAGCTAGATAGCGTCTTAATTTGATACTCTCAGATAACGAACGATACACACCTCTTAATTCCCGAAACCCATTGAATAAGATCCTACGGCTCATTTTTTTACCTTCTGTGGTTCCCTTTGGAAGGAAATAAAAGGCATATTGTGCGAAACCAATCCACCAAATCCCGACGGTGATAAAGGATATTTGCATAGCCTTCATGCTTCCTTCTCCTCCTTCAGACAAACCGAACCAAGATGGCTTCATCACCATAGCAAGATTAAATACAAGTAATAAAACACTTCCTATATATCCCAATGAGTACCCCTTGGCGCTTATTCGATCTTGTTGTTCTGGAAAGGCAATATCAGGTAAATATGAGTTATAGTACACCAAACTTCCCCAAAAGCCAATTAGGGCTAAAAAGTACAGCAACAAACTAATATAGATATGTTCTAAGCTAAAAAAGTAAAGTCCGATACATGATAAGGCCCCTAAATAACAGAAGAACTTCATAAAAATCTTCTTGTTTCCAATATAGTCAGCAACCCCCGATAATAAGGGCGATATTACAGAAACCACCAAAAAGGCCGCGGCAGTAGTGTAACTAATAAGAGGCGTGCTCCGAATTTCACCCCCTAGAAAAACAACCGTCTCGGTTTCAGCAATCTCGAATAATGCTCCGTAGAAAATGGGAAACACGGCAGAGGCGATTACTAGGCTGTAAACGGAGTTGGCCCAATCGTAAAAGGCCCATGCATTCAGTAATTTTGAGCTCCCTTTGGGAAGTGATTTCATAAAAAAAGCACCGATTGGTTAGTCGGTGCCAATGTACTAAAATTATCTAGGCTACACCCTTATCGAGGATTACTATTTCTTAAAGGAAGTAACGCCATATTTACGAGCTTCAGCTTTTGCCTCTGCTGCCCAATTTTGGAGATTGTTGATTCGTGTTTGATTTGAAGGGTGTGTACTTAAAAATTCCGGTGGTGCTCCACCGCCTTGCTGACTCATACGTTGCCATACCTGTACGGCTGCAACCGGATCGTATCCTGCAATTGCCATTAATGTCAATCCAATACGGTCAGCCTCCGTTTCATGTTTTCTACTAAATGGTAACATAACCCCTACTTGCGAGCCCAAACCATACGCCGTATTGAAAATCTGCTGATTCTCGGGATTATCCGCCAAAGCTATATTCCCAGCTACAGCACCTAATTGTTGTAATTGGGCTGCACTAATTCGCTGTTGACCATGATTGGCCAACGCATGTGCTACCTCATGCCCCATAACTGCGGCTACACCTGCCTCATCCTGAACAATAGGCATGATTCCTGTGTAGAAAACAATTTTACCACCAGGCATACACCATGCATTTACAGCTTCATCCTGAACAAGGTTATATTCCCACTCATAATTTTTCAAATACCCTGCATATCCATTCGAAGTAAGATACCGTTCAGAAGCCGTGGCGATTTTTTGACCAACATTTTTTATCAATCGACTTTCCGCGGTTCCATTTACAACCTGATTTTCTTGTAAAAACTGATCATATTGTTGGTAAGCCATCGGTAAGATTTGTGAATTCGGCACCAACGCCAATGTTTTTTTACCCGTAAAAGGATTTGTACTGCAAGCAATAGCAAAAGCTGCAATTGCTACTATAGATAGTGTTTTTTTAAATTTCATGGTTCGTAATTTTCACGTTTTCATTTTAAAAGTAAGGATATATACCGACATTTATCATAAAAAATTTTTAAAGTTGGAACGGGATTTGATACTTCCTACTAAAACCACAAACCCATGAAACAAGTACTTTTATTTTTAGCGTTCTCTACTTCTCTTTTCTTTTCTTCCTGTGAAGGCGATCCTGGACCTCCGGGACCTCCCGGAGCCGATTTTTTAGGTCAGGTTATTGAAGTAACGGTCGATTTTAACCAAGCTAATAACTATTCGCAATTTATTAATTTCAATGATTTTGGTGTTGAAGTTTTTGAAAGTGACGTGGTATTAGTGTATTTATTGGAAGGGGTTGACGGTGATGTAGATATTTGGAGTCAATTGCCGCAAACCTTTTTCCTAGAACAAGGAACCTTGCTATATACTTTCGATCATACCTTTTTCGATACCAGAATTTTCTTGGATGCAAATTTTCCTTTGAATACGTTAGGAAGCACTTTCACAAACGACCAAACTTTTAGGATTGCAGTTGTTCCAGCTGAATTTGCAGATGCGAATCTTACTATGGAACAGTTACTCAATCTGGATGTGAATATGATTGAAACGCAAAATATCGAACAATAATGAAATACATGAGCCTTTTGGTTTTTGCCGTTCTGCTTATTAGCTGTAACGGAAAAGCCCAAGATCAAAAAAAGGAATCTTTTAAAGTAACCAAATCGGAAACAGAGTGGAAAGCCGAATTAACCGATATGGAATATCAAGTGCTTCGCGAAGAAGCCACAGAACGACCTTTTTCTAGTCCGTTAAATAAAGTGTACGAACCTGGCACATTTGTCTGTGCTGGATGTGGTACACCTGTTTTCAAAAGTGAGCATAAATTTGATAGCGGAACCGGATGGCCGAGTTTCGATCGCGAGATCGATGGGAACGTAGCATTTTCTACCGATAAAAAATTGGGATACACCCGAACAGAAGAGCATTGTGCGACTTGTGGTGGACACTTGGGACATGTATTCAATGATGGCCCTAGGGATACCACAGGGAAGCGGCATTGCATAAACGGTGTAGCATTAGATTTTATACCGAAGGGACAAAAAGAACCTATCGATGAGTAACTATGAAGTGACAAAATCGCCTAGCGAATGGCGCGAACAACTTGGAGAGGAGCGCTATCGTATTCTTCGTGAAAAGGGTACGGAAAGACCATTCACTGGAAAGTATAATATGCATTTTCAGGATGGTCAATATGTCTGTGGCGCCTGTCACCAACCCTTATTTGAGAGCAACAGTAAATTCGACAGCGGTTGTGGCTGGCCTTCATTCGACGAGGCCATCGAGGGTGCCGTAGAATACGAAAAAGACCGATCCCTGGGTATGATACGCACTGAAATTCTGTGCGCTAACTGCGGTAGTCACCTAGGTCATGTCTTCAATGATGGGCCC
Source organism: Luteirhabdus salina (assembly GCA_025384855.1). GTDB lineage: Bacteria > Bacteroidota > Bacteroidia > Flavobacteriales > Flavobacteriaceae > Luteirhabdus > Luteirhabdus salina. Next base: position 32,526 of record JALAHT010000003.1, on the reverse strand, counting down.
ACGGAAACCGGGCAACGGTATTGCGTGAACTCGCTCTCAGTCGATTTCGAGGAAGAGTAAGGGCGCAATGAGCTTTACGCTTTACGCAATACGATGTATGAATTGATTTGTAAGTATAGGTTGTAGATTAAAAGATATATAGTTATTATTTTTTCTGAATTCTTCATTCCTAATTCTGAATCCTCCGCTCCTTAGCTTAATAAGATTCACAAATCACCACTCACGTCTCACGGATCAAGGATCACTGTTCACGGATTACCCTTCACATTTTTTCTTGGCACGTTCGCCTATCATTTCGTACCTTCGTTGCCCTGTTATAACGACTTAAACTGAAACGATGAGTAAATACGATGTAATTGTCTTAGGAAGTGGCCCAGGTGGCTACGTTACTGCTATTCGCGCCTCCCAATTAGGATTTAAAACCGCTGTGGTTGAAAAGGAAAGCTTAGGTGGTGTTTGTTTGAATTGGGGATGTATCCCTACCAAAGCTTTGCTGAAAAGCGCCCAAGTATTCGAATACCTTAACCATGCTGAAGATTATGGACTAACGGTAAAAGAAGCTGGAAAGGACTTCGGAAAAGTGATTAAAAGAAGTCGCGATGTGGCCAATGGTATGAGCAAAGGCGTTCAGTTTTTAATGAAGAAAAATAAAATCGACGTAATTGAAGGCTTCGGGAAACTAAAGCCTGGTAAGAAAGTAGATGTCGATGGTACCGAATACAGTGCCGACCATATTATAATCGCTACTGGAGCACGCTCCCGCGAACTTCCAAACCTGAAACAAGACGGAAAAAAGGTGATTGGGTATCGTGAAGCCATGACCTTAGATAAGCAACCAAAGAAAATGATAGTTGTAGGAAGCGGTGCTATAGGCGTTGAATTTGCCCATTTCTATAATGCTATGGGAACGGAAGTAACGATAGTCGAATTTCTTCCCAACTTAGTTCCTTTGGAAGATGAAGATGTTTCTAAGCAATTTGAAAAATCGTTCAAAAAAGCGGGAATAAAAGTAATGACCAATTCTTCTGTTGAAAAGGTCGATACTTCAGGAAATGGCGTAAAAGCAACGGTAAAAACCAAAAAAGGGGAAGAAATCCTTGAAGCCGATATCGTATTGTCGGCCGTAGGAATTACCGCGAATCTGGAAAATATCGGACTAGAAGATGTCGGCATCGCAACCGACAAAGGAAAAATTATGGTAAATGACTGGTACCAAACCAATATCCCAGGGTATTATGCCATTGGGGATTGTGTTCCCGGTCAGGCGTTGGCACACGTTGCTTCAGCAGAAGGTATCACCTGTGTTGAAAAAATTGCAGGCATGCATGTCGAAGCTATGGATTACGGAAATATTCCTGGATGTACATACGCTTCACCTGAAATCGCCAGTGTAGGTATGACCGAAAAGCAGGCGAAAGAAGCCGGATACGAATTGAAGATTGGAAAGTTCCCATTCTCTGCTAGCGGAAAGGCAAGTGCTGCCGGAACCAAGGATGGTTTTGTAAAGGTTATTTTCGACGCGAAATATGGAGAATGGCTTGGTTGCCATATGATTGGCGCTGGTGTAACCGATATGATAGCTGAGGCAGTCTTAGGACGTAAGCTGGAAACAACCGGTCATGAAGTATTAAAGGCTGTACATCCTCACCCAACGATGAGTGAAGCGGTAATGGAAGCTACGGCAGCGGCCTACGATGAGGTAATTCATCTATAAAAATAATAATAAACACAAATGAAGGAGCGCCGCTACTAAAGTGGCGCTTTTTTTATTTGGCAAGAAAGCTTTCAACTGCAAGTTCATAGCTTTGTAAGCCAAAGCCTATAATGATTCCTCGGGCATTGGGTGAGATGAAGGAAACGTGTCGAAACTCTTCACGAGCAAAAACGTTGGAAATATGCACCTCGATAACAGGTGTTTCAATAGCCTTTACGGCATCACCTATTCCTACCGAAGTGTGGGTGTACGCTGCTGCATTCAATATGATACCATCATAATCATAGCCAACTTCCTGAATTTTATCGATAAGTTCACCTTCAATATTTGATTGGAATTGGGAAAGCTCGACTTCCCTATATTTAAATTGGAGTTTACCGAAAAACTCGGAAAACGACTGATCTCCATAGATATCGTTTTCACGCTTACCCAAAAGGTTTAGGTTAGGTCCGTTGATGATAATTATTTTCATAACCTAAAAATACGAATAAAAAAAACGGAAGACAGATGCCTTCCGTTTACTATTCAGAAAAAAATTTCTTAGAAAGAGTATCCTACAGAAACTTGAATAACATTATTTTGGTTTTTGAAATCATCAGAACCTTCAAAGTCATTGATATTAGATAATCCTAATACATAACGCGCTTGGAAGAATACACCGTTATTTAAACGGTAACCAGCACCCGCTCCAACTCCAAGGTCTAATCCAGAGACATTATCAGAGATATCCTCATCTCCCGATTCAGATTCTCCTCCGCCTGATGCTTCGAACTCAGAATTTGCAGAGACCAAAAATCCTACTTGAGGACCAGCTTCTAAACTGAAACCTTCAGCTACATAAAATTTAGCTAGGATAGGAATATTAATATAATCTAACTTAACTGTTTCTTCAAAAGATATTGTTTCACCGAAGAATGTTTCAGAATATTCTGAAGATGCACCTTGAGAAGAGTATAATAATTCAGGTTGAACGGAGAACTTCTCAGAAATAGGAATTTCAACAAGTCCACCAATATGGAAGCTTGTACGCCCATCCACACCATCAGTTTCATCTCCACCGATAGAAGCAAAGTTTATACCCGCTTTAGCTCCTAAACGAACTTCCTGTGCGGTCATTGTAGTTAATCCAAAAACAGCAACTGCTGCAAAAAGTACTAGTTTTTTCATAATTGAATTGTTTAAAAATTAGTTGTGTCAAAACTAATGAAAAAAACGATAGAAAATTAAAAATCATATACCTCCATACGCATAACGATTTTAAATATTTGTTTTTCAAATACTTATAATTAAGTAAGGATTATTATTTAAAACAGTTATAAACGTAAAAAGCGGTGATTATCACCGCTTTTTCAATCGTTCAATGTTACTTAGAATTTATAATTAAGAGCAAAATTGATATCATTAAAGCCTAATCCAGTCGCAAAAGTATTCAGTGCTTCGGCATCTTGAAAATCTGGTTTTAAAGAACTGTAGCTCAAAAGTCCCACTGTCGCTTCAATGGCAAAACTATCGGAAACAAAATAGCTAATGCCAGGTGCCAAGGCAATTTCAAATCCCGTCAGCTTGTATTCGCCCAAATCGAATTCAAAATCAATTTCTTCAGAACTAACATAATCGAAACTAAGTTCACCAAAAAGAGAAAATTGATTTCCAGCGGAAGCATAATACCGTCCAAAAGCTCCTACAGAGAAGGTATCGGTCTTCCCTACTTCATCCCCATCGAATTTTGTTTGAACAAAGCCATATCCAACTTCTGCACCCAAAGCAATATTATCAGAAACGAAGAAGCCTAAACGCGGCATAATAGTAAAACCGTTTTCTGTTACATCATCAATAGATTCGGATACATAGGATGCAGCTCCAGAAATAAAGACATCACCATTTGAATATCCTCCTGTCGAATCGTTTTCTTGGGCATAAACCACAGTACCGAACAAGGCTACTGCAGCAAACATAAGTAGTTTTTTCATTTTTAAATAGGTTATGTTAATTAGTAAAAACGGAGCGCAATTTACTAATAACAAAAAAACTACCAACGGTTATTTGCCATTAGAGGAACGAGTATCCTACCGATAAGGTAATAACGCTGTTTTTACCTTTATTAAATCCTGGTTCATCCGGAATATCAGTAAGTCCAAAGTTATAACGACCTTCTACCCGCAGTCCCAGAGGAAGGTCTGCCCCCAAGCCAACTACTCCAGATAAATCGAATTCATTCGTAGCTAAATCGTTGATAACCTCTCCTACCACTGTTTGTGCTTCATCATTCACAAGAATTCCAAATTGTGGTCCCACCTGAATGTTGAATACATCTCCCAGATAATATTTTAGTACGATCGGAACATTTACATAATCTAAATTAAATTCTCCCAATTCAAATTCTGCTCCTTGTTGCGAATACAGTAAATCGGCCTGAACACCAATATTATCATTAAACTTACCGCCAATAAAAATTCCTCCAACGAAGCCCGTACGGTTATCCAAACCTGTAGCATCGGTAATCGTAGCAAAATTTACACCTGCTTTAACTCCAAAGTCTAACCCCTGTCCTATGGCTGTGATTGAAAATAAGGCGCAAAACACCCCAATTATTAGATTTTTCATAATTTTTAGGTTTATATAGTTTGTCCTAAAGATAACGTTAATCGCATCAACTTCTTATCCTATAACTTTTAAATCATTCTTAAAATACAGACTTTAGCAGTATGAAATGGATGACAGCCATTACCGATTTTCAGAATTACCTACGAATTGAACGAGGACTTTCGAAAAATACGATAACCAATTACACCCTAGATCTTCAAAAGTTGACACGATGGCTAGAAGCGAAAAACAGTGATGATAATCCTGTAGAAATTGGTGAAGAAGTCCTTCAGGAATTTATCTACGATATCGCCAAGGAAGTCAAGCCGCGAACCCAAGGAAGAATCATTTCAGGGTTACGCACATTTTTTAACTATCTCGTATTTGAAGAATATCGCGCTGCAAACCCCATGGAGCTCATAGAAGCCCCTCGCCTAGGTAGAAAGTTACCCGACACCCTGTCGGTTTCTGAAATCGATGCGATAATAGCGGCCATCGATCTTTCTTCATCTCAGGGCGAACGCAACCGAGCAATCATAGAAACCCTATATGGTTGTGGTCTCCGCGTATCCGAATTATTGGATCTTCAAATTTCAAACTTATTCTTCGACGAAGGTTTCATTAAAGTTATGGGAAAAGGAAGCAAGGAACGCTTTGTCCCTATAGCCGAACATACCCAACGCTATATCAACATTTATAAAAACGAAGTTCGAATTCATCAAGAAATTGCACCCGAAGCCGGCGACATACTATTTCTAAATCGTAGGGGCAACCCTTTAACCAGAGCAATGATATTCACAATTGTTCGGGAATTGGCAAAGGAAGCAAATATTGATAAAACGGTTAGCCCACACACATTTCGGCACTCTTTCGCAACCCATTTATTGGAAAACGGCGCCAATCTTCGGGCTATTCAGCAAATGATGGGACATGAAAGCATCACAACTACAGAGGTTTATACCCATTTGGACACCTCCCACCTTACCGAAACCTTACATAAGTTTCACCCACGAAAGTAAAGGACTGCCAATTTCGGTTAAAAAAACGCTAAAGTGCTACTGAGCCTTTAGGTCGAGTGGATGTTTTCGTATTTTGAAAAGAAAAAAAAGATTAATTATGAAAACATTGAAGTTCGACAATAAAGATTCCATGCATGCCCTAGGCCTTGGGACATGGAAAGCCAAAGGAAATGATGTAAAACAGGCGGTAAAAGATGCGCTTTATGCTGGGTATCGACATATAGATACCGCTGCGGTATATGGTAATGAAAAGGAAATCGGAGAAGCGCTAAAAGAGGTTTTTGATGAAGGTGAAATTTTACGCGAGGACGTATTTGTAACTTCAAAACTTTGGAATGATGCACACCAGGAAGGTCAGGTAATTCCAGCGTTACAGGATTCGTTGAAGAAGTTAAACCTAGAATATCTTGACTTATATTTGATGCATTGGCCGGTAGCCTTTAAACAAGGCGTCGGATTCCCGGAAAAACCATCCGATTTTGTCTCACTTGAAGAAGCGCCCCTTACCGAAACTTGGAAACAGATGGAAGAAGCCAAGAAAAGTGGCTATGCAAGACATATTGGAGTATCCAATTTCAGCAAGGAAAAATTGAAGGATTTAGTTGAAAAAGCGGATAGTAAGCCGGAAATGAACCAAGTGGAAATGCATCCATACCTTCAGCAAAAATCATTATACGATTATTGCAAATCTGAAGGTATTCATATTACTGGGTATTCACCCTTAGGATCAACCGACCGTAGTGAAGAGATGAAAAGTGGCGATGAGCCAAGTCTTACGGACATAGAAGAAATCAATACACTTGCAAAAAAACACAGCGCTACACCACATCAGGTGTTGTTAGCTTGGCACTTAAATCGTGGGAATGCTGTAATTCCTAAATCTACGTCGAAAGACCATATCAAATCCAATTTTATTGCAGCCGGAATCGAATTGGATGAGGATGATATGAAGACGATTTCAAACCTAAACAAGAATTATCGTTTCATTACCGGCAAGTTTTTTGAATGTCCAGAAAAAGGTTATGAGAATATCTATGATGAGTAGGTGATATGCTGAAATGAAAAAAGCCCCGAAGTTCGGGGCTTTTTTTATGCTTAAAGATCGTTACTTCGCAATATTTACCGCCCGTGTTTCACGAATTACGGTAACTTTCACCTGACCTGGATAGGTCATATCGGTTTGAATTTTTTGGGTGATTTCAAAAGAAAGCTGTGCCGCTTTATCGTCGCTTACCTTTTCACTCTCTACCATAACGCGTAATTCTCGTCCGGCTTGAATAGCATATGCTTTCGTTACGCCGTTGAAGCCAAAGGCGATATCTTCCAAATCCTTCAACCGTTGGATATAGCTATCTAACACTTGACGGCGAGCGCCTGGTCGTGCACCACTTATGGCATCGCATACCTGAACGATTGGCGATAAAAGGTTCGACATTTCAATTTCATCGTGGTGGGCACCGATGGCATTGCACACTTCAGGTTTCTCACCGAATTTCTCTGCCCACTGCATCCCTAAGAGTGCGTGTGGCATCTCAGTTTCGGTTTCAGGTACTTTTCCTATGTCGTGTAGCAATCCAGCTCTTTTCGCCAACTTAGGATTCAGTCCTAATTCTGATGCCATTACGCCGCATAGTCTTGCTACCTCACGCGAGTGGTGCAATAGATTTTGTCCATAAGAAGAACGATATTTCATACGCCCCACGGCTTTTACCAATTCCGGATGTAGGCCATGTATTCCAAGGTCAATGACCGTACGTTTTCCAACCTCAAGAATCTCGTCTTCGATTTGTTTGGTTGTCTTACGCACAACCTCTTCAATTCTTGCGGGGTGAATTCGTCCGTCCGTTACCAATTTATGTAGGGACAAACGCGCTATTTCACGTCGCACCGAATCGAAACAAGAAAGGATTATAGCTTCTGGTGTATCATCTACAATAATTTCAACGCCTGTAGCTGCCTCTAAGGCACGGATATTTCTACCCTCTCGACCAATAATGCGTCCTTTAACATCATCGCTTTCCAAATTAAAGACTGACACGCAGTTGTCGATGGCCTCTTCGGTACCAATACGCTGAATGGTATTGATAATGATTTTTCGCGCTTCCTGTTGCGCCGTCATTTTCGCCTCTTCCATGGTATTTTGAATATACGCCATGGCATCTGTTTTAGCCTCATCTTTTAGGCTTTCGAGTAGCTGTTTCTTTGCATCTTCTGCTGAAAGTGTAGAGATTACTTCCAATTGTTCTATTTGATTTCGATGTAGTTTATCGACCTCTGTTCGCTTTTTCTCCAGCATATCGAGTCGTTCGTCGAAATCCTTTTGCTTGGTCTCCATTTCAGCATTAAGCTTTTTAGTCTTTGCCAATTCGCTGGAAACTTGCGATTCTTTGTCGCGTGTTCGCTTTTCAGCTTCAGAAATCTTTTTGTCTCGTTTTAGGATGACCTTTTCGTGTTCCGATTTCAGTTCGATAAACTTTTCCTTTGCCTGCAGGATTTTATCCTTTTTTATCGATTCTGCCTCGGCCTTTGCCTCTTTTACGATAGAAGCGGCATTCTTTTCAGCCTCTTTTACCACTTGTGAAGCATTGTTACGTTCCAGCATCTTAGCGATAAAAAATCCTATCGCCAACGCCACTACCGCGACAATGATTATGATGATTATTTGATCCATTGTTTAGTTGATGTTTAGCCAATAAAAAAGCCTACATTACGTGTTTTGCGTAAACTCCTTAAAAAAAAGTTTAGGGCTAACAAACTGGTCAAACATCCGCTCAAAGACGGCTCGTTTTTGCAGCTTAAACTCACCCTTTTTAAAGAATTAGTGTTGAGTTTACCAAAAAAATGTAATGTAGGCAGTAACCTGTTGTATTTAAAGAACGTTATGACAAGTGTTCCTGAAGAATCTCGTTCAGCGCTTTTATTCGCTGTTCGGTCGTTTCCAGGTCAGTATTCTTGTCAATTTGTTTTTGCTCTACCTGCGCGGCAAACTGAAGGGCACACATGGCCAAAACATCCTGTTTATCGCGAACGGCATAGCTTTGTTCGAAGCGCTTGATCATTTCCTCTATCTTCTTCGCTGCGATTCGCAACCCCTCCTCTTGCGAGGGCTGAATGGTTAGCGGATAGACGCGATCGGCAATAGAGAGCTTTATTTTAAGCGGATTCGACATAGTATTTCAATTATTCGGAAAGTTGAGCGATACAATGGTCAATTTCCCGAACTAAAGCATTTATCTTGAGCTTTGTATCTTTTTTGTGTTGGTCGCTGCCAAGCATCGAATTGGCAAGTTTCAGGGATGTGTTTTTATCTTGTAAGGCCGCTACCTCTTTTTCGGCAGAAGCACTTTGTTCCTTCAATTTCGTGAATTCCGACTCCAGTTGGGCGTACTCTTGCTTCAACCTTTCATGCCGGTGAAGCAGTTTGCTCACCCTGTTTTCAAGAGAATCAACGAGTTGAGAAAGATTTCCCATTCAATTTTCAATTCAATACTTCTAACACAAAGTTAACATTAGCGTTTAAATAAGCCAACTGTTTTTTGCAATTTTTTGTATTATTGAAGTTGGATAAAGCCGACTGCCGCTCCCCAATTCAATAAATGCCATTGCAGCAATTCTTTATGAAAAACCTCACGCTTTTACTTTTACTTTTCACCGCAATTATTAACGGTCAAAATGACCTTCCGACGGGTTATTTTAGCAATCCGATGGATATCGACCTAATCCTGTCCGGAAGTTTTGGCGAATTGCGCAGCAACCACTTTCATAGTGGTCTCGACATTAAAACGCAGCAACGCGAAGGAATTCCTATTTACGCCCCAGCCGATGGATATGTAAGTCGTATAAAGGTTTCCCATTACGGTTATGGGAAGGCGCTATACATTCACCACCCAAATGGATATAGCACTGTATATGCGCACCTTCAACAGTATGCCGGTTCAATTCAGGATTATGTAAAAAAGCAACAATACCGAAACGAATCCTATGAAATTGAACTCTTTCCGCAGGCAGATATGCTACCTGTAAGCAAAGGTGAACTCATTGCCTATTCCGGAAACAGTGGAAGCAGCGGCGGACCACACCTTCACTTTGAAATTCGGGATGCGGCATCGCGCCCTATGAACCCAATGCTGTTCGGAATCGAAATTCCAGATACCAAAAAGCCGCTTATCAATGCTGTCTTGGCGTATCCTGTCGGGGAAGATGCCCATATCGACCAGAAGCAAAACCCAATGAAGCTTCGATTGATTCTTCAGAAGGACGGTTCCTATAAAACAGAAAAAATAACAGCACTCGGGAAGATAGGCTTTGGCGTTAGCACCAACGATCAATTAAATGGCGCCTCCAACAAAAATGGTGTGTACCGCATTACAAGTAATTATAACGGTACGGAGAAGTTTGATGTACTTTTTGAAAAATTCTCTTTTGCTGAAACGCGCTATTTGAATCGCTATATCGACTATAGCTATTATCGGGACAATCGAAACCGGGTACAGAAACTGTTTCGGGAATCGAACAATCCCCTGAGCATCATCAAAAATGAAGATGAAAGTGGCTACATTACGGTGGCAGATGGTTTCAATTCAAATTATGTTATAACGGTTAAGGACTTTAAGGGAAACACTGTCACTATTACGATTCCTATTGAAGGAAAGGAACTACCGATAGTGGAGCCTAAGAATGACAACAAAACAGATTCCTACGCTTATTCTAATGAAGCAACCGCCTTCACCAAAGGAAAGTTCAGTGTATATATCCCGGCAGAGAGCCTATACGAAGATACCTATCTTGATATTGAAGCCAACGGCGACACCCTTCACTTACATGAAGACAATATCCCGCTTCATAAAAATATCACCATTTCGGTGGATGCTTCAAATTACAGTGAAAGCGATATGGACAAACTGTTTATCGGCCGACTGAATTGGTACGGCGATCCCTATTACAATACAACGTATCGTCAGGGCAATAAACTCTCGGCCAGGGTTCGTACGTTTGGCAACTATGCATTGGTTTCCGATACGGAAGCTCCCACCATTACACCTCTAAACTTTTCCGATGGGAAATGGATTAGCAATAATAAAACGCTTCAACTAAAGATTGAAGACGAACTGAGCGGCATCAGTAATTACAGGGCTACCTTGAACGGAAAATATATCTTAACGGAATATAATTACAAAAAAGACGTTCTAACCTATGATTTCGATGATGAAGTCGTAACCGAAACCGAAAATAAATTGAAAGTAATCGTTACCGATAATGTTGGAAATAGTACTACATTTGAGGCGACTTTTTTCAGAAAACCACTATAAACACGTCTTTTTCTTGAAAACTACTAACTACGCCCTCCTACTCTTACTATTTGTATCAACCACAATATTTGCACAGAAAGCTGTTGTAAAAGGAGTTGTACTCGATGAAAACAACACTCCTATTCCTAGTGTAAATGTAACCTACGGCAACGAAGGTACATTAACCGATTTCGATGGGTACTACCTAATCGAAATTCCAGCGAATGAAGATGTGGTGATTACCTTTACCCATATCAGCCATAAAAAAGTACAGGTTCCTATCAATCTTGGGAGGAATGATGATTACGAGCTGAATCCGGTCATGAAGACCAACATCGAGCAAATTACAGAAGTAGTCATTAACACAAGAGAACGCAAACGAGTAGAGGGTATTACTACGATAAGCCCTGAGGCCATTCGTAAAATTCCGGGCGCGCAACCTGGCGTGGAAAACCTACTGAAGTCTTTACCTGGAGTGAGTGGAAATAACGAACTAAGTACACAATATGCGGTTCGTGGCGGTAATTACGATGAAAACCTTGTATATGTAAACGAAATTGAAGTCTACAGACCCTTCCTTATAAGAAGCGGTCAACAGGAAGGATTGAGCTTTGTAAACAGCGATCTTACCGCTAATGTCGATTTCTCCGCTGGTGGATTTCAGGCGAAATATGGCGACAAGCTTTCCTCCGTTTTGGATATTACCTATAGACGACCCGCCGACTTCAGCGCTTCGGCCGATTTGAGCTTACTAGGAGCAAGTGTTTCTGCAGGAGGTATTTCAAAAAATGGTCGTTTAACGGGAATTGTTGGGCTGCGTTATCGCGATAACAGCCTTTTTGTGGATGCCAAGCAGACCGAGACGAATTTCAGACCTCGCTTTGCCGATGCTCAGACGTATCTTACCTATAAATTCACCAATAAGTTTGAATTAGGGTTTTTGGGAAATATCGCTATCAACCAATACGATTACGAACCCCTAACACGTCAAACGAATTTCGGCACGCTAGCAGATCCAGTTGCGCTATTGGTTTTTTATGAAGGCCAGGAGCAGGATCGATACGACACTTACTTTGGTGCGATGAAAGGAACCTATGTGGTGTCGGATAACTACACCGCAAAGTTTATCGGTTCTATTTATCAAACCACCGAACAGGAATACTATGATATCCTAGCGCAATATCGTTTAGGTGAAGTAAATACCAATATTGGCGATGATAATGTAGGTGAAGTTGAATTCAGCGAAGGCATCGGTTCGCAACTAACCCATGCTCGTAACGACCTTGACGCGCTCATCATCAACGCGCAACACCGCGGTGTTGCAAAATTAGGCGATAATACCATTGAATACGGAGTGAAGTACACCCATGAAGACATTCGCGACCGTGTTGAAGAATATGAGATAATCGATTCGGCTGGTTTTTCCATTCGTCCACCGATTGAAGATTATGCTAATAACCAACCATACGAACCATTCGATTCGCCTATCGTTCCCTTCACCGACATTCGTGCGCAAAACGATGTGCAAATCGACCGATTTTCGGGATATGCACAATGGAGCCGCCGAACCAATTGGGGTGAAAGCGAGCTTTGGCTAAATGCAGGTGTTCGCGCCCAGAATTGGACCGTTAGTGGCGATGGTATTGAAAGTACGAACCAAACAATTGTAAGTCCAAGGGCTCAAGTAGCTTTAAAACCGAACTGGGACATGGATATGTTGTTCCGTTTATCCGGAGGCTTCTATCATCAACCTCCCTTCTATCGCGAACTACGCGATTCTACCGGAACGGTACGTCCGGGGGTAAAAGCACAGCAATCGGTTCATATTGTTCTAGGAAACGATTATAGCTTCGATTTATGGGAACGTCCGTTTACCCTTACTTCGGAAGCGTATTACAAATCCTTAACAGACGTGAACCCTTATACATTGGAAAACGTTCGTATTCGCTATCGTGCACGTAACAATGCTATTGCGTATGCGTATGGGTTGGATATGCGATTGGCAGGTGAATTTGTTCCGGGAACGGAAAGTTGGATAAGTTTTGGGTATTTGAAGACAGAAGAGAATATCGACGATCGCGGCTATATTTTTAGACCTACGGACCAACGATTGAAGTTTGCCTTATTATTTCAAGATTATGTAAAGGTAATTCCCGATTTACGCATGTATTTAAATTTGGTTTACAATACAGGTCTTCCGGGCGGTTCGCCAAGTTACGCCGATCCGTACGATTATCAACGACGGTTACGCGATTATAAAAGAGCGGATTTGGGAGTGAATTATGTGTTGGTACATCAGGATAAGCAATTCGATTCAGGATGGCGCCGTCCGTTTAAGGAGTTAACCATTGGAGCAGAGATCTTCAATATATTCGATGTGCAGAATTCCATCACCAATACGTTCGTACGTGATGTTTACACCAAGGCACAATACGCTATTCCTAATTTCTTGACACCTCGCGTATTCAACGTAAGACTGACAGCAAAATTCTAGCCGCCTATTTTTCGATAAATTCTTTGAGAACATCAATAACGTAATCGACTTCTTCCTTCGTATTGAAACTACTGAAGGAAAAGCGAATGGACGGTTTTCCACGATAGGCTTCCGGTAGCACTTCTTCCAATACATGCGAGCCTTTGTCGCTCCCACTTTGACAGGCACTTCCCTGCGAACAGGCAATTCCTTTTAAATCTAATTGAAACAATAACATGAGCGCTTGTTCCTGTGAAACAGGTAGACAAACATTCAATAATGTGTAAGTACTTCTTTCGTCATCCGTACAGCCACCATTAAAATGCACTTTCGGGAATTCAGAGGCTAGTTGCTTTTTAAAATAATTCTTGAGGTCGATTATATAAGTACGTTCCTTTTCAAGGTTCTGATACGACAATTTCAAGGCTTCTGCCATTCCTGCAATCGCATAGACCGCTTCCGTTCCGGCACGTAATCCACGCTCTTGTCCACCTCCCTTCAACAAGGGTTGTAGGCCAGAATTCTTTCGAACAAAAGCAAAGCCCGCTCCTTTTGGCCCATGGAACTTATGTGCTGCAACAGCTGCAAAATCGATTGGCGTTTCAGAAAAGTTTAAATCGAAATGTCCGACCGATTGTACGGTATCGCTATGAAACAAAGCATTATTCTCCTTGCATAAAGCTCCAACACGATCGATATCGAGTATGTTGCCTATTTCATTATTGACATGCATTAAGCTTACAAGTGTCTTTTCTTCGCCACTCTTCAGCAACTTTTCAAGGTTTTCATAATCGACGAAGCCACAATCATCTAGCGAAACATATTCCACTTCAATTCCATAGGAGTCCTGAAGCGCTAATATCGTATCCAAAACAGCATGATGCTCAATCTTGCTCGAAATGATTCGCTTCACCCCCAAATCGTTCACACAACTTTGAAGAATAAGGTTGTCGGCTTCGGTACCACCAGAGGTGAAGATAATTTCAGGTGCTGAAACGTTTAAATAGCCAGCAATTTCTTTTCGTGCATTTTCCAACAACGACTTCGCCGAACGACCATACGAATGGGTTGAAGATGGATTGCCATATTCCGTTTTCAATACTTCGGTCATACACCGAATCACCTCACTACGCAATTGGGTCGTGGCTGCACTATCAAAATACACTTTCTTCATAGGGGAACGATTACAATTAAAACTGAAGCGCCGGATTCTTAAAATCCTGCCGATTTCGAGGCAAAAATACATATTAATATTTTCTTATAGTCCGCAGAAAATGTCAAGAATTGTTTTACTTTGCAGGTATACCAAACCTGCTTTTTAATGCGTCTTTTTTCAATACTATTCCTTTTAATTACGCTTTCCATAGCAAGTTGCGATGATGGTGATGTTATCGTGACATCATTCGATTTTGAGGATGCTGATTTACAATATTGCGGCGAGCCAGGTGATTATGTTTTTTATAAAATCAACAATGAAGTATCAGAAAGTCTTTCGTTAAAGCTAAGCACTTCAGATACGTTATTTATAGAAGCCGATACCACCACGTACAATTTAAATGGAACGGGCAATTTTGTGAATTATAGGAGATATAACGGTGATGTAACATCCAGTTACTTTTGCAGCAGTGTTCCGCCAGCCTCTCCTACTGTGGATGTTGAGTATATAGCGGAAGCAGGAACTGCAACTATTACTACTATCTTGGATTTAGATGACAATGATGGTGTTCCTTTTGTAGATAGCGATGATCCATTGGAAGAGGGTTATGGCGACTTAGACGGCGATGGTGTTCCGAATTATTACGATTTTGATGATGATGGTGACAATGTACCAACACTTACAGAGCTAGGTGAAAACCCAGACGAGCCGCGAAATTCTGATGGTGAGGATAATGCCGACTACCTCGATACAGATGATGATAATGATGGTATCTTAACGCGCAATGAAGATGCCGATGGCGATTTGAATCCGTTGAATGATGTTACGAATGCAGAAGTTGGCCCAGATTATTTGAATCCAAATGTCGTTAACGAGACTATTATTAATGAATATCGTCAACATTCCTATTCCTTGGCCAGTAATGCTACGGTGGTTCTAAATGATTTGGTGTTAGAAAATGAAGCTGAAGAAATCGTTCAAGAGACCTTAGTAATGGGCGTTATTGAAAATGCAGCTACGGGTACCATAACGCTTACGCCCATCTTCAGTATAGAAGATTAGGGCGACAGGTTCTGAAAGATATAGACTTCTGTTGCTCCACGGCCATATTCCTTATAATCGGCATCGTAGTACTTTACATTATCGTATCGTCGGAATAGGTATTCCAGTTCCGATTTTAGGACCCCCTCTCCAACACCATGAATGAACACCACACGTTGAATTTTCTTTTGAATAGCAAAGTCTAATTGACGCTTTGCCGTATCGGATTGAAGAATCAATTTGTCGTGCGGAGACATTCCTTTTTCGGAATCGACTAATTTATGAATGTGAAGATCTACAACCATCGGTGGTCTTGAGCGTTCTTTCGGCTTCGTTCGTTGCGACTTTTTCTTTTTGGGTACGTTTTTTTCAGAAAGAATTTTATCCATATTATCATTAAGCAATTCGGATGTCGAAAATTCCTTCGAAATCAATACTAATTCGTCAGTTGAAAATTGCATTGGAAAACCATCCTTGGTCTCGATAGTAATATACTGATTATCAACACTAGTAACCCTTCCAGTGAGGTCTTCATCCAAAACAGCAACCCGGTCACCGATTTTCATAGAAATAAAGTTGTTTTTTTGCTAAAATTAGCTATTTTAGTAGAAAGTGGCTAAGCGCCTAACACATAAAAAATTAGCATCTTTGTAAGAAATATCCTGTTATTAAAAAATATTTTCTATTTTTACGTCGAATTTTCAGCTAGCAGCCCCCAAATGTCTTGCTGAGCTAAAACCAAATTATGATGAGAAACCTACTACTTTCAATCTTAATTCTTAGCGGAGTATCCGCATCGGCACAACTTTTCGTTCGGCCGAACCCCAGTACGAGTACCGATTCGTATGTGTACGTTAATGATGTTGAGTTGTTTGTAAATGATGACGTTAACCTTCAACTAAACACCAACGATCCTGATACCGAAGCGAGTATCTATCTGCGTAACAATGCGCAATTATTACAAGGATCTAACGTAGCGTCTAATAATGGTAATGGTATGTTGTCTGTTTATCAAACAGTAGATGAAACGAGTAATTATCATTATACCTATTGGCATTCACCCGTAGGTGTACCCAATGGCTCCGGAAATCAGAACTCGGGAGTTAGAAGATTATTCGATTGTGATGGATGTACGGATGTTACTACCGCAGCTGCTGCGGTTAACACAACATGGAATCAGAATGGTAGTTCCCTTACAGACCCAATAACAGTTTCATACAGATGGACATATAAGCGCTTGTCTTCCCCACCAACCGAAGCGGAAGGAAATTACGTTCGTATTTGGGCTGGAGACAACGCACAACCTGGCTATGGATTTATAATGAAAGGTGTAAGTAATGGTGCTGTCACTCAATCTCAAACGTATGATTTTAGAGGGCGGCCAAATAATGGTACTATCAATGTGCCAGTTAATACAGGATCTACGCAGTGGACCTTAATGGGTAATCCGTATCCATCTGCTTTAGACCTTAAAGACTTTATGCAGGATAATCCAAGTGTTGCGGTAATCCGCTACTGGGATGAGCCTAAATTCACTGAGTATTCCCATAATTATATTGATAAAAGTGGTGGTTACGGAACTTGGGTTCCGCTTGGTTTTGACGAAACAAACCCTGCCGGACTATATACTGCCGCAAGCTTTATGAACTATAGCTTTGGAGGTTTCGGAGGCACTACTGGCGGAACGGGTGCGGACCTGGAAAGACGTCACGCTCCAATTGGCCAAGGTTTTGTTGTTGAGACGGACGGAACAGCTGGAACCATTACCTTTGATAATACACAACGTACCTTCCAACGTCAGGGAGCTGGAAATTACTCAGAATTCCGTAGTCAAGATAACCCAAACAGCATGACGGGTAATGATGCTGATGAAGTAAGCGAATTTGATACACGTTCTCCTTACCTGAAATTTGATGTATTTATGGATGAATCGCATTTCCGTCAATTAGCCTTGGTATTCGACGATCAAACCACTGATGGCTATGATTGGGGTTGGGATGCAAGTCACCCTATGGATGCTCCTGGTGGCGATGCCTACCTCCTAATCGGTGAAGACAGCAATCGCTCTCCATATGTAGTGAATGCATGTCCATTCGATTACATGAAAATGATTCCAATTGGAATAAAGGTCCCACAGCAACGCCAGGTTCTATTTGTTGCTAACGAGGAAGTTAAAATGAATGATAAGACCGCTTACCTGTACGACAGCGTAAATAATACGTACGATAAGTTTAATGAAGGTGAAACGGCTTCAATTTTATTACCAGCTGGCACCTACGACAATCGATTTTTCATTGTATTTAGAGGAGCCTCGGAAATTGCTGCCGATGCTAATAGCACGCGTGAATCCATTGTTGAAAATGTAAACTTCTTTCAAAACAATCGCTTAAGTCAATTGGAAGTAACCAACCCTGAACAGCATGATATTAAGCAAGGAGTTGTTTTCGATATGTCTGGTAAATTAGTGTATTCAGAATCAAACATTGGAACCAAGACCTCTTTCAGTATCCCAACAGGAGATTTGAGCGATGGTGTTTACTTGGTAAAACTTACAACTACCGATAACGTAGACATTACGTACAAAACATCTGTAGTAAATAGATAAACATATGGGGTTAGAGGGACTTGAAGAATACATGCTTCCCTGTACCAATAAAACCCTATTCGGAATAGATTGTATGGGCTGTGGCATCCAACGTGCCACAGCTCTTATATTTAAAGGCGAGTTTATTGCCGCCTTTCATATGTATCCGGCTATCTATAGCCTATTTCTTCTCTTGGCGTTTGTTGCTTTTAATCTCTTTATAAAGTTCAAATACGATTTCCAAATAAAAGTATTCCTGATATTCCTTAATGTTGCCATCATCGTCATTAGTTACGTTTTAAAAATGGCACCGATAATTTCTACAATCCAATAGTTTTTGGATGCTGTAGATATTTATTCTACTTTTAAAACACTAATCAACTAATCATTATTATTATGGAACAAAAAAAACTCCCTAATGCTACCTTGATATTAGTACTTGGTATACTGTCTATTCCGTTCTGCTGTTGCTTTACGGGTGTGGGTGGACTAATATTAGGTATTGTAGCATTAGTGCTAAGTAAAAAGGCCAAAGAAACATACTCGGCCAATCCGGAACTTTACACTGGATATCAAAATGTAAAAACAGGTAGAATACTTGCCATTATTGGTGTCGTTTTATCTGCATTGACATTACTAACATATCTTGTACTTCTTGTGTTCTTCCCCGATTGGTTGGAAGAGTATCAACGTTCCGTTTTCGAACAATATGGTATGGAATACTAAATTAAAAAAGCCTCTCGATCGAGAGGCTTTTTTAGTTTGTTTACAACTCAACTAGTTTAAAAAATTGGTGTTAAACCATTATACGCAGACTCTGGAGCTTGTTGGTAATTGTTATTGGTGGTTAAGCCATTAACCGAAGGAACAACTGGAACCAGTCCTGAAGTGTCCAGATTAATTCTCCCACCCCCAATAAAGGTATCGCCAGCAGCATTGATTAACAGATAGTATCCATTTGCATCTAGAATATAGCAACCTGGATCAAGTGGTTCTGAAAAAAGAAATTGACCCGTAATATCTGGATAAAACGCACCATTATCCTCATAGACATATCCAGCTGAGTCGAGGATGTTCTTAGAGAAACCAAAATCGTATATGATGGTCATGCCATTCGGCAATGTCCATAACTGCCCGACACTATATAGCTCATATTCATTTACAGCTGGATCTAAATCGGAAAAGAAGAAAGGTGGAAGCGGGGCATCTCCATCACCCGTATAGCACCCCATATAACCCAACTCAAAGTTTTCCTGAAGATCAGAATTCATTTGTCCAGCATCGGTCGCAATAATGACTTCCGTTATCCAACCCGTTTCAGCATCTACGACAATATCCCACGTTCCTGAAAAACCAGCTACAAAATCCTCATCGAAAGTACCCAGATAAACCATCAACTTTGAGTTGCTAGTTTCCTTCTGGACCTTTGCAGAACCGATCGTTTGATCAATCAATACCTCTGTTACTGTTGGATTAGAATAATCGCTTACATCAACGGTTAGACTACCTCTATCTCCAACAAATGTGTAAACCCCTGTATCCATAGTCCGCTGTTGCAATAGGCTGAAAACAAGTTTTTCGCCGCTATCTGTTTCAATAAAAGCCGAATAAGTACTATCATTTCCAAGATTCACCCACAATTTGCCGTGAAAATTTAATTCATTAGCAACAATAGCTCCTTTATAGATACCATTGCTATGTTGATCGTAGCTGGCTAATGCACGTTGATCTATACCTTCCGCTGTTGATGAATGAAGTAAGTTCTGTTCTTCTGAAATATTACTTTCCTCTGTAGAGCAGCTTGCCATTATGAGAATGGTCGAAACTGCGAATAAAATTCGTTTCATGGTTGCTAGTATTTAAAAATTATTTGGTTAAAACGAAAATACCTACAGCAGAGATTCTTTAATAAATTATTCGATATGTACCCGTTTTATTCGATAAAAACAAAAAAGGCTACGAATTTTCGTAGCCTTTTTCTTAAATTAAAGAAAATTATATTTTTTATTTTTCGAACTCTTTCAAGGTCGAAGTAATAATATCTAAACATTCTCTGAGCTGAGTTTCATTCATAACCAACGGAGGAGCAAAACGAATGATATTTCCGTGGGTTGGCTTCGCCAATAATCCATTATCCCGAAGCTTCAAGCAAATATTCCATGCCGTATCACTATCTTCAGAATCGTTGATTACAATGGCATTCAACAGGCCTTTCCCCCTTACAAGATTACAAATTGAACTGGTTTCAATATACTTGTTCAGTTCACTTCTAAAAATATTCCCCAATTTCTCGGCATTTTCAGCAAGCTTTTCTTCCTTAACCACTTCTAGCGCAGCCATAGCAACAGCCGCTGCCACAGGATTTCCACCAAAGGTAGAACCGTGGGATCCGGGTGTAATAACACTCATCACATTATCATCTGCAAGTACAGCGGAAACAGGATAAGCGCCACCGCTTAAAGCTTTTCCAAGAATTAGAATGTCAGGCTTTACTTCTGGAGTTTTGCTGCAACTATAGTCTTCACAGTCACAATTTCCACATGTCGCCAACAAACGGCCTGTTCTAGCAATTCCAGTTTGTACTTCATCAGCTATAAAAAGCACGTTGTGCTTTTCGCAAATTGTTTTTGCCTTCGTTAAGTAGTCATCGGAAGGCACATATACTCCTGCTTCACCCTGAATAGGCTCCACAAGGAATCCGGCAACATCATCGTTCTTTTCCAATGCTTCTTCTAAAGCAGATGTATCATCGTACGCTATTTTAATAAAACCTTGGGTATAGGGACCAAAATTCTTTCGTGCCACTGGGTCATTACTAAACGAGATAATGGTAGTGGTACGACCGTGGAAGTTATTCTGGCAAACTATGATCTTTGCTTCGCCCTCAGGAATACCCTTCTTTTCGTAGGCCCAACGCCGGCAAATCTTTAAAGCGGTTTCCACAGCTTCGGCCCCAGTATTCATGGGCAATAATTTGTCGAAATTAAAATAGTCCGTTGCGTATTTTTCAAATTTCCCAAGTATATCATTATAGAAAGCCCGTGAGGTAAGCGTTAAGGCCTCCGCCTGTTTACTCATGGCATTTACAATTTTAGGATGACAGTGCCCTTGGTTTACGGCACTGTAGGCGGAAAGAAAGTCATAATACTTCTTACCCTCTACATCCCAGACATAAACACCTTCACCTTTATTCAAAACCACCGGAAGTGGATGATAATTGTGAGCGCCATACTGGTTCTCTTGTTCAATTGCTTTTTCGGTTGCTGTTTTTTCTAAAACTGACATAAATTTTTGCTCAATTTCTATTTTACGAACGTCTATTCCTTCTTTTGGAGAGAAATCATCCCAAGAATTGCAAATTACTAAATATTTAGCAGAATTTTGAAGGCTCCCTTCTTAAATAAACGTTGTATTTATGCTACTTTTGCGGCCATGGCAAGAAGGAATAAACGCAAGGTTTTTGAAAACGTATCGGTAATCGATGCTGGTGCCAAAGGAAAGGCCATAGGAAAGGCTCCTGATGGTCGCGTAATCTTTATCAATAATGCCGTTCCTGGCGATGTGGCTACCGTTCAGACCTTTAAGAAACGAAAGGGGTATTATGAGGCCACTGCTACTTCATTTGCTAAACTATCCGAAAAGCGTACCGAGCCGGTTTGTATTCACTTTGAAAACTGTGGGGGATGTAAATGGCAAAACATGGCCTATAAACATCAACTATATTACAAGCAGAAAGAGGTCGAGAATAACCTAAAGCGCATCGGAAAAATTGAACTTCCCGAAATCACTTCTATAATAGGCTCAGAAGATATCTATTTCTATCGTAACAAGATGGAGTTTTCGTTTAGCGATAGTAAATGGCTTACACCCGAGCAAATACAAAGTGGTGAAATAATCGACGATCGACGTGCACTAGGATTTCATAAAGCTGGCATGTGGGATAAAATCCTTGATATTCAGGAGTGTCACCTTCAACCCGACCCCAGTAACGCAATTCGTAATTTTATCAAGCAGAAAGCAAAGCAATTTGGCCTGTCCTTTTTCAACCCGAGGAACCAAGAAGGTTTTTTGCGAACGTTGATGATTCGAACCACTACCACTGGAGAAGTAATGGTATTGGTTCAATTTTATGAAGAGCACAAAGAGCAGCGCGAGAAACTTTTAGATGCTGTAATAGATGAGTTTCCTTCCATAACTTCACTCCTATACGTAATCAACAATAAAGGGAATGACACATTGTATGATCAAGAAGTCCACTGCTATAACGGAAGGGATTACATCGTTGAAGTCATGGATGATCTCGAGTTTCAAATCAATGCGAAATCTTTTTATCAGACCAATCCGAAACAGGCCCATACGCTATATAAAGTAGCACGTGATTTTGCGGGATTAACAGGTGAAGAATTGGTATACGACCTTTTTACGGGAACAGGAACCATTGCCCAATTTGTCGCAAAGAAGGCTAAAAAAGTTGTCGGGATTGAAGTTGTTCCCGACGCCATTGAAGCCGCTAAGGAAAATGCCGCTCATAACAATATCAAAAATGTTTCGTTTCATGTAGGCGATATGAAACGTATCTTTAATAATGATTTTATTGAACAGCACGGCACTCCTGAAGTGGTAATAACCGATCCACCGCGCGACGGCATGCATCAAGATGTAGTGTTGCAGCTACTACAGCTCGCACCGCAAAAAATTGTGTATGTAAGCTGTAATAGCGCCACACAGGCAAGAGATTTGGCCTTATTAAATGAAGGATATGTGGTTACCAAGGTGCAGCCCGTTGATATGTTTCCCCAGACGCACCATGTCGAAAATGTTGTACTTTTGGAGAAAAGAGAAACAACCTAATACATGATGAGGAAATTATTTGCCCTACTTATTATTGCAATCTTCATCAACGGATGTACTAAAGATGATATCTGTCCAGAAGGCTCCGATACTACTCCACTATTAATCATAACCTTTAACGATGTAGCCAATACAGCCTTGCGGAAGGAAGTCCCAAATTTAACGGTTGAAGCGGTGGGTAATACCATCACTACTACAATACTCACTGCAACCACAACCGATTCTATTGCCATTCCACTTCGTACCAATGTTGATGAAACGCGCTATCGCTTTATCCGTCAGGATGGTGGGGAGACCGAGAATGCGGATCTTATCGATTTTATATATGCCGTAGAGGATGTTTATGTAAACCGTGCCTGCGCCTTTAAAGCCGAATACAATAATTTACAAGCTACCATTGAAAATGAAGGTTCCAACAACTGGATATTGGACGCCAACATATTAAAAGCACTCGTTGCCGATGAAACTGAAGCCCATATTACTATTTTGCATTAGTCTCCTAGGCTGTTCCGCGTTTTTAGTCGCGCAGGAAACCGCCACTTCTTCCGTTACGGATACCGTATCGATAAAGGAGAAGTATGGATTGCGGGCAGGAATCGATTTGGCAAAATTGGCAAGAACCGCTTTTGAAGAAGACTATACCGGATTTGAAATAGTGGGAGATTTTCGTATTTCCAAATATTTCTATGTCGCGGCAGAATTAGGAACAGAAGAAAAAACAATTTACAATCCAACGATAAACTACCGATCGCAAGGAAGCTATGCTCGGGTTGGTATCGACTATAACGCCTACACGAATTGGTTGGATATGAACAATGCGATTTATGGTGGACTTCGCTACGGTTTTTCGACCTTTTCTGAAGATTTACTGGCCTACCAAGTATATACTACCAATCAAACCTTCCCACCTGTATTTAAAACCGATCCTATCGAATACTCGGGCTTGTCAGCACACTGGGCGGAAATTGTGGTAGGTATCAAGACGGAACTCTTTAACAACCTTTACCTGTCGCTTAACCTGCAACTTAAACGAATGATTACCGAAACTACACCTGATAATTTCGACAATCTATACGTCCCAGGTTTTAATAAAACAAACGATTTCAGTGAGTTTGGAGTAGGATACGGATACACCCTCTCCTATTTGATTCCTATTTTTAAGAAGGATCGCTAAGACTTATTCTTGCGACTGCCCTTATACATTTCATAACGTACAAATCTGCTTTCCAATTTTCCGTTGTATAACTTAATCTTTTTGGAGGTCTTCAACCCCAAATGCTTTAAAGCATCCATATTACTGGTTATCAACCAAGCCTGACTATCGGGGTAACCCTGCTTCAACGTATCGCCAATTTTTGCGTAAAAGGCATCGATATCGGATACCGAAAGTCGTTCATCATAGGGTGGATTGAACACTAAAAACATGGGACGGTCGCGTTCCTTTTCGGTTGTGAAGAAGTCCTGTTGCTCCACTAAAATAAACTCATCAAGGTTCGCATTCTTAATATTTTCCTTCGCTTTCTTCACCGCAATAGGATCTTTGTCAAACCCTTCAATTTTATACCGAAACTCCCGAATCTTCTTCAAGGCTGCGTTTTCGATTACTTCATATAAATCTACATCGAAATCTGGCCACGTTTCAAACCCAAATTGGTCGCGGTTGATATTGGGCGGAATATTGCACGCTATCATGGCCGCTTCCGTCAATATGGTTCCCGAACCACACATAGGATCCAGAAAATCGCATTGACCATCCCAACCGGTCATCATAATCATTCCCGCTGCCAACACCTCGCTTATCGGCGCCAAGGTACTCGAAACCTTATACCCCCGTTTATGCAACGAGTCACCACTGCTATCGAGGGAAATGGTACAGATCTTTCGATCGATATGGACATTGATTCGCAAGCTTGGTCGGTCCAAATCTACATTGGGACGTTCACCCTCTCGATCGCGAAAACGATCTACGATGGCATCCTTTGTTTTTAGGGCAACATATTGGGAATGGGTAAAATACTTCGAGAAGACGGTAGCATCCACAGCAAGGCTTCCATCCACATCCATATAGTTTTCCCAAGGCATCTCATAGATGTTTTTATAGAGTGAATCTTCATCAAAAACATTGAAATAATGGATAGGCTTTAGGATCTTGATAGCGGTTCTACAACAAAGATTCGCTTTGTACATAAAGCCGGTATCGCCTTCAAAACCAACACTCCTTGTTCCCTTTTCAATCCCAGAGGCACCGAGTTTATGTAACTCATCAGCCAAAAGGTCTTCCATCCCAAAAAGGGTTTTCGCCGTCATTCTAAAGTTCTTTCCCATGTAATTCTCCTGTTTTGCTACAAAAATACAGTAATTTAGCGGCGGAAATTCCGATTATGCAAAAAGAAACAGAGCAGTGGTATACGGCATGGTTCGACACGCCTTTCTATCATATTCTCTACAAGGATAGGGATTATGAAGAGGCGGGTAGTTTTATGAAACATCTTACCGAATTTCTTAAACTACCCAAGGAAGCGGACATTCTTGATTTAGCCTGTGGTAAAGGTCGTCATTCGAAATATCTTAATGAACTAGGCTATAACGTTACTGGGGTCGACCTTTCTGAAAATAGTATTGCCTTTGCAAAGCAATATGAGAATGAACGCCTTCATTTTGAAGTGCACGACATGTGCCTGCCCTACCCAAGAAATTTTGATGCTGTTTTCAATCTCTTTACAAGCTTTGGATATTTCGAGAATGAAATCGATAATTTAAGAACTATCAAGGCAATTCGCTCAGAATTGAAACCGAATGGCTTTGGCGTTATCGATTTTCTTAATATGAAGGCGCTTCGCAATTCACTTGTACCTTCCGAAACCAAAACGGTAAACGGAATCGATTTTTATCTAACGCGCTATTTTCAAAACGGATATCTTTTTAAAGAGATACGGTTTAGTTATGAAGGCAAGCGTCATCACTATACAGAACGGGTTCGAGCCCTATCGCTAACCGACTTCAAAGAATACTTCGAAGAAGCAGGAGTATCGCTGAAATACTGTTTTGGCGACTATCAATTGGGCGATTATAATGAAGAAACATCAGAACGCCTTATTCTAATTTTTGGTAAATGAAATATGTATTACTCTTCCTTGCCGTAGTAGTAGGGTTTATAATAGCATCGCTTTCAAAGTCGAAGAACCTTAACCAGGTTTCCCTTTACTTAGCTTTTAGCGGTGCGTTTTTATTATCGATTACGGTTTTTGAGTTATTGCCTGAAGTATACCACCACGATGCGCCGTCCACCGGACTGTGGATTATGATGGGTATTTTGTTGCAAATCATACTGGAATTCTTATCGAAAGGCGCTGAACACGGTCATGTTCACATCGACGTAAACACAAACCGCTTTCCATGGATGCTGTTCATAGGGTTGTCGATACATGCGTTTTTAGAGGGATTTCCCACCGTTGACAATACCAAGGTTTTGATAGGTGTACTGGTTCACAAAATTCCAGTGGCAGTAATATTGGCTTTCTTTTTTATAAAAGCAGAGTATTCGAAAACAAAAACACTGTCATTTCTATTCCTATTTGCCTGTATGACGCCTTTAGGGGCATATTTCTCACAGGAAATAGCTTTTGTAGAATCCTATTTAATCCAGATACATGCGCTTGTCATTGGTATTTTTCTCCATGTTGCAACGACCATTTTATTTGAAAGCAGTAAAGACCATAAATTCAACTTAGTTAAACTCCTTACAATTGTTGTAGCCATCGGTATCGCCTATATCCTTTAGGTTTTTAATTTGGCGGGCTCTCGACGTAGCCGTCTCGACCGGGCTTTTCGCTACAAGTCCTCACGTCGTCACGTACGTAACGCCGTTGTGGGCTTTTCACTACTATCCCTGCCCGAGAATGTTTATACGTATCCCCTCGCATATTTTTGGATTCTTACGAGCTTTCTTTCTCTTAACTCTTAACTTTTCACTGTTCACTCATCACTCTTCACTCTTCACTCTTCACTCTTCACTCTTAACTGTTCACGGTTCACGGTTCATTGCTCACTGCTCACTGCTCACTGCCTGCCTGTCGGTTAGGCAGGCTCACGAACCCAACAAAAAAAGGACGCCTTTCAGCGCCCTTTCACTTAAAATTCAGTGTACTAGCTATTCAACAATCAGTCGTTTGGTTACACTACCTTCTGAAGCTGAAATCTTCACGAAATAAACAGCTGCATCTAATTGCGATACATCTATTTTCCCAATGGTACTTCCGCCAAGCGATTCAGCTACAACAAGACGTCCACGCATATCCATAATTGCAACTTTTTCAATAGTCGACGTTTGTGAAACAATATGTAAAATATCGTCTGCTGGGTTTGGGTATAGCGATATATCCGCTAGCGTGGCATCTTCAGTATTCAACGAAACATCTCTATAGAGAATCGTAAAACGCTCTGGTGAATCGCCAGCATGCGATTGGAACGTATAGTCAACCTCCTTCAGATTAACAGTTTCATCTTCTAGGTTGTCTACCAAGATTACATCCACATTCTCAAGGTTTACGCCTTCAAAAGCCGACAAGGAGATTCGATAGGTTTGATCCTCGACTACTTGTGACGAGAATCCTAGGAAGAACTTATCCTCTATATCGAACGCACCACGACTCTGAATACCGAGCTTCGTGAAGGGTGTTTCACATACGGAATACAACGAAACCGGTGTCGCCAACCTTGGATTGTCAAACCCTTGGTCCAATCCTATGGTAGAAGCATCGGTATAGGCAATTAAAGCTGTACTTCCCAAATTATAGGTTTCATTGAAAACGTTTACATACAACAACTCACGATCTACTGGACTGCGATAAGTGTCGTTATTGGTAGTAACCCGCATATCATTATTGAAAGTAGCGGTTCCTGCCGCAAGGGCTTTTACAGCAAATCCTTGGCCCGAAGCAATAAATTTCGTTGGAGTATCGCCACCGTTAGCGGCTGCAACACCTGCTCCAAGTGAAGCATTGTATTGCGAAATATCGCCCATATCATAGTTATTTGGATTGTAACCAGGATACGAATCTGAAGGTGCCGTAAGGTGCTCCCAGAAATAGATTACATCGACTAAGCTACTATTCTGCGCTACAAATAAATCGGCATCAATTGCTGAAGCATAGGGG
Organism: Luteirhabdus salina; assembly: GCA_025384855.1. GTDB lineage: Bacteria > Bacteroidota > Bacteroidia > Flavobacteriales > Flavobacteriaceae > Luteirhabdus > Luteirhabdus salina. The sequence goes on along the minus strand of JALAHT010000003.1, from coordinate 4,661 downwards.
TTACCCATCATATTAGGGCTGCTATTCTGATCGGTATTAAAAACTACTTCAAAATTTACCGTACCATTATTGAGTGTTCCCTGCGAATAGGAAAGTGTATAACTTCCGCTTTCAGTGGGCGTATTTTGAGGTCGTACCAAATATCCTTCTCCGGCATTAATTGTTCCGCTATAGTTCAAGAAGTTATTTCCATTATCATCGGCAAAATTATTCGCGCCAGGAAATGCAGCTGCTACATCGGCATTCGGAACAAAGTTAGATGTATTGTGTTCACGAACCATAACGGCATTCCCATAAACACCATCCCGTGTTTCAGCCGTCATAGGACTACCCATAATCATAAAGTCTCTTTCACTTAAAAGCGGGGTGATTTTTTCAACCATAATACTACCGCTATTTGTGGTAGCCGCAGTTGGATTAATCTGAACCAAGCTTCCCTCATGTAAAACATCCAGGTTCCCGTCTACAACGATATTACCATCTACATTCATATAAGTGGCTGCTTCAATTGTAACCGTAGTTCCAGAAGAAATCAAGACAGCGCAGGCATTAATATTTCCATTCGTTCCAGTATTGTAATTGCCATTAAAAATAGCGGCAGTTGCTACATCAGGTGCTCCATTATCCCAAACGGAACCATTCCATGTAGTTGTACTTACACATGCGGAGGGTTCAAGAGTTGGGATCAAACACCATTGGATTAATGTTCCATCATCACCTCCTGCGGTGTCTATAACATCTAATGTCCAATTTCCTTGGAATATTTCGCCATCGAAGGCAGATAATGGGTTGTCTGGAGTAACGATTCCTTCGGTAGGACTAGCACATACCAAGGTAACACCTTCATCATCTAACATAATCTCCATGTTTTCATTAGTGCCACAGTTATTTTCAAAAATAAGTACACTAGTACCAGAAGGACTCGTTAACACAATATCTAAATCTCCCAAATATGTATGATCAATTTTAAGAACCACATTTAAATCCGTCAGCGTTTGGAAACCTGTATCTGAGGCATTTATAACATCTTCAATAGGACTCCCATCCGTAATAAATAAATCTGGACTACTAGAATAAGCACCACAACTGTCGGTAGCAGGTGGTGGTGGCGTGCCAATACAAATGTCAAAAGTATTATTTTGAATATTTGAGCTCCAACCGTAAACTCTTACATAGTAAGTATTCCCTATTGTTAGTCCGGTTAGCTCCAATGTATTGGGATCACTCTCACCAACTTCATTGGCAGCAGTCATATTACATCCATCAGCGTCGTTAAAAACACTCATTCCCATATCAGTACTTGTACTTGTTCCACCGCCTAGATTAACCACATTCGAAATGACAATAATATTATTAGTAGCTGTCGCTTCAAAAGTAAACCACACATCATTATTGGGCGTACCAGTAGCATCATCGGGTTGCGGGGAGGCAGTAGCTCCAAGTGTGGTTCCAGCAGTAACCGACCCACAAGATTCATCGGCATTCACTGTAAGCGCAATTGCATTAGTACAGTCGTCATTTATCGGAGGTACAGCCAAGGTTGTAAACGATACTGCGTCAGAATAGTTTGTTTCACAATCTGACTTAATGTAGAAATCATACTCAGCATTCGGCGAGAGTCCAGAAGCACTGGCGGCCAATGAACTGGTTGTTCCGCTGTCAACGACGCCATTTCCCTGTCCATTTCCTGATGGAACTACTTCCCAAGTATAATTTGTAGCGCCTATTCCTGCTTCCCAACTGAAGTCTGCAGCATCTATCTGAATATTTTCAATTAAAATGTTTTCTGGATTCGTACAGGAAGGGGGAGCTTCTACAGACCATTCTAGCGTAAAAGTGCCATTGCTGCTTGAAAATCCTGATTGTACATAATATACCTCTTGTTCACTACCTGTATCGTTTGTCCATTCGACAGTAGTAAGATCTGGATCATCAAAACAATCGATTACTGTATCTCCTGGGCAGCTTCCACCATAACCAACTCTTACAACGGAATCATAAGCATTAGTGCTTTGGCCAATTGTTAGGATAAATCCATCGGGTACGGTAACGGTATACACTTTATCGTTTGCGGTTTCATTTAGGCAGTCCTGACCATAATCATGAGTGGCGTCTGCGGTAGTTCCATCTAAAGGACTCGTTTCTGCATCTAAATCTATAGCTAGCGCGCAGGTATCTCCTAATGCTATGGTTGAAAAAGAGATTGGAGCAGCATAGGCAGCTTCACAATCGGAGATAATATAAAAATCATAATTAGTACTTGGTGATAGTCCAGAAGCACTTGCTGATAATGTACTAGTTGTTCCACTCGCCACAACGCCATTTCCTTGACCATTACCGGTAGGAACCACTTCCCAGTCGTAGTTCGTTGCACCTATACCCGCATCCCAACTGAAGTCCGCTGCATCGGTTTGTATATTTTCTACGATGATATTAGTAGGATTCGTACAGGTAGGCGGTGGGTCTACGGACCATTCCAATGTATAAGCGCCATTAGAAGTTGAAAATCCTGATTGAACATAGTATACCTCTTGTTCAATACCCGTATCGTTTGTCCATTCAACGGTTGTAAGATCGGGGTCATCAAAACATTCAATAAGTGTATCACCAGGGCAGCTCCCGCCATATCCAACTCGAACAACTGAATCATAACTATTTACGGTCTGCCCGATTGTTAGGATAAATCCATCGGGGACGGTAACGGTATATACTTTATCGTTAGCGGTATCATTCAAGCAATCTTGATCATAATTATTAATGGCATTTGCCGTGGTTCCATTTAAAGGACTTGTTTCTCCGTCCAAATCTATGGCTAAATCACAGGTATCTCCTTGAGACAAGGTAGAGAAAGATAATGGCCCCATGTAAGTAGATTCACAATCAGAAATTATATAAAAGTCGTAAGAAGTTCCTATGGACAGTCCTGTTGCTGAAGTAGTAAGATTCGATGTGCTACCACTTGCCACTACACCGTTACCTTGACCATTATCTTCTGGTACAACTTCCCAAGTATAATTTGTAGCGCCTATTCCTGCATCCCATGTAAAGTCAGCCGAATCAGATTGGGTATTGGTTACTGAAACATTAAATGGATTTGTACAGGAAGGTGTATAGGTAACTTCTATCTCAAGATTTATACTGATTTCATCCGAAAATGCATCAGAATCGCTCGAGGTGATCGTTAACACAGAAAATCCCGTGATGTCCAAATTTTCAAGCTCTGAATTACAAACATCAGGGGTAACTACTCCATCGATATCGAGATCGAATGCATACCATTCTGTTCCAGAATTAGTACTACAATTTGAACTCGATAATGATCCTCCTGGGTTAATGATTTGTAGTGCGTCTATAGCTACGCCACCCGAACAATTCAAATCCGCAGCAGTTATAGTTAAAACTGTAGGATCGTCATCTAGTCCTGTTGCAGAAAATGATTGTGTACATGTTACCTGACCGTAGGAAATTGAAGTCAGCAAACAAAAAATACACAATAGCAATTGCATAGTTTTTTTCATAATAAAGTAAGGTTAGTGTTAGAATTTGATTAGTAGCTCTAAAACTTCTAAATATATTCTATGCTTTTGAAGTGAAATAATGATTTCTTAACAATTCGTTAACTAGGCATTATGTTCCGATAACCCACTTTTAATTGTAAGAATTTACATATTAACTTTTGGTGAAACCTAAATGAAAAAATGAGGAAATAAAAATTCTCTTATTGTATTATAGCGCTTGACGTTATGAGTCTTTAAAATGTAACACTATTATATGACATCCAGAAAAATGAAAAAGAAGTGTGAAATACATCCAGCTAGTACAAAGAAGTGCCAAATTACATGGTTATAGGGAATTTTCCGAATGGCATAGAATAGAATACCAATTGTGTAAAAAGCCCCCCCAAGAATTAGTAATCCAATGCCAAGTGTAGTTTGATTTTCTAACAACGCATTCAAATCGAAAACAATTAACCAGCCCATTAGTAAATAGAGTAGCAGGGAGAGTTTCTCGTATTTTCCCGTAAAGAAAATTTTTAAAACTGTACCTATAGCAGTGATTCCCCAAACTATTGAAAATAATAACCATCCTGAGCTTTTCTCTAGAGAAATTAGGGCAACGGGAGTATAGGTTCCTGCTATCAAAAAGTAAATACTTATATGATCAATCTTTCTACAGGTTTCCTTCCAAGATTCGTGGCTAACCGCATGATAAATGGTGGAAGCTGAAAATAATAAAATTATAGATAGTGAATAAATTATGATACTAAAATTGCTATAGCGTGTCTTCTCCGTATCAAAAATCAATAATAATATGAGAGTGGTAATACCGAAAAGAATACCGACGCCATGTGATATAGCGTTCCATTTTTCTTCTATTCGTGATTGCTCCATCTTTAAAATTGCCTACTTACAGTTCTACCTTCTACATGAATAAAGTAGTGTATAAACTATTGACAAAAGTAGTTGTAAATGTGTTGAAATAAAAAATCCCCCACCGTGTTTTCACGGTGAGGGATTAAAGGAAGGCGGCGACCTACTCTCCCACCTGGAGGGCAGTACCATCGGCGCTGGCGGGCTTAACTTCCCTGTTCGGAATGGTAAGGGGTGAGCCCCGCCGCTATAGCCACCTTGGGCCTTCATGGCCGCGCGGTGCGCGGGCCT
>JALAHT010000029.1 GCA_025384855.1 Luteirhabdus salina | reverse complement strand
CCCCCCCCCCCCCCCCCCCCCCCCCCCCCCCCCCCCCCCCCCCCCCCCCCCCCCCCCCCCCCCCCCCCCCCCCCCCCCCCCCCCCCCCCCCCCCCCCCCCCCCCCCCCCCCCCCCCCCCCCCCCCCCCCCCCCCCCCCCCCACCCCCCCCCCCCCCCCCCCCCCCCCCCCCCCCCCCCCCCCCCCCCCCCCCCCCCCCCCCCCCCCCCCCCCCCCCCCCCCCCCCCCCCCCCCCCCCCCCCCCCCCCCCCCCCCCCCCCCCCCCCCCCCCCCCCCCCCCCCC
>JALAHT010000028.1 GCA_025384855.1 Luteirhabdus salina | reverse complement strand
GGCGTGTTCAACGACGGCGACCAGGACGGCTGTTCCGACGCTGGCGAGACGATCGCCTACACCTTCACGGTGACCAACCTTGGTAACGTTAGCCTTGCAAATGTGGTCGTTGACGATCCGCTTCTTGGCGGCCCGATCGCGGGACCCGACAGTGGTGATGCCGATGGTGACACGGAACTTGACGTGGACCAGACATGGATCTACGCTGCGACCTACACGGTAACGCAGGACGATATTGACAACGGTGAGGTCGTGAACCAGGCGACCGCCACGGCGGACGATCCTGCCGGCAACCAGGTGAGCGACCTGTCTGACGACACCAGCGAGCTTGAGGACGGCGAGACCGTGACGGAGCTTTGCCNTTCCGACGCTGGCGAGACGATCGCCTACACCTTCACGGTGACCAACCTTGGTAACGTTAGCCTTGCAAATGTGGTCGTTGACGATCCGCTTCTTGGCGGCCCGATCGCGGGACCTGACAGTGGTGACGCCGACGGCGACATGGAGCTCGATGTAGATGAAACATGGATCTACACTGCGACCTATACGGTAACGCAGGACGATATTGACAACGGCGAGGTCGTGAACCAGGCGACCGCCACGGCGGACGATCCTGCCGGCAACCAGGTGAGCGACCTGTCTGACGACACCAGCGAGCTTGAGGACGGCGAGACCGTGACGGAGCT
>JALAHT010000027.1 GCA_025384855.1 Luteirhabdus salina | reverse complement strand
ATTGGGGTAACCGGAATTTATGTTAGCATTAGAGTATTTAAAATGATTGTCAGGCGTGGATACATCTCGACAACCTCTGGTAGCAGATCCTCTTATGAACTTGATAATTTGAAACCAACACCAGGAAGTGGTTTTTTTGAGACTGATCCAGAAGAATTGAAAACTAAGTTTAAAAAAGGAGAAATTGTTTTTGATAAAGTCTCAATATCTATTTGGGGTGATTGGAAAGGTAGGAAACTTGATAAAGATCATAAGATCGCAATGATGGAATTTGATAAGGAAAGAGGAGCTTTGATTATCCACTTTAGTGACTCCTGTAGACTGGAGATTTTGGGGCCATCGCAGATTTACTATTCCAGCTCCTATCTAAAAATCATTGAAGCCAGAGAAGTTCACTGGTTAGTATCGGATAAT
>JALAHT010000026.1 GCA_025384855.1 Luteirhabdus salina | reverse complement strand
TCAAAAAAACCACTTCCTGGTGTTGGTTTCAAATTATCAAGTTCATAAGAGGATCTGCTACCAGAGGTTGTCGAGATGTATCCACGCCTGACAATCATTTTAAATACTCTAATGCTAACATAAATTCCGGTTACCCCAATCAGAGCAGCAACAATCCAATTATATGGTGAAGTCAATTGTGAATAGAAAACTAGTCCAATGAAACCAATTCCTAAGAAGGTCAAAATAGTTTGGACGTAAGCCATTAAGTCATTCATCATTTTCGGAATAATTGCCGCTAACGGTCTTGTATAACGCCTCTGTGGCGCGGTGTTGAAGTTACGGATTTTTCCGATAATTCTTTTCTGGCACGGAACTGTAGGAATTTCAATTCATTTATTCAGCCTAGCGGCATGAGCGTTATACGTTGTTGTGGTT
>JALAHT010000025.1 GCA_025384855.1 Luteirhabdus salina | reverse complement strand
TTATACAAAAACGTTAACCTACAATTGCGGTGACCCGCTTACAGCGGATTCAACTTCAAAAAGGTTTAGCTGACTCTCACTCGAATGGAAATTGACTAAAAATCAACTGTGAAAAATTTGATTTTGATTTGTTGCGTTGACTTCTTGAGTTTCAAACCCCAAAACTTGTTTTCATACTGAAATTGAAAAATCGGAATGAAAAGTTGATCTGATTTTGAGCAAGAATTGAGAAATTCGGTTGATTTCTCAACGAAACGGATAATTCTGATTTAGTTCTGGGGTGATAAAGTTGAAGCTGTTGTTGAAAACGAATTGCTTTCATTAAAGAGCTTTCCCGCAACTGTAGGTAACAACGTATAACGCAAATTGCTCGGTTGATTCCTACTCGGAATCATCCTCGCCGGCGGAAAATCTCGAAAGTTTTGATTATTTTGTTCCGAAAATAGCGCATCTTGCGTTATACAAGACCGTTG
>JALAHT010000024.1 GCA_025384855.1 Luteirhabdus salina | reverse complement strand
GTCACCGCGATGGGGTCGCCGTCGGGGTCGTAGTCGTTCGGTAGAACGTTCCCGGAGACCGGCGTGTCCTGCTCGGTGGTGTTCGTGTCGGCGTTCGCGATCGGAGCCTCGTTGCCGGGGCCGTTCAGCGGGAGCACCTCTATGTACACCGTCGCCGTGTCGCAGGCAACGGGGTTGCCACCGTCGCAGACCTGGTACTCGAAGGTATCCTCGCCGACAAAGCCGGGTGCGGGGGTATATGTATAGCTTCCGTCGGGGTTTAGCGTTACCGTACCGTTCGATGGGCCACCCACCAGGGTGAACACCTCGGTGCCGGCAGGCCCGTCGGGGTTCTCGTCGTTTGTCGCCACGCTGCCGCTGACCGGAAGGTCAACGTAGGTATCGTTGATGTCGTCCACCGCAAGGATGTCGTTACCGTCACCGACCGGGGAGATCGTGATGTACACCGTGGCCGTGTCCGTGGCAACAGGGCTGCCGTCGTCAACAATCGCGTAGACGAACTGGTCGGTGCCGCCG
>JALAHT010000023.1 GCA_025384855.1 Luteirhabdus salina | reverse complement strand
ACCGTTGTAGCACATTATGAAAAAACTCATCTTCGGAATAATAATCACATTTTTGATTTCAGCTTGTAGCTCGAAAAAAGATAACTACTTGATTAAATTTCACGATGGAGAATTCGACGAAATTGGAGTTCCTTCTGGTTATCTGAATTCAAAAGGAGATACGATAATTCCCATTGGAAAATATTACTATTGCTATACCGACACAATCCGAGATTTTGGAATGGTAATCGAAAATAAAACTGGGAAAATACTCGGAATTGACAAAAATGGAACTGAATTATTTCAAGTCTTTAAATATGACAATGGACCTGACTATGTGGAAAGCGGACTTTTTCGGATAATAAAAAATGGAAAAATTGGATACGCAAATCCACAAGGAAAAGTGATAATCGAACCGAATTTTGAATGTGCTTATCCATTTAAGGGAGATTTTGCAAAAGTTTCGGACAATTGCGAAATAATAAAAGATGGAGAACACTCAATGTGGAAAAGTGAAAATTGGTATCAGATTACAAAAAATGGAAAACGTGCTGAAAAATAACGTGCTACAACAATGTATAACCGCAATTGCGGTAGTTGGTCAATCAAATGAAACTTCCTACGAAAATCACTAACTTGTC
>JALAHT010000022.1 GCA_025384855.1 Luteirhabdus salina | reverse complement strand
AGGTATCGTTGATGTCGTCCACCGCAAGGATGTCGTTACCGTCACCGACCGGGGAGATCGTGATGTACACCGTGGCCGTGTCCGTGGCAACAGGGCTGCCGTCGTCAACAATCGCGTAGACGAACTGGTCGGTGCCGCCGAAGCCTGGATTCGGAGTATAGGTGAACGTACCGTCGGGGTTGATCGCAAGCGTACCGTTCGATGGGCCGCTAACCGGGGTCGTGCCAACGTCAACGCTCTGGGCGTCGCCCTCAGGGTCGAAGTCGTTGTCCAGCACGTTGCCCGTGATGTCCGTGTCAGGAAGACCGTTGTAAGAGTCGTCGTTGGCCACCGTGATGTTCCCGTTGTCGGGGAGCACCTGGATGGTCACCGTAGCCGTGTCGCACAGCGCAGGGCTGCCATTATCGCAGATCGTGTACTCGAACGTGTCCTCCCCGACAAAGCCCGGATTCGGAGTATAGGTATAGCTGCCGTCGGGATTAACCGTGACCGTTCCATTTGAGGGATCCGTGTTGCCCGTCACCGCGATGGGGTCGCCGTCGGGGTCGTAGTCGTTCGGTAGAACGTTCCCGGAGACCGGCGTGTCCTGCTCGGTGGTGTTCGTGTCGGCGTTCGCGATCGGAGCCTCGTTGCCGGGGCCGTTCAGCGGGAGCACCTC
>JALAHT010000021.1 GCA_025384855.1 Luteirhabdus salina | reverse complement strand
CTAACGGTCTTGTATAACGCCTCTGTGGCGCGGTGTTGAAGTTACGGATTTTTCCGATAATTCTTTTCTGGCACGGAACTGTAGGAATTTCAATTCATTTATTCAGCCTAGCGGCATGAGCGTTATACGTTGTTGTGGTTAGTTTGTTAAATCGATTAATTTTATTTTACTCAAATCCTTTATGGCATTTTCATATTCATCATGCGATAAAAACCAACGATCATAAGTCAGCCTTTTTTGACTGTATCCCTCAATCCAAATAGTCTTTGAGTGTTCCATCTTGACTTTATAAACAGAATCAACTAATTCTCTTTTTTTGATTTCAACTTTTGTTTTCGTGTTAAATTCTAATTTTTCAAGTTCAAACTTTTCAATTTCAATTTTTTCTTTCTCTTTTCTCGCTGTTTTAAATAGTTCTAAAAACTCAAAGAATTCCTTAAAGGCATTTTCATCATTATTTGGGTTTCTGCTCGATATTTGCCAATGCCATCCGCCACTTTGTCCAAAATGCTCTGGTAAATATCCAAGAATCCAAATATTAAAGTCAGAAAAATTATTGAACTGTTCAGTCTCAAGTTGGTTTCGGTCGCAACCCATTCCAAAACCCGAAATAAATGCTTCTAAAGATTGAAAGGTGTATTCATTACCTAAATACAGAGCTTTTCTATCTTTAAGATGCTCCAATATTTCATATAGGTTTGGTTTTAGATAACTCATTTTCTCAAATTAACCACAACGG
>JALAHT010000020.1 GCA_025384855.1 Luteirhabdus salina | reverse complement strand
CAACGGTTTTGTATAACGACCTGTTGCGTTGGTTTCAATTTACCTATTTTTCAATTAGGGGAGGAGATTTTGGTTTCTGTAATCTTTTTCAATCGTTTGACCGACCAACGCTATAGGCGTTATACGTTGTTGGCAGTAGTTATTATTAAAAATCCAACAATACGATATTTTTTATTTTCCTTAAATGTTTTTCTATGAATCTTTTGTGCGAGGATCCTATAATTACTAGTATTCGATTGCCTGGATTCATTGCTACCAATTTGATTATATTAGCGGCAATTTGGAGATTTCGCATTTCCCATAGGTAGAACCTACCTTGGTCTGCTTTAGAGTCAAAATTTGTTTTGAACCATATATTCCATTGTGCATCGAAATCACTATCTGAGTATTCCGTACTATTTAGAAATTTATAAAGTTGTATAAGATCCCTATCCGATATAGCTTTTTCGGCAATTTTATTTACCTGGTCATATATGCCGTTCATACTCAAAAGCGAATCTAACTTGACTTTATTCTGCTGATATTCACTTATAAATTCTGGATACCTTATCTTTAAGTAAGTTTCATCTTGCAAGTTATCAATATAGTTCAATCTATTTATATTTTCCTGTTTTGCAAGTTCAACTCCAATTGTGTAATTCTCATTTTTGTTTCGATATTTATTCAGAATACCCACAATAGAATCATCTAATTGCAACATTTTATTTTGCTGTATTAAGTAGTCCTTTTGCAGCAACGCCGAATATATATCACNAGTAGCCAGAAATAAGGAAATTAGTCTTCTTCGTATTTCAGTAGATTCAACTTTCTCATCCAATATTAAATTGATGCTATCATTTGCATCCGAAAATGTAATATTGAGTTTTGACTGAAATTTTTCTGCTAATTCAATTCGTCTTTTGCCAAATCTATCATACAGATTTTGAAACTCATTGTCATCACGCGATCTAATATCATATAGAAGTTCGGACGGCATTTGTTCTAAAGCAATAACGTCAAAATCTTTATTTTTCAAATGACTTAGAACTTTGTTCAACATGGTCGGCTCAAAACCATCCATATATTGTAGATGCTGCGTCCCCAAAATCAAAATTTCCGTATTGTTCTTTTGAGCCATCGATATACTAAAGCATATTAACAGCAGAATCGATAGTGGTATATTTTTGGGATTTTTCATTTATGGATATTCTTTCAATAATTACTGCCAACGAATTTGTATAACGTGTTGTGTTGCGGGATTTAAAGTTACGGATTTTTCAGCCGTAGCCTAGAGTTTATTTTTTGGAGTCCTTTTCATTCAGATAACCAACTTAGCAATATACACGTTATACGTTGTTGGCAATAGTTTTATTCTCATTTCTGTTTAAAAACCTCAATAATCCAAAGTTTATTATACCNTGTAGATGCTGCGTCCCCAAAATCAAAATTTCCGTATTGTTCTTTTGAGCCATCGATATACTAAAGCATATTAACAGCAGAATCGATAGTGGTATATTTTTGGGATTTTTCATTTATGGATATTCTTTCAATAATTACTGCCAACGGTCTTGTATAACGTGCGTTGTGCCGTCTTTCAATTTACAAATTATTCAATTAAGTTGGGAGGGTGGTTTCTTGGTAGTCTTTTTCAAACAATTGACCAATCCGGCACTAATGCATCGTTATACGTTGTTGGGCGTTCGTTTGACTCAATACGATACAAACATAAAACTTGCTCCAAGTTCAAAATTATTAATGAACTCGTCTTTAAATTTCTCCTTTCTCAATTCAAATTCCGATTTATATTCATGTGGCTGTTTAATTCGCAAACATTTCATTGCGAATTCGAAATCTTCCTTCCTAGCATAGTTATAGATATTATTGTTGCAGAATCGATTCCAAAACATATCATTCATTCCTTTTCTTTGATCACCAACTGCCTGATAATAGAATCCTTCTTTTTTTTCAGTCTCAAAATAGTTTAAAATTTTCCATTTATTCAAAGCACTGTTGCTAAAGTACTTTTCGCAATTCTCTAGTTTTCGTTCGCTTTCATATATTTTCAATTCTCTTTTCAGTTCTTTATCATTTAGAAAAATTTTGTAATCAGATTTCGAAAAATGATTAGTTGTGGTTTCTAGGTCTTCCTTTTCATCTACAATAATTAGGGTATCAATGACTTTGGGACAATCAATCAACTGTATGTAATTTTGGAAATGCTCAAATGATACATTGAAATCAGAAAAACTCTCTTTGGTTTCCGCCCCAACTTGGCCTCGAATTTCTCCTCCGACATTTATTAATCCGGGATTTTCAGGAAGTTTTAAAACAGCTTTATAGTGTGTTATGTCTAATCCCATTTTTTTCTCAAATGACGCCCAACGAATTTGTATAACGTGTTGTGTTGCGGGATTTAAAGTTACGGATTTTTCAGCCGTAGCCTAGAGTTTATTTTTTGGAGTCCTTTTCATTCAGATAACCAACTTAGCAATATACACGTTATACGTTGTTGGCAATAGTTTTATTCTCATTTCTGTTTAAAAACCTCAATAATCCAAAGTTTATTATACCGCCGAAAACAATCCCAATCAGCCATGATACTTCCAAATATAAATCATCAAAATCAATATTCTCCTTTGGGTAAAGTTCAAGGGTTTGATTTATCAGATAAATCCGGATTTGCCAAAAAACAGTTCCCATTATTAGCGATAGCAATAGAGTTGTAATTCCTAATTTAAATTTGGAAACTGAAGTCAATTGATTTCTGATTAGGAAATAAATTATAGGTAAAATCCCAATTGAAATTGAGAATATAAAATTTAATGGCATCCAATCATTATAAAATGCTACCCGTTCAACATCAGATATTTGATTTAATGAAAATTCATAAAAATAATAAGATGTAAGATGTCCAATTATTGAGAAAAGTAGAAATGGAATCAAATATCTTTTCATTGAATAATCATAAAATTATTGCCAACGG
>JALAHT010000002.1 GCA_025384855.1 Luteirhabdus salina | reverse complement strand
CGGCGGCACCGACCAGTTCGTCTACGCGATTGTTGACGACGGCAGCCCTGTTGCCACGGACACGGCCACGGTGTACATCACGATCTCCCCGGTCGGTGACGGTAACGACATCCTTGCGGTGGACGACATCAACGATACCTTTGTGAATCTACCAGTGAATGGCGATGTAAGCACTAACGATATCAATTCGGACGGTCCAGCAGGAACCGAGACCTTTACATTGGTCTCCGGGCCAGCTAATGGTGGAACCCTTGTGTTTAACCCTGATGGTACTTATACGTATACACCTCCTGCAGATTATGTAGGTGAAGACATATTTGTGTATGAAGTTTGCGACGGAGGAAATCCTGCGGCATGTGATACGGCTACAGTATATATCGAAATAGTTGATGATCCAATTATTGGGAATGATCCTCCAATTGCAAATGCCGATACGAATATTACGGAAGAAGGAACGCCAGTTTCAGGAAATGTACTACCGAATGATTTTGATCCAGATAACGATCCAATCACGGTAACCAACAATACTGATCCTTCCAACGGAACAGTTACAGTTAATCCGGACGGTACATACACCTATACACCAAACCCAGGATTTACTGGAGAAGATACCTTCGAGTATACAATCTGCGATAATGGTAACCCAGCGCTTTGTGATACGGCAATAGTAACAATTCAAGTTATTCCTGATGTTGGAAATATAACAGTGGCGAATGACGATGCATATTATGGTGAGATTGATCAGTCTATTATTGGAAACCTATTAGACAACGATTTCGATCCAGAAGGTGATGCTCAAACCATAAATGCAACAAGTCCGTTAAGCGGTCCGTCAAACGGAACCGTAACCATTAATCCAGACGGAACATTTGAATATGTACCGAACCCTGGATTTACGGGAACAGATCAATTTGTATACGAGATTTCTGATGATGGCACACCAGGAGCATCCGATGTGGCTACAGTGTATATCCTTATTGAGGAAACACCAGCACCTGCTATCGCAATTGTGAAAGAAGGTGAAGTAACCTATGCCGACGGAAATTGTGCGCAAGTTGGAGACACGATCCTATATACATTCACGGTTTCAAATCTTGGAAATGTCCCACTCGGAAATATCCAAATTACAGATCCGTTGTTACTGGCACCAAACCCTGTAGTTGATATTACATATGTATCCGGCGATACAAACGGTAACGATCTTTTGGAAGCCTCAGAAACATGGATATATACTGCAACGTATATACTTACTCAAGTAAACATTGATGCAGGTGAAGTGATTAATCAAGCCACTGTAGAAGGTACTGATGACGATGGAACGATTGTTTCAGATCTTTCCGATGAATCCAGTACAAGTGAAAATGACGAAACTATTGTTGAAATCTGCCGAAATCCTGATGTTGAAATAGTGAAGACAGCGGAATACAACGACGGTGGCGATTGTAGCGATCCAGGTGAAACGATTACGTATACCTTCACCGTAACCAATACTGGTAATGTAACATTATCCGATGTTGTGGTAATGGATACACTTCTCGGTGGTGAGGTACCGGGTCCAGATTCTGGCGATGTTGATGGCGATGGACAATTGGATGTAGGTGAAGTTTGGATCTATACAGGAACATACACTATAACGCAAGAAGATATTGACGCAGGTGAAGTAAATAACACCGCAACGGTAGATGCCACTTGTCCTGCTGGAAGTACTTCTCAGGATAACGATCAAGTAACAACTCCGCTATGTCAGAATCCAGACATCGCTATCGTGAAGACGGGCGTGTTCAACGACGGCGACCAGGACGGCTGTTCCGACGTTGGCGAGACGATTGCCTACACCTTTACGGTGACCAACCTTGGTAACGTTAGCCTTGCAAATGTGGTCGTTGACGATCCGCTTCTTGGCGGCCCGATCGCGGGACCCGACAGTGGTGATGCCGATGGTGACACGGAACTTGACGTGGACGAGACATGGATCTACGCTGCGACCTACACGGTAACGCAGGACGATATTGACAACGGTGAGGTCGTGAACCAGGCGACCGCCACGGCGGACGATCCTGCCGGCAACCAGGTGAGCGACCTGTCTGACGACACCAGCGAGCTTGAGGACGGCGAGACCGTGACGGAGCTTTGCCAGTCCGCTGACATCGCTATCGTGAAGACGGGCGTGTTCAACGACGGCGACCAGGACGGCTGCTCGGACGTTGGCGAGACGATCGCCTACACCTTCACGGTGACCAACCTTGGTAACGTTAGCCTTGCAAATGTGGTCGTTGACGATCCGCTTCTTGGCGGCCCTATCGCGGGACCCGACAGTGGTGACGCCGACGGCGACATGGAGCTCGATGTAGATGAAACATGGATCTACACTGCGACCTACACGGTAACGCAGGACGATATTGACAACGGCGAGGTCGTGAACCAGGCGACCGCCACGGCGGACGATCCTGCCGGCAACCAGGTGAGCGACCTGTCTGACGACACCAGCGAGCTTGAGGACGGCGAGACCGTGACGGAGCTTTGCCAGTCCGCTGACATCGCTATCGTGAAGNACGACGGCGACCAGGACGGCTGTTCCGACGCTGGCGAGACGATCGCCTACACCTTCACGGTGACCAACCTTGGTAACGTTAGCCTTGCAAATGTGGTCGTTGACGATCCGCTTCTTGGCGGCCCGATCGCGGGACCTGACAGTGGTGACGCCGACGGCGACATGGAGCTCGATGTAGATGAAACATGGATCTATACTGCGACCTATACGATTACACAGGATGATATTGATGCTGGTGGCGTGACCAACCAGGCGACCGCTACGGCGAACGATCCTGCCGGCAACCAGGTTTCGGACCTATCTGATGATGATAGTGAGCTCGAGGATGAAGAAACTGTAACGGAACTATGTCAAGATGCAGCAATTGCAATAGTGAAAACTGCAGAATTGATAGAACAAGGTGAATGTACTCAAGTAGGCGATACTATAGAGTATACCTTCACTGTAACAAATGAGGGCAATGTTAGCCTTGCCGATGTGGTCGTTGACGATCCATTCCTTGGTGGACCAATTGCTGGACCAGACAGTGGTGATGCCGATGGTGACACGGAACTTGATGTAGATGAAACATGGATTTATACTGCTACCTACACGATTACCCAAGTGGATATCGATAACGGAGAGGTTGTGAATCAAGCAACTGCAACTGGAAACGATCCTGCAGGTAATCAAGTGTCAGATCTATCTGATGATAACAGTGTAACAGAAGATGATGCAACGGTTACAGAGCTTTGTCAAGAGCCAATTATAGCAATTGTGAAGCAAGGAATATTTAATGATGAAGATCAGGATAAATGTTCAGATGTTGGTGAAACGATAAGCTACACCTTTACAGTAACCAACCTCGGAAACGTAAGCCTATCGGCTGTAGAAGTTACAGACGTATTATTAGGTGGTGTGATTCCAGGGCCAGATAGTGGTGATACTGATGGTGATACAGAACTTGATGTAGATGAAACGTGGATCTATACAGCAGATTATACGATTACGCAAGCGGATATCGATGCAGGTAATGTTACGAATCAGGCAATGGCTGAAGCTGTTGCTCCGAACGGAAATACAGTAAGCGATATGTCTGACGATGATAACCCATTCGAAGACGATCCAACTGTTACCGAACTATGTCAAGATGCTACTATCGCATTAGTGAAGACCGGAGAATTAGTTTCTGATAGCGAATGTGCCGAAGTAGGAGACCTTATCGAATATACCTTCACCGTATATAACCTTGGTAATGTTACGTTAACGGATATTACCGTAACAGATCCATTCTTAACAGTTGTTGGAGGACCGATAACGCTGGCTCCTGGAGCTACAGATGCAACCACCTTCACAGGAACGTATGTCATCACGCAAGATGATATCAATAATGGTGTGTTTGTAAACCAAGCGACCGCTACAGGTACCGCTCCGAACGGAGATACAGTGACCGATTTATCTGATGATAACAGTGAGTTAGAGAATGATCCAACAGAAACAGAGCTTTGTCAGGAAGCATTAATTGCCCTGATCAAGACTGGTACTTTAACTGATGAGGATGAAGATGGTTGTGGCGATGTAGGTGAAACAATTCTGTACGAATTCGCAGTAACCAACTTAGGTAACGTAGACCTTACTAATGTTATCGTTACCGATGATATGGTAGCGGTAGATGGAGATCCGATTGCAGTCTTAGTGGCAGGAAGTACAGACGCTACTACCTTCAGTGCTACATACACAATTACGCAGGAGGATATCGACAATGGATTTGTTGAAAACCAAGCTGAAGTAGTGGGTACTACACCAAGTGGTGATATGGTCATGGACTTCTCTGACGACAACAGCAATTTCGAAGATGATCCAACTATCTTAGGATTGTGTCAGGAGTTGAAAATGAGTGTAACCAAAACAGGTGTATTCAACGATGAGAATGGTGATCAGATACCACAAGTAGGGGAAACTATTTCCTATGCTTTCAGTGTAACGAATACAGGTACGGTTACAATCTTTAATATCACACTAGAAGATCCATTGCCAGGTATTGAAGTATCGGGTGGACCGATTGCTGCGCTGGAACCAGGTGAAACGGATAACACCACATTCACCGCAACCTATGCTATCACGCAAGAGGATATAGATAATGGTGAAGTTGAAAACCAAGCACTTGCTTCAGGTACCGATATAAATGGAAACATAGTGGAAGACCTTTCAGATGATCCGAATAATCCGGATGATGTGGATGCCGATGGCGATGGCGACCCAGACGATCCTACGATCACGTTCTTGCCGAATGTTGAAGCTCCAGACGATTTTGAAATCTTCAACGGAATTACTCCAGATGGAGATGGATTGAACGACTACATGCGAATTGAGGGTATTGAAAACTATCCGAATAATAACATGAAGATCTTCAACCGATGGGGTGTACTTGTTTGGGAAACCGATGGCTACAACAATGACAATAATGCCTTTGAAGGTGAATCTAACGGCCGAGCGACCATTCAATCTGGAGAAGAACTTCCAACAGGAACCTATTTCTATATACTTGTCCGTACCGACCAGGATACAGGTGAAGTATTGAAGAATAACGGATACCTATATATCAATAGATAAAAATCAAAAAAACCTCCCAGGCGCTATGTAATCGCTCGGGAGGTATAAAACACATACCGATGAAACAACGTTATCTTGTTATTATAGTTTTGGTATTACTAGGGAGCTTTGCAGGTCAGGCCCAGCAGGATCCGCAGTACACCCAGTATATGTATAATACGCAAATAGTGAACCCCGCCTATTCTGGCTCAAGGGATATGCTTAGTTTCGGACTGTTACTTAGGACACAGTGGACAGGCTTCGAAGGAGCACCGGAAACCGGAACCTTTACGGTGAACTCTCCCCTTGGAGGAACATGGGACAATATGGGATTAGGACTATCGATTGTACGCGATGAAATTGGACCCTCTATCGAATCGAATGTGAATATCGATTACGCCTACGGGATTAACCTTTCTGAATCGTCTGAACTTAGGTTCGGTTTAAAAGCCGGTCTCGATATCTTGGATGTAGATTTTAGCAAGCTGAATATTTACCAAAACGAAGCATCGTTCGATCCTTCCAATAATATCGACAATAAATTACAACCGCAAATCGGTGCTGGTTTATACTATAATACCGATAAGTTTTATCTAGGATTATCCGTGCCAAACTTTTTGACCACAAGTCACTTCGATGAATCTACCCTAGAGGACTTCGATTTCGATGAAAATATTGCACCGGCTGAGCGCTTGCATTACTTTTTAATAGCAGGATACGTATTCGACCTAAGTGAGAATTTGAAATTTAAGCCGGCTACTTTAGTGAAGGCTGTGAGCGGTTCTCCACTGGCATGGGATGTTTCCGCTAACTTTTTGCTATATGAAAAATTCACGGTTGGAGCTGCCTATAGATGGAGTTCGGCAATTAGTGGAATGGCAGGATTTCAAGTCACAGATAGTTTGTTTATAGGGTTCGCTTATGATTATACATCAACGGATATTGAAAATTTCAGTGATGGTTCATATGAAGTATTTCTCCGATTCGATGTATTCAATAAACCTGAACGCGTGTTAACGCCACGATTCTTCTAAAAACCATTTTTATGAACACGATAATAAAAAACATTCTTTTTGTTAGCGTACTACTACTGCTCAGCGTTAGCGGTAGTTTCGCACAGAAACAGAAGATCAAAAAGGCCAACGAGGAATTCGATAAGTATTCGTATATCGATGCTCGTGAAATTTACCTGAAAGTGGTAGAAGATGGTTACGAGTCGGCGCAAATCTTTAAACGACTTGGCGATACCTACTATTGGAATAGCGATTACGATAACGCGGCAAAATGGTATACAAAACTAATTGAAAATTACCCTGGAGAAGCAGAGGCCGAATATTACTATCGTGCCTCTCAGTCATTAAAAAGCCTTGGTCGCTATGACGAATCAGACGATCTTATGCAGCAATTAGCTGCTATGGGCGGGAACAAGTATATTCTGAAGAATTATAACGACGATCCAAATTACTTAGAAAGCATTGCCTTCGAAGCTAAAGGGTATGTGTTGGAAAAAGTAGAGGTAAACACTAGTTCTTCTGACTTCGGCCCGGCTTTTTACCAAGATAAAGTTGTATATGCATCTTCCGCCGAAGGCGCAAAAATCGCCGAGTGGAACCAACAACCTTTTCTCGATTTATACGTAGCCGATGAAGATAGTATCACTGGAAAGCTATCCAACGCACGACTGCTAAACGGTGAAGTAAATACCGAGTATCATGAGTCGACCCCAACATTTTCGAAAGATGGCAAAACCATGTATTTCACTCGAAATAATTTCATCGATGGAAAAAAAGGAAAAGATCGTGATAAGACCATCCGATTAAAATTATATAAAGCAACGCGTAGCGGCGATAGTTATTGGACGGATATTCAAGAATTACCCTTCAACGATAAAGAATACTCCGTAGCACATCCAACCTTGAGTCAGGATGGAAAGCGTCTATATTTTTCTTCCGATATGCCAGGAACTATCGGGATGTCCGATTTATGGTATGTGAATATCACAGGAGATAATGAATATAGCGAACCGGTCAACTTAGGAAACACAATTAATACTGAGGCCAGAGAATCCTTTCCCTTCATAAGTGAAGAAAATAAACTGTACTTTGCCAGTGATGGGCGCTCAGGTTTAGGAGGATTCGACATTTACGTTGCCGAATTCGATACCAATGGAAATCCGACTTCCATTAAGAACCTGGGAGAGCCAGCCAATAGTAATCAAGACGACTTTGCACTTATCATCAAGGAAAGCAAGCGCATGGGGTACCTCACTTCAAATAGGGATGGGGCTCAGGGAAGTATCGACGATGAAATTTACCGCCTACGCGAGAAGTGTGAAATTATGCTGACGGGTACCGTTACAGACCTAAATACTGAAGAATTGATTCCTGGAGCGAAGGTAGAGTTGCTAGATTCCAACAATCAACTAATCGACACGATAACAGTTGGCGATGATGCATCCTACTCTTTTTCGGTTGAATGCGATAGTCAATATGCTGTGAGGGGAACGAAAGAACGCTATTTTCCTGCTGAAGAGGTCGTTCAGACTCCTAACAGCTCCGGATCTATTGAAGTTCCGCTTAAATTAGAATTAAAAGATCCTTGTCCGATAAATGATCTTGGTTGTAGACTGAACCTTCAACCGATCTATTTCGACTTCGATCGCTATAATATCAGACCAGATGCTGCCGTAGAATTGGCGAAGATACTTGCCGCGATGCGTGAATATCCAGAGTTGGTTATCCATATCGAATCGCACACCGATTCTAGAGGTAACGACAGCTATAACGAGGCTCTTTCAGAAAAACGGGCACAAAGCACCTTGAACTGGTTAGTCGATAAAGGAATCGATAGAGATCGCCTTTCAGCAAAAGGATATGGGGAGTCGCAATTGGCAGTAGAAAAGTGTACCAATGGAGTAGAATGTACAGAAGAGGAGCACCAATTGAACCGTCGTTCCATGTTTATCATTCAGAACTAAGAAAAGAAAACCAGCCTAAACTAAATTTAACCTAAGAAGGGTATTTCAGTCAAAATGAAATGCCCTTTTTTGTTACGCAATATTTTCCTCTAAGTACGCAGGGTATTTTGTATTTTTGAAGAAAATTGCTGCTACCGATGAAAGAAGAATTAGTCGTTCTAGTAAATGAAAAGGATGAGAAGATTGGATTAATGCCCAAAATGGAGGCACACGAAAAAGCATTGCTACACCGGGCGTTTTCTGTTTTCGTTTTTAATGACAAAGGAGAGCTTATGCTTCAACAAAGAGCGCATTCAAAGTATCATTCACCTGGATTGTGGACCAATACCTGCTGTAGCCATCAACGTGATGGAGAAACTAATATTGAAGCTGGAAAACGTCGATTGCAAGAGGAAATGGGATTCAGTGTTCCGTTGAAAGAATCTATATCCTTCATATATAAAGCGCCTTTTGATAACGGTTTAACCGAACATGAATACGATCATATCCTAATCGGTACTTTTGAAGACGAACCAGACTTGAATCCAGCAGAGGTGGCAGCATGGAAATGGATGTCCCTTTCGGAAATTAAAGGCGATATGGAAAGAAACCCTGATAGATATACTGCTTGGTTTAAGATTATCTTTGAGAAATATTACAACCATATTCAACCATGAGCTTAACGGTTTACAGAAAAGCGCACTTCAATGCTGCCCATCGTCTTTATCGCAAAGAATGGAGCGATGAGAAGAATCGTGAAGTATTCGGAAAATGTAGTAACCCAAAATATCATGGCCATAATTATGAACTGGAAGTAGGTGTTTCCGGAGAAATTGATCCTGAAACAGGATTTTTGATCGATTTGAGCGTGTTGAAGAAGATAATCGAAGAAGAGGTGGAAGAGCCATTCGACCATAAGAACCTAAATGAGGAGGTTGCCGTATTTAAAGACCTTAATCCAACCGTTGAAAATATCGCAATTGTTATTTGGAATAAACTTCGGAATAGATTGGACAAAAAATATACGATTACCATAAAACTGTATGAGACTCCCAGAAATTTCGTTGTGTATACTGGATAGGTTATGAAGAAGAATATGCTATACCCGCTACTGTTTGAGCCGATACTGATCAAAAAAGTATGGGGAGGGAATAAACTGTCTGATGTCTTGGGAAAGAAGCCCTCCGATGAGCCTATTGGTGAAAGTTGGGAGCTTTCCGGTGTACAGGATACTATTTCAATAATTGCAAATGGCCCGCTGAAGGGGAAGAATGTTGTGGAGATTTTAGATGAGTATAAGCAAGACTTAATGGGGCAGAAGGTCTACGAAACCTTTGGGAACACCTTTCCGCTATTGTTTAAATTTATCGATGCCACAAAGGATCTATCTGTACAATTACATCCAGACGACCGTCTTGCAAAGGAGCGGCATGACAGTTTTGGAAAGACCGAGATGTGGTATATCGTTCAGGCAGATGAAGAAGCTCGAATTATTGTAGGATTTGAAGGAGCTGTGACAAAAGATGAATATCTGGAATCGCTCGAAAAAGGTGCGATAACCGAAATACTACATGAGGAAAATGTTACGAAAGGTGATTCGTTTTTTATAAAGCCAGGCTTGATCCATGCGATTGGCGCCGGGGTTCTGCTGGCGGAAATTCAGCAGACTTCCGATATTACGTATCGTATCTACGATTGGGATCGTCCCGATACGGATGGACGGTTGCGAGAACTTCATACCGACTTGGCGTTAGACGCCATCGACTATAATGCTGGAAACGGAAAACTTCAGGTAAATGATAACGGTTCCAATATTAGTCAGTTAAAGAAATCACCTTATTTTCTCACAAATCGTATACGCCTTGAGAAACCGATAGAAAGAGATTTTTCCACCATCGATTCCTTCGTTGTCTATATGTGTGTTGAAGGTGAAGCTACATTGCTTGTAGAGAATTATTCCAATACGCTAACAAAAGGCAATACCATTTTAATTCCAGCTTGCTTTGATGCTATTTGCATTGAAGGGCAGGGCTCAACCTTATTAGAAATATATATTCCTTAACCCACTGAAACATGGCAAGTAAAAGAGATTTCAAAAGAATGCTTAACGATGTAATTGGCAGTATTATTGAAGCCGTTTACGTATGGCAAATTACACATCCTGAGAAACCTACAGAGGATTCTGAAAAGATTATCGACGACGCGATTATACTATTTGATGAGCTTATCGTGAAAGTAAACCAACGAGGATTGGAAAATCCGAATAAGCACTTTAAGCAAATTGATACAGAGCTAGAGGAGCGTGGCAGAAGCCTTATCGACCGGATTAACGCCCTATAGTATCCTCCATTGCTTGGCGTTCTTCGATATAGGTTTTTAGGAGCGATCCGTATTTGGACTCTCGAACCTGTGGCGATAGCGACGAGTATACCGTATCTAAATATTTTAGATTGGCATCGTAAATTTCAGTCAAGGCGAGAAAAGGAGCTACCTCGTAGTCCTTATGGTTAATTGCGAAGTTGACAGTGGCCAAATATTGAGTGGAAATATTGGCATTTCGCTTACGTGCAATAGCGTTAATTAGTGAGTCATCTCCTTGTTGACGTGCTTTTAAATCCTGCTCTATAAAATCTAGGTTTCGATCTCGGAAACGCTGTATTAATTTTTTATAATCTTCAAATTTGTCCTGATTTTTCGAGCCAGCGATTTTATACTCGTTTCCAAATTTTTTAAGGCTAGTATTTATCATTACTTCACCAGGTTCAGCGAAAAACGGAATGCGTTCGTCCAGCAACGTTCCATTCTCTAAGCGCAAGTAGAGATAATATATTTCTGGGCTTTCCACCACTTCCGTGAATTCAAAATTGGGATCACCCTTAACTTCAATAGAGTCTAAGGAAACAAGTGTTGAATCTTCAATCTTCTGTAGAAGTACAGTACCCTGTTTCAGTCCTTTAATATTTCCAGTTAATTTCATTTCTTCTTCAGAAGAACTACAGCCAATTACTATGGATAAGATGAAAAGGGAAAGTAAAATGCGCATTATTCAAATTTTTCTTGGTGTGCAAAGATGCAGTTTTTAAGCGAATCCCAAAACTGAAATTAGAGTATTGCGTTACTCGCCAATTGCATCAAAATCGTACACAAGATAGCTGCAACAGTACCGATTGCATAGCCAAATACGGCCAATAAAACACCTACGGTTGCTAAGGAAGGATGAAACGCCGAGGCGACGATAGGAGCCGAGGCGGCACCACCAACATTTGCTTGACTTCCCACTGCCAAAAAGAAATAGGGCGCTTTTATCAGTTTTGCAACACCGATTAATAGTAAGGCGTGAATGAGCATCCAGACCAATCCTATAAATATCAATGCAAAATTGTCGAAAATTAGGAATAAGTCCATCTTCATTCCAATACTGGCGACTAGAATATAGATAAATACACTTCCAAATTTACTGGCACCTGCACCCTCGTAGCGCTTTAGTTTAGTGAATGAGAGAAGAACCCCGATAATGGTGGTAATCGAGATCATCCAAAAGAAGGAGCTATCTAAAAAAGTAAAGATATTTCGGGTGATTCCTTTCGGCAAGCCTGAAACAAAATCGTTAAAAAACATACTTAAATATCCCGCTCCGAAATGGGCAATACTCACCGTTCCGAAAGCGACGGCAGCTAAAATCATCAAATCTGTTAACGTAGGATTACGATCGACAGTCTTCGCATAATCTGAAACCTTCTTTTTTAAGGCTTCAATGGCCGAGGTATCCGATTCTAGCCATCGATCGATGCGAACCGCTTTTCCAATTCCGATTAAAATCAAAGCCATCCAAATATTCGCCACAACAATATCTACGAATACCATCCCGCCATATAATTCTTGATTGTAGCCATAAATTTCCAACATGGCTGTTTGATTAGCACCTCCGCCAATCCAACTACCGGCTAGCGTAGAAAGGCCTTTCCAGACCGCATTCGCGCCTTCACCCGCCAAAGCTTCAGGATATACACTTCCCACCAAATATACCGCAACTGGACCGCCAATAACGATTCCTATCGTCCCGGTGAAGAACATAATCAAAGCCTTAGGTCCAAGGTTAAAAACGCCTTTTAAATCGATACTTAAGGTCATTAACACTAGCGCTGCTGGTAAAAGATAGCGACTCGACATATAATATAAACTGCTGCTGCCTTCCACAACATCGCCGGTTTCGGGAACGGTCGTCCATTCGGGGGCAATAACGCCGAAGGTGGTCAATAAAGCAGGGAGAAAATATGCCATAAACAAGGCGGGTACAATCTTATAAAATTTATACCAAAACCCCGATTCTTTTGAAGAGGTATAGAAGATTATTCCTAGAGTTAACATCAATAACCCAAAGACAATTGTATCGTTGGTGAAAAGAGGGGTAGTGTCTATAAGTTCCTGCGTAGCGTTTTCCTGCATGCGAAATATTTTCAACGCAAAATACAAAAATAGTTGGTAAGGCTACTTCTCCTTTTTTTTCGGAAGTCGGTTTGCCTCTTTCAGCATTTCATGAAGCATCCATTCAATCTGCCCATTGGTACTACGGAATTCGTCCGAAGCCCATTTTTCGACTGCTTTCATCATATCCTCGTTCACGCGAAGCGCAAATGCTTTCTTCTTAGGCATATTGTTACTGGTCTTTTATAAAGGTTGAAATGGCCGATATTACTTCCGGCATCACAGGAAGTCTTGGGTCATTATACGACTTGCTGTTCTCGATATCGTCGCCCTTTATTTTCTTTAAAATATGGTTCATGTCTTCAACCAACAGAAATTCAGCCCCAGGCTTCGCCTTTCGTAAGGCTTCCGCTTCACTTTCCTGCACCTGAAGATCCTTCGTTCCGTTGATAATCATTACTGGAACGTTCAACTTGGCGATTTCCTCTTGTGGATTGTATTGCATCCACTGTAGCAAAAAGGGTTGAATGGCAGGTCTAAAAATAGACGCCAATCCTTCGCTATAATTTTGAGCGACCCCATTCACCCGTAGATCGTCAAACGAAGTCCTAGCATTATCGGCAAGCCCCGGGGCTTGTTTTTTTAATTGGTCTACTATGACGTCATCGATTTCCTGCCCCGCACCGGCGATAGAGATAACACCATCGGCACGATCTTGGGCAGCTACCAAGGCGATAAGCGAACCTTGACTATGACCGATAAGGTAAATTTTTCCGAAGCGGTCGTCGGATTTAAAGTAATCGGTTATGGTAACAGCATCTTCGATAAAGTGATCAAACTGGATCTTCTTTTCATTCAACGTTCCCATTTTCATGATTTTCACGATGCGCTTGTCATATCGAAAACTAGCGATACCTTCAGCAGCAAGCCCTTCCGCTAAGTATTTTAGCGAATTGTTTTTCATCATCATTTGGTTGCCGTCGCGATTGGTCGGACCGGAACCCGCAATGATGATGGCAAGAGGGGGAGAAGTTTTATTTTCTGGAAGCAACAAGGTTCCATCGATTAAAGGTGTTACGGAAATAGCTTCGGAAGTAGTTCCCGACTGTCCCAAAACCAAGAAAGAACTGAATAATGCGCATAGCAACAAGTGTAGTTTCATAATTTTTGTCTTTTAAAGTGAAGACTGCGGCCCCCTTGTTTTAGCGTAAGGGTATCGAAACCTTCGTCAGTACTGGAGAATTCCAATCGTGCCTTTACCGAAGAAGCGATAAAAGCATTATCGCCAATATATTCCGTTGCAATCTTCTGTTGTTCATTCAACTTTCCATATAACGTGCCATTTGCTACCGAAATTTCAAATGTCATGGAATACTGTTCGTTAAAATACGTGCCCGTATAGTTGGACAATGCTTCAGCAGCAATAGGAATAGTTTCAGTAGTTGAACTAAAAAGCGGGGATTCTTTGGGATTCATAATGAAGTTTCCAATATCTTCGGGACTCCCTTCACCCGAATTCACTAAAACAGCAACCACTTTTTCATGTTCCAAATCGATTGCGATATAACTTCTGAATCCGTAGGTGCCACCCCCGTGAGATATAATCGAACCATTCTTAAACCAACCCAATCCCATTTCCACACCTTCGTCACTTTTGTAATAGGTTTTTGTTACTAGGCGTTGGGCCTCATCCAAAGGGGAAGAATACAGGTAGCTTTTGCCATATTTCAATAAACCCTTCACATTCATCCGAAGGGCACCGGCACCTGCCATGGCCTGAAACGTCCATTCTGAAGTAGCCTCCCCATTTTTGTAGCCCTGTGCAAAATTGGTTTTTTCAGCTTGAGGGATTTCGAAGTAAGCATTTTTGAGTTGAAGCGGCTCTAGAATCTTATCAGCGACCAGTTCCTTAAAGGGCTTGTCTTCAATAACGGAAAGCGTTTCACCTAATAAACCAACAGCTAAATTTGAATATTGATGTTTCTGCCCCACCTTTTCTGGTCCGAAACGAGTGAGGTATAAAAAAAGATGTTCTCTTAAGTAACCCTCATATGGATTAGAAACATCCTTAGGTAAATAACCGAATGGCATTCGCGTAAGACCCGAGGTATGGGTAGCAATGTGTTTGAAGGTAATGGGAATGCCTTCAGCATCCTCCAATTTTAAGGAGTCTGGTAAGTACTGAGCTATTGGTTCATCGATTTGTACTTTTCCTTCAACCGAAAGCTGCGCTAGCAGGAGGGAGGTAATCGTTTTGGTAATAGAACCGATTTCGTATAAGGTTTCTTCGGTTGCCTTTATTTTTTCTGAACTATTCAAAAACCCTGAGACATAATACTCCTCTTTCCCGTTCTCGAAAAGTCCGATAGCGATAGAAGGGTGATCTGCAGAATTTATTCGTATTTCCACTTCGTTTTTTACTTCGGACGGAATTTGTGCCAGGCCGATAGTAGTTGTTATTGTGATTAGGAATACGCTGAGGAATTTTTTCATGATACTTTGTTTAGTTTATAAGCATATTGCTTAAGTACGGCTTCCACTTCTGAAGGTTTTTGTGTTCCTATCAAGGTGCGACTACCGTTCTTAAAAATGATCTGGATTCCTTTATCTCCGCTGACATTGTAGGCCTTTCCGTGCTTTTTAAACGATATGCGATAGCCCCAACCGCCGTATTCGCTCAAAGGACTATATGTTCTCACGTAGCATTCTTCAATCTCGTGCCATGCGGCAGTTTTTAAATTTAACTGAAAAGGCCAAAAGCCATAGTGAACGCCACGCTCATCTATTTTGATTTCCAATTTCAGAAATAAGACGGCAAACATGATAAAACTAATTACGATACCAATTCCTGCTGACATCCAGAATTCATTGGTTTGTTCGATTATAGTAGCATCGTAAACATCATAGACGCTTATAACTATTGTAACCATAGTTGCAATAATAATGGCGTACAACCACCATTGGTTAAATCGCTGCTCTTCAACAAATACCTTCATATTAATGATTTAAGGTTCCTGCATTTACTACGGGAGCGGCATCCTTATCGCCACATAAGATAACCATCAAATTACTGACCATGGCTGCTTTTCGTTCTTCATCCAAATCGACAACCTGTTTTTTGCTTAGTTCATTTAGCGCCATTTCCACCATGCTAACCGCACCTTCCACAATCTTGTGACGGGCGGCAACGATGGCGGTTGCTTGTTGGCGTTTCAACATGGCACTCGCAATTTCGTTGGCATAGGCCAAATATCCAATCCGCGATTCCAATACTTCCACACCAGCAATGGCCAAGCGCTCCTGTAGCCCCATTTCGAGCGCTTCATTCACTTCGTCCATACTACTTCGCAACGTGATGTCCTCGTCCATGCCCTCATCTGCAAAGTTATCGTACGGATACTTACTCGCCAATTCCCGAACGGCGGCATCGGTCTGTACCCGAACAAAGTTTTCGTAATTGTCTACATCGAAGGCCGCTTTATAGGTGTCGCGAACGCGCCACACCAAAATGGTACTGATAATAACTGGGTTTCCTAACTTGTCGTTCACCTTCAACCGTTCACTGTCGAAGTTTCGGGCGCGAAGTGAGATTTTCTTCTTCGCATAAAAAGGATTCACCCAAAACAAGCCATTCTTTTTTACCGTTCCCTTGTATTCTCCAAAAAGCAGTAACACCCTTGAACCGTTTGGATTCACCAAAATAAATCCCGGTAATAAAAATATGGCGACTACGATTCCTGCTAATATCCAAGGGTTTCGGGTGATGGCAATGGCTGTAATTGACCCAAAAAAGAGAAGCAAGAACAGTAATAACATAATATATCCATTAGGAGGGACGGTGGTTTTTTCGTTTGACATGGCAGTTAGATTTAAATTGATATTAAAATGATATTATTTCAAATTTAGTTGAAAGTTTACTGATTTCCAAATAAAAAGGAACCCTCAATATTTCGAACTATGGTATCTTTGCGGAAAAATAGCTTCACCTATGAAGAACTTTCTTCTATTTATTGCCATCGTAAGTTTAAGTTTTAGTCTACAAGCTGCGGAAGATTGGGGCCGTAACGGTCATCGCGCTACCGGTGAGATCGCAGAACAGCATTTAAGTCGAAAGGCAAAGAAAGCGATTAGCGAATTGTTGGACGGCCAATCCCTTGCCTTGGTCTCCACCTATGGCGATGAAATAAAGAGCGATCCCAAGTATCGCGAGTATGGTCCATATCATTATGTAAACTTTCCCTTCGACAGCACTTATGAGGAACATCCGAAAAGTGAAAAGGGCGATTTAATCGTGGGGATTCAAAATGCTATTGCAACCCTTGAAAGTGAAACTGCTACAAAAGATGAGAAGGTATTTCAATTGAAGATGTTAGTCCATTTTCTAGGTGATCTTCACCAACCGCTGCACATCGGGTTGGCGGATGACAAGGGCGGAAACGACTTTCAGGTACGTTGGTTTGGCGATGGTACGAACCTTCACACCGTTTGGGATACCAAAATGATTGAAGACTACAATATGTCGTATTCAGAATTGGCCGCAAATACGAAGCAGCTTTCAAAAGAAGAGTTGCAGGCGATTCAACAGGGTGATGTATTGGATTGGATGTACGAAAGCCGTGAACTCTGCAAAGATATTTATGCGAATACCGAAATTGGCGAAAAGCTTTGGTACCCGTATATGTATCGGTATATGGATACGCTACGATTCCAACTTCAGAAAGGCGGCATTCGGTTAGCAGTCGTTTTAAATGAAATCTTCGACTAGCGTTTCGAAATCTTATTGTGTGAAATATGCTTCTGTCGACTGCTTTTAAAACGGTCCATTTCAGGATCGCGCAGTTTCGCATGTTTGGTACTTCTTCCCTGAACGCGTTTCCGCCACATTCTAAAGCTTGAAGGCTTCATCTCTTTTCGCATAAATTCGATAACATCTTGTTCCGACAGTCCAAATTGAAAGGTAATAGCCTCGAAAGGCGTACGGTCTTCCCATGCCATTTCAATGATTCGATCCTTTTCTCGGGGGGTAAATTCTTTTTCCATAGGTAGTTGGGCGATTTTTTTCTTCAATATATCGAAAAAGTAGGAGACTTATCAACACGAAAACGTTTTCGTATTGATTTACAGTTTTTTATGCTTTGACTGGGTAGTATCTTTGCACCCCTTTTAGCAAAATAGTATGAAAAGGATTACGAGAATACTTGGAGGTTTGATTGCGTTGCACGGATTGGCACGGATCGTTTTTTTGACGACCTATGTCGATTTTGTGCAACAGAACTTTTCCCATTTGGTTTCTAACAGCACTTGGCTTACATATGGAGCAGTAGCAGCGCCTTTTACGGAATTCTTTGTGGGAATGCTTATCACCTTACAGATAAGACTTAAATACACCTTGATTGCCGGTCTTTTTATTTCCTACATCATGAGCGTCTTTTTGGTTACGGAAGGAATGTACGAACGTATGGTCTATCACGTAATTGTGATGGCAGCACTGTCGTACACGTTTATCAACTGCCCAGAGGATTGCAATAGGGCCTTTATGTTGAAATAATCCGGAACGTACCATTAATTCTAGGCCCAACGTCTTTTTTTGTCTTCGGAATTTGATGTTTCCAAAATTCTTGGGTAGAACCTTTCATCACCAACAGGCTTCCATGTTCCAACTGCATTTTGTGTTTTAAGCTTTTGTCTTTTTTGCGTTTTAAGTGAAAGGATCGCGAAGCACCTAAACTTACGGAAGCAATTATTGGATTCTTGCCTAATTCTTTTTCATCGTCGGCATGCCAGCCATTACTATCATTTCCGTTGCGATACAGATTTAATAGTAAGGTGGTGAAGTGTGCTTCAACCACATCTTCAACTTTCTTTTTCAACGTCAACAAGGGTTCAGTAAAGAGATGCGGGTGCATGGTAATTCCTGAATATGTATAGGGTTTTCCCGCTTCACCATATAAAGCGGTTAGTCGGGGTTGCGGATAGGTTTTTCCAAATACCGTAATATCATCCTTTTGCCAAGGGGTTTCTTTCAGCAAAACATCAAAATAGCGGTCCGCTTCAGCAGCAGAAAGGAAATTTGGATAATAGACGATTTCAGCATCTGGAAGTGAAAGCGGTTGTTTTTCTTCAGAAAAAAGATCCATCGCTATACATATTGGAAGGCCCAGTACATCAGGGCAAATTGCAGCGGTAACCGAAGCCACAGTACCCATTTCGGTAATTTCATAGCGGCCTTTTCATCTTGGAGCATGTAGATATGGACAGGTATAAACACGATAAGCATGGCAATAATCCCCCAAGCGGCAATCGTTTGGGTATCGGCATTCATCAACATAAAACCGAGGATCATTTCGGCAATACCACTAAGAGTAACCATAGTGCTATGTGCCGGAATATACGGCGGCATGATTCGTTTATACAATTTGGGGTTTCGAAAATGGTTTACGCCTGCGAGAACGAGCAGTACACCCATCAAATATTGATGCCAGGGTAACATTAAATAGAGTCGTTTTTTTGGGCGTTTACAATACTGTCGCGTTTTCCCTCGGGAATAATGGGAGGCGATTGGTGCTGGTCTAAAATGGAATCCAACGAAGGTGCGCCATCGCCAATACCATTGTCTTTTTCGACAGGTATCATTTCCTCATCTTTTTGCTGTTCTTTTTTATCGTCGCAGGTTGCGGCCATTAGAAATAGCGCAAGTAAAGGCAAAAGTAGTTTCATCGCTAGGTTTTTATCAAAAATAGGGGTTTGGAATGAAAAAAGCCGCTTGCTTTTCAACAAACGGCTTTCAAAGTTATAGTTATCTAAAATGATTACTTGATCATTTCGTAGCTACGCTTGATAAACTGCGTCATTTCCTCACCTTTCAACAAGCCTTTGCTGAGGCGTGCAAGGTCGAGTGCCTGGTTTACCAATCGCTCTTTTTTCTTCTTTGTTTTGGTGCTTAGGATTTCACCCACCAACGGGTGGTTTGTGTTTACGATGAGGTTGTACATCTCTGGCATATTGCCCATACCGAACATACCACCGCCACCACCGGTGCGCTGCATTTCCTTCATCCGACGCATAAATTCGGGCTCGGTAATCACAAACGGGTTGGCATTGCTATCCATCGCTTCCATTTGGACGGTAAACTGCTCTTTCGAGATAGTTTCGTCCAAAAAGGTTTTTAATTCCTCTGTCTCTTCTTCACTTAATTTTGAAACATTGGAATCTTCTTTTTTGATAAGCGTTTCCACAGGATCGCTATCCACACGGGCGAAAGAAATATTTTCCTTTTCACTTTCCAACTTTTGAAGTAGGTGTGAAACGATTGGCGAATCCAGTAACAATACTTCATACCCTTTTTCCTTGGCGTCCTGAATGTAGCTATGCTGTTCTTCTTTATTTGAAGCATATAGAATTACCAATTTATCATCCTTATCAGTCTGATTAGGCTTAATTTTCTCTTCCAATTCTTCATAGGTCAGATACTCGCCATCAACAGTAGGATAGAGGGCAAATTTTTGTGCTTTTTCGAAGAATTTATCTTCGGTAAGCATTCCATATTCAATCACTACCTTGATATCGTCCCATTTCTTTTCGAAGTCTTCACGGCTTTCGTTGAAAAGGCTTTTCAGCTTATCGGCAACCTTTCGGGTAATGTAACTTGAAATTTTCTTCACCGCACCGTCGGCCTGTAGGTAACTACGGGAAACGTTCAACGGGATATCTGGACTATCGATTACCCCGCGGAGCATCGTTAAGAATTCAGGTACGATTCCTTCCACGTTATCGGTAACAAATACCTGGTTCTGGTATAGTTGAATACGATCTTTCTGAACGCTCATATCCGATGTCATCTTCGGGAAATACAGAATTCCGGTAAGATTGAAGGGATAGTCAACATTCAGGTGAATGTGGAATAATGGCTCTTCGAATTGCATTGGATACAATTCGCGATAAAATTCCTTATAATCCTTATCCTCTAAATCAGTGGGTTGCTTGGTCCACGCTGGATTCGGATTATTAACGATATTGTCTACTTCCTTAGTGGGTGCTGGGTCATCTTCCTTAGCATCTTCAGGTTTTGGAAGTTCTTCGGTTTTGGTTCCAAACTTAATCGGAATCGGCATAAACTTATTATACTTCACCAGCAATTCACGAATACGCGATTCTTCAAGGAATTCGGTTTCATCCTCCATGATATGAAGAATAATTTCAGTCCCGTGCTCCTTCTTGTCGGCTTCCTCTAAGGTATATTTTGGAGAACCATCGCAACTCCAATGGGCAGCAGGTTTGTCCTTAAAGCTCTTCGTAATGATTTCAACCTTACTGGCGACCATAAAAGCGGAATAGAATCCTAGTCCGAAATGACCAATAATTCCGGCATCGTCACCATTCTTATCTTTGTATTTTGCCAAAAACTCCTCGGCTCCAGAAAAGGCAATGTCGTTAATGTATTTTTCCACCTCTTCTTTGGTCATCCCGATACCTTGGTCGATGATATGAAGTGTTTTTGCCTCTTTGTTCACCTTTACTTCAATCATCGGATTATCGATAGGCACATCGTTTGCCTCGCCGATATTGGCTAAATGCTTTAGCTTAAGGGTCGCATCTGTTGCGTTGGAGATCAATTCCCGAAGGAAAATCTCATGGTCACTGTATAAAAACTTCTTGATCAGCGGAAAGATATTCTCGACCGATACATTAATAGTTCCTGTACTCATGGGTAATATTTATGTTTAATTGAATTTCGTTTGTTCGACTTCAGTAAGGCAAAGAAAATACCATTCGACTCAGGCTGACAGGGTGGCAGATTGATTGCTAAAAGCTGTAAGCTATATGCCGCATGCTATATACTGTATGCACAAATCTAATTTCTCACTACTCACTACTCACTACTTACTACTCCCATCTATAACTTTAACACAACCTTTTGTTTAGGCTTTAGTTAAAATGATTAAACAATTAGTATCTTTATGGCAATGATTTTGATGTAATTAGAAGACATCCGAAACGACAAAATAGTTGATATGAGTGCTAAGAAATCCACAACAAAAAAGAAAACGAATGTCACGCGAGCTAGTGTAATCGAACAATACATGACTTATGTGTTGGAAGAGGAGCGAACTCCAAAGAGCGTTTACAAATTCTGTAAAGACCAAAACATCACCGAAGCTGAATTTTATACTTACTTCGGATCCTTTGATGGACTGCGAAAGGAGATTTGGAATCAGTTTTTTGATGAATCCATGAAGTTGGCGCATAAGAATAAGGAGTATGATAGTTTCAACAATCAAGAAAAGATGTTGACTTTCTTTTACACCTTTTTTGAAATGCTAACGCTAAATCGTAGTTACGTACTTTTCGCCCTACAAGAAGAGAAAGATATGATGCGCAACCTTTCGCAACTGAAAGGCCTTCGAAAACGTATTAAGGAATTTTCAGCAGCACTTATTGAAGATCGAAACGAAGAGAAGAACTTCAAGCTATTGAAGCATCCCGTCTCCGTGTTTTCTGAAGGCGCTTGGCTGCAGACCCTATTCATCTTGAAATACTGGATGGAAGACAGCTCACCTTCATTTGAAAAAACGGATATTGTAATCGAAAAGTCGGTTCGAGCTATTTTCGATGTGTTTGAAACGACTCCTTTAGAAAGTGTGGTCGATTTTGGAAAGTTTCTCTGGAAAGATAAAATGAATTAGATGAAGACAATCGATAACATCCCTACCCATAAAATCGCTCGGGCATCAAAGCTTGTAAAGACAGGTGTAAAAGTTGGCGGTAACTACTTAAAATATTACAGTTCTAAATTGGTGAATCCGGAAACCACGCGCGAAGGTTTGGATGAAAGCAATGCAGAGGATATTTACGATGGACTAAAAAGTTTGAAGGGTAGTGCGCTGAAGGTGGCGCAAATGTTGAGCATGGAAAAGAACATCATGCCCAAAGCCTATGTTGAAAAATTTTCATTGGCACAATTTCAAGTCCCACCACTATCGGCTCCATTGGTACGAAAAACATTTGTGAAGTATTTCGACAAAACCCCGGAGGAACTATACGATAGTTTCGAGGCGAATTCCGTCGCAGCTGCAAGTATCGGGCAGGTACATAAGGCTGAAAAGGATGGCAAAAAATTAGCGGTAAAGATTCAATATCCAGGTGTGGCCGATAGTATTAGTAGCGATTTGGCGTTGGTAAAGCCCATTGCCATGAAGATGTTCAATATCAAGGGAAAGGATTCGGAAAAGTATTTCAAGGAAGTAGAAGGAAAATTGCTCGAGGAAACCGATTACGAGCTAGAGGTAGCGCAAAGCAAATATATCACCGAAAAGTGTTCGCATATTCCAAACTTGAAGTTTCCGAAGTATTATGAGGAATTGTCGAACGACCGCATCATTACAATGGATTGGATGCATGGTCAGCACTTATCGCAATTTGCCAAGGCGAATACGGATCAAGAGGTGGCTGATACGATTGGTCAGGCGCTATGGGATTTTTACATGTTCCAAATGCATGAACTGAAGCAGGTACATGCCGATCCCCATCCCGGTAATTTTCTCGTGAGTGAGAAAGGCGAATTAATAGCGATCGATTTTGGTTGTGTGAAGCAGGTACCAGAAGAATTTTATGAACCATATTTCGAATTGGCAAAACCTGAAAACATCAACAATCCTGAAATTTTTAAGGAGAAGATGTTTGCGCTTGAAATCTTGAAGGAAGAAGACTCGCCCGAAGAAATTGAGTTTTTCTCGAAGTTGTTCCATGAGATGTTGAGTTTGTTTACCCAACCTTTTCACGAAGAGATATTCGACTTTGGCGACGAAGCCTTCTTCGGAAAAATCGCTGCTTTAAGCGACAAGTATTCTAAGGATACAGAATTACGAAAGATGAACGGAAATAGAGGATCGAAGCATTTTCTATATATCAATAGAACTTTCTTCGGACTCTATAATTTGCTGAATGACTTGGGCGCAACCGTTCGTATAAACAATTACACCTCATTGCTTTAAGTAAAGTTTAACACATTTTGTTTAATCTTGATTACAATTTATTAAACAAAATACTGTATATTTGAGATATCAAAGTGGGATAATAGAATTGCTATGAAAAGGTAATTTTTTCTATTATTTTATTGGTTAGGTTGTTTGAGAAAGCCGCGGATCTTCCCGCGGCTTTCTTTGGTTTTACTTCTTTTTCATGGCTTCCTTTCCGCTATCCTCTTGTCCTTTATTCTTCACATATTTATCCAACCATTGGTCTTGTTCCCATAACAGGTGAAGAATGCTTTCCTTGGCTCGGTAGCCGTGACTTTCCTTGGGAAGCATCACCAAACGAGCTGTTGCTCCCAGTCCTTTCAACGCATTAAAATAACGTTCACTCTGTAGCGGATAGGTTCCACTATTATTATCGGCTTCACCATGAATCAACAATAATGGTTCATCCATCTTATCAGCGTGCATAAAAGGCGACATGGTATAATAGGTTTCTGGCGAATCCCAATAGCTTCTCTCTTCACTTTGAAATCCAAAAGGTGTCAATGTTCTATTGTAAGCACCACTTCTAGCGATACCTGCCGCAAAAAGGTCACTATGGCTTAACAAATTAGCAACCATAAACGCTCCATAGCTATGGCCTCCAACACCTACGCGATTTCGGTCGATATAGCCCATCTCATCCACCGCATCGATGGCTGCCTTTGCATTGGCAACCAATTGCTCTCGGAAGGCATCATTCGGTTCTTCGTCACCTTCACCTACTATAGGAAAGGCGGCATCGTCCAACACCACATAACCTTGGGTAACCCAATAGATTGGGCTTCCGTAGTAGGGATAGATGAATTCATTCGGGTTGGTGGTGTTTTGGGAAGCACTGCTCTTGTCCTTAAATTCCCTTGGATATGCCCAAAGTACCATCGGCATTTTTTCCTTTTTCTCCATATCATATCCTATCGGAAGATATAAGGTTCCTTCTAATTCCAATCCATCGTCACGTTTATAGGTTATTACTTCCTTATGAACATCGGCGATGCTTTTGAAAGGGTTTTCAAAGCTAGTGATAGCAGTAAGATCATTTTTCTTCTTAATATTTCTGAAATAGTAGTTCGGGTATTCACTCGGACTTTCAATACGAACCAAAATTTTACCTTTTGCCATATCGATGGCATCGTACAAATTCTCTTTTTTATCGGTGTAGGTTGAGGTGTACAGTCGTTCTGTTTTTTGATTCTTTAGATTGAAAGCATCTACAAACGGAAACTGCCCTTCTTCGGTATATCCATTACCCATCAAATAGGCATTACCCTTATTCATGATAAGAACCGATTCGCCCCAATCGTTTCGTTCGGTCACAAAATTCCCTGGATCGCTGTACTGGTCTTGGTAATTGCGATCGGAAATAATCGTAGGTTCCAAATTCATGCTTGAAGGGTTGAAAAGATACGTTTTGGTGTTTCTGTTATTCCACCAATAATCATACGCGATGGCATTTTCATCGTCGCCCCAGGTAATACCGCTAAATCTATTTTTGGTTTGAAGGATTTGTCTGCCTCTTGCCGTGAAAGGTGCGGGAACCTCATAGATCACATCGCGATATTCCACTTCGGTTTCTGGGTCGCCACCATCTAAGGCCTCAGCATAGACGAGAGTCGCGGGTTTATCGCTTCGCCATTGTACATTCCGCATTCCGGTACGGGTAGCCATAAATCCTTTTGGGCGAACTTCATCTAAGGGTACATCGTTAAAAAGTTTCACCATTTTTCCTTCTTTTGAATAGATGATCTCTTCGTACGGGAATCGGTAATAAGGAACAATATAGGAGAAAGGTTTTTTCACTTTGGAAATCAGGATGTATTCGCCATTAGGTGAAAAATCGATACTACGGTACATCGCTGCTGGTAGGAAATCTACCGTTTGGCCGCCGATACCGACTTTTTTGATTTCGCTTCTCGCCAATTGCTCGAAGTTGAACTCATCGTTAGGATTCTTCAACAAATCCTGATACGTACGGTTTTGAGCCTTTTCCCCAGTACTTTCCGTAATAGTAGGGCCATCAGGTACTGCTTCTGAAGTATTGATCAAGTCTTTTCTATCGGAAGGAAGCATTTTCACTAAGAGGGCGTTATTGTCCTTAAACCAACTGATGGGATTTCCCATATTTGCGTTCACATTGGGCCCCGTTAGCTTTTTTACCATTCTTTTGTTCAAATCCAACGCCCATAATTCAGCACCTTCAGAAGTAGTATTTAGGAAGGCGATCATTTTTTGATCGGGCGACCAATTAAAGTACGACAGTCTAGGGTTTTCGGGTAAGCCTGCAACTTGAGTCGCTTCCTTTGCGGTAGGTTGCTTCATTTTGACATTATTATAGTAATTAACCCGACTTCCAATATTGGTTTTCGGATTAATGCGAAGTCCGCCCAAGCGCATTTCAGTTTCGGAAAGTTCCGCAATGCTCTTATAGGCATCGCGGTATAGCAAGACTACCTCTGTGCCTTCGTCATTTAGCAACACCGAAGGTGCCAACGGCGCATCGACCAATTCCAAAATTGCTTTTGGAGGCTTTTGGTAGCCTGTTTTTTCCTGGGCTTGTAAATAACTTACGAAAGTGACAAAAAAGAGAAAAAGAATGGTTTTTTTCATGATATAAAGTTGAATGTATACTGAAAGAATTTTAGTTCAGTAAGATACCGAAAAAAGAAAAAAGGGGCAACGTCCAATTGCTATGCATGCATAGAATATACGCGGGTTTTCTTTCCGCCGCTAGTCGGTAATAGTTATCTTGCTAGATGGTATTAAATTGAAACACATGTATAGAGCCACTATAAAAGGATTGGGATATTACGTTCCCGAAAACGTTGTAACAAATGATGATCTAGCGAAGCGAATGGACACCAACGACGCTTGGATACAAGAGCGAACGGGTATAAAGGAGCGAAGGCATATTAAAAAGGGAGACGGGAATTCTACTTCTATAATGGGGGTGAAGGCAGCCAAAATAGCACTTGAGCGAGCGGAGTTGACAACAAAGGATATCGATATGATTGTTTTTGCAACCCTTAGTCCAGATATGTATTTTCCTGGCGGTGGCGTTCAGGTACAGGATATGCTCGATATGAATACCGTGCCCGCGTTGGATGTCCGAAATCAATGTAGTGGGTTTGTGTATGCTATTTCGGTAGCCGACCAATATGTTAAAACCGGGATGTATAAGAATATCTTGGTTATCGGTAGTGAAAACCATAGTGGCGGACTGGATTTTTCAACCCGTGGACGAAGTGTCTCCGTTATTTTTGGTGATGGGGCAGGCGCTGCGGTTGTTTCTCGATCGGATGACGAAGATTCTGGGATTCTTTCAACCCATCTTCACAGTGAAGGAAAACATAAGGATGAATTGGCCTTACAAGGTCCTAGTACGGAGCATTGGGTACCAGAAATTATCGAAGAAAATCCACAAGAGGATATTCCGTATTACCCCTATATGAATGGACAGTTTGTATTTAAACACGCCATCGTACGATTTTCAGAAGTTATAAAAGAAGGTCTGGACGCCAACGGTCTGAACGTTTCTGATATTGATATGCTGATTCCACACCAAGCGAATTTGCGTATTTCACAGTTTATCCAACAGAAGATGAAGCTAAGCGATGATCAGGTCTTCAATAACATTCAGAAATATGGAAATACAACGGCGGCATCTATCCCGATAGCCCTGACAGAAGCCTGGGAAGCAGGAAAAATCAAAAAAGGAGACCTTGTGGTATTGGCAGCTTTCGGTAGCGGCTTTACTTGGGGAAGTGTAATCATTAGATGGTAATCGCATTTGTTAAAAAGACGAAAGCCCTCCTGAGACATCGGAGGGCTTTCTAGCTTAACAAACAATCTTTAACTAAGTTGGAAACTTAGTCAGTTAGTTGACTGTTACCATAATAGACGTATTAAAATGTTAATTGTTACAAGTTGCATTTAATTTTTTCCATTTTTTTTAAAATATTCCTCCCGCATCATCTTTTTCTCGGTCATCGCGATTTCGACGTGATTTTGCGCGATATTTTCCACCGCCAAATCGATAGGACAGTCCGACGAACACCGTATTGCTTTCCCAGTTGAACTCTCCAATTTGAGCATAAGGTCTGGTTCCATCGAAAGCGAACCGCATGGTATCGAAGATATCGTTATAATTAACGCTAAACGTTCCTCTACCTTCCCACAGGCTATAACGCGCTCCAACATTAACAAAATACATCGGGTCTACATCGAATTGTAAGTTTTGGTTCGCACCACGATAAAATCCAAAGGCCGATAAGGTAAGCGCTTCCGTTACCTTAAAATTATTGATCATTCTAAAATTCCATGCAGTGTTATCCACCTGTACCATTTCAGAAATGATATCGGTAGCCGTCGGATTTTCGGTAGTCGTATCCAATCGCTCTGTGATTCCCTTTTGCGTTTGGGTGTATAGATCGAAACTCGCATTAAAGTTCCACCATTTAAACGGTCGATAGTTTCCAGAAACTTCAACCCCGTAGGCCGAGGTATTGCTAAAATTATCGTAGGTTAAGATGACTTTGTTCAAATCGGTACGGTCCACAAATACCGCGCGATTAATTTCATCTTCTATCATTCGGTAGAAGATACCTCCTGTAATACTTCCTTTTTCTAGGTTTCGCGTATAATTTGCTTCTACGGAATTTGTGAATTGCGGCTCTAATTGCGTGTTTCCAAAGGAAGAAATAAGCGGAGTACTCCATTCGCGAATTGGATTTACCTGTCCTAATCCTGGTCTATCGACCCTTCGACTGTAGCTTACCTGAAACTGATTTTTTTCCGTAGGCGTATAGGTAACGTAGGCTGAAGGATACACTTGAATGTAATCGTTCGTAAACGCTCGAACCGTATTGGTATCTGCTTTTACCTCCACGGTTTCAAATCGTGCTCCGGCCTGAAAGCTCCATTTATCATAACTCTTTCCATAGGTAACATATGCCGAATAGATATCGCGATTGTATTCAAAGTCGGTATCTGGCGTATCGATTAGTGCCCCAGCACTGTTGAAGGTTTGACCCGTCGAGGCATAGTCGATATTACTCTCGAAGAGTCTCGCCTCCAATCCGGCTTCTAACTTGGCAGTTTCGGAAAGCGGATTCACATAATCTAGGTTTACGGTCAATCTATTGCGATCGGTAGCTACGAAGTCGTTGTAATTTCCAATTGGGGAAGCACCTTGGAAGCGAAATTTGGCTATCTCATCATTGGTGAATTCATTATAGTCGGCTTCCAGCTCAAGGTTATGGCCTTCATCGTTAAGATCTAGTTTGTAGTTGAAATTGTATTGCGACGATCGGTTTTCGGAAGCGCTATCGAAAAACTGAAACTGATTTCGGCTTGGCATATCATAATAAAGGATATCGGTTTCGCCGATCGTACTGCCTTCAAAAATATTCTGATTGGTAAAGAAGGAAATAGTATTGGTATCATTTAGGTAATAGTCGACCCCAACCTTAAAAAGATTTGAAGTGCGATCGTCCAAAAACTCGAAAAACTGTTCAGAATTTTCATCGGGTCTAAAGACGCGCCCGTAGTTTTCATTCTTGGAGGTATTGTGCCCCCAATTTCCATAGAAATTCAGTTTTCCATTACGATAATTCATATCGATTGAGCTATTAAATTTTGGTTGCTCTTCATAGGTAAGCCCAACATTGGCATTTCCATTAAACCCGATGTTCACATTTTTATGTAGGATAATATTAATAATACCACTCATTCCTTCAGGATTATATTTTGCTGAAGGATTTGTAATCAATTCAATTTGCTTGATGGAAGTTGAAGGGATCTGTCGAAGCAATTGGGCAACCGGCACGTTGGTAAGTTTCCCGTCGACCATTACACGAACGTTCTGATTTCCCCTTAATGAAAGAGCACCTGTTTGCTGATCGACACTCACCGAAGGGAGGTTGTTCATGATGTCTGAAGCAGTAGGGCCGGCTGTGGTTAGATCTTTGCCGACGTTCACTACCTTACGATCGAGTTTTTGTTCGATGGTTGAACGTTCGGC
Source organism: Luteirhabdus salina (assembly GCA_025384855.1). Taxonomy (GTDB): domain Bacteria; phylum Bacteroidota; class Bacteroidia; order Flavobacteriales; family Flavobacteriaceae; genus Luteirhabdus; species Luteirhabdus salina. The sequence goes on along the minus strand of JALAHT010000002.1, from coordinate 397,598 downwards.
CACGACGGTTACTTCATCTAAAGAATCGACATTCTCCTCTAAATAGATAATACCGAGATCGATATTTAGATTTCCGCTTGAGATTTCAACTTCGGTTACGTAGGGCGTATACCCAATAAATTGAATAGAAACCTGGCTTTTTCCTTCCGGTACTTTTTCAATTTTAAAAACACCGTTATCGTCGGTAACACCACCGGTAATAATTCCACCCGAAAGTGTTTTGATGGCAACGGTTACGTAAGGAAGGGGTTCGTTGAGGTTCTTGTCCATTACCGTACCCGAAATAGTGCCGGAACGGTCGTTTGAGGGAATTGCATACAAATAGCTTACATGCGCTAGCAATAGCGCAACGACGCATAATAACTGTTTCATTTTTTGATTGGTTTTTCCTAGCTAGACTAGGGGTTCGTTGTTTGATTGATGATGTTTTGCAAAATACCTTGTATAACCCATTATAGGATTATGTGTTTTGCAAAGTTGATGATGTACATATGACGTGTCTATGGAAATATTGTTACATCAAATAGGAAGAATTAAGGTGTAAAAACAAACAAACCCGGAACAAAAGCTCCGGGTTTGTACTTTACCGCTATTATTAACACTAACCATCAACGTAAAAATATCACGGTAAAGCCAGAAATATTTCTATACAATAGACGTGATTGTTTTTGATATGTTACAGCTCGTTATATAATTTAACATAGTTTTGGGCGAAGAGGGCGACGGCCCTTTGTATTTTCCATTAAAAAGATTGTAATTTCTATGAAGACCACATTAGTGTTAGGGGCTAGCTTAAAGCCTAATCGATATTCAAACATCGCCATCAATCGTTTGGTAAAAAATAATGTGCCCGTTAAAGCTGTGGGCTTACGAAAGGGCGTCGTGGCTGGTGTGGATATCGCTACCGAAAAAGAATCCTTCGAAAATATTCATACCGTTACCTTATATCTTAATCCAAAACGTCAGGAGGAATATTACTCCTACATTGTATCGCTTCAACCAGAGCGCGTCATCTTCAACCCGGGAACGGAGAATCAAGAATTCTATCCAAAACTGAGGCAGGAAAATATCGAAGTGGAAGTAGCCTGTACGTTAGTGCTGTTGGCGTCGAACCAATATTAATAAGCCTAAAAAGGTAAAGGCGCCATTCACAATTAACAATTCATAATTGAAATGATATCCTCCTAGATATTCCGGAGGAAGACTCCCCAAAATGTATGTCAGGACTACCGAAATAAGCGCTACCAGCCAAACCCATCGGTCGCGAATTTCCTTTTTGGTGAAAATACCAAAGGCGAACAATCCTAATAATGGACCATAGGTATAACTAGCTGCTTTCAACAATAAATCGATTACACTGCTATCCAAGAGGTACTTAAATGCGATGATAACGATTATTAAAAGTATACTTATTAAAACGTGAACTTTCTTACGCAGGGTCTTTTGCTGTTTCGCTTCTTTTCTTTCAATTCCTAGAAAATCGACACAAAAACTGGTGGTTAGGGAGGTAAGTGCACTATCTGCACTAGAGTATGCCGCAGCTATGAGTCCTAAAATAAAAATGATGCTTAGGCCGAGCCCCATACTTCCATTCAATGCAATTTCAGGGAATAACAAATCAGTTTTTTCCTTCCCATCTAATACAGGAACCGATATTCCGTTCTGCTCTGCATAGATAAACAATAAGGCTCCCAAAAACAGGAATAGTAGGTTTACGGGAACAAACACAAAGCTGTACGACAACACGTTCTTTTGGGCATCTCGCAAACTCTTGCACGTTAGGTTTTTCTGCATCATGTCTTGGTCGAGCCCTGTCATGCAAATGGTAATAAACATACCGCCCAAAAATGATTTCCAGAAATAGTTGGTCGCTAGGAAACTATCGGTGAAAAAGGTTTTTGTATACGGTTGCAGCGCTGGTTCCGATAACATTGTGCCCCATTCCCAGTTTAATTCATTTACGACGAAATAAATCGCAATCACCACCGATCCCAACATGAATAATGTTTGCAGCGTATCGGTCCAAACAATAGTTTTAATGCCGCCACGAGCCGTATAAATCCAAATCAGTAAAATAGAAAGTACAACGGTTACGGCGAAGGGAACGCCCCAGGCTTCAAACACAAAATACTGCAACACAGTTGCCACTAAGAATAGGCGAAAGGAAGCTCCCAATACCCTGGAGACGAAGAAAAAGAAGGCGCCTGTTTTATAGCTTACATTACCAAACCTATTATTTAGGTATTGATAAATGGAAGTAACATTCATCCTGTAATAAATGGGTAGCAATATGAACGCAATTACAAAATAACCCAGCAAATAGCCTAGCACCACTTGCATATAGCTAAACTGTGAATCACGGACCCAGCCTGGGACCGAAATAAACGTTACGCCCGAGAGGGAGGCACCGACCATTCCAAAGGCAACAACATACCATGGCGATTTTCCTTCGGCTTTAAAAAAGGCTTCATTGCTATCACTCTTCCCGGTGAAGTGGGCGATGATCATTAAAATTCCAAAATATACCGCGATTAAAAGAAGAATATGTAATGGCTGCATATAGTATACGACTTAATAAGAAAAGCGCCGTAAAAATACAAAGTTTGCAACGGCAATATGCTTATTTTCATTATTTTTGAAAACTTTCAAATAAAAATTGCTTAAATCCCTTATTTCCAAAAACATGCGTTATCTAAAATTACTACTATTAGCTTTTTTGTTTCCGTGCGTATCTGGTTTTTCTCAAGAATATCTTGAGATGATCGATGAAGGTGGACACAGCGTTCAAGAGATTATTAATTCCGCTGAGGCATATTTCGAAAATCGAGATAAAGGTCGTGGCTCTGGATATAAACAGTTTAAGCGATGGGAATATATGGCCCTTCGGTTAATGAACGAAGAAGGATATCTGGTTCCCATTGAAGAACAGATTGCAAGAAAGGAGAATTATGATGCTTATCTGAACCAAACGGCCGATACTCGCGATCCGCTGAATGATAATTGGGTGGAAATGGGCCCTACAGATTGGAATGCTACAACGGGATGGAACCCTGGAGTAGGTCGCATTACCGGTTTTGCGGTTGATAATGCTAATACCGATCATATTATTGCTGGTGCTAATACTGGCGGTGTATGGAAAACGACCGATGGAGGCCAGACATGGCTGCCACTAAACGATAACTTCAATAACATGAATGTTTATTCGGTAACCATGGATCCAACGAATAGCGATGTGTACTATTTTGGATCAAATGGTGGGCTTATCTTTAAGTCAACTGATGCTGGAGCTACGTGGAATGAGCTTGCAGATTTAGGAAGTTCTCTGATTAATAAGATTCTGATCAACCCGGATAATACCGATATTATGTTTGCGTCCGGTCAAAATAGCGGCTTGTATCGATCTATCGATGCGGGTGCTACTTGGCAATCGATTACCAATGATGGTAATGGATTTGATGTTGAGTTCCAACCTGGAAATACTAATGTTGTGTATGCCTCTGGATTAGGTTTTCATAAGTCAACCGATGGTGGAGAAACGTTTACAACAATTGGTGGATTGGCGGGAGGTCCCAAAATGATTGGAGTTTCCGAAGACGACCCGCAACGTGTTTATGTGGTACGTGCTAGTGGTAGCACATTTGGCGGACTCTATGTTTCTTCCGATGAAGGCGAAAACTTCACCTTGTTGAACCACGGCGGCGACAATTATTTTGGATATAGTACATCTGCCGATGATAACTCTGGACAAGCTCCAAGAGATATGGATATTGCGGTGAATCCTACTAATGCAGATGAGGTTCATATAGCAGGTATTCTTACCTGGCGTTCTACCGATGCTGGTGTAACATTCAATCCAACTTCAGACTGGATTCCAGGAAACGCCCAAGGACAAAATATTGGATATTGCCATGCCGATGTGGATATCTTAGCGTTTGTAGGAGATAAATTGTATGCTGGAACCGATGGTGGACTATTTATGGTTGAAGATACCGATAATGTCTCGTCAAACTACTACACAGATCTTACAGCGGGCATGGGAATTCGTCAATTTTACAAAATTGGAGTTGCTCAAGGTCCTGATGAAATAATTACGGGAGGTTCTCAAGATAATGGAACATCGTTCTATACAGAGTCAAACCAATGGAGAGATTGGCTCGGTGCCGATGGGATGGAAGGATTTGTCGATTATGATTTTACCAACAGAATGTTCGGGACATCCCAAAATGGAAGAATGTATCGTACCGATAATGCTGGGAATTCTTTAATCGGAGTGAATGAACCAGGCCAAGGATTTGGAAATTGGGTTACGCCATTCGAACAGGATCCTCAAGTGTCCGCTACAATTTATGTTGGGTATAATAGAGTGTATAAATCAACAAATCGAGGACAGTCATGGTCGGCAATTTCTCAGTTTTTTGGATCAAATCTTGAAAACTTGAAGATTGCGCCTTCCGATAACCAAATAATGTATTTAAATTTCGGTGGAAGCCTCTTTAAAACCACCGATGGGGGAAGTACAAATTGGCAAGCTACTTCGGCTCCAGGAGGAGCTATCAACTATATTGCTATTCACCCCACCAATCCAGATAAAATCGCTGTGGCAACCACGAGCTCGAATCGAGTTTATGTTTCAGAAGATGGAGGCGATTCCTGGGTAAACTACCGTAAAAACCTTCCAAGCTTTAGCGCTCTTTGTGTTGCTTGGGACGATAACGGTGCAAATGGGCTATACGTTGGAATGAACTATGGTGTGTTCTATATCGACGATACTATGGAAGATTGGCAACCGTATAGTAACAATCTTCCGAATGTTATTGTTAATGAATTAGAGATTAACACGGAAAACAATATACTATATGCTGGCACCTACGGCCGTGGTCTATGGGCTACACCGTTACGCGAACCAGATTTAAGCGCAGAGGAGTTTATTTCGGAAACAGAAGTACGCGTATATCCTAACCCTACGCGAAACAATATTACACTTGGCGTACCAGAAGCGGTAGAGGCCGATATTCGGGTATTTGACATTCAAGGAAAGCTGCTAATGTATCTTCCCGATACTGCCATCGCAAACGAAATGACGATAGAAACAGCTTCGTTAAGTGCAGGTACTTACTTTGTTCGTGTTAGCTCGAATAAAGGAACCGTTACTAAGAAGTTTATAAAAAAATAAGGCACTGCATGTTTAGTGAAAATGCTTTGGAAACCGAAAGGTATCTGAAGCATTTTTTTTATCTTCACAGCCCATGGATTTCTCTTCAAAGTTATTGGAAAATGCAGTCGATGAAATGTCTCAACTCCCCGGTATCGGAAAACGGACAGCGCTTCGTTTGGTCTTGCACTTATTGCGACAACACCCCGATCAAACAAGGAGGCTAGCCGATAGCCTTTCTACATTACGGGAAGAGATCATTTTTTGTAAAAATTGCCATTCGATTTCAGATACGCCGCTTTGTGAAATTTGTAGCAACCCCAATCGAAATGAAAAATTGGTGTGTGTGGTTGAAGATGTACGTGATGTCATGGCAATCGAAAATACGAGTCAATATAAAGGGCAATACCACGTACTCGGCGGTAAAATTTCACCGATGGACGGAGTAGGTCCTGGCGACCTTACAATCCCTTCGTTGGTTGAAAAGGTGAAAAATGGCACCATTGAAGAACTGATCTTCGCCATGGGCTCAACCATGGAAGGCGATACGACCAACTTTTATATCTTTAAACAAATTGAACCTTATAACATCACAACTACCACCATCGCTAGAGGGATTTCCGTTGGCGATGAACTGGAATATGCCGATGAGGTGACTTTAGGCCGAAGTATTCTGCATCGAATACCTTTCGAAGCCTCGTTAAAAAATCAATAGCTGGTGACTTTATCTGTCGTTATCCTGAATTATAATGTTCGTTATTTTCTCGAACAGTGCATTCTTAGTGTGGAACGAGCCCTAATGGGAATCGACTCTGAAATAATTGTGATCGATAACGATTCATCCGACGATAGCTGTGCAATGGTGAAAGAAAAGTTTCCTTCGGTTATCTTACTTGAAAACAAAGAAAACGTAGGTTTTAGCAAAGCGAATAATCAGGCCGTCGCTATTGCCAAAGGAGAATATATCTGTATTCTAAATCCGGATACGGCCGTTTCTGAAAACAGCTTTTCAAAATGTATCGCCACATTGGAAGACCAACATGACCTAGGAGCAATTGGTGTGAAATTGATAGACGGAACGGGCTGCTTTTTACCTGAAAGCAAACGAAACCTTCCTACGCCTAAAGCATCTTTGTTGAAGTTGTTGGGAAAAGGCGATAAATACTACGCGTCACATATTCCTGTTGAAGGAAGTGGAAATGTCCGGGTATTGGTCGGTGCCTTTATGTTTATGCGACGTAGTGTTTATGAAGAAGTAATAGGCTTCGATGAAGATTATTTTATGTATGGCGAGGATATCGATCTATCCTATAAGATTGAAAAGGCAGGCTATAAAAATCTGTATTTAGGAGCGACCGAAGTTTTACACTACAAAGGGGAAAGCACAGCAAAGGATGCGGTGTATCTGGAACGCTTTCACAATGCGATGAAAATCTTTTACAAAAAGCACTTTAGAACAACCAAGGTTATGGATATGGCGGTGAATGTAGGTGTTACCCTGGCAAAATATCGAAAGGGAAAGCGAACCGCAACCCCAAAGCCTTTACCCGAACCTGAAACCATCTTCGTATTAACAGAGAATTTGGCGTTGCTTTCAAAAGTGAAGCATGTGGTCTCGGGAGAGGTGAAATCAGCTTCCAAATCGATTTTTCAGGATACCATACCAACCAACAGCCAATTCATCTTCGATGTGACCTATATGTCGTATTCTCAGATATTCCAGGTAATGCAACAGCTTTCCAAGCATGGCAATACCTTCCGAATCATTCCTGATGGAAGTGATTTTATGTTGGGAAGCGACCGTAGCGATGAAAAGGGCACGGTTACCGTTTTTTAAGAGAATTCAAACATAAATCGAACAAATTTTAACTAATTTTGCAGCCGTAAAACCTAAAAGATATCATTATTCGTTATGGGAAAATTTGAACTGAAACTACCTAAGATGGGGGAAAGTGTAGCGGAAGCTACGGTAACCACCTGGCTGAAGGAGGTTGGCGATACCATCGAGGCCGATGAAGCCGTATTGGAAATCGCTACCGATAAGGTAGATAGTGAAGTGCCCAGCGAAGTAGATGGTGTCTTGGTCGAAAAATTGTTCGATGTCGACGATGTAGTGCAAGTAGGACAAACCATCGCGATTATTGAAGTAGAAGGAGAAGGCTCTGGTAGCGACGATACTCCAGCAACTTCAACCGTTGAAACGAAACCGGAACCAGAGATGGTCGCAGCCGTTGAAGAAAATGTTGAAACGGCAAAGGCAGCAACCCAACCTGCTATTGAAAATAGCGGCGATCGGTTCTATTCCCCCTTAGTTAAAAATATTGCGAAGGAAGAAGGAATAGGTCAAGAAGAATTGGACGCTATTCAAGGAACAGGGAAGGATGGTCGCGTAACGAAGAATGACATGCTTTCCTACCTAGAAAATCGTGGTGAAGCGAAAGCACAACCTACCGCACAACCACATACCGCTGAAGGAGCGAAAAGCCCGGAAACGGCAAAAGCACAGCCAAAAGCGTCGCAGCCTGCGAAAGCACCTGTAGTGGCGAGTGGTGAAGATGAAATAATCGAAATGACCCGTATGGGGAAACTCATTTCCCACCATATGGTCGATAGTGTTCAGACCGCTGCCCACGTACAGTCATTTATTGAAGCCGACGTGACCAAGATCTGGAATTGGCGAAATAAAGTGAAAAATGACTTTGCCAAAAGAGAAGGAGAGAAGCTAACCTTCACTCCAATCTTTATGGAAGCGGTGGCAAAAGCGTTGAAGGATTTCCCTATGATGAATATCTCCGTAGATGGCGATAAAATCATCAAACGTAAAAATATCAACCTCGGAATGGCAGCCGCCCTTCCGGATGGTAACCTGATTGTACCTGTCATCAAGAATGCAGACCAATTGAATTTGGTCGGTATGAGCAAACAAGTAAATGATCTTGCCAACCGTGCTCGGGTAAACAAATTGAAGCCAGATGAAATTCAAGGCGGAACCTATACCGTTACCAACGTTGGAACGTTTGGTAGTATCATGGGAACTCCTATCATTAACCAGCCACAAGTTGGAATCCTAGCGTTAGGAGCCATCCGAAAAGTGCCAGCCGTAATTGAAACACCTGATGGCGACTTTATCGGAATCCGTTACAAGATGTTCTTATCCCACAGCTACGACCATAGAGTAGTAAATGGAGCGTTGGGCGGACAATTCGTGAAACGTGTAGCCGACTACCTTGAGGGTTGGGACGAAAATCGGGATGTGTAGGGTCTAGCTGTATGCTATAAGCTATATGCTGTAAGCGGTAGTTTTAGGATGTAGGTAGTTGGTTTTAGGTTTTAGGAATATCTTTAAACACCCAACACCCAACACCCAACACCCAACACCCAACACCCAACACCCAACACCCAACACCCAACACCCAACACCCAACACCCAACACCCAACACCCAACACCCATCACCCATCACCCATCACCCATCACCCATCACCCTACATCCTACACCCTGCATCCTACATCCTACATCCTACATCCTACATCCTACATCCCACATCCTTTCCCCCTCACCGTTCACGGCTCACGGTTCACTACTCTCCCTTAAATTCAACTTCGAATTAGTACCTTTACAGCTTAAACAATTGCAATGGAACTAAACCTAACGAAACCTATCTGTTTTTTCGATCTTGAAACTACGGGAACCAATGTCGCAACCGACCGAATTGTAGAAATTTCGGTGCTAAAAGTTTTCCCTAATGGTAATAAGGAAAGTCATACTTGGCGCGTCAACCCCGAAATGCCCATCCCGCCCGCTACCAGTGCGATTCATGGTATTACCGATGAAATGGTCGCCAACGAACCCACCTTCAAGGAGCTGGCTTCAAAAGTATACGCCCTTATCAAAGACAGCGATCTCGGGGGGTACAATAGCAACCGTTTTGATATTCCGCTTTTAGCCGAAGAATTACTCCGTGCGGAAGTTGATTTCGATTTGAAGAAAGCGTTAGCAGTCGATGTGCAGACCATTTTTCACAAAAAAGAAAAACGAACCTTGGAAGCGGCATACAAATTCTATTGTAATAAAGAGCTTACCAATGCCCACAGTGCCGAGGCCGATACCAATGCGACGTATGAAGTGCTAAAAAGTCAATTGGATCGTTATGAGGATCTCGAAAACGACATGGATTTTTTAGCGAAATTCAGTGCTCATAAGAACTTTGCCGATTTTGCAGGCTATATCCATTTCAACAAAAAAGGAGAGGAAGTCTTCGGGTTTGGAAAACACCGGGGTAAATTGGTAGAGGAAGTTATGGAAAAAGAACCCGGCTATTTCGGCTGGTTGTTGAATGCGGACTTTCCTTTGTATACCAAAAAAGTGCTTACGCGTATCAAATTACGTAAATTGAATACAAAACAATAGTTTTTAGCTTTTTGCCAGTTAGGGATATGGCCGACGTTACCATAAAGCGAACCGATGTAAAGAATACAGATTTCCTGGGGCTAATCAAGCTCCTAGATACCGATTTGGCTATTCGTGATGGTGACGAACATGCTTTTTACAATCAGTTTAATGCTTTAGGCGTATTGCTGCATGCCGTGGTAGCCTATTCCGAGGGCAAACCAATTGGATGCGGCGGAATTAAAAAATACGATAAAAATACCGTAGAGGTTAAGCGAATGTTTACCGACCCTAACCATAGGGGAAAAGGGGTTGGCGCGCAAGTTTTGGAAGCGCTCGAAACCCTGGCCATGGACGAAGGGTATTCGCGTAGTATTTTGGAAACCGGTGTTAAGCAACCCGAAGCAATTGCCTTGTACACCAAAATGGGATATCATCTTATCCCCAATTACGATCAATATAAAGGAGTCGTAAATAGTAGATGCTTTCAAAAGAACCTATCGAGAACATAAGAACCTAATACCATCATGAAAATTATCTGTGTCGGACGTAATTATACCGAACATATAGAAGAGCTTCAAAATGAGAAGCCAACCGATCCCGTCTTATTTTTAAAACCAGATACTTCGATCTTGCTTAAGAAGCAACCGTTTTTTATACCAGATTTTTCAGAAGAAGTCCATCACGAAGTGGAAGTGCTAGTAAAAATTAAAAAAATCGGAAAGCATATCGACCGTAAGTTCGCGCACAAGTATTACGATGAAATCGGATTGGGCATCGACTTCACTGCACGCGACCTTCAATCGAAATTAAAAGAGAAAGGCTTGCCATGGGAAAAGGCCAAAGCCTTCGACGGAGCAGCGGTTATTGGTAAGTTCATGCCGAAATCGAAATTTGGCGATGTAGATAATTTGAATTTTCGATTAGAGAAAAACGGGGAGATTGTACAACAATCAACCACCCATCATATGTTGTGGAAAATCGATGAATTGATCGAATATATTTCAAAATATTTTACTTTGAAGATAGGGGATGTTATCTTTACAGGCACTCCCAAGGGAGTTGCGAAAGTAAACCCTAACGATAACCTAACTGGATTTTTGGAAGATACCCAAATCTTTTCCATTAAAGTTAAATAGATGAGCAAGCACTATTCAAAACAAAACCTGAAAGAAATCGCGGGTGGCGATGAAGATTTTATGGCTGTGGTGGCCCAAACCTTTTTAGATGAAATCCCCCCAGATTTAGAAGCCCTTGAAGAGGCAATCGAGAATGATAATAAGGAACTGGCCTATCAGTTCGCTCACAAGATGAAACCGAACTTCGAAATGTTTGGCGTCGACCTTATCAAAGATGCAAAAGCCATTGAAGATTGGACCAAAACGTCAAAAAACAAAGCGGCGGTTTCAGAAAACATCAAAAAGATGGTTACAACCCTAAAAGCCGTTTTCCGAGAGTTGAAAGACGATTTCAGCCTTTAGATGAAAGCGGAAATCGTTACCATAGGCGATGAGATCCTGATCGGTCAGATCGTGGATACCAATTCAGCATACATTAGTAAAGCGCTGAACAAAATCGGTATTCAAGTACATCAAATTACGTCCATCCAAGACGAACGAGAGCATATTTTAACAGCGCTTCAGGATGCTGAAAAGCGTGTCGATTTGGTTTTGGTCACCGGTGGATTAGGTCCTACCAAAGACGATATCACTAAGCAAACCTTTTGCGAATACTTCAACGATTCCTTAGTGGAAAGCGAAGAAGTATTGCAACATATCAAACATATCTTTGCAACCTACGTAAAACGAGAACCACTACCCTCTAATCTGCAACAGGCAATGGTGCCATCGAAAGCCACCATCCTAAAAAATGCGCATGGTACCGCTCCCGGAATGTGGTTCGAAAAAGGCGATACGGTCTTTGTTTCTATGCCGGGCGTTCCCTACGAGATGAAACACATGCTTCGACAGGAAGTGTTTCCAAGGGTAACCGAACGGTTTAAGCGACCGCATATTTACCATAAAACGCTATTAACCTACGGCTTGGGCGAAAGTGCCGTGGCCGATCGTATAGAGGACTGGGAAAACAACCTGCCTTCCGATATTAAATTGGCGTATCTACCATCCTTGGGGCGTGTACGACTTCGATTGTCCTCTAAAGGAACCGACGAAGAAGCACTAAAAAAAGCAGTTGACTCCAAAATGGAGGAACTGCGCCAAATGCTTACCGATATCGCGGTTGGCTATGAGGATGAGACCAGCTTGGTCGGACGAATCGCCGCGCGATTGGAACAAAACGGTCAGACCTTAAGTGTAGCTGAAAGTTGCACAGGAGGAGCCATCGCTTCCGAAATTACGGAAGTGCCAGGCTCATCGGCCTATTTTTCAGGCGGACTCATTCCCTATAAAACCGAACGGAAAACGACGATTCTTGGCGTCGATAAAACATTGATTGAAAAACATAATGTAGTCAGTGCCGAAGTAGCCGAAGCCATGGCGGTACAATGCGCCAAATTATTCGAAACCGACTATGCGATTTCCACTACTGGAATCGCTGGCCCCACCAAAGGCGATGGTGAAGATGAGGTAGGAACGGTATTTATCGGCATCGCAACGCCAGAAGGGGTTAGCAGCAGTGAACATAGTTTTGGAAATGCCCGCGAAAGGGTCATTCGGAAGACGGTAAACAAAGCGTTGGAATTACTTCTCAAAGAAATTTCAAAAAACTAAATTCCTTTTGTTGGTCATATTGTATAATTTATTTAAATTTGCACCCTGTTTAAAAATAACGAAACACAATAAGCAATGTCAAGAGTTTGTGAGCTTACGGGAAAAAGAGCGATGGTTGGGAACAACGTATCGCACGCAATGAACAAAACCAAGCGCAAGTTTAACGTTAACCTTGTGAAAAAGCGTTTTTATATCCCTGAGGAAGACCAATGGCTTACACTTCGTGTATGCACCTCGGCACTAAAGGATATCAACAAAAAAGGTATTTATGCAGTGGTGAAGGAAGCCCGCGAGAAGGGGTTCTTGAACAAGTAATGCGATAATCGATAAAGTAGCGAGCAATGGCAAAAAAAGGAAATAGGGTACAAGTTATTTTGGAATGCACCGAGCACAAAGACTCTGGAAAACCAGGAACATCTCGGTATATCACAACCAAAAACAAAAAGAACACCCCAGACCGTATGGAGTTGAAGAAATTCAATCCGATTTTGAAGAAAATGACGGTTCACAAAGAAATTAAGTAATTGCGATAGTAGCAACTATCCTAAAAAAGATACGTTATGGCAAAGAAATCAGTAGCAACACTACAAACTGGATCCAAGCGATTGACCAAAGCCATCAAGATGGTGAAGTCACCTAAATCAGGTGCGTATACGTTTGTGGAAGCAATTATGGCTCCAGAAAACGTAAATGAGTGGTTAAACCAAAAATAATCACCCAACCATAAAAAATTAGTAGCCACTTTTCGGAGTGGCTTTTTTTATTTCTAACGAATTTCTTTGATTTACTTTCAGTAATTTTGGGCGTTCCCCACGCAATGTGTGGGTCGGGCTTTACGCTGTATCTGTTTTTGGTGGCTGAGGCTGTCACCCTGAGCTTGCCTGCCAGCAGGCAGGCTTGTCGAAGGGCCGAAGCCACCAAAAACAGGATGCCGCTGCAATTCCCTAACGCATCGGTCGTACACCGGCGCCATAGTAAACAAACGATACCATGAGTTTCTTTAAAAAGATATTTTCAAAAGATAAAAAAGAGACCCTCGATAAAGGGCTTGAAAAAAGTAAAACCTCTTTCTTCGATAAGCTTTCCAAAGCGGTTGCAGGAAAAAGTAAGGTCGACGACGACGTACTCGATAACCTCGAGGAAGTCCTGGTTACGAGCGATGTAGGGGTCAACACCACGCTAAAGATCATCGAACGTATCGAGGAACGCGTTTCCCGCGATAAATACCTGGGCACCGACGAGCTTAACCAAATTCTTCGAGAGGAAATTGCAGGCCTTTTAAGCGAGGTCGATTCCGGAAACGCCACCGACTTTGTCATTCCTGAAAAGAAAGGACCGCACGTCATTATGGTCGTAGGCGTAAACGGGGTGGGAAAAACCACTACCATCGGAAAATTAGCACATCAGTTCAAAAATGCTGGTAAAAAAGTAGTGCTTGGTGCTGCCGATACGTTTCGGGCAGCTGCCATCGACCAACTACAGATCTGGGCAGATCGTACCGATGTTCCCATCGTAAAGCAAAGCATGGGTAGCGATCCAGCAAGTGTCGCCTTCGATACGCTTCAAAGTGCAGAAAACCAAAATGCCGATGTGGTACTGATCGATACCGCGGGTCGACTTCACAACAAAGTAAACCTGATGAACGAGCTTTCAAAGGTAAAACGCGTCATGCAAAAGGTAATCCCCGATGCACCACACGAAGTATTGTTGGTGTTGGATGGTTCTACTGGTCAGAATGCCTTTGAGCAAGCAAAGCAGTTCACCGCAGCCACAGAAGTTACGTCTTTAGCCATTACCAAATTGGATGGAACGGCAAAAGGTGGTGTGGTGATCGGTATTAGCGATCAGTTTCAAATCCCGGTCAAATATATCGGTGTCGGCGAAGGGGTAGAGGATCTTCAGGTGTTTAACAAATTTGAATTTGTAGACAGCTTTTTTAAATAACGGCACCGCATACATCCAATTCATTTTTTAGCTACATTCGCATTCCTTATCTGTTAGGAATGATTCACCCACATACTGAACTTCAGTTTATTAACGAAACCGTCGGGCACGGTGTCGTAGCAACAAAATTTATTCCGGCTGGCACGATTACCTGGGTGCTCGATGCCCTGGATCGTGAGTTCACTCCCGATAAATTAGCAGCGCTTCCTTCACAATACACCCTAATGTTCGAAACCTATGCATATCGCAACAACAAAGGAAATTATGTGTTGTGTTGGGATCATGCCCGCTTTGTAAACCATAGTTTTAAGGCGAACTGCCTTTCCACTGCCTATGATTTTGAGATCGCGATCCGTGATATTCGACCCGGCGAACAGCTAACCGATGATTATGGTTACTTGAATATCGATACACCTTTCCGTGGTATCGACGAGGGAACGAGACGAAAAAAAGTGTATCCTGACGATTTAAAGAATTATTATCAGGTATGGGATAAGAAGATAGCGGCGGTATTTCCAAAACTTAATGAGGTAGAGCAACCCTTGCGATCGCTTTTATCAAAGGCTATGGAAAAGGAAATCGAAGCGGTACTTCAAGGTAAAAAGCAGTTGGCAAGCATCCTCGAAAATTATTTCCCCAGAGAAAAATAATTGCCTTCTTGCAATCCGTTGTGAAACTGTATCTTTGCAGCCTAAAATTTTACGATGCGTACAAAATCACTGAAGAAGAATAAGATTAATGTAGTAACCCTCGGCTGCTCGAAGAACGTATACGACAGTGAGGTGTTGATGGGACAGTTACGCGCCAACAATAAAGAGGTGGTTCACGAAGAGGAAGGCAATGTGGTGGTTATCAATACCTGTGGTTTTATCGCTAATGCCAAGGAGGAGAGTGTCAATACCATCCTCGAATATGTTCAGAAAAAAGAAGAAGGCGAAGTCGATAAAGTTTTTGTCACCGGCTGCCTTTCGGAACGCTATAAGCCTGATCTCGAAAAGGAAATCCCTGATGTAGATCAGTATTTCGGTACTACGGAATTACCAAGCTTGTTAAAAGCACTTGGTGCCGACTATAAACACGAATTGGTAGGCGAACGCCTTACGACTACACCAAAAAACTACGCCTATCTTAAGATTGCGGAAGGTTGCGACCGACCGTGTTCATTCTGTGCCATTCCGTTAATGCGTGGAAAACATCGCAGTACACCGATTGAAGATTTAGTGACGGAGGCTGAAAAGCTCGCTTCCAATGGTGTGAAGGAACTGATCTTAATTGCACAAGACCTTACCTATTATGGGTTAGACCTCTATAAAAAGCGAAACTTAGCTGAATTGCTTCGTGCGTTAGCAAAAGTCGAGGGCATCGAATGGATTCGGTTGCATTATGCATTTCCAACAGGTTTTCCAATGGATGTGTTGGATGTGATGCGAGAGGAGCCAAAGGTGTGTAACTACATCGATATTCCGTTGCAGCATATTTCAGACAACATCTTGAAGTCGATGCGACGAGGCACTACCTATGAAAAGACAACGCGCTTATTAAAAGACTTCAGAAAAGCCGTTTCTGAAATGGCGATTCGTACGACATTGATTGTGGGATATCCCGGTGAAACCGAAGAGGATTATCAGTTATTGAAGAATTGGGTCAAGGAGATGCGCTTCGAGCGATTGGGATGCTTCACCTATTCACATGAAGAAAACACACATGCCTACAATTTTGAAGATGATGTGCCGGAGGAGGTAAAGATGGAGCGCGCCAATGAAATCATGGCAATTCAATCGCAGATTTCTTGGGAACTGAACCAACAAAAAGTTGGAAAACAATTTCGCGTCCTCATCGACCGAAAGGAGGGGGGCTACTACGTTGGCCGTACCGAATTCGACAGTCCCGATGTAGACAATGAAGTACTGATCAATGCCGAAGAAGGCTATCTCCGAACAGGGGAGTTCTTCAATGTGGAAATCACCGGTGCCGAGGATTTCGATTTGTACGGGAAGGTTGTTTCATCGTAGTGTAAGGTAATTTTTAATCCACACATTTACTGTGGTTCTTATCGACTCGCCATCCTGAGCTTGCCTGTCGAAGGGTCGAAGTGCCCTTTTCTATATCCATTCGCAATCCTCCTTTCAAATCCGTATCTTATCGTAGCTATGAAAAACAATCGATTTCGCTTTCCAAAAATTACTGTCACGGTCATTACCCTTATCCTATTGGCATTATTCAGTATCACCGCAATCCGGTATGTGAACAACCCCGATTGGTTGTACGGGCAACCCATGCTCATTATGATGGGACTTGCCTTTCTTATTCAAATTATCCTGAATATCGCCAACTGGCGCTCAGAAAAGAAAATCGTAATCTTAGCAACCTTATTTGTTAGCGCAACGATTGCAGCCTCTATGTTATGGCGATTTATCGCACTTGGGGCAACACCATCATGATTTTTTCAATTTGAAGTAGAACGTACTGCCTTCCCCAACTTCAGAATCGACCCAAATTTTACCTTCGTGCAGTTTCACGATTTTTTCGCAATGTGCCAGTCCAACTCCGGTTCCTTCGTTATCTTGCTGATCGCCAACACGGTTGAAAATAGTAAAGATCGATTTTAAATCCTCGGGTTTTATACCCACCCCATTATCCTGAATAGAGAAAATGTAGTATTCTCCGTCCTCAAAGGCATTCACACGTACTTTCGGTGCTTCTTCCTTTCGGCTATATTTTATGGCGTTTGCAATCAAGTTTTGGAATAGTAAACGCAACTCCGTTTTGTACCCTTCAATTTTAGGTAGCTTCCCCACTTTTACGGTAGCATCGCATTCCTTGATACGTTTGCTAAGGTCGTATTTCACCACTTCCACCAACTCCTTTGTATCGACCGTTTCCTTTTTAAGGTCTTTTCCAATTCGAGTATGCTCCAGCAATGCCTTAATTTGGTTTGCCAATCGACCGGAAGAGTTATGAATGTAATTAACATATTCATTTCCTTTTTCATCCAGTTGCGAACTAAACTTGTTTCGAAGCAAATCGCTTCCAAAGCGAATGGTGCTCAACGGTTCTTGGAGGTCGTGCGAACAGATGGAAACAAACTGCTCTAACTCTTCATTAGCCTGCTCGAGAGCACGGGTTTTCTCTACTAATTTTTCCTGCAGATCCTTGATTTCAGAAATGTCCGTCAATGTGGATCGGGTATACAAATTGCCATCCTTATCTTTCGTAAGGTTCGAATTTAAGATTACCGGAATTTTTTCATCATTCAACGTCAGTAGCGTAAGCTCTTCATGCTTAATGCTACTTTTCATTGAAATTTTTTGAAGTAACTCACTTGCCTTAATTTTCGATTCCTCATCGTAAAAGTTGAAAATCGGTTTGCCCACGACATCTTTTTTTGACTTGGCCTTAACAATCTTTACAAAGTTTCGATTGCATTCTACAATGTTACCCGTTGAAGGATTCACGCTGATATGCATAATAGGGTCCGACTCGTAGAAGTCTTTGAACTTCTTTTGACTTTCCTGAAGTTCGTTCTGCGATTCGATAATTTTTTGAATGTCGATAAACGTGATAACAATACCTTCGGTATTTGATTCTTTACTCTCAAATGGAGTAATTCGTTTTAGGAAATGCTTACCGCTTTTGCTTACAATCCTTTTTTCATGTGGCTTTCCAGATTCCAACACTTTCTTAGAATGTGAGATGATAGTATCCCTGCTATTTCGTTGAAAGTTAAAGGTGAAATTATCCAAGTGCCTGCCAATATCGCTCGGTAGCAAGTCAAAATGCTGTCGGATGGAAGGCGTAAACTTTCGGATGCGCAATTCGGTATCCAAAAACAAAACTCCAAGTTCGGTACTTTCCAATAGATTGTCCATATCGGCATTCAGCAACGCCAATTCCTCCAATTTCTGAACATGTTCCGTATTTACGGTTTGCAGTTCTTCATTCACACTTTGAAGCTCTTCATTCGTGCTTTGTAATTCTTCATTCGAGGCTAACAGTTCTTCATTCGTAGCCTGCAATTCTTCATTACTGGTTTCGGTTTCCTCAACGGCCCGATGAAGACGCTCTTCCGATTTCTCAAGTTCCTCTTCTAAATTTTCAATTCGTTCGCGAGCGGCATCATCTAAGGAGGCACCCTCTATCACCTCGTTGGTGATTTCTGTTTTATCCCGCTCTATAATCGTGATTACAAACTCGAAATCGTAGTCGGGATGGTTGTTCTCATCGATTGGAGAGACCAACAAATCGATCATTCGCGGACTATCGTCTTTTTCGAGAAGTATATTTTTGTGGTATACCTTCTTCCGGCTTTTTCGAGCTTTTTTTATAGCATTGGTTATCGGAATCTTATATTCGCTCGGCAACATTTTTAGCAAGCTTGTAGTAAAGCCACGGGAGGGAAGTTTAGCAAAATTTCCAAAGTGACCTCTTGCTTCTAAAATATTTAAATTATTGTCAACAAAAAGCGACGTGGCATTTAGTTGATCCAATATCGATTCACTGATAGAATCGGTAATACGCTGTGCGCGTTTCGATTTTGTTTTAACAGGCGAATCCGTCTTATCCATTTTCAAGATATTCCTTTCTCTGTTTTTTCGCGCACTCAAGGTATCGTTGGGAAGTCTATTCAAGACCTCTGTATTTTGAAATATTTTCCACTTTTGATCGATAGTCTTGAATGAATCTTTTTGCGATCCGAGGTTTTCGCTACTTCCTAGCATTAAATATGAATCTTCTTTCATGCTAAAATGCAGGGTTTGCAATACCCTATCTTGTATATGACCTTGTAGGTAGATTAAAAGATTTCTACAGACCACTAAATCGATATTGTTGAAAGGAGGGTCAGTAACGATGTTATGGTTCGAGAAAATAATACTTCTTCGTACCGCATCATTAATCTTATAACTATCGCCTTGGATATGAAAATAAGCGGTGGAAAGATTGCCCCGAAGACTGTGGATTATGGATCGGCCGTATTCTCCCTTACTCGCCATTTCCAAATGAACCTTTGAGATATCGGTAGCAAATATTTTTAAATTGATGCTCTTCTCATGCTTTTTACATTCTTCAAAAAACAGCATAGCAAGCGAGTAGGTTTCTTCACCTGTACTACATCCCACATCCCAAACTTTCAGGGTCCCATTATCGGGGGTGTTCTCGACCAGACTCGGAATTATTTTGTTCTGAAGTATATCCCAAGCACCTTCATCCCTAAAAAATTTGGTCACACCAATCAAGAACTCCTTATATAAGGTATCTATTTCTTCGGGTTGTTGCTGTAATAGCTCATAATAAGCATCGAGCGAATCCAATTGATGAATCTGTAACCTGCGACTCATCCGTCGAATTAGGGTTGGTTTTTTATAAAAGTTGAAGTCAATGTCGGAAGACTGCCGAATGAGCTGTAAAATCTTATTGAAGGTTTCTTCATTGGTATTAATAAGCTCCTCCTGGGCATTATAAATTCTGGGCGTACTGAAGAAATTCGAAATTTCATTATACATTTCCTCTACCGGAAGGATATAATCGGCAAGACCAGTGTTGATGACGCTCTTGGGCATTCCATCAAACTTCGCCTGGGCCGTCTGCTGTGCTACAACCAATCCACCATTCTCCTTGATATGCCAAACCCCTTTGGTACCATCGCTACCGGTTCCACTAAGTACAACACCAACAGCATTTTCCTTATAATTTTTAGCCAACGACTCGAAGAACATATCGATTGGTAGGTTGAGCTCCTTGCCTTCGGGTTTATCCAATAACTTCATCTTCCCATCTTCAATAATCAGATTGTTGGTGGCAGGTACAACGTAAACTGTATTCTTTACAATCTTACCACCATCCTTAACCCTTGCGACAGGTATGCTAGTATGCTTCGATAATAATTCTCCCATTAAGCTTTTATGGTTGGGAGATAAATGTTGGATGATAACGTAGGTATACTTGGATTGTTTCGGAACATTCTCCAAAAACTGCGTCAATGCCTCTAGACCACCGGCACTGGCTCCAATCCCCACGACCACATGTTTTTTGGCGTAGTGATTCACAGCGTTTTGATTTTCTTAGTAAAAACTGTTAGTGTTCCTAACAATAAATTTTCCTCCTATAAATCTTGTAGATAGCTACTATTAGCTGGGTCTAAAATATGAAAACCTAAACGGAATGTTTTAAAATTTAAGATTACTTTAAGAGTTGAGCATGAGTGTTTATCGGTGATAAACATTTGAAAATGGATTAGTCTGATGAATGTCAAACGATTACTCCATATCAGCCAATTTGAATACCTTCGCAGCATGATATCAGTGTTGTTAATAGGGCATACATTCCCCGAACCTTTTACCACTGCCGCTGGCGGTCGTACCATGCAGTTGATAGGACTGTTCCAAGAGATGGGTTGCGCTATTCATTTCGCTGCTACGGCTTCTCCCTCAAAATATGCGGAAGATTTGTCTTCTCAAGGAATACAACTACATACGATAGCATTGAATAATAGCTCTTTCGATGCCTTCATTAGAGATCTTGCTCCAAACATCGTAGTTTTCGATCGTTTTATGATGGAAGAACAGTTCGGTTGGCGGGTCGCAGAAAACTGTCCGAATGCGCTCCGCATTATCGATACCCAAGATCTTCACTTCCTTCGAAAAGCGCGAGAGCAGGCGGTAAAAGAGAGAGGTGATGCATCGAGTGTGGACTTGTTTACCGATGTGGCCAAACGGGAATTGGCGAGTATCCTCCGAAGCGATCTTTCCATCATTATTTCGGAGGCGGAAATGAAGTTGTTGGAAGGTGTCTTCAGCATTAATAAGGACATCCTACTGTATTTACCGCTTTTTGCTGAAGTAGATAAAGAGGCGGTTCTCCCAACATTCGAAGAACGCCAACATTTTATGACCATCGGGAGTTTTCGTCACCCGCCCAATGTAGACGCGGTGCTACAGTTACACCAACATATTTGGCCATCTATTCGGAAGCAATTGCCGAAGGTGGAACTTCACATCTACGGAGCCTACGTGCCACAGCGTATCCAAGAACTTCACAATCCGAAACAAGGATTTCTAGTTAAGGGTTGGGCGCCTTCCGCCGAGGAGGTCACCAAAGCAGCAAAAGTTTGTCTGGCACCGCTGCGATTTGGCGCTGGTCTTAAAGGAAAGCATTTCGATGCCATGCGCTATGGTACGCCTGCGGTAGCGACTCCCATCGGAGCAGAAGGACTGTGTAGCGAGTTGCCTTTTGGGGGAAGTATTGCTAAAACCAATGAAGACTTTATCGATGCCGCTGTTTCACTCTACACCGAGAAGGAATTATGGCAAGAAGCGCAACAAAATGGTTTTAATATCCTTCAACAGCGCTTTCGAAAGGATTTATTTGAAAATGGTTTTCAACAGAACATTAAAACACTTCACCAAAACCTTCAACAGCATCGTCAGGAAAATTTTCTATCACAGATTCTTCACCACCAAACCCTACAGGCTTCAAAATATATGTCGAAATGGATCGAGGCGAAAAACCGTTAAATACCTTGATACACCATTTTGATATTGCTTCGCTCATACGGACTCCCAGTCTCTAAGTCCACTTCCTGAAATCCATATTTCCGATAGAGGTGAATGGCATTTTCCAACTTGGTATTCGAATACAAAAACAAACTGCTAAAATCGTTCTTCTTCGCGAAGTCGATGCAGTGCTGTAGCAACTTCTGACCAGTACCCTTTCCGCGAAGCGATGGCTGTACCGCCATTTTGGTCAGTTCGAACCGCTTTTCACCATGATTCAACAGGGCAACAACACCGACAACCTCGCCTTCAACTGCTGAAAAGATATAGCCACCATTATCCAAGATGTATTTCTGTGGCTTGCTCAGTACTTCTCTATCAAATGGCTCTACATAAAAATAGGTCTCGAGCCATTCGATGTTTAGCTCGTAAAAAGCTTGTTTGTGTTCGGGTTGAAAAGGAACGATTTTCATGAGGCAATACAATCGGAAACCAAATACGCCAATGCTTTTCCTACTTGTGAAGGTTGCGAAGAAAGGGTAGGAGCGGCTTCACATAAATGAATATAGCGACACTGCTGAAACCGTGAAAAATGACGCAAAAACATACGGGCTTCCGCCATTACAAATCCGCTAGGTGTCATCGCGCTGCTCGGCAACTGTTGAATGGCATCTAAGTCCAATTCAATACCAAAGGCTTCCTGTTCTACCTTCAAAAAAGAACCGGCTTCCTGAAAGCTTTGCTCAAACGAAAGGTTTTCATCAATCGCGATGTTTTCATAGGTTTCAAACTGAATACGATCCTTCCAGCGTGCCATAGTATCGAATACGTTCTGCGACGTATAGTTTCGGTGCAATCCAAAGATGAAATAGCGATTTAAAAAGCCTTCCTCGAACGCATACGAAAAGCCATTGCCAGAGTGACGATGCTCCAAGGCGCGAAAATCAGTATGCGCATCGAAATTAATACAGTTAATGGAACCGTCCAAGGCGGTTGCGCTTCCCTTCAAGTTTCCGTAGCTGTTATTATGGCCGCCACCGATAACGATTGGAATTTTTCCCATTCCAACGATTTTTGAAATCACCGTTGTTACCATATCGTCGATCTGACGGACCAACTGACCTAATTTTTCGTAGTAATGGTCGGCTGAGGTGTCCAAGGTTTCAGCCTGTACCATTTGCTGAGCGCAATCTATTTCACCCAACACTAATACGCTATCGGGCGAAAGCAACGGATTGGCCTGCAGGTTGCAAAACGAAGAGAGAAACGATTTCCATGCCTGGGAAGTTCCCGCTTTTCCATGATTCGCCCGAACACCAATGTCTTCAGGGATACCGACCAATACATATTTTGCATTCGATTTTTCTAGCTCGCCCCAATTGGCAGCTGTAGCCATTGCCTGACCTAATTTGGTTTCCCCTTTCCGAGGATTCGTGAATTCCGCTATATTTTTTTCAGCATAAAAAGAAAGCATATCTAGTCGAGAATTTTTCCGTTTAATACTACTTGCTCAATTAAGTTGCTCCCGAACGAGTAAGGTATATATCCATACGACGGAATCGGTTTCGTAATAATTAAGTTAGCAACCTTGCCTTTCGTGATCGTTCCGTGTGTTTTTTCCAGTCCCATAGCATACGCACTGTTTATCGTCGCAGCATTGATGGCTTCTTCAGGTGTCAGTTTCATCTTTACACAGGCAGCGGAAACCACAAAATTCATATTGCCACTCGGTGCCGAACCAGGATTATAGTCGGTGGCTAAAGCCAAGGGTAGGCCTTTATCGATCATTTCGCGACCGGGCGTATACGGAATACCCAAAAAGAAAGAACATCCGGGTAAGGCGGTTGGCATGGTCTGACTGTCATGTAATGCCTCATAATCGGCATCGTTCATCACTTCCAGGTGATCTACGCTTAATGCCTGATGTTTCACGCCTACTTCAACCCCACCAATCGAATTAAACTGATTGACGTGAATTTTAGGTCGTAAACCATACTTCGTTGCTTCCGAAAGTAGGCGATCGGTATCTTCCACCGTGAAATAACCTTCTTCACAAAAAATATCGACAAAATCGGCCAGTTTTTCCTCGGCAATTTGTGGTAACATTTCATTGCAGAGCAAATCCATATAGCCATCTTTGTTTTCCTTGAACTCTTTCGGAACCGCATGCGCGCCTAAAAAATTTGTTTTGATGGTGATTGGATAATGCTCTGCCAAGCGCTTCGCCACGCGTAACATCTTCATTTCAGCTTCGGTGGTTAGTCCATATCCACTTTTAATTTCAATAGCGCCGGTACCCATTTTCATGACTTCCTTTAACCGTACTTCCGATTGGTGGTACAAGTCATCTTCAGAAGTTTCCTGCAATTTTTTGGCAGAATTCAAAATTCCCCCCCCTTTGCTGGCTATTTCTTGATAGGAGAGTCCTTTTAGTCGATCTACAAACTCGCTTTCACGATTTCCAGCATAGACCAAATGACTGTGCGAATCGCACCAAGCAGGCATCACGATTTTCCCAGTACAATCGATGGGTTTAAAACCTTTCACCTTTGGCATTACATCCATGGAGCCGAAGTCTTCAATAAGGCCATGATTTACCAACACCCATGCATCTTTGATAGTGGGTAATTCGCTCATGGCTTCACCTCTTAAAAAAATAGGAGCTGGTTCGCGCACCTGCAGCAACTCCTGAATATGGGTCAACAGTAGTTTCATGCCATAAAGATACAAAATGCGCTAGGGTACAAAATAGGGCAGGGGTTAATTAAACGTGAAAGTTGTTAGCCTTCCTCTAGCTTGGCCGAGAGTTCGAACCAACGTTCGGTCTTTTCCTCGATATTGTCGATCAGTTCTTGAAGCTTTTGCGATTGCTCATCGATTTCGGCGCCCGACCAGTTTTCGGTGGCGAATTTATTCTGAAGCGCCTCCTTTTCTTTTTCCAGTTTAGCAATTTCCTTTTCCAGATTGCGATGCTCCTTTTTCTCGTTATACGTTAAGGCCGCTTTTTTGGTTGATTTATCTTCGGTCTTTGTTGACGCTTTCTTTTCTTCGGTTTCTTCTTCTGAAGTATTGGCGCTAGCATACTCGCGATAATCGCTATAGTTTCCTGGGAAATCCTTGATTTTATGGTTTTTGAAGACAAACAAGTGGTCTACAATCTTATCCATAAAATAACGGTCGTGGGAAACTACGATCAAACAACCAGGGAAATCTAGCAAAAAGTTTTCCAACACATTCAAGGTTACTATATCCAAATCGTTGGTCGGTTCATCCAGAATTAGGAAGTTCGGGTTTTTGATGAGTACCGTACACAAATACAGTCGTTTTCGTTCACCTCCACTGAGTTTTTCAACGAAATCATATTGCTTTTTACGGTCGAAAAGAAAGCGTTCCAACAGTTGTTGGGCGGAAATCTGACGTCCTTTTTTCAACGGAATATAATCGCCAAACTCCCGCACCACATCAATCACCTTTTGTCCGGGCTTAATCTTGATACCTTTTTGGGTGTAATAGCCAAACTGAACCGTTTCACCAATGACCACCTTTCCCGTATCGGGTTTTAGGGTGCCAGTAAGGATATTTAGGAAGGTCGATTTTCCAGTACCGTTGTTTCCAATTATTCCAACGCGTTCGCCCTTGATGAAGTTATGGTCGAAGTTTTCAAATAGCGTCTTGTCCTCAAACCCCTTCGAGATATTATGAAGCTCAACGACTTTAGTACCTAGCCGTTCCATATTCAGTTCCAGCTGTACCTCATGATCTTTTCTACGTTGGTGCGCCCGTTGTTTAATGTTAGAAAAGTCGTCGATGCGACTCTTACTCTTGGTCGTTCGCGCTTTTGGCTGTCGTCGCATCCATTCCAATTCCTTTTTGTACAGCTGCTTGGCTTTGGCGGTTTCGGCGGCTTGATTCTCAATACGCGCTTCCCGTTTATCTAAAAAGTAGCTGTAGTTTCCTTTGTAGGTGTACAAAAAACCTTGATCTAGCTCTACAATTTCATTACACACACGCTCGAGGAAATACCGATCGTGCGTTACCATAAAAAGCGTCAGATTTTCTCGGGCGAAAAGCGCTTCCAGCCATTCGATCATTTCGAGGTCAAGGTGGTTGGTCGGCTCGTCCAATATCATTAAATCAGGCTTATTAAGCAGTGCTATTGCCAAAGCAAGTCGTTTTTTTTGTCCACCGCTCAGTTCCGACACCTTTTGTTCGAGCTTCGTAAGTTTTAAGGTGAAGAGAATTTGCTTGTACTGGGTTTCGAAATCCCAGGCATTTTGAGCATCCATGGCGTCGAAGGCTGCTTGGTAAGCTTCGGTGTCGTGCGGATTTTGAAGTGCTTTTTCGTACCGAGCAATAGTGGTTAAGACCGGATTGTCGGATGCCAGGATGGTTTCTTCAACCGTTAACGTGGGTTGAAGGTTGGGTTCCTGCGATAGGAAGGCGACGTTTAGATTTTTTCGATAGATGACATCTCCCGAATCCGGAACGTCTTCACCTGAGAGAATATTAAGAAGTGAGGTCTTTCCCGTTCCATTCTTTGCGACAAAGCCGATTTTCTGGCCTTCGTTGATACCAAATGAAATATTCTGGAACAACACGCGTTCTCCATACGATTTTGAAATATTTTCAACCGAAACATAGTTGATGTCTGCCATGCTGCAAATTAAAAGGATTTTCGGCAGTATGCAGAATTAATATTTTATAATTACAGTCGTTGCGTTATATTTGCCAAAACAGCCTCCTCTCTATGAAACTATTTAACCTGTTGTGCTTCTTGGTGGTTATAGGATGCTTTACCTCGTGTATTACCACAAAACAGCTAACCTATCTTCAGGAGGATTCCCAAACTACAACAGACAGTATCATTCCTATTCAAAAGAAACAGGAACCGTACCGATTGCAGGTAAACGACTTATTGAGTATCCGTGTAAAGGCCTTAGATGATAACCTAAACAATATTTTTAACCCGGTGGGCGACCAAAGTCCGAACGCTACGCGTGAAGAACGCTTATATTACGATGGCTTTGTAGTAGACAAACACGGGAATATCCGTGTACCTATCTTGGGTGAAATCCCTGTTTTGGGAAAGACCGTCGAGGAAGTGCGAGAGGATATTGAAAGCAGACTGTTGGAAGATTTGTTTAAGGAAGAGGCCAATGTTTTTGTAACGGTAAAATTATCTGGAATCCGCTATACTATAAACGGTGAGATTTCGAATCCAGGTTCGAATATTATTTACCGTGACCAAGTGAGTATTATGGAAGCTATTGCCAATAGTGGCGATATACGGGTAACGGGCGACCGAAAAGATGTGGTTTTAATCCGGCAGTATCCTTTGGGCCAAAAGGTACACCATATCGACCTTACGACTATCGATGCGATGAACTCGCCGTACTATTATATTCAACCAAACGATCTTATTTTAATAAATCCATTGCCCCAAAAATCGCTTGGTACTGGAACTACCGGCCTCCAATCGTTTACTACGGTTTTAACCGTAATCACAGCCTTGTCGACCGCAATCTTATTATTTATTAGATTATGAGGGATGAATCATTCGACATAGAACAGCATCATTCGATTTTCGACTTTAAGGGATTCCTTTTTAAGTTGCTAAGTCATTGGCCCTTATTTTTGATAAGTTTGGCCATCGGGTTTGGTATTGCGTACTACATCAATGTTCGGAAACTTCCTATTTACCGTATTACCAACCTGATAAGTGTGAAGAACGATCAAAATCCCTTCTTCACCAATAATACCAGCCTTACCTTCAATTGGGGTGGAACATCAGACAAGGTTAATACATCCGTTATTACCCTAAAATCACGCTCGCATAACGAACAGGTGGTAGAGCGCTTGCAGTACTACGTGAATTATTTAATGGACGGCGAATACCAATTGGAGGATGGCTACAAAAAGGTGCCATTCTTTATCGAGGTAGATACCACCAAACCACAGATTTTACACAAACAGTTTACCATTACCTTTCAGGATTCTACGCACTTTTTGTTGGAAGCCAGTTTTCCGGGTGGTTCCATTCCGCTGCAACATTATGGTACCAAGGAACGAAGCAATATGCCCATCGCGGCCCACGATCTTTCGAGGGAATATAAGCTAGGCGATGAGATTGCCCTGCCGTTTATGGAAATAACCGTACAACCCAATCCTGAAATGCGAGCAAAGGCTGGGCAAACGTACTACTTCAACTTTATGGAATTCGACGGCGCGGTAAAACAATATTTGAATATCAGCGTATTTCCCGAATCGGACGGATCTTCTGTATTGCAGATGGGACTGAATGGAAAGAATAAACATCGCTTAGTAGAATACCTGAATACCTCTGTTGCCGTACTAAGTGAAAATATGTTGGAACGCAAAAACCTATTTGCTACCAAGACCATTCGCTTTATCGATAGCAGCCTTACACAGAAGTCGGCGGAGCTTTCGGATGTAGAAGACGAGCTGAATGCCTATAAGAACCGAAACGAAATTTTAGACCTAAGCCGTGAAGGCACCGAGATCAATCAAAGGCTCAATACCTTAGACCAGCGCAAGCAAGCATTGGAACGCGAACTCAATTATTACGAGGTCCTTGAGGACTATCTCGTAACACGCTCCGATTACCGCGATGTTCCAGCGCCATCGGTGGCCGGTATTTCGGAAGGGAGCATTGTTTCGGGAGTTGGTCGTATCGTTTCCTTGGCAGAGGAGCGCAATACACTACAATACTCCTATCAGGAGGGTGCTCCAGTTTTTGCCGATTTGGACAGACGTATCAATGCAGTAAAAAACATTCTAATTGAAAACATTGCCTCGACCAAGCGTTTAAAGCGACAAGAACTTCAGGATCTAAATCGTGATATAGCCGAAAATGAGGCCGAGATTCGAAAGCTGCCAAAAGAACAACAGGAATTGCTGAAAATTGAACGTCGCTACAACCTTAACCTCGGTAGCTACAATATGTTCCTGTCGAAACTCAGTGAAGCAAAGCTTGTGAAGGCGGCCAATGTTAGCGATGTTATGATTATCGACCCGGCAAAGGATACCGGCGGCGGAAAAGTAGGGCCGAACACCCAACTTAACTATGTATTGGCAGCCCTGTTCGGATTTTTGATTCCCTTTGTCTTTGTATTTCTAAAGTCCTTTTTAAATACAAAGGTTAATACCATTTCAGATGTAGAACGCGCTTCCAAGATTCCAATCCTAGGGGTTATTGGCCGTAGTAAGATGGATAACAACTTAGCGGTGCTTAACAAACCAAAATCGCCCATTGCCGAATCGTTCCGAGCGCTGCGATCCAGCCTGCAATTTATGTACCGAAAGCAGGGTGTAAAAGGCGCCAAAACAGTACTGGTAACCTCTTCGGTGAGTGGCGAGGGAAAAACCTTTTGTTCTATCAATATCGCTTCGGTATTTGCCCTAAGTGAAAAGAAAACATTATTGCTTGGACTAGATCTTCGGAAACCTAAAATTTTCGACGATTTCAACATTAACAACAATATTGGGGTGGTAAACTACCTGATAGATGAAGCGGGCTTAGACGAGGTTATCCAAAAGACACATGTCGAGCATTTGGATGTGATCACCTCGGGTCCTGTACCGCCCAATCCTTCCGAATTGCTGATGAGCGAGCGTATGGACCAGCTCATAGACATTCTAAAGGATAGGTACGACTATATTGTATTGGATTCACCACCACTGGGCTTGGTAGCCGATTCGCTGGAATTATTAACCTATGCGGATACCATTATCTACATGGTACGACAGAACTATACCAAAAAAGGAATGTTTGCACAAGTTAACGATAAGTACAAGGCCGGCGAAATTTCCAATATCAGCTTTGTTGTTAATTTCTATGAGGAACGGGCTAAGTACGGCTATGGTACTGGATACGGCTATGGGTATGGCTATGGTTATGGCTATGGATACGGAAACTATGGTAATGGGTACCATGAGGTCGAAAAGCCTAAATCATGGTGGCAGCGTCTACGGCACTTTGTCTCAGGGAAGCGTAAGTAAGCTGTTAAGTGAAAACCCTGAATAAAACTTCAATACGAAGGGTATGATCTCGCACAAGCATAAAAGTATTTTTATACATATCTCCAAGTGTGCAGGTACATCTGTAGAAAATGCCTTTGGCGTACCTAAAAAAATGACACCGCCCAATTACGACATGCTGTATGGTTGGAGTGAAAAACACAGTCTTCACCTTCAGCACGCGACTCCAGAGCAGTTGCTTTCAAAGAAACTTATTACTGAAGCCCAATGGAGCGATTATTTCACCTTTATTATTGTACGGAACCCGTATAGCAGGGCGTACTCCGACTATCATTGGGTGATGGCTAATTCGGGTGTTTATGGAAGTTTTAAGGATTTTATAATGGCTAAAGGTCCATTTAAAGCCTTGCTTACACAAAGAAACATCAACTATATGGGCGATCATTTATGGTCGCAATACGACTATTTCCATATACAAGGCAAACGCATATCATACGACAGGGTAATCCGTTTAGAGTCCTTGGCGACGGAAGCCCCGAATCTAGCAGAAACTATAGGCTTACCGAAAAATACTTTTTCAAAAAAAGCAAATGTCGCCAGTAAAAAGCTGTCGCATTATTCTATATTCTATACCGAAAAGCGCAAACGGTTGGTCGAAAAATATTATAAGAAGGATCTGGATTTCTTGGGATATCAATTTGAAGACCGAAGGGCATCAACGCAAACATTTTTAGAAAATAGCAAGCTATTGTTTCAACCGAAGGCTAAGCTGTACTTCCGATTGAAATATCCTTATCTTGCCCATCGATGGGGGGAGTGGAAACGGAAATGGATACCAAGAAGGAAATGAAGCATGCAATTCTTATTACGGCATATAAAGACTTCGACCAGCTTTTCAATCTTGCTCGGCTGTTCTACGACCGCTTCGGCATCTATATCCATATCGACCGCAAGAGCAACCCACAGCCAAAGGCTATCGACGCGATAAAAAGCCTTCCCCAAGTAAGGGAAGTTAGCTTCACGTATACCGTTAACTGGGGCGGTCGCAATCACTTGCGTAGCATTCTTCATCTTTGCGAATTGGCAGCCAAGGACGGTGGGTACTCCCACTACCATTTAATTACAGCGCAGGATTTTCCAATCCAATCGTTGGATTATTTCTTTGAACTTTTGCCAGCGTCTTCAACCAAAAGCTATCTAGAATATTTTCCGATGCCTGCCGATTGCTGGAATGAAGGCGGAATGGACCGTATCGAACGCTTCAATCTATACGATGTGCTAAACGCTAAAAAACATCATGGCCTTATTCAACAGTTGAAAAAATACCAAAAGAAACTGGGTATAAAACGGCCCATAGCAGCTTCCTTACCTCCGCTGTATGGTGGTTCTACCTACTGGAGCCTTTCCCATGCGGCGATTCTGAAAGTCTTGGACCATACCCGAAAACAGCCCGCACTGTTGAAACGAATGAAACATACCTTTTGTTCAGAGGAGTTTTATTTTCAGACCATACTGTGCAACTCCGAGCTTTTGCCTACACTGGAGAAGGATAATAAGCGATATATCGATTGGACGGAGCGGTATGGAAGTAATCCTGCCATCTTAGATGAAACAGACTACGAGCCCATCTTGGAAAGCAAGGCGCTTTTTGCGCGTAAATTCGATAAGAAGCACTCGCAATCCTTATGGCACCAACTCGAACAACATCTCTTTACAAATCGTGAATAATTGGTCCGAAAACACTCGGGTGCCAAACTACGCTATTTGGTTAATATTCTTATATTAGCGCCTAGAACCAATACCTACCGTGAGCTCCCAATCAAACGACAGCTGGCTATATGAAATCTCTGCGAAACGAAAGCTAATCGAGCTGAATTTCAAGGAAATTTGGCAGTACCGCGATTTGCTTTTCCTTTTTGTAAAGCGCGATATCGTAACCGTGTATAAGCAAACGGTCTTAGGACCGCTTTGGTTCTTCATTCAACCGCTGTTCACCTCTGTTATTTTTACACTAGTTTTCAACAATATTGCAAAGATTGAAACAGGATTGGTGCCTGCATTTCTGTTTAACCTATCCGGTATCACGGCCTGGAACTACTTTAAAGTCTGTCTTATGGGTACCTCTTCTACCTTTAGATCGAATGCCGGGCTGTTCGGAAAAGTCTATTTCCCACGTTTTATCGTGCCCCTTTCAAAAGTGATATCCAATCTTGTAAAGTTTGGAATTCAAATGATCATCCTAATAGGGTTCTATATTTATTATCTAAGTACTGGTGCAGAAATTTACCTATCGTGGAACGCGCTCTGGTTTCCGGTATTACTGCTCTATATGATACTATACGGTCTTGGTGTTGGAATGATTATTTCGACCCTTACCACAAAATACCGCGACATTTCACTGTTGCTGGGCTTTTTTATACAATTGCTGATGTACATTTCGGCGGTACCTTACCCGATGAAGGCGCTGACCAATTCTTCCTACGGATGGGTGGTGGAGTACAACCCGTTGGCGTATATCATGGAAGCCTTCCGACATATTCTATTTAACGATCCTAGCCTGTATTTTAATGAAACGACCTTGGGGTTCATCGGTCTCTTGGGAGCTTTCTTGTTTATCGTGGGACTAGCACTTTTTAATAGAACCGAAAAAACCTTTATCGATACCGTATAATGTCCAAAACGATCCTAAAAGCCGAAAATATCAGTAAACAATATCGCTTGGGATTGGTCGGTACCGGCAGTTTGATGCATGATGTAAACCGTTGGTGGCACCGTATTCGCGGAAAGGAAGATCCGTATTTAAAGGTGGGTGCCGTTAACGACCGAAGTGCCAAGGCAACCGACGATTATGTATGGGCCTTAAAGGATATCAACTTTGAAGTGCAGGAAGGGGAAGTACTCGGCATTATCGGTAAAAACGGTGCAGGGAAATCGACCTTACTGAAACTGCTTTCCCGCGTTACAAGTCCAACCACAGGCGTTATCAAGAGCCGGGGTCGTATTGCTTCACTGTTGGAGGTAGGCACAGGCTTTCATCCAGAGTTAACGGGTCGTGAGAATATTTACCTAAATGGCGCCATTTTGGGAATGACCAAGGCCGAGATTGATGCCAAGGTAGACGAGATTATCGAATTTAGCGGTTGCGAAATGTATATCGATACCCCTACCAAGCGCTATAGCAGCGGGATGACCGTACGCTTGGGCTTTGCGGTAGCAGCACACTTAGAACCGGATATTTTGGTGGTAGATGAGGTGTTGGCCGTAGGCGACGCCGAGTTTCAGAAAAAAGCCATCGGAAAGATGCAGGCTATTAGCTCTGGTGAAGGCCGTACCGTACTGTTTGTAAGCCATAATATGGCGAGTGTTTCAAGTCTTTGCACGAGAGTTCTTGTTCTTAAAAATGGACAAATTAATTTTTCTGGTCCAACAGATGAGGGGATAACTCATTATTTGAAGGAATATGAGGGACATGTTCAAAAGAATTTTCAAAAATGGGACCTTGCTACTGCCCCAGAAAAAGATGGTATTAAATTAGTTAGTGCTAATATCTTCTCAAGAAGTGAAAATGAGAAGGATACGATTAGGATGGACGATGAAATTGTTTTAGAATATAAATTATGGGCGAATAATCTAAGTAGAAATATTTTTGTAAACACCCAATTCCTTGACGATAACGATTTTATTCTTTTTGCAACAACTAGTCGTGAAAGTGTTCAAAATGATAATATTGGCGAAGAAGGTTTTCTTACTCTTAAAATGCTAATACCTTCAAATTTTTTCAATGAAGGTAACTTTAGTACAAATTTGGTTGTTGTTGAAGATGTAGATGGAAAAAAAAGCAAGCTTATTACTAAGCAAAATTTACTGAGTTTTATTGTTACACCTAAGCCCATTGAATTGGGAGAATGGATGGGTAAGTCGAAAGGTCCTTTACGACCATCGTTCAAGTGGGAAAAGGAAATAAATATCAATTAGGATGTGGATAATCTGTGCAGGTGGTAAAAGATCGGGTTCTACCCTTCAATATAACTTGGTAGCTAATATTGTTGAAACTGCTAATAGTGGGAAGCGATTGCCCTATTTCAATCCAAGTGAATTTCATAAAATAAAAAAAGATAATAGCGAGTACTCTGGACTCAAGGTCATAAAGCTTCATAAACTTACCTCAGAGATTGAAGCAGAAATCAAGAGTGGAAATGCATTGGTAATTCATTCTTACAGGGATATTAGAGACGTGATTGTTTCTTCTATAAATAAAAAATGGTTTAATGAGGATAGCTCGAATGTGAAGGAAGCAACCCTTCAATATCTAGATGATCATAATCAATGGACGCAATGCAACGGAAAGATTATCAGTAGAAAGTATGAAGATTTTGCATTCAATATTTCTGAAGAAATTCAAGTTCTTTGTGATTTTTTAGATATCAGATTAGATCAGAAAGAAATTGAATCAATCGCTGATTCAGTCAATCTAGATCGATTGAAAAATAGCCAAGCTAAGATTCCGAACAACAAAAAGGAAAGTGCTAGTAACCAAACGTTCAACAAAGACACCTTGCTTCATACAAATCATATTCATGACGGTTCTAGAAATCAATTTTTGAACAGCCTTTCGCCCTTCAATATAGCGTTGATTGAATCGATAAGCTTTAATTTTCTAAAGAAATATGATTATAAATTCTACTGGGTAGAAACACCTCACTTTATATCATCTTCACAACACGCCGACGATTACATTGCCTGGCAATTATTGGGAAAACGGTCAAAAGGTGTCGTAGTAGAAGTAGGCGCTTTCGATGGCGTACACCTTAGCAATAGCTATAGCCTTGAGCAATTGGGATGGAAGGCCATTTGTATCGAGCCAAACCCAAGAATTTTTAAGTATTTAGAAAAACAACGCCCAAACGCCATCAACATCAATAAAGCGGTCGTTGGAAATCCCGAAACTCAAGAAGTTACTTTTTATGATGAAGAGATTGGCGTGCTTTCAGGTGTTTCGTACGACGAAGAGGACGTGAAGCGCCGTTATGAAAATCGTGGTTTATATTATAAGGAACCGAATAAGGTAACCGTAGCCTCCAATACTTTAGGCGCAATTTTGGACTCCCTTAAACAAAAACATGTCGATGTATTGTCTATAGATGTTGAAGGTTTCGAGGTTGAAGTGTTGAAAGGACTGGATATAACAAAAGTAAGCGTTGATTTATTCATTATTGAAGCCAATACGCTGCATGAAAAGAAAGCGATCATGGATCATTTTCAACAATGGAATGACTATATTTTTATAGGTAACAACCTTCAGAATTTATTCTTCATCCGAAAAAAGGCCGCCAAGAAGAAAAACTTTAAGAAGCTGGATTTTAAAAATTACCTCCCAGCAAAACAAAAGCATCCGGTAAGTGATGCATTGTGCATCGATTCCATTCCACCGAAATTTGAAAAGTCGCAGGCATTTAGTAAGGTTGAAACATCTTTTTCGCTATTTTAAACATGATGACCTTCACCCACATCGTAAATCCGGTTAAGGTACCCGACAGCTCCGACCTGTTTATGGCGCAGCCTATTACGTTCGAAAGCATGCGCAGGGCAAAGGATGTTGCGGAAAAGGGCGATATGGATATTTCAGTCCGCTTGGCGAGTTGCTGCTTTCCGGAAGATGAAACCATCGTTCCGGACTATTTTGAAAAAACACCGAACCTAACACGTTCCATCCAAGAGCATGAAGCCTTTTCCACGGCCAAGAAGCTTCCCTATATCGAGGATATTTTGCGATTGGGCTACGAACATGCAAATGCCGATTACGTAGTTTTTACGAATGTCGATATCAGTCTATACCCTCACTTTTACATTTCAGTCGCTACCTTGCTGCAACAGGGTGTAGATGGGCTTTGCATTAACCGAAGAACGCTTCCAAATGGTGCTTTCTCGCCTTCCGACCTACCCAAGTTATATGCCGAAAAAGGGGTGCCGCACGAAGGCATCGATTGTTTTGTGATAAAACGCGAACAGATTCCGAACATGAAGCTAGAGGGAGGAATCGTAGGAACCGGTCCGGTAGGACTCTTTATTGCACATAATCTACTTCAGTTAAGCAGTCACTTTCAATGGATACGCGAGGAACGACTCACGTTTCATATCGGCGACGATAAAAATTGGCTAAAAGGAGATATGGGAAAGGATTCGTTGCTGTACTACAACTATAAGGCCTTGGAGCAAAACCTTGCCCATATAGCGCAAACGGAAACCGATGTTCACAAAAGCAAAGTCATGGAAAGCGCGTTGGCACATGCACGACATTTCCTGGAACATCAAAATCTTGAATCCGGCACCAAGCATCGCCAAAAACTAGCGTATTTCAGCGATGGCGATTATGACAACTTACAGGTTGAAAACGAGCCAAAAGCCGAAAAATCTTCAAAAGGAATAAAAAGTAGTATCAAAAAGATATTCGGAAAGGGGTAACACGATGAAGCCATTATTTAAGTCACTTTCCGAAAAATTTTCACCCCAAAAAATGGGTCCCCATATTTTTCTGCATTTACACAAATGTGGAGGTACCACCTTAATGAATTGCATCGACCAAAACTACGATGCCAATAGGATTTTTGCCATCAACGGAGCCCGGTATCGCGATTCGTATAACGAGTTTAAGGCATTACCAAAAAAGAAGCGTGTGAAGATCGATTTGTTGCGCGGCCATCATTTCTTTGGATCGCATGCCTATTTGCGCGATACGGCCGTTTATTTTACCATGGTACGCGAGCCTTACGATCGGTTGGCTTCTTTGTATAATTATTTACGTCATATCGATCTGTATACTGAAATCAACCAACAGGATATGAATCTAGCTGAATTCTTAGATAGCGGATTGGCAATGGCTGCCGATAATGGGATGGCTCGAATGCTTACCGCAAACGACTTCGATACGCTGCCAAATGGTGAGGTTAGTGCGAATCTTGCTTCGGAAGCACTCGAAAACATCATGTCGCATTTTGCTGCGGTTGGTATTATGGAGGAATTCGATGCGTCGTTGCAACTTTTCAAACAGAAATTGGGATGGAAGGTAGTGCCAAGCTATGAGGTGAAGAACAAGTTGGGACAAAAGCAGATGGAAGCGGAGGCTGTAAAGGATTTTTTCGATACAAATCCAGAGTACAAACGGTATATTCATGTAGATGTACATATTTATGAAGAAGTGCGCACAAGGTTCGTCAATTCGATAAAGGAGTTATAACTTAGCAGGGTATGAAGTGGTCGTTATTTAAGAAAAAACAAGTGCCCGAGTTCGATTTCGATAATATTTCGAAAGATTCGAATTATGTGTTTGTACACGTGCCGAAAAATGCTGGAACGACCATCAGTCAGCTATTGGGAATCGACGTTTCGCGGCATTATACGGTTTCGGAGTATAAAGCGATGTTGGGGCGGAAACAGTATGAAGCTCTTTTTTCTTTTGCCATTGTTCGCAATCCGTTTAGTCGATTTCTATCCCTATACAATTATGCACGGATGGATGAATCGTATTATCATTCGGCCATCAAGCCCGAAAAGGCAATCTATGGGAAACATATGGACTACGATACCTTACAGCATGCGAGTATTGCAGAAGCTGCGCTATTGTTAAAGGAGGGTAAATTGGTTCATAATCCACCGCATAACCAATGGAAGCCTCAAACCTTTTGGTTGAAAAATGATGTGGGGAAATTGGATCTCGATTTTATTGGAAGGTTTGAAACGTTGGAAGAAGACGTAAAGCAAATCGTGGAGAAATTGGGAATACGACCGGTCAACGCGTTGAAGAAAACGAATGCATCTAAGAAAAAGGGATCTTCCTATCGCGAGGTTATAGATGATAATACTCGAAAAATACTTGAAGAATATTACGCATCAGATTTAGAAACATTTGGATATGAGTTCTAGCGTAGATGTGTCCATAATCGTGTGTTGCTATAACAGTGAAGCCTTACTGCCTGAAACCATGAGGCATTTAGCAGCACAAGAAATTCCAGACGGATTTTCGTATGAGGTTGTATTGGTGGATAATAATTCCTCTGATAATACAGCAGCAACCGCTAAACAGCTTTGGAAGGAGTTTGGTAGCGCCAGTCCTTTAAACGTTATTTTTGAACGAACGCCTGGGCTTTCTCACGCCCGTAAGGCAGGGGTTAAAGAGGCGAAGGCCGATCTTATCATTTTTTGTGATGACGATAATTGGTTGGCGTCAAATTATAGTGTGAAGGCACATTCCATTATGAAGAAACATCCCAAAATCGGGGCTTTGGGAGGCCTGTCGAAAGGTGTTTTAGAAGGCGATACGCCCGATTGGTGGCATGAGCAGGCCATGAACTATGCCGTGGGGATACAGGCACCCGAGGATGGCGATATTTCGGAGAGGGGATTTGTTTGGGGAGCTGGATTGGTTATTCGGAAGACAATTTTAACACAATTATTCAAGGCAAAGTTTCATTCCTTGTTGTTGGGAAGAACTGGAGCTGCCATTACCTCTGGCGACGATAGTGAAATATGCAAATGGGTATTGATTATGGGATATCGCTTGTGGTATTCGGAGGCATTAAAATTCAGTCATTATATAACCGAAAGAAGGTTAAAGCATTCGTATATGGTGAAACTAAACCAAGGGCACCAGGCATCCTTACCAATTCTAGAACTGTACGATTGGTTTTTGAAAAATAGCGATCGTTATGGAAGGTATTCACAGCAGCGTGAAAGGGCTACTACTGCGGTTAGAGTATTAATTAGGGGAATATTGGGAAAAGATCCGAATTGGAGAAGAAAGCTTCAATTGATGGTCGGGCCGAAAGTGAAGGTTCACCCCATTCTTTTTCATATCGATAAAACCTACCGGAACTTGCTTGAAGCCAACGCAATACTTACATAAAAAGTAAAATGCCACTATTCACCATCATCATACCAACCTATAACAGCGCCGATACGTTGGAGGCTACTTTGGCATCTATTGCGGAGCAGCAAACGGCTGACGTTTCGGTATGCGTTATGGATGGCGGCTCTACCGATACGACCGAGGCTATTGTTCAAAAATGGAAGCAGGAGGTGGCAGCACTACAGTGGTTTCAAGAAACGGATCACGGAATTTATGATGCGATGAATAAAGGTATGCGAAAGGCTACTGGAAAATGGATCCTGTTTTTAGGCAGTGACGATACCTTACACCATCACTCGGTACTGCAGCCATTATTCGAAATCTTGCGGTATACGGATGCCGATGTAGTCTACGGCAATGCCAAAATCATCGGGAATACCGGTTGGGCCAAGGATGGCGATCTGTACGACGGGCCGTTTACGCTAGAAAAACTGTTGCAACAGAATATTTGTCACCAGGCCATGTGTTATCGTACCTCTTTTGTACGGGAAGAAATAGGCGATTTCAATCAGCGGTATGTAAAAAGTGCCGACTGGGACTTCAACCTCCGTTGCTGGGCGAAGGGACGTTTTGAATATATCGACTTGGTGATTGCGAATTTTGCCGCGGGCGGTGTTTCCACCGAAACTACCGATCATCCCTTAATCGAGGATTTCGTACCGAACGTACAGCAATATTTTGGATGGAAGCTTTCGCATCCGCTACTTCAGAAAAAGGGCACTTGGTATTATCCGCATGTACGTCGATTGCAGCAGGAAAATCGGTCAGTTCTTCAAAAACTGATTACTTTTACGAGGCGAATTCTTCGAAAACTGAAAAAAACCGTTTCATGAGTAGCACCACCGAAGTTGCCTTCACTATTTGTTCCAATAATTACCTAGGTCAGGCCCTCGCATTGAAGGAGTCGTTTTTGGAACACAATCCAGGTTTTCAGTTTTATATCGTTTTGGTCGATACCAAACATCCCAATATCGATTATGATGTGGTAAAACCGGCTAGGTTATTGCCCATAGCCGATATCGAAACCTTAGATGTGCCCGACCTTATTGAAAGATACTATATTATCGAGCTGAACACTTCGGTAAAACCAACAGCTTTCAAGTATTTGACCAATTTACATCCGAATGCCACGGCCTTGTACTATTTAGATCCAGACCTTTATTTCTACAACTCGGTACAGGCATTAAATGATAAACTCCAAACCAAAACCGGTTTGCTGACGCCCCATGTTTTGAGTCCGATTCCGCGTGATGGTCTGGAGCCAGAAGAGAATACCTTTTTACGGTTTGGGATATACAACCTTGGTTTCTTCGCCATTAATCCGCAGCGGGAAGAAGCGAAGCGACTACTGGATTGGTGGGAAGAACGTGTTGTGAAGTATGGCTACGATCGACCGACCAAAGGCTATTTTGTCGATCAGCTTTGGATGGCACAGGCTCCGTTGTTTTTTAAAGATATTGAAGTATTGGATAGCTATGGCTATAATATGGCCCCGTGGAATTTGCATGAGCGTGAGATTATCACCATACAGGAAGATAACATCGTACTGAATGATGGCAATTCTTTGATTTTTTATCATTTCAGCAAGCTGTCGGAAGATCCACAGGCTATTTCACGGGAATATAACCGCTACGATTTTTCCGATTTTCCCAAGTTGAAGAAGATATATAAAGAGTATATGGCACATCTTAAAAAAGTGGATTATCATTCCTATAAAAAAATTCCAATTGGCTATCCGGTTCGCATGAACCTTAAGGCACCGGTAAAGAAGCGATCGCAACTTTCTAAAATGGTACAGGGATTGGCCAACCGGTTGGATAGTCTAGCAAAGAAACTGTAAGCTAGTCCCCGAACTCGAAATTAAAGTAATCGATTTCATCCTTATAAAGCGAATACACTAAGTCCTTCGTAACATCGGTATAGTTCTCGGTATAGTGACCATATTTTCGGACCAGTAGCTTTG
This sequence comes from Luteirhabdus salina, assembly GCA_025384855.1. Taxonomy (GTDB): domain Bacteria; phylum Bacteroidota; class Bacteroidia; order Flavobacteriales; family Flavobacteriaceae; genus Luteirhabdus; species Luteirhabdus salina. The sequence goes on along the minus strand of JALAHT010000002.1, from coordinate 357,031 downwards.
GCAACGTAGAATCTGAGATGTTCAAGTGCTCGCAAACGGTATCAAAATCCTGTTGAAGGGTTTCGAAGCGGCCGATAAAGTCCATGGGAACTGCGCCCTTACTATCCGTAATAAAATGCAGTTGCGAAAAGGTTTGATGATTGACCTTTGTTAAAAGAAAATCTTCATAAGACAATCCTTCATCGGTAATATTGAACTTCCTTCGCATCCGTTCATCCTTCATAATATTTGCATACCAGGAATACAGCCGGGCCCAGGTATTTCGTACAAAAGTGAATTTGTAAAAGGATTCGTATTCTGTTTTGGTAAGTTCCGGAAACGCAGCGGTTTTAAGAAAGCGGTAGGCACTATTGGGTTTTCCGATTTTTAGGGCATATAACCCTTTTCGGAAGTAGAAGGAACGTTCGGTTAATCGTTCGATGTCACGTAGGGTTCGATGGTCTTGTACATCGGCCTCAAGGGTGTTGAAATGCCCGAGTTTCTTCTCGATACTCGTTCCTCCGGTCTTGAAGTTATGGATAAAGATAAAGGCTTTTTCCTTGGAAATCATCGGACGGCTGCTGACTAATTTACGGCTTAGCCGCCAAAGATAGCAGTAAAAGTTTATATTTACCCTGTCTTCAAAATTCATACTGTACACAAACACAAATCGCGAGCTATCGTAATCCATGCCTAGAATTTCTATTATAACCGTAAATTATAACGATGCTGAAGGGCTTCATAAAACGATGGATAGTGTGCTTGGGCAATCTTTTTCCGACTTTGAATATGTGGTTGTCGATGGCGGGTCCTCCGACAACAGTGCTCAGGTTATCGAAGAACGACAACGGCAACTAGCATATTGGGTGAGCGAAGCTGATACGGGTGTTTACGAAGCTATGAACAAAGGATTGCGCCAAGCCAAAGGCGATTACGTATTGTTTCTGAATAGCGGCGATCGGTTTCATTCGGCTGAGGTGTTAGAGCGTGTAGCACCGGCATTGACAACGGGAGAAGATATTTTGTATGGCAATATGGTTTTTCAGGGAAAAAACACAGAATTTCTACGAGAGTATCCCGACTCCCTGACGTTTCAGTATTTTTTGGAACGCTCTATTCCGCATCCGGCAGCCTTTATTCAACGCTCCCTTTTTGATCAATTATTTTATTATTCTGAAGACTTCAAGATTGTTTCCGACTGGGAGTTTTTCATCTATGCGGTATGTATCAAAAGAGTGTCGTATCGCCATATACCAGAAACGATTTCGGTATTTCAAATGGATGGGCTTTCCAACGATCCCAAGAATGCGGCGCTAATGATGGAAGAGAAAATGAAGGTCTATCGAAACTATTTTCAACCCTACTATGAAACTGCCTTGCAACATCAGGAACTTACCGCTTTAATGCAAACCGAAGAAATGAAATTGGTGCAGATCTTGCGAAAAGATCCCGCAAGTAAGAAATGGATGCTTCGTGGATTACGATGGCTAGTGAAACGGTTTTCCAAAAAAGATACGAACTAGTGGTAAAACGATTCATTAAACGGATGTTGCTCGCACTTGGTATTTGGTACCCTGTTCGAAGATTTATTAAAAGGAATTTTCAGCAATCTGGAAACTTTCAGGAGAAATATGGCAAACGAGATACATGGACATTTCCCTTAGCCACAATCGACCTTCAGTTCTCGGTCAGTGATGCGTATTCAAAACGTTGGTTTTTTCCACGGTATGATAAAAACCGATACCATGAGCCCGCCGTTACCAAGCTCTTTATGGAATTGGTTGGAGAGAAAGATGTGGTGATGGATATCGGTGTTCACCTGGGGTATTTTACCTGTCTTTCAGCCGTTTTGGCGAAGCAGGGTTCCGTGCATTCATTTGAAGTGGATCCTACCTGTATTCCATTGATTCAACAAAATATTAGAAAAAATAGGCTGACAAATGTTACGCTTTACAATAAAGCAGTATCCGATCAAGTAGGAACCGAGAAAATACCGTTAGGAGCTGGGCCGAATGCTAGTTTAAAACTGCAGCACACCCACGACGCTATCGATGTAGCGTGTACCACTGTCGATAGGTACATCGAAACCACTGGAATTACGCCAACGTTCATTAAGATTGATGTTGAAGGAGCAGAAGAAAAGGTGCTGAAAGGCATGGAAAAAACCCTTCAAAAGGATGGCATCGTATTGTTAATCGAAATTCATGTGAAAGAGTTAACGGCATATTTCGATACGGACTATACCGCTATTCTTGAAATGCTATTATCGCACGGTTTTTCGGTGTATGAAGTGAAGGAGCATCGTTCTAACAATCAAAACCTAAAAAAGCTCACAACTAAAAGTCGTTTACAAGGGAATGCCATGGTTTATTGTGTTAAGGAATAGTGATTGAAAGCAAACCGCTTATTTCAAGTTGCGAACGGCCGAAATTGAATGGGCCAATTCCGATTTTGCTTGTAAACATCGTCCTATTTCATCTTTGGTAGTTATTATTTCCAACAAGGCTTTCATCCGTTTTTCACGCCCTGTAGCATTTAAGTGATACACCATATCGAAAAACAGGCTGTCTGCATACACAAAGGTTTCAGGACGGTTTAGGATGTCCATTTTAAGTCTGGCGTTTATATAATTAGCGGTTTTCAATATAACGGTTTCATTTTTCTGAAATTCTGAAAGCGGGTAGGGAGGGTACAGAAAGTAGACGCAAACTCCCTTTCGTTGGGCGAAGGCATAAAACTCATTTAAAATTTCGACACCTTCCCAATCGCGGTACTGTAATTCCTCTTTTCCTTTAAGCTGTTCGTGATGTTCATTATTGAAAGTTGAAACAATATCACCATAGGTGTTGAAGCTGTCCTTTGGATATCCGCTTTCGGCTATCCCTTTCAAATGATGGTCGATTACATATTGAAGATTATTACGGGTTCTTTTTAGTCCCGACCGCACCTCTTTAGTGAAATCGGCTTCAAAATAGGTAGATGCTTCCGGATAAATAATGCTTGCTTGCCTTTTCACACGATAGTCGCCTTCACCAGACAACAGGTATTCCAATGAAATGAAGACTACATCGCCCTTTTCAACCACCGCTTTCAACTCATTGGTTATAAAGGAAACGCCTAGGCCGTAATGAATTCCTAGGTTCACGACAGGCATTGAGTATATTTCTTCCAATTGCCGGCTATCGGTGCCAAATGCTACATTAGAACCACCCGCAATAAATATGGTGGGCTCGTTTAATTGTTCTATACGGAAGTGCTTCTGCTCCAAAGCGCCTAAGTAGGTGTTGCGTTCACGACTTCCATCGTTTACGAAGACGGCGACCATCAAATATCCGAAACCAAGTAGTGCTAAGAAAAATAGGGTGAATGTTAGAAACTTTTTCATATCCTTAAAATTGAAAATAGATAAACTGTTGTTGTTCCCCAGTGAAATAGAACAATAGGAATACAATCCCAAAATAAACACTCCAGCGCACCGGCTTTGGCCAAGGTGTTCCTATGTTTTCGATGGCAAAAGCATCGTCTCTTCCTAGCCACTCCATTATCATAAATGCACCGAGCAATAAGAGCAACGGCCGTACTTCGCTATCAAGATGAAAGGTTGGGAATTGAAATAGGGAAGCATCAAAGATGCCACCGATATATTGAAAGGCATGCGCTAGGTCGCGGGCTCGAAAGAAAATCCATGCAAAACAGGTAAGCATAAATGTCAGTGCAATTTGTGCAAACTCATGCAACGAGGGCAAATCTTTTCCTACGGCTATGCGTCCCATAAATTTCCGATTCCTTTTGGTTACCATCAAGGGCAGAAAGTAAAGGGCGTTCAGCGCTCCCCAAGCGATAAAGGTCCAGTTGGCGCCATGCCAAAAACCGCTTACCAAGAATATGATGAAAATGTTCCGAACTTTCTTCCAGGTGCTGCCGAGACTTCCCCCCAAGGGTATATACAAATAATCACGGAACCATGTGGAAAGTGAAATATGCCAGCGTCGCCAAAACTCAGCGATATCTCTCGAAAAATAGGGATAGTTGAAATTGTTCATCAAATCGAAACCAAACAGTCGTGAAGTTCCTATAGCAATGTCAGAATAGCCCGAAAAGTCGCCGTAAATCTGAAAGGCGAAGAAGACAGCACCCACCACTAAAGTGCTACCGGAAGCATCTTCTGAACTATTAAAGATGATGTCGGCATAACGCGCACAGTTATCGGCTATTACCACTTTTTTGAACAGTCCCCACAAAATCTGTCGCAATCCATTCACGGCTTGATTGTACTCGAATGACCGTTTTTGGAGAAACTGCGGTAATAAGTGCGTGGCACGTTCGATCGGGCCGGCCACCAGCTGTGGAAAAAAGCAAACAAAGGCTGAGAAAGCAATAAAATCCTTGGTGGGCTGTAATTTTCGATTGTAGATGTCGATGGTATAACTCAGCGTCTGAAAGGTGTAAAAACTAATGCCTACAGGAAGAATCAGGGAAAGGGAGCTGGGCCGAATAGAACCGCCAATAAAGGAATAGGCTTCAACAAAATTCTCTAGGAAAAAATTATAGTATTTAAAGACCGCCAAGAATCCTAAATTGACCAAAATACTGATGGAGAGTAACAGTTTTCGATGACGTTTCTTCTCCTGTCTATGCAAGAGGTATCCTACGCTATAATCTACGAAGGTGCTAAAAATGATAAGTAGAAGAAAGCGCCAGTCCCACCAACCATAGAAAATATAACTGGCAACGACGATAAAGGCGTTCTGCAGACGAAGATTTCGGTGTACAACAAACCAATAGAGCAAAAACACTATTGGCAGGAAAATGGCAAAATCCAACGAATTAAAAAGCATCTCTTTCTTCCACTTTACTAAGCTTCAGAAACAAAGGCATTTTGCCATTTTTAGAAGCACGGCTTTCCGCGTTCCAAGGGGTGAAATCAGCATACCTTTGCTTCTCATATAACGAAATGCTGAGGAGGTATACTGCCGTAAAGATATAAACTTCTGTGAATATGACGGTATTCTCACGTATCCAACTACGAAGTTTGGAGGCGAAAACGGCATTACTAAATTGTATTTTCTATTTTTGATGACTTCAATGCGAAGTATTGGTCAATTTCGATAAGCAAGTTTCATGATTCCAAAAATCCTACATTATTGCTGGTTCGGTGAAGGTGAGAAGCCCAAAACCTTTCAGCGTTGTTTGGAAAGTTGGAAAACGCATTGTCCCAATTTCGAGATTAAGGAATGGAACGAGGAAACTTCGGTACCCTATCGAAACCGCTTTGCGGAAGACGCCTTACGAAAAGGGCGGTATGCTTTTGCAGCCGATACCATACGGGTAGCCGTGTTGAAAAAGGAGGGAGGCATCTATATGGATACCGATATGCTGTTGCTACAACCCATCGATTCATTATTGCACTATGATTTTTTCACGGGCTACGAAGTAGCGGGACGACCGGCTTATGGGATGTTTGGGGCTGTTCCGGCTCATCCGATTATCAAGCAGATGCATGCTTTTTATGAAGCGAACCGATTCGATCCGTTTTCGCCACCCGTAATTACACATACTTTTAAACACTTGGTAACAAAAGACCACCTTGGCACCAACGATATTATCTTGGACTACGATTACCTTTACCCGTTGCCCTATCAGCAGCGACAGGATTCGTATGAATCTTATGTTACTGAAAACACCCTAGCGGTTCATTTATGGGACCATTCCTGGCATTCACCTAAAAAGGAAACGCTTTGGCGCTGCCTTCACCATTTGAATTCGGTAGCAATCGACTATGTCTTTTACGGATATCCCAAAAAATATTTTAAGCGCTATACCAAGGAATTTTCAAGAAAAGCGTATCATCGTATAATCGGGAAACGCACGTGAAGGTACTTCATATCAATACATCACCAAGAGGTGGCGCGGGAATCGCAGCCATGCGCCTACAACAAGCGTTGTTGCAAAAGGAAGTGGCTGCAGCCTTTATTTCTAATACAAAAACCATTAATTTTTCGGGTGAAGTAATGGCCGATTCTTTCTTCAATTACAAAAAAGCTGGCCTTGGGAAGAAAATCAAGCAAAAGTTGATGCCTTCTGCCGATAGACGAGTTAGGGACAAATTGAAAGCGCTGGCCGATACTTTGCAATACGAAACGGCTAGTACGGCGTATGCTCCCTATGCAATCGAAAAACATCCCTTGGTGGCACAGGCGGATATCCTACACCTGCATTGGGTAGGTGGCTTTGTCGATTACCCGAGTTTCTTCAAAAAAATCAAGAAACCTATCGTGTGGACCTTACACGATATGAATCCGTTTAAAGGCTTGTTTCACTATGAAGAAGATGAAAAAAGAAATGAAAAATGGGTAGGTGCGGTCAATCGGCAGCAAGCTGCATTAAAACGAAAAGCCATTCAGCAGATATCTAAAGGCGCCCTCGTCACCCCTTCAAAATGGATGATTGACAAAGCCGCGAAAAGCAACGTTTTCGATCATTTTCAGGAAAAGGTGGTCATTCCCAATGGTATTGATCTCAACCTCTTTTTACCACAACCAACGGAATCCTTTAGAACAACACATGGTATTTCGTCTACCGAAACTGTTTTATTGTACGTAGCAGGCGGAAAGACAAATAATCGAAAGGGAGCTATTTTGCTACAAAATGCACTTGCCAAAATAACCACACCCATAACCTTGATAATCGTTGGAGAAGTGGACGTTCAGCTAAGGAATACTGCTGTAAAAACCATACCTTTGGGATTCGTGAAGAATCAAGCTTCATTGGCTGTTTGCTATGCTGCGGCCGATGCGGTGGTCTTGCCGAGTCGCGAGGATAATTTGCCTAATGTTATGCTGGAATCCCTGAGTTGTGGAACCCCGATAATAAGCTTTCCCAACGGGGGCATGAAAGAGCACATTGAAGGAGGGAAGACCGGTTATGTGGCTACAGAGGTTTCGGAAGAGGCGCTCTATAAAGCCATCCTAAAATTTATGGACACCAAAGCGGTGTTCGATGAAGACGCCATTCGCGCATATGCAGAAGAATATTTCAGTTTTGACCAACAAGCATCTTCTTACCAGAAACTATACAAAAGAATACTGATATGAAAACGGCTTTTATCACAGGAGTTACAGGTCAGGATGGGGCCTATTTAAGTGAATTTTTATTGAAAAAAGGATATAAGGTCCACGGGCTGAAACGTCGGTCCTCACTTTTTAATACCGATAGGATAGACCACTTGTACCAAGATCCCCATACCGATAATCGAAACTTCATTCTACATTATGGCGACATGACCGATAGTACGAACCTTATTCGTATTATCAAGGAAGTGCAGCCCGATGAAATCTATAACCTTGCGGCCATGAGCCATGTGAAGGTTTCCTTCGAAATGCCAGAATATACTGCCAATGCCGATGGATTGGGAGCGCTTCGAATCTTGGAAGCTGTCCGCTTCTTAGGGATGGAGAAAACAACGAAGATTTATCAGGCGTCTACCTCTGAACTTTACGGAAAGGTGCAGGAAGTGCCACAAACCGAAACAACACCCTTTTATCCCAGAAGTCCGTATGCCGTCGCTAAAATGTATGCTTATTGGGCAACGGTGAATTACCGAGAGGCGTATGATATGTTTTCGTGCAACGGAATTTTATTTAACCACGAATCGCCCGTACGCGGGGAAACGTTCGTCACACGAAAAATCACACGAGCTGCGACCAGGATTGCACTTGGGTTGCAGGATATGATCTATATCGGAAATATGGATGCCAAACGGGATTGGGGACATGCGAAGGATTATGTACGTATGATGTGGATGATCTTGCAGGCAGATGAACCAGAAGATTGGGTAATAGCCACAGGAAAAACCACCTCGGTACGCGACTTTATACGAATGGCTTTTAAAGCCTTGGGAATTGAATTACGATTTGAAGGAGAAGGTGTCGACGAAAAGGCCTATATCGCTTCGTCCAGCAATCCAGACTATAAAGTAGAGGTGGGGCAAGAGGTATTGCAGGTAGATCCGAAGTATTTCCGTCCAACGGAAGTCGATTTGCTTATCGGCGATGCCACCAAGGCAAAGGAAAAGTTGGGATGGGAACCGGAATACAATCTTCAGGACCTGATCAACGATATGGTCGATAGCGACCTAAAGCTTATGAATAAGGAACAATACCTGAAAGAAGGTGGATTCCGAATCAATAATTATTTCGAATAAGAGTATGGAGAAAGACGCAAGGATATTTGTAGCAGGGCATCGCGGACTGGTAGGAAGCGCTATTTTCCGAAAACTTCAACAGTCGGGCTTCCAAAACCTGATTACACGCACACATGCCGAATTAGATCTTACGGATACGCAGGCCGTAGCCGATTTTTTCGCTTCGGAAAAACCGAACTATGTGTTTTTAGCCGCTGCCAAGGTGGGAGGTATCGCTGCCAATAATAAATACCGCGCAGAATTTATCTATGAAAACCTGATGATCCAGAACAATGTGATTCATCAGAGTTATAAGCATGACGTAAAAAAGTTACTGTTCTTGGGAAGTACCTGTATCTATCCCAAGGAAGCAGAACAGCCATTAAAAGAAGATTCATTACTGACCGCTCCTTTGGAGTATACAAACGAGCCTTATGCCATTGCAAAGATTGCGGGGATAAAGTTGTGTGAAAGCTATAACCTTCAATACGGCACCGATTATATTGCGGCCATGCCGACGAACCTATACGGTCCGAACGACAATTTCGATTTGGAAAAAGCACATGTGCTTCCCGCCTTGCTTCGGAAAATCCATATCGGACATTGTTGGGAAAAGAACGATTGGGATAGCATTCGAAACGATTTGAACAGTTTACCTATTGAAGGCGTAGACGGTTCTACTTCAGAAGAAACCATCGTTCAGAAATTGAACGATTTCGGTCTTAAGAAAGAGGGTGATACTGTTTCAGTGGAAATCTGGGGAAGCGGCAAACCCATGCGCGAATTTTTGTGGGTAAACGATATGGCAGAAGCCTGTGTGTTTTTGATGGAAAAGGTTTCTTTTAGCGATATTCTAACGAATTATGATCGTAACGATAAGAATGAAATTCGGAATACGCACTTCAACATTGGAACTGGAAAAGATTGTTCCATTGCAGAATTGGCAAAATCTATTAAGGATATTGTTGGTTTTGAAGGTGATTTCTATTTTAATACCGACAAACCAGATGGTACCATGCGAAAGGTAACCGATGTCGATAAAATCAATGCTATGGGATGGAAGGCGACGGTATCCTTAGAAGAGGGTATAGAAAACATGTACCAGTGGTACACCCAAACAAGAGATGAATAATCCACTTATTTCCATTATAACCATCAATTTCAATAATCTGGAAGGGTTGAAGAAAACGATGCAGTCGGTGGCGGAACAGACCTATCCCGAAATTGAGTATATCGTAATTGATGGAAATTCTACCGATGGCAGTGCGGAATATTTGAAAACCTATTCCGGTACGCTTCATCATCGGGTGAGTGAGCCTGATACTGGCATTTTTAATGCGATGAATAAAGGTATCAATAAAGCATCTGGGGAGTACCTCCTGTTTTTGAATAGTGGTGATGTATTAACATCTACGAAAGCATTGTCTAGCTTTGTGGGGCATCAAAAGTTTGAAGGTGATATCGTGTATGGCGATTATAAATTTGAAGATGGAGAAAAAGTGTATCCAGATAAGTTAACGCCATATTTCTTCGTAAAATCCTCTCTTCCCCATCAAAGTACCCTGTTTCATAAAAGTGTTTTTGAAATAATGGGTAACTATCGTGAAGACTATCGCATTGCGGCAGATCGCCATTTTTATCTTTCCTGCTTGGTGAGTGATCAGTTTCAATTTTCGCACGTACCAATCGCATTAACAGAGTTTGATTTAAACGGTGTTAGTAACGATAAGGACTTTCACAAAAAAAAGGAAGAAGAAGATATAGCGTTATTTATGGAGGTGTTGGGGGTTTATTATGAAGATTATCGCAGGCTACTTCACTTGGAAAGGGAAGTATATCATGCGAAACGCAATACGGTTTCTGGTATTTTGAAGCGCATTCGTAAAAGACTTACCTTAGGCAGATGAATAAAGAAGCCTTAGTAAGTGTTATCATTCCAACTTTCAATCGCCCCGATTATCTTGAAGAGGCTATTGAGAGTGTTGAGAAGCAAACCTATTCATCCATAGAGATTATCGTGGTAGATGATGGTTCTGAAAAACCCTATGCGAAGGCTATTTGCGAAAAATTTAAAAATTGTCATTATTATTTTAAAGAAAATGGGGGGCTTTCTTCGGCTCGTAACTTTGGAGTGAATTTGGCAAGAGGGAATTATATTGCATTTTTGGACGACGATGACCGTTGGAAGGAAGATAAACTAGAAATTCAGGTTTCAGTGCTACAAGCAGCGCCTAAGGTGGATTGCGTCCACAGTGCTGCTGCGGTGATAGATGAAACTGGAAACAATACAGGTGAGATCATTGGCGCCGCAAGGAATAAAGCCCATAAACGATCCGGTTATGTATTTTGGAATGCCTTGGGGGTATGGGTAGTAAAATCGCCGACGCCATTAATTCGTAAAGAAGTGTTTGATGCTGGGTTAAAATTCGATGAAACGATTAGGGTTGGAGAAGACATCGATTTTTATCAACGTCTCTTTTTTAGACATGAAATTCACTACGTACAAGAACCCTTAGCCGAATATCGCATCTATGAAGCTGCCAACAGACTCTCTGAGAAACGCGCTGCTTATTTGGGTATCGGACTAAAAATGATGGATAATTTTAAGGCAATGGGCGTGCGGAACAAATGGGTGTTACATCGAATTGCCACTAGGTTGGTTACTATGGAAGTACGAAATCATCGATTGGCCTATCCTGAAAAATCCTTACAGTTTAGTAGCTTTGAAAAGTTTGCATTCCCGATTAGATGCCTTCGAAAAATCGCTAATATTAAGTCTAATGCGTAAAGGTGTAAATCCAGAAAAAGATAAGAAGCTCGATTCATACGGCTATCACCGTATCATCGTTCCCATTTATGTGCCGAATCTTGAAGGCTACTTCGAGCACGGATTGGCCGTAACCAAATTGTGTATTTCGTCGCTACTGGCAACCAAACACGAAAAGTCTCTTCTTACGATTGTAAACAATGGAAGTTGCATGGAGGTCAGCGATTTTTTACAGCAATTATATAAAACGGGAAAGATCGATCAGCTCGTCCATTATAAAAATAATGTTGGGAAAATCGATGCCATGATTCCCATAGCCAGAACATCGCAAGAACCGCTCATAACCCTAAGCGATGGCGATGTGCTCTTTACCTCGGAATGGATGCAAGCTGTAGAGGAAATTTTCTTGAACATTCCAAAAGCTGGGATGGTAGCCCCGGTTCCGAACCCGACCTTATATCGCGCGCATACCGAAAATACGCTCTTCGATGGTTTTTTCTCAAGAAGTTTGAAGTTCCAATCTGTATGTTCGGAAGAAGATTTACTTCGTTTTGCAGAAAGTGTTGGGAGTGAAGAAAGTATGTATAGAAAGAAAAGCAGGTTACATTCCCAACTCACTATCGAAAAAAATGGCGTGACAGCCGTGGTAGGATGTGGTCATTTTGTGGCTACCCTACGAAAGGAGGTTTTTGAAAAAGCACCCAAAACGGGAAGTCAGTGGGCGTATGCGGCAGCGGCCGATAGAGATTATATCGACCTTCCGAACGATCGTGCTGGCTTTTGGCGCTTGGCAACTCCTAAAAGCTATGCCTTTCATATCGGAAATCAGATTGAGCCTTGGATGCATAAGGTTGCTTCGAATAATGATGATGGGATTGTAGCTTCATCACAACAAATTCCGCCCCCGAAGCGAAGTAGCATAGGATATGGAGTAAAAAAAGCCATTAACCGACTTTGGTTAAACCAATATACACGTCCATTCTTTTTTAAACGAATGGGGCTAAAACGAGGATATGATGAATATTAAACCACCTTTTATTATAGCTGAAATCGGGCAGGCACACGATGGCAGCCTCGGAATGGTACATGCTTATATCGATGCTGTAGCGAAGACTGGAGTAGATGCCATTAAGTTTCAAACCCACATCGCAGCAGCTGAAAGTAGTGTACACGAGCCGTTCCGCGTGAAATTTTCAACACAGGATAAAACGCGCTTCGACTATTGGAAGCGAATGGAGTTTTCTCCTGAACAATGGAAGGAAATTGGAAATCATTGTAAGGAGGTCGGTTTAACCTTTATAAGTAGCCCGTTTAGCAATGAAGCGGTAGACGTGTTGGAAGAAGCGGGAGTGGAATACTACAAGATTGGAAGTGGTGAAGTAAACAATTTTTTACTGTTGAAAAAGATCGTTTCAACCCAAAAACCCATCATCCTCTCCAGTGGAATGAGCTCATTTAAAGAGTTGGATGAAGCCGTAGCGTTCCTGAAGAAGCATGACGCAGAATTTTCCATTCTTCAATGTACCACTCAATATCCGACGCAACCCGATAACTACGGTTTCAACGTGATACCTGAATTGAAAGAGAGATATGGAGGTGCTGTTGGCTTTTCCGACCATTCAGGCAAGGTAGCCACGGGATTAGCCGCTGTTTCTTTAGGTGCTGAAATCGTGGAAGTACATGTCGTCTTTAGCAAACAGCAATTCGGTCCAGATGTCTCTTCTTCACTCACCATGGAAGAAGTAAAACAGTTGAAGGAAGGTGCTTCCGAAATTTACAAAGCCTTACAGCATCCCGTGGATAAATCGGATACTACAAAGTTTAAGGATGTGAAAGCTATCTTCGAGAAATCCTTGGCGGTAAATAAGGACCTGTCAAAAAACCATGTATTAAGGTTTGAGGATTTGGAAGCCAAAAAACCAAAAGGGTATGGCCTCGACGCCTCTAAATTTGAATCGGTTATAGGAAAGAAACTATCGCAGGATATGAAGCAATGGGATTTTCTAACCGAAGATGCTATCGAGAATCCATAAAATGAAACCGTTCGATAGTCCTGCCTGTCTCAATTTTTATATTTTTACTTCGAAATAATCGAATATGTCAATCCGGAAAATCTGTGCTGTCATCACCGCCCGACCTTCATACAGTAGGGTGAAGACAGCGCTTCAAGCCATTCAGGCGCATCCAAAGTTAGAATTACAACTGGTAGTGGCCGGTTCGGCCCTCTTGGATCGCTATGGCAATGCGGTCGATTTCATCGAAAAGGATGGTTTTACAGTGAATGAAAAGGTTTTTATAGTGCTAGAAGGCGAAAACAAGACTGCCATGGCAAAAACCACCGGGCTTGGAGTGATGGAACTTGCCAATGTGTTTTTCAACCTAAATCCAGATGCTGTACTTACAATAGCCGATCGGTTTGAAACCATAGCCACCTCTATCGCGGCAGCTTACCAAAATATTCCACTAATCCATTTACAAGGAGGTGAGGTAACAGGAAATATCGATGAGAAAGTACGACATGCCAATACCAAATTAGCCGATATTCATTTTGTAACCTCGGAAGATGCTAAGACAAGGGTTCAGAAACTAGGGGAGGATCCCGACTTCGTTTTTAATACAGGTTGTCCGTCAATCGACATTGCAGCGGAAGTGTTGGAAAATCCGGCACTAGACTTTAACCCAATTGAAAAATATGGTGGCGTAGGCGCGAGCATTTCAGCAGACAAAGACTATATCGTGGTCATGCAGCATCCTGTTACCACTGAATATCATCAAGCGAAAGAGGACGTACAAAAAACACTTCGTGCAGTCGATAAACTTGGCATCCCAACCTTTTGGTTTTGGCCGAATGTAGATGCCGGTGCCGATGGGACTTCCAATGGAATCCGTTCGTACCGTGAAATCGAAAAGCCTGGAAACATTCACTTTTTTAAGAACATGGAGCCAAGGGATTTCCTTCGTTTACTCCTAAATAGCAAGTGCTTAGTTGGAAATAGTAGCGTGGGAATTCGGGAATGTGCCTTTTTAGGTGTGCCTGTGGTGAACATCGGGACCCGTCAGAACAAACGCCTTCGTGGAAATAATGTGCTCGATGTTTCGTATAACGAAGAGGCTATTCGTGAAGGAGTCGAAGCCCAGCTACACCATCCAAAAAATAAAAGAAGTTCCGTTTACGGAAATGGCAATAGCGGGAAGCAAATTGCAGATATATTGGCCACGGTCGAACTGCGATACCATAAAACCATTAGCTATTGATGAAGGTATTGGGACTTATACCGGCCCGTGCGGGAAGTAAAGGGATTCCCCAAAAAAATAGGAAACTATTGGACGGCAAACCCTTGCTTCAATATACCCTCGATAGCGCAGTGAACGCTAATTCGCTTCAAAAGGTTGTCTTTTCTTCTGAGGATAGCGAATTGCAAAATTTAGCGAAGCAATTTGGAGCTTCTGTACCGTTTACGCGACCGATGGAATTAGCAAGCGATACAGCGACTTCGTTGGCTGTGGTACAACATGCCCTAAACACACTTCAGGAACAGGGCGAAACCTATGATGCCGTTTGCTTATTACAGGTTACGTCACCGTTTCGTCAATCGGGTGTAATTGATAAAGCGATTCAGCAATTCAAGGAGAAAGGATCCGATTCCTTGGTTTCAGTCCTCTCCGTACCCCATGAGTACAATCCACATTGGGTCTTCGAACCCACGGCCCAAGGCTTTCTAAAGATAGCTACAGGAGAAGACACGATTATTGGACGAAGACAGGATTTACCACCTGCCTTTATTCGGGATGGTAGTATCTACATCACCAAAACAGAAGTGATACTGGAACAAAACTCACTTTACGGTAACTCCATTGCGTATTATCCCAACGATTCGAAATGGCACGTAAACATCGATACGCCAGCCGATTGGAAACGCGCTACTTCACTCGCTAAAAAATATAATAGAGAATGTGCGGGATAGCGGGAATCGTTGGTGAACGACCTTCACCGGAATCACTACAGCGGATGGTAGCTGCCCAACAGCATCGTGGTCCAGATTATACGGGGACGTATTTAGATGAAGGCATCACATTGGGACATAACCGATTGGCTATTATCGACCTAACTTCAGCCGCCCGACAGCCGTTTGCTTCAACAGATGGACGCTATGTATTGGTTTTCAATGGAGAGATTTACAATTACTTAGAATTAAGAAAGGAGTTGAAAGCTCATTATGCGTTTCAAACAAACTCTGACACCGAAGTATTATTAGCGGCTTACCTTCACTGGGGGAAACAGTGCTTGCCTAAACTAAACGGTATGTTCGCTTTTGCCATTTGGGATACAAAAATGAAATCGCTTTTTTCTGCGCGTGATCGTTTCGGAGTGAAACCGTTCTACTATGTTGAAAAGAACAAGCACATATATTTTGCTTCTGAAATCAAAACGCTTTTCGCTTCAGGTATTAATCGCACTCCTGATGAAAAGGTTTGGGCGAATTATTTTACCTATGGAAGCTACGGTATGCCTGATGAAACATTCTGGGAAGCTATCAAACAAGTACCAGCCGGACATGTTCTTACCTATGAGAATAATAAACTGAAGGTTTCAAAGTGGTATGACTTTGAAAAAGAAATTTCATCACAACCAAAAATCACATCCTTTGAAGAAGCCTTGGAACGGTATGAAACCTTGTTGAAGGACAGCATTGCGTTACGCTTTCGATCCGATGTTCCAGTAGGTTTTAATGTGAGTGGTGGCTTGGATAGTTCAACATTATTAGCATTTGTGAAGTACACCCTTAAAGGTTCGAATAGCAATGCCTATACCTTTTATACCGATGATGCGCGCTATGATGAAGTTTCCTATGTCGAGGAAATGATGGCTACCAGCGAATTTCCACTTCACAAGGTATTGTTGAAAGCGGATGCCGTAGCACAATTGAGTAGCCGAATGGCAGACTTTCAAGACGAACCCTATGGAGGCATTCCTACCTTGGCATATGCCGAAATTTTTAAAGTTGCAAGACAGCAAGGAGTAAAGGTGTTGTTGGACGGACAGGGAATGGATGAACAATGGGCTGGATACGATTACTACACAAAAACTGGGAATTCAACCATACAAGGCATTCGAAAATCGCCTTTCAGACCAGCTGTCTTAAAAAAGGAACTGTCCGATATTGCGAAGCCACCAGCATATCCGACACCTTTTAACAACAGGGTTCAGAACCTACAGTATCGTGATTTGTATTACACCAAAATTCCGCGTGCGCTTCGGTTTAACGATCGTGTATCGATGGCTGCTAGCACCGAATTGCGAGAACCCTTTTTGGATTATCGCATGGTCGAGTTCGCATTTTCCTTACCGCTTGCCTATAAAATCAGGAAAGGACAGCAAAAATTCCTGTTGCGCGAATTGGTCGGCACTTATTTGTCCGATTCCATTCGTTACGCACCCAAACGACCACTTCAGACACCGCAGCGGGAATGGCTGGGGAATGATCTAGAAGGATGGGTGGCCGCGCACATAGAAAGTCTTAAAGGGCATCCATGGTTCGATAGTAAGATGTTGGAGCGAGAGTGGGAGACGTATCGAAACGGAAACCAAGAAAGTAGTTTCCATATTTGGCAGTGGGTAAATACAAGTTTACTTTTGAAAGACTCACACTAATCGAGGCATGGCGGAAAAGAAGAATACTATTTTGTTTGTAGTCCCTGACGGTGTTGGTGCTCGAAATTATCTGTTTTCAAAGCTTCCGAGACTTTTAAGTGAAGAAGTACAGCTAAGTTTTTTGACCACCCTTACGAAGCCTGCCATCGCTGAGGTAGAGGAATTACATGATATTGCTATCAACTACCTTCATTTCGACCTTCCTGCCGAACCAAAAAAAGCTAAAATGTATCGGGAAGCTGCCGTGTATGCTCGATTGCTTCATAATGCCGAAGTCCTTGAGAATGAGACCATCCTTCAGAATTGGAACAAAAAGAAAGCTTCTTTTACGAAGAAAATCTTTTATGGTATCGTAGAAAGAATGGGGAAGTGGGCTTCAAAACAATACGAACGAATTCTTACCCTAGAAAAAAAAGCTGCTAACGCTTGGTCGCTAAAACGCGTATTTCAGTATGAGAAAACACTTACCGAAATTCGTCCGAAAGCCATTTTTATCACCCACCAACGGGTTGCTTCCTTACTGCCCATTTGCCTGGCCGCTAAAAAATTGAATATTCCCGTCATTAGCTGCATCTATTCCTGGGATAATACACCAAAGGCAAGTTTGGCAATTAATGCTGATACCTATACGGTTTGGTCGGAATATATGAAAGCGGAATTACAATTACTTCATCCTGAGCTGAAAGAAGAACAAATAGTGGTTACGGGGACTCCACAATTTGAGTTTTATAAGGACAAATCTCGTTATATCTCCCGTGACGAATTTGCGCTAACCTATGGTTTGGATGCTTCCCGAAAATGGATCTGCTTTAGTGGCGACGATGAAATTACTTCGCCTTACGACCCCAGATACCTCGAAGATGTTGCAAAGGCACTGATGGCGTTTCCAGAAGAGAGCAGACCACAGCTTATCTTTAGAAGAGCACCGGTTGATGTGTCGGGAAGGTATGACAAAGTATTGGCATCCTATGCTGAAGATATTGTTTCTATCGCTCCCATCTGGACGACCGATACGAAAAATTGGGGCGCGATCTATCCGAAGAACGCCGATATCGATTTGCTAGTGAATACCGCTAAACACTGCGACTTGGTAATTAATTTAGGCTCCACCATGGCACATGATTTCGCCATGTTCGATACCCCTTGCCTATATGTGGCATACGATGTTGAAGAAGATACAAATTGGTCGGTGACTACTATTTATGCCTTTCAACACTTTCGCTCCATGGAGAATTTAGAGGCC
Source organism: Luteirhabdus salina (assembly GCA_025384855.1). Classification (GTDB taxonomy): domain Bacteria; phylum Bacteroidota; class Bacteroidia; order Flavobacteriales; family Flavobacteriaceae; genus Luteirhabdus; species Luteirhabdus salina. The sequence continues at coordinate 339,207 of JALAHT010000002.1, read as the reverse complement.
GTGGGCTGGGTGAAAGCACCTTCAGAGTGGCATCATAAAATCACATTGGCACTTGAAGATCCTAAAAGTATCGGACCCGAACGAGTAGATTGGTTGAAAAGAATCGTGAATCATCCCGTAACGAAAGCTTCAGAAAACATCGCTAACTTATTATTGTCCAAATGATATCGCTGTACTACATACCCGAACTTTGGCCAAAAGCACCGAGCTATCAAACATTTCCCATTTTTGAAATATGGGAACGAGAAAATACTATAGTACAAGAATATTACAAGATTGTAGATCGATTGAAAGAGGCCGATTTTGGAATTGTCCCACTGAACATCCAATTCTTGTTAGAAAATGGATATGGTTCTAAGGTCGACAGTTTTATTGCTGAATGTAGAAGTTTGAATAAGAAGGTCTTGATTTTTACGGGAGGCGATTATGGACATACCTCCAAACATCCTAATGTAATCACGATCCGATTAGGAGGTTTCGAAAGTAGACTTTCGGATTCCACTTATATCATGTCGCCATTTTTTCCCGATCCTCACAACAGGTCCGTTCTTCAATTTTCAACATTGGAAAAACCTTCGATACCTACCCTTGGTTTTGTAGGTCATTCTAATGGAACGTTAGGCAAAATGGTTCGGGAATGGTTAGTGCATCAAAAATTAAACGTACGGAGAAAACTTGGCAAGGATGCGACTGATACCCAGCGGTTTTATCCATCTAGCTGGAAACGTTTTCAGTACCTTTCCTTTTTGGAAAAGGCGGAGGGCATACAAACAGATTTTATTCACCGGGATAACTATAGAGCGGGTGCCGACGATGAAGCAGAGCGAAAGAGAACAGAGCGAGAATTCTATGAAAACATGCAGCGAAACCTCTATACCTTTTGTATGCGCGGTACTGGGAATTTTTCGGTACGCTTTTTCGAGACCTTGGCGATGGGAAGAATTCCGGTGCTGCTGAATACCGATTGTAGACTACCGTTTCCAAAGCAGATAGAATGGTCGAAGCATATTGTTTCGGTCGATGAAAAAAACCTGAAAAGCTTACCCAAAAAGATTGCTGAATTTCATGATTCGCTAAGCGCAGAGGCTTGTGTCTCAATTCAGCAAGCGAATAGAAATATCTGGTTTGAATACTTTCAAAAAGAAGCGTATTGTATCGCCTTGTCTAAAACCCTAAAGCATGAAAAATAAGAAATTGAATATCGTTTTTCTATCGTATGAATATCCGTTATGGGCTTCAGGTGGCGTAGGTACGTTTTTACAGACGTTTGGAAGGGCTATGGCAGCAGAGGGTCATGGCATTACGATATTGGGAGTTGGGGATAAAAGAGAAGAAGAACGATTAGATGATCAAGGGGTGAAGCTAATCAGAATTTCAAAAAACGAGTCTAGACTGCCCAATTTTCTTTATAACAGTGTTCAACTAAACAAAAGGTTACGAGCGCTTCACAAAGAACATCCGATCGATATTATCGAATCGGCCGAATTGGGATTAGGCATTATTTCAAAAAAGCATCCGGCTAAAAAGGTAATCCGAATGCATGGCGGTCACCATTTCTTTGCCGAATCGGAAAATAGAGGTATTAACTGGCGTAAAGGGAAATTGGAAAAAAGAAGCTTTAAAAGAGCCGATGCATTTATAGCGGTTTCACATTATGTAAAATCACATACCCAAAAATATCTTAGCTATCAAAACAAACCACTCGCTGTCATCAATTACCCGATCGATACAGATATCACCATTCCCAAAGTAGAAGTAAAACCTAATACCATCCTTTTTGCGGGAACGGTTTGCGAGAAAAAGGGGGTGCGACAACTAATTGAGGCCTTTAAATTGGTGCGAACAAAATACCCAAAAAAGAAACTGGATCTCTATGGACGCGATTGGTATTATCCCGATGGTAGTTCATACATTGAAAACCTTCAAAAAACGTATGATACTTCCTATTTTGAAAACGTGACCTTTCATGGCGCTGTTCCGAGAGAAGAACTAAATCGACATTATGCCGAAGCATCGCTTTGCGTGTTTCCTTCCCATATGGAAACCCAAGGCCTTGTTACCTTAGAGGCAATGCTGTTAGAAAAACCTGTTATTTTTTCAGAATATGGCCCTGGTCCAGAAACGATCGAACATGTCGAAACGGGATTATTATGCGATGTATACCATCCAAAAGATATTGCTAAGAAAATCATTTGGTATATCGAAAATCCCAAAGCTGCTGCTACTATGGCAGAAAAAGGCAGGAAAGCGGTTCTTGAAAAATATGATAAGAATACTATCTTGAAAGCAAATATTCAATTCTATAAAAGCTTATTATAGTGTTTCGTTCTGATTTGGAAAAATATAAGCAGTATTCGGGAAAGGGAACCTTGGTTTTGCTTCTTTCCCAGCAAGGCTTGTGGGCATTGTTTGTTTATCGTATTTCCAACAGGATATACCGTTCCAATATACCACGCTTACTTAAACGCGTATTATTGTTTTTTTGTACGTTATGGCATAAGTGGATAGAGATACTAACGGGTATTTCCTTGCCGTATTCCACCTCCATTGGACCTAAATTTTATATAGGTCATTTCGGAAATATTATTATCAATTCCCAAGCTGTAATCGGAAAAAATTGTAATATTTCACAAGGGGTGACTATTGGTGTGAGTGGCCGCGGTAACAACCGAGGAGTACCTGTAATAGGAGATAACGTATATATAGGTGCGAACGCAACTATTGCTGGAAAAGTTAGGATTGGAAATAATGCTGTAATAGGTGCCAATTCTCTTGTTATTCGGGATGTAGCGGAAGGAGTAACAGTGGTTGGAGTGCCTGCTGAGAAGGTTAGTAATTCCGATTCTAAAGATTTTATATGAAGTTTTTAGTAATTACATCGGCACCAACCTTAATCAAAGATACTACCTATCAAGCCTACGCTCCCTACGTTCGTGAAATGGATATATGGTTCTCAAAAGTAGAGGAGGTTACAATTGTATCACCAACAACATATAATAAAAAACTGCTTTGCTCCAGTTTTAAGCGACAGGATATTCAGGTAACATCCGTTACGAATATAGATTTTTTAAACATTAGAAATGCGTTTATAAGTCTTCTTTCTATCCCTGTTACATTTTTTAAATTGTTGAAAGCCTGTAAGGAAACAGATCACATCCATCTTCGCTGTCCAGGGAATATTGGTTTGCTAGGGTGCATCGTTCAATTGTTTTTCCCTAGAAAAGCCAAAACCGCTAAGTACGCCGGTAATTGGGATCCGAATGCAAAGCAGCCACTGAGCTATCGATTACAGAAATGGATTTTAGGTAATACTTTTCTAACAAAGAATATGAATGTGCTGGTTTATGGCGAATGGCATGCTCAATCAAAAAATATTCTACCTTTCTTTACAGCAACGTATAAGGAGGATAAAAAAGAAGAAATTCAAGAAAAAAACTTTTCCCCACCATGGCGATTTCTATTTGTCGGAAACTTATCCCCTGGAAAGAGACCGTTGTATGCACTGAAATTAATTGAAGCACTTTACAAGAAAGGGATCGCAGTATCCTTGGATGTGTATGGTGACGGAGCAAAGCGAAATGTTCTAGAGCAGTATTCAAGTGATAATGGGCTAACAGATTTGGTGTCCTTTCACGGAAATCAACCTGCCGCCATAATAGAAAAAGCGTATAAGGAAAGTCATTTTCTGATGCTGCCGTCCCAGTCGGAAGGATGGCCGAAGGTAATCGCAGAAGCAATGTTTTTTGGATTGGTCCCAATAGCAACACCTATTTCTTGCGTCCCATGGATGTTGGACAAGGAAAATAGAGGAATATTACTGTCCTTATCTAAAAAAACGGATACTGATCGGATTGCTGAAGTTTTGAAAACCCCCGGAAACCTCCGATCAAAGTCATTGGCTGCAAAGGAATGGTCGCAATACTATACATTGAATCGTTTTGAAAAAGAAATTCAAAAATTGTTATAAATGAGGGTGCTACAGCTTATCGATTCCCTTTCTCCTGGTGGGGCCGAGCGAATGGCCGTCTCCTTTGCAAATGCATTGGCAGATAGGGTAGAGGCATCGTTTATTTGTAGTACACGAAAAGAAGGACTGCTGAAGGGAACCATCCGAGAAAAGGTACCTTATTTATTCTTGGAGAAGACCAGTACGTTGGATATAAAAGCATTCCGAACACTATCTCGGTTTGTGAAGAATAACAAAATTACAGTGCTTCACGCACACTCTTCTAGTTTCTTTCTAGCGACCTTGGTTAAAATTCGTTATCCCAAGCTTCACTTGGTATGGCACGACCATTATGGTGAAAGTGAACACCTTGCTGCTCGTAAATTCTATATGTTGAAGAAATGCTCTCGCTATTTCAATGCTATCATTTCCGTCAATACTACTCTAACAAAATGGGCTGAAGAAAACCTGAAATGTCCGAGGGTTTTTATGCTTTCGAATTTTGTTAATAATGATGGTGGAAGAGTTTCTTCAGATTTGAAACTTCCAGGGAAGAAAGGGATTCGACTAGTTTGTCTTGCTAATTTTCGGAAGCAAAAGGATCACCTAACGTTGCTACAGGCATTTCAAAGGGTGCTACATCGTTTTCCTGAAGCCACGCTCCATCTAATAGGAAAAGAAGTAGACGAGGCGTATTCAGAACAAATCAAAGCGTTTATCGTAGATAATGCTATCGAAAATGTACATTTACACGGTCCACAACTGAACGTTCTAGAACTATTGAAACAGGCCGATATAGGTGTATTGTCTTCTTCTTCCGAAGGATTGCCAGTGGCGCTTTTGGAATATGGTATTGCTGGCTTAGCGGTAGTTTGTACAAATGTGGGAGAATGTAGAATAGTTGTTGGTGTCGATGGAATCACCGTTCCGCCTAACGATAGTACATCGTTATCGGCATCGCTAATCGAGTTGATGGAAGAAGACGAAAAACGCAAGCATTATGCGAACCAATTTCATGAAAAGATAATAAATACCTATACTTTCACAGGAATATTTCCCCAATTGATGAAAGCGTATGGTGAAGCTTAAAAGAAATCCAATTACCAAGATAACCTATATCCAATTGCTGTTATTGCATATTGGAATGGGAGTTTTGGTCTATTTGGCGGAATTCACCTCCAAGTTTCTTTTTATTGGAATATTTCTGTACTTCCTGTATCGTGTTTTTAGTTCAGGCAATAAGAAAGATGAAGTGTTATTGGCAGCTGGGTATATTATGGGATACGAAGTATTTTCCCGAATGACAGGCGGAGCCCTAACCTATGAGTTTGCAAAGTATGCGGTAATACTATTTATGACGATAGGGATGTTTTTCAAAGGATTTAAGCGACAATCCTGGCCTTATGCTTTTTATCTTTTGTTCTTGGTGCCGGGAATCTTATTCTCTGCTATGAACCTTAATTATGGGACGAATGTTGCCAATGCAATTGGATTCAATTTAAGCGGTCCTATTTGCTTGGGTATTGCAGCGTTGTATTGCTACGGCCGAAAAATGCCTGCGGCAAGACTTCAAGGAGTTTTACTAGCCATCCTTTTGCCCATAGTAACCACTGCCACCTATCTTTACCTCTATACTCCTGATTTAAAAAACGTATTGACCAATACGGAGTCTAATTTTGCAACCTCCGGTGGTTTTGGCCCAAACCAGGTGGCTACAATTCTTGGATTGGGAATGTTCATTTTGTTTTCTCGATTCTTCTTGATTAAAAACAGACTTGTGAATATTATAGATTTAAGTCTGTTGGGTTATATAGGATACCGAGCTATCATAACTTTCTCAAGGGGAGGGGTTATTACTGCCCTTGCTTGTGCTTTAATCTTCCTGGTAGTTTATTTCTATAAGTCAGGAAGAAGGGAACGCAGCGCCTTTGTTCCAAAAGTGGCCTTTGTTGCCGTACTGATGTTGCTTACGTGGATAGTCTCATCTGTGGCAACTATGGGACTGATCGATAAACGATATGCCAATCAGGATGCTGCCGGTAGAGAGGAACAAGATATAACAACTGGTAGGACAGAACTGTTAGAAACCGAACTACAGGCCTTTTTCGACAATCCAATTACCGGTATAGGTATCGGAAAAGCAAAGGAGTTCCGACTCGAGCAACTCGGTGAGTATGCCGCGAGTCATAATGAAGTAAGTAGGATACTCTCCGAACATGGTATCTTTGGAATAGGCGCTCTTGGCATACTCATGATAGCACCGTTGGCTTTTCGCCTGCGAAATAGAAGCAATATTTATTTCTTCTCCTTTTATGTATTTTGGTTCCTTACCATCAACCACTCCTCTATGCGATTGGCAGCACCTGCTTTTATGTATGGATTAATATTAATTGCAGTAGTAAAACCGAATGCGAAGAATTCTCTACGTAGGAAACAAGCGTAAGCATGACCGTCAGAATCCGACGACCATCGATACCCTGTCGGTGTTGCTACAACAGGAAGGGTTTTCGGTTACTACGGTTTCGAGCATTTCGAACAAGCTTTTTCGGCTAATGGATATGGTATATACCGTTGTTCGAAAACGAAACAAGGTCGATGTGGTTCTGATAGATACCTATAGTACCTTAAATTTTACATATGCTGTTTGGGTGGGCCGACTTTGCCGATACTTCAATCTACCATATATTCCTATTCTTCATGGCGGCAACTTGCCGAAGCGACTGTCACAGAACCCCAACACTTGTAGAGTATTGTTTGGAAACGCAAACCAAAATATTGCTCCCTCCCAATTCTTGAAAAATGCATTTGAGGAATTTGGATTTTCCAACATAACCTACATCCCGAATTCATTAGATATTTCGGCATTTCCGTTTAAAAACAGAACGATTTCTGAACCCTTAAAGATTCTCTGGGTGCGCGCCTTTGCAGAATTATATAATCCCATGTTGGCGATAAAGGCTGCACAGCGATTAAATGATAAGAATATTCGAACAGAACTAACAATGATAGGTCCAAAAAAGGATGCATCGATGGATGTTTGTAAAGATTATGTAGAGCAATATGCGCTTCCCGTAACCTTTACAGGAGCTTTGGGTAGAACCGAATGGACAGCATTGGCTAAAGAATTCCATGTCTTCTTGAATACTACAAATGTCGATAATACACCATTAAGTGTTATTGAAGCCATGGCTTTGGGACTTCCCGTTGTATCTACGAACGTAGGGGGTATACCTTTTCTTGTTGAAGATGGTGTTGACGGACTTTTAGTTCCTCCAAATAATGTGGAGGCTTTGGTAACGACCCTCGAAACCCTATTGGCGAATCCTACCGATATTCATGAAATGACGCTAAAGGCGCGAAAAAAGGCAGAGCAATTTTCATGGCATGCGGTAAAAGAAAAATGGAATATGGTGCTAAACAGCTAAATTTTTCTAATTTTAGCAGCCTAAAACCTCCCCATGTCCCAACAATCGAGTATTCATTTCGATATATCCGAGCGGAAGGTATTGCTGCGTATCTTCGACATAATCAGTGTTTTGGCGCTATTGTACGCGGTTGGACTGGTATTCGATTTCGATTATTTCAAGATAAATTCTACCCACTGGGTATGGTCCATCGTATTAGCCATATACCTCACGGTTTTTGCTACCATCTTCGAGCTCTATAACCTTCAGAAGGCAAGCCGGTTGGAAACAGTGGTCCAAAATATTATCCTAACCTCCTCGGTTACGGTGTTGTTCTATTTATTAACGCCATTCTTTACGCCAGAATTACCACCCAATCGATTACAAATTGTATACTTCTACATAAGTGTGAACCTCGCACTCTTCATTTGGCGATATGCTTATATTTCCTTAATTGCAACACCCCGATTCTTTAAGCGAGTATTGGTTATTGGGAATGAAAAAGATATTGAAAGGGTAGTCGATTCGCTTCAGAAATCTGACCCCAATTATCGGGTAATTGGCTTTGTGAATACAGGTGAAGAAAAATACGCTCCAGAAGGTATCGATCAGTTTGAAGCAAAGGACCTAGAAAATATCATTTCAGAATATACCGTATCCGAAATTGTAGTAGCGGTATCGGAAACCAGCGACATCACGATACCCCTTAACAATCAACTTATTTCACTATTGGAAAAGGGTATTCATATTCGGGAATACACGCAAGTATACGAAGAGATTAACCGCCGAGTTCCAGTGCAGCATGTATCCAACGATTTTTACCGCTATTTCCCGTTTAGCCGAAGCAATCAAAATAAGCTCTATCTATTCTTCCACCGATTATTGGATCTGTTTTTTTCAATTTTGGGGCTAAGCTTTGGAATACTCATTTCACCTGTCATCATCATAGGAAACCTTGTAGCCAATAGGGGGCCATTTTTCTATACCCAAGAACGGGTTGGGAGAAATGGTGACGTTTTCAATATTTATAAATTGCGAAGTATGGTGCGCGATGCCGAAAAGGATGGGGCACGCTACGCCGAAGCAAAGGATGTTCGTGTTACCAAGTTTGGTCGTTTTCTTCGTCGTTCCCGCTTCGATGAAATACCACAGTTTATCAATGTGATTAAAGGTGATATGAGCGTCATCGGACCACGACCCGAACGCCCTATATTCGTTGAAAACCTTTCCAAGGAAATTCCCTTTTATGAAATCCGCCATTTGGTGAAGCCTGGTGTAACGGGCTGGGCCCAGGTAAATGCAAAATATGGAATGACACAGGAAGATGCCTTAGTAAAACTTCAATATGATCTGTACTACATCAAAAAGCGTAGCTTATTCCTTGATATCAGCATCGTGATTAAAACCTTGAGTACGATTATCTTCTTTAGAGGTCAATAACCTAACCTTCAATAGTAGGCGATTGTGGTTTTCTCTTTAAATACCAAAGCAAAAAGATATAACGTACTGCTAGTGCCAAGAAAAAGGGAATCAATGCTTTTGGAAAGGCCTGCACGCCTGTTATCCAATGAATACAGAGCAACGCTAATAGTAAAACTAGGAAAAACACATACTGTCGTACCCATTTTTTTGGATACGGTCTACTTACCGCCCACGCAATACCGATGTTAATAGGGAAGGCCCACAAAAGATTATAGTTATTTGCCGTTGCCGAATGATCGGTCGCAAACCACAAAAGGGAAAGAATAATTCCGATGATCCCCGTAATGGCAAACAAGCCGCCATCCATTCTTCTACAACGACCTATTTGTTTCGCGTCGCTAACCGTTCGCCAGAGGATAAAGGCAGCAATCAGCAAGAATATAAACAACGGACTTGTAAAAAAGAAGGGAGTAGCATCTCTAGGAGTATTCTCAAACAGTGTCTTGGTTTCTTTTACCAAGGCTTCAGTAGCACCGTTTTTCTGAAGGGTTGCCGTTGCGGCTGCCTGAAACACATAATCGGGTAGAAATTGATATTCCCAAGCCGTAGCGGGCTGGTCAACCACCGCACCAATGGCAACATCCATCCCTAAACTTCCCCAGGTATTCCAATGAACATTCTGTTGAATCAGTTCCCGAAAGGTATATTGTTCTTCTTTGAAGTCGTCATTGTAGGTGAGGTCTTCACCTACGACGTTTTTCAAAACATCGCGAATCTTGGTGGCACAGTTGTCGTAGAAAAAATCATACTGATATTCCCGGTTTTCGGGTAAGGCATTCTTCTGAAGAAAGCGAAACAGTGCCTGTTTTTCAGCATAGGAAAGGTTCAAGACCTGTTCCTTCACCCAACGGTTTTGTTGCTTATAACTTTCAAAAAAGCCTTCGAAATATCCTACGCCAAGCTGGTAGGGAAGTTTCCCCTGCGCAAATTTGGTATAGAAATTAGGGGTGTTGAAATCGTAGACACCATAGTTGAAGACGATATCGAATTCCTGTGACGAATCCTTCACCCGAAAGGCGCTATGACCAAATTTATCATAGAGTTGGTCACCTGGACCGATCGTCAAAATGCTGATCTCAGCTTCATCTGAAAGCGAACGAAACTGGGCTTCAACAGTAAAAGGAATAAGAAAGATAAGGATAAGGGTGAAACGAAGTACTTTCAACATACGTGGCGTTTAGAATAGCACAAAAATACGAATTGTGACCTAAGCAAAGGTATTTTAAGAGCGAAGGTTTCCTATCGGAATAAGCTCCAATCCAATTTCAAGGAAAAGACGTTTGAATATAGTGCAGCACTTTGGTCGCCAATATCCGTAAGGGCGTAATCTACCTGAATGCCCTTATACTTAAAACCGACACCGATATTAGGTTGAAAGGAAACGTTTTCAGTGCCATCCAAGCCTAAACTGTTTTGGAAATTTCCCATTCCGGCACGTACAAACACCATATCGATATAGCCAAATTGAAGTCCCACAGCAGGTGTCATGCTCGCAAATGAGGAAGAAACAACATCGTTAGTTTCCGCAAAACGGAAGTTGAAATCGACTTCAGCCAATAAGGAATAGTCATAATGAAATATAAACTCTCGTGATACTCCTAGCTGCAGTTTTGGAATCGTAATTTCCGTAGTTTCAGGTAACTCTTGATTCTGACCCTCGACGGCCTGTTGAATGCTAGCAAATTCATCTTCATCAATACTCCATGCATTGAAAGTGGTCGTAATATCGCGTGCCATCAAGCCGAATTTCCAATCGCCACTATTAAACTGAAGTCCAGCATCCAATCCGAATCCCCAGGAGTTGGCAAAATCGCCGATAATTCTACGAATTACCTTGGCGTTGACCCCGATATTCAAGCCATCCAACGGCAATTCCCGAGCATACGAAAAGGTAACGCCATAGTCGGCAGTAGAGAAAAGGCTGATTCTATTATAATCGATCTGACCTTGTTCATCGATAAGTTGGGTAGTGTTTAAGATATCATCAACCCCAAACCGAATAACGGATAAGCCAACAGCGCTTTGGTCATCCAAAGGCATCGCAAAACCAGCATAATCGTAATTTGCGATATTGGCAAAGTAAGAAGCGTGCATTAAGGCGAGTTGATTGTCTTCAAGCGCTACCAAACCAGCAGGGTTCCAATAGCCCGAATTGACATCGGCACTAGAGGCAACGACGGCATTAGCCATACCAAAGGCAGCGGCATCGACACCTATATTCATAAACTCGTTCGAGTATTTTCGAGTGGTTTGGGAATAGGCAATACTTGCCGTCAGAAAAAATAGTAAGATGAGGTTCTTTTTCAAGCGTGCTATTTTGCGCAAATATCAAACAATTTTACACAATACTAAACTGTAATTTTAACGACATATTGTGTTTTGATAAGGTAGTCGCAAATACTTTGCTATTTTTACAATTAATCACGGTTTTATGCAGAAACACATCCCAAACCTTATTACATCCCTTAATTTGCTCTGTGGAAGCGTTGCGGTAATGCTTGCTGTAGTGGGCGAAGTAGTACCTGCCGCATTTTTTGTATTTGCAGGTATTTTTTTCGACTTTTTTGATGGCTTGGCTGCACGATTGTTGAAAGCTCAGAGCCCCGTTGGGTTGCAATTGGATTCATTGGCCGATGTAATAACGAGTGGTTTGGCACCGGCAGTAGTCATGGTGCAATTGTTTTCGCAAGCATTATCAGGTGACTATTTGGATGTAACCGCACCTTTTGCTTCCGATACTTGGAATGCAGGCTATGGTCAATATGCCCCGTTTGTCGGATTGTTGATAGCAGTGGCTTCGGCCTATCGTTTGGCGAAATTCAATGTGGATGAAAGGCAAGTAGAGGGTTTTATCGGACTCCCAACACCAGCCAATGCAATTTTAATCTTAAGTATTCCGCTAATTTTGGAATATCAGTCCTTTGATGGCCTTGAAGGAGTATTGTTGAATCCTTGGTTTTTGTTGTTGCTAACGATTTTCAGTAGTATTTTGTTGAATGCTGAAATTGAATTGTTTGCACTAAAGTTTAAGGATTGGGGATTGAAAAAGAATGGTTTTCGCTATGCATTTTTAGTGCTATGTATAGTAGCGATCTTACTGTTGAAGTTTATAGCCATTCCAGTAATTATTGCCCTGTATATCGGGATGTCGCTTTTCCTGAAACAGCGAAAGGTTTAATCGGTAAACAGTTTCTTTTTCCGGAGCTCGAAGTTCTGACCTAAATATACCTTTCTAACCATGGCGTCTTCTGCTAGTTCTTCAGGGATTCCGTGTTTCAGAATACTTCCTTCGAACATCAGGTACGTATGATCGGTTATGGCAAGCGTTTCCTGTACGTTATGGTCGGTTATCAGGATTCCGATGTTCTTTTGCTTCAACTGTGCCACGATGCGCTGAATGTCTTCCACTGCAACGGGATCTACTCCTGCAAAGGGTTCATCCAAAAGAATAAAGTGAGGGTCTGTTGCTAGCGCCCGAGCGATTTCCGTCCGTCTACGCTCACCACCACTCAATAAGTCACCACGATTTTTCCGGATATGGTTCAAACCGAATTCCTCTAAAAGCGATTCCATTTTTTGCTGCTGTTCCTTTTTACTAAGGTTTGTAAGCTGAAGCACGCTTAAAATGTTATCCTCTACGCTTAATTTCCTGAATACCGAGGCTTCTTGGGCAAGGTATCCAATTCCGTTTTGTGCGCGTTTATACATCGGGAATTTGGTGATGTTGGTCCCTTCCAGAAAAATTTGTCCACCGTTGGGCTTTATCAATCCCACGATCATATAGAAAGAAGTGGTTTTTCCGGCTCCGTTCGGACCGAGTAGTCCGACAATTTCCCCTTGGTTTACCTCTAGGGTAATACCTTTAACAACTTTTCGACCTTTATAGGATTTTACTAGATTTTCCGCGCGTAGCTTCATAAGTATTAGTGAGCGATGAAGGGTTTTATTTCCAACGTCAAAGGTACTCAAAAAAGTATGGATGGGTGAGGTATAAAAACAAGAAGAGCCTTATTCCTGTAACGGGTACATGAACAAGGCTCCTTGTGAAACTCGTCTTTACCAACCAATCGTTGCGATTGTAAGATACGGTTATTACACCTATATCGTTGTGACGACATTTCAACGAGATGATTTTTTCTCAAACGATTCCGTAATATGAATTACGCTCTGAATCTCGAAAAAACTCTCAAACTTTTTTTGGTCTCGGACCTCACCTTCCGATGAAGGTAAGAACTTCAAACAACCTCAAAAGCTTATAAAGAACGTTACTTTATGTTTACCAAAAGATGAAAGAATCATCATTTGATATTGCTAATGTAAAACAGATTTCCAATTCTTCAAATTTTGTAACCGCTTTTGTATTAACATTTTATAAACTCGTGTTATTAACATTTGTTCATAAAAAAATGCGGTCTGAAAGAGACCGCATTTTTGTTGGTGTTGTCGTGGTAATCGACTAGCTTTTCTTTTCGCGAATTCTAGCTTTCTTACCAGTAAGGTTACGGAAGTAGAAGATACGTTTTCTACGTACGCTACCTTTTTTGTTCATTTCAATTTTTTGGATGGCTGGCAAATTGATTGGGAAGATACGCTCTACGCCAACAGTTCCAGACATTTTACGAATGGTGAAGGTCTTGGTTGCACCAGTTCCTTTAATTTGAATTACCGTTCCACGGAAAAACTGGGTACGGGTCTTTTCACCTTCACGAATTTCATAATACACAGTGATGGTATCACCGGCTCCGAATTGTGGAAATTCTTTCTTCGATACGAATTCGTCTTCTACAAATTTGATGATCGAGTCCATGTTTACTCTTATCTTAAGTTATGTTTAAACCAACATTCGCGATTCTCGCCAGAGGTTGAATCAAATCGGCTGCAAAGATAGTGTTTTATCGGGATGGTGCAATGAATTGGAGATATTTTTTAGAGACAAGAGACAAGAGACAAGAGTTTGGAATGATCAATTCGAAATGCAGAATTCTGAATTCTGAATTCTCTGCATCTATGATACTTTGCTCCTTTGATGCTTTACAACTTTGCCACTTTGAAGACACAGCTAATCACTAATGACTACCAACTAATCGTCCAACAAATCCGGTCGCCATTTTTCGGTCCGTTCAAGGGCTTTTTGTTCGCGCCATTCTTCAATTTTGGGCAGGTTGCCACTTGTCAAGATTTCAGGAACAGTCCAACCCTTGTATTCGGCAGGACGTGTATAGATAGGAGGAGCCAATAAATTATCCTGAAAACTATCCGTCAGTGCGCTGGTTTCATCACCAAGAACGCCCGGTAATAAACGAATGATGGCATCGCTTACAACCGCTGCTGCCAATTCACCGCCACTCAACACATAATCTCCAATGGTTAGTTCCCTTGTCACAAAATGATCGCGTACGCGTTGGTCTACCCCTTTGTAATGACCACATAAAATGATGATATTCCCTTTCAATGAAAGCTCGTTCGCAATTCCTTGCGTAAACTTTTCACCATCGGGTGTCATATACAATACTTCATCATACTCGCGCTCGGCTTTCAATTTTGAAATACATTTGTCGATGGGTTCAATCATCAGGACCATCCCGGCGCCACCCCCAAACTGGTAATCGTCTACCTGTTTATAATTATTCGAAGAATAGTCGCGTAGGTTATGCAAATGAACTTCCACCAATCCTTTTTCGATGGCGCGTTTCAGTATAGAAGCTTCAAAAGGACTTTCTAGTAATTCTGGTAAGACTGTAATAATGTCTATGCGCATCTAAAACAATTCTTTTTTCGATTTACAGCGTTCGATAGAAGCTTTTGCTCTGTCCAACACAGTCTTATCCAACGTATTTAAACCGGTTTTTCGATAGTATTCAATAGCTTCATCTAATTTTCCTTGCTGTTCATACATGATGGCATACTCATTATAGATGGTCGATTTTGTAATGCCTGGAATGGTAAGCGCTCGGTCTAATAAGTCCTTCAGTTCATCCCATTTTTCTAAGGTTGAAAGCAAAATTGAATAATTATAGTATACGGCAGGATACATTGGTGTTTTCTCAAGACAAAGCTTATAAAGGGTTTCGCCTTTTTCATACTCCTTAAATTTCACTTCATACAAATATCCAAGATGGTTATAGGCTTTTCCGAAATCGGAATCCATATCCAATATTTCCTCTAAGGTATTGCTCGCCTTATCGTAAAGGCCATTTTTGATGTCGAGGTTAGCCTGATCTAGCATTTCCTCTAGTTTGGTCAGGTGATCCATAGTGAATGGTTTAGAGTACAAATATAGGATATATGTCGGCTATAATGTCTCATCCAAATAAAAAAGCCCGCTCCTAAGAACGGGCTCCTTACCGTATATCATTATATCCTAGTAGTACGTATAACGTCTTACTTGTGCGATGTATTTCGCCAAACGGATTACCTGATGGCTGTACCCGTATTCATTGTCGTACCAAACATAAAGCACAACATTTTTCCCATCAGCGGTTACGATCGTTGCGTTGCTGTCATAAATAGAAGGAGCGGAGGAACCAACGATATCGCTGGATACCAATTCGTTATTCAATGAATATTTAATCTGCTCGACCAAATCGCCTTCCAATGCATATTTCTTCATGATGGAATTGAGGCCATCTATAGAGGTTTTATTTTCCAACTCCAAATTCAAAATCGCCAAGGAACCATTTGGAACCGGAACACGAATCGCATTGCTAGTCAGTTTCCCTTCAAACGAAGGAAGTGCCTTACTAACCGCTTTTCCAGCGCCTGTTTCGGTAATCACCATATTTAAAGCTGCTGCACGGCCACGGCGGTATTTCTTATGCATGTTATCGACCAAGTTTTGGTCGTTGGTATACGCATGGATTGTTTCCAAATGCCCATGTACCACTCCTAAACTATCTTCCACCGCTTTCAAGACTGGTGTGATAGCGTTGGTGGTGCAAGAGGCCGCCGAAAAGATATCCACTTTCTCTGGGTCGTATTCTTTATGGTTTACACCGTGAACGATATTCGGAACTCCTTTCCCTGGAGCTGTCAGCAACACTTTTGCTACACCTTTCGCTTTCAGATGACGGCCTAGCGCTTCTTCGTCTCGGAAAGCACCCGTGTTATCGATAACCAAGGCATTTTCGATGCCGTATTCCGTATAATCGATGTCTTCCGGAGCATTAGCAGAAATCATATGAACGGTGGTACCGTTAATAATCAATGCTTTTCTATCTACATCCGCACGTACAGTACCTGGAAAATCACCATGAACCGAGTCGAATTCCAGTAAGGAGGCACGTTTCTCCAATACCGTCTGGTCTACGGTTCCTCGTGTAACGATAGCACGAAGGCGAAGCTGACTTCCCTTTCCGGTACGTGTCATTAATTCACGTGCTAAAAGACGTCCGATGCGTCCGAATCCATATAAAACAACATCCTTTGGAACGATTTCTTCCTTCTCCTTTGCATCTTTAAGCTTGCTGCTTACAAAATCTAAAGCGTCCTGATGTTCGTTTTCCTCTAGATGGTATTCGTACGTCATTTTCCCAATATCCAATTTTGCAGGAGGAAGGTCTAATGTCTTGATGGCCTCGGCTATTTCAACTGAATCGAAAATAGAGATAGGCTTTTGAACAAATTCGCCAGCATACTCGTGAAGGTTCAGGATTTCACTTACGTTTCGGTTGATAAGTGGGTTTCGGAAAAGCACTAACTCAATGCTTTTGTCGTACCAAAGATCGCTTACGATCTTAATAAATTCCACGGAAGCCTTTCGGCGGTCGGTTTGAAACGACAGTTCTTTTTCATAAACGTCATCAAAACTCATAGGTATGTTGTTTTAGGGTCTCGAAACTCGAGAATTATTGGTTTTTAAATTTGCTGCAAAAATAATTATTTCAAACGTTTTCGTGAAGCCTTTCATCAAAATAAAATACCCCTCTAAAAAATTGATTTATAGAGGGGTATTCCTTCAAGAAATAACAATGTATTACCTGAAGATGAACGAATTTAGCTCGCCACGCTGATTTACAAACGTCATTTTTATCGGAGCCTTGTAATTTCGTTGGTTCATAATACGCTTCACATCGTCTATATCGTTAACGTCCTTATCATTGATTTTGGTAATCACGATTCCTTCCAATCCGTATTGTGCCATATCCTTCGTTAAGGTACGGGAAACAATGACGCCATTTTGCAGACCGCGATTTTCCAATTGTGCTTTGCTCGCGTTTCGTACCTCAAGACCTATATCCTGAATCTCAAAGGTATCTAGTTTGATTAAGGTTACGGGAATCACTTTTTCGCGTCCATTTCGTAATACTTTTACCGCAACTACGTCATCTGGACGTTTAGACCCTAGATATCCAGCCAAATCAGAAAATTTAGTGATCTGAATACCATCGAGTTCCTTGATAATATCACCTTCCCTGATACCTCCTTTATCGGCACCACTGCCAGCTTCCACACCGCCAACATATACGCCTTCGGTTTCATCGATTCCCAAGTCATCGGCAACCTTAGTGTTCAAACTTCCTCCCGAGATACCTAAAATGGCACGCTGTACATTTCCGTATTCCATGATATCTTCAATAACTTTACGCGCATTGTTGGAAGGTACGGCAAAGGAGTACCCAACATACGATCCGGTTTCAGAAGTAATCGCGGTATTGATTCCGATCAATTCACCTCTAATATTCACCAACGCACCCCCGCTATTTCCACGGTTAACGGCCGCATCGGTTTGAATAAAGGATTGTGGATTTCGGTCAAACTGGTTCAAATCACGCGCCTTCGCACTTACAATTCCAGCCGTTACGGTCGAGGTAAGATTGAAAGGATTACCAACGGCCAAGACCCATTCACCCAACTGAACATTGTTCGAATCGCCAAAAGGCATAAACGGCAAATCATTTTCGGCCTCCACCTTTATCAGGGCAATGTCGGTTTTAGGATCCGACCCTATTAGAGTCGCTTCATACGTTCGATTATCGTTTAAGGTAACCTCCAATTGCGAAGCATTTTCAATAACATGATTATTGGTAACGATGTAGCCGTCAGGTGAAATAATAACACCACTACCAGCACCGACCATAGCGCGCGGTTCACCACCGCCATAGAAATATTCCATGAGGTTAGAGGGCTGCCGACTAATGGTCACATTTTTTACGTGAACAACGGCGTGTACCGAGTTATTCGCCGCTTCGGTAAAGTCGGCATTGGTACTACTTGTAGGTAAGGAATTAAAATTTGTAGGGATGAAGGATGAGGTTTCTTCTGCGGTAGCGATGGTGACGGAATCTTTTTCCAAGAAATATTTGTATCCGCCTAGGGTGATGGCGCCTGCGAACAGCGCTACCAGAAATAATCTAACTGCCTGTTTCATTGTTTTTCTTTTTTACGTTGAACATAACTAAATAAAAGACGAGTATCGTATAGCGATATTTCAGTTTTAACGTCGGTTTAACACCGCAAATTTCGCATGGGTGCCAAGGCTTTTTTGCTACCTTTGCGCCCATGGCCATACCTTTCTATAAATATCAAGGGACTGGAAACGATTTTATCATTATCGATAATCGTCAGTTTATATTTTCCAAAAATGATACCAAACTGATTGCCAAGATGTGCGACAGAAATTTTGGCATTGGTGCAGATGGCTTGATACTATTGGAAGAGCACGATACTGCTAACTTTACGATGGTGTATTTCAATTCCGATGGAAGGGAAAGCTCTATGTGTGGCAACGGCGGCCGCTGCTTAGTGCATTTTGCGAATTTTTTAGGTGTAATTGAAGGTGAAGCGGAATTTGAAGCGATAGACGGAATGCATACGGCAACTATTTCCGATGGAAGAATTCGGTTGAAGATGAACGATGTGACCGAGGTGAATGTTTTTGAAAAACACGTTTTTCTGAATACTGGCTCGCCACACCATGTTCAAATGGTGAAAGAGATAGATGATCTTGATGTGAAGCTGCAAGGCAAGCGTTTACGCTATGGACTGTATGGCGAAATGGGTGCCAATATCAATTTCGTAAAGCAAGTCGACGAGGAGACCTTTCAGGTTCGAACGTATGAGCGCGGGGTTGAAAATGAAACGCTCTCATGCGGGACCGGCGTGACCGCAGTTGCGATTGCCATGGCGGAACTTGGAAAGTCGAACACTACTTCCGTTACCTTAAAAACACCCGGTGGCGATTTACAGGTTCACTTCGAAAAAACGAATGAAGGATATTCCGATATCTTTTTAGAAGGCCCAGCCGAACAGGTTTTTAAAGGAGAATGGCTATGAGTACCTTGAAAGGAGAAAAGATATATTTGCGAGCCTTGGAGCCAGAAGACTTGGAGTTCCTATACCAATTGGAAAACGATGAGGAGGTTTGGTATGTTAGCAACACCTCCAATCCCTTTTCGAAACATGTGTTGAAGCAGTATTTGGAAAATTCGCATCGCGATATTTATGAAATGAAGCAGCTTCGGTTTATGATTTGCACTGTGGAAGAAGAGCGCTCTGTTGGCTGTGTCGACCTATTCGATTTCGACCCTAAGCATAAACGTGCCGGGGTAGGAGTGGTGATTGCGAAAGCTGAGGATAGAAAAAAAGGGTATGCTTATGAAGCCCTTCAACTTCTAGAAAAATATGGAAAAAAACATCTTTCACTCCATCAATTTTACGCTTCTATTCCTGAAACGAATGAAAGAAGTTTGGCGCTCTTTAAAAAAGCGGGTTTCGAGCAGACAGGAATTATGAAAGATTGGCTTAAAGAGGAAGAGGGCTTCCACAACGTTGTTTTTTTACAGATGCTGATATAATATGTACATCAAAAAAATTCTTTGGGCCGTTGCCCTTATAGGTCTAATTGCCATGGGAGGTTTTGCCTGGTATGTTTATAGCACCGTTTTTTCACCCAACACCACATTTAATAATGATGAGGCACATGTGTATATTCCTACCGATGCTTCATTTGCTGATGTATATGATGAATTGGAACCGCTATTGGACGATATGGAAAGTTTTGTCGCGGTTGCAAACCGAAAGGAATACCCTTCTAATATCAAACCAGGACATTTCATTCTGAAAAGCGGAATGAACAATAACGATATCGTAAACACCATTCGCAGTCGAAATATCCCGATTCAGGTGAAATTCAACAATCAAGAGCGATTGGAGGATCTGGCGGGTGCCATTTCAAAACAGATTGAAGCCGATAGCGTTGCTTTGTTGCAAGCGATGCGCGATACCTCCTTTCTGGAGAACCAGCAATTTACTTCAGAAAGTGCCTTGGGAATGTATGTGCCAAATACTTATGAATTCTATTGGAACACCACCGCCGAAGGCTTCCGGGATCGTATGCAAACCGAATATGATCGATTTTGGACTGAAGCTCGCAAGCGAAAAGCAAGTGAATTAGGATTATCGAAAAATGGTGTCATCAGCTTGGCAGCTATCGTACAAAAGGAAACGGCCAAGGTCGATGAGCGACCACGTGTAGCTGGAGTGTACTTGAACCGTATAAAGCGAGGAATGCCACTGCAGGCAGATCCGACGGTCATTTATGCAAAAAAGCGTAAAGAAGACGATTTCGATCAGGTAATCAAGCGTGTACTTTACAAAGATTTGGAAATCGATTCCCCTTATAATACCTATAAATATACCGGTGTTCCGCCGGGTCCTATCAGTATGCCTGATATTTCTTCCATCAATGCGGTATTGAATGCCGAAAACCATGAATACTACTATTTTGTAGCCGATGTCAACAATTTGGGCTACCACAAATTCGCCAAAACCCTAGCACAGCACAATCAGAATAAAGCGGAATATGTGCGCTGGATAAATGCTCAGGGTATCAATCGCTAGGTACTTTGGCATACTTTTTTCGTGCTTCCCTTCAATGTTAAACCTTTTTAAAACAATGGGTTAAAGGCTGTTAATTGCTTTTTACACCCTCATTGTATTTGTATCTTGACTTTGGTTGTTGATAGGAATGTCGACAACCGCAAGACATTATAAAGAGTTCTTTGACATTAAGATTTCATAAGACAAGCGGCATGAGTCCGCGAGGAGTCATGTTCGTTTTATGACTATTTCCCTGTGGCACGAAGCCGTAGGGCAATAATTATAATTTTTTAAACCAAAATAGAACATGAGAATACGTTTTATGAAATTGTCTGTGCTACTGCTTGTAACAATCTTTTTTGTTTCAGGATTTTCATCGAGAGATGAAATGAATTACAGTAGTCCTATATTTACTACGGACATTATAGGAGCAGTTTCCAATGTTCCTCATGATTTCGAAGTAAATATGAATCCCCAACAAAATATTCCCTTTGTTGGGAAGTCGTACCTCGGCTTTTGTGAAGACCTCGGCTTTTCAGAAAGCAGTGGTAATTACAAAGCGGTGAACAGACTAGGATATTTGGGAAAATATCAATTTGGCTGGACTACCCTTAATTGGGTAGGCATCTATAACAAACGAAAGTTTTTGAATGACCCTATGTTACAGGAAAGAGCGTTTGAAGCGTTAATTTCCAAAAACAAATGGGTGCTTAAAGACTATATAGATGAATTTGATGGCCAAATTATCAATGATATTTATGTAACCGAGTCTGGCCTTTTGGCAGCCGCTCATTTGGGAGGAGCCGGAAACGTAATGAAGTTTCTGGACTCTGATGGACAAGACGTTTTTCGGGATGCCAATAACGTCCCCATCACCACATATATGCAGAAATTCGCTGCATACGATGTGGCGTCAATCCTTCCAAATAACAATGCCGTGGCGACGTTATAATTATTGAAAAAACCAGGTTGACAAGCCTGGTTTTTCATTTTTAAGACACTTTTAACGCAACTTTATGTCACAGCTTAGCCCTTCACCCGTCTATAGTGAGGACTGTAAGACAATTCCTCTTAACATTTGTTAACATATTGGATGTCAGATTTATAAAAAAAGTTGTACTTTTGCCCGCGAAAATTTGAAAGGCTTTCAAGTACTTCAAAAACCTTACAAAATGAAACGTAATTTACTAGCAGTAGTGTCGTTACTTTCGGTGGTCGTTTTCCTTGCCATGAGTTTTTCAACCAAAAAGGAAAGACGTAATAAAGATGCGGTTTCTTTGCATCATTATTTAGTTGAAGACCACATTATGGACTATACCGTCCCTTCTGAAGAGGACATGATAGATCTTCCCTTTCCAAGCGCTCCTACCTATCGCATCTTTTTGGGTAAATCCTTTATCGGATTTAAGGAGGCATTAGGCTTTAAGGAATCGCGGGGTGATTATTGGACGGTAAACGAATTTGGATATTTAGGAAAATATCAGTTTGCAGCCACTACCTTGCATATGATAGGTATTTACGATCCAGATCTTTTTTTGACCGATACCTATTTACAAGAAGCTGCTTTCGATGCCTATGTGGCGCGCAATAAATGGATTCTTCGTCGCGACATTAAACGATATGTGGGTAGCCACGTAAATGGTGTGAAAGTGACGGAATCTGGTATTCTAGCTGCGGCTCACCTTGCCGGTGCCGGAAATGTGAAAAAATATCTACGAAGTGGCGGTGCTATTGGCTTTAACGATGCTTTCGGAACTTCTATCGGATATTACTTAAAGAAATTTAGCGGATACGATACTTCTTTTATACTTGCCAATAAAAAGGCGAAGGTGAAGGGATAATCGGTTTACTTTTGAATAATGAATAGGGCAGGCCTCTTGTTGAGGTCTGCCTTTTTTTGTTTCCATTGTGAAGCGGTCAAGGTCTTGATGTCTTCCGTAGGTAGGGTAATATCGCACGCCACACATATTCTAGTATCAGGATGAAGCGTTTGAACCAAGCTTTCCAACATCTGGTTATTGCGATACGGGGTTTCAATAAATGCCTGCGACTGATCCTCGTCGCCGGACCGCTTTTCCAATCGCTTAATAGCATGCTTACGCTCCTTTTTGTCTATGGGAAGGTATCCGTTAAAGGCAAAATTCTGTCCGTTAAACCCACTGGCCATCATGCCGAGTAGGATGGAGGAGGGACCAACAAGCGGTACAACTTTCACTCCTTGAATGTGCGCTTGTGCCACAACCGAAGCACCCGGATCGGCAATACCTGGACATCCCGCATCGCTCAAGACTCCCACATCAAACCCTTCATGACAGGGTTGAAGCATATTGGGGATATCAGTAGGCTCGGTAAACTTGTTGATTAGCTGAATATGAAGGTTGGGCTGGGATTTTTTTGGAACAATGCTCTTAATGAATCTACGCGCATTTTTTTCGTGCTCTGCTATATAATGATCGATATGCTCTACTGCTTTCTTTGCCATTAACGGCAAAACCTCAAGAGGGGGAGAATCGCCCAAGGTTGTAGGAATTAAATAAAGATTTCCTTTTTTGGAAGTACTCATAACTACTTTTAATTCTTAACGAGTTTCTTTGTAACCGAAGCTCCCTCACTATCAATAATCTTCACCAAATAGATGCCACTTGCAAAATCACTGGATGAAAAGGCATAGTGGCTTTCGGAAATTTGATCCTGTTTCAATAAAGTAGCACCACTCAGTGTACTGATGATAACGCTGTCTATTGTTCCTTTTGAAAGGGTAATGTTAACATTGCTTGAGGTTGGATTGGGATACATCTCAAAATTAACGGGACTATAGTCTGGAGTTGAAAGTTCACCTTCTATACGGTAAATGCTGCCTCCGATATCAGCGATATACAGCTCGCTATTAATATCTTCCCCGAAAGAAACCCAAGAGCCTGAAAAGTTCCCGTATTCTGTTAGATTTCCATCAGCATCTACCGAACCGATAATTCCGCTACAAACATCACCGTAGAAATAAAGTCCGTTAAGGTCAGGAAACATACTACCTCTATACACAAAGCCACCGGTTACCGAACAATTTCCGCTTCCCGTGCTCGATGAGTATTCGGCTATCGGAAAGGTAAGATCCTCCATGGGAGGACAGTTAGAAGTGTTAAACGGGACCGACCCCTCATAGCATCGCCAGCCGTAGTTTAAACCGCCTTCATCAATTCCCGCGCGATCGATTTCTTCTACATCAGCTTGACCCACATCGCCAATCCAAAGATCACCATTCATGCTGTCAAAAGAAAAGCGCCAAGGGTTCCGCAAACCGTAGGCCCATATTTCTTCCAATATAGTAGTTCCTGCACCAACGAAAGGATTGTCCGCTGGTATAGCGTATGGCGTACCACCATCGACATCCAATCGTAACATTTTGCCTAAAAGGAGTGACAGGTTCTGTGCTCGATTGCCAGGATCGCCACCACTACCACCATCCCCTGAGGAGATATAAAGGTAGCCATCAGGACCGAAGGCCACATCGCCGCCGTTGTGATTGCTAAAGGGTTGTTCGTACTCAATGATTTCAAACTCCGAACCAACTTGCGCAATATCGGGATCACCTGAATCAACAGAAAATCGCGCCACACGAGTATCACCATTCGTTTTGGTATAATTCACATAGAAAAAGCCATTGTTGGCATAATCTGGATGAAACGCTAAGCCTAGCAATCCTTGCTCGCCTCCATTGGATACCTGGGTAGAAATATCAAGAAAGGGAGTCGAATTTGTCGTTCCGTCTGCGTTTAGAATCTTTATTCTACCGCCTTGCTCCACAATGAACAAGCGGTCATCGCCGGCATTTTCAATATCGACGGGACTGGAAAATCCATCGGCCACCAACGCGATATTGATATCTTGAGCAATTAATGAAATAGTGAATAGTAAGAATGAGAGGAGGGAGATACTTTTTTTCATAAGGCAATATTTAATAACTAAAAGTACAGAAAACCTTTTAGTTAAAAAAGCTATAGCCTTTCTGCCAGTTTATCGCTAGCCTTGTCAAGCATTTCATATACTTGATCGAAACCGCGGTCGCCACCGTGATAGGGGTCGGGGACATCGACGTTTTCACCCGGAAAAATTTCATCTAAGATCAACTGAACTTTTGCTCGATCTTCTTCAGAATTGGCCAGAGCCAAAACATCATCGCGATTGGATGTATCCATCACAAAAATATGGTCGAATTCTTCAAAATCCGAAGCCTTAAATTGTCTGCCGCGTTGGTCTGTAATATCCAAACCGTTTTTCTTGGCTACCGCAATACTGCGTGAATCTGGTTTTTCACCCACATGCCAATGACCGGTACCTGCAGAAGTGACGTAGTATTCATTTTTGTCAAGTTTCGACTTTAACAATCCTTCTGCCAAGGGCGATCGACAGATATTTCCTAAACAAACCATCAGAATTTTTGTAGCCATAGCATGCAGTTTTCATCAAAATTATGGAAAAGCCCTAGCAGTAAGGGTTAGGAGGATGTTAAAATATTTTGGGAATGGTTTAGAGGGTAAGTTTCTTGTTCAGATCCTCTACATATTTACGAAACTGTTTGTCGGTGCTGGAAAGGTTGTCGACCGTTTTACAAGCGTGCAATACGGTGGCATGATCGCGCTGACCAATTTGCGAACCGATGGAAGCCAAGGAAGCTTTGGTGAATTTCTTTGCAAAGAACATCGCTAACTGACGTGCCTGTACAATATGACGCTTCCGTGTTTTGGACTGAAGGGTATCCACATCCATTTGGAAGTATTCACTAACCACCTTTTGAATATAATCGATCGATACTTCACGTTTGGTATGCTTCACATAATTATCGACAATCTTTTTGGCGAGGTCGATGGTAATATCCTTTTTATTGAAAGAAGAATGGGCGATGAGTGAAATAATCGCTCCTTCCAATTCACGGATATTGGTTTTGATGTTATTGGCCAAAAATTCGATGATATCCTCTGGCATTTCAACCCCATCGCGATACAACTTGTTGTTGATGATCGCGACCCGCGTATCATAATCCGGATGGTTCAGCTCTGCTGAAAGCCCCCATTTAAAACGGGACAACAATCGCTGTTCGATGTCAATCATATCGACCGGAGCCTTATCGCTCGTCAAGATAACCTGCTTTCCATTTTGGTGAAGGTGGTTGAAGATGTGGAAAAATACATCCTGTGTTCCCGCCTTCCCTGAAAGCAACTGAATATCGTCTACAATTAGTACATCGATAATCTGGTAAAAGTGAATGAAGTCGTTTCGATTGTTCTTCTTTACCGACTCAATATATTGTTGGGTGAACTTTTCCGCAGAAATATACAGCACCGTCTTTTCAGGATACTTATCCTTTATTTCAACACCAATAGCATGAGCCAAATGAGTTTTTCCTAAACCTACCCCTCCGAAAATTAAGAGTGGGTTGAAGGAGGTGCCTCCAGGCTTGTTCGCTACTGCCATCCCTGCCGATCGCGCCAAGCGATTGCTTTCACCCTCCAGGAAATTATCAAAATTATAGGAAGGGTTCAGCTGCGATTCGATCTTTACATTTCGAATGCCAGGAATGACAAAGGGATTTTTTAATTCTGGACTTTTATTCTTCAATGGAACATCCACTTCCTGCGATTGCATATTACTGCGATTCGCACTAGGGATTTTTTCGGTAAACGGCTGCTTATTGCCGTAGGTGTTCTCCATCTTAATAATGTACACCAATCTTGCCGTTTTTCCGAGTTCCTTCGTTAAGGCAACCTTCAATAATTTTACGTAATGTTCCTCTAGCCATTCGTAGAAAAATTTACTGGGAACTTGAATACTTAACGCATTATCGGTGAGCTTTACTGCCTTAATTGGTTCGAACCAAGTTTTGTAGGCCTGAGAAGTAATATTATCTTCAATAAAGGACAAACAATTGTTCCAAACCGATTCCGCAGTTTTGCTCATAATGGTGGGTTGCGCTTATTAGTTAGTATTAAAATAGGGTAGCTAAGAGACTGGGATTAGGAGCGATCCCTAACACTTTCTTAACACTGCAAATATGTGAACAAAAAAATGAAAAAAAAAATCCGAAGGGTATTGAATTTTTAGTTTTTTTTCCTCATACTGTTATAACGATAAAACTACGAAAAAAGTTCATTTTATACTCAGATTCTTTTGAAAAAAACCGAAACAAAAATTCGAGTACGATATGCCGAAACCGATCAGATGGGAGTGGTCTATTATGGAAATTATCCGCTTTATTTAGAACAAGGAAGAACCGAATGGCTTCGCGAACTGGGCTTTTCGTACCGTTGGATGGAAGAACACGATGTGCAATTACCCGTTACGCATCTTGAGATATCGTATAAGAAACCAGCGCGATATGATGACCTGATAACCGTAACCACGACACTAAAGAAAACACCTACGGTTAAAATTGAATTCTATTATGAAATTCATAATGAAAAAGGAGAGTTGTTGGTAAGCGCCGAAACCACATTGGTTTTTGTCAATATGAAAACAAACAAACTTCGAAAGGCACCGGATTATTTGTTAGATAAATTAACCGATTAAGCATCTTCCTCCGAAAGATTTTTGATGGTAATCTTATAGGTGTTTTCGAAAATTTCAAAAATACGATCGGCATCTCGTTTCCGAACCGAAAGTGTGAACTGGCAGTCCAAATGTAATTCTTGGTGGAGCACCTCCAGTTCTTCTTCCTTAATAATGCGCATGACGGTGTTCATTTCTGGGTAGTCGCAAGTAACCAAAAATTCCTCGTCGATTGTGCGGGTGACAATCCTCGATTTCTCCAGCGCCATTTGCGCAGCAGTCTTATACGCTTGTATTAAGCCGCCAACCCCTAATTTTGTTCCACCGAAATATCGAACGACTACCACCAAGGTGTTGGTGACTTCAAACGATTGCAACTGACCATAAATAGGCATTCCGGCACTGTTGCTGGGTTCGCCATCGTCGTTGGCCCGAAATCGGTCGTATTCCTTTCCCAATTGCCAAGCATAACACCAATGGCGTGCTTTGTGGTGTTGCGACTTCAACGCAGCGATGTGATCTTCAATCTCAGCTTCATTTTTCACGGGAAAAGCATACCCAAAGAACTTACTGCCCCGATCTTTAAAGAGAACTTCTTCAGAAGGCTTGGTAATGGTTTTATAGGTGTCCTTGTTAGTCATTAGTTACTAGTCATTAGTCGTTGGTCATTAGTGATTAGCGGTGTCTTCAAAGGAGCAAAGGGGCAAAGTAGCAGAGAATTAAGAATTAAGAATTATGAGAGCATATTAATTCTTATGTCTTTTAGCCTACAGCCTACAAAACATTCACCACTTAGCCACAGCAACCAAAAAGATACTGATAACCGCCAACACGATTCCAATCCAATTCTTTCGCAATAATTTTTCTTTAAACAAGGTGATGCCCAATAAGGTTGAAAGCATTACGATGGCAACATTGTTCACCGTAAAGATTCCAGAGCTATCTAAAATTCCGCTCCGTAGCGCTTGCACGATAAAATAAATGGAAAAATAGTTCGGAATTCCTAAGGCAATTCCACCTACTATCGATTTCAATTGAAACCGAAATGTACCTTTTAATATCTGACCTATTATAATACTGAATCCTACTAGAAATGCTGCAGCAAATATTGTGGCCGAAAATAGCGGAACATCATTCTTCGCCACAAAGCTATCTTCTAAATACTTTATGCTAGTGTCGATAATCCCGCTTCCGAGAAAGACCAAAATGGGAAAAACAAGATTCTTGGGTTCAATCTTGATCCCCCGCTTCGTTTTAATACTCGCTAGGTATACAGCTATTAATGCGAGAACAATCCCTAAAATCTTAAAAAAACCTGCGCTATCCTTATAGTATAATAGTCCGAAAAGTATGGGAATTACCACACTCATCTTTGTTGCCACCGACACCACCGATAAACCGCTTCGTTGGGTCGTAATGGCCATTAGGTTGAAAATGATGATAAACAACGCTCCCAATCCCAAGGTGTAATAAAACCATTCGTAGCTGGGCAACGCGCCTATCTCAACTTTGCCCTCATAAGCGATAAGGCCACTAGTACAGGCCACCACATAGTTGACGATAATGGCATGTAGGGTATTGATCTTAAACCGATCGAATAGCTTAAAAGCTACGAATATTAAGGTGGAAGCGAGGACGCTAAGAGCGAGATATATCAATGCGCGTTATTTTTTATGTGCAACAGCAAATCGTTTTCAAGTTGTTTTTTCGAGTGAACGGTGCCTTTCCATTCTGGTGCTTTCACGCCCCCTTCAAAAGTAGTAGTTCCCACAAAGACAAAGGCTTCATCCCATATCCCGGCATTCAAAAAGGTTTGAAGGGTCTGTCGACCACCTTCAATAATCAGACTCTGAATATCTCGCTGGTGCAACACTTCACATACTTGATTCACAATAGCCTTTGAAAAATCGATTTTTTCGTATGCGACAGTTTCGGTCGATGCTTTTTCCACTTCTGTTAGCACAAGCGTTTTTCTATTTTTAAAGATGTTGAAATCTTCTGGTATGCGAAGGGTTCTGTCTAGTATCACTCGTAAGGGGGAAGTTCCTTTCCAATCGCGTACCGTTAAGCTAGGATTGTCGTCCAATACTGTTTGTGTGCCTACTAAAATAGCCTGTTCCTCCGCTCGTTGTTTGTGAACCCATTGCCTGGCTTGAGAACCGGTAATCCAATACGGTTCGGTGCCTTCTCGGACACTTTTCTCGGGAGCGATAAAACCATTTTGGGTTTGGGCCCATTTCAATACTATATAAGGTCTCTTTTTGGTGTGAAAGGTGAAGAAGCGTTTATTTAGGTCGAAGCATTCTTCCTCTAAAATTCCTACGACAACTTCACAACCGGCTTCCATCAGTTTTTTGATGCCTCGGCCTGCTACTTGCGGATTCGGATCGGCACTGCCAATCACTACCTTTTTGATTCCTTTTGAAATAATCAGGTCGCTACAAGGAGGGGTCTTTCCAAAATGACTGCATGGCTCTAAACTGACGTACATCGTAGCTTCAGGAAGTAGTGCTTCATCTGAAACCGAGCGAATAGCATTCACTTCGGCATGTGGTTCACCTGCTTTTTGGTGCCAACCTTCCCCGATAATAGTTTCATTGTGAACAATAACACTGCCAACCATGGGGTTCGGATAGGTGGTTCCGAGCCCGTTTTTGGCCAGTTGAATGCAACGCGACATAAATTTTTCTTGTACCTTCACATCCGCAAAAATACGAGAATAGAACAAATGCAAGCCCCCATTATCCGACCGATTGAAGAAAAAGATAATACCGCTATGGCAACCGTCATTCGAACTGTACTTGAGTCGTTCGATGCGCCTAAAGAAGGAACAGCGTACGCCGATTCCTCCCTTGAAAATCTTTATAATGCCTACGAGGCAGAAAAGGCTGTATATTTTGTAGTCGAGGAAAACGGAAAAATCATTGGCGGTGCCGGAATTGCGCCTTTGGCTGGTGGCGATGAGAATACTTGCGAACTTCAAAAGATGTACTACTTGCCAGAGGCACGGAACCGAGGGATTGGAACGACCATGATTAAGCGCTGTTTGGTGAAGGCGCGCGAGTTGGGCTACGAAAAGTGTTATCTGGAAACCATGCCAAATATGACCGCGGCCCAAAAGCTATATGCAAAGAACGGATTTGAATACTTGGATGGACCAATGGGAAATACCGGTCACCACGCCTGCCAAGTCCAGATGTTGTTACAACTGTAGTCATGACCGTACTTAACCTCAAAAAGAAATATCAAGCACAATTATCCGAAACCTATCCCGAAGAGGAGCTGCAGAGTATCTTTCGAATTTTATGTGAAGCTTTTTTGGAGCTTACCCCAATTGAAATATCGCTGCACCCAAAGCGAATCCTTTCCGTTGCCGAACGCGAAGCATTTGAAGATGCCATCCAACGGTTGAAGCAGCAGGAACCTGTTCAATATATTATAGGGGAAACCGAATTTTACGGACTATCGTTTCAGGTAAACGAACATACCTTGATTCCGCGTCCCGAGACCGAAGAGTTGGTCGATTGGGTAATTTCCGAACTGAAAGGTAGAAAAGAAGTTTTCAATATCTTAGATATCGGCACGGGAACGGGCTGTATCGCTATCGCTTTAGAAAAGAATTTATCACAGGCGTCCGTTTCAGCCTTGGATGTTTCCGAAGAAGCCCTTCATCTAGCGGAGAAAAATGCGGAACATAACAAGACACAGGTTACTTTCTTTTGCCAAAACATTCTAGAAAACAATCAATTGTCAGAAACCTTCGATTGTATTGTTTCGAATCCGCCCTATGTCCGGAATTCTGAAAAAGAACAGATGGATATAAACGTATTGGATTATGAACCCGATTCGGCCTTATACGTTTCAGATGACGACCCCTTGGTGTTTTATCGGACAATTGCGCGAATTGGATGCCAGTACTTAAAACCTGGTGGCACCCTTTTCTTCGAGATTAATGAGTATCTTAGTGAAGAAATGAAAGCATTGCTAGAAACCGAAGGCTATACCAATATTACCTTACAAAAGGATTTTAGAGACCGCTTCCGAATGCTAAAAGCCAACCGACCATGAAAAAACTCAATAGAATTTGTGTGTTCTGCGGAAGTAGCGACGGAAACGATGAAGCCATTACCGTAGCAGCCCAAAAATTAGGAGAAACCTTAGCCGAAAGAGATGTAACATTGGTGTATGGCGCTGCAAAGATTGGCGTCATGGGAACGGTGGCCGAAGCTGTGTTGAATGCAAAAGGAAACGTCATCGGCATTATCCCCAACTTTTTAAAGAAAAAGGAAGTGGTACATCTCGGTCTTACCAAATTGATCACTACCGATAATATGCACGAGCGCAAGCTGAAAATGCAGGAAGAAAGCGATGGATTTATTGCCCTACCGGGAGGAATGGGAACCCTAGAGGAATTATTTGAAATTATTACCTGGCTGCAACTTGGCCTCCATCAAAAACCAATCGCATTATTAAATGTGAATGGGTTCTATGACAGTCTTTTGCAACTGCTCGAAAATATGGTCCGAAAAGGCTTTCTTTCCATGGATAACTACAATTTGCTGCTGGTGGATACGACCGTCGACGGGCTGCTTCAAAAAATGGACGATTTTAAGCCACCGCGACTTCCAAATTGGTTGACGGAAGAAAGGGCGTAATCATTTCATAAATACTTGTCAAAATGAAGGATTTAGTATTGTACAAACGCAGTCGCTCTTCTATATTTGTGGTATGACCACCGAAGAACGCATCAATACCCTTCGCAAAGAACTCCGCGAACATAATTACAACTATTACGTACTGGATAAACCCGTGATTTCCGATTACGATTTCGACCAATTGTTGAAGGAATTACAGCAGTTGGAAGACGAAAATCCAGAATTTTACGACCCAAATTCACCTACCCAACGTGTAGGGGGCGAAGTGACCAAAAATTTCGAGACCGTTGCCCATACCTATCGGATGTATTCCTTGGATAACAGTTACTCCAAGGAAGATTTGGAGAATTGGGAAAAACGTATTAAAAAATTGGTCGATGGTACTGTAGAATATACCTGCGAACTAAAATACGATGGTGCTTCCATGAGTCTTACGTACGAAAATGGAAAGTTGGTGCGCGCCGTCACACGTGGTGATGGCTTCCAGGGAGATGATGTGACGACCAATGTGAAAACCATTCGTTCGGTACCGCTTCACCTGAAAGGAGATTATCCAGAGCGCTTTGAGATTCGTGGTGAAATCGTGCTTCCGTTCGAAGGCTTTGCCCAAATGAATGCAGAACGCGTGGAAGCAGGAGAGGAGCCCTATCGAAATCCAAGAAACACGGCTTCAGGAAGCCTCAAGCTTCAGGATAGTGCGGAAGTGGCGAAACGTCCGTTAGATTGTTTACTCTATAGTATTAAAGGTGAAGACTTGCCATTTTCAACACAATATGAAGGCTTACAAAAAGCACATGATTGGGGTTTTAAAGTACCTGAAGTGTACAAACTCGCCAAAAATATCGATGAGGTACTGGCATTCGTTAATTATTGGGATGTCCATCGTCACGACTTGCCTTATGAAACCGACGGTGTGGTAATAAAGGTGAACAACCTTCAACAGCAAGAGGAATTGGGCTATACGGCCAAAGCCCCGCGTTGGGCGATGGCCTATAAATTCAAGGCGGAACAAGCGACTACTGTTTTGCACACCATCACCTATCAGGTGGGAAGAACGGGTGCCATAACTCCTGTAGCAAACTTAGAGCCGGTCGAATTGGCGGGAACTATTGTGAAGCGGGCATCGCTTCATAATGCCGATCAGATTGCCAAATTGGATATCCGTGAAGGCGATACTGTTTTTGTTGAAAAAGGAGGTGAAATCATTCCAAAGATCATTGGCGTCGATTTCACCCAACGCGATCCGGACAGCAACGCCACAACATATATTAAAACCTGCCCAGAATGCGATACCGAATTGGTGCGTGCCGAGGGCGAAGCGTTGCATTATTGCCCGAATGCACAAGGTTGTCCGCCACAGATTATTGGACGCATTCAGCATTATATTTCGCGTAAGGCAATGGATATTGAAGGCTTGGGAGGCGAAACGGTTGCTTTGTTGGTAAATAATAATCTTATAGCCAATTATGCGGATTTATATGAACTGACCAAGGAAGATGTGTTGCCGTTGGAACGGATGGCCGAGAAGAGTGCCGAAAATTTGATCAATGGTATCGAGGCTTCCAAACAAATTCCTTTCGAGCGCGTGTTGTTTGCCTTGGGGATCCGATATGTGGGTGAAACCGTCGCCAAGAAGTTAGCCAAGGAATTTAAAAGTATTGAAGTATTGTCGCATGCCGATGCCGAAACGTTGGTGGCCGTCGATGAAATCGGCGAGCGCATCGCCGAAAGTGTGGTGGCCTTTTTCGATTCTGAAAAAAATCGGGAAATCGTTCAACGACTGAAGCAGTACGGCGTTCAACTGGAAATCTCTGCCGAGAAATTGGCAAATCAGACCAATATCCTTCAAGGTAAGAAATTTGTCGTGTCCGGAGTTTTTACAAGCGTTTCGCGGAATGAACTCAAAAAATTGATCGAGGATAACGGAGGGAAAGTATCCAGCAGTGTTTCAGGAAATACGGATTATTTGGTGGCAGGTGAAAACATGGGTCCAAGCAAACGGACCAAAGCGGAAAACCTTGGCGTTCCGATTATTTCGGAACAGGATTTTTTAGGGATGATTGACTAACATCAATGCTTCACTACCATTCAAATTTGGTATTTTTGCAACGCAACCTACGGATGAAATGTTTGAAAAATTAAAACGCCGAGCCCTGCGCAAAGACATCGATCGAAACTTAGGAAAGAGAGATCGTTCCGAAGTGAACGCTCCCATGAAAACCCTTGGTTTTTTGGTGGATGAAAGAGTGCTTCAGGATTTTGAGAAGTTGTATGACTTAGCGGGTTATTTTCACATACATCCGAACGATGTTTCGGTGTTTTCTTTCTTGGAGGTGAAGAAGAAGCAACCTTCGCTGCGTCAGAATCAGGTGAATAACAAGCACTTCACTTGGAAAGGCGATTTGCACAATCAGAATGCCGCAGAATTCCTAAATCGAAGTTTCGATGTGTTGGTGGGATTCTATGCTGAAGAAAACGTCTATATGGATTTGTTGGTTTCAGAAAGTGAAGCCAAGTTCAAGGTTGGCTTTTCGGGAGCCGACGATCGGTTGTTTGATTTGGTTTTGGGAATGTCGCCAAACGATTTCAACGAATTCAAGAAAGAACTAAAAAAATATCTAGAGGTATTGGGTAAGATTGAAGCCGAAACCTCCGTAACAACATAACATCGGCTTGTAACCGATAGGAAAAAAAATGATGATGAAAGAATTAATAGGAACGGGAGTAGCATTAATTACGCCATTTAAGGAAGATTTTTCGGTAGATGTGGAGGGGTTAAAACGCGTTGTTCGTTATCAAATCGATAACGGAATCGATTATTTGGTGGTGTTGGGAACCACTGCCGAAAGTGCGACGCTTTCAAAAGAAGAAAAACAATTGGTCATCGATACCATAGTCGCCGAAAACGATGGCGCACTTCCGCTCGTATTGGGAATTGGCGGAAATGATACAAAAGCTGTGATGGCCGAAATGAACACTTGCGATCTGAGCGCGTTTACCGCTATCCTTTCGGTTTCTCCGATGTATAACAAACCTACCCAAGAAGGCATTTACCAGCATTTTGCGGCTATTGCCCAAATGGCACCTAAGCCAATCATCTTATATAATGTTCCCGGTAGAACGGCAAGTAATATGCTGCCCGAGACCGTCATTCGACTGGCGAATGATTTCGAAAGCATTATAGGAATCAAAGAAGCGGCAGGAAATATCGTTCAAGCCATGCAAATGATTGCTGGAACACCAGATAATTTCCTGGTTATTTCAGGTGATGATATGATTACCTTACCAATGGTCTTGGCTGGAGGCGCCGGTGTTATTTCGGTGATTGGAGAAGGCTTTCCAGAAGATTTTTCTAAAATGGTTCGTTTAGGACTCGATCGGAAGGTAGACGAAGCCTACGAGATTCACAATAGAATAGCGCCCGCAATCGATTATATTTTTGAAGAGGGAAACCCTGCCGGTATTAAATCGGTCTTCAAAAAAAGAGGTATTTGCGGTGATACGGTACGCCTGCCTTTAGTAAAAGCTTCCCCTAAACTGGAATCAAAAATTTCAGCTTTTATTGAGACTTGGTAACAATAGCTGAAAAGAGTCGTCGTTTGTACACTACCAGACGGTTTAAAAAGTTTTTATAATCACGTATAATTCACTACTTTTGCACGATGTTTTATAACGCCATGAGAGCAATCCTAGCTATCTTACTTTTTTGTATCACCCTAAGCTCCTGTAGCGAGTACCAACGCGTGCTGAGTTCGGACGATTCGGGGCGAAAATATAAAGTAGCAGATAGCCTATACAAACTTGGAAAACATAAAAAGGCACTTCGATTATTCGAGCAGATTGTGCCAGTGTATCGCGGAAAACCTCAGGCGGAACGTTTGATGTTTATGTATGCGAATACGTTTTATCAGATGGGCGATTATTACCTATCTGGATATCAGTTTGAGCGTTTCGAGGAATCCTACCCTAGCAGCGATAGTGTTGAGGTTGCAGCCTACCGTTCGGCAAGAAGTTATTATGAGCTTTCCCCTCGTTTTTCACTAGATCAAGAGGATACCTACACGGCGCTCGAGCGTTTACAGGGCTATATCAACAAATATCCAGAGTCTGATAAGCGGCAGCGCGCCAATGAAATGGTAGACGAACTCCGTACCAAGTTAGAGAAGAAAGATATTGAAATTGCCAATCAGCATCTACGGATTGCTGACTATATTGGTGATTTCCGACCAGCAATAGAAGCATACGATAATTTTATTCAAGATCATCCCGGTAGCGATTTTCGTGAAGAAGCCTATTTGGGAAGATTGAAAGCCGCTTATAATTTGGCAATTCGTAGTTTACCACAGTTGGTAGATGAACGGTTGCAGACGGCGAAGGAATATTATCAAAATTATTTAAAATATTATGAATCTGGTTCCATGCGTGCAGAGGCTGATGAAATTGCACAGGATATTGACGTTCGTTTGGGTACCGTAGAAGAAATTGAACCGTAAATAAAAGTTGAACTTATGATAGATGTAAAGAACTCTGAAGCTCCTATTACCACTACGACCATTGATAAGAATAAAATCGATGCGCCAACGGATAATATCTATGAGGCTATTTCCATTATTTCGAAAAGAGCCACACAGATTAATTCCGATATCAAAAAGGAGTTATTGGAGAAATTAGATGAATTTGCGACCTACAACGATAGCTTGGAAGAAATTTTCGAGAACAAGGAGCAAATTGAAGTGTCTAAATTCTATGAGCGCTTACCAAAGCCTCATGCCCTCGCTATCGAGGAATGGTTGAACGATAAGATTTATTATCGCAATACCAAGGACGAAGAAATTAAGGGATAAGTCATGTCGGTTTTACGCGGAAAAAAGATCCTACTCGGTATTACTGCCGGTATTGCCGCGTATAAAACTCCTTTCCTAGTGCGCCTATTGGTGAAGGAAGGGGCTGAAGTTAAGGTCATCATGACACCTTCAGCAAAAGACTTCGTGACTCCATTAACCCTCTCTACCGTTTCCAAGAATGATGTACATTCTTCGCTGGTAGATGAAGAAGATGAAAACGCCCAATGGACCAATCATGTAGCATTGGGACTTTGGGCTGATTTGTTTATTATCGCTCCGGCCACAGCGAACACGCTTTCCAAAATGGCCAATGGCACTGCCGACAACCTATTGCTTGCTACCTATCTTTCAGCCAAATGCCCAGTGTTTTATGCGCCGGCAATGGATTTGGATATGTACAAGCACCCTTCAACTAAAAATAATTTCAATACACTAAAAGAATACGGAGTTCTTCAAATTCCTGCGGAGGATGGCGAATTGGCCAGCGGTCTTTCAGGGAAGGGAAGAATGGCAGAACCCGAAAACATCGTTGCATTCCTTAAGGAGGAATTAGAAAAAAACCTTCCGTTAAAGGGAAAAAAAGTTTTAGTAACAGCAGGCCCAACCTATGAGGCTATCGATCCTGTCCGATATATAGGGAATCACTCCAGTGGGAAAATGGGGTTTGCCATTGCAGAAAAAGCGGCCGATTTAGGAGCAAGCGTTACACTCGTTTCCGGTCCGACATACCTTCAATTCGCTCATGATAAAGTTGAAATCGTTCAAATAACTTCAGCAAAGGAAATGTTCGAAGTGGTGGAAGCCCGTTTCAGCAATAGCGATATTGCTATTTTCAGTGCTGCGGTAGCCGATTATCGACCGAAAAACACTTCAACCCAAAAAATGAAGAAAAAGGAAGGTGATCTGACACTCGTGCTTGAGCGCACCCAGGATATTTTAGGCACCATGGGGGCACAAAAAAGAAAAGGACAATACCTCGTTGGTTTCGCCATGGAAACCGAAAACGAGTTGGAAAACGCAAAAAGAAAGCTTGAGAAAAAGAATTTGGATTTAATTGTATTAAATTCGCTGAACGACGAAGGCGCTGGCTTTAAAAAGGACACGAATAAGATTACCTTAATCGATAGCCACAATAAAGTAACCGCTTTTGGTGTTAAACCTAAGAGCGAAGTTGCTCAGGATATTTTAGAATACATTATACAACAGACCCATGCGTAAATTTTTTGCGATATTTTTTATAGTAATCGGAATTACAGGCGTTTCAGCCCAAGAGTTGAATTGTTCCGTAACGATTGATGCCGAACAGACAGGACAGCCCAACTTACAAGTCTTCAGAACTCTTCAGCAACAGGTCACCGAGTTTATGAATAATACCAAATGGACCGACCGTGTTTATAAGCAACAAGAACGCATCGATTGTAATTTGGTTATTGTAGTAACGGGCTTCGATTCTGATTCCTTTACGGCCACGCTTCAGATTCAGGCTTCGAGACCGGTTTTTGGCTCGACCTACGATGCTCCTATCTATAATTATAATGATCGCCAATTCAACTTTGAATATAAGGAATTTCAACCCTTGAACTTTAATCCCAACCAATTCAGTTCGAACTTGATTTCCGTGTTGGCGTATCACGCTTATATAATCATCGGACTGGATGCCGATACGTTTGAACGAGATGGAGGGATGCCCTACTTTCAAACCGCAAAGCAAATCGTGAATACCGCTGCCGGGAGTAATTACGCTGGATGGCAAGCAACCGATGGAAGTCAGTCGCGTTTTCGATACAACGATGCCTTGCTAAGCAATGTGTATAAGGAATTTCATACCGCAATGTATGAGTACCACCGTTTGGGGCTAGATGAAATGCATCAGGATCCAAAAGAGGGAAAGGAAAAAGTAGCTGCGTCCTTAAATACGCTTAAGAAGATTAACGATCGTCGGCCGAATTCATTTTTACTTCGAACCTTTTTCGATGCAAAAGCTGAGGAAATACAACGTGTTTTTAGTGGTGGTCCGAGTGTGGATATCGTAAAATTGGTCGAAAATCTAAATCGAATGGCGCCAACCAAGCGAAGTAATTGGGCTGAAATTCAATTCTAAATCCCTACTTTTTCTTCTTGTCGCTACATAAAAACTCCTTATTTTTATGAGCAAATTCTCATGACTGTCTTGAACAGTTATGAAGCCTAAATGTCCAATACGTGATTACCCATCTGAGCATTCAAAATTATGCCTTGATCGATTCGGTAGCGGTCGATTTCAACCCTGGCCTGACTATTATTACAGGTGAAACGGGAGCGGGGAAATCGATTTTATTGGGAGCGCTTTCCTTATTGTTAGGGAAGAGGGCCGATTTAGATAGTGTGAAGGATACTTCAGCCAAAAGTATTATCGAAGCCCATTTCGATATTGATCTATATAGCTTAAAGGATATTTTTGAAGCCAACGATTTGGACTATGATTCGCATACGATTATTCGTAGGGAAATTCTTCCCAGTGGAAAGTCAAGAGCATTTGTAAACGATACGCCGGTTACGCTAAATCAGTTGCAGGCCATAAGTGAATACCTTGTCGATATACACAGTCAGCACGAAGCTTTATCGATTACCTCCGAGGATTTTCAACTTGAAATTGTAGACACTTTAGCGAAAAACAAGCAAGTGCTTCGGGACTATCAGGTTACGCACAACGAGTTGAAGAAGGCATCGGAAGCACTAGAGGCTTTGCGAAGTAAAAGGGATGAAGCCTTGAAGCAGCAGGACTACAATGCTTTTTTACTGTCGGAATTGGAAGCGATAGCCTTAGAAGAAATTGATGAAGAAGCGCTAGAGGAAGAACAGGAAACCTTGGCGAATGCCGAAGAAATACAGGAAACCCTTTCCGCAGCGTTCAAATTGCTTTCCGAAGAAAATATTGGGACATTAGAAACTGCAAAGGAATCGCGTAACCTTTTGGCGCGCGTTAAAGACTTTTCTAAAAAGAATGAGGCTTTATGGGAACGATTGCAGAGTGTCATTATTGAAATTGACGATGTAGCTGCAGAAATGGAGCAGCTGGCAGAGGAAACTACGTCCGACCCACAGCGTTTACAGCTTGTAAATGAGCAACTACAACAGCTACATGCACTTACAAAAAAACATATCGTCGGGTCCGTATCTGAATTGATTACATTGCGAGATGAATTGCGCGATAAGGTATCGGAAAGTCATTCGATGGATGAGAAGCTAGAGACGTTGGATAAAACCGTACAAACGTTATATGCAGAAGCAGAGGAGCTGGCCGATACGCTTCACAAAAATAGAAGTTCGATTATTCCAAAAGTAATACAGCGGCTCGAGCAAATATTACAAAGTTTAGGCTTGCCAAATGCGCAATTGGCTTTCGATCTTCGAAAGGAAAAAACATTGCGTTCCAAAGGAATGGATCGCTTATCGGTTCGATTTTCGGCGAATAAAGGATCGGCACCGGGCGATATAAAGAAGGTGGCTTCAGGAGGGGAAATGAGCAGAATTATGCTAGCCATCAAGGCAACATTAGCAGATTATAAGACCTTACCTACACTTATTTTTGATGAAATCGATACGGGTGTTTCAGGTGAAATTGCCCAAAAGATGGCGGGTATCATGGAAAATATGACCAGTGGAATGCAGTTGATGAGCATTACTCACCTTCCTCAGATAGCTTCAAAGGGACAACAACACATAAAGGTGTACAAAACCGATGAAGCTTCAGGAACGGTAACGCGCCTGAAAGTCCTTTCTCCAGAGGAAAGAATTACCGAGATTGCACAGATGATCGGTGGCGAGCAGGTTTCCGAATCGGCCGTGGCCCATGCGCGTGAATTATTGAATTAATGTATCTTTGTGAAGCGCCATTGGGCGTGAACCAACAGATAACTTCACATAAAACAACCAATTACTATGGCTTATAATTTATTGAAAGGGAAAAAAGGAATCATTTTCGGAGCCTTGGACGAAAACTCCATTGCTTGGAAAACGGCGGAACGCGTGCATGAAGAAGGAGGGGAGTTTGTATTAACAAATGCACCTATCGCTATGCGTATGGGACAGATTAAGGAGTTAGCCGAAAAAACCAATTCGGAAATCATCCCTGCTGATGCAACGAATCTTGAAGATCTTCAAAACCTCGTTTCAAAAGCGCAAGAGATATTGGGCGGGAAATTGGATTTCGTGTTGCATTCTATCGGAATGTCTGTTAACGTTCGTAAGGGCAAGCACTATACGGAGCAGAATTATGATTGGACCCACAAAGGATGGGATGTTTCCGCACTTTCATTCCATAAAACCATGCAGGTATTGTATAAGGAAGATGCTATGAACGAATGGGGGAGTATCGTAGCCTTAACCTATATGGCGGCGCAACGTGTGTTTCCAGATTATAACGATATGGCCGATAATAAGGCATATTTAGAATCTATTGCCAGAAGCTTTGGTTATTTCTTCGGAAAAGATAAGAACGTACGAGTTAATACCATTTCGCAATCACCAACCCCTACGACTGCTGGGCAAGGTGTGAAGGGGTTCGATGGGTTTATCGCCTATGCCGATAAAATGTCGCCACTTGGAAATGCTACAGCTATGGATTGTGCTAATTATACGATATCGTTGTTTAGCGACCTTACAAAAAGAGTAACACTACAAAATTTATATAACGACGGTGGTTTTTCGAACATGGGTGTAAGCGATGCGGTTATGGAAACGTTTATGGATGAGTAAATTACATTTTTTTAGATACCGAGGGACATCGTGATTGATGTCCCTTTTTTGTTAGGGTTTTGAGAATTTTGAACGTAAAATGTGATAAGGTTGTCGAAATCTTTTGTAATTAGGGTTTTTTTTGAATATTTTTAAGGTTGTATTAACTAAATTCTAATTAACCTTATGAAAAAAATTACATTTCTGTTCTTTTTTCTGTCTGTTGCAATTGGGTACGCCCAGCATCATACCGTTAAAGAACTAGGTGAAAACAGTCCAATTTACTATGATGGGGCTGCACGTCAAAGTCAGGATCCAGCGGCTATTCAAGCCGAACTTGATGCCGATGCTCAGGCGCTTCACGAACAACATTCGGGAGCTGTTTCTCAAGCATTGGCCGCTCAGAATCGCGATGTCTTGGCAGATATTATCCCAACTGCGGGAGCAACTGAAACGTTTACACCAGCAATTGGTGATTTCTTTTTTGATCCAGGAGGGCCGGGAGGTACTGGTACCGATGGTGATCCAGGGAATTATCCAAACTGTGGTTGTGTAACCCTTACTACCCTAGCCGGTGTTACCGAGATTGAATTTTTGGACATGAACATTTTCGCCACCTTCGATTGGTTGAAAATTTATGATGGTGCCGATACTTCGGGTACAATTTTATATGATAATGCTTCAGGTGGAATTAACGCAGGAGATAATACTCTTGCAGATATGATCGCATCCAATGGTTCGGCATCTTTTGTTGGTACTTCTGGAGATCTAACCTTCGAATTCAATTCCTCTACGGTAGTAAACCGTTTAGGATGGGAAGTTGAAATTATCGATGCGGGACCTCCACCTGTATTCCCAGCACCGTATTGCGGACCAATCGAATTCACATTCGACGTCGAGCCGATTACGCTTGTAGAGGTTGCTGATATTAGCAATGTTACCGATGCTGCTGTAAACGGTACTCCTGCACACGAAGATTTTCTTTCCATAACTGCTGAAATGGCACAAGAAGGAAGCTATCCAATCGCTTTGGAAGGAAACACTGCTGGTAACTTTACAAACCGTTTTGTTGTCTTTATCGACTGGAACCAAAACGAAATTTTAGATGACGCTGGTGAAGTATATGAAATGGACAATACCATTGTGAACTCAACTGGAACCGACGGACAACAAGCATTAGGGACTATTGATGTCCCTGTGGATGCTGTACTTGGAGAAACCAGAATGCGCGTGAAAAAGATCTTCGGAACTTCTGATTTCCTAGACCCATGTGCGGGTACTGGTTTTGGACAAGTAGAAGAATATACAGTTAACGTGGTAGAAGGAACTTCTTCAGGTGCTTGTGCACAAGCTAATCCTAGCAACGGTTTCGAAAATGGTAAGAGTAACGATGCAAACCAGGCAACTGGGGCACGAATTGTTGCTGCCGACGTGTTGGTGCCAACTGGAGAAAATTTCACGCTAGAAACGATAACCTTTAACGAATTTATGAGTCCAGGTGCTACTGCCGCTACGGTAGATGTATTTATCTATGCTGATGATGGTGGTGCCCCAGGTGCAGAAATCACTTCTGAACTAGGTGTTGTACCTGCTTCTCAAAGTGTAATAGGTAGCAACTTTGGTTTTGATGTTTCTGAAGTTGTATTGGATATAACTGACTTCGAACTAAGCGGTAATATCTTTGGAGATACAACCTATTGGATTGGATTATCTGTATCCGCTTCGGATGGCCTAAACTGTTTCTGGGAAAACAGTACAGCTTCCATCAATGGAAACGGAGAAGCTTATGATGATGGATTAGGTGGCGGTTTCGTTGTAGACCCGGCTTTGGAAAGTGTTTATTCCTTTGACGGTACTTGCGACGCAATTCCATCAAATGATGATTGTGGTAATGCTTATGCAATCTCTTGTGGCGATAGCTTTAGTGGCTCAACGGCAGACGATACCGATAGTGGTGGAAATGCTGCGCCAGACGAATTCTTCACTTTTACAGGTGATGGAGATATTCAAATCGTAACGCTTTCACTTTGTGACGGTTCTACAGACTATGACTCCCTAATTAGAGTATTCGATGACTGTGATCTGG
Organism: Luteirhabdus salina; assembly: GCA_025384855.1. GTDB lineage: Bacteria > Bacteroidota > Bacteroidia > Flavobacteriales > Flavobacteriaceae > Luteirhabdus > Luteirhabdus salina. Next base: position 295,717 of record JALAHT010000002.1, on the reverse strand, counting down.
CAAATGAAATTGCTGTGAATGATGACTCTTGTGGTCTTCAGTCTGAATTGGAATTCATTTCTGACGGTACGTCAACCTATTATATTATGATTGAAGGATTTGGATCTGGATCGGGTAACTTCACATTAGATGTAACGTGTGAAGATCCAATCGAGAACGATTTCTGTGATGGAGCACTTCCAATTGCTTGTGGTGAAACCATTACTGGCAATACAGACGATGCGACATTTGATGCCGATGCACCAGAATGTGCTACTACTATCACGGCGCCAGGTCTTTGGTATGTATTTGAAGACACAAGTGGTCTTCAAACAGACTATACTGTATCTCTTTGTGACGGTGGAACCGACTATGACTCTAAGTTGACTGTTTATACAGGTGAATGTGGAGCATTGGTTTGTGAAACAGATAACGATGATACGTGTGGTCTTCAGTCTGAAGTTACCTTCTCTGGAGATGGAAATACTACCTATTATATCCTAGTTCATGGATTTGGCGGTGCCACTGGAAACTTCTCCCTAAATGTAGATTGTGCGCCAGTACCACCACCAAACGATATGATCGTGAACTCTATCGATGTTGATGAAGCTGGATTCCCTTACACAGATCCTGCCGTTGCTATGCCTGCTGCAACTACCGAAGATGGTAACCCAGCTGGATGTAGCCTAAACGGTGCGAACGGTGTATGGTATAACTTCGTAGCGCCTGGCGATGGCGATGTTACCGCAAGTATTGCTACTCCAGGTGGCGCTAGCGCTGTAACGTTCTACTTCGCTCCAGACGAAGATGCTACTGAAACAGATCTTACATTAGTACCACAGAACACGAACCAATGTGTTCCTGGAACATCTGCAACGATTAATGCAGAGGCTGGTCAGGCGTACTATGTATTTGTATTGAACACAGGAGCTATCACCGATATCAATATCGATGGAAACTTCTTGGATATAGAGGAAAATAGCATCGAAGGATTTAGCTATTATCCAAACCCTGCAGAGGACATGCTATCTATGCGTGCTCTTGATGTAATTGAAAATGTTTCAATTTACAACATGCTAGGTCAGAAAGTAATGGAGCAGTCTTTCGAGGCTACTACTTCAGAACTTAACATTTCAGCACTAAGCACAGGAACTTACGTTATGAAAGTAACTGTAAATGGTGAAACTGGAAGTTACAAACTGATCAAGAAATAAACTTCTTGATATAGCTTGAAAGAAAGCCATCCCAAAATAAAGGGATGGCTTTTTTTATTTTCTATTTTTGTGGAATGCATCCACGGTTCTACTCCTTTATAATTCCCGTTTACAATCGGCCTGAGGAAATTCAGGAGTTGCTTCAGAGTTTCACTTCTATGGAGCCCGTTTCAGACTTGGAAATACTTATTATAGAAGATGGATCTAACATCCCCTGCAAAGCCATCATTGAAAACTTTAATGATAAACTTCCATTGCGGTATTTTTTCAAGGAAAATTCAGGTCCCGGCGATTCTCGGAATTTTGGTATGAAACAAGCCAAAGGCGACTACTTTATTATTTTTGATTCCGATTGTTTACTTCCTAGTCATTACCTTAAAATTGTAGATGCCTTCCTAACGGAAACGCCCGTAGATTGCTTCGGTGGTGCCGATGCCGCACACCGAAGCTTTACAAATGTGCAGAAGGCTATCAATTATGTAATGACTTCCTTTTGGACTACCGGAGGATTACGTGGGAGCGACTCTAAGAAGTTTGAACCCAGAAGTTTTAATATGGGTATTTCCAAACGGGCATTTGAACGTACACAAGGCTTTGCCACCATACATCCAGGGGAAGACCCCGATCTTTCCCAACGCATTCGGAAAGCTGGTTTTAAGACAGCTTTTATCCCAAATGCATACGTGTATCATAAAAGAAGGGTTTCGTTTGAGAAGTTCTATACACAAGTTAAAAAATTCGGATTGGTACGTCCTATCCTAAATTCCTGGCATCCAAACACCAAACGAATAACATTTTGGTTTCCCTCAGCCTTTGTATTGTTCACTCTTTTGTCACTAGCATTCGGAATACTTGTTAATCCCCTGTTTTTAGTCCCGATAGGCCTATACCTTTTGCTCTTGTTTTTGGATGCGACATTTCAAAACCGTAGTGTTACAGTAGGCGTTTTGGTGCTGCCGGCCGTATTTGTTCAGTTTTTTGGATATGGTCTAGCGTTTCTGACCTCCACTTACTATATTTCACTATTGAAACGGAAACCGAAGCAGCAATTTCCCCAATTGTTTTTTGAAGAGTAACGATATGACAGCATCAAAATCGAAACGTGTTATTGGCTTGAAAGTACAGCGCTTCCTAGTGTTTTTATTCTTAGCTGTATTGTTTTGGATGCTTACCAAGTTTTCAAAAGAAAATACGGCTACTATTTCTGCCAATATTCAGTATACCGAGCTTCCGAATCAAACTTTATTAGCTGAAGGAAATCCTGAGCAGATTGATTTTGATATTACTGGCAGTGGCTTCGAAATGTTGTATTACCGGATAAAGGGTGCCGACATTACTATGCCATTAGCAAATAACTATGCCTTGGGTTCGGAAACTGTAACCATTCCCAACGAAACCTTGCTTGAGTATATTCAAGAGCAGTTACCGTCAGGGTTGGAGGCACGAAATATCTCGATGGACCAACTTTCGGTGAAACTTCATCTTATTCATTCTAAAAAAGTAGCGGTATTTCCAGCGATTCGGTTGGAATACGAAAAAGGATATTATCCGATCGATAGCTTAAAAGTGCGCCCTGATTCGGTTACGATTTCAGGCCCGAAAGACATATTGAAGGCATACGATTCGATTCCCACCGAGAATACGTTATATTCAGATGTAGACTCCGATATATCAGTACGGATAGGAATTGTGGAGAATATGCAAGGTGTTCGCGCGGTTTCACCCAAAGCAGTTGAGATTTCACAAAAGATTGCCGAATTCACACAAAAAGAAGTTATGGTACCTATTACCTTACGGAATGTACCATCCAATACGGTAGTTCGATTAATTCCGAAGAATACAACAGTGTCTTTTAATGTGGCGGTGAGTCGTTATCAGGAAATTGAAGCGGGTCAGTTTCAAGTGGTATGCGATTTTTCAAAGCGTGATAAAGAAGAAAGTTTTATGGTGCCAAAGTTATTGAAACATCCTAAGGGATTATACAATGTGGAAATCACCGATAAAAAAATTGATTACCTAATTTTTGAATAAGATTACATGAAAATAGTTGGACTTACTGGAGGAATAGGAAGTGGAAAATCGACAGTGGCCAAGTTTTTTTCTGAATTTGATATTCCAATTTTTATCGCAGACACCGAAGCCAAAAAGTTGATGAATGAGGATACCAATTTAAAGGCTTCGCTTACCGAATTACTAGGAAAGAAGGCTTACAGCGAGGGTAAGCTGAATAGAAAGTATGTCGCTGGTTTGGTTTTCGATAATAAGGAATTACTCTCCAAGATGAACGCGCTCGTACATCCGGCGGTTCGCAACCATTTCAAGAAATGGGTAAGAAAACAATCCGGCCCCTATTGTATTTACGAGGCGGCCATTCTTTTTGAGACGGGTGGGGAAGAAGAATGCGATGCTACAATTTTGGTAACTGCGCCAAAGGAAGTGCGAATCGCGCGCATTTTAAAACGCGATAATACAACCATTTCTGAAATTGAAGCTAGGATGGCAAATCAGTGGTCAGACGACGAGAAGCGCAAACTAGCACACTTCACCATAGAAAATATCGACTTGGAAGATACCTGGAAACAAGTACGAAAAATCCATAAAAACCTTTGCGAAATCGCATAAAACCTAGGGTTCGTTTGTTAACATTTGGTTAAACAGAAATGCGCCTAAATGTTAAAATCTTACTTTTGGGGACATGAACAAGAAGCTATTCGCCCTGCTTATCGCCCTCATGAGTTTGTCGTTGCTGGGAATAATTTTTGTTCAGGGGTATTGGATTTCAAACTCCTATCAGACAAAGGAAGATCAGTTTACTTTTAATGTTCAGCAAACGTTGGCAACCGTTGCAAAAGATATCGAGCGCCGCGAAATAGACGATTACTATACTATCTTTAGTAAGTATCTGGATAGTGTGGAAGTCATAGATGATATTGCTTTTAACGAACTGATTTACAAAACCAGGAACGACCGAAACAATGAAGTGCTTATCTATTCCGATGGTATATTGGAAGAGGATTATAAGCTGTCTTCGGCATTCATGGATTTGGAATTTGATAGCATTCAGTTCAAGCGATTGACCAATCGAAAAACCACGACCAAAATTACGCCTGGTATCGATGGAGGTGAAGATAATAGAGCGTATATGGAATCGTTTAGCCGTTTGAAGGAGTATGAGCGAACGCAGTTCGAAAATGCTTTTCGGAATATTTCGGCAAAAGTGCCACTTCACAAAAGAGTACAGAAAGAGGAAATAGACAATCTTTTAACCTCTGAGCTAACGAAGCGAAATATTAATACACCCTTCGAGTTTGCCGTATATAGCAACGATTTGGCGACGCGGGTGCGTTCGAGCGATTTCGCCTTGGATCCAGAATCTACATATGTCGTGCGACTTTTTTCTGAAGTTGATGATAATCCGACCTATCAACTATATGTAAATTTCCCCGAAAAGAATAAGGAGGTTTTCAGCTCTATTGCGGGAATGGCAATTTTATCATTGGTATTCACAGCGGTAATTGTACTAACGTATGCCAGTGCCCTATCACAGATTTTCAAGCAGCGTCAGATTTCTCAGATAAAATCCGATTTTATCAATAACATGACACACGAGTTCAAAACGCCGATTGCTACCATTAATTTGGCCTTGGATGCGTTGAAGAATCCAAAAATTAAAGACAATAAGGAATTCTTAAATAGGTATTTGAAAATGATTCGCGATGAGAATCGTCGTATGCACGCCCAGGTTGAAAATGTACTACGTATTTCAAAATTGGAAAAGAACGAACTCGACCTTCCGAAGGAGCGACTTAAACTTCACGACATTATTGCCGATGCGGTTTCGCATGTTGAATTAATCGTAGAGGATCGTGAAGGCTATATTAAAAGTCATTTGGGAGCCCTAAAAAGTTCAGTACTGGCAAACGAATCGCATCTAACGAACGTCATCGTCAATATCTTGGATAATGCGGTGAAGTATTCCGAAGACGAGCCTAAAATCGATATCTATACCGAAAACGTAAAGAATAATATCATTCTCAAGATTCGCGATCAGGGAATGGGAATGAGCAAAGCAACGCAAAAGAAAATATTCGAAAAATTTTACCGGGAACATACCGGCGATATACATAACGTAAAAGGTCATGGCCTTGGATTAGCTTACGTAAAGCGTATTCTGGACGATCACGATGCGAGCGTCTACGTGGAAAGTGAAAAAGGAAAAGGCAGTACCTTCATCATAAAACTACACTTAATATCTTAAACATTATGGAAACTGAAAACAAGAAAATACTACTCGTGGAAGACGATCCCAACTTCGGGACGGTTCTAAAAGATTATTTGGCCATGAACGACTATGAAGTCACTCATGCCAAAAACGGAATGGAAGGCTTCGAAAAGTTCAAAAAAGACGATTTCGATCTTTGTATTCTGGATGTGATGATGCCGTATAAGGATGGTTTCACCTTGGCCAAGGAGATTCGTGATAAGAACGAGGACATTCCAATTATTTTCCTTACTGCAAAGGCGATGAAGGAAGATGTATTGAAAGGCTATAAGGTCGGCGCAGACGATTACCTGAACAAGCCATTCGATAGCGAAGTACTGCTGATGAAGATCAAAGCGATCATTCAGCGTAAGGCAACAGACTCTATCGCCGATAGTAAGCAATTTGAGTTCGAGATCGGAAACTTCCACCTAAACTCCAAGCTTCGTTTCCTTACCTATAAAAAAGAGGATCCGCAAAAACTTTCTCCTAAGGAAAATGAATTGCTTCGTTTGTTAGCATTGCATAAAAATGACTTGATGCCACGAGAATTGGCGCTGACCAAAATTTGGCGCGACGACAACTACTTTACATCACGTAGTATGGACGTGTACATTGCCAAACTTCGTAAGTACCTTGGAAAGGATGATGGTGTTGAAATCATCAATATTCATGGTGAAGGATTCCGTTTGGTAGTGAAAGATGAAGTCGATAACTAATTGAATAAGATACCTAAGTGTAAGAAACGCCCTTAATTGAGGGCGTTTTTTGCTTTTATATGTTGAATGATGGTTGAAACATCGGTATCGTATTCAAACCAGTCGATTGCTTCATTTTTCCGAAACCAAGTTCCTTGTCGCTTCGCAAAGCGACGGGTATTTCTTTTAATAAGGCGAATGGCTTCATCCAAATCGATGTCCCCTTCAAAATAATCGAATAATTCACGGTAGCCTACCGTTTGAAGCGCATTCAACTCTTTTTGTGGGTGAAGTTCTTTGGCTTCTTCAACCAAACCATTTTCTATCATAATCTCCACGCGTTTATTGATGCGATCGTACACTAACTCACGATCGGCTGTTAATCCTATGAATTGAGTATCGAAAAATCGCTCGGTCTCTGTTTCACTATGAAAATCGGAAAAAGGCCTTCCTGTTGCCCGAATTATTTCCACAGCACGCATGACGCGTCTAGGATTTTGGGCGTCCATTTTTTCAAAATATAACGGATCTTTTGCCTTCAATTCCTCCTGAAGTGTAAGCAATCCACCGTTTTCGTATTCTGAACGCACCGACTGTCGTATGGTTTCGGGTACTTTTGGGAAACTATCTAGCCCTTTCACTACGACATCCACATATAATCCGGAGCCTCCTACCATTATGGCGACTGAGTTCTTCTGAAACAACTCTTCTAAAACGGCAAGTGCCTCCGCTTCAAAATCGCCTACGGTATAGGTTTCCCTTATGCTTTTATGTTGAATGAAATGATGTGGGGCCGCGGAAATTTCTTCTAATGAAGGCACCGCAGTCCCAATTTCCATCTCCTTATAAAACTGTCTGGAATCGGCCGAAATAATTTCAGTGTTGAAGGCTTGTGCCAATTTGATAGCAAGCGCAGTTTTACCTATTGCAGTTGGTCCGACCACTACAATTAGCAACGGTTTTCTGGGTACGGACATTAGGTGTGTTTTTCAGGATTCAATAACTCACCACATTTATGGCAGTATTTGGCATCGTCACGATGCTTGGGAGCATTGCAATTTGGACAAGATTGTGTGTTTACGTGAACATAATCATCAGATTTTGCATATTCAGCACTTACAATTCCCGTAGGAACCGCAATAATTCCATACCCTAAAATCATAATAATGGTCGCCAATAATTGACCAGCAGGTGTTACTGGCGCGATATCGCCAAAGCCGACTGTTGTTAAGGTTACAATACACCAATACACACTTACGGGAATGCTTTTAAAGCCGCTTTCGGCACCTTCAATTAAGTACATCAAGGTTCCGGCAATTACCGATACAATCAATACCGCAAAAAGAAATACGAAGATCTTCGCTCTGCTATGAAGCAATGCGCGTTTCAGTTTATTCGACTCGCCTATATAGCGCGTAATCTTCAAGATTCTGAAAACTCGTAACAAGCGAAGTGCGCGAACGGTTAGTAGATAGTTGCTTCCCACTAAGATAAAGGATAGATATAATGGAATCGTCGACAGGAAGTCGATAATACCGTAGAAACTAAAAATATAACGAGATGGTTTCTTCACGGTGATGACACGAGCAATGTATTCCAAAGTGAAGAAAATCGTAATAATCCATTCCCCTACATATAAAAGGTCATATACCTCCTGATGAAGCCCGCCCACACTTTCCACCATGACAAAAATCACACTGAGCAGAATCAGTATGAGAAGCACTACATCGAACAATTTCCCCATGGGCGTATCGGCCTCATAGATAATGTCATGCAACTGTTTTTTCCAGGGACTAAGTCGTTTCTCCGTCAAATTGAATCAGTTTTATACCCTAAAAATAGGGAAGATTGCTCAATTTATGGGATTTGCCTTTAAATTTACGATACGGATCACTTTATTTTTTCGAAGATAACTCTGAATGATATGTTGCGCATCGCGATCATCTGGCATTGGAGTGATGATGGATTTCAAGATTTCGGGTCGATTAATCTGAAAGTTTAGGTCATAAAATCCATAGCCTCGATATTTTCCATTTTCAATCCAAATGACCGAGCGTTCCGTAACTTCACGACCACGATCGATAATAAGCATATCCTTGTTTTCATAGCTTCGCGCATCGATAAATTCACGAACCCGTTCGTTGTAATCTTCTACCGGCTCTTCCCCTAAACAAGCACCGTGACATTCCTTAATGGTATAATGAAAACAATTATTTTGGGTATTATGAAGACTCGTTAGCTTCTGGCATAACTGATACTGATCGGTCACCTGCGTCATTACATTCTTCGCCTGTCGCATACTGGTGAAGGTGGTCAACGCACGTTTTCGCTTATCGGCTCGTTCAATCTTTAAATTGATATAGCCATTGTCGTCCGTAAAGTGGGTAAGCTGATAGTTGAAAAGTGTTTTTCGTAACGCGCGATTATATGGTGGCTTATTTCGCTTTATTTCCTCACTCTCCTTCAATTGTGCCACAAGGTCGGTTCCTGTTTTTTCGTATGAAACACTAGCGACCTCCACTTGCATTTGCTTCGCCTTACGTGCTTCACTGGTGAAATGCTGCGTTAAGCGTTTTTTGATGTTTTTGCTCTTACCAATGTATATGATATCTCCTTCCGAATTGTGCATGTAGTACACACCCGTTTCGTTTGGGGCTTTTTCGATCATGTCGAGCAACTTTGGCTCTAGCTGTCGTTTTGGATCCTTTCGAACCGATTTCTTGACGATTTCTTTATCGGTGTCTTTGGAAAGGAGTAATTTAAACAACGAAACCGTAGCTTTCGCATCCCCTTGTGCACGGTGTCGATTGGATAGGGGAATGCCTAAATTCTTGACCAATTTTCCGAGGCTGTAGGAGGGAAGCCCGGGAATCAGTTTTTTACTCAATTCTACGGTACAAAGGCTATCGCGTTCAAATTGATAGCCCAATCGATCGAATTCGGTGGTAAGGATACGATTGTCGAACTTAGCGTTATGGGCGACGACAACACAATCTCGCGTGATTTCTACGATACGCTTGGCAACTTCATAAAACTTCGGCGCATTTCGAAGCATTTCATTGTTGATGCCGGTAAGATTAACGACAAAAGGCTGGATGGGACGTTCGGGATTCACCAAACTACTAAATTGGTCGACAATCTCATGGCCGTCGAACCGATAGATGGCAATTTCAGTAATCCCTTCTTCATTATACTTTCCGCCCGTTGTTTCTATGTCTAAAATTGCATACATCAAATACTCTCAGCTAATAGGTGCAAAGATAGCAACATCCCTCATTTAAGCGGAAAGATTAGGAATAATTCCGTTCTCCGAAAATCGCACTTCCCACACGAACCATAGTACTACCGTGGTTAATCGCTATTTGATAGTCGCCGCTCATTCCCATAGAGAGCTGCGTGAAACCGTATTGGTCCTTTAACTTATTGTAGAATTTCTCTAAGGAGCCAAGTTCTCTTTGTAATTGCTCTTTATCGTCGGTGAAGGTTGCCATCCCCATCAATCCGATAACAGTTATATGATTATAGCTTTTGAATTTTTCAGATGCTAGGAGTTCTTCGGTTTCTGCCATCGAAAGTCCGTATTTGCTGTCTTCTTCAGCAATTTTCACCTGTAACAAACAATTGATGATACGTTCTTCCTTTCGGGCTTGTTTGTTAACCTCTTTCAGCAAACGTGGGCTATCAACAGAGTGAATTAATGCTACGTAGGGAGCGATATATTTTACCTTATTGCGTTGTAAATGCCCTACCATGTGCCATTCGATATCCTTGGGAAGTTCTTCCCATTTACCCGTCATTTCCTGGGCTTTGTTCTCCCCAAAAATGCGATGTCCCGTTTTGTACGCTTCCATGATATCCTCATTTGGCTTGGTCTTGGAAATCGCAACCAAGGTAACGCCTTCTGGAAGTTCTTTTTTTAGTTGCTGTATGTTTTCTGAAATGTCCATATATTTAAAATACGAATTCCTGAGGAGCGATTCAACCGTTTAACTTAAAATTCATAAATGGTAACGCCACTTCGGAGTTTGGGTTGAATGTAGGTGCTTTTTGGAGGCATTTTTAAGCCCTCATCGGCTATTTGCTTCATTTCTTCCACTGAAATCGGCATCAATCCGAATCCGACGGCAAACTTTTCCTTATCGACTTCAGATTTCACAAAGGCTAAATCGTTTTTCCCGTGGGAATATTCCAATCGGTCATCATTACGAAGGTCGGTAATACCCAAAATCGGCTTTAAAACGGTTTCAAAAAGGATTTGCGTATCCAATGCATCTAATGCATTTTTGATATCATAGGTGTGTTTCCGAAGATAGAGTGAATAAAAATCGCCATCCAAATACATGCTGAAATGATGTTTTTGCGACGGCTTGTAATATTCCTGCCCTCTATTTTCAATTCTGAAAACCGCGTCGAGTTTGATGAGAAATTCTTCCTTGCTAAGCTTATTCAAATCCTTTACCAAGCGATTGAACTCAAAAATCTTCAGGTCGCTCTCTGGAATCAGGTAGCTCATAAAATAATTATAGGCTTCTTCACCGGAATGGTCTGGATTTTCATCTTTTAAATCCTGTGCCAATAGAAAGGAGGAAGCCGAACGATGATGCCCATCGGCGATGTACAAACTCGGTATATCCTTAAATGCCTGTTCAATTTTCTTCACCGTTTCGGCATCGTCTACATTCCAGAGGTAATGGGTGTCGCGATAGGTGGTGGTGAACTCGTACTCCGCTCGGGTTTTCATGGTCTCTGAAATAATCGAAGCCAAGGCATCATTATCAGGATAGGTCAACAGCACCGATTCTGAGTTGAACCCAACTGTTTTTAAATACTCCTTGAAAAGCGTTTCTCTTTTTAAAAGGGTATCCTCATGCTTTTTGATAACATCGGCTTCATAATCGGCTACACTCGTTGCCCCAACGATACCCTCGAACACAACGCCGTCGCGATTTACGATTTTATAGATATAATAGGAAGGTTTTTCATCCTGCATAAATACATTGTCCTCCTTGAATTCCAGATAGCGGTTTTTGACTAACTGGTAGCGTTTCCTTCCTGAAATCTGCTTTTGATATTTAAAGCCAGGGTTTACGATATGTAAAAACGAAAACGGATTATCGCGTAACCGTGCCTTTCGTTGCGCTGGGGTATAGCTATCGTAGGAGCGCGCAGCGAGCAAGCTCACTTTATCGCGAGTGGGACGAACAGCCTTAAAAGGAATTACGGTAGCCAATATTAGAAAGTTTTGATGCTATTCTATTGAAACTGCTTCGAAACGGTTTCAGCTTTTCTGCTTTCGGAATAGTCGTAGAAACCTTCACCACTCTTAACCCCTTTCTTTCCGGCCATGACCATATTTACCAATAACGGACAAGGAGCATATTTTGGATTATTGAAGCCTTCATACATGACGTTCAGGATAGATAAGCAAACGTCCAAACCGATGAAATCGGCTAGTTGTAACGGTCCCATTGGATGGGCCATCCCTAATTTCATCACCGTATCGATTTCTTCAACTCCCGCTACACCGTTGTAAAGTGTTTCGATAGCTTCGTTAATCATCGGCATTAGGATGCGATTCGCGACAAAACCTGGATAGTCATTTACTTCAACAGGAACCTTGTTCAGCTTTTTAGAGAGTTCTTCAACCGTAGTATAAGTTTCTTGGGAAGTGCTATACCCTTTAATTATTTCGACCAACTTCATAATCGGTACCGGATTCATAAAGTGCATTCCGATTACCTTATCGGCACGATTGGTTGCGGCAGCGATTTGGGTGATGGAAATAGAGGACGTATTGCTGGCTAGGATGGTTTCACTTCCGCAGAAAGACTCAAGATCCTTAAAAATCTTCAGCTTTAGATCAACATTTTCCGTTGCAGCTTCTACTACCAAATCGGCTTTTGAAACCCCTTCCTTTAAATCGGTATAGGTCGTGATATTTCCCAGTGTTTCTTCTTTATCGGACGTGCTGATTTTTTCCTTGGCAACCATGCGGTCCAAATTCTTGGAGATGGTTCCCATGCCACGGTCTAAACTATCTTGGGAAATATCGATTAGGTTTACGGTATAGCCGTTTTGTGCGAAAGTATGGGCAATTCCATTCCCCATCGTTCCTGCACCAATTACTGCAATAGTATTCATATCGTTTGTGTGTTTTTATAAATGTTGAAATCGTTCTATAACCTGCATCGCTACACGAAGGGCATCGGCACCTTGTTCGAGTGTGACGATAGGTGTTGTGTCATTTTCGATGGCATCGGCAAAAGTTTCCAATTCATCGAGAATGGCGTTATTATCTGAAATATGTGGATTATCGAAATAAATCTGCTTCTTCACGCCTTCGGCATTTGTCAAGATCATCGCAAAATCGTCCGGCGTTTCCGGCGCGTCCTTCATCTTCACCACCTCGCACTTCTTTTCAAGGAAATCGACCGAAATATAGGCATCGCGCTGAAAGAAACGTGCTTTCCGCATTTTTTTCATCGAAATGCGACTTGCCGTTAGATTCGCCACACAGCCGTTTTCAAATTCGATTCTGGCGTTTGCGATATCTGGCGTTTCACTGATAACAGAAACACCGCTGGCGTTTATTTTCTTCACCTTCGAATCGACTACGCTTAAAATAGCATCAATATCGTGAATCATCAAGTCCAATACTACAGAAACATCCGTCCCACGTGGATTGAACTCTGCCAATCGGTGCGATTCGATAAACATCGGGTTTTCAATCTTATCGTTTACCGCTTGAAAAGCTGGGTTAAAGCGTTCTACCTGACCCACTTGTCCTTTTACGCCGTATTGTTTTTGAAGCGCCAATAATTTTTCGGCCTCTTCTACGGTATGAGTAATGGGTTTTTCGATGAATAAATGCTTACCGGCCGTCACTACTTTTTCGGCACATTCGTAGTGATACACCGTTGGTGTAACCACATCTACCATATCGCAGGCATCGATAAGCGCCTCCATGCTCGGGAAACTTTTATATCCAAAAGTCTGTTCAATTTCTTGGGAAGCTGCGGTATCGGCATCGTAGAAACCGACCAATTCGTATTTATCGGATTGTTGCAGCAATTTTAGGTGAATTTTCCCAAGGTGTCCGGCCCCTAGGACTCCGGCTTTTAGCATGACAGTTCTGTTTTCCACAAAGGTACGGGTTTCGGCACAAGTTTAAAAAACAAACTATCTTTGCGGTGCTACAAAGTACATTGTATATTTTCAACGCATACCCAACTAAAATGAAAGATACCTACACCCATCAAGGCTTACGAAAACGATTGGTTGAAACCATCAAACAGAAAGGAATTATCCAACCCGAGGTATTAGCCGCAGTGGGCAAAATTCCACGTCATTTGTTTATGGATTCCAGTTTCTTGGACCATGCCTATGTTGATAAGGCCTTTCCCATCGCCGCCGACCAGACCATTTCACAACCCTTTACCGTTGCTCGTCAGACAGAGTTGTTGGAGGTTCAGAAAGGCGATAAGGTATTGGAAATCGGTACGGGAAGTGGCTACCAAACCGCTGTCTTGCTGGAAATGGGTTGTTTGGTATATAGTATAGAACGTCAGAATGAATTGTTCAAAAAAACAAAACGCTTTTTACCCAAGCTTAATTATCGTCCTAAAAAACTGATATTTGGCGATGGTTATAAAGGATTGCCAGAGGAAGCACCCTTTCAAGGTATTGTGGTAACGGCTGGAGCACCGTATGTTCCCAAACCATTGATGGAGCAGTTGGCTATTGGAGGACGGTTGGTTATTCCAATAGGCGAAAATAGTCAGGTGATGACAGTCTTCACCCGTAAATCGGAAAAGGAATTCGAAAAGCATGAGTATGGTGAGTTTCGTTTTGTACCGATGTTGGAGGATAAAAATTAAGAATTCAGAATTAATAATTATGCAGTGGTTTTTAGGCTCTAGCCAATAGCCGTTCGCTATTTTTACTAGTTCTTAAAAAATTTTCGACTAAAAAACCATCAATCCAGTATTCCCATAAACTTTACCCCAAAAATAATGGCTCCTTCACTTTTTCCGTTGTAGAAATTACGAACATAGTCTAGTCGCAACAAGCGATATTTTCCTATTCCCAGGTTGTCGATTCCGATAGAGAGTTCACTATACGGTTTGTTTGGTTCGGTAGCTAGAAAGTGCGCGCCAGCCACCAAATTAAAATTCAATTGGTTAATGCCTGGTATCTTCCCTAGAATCCAACCTCGGAAGTCGTGTTCCAAATGCCCTTCAAAATAGCTTTGGTTGGTGCTAAACTGATAATACGGCATCAGGTTGAAAACATTTGTATAATTTGATGAAGTCCCTACACGAGTCTGATTGCCGTTAAAATGTTGGTAATCGACAAACGAAATCGCATCGGCATCAAAAAAAGTACCTCCCTTTAAACGATAGGAGAGTTCTCCCTTATTTCCGACGGTGATTGATTGATATATTTCTCCGCGTAACTGACTAAATGAAAAGCGATCGTCTTCCAAACCAATCGCATTTTCGTATGTGATGAATAGCAAGGGCCATTTTTCGCTACCAAGATTATATTTCCCATCAGGATACATCATATATTTTTGTCCGAATGTGATATTGGCGCTGATTGACGTTTTCCATACTTCATGTTCGACAATGGCTGGGGTATCGAAATCATTGGGAAGTAACGGATTGTTAGAGGTATACGAAACATCGTCATTTGGAATGGTAACATAATCGGTAGTGTTGAAAAGCGGCTGCCGTTTTTCATAACCGGTAAGTACTGAAAATCTTAGTCCGTTAAAGATTTCGCGAAAGAAACTAGCCTGTACAAAATCTCGTTCGTACAGCTTCATATAATTCCGTTCAAAGAATAGGGTAGAAACGGTGTTGATAAAGGTTGAAATCGGCTCCGAATTGTTAAACTGCCGTACTTCTGTTCCTCCATAAAGTCCCAATCGCAATCTATTCGTGCGGTTGAAGTTTTTCACCAAACTTCCCTTCAGCCGAAGGCGATCATCCGAAATGCCATAGTTTGCTTCTACTGAAGCATTCACCCATCGGGTTTGGCTATCATCGTACCACTTAAAAAATCGAAGGCCTGCTTTTCCATGCCAACCCTGAACTGTATTAAATGCGATGTCTGGCGAAATTGGACCATCATAGGAAATGCGCCATTTGTCATAGCTGTTTTGATAGGAATAGCCTGTCAGAATATCTAAAAGTCCCACTCGATTATCGACCGCATCAACCGAATCGAGGTATTTTTCGGATTTCCGAAGTTCCTGAATACTATCTTTTTTGATGTAATCATTTACCTCCTCAACGGTTAGCGGTACGGGACGGGTATCTTGCCAAAACAAACTATCTTTTTTGTTAGCATTTTCAAGGTAGGTCAATACTTCATTCGTGAACGATTTCTCTGCAAATTCAGGAGAAAAGTCATAGTCGCTATACACAGCGATAAACCTTCCGTCGCCCTTCACTCCAAAAAACTTAAAGCCAAAATCGATGGTTTGGGACCGTTTCACCCAAAAATCATTATCGGCATCGAAGCTGAAGTTCTGTTTAAACAATAATTCCTCTACAATCGGAACCTGAATGGCTTGTCCAGTCGTGGTAAGTGCTACGCCATATAATTCCCAATCATCTTCAACGATATAGATAGTGCCTTTCCAAACGCGATCCTTTAGACGTTTTGGCGTCACGGTGATCTGATTGATTAGCTTGCTGCCTTCATAAAAAACACCTTCCAATTTGTAGTTATAGTAGTTGAGGGCGTTATCCGCAATAGGAGAAACTATGGCGGCATTCAATTCGATGGTGTTATCGTAAAATGAAAAATTAGCATCGCGGGCACTGTTGAAACTGAAACCATTATCATCGCCACTCACCTTGCTTGCCAAAATGGTTTCCTTAAAATCATCTGGTCGTTGATAGGCAATTTCGCTAATGGTTTCAGAAAGATAGATAACGCCGGTCCGGGTGCTATCCAATGCACCGTCGAAATCGCCTACCTCTTGTCCGAGTATTTTTTCGGGCATATCCTTCACGCGCCAAATACCCCGCGAATAGAAATCGGCCGTAAAGGCTGCAATACGATCGGCGTTTTGTTTACGGTTTTCGATAGTTTTCCGAATAATAGCGTAGGCAGGGTCTTCGTTGGCCGAGACTACTACTTCATCTAAGCTTACCGAAGCTTCAGTTAACGTAATATTTATGGTTTTGGGAAGTTCATTTACAGAAACATTCCGCTTTTCAGTTGTAAACCCTAGCGACTGGAAAACAATGGTATACGAGCTGTTTTGGGTAGCGTTCAATTCTAGTGCATACAGACCTAGTTCGTTTGAAGTGGTGCCTGCCGAACCATTTTCAGTGTAAATATTTACAAAAGGTAATGGTTGGCCGTCTGTATCCACGATTTTTCCTTCGATCTGGGCAAAAAGTGAAATGCTGAAAAGTATAAGTAAAGAGGTCAGTGCGAATTTCATGTATGAACTTTCTAAAGAGACGCACTAAATAACGAAAGTGTTACCTCTAAAGCAAATTTAATTATTGAAGGCTTTCTTCACTTGGTCCAATCGGCGCTTGCTTTCACGCTTTTTGATAGTTTCCCGTTTGTCATATTCCTTTTTACCCTTACAGAGTGCAATCTGAAGTTTTGCAAGCCCTCTATCATTGGTGAAAAGCCGAAGCGGAATGATGGTCAGTCCCGAATTCCGGACTTCCTTTTCGAGTTTTTTAAGCTCGTTTCTATTTAGTAGAAGTTTGCGTTCACTTTTCGGCTGATGATTGAAGTCGGTCGCATGCGAGTACTCCTGAACCGTCATATTAATGACGAACAATTCATTGTTCTGAAACTCACAGAAGCTTTCAGCAATAGAAGCCTTACCTTCACGAATGGCCTTAATTTCGGTTCCGGCCAAGACAATACCGGCCACATACTTATCGAGTACTTCGTACTCATAGCGTGCCTTTCGGTTTTTGATATTGACGTTCTTCTGTTGTTCCATGCCTGCAAAATAACGGAATTCTTCCCAAAGACAAGTCGCCTTAACTAAGTTTTAAAGGGCCTCTGCTTGTCTTTCACCTTTTCAAAAATAGTACCTTTGGAAAAAAATGTAATGCGAAGTATTTCCCTTATTATCGTAATAGTTTTCTTGTTTTCTTGTGAAACGGAGAAGAAGCAACCAACCGCCGATGAAGTAATCGATACGGCCATAGCGGAAGCCTGTTCAGGTAATTGTGAAGACGCTACCATTACGTTCACCTTTCGCGATAAGGACTATAGAAGTGAACGCAGTAACGGAAGGTTTCAGTTGGAGCGACTTTTTATCGATAGTATCGGAAGGGTTCGTGATGTGTTGAATAATGAAGGATTTACACGTTATGTGAATGATAGCGTTGTAACCTTGGTCGATAGTTCGGAGCGGATCTTTGGCGATGCGGTGAACTCGGTACATTACTTTGCGCAACTGCCGTTTGGGTTGAATGCTAGGGCAGCGAAAAAGAAGCTTCTGGGGAAAGATACTATCAAGGGCAAGGCTTATTTTGAAATTCAGGTAACCTTCGCTGAAGAAGGCGGCGGAACCGATTTTGAAGACGAGTTCCTATATTGGATACACACTGAAGACTTCACGGTAGATTATTTGGCCTATCGCTATCATACAGAAGGTGGCGGGATTCGATTTCGGGAAGCTTATAATCCTAGAACAATCGAGGGAATTCGATTTGTCGACTACAAAAATTATAAAACCGATTCGCTCTCCATTCCGCTTCAGCAATTGGACGAAAAATTTGAAAAGGGAGCACTACCATTACTTTCAACGATTGAAACAGAAAACGTTTCCGTTTCACTTCCGAAGAAAAATTAGTCAACATGCAAATGCTGAACGGTGCTTTCATTACCAACTTTTGTAACGATAAATAAACTACCATTATCATCGTCAGGAAGGTCTTCATATCTTTCCTCTCCGATAATCGCATTCACAAAAGCGGGCGTTGTATTGCTATGGCCAACGACCAAAACCGTTTTACCAGTAGTACGCTCCTGAAAATCTTCAGAATAGGGTGTGTTAGCATCGTAAGGTGTAAGCTTTACTTCATTCTGAACTGAAACAGCCTTCGCTGTTTGGCGTGTTCGTTCATATTCGGTGGTATAGATTTCATCGAACGAAATATCTCTAAACACTTGTGCCCAACGGACGGCGCGGGCAGCACCTTCCTCCGTTAATTCGGGGTCGCGTTCGGCAGGATTACTACGATCTTTTTCGGCATGGCGAATAAGGTAATAGGTGCTTATAGGAGCTGTTTTCATATCCTCGATATCGGGTTGCTTTGGGAATTCACAAGAGAAGAGAAATAGGAATGAAAAGGTGAGAGCAAAAAAGGATTTCATTTTTTCTTTTCAAGATACCAATAGTTTTGGGTATTTGGCAAAAAAATAACGTTATCGTGTATTATTTTAATACTTCCTTACCACAAGCCCTTCCTTTCCGTAAGTATCTTTAGAATAACAAAATAACCTAAAAACAACTGTTATGAATTCAGATCAATTAAAAGGAAAATGGAAACAGATAAAAGGAAAAGCAAAACAAGAGTACGGTATTCAGACTGACGATAATGAAGCTTTTTCAGAAGGAAAATACGACGAATTGGTAGGCCGTATTCAGGAAGAAAGCGGTAAAACCAAAGAAGAAGTAAAAAGAGAAATTGAAACTTGGTAATTATTCCAGGTAATTGGTTTAGTTGAGAAAGTCCATCCTAGCGATGGACTTTTTTTATGTATTTGATTTTGAGGGAAGCACAAATTATTCCTTATTTTGAAGTATGGAAAAATGCTACCAGGCGCTATTTTTTGTTTTTCTTATCCTTTCTGCTACCAATCTGATGGGGCAGAAACTGAAGCCTATGGTCGTGCAGGAAAGGAATGCCTGGATACCAATGGATACAGTCTCCCAGGTGTACGAGGATCCCAGCCGTAGTCTTTCATTTACCGAAATACAATCCAAGACTTTCTTGCCTATCGATAGTGTAACCAACAATCAGCAGGCGACGTACTGGTTTCGGTTTCAGGTGAAGCCAAGGGTTGCAACCGATTCACTACAGATCTATTTTTACAATACCGATATTTCGGACGTTTTCATTCCTACTAAGAATGGAACTTACGATCGTCGAAAGATTGGAGCGCTAACTTCTCGCCCCTTTGAAATTTTCAGTGAAGGTGAAATGTATCTAATGCCGTTAGCAGTGCAGGAAGTAGATTTCAATCGCCCGTTTTACTTCAACAAAAAAATACTGACCATCTGGGGCTATCTGAACATTGGTACCCAACCCGATGTACTGTTTACGGATGATGGCGCTATCGTTGATGCGATGCTTTATAGAGCGCAGGATTCTTGGTATTTATTTTATCTAGGTATAACATTTATTTCATTCTTGCTATTTATGGTAAGCTATTTTGTCAGTGGCGATAAAAGCTTCCTGATCTATAGTCTATACCTTCTTTTCGTAACGCTATATTACGCCAATCGATTGCCGTTTTTCTTGAATGTGTATAATGAACTAGACCCTAAGCTATATTATTACATCAACCAGATTACCCATATCGTTAATATCGCACTATACTTTTACTTCGTACTGTACTTTCTTGACGTGAAGCGAAATTTTCAAAAGGTACATCGTGTCGGGAAAATCATTATGGGTGGTATTGTATTCTTTGGAGTGTTTTACGCCATCACCATGTTTGCCTTTCCGTATTTTGAATACCGCTTTGTAGCCATGGATCTCTTTCGTGCAGTCTTTACAGTTTCTGGTTTGGTCTTGTTTAGCTATATGATGTTTCAAAAGCCAAGTCTTATCGCGAAAATCATACTTATTGGAAGTGTACTGCTGTTGTTGGGGAATGTAGCAGCGCTGTTGTTGAAGGATTTTACCTTTTTCTTAAAAATGGTGGTCGTGGAGATTGTCATCTTCAATTTTGTGGTCAGTTATCGAAACTTGATGAATGAAAAGGCACGGCTTCGCAATCGTTTCGCCCTACAGTCGGAAAAGAAGGAAAAAGAAGCATTATTGGAATTGGACGCGACACGCACTCGATTTTTTCAGAATATTTCACACGAATTTAGAACACCGCTAACCTTAATTCAGCTGCCGGTTACAGAAGCGATTCGAACGGGTAAGCGACTTTCACAGGAACACCTAACCACTATTTCCAACAATGCGAAGCGACTTCTTACCTTAATAAACGATATGCTAGCGCTTTCCAGAATTGAATCAGGTAAGGCAACGATAGAAGTAACGCGTGGAAACCCATTTGCAATCACAAAAACGCTGGTACACCAGTTCCAATCCCAGGCGGAAGTTAAAAAGCATAAGCTGCTATTAGAAATAGACGATCTGGGAATTACCGCACTGTATTCGGCGAATGTATTGGAGAAAACACTTATCAATTTGGTGTCGAATGCGCTGAAATATTGTGGGAACAATTGTGTTATAACGGTAGCTGCTTCTTTGGAAGATTCATGTTTTCTGTTGAAGGTAATAGATACTGGACCTGGAATAGCCGAAAAGGAGCAACCTCATATCTTCGACCGCTTTTATCAGGTAGGTGAAAAGGACGAAAGTTCCCCAGGCTCTGGAATAGGCTTGGCCTTGGTGAAGGAATTGGTAGTACTGCATGAAGGTTCCATTACTGTGGAAAGTAAGGAGGGTGAAGGAAGTACTTTTACGGTGCGACTGCCGCTAGATGCCATTCGACAGGAAACGGATGAAAATAAGAAAGTGACCTTTAGTCCAACCATTCCTGAAACTGTTTCCAATCAACGCCTAACTTCAGAAAATACATCCAAATTTTCTGAACGTCCCATTCTTCTATTGGTTGAAGACAACCTAGAGCTTCAGCAATATATACAGCAATTCCTAAATCTGGAATATGATGTGCGCTGTGCCGAAAATGGTGTTATTGGTTGGGAAAAGGCGTTGGAAATCGTCCCTGATATTATCATAAGCGATTGGATGATGCCTGAAATGGATGGCTTGGTGTTTTGCGCAAAGGTCAAATCGCACGAAGCCACCAGTCATATCCCCTTCGTAATGCTGACCGCCAAGGCAGATGTAAGCGATAGGGTGGAAGGACTGGAAACCGGTGCTGATGTCTATTTGGAAAAACCCTTTCAGCTTCAAGCGCTCGGTGCCCAGCTAAAAAGTTTGCATCGCCATCAACAACGCCTTAAGGAAAAATATAAACAGTCGGAAGGACCCATTCCAAATGAGCTGATAACCAATTCGAAGGATAAGGCGTTTTGGGAAAAGCTAATGGACTATGTTTCCACTCACTTGGATAGTCCAGACTTAAGCGTTTCGAACGTAGCAGATACTTTGGGAATGAGCCGTATGCAGCTTCACCGTAAAGTAACTTCGGTAACGGGTCAATCGGCTGCAGAATTCATCCGGTCACAGCGACTGCAACGCGCTAAGAAGCTATTGGCCGATGCGAATATTCAGATTGCTGAGGTGGCCTATCAAACCGGTTATGCTGATGGCGCTTCTTTTTCAAAAGCCTTCAAAAAAGCCTTTGGTGTTTCTCCTAGTACTTTTCAACAGGAAGTGTAATTTTTATTTGTTGATTCTTTAATTTACTGCATTACAGCGTCTTGTTACAAATAAACAAGCATTTGTTACATTCAAGCAACCCCTTCTCCTGGCTTGGAAATACTTTTATGGGTGTAAAATCAATCGGATGATGATTCCCCTTAAAACCAAATAAATCCAACACGATGAAAACCGTAAAATTATTACTTGTAGTAGGTTGCCTGACTGCTTTTTCGTTTCAGGCAGAGGCACAATTTTTCAAAAAACTAAAAAAGAAAGTAGAGAAGAGCGTCGAAAATACCATTCACCGAAAAACAGCCGATAAGGCTTCAAAGGAAACTGGTGAGGTAATGGACGATGTCCTGGAAGGCGATGGCAAAGAGAACGATGCTGGAAACAATGACAATCGATCTTCCTTTCCAATGGGAGGGATGATGGGCGGAAAAATGGAAAATGTGCCGTCGCAGTATTCTTTCGAATGGGTATATCGCCTGAAAATGGAAATGAAAAAGGAGCAAAACAATATGGAGGTGGAATATTTTCTCAAGGAAGATGCGCCGTATTGGGGAGCTAAGTTTTATCAAGATAAACAAGAAATGGCTATGAACACCTTTATGGTATACGATAACCAGTCGAAGCTTATGGTTATGTTTATGAATCAAGAGGGCCGTAAAATGGCTACAGCCTCTAAAATGCCCAAAAATATTGCCGAAACGGCCGCTGAAAATAGTGAGATAGAAGATTATAAGATGAAGAAGATCGCGGGAAAGACCATACTTGGGTACGATTGCGATGGCTTCGAAATTGAAAACGATGAATACAAAATTACAATGTATGTCACCTTCGATGTTCCGGTAAGCTTCAATGATGTCTATGGTCAGAGCGATAAAATGCCGAAAGGTTTCAATCCAGAATGGTTAAAGAAAGGAGATGCGGAAGGGCTTGTAATGCAAATGCATATGGACGAAAAGAATTCTAACCGCAACGATATGACCATGACTTGCGTGAAATTAGAGGAAGCTCCTTTCACTATTTCAAAGAGCGATTATCAAACGTTCTAACCAATAATCAATTGGCAACTAATTACATAACGCCGTTCCCCTGAGCAATTTTCACGTATTAGGAAGTAGTTCCCAATAAACCAAGAACCGATATTTTCAAAAGAAGAGGAGACTTTTGGAGGTATGGTGAATCAGTCGGGAACGGTTTTTAACAAGACAATTCAAAAACACAACAATAAAATGGAAAACACCAACACTACGAACACCACGACCACGGCACAACCCACTTCGACTGCAGAAGGGAAGAATATCGCCATCATCGCATACATCACCCTTATCGGACTTATCATTGCTTTTGTAATGAACAACGATAAAAAGAATGAATTTGCCAGCTACCATATTCGGCAATCTTTAGGGCTTGGATGTCTTGGATTAGCCTTAACCGTAATTAATATTATTCCTATCCTTGGATGGATTGTAAGCCTTGTAGGAACGATCTTCATGATTTATTTATGGGTAATGGGATTGATGAATGCCGTAAATGAGAAGAAAAAACCTGTACCTATGGTAGGGAAGAAGTTTGAAGAATGGTTCAAAAATATACAGTAAGGTGAAGAAGATTAACCCAAGAACTATGCGATGTAAGAACATACTGATTACCGCAACCCTAATCTTCTGTGTTGTGACTTCCTTTTCACAGGAAGTTGAAGTAGTAAGAATGGAAGTAGAGAGAGGAATTCCAGGAGAGTCTTTTTCGAACAATAAGATAGCGATCGATTTCTGGGTGAAGGCAGCGGATTTCAATGCCGTGGATGGAGCCACTACCGAGCTGCTGGAGTTTAAAGATGATACCGGCCGCGATTTAATAGCGGCACACGAAGAGGCTATCGCTGCATATGAAGCCGAATCGAAACGCTTAGCAGAACAAGGGCGATATCGATTCACCACTAGAACAGACGGTTTGCTGCCACTCGACCAGTGGAAAAAAATGTACGATACCATTGGCTTTAAAGCGGTGTTGAAGACAGAAATGGCGCTGCCTGATTCAAATGCCTCAAAAGTGTATGTAAAAATGAAGGTAGGCTATTCCAAAAGTGATGGGAATGCCGAGGCGAAGGAAAAAACCGTTACGGTAGCATCGCTATATGAAAATCCGACGGTTGAACTATTAGGAACTAAAGTGAAGCTCATGGATAATTCTAGCATGACGCGAAACGATGAAAAATTTATTTTTTATCAATTTCCACCTAATGAAACGCCTGTTTCTATCATCGATGTGCAACCGTATGTGGTCGATGAAATGTATCGGAAGGATATGCAGGGCAACGGTGCTTCAGCCGAATTTCTGGTGAAGGAGGGCGACAACCAACAGCCAATCACGTTAAAAATAACCTATCGCGAAGTCGAAAAGAAGTCAATTACGATCGACCGCTGGATCACTGTCGGATTGTAAATTAGATTGTTTCAACAAAATCAATAGTAATACAAACCAAATTAAAATTATGAGAAAATTTTTCACCCTAGTGCTGATCACCATATTTATTACATCATGTGAAGAGGATGATAGTGGTTCTGTAACTACCCCTACCGTTCAATATTCCGAAACCACCGCCAATGCCATTTTTTATACCGAAGGTAATTCTGTATCGCCCAGTATTGAATGGAATGGCGAACAAGGAAGTTTTTCAATGGATGGGAATCCCGATGGCACTTCTATTAATAGCACCACCGGAAAGATAACATGGACGAAGCTTTTACCAGCAGGCAGTCATGATTTTCAAGTCCTGGTAGCCAATTCGGCAGGACAGGTTACGGTTCCCTTCACACTTGAAAATCCACTTCAAGGCTTTTTTGAAGGTACTTATAGTGGATCTTCCTATTTTGCTATGGAGTTCTTCGACGATGGAACGTGTACGGTACTTGCGAATAGTTCCAGCGACCCAACTATTGGATCCGGAACTTTTGTTGTGAATGGAGATGAAGTGGTAGCCGATTACACCTACGAGGATACTGATGAAGATTACTCGGTTAGAGCAACCATTAGCCAGACAAACAATGCCGCGGCACTTGAGGGCAATTGGTATTTTGAACATGGGGCAGCTACTGGACAAGAAGGGGGTACAGTAGACATTACGCTTCAATAGTATAAAAAAGCACCCTTTCAAATGAAGGGGTGCTTTCAACTAACCAACCAAATTATGAAAAATCGGAGCTTTTAACTGATGATAGCACGTCGCTAGGCAAGCTCCAGCCCAGTTCAATTGTCTTCCACCAAATCGGTTTGGTTTCGGAAGACGAGGGTGTCTTCAAAACTATCGACCAGAATAATACTGTCGGTCTTAATCTTTCCAGCAAGTATTTCTTTTGAAAGTTCGTTCAAGACCTCTTTTTGTATCACCCGTTTCACCGGTCGTGCTCCGTATTGGGGGTCGAAGCCTTTTTCAGCTAAATAAGCAATCGCTTCTTCCGTAGCATCAATCGTAATATGCTGTTTGGAAAGCATTTTTGAAACGCCTTTCAACTGAAGTTCTACGATTTCCTTGATATCGTTTCGCGTCAACGGCGTGAACATAATGATATCATCGATACGGTTCAGGAACTCAGGTCGTACCTGTTGCTTTAATAGCCCAAGCACTTCAACCTTGGCGCTTTCCATGGCGGTGTCGGGATCCTTCACGCTATCAAATTTCTCCTGAATGATATGGCTTCCCATATTACTGGTCATAATGATAATCGTATTCTTGAAATCGGCAACGCGCCCTTTGTTATCGGTTAGACGTCCTTCATCCAACACCTGCAGCAAAATGTTGAAGGTATCGGGATGTGCCTTTTCAATTTCATCCAATAATACGACAGAATAGGGCTTGCGACGAACAGCCTCGGTCAACTGACCACCTTCATCATAGCCGACATATCCTGGAGGAGCACCTACCAATCTACTTACGCTGTGACGTTCCTGATACTCACTCATATCGATTCGTGTCATCGCGTTTTCATCGTTGAAAAGATATTCGGCCAAAGCCTTTGCCAACTCCGTTTTACCGACACCGGTAGTACCTAGGAAAAGGAAAGAACCAATCGGTTTCTTCTCGTCCTGAAGTCCGGCACGACTTCTTCGAATGGCATCACTAACAGCCACGATGGCTTCCTCCTGACCCACGACGCGCTTGTGAAGTCGATCCTCCAATTTCAGCAATTTCTCCCGTTCGCTTTGAAGCATCTTGGTAACGGGGATTCCGGTCCATTTGGCGACAACTTCAGCGATATCTTCATTGGTTACTTCCTCTTTAATCAGCGAACTTCCGCTTTGGTTTTCGGCTAATTCAGTTTCAAGTTTCGTTAATGCTTCCTGAGCATCCTTGATCTTTCCATAGCGAAGTTCAGCCACCTTTCCGAAGTCGCCTTCACGCTCGGCGCGCTCTGCTTCCAATCGAAGATTTTCGATTTCCTGTTTTAGGTTTTGGACATTATCCACGACCTCTTTTTCGCTCTGCCACTTCGCATTCAGCTCGTTGCGTTCTTCCTTAAGATTCGCGAGATCGGCGCGAAGCGATTTCAGCTTTGCTTCATCCTTTTCACGTTTGATCGCCTCAATTTCAATTTCCAACTGCATGATCTTTCGGTCCAGCACGTCCAATTCTTCTGGTTTGGAATTGATTTCCATACGAAGTTTACTGGCTGCTTCATCCATTAAATCGATAGCCTTATCGGGCAAAAAGCGATTGGTAATGTAGCGTTGCGATAGTTCCACCGCAGCGATAATGGCTTCATCTTTTATCCGAACCTTGTGGTGCGTTTCATACTTCTCTTTAATTCCACGAAGAATGGAAATAGCACTTTCGGTATCGGGCTCATCGACCGTAACTTTTTGGAAACGCCGTTCCAATGCCTTATCCTTTTCAAAATATTTCTGATATTCATCCAAAGTGGTTGCGCCGATTGCACGCAGTTCGCCACGCGCCAACGCTGGTTTCAAAATATTCGCGGCATCCATGGCTCCCTGACCACCTCCAGCACCCACGAGGGTATGGATTTCGTCTATAAACAGCACGATATCGCCATCGCTTGTCGTTACTTCCTTAATAACCGCTTTTAAGCGTTCTTCAAATTCACCTTTAAACTTAGCACCTGCGATTAATGCTCCCATATCCAACGAGAAAATCTGTTTGCTCTTTAGGTTTTCGGGCACATCGCCATCCACGATTCGATGGGCAAGGCCTTCGGCGATAGCTGTTTTACCGGTTCCCGGTTCACCGACCAACATTGGGTTGTTTTTGGTACGTCGGGATAGAATCTGTAAAATTCTTCTAATTTCCTCATCGCGACCGATAACCGGATCCAATTTGCCATCCTTGGCCAGCTGGTTCAGGTTACGAGCATATTTATTTAAGGAATTATATGTCTCTTCAGCACTTTGGGAAGTAACTCGGTCGCCTTTTCGAAGTTCTTCGATAGCGGCTTTCAATCCTTTCTCAGTTACACCTTGGTCCTTTAAACTTTGAGCAATGCTACTTTTTGAATTGAAGATTGCCAATAGTAAATGCTCCACAGACACATATTCATCTTTCATCTTCTGAGCGATATTACTAGCTTCATTTACGGTTTTGCCCGCTTCACGAGACAGCATGATATCGCCACCTTCCACCTTTGCAAAACTTTCCAATTGTTTGTCTAGCACTTGCTGTAGAAGGGAAACGTTTACATTCAATTTCTTTAGCAAAAAAGGCGTCACATTTTCATCGACATCAAAAAGAGCCTTGAAAATATGTTCATTTTCGATTTGCTGGTGACCGTATTGCTGGGCGATTTGCTGTGCCCGCTGTATGGCCTCTTGGCTTTTTATGGTAAAATTGTTAAAATTCATTTCTTATATCTAGTTTGAAGGAAATGGATAGCACCATCGCCTTTACGTTATTTTTTTAGTTTCATAGTGGAATAGTCAAAACTCGAGCCATGCTTTAAAGACGACAAAATGTCTGCTAAACATTGGTTTTAGTAAGACATTTTGACGCACGCAAAGCGATTTCTTTTATCATTTTCTTTGGATGAAAAGCCTGTAGATCTTTGTATTTTCGTAGGTGAATACTATTAGATTATTATAGATTATGGGATTATTGGATTTTTTGAAGAAGTCACCACGCGATGTGGCCAAGGATGAAATAGAAGAAGTGCCTTGGCATATGTTGAACAAGATGGACCAATTGGATACGATTGTTGAAGAAAGCAAGGAAAAGCCGGTAGCTATTTTCAAACATTCTACCCGTTGTGGCATCAGTCGGATGGTATTGAAGCAGTTTGAGAAAGCCTATGAACTATCAGATAGTGAAGCCAAGCTCTATTATTTAGACTTGCTCCAGAACAGGGATATTTCAAGCGAAATCGCCGCACGTTTTGAAGTGTATCACGAAAGTCCGCAGTTACTTGTTATAAAAGATGGGAAAGCGGTAGACCATGCTTCGCATCATAGCATTAGTCCAAATCAAATTTTGAAATTTATATAAATATTAAGACCTCACAGGTTTTTGAAACCTGTGAGGTCTGGGATTAGAACGAATTGTTGTTTAAAATCGATTTCAACTTCGCTTTAATGTCGTCTCCTGCATCCAAAACCATTTGAGCATTTGACGGGAAGGGTACGAAATCGTTTTTGATGTTACGTCTGTCATCTTCTGTTAAAGCACGTTCATCACCTCGAAATTTGGAGAATATGTTTTCAAAGATGAAGCCGGATGCCAAGGGATATCGATTGATGTTCTGATTCGTAGCAAGATCACGATAGACCACATTTCCTGAAACTTCAACGGCTTTCTCCTGAATGGTTTGCAATACCTTTGCCGTTACGACAATATAGTTATCACCTTCTTCATCATCCATCGAATCCTCTTCATCGGAGTCGCCTCTAGGGCTTTCCTTCACTCTTCTTTTTCTATTGAATTCCTTTTCAGAAATACGTTCTGGCGAAATTAGTATGTTTTGTAATACCAAGTCTACTCCGTAATGATAGTCCAATCCGTTTTCTGGTCGACCGTGATATTCGGTCCAAAAGTCATCCAATCCATAGGTGTTGAAGTCTAACAATTCACGTTCCAATCGCTGTGGAATTATCTGACCTGTTCTGTTTTGAAGTCGCACCAGAACAAAATTGGTCCCTAAAAATCGTGTGTCCTCCAATTCCGCATCCACATTTCGGTAATGCGGTTGTAGTTCGGCAACGTCACAAAATAAATAATAGGCTTTCCGAAACCCTGGAACGGTATTTAAGTTTTTCTGCGCCAGACCTTCTTCATATAAATCCTTCACGTAGTCTTGCTTGGCCGCAATAATTTCATTGCTATAATCGCTAAACTTAAATTGTGCATTTCTTCCCAAGTTATCGCTATAAAGAGGTAGAAGTGGACGAATCAATAATTGACGGTTCTCCAATCCTGTATATATGAAGTATAATTGTCGGGAAGCATTGGGTTCGTTGCTTTTCTTCAGAAACCGAATGCGACGCATATCGTCTTCAACGGCTTTCTCATAGGCTTCCTCCAACAACACAATATGTTCGTCGAAGCGATCCTTGTTTTTGTCACGCTGTAGCTTCTTTACGGCCAAGTCGATAGCTTGATCGTAATTGCCGCTAGATAGCAGTTGTTGATTTCGTTTTACGCTGCTACAGGAAACTAATAACAGACTTAGACCGAGGGAAAATAAAAATGCCTTCATAACGAAATTGATTTGGTTATGAAGGCTAAAATACAATTGTGATGCCAAATTAGAATTAGTGTGCGGGAAGTATTTTTCCGCTGCAGTCACCAAATCCTATGCGAACCCCATCTTTTTCAGCATGTCCGCGAAGAATGACGGTGTCGCCATCTTCAATAAATTTTCGTTCGGAACCGTCGCTCAATTTCAATGGATTCTGACCTCTCCAGGTTAATTCCAACATGGAGCCGTAGCTATCTTTCGTAGGGCCAGAGATGGTTCCGCTACCCATCATATCGCCACTGCGAACATTACATCCGTTAATGGTGTGGTGGGCTAATTGCTGTGCCATACTCCAATACATATATTTGAAGTTACTGTTGGCTACAATATTTTCTTCACCATTTTCAGGTTGAATGATTGCTTGAAGGTGAATGTCGAAATTCTTTTTGCCTTGCTGTTGAAGGTAAGGCAAAGGCTTTGGTTCCTGTTCTGGACCTTTTGCTCTAAAAGGCTCCAAAGCATCTAAGGTGACAATCCATGGTGAAATGGTGGATGCAAAACTTTTTCCTAAAAATGGGCCTAAGGGTTGATATTCCCATGCCTGTATGTCACGTGCACTCCAATCGTTAAAAAGTACCAATCCGAAAATGTGATCTTCTGCTTCATCGATAGAGACACGTTTCCCCAAATCGTTAGCTGCCGTAGTAATAAATGCCATTTCTAGCTCAAAATCGAGCAATTTAGAAGGGCCAAAGCCTGGTTTGCCATCATCGCCGGGTTTGCTTTGCCCGATCGGACGGTGAATCGGTGTTCCAGATGGGATGATGGAGGAACTTCTTCCATGGTACCCTATTGGAATATGAAGCCAGTTTGGCATCAAGGCATTCTCTGGGTCACGAAAAAGCGATCCTACGTTGGTAGCATGTTCCTTACTAGCGTAGAAGTCGGTATAATCGCCTACATCTACTGGCATTTGCATTTCAATTTCATCTAAACTGAAAAGCACCTTATCGCGATGATCGTCATTGTTTCGAAGTTCGGTATCGCTTCCCTCACGGAAAATCTTGGAGACACGATTTCTCACGAGACGCCACGTTTTTCGGCCATCGGCAATAAAATCGTTTAGGGAATCCTGTAGGAAAATATCGTCGGTAAGGTCGATACCTTTAAAATAGCCCAATTGGTGAAGGGCGCCCAAATCGATGGCAGTATCGCCAATTCTGGTTCCGATGGTAATAACATCGTCTCGGGTCAGGAATACGCCAAAAGGAATATTCTGAATCGGAAAGTCGCTATTGGCTGGTACATCCAACCAAGATTTATGGGAGGGATCGTTTGCTGATAGTGGCATACGGTTGGTTTTTGTTCGTAAAAATGTTAATCAAATATATAATTTCTGAAACAGTAACCACAAGCATTTTGTATTTTTGGATTTTATTAACTTTTCAGAAAAATACATGGAACGCGACCAACAAATATTTGAACTTATACAAGCCGAGAAAGAACGACAACTTAATGGTTTAGAGTTAATTGCCTCTGAAAACTTTGTAAGCGACCAAGTGATGGAAGCTGCGGGATCTGTCTTGACCAATAAATATGCGGAAGGCTACCCTGGAAAACGCTATTATGGTGGCTGTGAAATTGTAGATGAAGTAGAACAGATTGCTATCGATCGTGCTAAGACATTATTCAATGCTGAATATGTAAATGTGCAGCCGCATAGTGGTTCCCAAGCGAATACGGCAGTTTTTGCAGCTTGTTTGAAGCCTGGCGATACCTTCTTAGGTTTCGATTTGGCGCACGGAGGTCATTTAACCCATGGTTCGCCCGTGAACTTTTCAGGAAAGTTATATCGACCTGTTTTCTATGGGGTTTCTGAAGAGACAGGATTAATCGATTATGATCACGTAGCCGAGATGGCGCAAAAGGAAAAACCGAAAATGATTATTGCTGGTGCCTCTGCCTATTCACGAGAGGTAGATTATAAACGATTTCGTGAGATTGCTGATAGTGTAGGGGCGCTTCTGATGGCCGATATTGCACATCCAGCAGGTTTGATTGCGAAGGGCATTATCAACGATCCGCTTCCACATTGCCATGTGGTGACTACTACTACCCATAAAACTTTACGTGGACCGAGGGGCGGAATGATTATGATGGGACAGGATTTCGAGAATCCTTTTGGTGAAAAATTAAAGAACGGAAATCTCAAAAAGATGTCCACGTTATTAAATAGCGGCATCTTCCCCGGAAATCAGGGAGGACCGTTAGAACATATTATTGCGGCGAAGGCAGTTGCATTTGGAGAAGCGCTAACCGACGAATTCCTTTATTATATGGTTCAGGTACAGAAAAACGCGAAGGCGATGGCAAAAGCGTTTATGGATAAAGGCTACAAGATTATTAGCGATGGTACCGATAATCATATGATGCTGATTGATCTCCGAAATAAGAATATTTCAGGGAAGGAGGCCGAAGAGGCATTGGAAAAAGCGAGTATAACGGTTAACAAGAACTTAGTGCCGTTCGATGATAAGTCGCCTTTTGTTACCAGCGGTATTCGTGTTGGAACCCCAGCCGTAACAACGCGTGGTTTAAAGGAGGCTGAAATGCAAGCGGTGGTAGACTTAATCGATGAAGTCATTCAAGATTTCGAGAATCAAGATACCCTTGATAGCGTTGCGGCAAAAGTGAACGATATGATGGCGGGGCGTCCTTTGTTTGCAGGCTAAAATTCCGATTGGGAATTAAGGAAATTTGTTATCTTGGTCTGATAATCAAGAGTTATTAACTTATTTCGGTAGTTTATGCGAATACTATTACTTCTACTTTTTCTTCCCGTACTATCAATTTCGCAAATAGCCTTTCAAGAAAATGCCGTGGCGCTTGGATGCGATAATACTACCTATGGCGATGGTGGGTTTGGTGGGGGTATATCATTTTATGACTTCGACAATGATGGTTGGGATGATATCACGTTATCTTCTCAGGAAACGTACCCCATTCGCTTCTTCAAAAACAACAACGGACAGTTTACCGAGGTTGATTTAGGGATCGATAATACTTCGGAGACGAAAACGGTTCAATGGGTCGATTTTGACAATGATGGCGACAATGATTTTTTCGTTACGAGTAGATTGGAGAGTAATAAGCTTTATGAAAATGACGGAAATATGCAGTTCACCGATATCACGGAGTCAGCAGGCCTTACCATGATTGCTTATAAATCGTTTGGTGCCTCCTGGGGAGATATCAATAATGATGGTTATTTGGATTTATTTGTTGCCTCTAGGGAGCCTGAGTCGACTGTAAAATATAATCACCTCTATCGCAATAATGGCGACGGTACTTTTACGAATATTACCGTAGCTTCTGGAATGCCAGAACAGAATTTCATATCCTTTTGTTCCGCATTTATAGACTACGATAAGGATGGCTTTCAAGATATTTATGTGGCTAACGATCGGGAACCCGCTAATCTTATGTACCAAAACAATGGCGATGAAACCTTCACCGAAGTGGGTGCAACCACGGGAAGCGGGATCGTTATCGATGCGATGAGCACTACGGTGGCCGATTATAATTACGATGGCTATTTGGATATTTATGTTTCCAATACGCATGAAGGAAACCAATTTTTAAAGAATAATGGTGATGGCACCTTTACCAACGTTGCTCCAAGTAATGGCACCACAATGAATTCCTCTGCGTGGGGAAGCGTATTTTTGGATGCTGAAAACGATGGAGACCTAGATTTATATGTCAGTGCCGAATATGACGATTTCACTACACATTTGTCTTCTGCCTTTTATGAAAATGATGGTAATGGGATGTACTCCATTCCTTCCGAAATAGGTTTTGAAGACGATCTAGCGGAAAGCTACGGCAATGCGATAGGCGATGTTAACAATGACGGCTATCCAGAAATCGGAGTTTTAAATTACTTCCCCTCTAATATGTATATCTGGGAAAATAATTCTGCACAGGATAATAATTGGTTAAAGGTAAAATTGCAAGGTGTGGAAAGCAATCGAATGGGCATCGGTTCATGGATTGAGATTTCGGTAAACGGCAACCTTCAATATCGTTACACGCTCTGTGGTGAAGGGTTTTTGGGTCAAAATTCCGCCTACGAATTCTTCGGAATAGGTGCCGCTGCAGAAATCGACTATATAAAGGTAACATGGTTGAGCGGTACAGTCGATTTTATCGAAAATCCGCCAATCAATTCGCAAACATTAATTGTTGAAGGTTCCAACGAGTTGTCGGTAACGCAAACACAGCAAGTTTCCCCTCTTAAGATTTATCCCAATCCGAGCTCCGATAGCTTTACTGTGTCCGTTATTGAAGAATATACTTATGTAGTATTCGATAGTACGGGAAAACAGTTGCTAGAAGGGGTGTTGAAGGAAGGGCGCGCGCAAATAGACCTATCAGCATTTAAACAAGGAATTTATTTCTTGCAGCTTTCCAACGGAAGTGAAACCTTTGCACACAAATTGGTGAAACAATAATTCCTTCACACGCAACAAACCTTATATGAAAATTTTGTCCTTGCTATTGGTATTTGTTATCGCCATTAGCTGTAATGCTATTTCAGAAGAAAAAAATCAAGCCCAAACGAAAAGCTTACAAGAAACATTGTCTGGCCTATGGTCGCTACAGGCTATGGAAGTCACCGACTCTCTGGGAAATTGGAAACAATGGCGCGATGGGATGGGAGGATACTTGCTCTATGGTGAAAGTGGTTATATGTCGCTTCACCTTTGGGAAAAAGGATATGAAAAAACGGACCTTCGTTTTCCAAACTTTACTGATACGATTCCCTTGGAGGCACTTCAACATTTAACCGGTTCGTATGTATACATTGGAGATTATTCCTTAAACAAAGAGGATAGCATCGTTTCACATAAACGATTATCGCATTCCAATCCCGGCGATTGGGGCAAAACAGTGCAACGTCGCTTCACATTTTATGGGGATACACTAGTGATTCGACCTGTGGAAGAAGCGAATGCTAGTCTACGGTTAAAGTGGTTGAAAGAAGAATAGTTGTTATTCCTCCGGATCTGGAAACACTACACTCTCATAGGCACCGGCGTCAGGATTGGTGCCATCGCGAGGTGTACCGGTAATGTCAGTATTCAATTGAGTTGAAACGGTTGGGTCGGCAATGCCATCTGCAGATGAAGTTCCAGTTTCAATAGAGAGTTCATTCTCTTCGGGAGCAAAGAAAACCGGATCCTGGTTGCGAACTATATTGTTGTACAAAGCAGCATCGCTAAAATCATAAAGTGGATCATCGTCAAAATCGCCCGAAGGATCTTCAAAACGAATTAATGTGTTGCGAATGTTGAAGTTGAAAGCTGCGTCGCTACTTCTGTCATAACCAATTTCGCGTTGCTCATTTCCGTAGATAATACTATTATTGATGGCTATATTTAACGGCATGGTTTCAAACGAGTTTTCTCCCGTCTGAATAACATTGCCCAATTGAACCGCCGGTAATGAACGGAAACTATTGGTCCAATAATTAGCAAAGGTACAATGGTTGAATTCGTAGGTTCCGCCAAACAGACAGGCTAGGGAAGACTGACCACAATTGTTAACGACCACATTTTCACCATAAATATTTCCGGTTAGCGCATACAGGCCATACACCGCATGGTTATATAACTGTACATTTTCCAATTGCAGGGTTTGATCGCCATCGTTACTATCCATCCGCAACCCGATAACACCATTTTTTATGGTGGTGTTGCGAAATAAGTGATCGGTACTTCCTGCGGTAAGCCAAATGGTTCCCCACTGACCAGGAACATCAGAAAACTCAGGCTCCAATCGATCGCCTTCAAAAATTATCTCATTTTCCAGGGCTTCCGGGTCGTTGCTAGTTGCACCCAAGCATTGCATGGAGGCATTCGCGGCTACCAAGATACCGCTGGCCGCATGAAAATGAACCCTAGCGCCAGCTTCAACCGTAAGCGTCCGGTTGGGTGGAACAGCAGCATAACCGTAGATAACATAAGGCTTTTCATTCGTAAAGGTCAATTCATCATCATCTAAGAAGAACCCTTCAATTTCGATATCATTTCCTTCCTCATCCTGACCGAGTACTAACGTTTCCGTCGTACCATCGCCAAATTCCTCGGGAAAAAGGAATACCGCATCTTGTACCAACGTAACCAATTCTACATTCTGCTGGTTTCCACCGGTATCGAATTGAATCTGGTCGGTATATAAAAACTGTAACCCTTCGGTCGTTAAGGTTTCGATATCGGCAGTGGTTTCAACAAAGACAAATATGCTGTCTTCCGCCAAAATGCGTACATCCTGAAACTCCTTCCCTGGAACACCGTCTACATTTAAACGGTAGTTCGAACTTTCCCCTTCTCCTAACCGTACCGATGGAATGTTGATATCCTCATCGCTTCTATTATATACTTTCAACGTATACGTACTAGAACCAATGTTGCTGAAGATGGTATCTAGATACACCGTATCGGTGGAAAACTCTAAGTTTCCGGTATTAGATACGGTTTCAAAATCGTTGCGACAAGAACTCCACAAAATGATGGTGCAGAAAAGTCCAAGGGCATACAAATACTTCATGTAGGAAAGGTTTTCGGTAAAAATATAACTTTTTAGACAGGAGATTATTGTCTAACCCAAAACTTTCCGACTTCTCGCGTTACATCAGTTTCGATTTTTTCGTCTTTTAGCACGACGCAGTTTGCGTGCGGCCTTCTTGCGTTCTTGTTTAATGCGTTTGTACTCCAACTCATTTGCGTAGGCCTTTTCCTGTTCTTCCAATCGGATACGGCGTTCTTGGGGCGTTTCGGGAGGTTCAGTATAATCTACTGATATTCCACCCGTAACTACGATACCTAAAACAGCTTGTGTTTCAAGTGGTACTAGAAGGGAATCTATTTTTTTCGCTTCCTTAGAAATCGTAATTTTTTTCGTTTCAAATCCGACATAGCTAAAAACTAGGGTTTCGCCTATTTCGGCATTGATTTCATAATGGCCATCGAAATCGGTTTGTGTGCCGCGCGATGTTCCGTTCACGATAACATTGGCTCCCGGTAGTGGTAAGCCGCTCTCATCGGTAACCGTTCCGGATACTTCAAAGGGCTTAGCTTTATCCTCAGTTTCAACTTCAACTTCAGAAGCAATCATTCCCACAGTGCGACGTACGGTTATTGTTTTTTCTTCTTCTTGAGGTAGTTCGCAAATGGGAGTGATCAGTTCAATGTTGATAGCTTCCGATTTCACTCCCCGTTTATCTTCATACAAACGAAACCCTTCCTTTTCAAATACCAAGGTCTCACGATCTAAGGAAACAATCTTAAAGGCTCCCTTTCGGTTGGTCCATTCCGTTTTTCCAGATTCCTTGACGGTAATTTTTACATTTCGAAGTGGATTTCCTTCGGTGTCGGTAACCACTCCTGTAGTGGTAATCTGTATTCTATCGCCACTTCTGCTACCAATACCTAGTGAAATGTACGATTCGGGGCTCTTACTGTTTTCTGTTGAAGTAGCCGAATGAGCCATCATACTTATGGGCAGCAAGAGTGAAGCGGCCCAAGGTGCCAAGGAAAAACCTTCTTTACGCTCTAATTGAAGTTTTCGATCAAGTTGCGAAGCCCTAAATCGTCCACACAACTTAGTATTGTGCTCTAAATGTTTTATGATTTGTTCGTCGCTCTGTGAGGTGAAGTCTACAACCTCTTTTGTACATTGGTCGCAAAACCTACCTTTTTCTGTAGGAGTCATTTCGTTCCAATCTTCATGACAAGGTTCTGGAATGGAAATAGTGATGGCTTTTTTCATAATGGATGGTTTTTAGTTGATTCAAAGAACCATCATTCACCACCACAAAAAAAAGGCCACTTAGTGAAGTAGCCTTTTGAGTGAGTAAAACGGATTTCTATCCTATTTTCCTTCCTTCTGTCTTTCGTATTTTTCAGAATAGCGTTTCCATAATTCGGTTTGGTGGGTTTCGAGTGAAATCGATCGTCCGTCGATAAACGCATGCTCCAAATCATTTCCTCGCATATCCAACGCATCACCGTTCGATACAAATAGGGTAGCACTCTTTCCTTCAGCTAAGGTTCCGTAGGTATCATCTATACCTAAGATCTTCGCATTGTTTTCAGTGATCAGTTGAAGTGCTTTCTCCTTATCCAAACCTTGTCCGGCAACGTGACCTGCATAAAAGGCTAAGTTTCGCGTTTGGAAGTTCGACATTTCTTCGTTTTGGATACCGACTAGTATTCCTCCTTCTGCTAACAACTTTGGTAATTTATAGGGTAAATCATAATCGTCATCTTCGCGTCGTGGCAACGCGTGTGGTTGACGCACCAACACGGGAATATCATTTTGCTTTAGGAAAGGGATAATCTTATAGGCCTCATAGCCACCGACGACGACTACCTTTTGAACTCCGCTTTCCTTGGCGAGGGTAACCGCATCGATTATTTCCTTTTGGCCGTGGGCATACACATATAATTTTTTG
Organism: Luteirhabdus salina; assembly: GCA_025384855.1. GTDB lineage: Bacteria > Bacteroidota > Bacteroidia > Flavobacteriales > Flavobacteriaceae > Luteirhabdus > Luteirhabdus salina. Next base: position 257,793 of record JALAHT010000002.1, on the reverse strand, counting down.
CTACCATCGAACAGTCCTTGCGTTGCCTTAAAGCCTTCATTTAGGGATGTGTCAGTACCGTCGCCATAAGCCTGCGCTTGCAACAAATACTGCTGAACCGCTTGGGTATCTTCCGCGTAATCGTCGTTTGGACGATAGCCTCGGCTTTCTCCAGCCCACCAGCGACCTCTTCTAAAACTGCTTGGCCAATTTAAGTGAATGCCATCATCTTCCTTTACAATAGCATCTTCCCAGTTCCAAGCATCGAATTGTACGATCGATGAAGTCCCTGAAATTCGTCCGCCCTGAGGTGTCACCTGTCCAAGTAATACACCATTCGGACGCATGCTTTCCACCACTTTGCTTTCGGCATTGTAAGCGATAATACTTCGCACCTGCGGGATCATCTCACCTAATTCATCCTGATCATCTGTCGCTCGCACAGCATTTATTTCAATCAATCCAAGCGATTTGGTAGGCGCGATAAGACCCGGATATACATGCTTTCCTGAAGCATCGATTACTTTTCCTTTTGAAGAAATACCGTTATTTCCAATGGCGGTAATTACGCCATCTTCAAAGACTATGGTACTGTTTTCGATTACGTCACCATTTCCAATATGGGCGGTTGCCCCTTGAATGGTAATGGCCTGTGATTGTTCTGCAGCAGGGGTTTGCTGTGCTACAGCTATAGCACTTAGTAACATCCCTAAAATACAGCTATATAGTTTTAAATTTTTCATAGTCATTAATTTATGGTGTTACAGTGAAAATAGTGTTCTTCCGTGCCTTTGGGCTTTCGGGTCTTTCCACCACCTTCTTTTTCATCCAACATCATTTTTACAAGTTTGGCGCGCTCAGCCGTAATATCCTCACGCATTTCGGCATCCTTTTCAATATCGAAATAGGTGCGTCCCTCGATAATCGTTTTTTCGGGTTTCGCATAAACCGAAAGCGGATGCTCGTTCCAAAGAACCAAATCGGCATCCTTTCCTTCCTTAATGCTACCTACACGGTCGTCGATATGAAGTAATTTCGCGGGATTCAATGTAACCGTCTTCCATGCTTCCTCTTCACTCATACCACCATACTTCACCGTTTTAGCTGCTTCTTGGTTTAGGCGCCGCGACATTTCAGCATCGTCGCTATTAATCGCAACCGTAACACCTTGATTGTGCATAATAGCAGCGTTGTATGGGATCGCATCGTTCACTTCATATTTATAGGCCCACCAGTCGCTAAAAGTAGAACCACCAACACCGTGTTCCTTCATCTTATCGGCCACTTTATAGCCTTCTAGGATATGGGTGAAGGTATTGATGTTAAAGTCGAAACGCTCGGCTACCTTCATCAGCATATTGATTTCACTTTGAACGTAGGAGTGACACGAAATAAAACGCTCTCCGTTTAGAATTTCAGATAATACTTCCAATTCCTCATCGATTCGGTAGGGTTGACCACTATTCTTCTTCGCTTCATATTCCTTGGCTCGGTTGAAGTAGTTCACGTATACCTGCTCCACACCCATTCTGGTTTGCGGAAACCTGGAATAGCTGCCCCAATTCGATTGCTTCACGTTTTCACCTAAGGCAAACTTGATGAATTTCGGACTGTTATCGTAAATAAGGCCGTCGGCATCTTCACCCCACTTCAATTTAATAATAGCGGAGCGACCACCGATAGGATTTGCAGAACCATGAAGAATTTGAATGGAGGTTACACCACCTGCCAAGTTTCTGTAGATACTGACATCCTCTGGATCTACCACATCTTCAATACTGACTTCTGCAGAAGAGTTTTGTCCCGCTTCATTAATCGATAAGGCTGCGATGTGTGAATGCTCATCGATAATACCAGCCGTTAAATGTTTACCGGTTGCGTCGATAACCGTGGCACCGCGGCGCGATAAGTCTTTACCAATTTCAACGATCTTTCCATAGGAAATGCGAACATCTGTGTTTTCAAGCGTTCCTGCTTCTTCTCCCGTCCAAACGGTGGCGTTTCTGAAGAGCATGTCTTTTTGTTCCGGAGCCTTCGTATATCCATATCCAACATTCGGATAGGTGATGGGCATTATTTCCGGCTTCACTTTTTCGTCGTCTTTATCTTTCTTTTCTTTTGAAGAAGACGTTCGGGTAGCGGTAAATTCGCTTTCGGATCCATCAGGACGAATCATCTTCCCTGAAAAGGAGTCACCTTCCTTCGGAATAATTCCCGTGGTTCGGTATACTTCATTGTTTTCTTCATCGGTAAAGGAAAGTCGCACCCAATTTTGGGAATACTCCATTTTCGAGGGGAACTCCACATCTGCCGCTATCACTTTCGACTTTGGTTTACCAACATCGCCAGTAATTTCAACCTTATATGTCTTTCCACCGGCGGTCATGGTATAATTTCCACGGATATCTTTTTGGTCGCGTGTATTTACCACATGCTTTTCACCTTGTACCCAATTTTCATAAAGTGTGGTTTCCTCGTCGAACATAGGTCCGGAAGTAATAAGGAAATTTGCATACCGACCTTCTTTTAGACTTCCCACCATATCTTCAATACCCAAGAATTTTGCAGGCATACTGGTAAGCGCTTCCAAGGCTTTTGTTTTGTCATATCCGTAGAGAAATGCCTTTTCCAATTTTTTGTTGAAATCGGATACTTTATCCAATTCAAAAGTGGTCAGTGCAAACGGAACACCGTTTTCGGTCATCACCTTCGGATTCATCGGCGCTTGGTTCCAATCGCGCATTTGCGCTACGGTGATGTAGGTTTCAGCATACGGATCGCTAACATCGTAGGCATCTGGAAAGTTGATGGGCAAGATGTAATTGGCGTTTGTGTTTTTCACTAAGTCGATGCGTTCATATTCATCACCACCACCAACGATAACATAGTTGAGGTTGAATTGGTCGCTAATCTTATCGGCACGTAGGTTGTTGTCCTTACTACCTGCTTCAAAAATATTTACCATTCCTTCATTGGCGATAAGCGCTTCCAAGGTTCTGTCCTTGGTGGGTACGTTACCATCTTTGTACCATTGTTTATCGTGTTGCAACTGACGGAGCAATGCCATGGCACCCATCAAGGACGTAGGATAACTCTGATTGCTGGTTTCACTTTTTTCAAAAGAGAAATGATTGGTGAGCGCATCTTCCAGGATTCTGATAGCATCATCATCTTTATCGTTCAGCGCGACCATCATTCCTGTACCACGGGCAATACCGTCCATGGTATGCGTGTTCACCACACCGAATCCAGCTTCACGTAAACTTGAAGCTTGTTTTTTGTCGTATTTGAAGTTTTCGATGCCATTTCGTTCGGCCAAGATATGATCGTTCCAATAAAACCCTTCTCGAGACGGTCCGTATTGAGCCGATCGTCCACCTTCGCGTTCGGCTTCCTTTACCTTTCCCATCCCAAAGTCAGTATACGCATCGATGAAGGAAGGATAGATATAGTCACCATTTAGGTCGATGGTCACTGTATTTTCGGGTATGGAAACAGATTTTCCAACAGAAACCACTTTTCCATCCTTGATCAGTAACGTTCCTTTAGATATTTTTTCGGTTGGGGTTACATAAATGGTAGCGTTGGTAAAAGCAGTGTAATTAGTGTTTTTCTCTTTGGGGCCGTCATTCTTTGGAAAATAATCCTGAGAGAAGGAAGACAGACTCCAAAAACAAACAAGAAATAATAGAAGTCTTTTCATGATGTTTTGGCTGAAATTTTTAGGAGGTTAAAGATATAGGAACCGAAACTGAATGAGTTTCGGAATCTTTAAAATTAACAAATCGTTAAGAAATTTAGAAAGGTCGATCCTCATAATAATTGACGATGAGCGCTACCATATAGTTATAGCTCATAATACCGCGACTTTGATTGTTTGCCTTGAGGAAGTAGTTATAAAAGTGTTTGGAGAATACTTCAAAAGGATTTTCGTAGGCACCCCAGAATTCACGCATTTCTCGATAGCTTTCCAATATTCCGTAGTTGATAGTAGGTAGCAATGCTTCATACGTTGGCATATCGCGACGAGCAATTTCATTTACACAATACCGCAAAGCGAAGATATACCCAGCATACTGAATATAGGGATCGTCATTATGAACACTGTTTAGTGTTGCGATAAAGTTCGCTTCATTTTCGGCGGCATACCCTACTTGATGCGCCATCTCATGACAGCTCACTACGGGAAACTTATAGGTTTTGATAAGGTTGTTCACTTGTGCTTCACCTGAAAAAGGATTGTAATACCCACTATATCCCATATAGGTAAGTCCGAGGCTCCAACCACTTTTTTTAATACTAGTGGGTTGATAGGCAAGGGAAGGAAATTCGGAAATAATATTATCATAACCGTTTTCCGCTTTATCGAAGATTTCCTGTTGGGAATAGGGCAAATCAATTTTGGTACTATCGGCGTAGCCCAATTCGCGATGCATGGCATTCGATTTATCGATAAGCCGTTTGGTAGTGGCGATCAATTCCTCGGTGGTGTATTCCGCATCCAATCCGAGCGATTTATGAAGCGGCAGTCTGTAATAATTAAAGCCCCAAAGTGCATGGAACATAAAATATACGATAGAAACCGTGGCTACGATATCGACAAAAAACGAAATCGGTTCAAAACGAAGTCGACGGATATTCAAGTATAGCCAACGCAAGGCAAGAAAGGTGATAAGAATATAGAAAACATCGCCCACCGAAAAAGGCACCCAGCCAAATAGGGTACGCGAGGCCATCGATAGGTATTTGTAAAACCCTAGACTGTAATATGTTTCCACCGTTTCGGGAAAATACTTCAACAGTTGCAGCAGTAGAATTTGAACAGGCAATAGTACGGCAAGGATGATTTTTGTTCGATTTCTACGCATGAATTATTCGTTTCGAATGGCTATGGAATGTGAGGTGAAGGTATCCTTTCCTTTCAACTTCAAAAAATAAATTCCATCTTCCAAATTAGGAAGTTGTATCGTCTTAGCTTGGTCTATCATTCCTTTATCGACCAATCTGCCTAATGAAGAGTACAGTTCGTAATTGAGTTTTTCCTGGGCCTGAACATGGAGTTCTTCCGAAGCTGGATTTGGAAAAATAGCTATATCAGAATCTTCAAGTGAAACTGTCGAAAGCGTTTCGGTGAAATAGTCGCAAAGAATGGTGAAAATCGATTCTTCCAATGTATAGTAAGAAGAATAATTTCCAAATTGATAGCCATTCCAACTTCCATTTGTCATTACTACAAATGAAATGGGGTCGCTTTCCGAAAAATACGCATCGCTAATAAGTCCATAGGCTTCGCCTAGATGACCGATAAAAACACCCGACGGAGCATCAAGACAAATGGTATCCCCCGTATCGGTATTCGATTGATGTAACCCGAGCCCCCAGCGATTGAACAGTCCAAAATAGTTGTCACCATTGGAACCGTTATAATTCCATTGCATGGTCTTCATTTCTTCTATAGCTGCCGTACTAATTTCAAGTGAAGCACTTGTGCCATTGGATTGTAAAAAGTTTAGAAATTTCCCTAAGTCGGCAGCGGTACACCGCAGCCCTCCCTGAGGTGCGAAATAGGCACCGTTGGTTCCGGGAGTATAGGAAGACAGATTGGGTGGAATTGGATAGGTACCCTGATAATTATCGGCCTGCGGTTGCCAACCGTTGTTATTTCGGTATAATACGGCCACATCGTTAATATCGTTTATGTCCTGTATATTAAAACTGCCATCAATTCCCAATGGCTCCAATATTTCCTCTTTCATATAGATATCGAAGCGTTCGCCAATGATAGCTTCCAGTAACGTTCCTAACAAACCAAAGTTGATATTACTATAGGCGAAAAATGATCCTGGTATTTCCGTTCGCCACATGTCACTAGTATAGAAACTGCCACTCGGCAGTAGTACTTCAGAAATAGAAGGGATTGGGGTTTGATTGTAGGTAGCATTCAAAAACGATGTATAACCACTACCATCCTGCAAACTACTTTGATGGCTTAGCAGCATACGAAAGGTAATTGGTTCACCCGGAAAGTTTGGATTCTCTACAGTATAGCCTAGGTGTGAAGAAATATCGTCATCCAACTCAAACAAACCTTCATCATAGAGCTTCATCATGCCAAGCGCTACAACCGATTTAGAAATGGAAGCGATTCTATAATGCGTGTCGTCATTTATAGGAAGGGAGCGATCGAAATCCCGTAATCCATAGGAAAAGGTTTCACTTTCACCTTCAATACTTACCAGTACAGATAATCCCATTAACTCAAATTCTTCAAAAACGGTTTCTAACTCCGCTTCCAATGACTGTGCAGCGGAGTTGACGATCCCCGCAATAAAAAGGCTGAGGAATACGGAAATAATTCGCATGTTATAAGTTTTATAAGACGGCCCTTAAAAGTAAGAAAACCTAGTAACTTTGTATGCCTAAAGAAAAGAGAGATAAATAGAAATTGAAGAAATATGAATGAAGCCATTCGAAAATTAGAGCCGAAGGCAGTTTGGAACAAATTTGCCGACCTCAATGCGGTCCCACGACCTTCAAAGAAGGAAGAAAAGGTCATCGCGTTTATGAAAAACTTTGGTAACAGCCTAAATCTTGAAACCATCGAAGATGAAGTAGGAAACGTCATTATCCGTAAGCCGGCCACCAAGGGGATGGAAGACCGACAAATGGTAGTGCTGCAGTCGCATTTGGATATGGTGCATCAAAAAAATAATGATACCGAGTTCGATTTTGACACCCAAGGCATTGAGATGTATGTGGAAGACGATTGGGTAAAGGCGAAAGGAACGACGCTTGGTGCCGATAATGGACTTGGCGTGGCGGCGATTATGGCGCTTTTGGAAAGCAACGATATCGAGCATCCTGCTTTGGAGGCGCTCTTTACCATCGATGAGGAAACGGGAATGACCGGAGCTACGGGGTTGAAAGGTGGTATTCTGAAAGGTGATATTTTATTGAATCTCGATACCGAGGAAGATGACGAAATAGGCGTTGGTTGTGCCGGCGGGGTCGATATTACCGCTACACGGGGTTATGATGAAGTGGGTAGTCCTGAAAACTGTTTTTGGTATACCGTTTCGGTGAAGGGGTTACAAGGTGGCCATAGCGGAATGGATATCATCAAAGGACTCGGGAATGCCAATAAGATGATGAATCGCGTACTGCGAGTTGTGGGTAGCGATATCCATGTGTCGTCGATAAATGGTGGTGGACTGCGAAATGCTATTCCACGTGAAAGCAATGCGAAGATTGCGATACCTGTTCCAACCGAGGACCAGTTGTTAGCTAAGATGAAGCAAACCGCGGCGAATATTAAAGAAGAATATAAGTTGTTGGAACCTGAGCTGAAGATTTCCCTTGAAAAAATTGAAGATCAGGATGCTACGGTTATGAAAATGGACGATCAAATGGATTTGATTCGAGCTTTATCTGCGGCCCATAATGGAGTGTTTCGTATGAGTCCAGCGATGGAAGGCTTGGTTGAAACCTCCAATAATATTGCTAAGGTAGAAGTAGCTAATGGCAACATTGAAATCCTGTGTTTGACTCGCTCGTCTGTTGAAAGTTCTAAATGGGATTTGGCTAATGGTCTAAAGGCTGGATTTAACTTGGCTGGTTTTTCTGTCGATTTTTCCGGTGAATACCCGGGTTGGGCGCCAAATATGAGCAGTCCAATCGTGAAACTATTGGATAACCTATATCAAGAGTTATTTAAGGAAGAAGCCGATGTGGCCGCTTGTCATGCCGGTTTGGAATGTGGCATCCTAGGCCAGAATTATCCCGATATGGATATGATTTCCTTCGGACCGACAATTCGAGGAGCGCACTCACCCGATGAACGTGCCAGCATTTCCTCAACTCAAAAGTTTTGGAGTTTCTTGCAGGAAATACTAAAGCGCATACCGAAGAAATAATAAATAGGAATAGAAACAAAAAAGCCTCGCAGTTTTGCGGGGCTTTTTTATGCATTGGTTTGAATTTTTATGTCGGTTCGAGCGCAGTCGAGAACTATTTCACTTATGCTCTTGATTAGGTCTTGACTGCGCTCGACCTGATGTTTTTGTTATTCAGCAATCTCTACCAATTCCAACTCGAAGATCAAGTCGGCATTGCCAGGAATAAGGGGTGGATAACCTCGTTGTCCATATCCTAGATGCGATGGGATGAATACGGTTACCTTATCGCCGACCTTCATTTCTAACAAGGCTTCACGGAAGCCAGGGATTAATCGGGCGTCTGGGCTGTACTGTGTTTGAACAGGCTTATATTGTTGTGCTGCTTTTCGCGCTTCATCAACGCTTTCGAACTGTTCCGCTTTTTCAACAATGTTGGTATCGAACAATCGACCGTCATCAAAATAGCCTGCATAGTTCATCATGATTTGATCGCCTACTTCAGGTTTTGGACCTTCGCCTTTTTCATTATAATAGATTTTCAATCCAGATTGAAGTTCTTCTGCTTCCTCTCGAAGCTTATCAAATTCCAAGGCTTGCTTCCTAGCAATTTTAGCAATGCGCTCTTCCTTTTCCTTTTTCTCACGCTCTATTTCCTGCATCTGCTCGGTAAAGGGTGCTACCTTCACACCACCTTTGTTGATGATGTTTACCGCTTGCATTACGATAGAGTCTTTTGGACGGTCGCCAGGCTTAGTCGTTTCGATGGCACCGATACTATCGACCACTTCCTGTCCTTTTACTATTTTTCCGAATACCGTATGCCGGCCATCTAACCAAGGAGTTGGCTTCAATGTTACGAAAAACTGACTACCATTGGTGGCGGGGCCAGAATTCGCCATGCTTAAAATTCCTTTGCTATCATGCTTAAGGGAATCGACGATTTCATCTGGAAAACGATACCCAGGGTTTCCGCTTCCGGTTCCTTCAGGGTCGCCTCCTTGAATCATAAAATCCTTGATAACGCGATGGAAGATCAAACCATCGTAGAATCGTTTTCCCTTGTAGATACTGTCAACCATCCCATTGGTGCCTTCCGCTAAGGATACAAAGTTCGCCACTGTTAGGGGCGTAGCCTCGTTGTAAAGTTCGGCAACAAAGGTTCCTTTGTTTGTGACAAATTCGGCATAAACGCCTTTATCCAAATCGGGATATTTGCTTTTGCAGGCCACTAGGCTTAGGGATACTGCGAGAAATAATAGCAATGTTCGTTTCATAATATTAGTTTTCCGTTGTTTTTTCTATGGTTTGTAAAGTTACGGTGCTTTGCACGGGAACGTTCGTTCCCAATTTATTTTCTAGGCCATAATAGCCATATGCTTTATAAGACGGGAAAAGAAAGGTGACCGTTTCACCTTCTTTCATAAGTTTAATGCCATCGCGCAATCCGGAGATAAGATCCTGATTGGTCTGATCGATTCGATACTCCTGTAATCCAGCTTCCTCCTTCGTCAATACTACATTTCCAGAAAGATCCTTGATATTATAAGAGAATACGACACGATCGCCAAAGTCAGGGGTTTCGACGGCGGTTGTGTCCTTCACATTATAATAATACCAAAAACCACTATCGGAGGTTATGTATTCTTGTAAGGTATCAGAATTAATAAGCCCTTCAATTTGCTGTTTTTCCTGTTCGTAAAGCGCTTTGTTGCGTTGCGCCGATTCCTGTATAAACGAGCCCGAACTTTGTTGTACCGGTCGCCTCGCTTCAGGCCCTTTGCAGCTAAATAGAATCGTAGTCGTAAAAAGGATGAATAAGATAAGATTATTCCGCATCGTTCAATTCGGCTTTGTATTGGGGCAAGATACTAATAAATTCACTAACGGTATTTGAAAGCGAACGGGTGCTACGTCCACCGGCAGCATTCACATGACCGCCACCATTGTAATGTTCGCGCGCCAGTTTATTAACAGAGAAATCGCCTTTGCTTCGGAAGGAAATCTTAACGATTCCCTCTTGCTTGTTTTCGATAAAAATAGCAGCAAAGATGACGCCTTCAACAGAAAGCGCATAGTTTACAAATCCTTCCGTGTCACCCTTTCTAAAATTATGGGTATCCAATTCCTTTTGTGAAAGTGTGATAAAGGCAGTTCTGTATTCCGGGTGAATATGGAGATTGTTCAAGGCAACGCCTAACAGCTTCAACTTATCGGGACTATTCACATCGTACACATTTTCATGAATTTTATGCGGCTTTGCGCCAATTTCGATTAAATGCGCCACTACCTTATGCGTCGTTGCGGTGGTGGATGAAAACCGAAAAGAACCCGTATCGGTCATGATACCTGTGTAAAGATGCGTAGAAACCTCTAGGCAAAGCGTGCCCAATTCATCTATGGCTTCCAAAAAATGATAGACCATTTCCGAAGTAGAACTCATACTCGGATCGCTATATGTAGCAATCGCATAATCATCCGGTTGCTGATGGTGGTCGATCATGACAAAAGACGCATCGGCATCTTCCAAAAATTGCTGCATGTCGCCTACGCGATTCAAAGCGTTAAAATCTAGGGTAAAAATTATATCGGCCTTGGTGATTGCCGAGATGCTTTCGTCGGTTTGCTTATCGTGAATTATGATATGTTCTGCTCCGGGAAGCCATTTCAAAAAGTCGGGAAAATCATTTGGCATGATGGTTTCCACCTTATGGCCCAAGCGATTTAGCACGAAGGAAAGTCCTAAGCAAGAACCAATCGCATCGCCATCTGGGTTTTTATGCCCCACTACCACGATCTTTCGCGGGGCTTTCAGCAATTCCTTTACCGTTGAAAGCGTTTTTTCGTCCATGATGTGCGAAGATACAATTTAATAACATGCAACTGAAACCGTTTTGGTACTTTTGAGTGTATCCAAAAACAGGTCTCATATGAAAGCTTTTATTCCTTTTATTCTACTCATCATAGCGCTATCTTCCTGCGGTTCTACGAAAACCAATATTCAAAGCATTCCTTCCGACGGTCAGCATACCATCATCTTTGCTAGTTGCAACGATCCGCATCGTCCGATGCCGTTGTGGGATGATATTCGAAATGAGAATCCTGATGTCTTTATCTGGGGTGGCGACAATGTGTATGCCGATACCGATAATATGGAAAAAATGGAAGCCGATTATGACTTGGTCTGGGCGAGTGCAGCATATCAAAAGTTGGCTGAAGAAGCGATTGTGATCGGTACTTGGGACGATCACGATTATGGAAAGAATGATGCAGGTGAAGAATGGGAAATGAAAGACGAAGCCCAAACAGAATTATTGAATTTTCTAAAAGTATCCGCTAACGATCCACGTCGGAATAGGGAAGGAGTCTATCACGCTGAAACCTTCAACTTCGGTGAAGGTTCCGTGAAAGTGATTTTGTTAGATACTCGCTATTTTCGATCTGCCCTGAAGCCAAGCGACGATCCCGATAGACGTTACGATGCCTGGGAAGAGGGTGAAGGTGGAACGATGTTGGGCAATGCGCAATGGAACTGGCTTCAGGAAGAATTGGAGAATGATTCGGCCGATTTCACGTTAGTGGTGAGTAGTATTCAGGTGTTGGCCGACCAGCACGGTTGGGAGAAATGGGGAAACATGCCTGAAGAGCAGGCAAGATTGCTGGATGTGATTCGCAAGGCAAAAGCAAACAATATTATCATCTTAAGCGGCGATCGTCACCAGGCTGAAGTTTCAGTAACGACAGTTCCTGGTTTGGACTATCCGCTAATCGATTTCACCAGTAGCGGACTTACGCATACATGGCCGGAAACGCCAATGGACGAGAATGTGCATCGGGTGGGGGAAGGAACCAAACAACTGAATTATGGCGTGCTTTATTTCGATTTTAATAGGGATACGGTTCAATTCGAGATTCGTGGCGATAAGGGTGTTTTGTATCAAACGTTTACCCAGAAATTTTAGCGCAGATTTCCGTTTGTTTTAAAAGTACATTTCCCTACTTTTGCACAAAATTTTAAAATACCTATGAGAACAGATAGAACGTTTACAATGTTGAAGCCCGACAGTGTTGAAAAAGGACATGTTGGTGCCATTATCGAAAAAATTACCGCTGCTGGTTTTAAAATTGTAGCGATGAAACTTACTCAAATGACCAAGGCCGATGCCGAGCAGTTTTATGCAATCCACAAGGAGCGTCCGTTTTTTGGTGAATTGGTAGAATATATGACACGCGGTCCGATCGTAGCGGCTGTGTTGGAAAAGGAAAACGCTGTGGAGGACTTCCGTACGCTTATCGGGGCTACAAACCCCGAAGAGGCAGCAGAAGGAACCATCCGCAAATTATATGCAGCTTCTATCGGTGAAAACGCCGTTCACGGAAGCGATAGCGACGAAAATGCAGAAATAGAAAGTCAATTTCACTTTGCAGGAAGAGAGATTTTCTAAACAACCCTGAAACTTTGATTAAATTGCGAAAGCTGCTCGATTCGGGCAGCTTTTTTATTAGCGAAGGACGAGTTTTTCGATCAGGTCTTTTCCTAATTCCTCGTTCACCATTTTGATGATTTTTTCCTTCCCGTAGGATAATTCTTCGCGAAGTACGGAAGAACTAAGCTTTACGTGAAGGGTAGTTTCCTTCAACAATATGCCAGTAGTATATTTTGAAATGGCTGTACCCATCACATTATGCCATGCATCTTCTACTGAAACTTTATCCAATCCCCTTTGTAAGCGGTTGGTTTCAATGAAATCCTGAATAACATCCCCTAAAGAAATATGTTCGCCAAATCGTTTTGCCATGCTGTTTATTCTGGAGTTTTAAAGCTACGGAATCTGGTGTAGGTATACACGTTTCCATCCCGGTTTTTTACCTTTAATATGTCATCATTTGCATACAGCACCGTTTCCCTCCAATTGTCGAAAGGAGTTTTGTAATAGAGTCGAAGCGAGTCGTCCTCTACCTTTGCAGTGAAGGTTTCAGCCGACGCAGAAGTACGGTAGGAACCATCCAATTTTGGCTGCATTTTTTTGCGAATACCCGTACTGTCGGATACTTCAATATAGTCGATGGTGGTATTGATGGCAAATTCCTTTGCCGTGCCATCGGGAAGTGTCGCCGATTCAATTTCCCAATAGCCTTCCAAATGCGTCAGTTGCTCGGCTGGATCTTGCCTTCCGCAGGAGAACAGCAGGAGAAGGATTATGATGAGGATAATATTTTTAATCATTCGTCTGTTTTAGTCTTTAGTCGGTCGTCAATAGACAATAGTTGTTAGCACTATGCTGTAGGCTTTGCGCTCTATGCTGTTAGCGGTAAGCTGTACGCTGTAACTTGTAAAATACTATATTTTCTTTGATTCTTTGCAACGCTGCTCCTTTGCAACTTTGTTTCTCTGCTTCTCCACTTCTTCGAAACTCTGCTCATCTGAAACTTTGCTCCTCTGAAACGCTGCTCCTGTGCTCCTCTAAAAGGCTGTTCATCGCTCACTGCTTGCCCGCCGAAGGAGGGTTCACTGCTCACTGCTCACTGCCAAGCCGAAACATCTTATATGTTTGATGTACTTCCTTAATGACAGCTTCCGTTCTATCGGCATGGGTATCGCTGATAAATAATTGCCCAAAGTTCTCTTCGTCAACCAAGGAAATAATGTGTGCCACCCGTTGTTCATCCAACTTATCAAAAATATCATCCAATAGCAAGATTGGATTTACTTTCGACCGTTCCTTAATAAAATCGAACTGCGCTAGCTTTAAGGCGATTAAAAACGATTTCTGCTGTCCTTGCGATCCGAATTTTTTGATGGGGTGACCGTCAATTTCGAACACCAGATCATCTTTATGAATACCGTAATTGGTGTATTGAAGCATTTTGTCTTTGCTTTCCCCTTCCCGTAATAGGGTAAGCAAATCCTGTTCGCTCAACTGACTTTTATACGTCAGGTTTACTTCTTCGGTTCCACTGCTGATGGAAGCATATCGCTTCAGGAAAATAGGGATAAAGTCTTCCAAAAACGCTGCCCGCTTCCCAAACAATTGTGTACCATAGGTGTGAAGTTGCTCGTTGTACACATCCAGCGTATCGCGATTGAAGGTATGATTGGCAGCGAAATACTTCAACAACGAATTTCGTTGCGCAAGAATCTTGTTGTAGTTCAACAAATTCTGAAGATAGTCGGTATCGCCTTGCGAAATTACGCCATCAACAAATTTCCTGCGGGTATCGCTGCCTTCAATAATAAGGTCACGGTCGGCAGGCGAGATAATGACCAACGGCAGGAATCCGATATGGTCGCTAAACCGATCGTATACCTTTCCATTACGTTTAATAACCTTTTTCTGTCCTTTTTTGGCACTGACCACAATTTTCTCTGGCTTGCTTTCCTTCTCATAGGTGCCTTCAACAACAAAGAAGTCTGCTCCGTGCTGGATATTCTGACTAGTAATTGGATTAAAGTAACTCTTTCCAAAGCTGAGGTGGTAAATCGCATCCAAAATATTCGTTTTCCCAATACCGTTCGGACCCGTAAAACAATTGATTTTCGGGTCGAATTGAAAGGTAGCCGTTTCGAAATTCTTATAGTGAAGAAGGGATAGCGATTCTAATATCATAGGTGCCAGCGACTTGCGGTAGGGTTTTAATTTGAGTGAAAACGTTGCAAAATTCTGAAAAATACTACCGAAAAAGGGTAAAATTCCTAAATAATTTCGCTTTTAAATTGTAATAAAAATTTTATTTTTGCCCCTCACTAAACCAAAATTATGGCAACCTACAAGAAACGAGGCTATAAACCGAAGACGAAAGAGGAAAAGCAAGAGGCGTTAGAAGAACAGAGCACAACCGCAGAGGTGTTTGGTTCGTTAGATGAAGGAGCTTCCCGTACCGAGCAGTGGTTAGAGAAAAACCAAAAGGCCATTTTAGGCGTTGTGGGGGTTATCGCTATCGCCGTGTTGGGATACTTAGCCTACCAACAGTTTGTTCAAAAGCCAACCGAAGAGGAGGCGATGAATGAATTGTATAAAGCGCAAAGCTATTACGATATGGCCTTGACTGCCGAGGCGAAGGATTCGTTATACGGATTGGCACTGAACGGTGGAGAAGGGAAATTTGGTTTCCTAGGTATTATCGATAGCTATGGAAGTACCGATGCTGCCAATATCGCAAACTATTACGCGGGTATTTCATATTTGAATACAAACCGCTACCAAGAGGCTATCAATCACTTAGATGATTTTGATGGCTCCGATACCATGTTGGCACCGATTGCTAAAGGGGCAATTGGAGATGCTTTTGTTCAGTTAGATCAGCCAGGTGAAGCCTTGAAGTATTATGAAGAAGCTGCGAAACTTGCTGCAAATGATCTTACTGCACCACGTTACTTGTTGAAAGCGGGGATTACTGCCATGAAGTTAGAGCAGTATGATAAAGCACTTGCGCACTTCCAAACCATTGAAGACGAGTACAGCACTTCTGAAGAGGCAAACCAAGCGCAACTGTATGTAGGTCAGGTGGAAGCAATGCAATAATCATGGCCACTGAAAACAAGAACTTATCTCAATACGATAAAAACACAATCCCAAACGCGAAGGACTTTCGGTTTGGGATTGTTGTTTCTGAATGGAACGATGAAATTACCGAAGGCCTATTCCAAGGTGCGTTCGATGCGTTGTTAGATTGTGGCGCGATCAAGGAAAACATTGTCCGTTGGAATGTTCCCGGAAGTTTTGAACTTATTTACGGCTGTAAGAAAATGCAGCAAAGCTACGATATGCTCGATGCCGTCATCGCCATCGGAAGTGTTATTCAGGGGGAAACCAAACACTTCGATTTTGTGTGCGATGGGGTAACCCAAGGTATCAAGGACCTCAACATCCAAAGTGATATTCCGGTCATCTTCTGTGTGCTCACCGATAACACCATCCAGCAGTCGCGCGACCGAAGTGGTGGAAAGCACGGTAACAAAGGGACCGAGGCCGCTATAGCTGCCATAAAAATGGCACAGCTACGAAAAGACGCTCGATTCTAGGACTTTTTCGGCACAGTCATTGTATTTAAATTTCCAGTAGGCTTGGTTTCTGAAACCGCTGTAATTTGCCTACCTTTGAAACTTACGCTTATGGGAATTTTAAAAACACGAAAGAACAAGAAATTCGAGTACGAACCGCGCTATTTTAAGCATGATGGCGAAGGCAGTCCGTACCAAATCCGACATCGTTTCGATGAACACCGAAGTACGGTAGGCGATACTTCAGGTTTGAAGAACAAAGTAAAATCTGCGTTGGCCGATTTGCGTCGTAGTTCCGATCGAAATACAAGTCGCCGATTGGTAATCATCGTAGCGGTATTAGTGTTTTTATTCCTCCTTTTAATCGATTTCGACCTCTCTATTTTCTATCAAGGGTAATGACAGACATCATTCAATTGTTACCGGACCACGTCGCAAACCAAATAGCCGCCGGGGAAGTGGTGCAACGACCTGCTTCGGTGGTGAAGGAGTTATTGGAAAATGCCATCGATGCGGGTGCCGATTCCATACAATTGATGGTGAAGGACGCTGGAAAAACCTTGATTCAAGTAACCGACAACGGCGTTGGGATGAGCGAAACCGATGCGCGGCTCTGCTTCGAACGGCATGCGACTTCCAAGATTAAAAATGCCGACGACCTATTCAACCTGCACACCAAAGGCTTTCGTGGGGAGGCCTTGGCCAGTATTGCAGCAATTGCCCACGTTACCTTAAAAACAAAACGAGAAAAGGATGAAGTGGGTACTTCACTTACCATCGAAGGAAGTGAGGTCACCGCTCAAGAACCTGCTGTAGTTGCTAAGGGAACTACCGTTTCGGTGAAGAATCTGTTCTACAATATTCCAGCCAGACGAAATTTTTTAAAAAGCAATCCAGTAGAAACACGTCATATCATCGATGAGTTTCATCGTGTGGCATTGGCGCATCCGCAGGTGGCTTTTTCCATGACACATAATGGGAGCGATGTGTTTCAGTTGCAGGCGAGCAATATCCGTCAGCGTATTGTGGGCATCTTCGGAACGAAGACAAATGAAAAGTTGGTTCCTGTTGAAGAGGAAACCGATATTGTTCAAGTGGATGGATTCGTGTTGAAACCTGAGTATGCCAAGAAATCACGCGGTGAACAATTCTTCTTTGTAAACGATCGCTTCATTAAAAGTGCCTATTTGAATCATGCTGTTCAATCAGCTTTTGAAGGGTTGTTGAAGGATGGTGCCCATGCCGGGTATTTTCTTTTTCTGAAAGTGCCGCCAAAGAGTATCGATATCAATATTCACCCCACAAAAACCGAAATTAAGTTTGACGATGAGCATAGTATCTATGCGATGTTGAAGGCAACGGTGAAGCATAGCTTGGGGCAATTTAGCGTGGCACCGGTACTCGACTTCAACAAGGATACGGGTTTCGATACGCCCTATGAATACAGTAAGAAACAACCGAAAATTCCTAATGTTGAGGTAGACAGAAGCTTTAATCCCTTCAGAAATGAACCGTCAGGTAGAAGAACGCCTTCTTTTTCACGACCCAAACAAGCATCTTGGGAGTCGTTATACGTTGAAACAAAGGATTCAGGTCAATCTTCAACAGGAATAGCGCAGCTGGAAGTGGAAAGTGAAGAAGTAACCGGGACCTTATTTAATGAGACCGAGAAAGAACCCAGTCGCGGAACGTTTCAACTACAACAGAAATATATTGTTAGTCCGATAAAAAGTGGCCTAATGGTGATTCACCAACACCGTGCGCACCAACGGATTTTGTATGAAGAATTGCTTCGTAATATAACCGTGCAGGAAGCGGTAAGCCAACAGTTGCTCTTTCCGTTGCAACTCAGTTTTTCTACACCCGATCGTGACATTTTACGTTCGATTACCGAACAATTGGAACATACGGGCTTTGTGTTTTCAGAAATGGAGCAGGAGCAGGTTGAAATCAGCGGCATTCCTGTCAGTATTTCAGAAAGTAAGGTGGAAGACATTTTAAAACAAGTTATTGCCGACATTAAGGAAGAGGTTCCAGATGCTGGCTTTAGCCAGAACGATTTATTGGCAAAAAGCTTAGCAAAAAGCATGGCCATCAAAACGGGTACTGTATTGCAGCAAGCGGCCCAAGAACATATAATCGACCAATTATTCGCCTGTAAGGAACCCAATGTTTGTCCGGCAAATCGTCCGGTATTGCTTACAATGGACAGCAGCGATTTTGATAAAAAATTTTAGTAGATGGGAAGAATCACCGACACCGTAAAGGTTCTCATTATAATAAATGTTATTTGCTTCATTGGGACACAATTGAATCCCGATCTTTTTACGCGTTTATTCGCCCTATATTATTATAAGAACCCCAACTTTCAGTTTTGGCAACCAGTTACCCATATGTTTATGCATGGTGGGTTTATGCATATCCTATTCAATATGTATGCGCTATGGGCGTTTGGTTCACCCTTGGAAATGCGCTGGGGACAAAAGAAATTTCTGTTCTTTTACTTTTCAGCGGGATTAGGTGCGGCGCTGGTTCATACCATTTTTAATTATTTTCAGTTTCAACCGGGGTATGATGCTTTGCTAGCTTCTGGTTTAACAGATTCACAGATTATCGAGATGTTGGGTAATAGTCTTCAGCAAGCTTACGGAAGTTCGACAGGGAGCTTTAGTGTATCGCTACCTGAATCCTTGCCTATCGAAACTTACAAAACAACCCTTGAAGCTTTTGCGAATCATGCCGTCGGGGCTTCGGGTGCCATCTATGGTATTCTGGTCGCCTTCGGCCTGATGTTCCCGAACATCGAATTGATGTTGATCTTTTTGCCGGTTCCTATCAAGGCCAAATACTTTATTCCCGGCCTTATCGTTATCGATTTGTTCTTCGGCCTGACCGGCTCTCCTTTGGGCATCGCTCATTGGGCGCATATTGGAGGGGCGATCTTCGGATTTATTATGGCATATTACTGGAAAAAGAATAGTTTTGATTCCCATCGTTGGAACTGACCATGGATAACAACCTCACATATCAATTTAAGACTGCAAATGTCGCCATAAAGCTTATCATTATCAACGTAGCGATTTTTTTAGTGGTAAGTCTCTTGTCTTTTGTTTTGGATGTCAATACCACTACCTTAACCCGATGGTTTGTGTTGCCAGAGGAACTAGGAGAGCTCATTTTACAGCCTTGGTCCATTATCACCTATAGCTTCCTGCATGCAGGTTTTTGGCATATCTTCTGGAACATGCTCTGGCTATATTTTATGAGCCGTTTTATCCTCAATCTTTTTTCTGAAAAGCGATTTTTGACCATTTATCTACTCGGCGCTATTTGCGGTGGATTGCTATATATTGCTGCCTATAATGTCTTTCCAGTATTTGAAGGAAGTCGCGGTTATTTGTTGGGAGCTTCCGCAGCCGTTCGAGCTATCGTTATTTTTATCGCTGCATACACACCCCATGCTAAAATTCGAATTTTCGTTTTTAATATTAAGCTGTGGCATATTGGTGCCTTTGTAGTGTTATCAGACCTTATCCAATTACCAACCTCAGGTAATGCCGGTGGGTTAATTGCACATTTAGGTGGTGCCATACTTGGTTATGCGTATGCGGTTCAATTAAAAAAAGGAAACGACATCGGGCGTTGGTTCGAATCGCTTATGGATGCCGTACAGGGTTGGTTTACCCCAAGAAAAAAACGTCCGTTTAAAACCGTACACCGTACCCACGCACAAACCAAAAACACCTATCGTCCCCAAAAAGAAGATAAATCCGACCACCAGAAAAAAGTAGATGCCATTCTGGATAAAATTGGAAAAAGCGGCTATGATAGCTTGACCAAGGAAGAAAAGGATTTTTTATTCAAGGCGGGAAACGATAACTAACTTATGGCAGAAAAGTCGAAAAGAGGCTGTTTTCAAACCTTATTGGGTTGGATGAATTCCTTTGTGGCATTTTTATTACTGCTGTCTTTTATTTTACCGCATCTGCCGCCCTCTAAGTTTCCAACGCTTTCACTTTTAGGCTTGTTTGTTTCGCCATTGATCTTTATCAATTTGGTATTTGCACTGTATTGGTTGGTTCAGTTGAAGAAAAAGTTTTGGATGTCGGGAATCGTATTACTACTAACCTATCTATACTTCAATCCCCTTTTTGAAATGTCCTCTCCTGGCGATGCTTCCGAATACCAAAATACACTAACGGTGCTTTCACATAATGTACGGTTGTTCAATGCCTATGAGGATTTTCCAGATTCCAAATCGGTTTCAGGTGCCTTCCGGAAAATGGTAAAAGAGCAACAACCCGACGTTATTTGTATTCAGGAATTTTACGATAAAAATGAAATAGATTTTTCAGACTATCCGTATCGCGAGATTCACTTCAACAAGAATAATAAATTAGGGCATGCTATCTTTTCCAAATATCCATTGTTGAATGCTGGCGCCTTCGACTTTCAGAATACGAGTAATAACACATTGTATGCCGATGTGGTGAAGGGAAACGATACCATCCGAATTTACAACCTACACTTACAATCGCTTCAGATCATGCCGCGTATGAGTTACCTTCAGGAAAGCAGTAAGCAAAAATTGCGGAAGCGGTTAACGACAGCATTTGTAAAACAGGAGGAGCAGGTAAAGGCTATTCTTCAACACAAAAAGAAGGTTGCCCACAAAACCATTTTGGTGGGCGATTTTAATAATACACCGTTTTCCTACGTTTATGAAGCTTTAAATGAAGGGATGACCGATACGTTTCTTGAAAAAGGAAACGGTATTGGGACCACCTTTCACTTCGATTTCTATCCAATGCGAATCGATTACATCTTCGTTTCAGAAGGATTTGAAGTCATCGATTTCGAGTCGCTCGACTATTCTTTTTCCGATCATTTCCCCGTTCGTGCTACGTTGGGCTGGCCTGTTGAAGAGTAATTCACCCCACTTGTTGAAAAGGTTCGGGAATTTTTCCACACTTCTGCTTTAGCCTACCCGATATTTCAATTATTTTTGCGCATGCAAAACACTGTTCTAATCCTCGACTTTGGTTCGCAGTATACCCAGCTTATCGCTAGACGCGTGCGGGAACTCAATATCTACTGCGAGATTTATCCATATCACCACATTCCAGAAAACCTTTCCGACTTTAAAGCGGTAATTCTATCGGGAAGTCCATTTTCCACAAGAGCCGAAGATGCCCCGCATCCCAATCTTTCCGATATCAAGGGAAAGCTTCCAGTGTTGGCCGTTTGTTATGGCGCGCAGTATTTGGCGCATTTTCATGGGGGAAGTGTAGAACCTTCCAATATTCGGGAATATGGTCGTGCGAAACTATCAGCGATTAAAGCAGATGAACCACTATTTAAGGACATTTCGGAAGGTACGCAGGTTTGGATGAGCCATAGCGATACGATTGCGGAACTTCCTACCAACGGCGTTCGATTGGCGAGTACCAAGGATGTGTTGAACGCTGCCTATCGCGTGGATGGGGAAGAAACCTACGGAATCCAATTTCACCCAGAAGTTTATCATACCACCGAAGGAAAACAAGTATTGCAAAACTTTTTGGTTACTATTGCTGGCGTGGAACAGTCTTGGACGCCCGCTGCCTTCGTTGATACAACGGTCGAGTCGTTGAAAGAACAGATCGGGGACGGAAAAGTTGTATTAGGTCTTAGTGGTGGTGTAGATAGTACCGTTGCGGCAATTCTTCTTCATAAAGCAATTGGCAAAAACCTGTATTGTATTTTCGTGAATAACGGATTGCTTCGGAAGAATGAGTTTAGCGATGTGTTGGCCCAATACAAGGATATGGGGTTGAACGTTAAAGGCGTTGATGCCTCGGCACGTTTTTTGGATGCCTTGGAAGGTGAAAAGGATCCAGAAGCAAAGCGAAAGGCTATCGGACGTGTTTTTATTGAAGTATTTGACGATGAAGCGCATTTGGTTGAAGATGTCGACTGGCTTGGACAGGGTACGATTTACCCTGATGTTATTGAAAGTGTTTCGGTGAACGGTCCTTCGGTTACCATTAAATCGCATCACAATGTTGGTGGATTGCCGGATTATATGAAGTTGAAGGTCGTAGAACCCCTTCGAATGCTTTTTAAGGACGAAGTACGAAGGGTTGGGGCCGAAATGGGCATCGATAAAAAGTTATTGGGGCGGCATCCCTTTCCAGGACCGGGACTGGCTATTCGAATTTTGGGCGATATTACTGCCGAAAAAGTTCGTATATTACAGGAGGTCGATCATATTTTTATTCAGGGGCTTCGCGATTGGAACCTGTACGACTCCGTTTGGCAGGCAGGCGCCATGTTACTCCCGGTACAGAGTGTTGGGGTAATGGGCGATGAGCGAACCTATGAAAGCGTAGTAGCCTTGCGAGCGGTGGAAAGCACCGATGGAATGACGGCCGATTGGGTAAATTTACCCTATGAATTTTTACAAGAAACGAGTAATCATATAATAAACCGCGTAAAAGGCGTTAATAGGGTAGTGTACGATATAAGTTCAAAACCTCCCGCCACCATCGAATGGGAATAAACCAGCAACATATCGTCCAAGGAATCAGGATTATGACAAAATACCTTCTTTTGGTTGCGTTTACCTGTATCGTCGGTTTAGGATGCGGTACGGTTTCACAGCAGCAACAACAACTTCCGAAGTATAACAGCCATACCGTTCAAAAAGGGGAAACGGTCTTCAGAATCGCCCAGCGCTACAACATCGATGAACGCGATATTTACCGCTTGAATCCAGACGCTCGTAACGGGATCGATGAAAATATGGTGCTTATTTTACCGGCACGCGTCGATGATGCGAATAGCGATGTAACCTTCAAAATACACCGTGTAAAGCGAAAGGAAACGCTTTTCAGCATTTCACAGCAGTACAGCGTTTCGCAGGCCGATATCAAAAAATACAATAAGGAACTCTATGCCCGCCAGTTGAAGAAAGGCGAAAAAATTAGAATCCCTGTTTCTGAAAAGAATACGGGAACAGTCGTTATTCCTGATACTTCTTCTAATACTGAAACTTCCGATACGGGGAAACACACGGTAGCTCCAAAGGAAACTAAATATGGAATTGCCCGTAAATACGGGATTACCGTAGCCGAATTGGAAGCTATGAATCCTGATGTAGGAGAGAGTTTGCCTATTGGAACGGTACTAAACGTACCAGAAAAGTCGGTTAGCGATTCTGCCGTCATCGATACCGATCGCTATGAGGTGTATGAGGTGAAACCTAAGGAAGGTTTCTTTAGATTGAAGGTGAAATTCGGGCTCACCAAGGAAGAAATCGTTGCCTTAAACCCACATGCTGCCGATGGTTTAAAGGAAGGAATGGTATTGAAGCTTCCCAAAAGCGACACTACGCTTAGTGAGGCTGTCACTAGGGTCGATCTTGAAAATGCTATTGTCAACAGAAGTGAAAAGCGCTTGGCTATTATGCTACCTTTTCGATTGAATAGAGCAGTAAGCGATTCACTTGAAGCCAAAAAAGAATTGTTGAAGAGCAGCAATACGCTTCAAGTAGCCTTGGATTTTTACAGCGGGGTGCTAATGGCAGCCGAATTTGCAAAAGATAAGGGAATTCCCGTTCGGTTGGACGTATATGATACTGAAGGAAGTAGTTCAAAAATATCTTCGTTACTCTCGTCACAGAATTTTTCGGGTGTCGATGCCGTAATCGGGCCTTTGATTCGAAGTAATGTGGAACGCGCAGCTGCAGAATTGCGCTCTAAGGATATTCCGGTTTTTTCACCATTGACGAATAGGGATGTTAGCAGATATGAAAATCTATTCCAAACCCTACCAGAGGAAAAGCTTTTACGGGATAGAATGCTTTCATACTTAAGCGATAATAGCCTCGGTAAAAATATTATCATCGTTAGTGATGGCGGAAAGGTAAACGAGAAGAACGCCATTATGGCCAAACTGCCGAATGCAAAAACCGTTTCCCCGAGGGAAGGAGGGTATTTGTATCCGCAGGATATCGCTTCAAAAATTAATACCGAAACAGAAAATTGGGTCATCTTGGCTTCAAAGGATCCGGTGCTTGTCAGTAACGTTGTTGGTTTATTAAATGGTATGCCTGATAAGCACCGTTTACGACTGTTCACCTTAGATAAAAATGATGCCTACGATTACCACGATGTTTCCAGTCGTCATTTGGCAAAGTTGAACTTTACGTTCCCATCGGTTCATAAAAGTTATAACTATAAGGAGAAACTTCCTTTTTTAGTTAGCTATAAGAACGAATACGGCGTATTGCCTAACAAATATGCTGTAAGAGGTTTCGATTTAACGTATGATGTTTTACTGAGGTTAGCTTCTGCAGAAGATCTCTACGAGGCCACCAATCAGGAATTCACCACCGAATACATCGAAAATAAGTTTCGGTACCAAAGGGATACTAGCTCAGGGTATCAAAATCTTGCTACCTACCTGATACGATATACGGCCGATCTTCAATTCGAGGAAGTAAAATGAGCACGAGTACTGTAGCATATCTAGGAAATCTTCGAACGCGCTGTACCCATACTAAGTCAGGTGCAAGTTACCTTACCGATGCCCCTACCGATAATCATGGAAAAGGAGAGGCTTTTTCACCCACTGATACGGTAGCGACAGGTTTGGCGAATTGTATGATGACGATGATGGGAATAAAGGCAGAGGAGAAGGATATTTCGATTATAGGTGCCACCGCAACCGTTCAAAAAACCATGGCGAGTAAGCCAAGACGTATTTCGAAGATTGAAATCAATATGGAATTGCCCTATGTTTCAGAAAAGAATCAAAAGCTTTTAGAGCATACGGCACGTACCTGTCCGGTGCAGTTCAGTTTGCATCCAGATATCGAAACCATTGTAAAATTTAATTGGGCCCAACCCCCAAACCAATAAATAAGAAGAAGTATCGTTACCCATATATGAAGCTATTTTTTCTCTCCCTGCTCGCTTCGTTGCTGCTCTCGTTTTCGGTCGGTAGCGACGATGAAAAATTTGAATGGCAACCAACGGAAAGGCTTACTTGGGCCGATTTCAAAGGCGTGCCAGTTTCTAATGGCGATTTTGTAGCCAGCACGAACAGTGGAATTTCATTTTCCTATTCAATTTCATTTACAAACGGCACACCTTCTTTTTCCTATACCGTAACCAGCTATTTCTATCCACAGCTATCGTGGTATGTTCCTGAAAAGGTGAATGACCATATACTAAAGCACGAGCAATTGCACTTCGATATTTCAGAGTTGCACGCACGTAAGCTACGAAAGCGACTCTCTAAACTTGCTGATGAGACGGTAACCAAGGAGAAAATAAAGAAGATTTATAATGCTGTTGAAGGGGAGCGTCGAAGTATGCAGGCTGCTTTCGATTTTGAAAGCGACCATTCCATCAACAAAAAGGAAGAGCAAAAGTGGCAGCAAAATATTAAAAAATTACTGCAGCAGTATGAGCCTTGGCGCTGATTTCAATCCCGAACACCTAAAGGAGTTGGCCAATTACAAAATGCCCTTCGGAAAGTATAAAGGTTGTTTTTTGCTCGATATCCCGGAATATTATTACACTTGGTTCCGACAAAAAGGATTTCCCGATGGAAAATTGGGAAGGATGATGAAAGAAATGTATGAGCTGAAAATCAACGGATTAGAATCTGTGCTCCGGCCCCTTCAAGAAAAACGCTAATTTTTTAAAAATTTAAGCGACATTTCACGCAACGCATACGCCATTCCTGCATCTTGTTAGTGTTAACAACGCTATCATGGATATCACGCTTAAATACATCAAACCATTGCTTTATTGGCTGCCCGAGATGTATTTGTTGTTAGCAACTGCATTTTATTGGGTACTTACAGGGCTTTGGTTCAATCCAGTCGCACTCTTCTTGATGGGATTACTTGTAATTCAAATGCTGTATAATCCAAGATCGCTCGGCCTTTTCATCGCTTCCATTTTCATCCTATTGAATGTTTACCTTATTGCTGCGATGGTTTCAGACCTTATGGATATCGCTGTCTTTGGATATAGTGCACAGCAGTTATTGGTTTTTGGATTAGCTTTTATGGGAATTAATTTACTCATGGCGTTTCGATTGCTGTTTAAGCACCTTCCCGTGGCAATCCAGCCAACATCCTTCAACGGAATCAAATAACATTCTGTTAGAATCACCTTTCATTTCAGCTTTGCCTTACGCAAGAAAACCCTATCTTTGCATCCCGTAAAGTAACTTCTGTAAAGCTACATCATGGGCACTACAAAATACATCTTCGTTACGGGCGGAGTTTCTTCATCGTTAGGAAAAGGAATCATAGCGGCTTCTTTGGCTAAATTACTGCAAGCTAGAGGATATCGTGTTACTATTCAGAAGTTAGACCCCTACATAAATGTCGATCCGGGAACCTTAAATCCTTACGAGCATGGCGAATGTTATGTTACGGAAGATGGTGCGGAAACCGATCTAGATTTAGGGCACTACGAGCGTTTTCTAAACGTGAATACTTCACAAGCAAACAATGTTACTACCGGTCGTATTTACCAAAGTGTGATCGATAAGGAGCGCCGCGGTGAATTTCTTGGAAAAACGGTTCAGGTAGTACCACATATCACAAACGAAATAAAAGAACGTATTCAGCAATTGGGAAAAACAGGTGAATACGATATCGTTATTACCGAGATAGGTGGTACTGTAGGCGATATAGAGTCCTTACCTTATATTGAAGCAGTGCGTCAGTTACGGTGGGAACTCGGCGACGACAATGCGCTTGTTATTCACCTTACCCTTGTGCCGTATCTTTCAGCCGCTAAAGAGTTGAAAACCAAGCCAACGCAGCATTCCGTGAAGACCTTGATGGAAAGTGGAATTAAGGCGGATATCTTAGTATGTCGAACCGAGCACGATCTATCCGACGATCTTCGAACAAAATTGGCCCTTTTCTGTAATGTGAAGAAAGAAGCGGTAATTCAAAGTATCGATGCCTCTACCATCTACGATGTTCCCAATATGATGTTGAAGGAAGGTTTGGATACGGTTACCTTGAAGAAATTAGGCATAGACGATAGCACCGAACCAGATTTGAAGCGTTGGAACGAATTTTTGCAGCGACATAAAAATCCGAAAGGGGAGGTTACTATCGGACTTATCGGAAAGTATGTTGAACTTCAGGATAGCTACAAATCCATTTTGGAAGCCTTTATCCATGCCGGTGCAGAAAATGAAGTTAGGGTAAATGTCGTTCCAATTCATTCCGAAGATATTGAAAATGGCGCGCTAGAAGATATCTTAAAGCGAATGGACGGGATCTTGGTTGCCCCAGGTTTCGGGGAACGCGGAATCGAAGGAAAAATTCAAGCGGTTCGTTATGCGCGCGAAAACAACGTTCCTTTTTTGGGTATTTGCCTGGGAATGCAGATGGCTGTAATAGAATATTCCCGAAACGTTTTGGGTCTATCCGATGCGAGTTCCACTGAAATGAACTCAAGCACCCAGAATCCGGTCATCAATCTAATGGAAAGTCAAAAGAACATTACCGATATGGGTGGTACCATGCGTCTGGGCGCTTGGAAATGTGCGGTTACGGAGAATACTATCGCACATGAGGTATATGGCGAAACCATGATTTCTGAACGTCATCGCCACCGTTATGAGTATAACAATGCCTATCGCGATCAGCTAGAAGAAGCTGGCATGAAGGCTACGGGAATCAATCCAAACACCCAATTGGTTGAGATTGTCGAAATTCCAAAGCATCCTTGGTTTGTTGGGGTTCAATATCACCCAGAATATAAGAGTACCGTTGCCAATCCGCACCCGCTTTTTGTGGCCTTTGTAAGAGCGGTACATGACTATGCTGCCAAGAAATAAGACAATTTGGCGGATACTATCATATGGGCGGGATTCTTGAAAGACCAGCCACAATAGAAAACTGTAAACGTGCTTCGGCACAACAATTTTAGAATGGAGAACAAAAAATTTGACGTCAATTCGTTAATAGGGTTTATCTTAATCGGGGCTATCCTTGTTTGGATGCTGTACCTACAGGCACCTTCAGAAGAGGAACAGCAAGCCGAACAAGCAAACACCGAAGCAGCTGCCGAAAAGGAGCAGAACGATAACGAAAAGAAGGCCGAGGAGACCACGCTCAACGAAGCAACGGAGGAAATGGCATCAGCCAATCCACAGGATTCACTAGCCTACGATAAGCTTAAAAATCGTCTGGGATCTTTTGCCTATTCTGGAACATTAGCTTCAGCAAAAAAAGGAGTTACCGTTCTAGAGAACGATGACCTCTATTTGGAGATTAGTAACAAAGGTGGATATATCGAAGAAGCTCGCTTAAAGAACCATGTTACGTACGACTCCGTTCCCGTTCATCTTATTAAAGATGGAAACGCTTCCCTTAACCTGCAGTTTTCAGCAGAAAATAGGCTGTTAAATAGTAAAGATCTTTTCTTTGAACCAACAGTGACCAAGAACGATAGTAGTACGGTGGTTTCCATGAAATTGAAAGCATCCGAAAGTGGCTACTTGGAATATCGCTATGCGTTACCCGCCGAAGGCTATATGATGGACTTTAGCATTCAATCGCAAGGGCTCGATGGTATTTTGAACACTGCCCAACCTATGACGTTGGATTGGCAGTTGAAAGGGTATCGACACGCAAAAAGCATTACCTACGAAAATCGATATACGCGATTGACGTACGAATACGAAGATGAAAATCACGATAAGCTTTCTCCTACGGGCGAAGATGAGGAAACCGAAAAAGATGTAGCATGGATGAACTTCCGCCAGCACTTCTTTAGCTCGATGCTATTAACCGATACGCCATTTGAGGAAGTGAAATTTACTTCGGTCGATTTGGTAGAGGATGAAGAAGTGGATACCGTATTTACAAAACAGTATGGTGCTGAAATGAAATTAGCACCAAAAGCGGGGAATCTTTCCTATAATATGAATATGTATTACGGTCCAACCGATTACCAAATCTTTAAGGAATACGATCGTAATTTGGATGAAGCCATGCCGCTAGGATGGGGTATTTTTGGAACTATCAACAAATACATCATTATTCCATTGTTCGGTTTCTTGAGTTCATTCTTGCCTGCGGGTATTGCAATTATCATGTTGACGATCGTTATTAAATTACTGTTGTCGCCAGTTCAGTACAAGCAATATCTGAGTTCGGCAAAGATGAAGGTCTTGAAACCTGAGTTGGATGAAATTCGCAAAAAGCACGAAGGAAATCAGATGAAGATTCAGCAGGAAACCATGAAGCTTCAGAGCATTGCAGGCGCAAGTCCGTTGAAGGGATGCCTTCCCGCACTGATGCAGATACCGGTGTTCTATGCACTGTTCACGTTTTTCCCAACCGCATTCGATTTGAGGCAGAAGAGCTTTTTATGGGCGGACGACCTTTCGAGTTACGATAAGGTAGCCGAATTGCCCTTCCATATTCCATTCTATGGTGATCACGTAAGCCTGTTCCCAATCTTGGCATCTATTGCGATTTTTGCATATATGATGATGAGTATGGGGCAGAACATGCAGGCGCAACAACAGCCAGGGATGCCAAACATGAAGTTTATCATGTATTTATCGCCGCTGTTTATGTTGGTGTTCTTCAACAATTATGCGAGTGGGCTTTCGTTATACTATTTGACCTCGAATCTTATTACCATCGGAATTATGTTGGTAATCAAGAATGTTATTATCGATGAGGATAAAATCCATGCGAAGATTCAGGAGAATAAAAAGAAACCGAGAAAGCAGAACCGTTTCCAGCGTAAGATGGCGGAAATGATGGAGCAGGCAGAAGAACAGAAGCGAAAAGGAAAGTAATTTCTTTTTGAAATTCAGTCTGTTATACCTATGGTAAGCTTTTTTCTTCGGTATTATTTTTGAAGCATTACGTAGAAAAATTCAATCTTGAAAATGAAGAAAACCTTCCTGACCTTTTTTTCAATCCTGATGGTCGCTTCAACCGTGGTCGCACAGGAATATAACCAATTCGATAGTGAAGGGAAACGTCATGGCGAATGGCGTAAGTACTATCCCAATAGCAAGCAACTTCGGTACGAAGGACAGTTTTCCCATGGAAAGGAAACCGGAACCTTCAAATTCTATTGTGAAAGCTGTGGCGATAAGCCTATGGTTACCAAATCCTTTTCAGAAGAAAATGAGAAAGCTTTGGTAAAGTACTTCACAATTAAAGGAAAACAAGTGAGTGAAGGCTATATGAAAGGTAAGCAGCGTGTGGGTGAATGGGTCTATTTTCACGAAAAGAGTGAAGAGGTAATGACCCGTGAATTCTACGAAGAAGGAAAGCTCCACGGAGTGAAAACTACCTATTATCCTGATGGAACCAAAACGGAGGAACTCAGTTTTGAGAATGGGGAAAAACAGGGTCCAAACAAGTATTATTCACCTGAAGGTGTCTTGTTGAAAGAATTACAATACGAGAACGACAAATTGAACGGTCCGGCCAAATACTTCGATGCCGATGGGAACGTAGTGATTGAAGGTCAGTACAAAAATGGTATGAAGGACGGGGTCTGGAAATATTACAAAGACGGGAAGGTTGAAAGAGAAGAAACCTTTCCAAAGGAATACAATAGGAATTAGAAACATGAAACCAAAGAGAGTAGTTGTTGGATTAAGCGGTGGGGTCGACTCCAGCGTAGCAGCCTATCTTCTTAAGGAGCAAGGATACGAAGTAATCGGCCTATTTATGAAGAATTGGCACGACGATTCGGTAACTATTTCGAATGAATGTCCGTGGTTGGAAGACAGCAACGATGCTATGTTGGTGGCTCAGAAACTGGGAATTCCGTTTCAGACGGTCGATTTAAGTGAAGAGTACAAAGAACGGATTGTCGATTATATGTTTCGTGAATATGAAATGGGCCGTACGCCAAATCCTGATGTACTTTGTAATCGCGAGATAAAGTTTGATGTCTTTCTGAAAATTGCCATGAGCTTAGGCGCCGATTTTGTGGCAACCGGTCATTATTGCCGAAAAGGAAGTATTGACAAAAACGGCGAAACCATCTATCAATTATTGGCGGGTAAGGATAACAATAAAGACCAATCGTATTTCTTATGTCAGTTATCGCAAGAGCAATTGGCCAAGACTTTATTTCCCATTGGAGAATTGCAGAAAGCTGAGGTTCGAAAAATAGCCTCAGTACAAAATTTGGTTACGGCCGAGAAGCGCGATTCGCAAGGATTGTGTTTTATAGGAAAAGTTCGCTTGCCCGATTTCCTCCAACAACAGTTGAAGCCTAAAAAAGGAGCGATTGTAGAAGTGCCCGCCGACTATCAAGGGTATGAAAATGGAGCGTTGGATTATTCTTCTGAGGAAGAGGAATGGCAACAATTAGCGGCTAAGTATCAATATTCTTATGAAGATGGAAAAGAAGTGGGAACTCACGATGGCGCGCATTTTTTCACCAAAGGGCAACGTAAGGGACTTGCGGTAGGAGGCACCAAAGAACCTCTATTTGTTATCGATACGGACGTGGAGAATAATATTATCTATACGGGTCAGGGGAAACAGCATCCCGGACTGTATAGAAGAGGTTTATTTGTGAAGAATGAAGAAATCCATTGGGTAAGAGAGGATCTTGAGCTCGTGGAAGGTGATTCGTTGGCTGTTATGGCTCGAATTCGATATCGGCAACCGTTGGAAAAAGCAGTGCTACATCAAACGGTTTCCGGTCTATATGTTATCTTTGATAATCCTCAATCTGCTATCACGGAAGGCCAATTTGTGGCCTGGTATCTAGACGATGAATTGTTAGGTAGCGGGGTTATCTCTTAATAAAAATGATTATGAAAAAAATTACGATAGGATTACTAATGCTCTGCTCTACGCTTGTGTTTTCACAAGAAGACGCTTTGGTTTTCTTCGCAGACAAGGAAAATGTAGCCGATGCATTAGCCAATCCATTAACCATCCTTACGCAGGATGCTCTCGATCGAAAACAATTACATGGAACGCCTATAGACGAACGCGATGTACCCGTTACACCAGCTTATGTTTCCGAAATAAAGGATCAGTCGGGCATTACTGTCTATGCAAAATCGAAGTGGATGAATAGTGTCTACGTTCGAGGAAGTCAAGCGAATATTGAAAATTTGTTAGACCTTTCATTCGTAGAAGAGATTGAATTCTTGAATGATAATTTAAACTTTAGTCCACCGATTTCCGGAACCCGCGATAAATTCGAAATTGAAAATAAATTACAACGCGAAGTATACGATTATGGCATGGCGGCGAATCAAGTTGAAATGATCTCAGCCGATTACCTACATGAACAGGATTTTACGGGTGCTGGCATTGTAGTAGCCGTATTAGACTCCGGATTCCCAAATATTACGACAATCCCTGGGTTTTCCGTTATGATAAATGAGGGTCGACTGCTGGGAACCTATGATTTTGTATTGAAGCAAGAGACTCTAGATAATACGAGTTCACATGGTACGCGCGTCTTAAGTGATATGGCTGCGATCGACGAAGGTCAGCTAGTAGGGACGGCACCCGGCGCTTCTTACTATTTATATAGAACAGAAGATACAAACAGTGAAAATCCAGTAGAAGAAGCTTATTGGGTAGAGGCGTTGGAACGCGCCGATAGTCTTGGTGTTTATGTTACAAACACTTCACTCGGCTATCAGGATTTTGATGATGCTTCTTATGATCATGATTATGAAGATTTGGACGGACAAACGACGATTGCTGCTCGTGGTGCCAATCATGCTTTCGATAAAGGAATGCTCTTGGTAACTTCCGCGGGAAATGATGGCAACGGATTCGGATTTGTTGCCACTCCAGCCGATGCTCCCGGAGTATTAACGGTAGGGGCCGTAGATGCAAATGAAAATTATGCAAGCTTTAGTTCTTTTGGTCCAACCAGCGACGGCCGCATCAAACCAGACGTTATGGCCCAAGGGGAAGATGCTGCAGTAATCGGTCAGTTTGGCGATGTGGTCTTCAATAATGGAACCTCCTTCGCTTCCCCTATCATGGCAGGAGCAGTAGCTTCCTTGTGGCAAGCACGTCCGCAGACAACAAATGCCGAGCTTATGCAAATCGTGCGTGAAGCATCCTCGATGTTCGAAAACCCATCGAATACCATGGGGTACGGAATTCCCAACTTTGAAGAGGCGCTAACGATGTTACAACAATTGGACACCGACGAATTTTTATTAGAAAATGAATTCGGCGTTTATCCAAATCCTGTTCAGGAGTATCTTTCTGTTTCGTTCCCTAAGAATATTACATCAGCAGAACTTACCCTTATGAATGTTCTAGGTGAAACAGTATTGAAAACCAAAATTACCAATGCCAACAATAGGGTAGAGGTTTCGAAACTAACTTCAGGTGTTTACATTGCGGCTATCACTTCCGAAGGAAAAACTAATAGCTTTAAAATAATCAAGAGATAGTGAAAAATAGGATTACCGAACTTTTCAATATAAAATATCCACTTATTCAGGCTGGAATGATTTGGAATAGCGGTTGGCGATTGGCCAGTGCTGTTAGTAATGAAGGTGGACTCGGATTGCTAGGAGCTGGGTCGATGTATCCAGAAGTGCTTCGAGAACATATTCAGAAATGCCAAAAAGCAACCGATAAACCCTTTGGGGTGAATGTGCCGATGCTGTATCCAGATATCGATACCATCATAGATATTATTATTGAAGAAGGGGTAAAAATTGTTTTTACCTCTGCCGGAAATCCAAAAACCTATACTTCAAAATTGAAAGAACACGGCATAACCGTGGTGCATGTAGTAAGCAGTGTGAAATTTGCGCAGAAGGCTGAAGCCGCTGGCGTAGATGCCATCGTTGCTGAAGGGTTTGAAGCGGGCGGCCATAACGGCCGTGATGAGACAACTACCCTTACGTTGATTCCCATGGTTCGGGAGCAAATCGAAATTCCACTTATTGCCGCAGGAGGTATTGCTACGGGACGCGGAATGTTAGCGGCTATGGTGTTAGGTGCCGACGGTGTTCAGGTGGGAAGTCGGTTCGTTGCTTCGGAAGAAGCCAGTTCGCACCAAGCCTTTAAGAAAATGGTAGTTGAAGCCAAAGAAGGTGATACCATGCTAACCTTAAAGGAATTGGCTCCGGTACGTATGTTGAAGAATAAGTTCTTCGAAGATGTTATGGAACTTTACACAAAAAGTCCCTCCAAGGAGGATCTCCAAAAATTGCTGGGACGAGCACGCGCCAAAAAAGGAATGTTCGAGGGTGATCTAGAAGAGGGTGAACTTGAAATCGGTCAGATTGCTGGACTCATTCACGATATAAAACCAGCGGCGCAGATTGTAAGGGACATTATTTCAGAATTTGAAACCGTAAAAAAAGAAGTTTCAAGCCTATAAGAATATTAGCTCTTTACACCTTGTAAAAGATAATCCTCTATATCTACCTGTTTACCATCGGTATGTAAAACACTTACGTCTCCCGTAGTTTCCAATACTACCGCCATTACTTGTTCCAATTTTAAAACGTTCGCTTCGCGTAGTTTCGATTGTAACTCCGATTCGGTAACCCTAGCTTTTTTCATGTTTTCGGTTAAAACTTTTCCCCTCCTCATGAGTAAAATAGGGTCGTTATCTACTACCTTTTCAACCTTTGCACTCTTATGGCGCAAGTAGGTGATGAGATAGTTTACTCCATAAAGCATCAGCAAGAGCGCACCACCAGTTAGAATAGATGGATTTCCAGTATTTACCGTCATGCCAATGATGTTGCCGATCGCTACGGTTATAACAAAATCGAACCCTGTCATTTTACTGAAGCTTTTCAAACCAAATATTCGGGTGTAGACAACCACTAGTAAAAAGACAATTAGAGTTCCGATAAAGACTTCAGGTAAGTACGAAAGATTCTTAAGGAAATGATCGAGTTTCATTATTAGAGTATTTTAGGTTGGTCCTCCTAAATTACCGTAAATGTTCAGTGCAATCAATAGGTTTAAGAAAACTTTGCGATACTATCGGAATATTAAATATCTATGTTTATTTGATTACGCGTTAAATCATCAAACGTTTCGCGTTTTCTGATAAGATGAGCCTTATCATTATACCATAATACTTCGGCTGGACGATAGCGCGAATTATAGTTGCTGGCCATGGCAAAGCAATAGGCACCTGCATTTTGAAACGAAAGATAATCACCTTCCCTGATTTCAGAAATTCGTCTATTATTGGCAAAAGTGTCTGTTTCACAAATATATCCTACCACGCTGTAAAAGCGTTCCTTCCCTTTTGGGTTCGAGATATTGATGATGCCGTGTTGCGAGCCATATAACATCGGACGAAGTAAATGGTTAAAGCCAGAATCAACCTGAGCAAATACGGTAGAGGTGGTTTGTTTCACAACATTCACTTGAACGATAAAATGCCCCGATTCACTTACCAAATATTTTCCAGGCTCGAACGCTAAGGTTAAATCCCTTCCGTAATCTTCACAAAACTGATTGAACCGTGCTCCGAGTTTTTCGCCCAATTCCTCTACATCGGTTTCAATATCACCTTCATGATACGGCACCTTAAACCCGCTTCCGAAATCCAAAAATTCCAAGTCAGGAAAGTGTTCGGCGGTTTCAAAAAGAATTTCAGCCGCATGAAGGAATACTTCAATATCCAAAATATCACTTCCCGTATGCATATGAATACCGTTAATGTGCATCCCAGTATTGTTTACGATTCGCTGAATATGCGGCAGTTGGTGAATGGAAATGCCAAACTTGCTATCGATGTGACCTACCGAAATATTGGTGTGACCACCTGCCATAACATGCGGATTTATACGAATACATACCGGGGTTTTTGGGTACTTTGCTCCAAATTGTTCAAGTATGGAAAGGTTGTCGATGTTAATCTGTACCCTAAGAGCTGCGGCAGTTTCAATTTCAGCTAAAGAAACGCCATTCGGAGTAAAAATAATATCAGAGGGAGCGATGCCGGCTTCAAGTCCTAGCTTCACCTCTTGTATGGATACCGTATCCAATCCGCTTCCCAACTTCTTTAAAAGTTTCAGCACAGCGATATTGGAAAGCGCCTTTACTGCAAAGTGGATCTTTAACTGTTTCACCTTCGAAAAGGCAGCTGTTAAGCGTTCGTACTGCGATGCGATGGTCTCGGCATCATAGACGTATACCGGACTTCCAAATTGCTGGGCGATTTCTAATAACTGTTCTGTCTTCATCTCTGAGTGTAAAAGGCTCAAAAGTAGCTTGCTTCAACTTTTTCATTTCCTAATAAAACCTTAAAATTTAATAATGATTTGATACCATTAGGACGACACTGGCAATGTTTCCAAAAAGTGGTCTTTAATCGCTAACATTTTTGCTATTTTTGTGCTTCTGAAACCAAGCCATAAAAAGCGATTATGAATTTACACGAATATCAAGGAAAAGAAATATTGAATAGTTTCGGCGTAGCCATTCAACGAGGTATCGTAGCCCAAACTCCAGAGGAAGCGGTAGAAGCCGCTAAAAAACTTACTGAAGAAACAGGAACCGGTTGGCACGTTATTAAAGCCCAAGTACATGCGGGTGGACGTGGAAAAGGAGGCGGTGTGAAGCTTGCTAAGAACCTACAGGAGGTAAAGGATATCGCAGGCGATATTATCGGAATGAACTTGGTAACGCCACAAACAAGTAAAGAAGGTAAAAAAGTACACCAAGTGTTGGTAGCTGAGGATGTGTACTATCCAGGCGATAATGAGCCAGAGGAGTATTACATGAGCGTTTTGTTGAACCGGGCGACCGGAAAGAATATGATTATGTATTCTACGGAAGGAGGGATGGACATCGAGACTGTTGCCGAAGAAACACCACACTTGATATTTAATGAGGAAATTGATCCTGCACACGGACTTCAGCCCTTTCAGGCACGTCGTGTAGCGTTCAACCTAGGTTTAAGTGGAAAAGCTTTCAAGGAAATGACAAAATTCGTTTCGGCACTGTATAAAGCGTATACCGAATCCGATTCTTCTCTTTTTGAAATTAACCCAGTATTGAAAACCAGCGACGATAAAATTATCGC
This sequence comes from Luteirhabdus salina, assembly GCA_025384855.1. Taxonomy (GTDB): domain Bacteria; phylum Bacteroidota; class Bacteroidia; order Flavobacteriales; family Flavobacteriaceae; genus Luteirhabdus; species Luteirhabdus salina. The sequence goes on along the minus strand of JALAHT010000002.1, from coordinate 220,858 downwards.
GGTAGATGCGAAGGTAACACTAGACGATAATGCATTGTTCCGTCATAAAGACTATGCCGCGATGCGCGATAAGCGTGAAGAAAATCCTGTAGAGGTAGAGGCCAAGGAAGCGGGGTTAAGCTATGTCGATTTGGACGGTAATGTAGGGTGTATGGTGAATGGTGCCGGATTGGCAATGGCCACTATGGATTTGATCAAACAAGCGGGTGGAGAGCCAGCAAACTTTCTGGATGTCGGAGGAACGGCCGATGCTGAACGTGTAGAAACTGCTTTTAACCTTATTCTGAAAGATCCTAGCGTAAAGGCTATTTTAGTCAATATCTTCGGTGGAATAGTACGTTGCGATCGCGTGGCGCAAGGAATTGTAGATGCTTATAAGAACATGGGTAATATCGATGTGCCAATTATTGTACGCTTACAAGGTACCAATGCCGATAAAGCAAAGGAATTGATAGATAATAGTGGTCTTGCCGTACAGAGTGCGGTTGAATTTAAGGAAGCTGCCGACAAAGTTCAGGCGGTACTTTCTTAACGATTCACTAATTTATTTTCTAAAACCTCCAAGTATATTGGAGGTTTTTTTGTTAAAATTCGTTTCTTTTATCATCTTTCTAGCTTTTTTGATTAAATAACTGTAACAATTACATAGTTAGTTGCGTCTTATAGATATCAATCTAAAAATGAACTAATTATGAAAACAATCAAAGTATTGGCAATGACCGTAATGTTACTCACAGCTTCGGTGACTATTGCCGCTGTTAACAATCTTAACGATGGATACGACCCATCCATTGAAATTGCGTCGCTATTGGAAAACCCTTCTTTTGATTTTGAAGGTAATATGGAAGCAGTCGTCAGCTTTATCATCAATGAAGAAGGCGAACTAGTCGTACTCTGTGTAAAAACAGAAAACAACGAATTTGAAAGCTTTGTCAAGGATAGATTAAACTATCATAAGCTTTCGAAGAATTCCCTGAAGAAAGGTGAAGAGTATAAAATTCCAGTAAAATTGATTCTAAAGAGAGCGTAGTAACAATGAAAAGGAAAAACCCGAACATCTGTTCGGGTTTTTTAGTTTAGAAAACCTTTTTAAGCCGTTTCTTATCATGTTCCGAATCGAAAGCATTTTCGGCTTCTTTCACCAGATGCTGGATTTCATTTTTGATATTTTCAGTATACGAATCGTAGTATGCCTCTTGACCTTGCAAATAGGTAAGCATCCAAAGTAGTTTCTGGACCATAATGGGGTCGTGCTTACAATAGGTGCGCAGCGATGCCATGGTATTATACAGTAAATCTTCAAATGCGACGGTCTCTACTTTTACCCAAGCCTTACCGCTATCCATGAGAATGCCACTATCGCGCTTTTTCATTCGTAAGGTGAAAAGCTCCGTTAAGTAATCGATGGCATTTATGGCGGTACCGGGGTCGTTAATACCAGGTGACATTGCTTTGACGGCTATTTCAACAATCTGTTTGAACGCAAGTATATAGTTGTCTTCCACCAGTTCCCCACGGGCAAAGTTGATGTTTGAAATTAACCGATTTACCATTTTCTCATCCAGTTCTTTTTCTGAACGCAAGATTTCAGAATTCTTCAACACAAAAAACCCTTTAGGGATTGTAAAATGAAGTCTGGTTTCCTCAGCTTCGGCGAGATTCACCACATTGGTTAGCGATATATTTTGGTAGTATCCCGAAACAGGCGATTTATAGGAATACCAGTTGGAGGTATCAGAAAAGTCTTCAGCGGTTTCCAAGTCTTTTTCTTTCTCTTCATTAAGGATATATTCCAGTCGCTCCGTCGATTTCCGGTAGATATCATCCAAGATATTATTGATCTGAATGCTCTGTGAGATGTTATGGATGAAATAAATAAAAATACAAAGGCAAAGAATGGTAAGGATGATTCCCATTAATATTGAAAAGCCTGGAAGGCTAACCTCCTTATCTGTTGGTTCTACAGAGAATAGGATAAAAATGTTATAAAGTATGGTTGCCAAATAGGTGCCTAGAATAATCTGGTGCCGTTTATCAGAGATTAATCCGGGCAACAATCTAGGCGAAAAATTGCTGGAGGCCTGGCTAAGCAACAGCATCACCATCGAAAAACTAAAAACCATCATCGAAATTAGTCCGCCGATACACGCGCTTAAAACGGTAAGAGCTGTATCGCCGTCTTCCAACACCAATTGGGGCAATATTTCGAAAAGCTGTTTAGAGATTCCATTACCTTCCAATGCTAACATGATAAAGGAAAGTAGAAAACCAGCAATTGCCAAAACGGTTGGATAGAAAGCAATCTTGCTCTGAATAGTATTAAAAAAGGTTATTAGCCGAACGTAAAGTTTATTCATCTGAATTTGGTTGACGCATAAAAGTACATCGAAAGGAATCTGTTTTTCTTAAAATTGATATAAATGTATATACGAAATGATTAGCAAGTAGACAAAAAGACAGTCTATGATAATGTTTTTAAGACAAAATGACTGTTTTTGAAAATGGTACTCAATTTGAATTATGTAATGAAAATAAAAACAAAATTTAAACTCAATAGATATGACATTCGTACGAGACAACAATTGGTTACCAGCGCTTTTGGACGATTTATTTACGGATAGTAGATTGGACGCGCCGCGTTATGAAAACTTTAGCATTCCCGCAGTAAATATCCGCGAAAAAAACACGAATTTTGTAATGGAATTGGCGGTACCTGGATTAAAGAAAGAAAATTTCAATATCGAAGTTGAAGATGAGGTACTAACAGTTTCAGCAACCGTTTCTTCTGATAATGAGGAAACTAATGAAAGCAAAAATGAACGGTTTACGCGGAGAGAATTTCAATACGGAACGTTTAAAAGAACATTCAATCTGCCCGAAACCATAAACGTTGAAGATATACAAGCTGGCTATTCTGATGGTGTGTTAACGATTACACTTCCGAAGAAAGAAGAGCAAAAAGCATTGAAGAAAATGGTTGAGATTTCATAATTGAAATTTAATTTGGTTAGTTAGTTGAAAATGACCGCAGGCTACTCAATCGGCCTGCGGTTTTCTTTTATCCTAACCGCGTCTTCTTCTTCCCCCTGTTGAGCTATTCCGGTTCCGTTGCGCCTGGGGAATATTTTTCGATTCCTCCGTAGCGTTCAACAACCCTTCAATTTCTTTTTTGGTCAAATCGCGCCACTCCCCAACCTTCAAATCGCCTAAGGTAATGTTCATAATGCGGATACGTTTCAGGGCCGTAACATTGTAGCCAAGGTATTCACACATTCTACGAATCTGTCGGTTCAAACCTTGCACAAGGACGATTCGAAATACAAATCGGCTTAACTGTTCTACTTCACATTTCTTGGTTACCGTATCCAAAATAGGAACGCCATTAGACATGCGCTTAATAAAATCTTGATTTATGGGCCGGTCTACCGTTACGATGTATTCTTTTTCGTGCTTATTTCCAGCACGTAGAATTTTATTTACAATATCACCGTCATTCGTCATTAACAATAGCCCTTCACTCGGCTTATCCAGTCGCCCCACGTGAAAAATACGTTCTTCATGTCCGATAAAATCAACAACGTTACCTTCAACCCTTCTATCGGTTGTACAGGTAATACCAACAGGTTTGTTTAAGGCGATATAAACATCGGTATCATTTTCAGTAATCAATTTCCCTTTCACTCGCACTTCATCCTCAGGCATCACACGATCGCCAAGGGTAGCAACCGTTCCATTTATGGTAACATGGCCTTGTTCGATAAGGGTGTCGGCTTTTCGTCGTGAGGTAAAACCGCTATCGCTAATCGCTTTGTTTATACGGACGGAATCGGGGTGGTGTGACATAACCATACAAAGATACAAATAGTGCTCACGTTAAACTTGCATTAAAGAAGGCGATTAGTTCGAATCATCCTGTTATTTTCGTGAAAGACCTTTTCAGCATACCTAATTCAACACTTACCTATGGCAGTACTTGGTTCCATCATTAAAAAAGCAATCGATTTACGGGATACCCTAGTTTCCGAAGAAACCCCTTACGAGTCGCAACAGGCAGTTTTAAAAGAATTGTTGGAAAAAGCCAAGGATACCGCCTTCGGTAAATACTATGGTTTTTCTAAAATACTCGAAGCTGAAGATCGCTACAAGGCTTTTATAGACGCTGTGCCTTATTTCGATTACCATCAGATGACCGAAAAGTGGTGGCACCGTGTACACGATGGGTTTGAGGATATTACCTGGCCTGGAAAGCCAACTTATTTTGCGCTTAGTAGCGGTACCACTGGAAAATCAAGTAAACGAATTCCGGTAACCGATGCCATGCTCGAAGCTATTCGAACCACGGGGATCAAGCAAGTGGGGGCCTTGGCTAATTTCGATCTTCCTCCTGATTTTTTTGAGAAGGAAATTATGATGCTAGGAAGTTCTACTAATCTTAAGAAGCGCGACGAGTTTAAGGAAGGCGAAATTAGTGGTATTAGTGCAAGCAATATTCCCTTTTGGTTTCGTGGGTATTATAAACCAGGTGAAGAGATTGCTCAGATCGACGATTGGGATGAACGTGTTCAAACAATAGCTGAAAAAGCGGGCGATTGGGATATTGGGGCGTTAAGTGGAATTCCCTCTTGGATGGAATTGATGATGAAAAAGGTCATCGAATACAACAAGCTGGACACCATTCAGGACATCTGGCCCAACCTTCAAGTATATACCAGCGGGGGTGTTGCCTTTCAACCCTATGAGAAAAGCTTCAACAAATTGTTGAAGTATCCCATTACCATCATCGATACCTATTTAGCTTCCGAAGGTTTTTTAGCCTATCAACAACGTCCAGGAACCACGGCAATGAAACTGGTGACCGATAATGGTATTTATTTCGAGTTTGTGCCCTTTGAGCCAGAATACATCAATCAGGATGGCTCAATTGCACAAGAAGCTCCTGTCATCAATCTTTCTGAAGTGGAAGAGGGAAAAGATTATGTATTGCTTATTTCTACGGTTTCAGGAGCGTGGCGGTACCTTATCGGCGACACAATAGCCTTCACCGATGTGGAGCGTTGTGAAATTAAGATCACAGGTCGCACCAAATTCTTTTTAAATGTCGTTGGATCGCAATTATCGGTAAATAAAATGGAAGCGGCTCTACGGGAGCTCGAGCAACAATTCGATATCGAAATTCCCGAATTCACCCTATCAGCCGTAAAGATTAAAGGAGAATTTCACCATCATTGGTATTTGGGTACCGATGCCGATATTTCTGAAGATAAGCTAGCGGAAGCTCTTGATACATCATTAAAAGAAGCGAATAAGAACTACAATGTGGCCCGTGGAAAAGCGCTAAAAGGAGTAAAGGTTTCTAAGGTATTGCCAGAAGTATTTCACGAATGGAGCGGTAAGAACAAAAAGAAGGGTGGACAGGTAAAAATGGAAAAGGTTATGGATGAAGAAAAGTTCGCCGAATGGGAAGACTTCGTCCGAAATTATTGAAGAATGGCCTCTTTCAATTTCCCCTCATTGATAAGCTCCATCACTTCTTCTGGCGACATATAGAATGATTTAATACGACGCTTATAGGTTTCAGAAATATTCGCGTTATCTAGGATGAAGTTTTTGGTTCTTAATATGTATTCTCCCATCCCATGTGCAATAGCAAAGGTATCCGCGGCACGTTCCACTTCCTTTATATGTGCCTTGGAAAACAGATATTTCAACCCAAAAAAAATCATTCCGAACGTACTGCGATTTCGATAGTCCATTACATGGCCCAATTCATGACCAATCCAACCGGTTAGGACGTCACTAGGGATATCCGTAATGGTAAACTCCTCTTCGTCAATCTGTATTTTTCTACTGATAAGGATGATGTAGGCACGATTCTTCCTCGATTTAAAAACACTTCCCCAAGTCGGCTGTGCCTGCATAGTCGATTTCTTAATCCGATCCTTAAATTTGAAGGTTATTTCAGTATCCTGAAGTTCCGGAAAAAACTGAAGTGCTTTCAGCGTTTCCGTCCGAATACTTTCAGGAATCGTTTTATTTTTGAAGGTGTTTTCTTGGGCAACTGCCATAGCGGTGGAAAAATAAAGAATAGCGATAAAGAAGCGTGTTAAGGTCATGGTAAATTACGCCTCCTCCAATTGTTTCTGCCAGCCTTTTATTTTATCACGAAGCTTTGCAGCCATCATAAAGTCCAATTCTTTTGCGGCCTTTTCCATTTCTTTTCGCGTATCCCGAATTTTCTTCTCTATTTGTGCTTTCGTCAGATATTGATCTTCGGGCTCCGCAGCTAAACTTTCTGCGGTTTCAAACGTATACCGCTCTACTTTTTTCTTGGCAAGGGCATTTTCGAAAGACTTTCGAATTGCCTGTGGTGTAATATTGTTCTCCTTATTATAAGCAATCTGCTTTTCGCGCTTATAGTTAGTCTCATCGATAGTCTTTTGCATACTATCCGTAATCTTATCGGCATACATAATCGCCTTTCCATTTATGTTTCGCGCAGCTCGTCCAACGGTCTGGGTTAGCGAGCGATTGCTTCGCAAGAATCCTTCCTTATCGGCATCTAGTATTGCTACTAAAGAAACTTCGGGCAAGTCTAATCCTTCACGTAACAAATTCACCCCAACCAAAACATCAAATAGCCCAAGTCTCAAATCTTGCATAATTTCAACCCGTTCCAACGTGTCTACATCGCTATGGATGTAACGACAGCGTACCTGAATTCGGGTGAGATACTTCGTCAATTCCTCAGCCATTCGTTTCGTTAGCGTGGTCACCAATACACGCTCGTCCTTTTCAACCCGTATTTGGATTTCCTCCAATAAATCATCGATTTGATTGAGGCTAGGGCGCACTTCAATCGGCGGATCCAATAAGCCGGTCGGACGAATAATCTGTTCGACATAAACCCCGCCGCTTTTTTCCAGCTCATAATCGGCAGGGGTTGCACTAACGTAAATCACCTGATTTTGCAAGGCTTCAAATTCTTCAAACTTCAACGGACGGTTATCCATCGCCGCAGGTAGTCGGAAGCCATATTCAACCAAATTCTCCTTTCGGCTTCTATCACCCCCGTACATCGCGCCAACCTGTGGAATTGAAACATGACTTTCATCTACCATCATCAAATAATCATCCGGGAAATAATCCAACAAGCAGAACGGTCTTGTGCCCGGTAAGCGACGGTCAAGGTAGCGCGAGTAATTTTCAATACCGCTGCAATACCCTAATTCTCGAATCATTTCCAAATCAAAATTGGTACGTTCTTCCAGTCGTTTCGCTTCAAGGGGTTTTCCAATGTCCCTGAAGTAATCGATTTGCTTCACCAAATCATCCTGAATTTCACGTATGGCCTGTTGTAACACATCGGGCGAGGTTACAAACATATTTGCCGGATAAATGTTTAGGCGATCATATTTTTCAATGATTTCGTTGTTTTGTGGGTTGAAGGCTTCTATTGCTTCAATTTCATCCCCAAAAAAGTGAATTCGAAAAGCATCATCAGCATATCCAGGGAAAATATCCACCGTATCGCCCTTAATTCTGAAACGCCCGTGATTAAATTCCGCTTCCGTTCTAGAATAGAGACTTTGTACAAGTCGATGAAGCAGTTTTGTACGTGAAATGATTTGGCCTTGCTTTAGGCTAATAACATTTTTCTGAAACTCAATCGGGTTTCCGATACCATAAAGGCAAGAGACCGAAGCGACGACTATCACATCACGACGACCTGAAAGTAATGAAGAGGTTGTACTTAAGCGAAGCTTTTCAATTTCCTCATTGATGGAAAGGTCCTTTTCAATATAAGTTCCACTGGTCGGAATATAGGCCTCGGGTTGATAGTAATCGTAATAGGATACGAAGTATTCTACAGCATTATTTGGAAATACCTGCTTAAATTCTGAGTATAATTGCGCGGCCAGTGTTTTATTATGGGCGAGTACTAGCGTAGGCTTTTGAACCCGTTCCACAACGTTTGCCATGGTAAACGTTTTGCCACTACCTGTTACTCCTAAAAGGGTTTGGTACTGTTCGTCGGCTTCAATGCCTTCCACCAAAGATTTAATCGCTTGGGGCTGGTCACCGGTCGGGGTATAATCGGATACGATTTTGAATTTCATAGCCCTACAAAAATAAGGTAATTATTATCGAATCAATAATTAATGTAGACCCAATCAACAATGGCTTCAGGGTACTCTGGATCGTTGATAACCAAGACATAATAATAGGTGCCGGTGGGAACTATTTCATCCTGATACCAAATACCACGATTTGGAATAGCATTCCAAAAGCCATCACTATTTCCACCCTCGTAAATCAAATCACCTCTACGGGTATAAACCTTTAAATTGAAGTCGGGATAGACATTCAATAGATTGGTTATTTCGAAAACATCATTAATACCATCGCCATTGGGTGAAAATCCTTGAGGGATAAAGATAGGACAGTTTTCCGTAGCTATTTCAAAAGAAGCAGTGGTAAAGCAAATCTCATTTTCCAATCGAACGAAAATTTGCTGTGGATCTGATGTATTTTGATAGTCATTCGGAAAATCGATAGGATTTGTATTGGTTTGTGCATCCTCCTCTGAAGTGAAATAGGTCACGACTCCCTCAGAATTGGCGGTCACAAGCGGATCTTGTTCCGTAAGATCGAAGGTCGCGGTATCGAAGCCTTCATCGCATAATAGCAGTTGTGGAAGTGGTTCTATGGGGGGAAGATATCTAAACTCTCCATTACTATCGAAGAGGTTGTTTGTTTCGTTAAATTCAAAAATAGCCCCATTTCCCGTTCCATCATCATCTACGGATGCCGTCAAAAGAAAAAGATCGGGTAACGAGTCGGGAAGGGTCGTGGTTATACTTGCCGTTTCACTTTCACCTATGAGCAATACCGAATTTGTTTCTGCCTGCGCCAAAAGTTGGCTATCTGCGTAAAAGGCTATAGGGGTTTGCGAAGCGAGGGGTGCCGTAGCATCTTCGGTATTATACACTGTATATTCAAAAGAAAATTCCCTTCCGCGACACGCATAAATAGGTTCGCTAATCGAAATAGCTGCATCAGGAATGGGGCAGTCGATGACTTCGATATTAAAAGAGGTGATCACAAAACAGTTTCCGTTATCGACACGTAGCCAGATCGTTTGTGGGTTTTCAGTATTTTCGAAAGCCTCTAGGTTTTCAATTTCATTTTCTTGATTTTCCGCATCTGCTTCCGTCAAGTAAAATTCAATGGTGAAGGTGTCATCTAAGTTAACAATAGCTTTTGTAAGATCGAATTGTTCGGTGCCAAAGATTTCACATACTTCTAAATCGACCAATTCTGAAATATCGGGAAACACAAATAGTTCGAATTCGATTTCAAATGTATTATTGTCTTCGTTCAACTCCTGAACGATTCCTGCTCCATTACCAGTATCATCTATTACTGCTCTAATAGTGAATTCAGCAGGAATTTCATCGGGTACGCTAAGTGAAATTGTATTCGTTTCACTACCATCCACAGGAATATCCGCCAGTGTTTGTGCTTGTCCGATAAGGGTACTATTCGCATAGAAAGCGATAGGCGTCGCAGCTGGTAATGCGGCGGAACTATTTGGATTGAAAACCGTATACTCTAACTCAATATCCCGGTTTCCACATTCCGTTCCACCTTCAGTTACCTCGAACTCGATAGTGGCATCGGGAAGCTGTTTTAGGATGGTCACGATATTGTTGATCATGATAACATCGCGTCCAGAGGTAAGTTGTATAATCGCTTCCGTATCGCCTATTTCGATGCTATTTCCAGTCGAATAGTAGTCGATATCCATATTGTATAATTCGTCCGAACCTGTAAACGTATTAGTGCCGTTAAACGCATTGATTGCGGGGTTCAGCGGTGGGTCGCTTAAAATATCACCATTTAGCCGTAGCGTTTCATTCACAGCAATACTGCTGTCGCCTTCCCAAGCCAAAAAGCCAATGGTTGCCCCTAGATTTTGCGTTACTTCAAGATTGTCTAATACAATCGTTACTTCTTCATTCTGACTACTAACACCTTCCAGACCATCGAAAACGGAGAGTTGACTGTTCGGTAGATTATCGCCCTCAACGATTGCTACAATTGTCCAACCTCCAAAGTTGGTGCCATTGCCGCCATTGCTAAAACAGTAGGATTGAATAATGTCAGTTAAATCCAATTCGGATAAGGTGTAGGTTTCACTACCGGTAGCACTTACTTGATCGGTAACGTCTGCAAAGGCAGCAAAATAGGTATAGACCGTACCTGCATCGGTGGTGAAATTAAACGAAAATTGGCGTTCGGCTGAGTAGGGGATATCGTTCAGCTCGACTTCGAAATCGCCAGGTCCCGAACCTGCCCAATAAAGATAGGCGGCAACAATCGATTGATCGGGTGGGAGTGCGAATTCAGCGCTGCTTTCCGTAAGGATATCACAAAATACGAGCGATCCATTTTCCTCTATATTAAGCGTATTTCCAAAGGCTACATAGTCGAATGTACCATTGTATTGTTCTAATAGCGTAACCTCTTGCCCTTGTGCTCTCAATAGGGAAGCAAGAATTAGTATGAGTGTGAAAAGAAAGGTCCTCCAGGGATATAGCATAGTTATCACAAATCCCTTAAAGATACTTTAAATTAACTAGTAATGAAAGCCCTATAAATCTCTTCTTTTTAATAGTGCATACGACCAATATGTAAACAAAAATGTCCACGCCAAGACGATTAGTAATGGTATCATACCCACATCATAATTTTTGGCGAGGTTTTCGCCCAATTGAGAGGCCGCCGATTGCACGGCTCCCAATCGAGTAAATGGTTCCTTAATAAGGTTCGACATGGCTGTTAGCGGGAAAAACTGTAGGACTGTGTCGGCGATATCCGTGCCTTTAAAAAACTGCCATTTAAGCAATCCATATACAATACTTTCAAAGATCCACCAGACCACTAGGAATCCGATGGCAAAGGCTGAACGTTTCACCAAAATGCCTAAAAACATACAGAAGGCGAAGAAGCCCATCAGTTTAACGAAATAGGCCAACAAGTAGTCAAGATCGCTAAAGATGATCCCTATTTCATTATAATCGGAAAAGGAAAGTCCGAGTATCATCGATACAATAAACACAAATAGTGTTGAAAGAAGAGCAAAACCCAGGACCGTAACAAATTTTGAAAGTACAAACTCCCGTTTTGACAAGCCATCGATGAGGTTTTGTTTTAATGTTCTATAACTATATTCGTTGCTCATCATCGAAACAATAACAATGGCAAGAAAGATCTTTAAAATAGCCGCCATATAGGTGTTGAAGTGCCAGATAAAAGGAAAATTGAAGATGCCTTGATCGGCTACCCGGAAGTTGATATTCCCAATATCGAACTCAATGGAAGCGATAAGGGCTATAAAGGTGATTAATAGGAAATAGACAATGGAAATCACCTTCGCGGAGCGGTTGTATTTCAGTTTTTGAAATTCTATGGAAAAAAGTCGGAGCATGCTTACGATAGGTTTTTAGTGATTTCAAGGAATAATTCTTCAAGGCTTTCCTTCCGTTTTACGAGATGCGACAATACAATGCCTTTGCTGTGCATCTCTTCGTTGAAGGTTGAAGCATCCATCGGTTCGTTGAGGTAGGCGGTTATGAGGTCGCCATCTTCCTTAATGCTTCCGATAGCAGCATTTCGTTCAAGTTCTTCCTTCAGTCTTATGGTATTACGAGACTGTAAGACAAAGAAGCCATGGCTCGCATTCATACCCTCTACGCTACCGGTGTATAAACTTTCCCCTTTTCGCAGAATAACTACATGGGTACACACCTTTTCAACTTCATCCAATAGGTGAGAAGCAAGTAGGATGGTAGTTCCAGAAGCTGCAATTTTTTTGATGATCTCTCGTATTTGATGTATTCCCTGAGGGTCTAATCCGTTGGTGGGCTCATCCAGAATAAGAATTTCTGGATCGTTCAATAGGGCAGAGGCGATTGCCAATCGCTGCTTCATTCCAAGCGAATAGGTTTTGAATTTACTAAGCTTTCGCTCTAATAATCCAACCAATTCCAGCTTTTCATCAATTTTTGAAGTAGTAACTTCCTTGATTTTACAAACTAGCTCTAGGTTTTGAACCGCATTCATATACGGGTAAAAATTCGGTCGCTCGATAATGGCGCCAACTTTTTTCAATGCTTGATGTGTGCCTTCAGAGCCATCGAACCAATGATAGCTTCCAGAAGTTTTATTCACGACATTCAGGACAATTCCGAGAGTAGTAGATTTTCCGCTTCCGTTCGGACCAAGAATTCCGTAAACGTTTCCCTTTTCAATTGTAAAGGAAAGATTTTTAACGGCTTGTATGGGTCCAAAGTTCTTGCTTAGGTTATCTAAGGTAAGTATGGTTTGCACGCAGTGGTTTTTTTGGTGGTTGTAGTTGTATGACGAACGAGGTCTATTTTTGTTACAAAGCGATTTGGTCCATCGCAGTTAAGCTATGGAAATGTTTATAGTAGGCCTCTGATATTATATTGCTTAGATGCTTATTCCTACAGGAAGGAGGTTTTTATACTTTCTGCGATTTTTACGCATAAAGCCGGCTACTTCAGGACTGGTGGGTACCAAGTTGATTTCACGGCGCTTTACTTCTTCAAAAACAGCTTTTATAAAAACATCTCGGAAGCCCTGATCTTCCATATCCTCTGGCATTTCATACTTTGTCAAAAAGATTTTCCGGTCTTGTAATGCATATTCAATCCGCGCCATGTTATCGCCAACCTCTAATTCGAATTGACGAAGGAATTCATTATCGGTAATTTCAACATCTTCAATCATGGGAGTAAGTTTATAGTTATTGCATTGGAATTTCTATTACTAATACATCGGTATTCGCTTTTGCGGTTATGGAAACGGATTCGGTTTCATAAACCCCAATGGCGTCGCGTCGTTCTAGCGTTTCGTCTTCAACAACAACAGTGCCATCGATAACAAAAACGTAAATTCCGTGGTTCTTATTATGAAGGTTGTAGGTAGTCGTGGTTTCTTCGGAAAAAGTACCCAGGTTAAACCATACCTGTTGGTGTAGCCAAAGATCGTTATCGTCCGCCTTATCCTTTGGTTTCACTACGGGAACAATCTCGTTTTCGGTAAGTAAGGGGGCAATTTTCTTTTGGTCGTACCGGGGTTCGACATCGCGTGTTTCTGGGATAACCCAAATTTGAAATAGTGAAATAGGTTCTTTAGCACTGGCATTAATCTCGCTGTGTTCTACACCTTTCCCTGCACTCATAATCTGAATGTCACCGGCTTCAATTACCCCTTCGTTTCCCATTGAATCGCGATGCTTTAAGGCTCCTTTCTGCGGAATGGTAACGATTTCCATATTGTCATGTGGATGCCTTCCAAACCCCATCCCCGGAGCCACGGTATCATCATTTAAAACACGTAGCATTCCAAACTGAAGTCGCTCGGGATTGAAGTAATTTGCAAAGCTGAAAGAGTAACGGGCTTGCAACCAACCAAAGTCGCCAACGCCCCTAGTATTTGAAGGATGTAAAATCTTTTTCATAGGAACAATAAAGCAAAGACAGAATAGTATCTTTGCCTATCAAAGGTACAAAAAATAGGTATTACTACCTTGCCAAAAGCGCTCGATACGTTATGTCTGAAGAAACCATACATGTCTATTTTGTGCCCGGCATGGCCGCGGGAAAGGAAATCTTTAAGAATATCTCGCTACCAGACCCACCCTGTAAAGTACATATTATCGAGTGGATCGTACCACACCCAAATGAATCGCTTGCCGCGTATGCCGAACGCATGGCAGAGTATGTAGAACATGATAATAGTGTATTGATTGGCGTTTCATTTGGTGGCGTAGTGGCACAAGAAATGGCGGCATTTTTGAACCTTCGGGAATTGATCATTATCTCCAGCGTAAAGTCGAAACAAGAATTGCCGACTCGCATGAAATTTGCGCAAAAAACAGGCGTATACAAATTAATTCCAACGCGTTTGGTGTTAAGCGCCAACGATTTGACAAAATTTGCGGTGGGACCACGAAGCAAGAAACGGTTGCGACTCTATCAGGAGTTTCTTCATGTGCGCAATAAGCAGTATTTGGATTGGGCTATCAAAAATATGGTGTGCTGGCAACGAGAAGAGCCCATTCGGAAAATCGTCCATATTCATGGTGAAGATGATATAGTTTTTCCGATTAAAAATATCGATGACTGCATCCGATTGGAAGGGGGAACTCATATCATGTTATTGAACAAGGGCAAGCAACTATCGGAAACCTTACAATCGATTATTTTAAAGGAATAAGGGATTGGTATTTCACACCAAGGTAATATTTCGTATTTTTAAAAAGAAAAAGAGTATATGGGATTTTTGGCGAAAATAGGATTGGCAAGCCTTTTAATGGGTATTAGTTTTGTATGTGTAAATGCAGTACAAGAACCGCCATCGGATGAAACAATGGAGAAGAAATTGGTAAACGATTATAATGTCTACGCCATTCCCTTACCCGATACAATGGATTTTGCCGGGGAACCCGTTCCGATGGATGACCCTGATATTAGAGAGCGGTTCGATCGCGAATTGCTGGTTAATACCTATTGGCAAAGTAATGGGCTATTAATTATTAAAAGAGCCAACCGTTTCTTTCCTAAAATAGAGCCTTTGTTGAAAAAATATGGGCTTCCAGACGATTTTAAATATTTAGCCGTTGCTGAAAGTGGTTTAATGGACAATTCCTCACCAGCAGGTGCTGCAGGGTTTTGGCATTTTTTATCAAGTACCGGAAAAGAATATGGTTTGGAAATCAACGATTATGTCGATGAACGCTATAATCTCGAAAAAGCAACTAAGGTCGCAGCTGAGTATCTTCAAAAATCGAAAGATCGCTTTGGGACATGGACGATGGCTGCCGCTGCTTATAACGCCGGAAATTATGGGGTTTCCAAGCAAGTTGAACGTCAAAAGTCGGATGGCGATTACTACGATCTGTTGTTGAATGATGAAACCAGCCGATACGTTTTCAGAATCTTAGCGTTTAAATATATTCTTTCGAATCCGCAGAAGTTCGGTTTCAATTATCGCGATAAGGATCTATACCATAAAATTCCAACCTACACCGTAAAAGTTGATACGGCTATTACCGATATTCCGGCATTTGCCCATAAATTCGGTATCAGCTATAAGATCTTAAAAATTCATAATCCTTGGCTACGTGAAACCTATTTGCGCAATGCTTCAGGAAAGGAATACTTCATCGAAATTCCAGAAGAAGGACAATATACTACGTACCCATAATTATTTTAAAATGAATATGACCTTAATCCTATCATTGGTAATAATCGGTTTATTGGCAGGGATTTTTAGTGGATTTTTAGGAGTGGGAGGTGGCGTTGTCATGATTCCCTTAACGATGCTTTTGCTAGGATATAATCAGCATGAGGCCCAAGGAACAAGTCTGGCGGTTTTGGCGATTCCTGTAACGTTTATAGCTGCGTATAACTATTATCAAGCGGGGCATGTAAACTGGAAATATGCTATCGTTATTGCATTAGCGTTTATAGTAGGAGGATATCTTGGTTCTAAGATGGCAATTGCGATAGACACACGACTATTGAAGAAAATCTTTGCGGTGATTATCTTTCTTGTTGCGATTAGGATGTTTTTCTCGAAATAATTACGGATTGGGGTCCTCGCTGCTTACCACACCTTCATTATTCTCCTTGTCACTGAGATTTTTCAGGAGTGAAATACCATTATAGAAAGCCTTATAATTCAACTCAAATGAAACCTCATAGCTTTCATTATAAGGGTGCAGCGCACCACGGCGAACATCCACAATAGTTTTATCCGCATCTATAAAAAAGGAAGTTGGAAAACCAACACTATGCTTTAATGTTTCGATGATATGACTGTGGTTGTTTTCAGCTTCATCAATATAGATGATAGTGATATCCCTAGAATATTCCTTCGTGCGCTTACGCATTTCCTTACGGTTGTCCCAATACAGAACCACAAAGTCGATATAATCGCTGTACTCGGCGGCAATTTCGTTTAAAGCGGGAATTTCACCTTTACCAGGTGTGCACCAAGAAGCATAGGTCATCAGGAACATCGGCTTTTCAAAGTCGTATAGCTCGATGTTACGACCAGAACGCTTCTTCACCTTAAAATTATCAAGAATACTTCCGTTGATAACCTTAGTGATAAGGGAATCGAACAAAAATTCGGCTCGTTCCACATCATCAGCTCCATAGGCCAATTGGGACTGAATCTTGTATCGCTTAATATTTTCTCCTATTGCCTGAGACAATAACTTCCCTTCTCCGCGATCTTGGCCATGGAGGAATAAAGGAATCAAAATGAAGAGAAAGAGTAGTTTTCTACCCATACGCACCTAGTTAATTAGCTGATACAAAGGTAGTATACAGCAGTAGGAAGGTAATGATTTTTTCGCTAAAAACGCTGAAATACTCGATTAAATGAATAATTCAGTAGGAAATTTCATAAGTATTCCTAGTGTCACGGTAGGATATAAGCTATTTTGAATACGCATTACCGTTATATAGGTGAAAGATAGAATGTTAGCGTCGACGGCCCCGAAAACCACCCTGACCGTAGTGTTGACGTGGGGCTCCAGCAGCTTTCTTCATTTGTTGCTCCATCATCTTCAATTGTTCATCTAGCATATTATGCTTGTCGAGTTGCTTCGCTTCTTTCAATAATTGCTTCGCTTCGCGTTTACGGTTTTTGGTCATTGCAATCCCAGCAAGGTTCATCTTCGCCATGGCGAGATCGGCACTCATGTTTAGCCCAAGACCAATCGCTTTTTTAAAATAGCGTTCGGCTTCATTCATATTTGTTTGTGAAACCATCAAGCCATTAAGGTAATAGTAATATCCCTGTTGTTTTTGCACTAAAGCAGCTTCCGGGTTCTTAATTTTGTCCAACCATTTCTTCGCACCCGCAAAGTCCTGCTTCCGCAAACGAAGGAAGGCGAGCAAAATGATTTCATTTTTAAAATATAAAAAGACGAAAATCAAGGAGAGCAGTATAAACATGATACCGTTTCCAATATTGTTTTCGGTGAATTGCCAAACCGCCACTCCAACGATAAGTGCGGCAAGAATTATTTTGAAATTTTTGTTGAACATAGAATGCTTTTTTGCAGGCCGACAAAGGTACTAAAAACAAATAAAAATTTTTTATTTTTGGGTTTGGGAAAGAAAAAAATGATTGTATATTTGCACCCGACTTTGAAGAGAGGTCTTTTTAAGTAAAATTTTCAGAAGTTAAACTCAATTATAATGAAAAGAACATTTCAACCTTCTAAGAGAAAAAGAAGAAACAAACACGGATTCCGGGAGCGTATGTCTTCTGTGAACGGTAGAAAGGTGTTGAAGGCCAGAAGGGCGAAAGGTCGAAAAAAACTTTCTGTTTCTTCTGAACCACGTCACAAGAAATAATGTTGATAAACTATAAATAAAAAAGGTGTTGTTTTTATACAGCACCTTTTTTTTATACCCTCACGGGTCTTATTTTTGCAAGCACCATAAATTTCATTCCTATGCCAAAAAACGAAGCGCTAAAATCTATCCTAATTATCGGTTCTGGTCCCATCGTTATCGGACAAGCCTGTGAATTCGATTATTCTGGTTCCCAATCCCTTCGCTCCCTTCGCGAAGATGGAATCGAAACCATCCTTATCAATAGTAATCCAGCAACCATCATGACCGACCCAACCATGGCCGACCATGTATATTTGTTGCCGCTAACTACCAAATCGCTAGTTAAAATCCTAAAAGAGCATCCGCAAATCGATGCCGTGTTGCCAACTATGGGAGGGCAAACTGCTCTGAATCTTTGTATCGAAGCAGATGAAAAAGGAATATGGGAAGATTTTGGGGTGAAAATTATCGGGGTCGATATCGACGCCATTAACATTACCGAAGACCGCGATAAGTTTAAGGACCTGATGCGCGATATCGGCATTCCAGTTGCACCTGCGAAAACAGCAAAATCCTTGCTGCAAGGAAAGGAAATCGCACAGGAATTCGGATTGCCCTTGCTTATTCGGGCTTCCTTTACATTAGGAGGAGCAGGAGCAGCTTTTGTCGAAACCGAAGATGAATTTGAAGCGGCACTGTCGCATGGCTTGGAAGTATCGCCAATTCACGAGGTGCTCATCGATAAAGCGCTGCAAGGCTGGAAGGAATATGAATTAGAGCTGCTCCGTGATAAAAATAACAATGTCGTTATTATCTGTACGGTTGAAAATATGGACCCAATGGGAATCCACACCGGCGACTCCATAACCGTCGCTCCAGCCATGACATTAAGCGATTCGGCTTTTCAGCGAATGCGAGATATGGCCATCAAGATGATGCGTAGTATCGGAGACTTTGCCGGGGGATGTAATGTTCAGTTTGCCGTAAGCCCAGATGAGAAAGAAGACATCATTGCCATTGAAATCAACCCTCGAGTATCACGCTCATCTGCTTTAGCTTCAAAAGCAACCGGATACCCAATTGCGAAAATCGCTGCCAAGTTAGCCTTAGGCTATACACTGGACGAGTTGGACAACCAAATTACCAAAACGACTTCAGCCTTATTCGAACCAACCCTGGATTACGTAATCGTGAAAATCCCGCGTTGGAACTTCGATAAGTTTGAAGGGTCTAACCGTATTCTCGGACCGCAGATGAAGTCGGTAGGAGAGGTGATGGGTATCGGACGATCGTTCCAAGAAGCGCTACATAAAGCAACTCAATCGCTTGAGATTAAAAGAAATGGTCTAGGAGCGGATGGAAAAAGTTATACCGACTACCAGCAGATTCTAGATAAGCTTAAAAACGCTAGTTGGGATCGTGTGTTCGTCATTTATGATGCCATTCAATTAGGCATTCCATTAAGCCGAATTCACGAGATTACCAAAATTGATATGTGGTTCCTTCGTCAGTATGAAGAGCTTTACCTACTAGAAAAAGAAATTTCGGAATATACGCTGGATACGCTTCCGCGTGAATTATTGTTGGAAGCGAAGCAAAAGGGATATGGCGACCGCCAGATTGCCCACATGTTGAAGTGCTTGGAAAGTCAAGTATATAAGAAACGCGAGGAACTAAATATACAACGAGTCTATAAATTAGTAGATACTTGTGCGGCCGAGTTTGTCGCGCAAACACCATATTATTACTCTACCTTCGAAAATGAAATGGAGACAGCCGACGGGAAACGAATGGCTGCGAATGATAGTCCGGTAACCGATAAAAAGAAAATCATCGTGCTAGGTTCAGGTCCGAACCGAATCGGTCAAGGAATTGAGTTCGACTATTGCTGCGTTCACGGAGTGCTGGCGGCGGCAGAATGTGGGTATGAAACCGTAATGATAAACTGTAATCCTGAAACGGTTTCAACCGATTTCGATGTGGCCGATAAGCTATATTTCGAGCCGGTGTTTTGGGAACATATCTACGATATTATCCGCCATGAAAACCCAGTAGGGGTTATTGTTCAGTTGGGTGGTCAGACCGCATTGAAATTGGCCGAGAAGCTTGATCGCTATGGTATCAAGATTATGGGAACAAGCTATCAGGCTCTCGACTTAGCGGAAGACCGTGGAAGCTTTTCAACCTTATTGAAGGATAACGACATTCCATACCCACGCTTTGGAACAGCAGAAACAACCGATGAAGCCCTAGCGCTTGCCGATGAACTCGACTTTCCATTATTGATTCGTCCTTCCTACGTACTGGGAGGTCAGGGAATGAAGATTGTGATCAATAAACAAGAGTTGGAAGCCCATGTAGTCGACTTGCTTCGCAAGATCCCAAATAACAAGCTGCTTTTAGATCATTATTTAGATGGTGCCATTGAAGCGGAAGCGGATGCCATATGTGACGGAGAAGATGTTTACATCATCGGAATTATGGAGCATATCGAACCGTGTGGGGTACATTCGGGCGATTCGAATGCCTTACTGCCCCCTTTCAACCTTGGTGATTTGGTTATTCAACAGATTAAAGACCATACCAAGAAAATTGCCTTAGCGTTGAATACGGTTGGATTAATAAACATTCAGTTCGCGATTAAGGATGACAATGTGTATATCATTGAAGCGAATCCTAGAGCATCTCGTACGGTACCGTTCATTGCGAAGGCTTACGGCGAGCCGTATGTGAATTATGCAACGAAGATTATGCTAGGCGAAAAGAAGCTAAAAGACTTTAAATTTGAACCGCATTTGGATGGTTATGCGATTAAGCAACCCGTCTTTAGCTTTAATAAATTTCCGAATGTAAACAAGCAATTGGGGCCTGAGATGAAAAGTACAGGCGAAAGTATTTTGTTCATTGAAAGTCTGAAAGATGACGATTTCTATGAGCTTTATGCTAGAAGAAAGATGTATTTGAGCAGATAATAGCTTCAAATAAACCTAAAACGAAAAGGATCAACGTCTAAAGTGTGGCGATTGATCCTTTTCTACTTTGGTGATAAAGTATTTGGTGTCGCCCCAAAAGAAAAAGGTGCCGAAGCGTTCTACATACGATACCTTCACATAATTACCCTGATATTCCTGAAGTTTTTCAATAACCTCCTCTTCTTCATCCAACACGGAAAACTGAAATATCTGCGCCCCACTAATACCTTGGCTAATTTCACCTTCCCACGTCTTTACGATAACACCCTTATGACTAAACTTAATCAGTTCGCCAGCACGCGTTCCTTCACTATAGGGTACAAAGTAGACAAAGGCAAAATAAAGTAAGTACACCGCTAGGATAACGCCGAGAATGATAAATAGGATTCTTTTCATTGAAATAGATACTTAGAGCCTTTTTCAAAGCTACGACAATTATTCTTCTTCAAACTCTTCTGCACGCTTCAACAATTTGTTATCGATCGTTTTACTTGCCTTTGCACCGAGTTTCTTGAGCTTTTCGACGCGACGGATCAGATTTCCTCGTCCCGTAAGCTTCTTCATGGCGCTTTCGTAGCTATTCTGAACGGTCCCAATCTGCTTTCCAACCTTGATCAGTTCATCGGTCAGATTTGTGAAACTATCGTATAAAGCTCCAGCCTGCTTAGCGATTTCCAACGCATTTTGTTTCTGCCGATCGTTCTGCCAAAGGTTATCTACCAATCGCAGTGCTGCCAATAAGGTTGCAGGCGTAACGATAATCACCTGTTTATCGAACGCTTGCTCGTACAGATTCGGTTCGTTGGCTGAAGCAATAGCGAATGCGGGTTCTATCGGAATAAACATAAAAATCGTATCGGGACTTTCATCCAACAAATATTGATAGTTCTTCTCGCTAAGTTGGTCAACATGTCTTTTGATAGAGGCGATATGTTGTTTTAGGTGAAGTTGTTTTTCGGTTTCATCTTCTTCTGAAACAAACCGCTCGAAATGGGTAAGGGAGACCTTACTGTCGACGATCATTTTCTTACCGTCTGGAAGATGAATCAGTACGTCGGTTTGAAGGCGTTTGCCTTCTTCGGTGGTGTGACTATCCTGAATGGTGTACTCCCGATCTTTCTCTAGACCCGATTTTTCAAGAATACGCGTAAGGATAAGTTCGCCCCAATTTCCCTGCATCTTGCTATCGCCTTTCAACGCTTTGGTGAGGTTGTCGGCATCCTTGCTCATCTGTTGGTTCAATTCTGAAAGTTGTTTGATTTCCGCTTTCAGTTCACTATGGCGACCGACGCTTTCCTTATTGGTATCCTCCACACGCTTTTCAAAAGTTTTTATTTTTTCCTGAAGTGGGTTCAATAAGATTTCTAGACTTTCTTTGTTTTGTCTGGTGAATTTGCTCGATTTTTCATCCAGGATTTTATTGGCAAGGTTTTCAAATTCCTTTGTGAACTTTTCCTGAAGCTTTTCAACCTCGGCCTTCTGCTCCCGATTCTTTTCCTCTAAATTGTGAAACTCGGTTGTGCGACGAATAAGGTCGTTGTTAAGGCGTTCTTTTTCCTTGCGAATTTCCTCACGCTCTTGAACAACTAGATCCATCCGCTCATTCAGTTTATCTTCCTGCTGTTGAAGTTGGGTAATGCGTTCTTCCAGCTTGCTGGTTTCCGATTTTTGCTTCAATTTGGCAATGAGGTTGCCAATAAAAGCACCGATTAGCATGGTAACAGCGGCGAGTAAAAGGAATAGAAGGGTTTCGTTCACGGGTCGTTTTCTTTTGAAATGGTAAAGGTAAAAAGTTACGAATTAAAGCCGAACCTTTTTTGAAAAGGAAATCAGAATTCCTGAATTTCGATTACTACTTACTTTTTAATAGAAAATCGTCCGGTCTGCTTATCGAAGTCGATGGTTTCCTTCGGAAATAGACTATCGAATCGGCCTTTTTCAATTAAATCGCAAGGATCTGAAAAGTAGGTGACGTCTTCGGTCATTACGATCATCTTATCGGTAAGCTGAATCGCCAAATCAATTTCATGAGTGGAAAATAACACCGTTTTATCCGTTTCTTTTGCTAATTGTCGCAACAATTTCAAAATATAGGCACGATGGTATAGATCCAAATGCGTAGTGGGTTCGTCCAACACAATCAAGGGAGTGTCCTGTGCCAAGGCCCTTGCTATGGCGACGCGTTGCAACTGACCGTCGCTTAATTCAAAGCATTTTCGGTGGGCTAATGTCTTTGTTTCGGTATTAATAAGCGCTTGCTGTACCGCTTTCTTATCGGAAGTGGAAAGGGCACCCATCCAATTGGTATAGGGCTGCCGTCCTAAAGAGACCAATTCCATTACCGTTAGATTTTTGGAAGAAGGCGCTTCGGTTAAGACCACACTTAGTTGTTGGGCCAATTCCAAGCTGCTATACTGTGAAAGCTCTTTCCCTTTCAACAAAATGCTTCCGTTTAATTCGGGTTGCATTCCTGTCAATGTACGAAGTAAGGTCGATTTCCCGATACCATTGGCACCTACCAAACCAATCAGTTCACCTTCTTGTAATTCGAATGAAATATCGGCTCCTACCGTAACGGATTGTCTTCCTGAATACCCAATGGAAAGGTTTTTGGTTTGGAGAACGCTATGTCTATGTGAATAATCCTGTACCATTAAAACAACAATTTACGTTTTCTCACCAACAACCAAATCACTACCGGTGCTCCGATAAGCGATGTAATGGCATTTATGGGTAAGGTAAATTCGTGAAAGGGCCATTGCGCAACCGTATCGCACACCAACATCAAGATGCTTCCCGAAAGCAATACTGCGGGAATTAATACCAAATGATTCGAAGTATTGAAGTATTGACGCGTAAGATGTGGAACCGCTAATCCTACAAAGGCAATCGGACCTGCAAAGGCGGTAATCCCACCAGCCAAAATACTGGTGGCAAGAATAATGACAAAGGTGGTACGCTTCATCCGTATCCCCATACTTTTTGCATAGTTTTCACCTAACAACAGGGCGTTAAGCGATTTGCTTTGATACAGGGCCAATAGCAAACCAATTAAAAAACAAAAACTCAAAATACCCAGGCCACTCCAGGACACATCGCCCAAACTTCCAAAGCTCCAGAAAATATACTGCTGTAACTGTTCAGCCTTACTGAAGTATGACAATACAGCAACCACGGCAGATGTAACACTTCCGAACATTAGCCCGATGATTAGTATCGCCATCGTATCCTTCACTCGAAACGTAACGGCCAACACAGCCAATAGGACCAAAAAACTTCCAAAAGCGGAAGCGATTACAAGCGACCATTCATTCAACAATAAGGTGCTGAAATACCCACCAAAAGCCCCCGCGCCCAAAATCAGGATGGCAACACCCAGACTGGCCCCACTGCTTAAACCGAGTACGAAAGGTCCCGCCAAAGGATTTCGAAATAACGTCTGCATCAACAATCCGGCGATCGCCAAACCACCGCCGGCGATGATGGCGGTTATCGCTTTGGGTAATCGGTATTCGGTAATGATAAAGCGCCAGGATTCCTTTTCTACTTCACCGCCAAAAAGGCTCTGCAAGACGGCTTCCAAAGGTATTGCTACCGAACCCAAGCTGATATTTAATAGAAGAATACAGAGAAAGAAAACTCCTAAAAAGATAAAATGGTTGCGATATGATCTGGTGGATTGCATTATTTCAGTTGACTAAAAAAATACAGTTCGTAATCCGGAAGGAGGGAAGGGTGAAAGATTTTTATGAGATCCTTCAATACTAAATCGGGTCTGTTTGGAGCCAGTTCATAATAGATAACACCGCCTGTTTCACCTTTGTTCGCCGTATAATTATATACTTGATTTTCTTGAAACGCCTTAAACTGAGCATACACTTCATGTACTTCCGACAAGCGGTCCATATGGTCATATTGGCCAGGAGCGATCCAGATATCGGCATTTTTCGCTTTTTCCAGCACCGATTCAAGGTTTAAAGACAAACTGCCCGAACCTTCACTTTCACCCCAAAGATAATTACCTTTTGCATCTTCAATAAATTGAGCGGCCCAACTATCGCCCTGCGGCAAGTACCAAACATCTTTATACATAGCGCCGGCCATGACGGTAGGGGTTTCGCTAGCCTGCTGTGCGAGCTTTTTTGCTGCTAGATATTCGGTTTCAATCTTTGTAAAAATGCTATCCGCTTGTTTTTCCTTGTTAAATAACAAACCGAAAAACTTGATCCATTCCGCTTTTCCCAACGGATGGGTTTCGGTCCAATCGGCATTGTACAAAACCGGAATACCTGTTTTTTCGATCGTAGCCACAGTTTTATTGGCACTTTCCACGGCGAAGGTAACGACGGCGTCAGGTGCTAAATCGATCAGTACTTCAGTGTTTAGGCTTTCATTTTTGCCTAATTCTTTTACCTTACCATCGGCTATCCGTTTTCGGGTTTCTTCACTTGAAATATAATCTAAGTTGGGGAAGCCAACCAAGCGTTCCGTTTCACCCAACATTTCCAAAGAGGGGATATGCGTAGTTGAGGTCACCACTATATCTGTTACAGGCGTTTCCAACACTGCATCGAAGTCTTTTTCATCTTCAATGCTTCCACCTTTTTCAACCAACGCATAGCGATATTCGACATCTGCTCCAGGCCACGGATTATGGATGGTAAGCACTTTGTACCCTTTCTTTTCTGTAACTGAAAAACCCTCCGCATATATTACCGTAAACGATTCGGTTACCGTTGCTTCCGATTGGTCTTTAGATGGTTTTTCCTTACAGCCTATAAACAGGAAGGCAATTACTAAGGTGAAGTAGATTTTTCGCATGCCCAAAAATAACGGTTTTTATTCGGTCGGCTATCGTTCGGAAAATTTTATATTTGCGTCGGATTTTGGTGTGCAATTTTAGAATAGGAATCGCACTGAAAAGGGAATCCGGTGAAAATCCGGAGCTGTTCCCGCAACTGTAAGCCGATTCGCGATAGCGAATTTGTGTTTCTTCAACCACTGTTCTGAATGTTCGGAACGGGAAGGTGCACCACGGGCGAGCCAGGAGACCTGCCAAGGATCCACTAATTAATGTCAAACTTTCGGGACAAAGGTTAAGGCAAATTATGGAACTCTAAGGTTTCTGACTGTCTATCTATTTTTTCCGTTTTATTCACTTTTAGATGAAGAAAACACTATTTCTAATCAGTGCCCTTTGTGCAGGGCTACCCTTTTATGCACAAGAAAAACCAGTTCAATCCCTAGACTCGGTCTTTATCGACGCTAAGGTCGAGCGACCCCGAAAGAGCAGCGGGAAGGTGGTGACCACCATTTCCAAAGAAACGCTTCAGCAAAATGCGGGCATGTCGGTCGCCAATCTTTTAAATCAGGTTTCCGGCATCGAAATCAATGGAGCCCGCAGTAATGACGGCCAGAATTTGGCCTACTACATTCGTGGCGGACGAAATCGGCAGGTCGTTATCATGGTCGATGGCGTAACGCTTACCGATGCGTCGCAGATTGCAAATGACTACGATCTTCGATTGATTCCCACAGAAACTATTGAGAAAATCGAGATCATTAAAGGTGCTAGCAGTGTGTTGTATGGAAGCGGTGCTGGAACGGCTGTTATTAACATTACTACTAAAAAGGCAGCTAAAAAGCCTATCAGCGCTACCTTTAGCAGTATGGTAGGAACCAACCAATCTGCCGAAAACGATTCGTATAGGCTACAACAGTTTACAAATAGCGCTTCTGTAAATGGTCGTTTGGGAGACTTTTTCTACAACACCCAGTTTGGAAATCGATATACCGATGGTCTTTCTGCCATTGCAGCTCCAGAGGACGAAGACGCTTTTGAGAGCGATGTGTTTAATCGTTTTAATGGAAGAATTAATGTAGGCTATCACTTTTCTGATGATGTAATGATTTCACAGTTTTTCAGTTTTGATGAGTTTAAGGCAGGTTTTGACGATTTTAGCTATACCGATGCCGAGCATAGAAGTATTACAAAGCAGTTGAAAACTGGTGGTCACTTCGAATGGCGCTATAAAAATGGAACGTATGTCTTTAACGATAGCTTTACGTGGTTGGAGCGTGAAATTGAATCGGGTTTTCCTGCAAAATACGAAAGCGACGTGTATAGTATGGACACCTATTTGAACCATCAGTTTAGTTCCGATTTTAGTGTGTTGGTGGGGTTGAATGTGAATTTGAGCAGCGTAAACACTTTTACGATTCCGTTTGGGGAAACCAACTTTGTACAGGCGTTGGATGAAGAAGAAGCCAATTTCAACATTATTGATCCATATGTGAATGTATTGTATGAAACCGATTTTGGATTACAGTTGAATGCTGGAGTTCGTTTAAACAATCATAGCGAATACGATAGCAAATTTGTATATAATATGAATCCTTCATTTTTGGTTGAAACGGAAGCGCTCGATTATAAAATACTGGGTTCGTATAGTACCGCCTATATCACGCCTTCACTATACCAGCTATACGATCCGCTATATGGAAATCTCGAATTGTTACCCGAGGAAAACACAACGATTGAAGGGGGCGTTGAGCTTTCGGCAGAAAATGGATTTCGATTCAGTGCTTTATACTTTAATCGGGAATCGAGTGATTATATAGATTTCGTTGCTATAGATCCTGAAATAGGCATTTCCCAATATCGAAATATCGATGAAACCTTTCAAACCGATGGGGTGGAAGTAGAGGTTGCCAATACTTTTTTTGAAGTATTGAATTTTCAGGCGAACTACACCTTCACCCAACCAGACAAACGCTTCGCGTTGCGTATTCCAAAGCACAAAGTAAATGCATCCTTGGGCTATTCGCTTCAACAGATAACACAATTCGGACTAACGTTTCAGTATGTTAGCGATAGGGAAGACAATTTCTTCAATCCAGATACCTTTGAAGAAGAAGTTACGACATTGGATGCGTTCAGTTTGTTGAATGCTACCATTTCCCATCCTGTAAATGAAGTGATGACGGTTACGGTCGGTATTGAAAATATCTTCAATTCAGCATATGAAGAACTGTATCGCTATCAAACCAGAGGAAGAAATGTACGATTGGGCGTAACGCTTCAGTTTTAGAAACTTATTTCTCTGCCCACATAATTTGATAATCCGGTAGAAGCGATTTTCGGCCTTCAAGTTCAGTTAGGTAGGAAGGTTGTGAAATCGATGGCCTTCTACCGGTAATAATTCCTAATGCGGCTTCCAACAAAGGCTCATTCGGACTACCCAATGTTCCAAGGTTGGCATAGTCCTCACCTATTCCAAAGTCGGGCTCTAGGCCATCGTCATAGTCGGTGTTACCCAAACTATTTGCCGTTTTAAAAACCAAGGGAAGCATGGCGTAGGTATGGCCGGGGTTTGCTTCGCTACGTGAAAAATTAGGCGCTGGTGCATCATATAAAATAAAAGAGGCCTGATACTTACCCCGTGTATTGGTACCCACTTGAGTTACATTGATATATGGGTTTAGACCATTTATGACCAGTTCACTTGCAGATGCAGTATTGCGTGTGGCAATAACATATAGGTTCATTAACTGAAGGCTATTGATAGCTTCCCCATTGCTAATCGACGAATCGAAAACCCCTGGTTCGGCATATTGCTGTTGTCTATCGGCATTCCATTCCTCCGTATACAGAATATCTCCATTAAATTGTCCCGTAATCATACTACAAAGGTCAACAGCTGTTTCAACCGCTCCACCGCCATTGTATCGCAGGTCGAGAACCAACTCAGTTACACCTTCTGCCTGGAATTGGGCAAAAGCAGCATTTAGTTCACTGTCGAAATCGCGAGTAAAGGAATTGTACATCAAATAGCCGACTTTTATTCCATCCACGGTTAAGGTTTCAGCTTTGAAGACAGGATTCTCGGTATACTGTTGTTTTGTTAGCGCTATAGTTTCACCGGTAGGCGTTAGGGTATTGCCATCGTAGTTGGCCAGTCCAATAGTATAACTATCGCGTGAAAGCAATTCAACTCTATTATTTACGGTCAGTTGTTCGCCATCCACAGTGGTAAAGATCATTCCGCGCATCACGTTCTTGGCTTCTGCATCTGTGTTGGGTAGTACGTATCGAACATACCCAAACAAATTAGTGTCGCTGTTGGGCTCGAAAACGAGTCCGAACTCCATTCCGTTACTTAGGGAAATACCATTAAGCGAATTTTCTAATTCAATATAGTCCGGTACCAGGATGCTGAATCGATCCTGATCCGATTTCAAATAGTCGAATAGGGATTCCGGTGTTTCGAAAGAACTTAAAAAATCATTTTTTTCAGTTTCATTCGCAAAAGCATCATTCGCCAGTTCTGGGGTGTCGCTTTTATATAGGTAGAAGAAATTAAGGCCGCGATATATAAAATCCTGAATATCCTGCGTAGAGGCGGAAGCGATAGTATCGTCATTGTCTTCAAAACATGATGCAAAGAGTGTACTAACAATGAGAAGGAGTAAAACGAGTTTCTTTTTCAAAATACTGTGGAATTAAGCTATTAAGAGTAATCTATGCGTAAAACTACCAATTTATTTCTTTATTGTAATACTTGCCTTCAAATTGCGATGTAACAAATAATCATGTGGTTCGTCGTAATTGTAGAAGCGACCTTAAAAAGGTTTCTGAAACAACCACCAAAATGACACAAAGCGAATTTTTAAAAACGGTAATGCCCTATAAGGATAAGCTGTTTCGGCTTGCGAAAAGAATTCTTGTGTCTCGTGATGAAGCAGAAGATGCTGTTCAGGAAGTGTATTTGAAATTATGGAAAGGAAAACAAAAAATCTCAAAATACGATAACCCAGAGGCATTTGCGGTCACGATGACTAAGAATTATTGTTTGGATCGACTTCGCTCGAAGCAGGCAGGAAACCTAAAGATCGTACACTCAAATTATGAGCATAGCGATAATGTGGAACGAAAAGTAGAAGCACGTGACGGGGTAAATATGGTTTTCGAGATTATGGAAACCTTACCGGAAACACAGCGAATTGTACTGCAGTTACGAGATGTAGAGCAGTATGAGTTTGCCGAAATCGCCAAAATGTTGGATAGTAATGAAACCGCTATACGCGTAAATCTTTCCAGAGCACGTAAGACCGTTCGGGAAGCGTTAAAAAAACAATACAACTATGGAATCAAATAAAATTGAAATGTTGTTAGATGCCTACTTCGAAGGCACTACAACCATACAAGAGGAACAGCAGCTTCGAGAGTATTTCTCGAACGAAACCGTAGCACCGCACTTGGAAAGTTACGCTCCCATGTTCCAAGCGTTCGAGCAAGCACATAAAGAATGTTCACAACAAGAAATTGAATTGCCCAAACCGTTGATTGCGCAACGACGGTGGTGGCTTAGTATCGCAGCTTCGGCTGTTATCGCTATCGGAGTCGCAGGATATGTCTTCACAAATGCTAATCAAGGTCTCACGCAAGAGGAACAAGAAGCCTTGGCAGCTTTTGAAAAAACAAAGGCAGCCCTTCAGCAGATCTCGATGAACTTTAATGAAGGTGCCGAAGAGCTTACCTACATCGACGAATTCAATACCACGACAAAGAAAATTTTAAAATAACCCTTACTTAAACACTTATAAAAATGAAAAAGTTAGCAATCATAACAATCGTTGGGCTACTGTCCTTCACGGGAATCTCTCAAAACGCCTTCGACCGTTTCGAGGATCAGGACGATGTGACTTCCTTCGTAGCCACCAAAAATATGTTCAAGCTATTAAGCAAAATGGATTTCGATTCTGACGATCCCGAGGTCAAGGAATATCTTTCCCTAATCAATAGCCTAGAAAACATAAAGATTTTCACTACCGATAACCCTACCGTAGCCGCAGAAATGGATTTGGCCGTAAAAGATTATGTTTCCCAAAACTCCAAGCTCTCCGAATTGATGCGAGTGAAGGATGACGGCAAGAATGTGAAGTTTTATTCCAGAGAAGGAAAAGACGATAATTTTGTAAGCGAACTGCTTATGCACCTAACGGGCGAATTGGAAGGAAAAACCCAAACCGTTATTATGAGCATCACAGGAAATATAGACCTGAAAAAGGTATCGCAGCTTACAAAAGATCTCGATGTGCCGGGAAGTGACCAATTAAAGAATATCGATAAAAAGAATTAATATGACACTTATCCGACTACTAATTCCACTAACTGCAAGCCTTTTAGCCTTGTTTTCCTGTAGCGACCAACAATCGCTGCAGGAATACCTGGTTGAAAAGCAAGACGACAATGCCTTTCTAAAGGTAGATATTGCCACTAGCTTGCTGGAATCCGAAAACAGCAACTTTTCACCAGAGGAACGAGCCGTACTGGAAACGGTCCACAAAATTAATGTAGTGGCCTTCCCGATTAAGGATGATTCTACCGGAACCGACTACTCAGCCGAACGTGATAAGCTGAAGGAAATCCTGAAGGGAGAAAAATACAAAACTCTTCTGAAGATGGGCTCCAACAAACGTGGCGCAACCCTTAAGTATGTAGGTGAAGAAGATGCAATCGACGAATTGATTGTGTTTGCTAGTGATAATGAACGTGGGTTTGCCGTTTTCCGACTTATAGGCGATAATATGGAACCCGATAAAATGATACAGTTGATGCGTTCTATCGATGAAGGCGATGTTGATGTTTCTTCACTAAAAAGTGTAGGTGATATGTTGGAACTAGGAGATAAACGCCAAGAGATTAACCTCCCAGCGGAAGATTAAAATGTCTGTTCGAGCGCAGTCGAGAACTTTATAATAGGTCTCGACTGCGCTCGACCTGACGTAAACTATATCCCAGTATAATTAGAAGGCGTAATCGCTCGCATTTCCTTCTTCACTTCCTCCGATACCTCCAAGGTTTCGATAAAATCAGCAATCGAAGTTTGATTGATAGCTTCGTTCGTTCTCGTCAACCCTTTTAAGGTTTCGTATGGATTGGGATAATTCTCGCGTCTAAGAATAGTTTGAATGGCTTCCGCTACTACGGCCCAATTGTTCTCAAGATCTTGTTCAAACTTCGATCTGTTCAATAACAATTTGTTCAAGCCTTTTAAGGTGCTTTGCAATCCGATTAGGGTATGGCCAATCGGCACGCCGATGTTTCGTAATACCGTACTGTCGGTAAGATCGCGCTGTAAACGACTAATAGGCAACTTGCCCGAAAGGTGTTCAAAAATAGCATTTGCGATGCCTAGATTCCCTTCGCTGTTCTCAAAATCGATAGGATTTACTTTATGCGGCATGGCGCTTGAACCCACTTCCCCTTTTTTGATTTTTTGCTTGAAATAATCCATTGATACATAGGTCCAAATATCACGATCCAAATCAATAAGGATAGTATTGATACGTTTCAAACAATCGAACAAGGCCGCCATATGGTCGTAGTGCTCAATTTGAGTAGTAGGGAAAGAATGGTGAAGCCCCAGTTTCTCCTGAACGAACTTGGTTCCAAAAGCTTTCCAGTCGATATTTGGATATGCCACTTTATGTGCGTTGAAATTTCCCGTAGCACCACCAAATTTCGCAGCACTTTTAATATCGTTCAATAAGTCGAATTGCTCCTCAATTCTATTTACGAACACCGAAATTTCCTTTCCTAATCGGGTTGGAGAAGCAGGTTGTCCGTGTGTTCGCGCCAGCATCGGAACATCGGCCCAATCATTTGCCAATTCCGATAATTTCTTTTTCACTTCCAAAAGATTCGGAACGTATACCGAATTCATTGCCTCTTTCAACGATAACGGAATCGCCGTGTTGTTGATGTCTTGCGACGTGAGCCCAAAATGAATAAATTCCTTATACTCCTGAAGCCCAAGCGCATCAAACTTTCCTTTGATGAAATATTCAACTGCCTTCACATCGTGGTTGGTCACTTTTTCGGTATCCTTCACGGTTTGTGCGTCTTCAATAGAGAAATCTTTATAAAGGCTGCGTAGGTCTTCAAAAAGGCTTTTATCAAAATCCTTCAACTGAGGCAATGGCTGCTCTACCAAAGCTATAAAATATTCAACTTCAACCTGAATTCGGTACTTAATTAAGGCTTCCTCCGAGAAATAAGGTACCAAGGATACGGTTTTGGAGGCATATCGTCCGTCGATTGGAGAAATGGCTTGAAGGGCGTGAGTCGACATAATAAATGGTTTTGGTCGCTATTGCAAATTGAAAACCGCAAAGATAGTGATTTTAAGAGGTATAATTGATATGCAACACTTAGCTTTTCGACAAGCTTTTCAGGATCTTTTTACCCCTCGATTTATAGCCCGCACTACCGGTGGGTAGGTTTTGTTGAAGAATGTTTTTTAACTCAGGGTGAATCCAATCTATTTCGGTACCTAGATACTGCAAACAGGTCATAGCCCTTACTTGACAAGCCACTTTTTGGTCTCTGATCAACCAATCGAAGCAGCATTCTGTCATTTGTTGTTTGTGTAAAGGAGTGAAGCACTTCTGAATAGAAGTTTCTTTCTTTTTGTAATACTGAAGTACGATCATTTCACAAATATGTGCCATCGGTCTAAGGGATTGATCGGTAGTCAGGGTGTGAAGGTGTTCGAAGAAATAATCGAAATGCGGATAGAGCAGATCCAACTTTTCTTTACAAACAAATTCCAATACCCAGGTGGCTTTGTACGCTCTTTCGTCATCGTCATCGTAGCAATATTCTAACAATTCACCAAACGTTTCAGGATGCGCGAGCACCCACTTTGCGGCTCCAAGGCGGTTCTCGCGATAGGCTTTTGCATAGCTAATCTGTTGAAGTAGTTCGCTGTTGGCCATTTTTATTCGAGTTGTTCGACCACTTTTGGAACGCCTGTGGAAGCGTTTTCAGCAAACACTTTTATTCGCTGTGAAGGATAAATGGAAGGATTCGGATCTACAAAATAGATCGGGGCATGCGGTGGTGCAAACTCTTTCAAACCTGCAGCCGGATATACCTGCATCGAGGTTCCTACAATAACTAAGGCTTCACAACTGGCCACTTCTTGCATGGCGACTTCCATCATGGGCACCATTTCACCAAACCAAACGATATGTGGACGAAGTTGATGATTATGCTCGCAGAAATCGCCAATGTTCAGATCGTCTTCCCAATCTAAGATGAGGTCTTCATCGAAGGTACTACGCACCTTCTTCAATTCCCCGTGAAGATGGATCACTTTTGAGCTTCCTGCCCGTTCATGAAGGTCATCAACATTTTGGGTGATGACTACCACTTCATGCTCCTGTTCCAAATCGGCAATTGTGTGATGCGCTGGATTTGGGTCGACCTCCTTCAATTGTTTTCGTCGTTTATTATAGAAATCGAGTACTAGTTCTGGATTTTTTGCAAAACCCTGGGGAGAAGCAACTTCCATGATATCATGGTTTTCCCATAAACCATTACTGTCGCGAAAGGTCTTGATTCCGCTTTCGGCACTTACACCTGCACCTGTTAGGACTGCAATTTTCATCAAATGCTTTTTTTATATCTTCGTCACCTAAAAATACCTATTTCCTTTGGATCAGCAACTTTTTCAATACTTACAAACCTATTTAACAGACCGCAGAAAAGCACTTCTTAAGGAAGTGTTGAATAAGCGAACCCGTCATTTTACCGTTGCTACCGAGGATGTGTACCAATTACACAACACCAGTGCGGTGATGCGCACCTGCGATGTATTTGGTATTCAGGATTTGCATGTAGTGGAGGAGCTAAAAGGAAAGCGTGTCGATAAGGAGATCGCTATGGGTGCCCAAAAATGGGTCAGTTTACATCGGTACGACGCTATCGGGAATTGTATGGACCGATTAGAGGAGCAAGGCTATCAGATAATCGCGACGACTCCGCATAACGACTCGCAACTGCTTCACGAATTTGATGCAACCAAAAAAAGTGCTTTATTCTTCGGAAAGGAGAGCGATGGCTTGAGCGATCAGGTAATGCGACGAGCGGACGGTTTTTTGAAGATTCCGATGTATGGCTTCACCGAAAGTTTGAATATTTCCGTTTCGGCTGCGATTATCCTTCAGCATCTGGTTACCAAAATGCGACAATTGGATGTTGATTGGCAGCTTTCTTCAGCAGAAAAACAAGCTATAGAAATGGAGTGGATGAAAAAAACTATCAAAAGCTCCGACGCTATCATTCAGCGTTTTAATGAAGAAAAAAAATCGTAACTTCAATGGTTGGAGCAACGATGCTTCATTGAAACCCAACCAATATGATTTTTTTATACATTCTAATCGGAATTATTGTTCTTCTAATAATTCTCGCGCTTATTGCACCAAAGAAGTTTGATGTGAATCGAAGCATGGTTATCAAGCGTGATAAAAAAGCGGTTTTCGACTATCTAAAATATATCAAGAATCAAGATGAATGGTCGCCTTGGATGAAACGCGATCCAGATATGCATCGTGAATTCGATGGTGAAGACGGAAACGTGGGATTTGTTTCGCGTTGGGATAGTAACCATAAGCAAGTAGGGGCGGGAGAACAGGAAATTAAATTAATCCTTCCCAACGAGCGTATCGAAAATGAAATTCGTTTTTTTAAGCCCTTCAAAAGCGTCAATACAGGCTACTTCGTTCTTCGTGAGGTAGAACCTTCCATAACGGAAGTTACCTGGGGCTTTCATGGAAAACACAAACCACCGATGAACGTCATGATGCTCTTTATGAGTATGGACAAGATGGTGGGGAAGGATTTTGAAGAAGGGCTTCACGATTTAAAACTGGTAATGGAAAACGCATAATCAACTAATTACATATTAATATGGCACAAAACCCTTTTGTTTGGATTGAAATCCCGGTCTCCGATATGGATCGGGCACAAAAATTTTACGAGGATGTCTTTCAATTTGAAATCAAACGCGTCGATTTTGGCGGTTTTTTGATGGGCTGGTTTCCGAGTGGTGATATGGATTCCCCGGGAGCTACCGGAACCTTGGTACAGCAGGAAAGTTATATTCCGAGTCAGGAAGGGACGATGGTGTATTTTCATTCGGCTAATATCACCGACGAATTGGACAGAGTTGAAGCGGCCGGAGGTAAAATCTATCAACCGAAGACCAAGATTTCGGATGAGCATGGCTTTATGGGTGTATTTATCGATTCGGAAGGAAATAGAGTAGCCTTACATGCTACGAACTAAGCGGAAAACGCGTACCTTCGCTAGTTCTAAATCACCGCTATGAAACTCGTTTTTGCAACCCACAATAAGAACAAGCTGAAAGAGGTTAGGGCGTTGATGCCTTCCCATATCGAATTGTTGAGTTTGGAGGATATTGATTGCCATGACGACATTGCTGAAACTGCCGAAACCATTGAAGGGAATGCAGCAATAAAGGCGAATTTTGTCCGTGACCACTATGGCTATAATTGTTTTGCCGACGACACGGGACTGGAAATAAGTGCATTAAATGGCGAGCCAGGCGTTTACAGTGCGCGGTATGCAGGTGAAGAAAAAAGCGCTGAGGCGAATATGAAAAAAGTATTGGAGAAACTTGCCGATACCGAAGATCGTTCAGCACGCTTTAAAACGGTATTTGCCTTAACCATTAATGAAGTGGATACGCTTTTTGAAGGTATCTGTGATGGTAAAATTACGAAAGAGCCTAGAGGCGAAGAAGGTTTTGGATACGATCCTATCTTTCAACCGAAAGGTTCTGATAAGACATTCGCTGAGATGACGCTAGCTGAAAAGGGCAAAATTGGTCATCGTGGAAAGGCACTTCGGTATTTGGTGGAGTATTTAAAGGATAGTGAACGGTGAGTAATGAGTAGTGATAGCATAAAATCTCTAAGAACCAAGAACCAAGAACCAAGAACCAAGAACCAGGAACCAAATTCCAAATCTTAAATTCCTCCATCCAACACTCAACTTCCAACTTCCAACTTCCAAACCACGATGTTGTCAATAATCGTTAGTCAGTAGTAGTAGCTTATAAGAGTATCTTGACCGCTAAGCATTGCGGCTTATTGAATCTTGATGGCATTGCACATTATTCTTCTTTTTCACCTTTCTCAATTCTCAATTCTCAATTCTCAATTCTCCATTCTCCATTCTCAATTCTGAACTCTCAATTCTCAATTCTCAATTCTGAATTCTCAGCTTTTTTCTCCTAAAAATATAACCCTCGCCTCCATATCAAAAATCGAAAATAAAACAGTATCTTTGCCGCCTTGAAAAAATCCCCAGGGTGGGGACTAAGGTGTTGAAAATGAAGCCTAGGTTTAAAACGTCGCATGCTTCCCAACAACACCAATTACATTTTAAACCATTTTATGGCATCATTTAAAGAATTAGGCCTGGATGAAAAAATCCTTCAGGCAGTAACCGATATGGGCTTTGAAACCCCTTCGGAAGTTCAGGAAAAAACTATACCTATTTTATTGGACCGTGAAACCGATATCGTTTCACTCGCTCAAACCGGAACCGGGAAAACAGCTGCTTTTGGCTTTCCCATGCTTCAAAAAATTAATGTCGACAGTCGTACAACGCAAGGACTTATCCTTTCTCCAACACGCGAACTTTGTCTTCAGATTACAAACGAACTGATCAACTACGGAAAGCACTACAAAGGCTTAAACGTTACAGCCATCTATGGTGGCGCTAGTATTAGCGAACAATCGCGTCAGATTAAAAAAGGCGCTCAGATCGTAGTGGCAACCCCTGGCCGGATGAAGGACATGATCGGCCGTGGCATGGTTGATATTTCAAAAGTGGAATATTGCGTATTAGACGAAGCCGATGAAATGTTGAACATGGGCTTCTACGAAGATATTACCGAAATCCTTTCGCATACTCCTAAAGACAAGAGCACTTGGTTATTTAGTGCTACCATGCCGAAAGAGGTTTCGAAGATTGCAAAGAAATTCATGAATGCACCGGTCGAAATTACGATCGGTTCCAAAAACGTTGGGAGCGAAAATGTTTCGCACGAATACTATCTTGTAAACGCTCGTGATCGTTATTTAGCATTGAAGCGGTTAGCGGATGCCAATCCAGATATTTTCTCTGTGGTATTCTGTAGAACCAAGCGCGATACCCAAAAGGTTGCAGAAAAATTGATTGAAGATGGCTACAATGCTGCCGCAATTCACGGTGATTTAAGTCAGAACCAACGCGATTTGGTGATGAAATCGTTCCGTACGCGTCAGATCCAAATGCTGGTCGCCACCGATGTGGCCGCGCGTGGAATTGACGTAGACGATATTACGCACGTTATCAACTATCAATTACCAGATGAAATTGAAACCTACACCCACCGAAGCGGACGAACCGGTCGCGCAGGAAAGTCAGGGGTTTCTATGGTAATTGTATCGAAGAGCGAGCGCCGTAAGATTTCACAGATTGAAAAAATCATTCAAAAGAAATTTGAGCAAAAAGAAATTCCTGGTGGAATGGAAATTTGCGAGATTCAGCTCTTTCACCTAGCGAATAGTATCAAGGATACTAAGGTGAATCATGAGATCGATCCGTATCTTCCGAATATAAATGAAGTATTGGAAGATTTTACCAAGGAAGAACTGATTAAAAAAGTGTTTTCGGTAGAATTTACGCGATTCTTCAACTATTATAAAAACGAAAAGGATCTAAATGCCGTTGCTGTTTCTTCAGCTGGCCAAGATTCAGGTAAGAGTTATAGCGACGATAAGGTTCGGTACTTTATCAATATTGGAAGCCGCGACGATTTCAACTGGCAGAGTCTGAAGGATTTCCTTCGCGACTTACTTGGATTGGGTCAAGACGATGTATTCCATGTAGATGTTCACGACAGTTTCTCTTTCTTCAACACCGATGCAAAGCATACGGAGCTGGTTATGGGAATCTTTAGCGATTTCGTATTGGATGGTCGCAAGATTTCTGTTGAACTTTCAAAGGAGGGTCGTCGTAAAGGCGGTGGCGGAAAAGGAAGAGGAAGAGGTAATAAGAAGGGACACCGAAAAGGTGGAAACCGTGGCGGCGGCGGTGGTCGCGATGGCGGAAAACCATCCTTTAAGGGAAAAAGTCGACGCAAGGATTCGAAACCGAAAGGAAAAGGAACGGGCGGACGTAGAAGAAGACGTTAAGCTGTTTTGATAGCCCACTTTTTGGCTGTATCTTTTCGGTGGAAATGAAACTTTGGCACGAAGTTCTCGTCTCTTTATGTAATTTAGCACCTTACTATGATGAAAACCTACCTACTTACGTCACTCTTGCTTGTGTTCACAGTTTTTTCTTGGGCACAGGAGGATGATACTATTATTCAAGGTAAGGTGCTGAACAGTGCCAACGATAAAGCATTGGAAAATGTAAACATCGTAAATCTCAATGAAGTGATTGGAACTACTACCGATGCGGAAGGCGATTTCAAGATTCGTGCAAAGGTAAACGACACCTTATACTTTAGTTACTTAGGGTTTAAGTCGATTCGGGTTCGGGTAACGAACGACTGGATTAAATTTGGAAATATTAAGGTGAAGATGACTGAGCTCGGAATTGCCTTGGAAGAAGTGGTGGTACGACCCGTACAATTGACCGGTTATGTTGAAGTGGATGCAAAAATCATTCCCGTTTACGACAATTATCGCTATCGAATTGCGGGATTAAATTCAGGCTATGAGGGGGGTAGCAAGAAGCCAGGCGCTGTGACAAAAGTGCTAAGCGCTATCTTCAATCCCGCCGATTTCCTCTATAATGTCTTCGGAAAACGGCCGAAACAAATGCGTAAGCTACGGAAAATGAAGGAAGATGATGAAATCAGGAATCTCCTTGCCAGTAAATATGATCGTGAAACGCTCATGGCGGTTTTACAATTGGAAAAGGTTGACATAGATGAAATTCTTAATAACTGTAACTATTCCGAAACCTTCATCCGTACGGCCAACGACCTTCAAATACTCGATGCTATCAGTGAATGCTACGAGGAATATAAGGCCATAAACAGAAGCAAGGGCTAAGTTTACTGTTTTCTTAACTATCTAAACTTTTCAAAAGCGTTACTTTTCAACTGAAAAGAAGCTATTCATGCAAGATATTTTTCGAGTACAACGTTCGTTTTTCAACGCTGGAAAAACGCGTCCTATATCCTTTCGCATTCAAAAATTGAAAGAATTGAAGGCGCTCCTTCAAGAGAATGAGGCGGTTTTATATGAAGAAATTTATAAAGACTTTAAAAAATCGGAATTTGAAACCTATACCAACGAACTGGTACTATTATATCACGAAATAAAGATTGCTATCAATAATCTGAAATCGTGGACACAGCGTAAAACGGTATCGACCGGTATGGTTAATCTTCCAGGAAAAAGCTACATCATTCCTGAACCTTTGGGAGTGGCGTTGATTATAGGCGCTTGGAATTACCCATATCAATTGTCTCTCGCACCTTTGGTGCCCGCTATTGCTGCTGGAAATACTGTTATCCTGAAACCTAGTGAGCTTCCGAAACATACCAGCGCTATCATGGCGAAATTGATCAATAACCATTTTGACCCTGGATTTATAAAGGTAGTAGAAGGTGGCATTCCCGAAACTACCGAATTATTAAAACTTGATTTCGATAAGATCTTTTTTACGGGTAGTCCCAAGGTAGGAACCATCGTGTATGAAGCGGCAGCCAAGAATCTGACCCCTGTTACCTTAGAACTTGGAGGAAAAAGCCCCGCTTTTATCAGTGCCGATTGCGATTTGAAATTAACGGTAAAACGGTTGGTTTGGGCAAAATTCCTGAATGCGGGTCAGACCTGTATTGCGCCAGATTATGTAATGGTGGAAGAAAAGATTCACGATGATTTTGTCGAAAAATGTATGGCAGAAATCAAAAAAGTGGACTATTCCTTTAAAAATGGAAACTACGTTCAGATTATAAATAAGGATAATGTGGATCGACTTCAGAAAATGATCGATCCTGCAAAGGTTGTCTATGGTGGTGCGGTTGAAAGGGAGGATCGCTTCATTGAACCGACCCTTATGACCAATTGTTCGTTGACTGATACAGTTATGCAAGCGGAAATCTTCGGCCCCATTCTCCCTATATTGAAATATTCGTCGCTTTCAGAAGCGATCAAAAAGGTAGCACAACTTCCAAAACCACTTTCCTGTTACGTTTTCACCAAAAACAAGAGCGTACGAAATGAAATTCTTTCAAAGGTTTCTTTCGGAGGTGGTGCCGTGAACGATGCGGTGATGCACATTTCGAACAGCGAGCTTCCTTTTGGTGGAGTAGGACAAAGCGGAATGGGCAATTATCATGGAGAGGCCGGATTTAAGGCATTTTCGCATTATAAAAGTATTCTTCAAAAGACGAATTGGTTCGAACTACCGCTTAAATATCCACCATACTCTAAATCGAAATTAAAGTGGATTAAACGATTATTTTCCCTTCAATAGGAAATTGGCCTTATATTTGGGGTTGTTCAACTGTATTCATATACTATATTTTTTCTTAATATTGTATTGTAATCTTGAACCCAATTTCTAAGGTAAGGACATCTCCTTACTATCTATCCCCACAATTGAACAGCGCACTACGTTGCGATAAAAATGATACACATGAAGAATATTGGAATATTCTGTCTTTTTATGATGTTCTCTTTTGGCCTGATGGGGCAAAACCTTTCAGTAGAACAAATGCTAAGTTTAAGCAAAAAGGACCTAGGTCTTGTAGAGGATTACTTAAGTGGTAAAAATTGGTTCTTTTACACCGGTAGCGATGAAACTGAAGAAAACTATGGCAATGTAAAGTTTGTTCACGATCGCCCCAACTACAAAGTCGGCGATCCTGCCATTTTTTACATTACGTACTATTTCTCTGAAGCTGAAAGAGCCCAAGGGGTTATGATGCGTTTTCGATCGGAAGAGGCCTTTAACAATTATATCAATCAAATGCGCGAGTTGGGTTTCGATCTGAAGGAATCGAGCACCGACGATGGGGATATCCTAAAAATATACTCCAACGGACGCTATATTATTGAAGTCACGGTCCCACCAAACTTCGACGGTGGTAAAAGTTATGCCTTTACCTTCGCCACCAAGAAGAGCTACCGAAGGATGCATAAAGATTAAACACAACAGCCAAGCCATTTGCTTGGCTGTTTTTATACTACATCAGATTATTTAGTATCTTGTGTTGGCAACTCCCAGCATAAATTTCACTTTTATGCTCACTAAAGTATATGGGAGTGCAGTGGTAGGGGTCGAAGCCGCTACAATTACCGTTGAGGTAAATACCGATAAAGGCATCGGCTATCATCTCGTCGGACTTCCCGATAATGCCATTCGCGAAAGTAATTTTCGAATTGCTGCTGCTCTTCAGAATAACGGTTTCAAAATTCCAGGTAAAAAAATAATTCTGAATATGTCGCCAGCCGATATGCGAAAGGAAGGAAGTGCCTACGACCTTACCTTAGCCATGGGGATTTTAGTTTCCACAGGCCAAATTCTCGAAAACCGACCGCTATCCGAGTATATTATTATGGGAGAATTGTCTTTAGATGGCACTCTTCAACCCATCAGAGGTGCTTTGCCCATCGCAATTAAAGCGAAGGAGGAGGGCTTTAAAGGCCTTATCCTTCCAAAGCAAAATGCTAAGGAAGCTGCTATTGTGGACGGTTTGGAGGTGTTTGGTGTGAATTCTATTGCTGAGGTCATCGATTTTTTTAATGAATCGAAACCATTAGAAGCTACTTCGGTAGATATGAGAGCAGAGTTTTACGAACACCTTGCTACGCCTGAATTCGATTTTAGTGATGTAAAAGGGCAGGAGAGCATCAAACGCTGTATGGAGATTGCTGCTGCGGGAGGTCATAACATTATTCTCATTGGCCCACCGGGAAGTGGAAAGACCATGTTGGCAAAACGACTTCCAAGTATTCTTCCGCCGCTAAGCTTGTCGGAGGCATTGGAAACGACAAAAATCCACAGCATCACAGGACGAACAATGGACAAGGGTGGTATTATGACGGCCCGGCCATTTCGTTCGCCCCATCATACGATCTCGGATGTAGCCCTCGTAGGAGGAGGTCAGTATCCGCAACCGGGCGAGATTTCATTGGCACACAACGGCGTTTTATTTTTAGATGAATTGCCAGAGTTCAAAAGAAGTGTATTGGAAGTCATGAGGCAGCCACTGGAAGATCGAGAGGTAACCATATCCAGAGCAAAATTTACAGTGACCTATCCTTCTAGCTTTATGCTAGTGGCAAGTATGAATCCGAGTCCGGGTGGTTATTTCAACGATCCTGGAGCCCCGGTTACCTCAAGTCCATCCGAAATGCAACGCTATCTAGGCAAGATTTCGGGTCCCTTGCTTGACAGAATCGATATTCATATTGAAGTGACTCCCGTTCCCTTCGACAAACTAAGCGACGAGCGGAAAGGTGAATCGAGCATCGAAATACGGGAAAGAGTAACGAAAGCCAGACTTCTACAATCCGAACGGTTTTCGGATTCAGGACACATTCATTACAATGCCCAAATGGGCGTAAAGCAAATTCGAAAATTTTGTAAATTAGATAG
Organism: Luteirhabdus salina; assembly: GCA_025384855.1. Taxonomy (GTDB): domain Bacteria; phylum Bacteroidota; class Bacteroidia; order Flavobacteriales; family Flavobacteriaceae; genus Luteirhabdus; species Luteirhabdus salina. The sequence continues at coordinate 177,953 of JALAHT010000002.1, read as the reverse complement.
TGGTTCACAAGAACTCTTAAAAACGGCCATGGAACGCTTGAACCTTTCAGCAAGAGCCTACGATAGAATCTTGAAAGTGGCACGGACAATTGCCGATTTGGATAACCAATCAACCATCTCAGGAACCCATATTTCAGAAGCCATTCAATACAGAAGTTTGGACAGAGATGGGTGGCTAGGATAATGTATGCGGAATTGTAACGTTTAATTGAAAAGGGACACTAATGATTAACGCTGCATCTTCAATTTAACATTTTGTTAAGATTTTGACCATGTTCAGCCGTTATCTTTGAAATTCAATTAAATCAACTACAATGAAAATCAAATCAATTCTTGCCCTTTCGGCAGCGATGGCGTTGGTCGTATCCATGACCTTCATCTCTTGTAAGGAAGGCGAAACAGCTACATCTGAAAGTGATGAAGCAACGTTATCAATCGATTACGAAAAGTATGAACTGGAAAACGGCTTAGATGTCGTACTTCACCAAGACAAAAGCGATCCCATTGTTTCTGTAGCCATTCAGTATGGTGTAGGATCCAACCGAGAAAAAGAGGGGCGTACAGGTTTTGCACACCTTTTTGAGCATATGTTGTTCCAAGAGTCGGAAAACGTACCGCAGGATCAGTTCTTCAAAACAATTCAAAATGCGGGGGGAACCCTTAACGGTGGTACCTGGAAAGACGGTACCATTTATTATGAAGTAGTGCCTAAAAATGCTCTCGAAACAGTGCTTTGGTTAGAAAGCGACCGTATGGGCTTCTTTATCAATACCGTTACCGAAAGTGCTTTCTACAACCAACAGGAAGTGGTACAGAACGAAAAGCGACAGCGCGTAGACAACCGTCCGTATGGTCACACCAGCTACGTATTGGATAAAAACCTATATCCATCCGATCACCCCTACAGCTGGCAGGTAATTGGAGAGTTGGAAGACCTTCAAAATGCTACGGTTCAGGATGTACACGAATTTTACGATCGTTTCTACGGTCCGAACAATGCCACATTAGTATTGGCAGGAGATTTTGAAAAAGAAGATGCAAAAGCATTGGTTGAAAAATACTTCGGTGAAATCAAAAAACGTCAGGAAGTGGCACCTTTAGAACCACAGCGCGTAACTTTAGATGAAACCAAACGTTTGTACCATGAAGACAACTTCGCGAAAGCACCGCGTTTAGATATGGTTTGGCCTACGGTCGAGCAATATACAGAAGATGCCTATGCGCTGGATATCCTTTCTGAAATTCTTTCCGATGGAAAAAAAGCACCTCTTTATAAAGTGTTGGTGAAGGAGAAAGACCTTACCTCTCGAACCCGTGCGTATCACAGTGCGCAGGAATTGGCAGGTGAATTTCATATCAGCATCACAGCTAACGATGGAGTAGATTTAGATAGTGTTGAAACCGGTATCCGGGAAGCGTTCGCCATGTTCGAAAGAGAAGGCGTTACCGATCGCGATATGAAGCGAATCAAAGCAGGCCTCGAAACCGATTTCTACAATGGCATCAGCAGTGTTCTTGGAAAGTCATTTCAATTAGCGCAATATAATGTGTTTGCCGGGGAGCCAAGCTTTATTGAAGAAGATATTGAAAACATCAAAAAAGTCAGCAAGGAAGATGTTGTCCGTGTGTATAATGAGTACATCAAAGACAAGCCATTTGTAATAACAAGCTTTGTTCCAAAAGGACAGATGGATCTCATTGCTGAAAATTCGGAAAAGGCGGAGGTTGTTGAAGAAGAAATCACTGAAAATGTTGAGCGTACCGTAGAAGATGCCGATACTGAAGTGGCGAAAACACCTTCTAAGATTGATCGTAGTAGTGCTCCGGAGCAGGGGCCAGTACCAGAATTGAGCATTCCAAGCACTTGGTCTGCTACCTTAGACAATGGTATGGAAGTATATGGAATCGAGCAAAATGAAATTCCAACCGTAAATTTCAGCTTGGTTATCGAAGGCGGCCATTTAATGGACAGTAAGGATAAGAATGGAGTTGCCAATCTTATGACTGATATTATGATGGAAGGTACTGCTAATAAAACGCCACAGCAGTTAGAAGAGGAAATCGAACTGTTAGGAGCTTCCATTAATATGTATACTACCAATAGCTCTATTGTTATCCGAGGAAATACCTTAGCGCGTAATTTTGATGAAACGATGGACTTGGTAGAAGAAATTCTTTTAGAACCACGTTGGGATGAAGAAGAGTTTGGCCGTATCAAAACGAAGACTATCAACGATATCAAACGGTCGGAAAGTAACCCGAACGCAGTAGCGAATAAGGTATACGATAAATTATTATATGGTGAAGACCATATCTATAGCATGCCGACGAGCGGTTCTGTGGAATCTGTGGAAGGATTGACAATCACTGATGTGAAGGCATTCTACAACAATAATTTCGCACCGAATATTAGTAACTTCCATGTTGTTGGAGCTATCAATAAGGATAAAACCCTTCAACATTTGAATGGATTGGCAGAACGTTGGGAGAAGAAAGAGGTAACCATTCCAGAATACCCTATCCCAGAGCAACGCGATAAAGCGTCCTTGTACTTTGTCGATATTCCGAATGCAAAGCAATCTGTCATCAATATTGGTTATTTGGCGATGCCGCGTACCGATGCCGATTTCTATCCGGCGGAAGTGATGAACTATAAGCTAGGTGGCTCTTTTAGCGGAAACGTAAACCTAATTCTACGTGAAGAGAAAGGCTATACCTATGGTGCACGTAGTGGTTTCAGTGGAAGTAAAATTCCTGGACCGTTCACCGCTTCATCAAGTGTTCGTACGAACACCACTGGCGAGAGTGTTGAAATCTTTAGGGATGAAATTTCAAAATACAAGCAAGGCATCTCGGAAGAAGACTTAGAGTTCACCAAAAATGCGATGATCAAGAGTAACGCACGTCGTTTCGAAACGCAATTCTCCTTATTGGGAATGCTTCAGGAAATGAGCAGCTATGACCTTCCGCAGAACTATATCGAAAATGAAGAGTCTGTTATTCGCGATATGACCTTGGAACAACACAAAGCCTTGGCCAATAAGTATTTGGATGAAAGCAAAATGGCATACTTGGTAGTTGGCGATGCCGCCACCCAGTTTGCGCAGTTCAAGGATATGGGCTTCGATGAGGTGAAACTGATAGACACCGAAGGTGAAGAGGTAAAATTGGAAGACGTCAAAATGTAATCCGATGAATCTTTGAAAGTAAAAGCCGTCCGTTTTGGACGGCTTTTTTTATGAACCAATTCGAAATGGATTGGGAAGAAGATTAATATACTATCTTTAAACCTAAACCATACTTTTCTTCATGAAACATCTATTCACCCTATTTCTATCCTTTGGATTATTGTTTAGTTGTAATACTTCCAAAGAAGAAAATAATGAAGCGAGCAAAAAAACACCGACTACTATCAAATCGTATCCAGAACCTAAGTTCACATTAAATGAAGCGAATGCCTTACTCGAGTTACCATTGGAATGTGTCGAAAACGAATATCCAAATAAATTAGGGCAGACCATCGGGAGCGACGAGGATTTGCAATCGCCAGAAACACTACATCCTATTTTCTATGGCTGTTTCGATTGGCATAGTGCTGTCCATGGCTATTGGTCGATGGTTACCTTGCTAAAGCAGTTTCCAGACCTAGAGAAAGCTAATCAGGCGAGAGCTATTTTACAGCGAAATATTACAGAAGAAAAGGTCGCTACCGAGCTAGCCTATTTTCAGCGCGACATCAATAAAAGCTACGAGCGAACCTACGGGTGGGCTTGGCTGTTGAAGCTTTCGGAAGCGTTATACACATGGGATGATCCGTTGGGGAAAGAACTATACAATACGCTTCAACCCCTAACCGATGAAATCGTTTCCAAGTATGTTGAATTCTTACCGAAACTGGTCTATCCCATCCGCGTCGGTGAACATACCAATACAGCCTTCGGGCTCACTTTCGCATTCGATTATGCTAGTGCTGTCGAAAACGAAGAATTTGAAAATCTGTTGAAGAATAGAGCTAAGGAATTCTATCAAAACGATACCGAATGCCCGATAGGCTGGGAACCGAGTGGCTACGATTTTCTCTCGCCCTGTATGGAAGAAATCGATATCATGCGTAGAATTCTTCCGAAAGATGAATTCATGCCTTGGTTGAAGGAATTTATGCCCCAACTCATGAACGAAGATTATATGTTAAGGCCTGGCGAGGTGAGCGATCGTACCGATGGAAAATTGGTACACCTTGACGGTTTAAATTTCAGTCGCGCCTGGGTGCTGTATGGATTGGCAAATCAATATGAGGAATTCGAGCATTTGAAAAATGTAGCCAATCGCCATTTGCAGTATTCCTATCCAAATTTGGTGGGCGACAGCTATGAGGGAGGGCATTGGCTTGGAAGCTTCGCTATTTATGCCTTATTGCAACTCGAGAATTAAGTCCCTTCACTGGTGAAAAATCTATTTAAAAATATCGGACCCGGAACATTGGTGGCGGCAGCCTTTATCGGACCTGGTACCGTAACCGTTTGTACCTTGGCTGGGGTTCGCTTTGGCTTCACCCTCTTATGGGCCATGGTACTTTCCATCGTCGCTACCATCGTACTACAGGAAATGGCGGCACGAATCGGTTTAGTATACGGCAAAGGACTTGCGGAAGTAGTCAAACACGAAATTCCAAATAGAACCATGCGAGTATTGGCGATATTCCTCATCGTTTCTGCAATCCTTTTCGGAAATGCTGCCTACGAAGCCGGAAATATAAGCGGTGGTATGATTGGGCTCCAAACCCTTTGGGGTAATGCAACGGTTTCGATAAGTACTTTCGATTTCAATTACCTCAGTCTTTTTATCGGCCTAGTCGCTTTCATCTTACTTATTGTCGGAAATTATAAAATAATCGAGCGAAGCCTCGTGGCCTTGGTATTAATCATGAGCCTTTCTTTCTTGATAACGGCCCTTGCAACACAACCGGATTGGTCGGCCGTTCTTTCTGGACTTTTCATTCCGTCCGTTCCGGAAGATGGCTGGTTAATGGTCATAGCCTTGGTAGGAACAACGGTAGTACCCTACAATTTGTTTTTGCACGCTTCCCTCGTTCGTGAAAAGTGGGAGGGACCGAAGGATTTAAAGGCAGCCAGAACAGATCTTTATGTATCAATCATTTTGGGCGGAATTGTCTCCATTGCTATCATCGTCTGTGCAGCGGCCATTCAACAGCAGCATATTGAAAATGCCAGCGACATGGCATTGGCTTTAGCACCAATCTTTGGCGATTTTGCCACGTATTTTTTGGGAATTGGTTTATTTGCAGCTGGTATCACGTCGGCAATTACGGCACCTTTGGCTGCTGCCTATGTTGCGAAAGGATGTTTTGGCTGGACGGGCAGTTTAAAATCGAATCGGTTTCGGGCCGTTTGGATTTCCATCCTGGTTATCGGAGTTCTATTTTCTTCCATTGGGTTGAAACCTATTGAAATCATTCAATTTGCTCAGGTAGCGAATGCCCTGCTATTACCCATCATAGCTATATTTTTAGTTTGGGCGGCCAATCGCAGCACCGTGTTGGGCGATTATGTGAATGGTAAACTACATAACATTCTTGCGACCTTGATTGTCATTACGGCACTTTTGCTTGGATTGAAAAGTCTTTGGAGCATTTTTGGCTGAAGGTGAAGCATTGTGAAAGTTTTTCTTTCTATGTATTTTAATGGTGAAAAGATTTGAAGCATGGATAGTGTTGAAATAGATATCAATGCCGATTTAGGGGAAGGAAAGGGAAATGATGCCGACATCATGCCACTGATCTCTTCCTGTAATATTGCCTGTGGCGGTCACTTTGGTACCGATGAAACCATGCGAACCGCTATTCGGTTGGCAAAACGACATCAAGTGAAAATAGGAGCGCATCCTTCCTTTCCGGATAAGGATAATTTTGGAAGGGAAATCATGACATTGACCAAAAAGGAATTGACGGAAACGATCTTCAATCAGTTATTGCATTTCTTTGCCGTTGCGGAAACCGAGGAAGCTACGGTTCATCATATTAAACTACATGGCGCATTATACAACTATGCAGCCCAGGACGCACCCACTGCGGATGCGGTAGTAGAGGCAATTACTTCTACAAAGATTCGTCCGATTTTGTATGTGCAGTATGGTTCTGTGTTACATCGAAAAGCGGAAAACCTGCTACCCCTTCAATTTGAAGCATTTTTAGACCGAAGGTATACCGATGAAGGTCGCTTGGTATCGCGTAGCGATGACAGTGCGTTGATTGAAGATTCCAGTGAAGTATGGAAACAGCTTCAGGAGATGGCAATTGAAAAAAAAGTGACGACCATTTCAGGAAAGAGAATCCCGATGGAAGCGTCAACCTATTGCATTCACGGCGATCAGCCGAACTCGGTTGCTATTCTACAATACCTTCACCAAAAAATGAAAAATCATTCCATTCAACTTTTAAGATGAAGCAACCCACACTCAAATCGTTTGGCAATTCAGCAGTATTGTTGGAATGGGAAAACACTATTTCCAACGATATCCATAAAGACGTGTTGCGAGCACAGACCTTTTTGAAAGATGTATTGGGTGACCAACTACTTGAAATCGTTCCAGCCTATGCTTCTTTGGGTTTATATTTTAATAGGCAGGTTTCTGTCGATGAGGTGAAGAATGAAATAGAACAACTGCTGCAACAGGAATCTGAAGCTATAGCGCTTGAACGTGAAAAAATCATAATTCCGGTCTGTTATGATGAAGTGTTTGCTCCGGATATTCAAGAATTGGCAGAAAAGAAGAATATTTCAATCGATGAACTTATCACGCTTCATACCCAGCCAATTTATACCGTTTATTTCTTGGGCTTTTTACCGGGGTTCCCGTATCTCGGCGGATTAGACTCGAAATTACATCATCCTAGAAAAAGCACCCCACGAAAGAAAGTGGAAGCCGGTTCGGTGGGTATAGCAGGCGGACAAACAGGTATCTATCCATCCGATTCCCCAGGAGGGTGGAATATTATTGGCAGAACACCATTGTCATTATTTTCGGTAGATAAAGAGCCTCCTACACTATTAAAAGCGGGAGATTTACTTCAGTTTAAATCTATATCAGCTAAGGAATATGAGTCAATAGTAAAGAAAGTTCGTTCAGGTGATTATAAAATTAAAAAAGAAATCGTCCATGGTTGAAGTCGTTCATCGTGGCATGTATTCAACGATACAGGATTTGGGTCGCTTTGGTTATCGAAATCTTGGCGTACCGCTCAGCGGTGCCATGGACCGAATATCCGCTACATTGGCCAATAGAATTTTAAATAATTCAGATGAAGATGCAGTGATGGAAATTACGCTTATGGGACCAAAACTACGGTTTCAAGAAGACGCTATCATAGCGATCGTCGGCGCTGACCTTCACCCAAAAGTAAATGATGAATCCATCGAAATGAATATGATGGTTTCAATTTCAAAAGGTGATTTGTTGAGCTTCGGAAAAGCTTCGGTGGGGACACGAGCCTATATCGCTGTTGCAGGCGGTTGGCAAACACCATTGGTACTGGGAAGTAGAAGTATGTATAACGGCATCACAGAAGCTTCAGCTATGGAAAAAGGTGATTTACTAGCGCTAAAAGAACAATCTAAAAATATTCACACAACACAATCATCGCTTCAGCTTGATGCTTCGCATTTCAACACTAGAAAAATTTCAGTCTCGGAAGGTCCTGAATGGCAGCAGCTTTCCACTTCCCTTCAACAAAAAATTTTAAAAGGCAACTTTTCCGTTTCGCCCCAAAGCAATCGTATGGCGTATCGACTGGAAGGTGTAGAAGACATAAATGGTTCGGAAATTATCACGGCACCTGTACAGCCCGGGACGGTTCAGTTAACACCTTCTGGCGATTGTATTGTATTGATGCGCGATGCCCAAACGACGGGCGGATATTCAAGAATTCTTCAGCTTAGTGAACAAGCCATTTGCGAATTGGCGCAAAAAAGGGGAGGAGCCAACGTCCAATTCGAACTTACATAAGCTTGTCTTCCTTTTTATACTCTTTTCGGATGCCTTCTTGCAATATGTCTAGGGTTAGACCGTCATTCTTTAGGTGAAGCACTTGTAGACTCGAATAATGGATGATATTTACGATATTGGAACCGGTAAGTTCATATTTTCTGGAAATACTATCCCAATCGATTTCTTTTGAAAGTGAAAGCTGTTTGGGAAGATTGCGTTTCCACAATTGCTTTCGTTCGGCTACCCCAGGCTTTTTAAACTCGCAAATACTGTTGAACCGACGCGTGAAAGCTTCATCGATGTTATTTTTGAAGTTGGACGCCAAAATGACGAGCCCAGAGTGACTCTCAACTCGCTGTAATAAATAGGAAACCTCTTGGTTGGCATACTTGTCATGCGCATCACGAATATTGGTGCGCTTTCCAAAAATAGCATCTGCTTCATCGAAAAAGAGAATCCAATTCTTGTTTTGCGCTTTATCGAAGAGGGAAGAAAGATTCTTTTCGGTTTCTCCGATATATTTTGAAACAACGGTGGAAAGGTCAACGCGATACACAGGTCGCTCTGTGTATTTCCCCAACAAGGTTGCTGTTAATGTCTTTCCAGTACCCGATGGACCGGCAAATAAGGCCCGAAAGCCTGGCTTTACCCGATGTTTCATGTTCCAGTCCTCCATAAAGGTCTTGTTGTACTGTAACCAAATTTCAAGCTCCTTCACTTGTTCCATAGTGGTTTTGTCCAAAATTAAATCGTCCCACGTTAGGCTGGTTTCCAAAAGTTGGGCCGGGAAACGCGTGCTCAGTGTTGGTAATAGCGCTTCACTCGTTTGAAGAAAGTGAAGGATTTCATCATGAAGGAGTATCTTTCCGCTCATAATGGGTTCACCCGTTGGCACTTCTTCCAAGTGAAGTAGGGATTGACGATGGAATGGATTGTTTTCGGTGAATAGCAATGCCATTTTGGTGCGCATTGAAATATTCGTTCCACCGATAAGAAATTGAGCCGTTTCGCCTGTAGGCAGAATCCCGCGATGGTTTTTCCCCTTCACCCCACCAAACAAGGGAAAGTCGGTTCCGGAAGGGTAGGCCGATGAAACGGTATCGATTAAGAGATTTGGAGAAAGATGAGGTATCCAGGTCAAAAGAAGAATGATGACTTCCTCAGTGGAGAGTTCATGTTTTTCAATTAGTTGAAGAAATGGATGAGAACCTTTTTTAGGAATAAGAAGTTTAGGACCCTTTTTTAGCGGTTTCGTAGGATGCTGTAATCGCCAGCTAAGTATTTCAGTGAAGGAATCGATCATTCCTTTTATTTCCTTATAAGCGCTTGTCTTCATCATAGTGCTAAGTACTTTTCGTAAGCAGCCTTCAACTTGCTATCATATTTATTCTCTTTGTACCCTGAGCCGTTGTAGCCTTTGGCGAATTTCGCCCAGTTCTTATTCCGAATATATTGTAGCAATCCATTCGCCTTACAGAATAAGCCAAATGCCTTTAAGTGCGACTTTTCATGGGTATACATATCCGATACAAAACTGTCGATGTTGGGGTAGTCTAGATCGGCATAATGGAAGCCCATGATTTGAAAAGCGCCCCAGGAGGCAGAGCAATAGGCCGCATCATGAACCCTATCGTCGTCGCTTAAGCCAGCTGCTTTCTCTAAGCGGTCGTATTCTTGTTCGCCACCTTCATAGTACTTCTTTGTCCAACTTTTATACAGAACGTTTTTGCTGTGTTCATTTTTGAAGTTCAACGGATTCACGCCCCGATTTTTAAGCTCCTGCCAAAAAACATGGCCTTCAAAGAGAATTCGGGGTCTCCCATCCAGCAAAAAGCCCTTTCCGTTACTTTCAATTTCGTTAACCGCTTTTACTGCGGCTAATTCTAGGTCGAAGCTATCCGCAAATTCCTGTAGGTCTGCTTCCGATAGGAATTTATCGTTGAATTGCGTAATGGAAGCGTTTTTTTCAATCAGTTTGCTCCAGGTTTTCGGACCGACGATACCATCTACTACCAAACTGTTTTGTTGTTGAAAAGCGATGACGGCAGCGCGCGTATCCGTCCCGAAATAATTGGAGATATAGACATCGAAGCCCAAGTTCACCAAAATTTCCTCTAGCATAAATACTTCATTGCCTCTAGAGCGATACTTCAGGGTTTTCATTTTTCTCGATTTTTTGTGACTTGATTAGTTCTTCTATCGCCGAAAATTGACGATTCAACAGGGGATGGTCTAAAATAGCCTTCACATAGCGAATGCTACTGGCGCTGAGGTGACGCGAAAGGGTCGGTTCGTAAAACTCCCAAGGATCAAAGAATCCATTGTCAAGTTTTTCGGTCAAAGTTAGTATTTGAAGGTTTTCCTCTGCCAGGAAATTCATTAATTGTTCACGGATCTCTTCATCTAAAATTTCACCATTCACATAGCCTTCAACATCATCGAAGGAAACCTTATGTGGCATCATGATCTTGAAATAACGGATACCGCCTTCGGAAGTTTCTTCTAAACTAGTAACATAGTCGCTTAAATAGCCAGGAATTTTATCCAGATTCAGTCCCGTTTGAAGGTCGGCGATGATATTGTCGGTTTCTTTTTCATCCACTGAAATATGCTCTACTTTATATTTATCCTTGAATTTTTCAATGAGATGGTCAACGTAAAGTCCTTTGCTGTTGATGATTTCGATATACGCAATCTGCTTATCGCCCAATACCTGTTTATCGCGAGACAGATAATTATGCACATCCAGGCAGCCCAACAATCCGCTATTGTCGATGGCTCCTGCATCGATGAAATGTCCGTATCCACGGATTTTTGCTGCCGGACTAAATACTGGAAACCGGTTGGTAGTGCTTACGGCTTGGTAATACGGAATGGTTTTTTCATTTTCTAAATCGGCTAAATTGATGGCATACGGGAAAATAGCGCCGAAGTCCTGTTGACGAACACTCCATAGAATACCGCGATTTCCTTGGGTGCCGGCGGTATTCATGATAAGTGATGGAAAGTAGCCGTTTCGGTTGAAAGCATCTTTCCAATAATCGCGAAATGACTTGCTTGATAGGTAATCCAAGCGCTGGTCTTCAATTTCATTTTGATATTTCCGCATGGCGTAATAAGGACGATCCCGTAATCCGATGCGTTCACTAAAAGGCCAAAGTTTTCGGAAGGTATCCAATCCGAAGGTAAGCGATAAATCGAGCGACGTATAGTTCTGGGCGGCGAGGGTATCGATCTTAGTCTGTATAGTATCGAAATTGGTACCGTCTTCACGATAGAGACCGGTATAGAGTGCCAATCCAAGCGAACCACCCGAGGCGCCCGATAAAGCGATGGTTTGGTCCAGAAGTTTGCCATTGGTTTTCCGCTGAAGCATGTTTACGACATTAAGCGTCCAGACATTTGCCTTCAACCCACCACCGTGACTTGCAATGAAGAAGAGGGTGTTATCGTTTTTGGCGCGAAGCCGATCTATAAAAACTGTTTCAGGTATTTCAGATTGGGTGTTTTCCACTAGGTCGAGCTCGTGGGTGGTGACTTCCACTGGAGCGAAGTTGGTGATAACCACCAATCCGATAAGAATTCCGAGGACGATAAATAACATTCGGTAGTGTTTGGTTCCGAAGAGATTCATCTTATAGGCCACAAAGAAATACTTTCCAAGGGTTGCAATAATGAAGTAATAGAAGTAAAAAAACGCTAATAAGATAGGAATGCCGTTCAATAAATTGCCTTCTGTGACGCTTGCAATGGTCGACCAAACAATCAACACAGCAGCAACTAAAAAATTGAAATTATAGAGCAACAAATAGTTTTCCGACTTCCCCATAAAACAGATACGGTCAATCAAAAAACGAAAGGGTTTCAAAGCCTTACGACCTTTCATTGCCTTCGAAACTTTTTTCAATTTTGTTCGGAGCAATCGGAAGAATACATAATTGAAAATCAATACGTAACTTGTCAATAGCAGCAACACAAACCCAAACGGACTAAATGTTCCGAAGAATAAAGTAATGCTTAGAAAAATTACGCAAAGGAGGGCGATGACCACATACCACACCCCAAGTTTGCGATATAGGTGATGTAGGCGTTCCGTTTTCTTCTCCATTTTCTTATCGGAAAGCGGCTTTCCTTTTTTGGACACAGCCCGTTCCAGTTTACTGATGGATCTTTTGTAAATGATGTAGATGATGAACGGTAGGAGAAGCGACGGATATACAATCCATTTTATCAATCCCAGCGGAAACGATTCGAAGATCAGGTTAGGCGCGAAGCTGCTAATGATAAAGTGAATCCAGACGCCATGGATAAGAACACCAGTTGCATAACGAAGATAATTCGCCCAATTGTCGGGAACATAATTTGAATTTGGATTGGTAGTAAAAACATAAATCGGATAGTTCCGCAACGGCCAGAACTTTATGGGGAAGGTGCGATGCCATTTGGTATAATCGCGCGAATCGTTCAAATCGGCTGCATAGTAGGTGTAGATGGGATAGTGCGACAATGCCAGTGCCAATGCATTGATAAAGAAAAATGCTAGAAACAGCGAAAACTTGTCCGATTCCATTAAATCGACCAACATCGTGAAGGCCTGGTCCATTTGGGTTAGCAGCAATAGGATAATAGTGATGATAACTAAGCTAAGGATGGAGGACTTTACAAAGTTCTTCATCGATCTAAAAAGATGGTGTACGGCATTTATAAGCTTTGTGAAAAGCGTGGGGTTGGGAGTTGTATTGGCCATGATGTTCAGTTGAAACCTCTAAGGTATTGATATTGAGGTTTGGAAGCAAGGGGTTTTTGCCTGTGTTGTGCGAGGAAATTTATAGTATCCTTAAAGTTAATCCACCGATATTGTAGATCCTTCTAATTCTATGATACGATAGGTGCTTCCCGTACTTGCTAGAGCTGCGAAAACAGCATAACTTTCAGCGTTTGTTTGTGCACTGCCTCCTGGATAATTACTTTCAAACGAATAGGTATCGTGGTTAAACCCAGTAAATGCTGCGTGGAAACATTCATGAAGAAGAACGCCAGCTTTGGTTGGTTCCGATTGGGCGTTCCAACAACGTGTGAACAGTGTATACTCCTGTGAACCGGCAACGGCTTCTCCCAAGGTTTCAGCCCCTTGCTCGCCCGTTGGACAGGGGCCATTGTCACAATTGTAAACTTTGGAAGTAATATTCACACCGCGATATCTCCGACGTATAAATGCGGTAACATTGTATAGCCTCATAAATCCTTCCGTATCGTATCGGCTATGCGCTGAAGTTGGAGAATTAAGTCCCAATTCACTTGAAATATTGAAATGCTGATCTAATAATTGGAACCTTTCATAAATATCCCTCCCAATAATTAGTAAGCGATTCTCACTTCTCTGAGCCCTATTTCTAATAAGTTCCCGATATTCCCCAAACCAACCTATCGCGTCGCTAACCCATTCCCTTGCCATATTCTCAGCAGCTTCAATTTCTGTTTGAAAATCGTTGCAATCAGTACTGGAAGTGGTATCAGTTACTTGACGCTGTACCTTGGTAGTGGTTTGCGAAACTTTTTGAGCCGCTGAAGAAACAAAGAATTTACCTTGATTGGATGAATGTTGCTCTTTGGGCTGGCCAAAAAATGTAGATATTGTATTTTCTCGCATCACGCTAGGTTGGATAAATAAGCTGTTATGCTGACCTGCAGAAGTATGTCCATTCTCTGTTTTGGAAGCTTGTGCGTACATCGTATTTACTTTTTAGGGAATGCCTTTTCAATCAATAGTTTTTCACACGGGCTTCCCGTTTTGCGGATTTCTTTTGCTTTTTCTGGTTCTTTCACTATATCCAGTTTCTGGAGTTTTTTACGTTTTCGTTTCGGTGTATCCTTTGGGAATTCCGACAGCCCCGCAGGGAAAGAGGATACAAATACATCGACCCTGCGAAGCTTATGTTGTTCCGTAGTTACATCGATGTTGGGTAAGGTTTCCTTATCCGACATCCCCTTCAATAGAAAGCGGTCCAGTCGAACGGATTTGTTTTCCCCGATCGTAACTTCGGCCTTCTTTGAAACGTTCAATTTCCGTAGGAACAGATACACATTTTTGGCCCGTTTATCACTAATGTATTGCTTAGCCCAGTCACTTCCTACGTTATCGGAATGCCCGCGTATTTCAACAAACAAATCCATTGAGATAATCAAATCGCTTAACAATTTCAATTTATCTTGTTCACTTTGGTCGAGTTTAGATACATCCGATTTATTAAAACCAAAGTTAATTACATCAGCATGACCAAACGATTCACCTTTGTGCGGACCGTCGGTAGCATGGCCGCGAAGTTCATCTTCATTAACGCCTACGCTTTTCGCTATTTCATTTTCTATATTTATGGTTGAATCGTGCACATTCGAGACGGCTCGAAATCCTTTAGCATGGGCATCAAGATCTATAAGGGAGGCATGACCACATAATTCATGGCCTAAAATGACCTCGGGTTTGCTTGCATAGCTATGTTTGACACCTTTCTTATCGTGATAGCCATATTTTACAGGATTTATGTTGCTGGTGGTTAGAATTGTGTGCTTCTTTTTATTCGTATGCGGGGAAAGACTATCGGCTACTACGATCTTCCACGGATTTAGGTTGGTGTCGCGCGTCATAATGTGAAGACAACAATTTCCAATACCCTTAGATCCTTTCGTAAGTTCCGATTCTTTCTTACCACTCTTGGCTTTCACCTCTCCGTTGCTCTGCATTTTAAAATCTGGACCGATTTTATCGATTTGCGGACCAATAAGATTTAGACGGTCGGCTTTCGAAAGCACTTTTGAAGGGTCTTCAATATTGCTGCTCTTACTCAAGCTATTTACATAATCGGTAGGGTAATCATCTTCTACCGATAGTTTCCGTTGAATAGTAGGTTTCGATGCTCCCTGCTGAAGCGTATGCGTCAGCTCATGGGCCAAAAGGCGCTTTCCAGTGGTGGTGTGGGGATTGTATTTCCCTTGATTGAAATATATATTGTTACCGTGGGTGAAGGCCTGGGCACCCAATTGACGGTTCATTTGAATGGCGTTGGAACCCGTATGAATACTAACATTTCCAAAATCGGCGCCGAACCCTTGTTCCATCGCATTACGAGTGGTATTCGGTAGCTTTTGTCCGCCGCCCAATGAAGAACGTAAGACGGTTTCAATCGTTTCACTGCTTCCCATATGGTCGCGTTTTGGCTGCACGCTTTCCTCTTCCTCATGTTTTTGAACGGATTCTTCCTGCTCGCAAGCGCTACATTTTAGTTGAAGTTGCTCCTCTTCTGGCTCCGATTCTTTTTGAATAGGGGCCAAATCGCCTCGCCCTACCGACTGAACCGAGGAAGCGGGAAAGAAGGTTGACGATTTTTGATGGCCTGAAATATTGTTCACCACTGAATCTGCCATGCGATCGGCCTCCTGTTCGAAGCGATCATTGGGCTGACCAACCGTCAGTTTTGCCTGAATGGCTGGAAAAAAGGGTCGTGATGCTTGGCCTTTCGTTGCTTCTGATGTGTATTTTCTATGTGTCTTCATATTTCTAAACTTACCATTCCACAAATATTTTCTTTTCAAGCCACGGAAGCTTCAACACTCCAACGGGCCACGGCAATTGATCTAAGAGGATATCCTGGGCTTTCCGCTCGAATTGGAGTAACATGGAATCCTCTTTTTGAGTGACTTTCCCTTCCCGCTGAAGATATTCATTTCTAAGCAGTTCGATGGATGAACTTTTCAGCGCTGACCAATGTTTCATAACAGCTATTAGAAATTCATCGCAGGCACGCTTTTGTTTATGGGAAAGGTGAATAAAACGATTTACAGGTCTATCAGTTGGAAAGCCTATTAGTAGTTTTGCAATCCCCATTTCATATTCATAAGGTTTTGTTTTTCCGGTAGCGAGATAATGAAACAGATGGAGTGCCTCTTCTTTTTTCTGCTCTAAAAATTGTCCGTTTTCCAATACCTGTTGGCTTTCGAAAAAACGTTTCAAAAAGGGGTGAAGAAGTATCAGTCCAGCGTTCTCAAAAACCGTTGACGATTGCGTGTTTTCTTCTGAGTTTTTAGACACATTTTCAAGAACTAGGGAAGGAGTGTTTTTTTCTGATTCTTTCAGTAGGCTAGACCCAAAACTCAATAACTCAACCACCTTTTTTTTAGGTCGAATTTGTGCCGTTTTAGCAAGCATTTTTTGAAAGTTTTTTTCTGATTCTTGAATGGAGGAAGCCGTAAATAATAGTTTCCAAAAATTATTTTTGTATTTTGTCTCTCGAAACAAACTCGGTATCTTAAATACAGCTAACTTTACGCTTTTAGACTTGTCTAAAAAACTAAAATATGATTTTATAAGTAGATTATTATCAGTCTGTTTGATAAATCTATCTAAAGCTTTTATTTCACATATCGAATTTTTTAAATTTTGAACAAAAATTTGTTCTTTCAAGCGGTTTGTTAGCCATTCTTTACTGAAATCTTCTTTAGAATCGCTCCACCAAGGTAGATTTCCATGGGCTAAAAAATAGAAATATGCTGTTTCTTTTTTCGCTGAAATTGATAGCGTTTCAAATTCGTTTTGGAACGATTTTTTACGAGCTATTTTTTTCTTCAAGGCCTGTTCTATTTTGGTGATTATTTCTGTTGAAAAAATGTTTTCGGAGAATGAACTTTTAGGGATTGAAATATCGATTTCCAACTTGTCAAATCGTACGATTTTGTCATCGAATTCTTTTGAAATGGAATGGAATATTTGCTCCATTTGAGGAGCCATTTTGCCATGTACGATTCCACTCATGCTATCCTTTAGGTAAAATGCCTGTTCCATCGAAGGGGTGTTTACCTCAATTGTCATTTTTTGGATGATATTTTTGGATGTAGGCATTTGAATATCAGATTTATTACGTATATTTATCACTCAGATTCAGAGATGAATTACTGGGTTTGTTAGTTCATTGAGGCAGAAGTCAAGTATGAGTGTAGCGTTCAGTTGAAGCAGTGTAATCTCTTCGACAGTTTTTAGTCTATTGCTTATCAGTACAGAAGTTTTAGTGTTAGAACCCATAAGGGTATCATTCGGAGTGTACAATTTTAACCGACTGATACCCTTCTTTTTTTGTGCATGTTTCAGCAGTAGGTTGCTATGCTCTGTAGTGATTATCATCTTCTACCTCATTGTAATGGTACACTTATAGCATTCTCGCCCCTTGGACTTCCGAAATAGAAATCAGCATCGGCACCGTGAGTCGCTAGCAATTCATCAAAGTCGCTACTATACGGAGCTCCTTGAATATAGAGTGAAAGCTTAGTGACACCAGTTTTCTTGTGTAAAAACTTTCGCAGGTTCACGAACAATACAACATCGTCGTGTGTGTTCTTCTTATTTCTTCGGGCATGGGTCAGCATCAGATCATCGATCCATATACCATTCACCCAATCCCCATCCAACTGAAGTGACAGTTGTGGATTGATGCGTCCAATGGCATCCGCGATGTTTGATAGCTTGGTTCGCATGGCACTCGGTAATTCCGAAACAGACGTGATAAACCGTTGCTGCTGGGTTTCCATAAATAGAGGATGCCGTTGCAATCGGTCCCGCAATCGAGTCCATTTCGCCCATTTATCGTCATAGGTACCATAATCATCATCTTTATTCACCGGAGCCAACGAAGCCTGTAACGCTTCATAAAAGGCTGGATTGTAATTCTTCAAGTCGCGACAGCGCATCGCATCGGGTCTAAAGACACGGTTGTTACGGAACATCCCGCTATTGCTGTAGGTGTAGATAGCATTGTTCCTAGCCATGGTCACGTCGCGAACACGCAACACAAACTTATCTTCCTTCGAATAGGTAATGACGAAGCGCTTCTGACTTTCATTAAAATCGAAGACCAATCCCTTATCGAAACGCGTATTCAACGCATCGGTGATGGCATGCATCCGTCTTAGGAAGATGGCTTCCAACGGAATGTCTAAGGTGGTGGTCCGATTGATAAGCGACTGCCCATTGATTTTGTATTCGATTACCTGAAGCCTGTATTCCTGTGGCATCGGACGATTATTGCTTTGCGTGCCCTTCAAGCTTCTGGAGAGATTGTTCAAAAATTTCAAGGAGCTGATCCACGGATAGGTACACTCCCGTAAGTAACAACAGCTAGCATTTTGAGCCCTTGTTTCAATAGCATGCGGCAGACAGAAATCGGCGATGACCTCATCGTTTTCGGTGAAGAGGAAAAATGTTCCTCCTTTTGGAACACCTGCACGATGTGTGATGCCGGGATAATTTCTTAGTAATGCTGTAATTTCTTCTCGTTGCGTTTCAACATCATACAATCGACATTCGAAATCGAGGGCAAATTCTTTTCGAAGTGAATTGAGATAGTCCTTTACCTCCAATCCGGAACGGCCGTATAATCCTTCAATTCTATAAAAATCGTGGCATTCCAATTCTACGTTCAACGGATTACGAACCCAGCTTCCTTCCGCCAATGCCTCGCGATGATAGCTTAGGTTTTTTATATGGTGAAAACGTTCTGTTTTGACGAAATCCCAACGTTTCAACAAATTCTCTGAAATCGTATAATACGCAGGAATCGCCTTTTCGCCTAAGGGTGAACAATCCTTGGAGGGCGTGATCAGTGGTCGACCTTCAAATTCGGCATCATACGAAGTAGCGATACCTTCCAATCGAGAAACCAGACTTTTCGCGTGCTTCAACAAGCTGCTGAATTCGTTATTGATAGTAGCGTGATAGAAATCGTGACGTAATTCTGGATATTCATCCTGTGGTTGAAGGCTTCCCAATAATAAATGCTTCGGGAAGGCTTCGATGTCGGGACAGCATTCCGACTTCAACTTCAACAATAATTCAAATAGTTCGTTGTAAGTATCAACCATATCGCGGGCCCAATCGTAGCGGTACTGAAAGTTTTCACCAGTTTGAATAGTATCAATATTCTTCACGGCATTTTCAATAACGGCACGACTCGCTTCAGAAATCATCAATGTTTCCGAAAAACTCGCAAACAAGCTGTTGAAGGCTTCGGCCATTTGCGGCTTCACTTCACCCAACACCTCCTCATAAGCATCGTGTAATGCTGCATAACTTCCTACATTGTTTTCAGCTCCCAAATCGGCATTCAACACCACTTTTGGCATCACCAAACGATCCATCGCAGCAACTTCTGCCAATACATCGTGTTTTTCGAAAAGCGTGTCGCCACCATTGATAATTTCATAGGTGTTTTCCTTTCCGGCCAATAATACCCGGACATTCTGTATAATCGGTTGTCCCTGATTGTCGCAATTTGTGCCCGTACAGATATCTGGATCTTTTGGGTAGCATTCAAGATAGAGCAGCACCACCTTATCGCCTAAATCCTGAAACTGCGATAGCGGTGCATGCCCTTCCTCGGTATTTACAGCCTCTTCGGGAAGCAATTCCCATAAATCGATAGTAGAATTACCCGCGCGGAAAGGCTTGTATTTGGCACGTTCATCCTCAAAATCCCTAAAATGGGTGTAGGTGATATTGGGAACGGTAATCAATTTGATATCGCGGAACGAGCTGTCGTCAATTTCCGCAGCGGGTACATCGTTCTGTAATTTCAACAGATCGCCGTCGGTCGTAACGCCACATCCCTGGGAAATGGTAATTGTATTTTCCGAAGCATCATACCGTACTTCAAAACCGCAGGCAATGCCGACGCCCGTGAGACAAACACGACTTAAGCGATCCTGCTCGTCGAAGTATTCTATAAATTCGTTCAACTTAGCCGAAGTAAGGACCTGATCGTCCACAAACTGGCTATACTGCGGGGTAATTTTTGATAGTCGCGTGCTCATAATCGTATTATTTAAAGTTTTCCGAGGTTGGTGCGACCTAGGATTACATGTTGTTGTTCGTTTTCGTCATCGCAATCGTGTAAACGACCTTGCGGATATATGGTGTGAAGCGTGCTCAGAATATCATTCAGGCGTTTTAACTTGGTAACGGGCTGTGCTTGTTCCATCTTGGTTTTGCTGAACAGCCAATCTTGGTAAGCAGCTTCGAGTTCCATCATTTCATTTTCCTCGCCTTCCATATCATAACTATCTGGATAGCCAATCCAGCAAATCTTTGCGACAATATGTGCTGGTAGCTCTTTGCGAATTAGATGCTCCATAAAGCGTCGGAAATCCACATTGCTATATCGTTCCGTCCATCCCGGTAATACAATCGATACCCGGAAGGAATACGGATCGATGCCTTCACAACCTTCGCAGTTATCTTCGCAAATCGGTAAAAAGGAAGCAGGTGAAGCGGTGTTTTTGGTCACATCGGGACGTAAGAGAATATGTTCAAACAAGAACATCCCTTCATTTAAATCCAGCGAATTCATGAATTCGACCGTTTCATTTATACTGGCCTCTGCATTTTCCAAGGAAGCGTAATACCCTATTTTTCTTGCAATTACATGCCCTTCATCTTCCACATCGGGGATATTGGGATTGGTAAGGTTGAAGTAAAACTTTCCTCCGTCGGTTGTCTTGATTTCATAGTTTTCAACCTTTCTTCCAAAATTCCGAACATTGAAAACTTCCTTGTATAGGCTAGCTAGTGAATGGTAATGTTTACTAGAAGACTGTAAAATGGTTTTGTCCTCTCGTCGAATGCGGAAGCGATATTCGATGATGCCATCGGTGTCTATTTCCTCGTAAATCTCTAGGGGATGATCGCTAAAATTTCTTCGGTTGAAGTTCGGATTACCTGTTAGCAATGCGATTCTTTTTTGAAAAGCGGAAACGTTATCGGTATCCCACAAATTTGCTTCTTCCTGCTTGTAATAGTTGAAGGCCAACGGGCGCTCGCAGCCAATAACATGATATTGCTGTAGAAAGCCTTCCTTGGTCTGCATGACCACTTCATCGGTATCGGAATCGTACAACTGCTTCATCAAAAAGGCATATTCACTGAAGCTTTCAGCGAAACGCGCCAATAAATGATCTAATTGGGCATTTCTCCGCGTAGCGGAATCATCAAGGTCCTCGAATAGTAAATCGGTGATAGCGGTATCATCGGTATAATTAGCAGAAACCAAAGGACTGAGGTCGGTAACTGAAGTTAGCGCTTGGGTAAAATACGATTGACGTAGTTCACCATTAACTGAAAAAATTGCTTTCACCTTTTGCAAGTGCGCAAAATAGCTGGCGAGAATCTGATCGAAGAACAGCAAATATCCTTTCAACTGACGGATCTTCGCGCGCTGTTCCATTGTGGCGTTACCCTTTGGTCCCAACGGCCCCGTACCATATACTTCCGGTAGGTCGTTTTGCACCGATTCATACTGTTCGATGTTTGAAAAGGTACCTTCCGGCAAGTCCAATTCCTTGCTCAATGCTGCAAGTTCCTCCATGTTTTTTGCGTGCTGATCGCGCGTTTCCTTTCGGAAGGCTTCTACGGCTTCAAGGTCAATATTGAGGGGGAGAAATCCCTTATAGTAACTGAAAACGCTTTTGTTACAGAGCACGGGTTTCGTGCCTTTCGGAACACAAAGAACCCACTGTTTGCCCGGTGTTTTGGTATCCTCGCAATGCTGAAGCGTGATATCCTTTATCACTTCAACACCTTCAATCTGCTGAATGAGATAGATAATATCACTAAGTCGGACCTCAGTTCGGAGTTCTGTATTGGCTAGTTCCTCGTTTTCTATAAAGCCATGGGTAAGCAAGGGACCGTTATAGATTTCATCGGTCGGAATTCCTTTAGCAATCATTTCCTTCAACGAGTAAAAGGGAAGCGCAGGCGATAAATAGTCATCAATTATATCCAGTATTTTGGCGTGGATGCGTTCTTCATCAGCATCCGGCGCTACTTCAATCTGGGCACAAACAGAAACAGGATACGGCTCGACTTCGGAAATGCCTACGATGTCTTCACATAAATTTCTATGGGCATGATACACATTTCGAACGTCGTCTTTTAGGCGTTTTTTCTCAGCTTCTATTTTAGATTCAGTATCGAATTCATCTGGGTGGAACGTGTCGAAATCCAACAACACATCATACAAACCATTCAACACAAATTCTTTTTGATACTTTGTGTCAACTTCAAACGGTTTATAAGCTAACGCATGATTTTTACAATCGGCATATACTGTTTTTTCATGCCTTCGAAGCCAAGCGTTCTTGATTCCAGGAATATCGATAAACAATTTCCGATAATCGGAAGGCGACACTGGCTTTATAGGAAGGGCCTTTTCAGCTGTTAGAAATTGCTGCTTCAGATATTCTCGGTTTCCTTCCTCGGCCAGGATATCCTCCATCGGCAGCTTCATCCGAGCACCCAAATCGGTGATGGCGTACGCTAAAACCTCTAAAATGGTGATACCAGGGTCGTGACTGTTATAATCGGTCCACAGTGCACTTCCCATCGACTCGATATACTCGATTCCTTTCTTCCGAAGAAAATCGAAGTCCAGATCGTCGCCCGACGTGGTGTTCTTCACCAAGGTTTTATATGATGTTAGGGTAGACATTGGCTCGTTTGTTTTGGGGTTTTCGGTTTGCAGCTTCCCGTGGTTACTTCAATGAGGTGTTTTTTGGCCGACACCAAGATACTTTTCGGACCGGAAGGAGTGACCGCTATTTTTTCGGTGTATGCGGTGGTTTCTGAAATTCGATGCTCCAGAACCACTGTGTCCAGATAATCGACATAGGGTAAGGCCTCGATCCATGAGATTAGCGTACTGCGATGCACCGTGCCGCCAAAATTGATTTTAGAAATAGTCTCGAACGCCCATGGACTGAGATACTTCTTAATATCTTCATCCAATTGCTTCGTATAGAAAAGTGCATCGAAACCTTGATGGAACTTTACCTTTAGCGATACACGGACTTCCTCGTATTGTGGACTTTCGATCTTGGCAGTGACGAAGAAACTATTCTTGTTATTGATGTAGTCGCTAATTTCGTTGCGTTTGGCGGTGCTGAACCTCGGTTGAAAAATGTCGAACACGTTTTTGTTTTCTGTACTTGGAAGTACTAATACCGTCACCGCTCCCGGCGCTTGATAATTGGTATCATCGGTATGGTTCAAGCACTTTACTCGATGGATATCCTTAAACTGTTCTAGGATAAGGTGTTCGTAGTCCCATTGCGTAATGGCACGATCGCGGTGACGAATCCGTTCGCTGATGCGCTTATAATATGAATCGTCGCTTTCTTCCGCTCGACCGCTGAAGGAATTATACGGCTGCGTAACTTTTTTCACCTTGGCATCGCGAAGTGTCAGTTTTGAAATCGTTTCGGCAGGCAACCCTTTTTCCAAGTGTGAAAAAATGTTTTGGTTGTCGATTACCTCCGCAGTAATAACCTGGGCATGTACGCCAATGATTTTAGCCGAAGCATCGAACGATTTGGGGCTTTTAGCCCGTAACCATGTATGACCTGACGGTAATTCGGTCGTTTGAAGTGTAGCCTCGGATGGAATGACGAGGGTTACGATGCCCGTTTTTAGGAAATTATCGGTCGTATCGCCCAACAGTTGCTCGCTATCCAGGTGCATCCAACCCATTTCGGTGAGCATAGCCCATTCAATTTTTTCGTCAGCGGTATAGGTATCAGCCAACGGGTTTTCAGAGCCTTCTAATATCTGAACCAGTAGCGAAACCTGTTGTTGGGGTGCTGCCTGTTCCAAACCGACGTACAGTTCGCCTCCTGCGCAGTACACCGGAAATAAGTTACTGTCGCTTTTTGATTGTCCAAAGGGATGTTCGTGAAACAATTGAAGTAGTTCCAATCCCTCCGTATTTTTATTCGCATTCTTAAAATCGCGTGCCTGGGAAGCGGTATAATCTACCGAAAGGGATTCTAGGAGCGGTGTGTACGGCTGGTTCGGAATGACTGTATCTTCCTCTGAACTCAGTGCCAAGGCATAGATTTGCGGAAATAAATCGTGCAGGAACGACTGTTTCAGCGAAAGCTTCAACGGTCCGTTATAACCTGTAGTTACACCCGTATTTGTGAAGGTGTTTTGTAGTTGAAATCCTTCTGAAGCATCGGTAAATACTGATTGGTTTTGTTCCAGTTGCTGAAAAGTTTCCTTGTTCTCGATGGAAACATTCATCTTGAAGTAATCGTTTCCAGTAATATACAGGTTTAAAGGCGTGATGGTAGGCTTGAAAATGTTGATGTCACTTCCTGGGGAAATATACAGGTTCTGAATACTATCGAAATTGAAATACAGCGTGTGATGGTATAGTTTCGGGGATAGGTTGAAATTGTTACCATCCTTTCGATAGGCGATATAATGATCCTTGAAATCGTTAGGGGTTTTCAACCAGTTGCCTTGAATGGAGATTGACTCCCATTTTTTCGCAAATATTTCTTCGCTATCGATGTAGAAAGCAGAACGTTGCATCGGTTGGGTGGTAAAGGGAAAGAAAGGCTTATCGGCTGCTATAGCACCCAAATCGTTTCGTAGTTGAAGGTTTTTTACATCCTCTACCTTCACCTGAACCGTCGATTTCAAAAGTTTTTGTTGAAATAGTTTGGTATAGATGGCATATCCTTTCTCGAATTCTGGTGAAGCAGTCTTCAACAGAAATCGAAATACGGGCTCATCGGTTTGCAATTGCCCCCCATGAATTTCTTGTGAATACGGTAATACAGCACCTTCGGTCTTAGGTATGGTAAGCCAAAGGTTAAGGCTTTCATCTGAAACACCTGTTCGGAACCCATGTGAAGTAGTGGTATTGAGTTGAAAAGGACCAAGCCAACCTTTTTCGCCTGTGGCATATACCTCGAAAGAAGTTGCTAAGTCATTAGCTATTATAGCTTCCAATTTTTTTTCAAATGAATTGACAATCGACACATGGCGTTCTCCTTCCGCCAATCGAAGCGTTGGGCAAGCTAATGAGAATCCAATCTGCGCTACCTCAAGTGGCTGCTCGGGTTGAAAATGGGTAGGATAGCCAAAGGGATACCATTGGGGCGTTTCCTTAAAAGGTTTCCCCTTACCATCAATGGAATTCACCGCATCGGCTACGAAGATGCCATTATGTTCCTTCGGATTGCCAGCTTTCTTACGATGGTGGTAGATGCTTTTTAGCTGTGCTACCTTGGTTTGGTTGATAACCTTTTGTGATTCCGTTTCATATTGAAGTCGATTGCCTCCAGCATCCTTTCCCGCTTCAAGCGTAGTATTTTCTTCTATATTGGCTTCGGAAGTGTTCTTGGCCAATTCAAATAATAAGTGAACCTTATCCTTTACCGCTGCTTTCTTTTCAATTTGAAGAATTTCACCATAATAGAAATCTAAGTGACGTTTGGTAATGGTATTAAAACGTTCCTTGGCAATGTCCAACAGTTTTAAGAAGCTTACGAAAAGGGTTAAGTGAGGGGTGAGGTCCTGCGAATTCTCCAAAGAGCTCAGAAACGCTTCTATGTTCTCACTTTCAGAAAAGAATGCTTGCCAATCGCCATTTTTAGCATTGGTTTCGGTGTCGAAGTAATTGACTTCCTTCGCAAAGCGAAGCGCAAACTGCATCCATTCCCGAGTCGAGAAATCGTTTAATAGCACGCTTTCGGGCGACAATGCTTTCGATTCGCGTTGTGCCTGGGTGGTGCCCCCGTGTTGGGTCAAAAAGGTATGGTCGCAGTTTTTAGCCATTATACTTCAGTGCCTTCAAGTTTGTAAAACGGGAATACCATATTGCCGCGGCTGTTGGTAATGCGGATACGATATTCAATTTTGATCAATACCTCTCCATTGCGTTCGTTGGTGGTATCCAATTCAATAGCATCTACATCAATGCGCGGTTCGTGTAATAGAATGGCGGTTTCAATTCTATCCTTGATATAGGTCTTCAGCGTTGTATCCAACGGTTGAAATAACAAATCCTCTAAATCGCACCCATAACCGGGAAGCATTATACGTTCCCCGAGTCGTGTCGATAATAATATTTCCAAGCTTTTGTTGATATCAACCACGCCAGTGGTCGTTACCAGTTCTCCCGATTGTTTATTGAAATGAGGCGGAAAGCTCCAACCTTCCCCTAAAAATTGATGTTCTGTTTTCATTCGTTTAGTTGCTATAATTTTATCCTCCAATTAGTACCGTAAATTCTCCTAACACTATCGAACCTCCGTGTGCTGTGGTATCGCCCATACGCGCTGCAGGCATGCCGCCGATCAATACCGAGGTCGATCCCATAACAATGCTATCGGGCGGACCGGCACAGGTGGCCATATCGCCGACCCTAGCTGCTGGTAACCCCCCGATCAATACCGTGGGTTCTCCGGCCGGTAAAATCGGTCCGCCCACATGCGGGCTCCCGTTCGGGTTTGCCATGGGGCAAACATGCATATCGTTTATTCTAGCGGCTGCTGGCATCTTCTTAATTTATTTGAACCAAACTTCCCTTTAAGACAGCGATAGCACTGGTGCTGACTTCAGCTCCCGCACTTCCTTCGGCCTTAAACTGGGCATTGGCTTTTGCGTTAATATTCATTCCTTCTAAATTGATATCGCCTACGGCTTTAAGGTTGAGGTCGCCTTTGGTGTCTAGTGTAATTCCATCACTTTCAAGCGCAACCTTGTTTTGATGGTCGTCTTCAATTATAATGCTGTCGGCATCCTCATCGATTATAATTTTTTTTCCTCCCGGGGTTTCGATCGTGATGCTTTTCTTTTCATCATTGAAAAGAATCTTCATTTCACTTCTGGTTACGAACCCTTTTTCATGATTGTCGTCTGTTGCTGAAATAGGCGCCGGTTTACTGCTACTATGAAGCATCCCTAGTACTACCGCGCAATTTGGGTCGTCATTTATAAACCCCACCAAAACCTCGTCGCCGATTTCTGGACGAAAGAAGGCTCCTCTATCTTCTCCCGCATCCAATGAAGCGATGCGTGCCCAGATGCCTTGTGCTTCGTGGTTTATGATGGGGATTTGAATTAAAATTCTGTCTTCTCCGTCGGGATCATCCTCTAGTTGTGTTACAATACCTGTTTGAAGTCCGTTAACCGCTGGCAATAAGCCTGAGGCAGGAAGTTCATTTATATCGAAGGTCTCACTAAACCATTTAGGGTTTAAGCCGAACTGCGCATCGCAGGTCCAGTTTCCTTTTCGTATTTCATGGCGAATGCCGCTTATGTAACATTTTCCATTGAAGCGTTCGCCGACACCCTCAAGATTTAGCATAGTTCCGGGAAGTACTTGCGGAATGCCTTGAAACTGCATTCTACCTCTGGTCTTCGCCATTTGCTGAAACAGCTGCTTCGCATCGCTCCACTGCTGAAGCACAGCGCTATTTAGTGTTCCACCGTGCTTCAGGTCGAGCGAATCCACGTTCATGATATCGGCTAATTCAGAACTGGAAAGATTGCCATTTAAGGTTATTTCTGGGTCGGAAGCTTCCGTTTCGATCAATTCCTGTTCGGAAGGATTCCATCCGAAGGATGTAATCGCGTTGAACTGTTCCCGGGCGTCTATTTCAGCATCAAAGTTTAAAAGGGTGGCGCCAAAGGCTACTGTTTCAAGCGCTTCCTGTGAAAGGTCTGGTTTTGCAATTTTGATAGCGCCATCATTCACCATACATATTTTGCCATTCGCTTGTACACGGGTCATCATAAAGTCCCAATCGGAAGCTCTGTATTGCACCATTTCCTTGTGTGTGGTGCCACCGCTTTCAACATCGGCAGTCATGTTGTATTGTTGGATAAGGCTTTCGGCTATTTCGGCATCGGAGCTATCGTAAAAGAAATTACTTTTTCGTCCGATGGTCATTTTCACTGCTTCATCGCGACATTCCACCACCAACACCGACTGGTTTTCACGTATTTTGATGCTGTGTTTTATGATAATGCCTTTGAAGATACTGTCCTCTTCATTGTGATAACCCGCCTTAATTTCTATTTTTTTACCTGGTAATAACGTGTCTTCATTACTTAATTTGAATTCCTCTTCTGAAGCTCTTCCGTCTAAAAAGATGAGTTGGGCAAACGGAATTCGGTTTACCTCTTTTTCAACCAAAATACTCTGCACATGGTGAACGGCCGAAAGTTCAGTGCCTTCAACCAAAATGGTGAAAGTGACTAAATCGGCACTCTGTGCAGTTTGTATGGTTCGGCTGTTGTTCATGAGGACGCTTTTTCGATAGGAGGGAACATAATTTCCTGACCTGGGGTTAGGTTTCTAAAGTTGGTCAGTCCGTTGGCTGCAGCTACCTGCAGGTAATATTTTGAATTGCCATAAATGCGATGTGTCATCAAAGGAAGGGTATCACCTTCTTTAACCATTCTTATGTGGGTGACATCGGGCGATTGGTTGTTCTCCTTTGCCACGCGTAAATCGTCTTCAATTGAACCCTTAAACTGCGTTTTTGCCACTGCTCGAAGTGGTGTACCGTCGGGTGAAAACAATTTGAATTCGATATCCATTTGCTGTAGAACGCCTTTAAAAAGCAGCGTTCCCCAACCGATCATTACATAGTTGGGTTTATGTTGATCGCCATCGTAATCGAATACGATTCGCTTGAATTTTTCGATATCGTCGATAATGCCATCACCTTTTAGGTTCTGACTTCCACGAATGGCGCCTGTACGGTCGAAGAGAAACTCTACGGCTAGGTTTTCGGGTGGGGTACGTAAATACTTCCCCTGCGAACCGCTAGTACCTTGACCCTGGGCTTCGGTATATTCCACCGAATAATTTAGGGAATAGGTTTCTGGGTTCAGCAAAGTGCTGAATTCTCCATCGGCGATCTTTTCTGTGAAGGCATCGTCCTTATATCCGATTACCCTAAGTTTTTTGAGCTGTCCTAAGCGCATTATCGTTCGTTTTTACGTTTTTCCAATTGCATAACCTCTTCGACACAGGCTGCAACAATAGCCTCTCGGTTTACACCTGGCTTTTGTCGTTGAGGGTTCGTCTGCTGCGAATCGTCAACATTAATTTTGATATGCAGTTCCTTAATTTCGATGGGCATGGCTATACGAGTCTGAAATAGTTATACGCTAATTCAATAGTTTCGATGGCTATTTCACTTTGTTCAGCGTTGAAATCGCTTACGCTCCATTTTACTGGATAAGCGCTCACGACATTCCAAGTGACCAAAGGATCGTGTTCTTCATTTAAAAGCTTCACGGTGAGGTCGATTGGTAAAAATTCGAAAGATTCAATGGCACTTTTGCACCAAGCGATTACAGCCGAATCCTTCACCAATCCGCGTTTCAATACTAAATTTGGGTAGCGCGATCGTTTTGGGAATTTATGGGTGAAACGATTCTCCCCACCTTCGGCGAATTCCTCTGTATCGATATCGACCGTTAATCCCGACACCGATTGGAATTGAGTGTCGACATCCTGTTGTTTGATACCTAGGAATTCAACATTAAAATGAAAACTGACCGGGGGATAGTTCGTAGCCATTAATCGCCATTTTGAATTACGAGACCTTCATGTGCTAACTCTAAAGTTTCAATCGCAGCTTCGCTGGCATCTCCTTTTAAATCGGTGCTTTGAACCTTGATCGGGAAGGCATTCTTCACTTTCCAGACAATTACTGGTTCATGTTCTTCATTCAATAGTGAAATCGTGATATCGCGCCGCTCGATAGTATTCAACTTTACACTGTTCCACCATCTGAAGTATTCATTATCGTTTGCGAAAGAGCCGCGTTTCAACGTAATATTGCTGTACTTCTGCATTCCGGGCATCTTAATTTTGCTGTATTCTGGGCTTGCACCATTGCGGTATTCGATTACCTCTGTTTCAACATCTAGTCCGGTCACCTCTGTGAAGCCTATGTTCGTTCCTCCCCAGTCTACCGAGAAGTGAAACTTTACTAATGGATATGTATCTGCCATGATTTTGATTTTTATGATTAGTGGTTACTGCTTATGCTTCCTGCATTTTGTGAGAGAATTTCAAGATGATGAACTCTGCAGGGCGAACGGCTGCCATTCCAATTTCAACATTCATTCTTCCGTTTAGGATATCGTCTGCAGTCATAGTTTCACCCAATCCAACTCGTACGAAAAACGCTTGCTCTGCCTTCGCTCCGGCCAATGCGCCAGCGCGCCATTGAAGGGTTAGGAAGTTCTCGATCATTGCACGAACCTTCACCCAAGTATTGGCATCGTTGGGTTCGAATACGAATGTCTCGATAGCCCTTTCAACCGATTCCTCCACCATATTGAAAAATCGGCGCACTGGAACATATTTCCATTCGTTGTCGTTTCCTGCCAAGGTACGAGCCCCCCATACCATTATTCCTTTGCCAGCAAAGGAGCGAATGGCATTGATGGACTTTCCAGATGTATGAACATTCAGATCTTTTTGGTCTTCATGGGTAATACGAATGCTTGGTTTTATGCAGCTGCTTACCGATACATTGGCAGGAGCCTTCCAAACGCCACGGTTAGCATCAACGCGTGCATAAATTCCAGACATGGCCGCACTTGGCGGTAGGGTAATGGTCAGTTTTTCTAGTTCAACCTTTATTGCATTGTACAATGATAAATCCTCATTAGCACCTCCATTATTGACGGTATCGAGTGTTGCGGTATCTAAGGATCCTGCTGAAGTAGCATTGGTTTCATCGGTCACTTGATGATCGATCGTCACTTCATCGTTTTGGAAGGCATACGGGAATACCGTCTTTAGAAATGGATGATACACTGCACCGTATTTCATTAATTCGATATCGTTTCCGAGCGAGGCAGTTCCTCTAACATTTGCAGCATTATCGCCAAAAGCATCAATGATTACGAAGCGGTCTTTTAGCTTCTGCGCTTGTTGCAGTGCTTGGTTTATCATGGAATAGTAACTCGAAGGTCCTGATACCGCCATAGCATCTGGGAATACAATCAAGGTGGGCTCATCGAATTTCTCCAATTGGTTTAAACCATCAACTAAATCTGTTTGGCTTACACTACCTCCAGCATAATCGCCTACCGAAACAATATAACACGGGCCACCACCATTATCGAAATATAACCTCATAGCGTAATGCATGAAAAATGGGCTAGGGGTGCTGATAGATGTGCTTATCTGTCTATCCAACACTACTGACGGTGCGCCGCTATTCACTGTATCTTGTATCGATACGGCTATACCGGTTTCGTTTTGGGCTTTACCGAACCAACGCTCGTATTCCAGTAGGGAAGTAATGCGCGTGGGTTCGTCGGTTAGATCTTCACCATTCTTTTCGGCTTTTTGAGTGAAGCCGACAAAGGCAGGGATTGCGGTTTCCACTTGCGCAACGGAAGGAGGGAAGGTCGATATTTCCTCTACGTAAACGCCGGGTGTTTTGTACGATGTTGCCATAATTTGCTGTTTAGTTAATGTATATTTCTGAAATTGTTTTTATGATATTGCCGTTTCCGTCCTTCTCGAAAATAATCCGTGTGGGATCGGCGGCTGGAAGTGGCTCGCTATTGAAGGTGTACCCAACAATTCCGTTTTTTACCAAGGGTAGTTCTGTTGGGTCGGTAGAATGTACGAGGGTATTGTCAAGCGCATTTTTATAATGCCAAACGGTACTTCGGTTATGGAAGTGGAGCTTAAAGTTTTTAGGACTTAAGAGCGGTGGATTACCATTTGAGAGTATATTCCGTGTATTCCCATCATACCCGGTCGTATCGTCTCCTTGCATTTCCAAGGAGATAATGCCAAACAGACTGAGACGCTCTTTTTCCGTGAACCCCACTTTTAGGGCGTCCCATGTTGTTTGGCTGATGGTATAGTCTGAGATTGGTGTTTTGGTTGTTTCGAGATCAATGTATTTAAAGCTGTTTCCCTCGGAGGCTGGTTTCTTGTTTGAAAAATAGAACGGCTTATGCGGTATGGCAGAAACTGTAGAATAGTTTTCAAAGATGAAATCGTTGATATAAAGGAGAAATTCCAGTTTAGTATCGGGTTCAAGTGCTATTTTTGGGGTGAAGTTTCCACTATTCGGGGCCGCTTCTTCAACCTGCATCAGCAATGTGAAGCCTTTTTCGGTTGGTTTGAAGATAATGCGATACCCATTTAATAGAGTGTGGGTGTCTTCAGAAGGCATTACGCCCATAAACTCACGAAAATCGTATTTGGATAATTGTTGCTCTTTCAGCGTTGGAGAATCATCGAAAGAGGTAACGCCATCATTCAGAAAATATTCGTGATAGAGGTTTACATCGCATAACTTCTTATATATAATGGAAAAACTCATGATAGTATATGGTTAAGTTCTCCGTTGATTTCAGTGATGGCGGGACCTGTGCCTTTAAGGACATTTCGCTCTACCTTAATAATACTCAGTTTGTAAAGCGCGCAAGGACGAGATTTTCCGCCCATCATTCCCCAGACATAATTGAGTTGCTCAAAACTGGGGGTATACAATTGGACTGTAAAATGGAATTCCGAGATATGGTCTAATTTGCCTCCATCGGCTAGAATGCGCGTATTGGTTTGGGTGAATACTTTTTTTCCCTGAAAAAACTGAAGAATATAGGATAAAGCCAATAACGACTTGTCGTATCCATTTCTGTTCGCAGCAAACATGACATACGTATTGAGGTGGACCGCCTTGTTCTTATATTTTGTAATACCATTCTCTACCCGGGTGTTGGGTTTGTTTTTGAGAACAATTTCTTCTTCGATATTTAATAGGGAAAGTAATATTTTATCCTGTAGTGCATTCTGATTGGGATCATCTATCAGCGCTCCGTTGGCAAGTAGTACTAAATCGGTACCTTCCCCTTTATCTTCGAGGAATTTCGCGCTTTGATTCTTCAATATTTCTAACACTTCGTAAAGCATGGGGTCAGGATAACTATTTTGATTACCCAAAGCTACAACCTAATATAGGCTTGTTTAACAGTTTATTAACTAGAATGATGTTCTGCTTTTACTCCAACTTTCTAAGGTACACGACGGGTCCGTTTCAGGGAAAAACCCCATGTGTGGAAAAGGGGTTTTGCCTGTTTTTGAGATGAATACTTCAACATTGCCCGCAAAAGTTTTACTTTCGCTGATAACTAACTATGTAACTATAAAAAAATCAATTATGGCTAAACCAGCGAAATGTATTAGTGTAGCTGATGCGAAGGCAATTCAGAAGAACTGGAACGATTCAAGAGGAGCCGATATCGAAAGCGCTCTTGGTGGACCGGATACGTTCGAATTCACCTACAACATTGACGAATTACGAGAATATTTGGATTATGTAGAGGACCAAGCATCCAAACAGGGTATTGCCAATCCAGGAGTTCGATTATATTTTGCGGCGTATAACGATTCTAAATCGCAGCGCGCTACCGTCTTTATGTGTCCTTCAGAAACAGACGATAAGGACTCTGCGAATATCTATACGATTGATGCTTTCAATCAAAATGGCGGAGGATGGCCTCCCAAAAAGTATGAGTAATACGATTCTGATTTGAGTGAATATCTAATTTTTACGGCACCAGTAACGCTCTTAGAGATTGCAGCTGCTCTTTTAGGAATTTTCTATCTGAATAGTGGGGCAAGATCCAATGCTGCAAAACTCATCGTTTATTTCCTATGTTTAACTGCTTTGGTGGAAATAGTAGGTAGTTATGCTGCACTGGCTTATTTCTCTAATTACACCTATTTTTCATTTGTCGAAAACACCCCTTTCGTACGAAACTATTGGTTGTATAATATTTATAATATTGTTGCTGTAATAGTGTATTGTGAATACTTCAGAAGGCAGTTGGCACATCGTATTCTAAAGAGTGTTTTACTTGCCGGTATGGTACTATTCACGATATTGGAAGTAGCGAATCTCTTTATTCATACAGACATCTACTTTAATGCCTATACCGCTTTTTCAAGTATTGGCGGAACAGTACTTGTGTTATTTGCTATAGGATTATACTATTATCATTTATTGAACAGTAACGATATACTCGAGTTTACCCATCATCTTCCGTTCTATATTTCTATCGGGGCAATACTCCTACATATTACGCATACCCCTTTATTTATATATAGCAATTATTTTAACGAAGAAAAGGGAGCAGAATTTGTTGATTTATATCGCATGCTAATGCTAATTACGAATGTATTGGTATATTTAACCTATGCAATAGGTTTTCTATTATGTCGAAGGAAGAAAGACTCCTCATCCTCTATTTTATTATAGTCCTTGTTTTTGCTATCGGTGTGGTAATTGTCCTTTTTATTACCTTTCAGAGGAGAAAGAACAAGCTGCTGCTGAATCAATTAGCTCAAAAAGCAGCCTACGAGGAAGAAATTTCCCGTACTAAGGTTGAAATTCAAGAGCAAACCCTCAAAAATATCGCCTGGGAACTACATGACAATATTGGGCAGTTATTGTCTGTAACCAATATCCAGCTTAACATGCTGCATGGAATTCTTCCCTCCGAATTCCAACAACCCTTGGATGAAACTAGAGGTATCGTGAAGGATACGGTGAAAGAGGTTCGGAACTTATCTAAAACACTTAATAATGACGTTATTTCGAAAAATGGCCTGATCCCTTCGCTACAGGTTGAACTGGAGCGCTACGATCGACTTAACTTTTTGGAAACAACATTTATGGTTGAAGGTGAAGAGCTTTCGCTACCTGCAGTGGATGAAATTATTATTTTCCGAATCCTACAGGAGTTTTCGAACAATACGCTAAAACATGCCAAGGCAACAACGCTATCGATCCTGCTGAAATTTACGACCGAGACCTTGGAAATTACAGCAGCCGATAATGGTATCGGGTTCGATACTTCCGAAACATCCCTGAACTCAGGAATGGAAACGATGCAGAGCAGAGCACAACTATTAAATGCTTCCTATTCCCTAACCTCAATTCCTAATCAAGGAACAAAACTATCGCTAACATATCCCTATAAAGATGAAACAAACCGCTAACTATCCCATAGCAATTGTAGATGATCACTTTCTCTTTGCGAGTTCTTTGTCTAAATTGGTGAATTCCTATGAATCTTTTACGGTTCAGTTTCAGGCAACCAATGGAAAAGATCTACAGCAAAAATTAGAAACTGCCGAACAGCTCCCGAAAATTATCCTTCTCGATATTAAAATGCCGGTAATGGATGGCTTCGAAACGGCTGTCTGGCTTCAGGAGCACTATCCTGATATCAAGATTTTGGCACTGTCGATGGAGGATGATGAAAATACCATACTTCGCATGCTTCGTCTAGGAGCGAATGGTTATTTGCTAAAAGATATTCACCCAGATAAACTAAAAGTAGCGCTGGAAGAAGTCATACAAAAAGGCTTTTATCACACAGAAAAGGTGGCCGAACACCTACTACATTCCCTTCATCAACCTGCAAAACCGGACAAAGATGATTTTCGTGAGAATGAATTGATATTCATGCAATTGGCGAGTACAGAAATGACCTATTCGCAGATTGCTTCCGAAATGAACCTTAGCCCTAAAACCATCGATGGCTATCGACATGAACTTTTCAACCGGCTTGAAGTGAAAAACAGGGTAGGCTTGGTTATGTATGCCCTTAAAAATGGGCTAATCGAGTTCTAGAGACAGGCATTCCACAATACATCATCGGGTGGTGGCGCAACAAGGTGCAGTGGCTCTTTTCGGACTGGATGCAAAAATTTTAGCGAACGTGCATGCAGATGAATACTTCCATCAGGATTGCTGCGGTCGTAGCCGTATTTTAAGTCGCCTTTAATCGGACATCCAATAGCGGAAAGTTGGGAACGAATTTGATGGTGACGTCCTGTTTCTAGTTGAATCTCCAACAAATAATAGCGATCCAGTTCCTTTTTAATTTTATAGTGAAGTATACCTTTTTTGCTATTCGGAACTTCCTTTGAATGCGAATAGGATTTATTCTGTTTTGGATTCCGTTGAAGAAAATGTTCCAAACGATCGAAGTCCTTCGGCGGTCTGTTCTGCACCAATGCCCAATAGGTTTTTTCGGTTTCCCGTTCGGCAAAAAGCTTATTTAATCGTGATAAGGCTTTTGAAGTTCTTGCAAACACTACCACACCACTCGTAGGGCGATCTAAGCGATGCACAACGCCCAAATAAACTGCACCCGGTTTATTGTATTTCTCGGCGATATACGATTTAACGACTTCCGCTAAAGACTTGTCACCCGTTTTATCGCCCTGTACCAAGTCGCCAGGACGCTTATTCACAATCAATAAATGATTGTCTTCAAATAAAACTCGAAGATTATTTTTATCGCTATGTTTCTTTTCGCGTGCGATGATAGAACTTTAATATTGTTCCTTATCATTCGGGAAGTCGCCACTCTTCACATCGTCGATATACTGTCGGAACGCACCGGTCATTTCAGCATACAGGTCTAAGTAGCGTCGTAAAAAACGTGGATTAAATTCGTGCGTCATTCCTACCATATCATGCGTAACCAGTACTTGTCCGTCTACGCCATTACCCGCTCCAATCCCGATGACTGGAATCGTCAATTCCTTGGCTACTTCAGCAGCAAGTGAAGCAGGCACCTTTTCCAAAACTACTGCAAAACAGCCAATTTTTTCAAGCAACTTGGCATCCGACTTCAATTTTTCGGCTTCTTCCTCTTCTTTTGCACGTACGGTATAGGTGCCAAATTTGTAGATAGATTGTGGGGTAAGTCCCAAGTGACCCATTACCGGAATCCCAGCATTTAGAATTCGCTTTGCGGAATCCTTTATTTCTTTACCACCTTCAATTTTAATAGCATGTCCGCCGCTTTCCTTCATAATACGAATGGCAGATCGCAAGGCCTCCTTTGGGTCGCTTTGGTAACTTCCAAAGGGGATATCGACCACAACAAGACTTCGTTCAATAGCACGAACCACCGAAGTGGCATGGTAAATCATTTGGTCTAAGGTAATGGGAAGCGTGGTTTCATGACCCGCCATTACGTTGGAAGCTGAATCGCCAACCAAGATTACATCTACACCTGCAGAATCCACAATCTTAGCCATGGTATAATCGTAGGCAGTGAGCATGGAGATTTTTTCGCCATTCTTTTTCATATCGACCAAGGTCTTGGTCGTTATTCGTTTATATTCTCGTTTTGCAACCGACATATAGTTTTTGTAACAATTAGGAACGTAAAAGTACTAATTTTAAGCATCACTAAAGAATACAACCTATGAGACGAGTTATTTTTTTACTATCAATTTTCTTTGCGTTGAATAGTCACGCTCAGGATCAATTTTCAAAAGAAAACGCAAAGGCCTTAATCGATACTTTTTTTGAAGGATTTCATGCTGGTGATACGCTTCAGATGAAGTCGGTGTTAGCTGAAAACGTTTCGCTTTTAACCGCCCATACGAATAAAGATGGCAATCCTTCACTATCTGACGGAACTATCGACGATTTGTTGAAAGCTATTGCCAATCGACCTTCAGATCAGAAATGGGAAGAAAAGCTTTTGGATTACAGCGTTCAAATAGATGGAAATCTAGCACATGTGTGGACACCCTATGAATTCTGGTTGAATGGAAAATTTAGTCATTGCGGCGCCAATGCCTTCACCTTAACCAAGTTACAGGAAGGATGGAAGATTATTCATCTAATCGATTCTAGAAGGAGAGAAGATTGCAAGTAATTAGGCATAGTGAAGTTGTATCTAGCAGTCGCTTAAATTAACCTGAACCGCTAAACCACCTTCACTGGTCTCCTTATACTTTGAAGTCATATCCTTTGCAGTTTCCCACATGGTGGCGATTACCTTATCCAATGGAACCTTCGCTTTTGAAGGATCGCCATCCAAGGCAATTTCGCAAGCATTGATAGCTTTAATTGCTCCCATGGCATTCCGTTCGATACACGGCACTTGTACCAAGCCGGCAACCGGATCGCAGGTAAGACCAAGATGATGCTCCATAGCTATCTCTGAAGCCATCAAACATTGTTCAGGAGTTCCGCCCATCAATTCGGTCAACGCTCCTGCGGCCATAGCTGAAGAAACACCAATTTCTGCCTGACAGCCTCCCATCGCGGCACTAATGGTAGCACCTTTTTTGAAAAGGCTGCCAATTTCACCTGCGGTTACCAGAAAGCGTTTGATGTCCTCAAAATTACCATCATGGTTTTCAATAACAAGATAATACATCAACACCGATGGAATAACGCCTGCACTACCATTTGTTGGGGCCGTGACCACCCTTCCCAGCGAAGCATTTACCTCATTTACTGCTAGGGCGAAGCAAGAAACCCATTTTAAAATCTGACGAAACTTTACCTCTGTATTGCGGATACTTCGAATCCATTCTGTTGGGGACTCATAATTCTTTTCAGGAAGTAATTTTTTGTGCATTTCGTAGGCACGTCGTTGAACGCTTAATCCGCCTGGCAATACGCCCTCTGTATGACAGCCGATATACATACTGTCGAGCATCACATCCCAAATGGCCTGTAGTTTTTCATCAATTTTGTCATCCTCTCGTAGCGACTTTTCGTTCGCCAATACGATTTGGGAGATCGCTTTATTACCCTTTTTACAATATTCCAACAGTTCTGTAGCAGATTGCGTTGGGTAGGGGAAATGAGAAAACTTCTCCATTTTCTTTTTCTTGCGCTTTCGTTCACGCTGTACTACAAATCCGCCACCAATACTATAATAGGTATCGGAAAGCTTCTTGCCGTCCTTCAAAAAGGCATTGAAGGTGATTCCATTGGGGTGAAAGTCCAAAAACTTTCGGTTGAATTTTATATCCTCCTTTGGGTGAAATGGAATTTCCCGTTCAGAATTTAGCGCTAAAGAATGATGTTTTTCAATACCTGCGATATCGTCTTCAATATTTTCAATAGGGTAGGTAACAGGATCGGTTCCCATTAGCCCTAAAATAACTGCTGTATCGGTAGCGTGGCCTTTACCAGTTAGGGAAAGAGAGCCGTATAGGTTTACGCTTACTCTTTCAATATTATCAAAGCGACCCGATTTTTTCAATTTTTCAATCCATCGTGCGGCCGCAACCCACGGACCTAACGTGTGCGAACTCGAAGGTCCGACACCAATTTTTAGCATATCGAAGACACTAATACTTTCCATAGCAATTCAATTGTCACAAATGTAAGCGTCCGCAGCACAAACGCCAAGTTTATTATTTCGAAAACACGACCAAGCGTCCCTTTTTTTCAACATTGGAAAATCCGCAATGGTTTTTAATCCAATCCAAGCTGGTAGCATTATAGAACGCCACGTGCGTTTCATCATTTTTATAATACCAATCGGAAAAGAGCTGGTCTTCTCCAAGAAAATCGGTCATACAATATAATCGACCGCCTTTCTTTAATAGGGAAAACAACCGTTGAAATTCTGCATCTGGTGTATGAAAATGCTCTACCACTTCACAGCAAACGATATAATCATATTTTTTCTCTAGCGTGGAAGAGTTTGGGTGAAAGTATGGGTCGTATAATTCCAACTGATAGCCTTGATCCGACAAAAGCTTTGTAATTACGGGCCCAGTTCCGGCGCCATAGTCCAGGCCCAGGGTATTTTTTGGTGAAAAGTCCTTCACTACAAGATCCACAATGGGAGCGACAAACCTTTGATAGCGTTTGTCTTCAACATCGTTGTTATGGGTGGTATACCGATATTCTTCTTCTGAAGCCGAAGGAAAATCCTCCTTGTGCATAAAGGTTAGTCCACAAGTGAAGCATTGCGAATACGCCCGCTCTATTCCAGTAAGAACCAGTTTGGTTTGATCGCTATGACAGAGCAGGCAGGTTGGCATCCTTAGACATCACGAACCGACTTGATCTTCTTCAGCTTTGCCTTCCAGACTTCAAGTTGTTCCTTGTGGCGTGCGATATTCTTATGAACCTCTTTCACCAAAGGATTGTCATCGTCTACATGCTGGAAGAAACCTAAGTTGTTTTCCAACTGACGGATTTCGCCCTTGGTTTCCTCAATCTTTTTTGAAATGAAGAAGTGTTCGTTCTTTAGCTTGCGCTCATCTTCCCGGTTGGCAAGTGTATTTAACTTATTGTCGAACTTGATAAGTTCTGCCTCTTTTTTCCCTACATCCAGTTTGCTGAAAAGCTCATCCAATTTTTTGTTGAAGGTTTTTTCAATATCGCGTTTCTTGTACGGTACGCGACCCATTTTCTTCCATTCCGAAATCTTCTCTTTCAACAATGCTAAATCTTTGTCATGGTCACCTGAAAGCTCCAAATTGGAAAGTGTTTCCAAAAAAGCTTCTTTCTCCTGAAGGTTTTCTTTTTCGCCTTCCTTTGCTTTATCTTGTTTAGCGTGCAGGCGATCAAAATAATGGTTACAGGCTGCCTTGAATTGCTTCCAAAGCTTGTCGCTATGCTTGCGCGGGACGTGGCCGATTTTCTTCCAATCGCCCTGAATTTTCTTCATTAAGGGAGTCACCGCATCGAAATCGTCGCTGTCGCGATTTTCCTCTGCAATTTTAACCAGTTCGCGCTTTTTCTCGAGGTTTTCGTACTGCTGCTTTTTCTGATTTTTGTAGAATGCATTCTTTGTTCTGTTGAAGGTTCGAGTAGCATCCTTAAAGGAGTTCCAAATACGTTTATTTTCGGATCGCGGCACTCTACCCAAGGCGAAAAACTGGTCGCGAAGCTCCTGAACCTTTTTGATGGCATTCTGCCATGCGTGGTGATTGTCTTTGGTGCTTTCAGCATATTGCTGAATCTGTGAAATCAGTTCTTCTTTCTTTCCAACATTCGCTTCGTATTCCTTCTCCTGTTCTTTTAGATATTCTGAGCGCTTATCATGAATAACCTTGGTAGCGGCGCTAAACTTCTCCCAAACTTCGTCGCGATATTCCTTGGCCACCGGCCCAACATCTTCCTTCCACATTTTGTGCAACATCTGAAGCTCGCGGAAGGCCTTGTTCATGTTTTCTTCCTGCGCCAATTCCTCGGCACGGGTAATAAGCCTAATTTTCTGTTCTAGGTTATGCTTAAAATCGAGGTCTCTAAATTCACGGTTTAGGTGAAGGAAGTCGTAGAAATTTTCAACATGGTGACGGTAGGTGTTCCATGTTAGATTGTACTTGTCTCTCGGAATAGGCCCGGCGGTATGCCATCGTTCCTGAATATCCTTAAAATGATTGTAGGTTGAGTTGATGTTTTCCTCGGCATTCAATAAGCCTTTCAACTCTTCGATTAACTCTTCGCGCTTTTTGAGATTGGCATGAAGGTCTTTTTTCAGGTTTTTGTAATAATTATTTCGCTTTTCCTTATAATCGAAATAAAGCGAGTTGAATTCTTTCTTAAGCGGTGTGGTGAAGTGAAAGTCGATTATATTTCCACCTTCTGCTAAAAACTCCTCTTTCTTCTGATCCTGAAGTTCTTGAAACTGGTTGTTGAATTCATTTCGGATTTCATCAACATCATTTTTTATTTTTTGTACTGGTTTATTCTTGAGAAGACTTTGAAACTCCGCAATCAATTGCTTTTTTGAGAAGCTACTGTAGTCCTTCGATTCCTCCTCTTCGTCATGTTCATCGGCTTCTTCATCGTCTGAGGATTCGATCTCTTCCTCGTCTTCACCTTCGTCTTCATCATCATCGGACTTTTTGGTATCTTCTTTCGCGTCCATTTCCGAAGCCGATTTCTTCTTTTCCTCTTCCTTGGCTTCCTTTTCCGCGATATCATCTTCGCTAGCGCCTTCGGGCATATCTGGCTCCTTTTCCTTGCCTTCAGCTACCGCTTCAGATTCGGCCAACATGGCTTTTTCGATACCATCATTGGTTTCTTTCTCGTTGGAAGAATTGGATTCTTGCGAGCTGTTTTCGTTTTGGTTGGAAGAGGTTTCAGTGGGCTTTTTTTCCTCTTCAGATGGAGTTGTTTTCTCGTCAGACATAATACGCTATGTTAAGGGTTCAAACGGTTTGTTGTGCGGAATAGGCAAGATACTAACTCCACAGCAAACAGCAAAGGCGGAACGCGAATTTCGATTTTCTACTGGCGCCAAATTTTCCAAGCGCGTTTGGCTTGATACTCCAACATTTTGAGTCCGTTGGTCGTTCGAGCACCTTGAACACTCCCTCTTTTCATGAATTCGGTGTGCTTAGGATTATAGACAAGATCGAAAAGCAAATGCGAATTATTGATGTAATGGTAGGGGATGGGCGGTGCCTCGTCAACTTTTGGATGTGTGCCTAACGGAGTACAGTTAACGATTAGGGAATGCACTTCCATAATAGACTTTGTCAGTTCCTGATAGCTGAGAAAACCCTCTTGCTTTTTACGCGAAACTAAGGTTGCCTCAATATCCATTGCTTTTAGGACATAAAGAATTGCTTTCGAAGCACCTCCCGTACCAAGGATCAGGGCTTTTTTATTAGCTAAGGGAAGGAAATCGGCGAGCGCTTTTGCAAAACCATAATGGTCGGTATTATATCCTGCTAAGCGACCATCGCGTAGAATCTTTACCGTATTAACAGCCCCGATTTCATGGGCTTCCTTATCGACACGATCTAATTTTGAGATTATGGATTCTTTAAAGGGAATCGTAACGTTAAAGCCCTTTAAATCTGGATTATTGGATAAGACATCTGTTAATTTTTCAATGCATTCAATATCGAAATTATGGTAGGAGTGAGGTTTGTTTTCCTGTTCGAATTTGACCGTGAAGAACGTTTTCGAGAAAGAATATGCTATGT
Source organism: Luteirhabdus salina (assembly GCA_025384855.1). Taxonomy (GTDB): domain Bacteria; phylum Bacteroidota; class Bacteroidia; order Flavobacteriales; family Flavobacteriaceae; genus Luteirhabdus; species Luteirhabdus salina. The sequence goes on along the minus strand of JALAHT010000002.1, from coordinate 135,339 downwards.
CGCGACCTACTAGTCCGTATTTAGCCATGTTTGTGAGTCCTCAATTTTTGATACCAATCTAGGCTTAATACCAAGATGATTCCCACAAAAATAAAAAGAATAGCCATACCCGTTTCGAGCGAAAATTCTGATGGCCAATACCTATCGTAACCGCGGATAATTTCGCGACCATTGGCATCAAATTGAATGTTTCCGGCCGCGTTCAAATCGTAAATTTTTTCCTTCCAAGGCCAAACTACGCCCAACGAGCCTGATATAAATCCGATGATAACTGCGTAAGTCGTTTTTTTATAATGTTTCAACACATAGCCCAATAAATGGGAAAGGGATACCAAACCAGCTAAAGAACCCAATGCGAATACGGCTAATATCTTCAATAACTCTACTCGTTCAGTATTATTCAAAAAACTAAAGTCAGCGATAAATAAATCCGCAATGGTATCGTACAGCGCATTCACCGAGTCCACTAACAGCAACACATAGTTTCCAAATAGAATAAGGATAAATGAACCAGACAATCCTGGGAGGGTCATACCGGAAACTCCGATGATGCCGCAGAAGAACACGAAAAGTAAGTGACTGTTCTCTTTGGCAGGTTCCAAAAAACTGATACTAACGCCCGCTATCACGCCGGCGAGTAGCCAGGCGATATACCTTCGATTCCATTCTCCAAAATCCTTACTGAGGTAGTAGATAGAGCCTATAATCATTCCAAAAAAGGCACTCCAAACATAGAGTTCATAATGGACTAAAAGATAATCTAATACCTTCGATACACTGAAATAGCTGATAATCATTCCCAAAATCAGCAACCCTAAAAACCGTCCGTTGATATATTGAAAACAGCTTTTAAATCGACCGTCTAATAACAGTCCCAATGCCTTCCGATTTATCTTCTGTAGAGAATAGATGAATTCTTCATAGAAACCAGCCACAAATGCCACCACGCCTCCTGAAACGCCTGGAACCTTATTAGCAGCTCCCATAGCAAGCCCTTTTACCACCAGCCAAAGCTTGTCACCAAAAGAGCGTTCTTCGTACATCTATTGTTTCGTTTTTGAAATGGCTACGCGTTCCAATATAAAAATACTCAAAAAGCCCAAAATCATAAAGATGACGGCATACAGAATTTGAGGATCTTCTGGGTATTGTGTCGGCATGATGCTGCGTTCCACGAACGGTACCTCCTCGCCATGCGAATTGGTTCGATAAGACAATACTTCCTTCCAGGGCCAAATCTTATTTAGCGCGCCAATCATAAAGCCGGTTAGGATGGCTAGCGTTAAATCTTTATAATGATCGAACATCCAATTGAGGATACGGGAAAATACTTTCAATCCAGTAATGGCTCCTAAAAGAAAAATTCCAACTTTCATTAGGGCACCCGACAGGATGCTCCAATTCATTTTCGAAATACCTTCACCTAATTGCGATAGAGTAGAGAGTAAGCCTGTATACGCACCGATAAGCAGCAGGATAAAGGCACCACTAATGCCGGGTAAAATCATAGCGATGATGGCTAAAAAGCCAGCAAAGAACAAAAACCAGGTGCTCTCGGCAGTCCCGAGCGGTTTTGCCAACGTAATTCCGTAGGCGATGGCCGCTGCAAGGATTAATGCTGCGCCAGTGGCTATATTCCATTTGGTAATCTGCTTGCCTACGTACAAAATACTGGCAATGACCAATCCAAAAAAGAAAGACCAAACCAAGATTGGGTGGTTCGAAAGAAGCCAGGTAATTACTTTTGCAAGTGAAAGGATGCTAATAGCGACACCTCCAAAAAGTGCCAATAAAAATGCGAGATTATAGTGGTCCCAAGCGACTCGAAACCCTTCTTTTTTCCATTTTTTGAAGAAACCAAGATCAATGTTGTGAATGGTACTTATCAGTTCTTCATAGATACCTGAGATAAATGCGATGGTTCCTCCGGAAACACCCGGCACCACATCGGCAGCACCCATGGCCATGCCTTTGGCAGCAACTGAGATATATTGGAGTAAATTTCGTTTGGGCATGCTATTTTTTTGCTAAAACAGCCCTAAAAGTACGGAATTTATAAGGAAGGCTTTTTGTGTTTGGCGATTATTCTTCGGACGGAAGGCCGTTCGTTTACCGTTGGGAAAAGTTCTTCAATAATGATACTGAATTCAGCATTGTAGCGCAATCCGTTCTTCAAATGGAATTCGGCTTTTCGATCTTCCGTCAAATAATAGAACAATCCCGCCAAGCGAAACTCGATCTCCGCATTCTCTGGGTAGAATTCAGCTGCCTGAAACAAATTGTTTACGGCCGCTTCAAATTCACCTAAATGAATCAATAGATCGCAACGCGTTAACCAAGTGGAAAGCTCGTAATTTCCCAATTCAAGCGTTCTGCGGTAACCATGTTCTGCCTCCTCATAATGTTTTAACCGGAAGTTGATACGCGCATACCGTTTCCAGTACAATACGTTTTCACTATCGATATGAATTGCTTTTTCAATGTAATACAACGCTTTTTGATAGTTTCGTTGCTTTAGATAGAAATCGGTAATGGCAATCCATCCTTTATCCAATAAGGCATCTTCCTCGACACATTTGGTATAAAACTGTAAAGCCAATTCCTTATTCCCCAATTTCTCGTAGCATTTCCCGATACGAAGCAATGCAAAGGAAGTAGGATCGTCCAAGCCAAGCGTAATGCTATAGCTTTCAATCGCTTCTTCGTATTTTTTCAAACGCTCCAAAACTTTCCCTTTTTCAAGATAGGCACCGATAAAACGATCGTCACTGATAATAGCAAAATCGAAGGCGGCCAGCGCCTTCTTGAAATCCTTCATCACAAAGTATTGCTTTCCAACCTGATGCCAGGCCACCTCGCAATATGGATTCTTATTGAGGTAATCGTTTAGATAGTCAATAGCTTCTTCATGCTGGCCTAAGCACTCGAAGCAATAGATGATGTTGTAAAGAGCAGAATAGTCTGTTTCATCTTCTTCCAAACACTTCATAAAGTAGTATTTGGCGTTTTCGAAATCTTCCAAGAACATATACTCCATCCCGATAAGTGAAAATACATCGGCTTCGTCGTCGGTATATTCCAAGGCTTGTTCCAGCAACTGGATTGCCTTTTTATGGTCGTCCTTTCTAGAAAGAATGTTCGCTTTCTGAATGTACACCTCCTGGTTATTTTGTTCAAGAACGTACAATTCGTTTAAAAGTGAATCGGCAACCTCCAATTCATTTTCAAAAATGAGCATCTCAATTCGATATAGCTTTAGGTTGGTAGCAGTTGGATGCTGCTCCAAACCAAGCTTGGTCGCTTTTTTGGCAAGCGACATCTTTCCATTTTCGAGGTAGTGTTGAATGATATCCTCAAACTCTTCGGAATCGAAGAAATAGACATCGTTGGTCTTCAACATTGATTCGAATTTAGAAAGGGGAAGATTCTCGTGTTCGTTTGAAGGTAGGTGCATACGTGACGATTTGCGGTTTCTTCTATTCTAAAGATACTAATGTAATCTCCTGTTCAATTCCCATGCCGCTTTTATTGTCAACAGGCTTATTAACAGTTGCGTAAACGTTTAAAGTGCTTAAAATCAATTAGTTGTTATGTTTTTGTTTTTTCTGAAGCGACTGACACACGTCGAGGATGATTTGGCAGCCTTCATCAATTTCCGCATCTGAAACCGTTAGTGGGGGCGTGATACGGATAGCGCGCGGCTCGAATAATAACCAAAAGAGGATAAGTCCTTTTTCCTGACATTGAAGGATGATTTCGGATGCCAAATCGCCATCTTCAACAATGGCTGCGAGCATCAATCCTTTTCCGCGAATCTCTCGAATGAGCGGATGTTGAAGATTGTTTCTGAAACGTTCTTCCTTCCGAAGTGCTTCCTCCCTGAGGTTCGATTCGGTAATCTCTTTTAAGGTTGCCAACGCGGCTGCTGCAATGACCGGATGGCCGCCAAAGGTTGTAATATGGCCAAGTTTGGGGTTGTCCTTTAGCAACGACATCATTTCGTTTGAAGCCGTAAAAGCGCCAATCGGCATGCCGCCGCCCATACCTTTGCCCATGACTACGATATCGGGAACAATTTCAAAATGTTCAAAGCCGAACAGTTTCCCCGTTCGTCCGAAGCCAGGTTGAATTTCATCTAGAATCAATAGCGCACCGACTTCGTCACAGCTGTTACGAATCTTTTTCAGATAGTCATCTTTCGGAAGAATAAAGCCTGCACCGCCTTGAATGGTTTCCAACACCACGGCAGCCGTCTTCTTTGTGATTTGTTCCAAATCGTCTTCATTATTAAAACGAATGGGGTGGCAATCTGGAAGAAGGGGTTGAAAAGGTTTTTTGCGTTCGTCATACCCCATGATACTTAGGGCGCCAAAGGTGTTGCCGTGATAGGCATTATGCGCATATAGTATTTCAGTTCGTCCTGTCGCTCTTCTTGCCAACTTGATGCTTCCATCGATGGCTTCAGCACCGCTGTTGACCAAATAGGTAGTATCGAGTGGATCGGGAAGCTGTTCTGCCAAAAGTTTCGTAAGCTGAACGGCAGGATTTTGGGCATATTCGCCATACACCATGACGTGCATGTAGGTATCCAGTTGTTTTTTGATTGCCGAAACCACTTTTGGATGCCGGTGCCCGAGCGAATTTGCTGAAACCCCTGCCACAAAGTCTAGGTATTTGGTTCCCTTGGTATCGTAGATATAGCTTCCTTCGGCATGCGAAACCTCCATTCCCAAAGGGTGGGGCGTTGTTTGCGCTTGGTATTTTAAGAAATCATCCTTCATATGTTATCCTTCGCCATTATCATTGTCCTCTTCATCAACAAGCAGGGGAGGAGGTGCTTCAGGGATGCTATCGTTCTCCCGGGTCTGGAATGTAGGATCATCTTCTCTATTTTGTAGGTCTTCCTTCTTCAATTTTGATTGTTCCGGGATTTCCATTTCAGTATCTGGATCCTCTTCAAAGAAGTCACCTTCATCCTCTGGTAGCGGTATTCCTTTTATCCGTGGTAATATAGGAGGTGGTTTTCCATCGAATAGATCGTTCACCTCTAGAAGTCGTTCTTCACCTCGCCATTCAAAACCGGGTAGAATACGAGCGTTTTCGGGATATTCTGAAGGAGGGTATAATTTTCCGTCCACTTGCTTTAAAAAACGAATGCCTCGTATCTGTTGCTCTTTTAGGTATAGTTGAATGTTACTTGAAACCGTATTATTGATACCGGCCAGCTCTTCCTTATCGTTCCTGGAGAAGTAGATAACCTCTGCGTTTTTGTTGATGTTGACGGTATCGAGTTCGTTGTTGGTGAAGAGGCCGATAAGCCGTTCGCCTTTCACCTGATTATAGCCATCGGGATCTTTTTGAATTAAGAACGCATTGTTGAAGACCTTTAGTGTATCCAATTGCTCGGTTTCCGTATCGGAAAGAATATGAATGGTATCGCCTGTCATTTGGTTTTCACCACTCCACAAGACTGGATTCCGGAGTAATTTCGTGATTCCTATTTTTTGGTCTACATAGATAGAATCGCACTTTCCGCTGGTGGGTTGTTCTTCATTCTGACCAGGTTTGAACATACGCGCACGATAGAAACCTTTTATAATGCGGTGTTCAGGTTTGCCCGTTACCTGAAGCGTATCGGCATGCACATAAATAGAATCGTTTTCCTGGACCGTAACGGCAACGGCTCGTTTGGTGATGAATACCGAATCGCGTTCGCGGAATACTTCTGCGTAATGACCCCGAATCACACTTCGGTTTACGGTATCGAGGACCTTAATATTATTGGTGGCAGAGGCAAAACTGGTATTTCGGTTGAAGTAGATGCTATCGCCATAAAGAATCCGATTGTTGTAATCTACACGCGAATTCTTAACAAAATACCCTTTATCGTTTCGGGTATCGTAATACCCGCGTTCGCAATACACTGTACTGGTCTCGCTTACGATGGTAGACGGCCCATAGAGATAGGCATGTCCCGATTCGGAATAGAAATCCAATTGCGGTGAATTAACCGTATACTTCGGATTTTTAATCTTTACATCGGAGAGAAACTGATATTTCTTGCTTTCCGCGAAATAGCGTCCAATCCTACTCGTTAGTGTGCTGGCCGTATCGCGAACGGTTCCGCCGGTACGATAATAGGCCTGCTGCTTCACCCGGTCGAAGTAGAGGGTGTCGGTACGAAGTGTTGTTTTAGGTTCTGTTAGGACCACATCGCCACTCGCAAAGGCGAATTGGGTGTTCCCGTTGTATTCAGCGTAATTGCTGTTCATAGAAACGGTATCTCCTTGCGTAATACGAACTGTTCCGTAGGCTTTCACAAAATTTTCCTTGAGATATACAAAGGCTTGGTCGCACCACATTTCAACCCCTTCATGTACGATATATACTTGTCCTTGATTGTCTTTCGTATAGATGGCGGCGTCAGGAAGTTCGGGACGTATTTCGAGATAGCCCGATTGGATGTTCACCTTTGCCGTGCTTGTTGAATCCTGCGCGATTCCTTCAACAGAAAATAGTAAGAAAACGGCAATGAAGAAGAAGCTCCATAGGTTACATGCAACGTTCCTTTCAACAAAAAAAATAGAAAATAGCTTCTTCAATACAGACATCATTAGGTATAGAACGTCAGATTTTCCAAAAGCTTATCGATGGATCGTCTGCGTTCTGTCGGGACCAACCGAAACAATCTTGATCGGCACCTCCAATTCCTTCTCCAAGAATTCGATATAATCGTTCAACTCCTTTGGAAACTCAGAAGCCTCGGTCATTTTCGTTAAGTCTTCTTTCCAACCCTTCATTTCTGAATAAATTGGCGTTACGTTCTCGGCTTCAATATTATACGGTAGGTAATCGATTTCTTTCCCTTGATACTGATATGCAGTACATACTTTCAGCGTATCGAAACCGCTCAACACATCGCCTTTCATCATCATCAATTGCGTGACCCCATTCACCTGAACGGCATATTTCAACGCTACTAAATCCAACCAACCGCATCTACGCGGACGACCGGTAGTAGCACCAAATTCATTTCCAACCTTCGCCATGGTTTTACCATAGTCGTCGAACAATTCGGTAGGGAAGGGGCCGCTTCCCACTCGCGTGGTATACGCCTTAAAAATTCCAAAGACTTCACCGATGCTTCCAGGGGAAACACCCAAGCCGGTACATGCTCCGGCAGCAGTGGTGTTAGAGGAGGTTACAAACGGATAGGTTCCAAAATCGATATCGAGTAACGATCCTTGTGCGCCTTCCGCCAAAATTGTCTTGTCGTTTCGCTGTGCTTGGTGAAGGTATTCTTCACTATCGATAAACTGAAGTGTCTTCAGCGTTGCGACCGCCTCGAAGAACTCGGCTTCCAATTCCGCAAGATTGTATTGAATGTCGACATTATAGAAATCGATCATTGCTTCGTGCTTGTTTGCCAAAGCACGATATTTTTTTTTCCAGTCCTTTAACTCTAAATCGCCCACACGGATTCCGTTACGTCCGGTTTTGTCCATGTAGGTCGGTCCGATACCCTTTAAAGTGGAACCGATCTTAGCCTTTCCTTTGGCTGTTTCTGAAGCCGCATCCAATAATCTGTGCGTAGGAAGAATAAGATGTGCTTTTCGGGAAATGAGCAGTTTTTTCTTTAGATCGAGATCGAACTTGGCCAGGTTATCCAATTCCTTTTTGAAGATGACGGGATCGATTACCACCCCATTTCCAACTAAGTTGATGGAACCTTTATGAAAAATACCGCTCGGAATGGTGTGCAACACGTGTTTGATACCATCGAACTCCAAGGTGTGGCCCGCATTTGGTCCGCCTTGAAAGCGTGCAATGATATCATAGTTTTGCGTGAGAACATCAACAATTTTTCCTTTTCCCTCGTCTCCCCATTGAAGTCCGAGTAGTAAATCTACTGCCATGTGTTAGTCTTGGTTTTGGTCTTTTCGGTTTCCGTAGAAGTAAAGAGAATGGTGGGAAATCTCGATATCGAAAACCTCTTCGATTGTTTTTTTGATAGATTGAATGCGCGGATCGCAGAATTCGATTACCTCGCCATTGCTTAGGATAACATGATCGTGCTGTTTGTCGAAATAACTCTTTTCGTAATGTGCCTGATTCTGACCAAACTGATGTTTGCGTACCAATCCGCACTCTAGCAATAATTCGATGGTATTATACAGGGTCGCCCGGCTCACGCGATAGTTTTTATTCTTCATGTTGATGTACAGCGACTCGATGTCGAAATGATCCTCATGGTCATAAATTTCCTGAAGGATAGCGTAGCGTTCCGGCGTTTTGCGATGCCCTTTTTCTTCAAGAAAGGTTGTAAAGACATTCTTGACGATGGCTTGGTTATTCTGTTGGGTTTTCGCGCTCATATTGAAAGGGCAAAGGTACGATTTTTATACGCGGGTCACTTTGTCGATTCCATTAATTTTTTTAATGCGTTCCACAAGGTTGTTCAAGGTATTCTTATTGTTTACCACCACAGTAATTTTTCCGTTGAAAACCCCATCGTTACTATCGAAGTGAACGCTCTTCATATCAATATGAAGATTGTTTGAAATAACCTTGGTAACCTCGTTTACGAGTCCGACGGCATCGATACCGGTAATGATCAATTCCGACTTAAAGTCGCGCTGTGTGCTATCGATCCATTGGGCAGGCATGATACGGTAGCTGTAATTGCTTTGAAGTTGCAATGCATTCGGACAGTTCTTTTTGTGAACCTTTATGCCATCATTCACAGTAACGAAGCCGAACACATCGTCGCCAGGAATCGGGTTACAGCAATTTGCCATATTGTAATCCAACCGCTCTTCCTCCTTTCCGAAGACAAGCTGATCGTATTTTTCGGTAATTTCTTCCTTATCGACTTCTTCTCTATTGGCAGGTTTTCGAATTCTATTCTTGAAGAAGCTAACCAGCGCATTGCTTCGCGAAGCGGCGAAATCCTTTAATTTTTGGTTATCGATAATACCCGCCCCTACGCGATAAAAAAGATCTAAACTCGTCTTCAACTTGAAGAAGCTGACCAGTTGGTTGACTGTCTTTTCGTTCAGTTCAATCTTCAGGGAACGCAACTTACGCTTCAAAATTTCCTTACCATCGGCAGCAATACGTTTGCGCTCTTCCTTGAGGGAGGATTTGATTTTCGAACGTGCTTTACCGGTTGTGGCATAATTCAACCAGTTGGCGGTAGGTTTACTTTTTTCTGAAGTGATTATTTCTACTTGATCGCCACTGCTTAGTTCGTGACTAAGCGGTACTAGTTTCCCGTTTACCTTGGTTCCACGGGTGTGAAGCCCTACTTCGGTATGGACAGCAAAGGCAAAATCTAAGGCGGTGGCACCTTTTGCCAGCGAGAAAAGATCGCCTTTCGGACTAAATACAAAGATTTCCTTGGCGTAGAGGTTCAATTTGAATTCCTCTACAAAGTCGATGGCGCTTATCTCACTGTTTTCAAGCGTTTCCTGAAGTTTCGATAACCATTGGTCGAGCCCCCCATCATCTTGTTCGTCGTTCTTGTATTTGTAATGGGCAGCGTAGCCTTTTTCTGCTATTTCATTCATTCGCTGACTCCGAATCTGCACTTCCACCCAACGACCTTTTGGCCCCATAACAGTAATGTGCAAGGCTTCATAGCCTGTGGATTTCGGGGAAGAAATCCAATCGCGAAGGCGGGTCGGGTTCGGTCTAAAGTGGTCGGTAACGATACTGTATATTTTCCAGGCGAAGAACTTCTCGTTTTCGGGCTTGCTTTTATAAATGATTCGAACTGCAAACTTGTCGTATACTTCGTCGAAGGCAACGTTTTGTTTTACCATCTTCCGCCGAATCGAGTAAATGGATTTTGGTCGCCCTTTGATTTCATATTCCAACCCTTCCGCATTCAAGGAATTCTTCAGAATATTCGAAAACTCTTCGATATACGCGTCCTGTTGTTCTTTACTTTCCTTTATTTTACTGTGAATATCCTCATATACCTCAGGTTCGGTATACTTCAGCCCTAAATCCTCAAGTTCCGTTTTAATATTGTACAAACCGATGCGGTGTGCGAGGGGAGCATAAATATAGAGCGTTTCTGAAGCAATTTTCACCTGTTTATGTGGTGGCATGCTTTCCATGGTTTGCATGTTATGCAAACGGTCGGCGATTTTTATAATGATAACGCGAATATCCTCATTGAGAGTGAGGAGCATCTTTCTGAAGTTTTCGGCCTGAAGGGAAACATCCTTATCATACGGCATATTTGAAATCTTCGTAAGGCCATCCACAATCCGCGCAACCGTTTCTCCAAACATTTGCTCGAGGTCGGCCAAGGAATATTCGGTATCTTCCACTACGTCGTGAAGTAAGGCCGCAGCAATGGAGGTAGCATCGAGGCCGATTTCAGAAGCGACAATCTTGGCAACAGCGATAGGGTGGAAGATATAGGCTTCACCACTTTTTCTACGTTGTTCCTTATGAGCATCAACGGCCACGTCAAAAGCACTCCTGATCAGCTTTTTATCTTCCTCGGAAAGAGTGCGATAGCTAATTCGGAGCAACTCCTTATACTCTTTTGCGAGCTGCTTTTTTTCGGCTTCCAGTACGGCTTCAGTCATAAATTAAAGGTACAATTTCCTACAGGAACAATCAACAAAAGTTGCGCCAATCGGTGTTGGAAAGATATAAAAAACTTAAGTTGAAAAAGAAACTATTTAATACCCGAGATTCATGAATCGTCATTCTTTGAAGCCTCTCGTTTTTTCTTGATGTCTTCAGCCTTCGCCACATCTACACGGGTTCTGGTAAGGAATAAGCCATCTTCGAGTTCGCTGATATAGTCAACTAACTCTTCGCGTAGCTTACAGTGTAGTTTCCAAGTGGTCTGCGCATCCTTAGCGCTACAGAGGGCACGGATTTGAATGCTTTCTTCGGAAGTATCGACCACTTCAACAACCGGCGGATTGTCTTCGTCCCAATCGTCTGAAGCCTTCAATAGTTCTTCAAACTTTGAGCGGATTTTAGATACTTTCACCCTATAATCGGCATGAAGGATGATTGGTCTGATTTGGTGGGAACTGGTCATCGACCAATTTTCAAAGATATTGGTAATTACATATTTCAACGGAACCACTAAACGCCGCAAGTCCCAAGTGCGAACGACCATATAGGTGAAGCCGATTTCCTCTACATTCCCCCAGTCTTCCTTGATTATGACAGTATCACCCACACGAACGGGTTTGGTGATGGCTATTTGCAGTCCAGCAATAAAGTTTCCAAGGGTACTTTGTGCTGCGATACCTAATACTACGGTTGCAACTCCCGCAGAGGCTAGGAGGGAGATACCTACTTTTTCTAAGGCTCTAAATTGTGAAATGATGATATACCCACCTATTACTACGACTAAAAAGGTTACCACCCGTCGAGCGACGGAGATATAGGTGAGCATTTTTCGGGCTTCCTCATTCGTTTCTTCAGAGACATCGCCTATTTTGTTTTCGGCAATGTAGGTCATTAAATAATCTACAAACTTGGTGACAAACCAGGTGATGGAACCGATTATCAGGATTATTAGACTCGTATATACGATGTCGGCAAAGCCTCCTGAAAGGGATATAAGATTATCCAACAATATGTAGAACAGTAAGGTTCCAAAAAGCACTCCGGCAGGTTTGGAGAGTTTGCTGGCTATGTGACGAAGCCATATGCGATTGGAGTTTTGAAGTAGTTTTTTAATGATTAGTGTGACAAGCTTGCCAAAAAACCAAGAGACGAACAACAGAACGATAATTCCAACAAGTTTCCAGACCGGAAATCCAATCCATTTTATTCTCGCCCAGTCGGGCATCATTCGGTCCAATTTTCTTGGGCCATATTCGGCATATAATGGCTCAATGTTTTCCACTGTATTGGCGGAAATTACCCAAAAGGCACCAAATTCCTTATAGCGAATCCGTTGTACGCGCATTACGATATCGCGGTCGTTAAGTACTATCTCGCCAAAGACAACACTTCGACGTGGTTTCCCAGCGATGGCCTTATTTGTGGTCGTGCTAATATCAATTTGTCCATCCGGTCGGTCGGAGAGTCCATCCCAGTCAATATTAACGCGTTGGTTAATGACGAAATATAATTTTTCGGCCAATGTAGCCGCTTCTTCATGTGTAAGTGTTGTGGGTAAAAGGTTTAGATTGAGTACATAACTAGCGGTCTTAAAATCGTTGTTTCGAGCATGAATGATGAAATGTTCCAATGCTGCTTGTGGCGTACGAAGATTATATTTGGTAGGCGGAAGTCCAATCTGGTCGTTAAAGCGATCTACTTTGTAATAGGCATCATTATAATCGGAAAAGGGATTGGAGGCATATTGCTCATCATCGGAAACTATAGGTTCTTTCGAGGGGAGCGACTTTTCAGAAGTAGTATCCTTTTGATTGGAAATTGAATAATTTTGAGAATATCCAAATGATATGATTATCAAGAAAAAAACTGCGAAAAAGGTGGTCCAATGACCTGGTTGGTTTGATTGCGTTTTCATAATTCCTTAAAATACGGAAAAAGAGGGTACGGAAACGCTAAAGGAATGTTAGGATTGAAAGAGGCTGTAGTGTGTAGTCGATAGTCGATGGTGTGGATACAAATTGATTTACAATTCACGATTTTGAATTTGTGATTTGTGATTTGATACTGTGGATACTGTGTAACTTGGGCATTACTATTGAACTACAAACTAATAATCCTTAATCAATAGCACCTATGGACTATATACTAATGACTACCGACTTTCTTTGTGATTTGGGATTTGATGTTGTGGAGCAAATTTGAAAATGAGGCAATGAGTCATAGAATCAAAGAATCAAAGAATCAAAGGAGCAAAGGAGCAAAGGAGCGGAGAATTAAGAATGAAGAATTCAGAATTATGAGAGCACACTAATTCCATACCTTTTAGCCTACAGCCTACAGCCTACAGCCTACAGCCTACAGCCTATAGCGTCATTAATTTCTGATACCGCTTTAACAACGGCGGATGTGAATAATGCGCAAAGACATACGCCGGATGTGGAGTAAGATTGCTTAGATTGTTTTTGGAAAGTTTTTTTAACCCAGCCACTAATGGAGCTGCTGCGTACGTGCTTTTTGCATAGTCATCGGCTTGATATTCAAACTTTCTGGAAAGATAATTCATAATAAGTCCGGTGATTTCTGAAATAGGACTATACAATACCCCAAAGGCGATTAAGCCAATATGGAAAGAAGGTTGCGAAACATTTAAGGCTTCCGAGAGCAGCGGATTACCAACAAACAACGATAATAGCCAAAATGTGAAGCCCGTCGTAAGGATTGAAGCTAAAAGATTGACAATGATATGATTTCGTTTATAGTGACCTACCTCATGGGCCAACACCGCTACGATTTCCTCTTCTTCTAAATCGTCTATTAGAGTATCATAAAGCGTGATTCTTTTTTCTCGTCCGAAGCCAGAGAAATACGCATTCGCCTTGGTACTTCGCTTAGAACCGTCTATTACAAAAATCTTGTCCAATGTAAATCCGACCTGTTGGGCGTAGGCTTCAATCTTGGAGCGTAAGGAACCTTCCTCCAAAGGCGATTGTTTGTTGAATAATGGTACGATCAATCGTGCGTAATAGAGGTTCATAAAAACGACAAATACGGTTACGATTACCCATGCATACCACCAAAAGTCGGTTCCAACCGTATGGTAGAACCAAATTATAAGCGCTAAAAGCGAGCCGCCAATCATTGCCAACATTAACCAACCCTTCACCTTATCCATAAAAAATGTCGTGATAGTAGTTTTGTTGAAACCGTATTTCTCTTCAATTACGAATGTGCTGTAATAACCAAACGGAAGCATTAAAATATCGCCCGCAAAAAGAATGATTCCGAAAAATACCAATCCAACAATAATAGGGTTATCAGAAACGGTCCGAGCAAGATTGTCGACAAACGCAAAGCCATCAAAAAAGAAAAAAGCCAATGTTCCTAAAAACGTAATCGTTGCGGTAATGACCCCGAATTTATAGCGCTCCTTCTTGTAGGATTGCGACTTGTGGTAGGCTTCTTCATCATAAACATCGCTCAGTTCCGATGGTATAGGGTCGCTAAAATGCTTGGCGTTGAGAGCATCTAGAATTTGGTCGATGATAAAGCTCACCGTTAAAATTCCGATGATGATGTAGAATAGCGTTTCTGGAGTCATGCAGTTGGAGTGAAGAAGCGATTTGCAATGCTTTTATTTGAAGTCTCGCTGTCGTTTGGCCTCAAAGATAAGGATTCCCGCCGCTACTGAAACATTCATACTATCTATTTCCCCCTGCATTGGGATAATGATGTTTTGTGCACTCGCCTTAAGCCATTCGTCTGATAGTCCTGTGGCTTCCGTTCCCACAACAATAGCAGAAGATTCGGTATAGTTGCAAGTATGATAGGATTTAGAAGCTTGTAGCGCGGCGCAGTAAATGGCGATGTTGTTTTCTTTCAAATACGTGATAATTTCTGCAGTACTTCCCATGGCAACAGTGTTGGTAAAAACACAGCCAACACTACTTCTAATAATATTTGGGTTGTAAAGATCGGTCTTAGGATTAGCAATGATAACCGCATCTACGTTGGCGGCATCGGCGGTGCGTAATAAAGCTCCAATATTTCCAGGCTTTTCGGGTGCTTCAGCAATAAGCACCAATGGATTTGGAGAAAGTTCAAGCTTTTTTAGGGTATGCTGTTTACTTTCAACCAAGGCCAGAATACCTTCCGAGGAACCTCTGTAAGCAAGAGATGCATACACTTCTTCCGATACTTCAATCTGTTCCGCTTCCGAAGGAAATGTCGCAAGCAATTCATTCAATTTTTGTACTTCGATTATTTCAGGTGAAAAGAATATTGTTTGAATGCGATATCCACCTTTGACAGCTAAATCGATTTCACGCACCCCTTCAACTGGAAATAATCCTGTCTTTCGTCGCTCCCGCGACTTCTCCTGTAACAATCTGAATTGTTTGACGGTCGGGTTTTGAAGACTGGAAATTTTTTTATTCATACCAACGAAAATACTATTAATATTCAAGTACGCTTCAAAGTTGTGAAACAATAGTTAATCTAAGCATATTTGTAGGGTTGATATATGGAAATGATTAGTTTTAGGGAGTTTGATATCATTATTTATGAGAAGAATTCTACTACTATTTTTTCTGATTTGCATATGCATGTCTTGCAAGAATTTTGAAACCGAATCGGGTACTGAAGTCGACACAAGCGTTTCAGCAGCAAAGCCGTATCCTGAAAACCTGACCAAGGTTTTTGATACGCACGGCGGCCTTGACCGTTGGAAAAGGATGAAGAACCTTTGTTTTTTTATTGAAGTGCCTGGTGTAGATGAAACGCATACGGTCTCGTTGCCGAACCGGCTTACCAAGATTGAAACATCCGCTTGGGCCATCGGTTACGATGGGGAAGCGGTGTGGTTGCTAAACCATGAAGACTATGGCTATCAAGGCAATGCTCGCTTTTACCACAACTTGATGTTTTATTTCTATGCGATGCCTTTTGTGCTAGCCGATGAAGGCATCGTTTATACCCCTTTAGGCGTACATGAATTGCTTGGGAAGGAATACAACGCTTTCAAAATTTCCTATGAGGATGGAATAGGCGATTCCTCTCGCGATGAATATATTTTATATTCCGACCCAGAATCCTATCGTATGGAATGGGTAGGATATACGGTTACTTATCGAAATAATATTAAAAGTGGCGATTGGCACTTCGTAAAATATGATGAATGGAAACCCGTAAACGGCTTACTACTGCCGAAAACGATTAGTTGGTACACGGTAGAAGGGAATAAGCCAAAGGTAAAGCGAAATTCGATTACCTTTCTAAATAGATCCATTACTGAAACCGAGCTGGAACCTTCCGTCTTTAAAAAACCCGATAGTGCTGAAGTAGTACCTCGATAATCGATTACTTCGGAAAGATGCGGACTTTAAAGAGCTTGTCCCAATTTTTCCCGGTGATATATAAAATATCTTTTTCACCTTTATAGGCAATTCCGTTTAGGACATCACGATCTTGTGTTTCCGTAACATTATCTATCAGATCGGTCAAATCGATGACGCCTTCCACCGCGCCTGATGCTGGATTCACGATAGCAATAGAGCCTTGTTGGTAGACATTCGCATAAATTTTTCCTTCCACCCACTCTAATTCATTCACTCTAGGAATACGACTTGTATTGGTATAAATTTCAATATAAGATTGTTCTTCCAGGGTTTTTGGGTCTAGCGTCCAAATACGCTCGGTACCGTCGCTTTTATACAACAGCTTTCCATCGTTGCAAAGGCCCCATCCTTCTTTACTTTTGTTATAAACAAAGGAATCTATCTGTTCAAACGGTTGTAGCGAATACACAAATCCTTTCCCCGATTGCCATGTAAGTTGATACAGTGTATTATCCATTATGGTCAACCCTTCACCAAAATATTGATCGTCTAAGTCAATTTTAAAAATTACCTCTCCTGTCTTATAATCCGTTTTTCGGAGGCTTGAGAATTTGCGTCTACTAGTGCTTTCATACAAGGTGTCGTTTTCAAATTCTAATCCCTGTGTATACGCCTGCGGATCGTGAGGGTATGTCTCAATAATTTCATACGAATAAAGTGTGGGCTTTACAGGCGAAAGCAGCGTAATTTCAGTCTGTGCTTCGTAGGATTCACCTTCAGAAAATACTGTAGCGGTAAGCATACGCTTGCCCAGTTTTTCTTCAGCTAAAGGAATCTTAACTTCAGTATTAGCAGTATTTGCTGAAATTGAAGTGCCATCGAATGCATATTGAATGGAGTCTATTGTAGCTTGTTGTTTGGAATCGATGGAAACCTTCAATGTATTGGAAGGTTTATAGGCGGTTTGTGCATTTGCAATCCGAAGCTGAAAGGTGTCTTCCGGAAGTCGCTCATCGCCGCAGGAGTAAAGCAGCAGTGTTAGTAGGGTGATACTAAATAAGATAGCAGGTCTCATTAAAATAGGTTCTTTTGTTGGCAAGATAGCTATTAAAATTTGAAGGAAAAACCACTTGTGAAACATTGAAAATCCCGTATCTTTGCATCGGCAAGTCCTACACGACCAGCTCCCGTTGAATCCCCCAGGGCGGGAACGCAGCAAGGGTAAACGGTCGTAGCGGTGCGATGTAGGTAGCTTGCCATTTTTTTATGCTTTTTTCTAAAGGTTTCGTAATCCTACGCTTTCCCTTTTTTTCCTTTTGAAATACGATTTTCCTGAAACGCCGACGGAAGCAATTCTGGAATAAACTTAATCAGTAAAGGTAGCAAAAGCGAGCCTCCAGGAAGTAGGAACACCGTAAGCGATGGAATGCTCTTACAAATATCCAATAACTGCTCGTGCATTTGCTGTTTCTCGGCTTTCGAAAGTTCGCGAACTGTACTTTGGCTTAGCAATACTAATAATTCTCCACTTTCTTCCAATTCTTTTCGAAGGCGTTTTTGGTTTCGAAAAATCAGTAAGCGAACAGTCCGAACCGACTGCTTGTATAATTGTTTAACGGGATGATCGTATTCAAACAGACTTATCTTGGTGGCGTGTTTGTCGGAAAACTGTTTTAGGTATTCTAGACATTGACCAACCGTTTCAAGAGGAAGTTGGAGTAGTTCAGCTAACTCGCCTAAAAACTGTGCTTCTTTTTCATCTACCGCACGGTCGTCCCATACCGCCAAACAGCAAACCTCTAGAATAAAGAGTCGTGTTAGGTGGTCGGCTTCAGAGAGATACCCAACGTGTTCTAGGGTAACGATTTCCATCACTGTTGTTTTTTCGGCAAGAAATTCGGAAGACGATTCAAATAAATCGATTAGAAGATGATCGTACTTCCTTTTTTGTTTTTTGGACCGTAATGCCAAATAACAACAACTTATTACGCTGCTTTCCAATAATTTGGAGTATTCGCTAATCGAATTATCATTGCGCAGATAGTCTTCGTACCGTAATACATCCAAAAATAATAAGGTGTAGGTGAGGAGGGAGGTGGCGTTTTTCTTTTCCATCCAACTTCGCTCATGTAATCGAGCGGATAGAATTTTTTCTAAGGTAGTAGAAGGCTGCTGACGAAGATGAAACAATTGAAGCCAACTTCTGTGTTCTTTGTCAAATTCTTTATAAAAAGTCACCAATTGGGCGATGGCTGATGCAGGATCTTTCAGGATTTGGTCTGAACTGTGAACGAATAAAAGACTTGAAAGAAGATTTACCTTGGTTAATTCTTCTTTCGTTGGTGAAATCTGTGTGAAGACACCTTCCATTATTGTCGAAACGGACCATCCATATAAAAATCCAGTAGTGCGAAGCTTCGTATAAAAATCCTGATTCGTGTCAAATGCGAATGTCAGCGAACCTTCCTTCAACAAAAACAAGAATTTAGGGATCCAGCCCGATGCCGAAGGATTCATAAAGGGATATATTTAGCACGTAGGTACAAAGAAGGCAAAATTATAAAAACCAAGGGTTAACACAAGATTAACAAGCATTGGAAAACCATAGTTGTATTTTAATCGTAACTATAGGTGAAGATAAAAGTAATCAATAAACTAAAAACTATGAAAAGAACGAAACTATTAGCAGCTATTGCCGGAATCGGGATAGTAGTTGTGGCAGCTATATTTGTTGCCGCCGATCACATCGATGCGCCAGCAGTAGCAGGAAGCGAATCTGACATTACAGACTTTTACGCTTTCCAAGGCCAGAATACCGATAACTTGGTATTCGTAACGAATGTTCAAGGACTGTTAGCCCCTGGAAGTACAGATCAAGCGGAGTTTGATGAAAATGTATTGTTGGAGATCAATATTGATAGAGATAATGATCTCGTTGAAGATTTGGTAATACAAATGATTCGCAGAAACGATTCGATGTATTTCTTTGGTCCTGTTGAAGTTGGAAGTAACAATACAGGCTTAACTAGCATGATAGATACCGACGCGGTGCGAAATAGTGTGAAAATTTCGGATGTTGGAAATGTTGAAACTAGTGAAAACAACGGAATGATGTTTTTTGCGGGACCTCGTGAAGATCCATTCTATTTCGATTTTGAACAATACAATGAAGTCATTGCAGGTAATGCGACTGGCTTTGAAGATCCAGGTACGGATACTTTTGCCGGAACCAATGTGCTTTCTGTAGTCGTTGAGGTACCAAAATCTATGTTAGGATCAGGAGCCACTGGAGCAAATCCACTAATGCCAGATACTCCCATCTATAATACTTGGGTAGAATCGAAAAGAAAGCAATAAACCGAAACAAAATTTAAAAATATATCGAATATGAAATTTTCAAAATACATAACAATATCAATAGCATTGGTAGCCTCATTGGCCTTTGTACAATGCTCTGATGACGACGATAATGTAATAATAGCGGATGCCACCTGTAACGATGGTATTCAAAATGGCGATGAAACAGGTGTTGATTGCGGTGGAACCGCTTGTGGACCTTGTGCAACGGCATTTGAAGGAACATATGCCCAGGAAGACCAAATGGGACGACCAGGGATTAATACAGTTTTTGGTACCGATGGAATGAAAGATGAATTTAATGTTACAACTCCATCAAACATGGGGACTCAATTTCAGCCAGACTTTGAAGATAAATTGCTAGCGTTAAATCCAGGATATACCACAAATGCACTTGGATTGGATGCGACAACTTTTACGACTGTATTAGCTAGCGATGTGCTGTGGGTAGCCGAAACCGGAACGACATCGTACTTCAATGGCACACAGGTATTGACCGGGAGAACATTGCAGGATGACGTAATTGACATCTCGTTATTGCTGATCTTCGGAGGTCCAGACGGTTCTGAGAACCCAATGTTAACGTCCGACTTTGTGGATAGCAATGATGCTAATTTTTCCGCTTCATTCCCGTATGTTGTGGCAGCTAATTAAAGACACATTATGTGTTTAAAAAATTATAAAAAGAGAACTTTATTATAAGTTCTCTTTTTTGTTTAAAATCTAATATGATGAAGAAATTATATCTCACCTTTTTTATTACTGCACTGCTAAGCTCATGTAGCGACACAAAGCAAACATATCAGGTAACGGCTACTAGTGATTATGAAGCATACCTTGCTACCAACACTCCAACCAAAAATCGCATCGAACAAAACCAGAAGTTTTGGTCAGATAGGCTCGAAAAGGATTCAACACAAATCGTAGCCTTAAGTAAACTTGCTGGCGAGTATGAAGAATATTTTCAGGCAACTGGTGATGTAAAGGCGCTTCAAACTTCAGAAAAACTTTTGAAGGAGGCATTAGCAAATGCTGGACGTGGTCGCGATGGGTATTTTCGCTCGATAGCAAAAAATTATATCTCACAGCACCGTTTTAAAGAAGCGAAAACAATGTTGGATAGTGCGTATTCCTATCCCGATAATAAGAAGGCTACGGAAATGATGCTCTACGATGTTCATATGGAATTGGGCAATTACAGTAAAGCCAATAAATATTTAGGCTCCATTAAGGATATGAGCGATTTCAATTATTTGATCCGACTGGCAAAATGGAGTGATTATAAAGGCGACCTCGATTCGGCTATAAAGTATATGGAGCAAGCGAAGGATATTGCGAAAGCTTCAAACAGAAAGCCACTAATAGTCTGGAGTTACACCAATCTTGCCGATTTCTACGGACATGCTGGTAGGATAGAGGAAGCCTACGATTTATATTTAAAAACACTCGAACTTGAGCCAGATAACGCTTATGCCAAGAAAAGCATTGCTTGGATTGCGTATTCCTATGAAGAAAACCTAGAGGAAGCCAATAGAATTTTAGATTCAGTTATGGAAACGAGGAAATCTCCAGACTATTGGTTGTTGAAAGCGGAGATGGCAGAATTTGAAAATGCACCCAGCGAAGCGTTACAATGTCAAAACAAATTTTTTGAAATGGCAACGGAAGAGGGATATGGCGATATGTACAATACGTACTTAATTGAACAGTTAGTAGCTACCGATCCGGTACAGGCTTTATCGCTGGCTAGAGAAGAAGTGAGCCATCGGGCGACCCCAGAAACGTATCACCTATTGGCGTTAGCGCATCTTGCCAACGGCAACCAGGATAAGGCATTGGCTATAATACAAGAGCATGTTGAAGGCAAGACTTTTGAACCAACAGCGCTTTTTACAAGTGCTCAGGTATACAAAGCGAATGGAATGACAGAAAAGGTAGCCCCATTGAAAGAGGAGTTATTAGGAGCACGTTTTGAAGTAGGTCCAGTAGTTTCAAAAAAAATTAGGGATTTATAAAACCAGAGGGAATTTTCCTTCGTACATATAGTAGAATCTTGAAATGTTGGTCATTTCATAATTCTAATTAAACCGGTTTTTTCAGGGTTTTTTTGTTAGTTGAACATCCCCCAGATTTGGGGGATGTTTTTTTATGGCTGTACTTGGCCTAACGTATATAGTTGTTCAAGTGTAGGCGTCTCGCTACCACCTTCTGGTTCAAGCGTAATTCCGAAGGCTTCCGTTTCTGGAAGTTCTTCAAACTCGTATAGCTTCTGAGGGGAGGTTTCTAAGTTGTCCAATAATCCCATGCTGATTGGCGTAAGCGGCTCCATGGTAAGCGACCAAACCTGATAAACCTTGCCTTTGGGTGGCGTCGGCAATCCGGTGGCATCTATATAAGCCTTTTTGTCTTTTTTGTTAAAATATACCTTTGCGTAGGCACTGGGAGCAACGGCTTGGTTACCGGGTAGCGTAACTTCACGGAAATCTTTCGATCGAATAATCGATAGCACTTCTTCTGCCTCAACAAGATCAGATTGAATAGCATCTTTTTCTTCTTGTAGAACGGTCGTTTCCGTAACAGATTTTTGCAGCGAATCGCGTAAGGAATTGTTCTTGTTCAACATCCAGAAAATTCCTGCGATACATAAAATGGCAGCTGCCCATCCCGTAATGGCACCCCAGTTGGTACTGGTATCTTCTTTCGGAAGTGTTCTAATACCTCCAATATGTTCAACAATAGAAGACCATATCAATGCAGGCAATGCGGGTGACAGGCTTTCAGCAAGTGAGATAATGGAAGTTTCAATTTCCTCCACCTCCCGAATAAGCTCGGGATGCTCGCGTAGATGTTCCTCCACCTCTCGCTTTTCTTCGGCGCTTAAGGAGCCACTAACATATAGCTCTAATAATCCTGATTCTCTTAATTCTTCAGCAGTCATAATTTATCGTAACACAACAGTTCTCAATTCCTTTAAACAGGCTCTATTTTTTGTTTTAAGGGTGCCCAATGGAATATCCATTTCCTTCGCGGCATCCTTATGCGTAAATCCTTTAAAAATTAGTAGGTCAATCAACTTCTTACACACCGGCTTTAAGACATCGATAAACTTTTTTATGCCTATGGTGTTTGTCTTTCTGTTCAGGGAATCTGTAGTTTCAAAAATATCTACGAAGTTTTCGGGATGTAGGTTTTTTCTACTGTTTTTATAATCCTTGGAACGGGTCTTATCGATGGCCGTGTTGCGTGCTATATTCAACATCCAAGTGAAAAACCTTCCCTTGTCGATATCGTAGCTTTCACGATTATCCCAGATTTTGATAAAGGTGTCCTGAAGTACTTCCTCTGAAGTGGTTTCTTCATGCACCACACTATAAATGATTCCAAACAGGGCTTCGGAATACATGGTGTATAATCTTGAAAAGCTTTTCTGGTCCCCTGCCTGAAATTGTTGAATGAGTTCGTTAGGTTGCGTCATACCTGATATACTAAATTGCAAATTGGGTAAATATAGATAGTTTCAACGGGCTTGGAAAAAATGAGAACACTAAATTTTTCCCAACAATATTTTTAAAAATGCAATATTCTTGTTTAAATATGAAATATTCTTACAAAAGAAGGTATTTATCTGAAGATGTTTGATTACCTGCTGAAATTTGGTAGATTTGTGAAGTTTCTGTTAATCCAAACTTAATTTATGAAAAAAAATACGCTATGGATCCTGACAGGATTGCTGCTCATTAGCAGTATATCACTGAAAGCCCAGGATAATCGAAAGGCTCTTACAGCTCAATTTGACGCGCTATTGGAAAACAACGAATTGAATCGTTCAGATTTGGAATACCAAATTACCAGTAGCCATATCAGCTCAGCTAGTGGTATAGAACATACCTACTTCAAGCAAGCAATCAATGGTATACCCGTTGTAGGAACTGAATCAAGTATTCATGCTACCGCCGATGGCAGAACAATTTCTGCTTCTAATAAATTTATTAAAAATTCAAATCAACGCGTAACAACAAATGCCGCATCCCTAACTGCTGCACAAGCGGCTCAATCTGCGGCTGCACAGCTAGGATATAATATTTCAGAAGACTTCACAGTACTCGAACGCACTAACGAAGGTAATGTAGTGCTTTCAGACGGAGGTATTTCCCTAAGTGCTATTC
The DNA here is from genome assembly GCA_025384855.1 of Luteirhabdus salina. Classification (GTDB taxonomy): domain Bacteria; phylum Bacteroidota; class Bacteroidia; order Flavobacteriales; family Flavobacteriaceae; genus Luteirhabdus; species Luteirhabdus salina. The sequence goes on along the minus strand of JALAHT010000002.1, from coordinate 111,875 downwards.
CAGCGAAACTGGTTTATCAGAGAAACGCTAACGAAGAATTAGTGCTTAGCTGGGATATTTCAATCCAAGCTACCGATCAACACGATTGGTGGAATGTACGAGTGGACGCCACTTCAGGAATCATAATAGATCAAGCGAATTGGATTGTTAGCTGTTCGTTCGATCATGATCATGTTTCTGAAGAAAAACTAGATTACAATAAAAATCTTTTCGACATCCCAAATTATGAGGAACTAGTAGAAACTTCTGGTTGCACGGAATGTTATGAGGTTATCGCTATTCCTTTTGAAAGCCCTTACTTTACAACTAGAACTATTGAAACGCTTCCTGCCGATGTTTCTTCGTCACCCTTTGGATGGCACGATACAAATGGAAGCGCTGGTGCCGAATTCACCACTACGCGTGGAAACAATGTTAATGCGTATGAAGATGGCGACAATCCGGGCTACCAACCTGATGGAGGCTCTAACTTGGATTTTACAGGCTATCCATTCGACCAAAATTATTCTTTTTCCAATCAATATGAAGATGCTGCGATCACAAACCTTTTTTATTGGAACAACATCATCCATGATGTGATGCACCAATATGGTTTTGATGAAGCTTCTGGAAATTTTCAGGAAAACAATTATGGCAATGGTGGAAACGCTTCCGACTCGGTAAATGCTGAAGCCCAGGATGCCTCAGGCACCTGTAATGCAAACTTTGGTACACCACCCGATGGTAGTAATCCGCAAATGCAGATGTATACTTGTAGCGACAAGGACGGCGATTTCGATAACCTCGTTATAGTACACGAGTATGGACATGGAATTTCGAATCGTTTGACAGGCGGTGCGTTAGAAGCGGGTTGTCTTCAGAATACCGAGCAAATGGGTGAGGGATGGAGCGATTGGTATGGTACCATGATGACCATTCAACCTGGAGATACAGGAACAGATGCAAGACCCGTAGGTACCTATCTTTTCGACCAAGGGCCAGGAGGAAATGGAATCCGCGATTTTCCCTACACTACCGATATGGGTGTAAACCCACAAACATATGACTTTATCCAATCGGCCTCCGTTCCGCACGGAGTAGGCTCTGTTTGGGCATCTATGCTTTGGGAAGTTACATGGGCACTTATCGATGAACACGGATTCGATGAGGATATTTACAATTTCACCGGCGATGTTAATCAGGATGCTGGAAATATTATGGCCATGGCCATCGTAACGGAAGGAATGAAGCTACAGCCTTGTAGTCCAGGATTTGTCGACGGACGAGATGCCATTATAGCAGCCGACGAAGTACTGTATGGTGGTGCAAATCAATGTTTATTATGGGAAGCTTTTGCTAAAAGAGGATTAGGCTACAGCGCTAATCAAGGTTCTTCCTTTAGCCGTAGCGATGGTACAGAAGCTTTCGATCTTCCCCCATCTGAAGCGGAGTTTTCAGCACCAGCAGATGTTTGTGCTAGCTCAGATGTTTTAACAGAACTTGGCGGTGGGCTACCAATAGGAGGTGTTTACAGCGGTCCAGGAGTAACTGATGACGGTAACGGATTAACGTATACGTTCGATCCTTCTGCAGCTGGCGTTGGCGTTCAAGATATCACGTATACTGTACCAGAATCGTTGTGTACTACTGCGTCTTCAGATACCGATTCTATTGAAGTATTGGCCGTACCTGATAGTCCGGCTACGGTAGGGGTACCTGATTACTGTCCAGGAGATGAGGTAACGGTAACGGCTACTCCCGTAGATTCCAATAATATTATTGGATGGTACGATGCCGAATTCGGTGGTACATTACTAGCCGAAGGTGAAAGTTATACGTTTACGCCGACTGCTTCAACAACCGTATACGCCCAAGAAAATCCAGATGTTGAGCTTTCTAAATTGGTGATATCAGAAGTTACTCTAGAAACACCAGACCGTTTGGAAATTCAAAATGTCGGATTGGCGAAAGATTATAGTGGTTATACAGTCATTGCGAGTGATGAACCTTATTCGAATATCAACTCGGTTAATTCCTCCACACAGGAACTAGGATTTATGGAGGCAAATTCTGTGGTAACCTATAACGATAGTGGCGGAGCAGGCTATTGGGGCGATAACTTATGGTGGGATAACGACGGTACCGGATGGATCATCGTTATCGATACAGAAGGGAATGTGGTTGACTCCGTTTTCTGGAATTTTAGTGAAACCGAAATCAACCAATTGGATATCACGGTCAATGGGTTTACTATCACGGCAGCCGACTTAGATTGGACGGGTGCTGGCGCAAACTTATTGGCAAACTGCGATAATTCTTTTAGAAGGGTTGGCGATACCGATACTTCATCGGATTGGAGCAATACTTGTTTACCATCCGATTTCGGCGTGGCAAACGATGATATCGATGTTACAGCATATCAAGGATGTTTAGCGTCTCGAACAGCTACTCCAGTTACTGTTGAAACAGTGCTACCTGAATTAACATGTCCTGATAATGATACCGTTATTGTTGATGGTGGCGAAGTATATACGCTTACAGACTACACAACTCAGGCTACCGCTACCGATAATTGTACTGCTGAGCCTACGATAACGCAGGACCCAGTTGCAGGAACGGAACTTCCTTTGGGTGAAAATACCATTACGGTAACGGCTATCGATGAAGCAGGAAATGTTGCCACCTGTACCTTTGTGATTACCGTACAGGACGAATTGGACATTGCCGATGTTTCTATGGAAGAAGCAATCGAATTATACCCGAACCCTACTTCAGGAACGCTTACGATTCTAAACAGAAGTAACGAGAAGTTGTTGAAGGCAACAGTTATCGATGTGAAAGGTCGTGTTATTCAAACTGTCGACTTACGCGAGATGGCAACAGAATCTACCATAGCAATGGATGCCTTTGCGAATGGTATGTATTTTGTTCAAATTTCTTCAGAAAATAGACAAATGGTGAAACGGATCATCAAGAAATAATTAGCCATTTTATATATTAAAAAGCGCCCCTTGTCGAGGGGCGCTTTTTTAGTTTGGTATCATTTTTGAATTATTAGAAACGTAGGATAATAGGTGTGAAACATACAGTAAACACTAGCCAGTGTCCCTAAAAAGAAACATGCCATCCTACTTAAAAAGACCTATTTTAGAGCTACATCTAGATAGGTCTTTTTTAATCTCTATACGAGGGTAAGCTCCTAAGAAAATGATAGCATTCGTTTTGATAATCCAGCGTGCAATAATAGTGATGCAAGCCATTAGTAACCATAAGATAAGAAGCCTGAAGACTTAAGTTATACCGTGCTATCTGATCAAAAGTGCTTTGGGTGATGGATATCGCTGGGGCTTTACATTCCACAAGAAGAAACAAACTACCATCTGGTTTGAAAACGACGATATCATAGCGTTTGAGGGTGTCGTTGAGTTTTAGTTGCTTTTCTACATTGATGAGCGAACGTGGATATTTTAACTCATTCAGCAAATAATGAAGTACATGTTGTCGAACCCATTCCTCGGGGGTAAGGATGATAAATTTTTTTCGGATGACATCAAAAATGGACGGTTTGTTTTTGGTATTTTTGATGCGAAACGAATACGCTGGAAAATTGAGTTCTTGCATGAAGGAATTCCAATTTTTAGCAAAAATACTAAAACCCCCTACGATTCGGTGTCTCTCGATAAGGTCAATACCATAATTTCGGATATCAAAAAAGGCAATGTAAAGCCTATTTACTTCTTAATGGGAGAAGAGCCCTACTATATCGATACCATTTCCGATTTCATCGAAGACACAGTTCTTTCAGAAGAAGAAAAGAGTTTTAACCAAATGGTGTTGTATGGTCGCGATATATCGGTAGAGGATATCGTAAGTCAAGCCAAGCGTTTCCCTATGATGGCCGAATATCAGGTGGTTATAGTAAAGGAAGCACAAGATCTTTCCCGAACCATAGAAAACCTAACGCCATACGCGGATAATCCGCAGTCCACCACAATCCTGGTAGTGTGTTATAAATACAAAAAGCTGGATAAGCGTAAAAAACTTTCTAAAGCTATTGCTAAAACTGGAGTGGTTTTGGACACCAAGAAGCTATATGAAAACAAAGTTCCGGAATGGATACGAAAAGTTTTGGCAGGAAGGGGCTATACCATTACCCACAAAGCAGCGCAGATGCTAACAGAGTTTTTGGGAAATGATCTCGCCAAGGTGAATAATGAACTCGAAAAGCTGCAGCTCATCCTAAAACCCGGTCAACAAATAACCCCACAGGTTATCGAAGAGAACATCGGAATAAGTAAAGATTATAATAATTTCGAGTTACAGAATGCCATAGGGGAACGGGATGTAAAAAAAGCCTTTAGTATTGTCCAGTATTTTGGTCAGAATCAAAAAAACCATCCCTTAGTAATGACCATTGCCTTACTCTATAGTTTTTTTGCGAAGTTGATGAAATATCACACATTGACCGACAAATCGAATGCTGCTAGAGCACTTGGGGTTAGTCCATACTTTATAAAGGATTATCAAATAGCAGCGCGAAACTTCCCTATTAAAAAAGTAAGTGCCATTATAGGGCTAATTCGGGAAACTGATCTTAAAAGTAAAGGGGTGGGGGCTGCTAATGTTCCGGAAGGCGATCTTTTAAAAGAACTACTTGTAAAAATTTTCAACTAGGATTCAGTACGAAGCGTTGTTATAATTTGAGTCTCACTTTTTAGGCTCTTATGTACGGGGCAACGATCGGCTATTTCCAATAATCGCGCTACTTGCTTTTCATCTAAATCACCCTCCATACTGATTTCCCTACGAAACGTATCGATTTTAGCTTTATCAGTTTCACAATCCTCACAATCTGTGGCGTAATCGCGAGAATAGTTTGTATGTACCTCGACGTTCTCTAAGTTCCATTTTTTTCGTTTTGCATACATCTGAAGGGTCATGGCAGTACAGGCCGACAAACTGCCGGCTAAAAGCTCGTAGGGAGTTGGACCATAGTTATTTCCCCCCACGCGTTCGGGTTCGTCTGCTTTCATGTAATGGGAGCCCAGTTTTAATACAGTTGTAAATCCATCATCATCGTCTAAGCTAGCCACTACCTGGTTACTCGATTTTATTTTTTCTGGTGATGGTACTGGAATATAGCGCGTGGCCCATCCCGCTATCACTTTTCCAACGTAGGCGGCATTGGCTTTTCCAATTAATAAATGTTCAGAGCCATCCAATGTTACGAAGCTTTTGGGGTGGTGAGCAGCGCGATAGAGTTTTTCAGCATGATCGATCGACACTGTATTATCTTGTGGCGAATGCATGATAAGCAATGCTTTTCGTAGATTCTTCGCTACTTCAGGCAAGGATAATTCTTCAAGATCCTCTAAAAATTGACGTTTAAAGGTGAAGGGTCTTCCTGCTAATTCGACCTCCGCCTCACCATCCGCGTGAATTTTCTCCAATTGATCGCCCAGTTGTTTTTGAACATGGGTCGGATTACTAGGTGCACCAATAGTAGCTACAGCTAGAATGGAATCTATTTCCGCTGCGGCAAAAATAACCGCAGCACCACCCAACGAATGTCCTACCAATAGGGAAGGAGCTTTGTACTTTTCACCTAAAAACCGAGCAGCACAATATAAATCTTCAATATTACTCGAGAAGTTCGTCTCGGAAAAATCGCCATCGCTGTCGCCCAATCCTGTAAAATCGAAACGCAATACGCCGAATCCTTCAGCAGCAAGCGCTCTTGAAATATTGCGAACCGCTGAAAAATCTTTGGTACAGGTGAAGCAATGCGCGAAAATCGCAAAATTATGTGGATCGCGATCGGCCGGCAGATCTAGGCGTGCGGCCAATTCTTTTCCGTCTTTATTGGTAAATGTTAACTTGCTCGATTTCATAATTACGAATCGTTATCGGTAAAGTCTGGAGTGAAGGTGATGCCCACCAAGAGCCTATCGAAGGCTGCATTTTCAAAGGTGATATTCTGATATCCTACGCGTACCTTAAGCAAATCGCTTGCTTTATAGGAAATTCCGCCCCCAAACCAATTCTGACCAAAAAGTGGCTTTTGTAAATTGATAAATACTTCATCATATACATCCGCCGAAAAGCCACCTCCAAGAGGATACGTAAGCTTCAGCATATAACGTGCCCAGTGAAGCGGGTCTCGTGTTGGAAAGAAGCGATGCTCCATTCGATAGCGATGTTTGATACCCAACTTTCCCCAAGAACTAGAAAGGTGAACATCTTCCACCAATCGGTGCTCATCAAACTCCTCGGGTGTCTCCATTAAGTAGGAGGGGTCGTTTCTGAAATAGGCATATCCCAAGGAAGCTGAAACCTTCTCATTAAATTTATAGGTTCCGCTGGTCCGTATTTTAAATTGTTCTATTTCTGAAGCCAGTTCGTAAAACCGAAACTGGGTCTGTAACTGAAAACTAAATTTTTCCGATAATTTCGAATTACTGGCTACAATATACCAAGCTCCAAATTCGTCTTCTTGGGCATGGGTTTGAAAATTTGTAAGTAATAAGCATAATAGAAATAAGGCAATAGTGTTCTTTAGCATAGATTTTTTTAGCATTTTAGGGTGGTTTCGAGAGCCCTGCCGGCAGGCAGGCTCAACCACCCTTATTTGAGATTCTTGATTTAGGGAGGTGATTGAGCGTCTCGAAATCACCGAGTGTTTACTTAATTATCCATTCCCGTCTGACCTTCCCCTTTGAGATATTTGTCCAGGAACTCTTTAATCTTACCATAGGCTTCAATCTGGTTTTCCTTTTTAACGAAGCCATGGCCCTCATCCTCGAACAATACGTATTCTACTGGGACGCCATTTTGCTTGACGTTTTCAACGATCTCATCGCTCTCCACTTGTAACACGCGAGGATCTTGCGACCCTTGGAGCACCATTAAAGGTTTTGTTACATTTTCCGTATGAAATAAAGGAGAAATTTCCCGTAACCGAACCGAGTCGGCTGTATTGGGATCTCCCATTTCAGTATATAGGGCGTCTTTAAACGACTCCCACCATGGTGGAATGCTTTTCAGTGTACGCATCCAGTTGGTTACTCCAAAAATATTTACGCCTACATCAAATTCTTCTGGTGCAAAGGCTAGGGCGGCCATGGTCATAAAACCACCATAGGAACCTCCTATGATGCCAATTTTTTCACCATCGATTGCTTCTTGTTCGGCTAACCAATCCTTCCCAGCGATTACATCCTTTAAATCCTTATCGCCGTGGTTTTGATCATCCATTTTATAAAAAGACTTTCCATACCCACTGCTTCCACGATTGTTCACGGCGAGAACCGCATAGCCATGATTTACTAAGTATTGAATCGTACTGTTAAAGCCAAGTCGCGACTGTCCTCCAGGTCCGCCGTGCACCCAGACAAGGGCAGGAACAGGGTTTTCGGGAGAAGCCTGCTTTGGAAGGTAATAAATAGCCGGGATCTCCAAATCGTCGAACGATTTATAGCGAACCACTTCAGCGGACACCAGATCATCACCTTCAATAGCATCATTCAGTACATCCGTAAGTTGATGAAGTTCATTCGTCTTCAGATTGTAACTATAGGAATTAGTAGGTGTATGCGAACCTCCCATACTTAGCAGTGCCATGCTTTCATCTCTTGAAAAATTGGCACCAGTAATGCTTTGGCCCTCTTCACTCGGGAAATCGATAACATTTCCGGTTGCAACCTCTGTTACTTCGATAGCGTTCTTGGCATCTTCATTGGTAAACATTACTTGATACGTGCCGTTATGCGTGAAGTAGAAAGAATTGATGTCCCAATCCTTCGCGGCCACTTTTTCGCTCGTTCCATCCGCAATGTTATATTTCATTAAATAGCTGAATTCTTCTCCAACATCTGTTGTATAATAAAGTGCTGAATTATCGGGAGCAAAATCCTGTGGCTGATTTCCGCTAATAGAATCATTAACTTTGGTTTTTTCTCCTGTTTCCGTATTCAACAAATACAAATCGCTATCGTTGGTATTGATAGATTTGGTCAAGGCGATGTATTTTCGATCACTGCTCATACCCCCGAATTGCATTCCATCTTCGTTTTTATAGAGTAGGGTTGAAGTAAAGTCGTCTACATTCATTTCATAATGATCCATATATTTTGAATCGCGCTCATTACTTCCATAGAAGAAACTATTGCCATCTTTCGACCACCCTCTGAAAAGGGCGCGAACTTTTTCAGTTGGTGTTAGGGCTTGAATATTTTCACCATCCTTCACATAAATCTTGAATATCTCATCGCCATTGCCATCCATACGAAAAAGAATACGGTCATCATTCGGAAAATAGGATATTCCATACACTGAGGCGCTATCGGACTTTGTTACAGGCATCATTTCACCACCAGTACTAGGGACAGTATACATATTATATATACCGCTTCTATTGCTGGTCATTAGAACCTTGCTCTTATCAGGAGAATACCCATTGGCAAAGGCATTTTCATTATCCATAAACTGCTCGATCGTATACTGCTGAATGTCTACTTCTTCAGTCTTAGCCGTTTCATCGGATTTGGGATCATCTTTACAGCCTATCAAAAAGATGCTGCTCAGAATGAGAATTGTTGCTACTTTTTTCATGATTATTGGTTTTAGTCGTCTAATGTAATGGTCTCAACTTCCTTAAAAGGAGAGAGCTCTATCTGTGTCATAGTAGACCGATATGTTGGCCATTCGGTTACAAAAAAGTTATTGGTAGCCTCCAGTGCTTTCTGTAAAGCGGTTTTGGCTTGGTCCATCAATTGATTTTCAGTGGCAGTTAAACCATTTGGGCGACTGCCGGAATACCAAGAAGCTGTTTGAATACGTGACATTACCGTAGGATCGGAATTTCGGGTTATTCCCTGTCGGTCGTCCTCTTTTCCAAGGTAAAAAGCAATAAGGCTATCAATTTGCTTCACGATTTCCTTGCTAGCCTTTATTTCGGCTTCGTATTTTTCATCGTCTTCTTTCTTCAATTTTTTACGAAGTTCTTCTGCCGTTTCTTTGCTTTCAACCAATTGCGACACTGCATCGGCAGCAGTCTGTGTCATTTTTTCAAGCTTCTTTGAAGCTTCGTAGCGTTCATTTATGGCATTGGGAGGAACATCCAATCGAGGATCCGATTTTACCGTAATCCTGGTTTCCGAAGTTTCTTCACCCGAACTAAGAATAACTTTAAAGGTTCCAGGCTTTACCTCAGTACCGCCGGGTTCGCGATTACGTTCCCTATTCCGACGAGATGGTCGGTCTACGCCTGCTTCATCCATATACCAACGCCAGGTGTAGATTCCTGAGCTATCTGGTTTCTTCTGTTTTAGCGTTCGAATTAGTCGCTCGCCATCATAAATGCGCATATAGAGACTATCCTTGTGCTTCCCTTCCATATCCTTTGCTGTTGAAGAATTGCTTTCGTCATTGTCCTCTTCTTCATCTTCCACTTCATTTTTGGATTCTTCTTCATCCTTTTTATCCTCTTTTTTGAAGTAATAGGAGATACGTGCACCGTAGTCTCTATTTTCACCATTGTACAAGGCATCTGCGCCAAAGCGGCTTCCTGTCGGCTGTTGATAGGCTGCTTGATAGGCTGTAGGAGGGGAGAATACTTTAATATTCTGGTCTAATACCGAATTGTTTCTTGCTACTTCACGCAGCGGACGAATATCGTCCAACACCCAAGCCGCTCTTCCGAAGGTACCAATAACCAAATCATGCTCCCGTGGATGAATCACCAAATCCTTTACCGAAACCGTAGGGAAGCCCTTGGTATACTTCTGCCAGGTTTTTCCAGCATTAATAGAAATGTAAAGGCCATCGTCGGTTCCCAAGAAAAGTAAATTTCGCTCTTCAGGATCCTCAACGATACTCAGGGCATAACTGATGACATCATCTTCGTCTACGATACGCGTCCATGTTTTTCCATAATCCTTTGTACGGTAGGCATAGGGAGTGTAGTTGAAGCGACGATAATCGTTGGCAACTAACAAAGCTTCACCTTGTGTTTTATTGCTTGCCTTAATTTGTGCAATCCAGCTTCCTTTTGGCAAACCGGGAAGATTATTCGATACATCGGTCCAGCTTTCGCCCCCATTTCTAGTGTAATGTACTTTTCCATCGTCGGTTCCTACCCACAGCATTCCGCGTTCAAGGGGAGAAGGCTCAATCACTAAAATCGTTGTATGGTTTTCAGCACCGGTAGCATCCATCGTCAGGCCGCCACTTTCTCCTTGCTTTTGCTTTTCAGGATCGTTCGTAGTTAAATCAGGTGAAATAACCTCCCATGTCAGTCCCTTATCGGTACTTTTATGTACAAACTGACTTCCGAAGTAAAGCGTATTGCTGTTGAAGGGATCAATATTGATGGCGCTGTTCCAATTAAAACGAAGCTGCATATCTGGATCGGGATGCGTGGGTCGTACGGTATAGTTGTTTCCAGTGATATGGTCGTAGCGACTTACATACCCCTGTTGGCTCATACTCCAACCATACTGACTGTCATCGGGATCCGGCACCACATCGAAACCATCGCCGAAGGATATTTCCTGCCAGTAGCTATTTCGAATGCCTTGATCTTTCCAAACATAGGCGGGTCCGCGCCAGGAACCGTTATCTTGCATTCCGCCATAGACATTGTACGGGAACTCATTATCGACGGCAATATGATAAAACTGCGCTACCGGTAAATTACCGATAAAGCGCCAAGTCTTTCCGCGATCGTGCGTAATGTTCAGTCCGCCATCATTACCGTCCATCATAAAACTGCCGTCGGTTGGATGAATCCACCATGCATGATGGTCGGGGTGAACGCCATTCGCGACACCATAGGCGGGCATTAGTTCGTCGAAACTCTTGCCACCGTCTTCAGATACATTTACATAGGTGAAGATGGTATACAGGCGATTTTCATTTTCAGGATCGACGTATATTTCGGCGTAGTAGAACGGGCGGTTCCCTATTTCACCCATATCATCGTTAATCTTCTTCCAATTGAAACCTCCATCTTCACTTCTATATAAGGCATTCTTCTTCGATTCAATTAGCGCATACACTCGATTTGGATTGCTTCGCGAAATGGCAATTCCGATACGTCCCAAATCGCCTTTTGGCAAACCGTCGGTATCGGTGCGTTCTTCCCAGGTCTCACCGCCGTCATAGGTTACATGTAGTCCTGAACCTTCACCACCCGAGGTAAAAAACCAGGGATCGCGCTTGTGTTCCCACATGGCGACCATAATTTTATTTGGGTTGCTCGGGTCCATGACCATATCGGCTACTCCCGTCTTATTGTTGACGAAGAGTATCTTATTCCACGTCTTTCCCCCATCGGTGGTTTTAAAAACCCCACGTTCGGGATGTTCGCCCCAAGGAGAACCGATAGCACCGACGTACACAGTATTTGGATCGTTCGGATGAATGATGACACGGTGAATATGACGCGTTTTCTCCAAGCCCATCGATTGCCATGTCTTACCACCGTTCAGTGACTTATAAACTCCATAGCCACCGTTAAGGCTATTACGCGGGTTCCCTTCACCAGTTCCCACCCATATTACGGATGGATTATCCTGTTGAATGGCTACCGCCCCGATGGACGCTGTTGGCTGGTCATCGAAAATAGGCTTCCAGTCGATACCGCCACTGGTACTTTTCCATAGGCCGCCCGAAGCCGTTCCCACGTACATAACATTGGGATCGTCGCTTACCACATCGATAGCGGTAACACGACCGGACATTCCCCCGGGGCCGATATTGCGAGGTTCCATGTCTTTTAGGATGTCCATGGTAAGTTCTTGTGTAAAGGATACTGAAGAAGTGATTAAAAATGCTAGAAGAAAAACTTTTTTCATGTCTGGTTTTGATTGAAGAATAGTTGAATTTCTAAAGTTAAGAAAATGTGAAATAGCAAGTCTTAAAAGCCTGTTAATACCTCCGAAAAAAGTCGATTAAAACTCCTATCTTTAAGGTATGAAGAAGAAAAATAGACCGACGGGGTTTGTCTTTACCAAGCATACCCCTAAGGAACAGACTCCCTTTGAGCGACTTTTCGATATTTTTCAGGAATTAATTACCCATACCTCGGGCGACTTTGATGAAGCCATCGATTGGTTGCGTCAGTTGGATGAAGAATATTCCTTGACTACTGACGAGTATACCATCGACGATTTTATAGAAGATTTAAAAAAGAAAGGTTATATCCGTGAGGAACTACAGCCTAATGGTGCGGGTCCAGGAAAAGGAGAAGGAAAAAATACAATGACAGAGAAACTGGAGCGCTCGCTTCGGAAACGGTCCTTAGACCAAATTTTCGGGAAGATTAAGCGAAGTGGTTCTGGAAACCATAAGACCAAGTATATCGGACAGGGCGATGAGCAAGCCGGTGAATTCCGAAACTATCAATTTGGCGATCCACTAGATCGAATTTCCATGACCGAAAGTTTGAAGAATGCTCAGATAAATCATGGTATCGATGGTTTCAACATAAGTGAAAACGATCTTGTGGTAGAGGAATCGACCCATAAATCGCAAATGAGTACGGTGCTGATGATCGATATCAGCCACTCCATGATTCTGTATGGTGAAGACCGAATCACCCCCGCAAAGAAAGTGGCGATGGCTTTGAGCGAATTGATCACTACCCGCTATCCAAAGGATACACTTGATATTCTGGTTTTCGGAAATGATGCCTGGCCAATCAAAATAAAGGATTTGCCCTATTTGAATGTAGGTCCCTATCATACGAACACCGTAGCTGGTTTACAATTGGCGATGGATATGCTGCGAAGAAAGCGAAACACCAACAAACAGATTTTTATGATCACCGACGGAAAACCTAGCTGTATGCAGCTTTCCGATGGGCAATATTATAAGAATAGCGTTGGTTTGGATCCTGAAATCGTTAAGAAATGCTATATGATGGCTCGGCAAGCACGCAAGCTTCATATTCCGATCACAACCTTTATGATTGCTCAAGATCCGTATTTGATGCAGTTTGTAGATCATTTCACTGCGGCAAATAAAGGAAAGGCCTTTTATACCGGTTTAAAAGGATTAGGCGAAATGATCTTCACTGATTACGAAACTAACCGAAGAAAAAGAATACGGTAATTGCGCTTGAGAGAATAGATAAGTGATGAATGGAATAGCGATAAAGGTTGAATTGATGGATGTTAAGGTATTTTGCCTTGCTGAACTCGATTCAGCAACTCAAAATAAGGAAAAGATTAAAATTTAATATAAAAACATCTTTTCTGATGGTCTTAACCTAAAGAAATCTTCCCCTTTGAAGGGGGAATAAGGGGGGTATCAGAAAAAGAAAATTGCAAATATGAACATAGAAAATATCACCACCCTCGGTCAACTAAAAGAGGCTGGCTACGAGCCGAAAACCATAAAAGAGGAACTGCGACGGAACCTGCTTCAGAAACTGATGAAGAAGGAAACCGTTTTTGAAGGTATCCATGGCTATGAATATACCGTGATTCCAGAGTTGGAACGCGCCATACTTTCCAAACACAATATCAATCTTTTAGGACTACGCGGACAGGCGAAAACCCGTTTGGCGCGACAGATGGTGAGATTGTTAGATGAATATATTCCAGTAGTGAAAGGAAGCGAAATAAACGACGATCCGTTTCACCCACTTTCACGCTATGCAAAAGAAATGGTGCAAGAAAAAGAAGACGAAACGCCCATCACTTGGTTGCATCGTGAAGAGCGCTTTGCCGAAAAACTGGCGACACCAGATGTTACGGTAGCCGACTTGATCGGTGATGTAGACCCCATAAAGGCTGCCAATTTGAAACTGACGTATGCTGATGACCGAGTGATTCATTTTGGAATGATTCCACGGGCGAATCGCTGTATTTTTGTAATCAACGAATTGCCCGATTTACAGGCTAGAATTCAGGTAGCGCTTTTCAATATCCTGCAGGAAGGCGATATTCAGATTCGCGGCTTTAAGCTTAGGTTGCCGTTGGATGTCCAGTTTGTCTTTACGGCCAACCCTGAGGATTATACCAATCGTGGAAGTATTGTCACGCCGCTGAAGGACCGTATCGGATCGCAGATCCTGACGCACTATCCAGACGATATTGAGATCGCCAAGACCATAACGGAGCAAGAAACCGCAAAAGCTGCCAAAGCTAAAAGTCATGTGTACGTACCGGAATTAGCACGTGATATTTTGGAACAGATCAGTTTTGAGGCTCGCGATAGTGAATTTATTGATGTGAAAAGTGGCGTAAGTGCTCGATTGAGTATCACAGCCTTTGAGAATCTGTTAAGTACCGCGGAACGTAGGGCATTGCAGATGGGAGGGGAAAAAACATCGGTCCGGTTAAGCGATTTTATGGGAATTATTCCTGCTATTACAGGTAAGGTTGAATTGGTCTATGAAGGCGAACAGGAAGGTGCTGCCGAAGTAGCCGAACAACTGATCTCAAAAGCGGTAAAATCGCAATTCGAAGAGTATTTTCCGAAGATTGAAAAATTACAGAAACAAAGCGACCGCGATCCGTATGCTGAAGTAGTGCAATGGTTTTTTGATGAAAGCAACTTTGAATTATTGGACACGTTAAACGAAAGCGATTATAAGCGACAATTGGACAAAATTGAACCCTTGAATCGTTTGATTGATACCCATGTGAAGGATGTCGACAAAAAAGACCGATCTTTTATGAAAGAAATGGTACTTTGGGCACTGGTGGAATACAACAAGCTTAGCAAGTTTAATCTAGGCGACGGCGTCCAATTTAAGGATGTGTATGGTGGTTATATCAGTGATTTATGATTGTGAAACTGACATTTTTTCATTTTACCTCAGCTTCTGACAGTCAGATTTTTAAAGTATTTTCAAAAACTTCAATTTTCTTTTGAAAACTTTTTAAAGGGAAACTGACACGCAACGATTAAAATATATTTGGCAATTTATTTGCTGATGTTATATCGTAACTGAATGTTGAACTAAAATTTTTACGATTATGACAACCCTTGTAAAATCAAACAAGAATGGCAGTTTGGCAACTAGAAAATCAGGACTGACTGGTACGCAGCCCACTTGGTCTTCATGGTTAGACGAATTGTTCCATAACGATTATTTGCCCAGTGTATTCCAATCGAATTTTAATATGGGCATGAGCCTTCCGAAGGTTAATATTTCAGAGAAGGACGATGCCTACGAAGTGCAATTGGCTGCACCGGGAATGAAAAAGGATGATTTCAATGTAGAAATCGACAATCATGTCCTTACCATTTCTTCAGAAGTAAAACGTGATGAGGAAAGGGAAGACGATAGTTTTACTCGAAAAGAGTTCGGGTATTCTTCATTCAAGCGAAGCTTTACGTTACCAGAATCCGTTGATGATACAGCAATTAAAGCCCAGTATTCCGAAGGGATACTCAAACTTCAACTTCCTAAAAAGGAAGAAGCGAAGAAGAAACCAGCAAGAACCATCAAAATTTCCTAAACTTTGGAAGCCAGAAAAGGTCGCGAAAGTGGCCTTTTTTTATACCAATTCCTGAACAGCTCTTACGATAAGTACAACACCACTAATTACCATAATCGCAATCACCCAGCGTCTAAAGTGAAGTTTGCTCATTCGCTCTAGTAACCATTTTCCGAAGAGATTCCCTAAAATAGCTCCAAGACCGAGTGCCAGGCCGTATATCCACAATTCACCTGTTAATAATCCAAAGAAAGTGTAACTACCTACTTGCGCAATTCCCAAAAAGAACGATTGTGCCGATTTGGTACCAACCAACGATTCTTTCTCTATACCATAATTCAGCATAAAGGGATTTAATACGGGGCCCATTCCACCAGTAAAGGTTCCGATTATGGAAATAAGAAATCCAAGTGGAATAAAATACCATAGTTTCACATCGAAAGAACGTTCTTTCTTCCCAAATCGGTATTGAAAAAAGGTACTTACCAAGAACAATCCGACCACAATTTGAATCCAATACACCTTCACTTCCGTAAATACCCAAGCTGCCAGTACTGCTCCAATCATGGCAGCAGGCACATAATACCAAAAGACTGACCAAACGATATGCGTCCAAAAGATGATGATTCGGCTGGGACGACTGATAAACGTTCCCAAGTTGATGACGGGAGCGGTTTGGGACGTTCCAATCAGGAAATTAAGGATGGGGATTTGCATCAAGGCACCGCCACCACCACTGATAGTCGATAGCGTAAAGGTAGCCACACCCAAAACGAAGAGTCCGGCCAATAACCAGGGAGAGATGGATGATAACAGTTCGACCATTGCTTCAAAATACGGATTAAAAAGAAAACCGCCACTTCAAAAGTGACGGCTTCAAAATAGATTTCAAGTTCTTATCGGTTCGGAATAATGAGCTCCTGTCCAGGATGAATAAGGTCTGGATTATCCAATTTGTCGCGATTCGCTTCAAAGATACGTTGGTACATCATCGGGTCTCCATAGTAGTGCTTGGCAATTTTGCTAAGCGATTCGCCCTTTTCAACCGTATGGTACGCATAAGCAGTAGTGTCGGCCACCTTTATATCGGCCATGATATCGCTAGGGTTTTCGCCACCGTGACGTTTAATTTCATCCCATAAAAGATCTTTGTGATATTGTGTATTTGCCGTTCCCCATACTTTTAGGGTGTTTCCCTCCACCTGAACATCACCATTTTGAATTTTCAACTTTTCACCTAAATCGAGAACGCTTTGATATTTCTGTTTAACCATGATTGTGCTATTTTAGTGTTTATGTTTTAAAGATACGATTTTCTTCAAAAAATAACAGTCGATATTTCGTTCATAACGAGCCTCGTAGATAACAAATTCATATCGTTGCTAACCCTCTATATTTCAGTAATTTTAACGTAATATTATAGCCCTTTAATATTGCCTTATGAAACTCAGATGTATCTTTGTTT
The DNA here is from genome assembly GCA_025384855.1 of Luteirhabdus salina. GTDB lineage: Bacteria > Bacteroidota > Bacteroidia > Flavobacteriales > Flavobacteriaceae > Luteirhabdus > Luteirhabdus salina. Next base: position 94,979 of record JALAHT010000002.1, on the reverse strand, counting down.
CAAACTTAAAAATCAACGCTATGAAATTTAGAACAATAATTTTATCACTTGCAACAGTGGGAATGCTTTTCACTGCTTGTAACGATGGAAAGAAAGAAGAAGCAGAGGCGAAGGCTGAAGCAGATCGTATGGAAATGGAGGCTCAGAAAAAAGCTGAAGAAGATGCGATGAAAGCGCAGCAGGAATTTGACGATAATACTATCGCAATGAAAGCGATGAATAACGATCAATTCTCCACCTTGGTAAATGCTTTGAAACAAGCTGGATTGGCTGAAACTTTTAAAGGTGAAGGTGAATACACTGTATTTGCTCCAACTAACGATGCATTTAATGCCGTTCCGAAAGCTACTTTAGATAATTTGATGAAGGATGAAAACAAAGATCAACTTCAAGGATTGTTGAAGTATCACGTAGTAAGTGGTGAATGGAAAGCTGCTGACGTGATGAAAGCGATTAAGGATAACGATAACAAATATCGTGTAACCACCCTACAAGGCGAAAATCTTGTATTATCACTAGATGGTGATAAGGTGATGGTAACCGATGCGAAAGGAAATAAAGCAACTGTTGTAATGGCAGATGTTGATGCTTCCAACGGAGTTATTCATGCCATCGACAAAGTGGTTATGCCAAAAGGATAATCAATAAGATTTGAATAGAACAACCTCACACGTTTTCAAAACCTGTGAGGTTTTTTTATATCCAATTTTCACGAAGTCTTTTGAATGGCTTCAACCTTCGCGATGAACTCCAAAGGATTGTCAACATACAATGAAATATGATCACTTTTCCGACGCAAGCCATATAACATTTTGACGGTGGTTGATTTTCTAAGCTTAATTTTAATGTTGTCCTCCAGCAACGGACCTGAAAGTCCGATACTAAACGCTTTGTTATCTTCTTCGGAAAGCGATGGTTTCCTATTTTCAATGTGAAGGATATCCATAATATCAATAGTAGCCTCTTTCAGGATTCCAAATCGTAGAATCGCCTTTCCGTCTTTTATCTCAACAGGTCTTCTAGGAATTGATTTCATAATGCCCAGCACCTGTAGCCCAGTATAAATGCTAAATCCCGTTACAATCCAAGCGACGACACCATTCCATTTGTCCAATAGTAGGTGAAGCACGACCGTTTCAATCGATAGAATAACCAGAATAGCAATAAAAGTAGAAACAATCCCATTCTTCTTGTGGTAGGTGAACTCCCCAGCCCCAATTATTCGCTTTCGCCATGCTATAAATCCGTAATAAAGTATCGCGAATTCCGAACTTGCAATAGGCACCACCCGCGCTGGGAAAGACTCCCGTACGGTTGCTGTAATCGCATCATAAACATCTGGAATATGGTTATGGCTCTTGAAGGAATGAATTATCTTATAAACCTTGATTCCTACAAAGCTTATCGCCACAAGTTCCAATAAAGGCAACCCGTAGGTTTGAAAGAAGTCTAAATACAGATGCTGATCGGCGGGCAGGACATAGTGTCCTACCAAAAAACAAACTATCGTGAAAGGTATTATCGTTATATTGGGGATGCTCGTTCGCCTGATGAGAAGAAAATAGACAAGTGGTATTGTCATTAGGACATCAATCGAAATAGCTAATGGGAGTGTCGAATGCTGTTGAAGTAGGGTAGCGCTACTGACCAAAAATAGCATTGCGATTAGCAATAGCGGTACTCCAATTACAAAACCGATGGACCGAGAAATAGAAGCAATGCGCATGGTCAAAATATCTATACGTTAAAGATAGCCAAACTTCCGTAAATCATTTTCGTTTTCCACCAACGCTATCATTCCGTTTGTGAGTAGGTGAAGTCGATCTGAAATCGCCATGATATCTTGATAGTAATGATCGGTGACCAAAATTCCCTTCCGGTCTTTTTGTTGAAGTAAGAAACTTCTCAATCGTTCGATTTGTAGTGGTTCCAACATCGAAAAGGGTTCATCCAACATCAGAAAAGGATGGGGACCATTGGCGATTAGCACCGTTTCAACATATTTTCGTTCGCCTTCAGATAGCTCCTTCACTTTTCTATTTGTCAATTTTGCCACTTCTTCATCATAAAAAACCGCATCCTGTTGCTTTTCACCTTGAAGATAAATGGGAATAACATCACGAACCTTCAATTGTAAAGGTAAAAAGGAATGCTGCGGTACGTAAGCGATATAGCGATTAGGAATTATTTCCGAAGGAAGAATTTCCTTTTCATTTAGTTGAAGCTTGATACTTTCTGCTGAAAGCGTTCCAAACAAAATTTTCAATACCGTCGATTTTCCGGAACCGTTTCGCCCGAGCAAACCCACAATTTTTCCGGTTTCCAATGAAAGCGATACTTCTCGCAATATGGGTTTAGCACCAAAGGATTTATGAATATTAGAGGAGTGAAGTAGTGCCAAACAGTAGTTGAATTAGTAGTGAAAGCAACCCAAGGATCGGAAGTCCTAGGATAGCATTCAAGCAAAATGATACAATCAATAGTTTTTTTCGTGTGAGTCCGAGGTTGAAGTAGAAGTAATACTGCTCCTTATAAAACACTTCGAATCCTAGAAACCCGATAGCCAATCCAACTGTAATAAATAGCAAATAGCCCCAAAGCATCCCAAATAGCAGAATAGAAAGTACCGCAAAGGCAGCGATAAAGGTCAGCAGCTCTTTATAAAAATTCCAATAGGCGCGTATTAACATAGACAATCTATTGATGGCCTATATGACACCCACAGCCCGGAACTAAGAAGCTTTCACTTTTTTGATGCCATGGAAAAGCTTGGTTGTGTTTTTCATTTTCCCACCAAAAGGGTTTGCGTTCTTTTTCACGGTTTCCGATTTCATTTAGGGTTTCGGCATCGTATAAGCGTCCATTACTCATCACCATTTCAATACTAGTGGTGTTTTCAATATTTTCTAATGGATTATCGGTCAGCACCAGCAAATCGGCTAATTTCCCTTTTTCCAAGGAACCGATATCGTCGCCAGCACCGATATATTCAGCTGCATTAATGGTAGCCGCTTTCAGTGCTTCTAGATTGGTCATTCCACCTTGTTGCAGCATCCAGGTTTCCCAATGGGCACCAAGTCCTTGCAATTGCCCGTGAGCGCCCATGTTTACTTTTACGCCAGCGTCACTCATTGTCTTGGCGGTTTCAGAAACCAGGATATGACCGTTTTTGTATTCTTCTTGAGGCACTTTCATTCTATGGCGCGAGCGGCTATCGATAATACTTCTAGGTGTAAAGCGAAGCAACTTTTCATTCTCCCACACATTGTCGCGTTCATAGAAGAAGAATTCACCATTCATACCGCCATAATTCACGATTAGGGTAGGTGTGTAGCCGGTACCGCTTTCACCCCAAACCTCCAGAATATCTTTGTATACGGGAGCGACTGGAATATTATGTTCTACACCCGTATGACCATCAATAACCATCGAAATGTTATGGAAGAAGGTTGAACCCCCTTCGGGCACGACATTGATGCCTTCTTCTCGGGCGGCTTGTAGTACCTGCTGACGCTGATCACGACGTGGCTGATTATAACTCTTCACACTTTTAGCCCCAAAGGCCTTGGTTCTGCGAATACTGCTTCGTGCATCTTCCAGACCATTGATAACAGCCTTAAAGTCGCCGTCGGCTCCGTATAAAATAAATCCTGTCGAGTATAATCTTGGCCCGATCAAATCACCCGATTTCAGTAATTCTGATAAGGTAAACACCGTTTCCGTGTTCGCAGAAGGGTCGTGCGAGGTGGTTACTCCAAAGGCCAAGTTCGCCATCAACTGCCAATTTTGTTGAGTGGTAAGTCCGTAACGAAATGCTCCCACATGCGCATGGGCATCGACCATTCCAGGCATGATGGTTTTTCCAGTAGCATCGTACACTTTCGCATCGGTTGGAATCGCTACTGAATTCGCCTTACCAATGGAAACAATCTCGTCTCCTTCAATTACGATACTACCGTTTTCAATCACTTCATCGCCTTTCATGGTGATTATACGTGCGTTGGTGAAGGCAATTTTCCCTTGTGGTTTATCTACGGAAGCTGTAAGTCCAATTTTGATTCCCTTCGTAGTCATGTCAGGAACCTCTTCTGGTGAATTGGGCAAAAAGGTGAAACGATTCTCGAGTGCATTGCTGAAGTATTCGTCGCCCAAGGTCCACATCACCTTTTCGCTATCCGGACTCCAATGAATGTTGATACCAGCATCCTTGGCTACTTGCGATACGGGTACCGCCTTCGATTTGTCATCGATGTCGATAGTCTGGCCATTCATCACCAAGGGAGCTACAAAGACTTTATGAAGGTTGGTAAAGGCGATCCATTCGTTGTTCGGACTTGGCACCAAGCGATTGGCATATTTGGACGTGATGTGTTCGCGTTCATCGTTTCCTTCCAAGTCTACGCTGATCAATTTCTTTGTCAAATTGCCAAAATACGTACCACCGGTTTGCAAAAAGATTCTTTTTCCATCTTGGGTGAAGGTTGGGTATTCGCCATCCTTGGTCACAAACTGCTCATTGCCACCCTTAGCATTCATGGTATAAATACCAGGTCGTTTGGTGAAGCTGAAGCCTTGGTCGGTATTACCATCTTCTTTTCTGAATACGATTCGGCTTCCGTTGGGAGAGAAGCTTGGTGTTCTATAGATCGCTTTTTCTGAAGTAAGTTTCGTAGGAGCACCACCTGAGGTAGGAACCGTAAAAATGGCACCTTTCCCAAGATCGTTCCAGCTGACGTACACTATCGTGCTACCATCTGGGGAGAAGGCCGGTTCGAACTCGAAATCGGTGCCTGATGTTACTCTCGTAGGCGAGCCATTGGGCAGTTCCTTTTTCCAAAGACGCCCCAATGCATTAAAGATAAGCATTTTTCCGTCAGGGGAAGTTACAGCATGTCGAATGACTTTAGGTGTAAATTGGTCACGTTCAATAGGCTTGGTAAAGTGAACGGTCTCGGCCAAATCGATTTTAACATCGACTTCAAATGGAATTTCGGTTATGTTTCGGCTTTCAACATCGATGCGATTGATTTTTCCACCGCTCCAAAACACGATTTCCTTGCTGTTTGGCATCCAATCGAAATTCGGGTATACCCCAAATATTGCCCACGCCTCCTGTTGGTCCTTATTCAACTGATCATAAAACGGCCATTCTTCACCTGTCTCCAAATCATGAAGGTAAAGTGCGCTTTTCGTTCGAACGCGCTTGATAAACGCTAACATTTTTCCATCGGGCGATACGACAGGGCGCGCGGCACCTCCAGGACCACCTGTTACGGTTTCCGTTTCACCGGTCTGAAAATCGTAACGTTTAATAGCATAAATTTGGTCGTTTGGGTCTTTATTATATTGAAAATAACCGCCGGGATATACATCTTCAGCATAATAGAGATACTTTCCGTCAGGAGAGACAAATGGTTCATTTACATCCTGTTGGTCATTTTTACGTTCGGTAAGCTGCAATCCGCTTCCCCCGGTAATATGGTATTGCCACATTTCACCCGCACCCAAGCTGCGTTCTGAAGTAAAGTGCTTCCGAGCAATAAGATAATTTCCGTTCGGCATCCAAACCGCATTGTTCAACAATCGGAAGTCTTCCTTTGTGATTTGCTTTGCATCGCTTCCGTCGGCATCCATCACCCAAATATTATCGCCACCACCGGCGTCGCTGGTAAAGGAAATCTTAGAACCATCCGGACTAAATCTTGGTTGCAATTCAAAAGGGATTCCAGTACGCAAGGCTTTCGCTTTTCCGCCAGAAATAGGCATGCTATAAATATCGCCGAGCATATCAAAGACGATTGTTTTTCCGTCGGGACTCACATCGAGGTTCATCCAAGTCCCTTCATCAGTAGTAAACTTGTGGGTTTTATAGTTGAAATCGTAGCCAGGCTCGGCCACGTTCCACTCAGGGGTTTCTGCTGTATCTTTTTTCTTTTTTTGGGCTTGTAGTTGAAGCGTGAATACAAGCAATAGGGCACAAAGGATAAATCGCGTCATGATGTTGAAAATTGGACGCTAAAGATAACGATTATGTGGTAATCATGAATGTACGAATTCGGGTACCGCGACTTCCAATGGGTCGGGGCATACCGAGATCTCAACCTTATCTACCGTTCCTAAATATTCCCCATCAATTTGAAAAGGAATCGAACCATCCGTTCGGATAACAGCTTTATCGGTACTGATGGTTTCTGCAAACTCGGGATCCAATTTCACTTTATCGCGAACCGTTTTAACGATTTCGATGATATCCAGCTTTTTAAAAAGAACTAATTCGAACTTTTTATCGTTGATTTTCCCATCGGGGTTGATGGTCGCACCCGTTCCAAACTTTCGGGCATTGGCAATGGCCAACAAAATGCCCTCTTTTTCCCATTTCTGACCTTCCGCTTCAATGGTAAATTGAAAAGGGTATTCACAATCGATCAAGGTAGGAATGCTTTGAAGCAAGTAACCCAACTTCCCACGGATCTGCGACTCCTCATAGTTTTTGATCAGTTCCGCGTTAATGCCGAGATCGGCGACGTGCAGGCAAATCTGGTCGTTGAGTTTCAACCGATCCATCGCTATAAATTGGTCGCCCAACGCGATTTCGATCTGTTGTTTTCGTTCCTCCGGAATCTGAAAATGGGTAGCCAGACCATTAGCAGAGCCTGCGGGCAGTATTCCAATCGGGATATCCTTCCCCTCAAGAACACTGGCAACTAGTTTTATGGTCCCATCGCCACCGGCCACTAAAACCCGCTCTAAGGTTTCATCTGAAAGCTCTTTTTCAAGTTTTTTCGAATCGTTTTCACCCGTAGTTTCAAATACTACAAAACGTTTGTTGTTTCGGTCCACTTCAGCTTCCACATCGCAGATGAGGTCTGTTTTATCTTCGCCCCCTGAAACGGGGTTCACCACAAGTAGAATAGTCTTTTTAGAATTCATTGGGAAAGGTTATGCTTAAAAATAATTATTTTGAAAATTCCGAACCGTTAATAAATTCCAAAGAATGAAATTAGATTTACAATTATACCGAGGCTATTTAAACGAATCGGAATTAGTTGTATTTGGACATGTCTTTAAATCTTGGGCACCCGATAAATACCGTATCGACAGAAGGGGCATAAAGCATGCGTTTTCTATTCTTCATATGTTTACCATTTCGCCTATTGCTAATAAGGAAGTCACCCTTCATTTTGAAGGAATGGAAGTCACAACCAAAACATTGGACGATGGTTATTTTCGATTTACCATTCCTTTCACCAAAGAATTGAAACCAGGTTGGCATGAGTACCGAGTGAGCTGTAATTTCAACGGATTTGGAATTATTGAAAAAGGTGAACTCCTGAAGCCTTATGAAAGCAAGTATGCCATTATTTCGGATATTGACGATACTTTTTTGGTGTCGCACAGCAGTAATATTTTTAAGAAATTGTATGTCATGCTTTCGCGCAATGTGAATCGCAGAAAAACCTTTGAGGATGTGGTGAAACATTACCGGCATCTAAGTGTGGCGGGGCAGGATGCGGAAGAGGCTTCGAACTCCTTTTTTTATGTATCGAGTAGTGAATGGAACCTGTATCGGTTTATCAATGGTTTTGCACAACTTCAGGAGTTGCCAAAAGCGGTGATCAAGTTGAAAAAGATAAAAACTGGGCTTATGGATTTTGTTCGATCGGGAGGGGGAAGCCATGATCATAAGTTCAATAAAATAAAGGATATCGTCAGTTTTTATCCTAATCTTCAATATGTGCTGTTAGGCGACGATTCGCAGCAGGATCCGTATTTATATGAACGGGTGGCGAAGGTTTTTCCGAAGAATATAAAAGCGATTTACGTTCGGCAGACAAAAAAGAAGCAGAAGTCTAAGGTTCAAAAAGTGTTGAAAAATATCGAATCGCTGGGTACCGAAACCTACTATTTCCGAAAGAGCGATAAGGCAATTGAACATTCCCGAAAAATTGGAATTATCTAAGTGTTTTTCTTGCTTATTCTTTGAAACCTAAGAGCAGCCAATAATCCGATAACTGAAAATCCCGCCAACATCCAAAAAACATGTTGGTGACCAGTTTCACCTGGTGAAGCATCTAACAAATAACCCATAGCAGGACCTGCGAAGATATCGGGGGTGTACCCAATCACTGAAATCAATCCCACAGCAGTCCCGGTTAGCGCCAAGGGAATGTTTCCTTCGCGAAGTACGGCGAAATAAAGTACTCTCGCCGCATATACACCAATGGCTGTTACCAGTAGGCCAAAAAAGAAAAAGAGTACGGTAGTCGGACCAAAAACACCCGAGGCAAATAACACACTCCCAATAAGCATGATGATAAAACCCCAAACGAGTAGGAGCGCTCCACGCGTCCAATCTGCTAGAAATCCAATCAATACTCCCGTTACCGGTCGAATATACAATAGGAAGGTGCCGACTTTAGCAGCGTCTACTTCATTCATAAGCATGACATCGGTAGCGTATAGCGAAAAGACATCGGTGGTTTTATAGCCAGTATAGGCACAGAGAATGATGACCATCAGCAACCAGACAGCAGGAAGTTTCAGTACTTGACGAATTTCTTTCTTCCCAATCGTTTGGTGAAGGTTTTCGTCGCTTACTTTTTCACTCTGTGGTTTCAACAAAAAATATACAGCTATTCCAGTGGCTGCAATAATGGCTGTCGATACCCAGATAACTTGTTTAAACGCTTCAGTCCGTTCTCCAATATTAGCTGTTCCCACCTCCTCTGGTAATAGGAGTGCAAATACGATGACACCAATCAGTCCGAAGCTAGCACCGACGAGACCGCGTCCACCGTCCAAAAACCCAAAGGCTCTTCCTTGACGGTTGTTCCCACCCCAAATGCGTGTTGCCTTTATCATGGCTGCCCAAAACAGGAAGATGGTGGTGAAGCCCCAAAAGCCATATAATAGTTTTAATCCGTTGTAATCGGGGAAGGTGGCGTAATACAAGCCACCAGCAGCGGTTGCTAGTAGCGAAAGACTCATCAGCTTTCGTGGCTCGAATCGATCGGCTAATGGTCCGCCAAAAAGATAGGAGAGGAGCGCGACTATTCCATAAATAGAAAAACAAATGCCAAGTTGCCAATTAGTAAGGTTGAACACCTCGAGCACTGTCGGTCTAAAAACCCTTGCGAGTACGAAAGGTAAGATAAAGACCGCTTCCCCCGCTAGGATGAGCAATAAGAGAATATAGTATGGTTGTTTTTTTGAAGCCAATTTTAGTCGATGGTCTTTAGTCGTTAATCTTTAACTGTTAGCTAAGGTTGTCGGTTGTTTTGAAGAGAAAGCTAGGTTTCAATTCATGTGAGCTTTATGCCTACAGCTTATTGCTTACAGCATATTGCGTCTTACCTTGATTTCTTATTCGTTTTACAAAGTGCTATAATCTGTTGAATACGCTTTTCTCGGGTGGCTTCTTTTTTTGCGCCATGCAGCCAGCTGAGGTACGATTTCCGATAACTAGGAGCGAAGCTTAAGTAATTTTCAAATGCATTGGGATGTTTGTTGAAAGCTTTCGACAGATCTTCTGGAACTATTAAATTTTCAACATCATCCATCTCGCTCCACTTTCCGTTTTCTTTAGCCGTATTGATAGCCTCCCAACCGCTGGTATGAATCAAATCGGCTTTCGCCAATTCTTCAACATACGATTTATTTAAAGCACTCCAGGTGCTGTCTGGATTACGCGGACAAAAATACTGACGGCGTTTTCCGTTGCCAAGGCTTTTCACCGTACTATCGATCCAACCATAACAAATGGCCACCTTAACGGCTTCTTCCCAACGCATACTAGGGATGTCCACTTCAAGTTTGTAGAAAATAAGATACACGCCGTTAGTATACTCCATATGATGATGATGCAGCCAATCCCGCCACTCCACATCCCTCGGAAAATACAGTTCTGGTCGTTCGCTCATTTTTCGGCTATTTCACTTCCTCGTGTTCAATATAGAAATCGGGATCGATTTCCACTTTCTCGATGGTGTCTCCAAACGATTTTGATTTCCATTCAGCATTAGGATAAATCCATTCTTCTATTTCATCGACGGTCACCTGAACTGGCATATCAAAGCCTTCAACAATATTGGTATATCGAAATTGAAGCGAATCGTTCTTCACCTTATATTCCAATACAGGAATTTTTGTGGTCCGTAAGTATTGCTGCCAGAATTCGGTCAAATCGATACCGGATTCTTTGCTCAGGTATTGTTCAACTTGGGCTGACGAAACGGTTTGGTGACGAAATTCTTCATTTAAACCCCGAAGCAGCTGTCGCCACTTTCCATCATCTTCTATCAACTGACGCAAGGTGTGAAGGATATTTGCACCCTTGTAGTACATATCGGAACTTCCCTCATGACTTACCCCATAGGTTCCGATAATCGGGCGGTCGTTCTGAATGTTTCGACGCGTACCGATTACATAAGCCGCTGACGCCTCCTTTCCGTAGTAATAATCCAAATATAAATTCTCCGAATAGGCCGTAAACCCTTCATGTAACCACATATCGGCAACGTCCTTATTCGTAATGTTATTGGCAAACCATTCGTGCCCCGATTCGTGAATAATGATAAAATCGAACTTTTCTCCCCAACCACTTCCGCTAAGGTCCGAGCCTAGGTAGCCGTTCATATATCGGTTTCCATAGGTTACGCTGCTTTGGTGTTCCATTCCCAAATACGGGACTTCTACTAGCTTGAAACTATCTTCATAAAAAGGATACGGCCCAAACCAATGTTCGAAGGCTTCCATCATCATCGGCGCTTGCTTAAACTGCTCCTTCGCTTCCTCTAAATTTTCTTGCAATACCCAATAGTCCATATCCAGTTTTCCGTCCAAACCCTCATAGGTTTCCGAAAAATTTGCATAATCGCCAATATTGATATTCACCCCATAATTATTAATGGGATTCACCACCTTCCAATGCCAGGTTTTAGTGTCGCCTTTATCTTTGGTTTCAACCAACCGGCCATTTCCAACAGCCACTAGATTTGATGGAGCCGTTATGCTGAGGTCCACGCCATTGTCTGGTTCGTCGTAGGGATGGTCTTTGTTCGGCCACCAAATGCTTGCTCCGATTCCTTGGTTGCTGGTGGCGATAAACCATTTTCCGTTGGAATCTTTACGCCAAGTAAAACCGCCATCCCAAGGCGGACGTTTTGCTACTCTTGGAGTTCCAGAAAAGTGAATGGTAAGATCATATTTCTTTCCTTTTTTCTGTTTTTTCTGAAGTTGAATGAAATACGCATTCCCATCTGAATTTATGGTCAAATCCTTGCCATCCTGAACCGCCTTTTCCAATTTCATAGGCGGTTGAAGGTCGATTTGAAACAGCTGATAAGGCTCCAGCACTTCGTAGGTAACAGTATTCGTCCCTTGAATTGATTTAGTATCAGGGTTTACTGAAACTTTTAAATTATAATGTTGAAGGTCCCACCACGCCCTTTCCGGGGTAATGCTTCCACGGAGGGTGTCTTGGTGGGTGAAATTCTGGGCGAATGAAGCCATTGTGAAAAAAATAACGAGTACGAGCGTTAACACCCCCCTTAGTCCCCCCTCAAGGGGGGAAATGGACATCAAACTAATTTCTTTCATCATCCTCATACTTTCGATGCCATCTTTACCCAAATTGGGAAGGAACTTGTTGTATACATTCAAATTCATAAATTTTGTCATAGGTATTGTTTATCTAAATACAGCTGACGGAAACACCACCACGCTTTCAAAACCATCTTCATCTACCGCTGCTACGCCGAAAAAATAGTTGTCAATAACGATACCCTCCAACGTGAATTCGGAAACATCGCCAACGTATCGGCTATAGTCCCAAGTAGGAGAGGTGGTATCGCGCCAATAGATTTTGTATCCCTTTGCGCCGTCTACCTTATCCCATTTAAACTTTGCAGAAGGTTCTACAATTCCACCGATGGCAACATTCTTTGGAGCAGGAGGCGCCCAGGCCAAACTCGCCATGCTAATGGCATTGACAGCCGTAAGCTTTTTAGCATAGTCGAAATTCACGAATTTCAGCTTATCGCCGTATTCGATTCCGTTTTCGGTACGGATGTCCTGATGTTGTTGCGTATAGTTTTCATGCGCTTCCATAATACGAACCCCAGCGAAGCCAAGGTCGTTAAAAGGCCTGTGGTGACCACCCCGTCCGAAGCGGTCCAAACGGTAGATCATCATCGGGTTCATTTCAGGCATATAGGTTTGGGTTGTTTTATGGACGTAGCGTGCCAACTGACGTGAAATACCGTCTACTTCCCCTCCATAAAAGCGTCGCATCATACGCTCGCGCTCGGTTTCATTTGGTGGAACAGGTTCGGAAAAAATTCTAAAATCGCGGTTACTGATTACACCGTCTACACCTTCAATATTACCAATCATATCATTATTTAATACACCGATAATATTCCAACCTTCATTCTTGGCCCATTCAGCAAAGCCTTTTCCGCCGTATAATCCTTGTTCTTCACCACTTAGTCCTAAATACACGATGCTCGCTTCAAATTTATATTTTGAAAGCACACGAGCCGCTTCGATTGCGCCTGCCATTCCACTGGCATTATCGTTAGCACCAGGGGCATCCTTGGTAAAATTACTGCCATTGCTGTTTCGTGAATCGATATCGCCACTCATAATGATGTAGCGGTTTGGGTATTTCGTACCTTTTTGAACGGCCGCGACGTTAACGATCCAAGTGTCTTTTGGAACCCTATCGTTTCCTTCTGCCTTGACAAAATCTTTCTGATAAAAAACATCCAAGCAATTATTGCAAGCATTCGAGATAGTTTCAAATTCACTTTTAATCCATCGTCTCGCTGCACCAATGCCTCGTGTGTCGCTAACCGTATCACTAAAGGTATTTCGGGTGCCGAAACTGGCGAGGGTGGTGATATCGGCCTTGATTCGTTCCGCGGAAACGGCATCGATAATGTCATAAATCTTTTGATTAGTTTGGGAGTAGGAGAGCAGCGCTGTAAAAAGCAGCAGCAGGGTAATTCGATATTTCATAATGGAATTTTTCTTAAAAATACGGAAAAAGCATTCGGTTTAGAAATCTACTTATCAGAGATGTCTGTAGGAAGTCCTACTATGGCCAGATGCTTTTTATCTGGGCTGATCGCCATTCTGGTTATTTCTGAAATGTTGCTGGAGGCTACATCGGCTACCTTTTCCCAGTCGCCTTCACCAAAAAGATCTAGCATAAAGAGTTGCGAGCCACTGCCGATTAGTAACCTGGCTTCATCCACCCAAATATGGTCTTGAATACCAATAGGAAGTTGTGCCACAAAGAAGCTTTCCCCTTTAACCATGTCCCATTGATACACATCGTAGTTGCCTTCATCATTCAAAAATGTATAGCTCATCATTTCAGTAGCGCCAATACGGTGAAGGGAGCGGCCCACGTTTCGAACGACGGTATCGACTTGTTTTTTTGAAAAATGTATCACGGTTAATGCCAATTCATCGCCATCAAGAACAGATGCCAGCGCTTTTTCTTCATTTAGGAAAGAATAGTACGCTACCTGAAGTTTATCCACTATCATTTGGGAATTATTATCTTCGATATCGTACCGATATAGTCGCTGCAACCCTGTTGTATCAAGCCTTACGGCTGAAATATCTTCGGAATCGGGAATCTGTATTGGAGAATATTCTCCTCCTTGTGGTGTATGTGAAAGCCACTCTGTGATTTTTTGTTGAAGATTATAGGAAGCGATATCGGTTTGACCGTTTCTGGTTTTGGCGAACAGGAGTTCTTCGTTGTTTTTAAAGGAAGGCTGATTGTCGTAACCGTCATTCTGTGAAATATTCTTCACTTTTGAAACGGTGAATTCGTCAGTAATTGAAATATCCAACAGATACACTTCGGTATTGGGCTGCGCAAAGCCCATAGAGGTAACTAAGGTGAAGAGCGCCGATAGCAGGTAATTCATAAACTTGAGTTTCCTTCAAAAATAGCAAACACCAGACCATAAAAAAGACCCAACGCACAAATAAATGCAGTGGGCCTTTCACTAGTTAAGTGTTTCAGGTGTATTAGAATGGATAAGTATTTTCAGCGGTTACCTTTTCCGCAATCTTATTCCGTAGCTGAACTATGTTCGGGAAGTTTTGATATTTCGTCCATCGTTTTAGTCCCATCAACATCGCGCGCTGTTCATCACCTTCAGAAAAGCTGATGATGCCTTCTTTTCCTTTGTTGTTGACTTTCTCAACAGCATGGTAGAGGTACAATTGTGCCATTGCCACTTGGAATTCGGCATTGTTCGCACCACGGTTATGGTTCTTTTCAGCTCGTAGGATGGCACTTTCAGCCATATAGATTTCAATTAAGATATCGGCTGCTGCCAACAATAATTGTTGATGTTGCTCCAATTCAGTTCCGTATTTCTTCACGGCAGCTCCCGCCACCATCAAGAATACCTTCTTCAGTTTTGCGATCATTTCCTTTTCTTCGGAAAGCGTTTCAGAATAATCGGGAGTATCGAAAGAAGGAATTCCCATCAGCTCCTCACCAACCGCTTGTGCTGGCCCGAGTAGGTCTACATGTCCTTTCATCGCTTTCTTCACCAACATACCAACGCAAAGCATGCGGTTAATTTCGTTGGTTCCTTCATAGATTCTTGCAATACGGGCATCTCGCCATGCCGATTCCATCGGGGTATCGGCACTAAAGCCCATTCCACCGAAAATTTGGATTCCTTCATCGGAACAATTTTGGATATCTTCGGAAACAGCTACTTTTAGAATACTACATTCTATCGCATATTCCTCGACACTCTTCAACTCTGCTTCCTGGTGATCGTTGCCTGCGTCCATACGAAGTGCAATGCGATCTTCTATATTCTTTCCTGCACGATAGCTGGCACTTTCACCAGCAAAACAGGAAGAAGCCATTTCGGCTAATTTCGATTTAATTGCACCAAACTTGGCGATTGGGGTTTTAAACTGAACGCGATCGTTTGCGTATTTCGTAGCCTGATCGATCACGCGTCGCTGTGCATCCAAACTAGCAGCAGCGAGCTTGATTCGCCCTACATTTAAGGCATTCATCGCGATTTTGAAGCCTTCCCCTCGTTCTGCTAGCATATTTTCAACCGGAACTTTCGTATCGTTGAAAAATACCTGACGCGTAGAAGAGGAGTGGATTCCCAATTTCTTTTCTTCTTCGCCAAAAGTGATACCATTATCGGAATCGTTCTCTACGATAAAGCCGGTGATATATTTATCATCTTCGATACGTGCAAAAACGATAAACAAATCGGCAAAACCTGCATTCGAGATCCACATCTTTTGACCGTTAATCAAATAGTGTTTTCCATCATCGGTAAGTACTGCTTTCGTCTTTCCACTGTTTGCATCACTACCTGCTCCAGGTTCTGTAAGACAGTACGCGCCGAACCATTCGCCTGTAGCGAGTTTTGGAACATATTTTTTCTTTTGCTCTTCCGTTCCATACAACGTAATCGGCATGGTTCCAATACCGGTATGGGCGCCAAAAGCCGTTGCAACAGAACCAGTGGCACCTGAAATATAATCGCAAACCAACATGGTGGTTACAAAGCCCATTCCTAGTCCGTCATACTCTTCAGGAACGGCAACGCCCAAGAGGCCCATTTCACCTGCTTTACGCATGATTTCTTCGGTCAGGTCGTAGTTTTTCTTTTCAAACTCTTCCTTTTTCGGCCAAATTTCTCGGTCGACAAACTCCTTCACGGAGTCGCGCATCATTTTTTGCTCTTCTGAAAAATCTTCTGGTGTGAAAACGTCTTCAGCAGCCGTTTCTTTTATGATAAACTGGCCACCGCGAAGAAGGTCTTTATTTGTTGTTTCTGTGCTCATTTTTTGTTTTTTTTTATTGTCGGTTCGAGCGCAGTCGAGAACTATTATTTGTATTATGTCTGGTCGATAAAGGTCTCGACTGCGCTCGACCAGACAGGTTTCTTTTTTTAGTTTAGGAATTCATACACCCCTGCAGCTCCTTGTCCGGTACCTACGCACATGGTGACCATTCCGTATTTACCTTGAAGGTTTCGCTTACGCATTTCGTCAAATAGTTGGACGGAAAGTTTTCCTCCGGTACATCCTAGCGGGTGACCTAAGGCAATGGCACCACCGTTTACGTTTACGATATCTTTGTTCAATCCGAGTTTTCGGATAACCGCTAATGATTGGGAGGCGAATGCTTCATTTAGTTCGATAAGTTCCATATCCTCCTGCTTTAATCCAGCTTGTTTCAATGCTTGTGGAATAGCCTTTACAGGACCAATCCCCATGATACGAGGTTCAACTCCAACGGCTGCATAATTCACCAGACGCGCGATAGGTTCAAGATTTAGCTTTTTCACCATTTCTTCACTCATCACCATCACAAAAGCAGCACCATCACTCATTTGCGAAGAGTTACCTGCTGTTACACTTCCACCTTCGGCGAATACCGGGCGTAGTTTCGATAAGGCTTCTTTATTGGTTCCTTTTCGTGGGCCTTGATCTTCCTTTACGGTGTAGGTTTTGGTTTCTTTTTTCCCGTCGTCGTTAAAGAAGGTTTCTTCAACGTCTATAGGAACAATCTGATCTTGAAAACGATTTTCCTCCTGTGCTTTCAAGGCTTTCATATGACTATTATAGGCGAATTCATCTTGATCTTCACGAGAAACATCAAATTCATTTGCCACCGCTTCGGCGGTTAGTCCCATACCCCAATAATAATCTTCATTGCCTTCTTTTGCCAATTTGTAATCGGGAACAGGTTTATAACCACCCATCGGGATGTAACTCATGCTTTCCGCACCACCGGCGATGATACAATCGGCCATTCCGCTTTGAATTTTAGCGGATGCAATTGCTATTGTCTCCAGTCCGGAAGCACAATATCGATTTACGGTAACGCCGGGCACATCTTCGATTTTTAATCCCATTAAGGAAATCAATCGCGCCATGTTCAAACCTTGTTCCGCTTCGGGCATGGCATTTCCGACGATTACATCATCGATTTGTTTTTTATCCAGTTCTGGCAGTTTATCCATCATATATTGAATGGTTTCCGCTGCCAATTCATCGGGTCGCTTAAATCGGAAAAGTCCTCTTGGCGCCTTTCCAACTGCGGTTCGATATGCTTTTACTATATATGCTGTTTTCATATTTTTAGTATTGAGATATTAGTATTGAGATGTTAGAGACTTTTGAAACGAATAGTTCATTTTCTGAATCTCAACTAATCTTTTTAAAATAGGTTTTATATCATTTTCTGTTAGTAAATCGAGTTCCAATAAGAGAATCATTTGAGTTTCTAATTCATATGATGAACCATTCGCAACTGATAGAAAGTGAACAAATTCCTTATCTGAATTTCTACCAGCTCCTTCTGCAATATTTGAAGGAATTGAAACCGCTGACCTTTTTATTTGAGAAATGAGTCCAAACTTTTCTTCATTTGGCAATGCAGCACATACTTGATAGACCTCTTTTGTTAGCTCTATTGCTTTTTTCCAAATCTTTAAGTCATCTAGCTTATGCATTTCTAACTACTCAATTCTCAGTACTCTGTACTAGTTACGCAATGGTTTATTTTTCTGAATCATATGTTGAAGGCGTTCTAAGGTCTTGCGTTCGCCGCAAAGACTTAAGAAAGCTTCACGCTCAAGATCAAGAAGGTATCGTTCGCTTACTTCTTGCGGTTCGCTCAAATCGCCGCCCGCCATCACGTAGGCTAATTTATTTGCAATTTTTTTATCGTGTTCGCTGATGTAGTTCCCAGCCTTCATCTGATCAGTACCTACGTAGAACGCACCAAGGGCTTGTTTCCCTAGTACCTTAATGTCAGTTCGTTCGATAGGCTTGGTGTAGCCTTGATCGGCCATCATTCGAGCAACTTCCTTCGCTGCCTTAATGCGTCGATTCTTATTTACGATGATGATGTCCTTTCCGGGCTTGATGATATTGGTATCGATGGCTTCATAGGCTGAAGTAGACACCTTCGCCATTCCGATGGTTAAGAAATGTTCGCGAAGAATGTTCAACTCGACATCTCCTTTATTGAATTCATCTTGGGCACGAACGGTCATTTCCTTACTTCCGCCCCCGCCAGGGATTACACCAACACCAAATTCTACCAATCCGATATAGCTTTCAGCAGCGGCAACGACACGATCGGCATGCAATGTCATTTCACATCCACCACCCAGTGTCATTCCGTGTGGTGCTACTACCGTTGGAATAGAGGAGTAGCGCAGTCGCATACAGGTATCCTGAAAATATTTTACGGCAGCATTCAATTCATCATACTCCTGTTCAACAGCCATCATAAAGATCATTCCCACGTTAGCCCCAACCGAAAAGTTTTTACCTTCATTCGAAATGACTAAGCCATCGTAGCTAGCTTCGGCGAGATCGATTGCTTTGTTTACGCCAGCAAGTACATCGCCGCCGATGCTGTTCATTTTGCTGCGGAATTCAACATTTAAAATACCATCGCCTAAATCTTCAACGATGACACCGCTATTTTTCCATACTTCCTTGCTTTCACGGATATTATCGAGTAAGATATAGCTATCCTGACCTGGAATCTTAACATGTGTTTTTTCAGGGATACCATAATAATAGGTGTTTCCTTCACGCACATCGTAAAAGCTTTCCACACCGTTATCGAGCATTTCGTTTACCCAGTCGGCAGGCTCCTTTCCAAGGTCTTTAATAAGTTCGATTCCTTTTTTCACACCTATGGCATCCCAGATTTCAAACGGGCCGTGTTCCCATCCAAAACCTGCCCGCATAGCGGCATCGATCTTATAGAGTTCGTCGGTAATCTCTGGAATTCGCTTTGATACATAGGCGAACATGGCTCCAAAGTTTTTGCGGTAGAATTCACCTGCTTTATCGTCGCCATTAATCAGCACCTCAAAACGGTCTGAAACTACATCGATATCTTTCGTTTTCTTCAGTGTATCGAAGGAAGCGCGTTCTTTTTCGCGATACTCCATCGATTCTAGGTCGAGCGACAAAATTTTAGAATTGCCGTCATCGTCCTTAATTTTTTTATAGAATCCTTGTCCGCTCTTGCTTCCGAGCCATTCCTTTTCCATCATGGTATCGATGAAACTAGGCAGCTCGAAAATGTCGTGCTCCTCATCGTCAGGAACGTTTTTATGAATTCCATTGGCTACATGCACCAACGTATCCAATCCAACAACATCAACGGTTCGGAACGTAGCACTTTTTGGTCGACCGATTACGGGACCCGTCAGTTTGTCGACTTCCTCTACGGTAAGTCCCATTTCCTTCACTTGGTGGAAGAGGCTTTGAATTCCAAATATCCCGATACGATTCCCGATGAATGCTGGGGTGTCCTTTGCCACGATAGCAGTCTTTCCTAGGAACTTTTCACCATATTCGTTCAAAAACTCCAACACTTCAGGATCGGTCTTCGGACCCGGAATAATTTCAAACAATTCTAAATACCGCGGGGGGTTGAAGAAGTGTGTTCCGCAGAAATGCTTTTGGAAATCGTCGCTACGACCTTCATTCATTTGGTGAATTGGGATACCTGACGTATTAGTGGTAATCAAGGTGCCTTCCGTACGATGTTTCTCTAGATTTTCAAACACCTGCTGTTTGATATCCAAACGTTCTACAACCACCTCGATTATCCAGTCGACATTCTTTACCTTATGGATATCGTCTTCCATATTTCCAGTAGTGATACGGGAAGCGAAGTTTTTGTGATACAGCGGCGCAGGCTTCGATTTGATAGCTTCTTGAAGGGAATTGTTCACCAATCGATTGCGAACCTGTTCATCTTCCAAAGTTAGTCCCTGTTTCTTTTCCTTATCGGTCAGTTCACGCGGAACGATGTCGAGCAACAACACCTCAACGCCAATATTGGCAAAATGGCAGGCGATGCCGCTTCCCATAATTCCCGAACCGATAACGGCTACTTTGTTAATTCTTCTCTTTGACATATTATGCTATTTTTTCAGTGTATATTTTTTTTGAGTTGATTAGTTCTAAAATGGTATTGGCCACTTTTTTAAACGTTTGAAGTTCCTCTTCCGATACTGCTTCCTGTACGGCTTCATCGAAGCGTAATACCACATTTTTCGAAAATTCGCGCATCTCTTTTCCAAAAGGGGTGAGGTGTATTAAAACCCCACGACCATCATCCGGGTTTGGTTTGCGCTCGATGAGCCCCTTTGTTTCCATAGCTTTTAACGTTCTGGAAAGGCTTGTAGCCTCCATTCCCATCTTAGGGCCTAAAGCTGTACTGGGTGTTCCTTCTTCGGGATCGATACTGATAAGGGCGAATCCCGTCGCCATGGTACTCCCTTTTTTGCCAGCTTCTTCATTATACATTTTCTGTACGTTCATCCAGGTGGAACGCAGTATATAGTCTATGGTCTTTTCTTTCAAAAAATGAATCCTTTTAATGTTCCTCCCAAAGATAAGAAAATTTATTATGCATGCATAGTAAATAAATGTGAAAAAATGTTCTGTTTTTTCTTAAAGGACTGAAACCCTTTTGGCTAGCAGACTATCTTTTCTGAAAAGTACCAATAGCACATTGCGTTCATCGCTATAGTATTGTTCACCTTGGTTAGTAGGGAACCAGCTTTTTTCTTCATTTTGAATCAGTTCATTGATCCACTTCATATCACGTCCCGAGGCCTCTTTTAGTCCCTTAGTCCAAGCGTTCATATAGTTTGGATCGATTTTGAGAATAAACTTATAATCGTACGAACTAGCGCCGGGTACACCTGCGACGCTTCTGGAAAAGCCATTCACATTGAAAAGTCGGAATTGGGCATCCCTGAAGTCTGTGGGTGCCACAATCTGTTGTTTTAGTTGTTGCACACGTTTTTCTGATGTTTGAAATGTTTCGCTAGTGAGTTCTGTATTCCGTTGGTCACATGAAAAAGCCACCCCTAAGAATACAATCATATATAAAAATGATGTTTTCATAGCTTATGTGTTTGGATACCGAATTAAAGATACAATTTTAACGTATTCGTTGAAAAATTTTTTTGAGTAAAGCACAAATGCTACTTTTTATCAACCGAAAACGTTATAGTATACTTTATACATTGTGGATGTCATTCTAATGCCCTAGTTTTATGCAAATGAAATCGAAATTGCAACGCATTGGGGTACTGACCAGCGGAGGGGATTCCCCCGGGATGAATGCCGCTATCCGAGCGGTCGTCCGTTCATGCGCCTATCATAACTTGGAATGTATCGGAATTTTTCGTGGCTATGAAGGATTAATTGAAGGCGACTTCAAGCCGTTAGGTCCGCGTTCCGTGAAGAATATCATCAATAGGGGCGGAACTTTTTTGAAATCGGCACGCTCAAAGGAATTCCGAACTGAAGAAGGAAGAGCAAAAGCTTATCGAAATTTGAAAGAGGCCGATGTGGATGCCTTAGTGGTCATTGGCGGTGATGGAACGTTCGCAGGCGCCATACAATTCAATAAAGAACATGATTTTCCCATCGTCGGACTGCCCGGAACCATCGACAACGATATTAATGGTACCGATTATACCATTGGCTACGATACGGCTCTCAATACCGTGGTGGAAGCCATCGATAAAATTCGAGATACGGCAAATAGCCATAATAGATTGTTCTTGGTAGAAGTAATGGGTCGTGATGCCGGCGATATTGCATTGAATGCTGGTATTGGTGCTGGAGCTGAAGAAATTTTAATCCCTGAAGAGGATATGGGGAAAGATCGCTTGATAGCTTCCCTAAAACGAAGTAAGAAGGCCGGAAAAACCTCAAGTATCGTGGTGGTAGCCGAAGGCGACCAAATCGGAAAAAATATTTTGGGATTAGCGGATTATATTCGCAACAATATGGATGAATATGAAGTGAAGGTTACCGTTCTTGGTCATATCCAGCGCGGTGGCTCCCCGAGTTGCTATGATCGCGTACTGGCGAGCCGGTTAGGTGTTGGCGCTATCGATGCTTTGATGAAGGGTGAAAGAGGCGTTATGATCGGTTTGGTTCATAATAAAGTGATTTCGGTACCCTTTGAGCAAACCTTGGAAGGTGAGAACGAGATCGATACCGAATTGATTCGTGTTGCCGATATCACTTCAACCTAATAAAAAACATACTAAAGAATATGAGTACAAAAATTGGAATTAACGGTTTTGGCCGTATTGGAAGAATTGCTTTTAGAATCGCTGCAAAAAACGAGAATATTGAAGTCGTGGCGGTCAACGACTTGTTGGATGTTGATCATCTTGCTTATCTGTTGAAATATGACTCTGTACATGGAAAGTTTCCAGGTACTGTTGAAGTTGATAACGGACAGTTGGTGGTAGATGGGAAAACCATTCGAGTGACTTCGGAAAAAAATCCTGCCGATTTGAAGTGGGATGAAGCTGGCGCTGAAATTATTATCGATTGTACTGGAATTTTCAAAGAAGTGGATTCCGCCAAGGGACATTTGGTTGCCGGTGCCAAAAAAGTGGTTATTTCGGCTCCTTCCAAAACCGCCCCGATGTTTGTGATGGGAGTAAACCATCAGGATGTGAAGGCTGAGGATACCATCGTTTCCAATGCTTCTTGTACTACCAATTGCCTTGCCCCAATGGCGAAGATCATCGATGATGCGCTAGGGATTGAGGAGGGATTAATGACAACCGTTCACGCTGCTACGTCTACCCAATACACTGTCGATAGTCCTTCAAAGAAAAACTATCGTCTAGGGAGAAGTGCCATGGCGAATATTATTCCCACTACCACAGGAGCAGCAGTAGCCGTAACGAAGGTTATTCCTTCCCTTGAGGGAAAACTGACAGGAATGGCATTCCGTGTGCCTACGACCGATGTTTCGGTGGTCGATTTAACGGTGCGAACCAAGAAAGGTGCTTCGTATGAAGACATCAAAAAGTTATTCAAGGAAGCGTCGCAAGGTGCTTTTAAGGATATTGTAGCGTATACCGATGAAGAAATGGTTTCGCAGGACTTTGTAAGCGATCCGCATATCTGTAATTTCGATGCGGGCGCAGGGATAGCGCTTAACGACAATTTCTTTAAATTAGTAGCTTGGTATGATAATGAGTACGGCTATTCTGCAAAACTGATCGATTTGGCCGCTCATGTTGCAAGTCTCTAAACTATGATATTGATTGCCGACGGTGGTTCCACCAAATGCGACTGGATTTTATTGGATGAGGAAGGCAATGTAGCCTTAAAAACACGTACTCGTGGATTGAATCCTGCTGTAATTCCTGAGGAGGAATTAGCACTTCGAATTCATGAAAACGAGGAACTTCCCAAACTTTTCGACAGCGTAAAGAAAGTCGACTTCTATGGTGCCGGTTGTGGTACCGAAACTCCTAAAAAAACATTTTTAGGGGTGCTAAAGGAGTTATTTCACAATGCTGCCGTCACTGTTAATGAAGATATGGCAGCTGCTGTGCATGCGGCTACTACCGAAGCAGGTATTGTTTGCATCCTCGGAACAGGGAGCAATAGCTGCTACTTCGATGGAAAAGAAATTCATACTTCCGTGGTATCTTTAGGCTATATCTTAATGGATGAGGCCAGTGGTAATTACTTCGGAAAGCGTCTGATTCGCGATTATTTTTACAAGAAAATGCCAACCGTTTTGGCGAATGATTTTGAACAACGCTTCAACCTCAATCCTGATGAAATAAAGGTGAATCTTTACAAACGTCCGAATCCAAATACTTACCTAGCTTCCTTTGCCGAATTCATCTTCACTTCGGAAGAAGTAAACGGTTACTTTTATAAACTGATCAGTGAAGGCATGAACAAGTTTATCGAAAACCGTATTCTATGCTATAAAAAGGCGCAGGATGTCCCGATTCACTTTATCGGTTCCATCGCCCATTTCAGCAAGGATATCATTGAAGATTGCTTTAAACCCTATCACCTAGAACTCGGAAACGTGATTCGTCGGCCCATCGTTGGATTGATTGAATACTACCGAGCGGAAATACTTCCGAAGATGACCCAATAACTATCTACGTATGGCGATACCTAAAATAAATCCGTTACAGACAACCGCTTGGAAAGAGCTTGCCATTCACTTCGAGAGCACAAAAGAACATCATTTGGTCGATTATTTTCGTGAAGAAGACAATCGTGCCGAAAACATGCATATTGAGTGGCGGAATTTTTACCTGGATTATTCGAAAAATCGAATTTCAGAAAAGACAAGGAAACTATTACTGCGTTTAGCCGATGAAGTGAAGCTGAAGGAAGCGATAAAAGCTCAGTTTTCAGGGGAAGCGATTAACGAAACCGAAAAAAGAGCGGTAGGCCATACCGAACTGCGAAACTTCGATAACATGAAACCTGAAGTTTCTGAAGCTTTGCGAAAGATGGAACATTTCTCTGAGAAAGTTATTTCTGGGGAATGGAAAGGGTATACGGGAAAACGGATAAAGAGCATCGTAAATATCGGTATCGGGGGAAGTGATCTTGGTCCCGATATGGTATGTGAAGCCTTGCGCTATTACCGAAATGAGCTCGATCTTCACTTTATTTCGAATGTGGAAGGCGATCATGTTCGTGAAACCTTAAAGCAAGTAGATCCAGAAACGACCTTATTCATCATTGTTTCCAAAAGCTTTACAACACAGGAAACCCTGACCAATGCCCAAACGGTGCGAAAGTGGTTTTTAGAAAACGCTGAAGAAAAAGATGTCTCCAAGCATTTTGTTTCGGTTTCTACGAATCTTCAGGCTGTAGCCACCTTTGGTATTGCAAGGGATAATATTTTTCCGATTTGGGATTGGGTAGGCGGCCGCTTTTCACTTTGGAGTGCGGTGGGACTTTCGATTTGTTGTGCGGTTGGATATCGGAACTTCAGACAATTGTTGAAAGGCGCAGAAGCCATGGACAACCATTTTCGATATGCTACCTTTGAAGACAATATCCCTGTTATGATGGCACTAATTTCAGTGTGGTACAACAACTTTTTTAAATGTGAATCTGAGGCTGTTGTGCCGTATTCGCAATACTTGCAGAAACTAGTACCGTATTTACAGCAAGCTATTATGGAAAGCAACGGTAAAAGTACTGACCGTAATGGAAACGAGGTGCATTACCAAACAGGAACCATCGTTTGGGGAAGTACGGGAACGAACGCCCAGCATGCGTTTTTCCAGCTGCTTCACCAAGGGACAAAGCTAGTACCGGTAGACTTTATCTGCTTTAAGGAATCGTTGTATGGCGATACCGATCATCAACAAAAACTAATCGCAAATTGTTTGGCTCAGAGTGAGGCTTTAATGGAAGGTACCTATGAAAAGGAGGTCGAAAACCAGTTTAAGGTGTTTAAGGGTAATCGTCCGAGTAATACCTTACTCATCGAGCGTCTTACCCCGGAAACTTTGGGAAGTCTCATTGCCATATATGAGCATAAGTTATTCGTGCAGGGTGTAATTTGGAACATTTTCAGTTATGACCAGTGGGGCGTTGAATTGGGTAAAAAATTAGCTAAAGGCATATTGGATACGCTATCGGGTGAAAAAGATGAAGACATTCAAAATACGTCTACCAAAAAGCTAATAGAAAAAGTGTCTCAATAACTATCGATGATGATACGGCTCATTTCGAAGGATGGTGAAGCCACGATAAATTTGCTCAACTACAAACAAACGCACCATTTGGTGTGAAAAAGTCATTTCTGAAAGGGCCACTTTTCCCTTTGCTGCTGTATAAACTTCTTCACTAAAGCCGTAGGGGCCACCAATAACGAAAACTAACGTCTTTAACCCACTATTCATCTTCTTCTGAAGGAAATTGGCAAACTTCACTGAAGTATAGTGCTTGCCTTTTTCATCTAAAAGAACCAACGTATCGGAAGGATCTAACTTTTTTAAAATTAATTCTCCTTCTGCTTGCTTTTGCTGTGCTTCGCTGAGATTTTTTGCATTCTTGATATCGGGCAGTTCTTCCAGCGAAAACTTCACATACCGACGAAGTCGCTTTTCATACTCCGCGATTAGGGACCGCAAGCGCTTATCGTCGGTTTTTCCAATGGTAATCAATCTAATGTTCATTATTCTTTGATATACGTTACCAATCCGATTTCTTCACTTTTACCACGTAGCAAGCTATCGGTCAGTTTCTTTTTTTCAACACCTTTTGGAAGTTTGTAGGCAACATTTGCGAATTGTTCAGAAGCTAGGATGTTCACATTTAGCTTGTTACACATCTCCTGAATCCTAGAGGTGGTATTCAACACATCGCCCGAAAAGGCTATGTCGCGTTTAATTTGACCGATTTCACCTACCATTACATTTCCAAAGTGATATCCAACCTTGAATTCAGGTACTATACCATACTTTTTCTTGTATCGCCTGGAACGGTAGCTGATGCTTTTCTGCATCTGATAGTAGCAACGAATGGCATTTCCGGATTTTAATCCTAAGTTCATCTTCCAGGATACCACTACTTCATCACCCACATATTGATATACTTCACCACGGGTTTGCACAATGGCAGGGGCAATATCGGCGAAGAAATCCTTTAAAAAGTTGAAGTATTTTTCTTCACCCAACTCCTCGGCAATACCCGTCGCATTTCGGATATCGGCAAACATAAAGATGCGCCGCTCATGTTTCGGGTGAAAATAGCGTCCCAACAGATAATCAACAAACACACCGGGGCCGTATTTGTCATTTACCATCAATACGATTAGGGTACCAATGACGATAAACAGCCAGATGATAAAATTTTTTAGAAAGAGCCAAGTGCCAAAGAAAACCCACAGCTCATCCATTACGTCCGAGTGATAAAAGGGTAGGCCGTATTCTTCACTATAATAATACAGCGCACCCACCACGCTTACCAATAAGGCGGTTATGATATAGGTAATAATAATGTAGAGCAGTGCCTTCCAAAAGGCATGTTTTCGAAGCCAACGCGCCATTAAATTGATGGTAATAATTCCACCAATTATACCTGCTGTTACCGAAAATAGAAGGTTTGCGGTAAAGGCTTGCCTAAAATCGAATGCTGAGCTAAGGATGTCATTGCTAGCCAGTGTAAAGAATTCATAAAAGAAAATAATATTGGCGATAATGACCCAAGAGATCAAAATCCAAAACGCGCGACGAGCGTAAAACCAAAGTTGTCGCAAGGTGTATCGTCTAAAACGAATCTTCATTTAGCAGTCCTTGTATTTATCGTATAGTCCCTTGCCGTTTAAGATCATCGGAACAGCTTTATCTAACCTCCGCTTTCGAGTTGCTTCCTGTTTGGCACTTCCTATATGGTCGGCGTATTCACGTTGTTTTCCGGGCGTAAGATTTGAAAATGCTTTTTTTAGTTTATTGTCTTCAGAAAGGGCTTTTTTCAGTAGCGGTGGAATGTTGACCCCTTTTTTATTGGCAGGTTTTACTTTTTTTCCAGCCTTCGAATTGGCGATGGCTTCCTCAGCATACTTTTTCACCATTGCCGTATCGATGCTGTCACCTTCCTCAAAACGCCATTGCCGCATCGCTTTGGCATTTCCGCCTTTAGCTGTAATGAGAACCTTTTCAGGGTCCTTCAGGAATACCCCCTGATGAAACCATAAAGCATAATGGTTTTTAAACCCCGCTATTCCCACTACGATATCACCATCGTAGGTATAGGTAGGAGCACCCCACTTCACCTCTTCGGTAAGTTTGGTCTGTAGGAGCGCTTCGCGTAGCTGCTGAAGTTTGTCGCTCCATTTCGAATGCTTTTTGATATAAGCATCCACTTTTTCACTATTGGTCATTATCGGTTGTTTGGGTTCAAGATAGCAAAATTAAAAAATGCAGGACTCTAAAGAAACGTTATAATTGATGTGCTACAATTTGGGGATCGAATCCGACAGTTGAGTAGGTTTTTTTATGAAATAGGGCATGGTCACTTCACCTTTGTGTCAACAAAAACGATAACCATGTTTCAGCACTACCAACCTTACTTGTTTTTTTTAATAGCAGTTTTATTCAGTTTCACTTCTTCCGCGCAGCATACTGTTTCGGGAGTGGTTACCCAAGCCAACGGAAATCCAATAATGGGTGCCAATGTGTATCTGGAAGGTACCTACGATGGTGCTACCACAACTGAGGATGGAACTTTTTCTTTTGAAACTTCTGAAGAGGGCACCTACACACTTGTTATCTCTTTTATTTCCTTTGAACCCTATCGGAAAGTTGGCTTGATTTCCGAAATGAAGGGATTGACCATCATTTTAAAGGAAGATTTGAACACCTTGGATACCGTAGTGCTTTCTGCCGGAACGTTTGAAGCCAGCGATAATAGTAAGGTTTCAGTGTTGAAGCCGTTAGATGTGGTGACCACCGCCAGTGCGTTGGGCGATTTTGTCGGAGCATTGCAAACACTTCCCGGAACCACGACTGTTGCTGAAGACGGTCGACTGTTCGTCCGTGGAGGTGACGCTGGAGAAACCCAAGTGTTTATCGATGGTATTCGTGTATTCACGCCTTATACACCAACTACGAATAATATTCCGTCGCGCGGACGATATAGTCCGTTTCTCTTCGATGGGATTACTTTTTCTACAGGTGGGTATTCAGCTGAATATGGCCAGGCGCTTTCCTCTGTTTTGTTATTGAATACAGTAGATGAACCAGACCAAGAGAAGACCGATATTTCTATAATGACGGTCGGAGCAGGGCTGGGGAATACGCAAATTTGGGGCGATACATCGCTTAGCATCAACGCTTCCTACATCAATTTGGCACCCTATGTGGCAGCGTTTCCGGATCGCAATGATTGGGAGAAACCCTTTGAGGCCTTTGCCGGGGAAGGCGTGTTTCGGAAAAAGATGAAAAACGGGATGTTGAAGTGGTATGCAGCGTTCGATGCGACGCGTTTTGCGCTGACGCAAGAGGACATCAACCTTTCTGAAGGCTTATATTTTAAGTTGAACAATAACAATCTGTATACCAATGCCAGTTATGAAGGTGAATTGAGCGATACCTGGAATCTATTGGCTGGTGGAAGCTATACATATGCCATCAATGACATCAAGGTGATGGATGGCGATGTAACTAATACGAACCATTCGGCACACATGAAGGTGAAGTTGAAGAAACGTTTCAACAGCAGGGTGAAGCTTTATTTAGGTGGGGAACAATTTCTTTCCGATTTCGAGGAGCAATTTCAAGACCCTAATTTTCAAGCATCCTACGGATACCAAAACGATATATCGGCGCTTTTTGCTGAAACCGACCTCACCTTTTCAAGAAAGTTTGCGGTGAAGCTCGGCCTGCGTAGTGAATATAGTCCGCTGTTCGATCAAGCGACGGTTTCACCCAGGGCTTCCCTTGCATATAAAACATCAAAAAATGGACAGATTTCCGTAGCCTATGGCGATTTCTACCAGCAGCCAAATCAGGATATTCTAAAGTTCGAACAAGATTTAGAGGCACGAAAAACACAGCATTATATCCTTAACTACCAATATGTAGCCGACAATCGGATCTTCCGCGCGGAGCTTTACCGAAAAGACTACGCGAACTTAGTCACTTTCAGTTCTGAAATGCCCACATTGGGCGATACGTTCGAAAATGGGGGTGATGGCTATGCCCAGGGATTAGATTTGTTTTGGCGTGATAATAAATCGATTAAAAACTTTGACTATTGGATTAGCTACTCCTATTTGGATAGCGAGCGGAAGTACCGTAACTACCCGACCGCTGCGCGACCGCCCTTTGCCAACGAGCACAATCTTTCAGTAGTAGGTAAATATTGGATCGATGATTGGAGAAGTCAGGTGGGGTTTAGCTACCAATACGGAAGTGGCAGAAACTATACCAATCCAAACGAGTCCGGCTTTCTTCAACAACAAACAAAATCGTATAACAATATAAGCCTGAATTGGGCGTACCTACTATCACAACAGAAGATATTGTATTTTTCTGTCCAGAACGCTTTGGGCTTCCGCAACGTAAACGGCTATCAATATGCCAACACGCCGAATCCGGCCGGTACCTTCGACCGTAGAACGTTACGTCCCGCTGCCGATCAATTCTTCTTCGTGGGATTCTTCTGGACGATAAGTGATGATAAGCGTGATAATCAGTTGGATAATTTGTAGGAAGTAGGAAGTGGGAAGTGGGAAGTGGGAAGTGGGGAGTAATATTTTCTTTCAATACCCATCATTCTTGCCCGAACGTACCTAAACTATTGAAATCACATACGCGTTTTGTATGGGCGGGCAGCAATCCAGCACCCAGCACTTAAATCCCAAATACCAAATACCAAATTTTAAATTCCACCGACTACCGACTACCGACTACCGACTACCGACTACCGACTACCGACTACCGACTACCGACTACCGACTACTAACTAACCATTACAATTCATCCATCCAATATGACAATTCAGTATATCAGTTTTTAAAAAGCCCGTCTTTATCAGGACATTTGAATCAACATTAAAAACCAAACGAATCTTAAAAATCGCAACCATGCAAACCATTATTACGACCATAGCCAATTTATTTTCAGCTTTTATGCTACAGGCGCAGAACACCATTACCGTATCGATGCACAATTTCAACAACGACAAAGGAACCGTTAAGGTTGGATTATACAATTCTGAAGGTCAGTTTCTGAATAGTGAATTTATGACACGCGGCTCGGTCATTTCAGATGAAGAAGCAACGGTAACATTCACCGATGTGCCTGATGGCACGTATGCCATTTCGTGCTATCACGACGAAAATGACAATGATAAACTCGATATGATGATGGGCATTATGCCTTCAGAAGATTACGGATGTTCCAATGGAGCTAAAGGATTCTTCGGACCACCGAAATGGAAGGATGCTAAATTCACCATCGCAAACGGCGAAACCAAAGCAATCGATATAAAACTATAACCATGTTAGGTATTCTATTACGCAAATTCGGAACACAAAAAACATTCAAAATAGCCCTGCTTTCAAGCATTTTACTACTGGTGGGCGGGATCATTCTTCAACTTTCAAACTAAAACACTATGAAAACCATTATCACGATCGCAATCTGCCTCTTCACTTTTACAGGTGTTGCTCAGAACCAATACGAAAAAGGTATGCAAAAAGCCTTTGAGCTTTGGCAGGAAAACAAGCCTCTGGAAGCGGCCAATCTTTTCGAACGTATCGGAAATGCAGAAAGCGACAAATGGTTGCCGTATTACTATGCATCGCAAATCTATATTCTTCAGAGTTTTAACGAGAAGGACGAAACCGCATTAAAAGCAAAGCTTGAAACGGCGCTGAACTTTTTGAACGATGCCAAGACCAATTCCGATAACAATCCGTATGTAATGACCTTAGAGGCATTGTACTATACGGCCTGGATAGCATACGACGGGCAAAAATACGGAATGAAGTACGCCGGAAAAGTAACACAGCTATATGAAAAGGCAATAGCCATTTCCCCTGAGAACCCTATCTTTATTTTGGCGAAGGCAGAATGGGAAATCGGTAGCGCCAAGTATTTTGGTCAGCCGCTAGATCCGTACTGCAAGGACATTCAAAGAGCCATCGATCTTTTTGCTACCTTTGAGCCGGAAGGTCAGTTTTATCCTTCCTATGGTGCCGAAAGAGCTCCAGAAGTATTAGAAATGTACTGTAAATAATGACCGTTACTCGATTTTTTAAGGAAGTGGGCAAGGCCTTTTTTGTGGGCCTGCTCATTTTTATTGTGTTAGGTGTTATTCAATATCTGAATGGCGATCGCATCGATTCTGGAAAGGAATTCCTGATTAAATTGTTGTATAATCAGCTCTATTCGGTGGTCTTGTATATGGCGAACGCTGTGGTCATATTCTATGTCTTGGATCGCTATAAGAATCTTATTTTCAAATTCAAGAATCTTTGGAAAGCAATTCTTGGCAATATCACGGTCACATTACTTGCCATTTTTCTACTTCGATTTTTGGTTGATGTCGTTTTCTATGGTCAACCGGTCATGGAATTCTTAAGCGATCAGCGCTTAGACTATTACTTGGTTTCCTTTATCATTTCGATGGTCGTAGCCAGTATTTTCTATGCGTTTTACTACTATAAATTTAATCAGGAGCGAAAGGTTAAGGAACAAAAGATCATCGCCGGTACTGCTTCGGCCCAGTTCGATGCCTTAAAGAACCAGTTGGACCCGCATTTTCTTTTTAATAGCTTAAATGTACTGACAAGTTTAATTGAAGAGAATCCAGATGCCGCCACGAAGTTTACGACCTCACTTTCAAAAGTGTATCGTTATGTATTGGAACAGAAAAACAAACAATTGGTGACGTTGGAAGAAGAATTGCGTTTTGCCTCCCTGTATATGTCACTGTTGAAGATGCGCTTCGAGGATAGCATCGTTTATTCACCACCTGAAACCTTGGAAAACCCTGAAGCGAAAGTAGTGCCGCTATCCTTACAATTGCTGCTCGAAAATGCCGTGAAACATAATCAGGTAACACCTTCAAAAAAGCTCCATATTACCATTACCGAAAAAGATGGCGCATTAACGATTGAAAACAACTTTCAACCCAAACAAGTGGTAAAAGAAAGCAGTGGGGTCGGCCTTCAAAACATTCATAAACGGTATGGATTGTTAACCAATCGCCCTGTACATGTCGGACAACAAGGAACACATTTTAAGGTTCAATTACCACTTCTAACGAAAGAAGCGATTGTTCGTCCGCGAGCCGACGAATTCATCTCAGAGAAACGTTACGAACGCGCTAAGGAAAAGGTCGAGAAATTGAAGGGCTTCTACATCCATTTCACCATTTACCTATGTTTTGTTCCAGTTTTTATTTATTTGAACTACATATCGGGTACCAGCTTTCCATGGGCGATGTTCCCGATTGGAGGTTGGGGACTAGGAGTAGCCGGTCACGCCATCGAGGTGTTCAACTGGAACCCTTTCCTGGGTAAGGACTGGGAAGAGCGCAAGATTCGGGAATTGATGAATAAGGACGAGTAATCTTACGGTTCATCGCTCCAAAACTACGGTTCGGTAGTTTTTAGTTGAAAAGAGGCAACCTGCTTGGTACTTTTATACCATCATTTAAAACTACTAGTCATGAATTATTCTTCACCACAAAACAAGTATGAATACGCCAAGCAGCGTGTTGAAAAACTAAAGGGATTTTATTGGCATTTGAGTATCTATTTACTCTTTATCCCAGTCTTCCTTTGGCTGAATTATGTATCGAATACCAGCTTCCCTTGGGCACTATTCCCTATCATTGGTTGGGGCTTGGGAGTTATGGGTCATGCGGCCGACACCTACGAATGGAACCCATTCTTCGGAAAGGATTGGGAAAAGAGAAAGATCGAGGAATTTATGCGGGAAGATTCGTAACTTAAGGAAATCCAATAATCAATTAGAAAAACCAACGTCATGGATAATATGGACAAAAATTCTAGCAAGTATTTTAAGGCAAAGGAAAGAGTGGAGCATATCAAGAAGTTCTACACCAGCCTTATCATGTACTTTATCTTTATAGGCTTTTTAGCAGCATTGAACTACTACACAAACGAATGGAGCTATATGTGGTTTTTATGGGCTGCCTTCGGATGGGGGATCGGACTTATCTTTCAAGCCGGTAAAGCCTTCAACTGGAATCCTATTCTTGGAAAGGATTGGGAAGACCGTAAAATGAAGGAGTTTATGGAAGAAGAGGAAAACAAATCACGTTGGGAATAACAGCAACCATGAAAACAACCGAAGAAAACTACAGGAAAGCTTCAAAAAAGCTGAAGGCATTGAAAGAGTTTTATGCCCATCTCACAGTGTATATCATCCTTTCAGTACTTGCCATCATCGGAGCGATTATCGTGCTCAATTTACCACAAGTAGAAAAACTGGGACCGGAATTTAAAAACTGGGTACTTTGGAGCTATATCTTCACTTGGGCTATTTGGGGGATTGCCATCTTGATCCATTGGTATAACGTGTCGAATGGAAAGGTGCCGTTTTTCCGTAAATGGGAAGAGCGCAAGATAAAGGAATTGTTGGATGAGGAGGAAAACAACTATCAATCGATTCAAAATAGAGACTAATGCGATTTTTGAAATACCTACCAATACTTTTAATGCTGTTGCTACATATTAAAGGATATGCCCAAGATTTTTTAATTGAAAATATTACCGTTTTCGATGGTGAAAATGTTATCCAGAATACTTCGATTTTAGTTAAAGATGGTGAAGTGAGCAACGTGACAGCAGATTTGAAATTCGATGGCGACATAATTGATGGCTCCGGAAAGTTCCTAATGCCAGGAATGACCAATAGCCATGTACATGCATGGATGGCGGGTAACTTGGTGGAAGCTGCCAAAGCTGGGGTGTTGAATGTTTTGGATATGCACGGAGTGGAACAGTATCAGCAATCGATGCGGAAGCGATTTCTCGACTCCACAAACTATGCGCGTTATTGGTTTGCCGGTGCCGCAGCAACCGTTCCGAACGGACATGGAACGCAATACGGTTTTACAACGCCAACCCTTACCGAACCCGAAGAAGCCGACGAATTTGTAGCAGATAGAATAAAGGCTGGCGCACATTACCTAAAGATAATTGTTGAGTCGCTCCGACCAAGTCTAAAACCTGAAACTGTTGAAGCGCTCATAAAATCGGCTCATGCAAAGAATCTCAATGCGGTGGTACATGTCTCCCAAATGGAAAATGCTGAACAAGTACTCTCCTTTGGTGCTGACGGTTTGGTTCATGTTTGGTGGGACAAACCTTTTGAGGCGAAAAAGTTGAAAGCGCTGGCAGATCGGTCAGAATTCTTCATGGTTCCAACCTTACTGACGGTCATTCGAATTTTCGAAAACAATACCTCAATGGAAGATGTTTCACGTTTATCGAAAGAAGAATTGTTGGGTGAAGTGTTGAAGGCATACGAAGCTGGGGTTCCTATTTTAGCAGGGACCGATCCTCCGAATGCGCGAATCAACTACGGTAGCGATATTTATGAAGAAATGAAACTACTAAAAGAAGCAGGACTATCGAGTATTGATGTGTTGAAAAGCGCAACTTCACTGCCGGCGATACATTTTGACCTTCCGAAGCTGGGGTTTTTGAAGCCAGGCTATAAAGCTGATATGGTGTTGTTGAATGAAAATCCACTAGAAGACATGGAGCATCTATATACCATTGAAGCCGTTTGGAAAGAAGGGAAGGTTGTGAAAACACCGTAACATATTTTAAAAATCCACTACTGATATAATAAACCTCACAAATGAAAGCACACGAAATAGATTACGCTATCCACGGCGAAGAAATGCAATACGTTTCCATTACCCTCGATCAGAATGAAGGGGTGGTAGCAGAAGCGGGAAGCTTTATGACCATGGACCAAGGCATTAAGATGGAAACCATTTTTGGTGATGGCTCGGCTAAGGACAAAGGAGTCTTAGGAAAGATATTTGGCGCTGGAAAGCGCTTGCTAACTGGTGAAAGTCTTTTTATGACTGCCTTTTACAATACACATCCCGAACGACAGGATGTTAGCTTTGCTTCACCCTATCCTGGGAAAATTATTGCGTTGGATTTAGAACGCTTTAACGGAAAGTTCATCTGCCAAAAGGATGCGTTTCTCTGCGCCGCCAAAGGGGTATCGATTGGGATTGAGTTTTCTCGGAAACTCGGACGTGGCTTTTTCGGTGGGGAAGGATTTATCATGCAGAAACTGGAAGGCTTCGGAATGGCTTTCGTACATGCTGGTGGAACGACCCTGAAACGGGAACTGAAACCTGGGGAACGCCTTCGCGTAGATACAGGATGTATCATCGGCTTTGATAGCACGGTCGATTACGATATCGAGTTTGTGGGTGGTATCAAGAACGCTGTATTTGGTGGGGAAGGAATCTTCTTCGCGACGCTTACCGGACCCGGGACAGTGTACATCCAATCCTTACCCTTTAGCCGTTTGGCGAAGCGTGTTTGGGCGTCTGCACCAAGAGGTGGAGGTAAGGATAAAGGTGAAGGAAGCATTCTCGGGGGCTTGGGCGATCTGTTGGATGGCGATAACCGATTTTAACAGTTACAAATTATCAACAGCCCCAATTTTTTAGAATATTTTTTATTATATTGAGGGAGCTAACATAAAAAACCAATAGCCTATAGTTTGAAAACTACGTAACCTGATTAATACCTGTTTACCTATGGCTAGAGCAATGTTTGATTACACCAAAGCCGTACTCGCGAAAGTGAGTTTTGATGTAAATTTGTTCTGCAAGGAATTACAGAAAGCCTTAAAAAGATTACTTCCTTATGAAATTGAGGAGCTTAAGGTGTATGTAGATTCACTGATTCAGCAGAACCCCAAACTAAATCAATGTTTAATTTATCTTAAATCATAATAAAAAAGCCCCGAGAAATCGGGGCTTTTTTAATGGATATGGTTGGCTGAAGTTCTCGAAGCCACCTACATCTATTATTTCGTAGGCGAAATGATCTTCACATCCTGAAAGGCAATCGCTCCTTTCACCACACCTCGTATAACATCATGGAGTGCGGTTACGATCTGCTTTTTCAATTCACTATCATGATACAACAAGCTTACTTCACGAGCTGGGGAAGGTTCTTCGAAATAGCGGAGATTCTCTTTGTATTCTTCCGATAGGTCCATGGTATGCAAATAGGGTAGAAGCGTCATTCCTAAACCTTCATTGCTCAACTTCACAAGGGTTTCGAAACTTCCACTTTCCAACTGAAACGTATCAGTTCCACTTAGTTTTGCGGTCTTACACAGATTAATAACCCCATCGCGAAAGCAATGCCCGTCTTCCAACAACAGTATATCGTCGATATCCAAATCGGCACTGGTAATCTTCTTTTTTTGAGAAAGGCGATGGCTAGGAGGGATATACCCTACGAAGGGTTCGTAATACAACGGACGTTCCTTTAACTTTTCATGGCCCAATGGCGTTGCTGCAATCGCGGCATCCAAATGGTTTTCCTGAAGTTTCTCTATGATTTCCTCCGTGGTGAGTTCCTCTATCTTCAACTGAACCTTAGGATAGCGATTCGAAAATGTTTTCAAAAACATCGGAAGTAATGTCGGCATGATGGTCGGGATGATCCCTAGCTTAAACTCTCCCCCGATAAATCCTTTCTCCTGGTCTACAACATCCTGCATCCGATTGGCTTCGTTTACGATGCTGCGCGCTTGTTGGACAATTTTCTTACCTACGGAAGTAAGCTCGATAGGCTTTTTGGCACGGTCGAAAATCTTGATATCCAATTCGTCTTCCAACTTCTGTATCTGCATACTAAGCGTAGGTTGAGTAACAAAGGACCGCTTGGCAGCCTTGGTAAAATTCTGAAATTCAGCCACGGCTAACACATATTTTAATTGGGTAATGGTCATTTTTTTGGTTGTTTGCCACAAAGATACTATTGCTATTGAGAAAATTTATGATGATTGTCATAATAAACTGTTATTTCTTATAACAAAAAAAGCCTGTCCGATACGAACAGGCTACTTTTTTTGATTGATGAGTTTCGTTACATTCTGATATCTAGCGTTATGGGGTCGTCAGCTACCTCAAACTTGGCATCTGAGAATTGTGGTGGTCCCATACTCATTACGTTATTGGATACTCCATACATTTCTTTGGGCATTCCGTTGGGTTCGAAATCCATTTTCTTGTTTTCATTTTTATCATGAAAAAGTATCACGGCATAAGTACCCGGGGTAATATTTTCAAAAGTGGCGGTAGCCTTTCCGTCTACTATGTCGCTGGTTAATCCAACTAATGGCTCTTTCATAAATGAAGCCTCATCATAGAGAGCAAACACTACATTTCCTTTGTCACTGGGTACAGGGACACTTACTTCAATGGTGGTTCCAGCATCGGTGGTTTCTGTTTGAGCGTTAAGTAGTAAGCTGCTTAGGGCAATCGTAAGGGTAAGAAGAATCGTTTTCATATCGTTTGGTTTTGATTTCTGATACAAATATGAAGCGCTCTAAGCTGTTTTGAAATTGAAAAATACCGAATTGTAGTTTTATGGCGATGAACTGTTATAACAATCCCTTTGCCTTAATTTCAAGATATTTGTTGATGGTATTCACCGTTAAATCCTCCGGTGCTGTCAAAACGGTTTGAATACCATGTTGCTTTAGTTCCCGGACCATCACCTTCTTATCGAACTGAAATTGCTGCGCGATGGTCTGATCGAATATCTCTGAAATCGATTCGGCTTTCTCTTCCGCTAATTCACGTAATTCCGTGTTCTCGAAAAAGACCACTACCAACACATGTTTCTTCGCAATGGCCTTTAAATAGGGTAGCTGTCGGTGCAAGGCAGAAATATGCTCGAAATTGGTGTACAACATCAATAAACTGCGGTGCGTAATTTTTCGTCGCACCAAGGCTTGTAAAATACCGTAATCGGCATCCTTAAACAGGGTTTCAATATTATACAACGTTTCCAGCAAACGATTCAAATGCGTTTTGCGCGATTCTGCAGGTAGCAACTGCCCTAATTCATTTGAAAAATCGACCATACCCACCTTATCGCCTTTCTTCAGCGCGATATTGCTGAATGCCAACGTGCTGTTTATCGCATAATCCAATAGCTTCAATCCATTAAACGGCATCTTCATCACACGGCTGGTATCGATAATGGAATAGATGGGCTGCATCTTTTCATCTTGATACTGATTCACCATCAGCTGCCCGCGCTTTGCCGTAGCCTTCCAGTTTACGGTTCGCACATCATCGCCCAACACATAGTCCTTAATCTGCTCGAATTCCATGGTGTGACCAATCCGACGAATTTTCTTCAATCCTATATGCGACAGTCGATTATCGATGGCAAGGAAGTCGTATTTCTTCATCTGGATGAAAGAAGGGTACACCTTCACCATTTGTTCATTGTTGAAAGTGAAACGCCTCCGCAGTAAACCAATAGCCGATGTGACATAACAGTTTAGCTTTCCGAAGACATATTCGCCGCGATCTACCGGGCGAACATCGTACTCCATCGTACTTCTTGATTTCCCAGGCACTTTCGTTTGCATCCAAAAATCTCTCTTCTGAAACTGAACCGGTAATTCATCAATAATCGAAATATGTAAGTTAAAAGCGTAGCTATTCTGAAGGGATATCGAAACCGGATTCACGTCGCTGTTCGAAAATCGATCAGGAAGCCTTCTTTCGCCCGTCAATCCTTTCGATGCATACAGCATGATACTTTCAAAAAGGAGCAATAGAACGAGTCCTAAAACCAATAACCAGGTAATGCCATAGAGTGACGGGAACCAATACGATAGCAAAAACAAAATGGAGATTGCTGTTAAGGCGTAAAAGAACCGTGGCGTGAGATATATGGATTTTAGGAATTTGATCACTTAGCGCGGGATTTCAATAGATTGAGAAATCATATCGATAACCGTTTCTGGGGTCATGCCTTCCATTTCGCGTTCAGGGGAAAGGATGATTCGATGGCGAAGCACTGGCGCCAATGCCCGTTTTACATCCTCGGGCGTCACAAAATCGCGTCCCTGAATCGCCGCAAAGGCTTTTGCAGTATTCATGATAGCCAATGAAGCCCTCGGCGAACCTCCTAGGTACAGATGCGGGTGATTTCGGGTTTTATCGACCAATTGTGCGATATAGTTAAAAATCTTATCCTCGATTAATACTTCCTGCACCTGATTTCGGAATGTTTTCAAGGAATCGGGTGTCAGCACTGCAGAAATTTCATCTTGGGGTAATTCCAGTTTACGGTCGTGATGGGTCTTAAGAATACTGACTTCTTCCTCTAAATTCGGATAGCCCACCTTGATCTTGAATAAAAAACGGTCTAATTGGGCTTCGGGTAGGGCATAGGTTCCTTCTTGTTCTACCGGGTTTTGCGTAGCCAAAACCATAAACGGATATTCCATGGTGTGCTCGGTGCCGTCTAAGGTAATTTGGCGTTCCTCCATGACTTCAAATAGTGCCGCTTGTGTCTTCGCTGGCGCACGGTTGATTTCATCAATAAGAATGATGTTGGAAAAGATAGGTCCTTTCTTGAACTCGAAGTCTGATGTTTTCATGTTCAAAACAGAAGTTCCCAGTACGTCACTCGGCATCAAGTCGGGCGTGAACTGAATCCGGCTGAAGTCGGTATGGAGCGTCTTGGCAAATAATTTAGCGGTAATCGTCTTGGCGATTCCGGGCACACCTTCAATTAACACATGACCGTTGGCGAGTAGGCTTACGATAAGCAATTCTATAAATTCATCCTGCCCTACGATTACCTTTCGCAGTTCGGCCTTAATCTTATCGGCGGTTTCCTGTAGCTCCTGTAGTGGAATGCGATTATTAAAGTGAAGCTCGTCGTTCTGTTGTTCAGGATTTTCCATCTAGTTTCGTTTTGAATTCTGTAAGTTCTTGATATAGTTTTTGAAGCTCTTCTTTTGAAGTATGCTGTTGCTTTTCTACCTTTTCGATAAAAGTAAATAGTTTTTTAGTGTCTTCCAGTGTGTTTCCGCTTCTTCCGGCCACGGCTTTGTAAAAGTGGCTGTTTCGTTGTTCGGTGGGGACGCGTAGTCGCGTTCTGATAAATTCATTGAAGAGGGCGATCTGTTTTTTCGCGATACCATCGTACTCCTTTTTGTCGAAGAACATCCCGGCAATCGTTTGCGTATACATATAGGAACGGTTGGTGACTGGCGGTTGTATGAGGATGCTGCGCTGCTTGCGCTTTCCTTCAAACAAAACGAAAAGTAGTATTCCTATCAATACGAAGTAATAGGCCCATTTCAGATATTTGTTTCCTAAGATCATCCGTAAGGGTGAAACATCAACCCGTTTTCCGCTTTTGTAGTAGCGATCCCAATACAAAGGAGTCGCCGAATCGAGATAGGAGAGCACATTTGCGGTATAGGACGGATTTTCTTCCTCCTCCAACAAGAAATAATTAGTAAAACTTTCCGGTTGGGTGTGAAGATACAGTTTGCCTTCTCCGAAAGGGACTTTAATAAAGTTGGCCAATGAATCTCTTAGTGAAAGCGTATCGCGGTACACCTGCGATAATCCGAGTACGGTGTGCCTTAGCGTATCTATTTTGTTGAAATACGTTACCGCGAGATCCCTATTAATGTGATACGGTTTTGCGGCTTTTAGTGAAGGGTGTGTCAGATTCAGTATAGGTTCGGTTCCAAGCTGATTGATATCGTATTTGGTATTTATTTCCAACTGAAGTGTATCTAGTAAGCGATACCCGAAATTATGTGCTGAAACAAAGGCACTATTTCCCTTCTCGATCCATGCCAGCATACGATTCAACTCTGCTTCTTCAAAATTGATATAGTTGTTGATAAAAAGATAATTTCCTTTTAGCGTATCCGTTTCCATGACTTCAAAGGGAGGTCGCTCCACCGATTCGAAGTTCTGAAATGAATCTGATACCAAATCATGAAGCACATAGGTGCCATATGGAATTTTATCGGCACTATTGTACGATGGAAACCAGCTAATGGGTGTGGGTTTTGTTGCTTCTGCATACACCAATAGACCGAGCAAGACGACGAAAACTCCCAAAAATATTTTCTGTACTTTACTCATAGCCTGGAATATTTTGTTGAAGGTTCGCAAAGGTTTTTTCTGCCTTGTTGAAGTCGGATTGTGTTACCGAAAAATTTCCATACCAGATATAATCGTACAGCAGCGTAGCCTTTCGGAACTGTTGGTTCAACATCGCTTCTTCTATTTCCGAAATATAATCGGCATTGGTTTTATCAAATTCATAATCTATTATTTCAGCATCGGTCAACTGTTTCAGGACAAGCAAATAATAGTAGCGAACGGCCAGACGAAAATTACCTTCGCTTAAGGCCTTGTCTATCAGCGCCCGAATATCCTTGGTTTTGATGATTTCTTCTTCTTCGGTGAAGAAGACTTCATGTGTTTCTTTCGACTTCAGGAGACTAGCGCCCGGATTCAATTTATAAAATAACCAAACGATAAAAATGACGACTCCTAATACGATAAGCCAGGGTAATACTTCAAACAAAAATAGCAAGAAGGAATTCCCCCTAAAATCGCCAAACAGCCATCGCCAAAAGCTATTCCATATATTGGCAAACCAATCCATCAATTTATCCCACCAACTTTTTTCACGTTTTGCCTCGGTATAATCGAATGCTTCATCAGTTCGATACTCCTTCAATTTTTCTTCTGAAAACGATATTGGTTCTACGGTGCTACCTTCATCATATTGTACCACTGTCGTATCGCGAGCGATAGTCTGCGCTGTCGTTGCCTTCGATACGAATGGCACTATAAATAATATGAAAAAGAATAAGGTTCGCATTCCTGAATTACTGCTGTTTTCCTAAATTATCGATGGTTTCCATAGTTCCCGTGAGGTGTTTCTTTTCATTTAAATTA
This sequence comes from Luteirhabdus salina, assembly GCA_025384855.1. Lineage (GTDB taxonomy): Bacteria > Bacteroidota > Bacteroidia > Flavobacteriales > Flavobacteriaceae > Luteirhabdus > Luteirhabdus salina. Next base: position 52,610 of record JALAHT010000002.1, on the reverse strand, counting down.
TAGTACACCAATACTGTAGCGATAACGATAAGGGAATGCAACAAATACTGAGCAAGGAGAGCGATCCCATTTAAGGCAAAGTAGATCCAATCGAACATAGCGGTAGGATCTGCCGATATTTCCTGAGACCTTACGAATGTTTGGACGAAAAAATAAATGTATTGGGGAATGTTAAATACAAATGTAATGAGATAAAACAATAGGAATATTACGAGATATGTTGCAAAGGTAATCCACCATTCTCCTCGAATAAGGTCAAAGCTATAACTTATGGAATCGCTAATCCCCCTGCGTTCAATAACTAAAATAGCGTAGGTGGAGGCTAATATAGTACCCAGGTAAATCCCGGGAATGACACACAGCAGCAATCCGATACCCGCCATAATCCCGACCAAGAAGGTCAGTCCGAACAATCGCCAAAAGTCCTTTTTAATTCCCTGGGCCACTTGTTTTTTATCGACAACCCCATTATTTGCTATGTATATCTTCACATAATGAATAATCGTTCCGTAGAGCAATGCGTAAAAAGCCAAACCTGACACCAATAACAATAGTAATGCGATGAATATTCCAGCCGTATAGGCACCGAAATCCATAGCTGTATTTAGCAAACCAAGGTTGCCTAGCGTCGTCTGCATATAATAGATATACGCGAAGATTACGATTAAAAGTGCTGGTCCAGCATATTTTAGAATCATACCTCCCAAGGGCCTCCATTCCAAGCGAATGAATTTAAAAGTATCGGTTAAAATAGCTCCCAGCTCACGCTGCTTCTTGAAGTTCACGTAGTTGTCGTTCATTTTTTCTTTTTAGTTGAATAGGGTATAAAACATAATAATAAAGAATACCGAAAAGCGAGCTACCTATAATCAAAATGGCCAGCCAATCGGGCATTTCAGTGTGACGTGTTACAAAGCCTTCCAAAAATCCGGCAATAATGAAAAAAGGCACTGTGCTCAGTAATATTTTTAGTCCATCCTTAGCGCCACGGGTGAAGGATTGTAAACGGGTATAGGTTCCTGGAAAGAGAATGCTATTGCCCAATACGAGTCCTGCACAGCTTGCAATGATTATGACGGATATTTCAATCGTACCATGAATCCAAATGGTACGGGCCGATTCCCATAACAGGCCATGGTCGTAAAAGAAATACTGAAATGAACCAAGCATAATGGCATTTCGCATCACGATAAAAAGCGTACCAACGCTCAAGAATACGCCTAACATAAAAGCATATAGCGAAACTTTAATGTTGTTAATGGTGATGCCCAAAAACATATCCATCTGTTCGGCTTCCTTATAAACCGCCATCGGGTCGCCTTTTTCAATATTGTCCAAGGTCATATTTACGTAGGCGTCGCCCATGATCAATCGTACAAAATCGCCATCTGTAGCCGCAGAATAAGCACCGATGATTGAGAAAAGCAAAAAGAATAAAAACGCTACCAAAAGCTGTTTGTGGTATTGCGCAAAGAAGGCTGGAAACTCTTTGGTATAAAAAGTGATGAAGCGCGTTCGCGATTCGCGTTTGGTCTTATAAATTTTTTGATGCGCCAATACCGATAAACCGTTCAGGTATCGAACGGTGTTGCTATTAGGGTAAAACGTTTGTGCGTAGCTTAAATGGTCGGTAATTTCGATATAAAGTGCGCTGAGTTCATCAGGAGAAATAGGAGCATTATTCCGAAGAACGTTTTCAAATGTTAACCATTTATCTTTATTTTGCTTCGCAAAAGCGGCTTCGCGCATGGTGTGCCAATTTGCCTCAAAGAAACAGTTTTCATGGATAATTTTCAAATAGAAACCGCGCAAAATGTCAATTTGGTACAGAATGTTGCCGGTGTGGGGGAACGTATTTTGGCGTATTTGGTAGACGGACTTATTTTGTTTGTATATATCATTGGAGTTTCTTTTTTGTTATCCAATATTAATACGTTCGATATGGGCTGGCTTGCTGCGATGTCGATTGGTCTTCCCATCTTTCTGTACCATTTGCTGTGGGAAACCTTCTGGAATGGCCAAACCCCAGGAAAGGCTGTTCTAAAGATTCGGGTCGTAATGTTGGATGGTAGCAAGCCCGCCTTTTCAAACTATATGCTACGTTGGTTGTTGCGACTGGTCGATATCAGTTTAAGTTCTGGTGGCGTGGCGGTCGTGGTCATTTTATTTAATGGGAAAGGGCAACGGCTAGGCGATATCGCCGCTAAAACCACGGTCATTAGCGAAAAGAAAACGATTTCCTTCAAACAGACCGTATTGGCTGATATTCCAGATGATTATGTGCCTACCTATCCGCAAGTGACGGTTTTTAGCGATGCTGAAATGCAAACCATTAAAAATCTGTATCAGCAGGCGCGATTTAAGGGACAACACAATGTTATTCTGAAATTGTCTGATCGCATCTCTAGCGTGATGGATGTTTCTTTTGAAACGAAACCAGTGGTATTCGTGGATACAATTATTAAGGACTATAGTTTTTACACCCAACAAACATGAATGTATTTTTCATCATAGATATTCTGGGAACGATTGCCTTCTCAATTTCTGGTGTTCTTACGGCCATGAACAAACGATTGGATGCCTTTGGCATTTTTATCATCGCTTTTGTTACAGCAGCAGGTGGCGGTACGTTGCGCGATTTGCTATTGGATGCCAATATAGCTTGGATGCGCAACCTTACCTTTGTATATGTAATCTTTGGCTCTGCAGTACTTGCGGTTATCTTTCGAAAGAAATTAGGATATGTACGGCGGTCGCTTTTTTTGTTTGATACCATCGGGATAGCACTGTATACTATTGTTGGCTTAGAAAAGGGAATGGCAGCAGGATTGCCACCGCTTATCTGTATCGCCTTGGGAACTATGACCGCTTGTTTTGGAGGAGTAATCCGTGATATTCTTTGTAATGAGATTCCGATAATTTTCCGAAAGGAAATCTATGCAACGGCTTGTATTATCGGTGGACTGACGTACTTCTTATTGTTGAAGACTACTATCTCGCAGGAATGGGTAGTCATTATTTCAGGAAGTATTGTGATAACCGTGCGCCTTTTAGCGGTAACCTTCAATGTATCATTACCAACCTTGTACCGGGAAAAGGAGTAATAAATAGTTACTAAAGTACTTCGGCTTTTATATAAACATTTTGCTTAGGCCATTCACCTTCATCGGCTGGGAGGTTGGCGATTTCTTCAACAACATCCATTCCCTCTGAAACTCGTCCGAATACTGTATAACTACCATCTAAATGACCAGTAGAACTTGGTGGTCCTAGGAAAATGAAGAATTCGAACGGAGCAGATCGATTGTCTGGGTTTTCGCGATATTCCTTGGCACCACTAACCGAACCGTAAAAGTGGTTTCGTTTTATTTCTGCAGGAAGCAAATAATCTTCGGCGAGATCGGCACGCTTTTCATTAGTAGAGGGAAGGTCGCTGTTGCCACCCTGAATGATAAAATTGGGTACAATGCGATGAAAAAAAGTGTTGTTGTAATACTCCTGTTTCACCAAATAGATGAAATTGGCGCGGTGTAAGGGCGTATCTTCATATAAGTCGATGATAATATCTCCAATTCGGGTAGTGATTTTCACCTTGGTTTCAGGATTGTTCTCTCCATATTTTGTTAGGAATTCGACCATGTTTTCCTCCGTAATTTTAGGATAGTTTGTACCTGAAGTATCCTTCACTTTTTCTTCTTTGAAAACGCTTTCTTTTTTTTCTGTTGAAGTATCTTTAGATGTAGTTTTGGAAGAGGTCTCGCTTTTAGTCACTTCATCTTTCGCATCGGAGGTCTTTTTAGTATCTTCACAGCTTGCTAAAAGCAGTACGAAAACGATTGCTAAACAGGAAAGGATTTTCATAGACAATGGAATTTTCAACGTTTCAACAACGAATTGTAAAAGTAAGAAATCTCGAACTTCCCGGCGAAGCAGAGCATCTTAAAATGGCTCCCATCGAGCGACTTCGTGAATTGAAGCGACAAGCTGAAAAAGCGAAAACAGCTCGAAAAGCAGGGGTGATGGCGTTGTTTTATCCTTCTGTAAACGAAGAAACGCATCTTATCCTTATTCTTCGAAAAAGCTATAAAGGTGTTCATTCTAACCAGGTAGGATTTCCGGGTGGGAAATTGGAGAATGAAGATGCTTCCTTACAAGATGCTGCACTACGTGAAACGGAAGAGGAAGTAGGGGTGCCACGTTCACAGATAGAAGTATTGAAACAGCTAACGGAGCTCTATATTCCGCCCTCTAATTTCTTTGTTCAACCCTTTCTGGGGATTACGGAGAACACTCCTTCATTTATACCCCAAGAGGAGGAGGTGGAAGCCTTGATTGAAGTACCGCTCCAACACTTTATGAGTAAAGAGGTTTTGGTGTCTGAAATTATCACCACCTCGTATGCAACTGACCTAGAAGTTCCGGCCTTTCGTCTGAACGAAAATGTGGTCTGGGGTGCCACCGCTATGATGCTCAGCGAAGTACGCAGCCTATTGTCTCAGGTGCTCTAGAGATAGATTTTTCGTATCTTTGCAATTCGGCTTTTTTGGAAGCCATTATCCAATATAAAGTAGGAGCAGTACACTATGGGGCTTTTTAAGAAAAATCCTTTTGGACATATTTTATTTTTGAAGAAGTGGCTCATCAGAATCATGGGAGCGATGACCCATAGACGTTTTAAGGGCTTTAATAGACTTCAAATTCACGGAAGTGAAATCATAAAGGAGCTACCCGATACCAATGTATTGTTCGTTAGTAATCATCAGACCTATTTCGCCGATGTCGTGGCAATGTTCCATGTATTTAACGCGAGCTTAAGCGGACGTGTGGATAACATCAAAAATATAGGCTACCTCTGGAACCCTAAATTGAATCTTTACTTCGTAGCGGCTAAAGAGACCATGCAATCGGGATTACTGCCTAAGATCTTAGCCTATGCTGGTTCTGTAAGCATCGAACGTACCTGGCGTGCCGAAGGCAAGGAAGTGAACCGACAAGTGAAGATGAGCGACGTGAGCAACATTACTAAAGCGCTAGAGGATGGTTGGGTCATTACCTTTCCACAGGGAACCACCAAACCATGGAAACCGATCCGACGCGGAACTGCCCATATTATCAAACAGAACAAACCTATTGTAGTGCCAATCGTAATTGATGGGTTTAGACGCTCCTTTGATAGAAAAGGAATTCGTATTAAAAAAAGAGGGATTCTTCAATCCATGGAAATTAAGGAACCTTTGGATATTGATTATGAAAATGAAAGCGTAGATGATATTGTAAAGAAATTAGAATACGCTATCGAACAGCATCCTTCATTTTTAAAAGTAATACCACAAGAGGAATTAGAAAAAGAAGAAGAACTTAATAAAGAGCGGGAGTGGCGGTATTGAGATGCTATACGCAGTAAGCTATATGCATTAGGTTCAAGGTCGGTAGTAGGCGTAAATCTGTTAAAATCCCTAATTCCAAATTCCAAATCTCAATAGGCTAAAAGCCAACAGCTGAAGGCTAATAGTCAGCATCCACGTTTGTACGCTTCACTACTCACTACATTTCCATCTTCTTCAATTCGCTATAGTTACGCTTCAACCTTCGCAGTAGAATACCATAGAGAATGCGATAGAATAATAGCAGCAGGCCTAGAATAACAACACCCATAATTAATTGGGCTAAAAAGAATACCGTTATAAATTTATCTTCAGTAAGCTGTGTATTACCCCATCCGAATTCACCAGACATTACTTCAAATAACCTATGCTTATTCAGATAATAATAAATATTGAATCCAATAAGCATCAACGCAGAGGCACCAACATTATACATTACGAAGTACTTGACGGTTTTTCGTGTCTTTAGGATATTTTTCATCAGTTGCTTTACCGAGTCCGTTACCTGAATCGATTTATAGTTCTTATAGAAATAATAGATGAAGCCTATAAAGATGAGGTAATGTAAAATGTTGATGACAATCATCGCAGTTTTCATTCCCATTCCATCAACTACTTCTTCACTCGATTCGGGCATCACAAAAGCCAAAAGTGTCCAAAACAATAATTCAGCAATACTGATATAGAAAATCCACTTCACTATGGAAGAAGACTTCTTCAACAACATCTTATAAATGTCGTTGTAGGAAAGCGTTGGAAGCTCTTGCTCCCGGCTTTGCCATTCTTTCTTTAATAAATCCAATTCATCCATGGTCAGGTTCCTCCTATGGGTTCAAAATTTGACGTAATTTATCTTTCACTCGGCTCATTTTTACGCGAGCATTCACTTCACTAATACCAAGTGTCTCCGAAATCTCTTTATACGGCTTGTCCTCTAAATACAAAAACACCAATGCCTTGTCGATATCATTGAGGGTTTTAACCGCTTGGTACATCAACTTCAATTGTTTATCCATCCTATCGTCATACGGTTCTGCCTTTATCTTGAAGCTCACTGACTCAAAATCGGCCGTATCGATTCTTCTTTTCTTCTTTCGATATAAAGTAATGGCAGTATTCAATGCCACACGATACATCCATGTGCTGAACTTCGAATCGCCCCGAAACTTTGGAAAGGCCTTCCATAGCTGAATAGTAATTTCCTGAAACAGATCGTTATGCGATTCCTGATCGTGGGTATATAACCGACAGATCTTATGCACAATGTTCTGATTGGCCTCAAGTTGCGTAACAAAATTATGTTCGAGCTCCTTCGTCAATGGTCTTTAGTTGATTGCTGTATTGGTAGTGAAACGTTATGGTTTGTTACAAATTTCATAAAAAAATACACTTTTGAAAGCAAGCCCTCCTACATTCCTTATTTTTGAATAGAACTTCAGCTATATGAATATTCCTTCCACCAACCAAGCTCGTATCGTCGTGATTGGCGGCGGCTTTGCGGGAATCTCCTTTATCAACAAAATCAAGAAAGAGGATGTACAGATTGTCTTATTCGACAAGCACAATTATCACACCTTTCAACCCTTGTTATATCAAGTTTCCACCAGTGGACTAGAACCAGACTCAATTGCCTATCCGTTGCGGAAGATCTTCAGAAAGAATAAAAACTTTCACTTTCGACTAGCGGAAGTTAATTATATCCATCAGGATAAAAAGGAAATCGAAACCTCTATAGGAAACCTGACCTATGATTATCTGATTATAGCGACCGGCACAAAAACGAATTATTTTGGTAACGAAAACATTGCTCGAAACAGCATGCCGATGAAAACGGTACCACAAGCCTTGAACATTAGAAGCCTGATGCTTCAAAATATTGAAAAGGCCGATATCACCGAGGATGAAGCAGAGCGGAAGCGTTTATTGAATTTTGTTATTGCCGGAGCAGGACCTACCGGTGTTGAGCTTGCCGGTGCCTTAGCAGAATTTCGAAAGGGTATTCTCGAAAAGGATTATACCGAAATGAATGAAGGTGAAATGCACGTGCATTTATTGGAAGGCTTAGACCGAGTCTTACCGCCTATGAGTGAAGAAGCTTCCAAAAAAGCGCAGAAATTCCTCGAAGATCTTGGCGTAGAGATTCACCTGAATACCATGATTGAAGACTATGATGGAAAAGTAGTTTCTACGAAGTCGGGTACTACTTTTGAAACCGAGGCCTTTATATGGGCGGCTGGCGTAACGGGTGCTCCGGTGAAAGGAATCGATGGCGATGCCCTGTTCGAGAAAATAAACCGATACCGCGTGAATCGCTACAGTAAGGTCGAAGGTACTGACGCTATTTATGCATTAGGCGATATTGCCTATATGGAAACAGAGGCTTTTCCTAAAGGACATCCACAGGTAGCGCAACCCGCTATTCAGCAAGGAAAGCACCTAGGTGAAAACATTAAGCGAATCCTACGGAATAAGGAGCCAAAACCTTTTGAGTATTTCGATAAAGGTACGATGGCTACGATCGGCCGAAACAAAGCTGTTGTCGATATTAAGAAGATGCACTTTGGAGGTGCCTTCGCATGGTTTTTATGGATGTTCGTACACCTTTGGTTTTTGGTAGGCTTTAGGAATCGTGTAGTGACCTTCTTTAATTGGACGTACAACTACATCAATTACGATCGGGCTGCACGATTGATTATCCGTCCGTTCCGAGGCGATATTGGTTCAACAACCGATTAATCGGTAGAAATAGGCACACCGCTTCCGTAGAAAATGGATTGTCCGCCCACTTCATCAATATTGACATCCAATTCATCGGAAGTATCAATGCTGTTTACATTCACCTTCATTTCATCATACGTACTGATACCTTTTAGGTTCACATTCAATTCATCTGAAGTATAAATATCCACAATTCGGACATCCATGGTATTGGTTTCAGTTACAGGAACCAGAGTATATTCCGTTGAGGTTTCAGGCAATGTGTCATTGGCATAAGCTGAGGGAATCACGTCAAAATCCTTCAACACATTAAAGGTTAAGCATATGGCAATAATGGTAAGTAAAGTCTTGGTGTAAAGATCGATTTTCATAATTAAAATGTTTAGGTTATGCCGATATAGCTATCAATTTATATTCCAAACGCTTTACGAGCGGCAAATTGAAAGCGTTTTTAGTATTTTAGCTGAAAGAATTAGTACATGATTTCACGAAAGCAATTTAATAAGGAAATTGATATCATCATTACCAATGCCATCCGAGAGGATGTGGGAACCGGCGACCATAGCTCGTTAGCGTGTATTCCCGAGGAAGCGACTGGCAAAGCCAAATTATTGGTAAAAGAACCGGGCATCATTGCCGGCGTTGAATTTGCCAAACAGGTATTCGATTATGTCGACCATGGTCTGGAAGTTGAAGTAAAGATTCCCGACGGACGTGAAGTGACCGTTGGCGATATCGTATTCTACGTTTCCGGTTCATCCCAAAGTATTCTAAAAGCAGAACGTCTGGTATTGAACGCCATGCAGCGAATGAGTGCCATTGCAACTAAAACCCACGAATATGTGAAGTTGTTGGAAGGTACCGGAACCCAGATTCTGGACACCCGTAAAACCACGCCTGGTATCCGCGCGCTTGAAAAATGGGCGGTAAAGATCGGTGGCGGTGAAAATCATCGGTTTGCGTTGTACGATATGATTATGCTAAAAGATAATCACATCGATTTCTGTGGCGGGATTACAAAAGCCATTCAGAAAACACAGGAATACCTGAAGCGAAATCACCTCGACCTTAAAATCATCGTGGAAGCCCGGGATTTGACTGAAATCGAGGAAATTCTTCAGAATGAAGGCGTATACCGAATCCTGATCGACAATTTCAATTATGAAGACACGCGAAAAGCGGTTGAGATGATTGGCGATACCTGTTTAACGGAATCCAGTGGTGGTATTACGCTTGATACGGCAAGAAAATATGCTGAATGTGGCGTGGATTATATCAGTAGCGGTGCCTTGACGCATTCGGTGTATAACATGGACCTTAGTTTAAAAGCCGTATAAATGGCGGAAGAGGATGAAGAGTTAACGTTCGAAAACATCCCTGTACTCCGCAATTTGGTGGCGTACAGCAGGCGGATAATTATTCCGGGTACCAACGGACTAACTCTTTACGACTTGCTCGATATCTACGGAACTGGGATTATAAAGGGAACTTTTTCCTCCAGGGCGAGTTCGATTGCTTATAGCTTTTTTATGGCACTGTTTCCCTTTCTGCTGTTCATTTTGAACCTAATTCCCTATGTTCCGGTAGAAGGCTTTCAAACACGATTTCTAATTTTCATTGAAGAATTATTGCCACCACAGACAGCTGATCTTTTCTACCCGGTAATCGCCGACATTGCCGTAAACCCGCGTGGAGGATTGCTATCGTTCTCGATTATCCTAGCCTTGTTCTTGGCAGCGAACGGCGTGAATGCTATCTTTAGCGCCTTTGAGTTCTCCTTTCATGTAAAAATTAACCGTAGTTTTTTCAGGCAATATGCCGTGGCATTAGCGGTTTCATTGTTGTTGGCACTGTTATTGTTAATTACAGTAGCGGTAATCCTGTATGGAGAATATTTGTTGGATGAATTACTGTCGCAGGCCTATATGGACCAAGACGTGTTCTGGATTCCGACACTTCAGTTGATAATTTTTATCATCATGGTGTATACGATCATTTCCATCTTGTATTACTTTGGAACCAAAGAGGGAAGGGAATCGCGCTTCTTGTCGATAGGAGCCTTGGTAACCACCCTGTTGTTTTTGCTAACCACCTATTTATATGGTGTATACATCAACAACTTTGCAAATTATAACGAATTGTACGGTTCCTTAGGAGCGTTATTAATCATGATGTTTTATATTTGGATAAATGCAAACCTTTTGTTGTTAGGGTTTGAGTTAAACCTTTCCCTGCAACTGTTGCGAAATAGAAATACTAACAATCAATAATAAAGTCTATGAAAAAAATTGTAATCCTTTTAGTTGCGGTACTTGCTTTTACCGCTGGTCAGGCGCAAACCGAAGTTGGAAATGTGACCCTACCGAATACGGTAACCTTTAATGGTGAAGAATTGATGTTGAACGGTGGCGGTGTTCGTAAGAAAGCCTTTGTACTTAAGTTATACTCTGGCGGTCTCTATTTAGGTGAAAAGAGCAGTAATGCAAGCAGTATTATGAATGCCGATGAAACCATGGCGATAAAACTTCATATTACCTCTTCGTTCGTTTCGAGTGAAGCGATGCGTGAAGCGGTTGAAGATGGCTTCGATGCGTCAATGGATGGTAATACAGCTCCACTCAAGTCTAAAATTGAACGCTTCATCACCTTTTTCAACGATGAAATTGTTGAAGACGACATTTTCGATATCACATATCAGAAAGGAAAGGGAGTGGTTGCCTATAAAAATGGAAAGGAATTGGGCACGATTGAAGGAATGGACTTCAAAAAAGCCTTGTTCGGAATCTGGTTGGGCGACGATCCGGCCGATAACAGCCTGAAGAAAGGAATGCTAGGAAACTAAAAAAACAGGAATTATGAAAACAAACCTATTCACTTTAGTAGTATTATTCATCACATCCCTAACCCTAAACGCCCAAGATGTAACAGGTGTTTGGAAAACCATCGACGATGAAAGCGGCGAGGCGAAATCGCATGTAGAAATCTATAAAAAGGATGGAAAAGTTTACGGGAAAGTGATAAAAATACTAAATCCCGACCGTCAAGATGCTACCTGTATCGATTGCCCTGGCGAGGATGCTGGAAAGCCAGTTGAAGGATTGGTTATTATTAAAGATCTTGAAAAGGACGATGATGAATATACCGATGGTAAAATCCTCGATCCTGAAAGCGGAAAGCTCTACAAGTGCTATATCACCTTGGAAGAAGACGATAAATTGAAAGTTCGGGGTTATATCGGGTTTTCCTTGATCGGAAGAACACAGTATTGGCACCGTGTGAAATAAAAACTTGTTTATAAGTATTGATGAAGGCCGCCTAAAATCTAGGTGGCCTTTTCTATTTTTATGGCTATTGAAGCACCGAAGCCTTGTATTTTATAGACGTAATTCTTCCTATTCCACTGCGACAGACCTTTACCTACAGCGTAAACAAGGATGAAGCTGCCTTTCTGAAAGCCGGTATGCGCGTGACCGTTCCCTTTGGAAAGTCGAAAATCTACACCGGCATCGTATATCAGGTGCACCAACAACCACCGCATGGGTACGATACCAAGGATATTTCTGAGATTTTGGACGAAATGCCTATCATTACCAAAACCCAGTTGGCACATTGGAAGTGGATGGCCGACTACTATATGTGTACCTTGGGTGAAGTGATTCGTGCTGCCTTGCCGAGCGCGTTTCTTCTTGAAAGTGAAACTATCATTTCCCTGAATACCGATAGCGAAGTGGATGAAGCGTCCTTAAGCGATGCCGAATTCTCGGTTTTTGAAGCCTTACAGCACCAACCAACGTTGGACCTAAACGCGTTGCGAAAGATTCTTGACAAAAAGCAGATTATGCCGCACATCAAAACGATGCTGGAAAAAGGTGTCGTTCAGGTGCAGGAGGAGGTGTATGAACAGTATCGTCCGAAGTTGAAACGGTATGTAAAACTTACGGATGCCTATGCCGAGGAGGAATCACTGCGGCAACTTCTAGATGAAATGTCTCGAGCGCCCAAGCAACGCGAGGTGCTAATGAACCTTTTTATGATGTCGGCCCAGAGCAATAAACCGGTTGGAGCCAAACAGCTTCAGGAAAAGAGCGATACGTCCGCTTCGGTATTGAACGCATTGGTCGATAAAGGAATTCTGGAGGAATACCATATCCAAAAAGACAGAATCGTGTATGAAGGCGAAGAAGCTTCAGCAGTAAAACACCTAAATAACGAACAGCAGCAGGCTTTTGAGCAAATTAAAGAGCGCTTTCAGGAGCAGGAGGTATGTTTATTCCACGGCGTAACGTCTTCGGGAAAAACGGAAATCTATGTCCGCCTTATCGCTGAAGCATTGGAGCAAGGAAAGCAAGTACTGTACATGCTCCCCGAAATAGCGCTAACCACACAACTTATCAGTCGCCTTCAACATTATTTTGCTGAAAAGGTGGCGGTTTACCATTCAAAATACTCTGTAAACGAAAGGGTAGAGGTGTATCAGAATGTGCTTCACAAGAAGGAAAAGGCACAAATAGTTATCGGCGCGCGTTCATCATTATTCCTGCCATTTTCCAATTTGGGATTGGTCATTGTAGATGAAGAGCACGAACCCTCTTTCAAACAATACAACCCAGCGCCACGCTATCATGGTCGCGACAGTGCTATCGTATTAGCAAATCTTCACAATGCCAAGACACTGTTGGGAAGTGCGACACCTTCACTGGAAAGTTATTATAACGCCTCCCAACAAAAATATGGTCTGGCCACACTAACCAAACGTTACGGTAATGTGCTTATGCCCGAAATCGAATTGGTCGACATCAAGGAAAAGCACCGTAAAAAGCGAATGACCGGTCACTTTAGCGATAGATTGCAGGAAGCTATGCGTGACACCTTGAAGGAAGGAGAACAGGTAATTCTGTTTCAAAACCGTCGTGGGTTTTCGCCTATTGTTGAATGTACTACCTGCGGAACTTCACCGCAATGCCCAAATTGCGATGTAAGCCTTACCTTTCACCAATATCGAAATGAGTTGCGATGCCATTATTGTGGCTACCACATGGCGATGCAACAGTCGTGTATGGCCTGCGGCAATGAAACCTTGGATACAAAGGGCTTCGGCACCGAACAGATAGAAACCGAGGTGAAAGCCTTGTTTCCAGACTATGAGGTGGCACGAATGGACCAAGATACCACTCGAGGTAAGCATGCCTATGAAAAGCTGATCGACCGACTGGAGAATGAAGAGATCGATATTTTGGTAGGTACCCAAATGGTTGCGAAGGGACTGGATTTCCGGAATATAGGATTGGTTGGTGTCTTGAATGCCGATAATCTCTTAAACTTTCCCGATTTCAGGGCGCATGAAAGAAGCTTTCAGTTACTGCAGCAGGTATCGGGTAGGGCAGGACGAACAAAGAAGCGGGGCTTGGTATTGATTCAAACCTATAATCCGTATCACCAAATCCTTCAGCAGGTGAGCAGCAATAATTATAAGGCCATGTATGAAGAACAATTGGAGGATCGCTATCAGTATAAATATCCACCGTATTACCGAACGATTCGAATAACATTTAAGGACCGAAATTTTCAGAAAAACGAAAAAGGAGCTATTTGGTTTAGCCGTGCGCTGGAGCAGCAGTTATCGGGACAAGTGCTTGGCCCGACGCCACCGCCAGTGGCAAGGATACGGAATCAATATATTACCAACATTATGGTAAAGATTGAAAAGAAGCAGTCGCTTAAAGCGGTGAAGAACTTCATCACAAAAGTGCATAAGAGTTTTGCCTCGATAAAGGAATTCTCGAGTATTCAGGTGTTGATTGATGTTGATAATCAATAATTAACCACGCATCGAAGAAGCGGCAAGAGCATCGGCCAAGTCGGATTTACGATTACGGCTTAAGGGCAGCTGCTCGTTTTCCAATTCGATTACTTTACTATTATAGCGTTCCACCTTGTCCAAGTTCACGATATAAGATTTATGGATACGAAGGAAGCGGTCGCTAGGCAGTAGGGCTTCAAAGGCCTTCATTGTTGAAAGCACAACGAGGGCATCGTGTTCGGTTACCAACTTTACATAGTCGCCAAGGGCTTCAATATAGCGAAGTTCATTTAGGAACACTTTTCGCTTCTTGAGATTGCTTTTCACGAAAATAAAGTCTTCATCGTCGAAGCCTTCGTCATTTCGAAGTTTAAAATTGGTTATGGCCTTATGTACCGCGTTTAAAAACCGTTCTTTTGAAATCGGCTTCCGAAGATAATCGACAGCATCGTAGTCGAATGCCTTAAAAGCATACTTCGTTTTTCCGGTCACAAAAATGATTTGCGGTTTTTTGGTAAGATCGTCCAAGAGATCGAAGCCAGAAAGTATTGGCATTTCAATATCAAGGAATATTAAATCGATTTCATTAGTTGCTAACCCCATCTTCGCTTCAATTGCATTATTGTACTCTGCAACTAAGTTTAGAGAAGGGTGATTCTCAATCAATTTTACGATGGAAAGGCGTTGCAAGGTGGAGTCATCCACAATGGCGCATTTTAGAATCGGCTTGTCCACAGTTAGATAGTTTGGTTAACACAATATTAGGGAAATTATCGATGAACTGCAACTTATTTTAACTTTTGTCGAGTAAATTTATCGATTTAGCTTTCCTTGTAGGAAATTGTAACTTTCGCTGTCAGAATTCGTTGAAGTATTATTTCTGCCTTTTGATTTGATAAAAGGAAATAATGTAGTATTTTTGCACGCTCTTGGCGTAGGCCAATAAGTTCAATAATTTAATTACTAATAGATTTTTTATGAATCATTACGAAACTGTTTTCATCTTAAATCCCGTTTTATCTGATGATCAGGTAAAGGAAACAGTTAAGAAATACGAAGATTTTCTTGTTTCTAAAGGTGCTAAGATGATATCGAAGGAAGATTGGGGGCTACGTAAATTGGCCTACGCAATCCAAAACAAAAAAAGTGGTTTCTACCACCTATTTGAATACCAGGTACCTGGTGAAGCAATCCAGCCAATGGAAACCGAGTTTCGACGTGACGAGCGCATTATGCGTTATCTGACCGTTAAGCTTGACAAACATGCAATCGCTTGGGCAGAGAAGAGACGAAACCGAAACAAAAAACAAAAAGCAAAGGCATAAACCATGGCAACACTACAGCAACAAGCAAAAGGTAAAAAGGGTGGCGAAATTCGTTATTTGACCCCTCTTAATATCGAAACGACCAAAGCCAAGAAGTACTGTCGGTTCAAAAGATCTGGAATCAAGTATATCGATTACAAAGATCCAGATTTCTTGATGAGCTTCGTAAACGAGCAAGGTAAATTGTTACCTCGCCGTCTTACAGGAACTTCATTAAAGTATCAACGTAAAGTGGCAACTGCCGTTAAACGCGCACGTCACCTTGCCTTGATGCCATACGTTACCGATCTATACAAATAAAAAAAAGACAGTATCATGGAAATTATATTAACACAAGACGTAGAGAACCTAGGGTTCACAGACGACGTTGTGACGGTAAAAAATGGATACGCTAGAAACTTTCTAATTCCTAAAGGTCAGGCTGTTCTAGCGACTCCTTCTGCAAAAAAGCAATTGGACGAGAAGCTTAAGCAACGTGAATATAAAGAGCGTAAGATCGTTGAGGAAGCGAAAGAGCAAGCTGAGAAGCTTAACGAAATCCTTGAGATGAAGATTTCTGCCAAAACCGGTGAAGGCGATAAGCTATTTGGTTCTGTAACCAATGGTGACCTTGCCGATGCCTTGGAAAAAGAAGGTGTAACGATTGAGAAGAAATTTATCTCTATCGCTGGTGGTGCTATTAAGCGTACTGGGCAGTATGAAGCGACGATCCGTTTCCACCGCGATGTGATTGAAAACTTCACATTCGACGTTGTAGCAGAGAACTAAAAACCGTTCTTAATCTTATAAAAACACCTTCAGCAATGAGGGTGTTTTTTGTTTTTAAACTATTGAAGTAATACGACTATGAAATACGCGCGACTGACGAAAGAACAGTTCGAGGAACTTCACCAAGAGTTCGCAACTTTTTTAGCCACCCAATCCATCGATAAGAAGGAGTGGGAGTTTATGAAAATAAAAAAACCGGAAGTGGTAGAAGAAGAACTGGACACCTTTAGCGACCTAGTTTGGGACAATGTTCTCGAAAAAGCCGAATACTTGGAGAACATCCTTCCACAACAGATGTTCCTTTTCAAAATTGAAAAAGAGCAGATGAAACTGATCGCCCTAAAAATAATGGATGAGTCGAAGGACATTACCAAGGAAGAAGACTATACTTGGTTACAGCAGAACTATATGACCGAGGAAGTAGAATTCTATACCGCCGATAAGAAATTCAGCGACGATTGGAAACAGGACGTTTTCGCTTTGATTAAACAAGGTGCTATCATCACCCAAGGTGAATTATATGCGTTCTTCGAGGATATTTTGGATAAAGCGAAGTAATTACGGAGGCTCTCGAAGTGTCCTCATCGCTACTCATACCGCAAACTCTCAATCGGATCTAATTTAGCAGCTTTGGTGGCAGGATACGAACCTGCCAATACTGCTACTAAAAAGGTAATGATGGTAGCCGCTATCATTGCGGTCCATGGCATGGAGAAATCGAATTCGAAAATGGAGGAGATGGCAAAGCCGGTCAGAATTCCCAAAATAATGCCCAATATACTTCCAAACTGACCAATTACGATTGTTTCAATAAAGAATTGGGTGGAAATGGTGGATCGCTTGGCGCCCAAAGCCTTTCGGACTCCAATCTCACGGGTTCGTTCCGTTACGGAAACCAACATAATATTCATCAGTGCGATAGAAGATCCCAAAATTGTAATAATACTGATAATCCATGCTGCGGTCTCCAAAACACCGGTAATGCTAGCAATTCTGTTGATAAGGTCGTCACTTCTTTCGATCCCAAAGTTGTTTTCTTCAACTGGATTCAACCCTCGAATATTTCGAAAGGTGATAATAGCTTCATCCTGCGCCCCTTCCATTACTTCCTTATCATCTACCCGCACGCTCACATTGTAGTTGATATTGGGTTGGGTGAAGATTCCTCGCGCTACCTGAATGGGCATCAATACCTTTAAATCCTGGTTGTTTCCAAAGGTAGATCCTTTGCTTTCCAATACTCCTAAAACTTTAAACTTCACGCCTCGGACGCTCACGGTCTTACCGATGGGATCTTCATTTTCAAATAGATTCTTTTTAAAATCGGCACCCAGCAGGCATACCTTACTGTTATTCTGAATATCGAAATAAGTAAAATTTCTTCCCTGTTCTACCTCCGTTCCGGTATTTTCCAGATAATGCTCATTTACACCATAGACCTGTACCTCTGGATCGGTCTTTTCATTTTCGTACTTCACCTCCGCCGTTCCCGTTCCCCGGAAGGAAACCGAAACCTGTGTCATCGGAAAGTTATAAATGTCGATAAACTCGCGAACGTCGTTGTAGCTTATAATCGGATTTATCTTTTCACGCTCGCCCCCACGACTATTGATTTCAAATTCATAGCGCTGAATGTTAAAGGTATTGGCACCCATCGAGGCAAAATCGCTGCTAATCGTATTCTCCAATGCCTTTACAGCACTCAAAATACCGACCAATGCCCAAATTCCGATTCCGATAATAATAACGGTCAGAATGGTTCGAAGTAACTGACTACGAATGGAATCGAGGGCGATTCGTACATTTTCCCGGAAAAGTTTAAACATGAAAGCGCGGTTTTCAGTTATCCATAAGACTGTTCAACGTCCATAAAGTTACAAGTTCGCCCCAAAATTATGATATTTGTACTACAATAATTTTCGTGATGCAGTTTTCAGTTGAAAACCGTCACTCCTAAAAAAAGCGTGTTGAAAAAGCCCAGTATTCCAAAAGGAACCCGAGATTTCTCTCCTGAAGAAGTCATAAAGCGAAACTATATCATCAATATCATACGGGATTGTTTCCGAACGTATGGATTTCAACCTATCGAAACACCTTCCTTCGAAAATAGTGAAACACTCATGGGGAAGTATGGTGAAGAAGGCGACCGATTGATATTTAAAATCCTGAATAGCGGCGATTTCTTGCGTAAGGTGAACGATGACGTTTACTCAAAAAAAGACAGTACCGAACTTACACCTAAAATTTCCGAAAAGGCACTTCGATACGATCTTACCGTTCCTTTTGCGCGCTATGTGGTGCAACATCAAAACGAAATTGAATTTCCCTTCAAGCGATATCAAATCCAGCCGGTCTGGCGTGCCGATCGTCCGCAGAAAGGTCGTTTCCGCGAATTCTACCAATGCGATGCCGACGTGGTTGGAAGTACATCGCTTTGGCAAGAAGTAGAGTTCGTGCAGCTCTACGATGCGGTGTTCAGCAAATTGAACCTAGGTGGTGTCACCATTAAAATGAACAACCGCAAAATCCTTAGCGGAATTGCAGAAGTGATTGGAGCAGAAGATAAACTTATCGATTTCACCGTTGCCCTCGACAAGCTTGATAAAATAGGTAAGGAGAAGGTTGAAGAAGAGATGAAGGAAAAAGGAATCTCCGATACCGCCATTCAGAAATTACAGCCGTTGTTCAAGGTGGAAGGAAGTGCTTCAGAGAAACTAGCTTTATTAAAAGAGCTCCTTTGCGCTTCTGAAATAGGGATGAAAGGAGTTGATGAACTTGAATTCATTACCAACACCTTTACCGAAATCGAACTACAAACGGCAACCTTAGAAATTGATGTCACCTTGGCAAGAGGGTTAAACTATTACACCGGCGCTATTTTTGAAGTGGCCGCTCCTGAAGGTGTGGATATGGGAAGTATTGGCGGTGGTGGTCGCTACGATGATCTTACGGGTATCTTTGGACTGAAGAATATGAGTGGCGTTGGTATCAGTTTCGGATTGGATAGAATTTATCTGGTACTGGAGCAATTGGAGTTGTTTCCACAGACGGTCATGGCCGGAACGAAGGTGTTATTTATCAATTTTGGTGAAGAAGAAGCGCGGTATGCCATTAAAGCAGTGACCAAACTTCGGGCAGAGGGCATTCGAGCGGAATTATACCCAGATGCAGCAAAAATGGGCAAACAGATGAAGTATGCCGATAAGCGCGATATTCCGTTTACCGTATTAGCAGGAGGCGACGAGATGAAAGCCGAGAAGTTTACGTTAAAACATATGAAATCGGGCGAACAGCAATTGGTTTCGTTCGTTGGATTGCGAGCTAAGCTGTTATAAGGTATAAAATGTCCGGTCGAGCGCCCGCCTGCGGAACGGGCAGGCAGTCGAGACCTCCTGAGGAAAAAAGCTCTATTTTAGGTCTCGACTGCCTGGCCGCCTTTACTGTTTTTATGGGTGGCAGGCGGGCGCTCGACCGGACAATAATTCATTTTCTTGTTTTTAGAAGTTTGCCTGCAATGAAAGAATAAAATTCCTTCCGGGTGCTGAAATCCCCGAGCTATACGGTCGATAGCGCTGATCGGTGATGTTTTCCAATCCAGCGTTTACCGCAAATCGTTCGGTTAATTCGTAACTTCCTTTTAAATTTAACGTATACCACGAAGGAGAATAGTTATTTCCATTGGCATCCTTGGCATAGATTTCATCCTTATCCTGCTCACTAACTGGGAGATCCTCGAAAGACCGCTCCCCTTGATATTCGGTGTATAGCTGAAGACTAAGGTCGTCTGCCTTAAACGTAAGTCGGCTTACCCCAAAAAATGGCGCTGCGTGACGTGACGTACTTTCGCTACCATCATCCAATTCTTCTTCCCCGTGTTGGAAGTTTAGGTCTGTAGAGAATTTGAATCCAGCCGGAAGCTTCACTTCAACACCTGCCTGAATACCATAAACATTTGCTTCGGCAGCATTTTGAATGGCTTGTACTTTGCTAAGTTCACCGGCATACACAATACTATCCTGTCCGTTCAGCTGAAAATCGCGTCGCACCAAGGCGTTCTTCAATCTGGTATAATATCCTGTTACATCTAATTTTACCACATCATCAATGACTTTTGCGACACTTACATCTACATTATAAGCATATTCGGCATCGAGATCTGGGTTCGGTACGGTTACAGCTCCGGGTTCAGAATCGAACACCTTTCCAATATCATCTACGTTGGGAGAACGAAAAGCAGTTCCAAAATTGGTACTCAATACCCACGTATTATCCGGTCGGTACACCCCTCCAATACTTCCCGTTAACGAACCATTATCGATATTGGCTTCGGTAAATGGAAAAGGGTAGAAAGTCGTATCAAATTCAGCATCCAATAAAAAGTGGTTATAGCGAATTCCACCCTGTACTGTAAACTGGTCAGATGGCTTAAACTCATCGTTCACATACACCGCCATCGACTGCCAAGTAGCTTGTGGATAACGCGCAGGGCCCTCCATTTCTTCGTCGGTTTCAATATTTCGAATGCGCCCTATGGAAGTAACATCATTTCCTACATATTCCGCACCATAGAAAAGGGTGTGTTGCGCACCTACTGGCTTCACAAAATCTAAATTGGCGGAATAAGCTTCTACTTCTTCTGTATTGCTCTCACGATCGGGGCTGTTGAAGTTTCGGCTAATTCTGCTTTCTTCAAACGATTGTTGTGCCAAGCGAAGCGATACTTCATTGAACAACCCGCTTTCGGCACTGTGGGAAATATTCAAATTGTTCATCAACCATTGCTGCGGCCCATAATCCCATTCTCCATAACGAGGTGCATTGTCGCGTCTTCTGTTGTGACGGTCATAGCGACCATAGGGCGAAGTTTCAGAATAATGAAAACCGTAAACAAAATCCCAGTTTTTGTTGGGTTGAAAACGAACTTTTTGCATCATATTCACTTGCGAATAAGCCGAAGGAATCTGAAGCAGGGGATCATCCTGACGAACGACTACATCCATACTATCCTGACGTTGCACGTAGTATGGTTTTACGTAATCGTCTGGACCGTGACTTCCTTGTCGGAGGTGGTCATAGTCCCAGGAACTGATACTGGAAACAAACGCCCATTTCTTCCATCCGACGTTAACATCAAAGTGACCCGTTTTTTCGTTGTTAGCTGAAGAAAATCTTGCCACCGCATTTCCAGAGATAAAAGGTTTATCATCTAGGGAAAACTGAGGGGTTAAGGTCTGAAAGCTCATCACGCCTCCGATAGCGTCACTTCCATAAATAACCGACCCCGGACCGAACAATACTTCGGTCGCTTCTACGGCAAATGGATCGACATTAATGACATTTTGGATATTTCCACCACGGAAAATAGCGGTATTCATTCGAACGCCATCGATGGTATAGACCAATCGGTTGGTGGCAAAACCGCGGATCATAGGACTTCCACCACCTTGCTGACTCTTTTGGACGTATACCTTTCCGGAAACGCTCAAAAGGTCTGCCGCGGTTTGTGGGTTCTGAAGTTTCACTTCTTGTGGTGAAATGGAAATGACCTTCGCTGGAATATCGTCGGAACGCTGACGCCAACGCGTAGCGGAGACCACCACTTCATCTAGGCTAAGGTTCGATTCTTCCATAGTAACGATGAAATCGTCGCTGCTTAGCTCAGTATAGCTTTTAATTAGCGTTTTATAACCAAGGGTTCGTATTTCGATTTTTTCAGCAGTTTGAAAATCGCTAATGTCTGCTTTTCCATCAGCATTTGTGATGGCATAGACATTAGGATCTTTACTGATGATGGTAACCATTTCGATGGGATGTTGGTTTTCGACATCGAGAACAGTTAGGGTTTGGGAGGATGCTATAAAACTACACAGCAACAATCCCAGACTAATAATATATTTCATTATAAGTTGGATTATAGATATTTAGTTGAAAAGGAAAGGCACAAAAAATATACCTTTCTGGTTATAAGGCATTCGTGAGTTATCCAACTTTTGGAGGAGGGGTAGGAGGAATGTTATTCTTGTCTTCAATATTTAATTGAAGTGTACTAGCTATTTTATGTTTTGAGTCCACCGTAGTAGTAAACGACCAAGCCATGGCCTGGCTTACATAAAGGGTTCGATAAAAAGAGAGCAGTGTTTGTTGTTTCTTACGGTTATTGGGGATTCTACCGAATACGTCAGAAGTAAGCTCGGCAAGTTTCTGGTTAAGTTCCGTCTCTTCTGCATCCAGCCAACACCAATAGTATGTTCTATCGCCTTCCTTTTTACGTTTCACAATATCATACATCTGCCCTTCGAACTCGAATTCCTTATTATGCTCCCAACGCAGTTTTTCGGATATTTCGGTTTCAGTGAAGCTGAGTAAAACGAGCTCTTCTTCCGAAGTAACCTTCATCATGCGATGTTTTACCTCTTTTTTCAGTATGGCTTTCTCGTGTTGAAGCCAAAAAAACGTCGCTGTTGTAGGAACAACCAGCGCGATTAAAAGTACTATGGCGATTATCTTGGACTTCACTTAGGGAGCGTTATCGCACAAATATCGCAAATTAGAAGTGAGACCCAAACTATTCTAGTCGATATAATGTTGGACTTTCCATAGCCGAATTCTTTTGATTTCGGTATCAGGCTTAAAGGTAGTACGCTTTAACGGTATAATTTCTTCATCGGATGAAACCGTAGCTGTAAAGCCATCTTCATCTAATAGAAATTGCGCCTCCAATTGTTCGGTCTCCGCCACGAAACGATTGCTGACATAGGTATACCAAAGAATACCATCGGGATAAGCTTTAAAAAAGGAATTTAAATCGGAACCAACACCAATACCTTTAGGTGTTTTAAATAGGGGTGAAAGAATTATGATTTCTCCAATGATATGTTTATTTCGGTAAGAGGGTTTTAATTGCAGTAACTCTTCTTCATTATCTGAAACAGTATATACCATTGTGGTGACAATACTTCCTTCTGAACGCTTTACGATTTCCTTGGTTGAAATAGTATACTCATGGTAAAAAGCAGCGGTCGGAAGCGAATCACCCAATTTAAAAATACCTGCTGAGGAATTTCCAATTCGATAGCGGTCGTCGGAAGTAAGATATTCAGAGGTAACGGGAGCCGTTTCCTTTATGGATCGCGATTTTTGTTCCTTGCAAGCTGTTATTAGACAAAAAAGCAAAAGTGTAATGGCTAATAGCTTCATCATTGGTAAGCGCTGTGTTTATAGTAAAGATAGCGCTTGAAACAACAGCAATTGCTTAAGAAAATCATAAGGTTTATACCATAATCAATACTCGAGTTCTGCCTCTAAAGTAGCTAGTATGTTTTTCAAATCTGAAAACAGCGGAATGTAATGCATTTGCTCGGTGGCATTTGCCGTTATCAGAAAGAGCAATACATTATTTTCAAATTCGGGAGAAGATAATAAGCTGAGGTTCGATATAGGTTTTGTTGCCAATGGAATGCCCAAGTCGTTACTAATACCACCGCCATCAAAGATAGTTCGAACGCTTAAACTATCCCTTCGCATCATGTTGGTTACGAATTGTCTTTGAATGCGCATTTCCTCTTCCTGCTTGGCAATATCTTCCAACGTAGATATCCAGTTGGTAAGCTGAATACGAAGCTTTGTATTGGAAAGATCTCTTAAGCTTCCAGAGCTGATCATTTCTTCCAACAACGATTTATTGGGATTGTAGGCAATATCGAAAGCAAAGGTCTTGATTAAAATATCAGATAATTCTTGTTCTGAAATCTCCAGATTATCATTTTCAATAAAAGACAGCAGCTGTTTGGAGCCTTCCAAATTCTGATTATTGACGTCGCGTAATACTTCCAGTTTGCGCAAGCTTATCTCGAATTCTTCATGAAGCCCAGAGAGGTATACCTGTTCCTTATCTTTTTTAGTACTTCGAAGTTGAGCGTTGTTAATGGCCAAGGCAATCAGGATACCAATTACGACCAATACTATTTCACCAATTGCATAAAGAAGATAATTCTTTACTTTTTTCTCTTCAATCAAATTTTTTCGAATACGTCTAAAGAATTTCAACATAGGACTAGCTTTTAATAAATTCGTTTAACACGACTTAATAAAGTGATGAAAGAAATGTTTCAATACCGCCATAATACGTTTTGGGATTGTCCAACCATCCGTAATGACCACAATTTTCCATCGGGACCAACGTAGCGTTTGGATAGGTATTGGCCATTCCAGTAGCAATTTCCACGGGGACCACATCGTTTTTACCGTAGAGTATTAAAACGGGGTTGATAAAACTCCTTAAGGCTTCTGAGCAGTCGAATTCAATAGCTCGCAAATTATTCCATACCATTCTATTTAATGGTAGGTCTCCTTGCATCAATCGATTAGCTACAGTGGTTGTGTGCGAATAATCGTAAACATATGCTTTCGCCATGATGTTCACGTACTTTCTTCGGTCATCATTATCCTGCGAACTTGCATACTGCCGCTGCCAATACGTTAAGGCTTCTACTTCTTGTTGCGATAGGTTTGCATTAACACCATTTCGAGTATTGCCGAGGAGATCTAAGTTCATTCCACCTGAAGAAGATTGGATCATGGCGGAAACCCGTTCAGGATAATACGCCGCATAATAATTGCCCATCATACCTCCGAAGGAATGCCCAAGAACAATCCACTCTTCAAGTTGCATGTCCTTTCGAATGGCTTCAATATCACTATTCATTAAATCCAAAGTGATGGTTTCTGGAGAAACAGTTTCCAAGGTAGACTTACCCGTTCCGCGCTGATCATACAATATTGTTTGGAATCCCATTTCGGCAATTCGGGTAGCCATGGGAAGAAAGCCTTCACTGTTAAACCCAGGGCCACCGTTAATTATCAATACAGGTGTTCCGCTTCCGATGGTTTTATAGTGAAGCCTACCGTCTTCAATTTCTACAAAATGGGAAGTTTGTCCATACGCGAAAACTGTAAAAAGTAGTA
Organism: Luteirhabdus salina; assembly: GCA_025384855.1. GTDB lineage: Bacteria > Bacteroidota > Bacteroidia > Flavobacteriales > Flavobacteriaceae > Luteirhabdus > Luteirhabdus salina. The sequence goes on along the minus strand of JALAHT010000002.1, from coordinate 27,651 downwards.
TAAACAGCTTTGAAACCTTTTTCATCTGTATCATACACAGGAGGTTAATTACAGTATAATGAAATTCAATGTTAAAATAAATCAAATAAATTAACATTTCACCCGAATCTCTTATAAGAATTGTAATTTGAAGAAATATTTGTCAACATAAAACGATTTCATATGGATCATGGTAACAATAGTACAAATCCCAGCGGTAGCAAAGTCTGGGATGTAAACGAATCTTCAGCCTCTTGTCCCTTCCTGAACGGGGAATTACATCAAGCAGCTGGTGGAGGAACCAATAATCGCGATTGGTGGCCCAACCAGTTAAACCTCGGTATTTTACGACAACATTCCAATCTCGCCGACCCGATGGGGGAGGATTTCGACTATGCTGAAGAGTTTAAGAAATTAGACCTTAAAGCGGTCAAAAAAGACCTAGAAGAACTGATGACCGATAGCCAGGACTGGTGGCCTGCCGATTATGGCCATTACGGTCCTTTCTTTATCCGAATGGCCTGGCATAGTGCCGGAACCTATCGTATTGCCGATGGACGAGGCGGTGGTGGTTCAGGCTCGCAACGCTTTGCACCCTTAAACAGTTGGCCAGATAACGCGAATTTAGATAAGGCACGATTATTACTTTGGCCTATCAAACAGAAATACGGTAAGAAAATCTCTTGGGCCGACCTTATGATTTTGGCAGGAAACGTCGCCCACGAATCCATGGGATTGGAAATGTTCGGATTTGCCGGTGGACGTGAAGATATTTGGCAGCCCGAGGAAGATATTTATTGGGGTTCTGAAACCGAATGGCTGGGGAATAAGGATCGCTATGCGGAAGATGACCTAGAAAATCCTTTGGGCGCAGCTCATATGGGACTTATTTATGTGAACCCAGAAGGCCATAATGGAAATCCAGATCCTGTTGAAGCAGCACATTACATTCGTGAAACCTTTGGAAGAATGGCAATGGACGATTATGAGACAGTAGCCTTAATTGCCGGGGGACATACCTTTGGAAAAACCCATGGAGCTGGCGATCCGACCAAATATGTAAAAGAAGAACCAGCAGCCGCTGGAATTGAAGCACAAGGGATGGGTTGGCATAACTCTTTAAATACGGGTATGGGTGTCGATACCATTACAAGTGGTATTGAAGGCGCTTGGACAGATACCCCGATTAAATGGAGCCACACCTATTTAACGAATTTATTTAAATACGATTGGGAATGTATCAAAGGACCCGGTGGTGCGTATCAATGGCAGCCAAAAAATGGAGAAGGAGCCGGAACAGTACCGGATGCACACGATCCTAATAAAAAACATGCTCCTTTTATGCTCACGACCGATATCTCGTTGAAAATGGATCCTGAGTATGAAAAGATATCAAGACATTTCCTTGAAAATCCAAAGGAGTTTGCCGAGGCTTATTCAAAGGCTTGGTTCAAATTAACGCACCGTGATATGGGACCTGTTTCTCGTTATCTCGGACCAGAAGTGCCAAAAGAGGAATTGATTTGGCAGGATCCCGTACCGAAGGTAGATTACGATTTGGTATCGGATGCAGACGTGAAGGAATTGAAGAAAAACATCCTTGCTTCTGGTTTATCCATTTCGGAGTTGGTCACTACCGCATGGGCATCGGCTTCGACCTTTCGGGGGTCAGACATGCGTGGCGGTGCCAATGGCGCTCGTATTCGATTAGCACCACAAAACAATTGGAAGGTGAATAATCCGGAGCAGTTAAAAAAGGTATTGAACACCTTGGATAAAATTAGACATGAATTCAATGACAACCAATCCGGAAATAAGAAGGTTTCGATGGCCGATTTAATTGTGTTGGGTGGAAATGCAGCCATAGAAAAGGCCGCTAAGGATGCCGGCCACACTATTAAGGTACCCTTTACACCTGGTCGAACCGATGCTACCGTCGAAATGACCGATACAGAGGCATTCGATGCCTTGGAACCACATGCAGATGGCTTCCGAAACTATGTAAAGGCTAAGTTTAGCGTCACTGCAGAAGAATTGTTGGTAGACCGAGCGCAATTACTAACCCTAACCGCTCCTGAAATGACTGTTTTGGTCGGGGGAATGCGTGTCTTGGATGCGAACTATGATGGATCGAAACATGGAGTCTTTACCAATAATCCCGGTGCTTTGACCAACGATTTCTTTATGAATCTGTTAGACATGCGAACGACATGGAAAGCTACTTCCGATAATGATGATGTATTTGAAGGTCGCGACCGTACCTCTGGCGATGTGAAATGGACCGGGACTCGTGTCGATTTAATATTTGGTTCGAATTCTGAGCTTCGTGCCTTGGCAGAGGTATATGCTTGTGAAGACAGCAAGGAGAAATTCGTAACCGACTTTGTAAAGGCTTGGACCAAAGTGATGAACTTGGATCGGTTTGATGTGAAATAACTGTTATATCATATATTTAAAAACGGCCGCTTTTCAGTGGTCGTTTTTGGTTTTTAGCGACTAAAAATTTATTATGAGGATTATCTGATTATCTTATTTTGGAGATGAAAGTTTCTGTTTCTCTTATATCATGATGCTTTAAAAATTTTATGTAGGCACTTCCTATAATAGCACCGTTTGCAAATCCAGTGGCAGCTTGAAAGCTGTTCTTGTCATGAATGCCAAAACCTATCAATTTCGGATGTTTTAAATTCATATCATCGATTCGGGTGAAGTATTCCCGTTGTGAACTTCCGAATGCCGCTTGTTTTCCGGTCGTACTTGAGCTGCTTACCATATAGAGAAAACCTCTGGTGTGTTTATCTATCATACGAACTCTTTCCGTTGAAGTAGAAGGGGTAATGAGCAGTATGTTGAAAAGATCATACTGTTCAAAAAGTTCGTAGTGGTCATTTAAATATACTTCTAAGGGTAGGTCGGGAAGGATTACACCATCAATTCCTATCGCTTCACATCGTTTGCAGAACTTCTCCAAACCGAACTGTAGGATAGGGTTGAAGTATCCCATCAAGATTAATGGAATGTGAATTTTTTCCCGAATATTCTCCAATTGTTGAAACAACACTTCTGTGGTCATTCCGTTTTTGAGGGCCTGGGTAGCACTTGCCTGTATGGTCGGACCATCGGCTAAGGGATCGCTATAGGGAAGTCCGATTTCAACTAAATCTACACCACTTTCCTGTAAAGCTTCCAAAATAGGAACGGTATCATCCAAATTAGGGTAGCCGGCCGTGAAATAGACCGACACCAATTTTTTGTCCTGTTGAAATAACTGTTGAATGCGATTCATTTTCTATAAATTAAAATAGTGAATGTAGGTGTCTAAATCCTTGTCGCCACGACCACTGAGGTTTATGACGACAATATCCTCTTTTTGAAAATTCATTTGGTCTAAGGCTGCCAAGGCGTGACTTGTTTCGATGGCCGGTATAATACCCTCCAGTTTACATAGTTGAAGTCCAGCTTCCATGGCCTCAGCATCGGTGGCGCTAAGAAACCTTGCCCGATTCGAATCACGAAGATGGGCATGTAAGGGGCCTACACCAGGATAGTCAAGTCCTGCCGAAATAGAATAGGGCTCGGTAATTTGTCCATCCTCTGTTTGCATCAACAGCGTTTTACTACCGTGAATAATACCCGGCGATCCCAATACCGAAGTCGCTGCACTTTCACCAGAGTCGATTCCTTTTCCAGCGGCTTCCACAGCGACAAGGATAACAGCTTCATTTTCTAGATACTGATAAAAAGCACCAGCCGCATTACTGCCGCCCCCGACACAGGCAATGATGTAATTTGGATCTTCGGTGTCTTCTTTCTCTTTTAGTTGTTGCTGCATTTCTTCCGAAATAACCTTTTGAAAATGCGTTACCATGTCTGGATAGGGATGTGGTCCCACCACACTTCCAATGATGTAATGGGTATCCTCGGGATTGTTAATCCAATCGCGAATAGCTTCATTGGTAGCATCCTTTAAGGTTCTGCTTCCGCTGCTTGCAGGGATCACTTCTGCGCCTAGCATTTTCATTCGTGCCACGTTGGGTGCTTGTCGCTCCATATCCACTTCCCCCATATACACAAAGCAGTCGATTCCCATCAAGGCACAAACAGTTGCAGTAGCCACGCCGTGCTGACCAGCGCCCGTTTCGGCTATGATACGTTTTTTACCGAGGCGTTTTGCCAACAGTATCTGTCCGATGGTATTATTGATTTTGTGGGCGCCCGTATGGCAAAGGTCTTCACGTTTTAGGTAAATCTTTGTGTTGTACTTCTCGGAAAGGCGCTTGGCGAAGTACAATGGGGTCGGGCGCCCCACATATTCCTTCAACAGTCCTTGAAATTCCTTTCGAAAGCCGTCATCTTCGATTATGTTTCGATACTCCTTTTGTAATCTTTCAACATTTGGATATAACATTTCAGGGATAAAAGCACCTCCGTAGGTGCCGTAATATCCGTTATCATCAACTTGATATTTCATCTATAAATCGTTTTAGGGCGTCGGTGATTTTATGTCCGGGCCGTGTTTCAAATTTGCTGTTAACATCAATGGCATAAATGAGTAATGGGTGTTGCGCTATTAATGCTTTCAATTCTGAAAGGTGTTCTTCTCCTATTCCACCACTAAGAATTATGGGTTTCTTGGAAGGGTAGCGTTGCAATACCTGCCATGAAAAGCGTTTTCCAGAACCTCCGAGGGCTTCACTTTTGGTGTCGAATAGAAAGGCATCTACGGAGGGTTCAAAAGGAGCGAGTTGATCAAAATCAAATTCGTTTTCTATATGAAAAACCTTCCATATCTTGACATGTTTCGGTAACCGCTTCCGAAGAACTTCAGCATACTTTATATCTTCCTTTCCGTGTAGTTGCACTACTTCCAGTTCATTTGCAGCTACGATGTTCACTATCTTTTCAATCTTTTTCTGTACAAAAACCCCAACTTTCTTAATGGAGTCTGGAATAGCACCATCAATTTTTTCGACATACCTGGGACTGTCTTCATAGAAGATAAACCCTAAATAATCAGGTATCAACTCGGCTACGGCCGTTGTATTATATTTCATTCCGCACACTTTCACTTTTACTTTCATAATAGCTCGTTTACCAGGTTTTGCAAGGCCGCTCCCGGATGCGTTTCCTTCATAAAACATTCACCAATCAAATACCCGTTAAAACCTTGGTTTTTAAGCATTTTTATGGTTTTTGCATCGTTTATGCCGCTTTCTGAAATCTTCACATAAGAAGAAGGAATCTTGCTAGCAAGTGCCATACTCGTTTCAATGGAAACCTGAAATGTATTTAGATTTCTATTGTTCACACCAATCATATCTATGGATGGCAACAGGCAATGCTGCAATTCCTCTTCATTATGGATTTCTGCCAACACATCCAACCCAATCGATTTCGCCAAGGCCGAAAAGGAAATAAGCTCTTCCTCCGATAAGCATGCGGCTATCAATAAAATGGCATCGGCACCGTAGGCTTTCGCTTCATGAATTTGATAGGGATCTACAATAAATTCTTTCCTGAGGATAGGGAGCGAACAATGTTGTCTTGCCAATACTAAATCCTCTAACGCTCCTCCGAAAAAATGGGTATCGGTTAGAACCGACAGTGCTTTTGCACCAGCTGTTTCATATCCTTCTACAACCTCCTGTACTCCGATTTGATTGTTTATTAGCCCCTTACTAGGCGACTTGCGTTTATGTTCGGCAATAATCCCAAAACCTTGCGAGAATACGTCAGAAAATGGAATGCATGATTCTTCGTAATACGCTGACTTTTTCAAAAGGGAAAGCGGAAACGTATTCATCATGGCTGCTACTTCCATTCGCTTGTAATCGGTAATTTTTTTTAGAATACTCATAAATTCGTGATTTTTTGAAGTTGTTGAAGCGATTGCAGTGCCTTCCCGGAAGCCAACGATTCCTGTGCTTTTCCAAATCCTTCATCCAAAGAACACTTCGTCGCGGTTGCAATTGCTACTGCAGCATTTGCACAGACAACGTTTTGTTGTGCTGCTGTACCTTCTCCTTTCAATATTTTAAGAAATAACGCTGCAGATGCATCTACCGTACCACCACCAAAAATTTCCTTGGGAGTGATGCTCTCAACACCGAAGGTTTCGGCTTCGACATACAGTTCCCGTTCATTTGTAAGCACTTTTGCTGGACCGGTAAGTGAAATTTCATCGTAGCCATCCAGGGCATGGACAATGCTATACTCCTTGTCACCGTTTTGGTGAAGGTATTCATATAAACGTGCCAGTTCAAGATTGAAAACGCCTATCATCTGGTACTTCGGAAAAGCTGGATTTACGAGCGGACCCAGCATATTGAAGAAGGTCTTCACACCAAGTTCCCGCCGTACCGGGCCCACAGTTTTCATCGCTGGGTGAAAGAGTGGGGCATGTAGGACACAGATATTCGCTTCTTCCAAACAACGCTCCAAAATAGTGCGGTCATTGCTCAAATTGACACCAAGGGCTTCCAGTACATTGCTACTACCGCTTACCGAGGAAATGCCATAATTGCCATGTTTGGTAACGGGAACGCCTGCGCCGGCCGTCACCATCGAAGCCAAGGTTGAAATATTAAACGTATTCTTACCATCGCCACCCGTACCACAGAGATCGATAGTATCAATCCCTTCAAAACGCATAGGAATACAAAGTTCCAATAAGGCATCGCGAAAGCCTTCTAATTCTTCCAGGGAAATACTTCGCATCATGTAAACTGTGATGAAAGCGGCAATTTCACTTGTGCTAAATTTTCCTTCTGAAATAGCAATTAAGACTTCCTTGGCCTCGGTTTTCGTAAGCGTTTTGTGCTGAATAAGTTGCTGTAATATGTCTTTCAATCTATTCACTTTCAATCCAATTTTTAATGATTTGTTTTCCATTGGGTGTAAGTACACTCTCGGGATGAAACTGCACACCGCAGATATCATAGGCGTTATGCCGAATAGCCATAATCTGGTTGTTTTCATCTACTGAAGTAATGGTCAGTTCCGCAGGAAAATTCTCTCGGTTGATCACCCAAGAATGATAGCGGCCTATTTCAATTTCGGATGGTAATCCTTTGAAAAGCGGTTCTTCGGGTTGAAGAATTGTTGCTTTGGTCGCCACTCCGTGAAAAACGGTATCTAGGTTGTGAATCGTTCCGCCGAATACTTCACCTATAGCTTGTTGCCCTAAGCACACCCCAAAGATTGGTTTCTTCCCTTTATAAGCTTCGATCAATGGTTTTAATAGTCCTGCTTCTTCAGGAATACCAGGTCCTGGGGAAAGTAAAATCTTATCGAAAGTCTCAAGGTCCGAAAGCTCAAATTGGTCGTTTCGGAATACGGTAACTTCTGTATCCAATTCTCTTAGATAGTGCACAAGATTGTACACAAAGCTGTCGTAATTGTCGATGACTACTATTTTCATGGCTTAGATGTTTTCAGCCAATTCCATGGCCTTTTGTAATGCGTTTAACTTGTGGTATACCTCCTGTAATTCTTTTTCTGGATCGCTATCGACTACAATTCCTGCACCTGCTTGATAGTGAAGCGTATGATCCTTGCTTAGAAAGGATCGGATAATAATAGCATGGTTGAAATTTCCGTTAAAGTCCATAAACCCTATGGCTCCTCCATAACATCCTCTGTTCAGCGGTTCGTAGTTCTCTAGTAATTGCATCGCCTTATATTTTGGAGCACCGCTAAGCGTACCAGCTGGAAATGTATCGGCAACAAGTTGAAGGCTATCTTCATTGGTGTTAATAGTAGCAGTTACCTTGCTCACAAGATGAATGACATGCGAGAAGAATTGAATTTCTTTATAGGTGTCTACTTGAACATTTGTACCGTGTCGGCTGAGGTCGTTACGGGCCAAATCGACCAACATCACATGTTCTGCATTTTCCTTTTTATCCTTCGCCAGTTCTCTCGCAGCTTGCGCATCTTCTTCGTCATTTCCAGTACGTTTGAAGGTTCCGGCGATGGGATGAATTTCGGCTGCGTCGTTTTGAATGACCAACTGTGCTTCGGGCGAGCTCCCCATTATCTTGAAATCGCCATAATCGAAATAGAAAAGGTAGGGCGATGGATTGATACTTCGTAAGGCACGATACACATTGAAATCGTCGCCCGTAAACGCTTGGGAGAACCTTCTGCTAGGTACGATTTGAAACACATCGCCTCGGGCGCAATGTTGTTTACACTGTTTCACTAAGTCTTTAAATTCGGAATCGGTTAACGTGGTTTCAGCTTCTTGGTTTCGCTGAAACGGATAGGAGGTAAGCGCTTTCGATTTCAACAGTTGTTCAATTTCTAAAACATTGCTTTCCGTATCATAATCATGGGAAAACACATAGGCTTCATTGTTGAAGTGATTGATAGTGATCACATTTCGATACACGGCGTAGTAAGCATCGGGAATTTCCAGTTTTGAAGGTTTCTGAGCTATTTCAATGGTTTCAAAATAACGAACCATATCGTACGTCATATACCCGAAGATGCCGTTATGAATAAAGGAATAGGCATCCGATTCACTTACATCAAACGAATTGCGAAAGGCATCCAAGGCTTTCAACGCATCATTACCTTTTGTAATTGTGGTTTTTTGCTTTTTGCCATCTGGAAATTTGGTGGTAATGGTTTCGTTTGCAATCGTTATGGAAGCGATAGGATTACAACAGATATAGCTAAAGCTATTATCGTTCGCATGGTAATCGCTGCTTTCCAAGAGCAAGCTGTTGGGATAGGTATCCCGTAGTCTTAGGTAGGCAGACACGGGAGTGAGCGTATCGGCTAAGAGCTTTTTAGCTTGTGTGTGGAGTTTGTATTTTGTCATAATAGTGTGAATAGGGTCAAAAAAAAAGCCTGTCGCGATAGACAGGCTTTTCTATATATAAACATACAGAGGGTATCTAGGTCACGACGTTTTTCCGTAAGCTAGTCCACCACCAAGTATGTAATTGCAATGTTTTCATCAGTTCAAATATAGAGATGAAATTTTAGTTAAACAATAATTTAAAACATTTTTTGAAAGGTAAGATAAGATCAGAGCTTCACTTTTCCTCTAAACCCGCGTGCGGCATAATAGGATTCTGCTCCATTGTGATAAATAAAAACACGCCCAAATCTGAAATCACCAAAGATGGCTCCGCCGAGTTCCCGAACCGCTTCCGGTGTTAATAACCAACTAGATGTCTTGGTATCGAAATCGCCAAATGATTGAAGAATTTTGTAGTCTTCTTCTGTTAGCAAATCGATCCCCATTTCAGTTGCCAGAGACATCGCGTCATTTTTAGGCGGGTATTTCTTACGTCCCTCCAGTGCGGCGCGATCGTAACAGCTACTGCGTCGCCCCTTCGGACTTTCCTTTGAACAATCTACATAGTATAAGCCATCGAAGACCACCACATCGGGTTCGCCACCGGTAGCCTCCATGTTTTTAACAACTTGTAGTACGGTATCCTTTTGAAGGATGGCTTCAATTTTCTCCCAGGAAATATTGGGATGACGGTGTTTATTGTGTTCAAAACGCTGTTGGCAATATGGATAGGAGTGAATCGGGTTTCATATGGAAGCGAAATTATTACTCTTTGATACGTTCTATTATGATGATTAATAACTACAATCTACTTCACTTTAAAAATAAGAAGAAGTGCAGATTATTCTAAAATACGTTTATAAAAAATATAGTCGGTTGCTATTGGGTCAAAACCACTTTGTCGAATATCCGAAACCAGCTGCCCTCTATGATGGGTGGTATGATTAGCAATGTGAAATAGGATATCTTGAATTGCATTTGAATAGCCAACACCCTTTGAATTGCTATAGTGAATAGTGGTTTTTAAGCCAAAATTCTTTAAAATATGAAGCGTATTGCTGTAATTGCTGTCATCAATTTTCTTGAAGGCTTCGATAGGATGTATCTGATGAACACCAAAGGGCTCGGTAGCGGTTATTCTAGCATTCCAAATTTGATGGGCATTAAGTAAGTGTGAAAATAGGGGCAGGCTACGCGCAGGTAGTTTAGCATGTATTTCTAATAGTTGATCAATCACTTTTTGGTTGAAGTGATGGTGATAATCAAAAATGTCTTCAATAAGATCGTTCATATATACACTTTAATGGTATCCCTTGTTCAAAACTTAAAAACCGAGTTCTTTCTCCAATTCGAGTTTGCGTTTTAATAGTTTGTGCAAGACTTTTTTATCCTGATATTTCCAAACAAAATGAGCAATAAAGCATACCAATGTATAAAGGAGAGCCGTTATAATAACTAACTCATAATATCCTAATTCACCTACTTCCACCGCAGATTTCCTATCAAACCCCAAATGGTCAGGAGCTTTTGTTGGTGCCCAAATGGAAACAAAAATTCCAAATCCTATCACCTTCCAGATATTTCGGATGAAGTAATTGGACTGTCGACGGTTCGATTCAATTTTATTTAAGGTTGCTTGTAAGGCCTTTTCTTTTATATAATCTGACATATTACGATCTATTGGTGTAGCATTGTTTCGCTTATTATAGTTCTTCCAACAACGTGTCTAAATCTAATGGTTTCGTGTACATATGAATAGAACCATCATCGTTTTTTGGCCATTCTTCTCTCGGTCGATCCCAATAAAGCTCGACACCGTTTTCGTCTGGATCATCCAAATATAGTGCTTCCGAAACACCATGGTCTGCAGCACCGGTCAAAGGGTATCCTTTTTCTTTTAATCTCTTAAATATTTCAGCTAAATCCTTTCGAGTAGGATATACGATGGCAGTGTGAAAAAGTCCCACCGAATTTTTGTCGGCAGGCGGTGCATTTTTGCTATGCCATACGTTTAATCCTATATGATGATGATAATCTCCAGCAGCTATAAAAGCGGCTTGATCGCCATAGGTCATCATTACTTCATATCCTAATAGTCCACAATAGAAATCTAGCGACTGCTGTAAATTAGACACCTTTAAGTGGACATGTCCAATAGTAGTGCCTTTTGGCATTACATACTTATCATTCATAGTTGTTAGAATTATAGGTGTTTTTGATAAACCTTCAAATTGCTAAAGAGGTCTGGTGGGTTACTCTTGGTTCGTTAGAATTTTAATCATTCGGTTGTACATAATTTCAGATAAATTCCAATTGTAGCCTTCAAAATTGGTCGGACCCGTAAATTGAACTACGACAGCATCGATGTCTCTATGATATCGTGCAATGCTTTGGTAGCCAGGCACCAATCCCGTATGGCCATATCTGTATAGTGAAGCATAGATATCCTGCTCACCTTCATCAAATAAAGAACCGTCATTAAGGGCGCGAATGAACTTTCCAACATCTTCTGCTGAAGCTACCATTCCCGTGTTATCGGTTTTCAAATCTAATGGATGTCCAACATGATACCCGCTCATTATCTTGTTGCTATCCACCTTCGTTACAGAACTGAAGGTGTTTTTCAAGTGTAAACGGTTTAGGATCTCTTCCTGAATGTATTGAAAATGATTGTAACCTAAGACTTTGTCCATGATCTGAGAGAGCAGTAAATAATTGGTGTTGCTGTATTCATAATCTTCTCCGGGCTCGAATTTTGCCGGGAGGTCAAGAACTAATGCTAAATTTTCTTTATTCGATTCCTTCGGATGTGCCCAATAGTTGAATGTATCGGTATAGTTGGGTATACCGCTGGTATGCTGTATCATCATGCGAACCGTGATCTTTTCAGCATTTTCGATTCTTCCCACCAATTCAGGAAAGAAGTCGGCTAGGGTATTATCCAACGATAGTTGCTTATTGTGCGCTAACTTAGTAATTGCAACAGCATTATACAATTTGCTAATACTCGCGATTTTGAACAAGGCGTCTGGCTTGGCAGGTTTTTCCTTTTTCTTATCATGCCATCCTGCCGTAACATAGGAAGGAGGCTTTCCAGACTGGTCTATATATAACACAATTCCATCAAAATTATAGGATATTGCTTTATCCGCTTGTTCCTGTACAGTATCGGGTAGGGGTTGTATCCACACCCAAAGAACAATCCATGGAACGAAGAATAATGAAGTAATGGTTCCAATTACTAGGACAATTCTTAAAATTCGTTGAAGTTGTTTCTTGGTCATTCTAATCACGACGGAGGCAATAGCCAACCTTACATTTTTGTAACTGTGAAAGTACAGAATTTTAGCGAAGTTATGTTTTTAACTGAAATTTACGGCAATTCCATGTTATCATATATCTCCACCAATTCTCTATGATCGGTTTCTGGAAAGTAATTTTGTAATCGTTTTAGACTGCTTTTTCCCAAATCACAATCTTTGTTTTCATGCAAACAACGATAGGTATAGGCGAGCGTTAAACGGTATACGGCATCATAGTTATCGGGATATACATCCAGTGCTTTTCGATATTGGAATATCGCATTATGCCATTTTTCTTTTTTTAGCCACTGATCACCATCTGTAAGGAGATATAAATATCTATTGCTTTTCTCAGTCTCTAATCGAATTTCGCGTTCTAATTGGTCGGGTCCTTTGTCCCAAGAAGGAATTTGATAGACCAAGAAACCAATGCAGCATGCAACTATGATTAATAATGAATAGGTAAGCAACATTTCTCTTTTTCTTGCCGCGAGGACTTTTCTACGGATGTTTAAGAGATCTTCTTTTGAAGCTTTTTTTAGATCGATTTTGCCTTCTGCAGCTTTTAGGTATTCTTTTTTAATACTCAGAAAGGAGCGTTCTTTATCGTACATGCGTTTCCTCCGCAACAAATTTCGGTTGTTACGAAGGGTTTTAATCATGTTTATGGTACTGCCAGCGCCTGCTCCTAGCATATAGTTATATTAGCTATCACCTTAACAGTGTAACGTTAGTTTTCAGTTACAGTTATTTCATATGTATAATCAAACTCATCGTTTAACTCACCATTCGTAAATGTTTTTCTTGATGTTACAAATCCATCGGCATCTAGAGTATATTGAAAGGTTCTAATTCCAAAATCGGTTGAGATTTCACTAATCAATTCCGTGGTGAAGGAGTCGGAAGCATCGGCAAGACTGTTTTGAAAGAAAACAACGTTTATAGGGCTGTCGCCAAAAAATGACTGCATGGCATAGGGATTCGATCCGTTGGTTTCGTAAGTATACGAATAAGCAGTTGAATTCGCTGTTTTACTGATAGGTTTTAGCCCGTCATATTCAACCATTGCAACAACGGTTCCGTCTTCAATTTCTTTGTCAATAACCCCATCGTTATTTACTTCATATGTCTTAGTAGATTCGAAACCATCGCTTTCTGTTATTGCTGTAATGGTATTATCATTATTGTGGGTGAAGGTGGTCGTGGTGATAAACGTTCCACTCTGTTCAGAGCGAACCAACTCTGAAATCCGTCCCGAGTTATCATAAGTAATGGTTAGCGCGTAGCTTTGTTCCCCGTTAGGAAGAAATCCATTTATAGTAGTTAAATTATTGTTGCCATTGTATAGCCACTCAGTTCTGAAGGTAATATCGCCATTGGCATCGAAGAACGTCCAAGCTTCCGGTTTTCCTAGGTCATAAGTCGTAACGACTCGTTCACTTAGCGATCCATTCTCAAATATTCGCTGCTCGGTCTCCACTACCATTGGAGCATCTTGCTGTGGATTATCATCGTTAGTGTTTTCTTCAGAAGAACAGGAGAACATGGTTACTCCAATTACGAATACGATTAATAGGGTTCGTTTTATCATTTTCGATTGAGTTAATTCTTTGATTATGTTATAAATAGAAGGTAAATTCCTTAAACTGAGGTTAAAGCAACATTTAAATCAAGTATATCGACATATATGTAACAGTTTGGAATAACAATTTTTAGAAGTCCACAATTTACATAATTTGTTGTTATAGCGAAAAGTTTCTTTCGACACATGCCAATGGTCATTTTCCTAAGCAATCAATTATAAGGAATCGAAGAAAAATAGATTGTATTTAATTCATTCTAAAAAGCGTACGTAAAGAATGTTTTACGTTGAGATATATTTGATGAGTTCTAAAGCTGGAGAATCTTACAAACAGTGTTGACATTCGTGGTAAGTGAAGAGGCAATCAATTAAATCGGTCGCGAGGTGCATTAGAAGTCCAATTCCAATGATATTGAACGGTCTGCGTAAAAACAATAGAACGCTATAAAACGCCGTAGCATAGTAGGAGTGAAGTGGATGAAAGTTAATGCTACATCGTTGGGCTTCAAAAATAGGGGTGGCCAAAAGATGGTCTAGGTCTACGAGCATTGTAGCCAATAGAATCAAGTAAGCTCTTTTCCAATCTCTTTTGAAAAAAAGATAGGCGATTGCCAAAGGAAACAGAAGATGAAGAAAGTAGTGGATTGATATCTGAATCATTTATTACGTTTCAGTCATTTTCGAACTAAATCAACAATCGGTACTAGACGTCCTTACTCTTTTGAATCAGGTAGCGGAGAAATCATAATATGTGCCTTGTGGGTACCTGGATCCATAATCCATGGATGGTTCGAGCCAATAGGTTTTTCCGGAAGTCCGGTAGATTCGGATGTAGCAAATGGAAGATACACTACATACCGGTATTGGGCATCTTTCACTTCAAAGGTTTCTGGATTATAAAGGTCGTTGGAACTATAATAGATATGAAGAGTAGACCCTGGCGCTCCCATGTCCAATACACCCGACTTGGCTTCCTCTTCCCGGATATCAAAAATTTCTGCAGAATTCTTACCTTCTGCTTTTAGTGCTCTTCCTCTGGCCATAAAAGGTTCAAGATCTTTATGATAGCAAGCTGCACTAAAGCCATCCTTTTTAGGATTGTCCGCAAGGACTATAAATTCGTTATCTCCTTCTTTCAGGGTTACAAAATCGCCCTCCATATTGTATCCAATAACCTTGCAATTATCTCGACTAGCCTTTGGTGCTGCCATTAAAGCAGTAGCTATTAATGCTTCCTCTGTATCGATCGCCACAAATTGTGGTGGCGTTGTGGAAATGCTATCCGTAGCCGTTTCTTTCTCCATAGGGGCCTCTACGGAGTTGTTGGATTTGTCGGTATTGTTACAGGAAAGCAATATGCATGTTAAAATAAGGACTCCAATAGCTCGTATCATTTTTATTTTGGTTTTATATATTGGTATAGGGTCGGTTAATCGATTCATAAAATTTTGTCACTCATAAGGTACTATTTTTTAGTGTAATGATGAAGTACCGAGTCCAATTGCGATTAAAGAACCCTTTGAATAATCCATAGGTCATAAATAAAAATAATGCAGTGCCGATGATTGTCAGGGAGAGATCAAAATTATCCGTTATCGTTCTATTCTGGTTTATACCGGTAAAATAAACTGTAAGAACTGTAATTCCAATCACTAGTAGAGAAACTAGAAAAACTGATTTCCCTCCGAGATATGGTTGTTTAACTTTTATTTTCATAATTGAGGTTCCGCTTACTGCCTTTGGGTGACGTTATGTACTCAATTTTTTTAAGTTAAGTAAATTTCAGATAGCGGAACGTTTGTACTTCATTCGAAATTTGTTCCGTCAGACGAAATGAACATTATGTGTTGTTAACGATATTTTTTAGCCCTTTCTAATAATGCCTGTACTTGTACATCACCAAATCCATAGATATTTTCTCTTTTTGAGAATTCCTGGAAAATTTCACCAAAGTTCTCGGTTTGTAGTTCATCCATTATCTCTAAAAGAACTCTTGTCGGTCTGCCTGGATTATTTCCTTTGGGAATTCTATCAATCTGTGCTTTGATGGCTGGCGTTATGAAAGAAAACCTTTCTTTGATAGTATCCGCTGTAGCCATTAGATTTTTCCAATCCTTTTGTCTATAACAGATCCAAAGGTTCGCAATGGTATCTAACTCCCTAATCTCTTGCCTGTTTTCATATGCTAAGATTAACTCTGGCCTACTCAAACCGCCAAAACCATATTGATTGTGTTTACTTGGCCGGACTAGGTAAATAGTTCCATTCGCTCTCTCTTGGGATAGGAGATATGCTACGAACCAGAAATTTATTTGACAAAACAAATCATCTTCGAACCAAAGGTTTATTTCAGCTCCGCTCTCAACATTTTGAATCTTTTGAAACTCAGTCCTGACCTTATTTTGATAGTTTTCTTTCGAATCACCGTAATTCTGAGAGATGAATTCAGCTCGATTTTTGAAGAATGCGTCAAAATTATCTCCCTCGACGTTTCCTTCAACCAGGCATTCTCTTACAATAATCAATTCGCCATCAATTTCCTTTGGAAATTGTGCTTTTAAAGAATCGCCGTTAAGAATATGAATTTGCTTGCTCATTTATCAATATCAAAATAATTGCTAACGGTCAGTTATAACATCTTGCTAAACGGTTATGAAATGTATGTAATTTTTGAAAGATTTGTTTTAAAAACTTGAGAAATACAGGGTATGTACAGCATCAACCGAATAGTCTTTTTTGTTTTCTTCTATATGCGCTTGCAATTCTTCTAAAGTTTCAAATGTATGATAGGTAAAGTCGGAGGTTGTCTTTTCATAAAATACATCCAATCGTTTCGTTTTTTCGTTAAGGATTTGTTCGATAGGCTTGTATTTTCTTCGCTTATGAAATTCAAGGCTTTCTAGATGCAATTGTGCCGTTGGTTCCCTTTCAACGATATATCTTTCTGCCGGTAAGGGTTCAAATAAAACTGAATAATAGTCACCATCAAAAGAAACGGTTTTTATCGAATAATTCTTTTTTGTCATTTGAAATATAGTATTGGTTAGGTCTGAATAAGTGTCGCTTAAATGAAGTTCATTTTTAAGTTCAGAATCGGCATACACTATAAAATATTTCTTTAATGCTTCATTATAAACAAACGAGGCAATGTTTTTCCTATTTACTTTATAACTGAAGCTATCATCTTTCTCAACCACTTTATAGGAGTACTTAATCGTTTTGGTTCGAGGCTCTAGTTTTATTATGAATCCTTTGTTTGGAATAATCTTAATAAAACCGATCTCTTTGTTTTCAGTATTTAATTTCTCGATTACTTCATCAAAGAATTTCTTTGTATAAATTTCGGAGAACAGCATGACATCTTTAAAATATACATCTTCGTTTTGTTTCTTGCTGGTATATACACACGAATACTTATCGGGTAAGTTTTCTAGGGTTTTATAATTATTTTTAGCTTCCTCTATATCCTTTTTGGTTTTTATATACGTATACTCTTTTTCCTCTCGAATTTCTTCCGGCATTTTATCTAAATTTTCTTTAGCCCTTTCTAAATCAGATTCAATACTCCAAAAGTCTTCGAATAGGAATGAAAAAGTAGTATCCAAGGTCAACATTTCCTCTATTTCTTGGATGCGGTTATCGAAAGCTTTTACCTCTTTAGAATTTAAGAGTCGATTTCTTTCTTCCTCAATGGCTGCGTACTCTCTTTTTTGTGCTTCAACTTTTCTTGCCTCAATACGATCCTCCTGCTCTTTAATTTCAGCGAAAATCGTTGCTAATGCCTCTTTATGGTTGTTAAAATTAAATTCTTGATACGCATTTTCAAATCCCTTTTCTACATAGTCCAAATAATTATCATTTATGTTTCCTAGTTCATCGCTTATATCAATCGTGAAAGAAAAGTAATTTTCATAGTATTTTTTCATATTTACGGCTTTCTCCCTGAATCTCTTTTTGTAATTGTTTACTCTTTCGGCATATTCACTTCCTGGAGAAAGACATATATCGGGTTGCGTGAAAAAATTATCAAATGCTGCCCGTACGTTTATTTTCTTTGAGTTGTAGTCAATTGTTGTATACAGCGTTAACGTATAGGTATAATTAGATCTTTTTGTATTACAGAATTGTGCGGCAGATCCATATAGCTGATGGACTAAGGTGATATTTATATAATTGTTGTAACGAGCGTTTTGTAAAGCTGAAATAGTAGAAACATCTAATTGATTTCCAATTTCGTACGATCTTTTAGTGATTTTTCTTTGTGCTATTAAATCGTAGGAGTCGTTTTCTTTAGTATACGTACTGCTTGTTATATTTTTGAAGTCACAGGCTGATATTTTTTCCTGTATAGTATTCAACAGTTTGATAGCGCTATTGTGTCCTTTTATAAAATGCGATTCTATATAAGTGCTTTGTGAATGAACAGAAAAAGGTAAAAGTATTAGTAAAATAAGGAGTAGGGGCTTCGATCTCATGATGGTTAGTTCTTCAAGTTTTGAGCCCAATTTATAATATTCTTAACAGTTTTACAAAGTGTAATTTTCTTAGATACGCTTTTGATCAATGCGAATAATAGTATTAAAACTATAAAAGTAACATTGGTTACAGGTATCTATTTATAGTCGGAATCGACGATTTCTCAACTTCTGATGAGCTACGTTTCTTACTTTCTTTGTAGTTCCATTTTCAGCAAACTGTAACAGTATATTTCTTGTGATATCCTTGTGATTTAAAAGATGAATTTGAATGTTCACGCCTCCATTTCCCAATATGTTTTTGACTAACGTTTCGGAAATTCCGTTATCAGCTAGCGCCAAACGGTACGATTCTGAAAGCTCATCAACAACGCCTCTTTTTAGAATCATTCTTGGATCTTCGTAAATAGGTAGTGTTTGCATCAAACTCTCCAATTTTGAAACCAATGATAACCTAAATTTTACGGTATGAGTTAAAAATGGATTTTCCCAATCTGGATAAATGTCAAATGTGTAAGTATGTTGATCAAAGTTTTCAAGAAAGTTTAGAACCTTGACTACGTAGTGCCCATTTAAATCTCCTTCCGGTTTCCAATCTACATCTATAAGTTTTAATCTACTGGTGTTCTCTAACATGAGTAAACTGGAACCATCAAAGTAATCCTCAAAACCGGCGACGGGATCAACTTCATAAAATTGATTGTATTTCACGCGCCAACCGGCTTCTATTCTAAGAGGTTGTAGCTTCATGTAATAGTTTGGCTTAGTTGATAAATAATGAGTAGCAGTAAAAGAATACGCAATTGAGTTTCAAAATATAGAAATTTCTATGATAACAAGTTACGCATATCTAATTCAAAGCTCTTTAATAGTGCGATCCACCATAACTGACTATAACCATTTGAGACCCATTGACAATTGTATTTTTTGAGTTGAATCCATATTTTATGAAATATAGTTGATTGTTATAAACGGTTTTGTATAACGTATTGTTGTGTGGTTTTCAATTTACGTTTTTTTCAGATAATGCTTTTTTAGGCTGGGTTTGTAGGATTTTCAATTAGGTTAACCATGCCACACAATGAACGTTATACGTTGTTGTGCATATTGCTTTTATTTCTAATATGAAACTATGTCAATCAATAACCCACTTGGGTCACTAATGGTAAAATGATTACCATTGATTGGTTCTTCAACTAATTCTATCAGAATTGGAATTCCCAAGCTTTTAATCCGATGGTATTCATTTATCACGTTGTCGACTTCAAATTGCAAAATAACCCCTTTGTTATTGTATTCTAGATGGAAAATAGCATTTACGAATGGTGAATTAGTAACACAAAACATCAATTCATATTCTGGATTCGTTCTATTTTGAAGTACAACAAATCCTTCAGCTCGCGATTTAACCTTAAAGTCAAAATATTTTAGATAAAAGTCCTTACATTCATCTACCTTACTCGTATATATTTCCGTGCTTAATCTCATTCTGTTGGTTCGGTATATTTCACTAAATCAATACCAATACCATTTGGGTCAACAATTGCGAAATGCCTATCACCCCAAGGCTCATCTCTCAACTCAATTTCAATTTTCACCCCTTTGTTCTTTAACTTTTCGTAGATTTCATCAACGTTTTCTACTTCAATAGTAAGATAAGCTCCTTTTCCGTTGAAAGGACTTTGAAAAATTGGCTTTTGACTTGGATGATTTGGCAATAAAAAACTCAATTGTGCTGATTTATCTGGTGTATGCAACAAAAGATAAAACTCATTTTCAAAGGTTACTCCAAAATCTAAAACCGTTGTGTAAAACTCTTTGGTTTCTTTAATTTTTTCCGTGATAATTCCTGCGTTTAATTTCATTTTTTTTGGTGTTTGTGCATTCACAGAGAATATTGCGAGTGTCAATGCAATTAATAATAGCTTTTTCATTTTTAAAGATTTAACACACCAAAAGTAAAGAGGGAACTGACCGTGGAATTGTAAAAATCGGACAAACTTAATTGAATGCTTCTGAAGGTGTCACGCCATAAAATGCTTTGAAGTTTTTAATGAAATGGGCTTGGTCAAAAAAACCAACGTCAAAGTACAGTTTGTTTTCTTTTAAACTTTGTTTTGATGGTTTTGCATTCAAAATATGCTGGAAACGCACAACGTTGCTAAATGATTTTGCAGTTGTGCCGATATAAAAGTTGAAAATTCTGCGAAGTTGTCTTGGACTTAAACCTGTATTTAGGTCTTTTTCCGTGTCTAAAAGTCCATTCCTCTTGAAAATCAAATTCAGTGAATCCAAAAAACGGTGGTCATAGCTAATATCTTGGTTTTTTGAATATTCAATTATTTTATCATTTAGGATTACCCCAATTTTTTCCAATGAATCGGTTGGCTTTATTTCGGTATTAATCCATCCTGAAAAGTTGGGTAAAATTTTGTTCAGTTCTTGGGATTGATTGCTTAAAGTCTTGGCATCGACTCCAAACAAATGTGTAAAAGCAGAAGGCAAAAATCGAATGCCGATATAATCAAAATCTTTCCCGATTGGGAACTGAACGAACTTTCTGCAAAATCCCATTACAAAGTTTTCAGTCGGTTGCTTGTGGTCAAAAAATATGTCAATACAACCGTCAGAAACCACTCGGTATTTATAATCGCTTTTTAAAGGTTTCCGTGTTTTGAGTTGCCAATAGCAATAAATGAAATCCTTAATTTCTTTATTTGGTTTTCTTTCTTGATAACTTATTTCGTTATTGTTAGCCGAAACTGTTGGTTGAATCGGTTTGTAGTATTCTCTTATGGTTTTTAGTTCATTCACTGCGTTTTTTTCGCATTATGCACAACGGTCTTGTATAACGCCCGCGTTTGGCGCAAGGTCAATTTACGTATTTTTCAGTTAAGGTAGGGAAGTGGTTTGAAGTAGTCTTTTTCACAAGGATATCCATCACGCGCTAAATGCGCGTTATACATTGTTGTGCATAGTGCTTTTATTGATCAAGTTTTGGTATTCCGAATACACCCCCAATGAAACTACCGATTGCTCTCGATAAATCAAATCCCGTCTCCTTATCGATTTTAATAAATTTCAAAAATCGATCTCCAGCCCATTTCATAATCACGCCAAAGGATAAAGCCCATTTCTGCTTCACTTCTGATACCGTCATTCTAGGTAGCTCTTTCTTTAAATTTATAAGATTATATTTTGCAAATTCGAAGTCAAAATATTCTTCAGAGTTTTTATCATTGATTTTTGACAATTCTTTATCAATGAATTTCGTTTGTTTACTAATCAAATCTATCGCGATATTTTGTTTTTCAGAGGTCAGTGGGAACTTTACTTCATTTTCAGTTGTAGGAATCTGTTCTATAACCTCGTATGAGTAAAACTCAACAAAATGATCTAATTGAAAATATTCAAGTGGGTTTTCTAATTTTTTAGTTTTTGAGATTATACTAATCCAAGCTGCGAAATGTGATTTCAATTCTTTTGTTGAATTTGTATTTACCGCGACCCTACTTCTATTTCGAGGTTTCGTTGAACTACTTGAATAGGGATATTGTTTCCAACTTATCTTATCAGCTTTGACTACATAATCTATTTCGAAATAATAGCTAGTATTTTTTAGACTATATCTTAAAGAGACCGTTTGAAACTTTTCACTATTAATCACCATTTCCTTTAAGCTAGGATTTAGTGATACTTCCTTTCTGTAATCTTCTAAGCTTGAATTGAAATCATTTAAGATATTTATAATGCTTATTGGAAGAATTCGTGTTATATTTTCCATTCTATATTCTATTGCATTATGCACAACGGTCTCGTATAACCGTCAGTTACTGGTTTATATGCGTTAATTTTCGGTTTAGCCCAGGCTTTAGCAATTCCGAGTGGATTCGGACGTAGTCGAATCCGCCGTAATTGCGGTTATACATTGTTGTAGCCAGTACCTATTCAGCTTTTGAGTAGGCTTCTTTCAACCATTCTATCAATTCAGAATCTATTTGGTTTATATCAGTCAATCTTACACGATGTGTACACATTGTTCCAAATGGTCCAGAATTTTCAAGACGTTCTGTAATAGATTTACCCTTTAGTTTCAATCCCAAATCAATTCGTGATTTGGTAGCAGGTTTTATTACGGCAAATTTTCTTTTTCTGTTCAAGCTTACTTCTGTTTTCTTGGGCGTAATCTTTGCCTCATTGCCTAAGCCTTTAACTATAGAGACCAGACTTTCATAAATTGGCAATAAATTTTCTTTGCCTTTGTATTGATTCGCAATCAGGTCTTTTTGTGTAGTTTGCTCTTCTTTGGATAAAGAAATAATAGTGTTTGCAAAACCATGTGTAACACTGTGTTCCTTCTTAAGAAAATTAACAGCCTCGGCATGTTTCGTAAATGATTTTGTCTTTAGCAATGCTTTCCATTCTATTAAAGATTTACCTGTTTTTTCAGGCATATTATCAATCATTTTTTGCACAGCTTTTTCCATAATTTAATAGTTTACAGATGGTTTTCCCGTTTCTAAATAGGATATGAGGTTAAGATATGATTGTTCATTGCCTTGAATAAAAAATTTCATCAAGGACATATATTTTTCATTGTTTTTATAACCTATTCCATAAGAGGTTACTTTTGTTTTATATGGGTTTATTTCTTCAAAAAGAATCATATTAAATAAGTCTTTCTCATCCTCTTTCATGAAATCAGGAAAGTTTTTTGTGAGTTCTGCTTGAAGGGTCAGCATTCGTTTCGGAATATAATTTATAATGTGTAACGTAATCGTTGAACTATCTCCAATCTTACCATCCTTGTTGTAATTGGTTCTAATCAGACCATTAACTTTAAAATCAATATCTGCTATTGCAACAGCCCAACTTTCCCAGCCTTTTTTAGTTGTGTAAGCATTCCATACAGAATCCAAAGGCACATTGACTATAAAAGATTGTTTTAGAATCATATTATCTATGGCCGAAGAATCAATCGCAGATGCAACCCTATTTTCTGTGGTTTGAGCAATTACTAAAGAGGGAATGCACAGAAATAAAATTTGAAGTAAAGTTTTTTTCATAGCTGTAAAATTGATTAACCATAAAACTAGAAATAATAAGTTTGGCTTGATAGTAAAAAATTAACCTTTTCTATCTAGAGGAAAGAAATTAGGTTCGTCATTGTGGAAGTCTGCATTGATAAACTCTTGGGGGTTAAAGCCCGAAAATTCTTTAAATTCCTTAATGAAATGAGACTGGTCTGAATAACCAAACTCATAAGCAATGTCCGCCCATTTTAGTTGCTGCTTGTTCTGAAGTTTCTTAAGTATTTCATTAAATCTAAAAATTCTATGAAACACTTTTGGTGTTAATCCAAAATACTTTTTAAACTGATTAATTAGGTGTTTTTGAGAATACGGATAGGTTGCAATAATTGCACTACTTTCTGAAAGAGGTTTAGATTGTATTTGTTTTAGAATAGATTGAATTTCTTTAGGTGCTGATTTACTTTTGTCAAATCTTTTTAAAAGCCAGTTTTCAGCACTTTTAAACTTCTCTGAAATACTCTTTGCGTTTAAAATCAGATTTCTTAATTCCAGAATTTCTTTTCCAAATAGCTTTTCAGCCAGAATAACTTTGTTGGTTAACTCATTAATTGGAATGTCGAAAAAAGAACTGGCACCCAATGTTTTAAATTGAATGACAAGCATTTCAGAGTCTTGGTGCGCAGAAATAGAAAGATACTCCTTGTGTATACCGGAGACCCAAACCTTTGTATAATTTCCATTAGGTCTTAGGCTATTATTATCAAAGGTATGCCTTGTAAAACCATCTAGCTCGAATATGATAAAAAGATGTCCAGTTGGAACAACACGTTCGATGGAATGTGTGGGTTTAAATCCTTTATAATAGAATATGGATTCAATATAATTTATTAACGCTTTTTCTAATATGTGAGTTTCAAATATCAATTTTTCATATGTATTGGCTACAACGGTACCGTATAACCGTCAGTTGCGGTCTTTTCGGCTTGTGTTTTTATCAGACTTACAAGTTAGTGTTTTTGTGAGATTATTCAATCGCTTAACTATCTACCGCTATTGCGGTTATACATTGTTGGGCTTTCGTTTTTTTATTTTTCCCTCAATTTTATTCAATATTCTTGTTTCGAATTCCTTTTTTGCTTTCGAGTTTTTCCACCACCAAAAATATTCATTCGCATCAGTCCAATTTCCAAGGTCAGTTTTGTTTTTATAACTTGAAAACAATAATGTTGTTGTTTTATTTTTCGGTCTTGTCAATGCGTGAATTATCAGATTTTTATCTTTATACTCAAAATAAATTGAGTACCAATGTCCATTTTTATGGTCAGCGAAAGAGTTTGTCTTTAAATTATTCTCCGATTTTACAGCATTTATAATTTCGATAAGAGTTTTTTCGTCAGTATTCAATTCATAAGTTTCAGCTTTTCCATAACTCCCAGGTGAAAAAGACCAACCTATGTAATAAAATAAAAATGCAAAAGCTAAAAATCCGATTATAATTAATGAATATTTTCTTTTCAATTTTTCCTAAATTTTTGTTTCAGAGTTCGATTTCAAAATGAAGCCCAACGTTCTTGTATAACGCCCGCGTTTGGCGCTGGGTCAATTTACGCAATTTTCATTTAAGCTAGGGAAGTGGTTCTTGTAGTCCTTTTCAAAAGTATAGCCATCAACGCGCCGAATGCGCGTTATACGTTGTTGGCAAACGTTAATCATAATAATCGTATTCTGCTATTTGATTTTCATTACCCACAATCCCCTTGTTTATCGGATAGTCATCAGTATTATAAGTATACTCGAAATCAAATTCATCTATTCCCTGTGAACTGGATATTACATAACGGATGACATTATTGGAATTGTTGAGATAGTTATTGCCATCCGTTCTACCCAGAACCACATCAATATAGGTGTCAACTTGTGAGAGGTTTAAAGTCTCTTCAGTTTTAAAAGGATTTCTGTACCCATCATATTGGAATGTTTCCGTACGACCATTGAAGGTTTTGCCTATAAGATTTTCCCCGTCGTACTGAAATTGAACGGTATTCGCGCCGGAAGTGAACTGAATTATCTGGCCATTGTCATTAAACAATGCAGTTTTGTGGTCATTGCCGTTCTGATCGATGAAATCAACCTGATTGCCGTCATATTGTATGATATAGTCCTCGGTATACTGACAATCTCCCTCGCCCATAACAACTATTTGTGTAATACGATCCAAATTGTCATAGGTAATGGATGACTCAATTTGACAATAAGCCGCTATATCAGTAATATAGTCGTTATACTCAACAATCAAGTCGTTATTGGAAGCAAAAGCTTTTGTATGAGTGACCGATCCATAGCTGTGAATCCAGGATACTATCTCTCCGCTCTCAAAATTCAGTTCATTATCTTGATCCGGAACAAAATATTCACCGGTATTGAGATTAGAGTTAACAGATCTGATTAGCAAATTGTTCTCCTCAACATCCAAAAGGTTGATTTGTATGTTCAATGTTTCGGATTCTCCGCCATTGGACACTTCTGCGACACCTGTGATTGTGGGATACACCTCATAGTTGAACAACCCGCTATTCTCTACCCTTAATTCGCCAGTATTTTCGTCGATGCTGAATGCGTTTTCTGGATTTTGCTCCAGAAGCCCAAATGTTACCGATCCTTGATTTGTGCTTGCCCCTAATGTTCCGAGTATTTCCTGATTCTCGACACCTTCATTTATTGTTATCTCAAAATCCTCTGCATTTATCTCAATATTAATAGTATCCTCGTCGCTTGAACAGGACAATATCAAAGTTATAAATACAAAATATAAGATTAAACTTCTCATGCTTCAATTCATTTTTTAATGTTTGCCAACGGTACCGTATAACCGTCAGTTGCGGTTTTTTCGGCTAAGTTTTTATCAGTTGGACAAGTTAGTCAATTTCCGACATCTTTTTCACTCAAGTAACCAACTACCGCCATTGCGGTTATACATTGTTGTGCGTAGGTTTTTATTCAATTTTATTCAGTTCAATTGCGTTTGGACTTTGCGAAAATCCACTCAATTTATTATTATAATAATACATAGTCTCTTGCATACTTGTCAGCTTTAAACTGTCTCCAACTTTTTCGTGCATTCCGATTGTAATTAATGAATCTTTTGATTCAGATATGATTTCGTCAATTCCAAAAGTGTCTGGATTTCTGTTAATTCCCAGTACAAATTTTCTGTTTTCAATCTGAAAACTGTATTCAGTTGACGAATAAGGATGATTCTCAATCCAACTATTCCAGAAAAATGAAAAAATCAGATAGCAAATAATTGAGTTCACAAAGAATAAAATCGAAAGCCTTTTTTTGAAAAAGAAAACAATGATTCCAATCAGAATATTTAACCCAATTATTCGAGGCCTATAAGATTCAACTCCAACTGACATAAATGGGTTAGGTTCAATTGTACTAACCCAATATTTCATTAGGGAAATATCAATTAATAAAATCAGGATTCCAATTCCGACTAATAATTTTGTTTCAGATTTTGTCATTCCAAACTTACGCACAACGATTTTGTATAACGCCTCTGTGGCGCGGTCATCAATTTACGGAATTTTCAGTTAAGCTATTTTTTTGTGGATCTGTAGGAATTCCATTTCATTTATTCAACTTAGCGACATGAGCGTTATACGGTGTTATACCACGTTTTTATTCATATGTTATCAATCGTAGTCTATAAAAATCTCTTTGTTCATTTCCTAGTATAAAAAGGTATGCTTTTGATTTATCAGTATTATTCCATAAAAAACTTTCTCGGTAATAACCTTTGTCAAAAACTTTTTTTATTGGTGTTCCAAGATCAACAACAAGGTTGTCTTTAATCGAAAGAAATTTAGCGAATAGCATATCACTTTTCTCATTCGTTTCAAATATTTTATCCTTAATACTAATACTATATAATGGCCAATCCCATTCGTGAATAATTGCTCTAACAATACTATCATTAGCTGAAAAGAAATATTCAGTGGATTTTGAAAATCCAGATTCATCAATTTCGTGAAATGCTTTTGAAGATTCCAAATCAAAATCAGAGACATTTGGGAGAAGACTTTCCGAAATACTAGTACTATAACAGGAAGTAATATCAGTTGAATTCGAGTTTGATTCAACCTCGAGATAATGGCTTAAATCATTTCTTTGATAAACTAAAGAATCATTTGTGCTCATCTCTTTAATCGATTGATTAACACAGGAAAATAAAGTCAATAAGGCTAAAAGTGGAATTCTCAAAATGTGGTATAACGGTACCGTATAACCGCTTTTGCGGCTTTTTCGGCTAGGTTTTTTATCAGTTAGACAAGTTAGTGATTTTCGTAGGAAGTTTCATTTGATTGACCAACTACCGCAATTGCGGTTATACATTGTTGTAGCACGTTATTTTTCAGCACGTTTTCCATTTTTTGTAATCTGATACCAATTTTCACTTTTCCACATT
>JALAHT010000019.1 GCA_025384855.1 Luteirhabdus salina | reverse complement strand
AACCACAACAACGTATAACGCTCATGCCGCTAGGCTGAATAAATGAATTGAAATTCCTACAGTTCCGTGCCAGAAAAGAATTATCGGAAAAATCCGTAACTTCAACACCGCGCCACAGAGGCGTTATACAAGACCGTTAGGTGCAAGCTTTGAAGTGATTTTAACAGGAAAACAAATAGATAAAAGAAAAATCAACAGATTGATTGGAAATCCAATTGTGGTTGATTTAAAAAAGCCAAAACCAATTGGTGGACCTGGTCTTTTCATCAAATCATTTGAGAATAAAACAAACAGTTCTGAATCGATTGAAATTGACTCGAAGTGCAATATTGAGAAAAGGCCTGATGGAATCTTGATACATACGAGTAAATCTAACAGACAAACTTTGATTCCAATTCCAACAGATGATGTATTGGAAATAAAAATAATCAGGGGAAAAGAACAAATTGACCCATTTTTCCTTTCTCCGATGTGGATACTTTTAAAAATGGGAGTTTCGGTTCTATACGCCAGATATTTTCGACTCAGATTGTACGAATACCATATTGATCAAATGGAATTGAAATTGACCACAACCGATTATGAATTTGATTTCATTGCAAACGGCTATTTATTTGAGAGGCAATTGGAATTCTTGAAAAATTTGAATTACGATAAAAAGTTAAAAGTTGAGAGAAAAGCAAGCACCTAACAACGTATAACGTCCATTGTGTCGGTATGGTCAATCGATTGAAAGGGATTACAGAAAACAACAACTTCTCCCCTAACTGAAAATTACGTAAATTGAATCACGACACAACGATACGTTATACAAATCCGTTAGGTGCAAGTTTTATAGAAATCTCCAATGGAATATTTTCACGTTCAGAAACTGAATAAGTTAGATAAAGAGTGGAATTTGAATAAGATTATAAAAACTGATTCAAATTCACATAATCCCTTTATCGAGGATATCTTAGCTGGCTTGAATGATAATTTCAACAGGAAAATTGGAAATCGCGATATTTTATCAGTTGCGAACAATAAATTAAACGACGATAATTGTGATCAAAAATTCTCAGATTTCAGTAATTATAATGAGACCAAACATTTTCAATTTCTTGATCATTGCAGAGAATTTGAAGACTTAACATTCAAGTTTTACAAAGTTAATCTTCAGTATCTTAAGTGGATTAGAGAANAAATTTTTGAAAAAATTAGACTCGAAATTGATCCAGATTTACCATCAAGAAAAAAAGGAATTTGGCTTACAACTAAAAGCGACCTCGAAAAGTGGTGGGATATTTTAAATTCGGACGAACGCAGAATCTATAAAGTTCGAATAGAAAAAGGAAAAATTTTTACTACTGATGAGAATTATTGCGAAATTAAAAATTATTCGATCGATGAATTCAAAAATAATGCTAGAAAATATTGGAAAGGGAAACTGACGAATGAACCTATTAAAGAAATTTTATTTGAGGGGAAATTAAAAGTTATAGAAATTTATAAAGAAATGACTGAATTAGAAACCTGCACCTAACAACGTATAACGATGCATAATGCCGGTTTGGTCAAACTATTGAAAAAGATTACAAACAAACCACTCTCCTACCTTAACTGAATAATTTGTAAATTGAAAA
>JALAHT010000018.1 GCA_025384855.1 Luteirhabdus salina | reverse complement strand
TCAACGCAACAAATCAAAATCAAATTTTTCACAGTTGATTTTTAGTCAATTTCCATTCGAGTGAGAGTCAGCTAAACCTTTTTGAAGTTGAATCCGCTGTAAGCGGGTCACCGCAATTGTAGGTTAACGTTTTTGTATAACGTGTCGTTGCACGGCTTTGTAATTTACGTCTTTTTCAGATAATGGTTTTTTTCTTTTCACTGACCTTCTTTTCATTCGCTTGACCATCCCGTGTAATGCACGTTATACGTTGTTGGCAACTGGCAAATCAATCAATCAAACTCAACCCATATTCATTATCTGTCAGATAGAAATAATTTCCGTCCTCGTGCTCGAATCCGAGTATCTTTAATCCAGTTTTGTTCATAAATTCAGATAACCTTTGATTTTTACACTTAATATTATTTTCCATTTTGATTTTTAAGGGGAAATTTTCAGAATTAGGATTTTTGGTGTGTATAAAAATTCCATCTTCTCCACTGTCATTTTCATCAATCAGAATCCACGTTTGATATTCATTCGGATATTTTCTGAGTTCAGATTTCACATTATCAAATTCAGTCAACAGTTTGTCAAGAAATTTTTTTCTCAAAATCCAATTCTTGTTTCCGTCTCCATTCCAATCAATATGAGTATGCCAAAAATCAAACCAACTGTTTTTTCCTCCGCTAAAGTCAAGTTTGTCTGTTATGAAACTCATTTTTTTGCTTGTTGCCAACGGTCTTGTATAACGCAATGTTGCGAGAACAATTTACATTATTTTATGGGAATTCCTTTTCAATTAACCTTCTGCGAGGATGATTCCGAGCAGGAATCAACCGAGCAATTTGCGTTATACGTTGTTGGCTATAGTTGCGAAAAAAGATTTTTCCGAAATCGATTAACTTGCAACATCAGCTTCAATTCTATCACCCTAGAACTAAATCAGAATTATCCGTTTTGCTTAGAAAGCAACTAGCCTTTTGTCAATTTGCGTTCAAAATCAAATCAACTTTTCATTCCGATTTTCAATTTCCGTTTGAAATCAGCGCAACACATCAAAATTACAGTTTTTCCGCGTTGCTTTTAGTCAATTTCCATCTGAGTGAGAGTCAGCTAAACTTTTGGAATTGAAATCCGCTGCAAGCGGGTCACCGCAATTATAGCCAACGGATTTGTATAACGCATCTCGTTAAGCGGTTTTGAAAGATACGGTTTTTTCAGATGTAGGTATTCTAGATTTTTTCTGACGTCTTTTTCATTCGATTGACCAACCTCGCTTAATGAGCGTTATACGTTGTTGTGCGTTCGTTTTTATTTTTCCGCTATCAATTCAATACGTTCGCAATTCAGTCTAAACATTTTTCCGTTTTGAAAAATATAAATTATGTCATCGTTTTCATTCGGTTTGGTATGTTGCATATATCCATCATTAATCTCTCTCATTGTTTTTGGGAAAAATGAAATCACACTCAATGTATTTTCATCTTCTGGATATTCAGTATTATCTCCTTCTGAGGAATTTCTAAAACTCACATTTTTATGAATGAATTTCAATCGTCTAAATTCATTTTCGTGAATCCAATCTCCTTTGCGTTGTGTAAAATCAATTTGGATATCATTTTTTGTTTCTGAAAGTCCGTTAAATTCAAAATTGTTGTGTAAATCAATATGAATGCCATTTAACTGAACAGCGTAATTTTCTTTTATTTCAAAATTGGTTTTCATTCAGTTTCTTGAAAAATGACGCACAACGGTCTTGTATAACGTTTCGTTGTGTCGTGTTTCAATTTACGAATTATTCAGATAGGGAAGGAGTTAGGTATTTTTTAAGTGATATTCAATTGTTTACTTCAACCGACACTAATGAACGTTATACGTTGTTAGCGGCAGTTATCCTTGAAGATAGACTGCATTCATTCCTATTCCCAAATCCTCCAGTCTTGGTTTCCAGTCCGTGTTAGATTTTGTTTCTATTTCATTCCGTATTTTGATATAATGGTATTCATCAGTTATTTCCCTATTATCCGATACTAACCAGTGAACTTCTCTGGCTTCAATGATTTTTAGATAGGAGCTGGAATAGTAAATCTGCGATGGCCCCAAAATCTCCAGTCTACAGGAGTCACTAAAGTGGATAATCAAAGCTCCTCTTTCCTTAT
>JALAHT010000017.1 GCA_025384855.1 Luteirhabdus salina | reverse complement strand
AACCAGAAGGAACTCCAATTTCGTCGAATTCTCCATCGTGAAATTTAATCAAGTAGTTATCTTTTTTCGAGCTACAAGCTGAAATCAAAAATGTGATTATTATTCCGAAGATGAGTTTTTTCATAATGTGCTACAACGGTTTTGTATATGGCTCGTAGCGTGCAAATTAGCGATTATTTTCGGTTAAGCACAAGCCAGATTTTTAAATTTTACTATTTATCTTTTTATTGGAAATCGTCAAATTTAAAAACTTGGCGACTTTCCAAATATGCCTTAACTTCGATTAAGCAACTAATTAGCTATGAGCTATATACGTTGTTACCTAAAGTGGCGACACGTCTGAGTAAGCACCTTAAATCGGGATTTTCGTTCAGTATAGCGCTAAAGCTCCAAAAATCAATACAGTTCCTACGAAAAAAGGTCCGATAGAGAAACCCTTTTCACGAAAAATAAGCATTAAAATACTTGGAACTATTGCAACCAAAATACCAACTATCAGATATATATTCGTCTGATATAGCCAGCTATACGGTAAAAGATGTGCTCCTAACAATGCAGACACTAATGACGGCATATATAAGGGTAATTTTATATATGATATAATGACTATCGCTAACCCGACCACAGGTGAAAATGCCAATAGCAATCCCAATTCATTAAGAGGATTTTCGGGGCTGTAATCCGCGAAACCCAATATTGACCGTAAAACAAATGCTAATGGCATTGTTAAAATTCCAATGTACAACAAAACTTTAGCTGTTTTTTCTACAGATAAACGAAGGCTTGTCATTCCGACAGCCAACCAACCTATTCCGTTTGCTATTAAAAAAGCAAAACCGCTGTGTGTGGCATTGATTAAATCGTTAAAAGCAGAAGTAAAGTCCATTGTAATTTACTAAATTATAAGTTTTGAATATTCATTTTGAGTAATATATTAGTCATTAAAATTCTAGATATTCCTGTATGAATAATTTTTTTGAAATTTTAAAATTCACTCCCTTTTAAATCCGTTATCAAAATGACAAATTAAAGTCTCTGGTTTTTCTGAGCCATTTTAGGTAACGGATTTGTATAACGCGCGTTGCGCGACTGACAATTTACATAATTTTCAATTAGGGAAGGAGAGAAGTTGTTTGTGAGTGAATTCAATGTAGTTGAATTCACTCGCGCCATGCGACGTTATACGTTGTTGTGGTGCGTTTCTTTGGCTAAATCTGAGTATAGGCATATCGAAA
This sequence comes from Luteirhabdus salina, assembly GCA_025384855.1. Lineage (GTDB taxonomy): Bacteria > Bacteroidota > Bacteroidia > Flavobacteriales > Flavobacteriaceae > Luteirhabdus > Luteirhabdus salina. The sequence goes on along the minus strand of JALAHT010000017.1, from coordinate 815 downwards.
GCAATTCAATTCCGCATCATCAAGAAATTTATCTAAACCCATATTAGGATCAGCACTTTCATTGGTCAATTCTAAAAAATAAATTGAAAAACCTCCCCAACCACTTTCGAGCTTATTACTTGTCGCCCAAATCTCGAAAACTCGATTTTGTTCAGAACTTAATTCGATTCTTTCTTGAAAATCTAAAATCTTTAAAACCGGTCCGCTATAATCATAAAGCTTTAATTCTTCCTTAATCCATTTGCCATCTCTCTCTACTCTAATTTCTGGTTCGTAAAACGAACAGTCTTCATTTGATTCACAAGCGAACATTTTACCTGTTACCAAACCACTCGAAAATATTTGTCCATATTTACCTTTGAGCTCATTATATTTTTTTTCAGATTCAATTCTCTCATTCGAGTGAAATCCTATAACAAAATCATATGAAATATAAATTCGGATACTATCAAGTTCATAGTAAACATAATTCTCCTTATCTACCACACTAATTTCTTGAGTAGATTTTGAATATCTGTCACGATCGCATTTGTCAATTAAAGCTCGATTTCTTTTTAATTCATTCCGCTCATAAGCCTTTTCTTTATTCAGGATTGAACAACTTGTGATTAACGAGAATATCGATAAAATAAATATGGTTAAATGCTTAATCAAATGTTCTTTTTAAATGCACCACAACGGTTTTGTATAACGACCTGTTGCGTTGGTTTCAATTTACCTATTTTTCAATTAGGGGAGGAGATTTTGGTTTCTGTAATCTTTTTCAATCGTTTGACCGACCAACGCTATAGGCGTTATACGTTGTTGGCAGTAGT
>JALAHT010000016.1 GCA_025384855.1 Luteirhabdus salina | reverse complement strand
TTATCGCTTTAAGGTAAAATGTCCCCTGAACTCCCTGGCGTCGCCGTCCTGGGTGTACTCGACCCTGAACCAGTAGTCGCTCGATGGCAGGGGGGCCCCGTTGTAGGTACCGTCCCAGCCCGCCCCGGTGGGGCTCACCTGCTTGAGGAGCTTGCCGAAGCGGTCAAAGATAAAGATTTTTGCCGTAGGGTCGCCGGCGGCGATCCCTATGATGTTCCAGGTGTCGTGGTACCCGTCCTGGTTCGGGGTGAAGTAGCGCGGGTAGTCGATCACGCCCACGGGGAGCTCCACCTCCCCGCAGCCGTTCCTGTCGCGTATGACCACCAGGTGCTCCCCGGGGGACACGCCCCCGAACACGTTCGATCCCTGGAAGGGGCCCCCGTCGAGGCTGTACTCGTAGTCGCCAAGACCGGTGGCCGTAACCTCCACCACGTGCTCCCCGGCGAACGCGCCGGCGGTGTCCGTAGCCGAGTACTCCTGCGGCGGCGAGGAGAGCACAACCTGCGCCTCGGCCGTGTACTGGCAGCCGCCCTCCAGCTCGGTGACCGTCACCGAGTACGTGCCCGCGGCCACCGCAACGAGCGACGCGCCCGAGTCGGGCAGCGCCTGCCCGTCAAGCGACCACTCGAAGGAGTAGAGCGACGGGTCGAGGCCCGTGTCGAGCACCGGCGGGGAGGCCCCGCCGAAGTCCTCGGGTATGGGGTTCCCCTGCGCGTCCACGCAGAGCCTGTAGCTCTCCTCCAGGGCCAGGGCCGGGAGCTGGTCCACCTGCAGCAGCACCTGGGAGACCCCGTAGCAGCGCGGCTCCGCGTTGGAGGTGTTCTCCACCCGGACGTACACCACCTGCGGGTTCACAACGTTCTGGTACGAGCCCGGGCTGGCGATCGCCCCCGTGCCCGACTCCGCACCCTCCTGCGTCTCGTGGTAGGTCACCGAGTAGACCGCCGGGTCCTGGCCACCGAGCGCCTCCGCGTCGAGGAGCGTCAGGTCGAACTCCGCCACCCCGTCACTGGGGCCCACGTTGTCGCAGAGCACGTACGGCAGCGGGTCGAAGGCCTCCGCCCCGTCCTGCACCACGAGGGCGAAGGAGAGCACGCCGCCGAGGTAGCACGAGCCGTCGGAGCCGGCCTGTACCTCGACGCCAACCCAGACCTGGTCGGGGTTCGCACCGTTGGCGTGCGTCGTCTCGTTGACGATCGGGTTCTGCCCCGACACCGCGTCGGCCTCGGTCCGGTAGTAGGTCACCGCGTAGGTGCCCGCCCCCGCGTCGAGGCCCGCCAGGATGAACGGCTCCTGGACCGTCAGGTCGAACAGCGCCACCCCGTCGAAGGGCGCCGCGTCGCAAGCCACCAGGTCGTCCAGCTCGGTGGCCGGGTCCGGCAGCCCGTAGACCAACAGCTCCAGCGCCACCACCCCGAAGCAGCCGTTGCCGCCCGGGCGCTCCACCCGGACGTACACGACGTCCGAGAAGGGCTCCTGGTTCTCGTAGGCCGTCGGGTCCGCTATGGCACCCGTCCCCGCAACGGCCTCCGCCTCGGTCTCGTAAAAGCTGGCCACCAGGTCGGGGTCCACCGTGATGGTGCCCACCGCCCCCGTCAGGTCGAACTCCTCGATCCCGTCGCCCGGGTCCGTGGCGTCGCACGTCTCGAGCGGGGGCGGGTCCATCAGCACCGGGTTGGGCAGCACACGCAGGCGCAGCTCCGTGAAGCCCGGGCAGAGCTCCACGTCGCCGTCCACCACGCGGACGTACACCACCTGCTCGAACGGAACCACGTTCTGGTAGGACACCTCGTCCTCTATGCGGTCCTCGTCCGCCTGGGCATCCGCCAGCGTCTCGTAGAAGCGGACCTCAACGCCCTCGGCGCCGCCGGTGATCTCCCCGGCCCTGGAGGTCAGGTCGAAGACCGTCACCCCGTCGTAGGGCTCGCCCAGGTCGTCGCACTCGTCGTACGGAGCGGGGTCCACCACCGCCGGGCCCTGGCTCACCACCAGCCCGAAGGAGACCGTGTCGTAGCAGCCCGAGGCACCCCCAAGCCGCGCCCAGACCGTGCCGCCGCCGCTCACGTAGGAGGAGGGGGCCGCGATCGACGGCGCGCCCGCATCGGCCGCCGCCGCCGTCTCGTGGTAGGTCAGCACCAGCCCCGACGGGTCCTGGGACCCGTAGATCGCCGCGTCCTGCACCGTCAGGTCGAAGGACTCCTGCCCGTCGCCGTCCGTGTCGCACGCCTCAAGGTCGGCCAGCGCAACCGGCGCAACCGGGGAGGCGACCACCACCAGCTCGAGCGGAACCACCGTGTGGCAGCCGCTGTCGTCGGGCGGGATCGCGAACTCCACGCGAGCCCAGACCGTCATGCCCCCGGCAAAGAGGTTCTGGTAGGGCGAGGAGAGGGACATCACCCCAGCCTCCGCGTCGGCCAGCGTCTCGTGGTAGGTCACCACCGTGCCCGCCTGGCCGTCAAGGATCTCCGCGTCCCTGTCCGTCAGCACAAAGCCCGCAAAGCCGTCACCGTCCGCGTCGCACGCCTCCAGCGGCGACGGCTCCGCCGGCGAGGGCACCGGCAGCACCACCAGGGTCAGCGTCCCCTGCGCGCGGCAGCCGCCCTGGCCAACCACGTCGAAGTAGACCGTCTGCGGGCTCTCCGGGGTCACCCCGTCCGAGGGGTCGTAGTTCTGCCACGAGGATGGGTCGGCGATCTGCGCGCCCGAGGCCTGGTCGGCCGGCGTCGCGTACCACTCCACCGAGAGCGAGGTGTCACCGGAGGTGATCCCGAACTCCGTGGAGGACAGGTCGAAGGTCGAGATGCCGTCAGTGTCCGTGCTCCCCCCGACCTCGTCGTCGCAGAGCTCAAGGTCCGCGGGGGCCGCGGCCGCCGGGAGGGCACCCACGACCAGCTCGAAGGGCGTCACACGGGCACAGCCCGTCGCGTCGTCCTCCACGCGGACCCAGACCGTCTGGCCGGTGCTCGCGAACGAGGCGTTGGCGGGCGTGCCGATGGCACCCGTCCCGGAACCAGCGTCCAGCGCCGAGGTGTGGTAGGTCACCGTGTACCCCGCCGGGCCCTGCCCGTTCAGCGCGGGGACCGTGTTCACGGTCAGGTCGAAGACCGCCGAACCGCCCCCGTCACCGTCGCAGGAGAACAGGTCCCCGAAGCCCGGGCCGGGGGACAGCGGGAGCTGGTCCACAACCAGCTCAAGGGCGACCACCGTGTAGCAGCCCGTCGTGCCGTCCTCCACGCGCGCCCACACCGTGTCGCTGAAGGGCGTGTCGTTCTCATAGGGGACCGCCAGCGCGCCGAGGCCCGCCACCGCGTTGGCCTCCGTGCCGTGGTAGGTCACCACCAGCCCCGTCTCAGGGCCCGTGATCTCCGCGTCCTTCTCCGTCAGGTCGAACTCCGCGAAGCCGTCGTTGTTGTCGTCGCAAACCGCCAGCGGCTCGGGGTCCACGGGCGTCGGGTTGTCCAGCACCACAAGGGTCAGGGTCACCAGCGACCGGCAGCCGAAGGCGTTCTCCACACGGCCCACGACCGTCTGCGGCGTCTCCGCCGCGCCCGTCACCGGGTCAAGGTTCTGCCACGCCGTCGCGTCGGCCACCGGGGCGTCCGCAGCCTCGTCCGCGGGGGTCGCGAACCACTCAACCGAGAGCGAGAGGTCACCGCCCGTGACGAGCCCGTTGCGGCTCGTCAGGTCGAACGTGCTCACCTGGTCGTCGGGGGCGCTCCCCCCAACCTCGTCGTCGCAGAGCTCATAGGCATCAGTCGGCTGCACCGCCACCGGGAGCGGGTCCACGAACAGCTCCAGCTCCTCGATAGAGTAGCAGCCCTCGGCAGTGCTCTGGGCAGTCACCGAGCCCGGAGCCCCGACCACCAGCACGTAGACCGTCTGGGAGCCCGGAACAACGTTCTGGTAAGAGCCAGGGCCGGCGATCGCCTGGGAATAGTCCGGCGCCGTCAGCGCAAGGTCCCCGGCGGCCACCGCGTCGCCAAGCTCCGCGTACCAGTAAAGGTCGTACTGCGAAGGGTCCAGCCCGCCAAGAACACCGGGCGCCGAGAGCGTCAGGTCGAAGACCTGAAGCCCGTCCGTGTCGTCGTCGCACAGGCGAAGCGGATCCGGCGCCTGCGTCGCAGGGGTGTCGCGCACCTCCAGAACCAGCTCAACCACCGAGTAGCACGTGCTCACCGCGCTCTCAACGCGCGCCCAAACAACGTCCGAGTAAGGGTTGTCGTTCATGTACGGGTCCACAAGCTCCAGAAAGCCGTTCTCAGCGTTCAGCAGAGAGCCGTGGTAGGTCACCGTAAGGTCCGGGTCACCGCCGGTGATGTCAGCGTCAGCGTCGTGAAGAAAGAACTCCCCGAAACCGTCGCTGTCCGAATCGCAAAAAACCAAGGGAGAGGGGGT
>JALAHT010000015.1 GCA_025384855.1 Luteirhabdus salina | reverse complement strand
ACTACTGCCAACAACGTATAACGCCTATAGCGTTGGTCGGTCAAACGATTGAAAAAGATTACAGAAACCAAAATCTCCTCCCCTAATTGAAAAATAGGTAAATTGAAACCAACGCAACAGGTCGTTATACAAAACCGTTGCCAGTAATTGCGGTGATCCGCTTTCAGCGGAATTCACTCTGACCGATTTTACTGATTCTCACTAGGATGGTGTGACTCTCACTCAGCCGGAAATTGATTAAAACAATCTTACTAAATTTTGATTTGATTTTGTTGCGTTGAGTTATTGAATAACTGAACCGATTTTGATAATGATTATAGAAAATTGATTGAAAATCTTATCTGATTTAGGTCTGGGGTGATAAGATTGAAGCTGAAGTTGAAAGTGAATCGCTTTCGGAAAAATCCTTTTCCGCAACTACAGGCAACAATGTATAACGCAAATTGCTCGGTTGATTCCTATTCGGAATCATCCTCGCCGGCGGACAATCTCGAAAGTTTTGATTATTTTGGCCTGGGAAACAACGCAACATTGCGTTATACAAATCCGTTGTACACCATTTATGACCTCCATTGAACATTCTTTCTTGATTTGAATTAAATTTCTGTTTCTTTGAGCAAACTGAATTATCGATTGATTAAAACATGGATTTAAAACTAATCTGGAAGAAAAAATTCTTTTCAAATCATTATCGAATCTTTGAGCACGGTCACCAGATTGGTGAACTTATAAATAAACCGTTTTCAAATACCACAAAGGCCAAGTTGAACGGTGAGGAATATATTTTCAAAACAACTGGGTTCTTTAATAGAAATACTGAAATCATAGATTCTTCTGGCAATGTGGTTGGTAAAATTGATTATGGAAGCTTGATGAGAAAAGCTACCATTTCGACCAAGGAGTCTGTGAATTCATTGAAATTTGATAATTCATGGAATACAAAATGGAGTATTCAAAATAAAAACAGGACTGAAATTAAATATGCTGGTTCGTCAACAAAAGGTGAGATAGAATCTAAAGTAGATGACTCGATACTTTTGTTGAGTGGATTGTTTATTACAAATTATTATTGGCAAACAATGGTTGCTGTGATGATTGCGATAATGATCCCAATCATGGCAAATAGCTAAATCTGATTTGATAAACGGTGTACAACAACGTATAACGACACATGTCGCTGGTGAATTCAATTGCATTGAATTCACGCAGAATCATCCCCTCTCTCCTACTAATTGAAAATTACGTAATTTGTTCAACGCGCCACGAGCGTTATACAAATCCGTTGCCCACAATTTATGAAATTCATCATCCTAATAATATTCAGTCTTTTAATTTTAGGTTGTGCTAATCAAAAGTTAGTTGCACCAGTAAAATTTGAGGGTAAATATGGGTTTATCGAAAAGGATGGGAACTGGCATTTAGAACCAAAATTTGATTCAATTAGAAACTTTACAAATGGATTTGCAGACTCTTACAAGAACGGAAAAGTAGGAGTTATAAATGCCAAAGGAGAACTTGTTATTGAACACAAATTCGATTTTATTGGAAATATTTATGACAATAGATTTTTGGTTTTATTAAATGATAAATACAATTTCGTAGATTTAAAAGGAGAGCTAATATCATCTGAATTTTACTATGACGCAGAAGATTTCTCTAATGGTCTTGCACCTGTAAAACATTCAGAAAATGGAAAATGGAGCTACATAAACAAAAATGGAATACTGCAAACCGATACAATCTATGATTACGTTAATGACTTTGACAAAAAGCACGCAAAAGTCGAGATTGCAAAGAACCATTTCATAATCAATAGAAAAGGTCAAATAATTGACACTATAAATATCGACTATCAAAAGAACACGAGAAAATTAAGATTGATTGGAGATTCCGACAGTGGAACGCTTGGAAGAATTAATAGAAATGGGGATACGATTATGAAAGGAGTTTATACATCTTTTGGTTATGTTCAAAGCGACAAGTTTTGGTATAATAAAAGAGGGAAATATGGTTTAGCTGATACAACTGGAACTATTTTAATTGAACCGATTTATGACTACTTAACTTATTTTAGTGATAATGGACTTGCGATAACTAAAAAAGGCGATAAATTTGGATATATTAACGCTAATGGAGTTATAATCATTGATTTTCTATTCGATGATGCGCGTGGTTTTCGAAATGGATATGCCGGAGTTAAGTTAAATGGAAAATGGGGATTTATTGACAAAAAAGGTCGGTTCATAATCGAACCCAAATTTGACAAAATTGAAGATGAGTTTAAAACAATAAATTCATACTCTGAAAGAATGTACGAGTTTGATTATGAATAAAAACTGTGGGCAACAACGTATAACGTGTATATTGCTAGGTTGGTTATTTGAATGAAAAAGACTCCGAAAATTAAATTCTGGGCTACGGCTGAAAAATACGTAACTTTAATCCCCGCAACACAACACGTTATACAAGACCGTTGCCCACAATTATAGAATTGAAATGAAACATACATTAATTGTCTTACTGATTTTTACAGGAGTAAATTTACATTCACAAAATAAGTTGATTGATGCGACCTGTGAATGCTTAAATCAGATTACGGAACAATCGAATCAAAGTACTATTGCAAAAGAAGCTCAAAATTGCTTTCAAAGTTCTTATAAAAATTATAATTCAGAAATAGGACTGATTTTGAAGAGTTATGTCTCAGAAAACCCTGATGTTGATATGGACTATGCTGAAAAGAATGTACCAAAAATTCTGACTGAAAAATTATATGAACAATGTGCAAAGTTTAGAGAAATTGATGATAAGCTTTCAAGACAACAACAAAATTCTTCTGATGTGATTTCGACAGTGGCGGCGGAAATTTGTGAGGAACTCCAGATAAAAGATAAACTGAGTGACGAAATAGTAGATCCAATTTTAATACAAGTGACTAAAAAACACCAAGTGACCATTTATGGAAAATATAACTTGGATATAAAAGAGGAGATGAGAAATTATACAAGTGATTTAAATACTGAACTGATTAAGATATGTCCCACATACAAGACATTTGTTGTTGAGAAAAACAAAATCTAATAACTGTGGGCAACAACGTATAACGTGCATGCTGCACGGTTGAATAACCTAATTGAAAACCCTACAGGTCTAGGATAATTGTTCCGGTAATTGAATTTCACTTAACTTTAAAAGCACAGCACGACACGTTATACAGGACCGTTGTAGGCAATATTTGAAAACTAACGAGATGAAATTACTAATAATATTTTTGACATTAACTCAAATTGCTATTTGTCAAAATTCAAGTAACAATAAAATTTCGATAACTTTTATTAAACCTGATAGTGCAAAAATTGATAATTCATTAAAAAAATATAGTGAACTCGTTGTTAAAGAATATCAACGACGAAATGATATAGTCAAAAAAGAATTAACTGAATTTATCAACTCGGAAAACGAATTTCAATTACTAGATTCTATAGAGTTTGAGGAACTTAAAATATCTGCCAAATCTGAATTAAAAAAAATAGATAGTTTAGATATTGAAAGCTATAATTTCATTTATTTTGAATATCTATCTTATTATTCAAAATCCATTTTGGAAATAGCAGTTGAGCAAAGAGGTCATTTATTTGAAATATCAGAAACGGAAGTTTCTAAAACCAAAAAAATAGATTTAAATAAACTGGCTGAAAATAAAAATTATGACTTCATCATTAAATTCGAAAATTTAAAAACTACAAAGAAAAACGATTCAATTTTTCTAACCACAAACTTGATTTTATATTCATCAGAGAAAAATAAAATTATTCTTGAGAAGGAAATTGAAGGAAATACGGGAAATAATGAAAAGAATTTTCCTTGTAAAAATCCTCTTTCTTGCTTATTTGTAAATTTATCTAAAAACGCATTAGAGATTTATTTACCTGAAATAATTAAAGATCTATAAATACTGCCTACAACAACGTATAACGTGTATATTGCTGGTGATGGTCAAACTGTTGAAAAGCACTATCCTACTTTAAAAAACCCCTTATCTGAAAAATAACTAACTTTAAACACCGCAACACAACACGTTATACAAGACCGTTGGCGTGCATACTTTACGATGAAAAACCTACTTAAATTATCAATACTTTCAATAACATTAGGGTTAATCTCCTGTTGTGACTATTTCTGTGAAAGACACAAATATGCTGAATCTATTATTCAGAAAGTCGAGAAGTTTAAATCTGAAAATCAAAGGTTGCCTGAAAATGTATCTGAAATTGAATTGAAAGAAACAACAGAGTCGGAGGCGTTTTATTCAAAGACAAGTGATTCGACTTATACAGTTTGGTACGCTATCGGTTTTGATTCAAATGTTTATACATCAGAAACTAAAGAGTGGAATACAAAAGGATAAATAGCAATTGAAAAGGTTGATTTTGGATTTCCCCATTAGTTTCTTGTTATAAGTTATTTATCAAGGATAACATTTAAATACATTAAAGCAGAATGTTCTTCAACGGAATCGAATTTAGAGCATTTGATTATGATTTTTCAAAATGATTGAAAAACAAAAGTTATATACAAAGTACGACACGCCAACAACGTATAACGACACATGTCGCTGGTGAATTCAATTGCATTGAATTCACGCAGAGACGTTCCCTCCTATCTAATAATCGAAAATTACGTAAATTGTCTAACGCGCCACGAGCGTTATACAAATCCGTTAGGTGCAAGTTTTATAGAAATCTCCAATGGAATATTTTCACGTTCAGAAACTGAATAAGTTAGATAAAGAGTGGAATTTGAATCAGATTATAAAAACTGATTCAAATTCACATAATCCCTTTATCGAGGATATCTTAGCTGGCTTGAATGATAATTTCAACAGGAAAATTGGAAATCGCGATATTTTATCCGTTGCGAACAATAAATTAAACGACGATAATTGTGATCAAAAATTCTCAGATTTCAGTAATTATAATGAGACCAAACATTTTCAATTTCTTGATCATTGCAGAGAATTTGAAGACTTAACATTCAAGTTTTACAAAGTTAATCTTCAGTATCTTAAGTGGATTAGAGAACAAATTTTTGAAAAAATTAGACTCGAAATTGATCCAGATTTACCATCAAGAAAAAAAGGAATTTGGCTTACAACTAAAAGCGACCTCGAAAAGTGGTGGGATATTTTAAATTCGGACGAACGCAGAATCTATAAAGTTCGA
>JALAHT010000014.1 GCA_025384855.1 Luteirhabdus salina | reverse complement strand
CGTATATTTGCACCCGCTTTCGAGAGGGGGCGATAATGTAGAATGGCCGGGCGGGCAGCCCGGGGATGGGGTTCGACTCCCCGTCGGCCGACAGATTGATGCCGGGATTTTTTTTGACCGGCGAGTTCATTGAGGTATTGTAATTGACAGCGTATGGGCGCTATTTTATGTAGTGTCCTTACATTAGATTTAGACTAAGTGAGACTCCTGTGGTTCTTTTGGGGCGATCTTTTTGTCGGCGTATAGGCATAAGTTATTTATGAATACACGATGAAGAGTTTGATCCTGGCTCAGGATGAACGCTAGCGGCAGGCCTAACACATGCAAGTCGAGGGGTAACACGGGGGAGCTTGCTCCCCTGGTGACGACCGGCGCACGGGTGCGTAACGCGTATGCAACCTGCCCACCACCGAGGGATAGCCCAGGGAAACTTGGATTAACCCCTCATGGCCTGCGGTCCCCGCATGGGGTACCGCAGTAAAGGTTACGGTGGTGGATGGGCATGCGTCCCATTAGCTTGATGGTGTGGTAACGGCACACCATGGCTTTGATGGGTAGGGGCCCTGAGAGGGGGATCCCCCACACTGGTACTGAGACACGGACCAGACTCCTACGGGAGGCAGCAGTGAGGAATATTGGACAATGGGCGGAAGCCTGATCCAGCCATGCCGCGTGCAGGAAGACGGCCCTACGGGTTGTAAACTGCTTTTTTACGGGAAGAAACCCCCCTACGTGTAGGGGGCTGACGGTACCGTGGGAATAAGCACCGGCTAACTCCGTGCCAGCAGCCGCGGTAATACGGAGGGTGCAAGCGTTATCCGGAATCATTGGGTTTAAAGGGTCCGTAGGCGGGCCGTTAAGTCAGGGGTGAAAGTCTGCGGCTCAACCGTAGAATTGCCCTTGATACTGGCGGTCTTGAATTAGTGTGAAGCGGCTGGAATGAGCAGTGTAGCGGTGAAATGCATAGATATTGCTCAGAACACCAATTGCGAAGGCAGGTCGCTAACACTATATTGACGCTGAGGGACGAAAGCGTGGGGAGCGAACAGGATTAGATACCCTGGTAGTCCACGCCGTAAACGATGGTCACTAGCTGTTGGGCGCGATTGGGTGCCCAGTGGCCAAGCGAAAGTGATAAGTGACCCACCTGGGGAGTACGTTCGCAAGAATGAAACTCAAAGGAATTGACGGGGGCCCGCACAAGCGGTGGAGCATGTGGTTTAATTCGATGATACGCGAGGAACCTTACCAGGGCTTAAATGCAGTCTGACAGGGGCGGAAACGCCCCCTCCTTCGGGCAGATTGCAAGGTGCTGCATGGTTGTCGTCAGCTCGTGCCGTGAGGTGTCAGGTTAAGTCCTATAACGAGCGCAACCCCTGCGGTCAGTTGCCAGCATGTAATGATGGGAACTCTGGCCGGACTGCCGGTGCAAACCGCGAGGAAGGTGGGGATGACGTCAAATCATCACGGCCCTTACGTCCTGGGCCACACACGTGCTACAATGGCCGGTACAGAGGGCAGCCACTGCGCGAGCAGGAGCGAATCCTCAAAGCCGGTCTCAGTTCGGATCGGGGTCTGCAACTCGACCCCGTGAAGCTGGAATCGCTAGTAATCGCACATCAGCCATGGTGCGGTGAATACGTTCCCGGGCCTTGTACACACCGCCCGTCAAGCCATGGAAGCTGGGGGTGCCTGAAGTCGGTGACCGCAAGGAGCTGCCTAGGGCAAAACCGGTAACTGGGGCTAAGTCGTAACAAGGTAGCCGTACCGGAAGGTGCGGCTGGAACACCTCCTTTCTAGAGAGTGCCTTGTCGGCAAACATCGAGATACCCCTTGACCGAGGGGGCTCGCTTGGTCTAAACTGTCAATTATACCTACTTTATGGACTGTAGAGTCTCATAGCTCAGCTGGTTAGAGCGCTACACTGATAATGTAGAGGTCGGCAGTTCGAGTCTGCCTGAGACTACTTTTGAGTTCATTTTATAATGGAAGGAAATTCTGGAAGTTGGGTAAGTGGTTATGTACTAACTACTGACTGCTCATTACTAACTACTAGTTATGGGGAATTAGCTCAGCTGGCTAGAGCGCCTGCCTTGCACGCAGGAGGTCATCGGTTCGACTCCGATATTCTCCACAACACTTTGGCGGGAGTGCAAAGACCGCTGCGTTCATTGAGTAATGAAGAATAAGAGAGTTTTAGTCAGAAGGGACTAGAGCGTCCCGCTTTTGTGCGGGAAGGTCATCGGTTCGACTCCGATATACTCCACCATGGGCACCGAGCGATGCCCGGCGTTAGCTGACGGTTCTGTCCGTCGCGCCGGTAGCGCTTGCCCTGACGGTTCATTGACATATTGGGAACAAGAGAATACGAGAAAAGCGATGGCCGTGCCCTTTGTGGCATGGCCTGACATTGAATCAAACTCATTAAAGAGCAAAAAAGTACAACAAGCAAATCAAGGGCGCATGGGGAATGCCTAGGCTCCCAGAGGCGACGAAGGACGCGATAAGCTGCGATAAGCCGCGGGGATCGGCACATACGAATCGATCCGCGGATTTCCGAATGGGGCAACCCGGTACCGTGAAGCGGTATCACCCCGCAAGGGGGGCAAACCCGGTGAACTGAAACATCTAAGTAGCCGGAGGAAGAGAAAACAACAGTGATTGCGCTAGTAGCGGCGAGCGAACGCGCATTAGCCCAAACCGGTCCGTTTACGGACGGCCCGGGGTTGTAGGACTGCGACATTGCCTGTATCAGGAACTGGAGCGCGCTGGAAAGCGCGGCCGTAGAAGGTGACAGCCCTGTACAGATAACTGGATATAAGGCATAGCAGTATCCTGAGTAGCGCGGGGCACGTGAAACCCTGTGTGAATCCGGCGGGACCATCCGCCAAGGCTAAATACTCCTGGGAGACCGATAGTGGACCAGTACCGTGAGGGAAAGGTGAAAAGAACCCCGAACAGGGGAGTGAAACAGAACCTGAAACCATGCGCCTACAAGCGGTCGGAGCGGACTTGATCCGTGACGGCGTGCCTTTTGCATAATGAGCCTACGAGTTGCCGTTGCCAGCGAGGTTAACCCGTTAAGCGGGGGAGCCGCAGCGAAAGCGAGTCTGAACAGGGCGCTTTAGTTGGCAGAGGCAGACGCGAAACCGTGTGATCTACCCATGGGCAGGGTGAAGCTGTGGTAACACATAGTGGAGGCCCGAACCCGTTGACGTTGAAAAGTCTTGGGATGACCTGTGGGTAGGGGTGAAAGGCCAATCAAACTCGGAAATAGCTCGTACTCCCCGAAATGCATTTAGGTGCAGCGTCGGACAATAGTTTCATAGAGGTAGAGCTACTGATTGGATGCGGGGGCTTCACCGCCTACCAATTCCTGACAAACTCCGAATGCTATGAAACGTTTCCCGGCAGTGAGGGCATGGGTGCTAAGGTCCATGTCCGAGAGGGAAAGAACCCAGACCATCAGCTAAGGTCCCCAAATATATGCTGAGTTGAACAAACGAGGTTGGACTGCACAGACAGCTAGGATGTTGGCTTGGAAGCAGCCATTCATTTAAAGAGTGCGTAACAGCTCACTAGTCGAGCGGTCCGGCATGGATAATAATCGGGCATAAGCATATTACCGAAGCTATGGCAGTATTTATACTGGGTAGGGGAGCATTCCATGGGCGCCGAAGGCTTGCCGCGAGGCATACTGGAGCGCATGGAAAAGAAAATGTAGGCATAAGTAACGATAATGCGGGCGAGAAACCCGCACACCGAAAGACCAAGGTTTCCCCGGCCATGCTAATCAGCCGGGGGTCAGTCGGGACCTAACGCGAACCCGAAGGGGGAAGTGGATGGACAACCGGTTAATATTCCGGTACCTGCCCGCGCCAAAAGCGACGGAGGCGAGGACCTGGTGCGTGCTGACGGAACAGCACGTTGAACCACGCGGAAGCGTGGGATAGTACGCCGAGGCCACGGCCAAGGCGATAATCCAGGGTATCGACTCCCAAGAAAAGCGAGCGAGGCAGCCCGTACCCCAAACCGACACAGGTAGTTGGGATGAGGATTCTAAGGTGCTCGAGAGATTCATGGCTAAGGAACTAGGCAAAATCGACCCGTAACTTCGGGAGAAGGGTCGCCCACGGCTTGTCCGTGGGCCGCAGTGAAGAGGTCCAGGCGACTGTTTATCAAAAACACAGGGCTATGCGAAATCGAAAGATGAAGTATATGGCCTGACACCTGCCCGGTGCCGGAAGGTCAAGGGGAGGCGTAAGCGTAAGCGAAGCGTCGAACCGAAGCCCCGGTAAACGGCGGCCGTAACTATAACGGTCCTAAGGTAGCGAAATTCCTTGTCGGGTAAGTTCCGACCTGCACGAATGGTGCAACGATCTGGACACTGTCTCGGCCATGAGCTCGGTGAAATTGTAGTAACGGTGAAGATGCCGTTTACCCGCTGTGGGACGAAAAGACCCCGTGAACCTTTACTATAGCTTAGTATTGACCCTGGGCAAACAATGTGTAGGATAGGTGGGAGGCTTCGAAGGTGCGTCGCCAGGCGCGCTGGAGCCGCCGTTGAAATACCACCCTTTGTTTGTTTAGGGCCTAACCCCTTAAGGGGGACAGTGCTTGGTGGGTAGTTTGACTGGGGTGGTCGCCTCCAAAAGAGTAACGGAGGCTTCTAAAGGTTCCCTCAACACGGTTGGCAATCGTGTGCAGAGTGCAATGGCACAAGGGAGCTTGACTGAGAGGCATACAGGCCGATCAGGTACGAAAGTAGAGCATAGTGATCCGGTGGTCCCGCATGGAAGGGCCATCGCTCAAAGGATAAAAGGTACTCCGGGGATAACAGGCTGATCTCCCCCAAGAGCTCACATCGACGGGGGGGTTTGGCACCTCGATGTCGGCTCGTCACATCCTGGGGCTGGAGAAGGTCCCAAGGGTTGGGCTGTTCGCCCATTAAAGTGGCACGCGAGCTGGGTTCAGAACGTCGTGAGACAGTTCGGTCTCTATCTACAGTGGGCGCTAGAAATTTGAGTGGACCTGACCCTAGTACGAGAGGACCGGGTTGGACGGACCGCTGGTGTACCGGTTGTCATGCCAATGGCACCGCCGGGTAGCTACGTCCGGAAGGGATAAGCGCTGAAAGCATATAAGCGCGAAACCCGCCACGAGATGAGATTTCTTTAAAGGGCCGTGGGAGACTACCACGTCGATAGGCCACAGGTGGAAGCGCGGCGACGCGCGCAGCCGAGTGGTACTAATTGCCCGTAAGCTTGTGTACGCGCCGCCCCCGCACCCGTTGCGGGGGCCGGCCAGCTCAACACATTTGTTTGCTCGGTGTCCGCACCGACCGTATCCTCCCGTTCCCTCTATGTCACGATATTAGGCCCGCGCACCGCGCGGCCATGAAGGCCCAAGGTGGCTATAGCGGCGGGGCTCACCCCTTACCATTCCGAACAGGGAAGTTAAGCCCGCCAGCGCCGATGGTACTGCCCTCCAGGTGGGAGAGTAGGTCGCCGCCTTC
>JALAHT010000013.1 GCA_025384855.1 Luteirhabdus salina | reverse complement strand
CCCGCAACTGTAGGTAACAACGTATAACGCAAATTGCTCGGTTGATTCCTACTCGGAATCATCCTCGCCGGCGGAAAATCTCGAAAGTTTTGATTATTTTGTTCCGAAAATAGCGCATCTTGCGTTATACAAGACCGTTGTGCAACATTGTTGATTAAGAAGAATTCAATTGGACAAATACAAGTCTAACTTTTCGATTAAAGAATTAGGTGAATTTCAATTTTACAGTGGGTTGATAATTGGAATCGGGTTGAGTATAATCCTCAACTCATTTTTTCGGTTGACATTAAGGATCGCAAACCTGGGAATATATGTAAACGATTGGAGTTTAAACCATGATATCTCCACTTACGATTATACACTTATCGGATTTGCTTCCGTTGGATTTGCGTTTTGTTACACGACCTTTTTATGGATGAGCAAACCGTTCGCTTCGATAAGGAGAAAAACCATTCGATTGAGAATGGCTCAAATTAATCCAATATGGTTATTCTTTGTTTCTCTTCTATTTTTTGGAAGAATTCTATTTATTCTTGTGGGTATTGATTTGACCATTGAAAATGATTTCCCGATAATTGGATTCATTTACCCTATTTTTCTATACCTGTATTGTTGGAACCTTATTTCCAATATCTATAAATCGATAAAAGCATTTTTGATTTCTACTTTGGCATTTGTGATAATTGGGTTTTTGTTAAGTGTGATTTGATACAACGTTGCACAACAACGTATAACGATGCATTAGTGCCGGATTGGTCAAACGATTGAAAAAGATTACAACGAAACCACTCTCCCACCTTAACTGAATAATTTGTAAATTGAAAAACGGCACAACGCACGTTATACAAATCCGTTGCCAGTAATTGCGGTGAGCCGCTTTCAGCGGAATTCACTCTGACCGAGTTTGCTGATTCTCACTCGGATGGTGTGACTCTCACTCGGTCGGAAATTGATTAGAACATTCTTACTGAATTTTGATTTGATTTTGTTGCGGAGAGTTATTGAATAACTGAACCGATTTTGATAATGATTAAAAATCTTATCCGATTTAGGTCTGGGGTGATAAGGTTGAAGCTGAAGTTGAATATGAATCGCTTTCGGAAAAATCCGTTTCCGCAACTACAGGCAACAACGTATAACGCAAATTGCTCGGTTGATTCCTACTCGGAATCATCCTCGCCAGCGGACAATCTCGAAAGTTTTAGTATTTTGTTGCTTGAAAGCGCAACGCTGCGTTATACAAATCCGTTGTACGCAAGCTTTAAAGTGACACGAATGCCTAATATGATTTCGAAAAATGAGAATGGGAAGTTATACAATACAGCGCTAGGTCTTGCAATTTTTACAATCGCGTACAATTTGATTGAAGGATTGATTTCCACTTATCTTGGGTACGAGGATGAAAGCCTCGCTCTTTTTGGATTTGGATCTGACAGTTTCATCGAGGTGATTTCTGGAATCGGAATCGTTCACATGATATTTAGGATAAAGAAGAATCCGAATAGCAACCGAGACAGTTTCGAAAGGACAGCTCTTCAGATAACGGGATTTGCATTTTATCTTCTGACTATTGCTCTTTTGGCTACAAGTATTTATAACATATGGATTGGCCATAAGCCCGTTGCAACGTTTTTCGGAGTTATTATCTCTACAGTTTCAATCATAGTGATGTTGATTTTGGTCGGTTGGAAAAGAAATGTAGGTAGACGATTGGACTCCGATCCCATTCTTGCTGATGCAAATTGTACTATGGTTTGTGTTTACATGTCGATAATCTTATTGATAAGCAGCGGAATATATGAATTAACGAATATTGCTTACATCGATAGTTTGGGAACATTGGGATTGGCATATTTTGCATTCAAAGAGGGGAAAGAATGCTTTGAAAAAGCAAACAGTGAAAAGTATTGCGGTTGTGACTAAAAGCCAGCGTACAACAACGTATAATGCGCATTGACTGCGCGGTCGGTTATGAGTATTGAATTTCCCACAATTCCACAAAAAATAGCTTAACTGAAAAATCCGTATTTTCACAAAAGCGCAGAACGACGCATTATACAAAACCGTTACCTGCAAGCAAAATGAACAAACTGCATATAATCATTATTCCATTTTTGTTGTTCTTTCAGACTATGTTTGCACAAACAAAAGAAATTAAAGGAGATACAGCTTATTGGTATAAAAAAAAATGTTGAATTTCAAAAAACTCTGGACTTAAAAGATTTTGAAAAGTCACAAGATGAATTCAATTTTAGATTTTGGAATCACGGACAAGTAATTGAAATTTCAAAAGATAGTTCTGAAATAAATGGTTTAATTATAAATTATATATACCATACCAAAAAACCTAACAAGAGCGAAAAAGAAACACTTACGAGCAAAATTCTACTCACATCGCAACAATCAAAAATAATCTATGACGTCGTAAAGAACTCTAAAATTTTAGAATTGCCGTCCGATGAAAGTATAGAGAAATGGAGCAAAGGAATGGACGGAATCACATATATCATAGAGCATTCTGATAAAAAGAGCTATTGGTTTAAAAATTACTGGACACCATCTTCTCAAGATTCGATTCCAGAAGCCATCGTAGTGTTAGATTTAGTGAAAAATTTATCAGACACGCTAAACTTAAAAGAGGTCTATACTTCATTTATAAATTCATTGCCAAAGAAAGGTTGCTACAATTCTGGAGGAATGGTAAATATGTGTTATATATCAAATTCATTCGAATTGGGATATAGCGGTGCAACAAAATTACCTAAAGGTTTTTTTTCATCGTATTCGGCAACATACATAGGCCAAACAAAAATAAACGGAGGCGCTACTTTACAATATAACTTTGACAATAACGGTTTTCATCATCTTAACCTACAAATTGCCAAATGGAAAGTTTTTTATAAAAAATCAAGTCTGTCCGATTATATAGCGTATAATTATCAGAATAGAATAGTCGACTTAAAAGACTTAAAATATGAATTTGAAAATCATCAATTAAAATACGGCTTAAATCTTAAAAAGAATCTGAGTATAGGTCTTGGATTAGATTATTTGAGCAGGAATTATAATAAATTTGGAGGTCTTTTATATACTAATAAATGGTTTCCTAAACCAAAAATTAGCACGACCTTTTCGACCTCAATATTTGATAATCGCATTAATTACAAAGCTGAAATCTTCAAGTTCTTAAATTTTAATAGTAGATTCCTTGTAAACAGAATTTCATTTGGTTTGGCTTATGAGGATTTTATGGAATATAGAGATTTATATTTCAGTTTAAGAGTAATGATTTGAGTATTGCCAGCAGGTAACAATGTATAACCGCAATAGCGGCAAGATGATTATTCGAATGAAAAGGATTACAGAAAATCAATATATTTATAACTGATAAAAACATAACCGAAAAGACCGCAAAAGCGGTTATACGGTACCGTTAGCCACCATTAATGATCAAATTCATATTTGAATAAATATTAACGTGATATAAGATAACACCCGACAATCATGACAATAGAATTAAAAGGTGAATACAAATCCCTAACATCTTTCTTAAGCGATCCGTTAAGTAATTTTACTGTAATAACCGGTAGAAACGGTTCCGGAAAAACTCAACTTTTAGAACTTTTCAATTTAAATTATAATGGTAGACTTCCACGTGAGGTAAGCTTTGTTATTGATTCCAAACACAAAAATATTCGTATTGGGGGAATCGCAAACTCAAATTTAAAGGCTTTGGATAATGATTCTTGGAAAACTAGAATCGAGCCATATATAAATCGAGTTGATTCAGTACAATATAATCTAAAAAAATTCGCAAGTGAATTGATAAAATATGATGTTTGGATAGATCAATTAACAATTGATAATATCAAAGAAAAGATAGATAATACAACCGTATCGGAAGAAGAGTTAAAAACCTTTATTTTTAATATACTTGAAGAGGTAGATTCACAATTTATCCAAAGGTTCCCAGATGCAAGCTTGGAGCAAATTATTAATAGACTGTTTAAAAACAGATTTTTTTCTGATATAAAAAAAACATTGTCGGTCGCTCAATATGTAGCTAAATTTCAAAATAAAGAAATAAGTGAATTGTCAAATTCAGATTTTTTTCTGACCCCAATTCCTGAATATCTTTTTGATGATCCCAAATTATTTGAATCACGGCTTGAATATGTTTTTTACAATTATGCAAAGAGAAGAGATCAAAATAGAAGATTGTACTTTGACAAACAAGTAGATGGCGATAGCAATGATTCTATCTCAGATAAAGATTTTGTAGAAAAGTTTCCTCCACCGTGGGAAAGTATTAATCAAATTTTGTTAGCCCACAATATGTCTTTTCAATTTCAGGGAATAGATAAAAAAGAATTTTCCCCTGAAATAAAAGTTTCTTTTCAATTAATAAAAACTACAGTCCAAAAAAATATTTCATTACAACACTTATCTTCGGGAGAAAAGGTCATTTTAGGACTTATTATAAAACTTTTTACTAGTCAATATTATCAGAATAAACTTATTCTTCCAGATTTAATAATTCTAGATGAGCCTGATGCCCATTTGCATCCAGAAATGTCAAAACTATTAATAGAAGTACTGCATGATACCTTCGTTAATAAGTTGGGTATCGATGTGTTTATGGTTACCCATTCTCCCTCAACAATAGCACTCAGTCCCGATAATTCAATTTATGAATTAAAAAATGTACCGAAAACGACATTAAAAAAAATCGAAAAGGCCGAAGCTTTAGAAATCTTGACTGGAAATTTACCAACGTTATCAATAGATTATCAAAATCATAAACAAGTATTTGTAGAAAGCCCTACCGATGTTAGGTATTATCAAACTCTTTTCAACAAGTTAAATCAATATAAGAACTATCCTTTTAAGTTATACTTTATATCAAATTCATATGGTAAAGGAAATTGTAATCAAGTCATCACTATAGTAAATTCAATTAGAACTTCTGGAAATAAAACTGCTTTTGGTATAATAGATTGGGACTTAAAAAATGAAGCTAGCACATACGTTAAAGTTCATGGTGCTTTGAAAAGATACAGCATAGAAAACTATATATATGATCCAATTTATATCTTAATTCTATTGATGGACTTAAAAGCAAATAGAATTTACAAGGAACTTGAATTAGAAGAGACATTCAATCAATACAACTTAATGAATAGCAATCAAGAATTTTTACAGAAACTTACTGATTGGTTTTTTAATAAATACTATTTGGAATTTAACGTAAGTAAAAGTAAAAAGAACGATAAAACCTCAATTACATATCTAAATGGGATGGAAATCCAAATTCCAAAATGGTATCTTTCCACTAAAGGACACGATCTTGAACTAAATATTAAAAAACTCTTTAATTCTTTAGAAAATAAATTTAGATCCGAAGGTCATTTGCAGAAAGAATTAATTTTAATAATGGGTAAATTATATCCATTAATTCCGAAAGACTCCGAAGAAATAATAAATAGTATAATTAACGGTGGCTAACAACGTATAATGCGCATTACTGCGCGGATGGTCAAACTGTTGAGAAAGATTACAAAAAACCACCACTTCCCCACCCTAATTGAATTTTACCTAAATTTATGAGCGCAGAACGCGCATTATACAAGACCGTTGTGCATAATTATTGGAATTTTGATTGATTAAAAAAGCTCTAAATTGATTCAAGAAATAACAGACAATTCTGAATTTACTCAATCACTAGTCGTTGCTGGAATGGGATTACTGGGTGTTCTTTTAGGCGTGATAATATCGAACATAATTACCTGGAAATTGAAATCAAAAGAAAGTCGGTTACGCATAAAAGAAAAAATTTTTGATAGACGACTTAAAGCTCACGAAGACTTTTTAGAGATAACCAAGCTCTTGAGGACAACTGTTTCCACTCATGAAACTGATGGAGAAACTTATTTCATAACATATCCAGGAATGTTATCTACCAAAGAGATGTTTGAAACTTTTTTATACAAATTTCATAACGCTGCTAATTATAACTCTCATTGGTTTGAAGAAAAACTACGAAAAGAAATATATTTTACCCAAGACTATCTACAGAACGTTCAACTGCATCTGAATGATATTCCGGAAGAAAACTGTATTGAATATGCCAAAATATTAAAAACAGATTTTAAAGAATTAGCTGATTCTCTTGAAGAAAAAACAATTGATTTTTTGATGATAGACATTCACAAAATAAACGTGAACTCGAGAAATCGCAATTTTCAATATTCATTAACAGAAAGAAAAAAGAGACTAAATGAAACCCAAATTATAAAAAGGTGGAATGATATTAATTTGCTGAAAAAATAACTATGCACAACAACGTATAACGTTGCATAATGCCGGATTGGTTAACTTTATTGAATAACCTACAATTCTAATCCAGAAAAGCATTATCTGAAAAAAACGTAAATTGAAAAACGGCACAACGCACGTTATACAAATCCGTTGTGGTTAATTTGAGAAAATGAGTTATCTAAAACCAAACCTATATGAAATATTGGAGCATCTTAAAGATAGAAAAGCTCTGTATTTAGGTAATGAATACACCTTTCAATCTTTAGAAGCATTTATTTCGGGTTTTG
>JALAHT010000012.1 GCA_025384855.1 Luteirhabdus salina | reverse complement strand
AATTTATAAAGAAATGACTGAATTAGAAACCTGCACCTAACAACGTATAACGATGCATAATGCCGGTTTGGTCAAACTATTGAAAAAGATTACAAACAAACCACTCTCCTACCTTAACTGAATAATTTGTAAATTGAAAATCGGCACAACGCACGTTATACAAATCCGTTGTGTGTAAGCTTTAGAATATAACTATGATAAAAGAATATATAAATCTAAAAGATGTAGATAGGGAAAGTCTTATTTCAACCGTCTCTGAATTGACTGATTCGATGAAGATTAAACAATCGGATATTTATGAAAATAAACATGAGTCTGATTTTATAGTAACTTTTCCGAAAGGTATATCAAATGAATTATTCATTTTCTTCTATTGTGCTTTGATGGCTCCTGATCTGACTAACTCAAAAGAATTGTTTGGATGGTTTTCTGCTAATGATGATATGACTTTGAATTACCAGAATGGTGAATTTAGTAATTTCCATTCGAAAGATTATTCCATGCAAATTATGATTTTACCCGAAGGAGATGATAAAGGAAATTTCCATCAATATGGTGTTACCGAAAATGGAAAAGAGATCCATTTTGGAATGGATGGAACATATAAAGTATTGGAAAATTCTGAATATAAATATGAGTATCCTATTTCGAATCTGAATGAATATGAGAGAATAGAAACGATTGAACCGAAAAAAGGCTTTTTTGAAAAATTGAAAATTAAGCTTGGTTTATAAAAGCCAACACACAACAACGTATAACGTGCATTAGCACGGGAGGGTCAAGCGAATGAAAAGTACGTCAGTGAAAAGAAACAATTCCCCAAAACTGAAAAAACCGTAACTTACATTCCGTGCAACGACACGTTATACAAAACCGTTGGCACCAATTAGAAAATGAAACTGAAAATTTTTCTACTTCTGACTTTGCTTCTATTTACATCCTGTTTTCAGGAACGGAAAATAGGACAACTGAAAGTAAGTGGAATAGAAAATACTTTTGTGAATATCTACCAAAAAGACGAATTTGACTTTGTGACACCATTGTATTATGAAATACTGGACTCTGATGAAAATCTGATTTTGGAAAAACATCATTTAATTGGAACCAACGACCATATTACGGATTTGAAAAACTTTAAAGCTAATTCTTACGACAGTATTGTCTATCTGACCTGGGGAAACACAGATGAAGTTTATGCTATTTATGATCTGAAATCTGGAAAAGGATATCCGAAAAGTAAACTGAACGGAAATTGGAAATCGGAATTGGAGAATGGAACTGAATTGGTAAATAAATTAAAAGAAATCAATCCGAATTTAAATGCTAATTGGAATAAATAACTGGTGCCAACAACGTATAACGACGCATAACGCGAGTGAATTCAATTGCATTGAATTCACTCAGAAACAACTCCCCTCCTTCCCTAATTGAAAATTACGTAAATTGTCAGTCGCGCAACGCGCGTTATACAAATCCGTTGTGGGCAATTTTCGAAGATGAATAATCTGATTTTAATATTATTATTGATAATATCGAATGGTGTTTTTTCGCAAGAACCTCCAGCATATTTTAAATTTAATTATAAGGGAATTTCTAAAGATTCAATAGATCTATCCGACAATTTTGAGATACGTACTTATGTATATAGAGAAAATATAAATCCAAATTCTCATAAATCTTTGAAACCACTAACTTTTAAGTTTAGCAAAGAAGATAAAATTTTAGTTCCGATAAGTGACTATAGACCTGGAAGAAAAGATATTACACTTATAAGTATAAAAAGAAAAAACACTAATGATTTTTTGAATATTTATATCCGATTTTGCAATCTATTGGACTTTGGCGAAATTGTTTCTTTGGATAATTTAGAGTTCACCAATGGAAATTTCTTTTATGATATGTGCAAGTCCAGACCTAAGTTTGAGATTGAATGTCAAGAATCATACAATTCAAAGGTTGATTTGACTAAAATAAAAGCACACAGGATTTCAATTAAGAGATTGAATAGAATAATGAATATGAAGATTTGTGAATAAAACTGCCCACAACACCGTATAACGCTCATAGCGTTGGTTGATTAAACGACTGAAAAGGATTACAGAAACCAAACTCCCCTACTCTAACTGAAAAATCCGTAAATTGAACCACAACGCTACGAGAGGCGTTATACAAGACCGTTATGCGCAATTTTTGAAAAATACATTTAATTTGCAATAATGATAGCTGAAATTACAGATACTTTTGATTCAAACCACAGAAGATTAAATAACTTAATTTCATTATACGATTCATTACGCACTGCTAATCAAGGTAGGGCAAGCACGGCACATCTTGAAATTCTCAGAGCTTCTGTAGTTCTAACTCATTCTACAATGGAAGATTTTATCAGAAGTTTACAGCTTTGGAAAATTCCAGAAATTGACTCAAATAAATTAAGTGAAATTTGGCTTCTTGACAATCCAAGAAAAACAAAATTCACATTCCAAGAAATTTATAAACATAGAAACCTTAGAGTTGAAACTTTATTAAAAAAGTCGGTATCAAACTTTTTAGGCTATCAAAGTTATAATAAAACTGATGATGTCGCCTCCGCAATTACTTCATGTGGATTAGAAGTTACGGATAATATTAAAGGTTTATTTCCAGCATTAGGAGATTTAATGGAGCGAAGACACCATATAGTTCACCAAGCGGATAAAAATACTTATGTTGGTAGTGGTCATCATAGATATAAATCATTAAATTTAAATACAGTAAAACATTGGATTTATTCTGTAGATAAATTAGCGGAATATATCATTATACAATTGTGATATGGGTAAGTTTATTTTAAAAAAAGATAAAGCAGGGAAGTTTCGATTTAATTTAAAAGCTTCAAATGGTCAAATTGTATTATCAAGTCAAGCTTATTCTACTAAATCAGGAGCATTAAAAGGTATTGATTCGGTCATTCGAAATTCAAAACATACAGCCCGATTTATCCGAAAAAAGGCTAGAGATGGAAGTTATTATTTTGTTTTAAAAGCTTCAAATGGTCAAATTATTGGTAAAAGCACTTTTTACTCCAGTAGAACTGGACGCGAAGGGGGAATTTCGATTGTTAAAGATTCGAATGACAGACAAAAAGCGCATAACAACGTATAACGTGCATAGCACGGGTTGGTTATGAGTATTGAAAAACCTACAAATCCAAACTAGAAAAGCATTATCTGAAAAAGATATAAATTACAAAACCGTGCAACAGCACGTTATACAAACTCGTTGCCATTAATTGCGATGATCCGCTTGCAGCGGAATTCACTCTGATGAATTTGCTGATTCTCACTCGGATGGTGTGACTCTCACTCAGCCGGAAATTGATTAATATAATTCTGATTGACTCCTGAATTGATTTTGTTGCGTTAAGTTATTGAAATGCTGAACTCATTTTAATAATGATTCTATAAAAGTTGATTAAATACCTTATCTGATTTAGGTCTGGGGTGATAAGGTTGAAGCTGAAATTGAAAACAAATTGCTATCGGAATAATCCTTTTCCGCAACTAAAGGCAACAACGTATAACGCAAATTGCTCGGTTGATTCCTAATCGGAATCATCCTCGTCTGAGGAAAATCTCGAAAGTTTTGATTATTTTGTTCCGAAAATAACGCATCTTGCGTTATACAATACCGTTGTAGGTAATTTTTAAATTGAACAAAATAGAACCAAAATATCATTTTAACGATTTAGAGTTGACTTTTCGAAAACTAATCGAAAATACGACGGATATCAGACAATTCTATTACAAGAAAATTTCCGATCCCTACTTAAATAAGGAAGAACGGAAAGAAAGCGCTTATAATGATATTGTAGAATTAGCATTTCTCATTTTACGGAAAAAACGAAAAAGTGACACAAAGGAATTCAAACAGTTTTTCTGTAACGTTGAGGAAATACTTTCTGATGCTGATTATGATGTCAAAAATCTAATTGTAGTCGGACTATTTGAGGGAATACAGAATGTTGGTGGACCCGAAATTGATTATTACAAATCGTTTGATTTATGGTTAAAACCAAAATCCAAAAATGAATGGGATGAATTGATTGATTTTTGGGAAGGTAAAGAATGGAGGGTCTCCGATGAAGAACGTGAAAAAAGAGAAAAGGAAGTGAAAAAAATTTTGAATAAAAAATGATAAAAAAACTACCTACAACACTGTATAACGCGCATTGTGTTGGTTAGGCAAAACAACTGAAAAAAAGTCAATAGGAAGAGCTCCCCCTACTTTAAATGGAAAATCTGTAAATTGACAAACAACACAACGCGAAGCGTTATACAAATCAGTTGTACTGCATTAAATAGAATTGAATGTCAATAATTCCAGATTTTTCAAGACAACCAGAACACCTTAAAAACATTTTGATTAATGTGATTCTACTTCCGTTTTGGTACATTACGATATTTTTATTTCACCCTGAGCTCTATAAAACTGGTGATCTGATTCTATTATTTAGTTTATGCATTTGTTTGACAATATGCTCGAGTATAATATATTCAAGAGGATTGCTATTATTGTCTAAGAATTCAGTCAATATTTTAGAGTACGAAATAATTGCACCAAGTCTTCTATTTCAAGTGGGAATATTATCTCTCATGATTTATGGTTGTTATTTATTCAATTTGATATTCAGTTTAATCATTGAGTTTTACGGATTCATAACAATTTATTTCACGATAAGCTTATTATTTTATGGAATATGTTTAATTGACAAAAAAGCGAATAAGAATTCAGAAAATGATCAATAACGCAGTACAACAATGTATAACGTCCATTGTGTCGATTGAAAGAAGGTAATTGAAACTGAAGCGAAATATGGAAGCTTCTTCCCTATCTGAATAATTTGTAAATTGAAAACGACACAACGATACGTTATACAAGACCGTTGCCCACAATATTGAGACCACCTTATGACTAGAACTATTCTACTACTAATATTGATAATAAATTTTTATTCTTGCCAATCTCAAACTGATAAAAACTATGCCGATGACTTAAACGGTTGCTTATTAGATACTGATATTGAATTACTCAACCGAGCCACTTTACATTTTGAAAAACTTTTGGCTGAGCATTATGAGAATTCGAAACACAACGAGAATTTTTATAGTTATTTGACCACTATTAGTTCTATCCAAACCAAAAGAAGCCTAAAAGCGGATTTCTTCTTGGAAAGCAAATCTATTCGAATACTTGAGGAAATGGAAAAAGCAGGAACATTTGATAAAATTTGGACTGAATTTATAGAAAACGAAAGTGAGGAAGAAACAGTGATTGCTTTACAACCAGGGTATGAAGAACCTGAAAAAGAAAAACTTGAACTTTTTGTTTTGAATCCCAATGGCATGTATATTCAATGTATAAATCAAAGTCCAATTAGGAAGGAAGTAAAGGATGTTTTGAATTCACAATCCGAATATGGCGATGTTGCGCCGTCAATTATAGCAGGAGCTCTGAGAGATGCAATTACTGAATCTGACCTTGAAAAAGGATTGAATAAAGTTATTATCTCAATCGGATTCTATTATAACATCGTAAATCTATTGAACAAAAATCCATTATAAAGTGGAATAATACTGTGGGCAACAACGTATAACGACGCATGGCGCCGATATGGTTAAATGTATTTGAAATCCCACAAATCAAAAAAAGAAAAGGCTACTGCTGAAAATTCCGTAAATTGAACCCAGACGCCACAGCGCGTTATACAAAACCGTTGGCGCTTATCGTGCGGATGCGCCACAGGCGCAAAAAATTTTGGCAGTTTCTGAACCAATTTTGAACTCGGTCAGGCTCGGTCTCATCCAGCCAGAGATCCTCACTCTGACCTGATCCAAAAACGACTTATCTGAATAAATTGCGATTGAATTTGAACCTCCCGCACTTCAACAAACCGTTGATTAGATAAAAACAATCATTTTCTCACTCTTACGGTTACTGAAAAGCTGATTCGCTAGCTGAAAAACGAATGGTTGATTTGATTTATTTGGTCCGTGCAAGACTCCAAGTGATTTCTACCCAAACCGGTTCAGCTTTTGCCAGATCAAAGTTCCGGTTGCACGACAAGAGCCAACAATGTATAACGCCCATTGCTTTGGTTGATTCCTACTGGGAATCAACCACGCATTCGGAAAATTCTCCGCAAATTCATTAAATTGCTAAAGGAAACGACGCAACAGGTCGTTATACGTTACCGTTGTGTGCAATTAATCGATTTCCATGAGAATTTGTTTTATAATTATTTTCAACTTTCTTATGACTAGCTGCTATCACTATATTCCAGAAAATAAAAATGGAGATCATATGATTACTGGTAGAGTTGATTATAAGTTGAACTGGACACCAACTTTAGAAGCACTGAAAAAAATAGATACTTCGGCGTATTATGTTCAGGTGTTCGAAGGTCGATATTACAATGAAACTGAAAAGGAATATAGAATTGTTTTAAAATTTCACGGTGATGGCTTTTACAGGTCTGGCTTGGCAGATAATTTCAATTCGAAAGATTTAAGGCATCCTAAAAACACAACAGGTTGTGGCGGAAAATACCTGATTGAAGATAATGAAATAAAACTTGAACGATTTCTACCAATGAGGGGTGGAAAAACAAATTATTATTCAAGGGATTATAAAAAAGGGAGAATTGAGAATAATAAATTGATTTTTGATGAAGATAATTCAGCTTTGATATTAGAAAAAAGATTCGAACTGAATAATTAACTGCACACAACAACGTATAACGACGCATGGCGTCGATATGGTTAAATGTATTTGAAATCCCACAAATCAAAAAAAGAAAAGGCTACTGCTGAAAATTCCGTAAATTGAACCCAGACGCCACAGCGCGTTATACAAAACCGTTAGCGGCAATTATTCCGAAAATGATGAATGACTTAATGGCTTACGTCCAAACTATTTTGACCTTCTTAGGAATTGGTTTCATTGGACTAGTTTTCTATTCACAATTGACTTCACCATATAATTGGATTGTTGCTGCTCTTATTGGGGTAACCGGAATTTATGTTAGCATTAGAGTATTTAAAATGATTGTCAGGCGTGGATACATCTCGACAACCTCTGGTAGCAGATCCTCTTATGAACTTGATAATTTGAAACCAACACCAGGAAGTGGTTTTTTTGAGACTGATCCAGAAGAATTGAAAACTAAGTTT
>JALAHT010000011.1 GCA_025384855.1 Luteirhabdus salina | reverse complement strand
TCAACGCAACAAATCAAAATCAAATTTTTCACAGTTGATTTTTAGTCAATTTCCATTCGAGTGAGAGTCAGCTAAACCTTTTTGAAGTTGAATCCGCTGTAAGCGGGTCACCGCAATTGTAGGTTAACGTTTTTGTATAATGTGCTGTTGTGTGGAGATGAAGTTACGTATTTTTCAGATAATGCTTTGGCGTAATGATTCTGTGGGTTTTTCAATTAAGCTATTCAATCTAGCATAATGCACATTATACGTTGTTGGCAGTAGTTTGCTTCTCAATCAATCTAGTTTTTTCTAGATCCATTGCCCACATATAAATCAGCGTGGTTATAGTTTGCATGCAGAAAATTCTAGGTCCACTTGGTGTTTTTCGATTTCCTATCATCTTTCCATAGCTAAATCAAAATATAAATCAATCCTATAAGAAATTATATTTGCAAAATAATCAATCCATTTATAACCATATTAAAATGTTCACCTTCTAAATCAACAAAGAAATTTTATGGAATAATTATCAAGATCAGGATTATAGGAATACTGAGTAAAATCTTTAGAAGCTTTGTGATCTAGTCATTTTCTCATGGAGTTCTATATAATTTTTAGAAAAGTGAATAGAGGTTTGCTTTTTTAGTTCTTTATGAACTTTAGCATAAACTCGAATAGAATCTTTTTGAACTTTAGTCCACCAGTAATAAATAGCATATTCAGAATCTGGTTCAAAATCCTCAATTTGATCTATCTTATACGGCCCATTAAATTTCAGGTGATCAATCCCACTTTCGAAAATTACATTTTCAAATTCAAATCTTGCATTATCTAACAAATCAGATTCCTCAACTTTGCAAGAAACTAGAATAATTATGAGTACGATTAAAGGTAATTTCATTTCATTCAGATGAGTAAATTACTGCCAACGGTTTTGTGTATGGCTCGTTGCGGGAAATCAGCTATGATTTTCCGCCGTAACCGAAAGATAGCAAATTGCAATGAATTCCGATTAGGAATTCAGCCGCAATGAGCTATACACGGTGTTGTGAGCAGTATTTTATTCACAGTATTTTGTCAGTTTTATTGTTTTCAATGCTTTAAAAAATTCCACTTGAGTTGAGTCGGACAAATTGTTTCCATAAAAGCTCAATCTCGTTTTATTGGAATTCGGTCCACCACCTTTCAGACTGTCAATATAAATTCCGCTCGCTCCAAAACCTTTGTTTCTTGGTTTTATAAATTTAGCTTCGAAACAGTCAATACTGTCTATTTCGAATTCGTACTTTAAATAATCTTTTGCTTGGAAATCCGCTGATGTATAATCCGCAACAACCAAGTGTTTAGTTCCTTTTAGTTTTTCTTTTTGTTCGGTTGTAAATTCAGCGTATTCAGATTCCTCAAATACAAGCAATTCTGGATTTTCAGTCAAATCAGGCGAATACCAACCCAAATCAAAAATCAGAGTGTCATTTTTGTCCGTTATCAATCCACTAACATAACTGTCTATTCCATTTATTTCATATTCCGACCAACTTTTTGGGACGGTGATTTCAAACGCTCCGTAATCAATCGTTTTATTTTCAGACTTATCACAAGATAAAATCAGAAGTAAAATTAGTATCGATAGCGTTTTTCTCATATTGCTCACAACTGTCTTGTATAACGCTTCTCGTTAAGCGGTTTTTTAATTTACGTAATTTTCAGATTAGGATTTTATATAGAAAACTGTCAGACTTTTCAATGGTCTAACCAACCCCGCTTAATGTGCGTTATACGTTGTTATGCAGCGTTTTCTAATAGCTCATTTACCTGTTCAAACAATTTTTCTTTTTCAAGAGTCCGATCTTTTATTTTTTCGATAGATTCAGTTATTATTTTAATCAGTATATCTGCCTTAGAATCATTCTCGCAGAGTTCCGTAAACTCAGCCATACTATACTTTGTTTCTGGATCGTTATAATGGCTGATCAACATACTCAATACAGTTGTAAGTGGAGATTCCTCGGAAGAAATGAATTTGAAATTTTCCTTATCCTCCTGTTCTTCGATATAGCCTTCTTCAATATTTGCAAATTTTTGAGCCAATTTTAATTCACCTACATTTTCTTTATTGAATATTGTAGAAATAACATCTATAAAAGTTCTATTATTACTAGAGCTATTGTAATCCGATTCCAGAATCGATAAAATAGTTTCATTAATGGACTCTGGTTTAATTTTAAATGAGCCTAACTGAATTTTTTCAATAAAATTATGAGGAGTATATACAAACCAAGGTTTATATTGTTTGTAATTATCACGAATTATATTGCGCAAATGATAAAACTGAAAGTCCCAAGTAATGATATATGGCTCTAAAAATATAGATTCTTCAAAATCAAAGTGATTTTGTTCATCACTCATATACAGCGCGGTTCTTACATCATGTTTTATTGCTTTTCCAGACCTTATTTGATGTTTAAAAGATAAATCAATTTCAAACTTTTTCTTGATTTCTTCATAATTTTCATAAAATTGAGGGGAGATAACTTCATAATCTAAATTCTCAAATAATCTAATAAGTCTTCTAGATGTGACATTAACGAAATTTAAGTCGAATTCATCGGGAACCTTGATTCCAAGTAGCTCATTTTCGATAAAGTCTCTGAAATTCGAAGAAGGAGTCTCCTCCATAGATAATAATTCTCGATAGAAGTTATAGAAAACATTTCTTGTTTTACCGACTTTATCAAAAATAGGAAGCTTTATGTAATTATAAATCTTTAGTCCTTTCTGAATGTGAGCTGCAACTTCTTCAACATAGTCGTCAGAAGTAAAAATATCTAATTGAAGTTCGGTATTGGCAGCAATTTTGTGAAAATTATATACGGCTTTTAATGAATGGTCTGATGTAATTGGCTTATGTAATACGCAAAGAAGCCTTAAAAGTATTTGGGTGTCTAAACAAACCCTTCTTCTCGTATTATTTATAAAATCCTCAAGCTGCTCAGAATTATACAATTTTAAATACATTGAAGAGGCTCCTAATTTTGTGAGAAAATCATTAGTGCTTGTAACATTTAATATATCTTTCGCTAGATTCTCACTATCCAGTTTATTTTCAATTCCTGACTTATGAAGAAGTGAAACAATTTCATTAAAAATTCTCTTAGTTGAATTTGCAAAAGAATCTTCGGATGATTCAAATTCCTCAATTTCGAACTGAAAATGCTCGACGTACATATCAATCAGTTTTCTTGATATCATTTTAGGATCAACGTCTAATTCCTTTTTGTTTAAAACCTCGTCTATTTTAATAGTTAGATCTTTTTCCTGAATATTATTTAGCTCAAGTAATTCATTCAGTTTTTCTTGATAATCTTCGGATAAACTAAAGTTTTCTTTTCCCTCAATTGATTTTTTACTTTTTAAATAATTTACTTCTTGAAAAAGACTTTCCTTATCTAGTTCTACTGTTACAGACCTCATAATCTCCTTGTGTAAATCATCCAAAGATAAATTAGGCTTTTCAAAAAGTGAGGTTAGAATATAGGTGTGAATTAAGTGTCTTTTGATCTTTGCGCTATCTTCACCTGTAGAAAGAACGTTGAATAGTACTTTATTTTGTTTTGTAACAGAAAATATAGACTCTTTCTCATTAAACTGATATATCTTCTTTAAGGTTTCTCGTATCGAAGGAAATTCATCCATGTTTCCAGCTAGTTTTTTCGCATCGATAATTTTTAAATCAATACCAAAATCTATTTCTGCTCTGCGTACATATTTTTGTTTTTTATTTTGGCTAATTGATGAACTAATATAGAAATCTAGCTTTGATAAATAATTATAAGAATCTACATTGTCCATTGACTTTTGGACATCTTCAAATAATTTTTCTTCGATTCTAGTTTTTTGAACCGTAATTTGAATATTTCTTTTTTGTTCGCGTTCTTTTTTGAAAAACACCAAATCCATTCCGCCATCATAAGGTCCATTACTAATGTGAAGTTCGTTAGTTTCATAGTACTCCTTAATGTATTCTTTCACCAAAAGGTTAAAATTATTTTCACTTAGGTTATTTATAAGTTTCTCGTACTCTTCAGAATTTTGCATTTCTAACTTTTAAAGTTGACTTTATAAAATTAGTGCAAAAAAATCGGATGAAGAATTTATCTGAAACTAATCAGTGTTGCGAAATGCTGCATAACGGTACCGTATAACCGCTTTTGCGGTATTTTCGGTTAAGGTTTTTTCAGTTTTAAATATATCGATTTTCTGTAATCCTTTTCATTCAAGTAACCATCTTGCCGCAATTGCTGTTATACATTGTTGTGTGCTGGCGTATCTTAATCAATTCAACTTTCTTAATCAAAGAAAAATTCCAAATGGGCGATAATAAAAACAATCATTGTCAAAACAGTAGTGAAAATCAAAATCAAAAACTTACGATAGTTCTTAAATTTTTTTAGGAAAAAAAGAATTGGTGGGACCACTAACAAAAACAGAAATCCAAGATAAAAGACGATTTCGAATAAGTTTCCAATATGGTATTCAATCCTCCAAGGGTTCTCAATGTTTAGAAGTTGAATCAGAAAATCAATGATATGATTTGAAAAAGCCAAAAATAAGAAAATCATTAATATCAAAATCCACTGAGTTTTTTTGAATTTAAGCTTCTTATTAATTATCAATAGTGCCAAAAGAATGCTTTCAAAGAATATCAAATATGGAATTACGGACATTGGGTAGTAGAATCCCCAATTTCTAAACCTCGCATAACTGTCTCTTCCGTATGCAAATGTAGCTTGACCCTCAACGTATCCGGGAACTAATTCCGGATTTGCAATGTTGTTAAAATTAATAATTAGAAAAACGCCTAGAGCTGAACAAATCAATACAATAATCGATAGAATTAAGTAATTGATCAACTTATTATATTCAGTCATATAGTTTAATGTAAAATCTTAATCATCGCTTGCACACAACGGTCTTGTATAATGCGCGTTCTGCGCTCATAAATTTAGGTAAAATTCAATTAGGGTGGGGAAGTGGTGGTTTTTGTATTCATTTTCAACAGTTTGACCAACCGCGCAGTCTAATGCGCATTATACGCTGTTGGCAAGCGTTTATTTCCCCATCTTGTCATGAGCTTGGCTAATCATATGATTAAAACAAGTCCATTTACCATTCACTTTTTTGAAAACTCTTAGATGGTTATTTACCCTATCCTTCATTTCGCTTCCATCAGGCCATTTTTGTCCAGTCCTAATGTTGGTGGATCTTGCAAGAGCAATTTCATCATTTGGGAATGTAATATCAGGTTTCTGATAATTATTTTCCCCCGCCATAACAAAATCAAGACTAAAAATTGTTTCCAACAAATCACGAAGCTGGTCTTTGCCCTGGACTCTATCTCCAAAAGCATTGGTCCAATCTATGTCGTCGGAATACCCTGCTAGGACAAGGTCTATATCTTTTGAATCCCATCCCTTATCATAGTCAATTATTATCTGTTCAATTGCGATCGTATCCTCAGAATGATCAGTTCCGTTTTGTTTATTATCACATGATATTGTGAACAATAAGATCATCGAAATTAAAAGAGTCAAATTTTTCATCAGTATCTAAATTAATGCTTGCCAACGGTCTTGTATAACGCTTCGCGTTGTGTTGTTTGTCAATTTACGTTTTTTTCAATTAGGTAGGGGAGTTTGATTTTCTGAAATCTTTTTCAATCGCATATTTCAACCAACACAATGCGCGTTATACATTGTTGGCATTAGTGCGTTTGTCAATCAACCAATGTTTCTTTTATGATCTCTTTACATTTTTTAATCTCTGTGTTTGTCAAGTCATCAAACACCTTGACGATTCTTTTTTTGTCAATTGTTCGAATCTGATCAATCGCAATCATTCCTTTCTTCCGGTTATGTTTAACTGGAACTCTGGTCGGATACTTTTTAAGGTTTGTGGTCATCGGAGCTATAATCACCGTGCTGAGAAATTTGTTCATCTCATTCGGTGAAATCACCACGCAGGGTCTTGTCTTTTTTATTTCACTTCCGACAGTAGGATCGAGGTTGACCAAAACGATGGAGTATTGTTTTAATTCCATTCGTCAAAGTTTTCATCTTCGAACACATCATTCATCAAAGATCTATCATCCCCGTTTTTGTTCATTCGCTTAAATTCCTTTTCCCAACCTTTCCTTGGCGAATCAATTGGTTTTAGGATGATTTGCCCCTTTTCAAGGATCAGTTCGACCTTATCTTTGATGTTGTATTTTTCGAGAATCGTTTTGCTCAGGCGTAGGCCTTTGGAGTTACCGATTTTTATAATTGAAGTTTCCATGATAATCAAATATGTTATTACAAAGTAAATACATTAATTTGAATTATCAAAATTCAATCCGCATTAATGCCAACGGTTTTGTATAACGCGCTGTGGCGTCTGGGTTCAATTTACGGAATTTTCAGCAGTAGCCTTTTCTTTTTTTGATTTGTGGGATTTCAAATACATTTAACCATATCGGCGCCATGCGTCGTTATACGTTGTTGGGCACAGTATTTTAATCATTTTTCTGCATTTTCATAGGTTGTATACCTACAATTTTATCTTTATCATCAAAAACTAGTTTAATCATTTCAGATGGAGGATCAGAACTATCGTCGACATACTTGTATTGAAGCAGTGAAAAAGCACTACCATCAAGTCCCATTTGAACCCCACTATATATAATTTCAATATCTCGATTAAAATCAATATTCTCGACTAGTGACTCTAATTGCTCGTCGGTTACGTTTTCAATAATTAAGTCTGAGAGATAAGTTTTAGCTTTAGCATAGTCCTCAGACTGTAATTCATTAAAAAAGTCATTTTTAATTTTTTCAAATTTTTTTAGTTTTTCTTCTCCAATTTTGAGGGAGGGACCTTGTTGTTCTTTATCCTTATTTCTAATATAAAGCCTGATTCTATGAGTTGGGTTTGTGGTTACCATTCCTCGTTTTTGATAAAAATTTGATGCAATCACATAAAGCTCAATCTCTGTGCTATCATTAACTCGCCAATTTGAGGTTTCCTCGAATCTACTTTCGGATTTTTCTCTACTCAGGTTTGATTTTTGAGTTTTTGACTCAGGAACACCAAATTCACCTGAAATAGTCTTTTTCAAGGATTGGTATTTGTCAACCAGTGATTTTTGGAATTTATATGACTTTTGATTGTTTTGTTCTTTCTCAAAATTATAAACATCCCATTCATAGAGAATATAGGACATAGTAGAATCCTTTCTTTTGAAAAAATAGTAAGCCATTAAATCAGGGATATTTGGCTCTTTTCTTAAATACTTTATTGGTTGAGCATCTCCGCTATAGGAAACGTGGTTTGAATTTAAATCAAGTCTTTCACTTCCTAGTTCTTCTTCCATTTTAATATAGTCTAAAAGTGAAGTATTATGAATATCAAAATTAAATTCTTGACTATAAACAGAACTAGAAACGAGTAGAATTCCGAGTAATAATTTTTTCATAGATTTCTCATAAATATTGTGCCCAACGGTCTTGTATAACGCAAGATGCGCTATTTTCGGAACAAAATAATCAAAACTTTCGAGATTTTCCGCCGGCGAGGATGATTCCGAGTAGGAATCAACCGAGCAATTTGCGTTATACGTTGTTACCTACAGTTGCGGG
>JALAHT010000010.1 GCA_025384855.1 Luteirhabdus salina | reverse complement strand
ATGCTACCCGTTCAACATCAGATATTTGATTTAATGAAAATTCATAAAAATAATAAGATGTAAGATGTCCAATTATTGAGAAAAGTAGAAATGGAATCAAATATCTTTTCATTGAATAATCATAAAATTATTGCCAACGGTCTTGTATAACGCTTCTCGTTAAGCGGTTCTGTAATTTACGTAATTTTCAGATAAGGATTTTGTTTAGGAAACTGTCAGACTTTTCAACAATTTATCCAACCTCGCTTAATGAGCGTTATACGTTGTTGTATGCAGTTAACTATTCTCGTGTTTACTTATAAGCATAAATAAAAATTCTCTAATCTGACTAACAATTTTAGAAATTTCATTTTCATCTACCATTTGATTGTTGTGCATAATATTGTTTCTAATTTTTCTTGCTCTTACCATTTGTCCTATTAATTGTTGTTCTTCTTTGCTGAATGTAAAAAATATTTTCAACTCAATATCCATTCTATGAGCCAAATCTATAACCTGTTTAAATTCACTTATTTTTCTTTTAGAAATACCTCTTCTAGACTTTTGCTCATCTGTAACTCTAACAACTAAAACTTCTAATGCAACAAAGGTTTCTAATATGGCGATTTTTGAATTTTTATAATGATTAAGATGCATTACTCCTGAAGAGAATAACTCAAAAACATCAAAGTATTTTTCAGGGATACTATTGAATTCAGAATCTGAATTTATAAATTCATTTTTAGGAGGAAGTATTCCATATTTTGAAAAACCTATAAATAGTGAAACTGGTTTAAATTCTAAATCCCAATCCATGTAACCATTGATTATCTCTTCATATGCTGATTTATGTTGTAATCTACATTCATATACCACACTTGAATCTGTCCAATATTTTTTATCGGGTTTAAGTAAAGAGCTACTATTATGATTTGATGAATAATAAACAAATAAAATATTTAGATAGGAACTGACTTCTTCGTTTGTAGTCTTTTCTCCATTATCTCTAACAAGTAAAATCAATTCTGTATATGGTTCGTCAAAAAAACTTTTGGCTTTATCTAGGTCAATCTCAACAATTGAACGAAATTCTATATTTTGATTGACTCCTTCTGGAGTAAGAATATAATTTGGTTTGGTAATCTCTATGTTAGAATTCTTAATTTTATATGGGCCATTTGAATTTGATAAAATTTCATTGTGAGGATCAAAGACTTTTAGACCTTTTGAAATATTTTGAATTGAAATTGCAAATTCAATATCATTTAATTTAAAATTAAACCAAGTGTTTGGTTTTAATGCAATAATCCCGGGATAAGAAATTTTTAGAATTTTGAAGTTATTCATTTTAATTCAGGTTAATTGCATACAACGGTCTTGTATAACGTGTCGTTGCACAGAATGTAAGTTACGGTTTTTTCAGTTTTGGGGAATTATTTCTTTTCACTGACATCTTTTTCATTCGCTTGACCCTCCCGTGCAATGCACGTTATACGTTGTTGTACACTGGCTTTTTTTCCTTCATATTGTCATTCAGCGTTGGCAAAGACATACTCGTTTGTAATTTTTGGTGTAGCGTTGGCTGGTACGAATTGCAAATGTGTATGGCTTTAAGCGTTGGCCTCTTCTATTATTTCTATTTCATCTTCTGTTATTCCATATAACTCATATACTAAATTGTCTAGTTCAATTAATTTTGAATCAAGTCTTATTTCAGCTTCAGTTTCGTTTAATAATGTAGTTACTTTTTCAATTATTAAATCATAAATTTTTAATTCGATATCATCTTTAAAATCTATTAAACGGAAAGGAACTTTGTTCAAATCTTGAGCTGTTATATTTGTGTTTTTAGAGATAGATTTATATAAATAATTAAACAATTTTGAGTTTAAGACGCCTAAAACATATCTTAAATCATATGTTTCATTATTCAACAATAAATTATTTACTGAATTAAAAGTATAATGCTGGTTGTAATCTATAGTAGCAATAATACGTTCATCAAGCTTTAAGTTCCGGATACGTTGCATGACAATTTTTTCCTTATTTAAGAATATTTCTTCGTTCCTTGCTCTATGTAATTTTTTCCTGTCATAATTTATCCAGATAGTAGATTTATCATAATAATATTTGTGAACATCATTCCCCATTAATAATGGTTTATATGATTCGTCAAGTTTAGTTTCAGAAAAATACTTTTCTTTTCCTGGCCCTGTAGCAATCCCATTATAAATGGATACAATATTATCAAGCGAACCAATATTTAATTTTTTAGAAATTACATTTTCTAAAATTTTGTTGCTCTCAAGGTTTATAGAGTATAATCCATCTAAATTATTTTGATTATGATTTGATAAGTTCAAAATTTGATTAAATTCACTATCAAATTTTACGATTTCATAATTACTGGAGGGTTTGTTTTTTTTAATAACAAATACAAGTGTATCAACATTTGCATCTTCAAAAACTGAATCTTCCGTAAATGCAAACTTAATTATCTGATTTTGTTTAAAAATTGCCTGTCGAGATCCTTTACAAGCATCTAGCGATAACCACACTATTGGAATTATATATGATATATAACCTTTTTCCTTTAAAAGATTAATACCTAATTCCACAAATACTTCATAAGTGTTCGTTTTGCCATATTTTGCAGAGTCATATTTGATTTTCCAATAGGCTTTTTCATTAATAATATTTTCTCTGCTATCAATGTAGGGCGGATTGCCAATTATGGCATCAAAACCAACAAAATCTCCGTTATCATCTAAAATTTCTGGAAACTCAAAACGCCACTCAAATGCTTCTTCGAAAATTTTGTTGTTTTTAATTTCTTCAATTTTGGTTTCTATTTTTTTTGATTCATCTGTAAGCTTTTTGAGCTTTTTGTTCCAAGCAGTTTT
Organism: Luteirhabdus salina; assembly: GCA_025384855.1. Classification (GTDB taxonomy): domain Bacteria; phylum Bacteroidota; class Bacteroidia; order Flavobacteriales; family Flavobacteriaceae; genus Luteirhabdus; species Luteirhabdus salina. The sequence continues at coordinate 5,087 of JALAHT010000010.1, read as the reverse complement.
TTCTTTTTTAGGTAACTCAAACATCTTAGGATGTTCTGTCATTAAAAAGATTTCACTTTTTAATTTAGCTAATCGTTTTACTTTTTTGTCGTTTGATGAAATTTCACTTCTAAAATCCTTCTTTATGTCAGCTATCAGTTTTTCCATTTCACGTTTTTGCTCTTTATTATGAGCTTTCCGATAAGTGTCAACTGCAAGCCTATAACTTTCAATAGTCCATTTACTACTTTTTAGTGCTTTTTTAAGGTCAGAATCAAGTTCAAATCGACTTATGAGCGAGTTTCCGCATTTGATATTTATATCAATATTTGGAAGCGTTTCTAATTCGCTTTCATTCTTGTAGTATGCGTTTTTAAGTAATTCAATCCAAAGACGTAATCGGCAAATTTTAACAGAATTTGGATTGATATCTACACCAAATAAACAGTTTTCAATTATGATTTGTTTTTCGTGAAAAAGTGCTTCTTGTATGCGTTGACTTTCTTTGTTGGTTGGATTGTATTCAAACAATTCTCCATCTTCATCAGTCACAATTAATTCGTCATTAACAACTTCAAATTGGTATTCTTTCAGTCGCTTACCGTCTCTATCTTGTAAAACTTTAAGGTCGTTTTTAATGGCAATCATTTCATTAAGTGCAGAAACTAAAAAGTGACCTGAACCAACTGCTGGGTCGCAAATTTTAAGACTGTTTATAATATTATTTGCTTCTTGTCTGTCTTCAATATTATTGTAAAGAGAATCTATGTCTTTACAATTCCAATCTTTGGTTTCGTTGAACTTTTGAATAACCGATTCTCTAATGGTTTCACGACACATATACATTGTGATAAAACCTGGTGTAAAAAATGAGCCATCTTTATAACCATTTATTTTCTCGAAAATTAAACCGAGAACAGAGGCATTAATTAAGGTTTTATTGTCTTCTTGAATTTCCTCTTTTCCTTCACTACTAAAGTCGTAAGCATTTAGGAATTCAAATAGATATTCAAGTGTGCTTAAATTCCCTGTTCTTTTTTTTCCAATCTCGTTTTTTAAAACAGTTGAGGAATAAATCGGAATTGTTTTATCATCACGTAAATTGCTAATGAATAAAGTTCCGTGTTCAATTCCTGTTGGTTCAAAAAGTGAACTATTTAAATAAGGAACTTTTGCAAAAAGTTCTTTTACATCTTCATTTCTTTCTGGTTGCTGTTTTGCTAAAACTTGAAAGAAAAGACTGTTTAAGTCATCATAATTTTGAATTTTATCAATACTTAAAAATTCATAGGATTTGTCTCCTTTATGATAGGTTTTTAGTTGAGCTTCTAATAGTTTTAGAAATAAGATTCTATTAATCCAAGTTATGCTTAATTCAAGTCCAACATTAAATAAGCGTGCTTCTTGAGTTGTTCCAAAATGACTAGGATTGTCAAGTCTGTTTATTTTATCTAAACTGTCAAGTTGTATTATGGCGTTTTCAAGAAACGAACCTGTATTCCTTTCGCCCTTTTTGTTTCTTTCAATTAGTTTTTTGCTTCCGTCTTTGGTTTCCGAAAGTCCAATAATATGCAGTAATTCACCATAAAATCTTTTGTCAAGACTATTGCTGTCATTTGCAAAAGGTAATTTTAATAAATGTTCAGGCGAGAGTAACTTAAAAAGCGATATAAGTTTATTGTCGTCTTTTGGATTGTCATTACGAAGTGGTTTTTCGTATTCTCGTATATCGAAAAATGTAAATTCAATATCGTTCTTTAATCCATTTATAAAAGGCTCTGCAATTTCCTTGTAGAAAAAATCAGTTGTTTTTCCTGCTAGTCTTCCATTCTCAAAATCGTTGAATTGTTTAACTAATCCTTTGTTTTGAGCAAATTGCTTTTCAAATACGTTAGAATCGAAAATGAACCATTCGTTAATATTTGTAGCAACTAAATGCTTTACTTCGAGGTTTTTATGTGTAATTCGTTCTCTTAAATAGTAGAGAACCAATTCTTGAAATGCTTTGACATTGATTTTTTTCTTTGTCAACATTTCAGCCTTATTAGTTGGCTTTTTTGCCTCAATGATTACTCCAACAGTACTTTTCGCTTTATTTCCGTTATGGATTACAAGGTCGTTTCTACCTTTTGTGTTTATAAAATGGTTGTCTTTGTAATAAGTGTTTTTTAGAAAATCAGAAACTAGGTTTTTGTGGAATTCTTCTGATTCAGTATCATTTGTTCGGTCGAGTATTTCAATCAAATTCGACTTGAAACTTTCAATTTCCGTTCTGTTCGGTTTTATTTTTAAAAAGGCTTTGTTAATAGCCTTTCGAGGTTTCAAGATTTTTAATTCCATATAATTTATACTCTATATCAGTTTTTAAATTTAAAATATTATTCTGAATACTATTCGAGCGCTGGCAAGAAACAGCTCTTTTGGTTTTTTCAGCATTGGATTAAGTATTGCCAAAAACCAAATGTGCTGCTTGTGCGTTGGCTCTTCAAAGCTTGTGTACAACGGTTTTGTATAACACGCGTTGCGCGGTTTTGAAAGTTACGTCTTTTTCAGTTAATGTTTTATTGTTCTGGACTTGTTGGTTTTTCAACACTTCTAACCATCACTCGCGCTATGCGCCGTTATACGTTGTTGTACACCGTTTTTTTTCTCATTTTTAATCAAATATTCCAACCAACAAGAACGGAACACAAAAGGTTAATACTATTAATCCAATTGTCAGTAAGGTGTATAAGTTTGTAATTCGTTTAGTTTTAAATCCCGCTATAATTGTTATCAAAAATAGTATTCCAGATATGATTGAATTTATCGCCCACGACATCATAAAAATCATCGCAACTCCAATTCCCGAATTCGCAGAACCATAATTAGGCGTATTCCTTTTATATTCGCTTAAATCATAATGAATGTACAAATTCACTAAAATTAGTATAATACAAATAACAGACATTATGATATTTAATTTCTTCATTCAGTTCTGTTTTCTAAATTCCTTTATTCAGTCCGTTTTTTTTGGGTTCCTATTCAATTACTAGTCACATTTCGTAATTAAATTCGAATGTTAAATTTCAAATTCTATTTTTTCTCAAATGGTGTACAACGGTCTTGTATAACGCTTCGCGTTGTGTTTTGGTTCAATTTACTAATTTTTCAAATAGGGAAGGAGTTGTAATTTCTAATCAGCATTTCAAATATATTACTTCACCCAACACAATGCGCGTTATACATTGTTGTACACCGTTTTAATCAATTCTATCATCTCCGAATACAAGATAAAATTCAGATAATAGTTTAACAGTTTCGGATTCCATTTTTTCGTCTTTTATATCAACCTGTTTAATCAATTCCAAGTCAGAAAAATAATAGTTACTATCAATTATTGTATCTATTCCAGATTTTTTTAACTCGATAATTCTGGAAAAAACTATATCATCATTCTTATAGTAAAATGTATAGGAATATGGAGTTCCGTCCTGTGAAATCAATTCCGCTATTATTCGATAAATTTTATTATCAGAGTCTTTCAATTCATAGTAAGTCATACCGCGAATCAAATCACTGTTTAAATCCTCAGATTGATATTCAATAATCGATTCAGTTAAATCGGAACTATTGTCAATTTTGTTTACAAATTGATTAATATCAGATACCATAGTGCTATTTCCACAGCTAATCAGAAATCCGAAAAATAATATTATTATACTTTTTTCTCTCAAAATGGTGTACAACGGATTTGTATAACATGTCGTTGCCCGTTGGATAAATTTAGTTAAAATTCAATTACCAGAATTTGGATCCTTGATTTGTAAGACTTTCAAAACGGTTAACCGATCAGGGCAATGCTTGTTATACGTTGTTGTGCAACGTATTTTTTCTTTATATGCTTTCAGGATAAGTTTGGTCGAACTCAATGTCTCCAATATTCAATTCTGATATCGTTTTGTCATAATCCGATTTATTCATTGGGCCAATAACTTTGCTCTCTTGTCTTATATCCACGATAAAATAGTTCGTTATTGTAGTGTTGATTTCGTCACCGTTTTCAAATCCGCTTGTTGGGTGTTGCTTGGCAATTATAAATTCCGAGTTGTGTCCAACGGCAAAGACATATTCGCTGATAAGCACAGAACTTCCAGTTGAACTATATCTTTCGCATACTGCACGAGTATTCGGCGTGTCAATCCATAGCACTTCGTATTTTCCAGTTATTTTATCTGAATCGCTATCGAATAAATAGCACGAATGCAATGTGAGAATACCAAGCAACAAAATGAAAAATTTGTTTTTCATCGCTTTAATTGTGTGAAATGTATTTTAAAAATTCAATCCCTCCAATTCTACCATCTTTTAAAATATCGAGAATAATTGATCCCTCTGTCGGATGTTCCAATTCAATATTTTCTTGAAATTGCCATTCCGAATTTGGTTGGTTGGGTCTAACTCCGCTTACAAATCTAACATAGGCTTGTCTAAACCATTCTTTAATTTCCAAATTTTCTAATTGCTCAATTAAGTCAGTCCGCTCAGGTTCCTGCTCTTTAATCAAGTCAATTATCCATTCTACTTTAAATTTCGGTTGCTTTGTCATATGTTGCACAACGGTCTTGTATAACGTTTCGTTGTGTCGTGTTTCAATTTACGAATTATTCAGATAGGGAAGGAGTTAGGTATTTTTTAAGTGATATTCAATTGTTTACTTCAACCGACACTAATGAACGTTATACGTTGTTAGCGGCAGTTATCCTTGAAGATAGACTGCATTCATTCCTATTCCCAAATCCTCCAGTCTTGGTTTCCAGTCCGTGTTAGATTTTGTTTCTATTTCATTCCGTATCTTGATATAATGGTATTCATCAGTTATTTCCCCATTATCCGATACTAACCAGTGAACTTCTCTGGCTTCAATGATTTTTAGATAGGAGCTGGAATAGTAAATCTGCGATGGCCCCAAAATCTCCAGTCTACAGGAGTCACTAAAGTGGATAATCAAAGCTCCTCTTTCCTTATCAAATTCCATCATTGCGATCTTATGATCTTTATCAAGTTTCCTACCTTTCCAATCACCCCAAATAGATATTGAGACTTTATCAAAAACAATTTCTCCTTTT
>JALAHT010000001.1 GCA_025384855.1 Luteirhabdus salina | reverse complement strand
TTCTCAGCGTTCAGCAGAGAGCCGTGGTAGGTCACCGTAAGGTCCGGGTCACCGCCGGTGATGTCAGCGTCAGCGTCGTGAAGAAAGAACTCCCCGAAACCGTCGCTGTCCGAATCGCAAAAAACCAAGGGAGAGGGGGTATCGTTTACCGTTAGTGGTGGTGAAAACTCTACAAATACTTCATCTGTAGCACCGCAACCTGTACCGCTTCCTTGTGATGTTTCGACTTGATATGTTCCTTCCGTTGTAACAACCAATGTACTGTTCGTTTCACCTGGCAAGATATCATACATTCCTGTCGTGGTATTCAAAACATACCATTGATAAGTTGTTCCCGCAGTAGGATTTGCAACTCCAATCGTATATTCTTCACCTTCACATGGAGCATTACCAGAATCGATTGTAACATCGGGTCCTAAATCAACTCCAAGATTAAATGAGCCTTCTTCTAAAAAAACAGCAAAGTCGAAAGCACTATCACCGTCATCGGCTACGACTAATTTTATGGTATACGGATTTCCGGCAATTACGCTTCCCATGGCAGTTAAGGAAACTGTCTGGCCATTGTATTCGATAGGAGCTGTAGCTGCGGGCACAAAAGGAACCGCAGGATTTCCATAATCATCATTATATTGTTGAAAATACTCTTCATTTACAGCATTACAATCAAAAACCGAAGGAACTTCATATCGAATGTTAGTAACCTGAATCGGAGTGGTCGTACCAGGCAATACTGCTAGGTTTTGAACCACCCCTGTCGCTTGATCTGTGAGAATAAAAGCAAATGCATCTGAAAATGTACATTCGAAGTTTTGATTATACTCCTCAGAAGCCATAATGAAATTGAAGCTAATTTCATCTACGTTCGGTACAAAGTCAAATTCGAGAAAAGATGCATTATTAGTACTATTAGCGGGTACTCCGAGGATTGTTTCCAAATCGGTATCGCCTTCCCAGGCCGATGTTCCGACACTAACTGTTCCCCCATTGGGCCCAGGCGCATCGTTTACATCGCCACTCGTTAGTATTATACCGCTCGCAAATGGAAAACCAGAGCCATTTGCGTCGAATGCCCCAATTCCATTTGCTTGTCCAAAGTTCGTTCCGGTGCTCAAGACGAAATTTGATACGTCGGCACACGTGCTGTTTATCAGAATATCCTCTACAAGTTGTTGGGCAGTTAGGCTATCGTCTATAGTGATTTGCGATATCCCAACAAATGAGAAGAGTAAAAAGATAGAGAGTAAAAATTTCTTCATAGATAGGGTGTTAACTTGCCAAATATATCGATATCTATGCTTTTCTTTTTATAATTTTGCAAAAAAAAGCTAGAATGTCACAATATACCATTTCCATTGAACCAACCAAAAATGAAACGATTGTAAAATTCGTTGCAAATTCATTCCTGACAAGGTTCGAAAGTTTTGAATTTAAAAACATCGATGAAGCGAAACCAAGTCCATTAGCTCAGCAACTATTTCATCTTCCATTTGTTAAAACGGTTTATGTCTCACAAAATTTTATCGCTATTGAAAAATTTTCCATTGTAGAATGGCAGGATGTCCAAAAGGAGGTAAAGGAGGCTATCGAGGAATATCTCAATAGTGGTAAATCAGTGTTAGCAGAAGTACAAAGGGAAGATAAGAAAAAGGTTCCTGTTACGGTATATGCAGAGAGCACCCCTAACCCTATTGTAATGAAATTCGTCGCTAACAAGCCTTTGGTCGAGGGTGTTTTTGAATACAAGGATATCGACAAAGCAAAACATGCACCCTTGGCGCAAGCTTTATTCTCTTTCCCTTTTGTAAAAGAAGTATTCATTAGCGCGAACTATGTATCAATTATGAAATACGACGTGGCAAGCTGGGAGGATATTTCACTTGAACTCCGCGAGTTCATCAAATCTTATATAGAGGACGCCAAGCCTATCCTAACTGATGCAGCTTTAGATCCGAGTACTGATCAAAGCACTCCCGTGCAGCAAAAACGCGAAAACTTCACTTCAACAGAAAAAGAGATTGAAGCAATTCTAGAAGAGTATGTCAAACCTGCTGTAGCAGGTGATGGCGGACACATTGCCTTAGATTCTTTCAATGAGGAGACACAAACGGCTAGAGTATTATTACAAGGAGCTTGTAGCGGCTGCCCTTCTTCAACAGTTACCTTAAAAAATGGTATTGAAACCATGCTGAAAGAAATGATGCCAGGACGAATTTCTGCAGTAGAAGCAATCAATGGATAAACCTTCAAGGCGTTGCCACACTGATATTTAACATCGATTCCATTGGTTTTGCAAGCATAATGTTGTATTTTAATGAATGAATTTTAAAAAATACAACTATGGCAGTTTTAAAAGTTATTGAAGTATTAGCCAACTCAAATGAAGGTTGGGAAGATGCTGCACGAAATGCAGTAAAACAAGCATCAAAAAGCGTTAAGAATATTAAATCTGTTTATGTTCACGAGCAAAGCGCTACTGTTTCAAATAATGATATTACCGAGTATCGCGTAAACGTCAAAATTACATTTGCCGTCGACTAAAACTACGATGCATGCTATGTACGCTTTTGGATATATTTTCAGAAGCGTATTTTTTATTAGTCCAATCAAGAAAACTTACGTTAGTTGAATTCATTACAACACGAGAGCAGTCCCTATCTTCTTCAACATGCTAAAAACCCGGTTTATTGGAAGCCGTGGAACAAGGAGGTATTAAAGCAAGCTCAAGAAACTGAAAAATTGATGGTTATAAGCATTGGTTATGCTGCATGCCATTGGTGCCATGTCATGGAGCACGAAAGCTTTGAGGACATGGGTGTAGCAGAAATCATGAACGATCATTTCAGTTCGATTAAGGTAGATCGCGAAGAACGTCCCGAGGTCGATCAGTTATATATGAATGCGGTGCAACTAATGACCGGACGCGGTGGATGGCCTTTGAATGTTGTTACATTGCCGGATGGACGCCCTGTTTGGGGAGGCACTTATTTTAGAAAAGAGGAATGGAAAAGTGCACTACTGCAACTTCAGAAGCTGTATGAACAGCAACCTGAGACCCTTCACGAGTATGCTACTAAATTAGAAAAGGGAATTCAGGACTTTGATCTTATAGAGCGAAATGAAAATGAAATGGCGCTGCAAAAATTCGACTTACAGTCTATAGTAGAGCAATGGAAGCGCAACTTCGATTTAGAATGGGGCGGATTGCGTGGCGCTCCTAAGTTCATGATGCCGAGCAGTCTTGAATTTTGGCTTCACTATGGAATACACACCTCGGACGCCTTGCTTGAATCGCATGCCCTACGTACCTTAATCAAAATGGCGCAAGGAGGATTGTATGACGCTATCGGTGGTGGTTTTGCCCGTTATTCGGTAGACGAACGTTGGCATATTCCCCATTTTGAAAAAATGCTATACGATAATGCCCAATTGATTTCCCTATATAGCAAGGCATACGCTCACTCAAAAAATCCACTTTTCAAAACGGTTGTAAAAGAAACTATATCATTTCTAGAGCGAGAGCTAAAAGATAATATTGGTGCCTTCTATTCTTCATTAGATGCGGACAGTGAAAATGAAAACGGCAGGATGGAGGAAGGTACTTACTATAGCTTTACCGAACAAGAATTGAAGAAAATCTTGGAAGATGATTTTTCTTTATTCAAAGAATACTTCAACATAAATTCCTTTGGCAAATGGGAGGAAGACAAATTTGTACTAATCCGTAAGGTAGCCGACTCAGAATTTTGCGAGAACCATTCACTTTCGGAAGAAGATCTTGAGGCAAAAGTGAAGAATTGGAAATCCAAATTATTTTCCTTCCGAAACAAACGAAAAAAGCCTAGGTTGGATGATAAATCGCTAACCTCTTGGAATGGATTGGCCTTGATTGGCTTGATAGATGCCTATAAGATATTTCAGGAACCGAATTATCTAAACTTGGCATTGAAGAATGCCAAGTTCATACTTAAGTATCAAGTAAAAGAAGATGGCAGTCTTTTTCACTCCTACAAGATTGGGCAATCCACCATTCCAGGGTTTTTAGAAGATTATGCTATGGCTATATCGGCCTTTATATCGCTTCACGAGGCTACACTCGATAAAAAGTGGCTGATACTTTCGCAACAGTTAACTGACTATTGTATCGAGCATTTTCTAGATACGAAAACCACTATGTTTTACTTCACCACAGAGGAAGAAAAAACTCCGGTAGCGAGAACCATGGAATATCGCGACAATGTAATTCCGGCTAGCAATAGCATCATGGCCCATAACCTTTTTCATTTATCACATTATTTTGGAAATGACACCTATCATACGCTAGCAAAACAAATGCTCTTAAATGTACTACCGGAAATTGAAGCGTACCCAACAGGTTTTTCTAATTGGTTACAACTTTTGTTGAAATTTAGTCAACCCTTTTATGAAGTTGTACTAATGGGCAATGATGCGGAAAATAAGCGGCGTGATTTGCAAAAAGAATATATTCCAAACACGCTATTCACAGGTAGCGAAACGGACGATTCCTTACCCTTAACCCGAAATCGGTTTGTTTCTGATAAAACCTATGTGTACGTTTGTAAGAATAACAGCTGCAATCTACCTCAAACTGAGGTAAGCGAAGTTTTAAAAATGCTTAAAAAAGAAAAAAAATAATATGGAAAAATTTAATGACCTAGAGTTTTACGTTGAAAAATACGGACAAAAGCTCATCGATTTTTTACCGAATCTCATTACTGCGATTTTAATTTTTGTTATCGGACTTTGGATTATCAAGTTCATCAATCGCATGGTAAAAAAGTTTTTTAATAAAAAGGAATATGACGTAACGCTTGAAAATTTTGCAGCAAGCCTTATTAGTTGGGGATTGAAAATACTACTTTTTGTTTTGGTAGTAACCCAGCTGGGCGTAGAGTCGGCTTCATTGGTAGCTATTATTGGTGCTGCTGGTTTGGCAATTGGTTTGGCACTTCAAGGCTCTTTAGCCAATTTTGCTGGTGGTGTTTTGATTCTTATCATAAAGCCTTTCAAGGTAGGGGATTTCATTTCAGCTCAAGGTGTAGATGGAACCGTTAAAGAAATTTCCATTTTTAATACAAAGCTGACTACTTTCGGTAACCAATTGGCCATTGTTCCCAACGGAAAGCTCTCTAACGATAACATTATTAACTATACAGAATTAGGAGTTCGAAGAGAAGCATTGACGTTTGGCATTAGTTATGACGATAATATTAAGGAGGCTAAAGACATCTTACTAAAGCTGGTTAATGAACAGGAAACAGTTTTACAGCTCGAGGATAAAATTCCGATGGTTGTAGTTTCGGAATTAGCAGATAGTTCCGTAAATCTGTCTCTACGCTATTGGGCGAAGAACGAGGATTTTTGGAACCTACGCTGGCTCGTACTTGAAGAAGGCAAGGCTCGTTTAGAAGCTGCTGGAATTACTATTCCATTCCCACAGCGAGATGTCCATTTTTTTAATGAAAGTGAGGAAAATAAAAGTAACTAATCGAATTATCCAGCAATAAAATCCTTAAGATAATAAGGTTCGAAATAGGCGACATTTTCATAGTCGCCTATTTTATTTTTGGCTGCTGCCAACGCTATCATTTGTTTTGCAGAAGGTAGTATATCATATTGAAAACTAGCGTTGGGATGTTTACATATTTCCTTAAACTTTTCGGCGCCACTTCCAACAAATACCGTTCGTCCTTTATCGAGGTATTCTTTAAAAGAAGTCTCTTCTAGTATCTCGGCCTTGGTAGTCCTTAGTTGTTCCTTTTTTGAATTGAAAATGGCCGAATATACTTCCATTCGTCTAGCATCTAACATGGGCACGATATAATCGCCCTCGAAACCCACATGGGCTAGCGAGGAAAGTGTGGGAATTGAAATAAGTGGAATGTCAAGTGAGAAACACAATCCCTTCGCTGCAGAAACCCCAATTCGAAGACCTGTATAGGATCCTGGACCCTTGCTAACAGCAATAGCATCTATTGCACTGTTATTTATCCCCGCTTCTTCAAGCACCTCATGAATATAACCGTGTAATCTTTCGGCATGGGAGAACCCTTTTTTGGCTCCTTTTGGATTATCTTCTCGGATTGAAAGCAGATGTCCATCGACAGCAAGTGCGACCGAACAATTTGTGGTAGCGGTTTCTAATGAAAGAATAGTTGCCATGCTACTACTCTTCTATAGATTCTTCCGATGTTACTTCGACCATATCACCGTCCTTTAGACGCTTCGTAACGGTGGTATATGGCCCTGTAATGACGGTTTCACCGGATTCCAAGCCGGAAACTATTTCAATATTGCTATCGTCCTGAATGCCGGTTTTCACCACCCTTAGATTCGCTTTTTCGCCATTTTTAATAAATACGGCTTCGAACTTGTCATCGGTTGCAGTCTTTACCTGATTCTTATTAGTATTCGTCGTATCGCTTTTGATTACAATAGCGCTAATCGGTACTCCGATAACATCATCTTTTTGCTCCGTAATAATATCGACAGTAGCAGTCATTCCTGGTCTAAATGGCGAATAGCTATCGGGCTTCCCTTCCATCAAGTCCTGATAGGATTTTGGAAGGATTCGAACCTTTACTTTAAAATTCGTTACCTGATCGGCAGTTAAGGCAGTTTCAGGAGAGTTTGCGATTTCTGTTACGATGCCTTTAAATTCACGTTTTAGATAAGCATCTACTTCAACTTTGGTCGAATCGCCAACTGCTACCTTCACAATATCGTTTTCGTTCACGTCTACCTCCACTTCCATATTGCTCAAGTTCGCCACACGCACGATTTCCGTACCTGCCATTTGAGCAGTCCCCACTACCCTTTCACCCAATTCGACTGGAAGCTTACTGATAGTCCCGCTCATCGGCGCGTAAATGGTTGTTCGAGAAAGGTTGTCGCTCGTCTGCTTTACATTTGCTGCAGCACTTTGAACATTGTAATAAGCAGATTCTACATTGGCCTGAGACATTTCATAATCGGCCGTGGACTGATCCCATTCGGCTTTTGAGATTACGCCTTTTTCAAATAATTGCTTATTACGGTTATAATTATTTTCGGCATTCTTCATGCTTGCCCGAGCTTGACTAAGCTGAGCTTTCGCATTTTGAAGACCTGCCCTAGATTGACTTAGTGCCGATTGGATAAGGTCTGGGTTAATCTTAACCAACAAGTCGCCTTTTTCAACCTGTTGACCTTCCTTAATAGGGAGTTCGATGATTTCACCAGAAACTTCGGAAGATAAGCTTACTTCTACCTCAGGCTGTATTTTTCCTGTAGCCGCAACTGTTTCAACAATACTAATTGGCTGAATTTCGGTAACCTCAACTTGCTTGAAATTTCCGCTCTTTCCAAACCATCCCATTTTCTTGCCTGCAATTAGCACGATGATTAGCAAGACAACGATGGCTACTATCCAAATGATGGTTTTTTTCTTCATGGTTAGAATTTTAATTCGGTCGGTTCAACACCAAAATACAACTCTAATACTTTCAATCTAAAGATATAGTTATATTTCGTTCGGTTTAATTCGATATTCGCATTATTGAAACGCAATTTCGATTGACTGAAATCGAAGGCATTGGTCAAGCCCACGTCGTATCGTTCGGTAGCATACTCGTACGCTAGTTCTTGGGATTCGAGTGAAGCTACCGCCGCCTCATAAGCCTTTAGCGCTCCTTTTGCATCTACGTAGGCCTGATACACATTACTTTCTAAATCCAGTTTGGCTTGTTCTAGTTGATATTTTGCTCGTTCTACATTTACCTTACTTCGCTTTACATTACTTCGAACTGAAAAACCGTTTAAGATGGGAATATTTAATTGAAGTCCATACCCAATACCATCATTTTGATAAAGCTGATCGAAGAATGGATCGGCTCCTACCTCGCGTACTATTGTGTTAGGAACTTGACCAACCACCGATTGACCGGTATCTTCCACAACTCCAATCTGCTCGGTTCTGAAGGGGTTATCTGGATCTAGATCTTGTGTAAAACTCGTTGCGTCGGTATAGCGCGTATCGTAACCAAAAAACGCTGTTAGCGTGGGATAATAAGCACCTCGAGCAATCTGTAAGTCCTTTTCGGCTAACGCTACATTGTCCTCTGCTATCTGCACCTCCTGACGGTTTTGCTGGGCGGAATCGATTACCGTGGAAACCGGAATATTTAAAATTTCTTCGCCTATAATTTCGTAGCCTTCATCGGCAATATCGAACGTTTTATAGTCTTTTACCTGAAGCAATTGTGCTAAACTTATAAGTGAAATGGTAACCGCATTTTCCGCCTCGGCAATACGTTGTTTTTCGGTAGCATCAGTGGCTTGAATCTCTAGTAAATCACCTCTAGGAAGCGTTCCAGCATCTACCAACTGGTTGGTTCGATCTATCTGTTCTTGAGTAACTTCGTTTTGAGCGATGATAGTTTCTAGATTTGCTTTATTCTGAAGTACTTGCAGGTAATTGTTTGCGATAAAAAGTGTAATATCATCTTCCATTTTATCCAAACGGTGTTCGGCTGCTAATTTCGAAAGCTTTGCGCGCTGTACCTGTCGGAAATTTCGAAGACCATCGAAAAGTGTATATCCCACATTAACACGTCCTGTAACCGATAAAAATGTAGTTGTTTGCGCATTGTTTGTAACTGGGTTGAAACTAAGCCCCGTATTTTCAGACACACTACTACTTAAATTTACGGAAGGCAAGAAATTCCCGATGGCTGCCAATTTATCTGCTTCGGTTGCAGTTACGTCCAATTCGCTTTGTTTGATAGAAATATTATTCTCTAAAGCGTGCTGAACACATTCCTGTAAGGTCCACACATTGTCTTGTTGTGCCAATGCGAAAGGACCTAAACAAGCCAAAAGACTAAATAATAGAATTTTTTTCATACTACTTGATAGTTGCTGCATAGGTCTTGCAATTTTCAAAAGTGTTACACTTTTGTTTAAAACTAATAAAATTAATTGACGGGTTTTAGAAAGATTGGGCAGGTTTTACTTGATTCCAAACCTTTATTTTGTCGTCTTTGGAAAGGCCCTCGATTACATGCACCTGAATACCATCGCTGATTCCTAGCTCGAGGTCACGGCGTTCGAATTCTTGTTCCCCTACAGCTACTTCAACATACGGCTGCTGCGTTTTTGGGTCGTATTGGACTAGGCCTTCCTTTATCGCCATAACACTATCGGCTCGTGCTAAAATAATAGATGCGTTGGCACTAAGTCCCGCACGGATAAAAGTGGTATCGCCCTTCTTTAAACTTCCTTTTATTTCAAATTGAATAGCTCCGTTCTCTTCAACACCCTTCGGAGCAATATAATCGAGTATCGCATCAAATTTTTTGTTTTCGATTGCCCCGACAGTAATTTCCAACGGAAGATCTTCCTTAATTTTCCCCACTTCACTTTCATCTACTTTTCCCTCGAAAATCATTTTATCGACATCTGCCAAGGTAGCGATGGTTGTTCCATCGTTGAAGTTGTTCGCTTCAATCACCTGATTTCCTACTTTCACCGGTACATCCAGCACCATTCCCGATACGGTTGCTCGAATTTCAGTATTAGCAGAAGCCCCTAACCCTGTAGTGGTACCGGTTTTAACGATATCGTAATTTTGTCGCGCGCCTGTAAGGCTTACCTGTTCTTGCTTGTAACGTTGTTGTGCCTGGTTGAATTCCAATTGCGCTTGGTCGAATTCATTTGCTGAGATTACTCCTTTTTCGAACAGTTCCTTTTGTCGGTTATAGATACTTTGTTGGTTTTCGAAAGCTAATCGGGCTGTTTCAACCTGTGTTCTTGCCTGATTGATAGAGTTCTTCGCACTCGTTAACGAAGAAACATTTGGCACCACCTTAACCTTTGCGATTAAATCACCTGCCTTCACAATAGCACCTGCTTCCACGAAAATCTCATCGATGATTCCTGAGATATTAGGTTTTATGAGTACTTCTTCTTTGGGGACTATACTTCCCGTAGCCACCGTTTTCTTGATTATGGTATTGGTCGTTGGGCTTTCTGTAGAATAAACCGTTGGATCTTCTGCGTTCTTGGCCCACAGCCAATACATCGAAACTCCAAAAAGTACCAAGATGGTAACTAAAACAATGATGGTTCCCGTTTTTTTCATAGTATAAATGCTAGACTTTATAATTCAATATTATTCGGCACGCAATGCGTCGACCGGTTTTACTTTTATAGCGGTTTGCGCTGGAATTAGCCCTGCCAACAAACCTGATACGATTAATATTACTAAGGCGATAACAACGACGCCTATATTCACGCTTGGATTAATAAACATCATTTCACTCGTATCCATTCCATCCAAAATGGAATTTACGAGTACCAATACTCCAGAAGCCAATGCTATACCCGCCATTCCTGAAATGATAGTAAGAAAGATAGACTCCAGCAAAACTTGTGCACGAATGCTCCAAGGGGTAGCTCCCAATGCACGGCGAATTCCAATTTCCTTGGTCCGTTCCTTTACCACAATAAGCATGATGTTACTGATACCAATAATTCCTGAAAGCAATACTAAAACCCCGACAAAATAAGCCACAAAATTCAAGGCCGTAAACAGACCATTAATCTTGCTATACTCTTGGTATAAGTCGAAATTCCCAACGGCTCGATCATCTTCGGGGTGAATAGAGTGTCGAGCTTTCACCACATCGAAGACCTGTTCCTTTAAGTTTGTAATAGAAGATCCATCTTGGGCCGTAATAGCCATCCAACCTACAATGTCACCCATATTAAAGGCTTGTGAAAAAGCAGTGAAAGGAACATAAATTTGTTTCTGTGCTTCCTCAGCATCACCGCCGCCGTTACTCTTCTTCTTATAGATACCGACCACCATGAAATTAACGCCATTGATTTTGATATAGGTACCAATAACTTCCTCGCCTGGATCGTAAAGACCTGTCTTTACTGCTTGACCGATAACGGCTACTTTTCGCTTATCGTTAATGTCGGTATAATTTAAAAAGCGGCCTTCAATAATATCCATTGGTTCCTGTTGGATAATTTCTGGATAATCACCATATACGTTATAGGCGCCTGTTTTCAATCCGCGCACTACATTATTAGACCCTCTAAAACCACCTAATTGATTTCGAGGCGATACAAAGCGGAGGTTGGGAACCTGTTGTTTGATGGCCTCGACATCCTGAATCTTAAAATTGTAACGACGCCCTTTTGGTAATCCTTTATATGGCTTCGAAGCGGTTTGTGTCCACATAAACATGGAGTTCGTTGCCATTCCGTCAAACCCCTGCTTCACTCCGTTTTCCAATCCGTTACCAGCGGCCAATAAAATTACTAGAATGAAGATTCCCCAGAGTACCCCAAAAGCAGTAAGCAACGTTCTGAACCAATTTGAGCTCAGCGCTTCTAAAATTTCACTCCAACTATCCCTACTAAATATTTTACTCATCACGTAAGGCAACTATAGGTTTAATATTTGAGGCTCTATAGGCAGGGAAAAAACCTGCAATGGCTCCTGCAACCACCAAAATAATCACGGTAGCTATAGCTACACCAAAATCTACGGAAGGGTTACGAATGTAATCGGTTTCGATCAAGGGTCCCACCATTTCCAATAGGAAAAGACTAAAAATCAATCCAAAAAATCCAGCAATGGCCGTTACGAAAATCGATTCGTGTAAAATCATTCCTATGATGGAAAGTGGCTGAGCCCCGATGGCCTTTCGGATTCCGATTTCCTTGGTGCGTTCCTTTACGATGATCAGCATAATATTGCTTACACCTACAACTCCTGCAATGATGGTACAGATCCCTACACCCCAAAAGAAATAGCGAATCATATCCATCAAATCGTAAAATCGTTTTGCATTTTCCAATGAATTGTTGATGTTAATTGCGCGCTCGTCTGTTGGCGCTACCGTATGACGCGTTTTGAGGTCTGTTTCCAGCTGTTGACTAAATGCTTCTGAAGCCGCCAGTGCTTCTTCAAAGTTATCCTTTTGTTCTAGTGTGAAGACCATGCTCCGCAAACGGTCTCCAGCATTAAATACGCGTTGTGCAGTAGTAAGTGGTATAAAAACCCTGGTTTCCTCACGTTCTCCCCCTGGGTCGGTATAAATTCCAACCACCTTAAACTTTACCCCAGTGACTTGTATATATTCACCGATAGCGTTTTTACCTTTAAAAAGGTCTTGGTAGACTCTATTTCCAATGATAGCTACCTTCTCGTACTCATCTAAATCTTTCTGGTTGATATACCTACCGGCTACAAGGGTTTCATTTTCTAGAAACTGATAATCGCCACGCACCCCTTCTATTCGATAGCTTCCAGTTTCATTTTTGTAAGTCGTAAGACCGCCCCAAATACTATACACGCCTGATCTGTATTCTAACTTGTCGATATTCTTATTTTCGGCAAGCTCGTAATCCTGATTATCTAATTGGATACGTCTACCAGGATTCAATCCTTTATATTCTTCCGAGGTAACACCTGTCCAGACGCTAATACGATTGGCGGCATCGTCTTCAAATTCTTTCGCGATTCCGTTCTGCATTCCTTGTCCGATAGCCAGGAGAATAACCAAAATGAAAATTCCGGAAGCTACCGATAGCCCCGTAAGAAACGTGCGTAATTTATTTTTTCGAATCGTTTCAAAAATCTCCTGCCAGCGTTCTATATTAAACATGGGAAAGTGCTTTCTCTTTGGCTTCCTTCGCTCTTACTTGCGTTACTTTAGAATCGTCTAGAATGATACCATCCTTGAGATTTACAATTCGCTTGGTCATATGCGCAATATCCTCTTCGTGTGTAACCACAAGAATTGTTTTGCCTTCATCGTTAATACCTTGAATTAGCTCCATCACCTCATAAGAAGTTCTTGTATCCAGCGCTCCCGTGGGCTCATCGGCCAATAGCACCTTCGGATTGCTAGCCAAGGCTCTAGCAATAGCCACACGCTGTTTTTGTCCGCCCGAAAGCTCATTAGGAAGGTGATCTGCCCATTTTGCAAGTCCGACCTTATCTAAATAGTGCATGGCTTTTTCAGTCCTCAGATTACGATTTACGCCTTGATAGTATAATGGCATTGCTACATTATCTAGAGCCGATTTATAATTGATAAGGTTAAAAGATTGAAATATAAAACCAAGAAACTGGTTTCGGTACTTGGCGGCAATGCGTTCGTTAAGATTTTTGATGACTTTCCCATCGAGTGTATAGGAACCTTCGTCTGCTTCATCTAGCATACCTAAAATATTCAAAAGGGTCGATTTCCCAGACCCAGAAGACCCCATGATGGAGACAAGCTCTCCTTCAGCAACATCGAAGTTGATTCCCTTTAGCACATGAAGCGAATTATTCCCCATGTGATATGATTTGTGAAGGTCTTTAATTTTTATCATAATGCCGTATCAATACAAAGAAACGGTACGAATTACCGTTTGTCATGTTTCAAATTACAAAAATAAGGGATTTCAGCTTCGCTACTCGGTTAATAGACTCTTGGTAGAATATTTTGTTACAATTGTAAATGTGAAGGTTTTGTTAATTGTCCTCCAATTTCGCCTTCTTCCGGGCACGGTAAATGAAATACCCCACACCACCAATTAATAAGTATGGAAAAATCATCAGATATACGATTCCATTATTTATCCCTCTTGCGGCTCCGCCCCCTTCTTCACTTTCCAACACTGCTCTGCACATAGCACATTGAGCCTCTGCCGAGAGTGTCATGAGCAGCAATAGGATTAGAAATAGGAAAAAGGCGCTAAACTTCATGACTATTGATAATAAGGTGAAATCATAAGGTATACAATTACTCCTGTAACCGCAACATAAAGCCATATGGGAAACGTAATGCGTGCTATTCGCTTATGCTTGTAAAAATTACCACTAATCGCTCTAACATATGTAATTAGCACAAAGGGAATAACTGTAATCGACAAAATGATATGGGTGATTAGGATAAAGAAATAAACGTACCGGATCCAACCTTCACCACCATAAGGCGTAGAATGGGAGGTCATATGATACGCCACATACATCAACAGAAAAAGAGCAGATAGCACAATAGATGATTTCATCAACAATTCATGGGTATTGCGTTTTCCTCTTCGAATGAAATATACCGCTAAGATCAACAAGACTGCAGTTATCCCATTAATGGTAGCGTAGATGGGTGGCAAAAAGGACAAATCGTATCCTGGAATGCGAACCGTAAATAAAATGGCGACAGCTACTGGAATCGCAATCGACAAAATCCATATCCATAATTTGTAGCGTTTCGAGACGTCCTGAGACGTGGTAGTATCCATTTTATCTTTTTCCATGTTATAGCAATTTCTTAATATCCTCTATTAGCATATCGATACCCGCTTGAGATAGTCCATCGTAATAAATAAGGGGATTTCCATTCTCATCGATTCGGGAGCGAACATTTCCCTCCTTATCGATTAAGGCGAACATTCCAGAATGTTCAAAACCGCCTGCTACTTCTTCATTTTCAGAAGCATACAGTTTAAATCCTTCATTTGATAGCGCCATAACATCGCTGCGATCGCCCGTCAAAAAATTCCAATGCGGATGTGAAACCCCTAGGTTTTCAGCATATTTTTTTAAAGCTTCAGGCGTATCGTTTGCAGGATCGATGGTTATGGAGGCAATTCCAAAATCGTCTTCCTTTTGAAAAGCTTTTTGTACCTGCAGCATGTTATCGTTCATTACGGGGCAGATACTCGGACAGGTAGCGAAGAAGAATTCAACCACATATACCTTTCCATCGTAATATGCATCGGTTATTGTATCCTTATGTTGGTTTACAAAAGAATAGCTAGGCACTTTACTAATGGCAACCATGTTGTCTTCAACGTCGGTTTCAGACACTACATCCTTCGCATTCTGGGTACTCATGCGATCCATTTTTACCACATCGTCACCTTTCAAGCGGTCGACCATTTCAGGAATAACGATAATGCCAAAAATCAAGATAATAACGGCCAATCCTATATAGGAATATTTCTTTTTCATCGGTTCTTCTTTAGCGATCTGCTTTATATTTCTTTAGCGCTCGACGATATTCTGCTAACAACACCTTCACATCGTCGCTCATTTTATTGTTAATTTCCGCTATATCCATGGCATTATAACCATACATCATTCCCACATCTTCATCATCATTTCGTCCGCGTAAATTCCCTTCCTTATCGATTATAAAAACGTAGGGAGTATTCGTCTTATTTTCCAGGGAATAAGGCACTTTCAGCGATTGGAACATTTTGACAATATCCTTTTCGCTTCCGAAAGCAGATATCCAACGCTCTGTTGAAGCTATTTCGGCTACTTTATTTTCTAAGGTAAGCGCATCTTCCTTTGCTGCCTCAGGGTA
Organism: Luteirhabdus salina; assembly: GCA_025384855.1. GTDB lineage: Bacteria > Bacteroidota > Bacteroidia > Flavobacteriales > Flavobacteriaceae > Luteirhabdus > Luteirhabdus salina. The sequence goes on along the minus strand of JALAHT010000001.1, from coordinate 1,424,548 downwards.
GATAAAAAGAAATTGGAATTCTTCAAATCCTTCATTTTTTTTGAAAATTTTATGTGCTAGGTTATACGCCCCGATTTTATATTCCATTGGGCTACTTCCCATAAAGGCCAAAACAGTAATATGATCATTCAAGGTAACCGCTTCTCCCTCGGCTGTTTTAAAAGCGGTAGGTTCTTCAACAGTCTCCGAAAGAATGGGCAATTTCGCAAAATTGTTTACACCCGTTGCAAAAAACATATACACAGCAATGGGTAAAATGAACAGTATGCTGAGCACCACATATTTTTTCATAGCAAGAAAGAAAATCTGATGCAAAAATACAGGCTGGGCGTTTGGTGGACAAGATTTTAAATAAATATTTAGTGAAACAAAAAAGCCCAGCAATAAATGCTGGGCTTTTCAATAATCATATTAGAATTTTAGAAGTTGAACTTAATATAGTTACTTCTATATACTTCGTAGATATAATCCCCTTCAATAAGCAGGATTAAAACCAAATAACAGATTAGAAATACTGCCGTCCAGATAACCGATCTCCTCAAAGAAGACTTTTCATCTCTCATGTGCATGAAATCCCACGTAATATAATACGCCTTCACCAAGGTAAGGATGATGAAGATCCAGTTTAGCAATTTCATTGCTAGAAACTTAGTATCGGTAAGGAATTCAGGCTTTACAATACCCAACGCAACCTCAACAATAGTAACTATCGAAAGCAGGATGAATACGCCCCAAATTTTTTGAACGTTCGATTTGAACTTAAGGGAGCCTCTGAAAATCGCTAATTTGTGTTCGTGTGCCATTATTTCTTTATTTCAGCAATAATACGTTTATACAAGATAGAAGAAGGTAAATACGAATACCCATACCAAGTCTACAAAGTGCCAGTACAATCCGACCTTTTCAACCATTTCGTAGCTTCCACGGCGCTCATAAGTTCCCAATATCACGTTGAAAAATATGATAATATTTATGATAACCCCAGAAAAAACATGGAAACCGTGGAATCCAGTAATAAAGAAAAAGAAATCTGCAAATAACGGATGCCCATATTCATTGTGACGAAGATTTGCGCCTTCGACCACCAAAGCACCATCGTTAGTCAGCTTATTAATCGATTCCTCACGAGAGAGTACTGTAGGCTCGCCCGCTTCATTTAAATATTGCGTTCTTATTAAGATATCGTCATTTGCCAAGAACCCAGCCTTTACTTCTTCAAAAGTAAAAGTAGTTTGGGTTGCCTCCTGTTGGTACCAAACCCCATTGCTTTCCGCATGTGTTTCGCGCGCTCCTGGAATATTGGTTGCGAAGTCGGCAATAGCAACACGTTCGCCTTCCGTATTTAAAAACTGAAGAATGCGACCTCCTTTGGTCTCTACTGCTCCATAATCACCTTTTATAAATGTTGCCCATTCCCAAGCCTGTGAGCCTACGAAGGCAATACCACCTAATATGGTTAGGAACATATAAAGGATAACTTTATTTTTTTGCATTTTATGGCCCGCATCCACGGCAAGTACCATGGTAACCGAAGAAAAGATCAAGATAAAGGTCATCAAGGCTACATAGTACATCGGTGCCTCTACTCCGTGTAAGAACGGGAAGTGGGTAAATACCTCATCGGCGATTGGCCAAGCATCGATAAACTTAAACCTTGAGAATCCGTACGAGGCCAAAAATCCTGAGAATGTCAGGGCATCGGAAACGATGAAAAACCACATCATCAATTTCCCATAACTTGCCCGAAGCGGACGGTTTCCACCACCCCAAGTTTTGCCTTCGGTACCTGTTTTTACAACAGTAGCTTCCATAAAAAAGTTTGGTTTTTTAAATAGGGTTCAAAAATACAATTAATTTTTATCTATAGAAATAGAAAAACAAAAACAGGTAAACCCATAGAACATCCACGAAATGCCAGAAAGTAGCGGCTAGTTCAACCCCAAGGGTTTTCCCATTAATATATTTCAGTTTATAATGATTATAAATTACGACCAATAGGCTTATCAGCCCTGCCGCAATGTGTGCTATATGGAGCAAGACTACTAAATAGATAAAGGATGTGGTTATGGTACTTTCACTTCCGGTAAAATAATATCCGTTTGCGATGATTTCTGAGAATCCGGTGAATTGTAGCCAAACGAATGCACATCCCAATACAAATGTCGAGACCAAAGCTATCATTCCCATGCTATTTTTTTCAACCTGAATTGATTTTTTCGCCCAATGCATGGTAGCACTACTCAATATGATTACGGCCAAACTAATATAGAAGGCTTGGGGAATTTCGAAGTCGGTAAGCCAATCGGGACGTTCCTTGCTTACTACGTAAGCACTCGTTAATCCGGCAAAGCTCATCCCTAAACTGATAATCCCGAACCAAAGCATCATTTTTTTAGCGCGTTGCTGCTTTCTTTCCTCGGTTCCTTGTGTATAGTCCATTTATCGAATGAATTTATCGGCTACATAAATAATTTGTAGCAAGGTGATATAACTGACGCTCGCTAGCATTAATTGACGAGCGGCAATCGCTGTTTTTAGTTTATAAAGTCGGATAGCATAATACAACAACCCTACTCCTAATATTCCAATAATTATGGCACTTATTGGAGTAATATACAACCTTCCTGTTACCCCAAACGCAGGTATGAGTGATGTTAGAACGGTCCAAATAGAATAAAGCACTACCTGAATGGCCGTCCCTTTATCGCGTTTTCCCGTCGGCAACATATAAAACCCCCCTTTTTGATAGTCTTCATATAGAAACCAACCAATTGCCCAAAAATGTGGGAATTGCCAAAAGAACTGAATCATAAAAAGTGTGCCTGGCTCTATTCCAAAATTATCGGTAGCAGCCACCCAGCCCAACATAAATGGAATGGCCCCAGGAAATGCTCCCACAAATACCGAAAGCGGTGTTCGGGTTTTCAGCGGTGTATAGAGTGCCACATATAAAAATATGGATAAGGCTCCGAACATAGCCGTGGTTGGATTGATGGCATATAACAATGCGATTCCGGCCAACGTTAGAATACTTGCTAAGACAAATGCTGCGGTGACCGACATTCGGTTTGCTGGCAAGGGTCTATTTTTAGTACGCTCCATTTTGGCGTCCAAATCGCGTTCGATTATCTGATTGTACACGTTTGACGCCCCAACCATACAATAGCCTCCAACACAAAGGAGCAACAATATAACGTAATCTATTGAAGTAGCACCAAGCAAGTAACCAGCTATGGAAGAAAAGACGACACTTACCGATAATCGGAATTTTGTGATCTCCTTAAAATTGCTGATGATAGCAACGGGAATGGATTGTGTTTGAGTTACGGCCAAGCTCATGCTGTTTTAACGCTTCGAAAGGCGCTTGTAAGCCTTGAAGTTTCAGGGTGCAAAGATAGTGGAACTCGTCATTTTCCACAATAAATTAGTAGACTACTTTCCACTTTAATGTCTAAGTTTTTTAGTATTTTCCGTCCTTCAAAAACCAGACAGATGAAATTTTATATAGTAAGCTTTTTTCTATTCTTTTCAATCCTTCTAATCGGTCAAAATGATACCGGTAAAGAAACCAATACCAAGGTAATTCAAGTAACCAACTCTATCTACATGATTGAAGGCAAAGGAGGTAACATAGGCGTGCAAATAGGAAATGACGGTGTCTTAATGATCGATGATCAATATGCAGAGGCATCGGAGGCAATTATGGAGGATATCGAGCGACTAAGTAAAAAGCCTATTAAGTTTTTAATCAATACCCATCATCATGGTGACCATACCGGTGGAAACATGAATTTCGCAAAGGAAGGCGCCATCATTTTCTCGCATGAAAAGGTTCGTGAGCGCTTGCTTTCCATTGTGGGTAAAGACGATAAGCTTTTTGACGAAGACCACCTACCAGTAGTCACCTTCGACGAAGAACTTAAAATTCATTATAACGGTGAGCCTATTCACGCTTTCCATATTGAAAGTGCCCATACCGATGGTGATGTAGCGATTTACTTTCCTGAAAGCAATGTGATTCATACCGGCGACACCTTCTTCAATGGAAAATACCCCTATATCGATTTGGAATCTGGCGGAACGTTGCAGGGTTATTTGGACGGACTTCAACAATTGAAAATGCTAGCCAATAAAGACACCAAAATTATTCCAGGCCACGGTCCTCTAGCAACAATTGATGACGTTGACGAAACTATCGGAATGCTTACCTACCTATGGAAACAGGTGACCTATCAGTACAAAAGGGGAAGAGAATTAAAGGATATTATTCAGATGAAAGACATTACAGCTGAATATGAAGCAAAAAATTTCGGAAAAGGATATGTTACGGCCGACAAAATCATTACAACTATTTATAATGAAGTGGTTCGGATGGAGGGTCCAGTAGAAACGGGTACGATGGAAGAACGGCTTCAGAAAAAATTTAAAAAGCAGCAGGAGGCCAATGAGAAGAATGGAGGATAATGTGGGTAATTCAGAATGAAGAATTCAGAATTATGAATTATGAATTATGAATTATGAATTAAAAGGAATGTATTCATTCAGAGCCGCGAAGTTGCAAAGACTCTAAGACTATTAATTATAGCTTACCTATCACGGTTCACGGTTCACTACTAAAAATCATAATACCAATTAAACAAATCGGTTCGGATCCCGAAATTCAACCATGTGGTATTGTTTTCAAACGTAGTGTCGGTATCAACTTCGGGGGTGAAACTTCTATAAATAACACTCGCATATACTTTCAAGTTTGTAGCCGGATTGATAAGGTAGCCACCTTGTAATTCCGTGTGGAAAAAATCGGTTGCATTCCCCTGTCCTAAGTCATTACCTAAATCGGAGGGACGATTATCCTCTGTTCCATACACATCCCCTCCATAGAAAAAGGAATCTTCAGGGGTGTCGAAATCCAAACCACGTGTCGCAAAAATAACTTTGGCATCGCCAAACCATCTATCTTTTTGATATCGCGCAATAGCAATAAACTCAGAAAAGTTAGCGCCAAGCGTATGTGCCATCGGCTGGTTATTATGACCATAGTTTAGCGCAATGGAGTTGTGCGAATACGTATACGGACGAACGCGATTATATTCTGCTTGCAGAAAAAGATTTTTCAACCCAAAAGCATCGTAATATTTGGCTCCTAGTTGATAGGCCTGCTTATTTTTATAACTGCCTTCGCCTCCTAAAATGTCTCCAGAGGAAAATTCATCTATCATCAATTGCGCATACATATTAAAGCGATCTGTAAACTTGTATTTTGCCGATAGTCCGATTAAGGCATTTCCACCTCTTGATCCAGTTGAAAATTCGATAGCACGATAAAAAATGACGGGATTGATGTAGTTGAAATCGAACCCACGGTCGTTATCATTTTCCCAAATAACCGATTCAAAAAAGCCGAGATTCAAACGCTTGGTAACATTATAGCTTAAATAGTGTTTCGCCATATATTTGGTTCGAAAAGAACCATCTTCGGTAACAGCCGACCGCACATCGCGCAACGACATCCAAATATTGGTATACTGAATTTTCCAAAAGTTGGTGTTTATTTTGAAGAAAGGGTAGGGACTTGCATTATCACTAAGCAGCAAGGAACGGTATCCATCTCCGATAAATAATTTCCCATGCCCGAGTTGAAAGTTGAACCATTCTGAAGGTGAATAGGAAATATGTCCGGTAGCTAGGGGATAATCATAAGAATCTTTTTTGAATGCCTTCGCAATCCCTCTTCCCGGGATAATCGCTGGATTGCCGCCATCGGGACGAATGGACTCTGCATAACGGTTGAAGTAGTCGGCAAACCTTCCCTGACTTTCATAAACCACGGCAAAGAAATTAAAGTTTTTGCCCAAGCCACCTTGCGTGTACACCAATCGCGTATTATTATACGTATCGATATCGGCATCAAAATCCTTTCCTACCTGAAGATCGACGCCTGGGTCAAGGGTGAACCAAAAATCCTTTCCCTTATAAGCTACCATATGTTCGTTCCACCATTTCCTACCCAACCAAGTTTCCTTATCCTTCACCAGCGCTTCATAATTTCCTTCGAAATCATAGTATTTATCAACGTTCTGATAAGTGAAAGGCTTCATGGAGGTATGATTGTTTTGCCCTATTCGGTTTAAGGAAAAATCGAACAAACTGTATTGATGGTGCGAAAGCGGAATGTTGATATGACTTTGGTATTCTTCATTTTCATATGGAAGCTTTTCAATTGCGTCATATTCATTCTTTAACTGTTGAATGCGCTCATCTGTATCCTCAGCCAATTCATTGCCATTTTCTGAAATCCTAAAGGAATCGGTCGATAAAGGTATCGGAAGCGTAATAGTAAATTGCATATAGCTTGGCTCGCCATTATAGGTAGGCGGTTGGATAGCAGGAAACTTATCGAAAACATTCCTAACTTCTGTTTTCAGTTCATCATAAATAGCATCGACATAGATTACCTGAAAACTGCCCTCTTTATTCACCTCGAAAAGAACACTTAGCGTTCCTTTATATTCTTCATTTAGGACAACTTCCGGTAACTCGAAGTTATTAATAATAAACTGCTGGACTTCGGTATCAAAACAATTAGGTAGTGTTGCTGCCGACACAGCTTCACAAGCTGGAAAAACGGGATACTTTTCTAGATCAGTAGTAACAGTCTGCGCTACCATGGAAAGGGTAAGAAAGAAAAGTAAGAATGGGACAATTACTTTCACTCGTTTCGATTTTGGGTGAAAGATACAATTTTCTAGTGGCACCTTAGAACATAAAAATGCCCTTCCGCTACAGAAGGGCTAGAAAGATCTTTTCAAGTTGAAAAACTATTCCATCATGAATTGAATTGGGAAGGCGTAGGTTACGGGCACTGCTGTAGAACCCATTTTACCTGGAATGATTTTAGGTAATTGCGATACGACCCTCTTAGCTTCAGCTTCTAGGGCGTTATCGACTGCGCGTACTTTAATATCTGTAGCCTCTCCGGACGTGGCAACGGTAAATTGAACGAAAATTTGTTGGACCGAACCCGATTCATAAAGCCCCAAAAACTTGTTAGTATTGAACTTTCTTTGTACAAACCGACTAATTTTATCGGAAAAGCAATCGATTCGCTCTTGCTTCGTTTCTTGTCGCTCGCATCCTGGAAATATTGGAGCTTGCTCTACTGAGATTGTGTTGTAGCTCTTTGAGGGCTCTGTTGTTGTAGCAGGTTGCGCCGCAGGTGCTTCAGGCGTTAACTCGGTAGTGCTTATTTCCGTTTCCTTTATATCCGCATCATTCCTAGCAGCAACAGGTGGTTTAGAGGTTGGTTCTGGCTGTTTTGGTTGAACCTCCTTTTTGGGCTGCGTTTTCTTTATGGGAACTTCTGGTTTAATTTTTTCTAATGTATACCTATGAATGGTTACTTCGGGTAGAAAAAACTCATCTTCTTTCGCTATCTTTTGGGGAGAAGCATCTAATGTACTTTCCAGCACAACGAAAACGGTTAGGAGCCCAATTATCAGTCCGACTTGAAAGAATATTGCAGAATTCCATTTTCGGGAAACACCCTGCTTAAGCATTCGCTTATTTAATCTCTTTTTGTGTTGCTCTAGATTTTTCATAATGAATAATTTAACTGGTTATTATGAATATCTAATCGCAATCGTTATGCCAAAAAAAATACCGCTCGAGAAGGAGCGGTACTTTTTTAAATGTAAAATTACTTTTAGTTTTCTACTTGGAAAAGTATCGGAAGTGAGTATAACACCCCAACTGGCTTCCCACGCTGCTTACCAGGCGTCATATTCGGTAAGGATTGAACAACATCTACAGCTTCACGTTCTAATCTTGGGTGTGGTGCTCTAGCGCGAACATCAACCACCTTACCTTTATTATTAATTTTAAATTGAACAAAGATACGCTGACGCCCTTCCAAGCCAAGGTCATTTGCCAAGTCGGTATCGAACTTCTTTTGAACGAACTTCATTACCTTTTCGGACATACATTTTTTCTTTTCAGCGTTGCTTCCTTTGTTTTCGCAACCAGGATACACTGGTACATTTTCAATTACTGCAAAAGGCACATCTTCAATTACCTCTTCCACTTCTTCTTCAACGATTTCCTCAACTTCAACGATTTCTTCTTCCTGACTCGCCTCGGTAGATTCAATTATCGTTTCCTCAACTTCTTCTTCATCTTCCACAACTTCGATAACTTCTGGAGCTGGTGGCGGTGGCGGTGGTGGAGGTGGTGGCGTCAATTGTTGTGTAATCGGAACTTCTTCTTCTAACTCATCTCCTACATCTACCATTCCTGTATCAATAGCATCACGATCGTAGGTTTTCCATTCGATAGCTTGCCATGCCAAAAATAGCATCACAATCATTCCTATTTGGAAAAACAAGGTGCTTCTACGATTGAGATCAGCCTTTGGGTTCTTTTTCGGTTTCATAATGCTGTGGTTTAATGTTGCTAAAATATAGAATTTATGGCGTACTTAAAAATAAATGAAAGTCAAGACTTCACTATTTTTTTCGGAATCAAACTATAGAGCAGAACTCCTAGTAATAACCCAATAACATTTGCTAGTACGTCAAATGCATCGGCGTGCCGTGTAGGCACAAATACATGCTGAATAGCTTCAATTATTATGCCATAAAAAAGTATTGAAGCGATTGTAACGTTCCGATGAAAAATACGCTGTTGCGCTGGGAAACGTTTTCTTATATACACTAACCATAAAATGGCCAATCCAAAATGTATACAGGCATGTGCAATCTTATCGGAAGGTATTGGCAGTTTGATACTCATGGCTTCGGAAAATATGTCTCCCGCAGGCATGAGCAAAAGAACTGTTACCAGTATCGTATAGCCTAATGATATGTTTCGATACGTCTTAAGCGCCAATGAGCTCTTTGTAGGCAGCATCATCTAGCAACTCTTCGACTTCGCTTTCATCCGAAATCTTAATCTTTACCATCCAACCTTCGCCGTAAGGGTCTTCATTTACCTTCTCGGGTTCCGACTCTAGGCTCTCATTGAATTCTACGATTTCACCTGAAAGCGGCAAGAAAAGGTCTGATACGGTCTTCACTGCTTCTACCGTACCAAAAACTTCATCCTTATCGAGTGTTTCATCGACGGTTTCAACTTCTACATAAACGATATCGCCCAATTCGCCTTGTGCAAAATCGGTAATTCCTACCGTAGCGGTATCGCCCTCGATTTTTACCCATTCATGATCCTTTGTATATTTTAAATCGGTTGGTACATTCATAATATTCTAATAATAAGTGTTTCTGTTAATTTCCAAAGTTGTAGCGTAGGGTAATTCCACTACGAATGGTTGTCTGTGGAAAAGCCGTTGAAATGGCATATTCCGAGAACGTATGATCGTAGTAGAACAGTGCCGTCAGGTTTTTACTAAGCGCATAATCGGCCGTGAACTGTACCCCATAAATTGTTTGTCCCGAAGTTGTTTGGTCATTATCGATATCCAAATATCGAATAATCGTTTTATTGTCCCTTCGAGAAAGATCCAGCTTAAAGTTAAGATCGCTCTTTAAAATACGTTGTTTCCCTCCAAAATTGGTAGTTATTCGCAAATCCTTAACACGATACCCCAAGCCTAAAATGATTTCATCTCCTCTTATCTCGGTTAATAAGTTATTGGCAAAGCTTAGCGAAAGCGCTCTGTCCTTACGTATTTCAGCTAAAATCTTCACCGAATTCTTCATCTCGAAATCCAATCGTACCAAAGGTGAAAACTGTTCCGTCAAGTTTACGTTTTGCAATAATATCGGACTTTTAAAGTTTCCTGCTTGATCTGTTGCATCGGGATTATTGAAATCGTAATCCAAATTCGTTTGGAACTGATTCACCGTGTAGCTTGCTCGATATCCATGTTGAATAGAGAAGCGACGGAAGTTTTTCTTAAACCAATCTATATTCATCAACCCAGTATACTTGATATCCCAATTCGGCAATGGAATATCGCGTAAAAAGCCTGTTTTTTCATTGGAAGCGTCGCTTCCTTTGTAAGCCGCTAAGAATGATGGAAGCAATACATCCTGACTACCTCTTCCGAAACCGATAGGGAAGTTGGTATCGGGATCTCTCGGGAAATCTGGAGTTCCATAATAGTCAGTTGCCAAACGCTCTGCAATTACCAAACGATTATCCCGGAACTCTTGAAAGGTCTCCGAACTATTTTCATCGCTTTGCGCAAAAGCGGTTTTAATCAATAAGGTTGAAATATTGAAGTTACCAAAAGTATTTGGCGTTAAAGACTGATATTGATCGCCCTGAACAATGTAATTCTCCGCGTAATTTTCGGAATAAATACGGCTACCATTAATATCTACCGTTAAATCGTTCAGAGGTTCCATATTCACCTGAATATCCATCTGACGACTTTCCACTTCGGTATATTGTTCATTGAATTCAGGATATAAGGTAAGCCAACCCTTTCTCGCTGCCAAACGACGGATTTCAGCTTGGCTACCAAAGGTAAATCCTACCGTTGGTTTTAGCGTTCCGACAAAACCTATGGAAGGCGTATATCCAGGTAAGAAGATTCCATTGTTTTCCTGATAATTGAATTGGATTCGTTTTATCATTGTCGCCAACCCAATTAATGAATTCACCGCTTTATCGCCCGTAGATAGCGAATTGCTAGAAGCTCCATCGGCTCCTCCTCGTCTACCATTAGCCCCTTCACCTTCACCTCGAACATCGGTTAGGCTATTATTTTCCTGATCTTCTCCCTTACCGCCAGGACCGTTGTCCCTTCCGCCTCCTTTTGCATTTCCCTTTTCATCACCACCACCTCTACTATTAAGACCGCGGGCATCTCCACTTGTTTTCTTACTCAAACCAATATAACGGTAAAACCCTCGCATATCGAGACTAGAGTTAATTCGATGTGTGCTTGCGTTCTGAATGGAATTACCCAAATCGTAAATAACCTCTTCAGTACCTCCTGGTGGCACCAATGCTATACTGTTGAACAAATCACTACCATCTTGCCACTGGAAATCTCCTGTATAGGAATATGTAGCCCTTACAAATCGTAGGAAGGGAAATTTACTGAATGGCAAATCGTAATTCAATTGTAACGATTGGAAGTGTTGATTTGGTTCACCTACATTAAAAAACCCATCCCAAATACCAATCGAGTTATCTACGAAACCTTCGTCATCTATATAATTCGTAACAATCCGATTGTTAGAAGATGTAAAGTTGAATCGCAGCGATTTTGTCAAATTGTAATTCAAGGTATATTGCCAATCGAATAAGAAATTACGCTGATAGAGCGTTGGCAACCCGATGTTACCTTCAATCGGACTTACCTCACGAAATTTTTGCTCGTTGTATTGACGAATAATGTTTGAACTCGCCGATATATTCGTCGGTAATAAATTGAAGTTTAAGTCTTTTAGGAACTGCCAATATTGACCGGTAAAAAGACTATCATTCTTTTTAAAAGGCTCTATAGGCTCTTGTTGGAAACTATAATTATAGGTTCCTCCCAATCGAACACTTTGGTCTAAGGCGTCCTCAATTTGGAAATCATGATGATCCTCCTGATTATAAGAGTATGAGAAGGTTAAGTTTTCGACATCATACGGCATCGGCTTATTATCGCCGGTTCTTTCCTTCCGAACTCCTATAAAATTTACACTCTGACGCTTGGTATAATCTACCGACTGTTCGCGAATGGTTTCTTTAAGCGCCTCATCTTCCGTATTATCGATTCGGGTCTCCAGCTCTACATCCTGGAATTCAGGATCGAATTGAGGAGTGATCAACTGTTCACTTCTACCATAGTTAAAAGGTAGTTGAATGCCCCATTTATCAGGTAATAACTGACCCAAATTTAAGTTTGTTACAACATCATACGATTTCAGGTCTTCACGGCTTCGTTGATTTGGTCCTTGTTCGATGGAGCCAAAGCCGATAGTACTTCTACGTCCGGTAGCACTTACGTTCATAAAGTCGGCCATGTTTGCATCTAGACTCGCAACTGCTGCCCAACCGCCTTCATTCTTTAACTCTGAAAGTCGCAATTCGTTAAACCATACTTCACCACAAATATCACTACTGCTACTATTACGAAGACCAAGCATTGCAATTCGCACATTCCCGAAACTCGGATTACCCTTAATACCGATTCTGAGATTGTTTTGAGGACCTCCGGCAGATTCTGGATCTAATTCTTCCTGGGTGAAGAAAATCGCCTCGTTTGGATCCGTTTCGGTTATATCTGCACCCAGCACTCTCGATTTCACTTCCTGAAGCAATTCCAATGGAAGGAATAATCGGTTTTCAATAGGCCAAATCTCCTCGGGATCGCTCGTACCAAAAGGCGTAGGCGTAAGTGGAATCTGAATTTCGTAGTAGTTCTGATTGATATCGTTCCCCAATCGAATAAACGCTACCAACTCGCCATCCATCAGCTCCGTTTGATTTTGAAGTGATTCGGCATGGATAAACATTTCGAGGTTTTTGTACTGACGCATGTCTACGTTGAAGTTTTTATAAACTCCCCTTCCATCCATCGGTTCCAGTCCACACACCCGAAGTGCAAGCGACTGCTCATTCTGCCGAATAATATTGTTATTGTTGTTAAGCTCTTCTCTAAATACCCCAGGAGGCAATACATACGGAATACCAGGACGTGTTCCGTTTTCCTCTATACTTACCGCTTCATTCTCGAAAGTGGTATCATCTAAAATTGGGTCTTCATCTTCAGGCTCTTGAAGACTTTGCGTATACCGTCGATAATCGCCACGCACCAATTCCATCGTACCAAAACGAAGAATGGTTGGTTGTGTAAATTGCGACATATACATTCGCATAAATCGAATAGATCGGAAATCTGAAATCCCGTTAACAACGTTATCTGGATCGCTGATTGGAACCTTAAACTGAACCCATCGAACCGGGATGGTTTCGTTGTTTGGCGTAGTAACCTCTGTTTCCTTCACGTCGGTTACATAGTCGTTTGAATCTACGGTTAGTTGCCCTGGGCGAATATCGATGTTATATTCATAGTACGCCTCTACCGTATTCATGGTGAAGTCGCGGTTAATATCTTCTACATCTGGCTGGGTTGTATTACCTCGATTCGTATCTGTTACTTCCACGGGTGAGTTTCCTTGCGTTCCATTATATTGGCGATAACGTGTTGGAACATCACCTTCAACTTGCAAGAAATACTGATAGTTATCGCCAGCGGGATCCGGGAGTCCTTGGAATGCTGGAAATCTTGCGCTTTCTTGCGCATCCGTCAAACCATCATATCCGATATCCTGATTGGTACGGGCCTGCCCTTCTGTATCGAAGGTATAAATCAAGGCTTGATTGGTAGGCACCTTACCCCAAATCGTTTCAAGTGTATTTGTATCGCTTGCATCTTCTGGTAGTCCGTTTTCATACTGCTTACGACCGTCTTTCAATATATCTTCTGAAACATTTCCTAGGTTGAAGGATAGTGTTCCCCCAGGATTTCCTGCATTTTCTTCATAGATGAAGGGGTCCATCACCCAAAATTGGATATACTCCACATTCGATCGCTCGAAATCGGTAGTTGTAAGCTGTCGCATAATAGAACCGAAGCGTTGTGCTGGGTTTGAAAGCGTACCATCGACAGCCTCCGGTGAATAATTATAAGGTCCTCTTTCACCTGGATAAAAGGAAAGATCTAAGGTGAAGAGCGCTTGCGTCTGCCCTTGAACAATATCTTGTTGCGGGAAGATTTCATCACGGAAAACCCTTCTTGCAAATGGTGAAGAAAGATCGTCGTCGGTAATTCCTCCTGGTCGCTGACTACTATAAAAAACCGGGTCGATTGTATACCAGTTTAATAAGGCGCGGTTTGCATTGTACTCTAAACTGTTTTCATTGTTTCCGCCAAGGTTCAGAGGGGTACTTCCCAAAAACCATGTTAACGGAGAACTGATATCCAATGCTGTTTGTGAGGCTTCAAAATCGTCTACATACACCGTGGTTTTACCGTCGAAATCTGAAACTTTAGGAGCGCCAGGAATTAAATAGGCAAATTCTCCGCGTACCGAAACATTCGATTCTACATCGGTATCTATATTAGGAAGCTTGTTAGCCAAACGTGTTAAAAAGGGAACTTCTGTAGAGTAGTTCGCATTCACACCAAAGATAGAGTTGTTGATCGGCTCTACATTATAGTTAGACTTTTGGGTAAGGGGACGTTCATTTAGATTTAAATAAGTAGCGCCAACAATAAAGTTTTCATTGAACTTATGTTCTACATTCAAACCGGTGAAACGTCTTGTTTGTTGACCAAATAAGGTATTGTTTTCAGTTGAAATATTAATAGGGGTGTTGGAGTTCAACAGTGCAGGATCCAAAATCTGAACGCGCCCTAGTTGATAGTTTACGGTATAATCTACTCCCTCTACCAAGGTTCTTCCCCCTGCGGTAACGGTTACGGAACCTTGTGGGATGTTGAAAGCTCCAATCGGAATACCGTCAGCTCCCGTGCTTTTGTACGTACCCTTCAACTGAAATTTGTTCTTATCGCTATCCTCCTGTTCCGCTTGAATCTTTGTGGTGCGATACAGCGAACGATATACATAGCGTTGCTGATTCGGATTATAGGTAGCAGGCACATCATAATTCTCGCCAGCCTCTTGCGTATCTAACTTGTCGAATAGATACTCACCAAACGGTTCCGCCTTTGTGAAGATAATCTGACCATTCTCGGTATCAACGGTTATCCCGGGAACGAAATCGAAGAAACCATCACCTCCCTGTTGTGGGTCATTATTAAAATTCAATCTATCGAGATCGAAAACCCTTAATAATACGGTGTCTTCAACATCCTCTGGCAAGGTTGCTGCCCCATCTGCTGCGGTTATATAGTTTAGGGGGGAAGGATCGGTATATAGAATGTTCATTCTGAAATCTTCCCGTTCCAATTGGAATGCTCCAATAGAGTAAATATTTTTCATCATCAAGTCCCAAACTGGCTCTTGAACATTGGTAATATTACTTTTCAGCATCTTTACCACAAGGTTTTGTGCTACCCCAACAATACCACCTTCAGGTGGATCGTTCGGGTCCCCATTTCCATCGCCTTGCTCTCCGGTACCCGTAGCTTCCACTCCATCGTTGGAAAATTCACCTACTTGATACACATTTCCATTCACGGTATACTGAAATGCCACCCCTAACACTTCATCATTATTTAGGCGTTGGTTCAAGGAGATATACCCTAGTTGCGTATGCAGTCGGTATTCGCTGGGTTGAAGTCGGCGTGCGTTCTCCTGCACGGCATAATCGACACCTTGGTTCACCGGAACACCACCAAATCCAGCTTGAACAGTGGCTACATCACGAATAGAGTTATTGAGGTACGAGAAAGTCCCTGGGTCGTTAATACCAAAGGGATTGAAATCGTTATTATCGTTATCGGGGAACGCATTTGGAGATGTATTTACAAATCCTCCCGGAGGGGTGTTAAGACCAATATTAGCCGGATTGGCTTCTCCAATATCTTGTATGGCTACTATATTCCGTACGTTCTCAGTAGTATTATTTCGGTTGGTCACCCATACTTCAACACGTGTAACTTGTACGTTGGAATTGATAAACGGATATTGCTCCAACACTCTATCATAGTTATCGCGGAAGTAGTGCGCTAGGAAAAAGTGACGATTTTCATCATACTCTGAAGCAAATAGTTCGAAGTCGGTAATCGTCGCACCGCCCTCCGCAGTTACCGTTCGAGTTTCAGATTTTTGTTCAGAGAATACTCCCGTAATCGTTGTTTTTCCAAATTGAAGCTGCGTTTTAACCCCAAATAAGCTTTGGGCTCCTTGAATAAGTGTACTGTTCAAGGGCATACTTACGTTACCCACTTCAATTTTTTGAATGATATCATCCTCCGTGGGTGTATATTCAAGCTTGATCTGATTTTGGAAATCGAATGTCGATTCGGTATCATAATTCGCCGTTACCTGAAGTCGCTCCCCTACCTTACCCAGTAAGCTTAAGCTAATACGCTGATCGAAGTCGAAAGATAGATTACTTCTGTTTCTAGGTGAAAAGGCCGGGTTATCCTGTTTTGTGTAAAGCAATCCTAAGTCCATTTCGACACTACCTTGTGGAATTACTTCGATGGTATTGCCTCCGAAAATAGTTTCAAAGAAGTTCGAATTAACGTAGAATGTCGGCAACAAGTTCTTTTGCGCTTCCTCAGAACCTTCCTTACGTCCGTCGGCAGCGTCAATCTTTTCTTTAAAATAACTGCGGATTTCCTGTTGCTGCACTAGCTCCTGATATTCCTCGGGCGTAAGGATAACAGGGTACGAGATATCGAACTCTCCTAAGGTTCTTGTGTAAATGTAGCGATCGGTAATCGGATCGTATTCATATAAATCCTGAATGCTCGTCGGTTCTGGCAAATCGATTCGACCGACAGAATATCCGGTAGCAGTACTATCCTGCGCCAGGGTACTAACGGTAGCAACTAATAAGATGAAAATGAAAAGTAGCTGTTTACAGCCTATTGTGAAATCGTAATTTTTTGCGCCCAATTTGTTACAAATTTTTTAAAGCCTGTTTGATTATCTCCTCTACACTTGCCTCTGGATGCTCTTGCACCACCTTATCGCATACCTTCTCAGCCTTTTTTCGAGGAAAGCCTAAGGTCTCCAAAGCAGATAACGCTTCATTCTTATTCGTATTGCTTGAAGAAGTAGAAACCTCCTCAATGCCGTACACTTTAACAATTTTATCCCGTAAATCGAGAATAACCCTTTTCGCTGTTTTTGCCCCTATTCCTTTCACCGATTGAATCGAAGCTACATCGTCGCTAGCAATAGCATCTCGAAGCTCTTCCGGTGAAAGTGAGGAAAGCATCGTTCTTGCCGTGCTCGCCCCGACACCGGATACCGATAACAACAACCTGAAAATCTCACGCTCCGCTACAGTAGAAAATCCGAACAGCGTGTGTGCGTCTTCCCGAACCTGTAAATGTGTAAACAATTTGATGTTTTCAGAAGATGGTAATTGTGAAAAAGTATGCAGGGAAATATTGATAAAATACCCAATGCCATTGCAATCAATGACTACATCGGTAGGATTTTTCTCGACTAATTTGCCCTCCAAGTGGGTAATCATACGTTAGGAAAATGTTAAGGCCTCAAATATAGTATAATTATTTAGAGACGCCAGCCCTTATCTGGCTAAAATAGGCTGTTTGTTTAACAATCCGTCGCTTGTTTTTTTGCTTGCTCCTTCGCTCTTTTTTCCTTCTGTTGGGCATCGACCACGCAAACGGCAGTCATATTGACGATTTCCTCCACACTGGCACCCAATTGCAGAATATGAACTGGTTTTCGCATACCCAACATAATGGGTCCAATCGATTCTACATTGTTTAGTTCTTTCAGCAATTTATAATTGCTATTTGCAGAATCGAGATTAGGAAACACCAACGCATTCACCTTTTTCCCAGCAAGTTTCGAAAATGGAAATTTCTTTTGCAATAACTCAGGATTAAGAGCAAAGTCGGTTTGAAGCTCACCATCTACATGCATATCTGGGCAAACCCTATGGAGATACGAAACCGCTTCCCGCACTTTCGTAGCATGTGGATCCTTTGAAGAGCCGAAATTCGCATACGAAATCATCGCGATAACAGGCGTTAGCCCAAACATCTTCATCGTATAGTTGGTCATCTGCGCAATGTTTGCCAATTCCTTTGCATTAGGATCGATGTTGATAGACGTATCGGAAATAAATAGTGGACCACGTTTGGTCAACATCAAATTGGTGGTAGCCACTTTATTAACCCCATCAAACTTCCCAATGGTTTCCAATACCGGTCGCACCACTACCGGATAGGCTCTGGCATAGCCCGAAATCATCCCATCGGCATCGCCTTCATTTACCATCATAGCTGCGAAATAATTACGCTCCCGCATCATGTTTTGCGCATCATAAAGGGTTTCACCACGACGACGACGGTTTTCCCAATGCTTCTTGGCGTAAAATTCCCGCTTTTCTTTTTGTTCATCGCTCTTCGGGTCGATTATTTCCAAATCGCCTTCAAACTCGATTTGCTCCATCAATTCCTCTATTACCTCTCTTCTTCCCAACAAAATTGGAATAGCAATACCTTCTTCGAAAGCTAATTGCGCAGCTTTCAACACATCCAAATGATCAGCTTCAGCAAACACAATTCTTTTTGGTTTTGTTCTGGCGCGCTTCAATAAGAGACGAACAATCTTGCTATCGCTACCCATTCGCTCATACAACTCGTCGCTATACTTACTCCAATCGGTAATAGGCTCGGTGGCCACCCCACTTTCCATAGCAGCCTTTGCCACTGCCGGTGGTACCGCAGCAATCAATCTCGGGTCGAATGGCTTTGGGATTATGTAGTCTTTTCCGAAGGTTAACTTTAACTCACTATACGCCAAGTTTACCTGTTCGGGAACAGGTTCCTTTGCAAGATCGGCCAATGCTTCCACTGCCGCCATCTTCATTTCCTCATTAATTTTGGTGGCTCGCACATCTAAAGCACCCCTAAAAATAAAGGGGAACCCCAACACATTGTTCACCTGGTTTGGGTGGTCGCTTCTGCCTGTAGCCATAATGATATCCTCTCGCGTCTTCACCGCCAAATCGTAATCGATTTCAGGATTCGGATTGGCCATGGCAAATACAATCGGATTGTTAGCCATGGATTTCAACATGTCGGGCGACACGATATCGGCAATGGAAAGTCCCACAAACACATCGGCTCCTTGCATCGCCTCTTCGAGGGTATCGATTTTTCTTTCAGTAGCAAACTCGGCTTTCTCGTCAGATAGCGTATCACGGTCCTTTCGAATCACCCCTTTGCTATCCAACATGACAATATTCTCAGCTTTCGCTCCAAATGCTTTATACAAACGCGTACAAGAAACAGCTGCCGCTCCAGCACCACTGATTACAATGGAAACCTCCTCAATCTTCTTATCCGCAATTTCAAGTGCATTCAATAAGGCAGCAGCGGAAATGATAGCCGTTCCATGCTGGTCATCATGCATCACCGGAATATCGAGTTCTTCCTTCAGTCGACGTTCGATTTCAAAGGCTTCTGGAGCTTTGATATCTTCAAGATTAATCCCCCCGAACGTTGGGGCAATATTCTTCACCGTTTCAATGAATTCATCTACATTTTCAGTATTCACCTCTATATCGAACACATCGATATCGGCAAAAATCTTAAATAGCAATCCCTTTCCTTCCATCACCGGTTTGGAAGCCTCTGGACCAATATTTCCCAATCCTAAAACCGCAGTTCCATTCGAAATAACTGCCACAAGATTTCCCTTATTGGTATACTTGTACACATTATTCGTTTCCTTTTCAATTTCAAGGCAAGGCTCCGCCACTCCTGGAGAATAGGCTAGCGATAAATCACGCTGGGTAGCATACTTTTTGGTAGGAACTACCTGAATTTTACCAGGTTTTGGCTTTGCGTGATAGACTAACGCTTCACGACGTTTGCTCTGTTTGCTCATAATGGGTGAGGTTTTCGCTGAAACACAAAGGTACGGTTGTAAGTGAAATGTAGAAATTTATTTTGTGAAAGATGCTGGCGGTTTATTCTTCTTTTAGAAACTGAATGTTTCGCTTCAGACCTTCGAATTTTGTTCGTTTCACGGCACTTTTCCGGAAAATCTCATTGAAGGTTTCCTTGGTAATCTCTTCCCATTCCTTTTTGGAATATTTCAACAATTCTGGTTTTGGGTTGAAGAGGGGTTCACTGTGTGATTTACTGAAACGGTTCCATGGACAAACATCCTGACACACATCGCAGCCGAACATCCAATCGTCCATTTCACCAGAAAATTCACTTGGAATCTCATTTTTCAACTCGATAGTCAGATATGAAATACATTTACTTCCATCCACCACATAGGGTTCTACGATGGCTTGCGTCGGACAGGCATCGATACAGGCGGTGCAACTTCCGCAGTGGTCCGTTACTGGTGTATCGTACTCCAATTCCAAATCGATGATCAATTCTGCAATAAAGTAAAAGGACCCCACTTGCTTCGTCAACAGGTTCGTATGCTTCCCTATCCAGCCAAGGCCACTTCGGGCTGCCCAGGTTTTATCTAATACCGGAGCCGAATCGACAAACGCACGGCCGTGAACTTCACCAATTTCATCATGAATAAAATGAAGTAACGATTTGAGTTTATCCTTGATTACAAAATGGTAATCGCGACCATAAGCGTATTTTGAAATTTTATAGGAATCATCTCGCTGTGTTTCCGAAGGGAAATAATTCAACAAAACTGAAACAACACTTTTTGCTCCAGGCACCAACAAGGTTGGATCCAACCGTTTGTCAAAATGATTTTCGAGATACTGCATTTCTCCTTGCTTGCCCTCCTTCAACCATTTTTCCAATCGTGGCGCTTCTTCTTCCAAAAACTCAGCTTTGCTGATACCACAAGACATAAACCCGAGCCGCTTGGCTTCAGACTTGATAAGCTGTGTATGGTGTGAAGTGGACATATGGTAGTCGGTAGTCTTTAGTCTTTAGTCTTTAGTCTTTAGTTGTTGGAAGTTGTTTTTTTAAAATGAAGAATGGCGTCCTTCGGTTTTAAGGTAATCAATGGTAAGGTTTTGATGGGGGTTTCTTTTGGCTTTATTTCGAAATGCTGAATAAGGTGTGAAACGGCGAGCACCATTTCGTACATGGCAAAATTGTTTCCGATACACATTCTTGGTCCCGCGCCAAAAGGAAAATAAAAACCAGAATAATTTTTAGCAGCTCTGTCATTGAAACGTTCGGGCTTGAATGAAAGCGGATCTTCCCAATGATCGGGATGACGATGGATTTCATAAACAGAAAAGAGCAAACTTGTGCCCTTTTTAAATTTCATCTGTTGAAAGGAATCGTCTTCCAAATTCACCCGATCGATAAAATAGGCGGGCGGGTACAAGCGCATGGATTCCTCGATAACCTGGGTGGTGTAGGTTGCCTGTTTGATTTTTTCCATCAAGGAATTAGCCATCGAAAGTTGCGCAACTTCCTTTCGTAATTTTTGTTGCACTTCGGGATGTCTGGCCAACAGTTCACAGGTGAAGGTGAGGGCATTACTGGTGGTTTCATGCCCGGCCACAAAAAGAATTAGGATTTCATCGATTAGCTGAGCCTCTTCCATTCCACTACCATCTTCATATCTGGCATCCAATAGCATATCGAGCAAATCGTTTTCCCTTTTTTGACTTGCTTTTCGTTCTGCAACGATATTTCGTAGCATTTCTCGTGACTCTTCAACTAAGTCCAAATACTTCTGAATGGTGCCACTAAAACGAAACCATTTATTCAAATACGGCTGGCGCAGTTCACGTACCAACATTTTTTGAGCGGCTTCGGTTATATGTTGTAGTCGGTTGATTTGTTCTTGTGAAATCGCCCCGCTAAACAATGATTTTGCTACCACTTGAAATGCAAGATCGTTAAACACAGGAAAAATATCGAACGGTTTATCGGTTTCAATTTTTTGAAGTTCGATTTCAATAGTATGTTGCATACTATCGAGTATGGTTGCCAGTTGCTTTTTATGAAAGCCTGGCTGAATCAATTTACGTTGAGTCTTCCACAATTCCCCTTCCGAAGTAAGCAATCCCTTGCCCACATATTTCGCTAAGTCCTGCGTTTGAATTGTGGACTTGGTATAATTTCTTTGGTTCTTTTGAAGCACATATTGAAGAAATGCCGCATCGCGTGAAAACACCACTGAGGATTTCAACCCTATCTGAAGTTTGAAGGTATCGCCATGGCGACGGAAGTTCTCATGATGAAACGGGAGCGGATTCTTTAAGATTTCGAAGGAATGCTTCAGAAACCGAAGCAAGGGAACTTTTGGTATGTTTTCAGTGGCCATAATTAAAACAGTCCTCCCTGTACTCCACCTTTGGTTCGGTCCAAATGCTTGTAGGCCGCTTCGGTGACTTCTCTTCCCCTGGGCGTTCGCACGATGAAGCCTTGTTGAATTAGGAACGGTTCGTAGACTTCTTCAATGGTTTCGCCATTTTCAGAAACGGCGGTAGCCAAGGTTGTTATCCCGACAGGTCCACCTTTAAATTTATCGATGATGGTCGCAAGAATTTTATTGTCCATTTCATCCAAACCATATGCATCCACATTCAATTGTTTTAGAGCAAACTTCGCAATTTGGATATTGATCTTTCCATCTCCCTTAATCTGGGCAAAGTCGCGCACCCTTCGCAACAATGCATTAGCAATCCTTGGTGTCCCGCGACTACGACCCGCAATTTCGATAGCGGCTTCCATAGTGATGGGAACATCCAAAATATCGGCACTTCGTTCAACAATCGTCGTTAATAATTCGGTGGTGTAGTAATTCAAACGGGAAGATATTCCAAACCGTGCTCGCATGGGTGCCGTCAATAATCCAGAACGGGTAGTGGCACCGACTAAGGTAAAAGGATTTAGATTGATTTGGACGGTTCGGGCATTGGGGCCCGTTTCAATCATGATATCGATTTTATAATCCTCCATTGCGCTGTAGAGGTACTCTTCCACTATAGGACTGAGGCGATGAATTTCATCTATAAACAAAACATCGCGTTCTTCAAGATTGGTAAGAAGTCCAGCAAGGTCGCCAGGTTTATCGAGTACTGGTCCAGAAGTCACTTTTATACCTACACTAAGTTCATTCGCGAGAATGTGGGCCAGTGTAGTTTTACCGAGTCCAGGAGGTCCGTGAAAAAGTGTATGATCAAGTGCTTCTTTTCGAAGGTTCGCCGCTTGTACGAATACCTGTAGGTTTTCCAACGCTTGTTCCTGTCCGTTAAAATCGTCGAAGCTTAAGGGACGTAATTTTCGCTCCATATCGAGCTCTTGGGGAGAAAATTGTTCGCCGGTGGGGTCTAGGTGTTCGTTCATATCACAAATATACGAAGAAACTAAAACGCAATTCTTTCGAATTTATAAAGGGTAAAAACAAAAAAACCGCATCCCTCCTCTCGGATGCGGTTTTTCACCTTATCGGCAACTCCTCACGATACCGACAAAGTAAGTCTAAACCTAATTATTTTTTCACCTTAACGTACTACAAAGGTATAGGGCAGCAACGAAAAATGCATACGTGTTCCCCCGTATTTTATAAAAAAACCCTTCCGTTTGGAAGGGTTTTTCTAGTATTTGTTTCACTAAGCCTTAGTGATTTAGCTCTTCTTCATTGTCTTGAAGCGGTAAGGTTTGCGGAATGAAGTCTTGTCCCGGAATTACGTAATCGGTTTCGTCTTTGTTCAACTTACTATAATCGTATGCCCAACGATAAACGTGTGGAATAGGACCATCCCAGTTTCCGTGGATGTGCTTCATCTCTGCTGTCCATTCCAATGTATTCGAATTCCATGGATTCTTAGAACCTCTTTTTCCATAGAACATAGAATAGAAGAAGTTATACAAGAATACCAATTGAACTGCTGCCGTAACGATTGCAAAAATGGTCATTACCACATTCACATCGGCTAAATCGTCGAAATACGGGAAGTTTGTATTCGTGTAATAACGACGTGGCAGTCCTGCCAATCCAACAAAGTGCATTGGGAAGAATACCCCGTAGGCACCAATAGCGGTTACCCAGAAGTGAACATATCCTAAGTTTTTATTCATCATTCTACCTTCGAACATTTTCGGGAACCAGTGGTATACCCCTGCGAACAGTCCGTACAAGGCAGAAATACCCATTACCAAGTGGAAGTGAGCCACCACGAAGTAGGTATCGTGAACGTTAATATCCAAGGCACTATCCCCAAGGATAATTCCGGTAAGTCCACCCGTAATAAAGGTAGACACCAATCCGATGGAGAATAACATACCAGGGTTAAACTGGAGGTTACCTTTCCAAAGGGTTGTGATATAGTTAAATGCTTTTACTGCAGAAGGAATCGCAATCAATAAGGTTGTAAAGGTAAATACCGATCCGAGGAATGGGTTCATACCTGAGATAAACATGTGGTGACCCCAAACGATTGTCGATAGAAACGCAATCGCTAAGATGGAAGCAACCATCGCACGATATCCGAAAATCGGTTTCCGTGAATTGGTGGCAATTACTTCAGAGGTAATACCAAGGGCTGGAAGTAACACGATGTATACTTCAGGGTGACCAAGGAACCAGAATAAGTGTTCAAAAAGTACTGGCGATCCACCTTGGTTGTGCAATACTTCTCCAGCGATATAGATATCGGATAGGAAGAAAGACGTTCCAAAGCTTCGGTCCATAATCAACATCAACGCTGCTGAAAGTAATACTGGGAATGAAACCACCCCGATAATAGCCGTTACAAAGAACGCCCAAATCGTTAGTGGAAGGCGAGTCATAGACATCCCTTTCGTACGCAAGTTGATAACTGTTACGATATAGTTCAAAGAACCCAATAATGAGGAAGCAATGAAGATTGCCATCGAGACCAACCAAAGGGTCATCCCTGCTCCAGAACCTGGAATAGCTTGTGGCAAGGCACTAAGCGGCGGATAGATGGTCCAACCTGCCGATGCTGGTCCTGCCTCCACGAACAGAGACAATACCATAATAACACTCGACAAGAAAAACAACCAATACGAAACCATATTCAGGAATCCAGAGGCCATATCTCGGGCTCCAATCTGCAAAGGAATTAAGAGGTTACTAAACGTACCACTTAATCCTGCGGTAAGGACGAAGAATACCATGATGGTACCGTGAATGGTTACCAGTGCCAAGTAAACACTAGGATCCATTACACCTCCTTCGGCCCATTTGCCTAAGAAGATTTCAAATATTGTAAACGGCTCTTCTGGCCATGCCAATTGCATTCTAAATAAGATAGACATGGCAATACCGATGATACCCATAAACAGACCGGTGATAAGGTACTGCTTGGAGATCATCTTGTGATCTTGACTAAAGATATACTTCGTTATGAAGGTCTCCTTGTGATGATGCCCATGATCATCGTGGTGATCTATTGCGTGTTCGTGTGCGTGTGCTGACATATCTTTTTAAGCTATTTTTTTTTGTTATTGCTCCATCGCCTTTGCCATTGTAGGCTGTTCGGCTAACCATGCTTCATACTCCTCTTCGGATTCAACAATAATCTTCATCTGCATGTTATAGTGGTTGGTACCACAAATCTTATTACATAATAGTAGGAAATCGAATTCATAGGGTTCCAATCCTTCTTCACCCTTCGCGATTAGATCTGCACTATTTTCTCTTCTAATTTCGTTAATTGTTCGCACTTTTTCAATAACATCCTCATCTTGACGCATTTCCACAGTCGTAATGCTAGGTGTAAAGGCAAACTGTGTAATCATTCCCGGTACGCAGTTCATCTGTGCACGGAAGTGTGGCATGTAGGCCGAGTGCAATACATCTTGCGAACGCATTTTGAACAACACTTTTCTTCCCACTGGCAAGTGAAGTTCATTCACCACAACATCGTCCTGTCCGTTAGGATCACTCATATCGACACCCAATTGGTTTACACCTTCAATAAGGCGAACATTTGCTTTTCCAAGCGTGTTATCTTCACCACCATAGCGTGCTCTCCAGTCGAATTGATAGGCATATAGTTCTACTACCAATGGATCTTCCTCTTCAATATCGACATTCATAATATCTGTCCAAGTGAAGAGTCCGTAGATAATCAAACCGGCTAGTACAACTACTGGGATAATCGTCCAGATAAATTCTAATTTATCGTTATCGGCATAAAAAACAGCCTTTTGGCCTTTCTTACCGGCATAGCGATAGGCGAAATAGTGTAACAGCCATTGTGTGATGATTCCCACGATAAAGATGATGATCATGGAGATAAGCATCAACTGATCGATCTCCAATCCGTGCTCTGAAGCAGAAATCGGCAATAAGACATCACCCCATTTCCAGAATGAAATGATGGCCAGAACATAGATGAAAAGGACAAAGCCTAACATCAATTTTCCGTTAATGCGGTTATCAGAATCTGTTGCTACTTCAACACCATCTTCTGAAGATGACTTCGGTTTTGACATCTGAAAAATCTTGTTCATCTGCCATACCGTGACACCAAATAAAACCAGTACTAATATTACTAAAAATGCGGTCATTGCTATCTGTCTCTATTCAAATTTATTAATAATGAAAGTGTTTACTTTCCTTGACGAATGGATTGCGTGTTGCGAGCAATGGTGCTTTTGCCAAGGCGTTGAACACAACAAACACAAACAAGCCAAAGAAGAAGAACACCGATCCGATTTCTGGAAGCCCGATGAACCATGATTCACCAACCGTAGCTGGCATCACCATATTGAACACATCGATATAGTGTCCTGCTAAGATGACGATTCCCGTAAGGATAACGAACCAGTTGATTCGCTTATAGTCACTATTCATTAGCAACAATACTGGGAATATAAAATTCATAACGAGCATACCGAAGAACGGCAATTTATAGTCTTCAATTCGTGTGATAAAATATGTTACCTCTTCAGGAATATTCGAGTACCAGATCAGCATAAACTGTGAGAACCATAGATAGGTCCAGAAAATACTGAAACCGAACATAAACTTAGCCAGGTCATGAATATGGCTATCGTTCACAAACTCAAGATATCCTTGCGATTTTAGCACGATGGCAACCATTGAAATTACAGTAATAGCGCTTACCATCATTCCGGCGAATACATACCATCCAAATAGGGTCGAGAACCAGTGAGGATCGAAGCTCATAATCCAATCCCAAGACATCATCGATTCGGTAACGATAAAGAATACCAAGAATCCAGCGGACAGTTTGAAATTTTTCTTGAACCAACGGTTGTCCTCGGCATCGTCTTGACGAAGTGAATTTCTTCTAGAGAAATGACGATACAGGTTCCATCCTATAAGATATATCGCTGCTCTTATCAAAAAGAAAGGTACATTTAAGTATCCACTTTTTCCTGCGATTAATGCATCATAGTGATCGCTTTCAGGATTCACCAATTCTGGGTCCATCCAATGGAAGATATGATTTACATGGAATGCGGATAGTAATAATAAGATAAAAATTATAATAGAACCTATTGGAAGATAGGCCGTAATTCCTTCCATAACTCGGAATAATACGGGCGACCATCCTGCTTGTGCTGCATATTGAATAGCGTAGAAAGCAAGCACCCCCAATGCTATCATAAAGAAAAAGAAGCATGCGATGTAAAGAGCAGACCAAGGTCGGTTCTGTAATTGATGTAACACATGTTCGTAGTGAGCATCCTCTCCACCATCATGAGCAGGCTCTAAACGAGGATTCATAGCTTCATGTCCATCGTGGCCAGCCTCGGCATTACCATGATGATCCATCGTGGCGTGACTATCCTCGGCGTGTTCGCCATGACCATCTCCGTGGGACGCCATCATTTCCTTCACCTCTTCCGTACTGCTTGGGGCAGTAAGAAAACCAGCAACAATGCCTATGGCGCCAACAACCATAAAGATTATTGCGAAGAGTTTTAATTTGCTAGGTACTGAATACATATCGATTGCTATTCTCTTTAAACGTTTGTTAGTTTTCTTGTGTTCCCTCTTCCTCATTCTCCATTGCTGCACTTTCTTGCTCCATGGAATTGTTTGCAGCCATCTGGTCGCCACCTGTTGCGGTAGAATCCTGCGCAGCTCCTTGTGGCGTCAATTCAGGCTCTCCCTTCAAGGCAGCTTTTAAGTTCATTACATGTTGGGTAATTTGCCAACGCTCTTTTTCGTTCGTTTGTGAAGCGTAAGAACCCATGGCGTTCAACCCATACATCTGAACATGGTAGGTACCACCTGGCGTGATATTTCTTCCCGGATCAGCATAACTCGGAATACCCAAGAATTTCTCACGTTGCGCCAAGATTCCTTTTCCGTCACCTTTGTCGCCATGACAAACCGCACAGTAAATCGTGTACAATTGTGCTCCTGCAGCTAAATTCTCGTCCGTAACAGGAAGTGGGTTCGTTAATTCGGCACGTGCCTTTTCCAATCCTTCAGTACTATTCTCATAGTCATAAGGCTTCCACCCACGTGGAATAGAACCTACTGCAGGAAGCTTAGCCTCTTGTCCGTTTTGGAATATATCATACTCGCCATAGGTTTCATATCCTACTGGCTCATACATATTTGGCATATATTGATAGTTAGGCTCTCCCTTATCGGCGCAGGACGTAATTCCCATCACCGCTATAAGCGCAACCCCTATATACAAGACATTTTTCATATTAATGATCGTCATTGTTTTCAACTAGTTTTATTTCCAAAGCACCGGTATTGGTCAAGAAATCGGCTACTTTTTTAACATCGTTTCGACCGGCATCTACTACCATCAAAAAGTGATCGTCGGTAGTACGCGGATCTGGATTTTCAGCTTTCTTGAAGGGCCACAACTTACTACGCATGTAAAAAGTGATTACCATCAAGTGGGCTGCAAAAAATACCGTAAGTTCGAACATAATCGGTACGAAAGCCGGCATGTTTTCCAGATAGCTGAAAGAAGGCTTACCACCGATATCCTGTGGCCAATCTTCAATCATGATAAAATTCATCATTACAATAGCAACAGATAATCCTACCAATCCATATAAGAAGGATGTAATCGCAATTCGAGTGTAGGGAAGTCCCATGGCCTTATCTAGGCCGTGCACTGGAAAAGGCGTGTAAACTTCTTCAATATGATAGTGCTCTGCACGAACATCCTTTACAGCCTGCATTAGGATGTCGTCGTCGGTATAAATAGCGTGAAGTGTCTTCGATGCCATTGTCTTACTTGTTTTTAAGTTGTTCTGCCTGACCTGCCCAATCGTCTCGTTTGGCGCGTCCAGGGAATTCATCGATAAGGGTATCCAATAAATCGTATTCCGTATCGGTCATTCTACTTACCTGATCAAAAGTATAGATACCCAATTGGTGAAGCTTCTGCTCCATCACCGGTCCTACACCACTAATTTTCTTCAAGTCGTCCTGCTCTTGTGTTTCAGGATCGAACGTTCCAATATTTGAAAGCAATGTGTTCAGCTTTTCCAGCTCAACTTCATTATCAACAATACCTTCAGGATGTGCCGTTTCTGGCGTTTCCATAGTGTCGTCATCAAAATTGGTCGAGTTTTGAGAAGGCTCACGCACCAAAGGTGTGTAATGTTTTACATCATCTCCGTGCTCGGCACGTAATTTCTTGTACTTACTTCCAGATGATTTCAAAATAGACTTCACCTCTGCCTGAGCGATTACCGGGAATGTTCTTGCATATAATAGAAATAATACGAAAAAGAATCCGATGGTTCCGATAAAGATTCCGATATCCACAAAGGATGGCGAGAACATCGTCCATGAAGATGGAAGGTAATCACGGTGAAGTGAGGTAACGATAATTACAAAACGCTCGAACCACATACCGATGTTCACCACGATAGAGATAAAGAACGAGAACATAATACTCGTACGCAATTTCTTGAACCACATGAACTGTGGCGAGAATACGTTACAGGTCATCATCGACCAGTACGCCCACCAGTACGGCCCTGTTGCACGGTTAAGGAAAGCATATTGTTCATATTCCACTCCAGAATACCATGCGATGAACAACTCGGTGATATACGCAACCCCAACGATGGAACCGGTAATCATGATAACGATGTTCATCAATTCGATATGCTGAATAGTGATATAATCTTCTAGGTTAGACACCTTCCGCATAATAATCAGAAGTGTGTTTACCATGGCAAATCCAGAGAAAATCGCACCTGCAACAAAATAGGGTGGGAAGATGGTGGTGTGCCATCCCGGAATTACCGAAGTAGCAAAGTCAAACGATACAATGGTGTGTACCGAAAGTACCAGCGGTGTTGCCAAACCAGCTAAAACCAAAGACACTTCCTCGAAACGTTGCCAGTCTTTGGCACGTCCACTCCATCCGAACGATAGAATGCTATAAATTCTTTTTGTAAATGGCGTAATTGCGCGGTCACGAATCATTGCGAAATCCGGAAGCAATCCTGTCCACCAGAATACCAATGAAACCGAAAGGTATGTTGAAATCGCGAATACGTCCCAAAGCAGCGGTGAGTTAAAGTTCACCCAAAGCGAACCGAATTGGTTTGGAATTGGCAATACCCAATACGCTAACCATGGTCGACCCATGTGAATAATAGGGAACAAACCTGCCTGAATTACCGAGAAAATCGTCATCGCCTCCGCCGAACGGTTAATTGCCATTCTCCATTTCTGACGGAAAAGGAGCAATACGGCAGAGATCAGGGTACCCGCGTGACCGATACCTACCCACCAAACGAAGTTGGTGATATCCCAGGCCCAGTTTACGGTTCGGTTAAGACCCCAAACTCCAATACCGGTAGATACTGTATAGATGATACAACCCAATCCCCATAGAAAAGCGACTAGGGAGATGGTAAACACTATCCACCACGATTTATTGGCTTTCCCTTCTACGGGCGCAGCCACATCCACGGTTACATCGTGGTATGATTTATCGCCTGTAACTAAGGGCTTTCTAATAGGTGCTTCGTAATGCGACGCCATATCTTATTTTGCTATTTCTTAGTTAGTTTATGCTTCGTTAGTGTTACGTACCTTCGTTTGGTACATGACATTTGGCTTTGTGCCAACGGACTCCAAAAGGTGATACATTCTATCATCCTTTGTAAGCTCGAATACTTCACTATCGTGGTCATTTACATCACCAAATACGATAGCACCCGTATTACATGCTGCGGAACAAGCGGTCTGGAATTCTTCATCCTTCACCGGTCTTCCTTTTAATTTGGCGTCCAGAATAGAACGTTGTGTTTTTTGGATACACATCGAGCATTTTTCCATAACACCTCGAGAGCGAACCACAACATCAGGATTTAAGACCATACGGCCTAAATCGTTGTTCATGTTGTAATCGAATTCATCGTTTTCGGCATATAAGAACCAGTTAAAACGACGTACTTTATAAGGACAGTTGTTCGCACAGTAACGGGTTCCTACACAACGGTTATACGCCATGTGGTTTTGCCCCTGACGACCGTGCGAAGTTGCCGCAACCGGACAAACCGTTTCACAAGGTGCGTGGTTACAATGCTGACACATAACTGGCTGGAAGGCCACTTGCGGATTTGCCGCTGGCGATTCCATTTCACCGTATTCTGATAGCGAACTGCCAAGTCCTGAAATATTTTCTTTCTTTTCGGTATCGGCCTGGAAGCTTTCTTCACTGGAGTAATAGCGGTCGATACGCAACCAGTGCATATCGCGGCTCTTACGCATTTCATCCTTACCAACAACAGGAACGTTGTTTTCGGCGTGACATGCAATTACACATGCTCCACAACCCGTACAAGCATTTAAGTCGATAGAAAGGTTGAAGTGGTGCCCAACCGAACGATCAAAGCTTTCCCACAGATCCGCATCTGGATCCGTCACAGGAATTTCTTGATGATCTTTCGAAACCACTGGAATTGGATTCCATTCGTGGGTCTTCTTAGTATTGAATATCTCTAAGGTCGTCTCGTTGATGATATCACGACCCATCATCGTATTGTGAAGCTGGATACAGGCAAACTCATGCGTACCAGCCGCTTTTTCAATACGAACATTATTTTGAATGTCAGAGAAGTTTTGATACAGCGGGTATGCATTCACCCCTGTTTGCATTTCTTCCTGAACAGCCTCTTTTTTGCCATATCCAAGCGCTAGGCCGATAGCTCCTTTCGCCTGTCCTGGCTGAATGATAACCGGTACATTCTGAACGGTTACGTCACCAACAGTAATGTTGATATAGTTTCCATTCATAGCTCCATTAGCCACATATTCGTTTTCAAGACCCAACGATTCAGCATCTGCTTGCGAAATCAATGCGTAGTTGTCCCAAGTTGCTCTTGTAATAGGGTCTGGCATTTCCTGAAGCCAAGGGTTGTTGGCCATCTGACCGTCACCCATCGATGTTTTGGTATACAATACCAACTGCATGCCTCCATCTTGAGATGCGAGGGCACCGTTTGAAGTATTGCTTTCCATGGTATCTTCGGAAGCGGTAGCATCTTCCATTGAAACTTCCACTGAAGATTCGAAGAAACCGTCATGCAAGGCTTGGTTCCAAGAACTTCCGCCAAGGATTGAAGTATTCCAAGATTCCTTGATATACTCGTAGTAATTTTTTGTATTTCCGGTCCACTTCAACAAGCAATCCTGAAACTGACGTGTATTGAACAACGGACGGATAGTAGGCTGCGTTAAGCTGAAGCTGCCTTTTTTCATTTGAATATCACCCCAACTTTCAAGATAATGAGGCGTAGCCGCAATCATTTGGGCTCTTGAAGCCGTTGCATCCTCCTTCATAGAGAAGGCCAACGTGAAGTCTAAGTTCTTGTAAGCATCTGCAAATTCTTTACCTGCAGGGAAGGAATATACAGGATCTACACCGACGGTAATAAGCCCTTTGATGCTTCCGCTCATCACGCCTTGCATAACGCGACGCACTTCAGCGCTATTTCCCTTGCGCGTCATACGAGGCTTCGCAGTATCCATAACAGCACTTCCGACACCCTCATTATAATTTAGCGCAGCGGTTTGAGCACCTACATCAGGCAAGCCTGTTATCACAACACCTTTACTTCCTGCTTTTTGAAGCTGTGCTTTTGCGTTTTGAACCGCAGTTGCAATATTTTCCGGCAATCCAGAAGCACTTCCGCCGGTTAGCGCACGAAGTACTTGCATTTGCTGAGCTGGCGTTACTGGCACTCGCGTATCGGCATTTGCACCGGAAAGCGACATATTTGATTCGAATTGGATATGCTTCGACATTTTTCCGTTCTTCGGAATACGTCCTTTTGCGTACCCACTTTCGTATCCACCACCTTGCCAATCGCCAAGGAAGTCGGCACCAACAGAAACGATCACCTCTGCTTTAGAGAAATCGTAATCGGCCAGGGCACGGGTTC
Source organism: Luteirhabdus salina (assembly GCA_025384855.1). Classification (GTDB taxonomy): domain Bacteria; phylum Bacteroidota; class Bacteroidia; order Flavobacteriales; family Flavobacteriaceae; genus Luteirhabdus; species Luteirhabdus salina. The sequence continues at coordinate 1,391,565 of JALAHT010000001.1, read as the reverse complement.
CGTATTTATTTTGGAAAGCATCCAAGGCTTCAGAAGAAGAAACCGTATCGTATACTACGTGACGAACGTTTGGATACTTCGCTTGAAATTCTTGTATCAATTTTGAAGTGGAGGGACTTGCGAATGTTTGTGTTAACAACACGATATCCTGACCACTTAACTCATTCATTTTTTGTGCTACGCCAGCGTCGAATTCTTCCCAGCTTACCTCAGCACCGTCCATTTTTGGAGCGGTTAAGCGATTCTTATCATACAGTGATAATACCGAAGCCTGAACTCTTGCGTTTACACAGCTTCCATTTTCCGAAAGGGTATTTCGCTCAATCTTAATCGGACGCCCCTCGCGGGTTTTAACCAATACATTGGCAAAATCGAAACCGTCGGCAATAGCCGAAGCGTAAAAGTTAGCGATTCCCGGAACGATCTCGTCCGGTTGAACCACGTAAGGAATCGATTTAACCACGGGACCTTCACAGGCAGCCAATGAAGCTGCAGCAGTAGTAAAGCCCACGTACTTTAAGAAATCACGACGTGTGGTTGATGAAGAGGACAGCTTCTCCTTGTCACCCAAAAACGCATCGGTTGGAATTTCTTCCACGAATTCGTTTTGTTTAAGGGTTTCGACAATCGGACTGTCGGTTTTTAATTCCTCAACACTTTTCCAGTATTTCTTGTTTGATGCCATATTGCTATCTAGAAAATGATGTTCAAATTATTTAGTAGTGACATTTGCCACATTCTAAACCGCCCATTTCGGCGATTGTAACTTTTTCCACGCCATACTTCTTCGCCAATTCCTCGTGGATTTTTTCATAGTACTCATTGCCTTCCATGGCAACGTTCGTTTCACGGTGACAGTTAATACACCACCCCATGGTAAGCGGCGAATGCTGCTCCATGATTTCCATTTCCTCAACGGGACCGTGACATTTTTGGCAAGCCACTCCAGCTACCGTTACGTGTTGCGAGTGGTTGAAGTATGCGAAGTCGGGTAGGTTGTGAATGCGAATCCATTTCACTGGCTTCTCTTCACCTGTATATGATTGGGTACTTTCGTCCCATCCTACCGCTGCATATAGTTTTTTGATTTCAGCGTTATAATCTACGCCGTATTCGTTTAGGCCCGTTTGCTGTGTTTCTTCAGCAACCTCGGCAATGTTTTTATGACAGTTCATACATACATTCAAGGAAGGAATTCCAGAATGCTTGCTCTTACGAGCGGAACTGTGACAGTAATTACAGTCTATTTGGTTTTCACCAGCATGAATTCTGTGTGAATAATGAATAGGCTGCACCGGTGCGTACCCTTGATCGACCCCAACCTGCATAAAGAAGCCGTACATGAAATAGCCGGCAGCCAAAAGCAAGAAGATTGAAGACACCAATACCAAGAACTGGTTTTGCACGAACGCTTTCCAGATCGGCAAACCTTTTTCCTTCTCTTCGTATACTACGCCATTCGCCTCTGCAATGCGACGAAGCGTTTTGGTAACCAAGAACAGCATCACCACAAGTAATACAAATACCAAGGCTAAAGCAGCCAGGATGATTTCGTTGGTAGCACCGTCTCCTTCACCAGTAGCAGCCACAGCAGGATCAATTGGTGGTGGGGGAGCTTTTTCCTGACTCGTATACGCTAAAATATTATCAATATCGGTATTGCTAAGCTGTGGGAAAGCCGTCATGACCGATTGGTTGTATTCTTCAAAAAGGGCAACCGCCTGCTGATCGCCAGAAGCGATAAGCTCCTGACTGTTTTTAATCCATGCATACAACCATTCACGGTCGTATTTATCTGCAACGCCTCGAAGGGCCGGACCTGTAGCACGCTTATCTAATTTATGACAAGCAGCACAGTTTGCTTTAAACAATCGCTCTCCCGCTTCGACATCTCCCACGCCCTCGGCAGCCGGTGTTTCGGCATCGGCCTCCGCAGTAGCTCCTTCAGGAGCAGCCCCATCAGCGGCTTGTTCTTCCTGCGCATACGTGAAAGTGGAGAAAAATAGCAGAAATGCTATCGACAAAAGAGACAAAATGGAGGGTAACTTTCGGTATTGTACCTTTTTCATAATGGTGTTCAATTATCCATACGTTTGGCAAACAGGTTGTTGCTTTTTACATCCTTTTAAATGCCATAAATAACGACGCAAAAGTACAGTATAAAGTCCATTTTCAAAATTCTAACAAAGTGTTAACTCTTAATTTATATTAGTTCTAAATAATAAAAATTGATTTGCAGGAGTTAATTACTTTTACCTTTGTATGAAACAAAAAAGCATGAAAACATTCTCCTTACTTCCAACACTATTTTTCGGTGGTACGCTATTGGCCATAGGCACAGTTAGTTCATTCGGCCAACAAGCAACAGTTACGGTTAATCAGGATGAAAAGATACCGATGCTGTTGGAGTTGAAAAAGGAGATGGAAAAAGACAACGAACTATCTACCGGATACACCATACAATTATACTATGGCGATTTAGGGAAGGCGAATGAAATCCTTCGAAAATATAGAGGTCGTTATGGCGATTGGCCCGCTTCCATTGAATACGAAACACCAAACTATAAAGTCTGGGTAGGTAATTTTAACGAGCGGATTGATGCCGATCGCGCCTTGATGGAAGTACAGGAGACCTTTCCAGCAGCTTTCATTTTAAAGCCACAAAACAGAGGTTAAAACCTTTAATTCAACTCATAAAAAAAGCCCGGAAGTTCCGGGCTTTTTCATTTTATATAAACTGTGATTACAGCTTCTTCTTAACGGCCACTTCTTGGAAGGCTTCGACAACGTCCCCTTCCTTGATGTCGTTATAGTTCTTGATTTGCATACCGCAATCGTAGCCTTTCGATACTTCCTTCACATCATCTTTAAAACGTTTTAAGGAAGCAAGCTCTCCAGTGTATACAACCACTCCTTCACGGATAAGGCGCACACTGCTGCTTCGATAGATTTTTCCACTGGTTACCATACAACCTGCAATAGTTCCAATTTTGGAAATCTTGAAGGTCTCTCGAATTTCTGCGGTACCGGTAATTTCCTCCTTCATCTCTGGCGACAACATACCTTCCATAGCATCTTTCAGGTCGTTAATCGCATCGTAGATAATAGAGTATGTTCTGATATCGATTTCTTCCTTATCGGCAATTTGTCGGGCGTTCCCCATTGGGCGAACATTAAACCCGATAATAATTGCATCGGAAGCAGAAGCAAGCAGCACATCGCTTTCAGTAATGGCACCTACCCCTTTGTGAATGATATTCACTTGAATTTCTTCTGTTGAAAGCTTCTGGAAGGAATCCGTCAACGCTTCAACCGAACCATCCACATCACCTTTTAGGATAATGTTCAATTCCTGGAAGTCGCCCAAGGCAATTCGTCGACCGATTTCATCCAGCGTAATATGACGCTGCGTACGAACCGATTGTTCACGTTGCAGCTGTGTACGTTTGTTAGCGATATCTTTCGCTTCGCGTTCATCTTCAAAGACGTTAAACTTATCACCCGCTTGTGGCGCACCATCCAGTCCTAAAATAGAAACTGGGGTAGAAGGTCCAGCAGCTTTCACGTTATTTCCACGTTCATCCTGCATCGCCTTAATTTTACCGCTGTGCTGGCCGGCAAGTACGTAATCACCTATATTTAAGGTTCCGTTTTGTACCAGTACAGTTGAGACATATCCACGACCTTTGTCGAGGTATGCTTCTACCACTGTACCGTTAGCAACTTTATTTGGATTGGCTTTCAGCTCTAATATTTCAGCTTCGAGCAATACTTTCTCAAGTAATTCTTTAACACCATCACCTGTTTTAGCTGAAATATCGTGTGATTGGATTTTTCCACCCCAATCTTCAACCAATAAATTCATGCTAGCAAGGCCTTCCTTAATTTTATCGGGATTCGCCGTTGGCTTATCAATTTTATTAATCGCAAATACGATTGGGACACCAGCCGCTTGTGCGTGACTGATCGCCTCTTTCGTCTGCGGCATAATATCGTCATCGGCCGCAATTACGATAATTGCAAGGTCGGTTACCTGTGTACCTCGCGCACGCATGGCGGTAAAGGCTTCGTGACCAGGCGTATCCAGGAAGGCAATCTTTTGCCCGTCCTCTAACTGTACTCCATAGGCACCGATATGCTGTGTAATACCGCCCGACTCACCGGCGATTACGTTTTCCTCACGGATATAATCCAAGAGGGATGTTTTACCGTGATCTACGTGACCCATTACGGTAACGATTGGCGCACGTCCTTTTAAATCTTCTGGAGCATCCTCCTCTTCTTGGAAAGACTCTTCAATATCGGCAGTAACGAATTCTACATCGTAGCCGAATTCTTCAGCCACAATCGAAAGCGTTTCTGCATCCAGTCGCTGGTTCATGGTCACCATCATTCCAAGCGACATACAAGCAGAAATCACTTTTGTAACGGGCACATCCATCATGGTTGCCACTTCACTAACGGTAACAAATTCGGTTACCTTCAACAGTTTGCTGTCTGCTTCCTGCTGTGCTTGTTCTTCTTCAGTTTTTTGACGGTGTGTATCTCGTTTCTCGCGACGATACTTTGCTCCCTTTCCTTTGGAAGATTTCCCCTGAAGTTTTTCAAGGGTCTCCCGTACCTGCTTTTGAATTTCTTCTTCCGTAGGCTCTTCTTTAGGAGCGTGCGAGCGACCTTTACGGCCTTTGTTTGATCTGTAATCTTTTTTGGACGTCTTTTTACTGATACGGCGACGTTTTCCTCTTTTTCCTTTGTTATCGTCGTCCTTATCCTTCTTCTTCTTTTCAGGTTTTTTGAACTTGGAAAGATCAATTTTTTCACCTGTAAAGTTCGGACCATCCAACTTTTTATAATTGGTGGTTACGGTATCATCTTTCTTAGGCTCTTCAGAAGCTATTTCCTTTTCCTTTTCCTCTTCCTTCGCCTTCGGAGCTTCTTTTTTCGGTGCTTCTTTTTTCTCCTCCTTCTTCGGCTCTTCCTCTTTCTTTTCTTCCTTCGGAGATTCTACCTTCTTGACCTCTTCTTTCGGCTTTTCTTCTTTCGGCTTCTCCTCTTTCGGAGCTTCTTTCTCTTCTTTCGCTTCTTTCTTCTTATCGCCGTCTAGATCGATCTTACCAACCTGTTTTGGTCCGTCGAGCTTAGCAGATGCCTTTACGACCTCTTCTTCTTTTTTCTTTTTCTCTTCGATCTCGCGTTGACGGGCTTGAAGCAACTCCTCCTTTTCTTTACGCTTTTCTTCGCCAACTTCTTTGGACTCCTTCTTTTTGCTCTTGTCCGTTTGAAATTCCTCAAAAAGCACTTCGTATTGCTCACCCGTAATTTTAGTAGTTGGGCGCGCTTCTATTTCATGCCCGTTTTCCTTTAGGAAATCCACAGCACGATCTAGCGAAATATTGAATTCGCGAAGTACTTTATTGAGCCTCATTGTTTTTGCTTCAGCCATATAAATGCTTCCTGTTTGCTTATAATTATTGTGTAAAAGTAGTATAAAGGTTTGTACTACTCTTCAAATTCTTCTTTTAATATACGGATAACTTCTTTTATCGTAACCTCTTCTAGGTCGGTTCGTTTCACCAAATCCTCTATATCATATTCCAAGATACTCTTGGCCGTATCCAAGCCAATTTTATGAAATTCTGCGATAATCCAATCTTCGATTTCATCAGAGAACTCTTTCAATTCTACGTCTTCCTCAGCACCTTCTCGCAGCACATCGATTTCGTAGCCAGTTAGCTGACCTGCCAAACGAATATTATGGCCACCACGTCCGATTGCTTTCGAAACTTCTTCAGGACGGAGCAAAACTTCAACACGCTTGGTTTCTTCATTGATATTCATAGAAGTCACTTTTGCTGGACTCAGCGCTCGCGTAATGAACAATTGTAGGTTATTGGTATAATTGATTACGTCTATATTCTCGTTTCCTAATTCACGAACGATACCGTGAATACGAGACCCTTTCATCCCCACACAGGCTCCAACCGGATCGATACGATCATCGTATGAATCTACCGCTACTTTTGCCTTCTCGCCAGGAATTCGCACCACTTTTTTCACGGTAATAAGTCCATCGAATACTTCCGGGATTTCCTGCTCGAACAATTTCTCCAAAAATAATGGGTTCGCACGAGACATAATAATAGCAGGCTTATTTCCTTTCAGCTCCACGCTTTCAATGATACCGCGTACATTATCTCCCTTACGGAAGAAATCGGATGGTATCTGCTTATCTTTTGGGAGGATGATTTCGTTTCCTTCATCATCCAATAAAATGACAGCACGGTGACGGATATGGTGTACCTCAGCTGTATAAATCTCACCTTCTAATTCCTTGAACTGTTTGTAGATATTCGTATTATCATGTTCATGGATTTTAGAGATCAAATTTTGACGTAACGCCAAAATTGAACGTCGGCCCAATTGCGCCAATTTCACTTCTTCCGAAACATCCTCACCGATTTCAAAATCGGGTTCGATCTTTCGCGCTTCGGTAAGTGAAATCTCCTCGTTCGGTTCTTCTACTTCCCCATCGGCAACTACAATACGGTTCCTCCAGATTTCCAAATCGCCCTTATCTGGATTGATAATAATATCGAAATTATCATCGCTTCCAAATTTCTTCTTCAAGGCATTTCGGAAAACTTCTTCCAAAATTGCCATGAGCGTTACTCGGTCTATGAGCTTGTCATCCTTAAACTCCGAAAAGGAATCGATCAACGCTAAATTTTCCATCTGCTATTTATTAAATGTTATCATCACTTTTGCTTGTGCAATTTCACCATAGGGCAGAATTGCTTCTTTTTTCACGGTATGCTTGCCTTTTCCCACAGGTTTTGGCTCGCGCACCTTCCAGTTCAATGTTATGGCCTCGTCGGTTGCTTCCGACAAAGTTGCTTCAATTTCGTTATTCGAAGTAGTGGTGACATGTAGTTTGCGCCCCACGTTCTTCTTATACTGTCGTGGTATCTGTAGCGATTCGGAAACGCCCGCCGACATCACCTCTAACGAGAAATCTTCCTCGTCTCTATCCAAATTATGCTCGATTGCACGGCTCATATTGATACAGTCTTCAACCGTAACTCCTTGATCGCCATCAATCACCACTCTAATCCGTTTATCATCCGTTAGTGAATAATCCAACAGAAATAAAGCGGGGTTGTTTTCTAAATAATTATCAATCAGCTCTTTAACTTTCTCCTTCATAAAAAATTGCTATAAAAAGAGGGGACTTGTCGTCCCCTCGGCTAGTAGCTTTAGTAATTCTGTGCAAATATATTACATTTTTTAGTAATATAAAAATGAGGCATATAATGAAATTATTATGTACTTTACCTTTTCAAAACCAACCCAAAAAAGCATCTCAATGAAACGGATTTTAGTACCCACCGATTTTTCCGATCAAGCCGAAAATGCCTTAAAAGTTGCTGCACAACTGGCTCGTAAGCACGCTAGCGAGTTATATCTTTTCCATACCGTTGAATTGCCCAACCATTTGGCAAACTCGGGCAATAGCGGGGCGCTGCCAGAATCGGTCTATTTCATAAAGTTGACGGAAAAGCGATTTGCCGATATCCTATCACGTCCCTATTTACAGGACTTAGAAGTTTTTGAAGCCATTGGCCACGAAGAAATCTACACGGACATTATGAAGGCCGTAGAAGTGAACAAAATCGATCTAATCGTAATGGGATCTCATGGTGCTAGTGGTTTTAAGGAAATGTTTATTGGCAGCAATACCGAAAAGGTGGTACGGACCTCTAATATTCCGGTATTGGTAATTAAGAATGATCATTCCGATTTCAATGTGAACGACTTTGTTTTTGCCACCGATTTTTCTGAAGAGTGCAAAAAACCCTTTAAGGAAGCCTTGGAAGTTGCAAAATTATTGGATGCCAAAATGCATTTGCTGTACGTAAACACTCCAAGTGGTTTTAAAACCTCGGAGCAGGCACATGCTATTATGGAAAATTTTATTGCGGGGATAAATGCAGAAAACTACTCGCTTCACATATATAATGATGTTTCGGTTGAAAAGGGGATTCTAAATTTTGCGAAAAACAGCAAGGCCCAATTGGTAGGTATGAGTACTCATGGTCGAAAAGGCTTGGCACATTTCTTTAATGGAAGTATTAGTGAAGATTTAGTGAACCATGCCAATATGCCCGTGATAACCTTTAAGATTTGATGAATCCTTTTATCTTTTTGATAATTAGTTTTTTTCTTTTAAGCTGCGGCACCCCTTCAAAAAACTCTGAAGAGCACGTTATTGGTGGCCCAAAGGAAGCTGTCGAAAGTACGGATACCTCACCAATAGAAGAAACACCGCCATATGGGGCAGTGCGTGGCGATTTCATGGGTTCAAACGATTGGTTTTATGTATACCCTAAAAAAAATAAGCATGGTACTGGAATGGCGTTGTTTTCAGAGTATGAAGAAATCGGGAAAATAAGTCTGCCAAAAGCAGTAGCTACGAAGCTAGAGGTCTATTCCGATGAGGCATTTGCCACCGACATATTGGTAGCGCGTACACAGCTGGAAGATCCACAATTCAACAAATACCACCTTTTTATTTTTCGTGAAGGAAAGTGGCTGCCATTGGTGAATGGATTTGCGATTCATAAAAGCCATATGAGCGATACCCTACGGCCATTTTGGAGAGATCCAAAGGACGCCACAAAAGTAGTTCGGCATTATTCGGTCTTCGACTTGGACACTTCGTCGGATGAAGGATACACATGGCGACTGTTAACAGAAAGCGTTCCAATGCTAAACCGCTAATCGCATTAGCTTTTGAAATAGTGATAATAATCGATGAGCACTGCTTTAAATGTCCGTTCGCCAAAGGTCCCGATATCCTTATTGGACAATCCTAAATCCTCTCGCATCTCCATAATCACTTTTGAAAGTTTTTGGTACTGCATTCGGGTATCTATTTTCTCTTTTCCATAGACCTCCTTAAAAATATATTGACGATAGTCGCCAAAAGCATTAACTACATCTGGAGATGCATAAAGCATGTATTCCTTGAGGAAATCGAACATTTTGTTATGACTTAGGTTCTGGGGAGGTTCTGGAGGCTCTTTTCCAACCTCAACTAGGTCATCTATCACCAAATTGACAAATTTTTGATACACTTCTCGACGCCTTTCATTCACCTTATTCTGAAGCTCACGGCGACGCTCGATTAAATGCCTTGCATAATATCCCAAGCCACCAGCCGCCAGCGGAATCATTAATTGATACCAATGAAATTCCATAACAGATTGATTTAGTGACTACTAAGATAAAGTAAAAATATAAAGCAATTTTGGAATGAGATGAAAAAAGCAGGATCTACAAAACAAAAATCCCTGCCGATTACGACAGGGACTCCAATTAACGTGTTGGTCCACCCCTCCTATGCTCGGCTACTGCAGGCAGGTTCTCGCCGCAAATCCATGAAATAAAAAAACCGAACTTGTTGAAGTTCGGTCGTTTTGTTGGCCCACCCCTCCTTCGCTCCGCTCCGGCGGGCAGGTAGGGCTCCCTTCGACTTCGCTCAGGGTAAACCCTGCCTGCGGCAGGCAGGTTCTCGCCACAATTCCCAGAAATAAAAAAACCGAACTCGTTGAAGTTCGGTTGTTTTGTTGGCCCACTAGGGCTCGAACCTAGACTCTTCTGGACCAAAACCAGACGTGTTGCCAGTTACACCATGGGCCAATTCCATAATGCGGATGCAAATTTAATACAAACTTTTGCACCCACAAACATTTCTAGCAAAAAACTTGATTTCACCTGAACAAAATATGTGCTCCTCTTTCACGTTAGTAGTTTTTGTTAGGCTTTCCTAGTGTAATTATTAGTATTTTCGCCTTTTAAAATAGATTTGCCCATGGCTACTTTTTCATTTCAGAAATGGAATCAAATTCTTGGATGGACAGCCTTTGCCATCGCCCTTATTACATATTGGCTAACTGTAGAACCTACCGCTAGTTTTTGGGATGCTGGAGAATATATAACCACAGCAAGTAACCTAGAAGTAGGCCACCCTCCCGGAGCTCCGCTATATCAATTGCTTGGTGCATTCTTCTCCATCTTCGCCATGGAACCAACCAATATCGCACTCACTATTAATTTGATGTCCGTTTTTGCTAGCGCCTTTACCATTTTGTTCATGTTTTGGTCGCTAACAATGTTGCTTACCAATGTCACTTCAAAAAATACTACCCTCTCCAAGTCCAATCAAATTGGAATTCTGGGCAGCGCTTTCATCGGTTCGTTAGCTTTTGCCTTCACCGATAGCTTCTGGTTTAATGCGGTAGAAGCCGAAGTGTACGCTTCTGCTGCCTGTATTATGGCCATCCTCTTCTATTGTGCGCTTCGCTGGGAACGCGAAATGAATACCCCCAGGGGGAATCGTTGGGTCATTCTAATTTCCTTTATCATCGGATTGTCTTTTGGGGTTCACTTTATGGGGTTATTAACCATCCCCGCAATGGGCTTTTTGTACTTCTTCAAAAATTATAAGAAAGTAACTACCAAGAATTTCATCATTGCCACTTTCGTGAGTGTCGCAATCTTGCTGTTTATCTTTAAGCTATTGCTTCCGATGACGATGAAGTTTTTCAGTGCCTCGGAATTGTTTTTCGTAAATAGCATCGGCATGCCTTTCCATAGCGGAACTGTTATTGCAGGGCTGCTATTTATTGGGCTTTTCATCTATCTTTTACGATACACACGAAAAAAAAGCTTTTACCAACTGAACACCCTTCTACTGTGTATCCTTTTTATTTTCATAGGATTTTCGAGTTGGTTGATGCTTCCCATCCGGGCAAATGCCGGAACGGTTATTAACGAGAATAACCCTGAGAATGCAAGAGAGCTTTTGGCATATTATAATCGCGAACAGTATCCTGAAACCCATTTATTCTACGGGCCGCTTTTTACTGAAGCATACGTTGGCCTAGACCCTGACAATCCGTATAAGGATGACAAGCCAAAATACGAGCAGGATGAGGAAAATGGCAAATACGTAATCGTAAATAATTATAAGAACGCCAACCAAAACACCGACGATTCCCAAAAGGCCTTCTTGCCCCGAATGTGGAGTATTGAAAACAGTGCAAATTACTTGGAGTTTACCGAAGGCTTGGAATTTTCCATAAAACCAGAATATAGTGGTGAGCCTAGACTGGTTCAGGAAATTCAAAAGTTCCAGCAAGCGTATAACCAAGGACTGGTAGATGCTGAGGACTACCACAAATTCATGCAGGAATTTGGCTTAGCGCTTGATATCGAGAAGCCCTCTATCGGACAAAACCTGAAGTTTATGTTCCAATACCAATTTGGCTATATGTATTGGCGCTACTTTATGTGGAATTTTGCTGGCCGGCAAGACGATGTTCAGGGGAAAATGGACGATCTTCATGGAAATTGGCTAAGTGGCATCGAATTTATTGACGAATTGCGATTAGGCTCGCAGGATAATCTTTACAGTGACGCAAAAAACAATGAAGCACGAAATACCTACTATTTCCTACCATTAATTTTAGGAATCCTCGGAATCCTTTTTCACCTGAAAGAAGATCAAAAGAATTTCTGGGTATTGTTAGTCTTTTTCCTTTTCACCGGAATCGCACTAAAAATCTACCTTAACGAAAGGCCTTTCGAACCTCGAGAACGTGACTATGCATTAGTGGGATCCTTCTATGTTTTTGCTATGTGGATTGGCTTTGGCGTATACGCCTTATACGACCTGTTGAAGGACTACCTAAAACCGAAAATGGCTCTCCCAATAGTATTTGCAGCTACCGCATTGGCAGGTCCGATACTATTGGCTACTCAAAACTGGGACGACCATGATCGCTCGAATCGATATACAGCGAACAGTATGGCGAAGATGTACCTGGATTCGGTGGATGAAAATGCCATATTATTTACAATTGGCGATAATGATACGTTCGCACTTTGGTATGCGCAAAATATTGAAGGGTACCGTCAGGATGTTCGTATCGTAAACACCAGCCTCTTTCAAACGGCTTGGTATATCGATGATATGAAGAAGAAAGCCTTCGATAGCGATCCGATTCCTTCACAACTTACCCATGACCAATACAAATATGGAACACGCGACTTTTTGTACTATCAGCAAACACGTCGGGATACCGTCGATATTAACACGTGGATGAATTGGGTAGCCGATGATAGTCCGAATACCGAAGTAGAGTTGGAAAGCAATCAAATGGCGCATACGTTCCCTTCCAAAACCATTCGGATTCCAGTCGACAAACAAGCGGTGTTGGAAAATGGCATCGTACCGCAAGAGGATGCAGATAAAATTGTGGATAATATCTATATCACCCTGAAAGGAAATATCATTTATAAGAATCGTATGCTCATGTTAGACATCATCGCTAACAACAATTGGGAACGACCGATATATTTCAGCGGGGGTGCTTTTGGCGATGATGATTATTTATGGATGAAGGACTATCTACAATTAGATGGGGTTGTATATAAATTAGTACCTATCCGAACACCTATCAACCCGCGAAACCCATTCGATATGGGACGTGTAGATCCTGATAAGATGTATGACATTGTGATGAAATGGGATTGGGGCAATAGCGGCAGCCCAGATATTTATCACGATACCGAAACACGACGGAACTCTATTACGTATCGTAGCAATTTAGCTCGATTGGCGGAAGCGCTCATTAATGATGGGCAACTAGAAAAAGCTGAAAATGTATTGGATCTCGCGATGGAAAAGATGCCGGTGAAGTATTTCGAATACTATTCACTACTAGAACCCTATGTACTAGGATACTATGAAGTGGGCGCGGAAGACAAAGCGCGTAGTTTATTTGAGGAAGTCTCTGCCAAATACCAAGAAAAGTTATTGTATTACAGCGGTTTGAAAGTAAGCCGACAATATCCAATAGCCGATGAAATCATCAGCGACATGGAACGTTATCGAGGATTGGTCGACATCATAATCGTTTATGATGAAGAAGCCTTCGCGCGTCAGGAAGCGGAAACCTTCAACGATTATCTTCGTTTATTCCGTCACTTCTACAGTGAAGAGGAAGGCGTAGATGTTGATGAAAACCTTCAACAGGAAGACTCGGTGGAAATGTTGAATGATACCATTCCAGATGAAGTGATCGAGGCGATTATGGAAAACCAATAATGCGAGTGTTTCCCACAAAAACACCCTCAGTACTAAAACGGCTGTATCCGAAAAGGATATGGTCGTTTTCTCCTTCTAATGAAACCGTATACCTCACTTTCGATGATGGGCCTATACCTGAAGTCACTCCTTGGGTACTCGACACGTTAGCGGAGTATCATGCGAAAGCGACCTTTTTCTGTATTGGTGAGAACATCCAAAAGCATCCAGAAGTCTTCAACCGTATTTTAACCGAAGGACATGCTATAGGCAATCATACACAGCATCATGTAAATGGTTGGAAGACGACCCCTTCAACCTATATAAAAAATGTTGAAGCAGCAGAAAAGGTAATAAGCGCACATTCCAATCGAAAATCGAAAATCGAAAAATCCAAATTGCTATTTCGTCCTCCCTACGGTAAGCTTACGTCAGCCCAGGCAAAGCAGCTTCAACAGAAAGGATATACTATTGTAATGTGGGACGTACTGACCTACGATTTCGACACGACGCTTTCACCTGAAAAATGCTTCACCCAAACCAAAAAAGCCACTCGACCAGGTAGTATCGTCATTTTTCACGATAGTATAAAGGCAGAAAAAAACCTTCGATATGTACTACCGAAGGTTTTGAATTTTATTTATTCCAAAGGTTGGAAAACGGAAGGTTTATTTAATACTTAGGTTTTCTGAGAATACTACTAACGTATCATTACCTGACCCCGTAAGTCGCTGAACAAATACTTCTATATAGTCACCTGTTTGTAAATTTGTAACGGCATTCAGCGCAACATTTTGGATATCAGAATCATTGGTGATCCGAACAGTTGCATTCGATTCCGTGATCAAGGTTCCATTTTTTGCCAGCACGAATGTATAAAAGTCACTAGTCGCGCCAATAACTCGAATCGAGAGGGAAGCATTAACCTGAAAGCTCCTTGCCTTCTCCCCCTGATAGATTAGCCGATTTCCGCCAGCGGAATTGAAACGGAACAGATTATCTGTCGAAAATGTTCCACCTTCAATTTCCCTTGCAGTCCCGTTTCCAATAGTTTGTGAAAATCCAGTCGTTAGACTCCCCGTGAAATAAAAATTTCCAGCCGCTACATCATCTGTTTCCAAAGGCACACCAGAAGATCGGACATCCCATCCTACAGGAAAATTATAGCCCGTATACGGTTCTGGATTAAACCCATTAATGCGAGTACCATCACCAATAAAACTAATCTCAGAAATAGAGGCATCGTTCGTAATACTCGGGTTGGAGCTAACATCAATTCCCGTTTCACCCATTTCAGATACGATTCTACCGTTAGCGATTTGAAAATTACTGAAAGTTCCCGATAAATTTAAAAACGTTCCCGTATTCGTAGTAGTCCAAAACGCATTCTGCATAAAAAAAGAGGTAATATCTGAAACATCAAAACCATCGGTATTATTCACATATTGCACCACATTAAAAAAGACTACATTTAGTCCTGTAAGGGTTCCCACACTGCTGGCTCCTGCAATGATACTACTGTTTATCACCAAGTTTCCACCACCTGAAAGATTAAAAACTTGATTGCCATTTCCATTGATGGTCACATTTCGAATGCTTCCAGAGCCTCCTTGAAACAACGTTCCACCAGAACCATTAATAAGAATATCCTGCCCTACATCTACCCCTTCAATGTAAGCACCGTTCATATCGATGGGAAAATCGAGGGTAATGGCACCGTTTATTTCATATAGGTAATTCGTTTGTAGTTGGTAGGTCGATCCACCACCGGCAGTTAATTCTTCACTTAAATCGGACACAGACTTCACCAATTTGTAATTGTCGCGTTTAGCACCGTCTGCCAACAGCTTTATCCAGCTACTGGAAGCAGTATCATAATAAAAAAACGCATCTTCATCGGTATCGTACACAAACAAACTCTCAGCGGGACTACTGATATTATTTCGTTGGACGGTCGTCATTCTTGGTGCCAAAAAACCGTGTTCGGTGGACTCGATTTCTAACATAGCACTGGGATCAGGATCGGTGGTACCTATTCCAACTTGGGAATACGCCATGGGGATTACTGCTACGAGCAGTATTAATTTAGTAATTGTCTTCATGGGGATAACATTTTTCAAAAATTTTCGGCAAATCTATAACTGTTTGACGCATAAATTAGCCATTAAAACGATATTTTTTTATAAAGTTGTGCTAATTTTCTGTCATATTTATTAAAACTTACGTAATGACCTGACTTTTGGTTTTGGAAAATCGCAGCTGTATTAAGGACGGAATAGAAATTGGCGCTATCATAACCCCTTGATAATCTTATCATAAACTTGAACAGTTACTGTTCTTCTATCTTTGAATTGTCGAAACTTTTGGATTCCAAATAACAGACTTAGCCATTAAGCCGCTTTTGAGGAGGAGCGGCTTTTTTTATGCCAATTCCCTAACTTTCTGAAAGCTTCTTTTTATTTTTGAAGGGAACCTCAACCAATTTCAATGTCAAATCAAAAACGACTTTTTCTTCTCGATGCCTATGCCTTAATTTTTCGTGGCTACTACGCATTAATCAAAAATCCACGAATCAATAGCAAAGGGCAAGATACAAGTGCCATTATGGGATTTGTAAATTCGCTCTTCGATGTTATTCGGCGGGAAAAGCCCGACCATTTAGCAGTCTGCTTCGATAAGGATGGAAGTGCCGAACGGACGGAGATGTTTGAGGACTATAAGGCGAATCGCGATGAAACCCCACAGGTTATTCGCGAATCCATTCCGATTATTCAAGATATTCTAAAAGCCATGCACATTCCTTGTATCGAAATCTCCGGTATGGAAGCCGACGATATAATTGGTACGTTGGCAAAGCAGGCTGAAAAGGAAAATTATCAGGTGTTTATGGTAACGCCCGATAAGGATTTTGGTCAGTTAGTCTCAGAAAACATCTTTATGTACCGTCCCGCCCGAATGGGAAATGCCATCGAAATCTGGGGCATTCCCGAAGTGCAAAAACGGTTTGGGGTTGAGCGTCCAGAACAGGTTATCGATTACCTCGGTATGATGGGCGATAGCAGCGATAACATTCCTGGCTTACCCGGCGTAGGTGACAAAACCGCTAAAAAATTCATCAAGCAATTTGGCTCGATGGAAGGCTTGTTGGAAAATACCGACCAGTTGAAAGGTAAAATGAAGGAAAAGGTGATCGATAATGCGGAACTCGGTCGACTGTCGAAAAAACTAGCCACTATCTTCACCGATTGCGATGTTACCTTCGATGAAAAAGACTACGAGCTTTCACAACCCGATGCCCAAAAAGTACAGGAGATTTTTGAAGAATTGGAGTTTAGGAGGTTACGCGACCAGTTCTTGAAGTTGTTTTCAGGTGAAGACGAATCCGATTCCGCTACCCAGGTTTCCAACACCGAATCGGCAGAAAAACTTTCCAAACCTGCCGGATCGGGTCAGTTTTCACTTTTTGGAGGTGATGGCGAACCTGCCGAGGATATCAAGAAATACAATTCGCGTAAAACGATTGACGATACCGAACATTTCTACCAGCTTGTGCAACCGGGCATGGGCACAAAATTATTTCTTCAACAACTGCAACAACAAAAAAGTGTGTGTTTCGATACCGAAACCACGAGTTTGGATGCGTTGGAAGCCGAGCTCGTCGGAATTGCCTTCTCATGGGAAACCGGAAAAGGCTTTTATGTTCCGATTCCAGAAGATAAAGAAGAAGCGCAAAAAACGGTTGAAAGTCTACGCCCCTTTTTCGAAGATGAAAGCATCGAGAAAATCGGTCAGAATCTGAAATATGATATTAAGGTATTGGCCAATTACCATATTGAGGTGAAGGGCAAGTTATTCGATACCATGTTGGCGCACTACCTCATCAATCCTGATATGCGTCATAACATGGATGTACTTTCAGAAACCTATCTGAACTATACCCCCGTTTCCATCGAATCACTCATAGGGAAGAAAGGAAAGAATCAAAAATCGATGCGGGATGTTTCAGTAGAAGACCAAACCGAATATGCAGTAGAGGATGCCGACGTTACGCTTCAACTAAAAAAACACTTTGAAAAGGAGTTGGGCGAAGCCAATACGCAAACCTTATTCGACGATATTGAAATACCATTACTTCGCGTGTTAGCCGATATGGAATTGGAAGGCATTCGATTGGATGTCGATTTTCTGAAAGAGCTTTCCGATGCATTGGATAAAGACATTCTTCAACTGGAAAAAAACATCTATGCCGAAGCCGATGAAGAGTTCAATATTGCGTCACCAAAACAGTTAGGGGAAATCTTGTTCGGAAAAATGAAGTTGGTCGACAAACCGAAAAAGACCAAAACTGGTCAGTATTCAACTGCCGAGGATGTACTTTCCTATCTCGCAAAGGATCATAAAATTATCAGAGATGTCCTTGAATATCGCGGCCTAACCAAACTAAAGAGTACCTATGTGGATGCCTTGCCGGAACAAGTTTCACCAAAAACCCATCGTGTACATACCGATTATATGCAAACGGTAGCGGCCACCGGACGATTGAGCAGTAACAATCCGAACCTTCAGAATATCCCGATCCGCACGGAGCGCGGTCGCCAAGTACGGAAAGCCTTTGTACCGAAAGATGAAAACCATTTATTGTTAGCGGCGGATTATTCACAAATCGAGCTTCGTATTATCGCAGCCTTAAGCGATGAAGATACGATGATTGAAGCGTTTAAAAACGGTGAGGATATTCACGCCTCCACTGCTTCAAAAGTATTCAATGTTCCTATTGCCGAGGTGACACGCGAACAACGTAGCAATGCGAAAACGGTAAACTTTGGAATTATTTATGGTGTTTCGGCCTTCGGATTGAGCAATCAGACGGATTTGTCTAGAAGTGAAGCCAAGGAACTTATCGATACCTATTACAAAACCTATCCGAAACTTCGAAATTACATCAGCGAGCAGGTTGATTTTGCTCGCGAGCATGGCTATGTACAAACGGTTTTAGGGCGAAGACGATATCTAAATGGTATTAATGGGCGAAACGCCGTGGTACGTGGTGCCGCGGAGCGAAATGCGGTAAATGCCCCGATTCAGGGGAGTGCCGCTGATATTATTAAGATCGCTATGATCAATATTCACAAGAAACTGAAAGCAGAGCGCTATAAGAGTAAGATGCTACTTCAGGTACATGATGAATTGGTCTTCGATGCCCATAAAGAGGAACTCGACAAGCTCCAACAGATGGTACAATCTGAAATGGAAAATGCTTATAAAATGAAGGTTCCATTAGATGTTGAATTGGGTGTAGGTGAAAATTGGCTGGAAGCGCATTAATTTCGTTAAGAAACTTTTATCGATAGGCCTTATAAATGATAACTAGCTCATTTGTACGGTCCGGGCTCGTGGAGGTTGGTGCTAAAAATCGATCGAAGTTCAAGGTAAAACCATCAGCATCAAAAGAATCTAAAGAGGCACTTACCAACCCTTGTTGCGTATCGGCCCCGCCAGTAGCAGTTCCATTATCATGAATCGGCTCGCCATTGTTGTTCACATAAAAAGCCGCTATACAATGAGAAGATGAACTGTAGGTTCCTATATTATTAAGACTTGAGCCACTAAAACCGTGTGAAATTACCTGTTGCTCTATAGATCCAGCAACATTTTTCGCATATCCGAATGTAAGTCCACTAGCCATTCTAATATCGTTGGAATTATTAGAATCGCTCCTATATACCTCATCATATCCTTGCACTCTATTAATGGCGATAAATTCTACCATACTCGGCGTGAATCCAACGCCAGTAATCGATAGCGTCCCAGACGATGAAACAAGTGCCTTTCCGATATGAACTGAAGGATTTCCACTTCTAAGTTGGCTCCATTCCGTACCCGTCCAGAAGTAAAATCCTGCCGGTGATAAACCACCTGTCCCATCGTTATAGACAAGTGTACTTTCTGCCAAAGGTGTTCCTTCGGGATTCGTTACAGTGGTAACATCTGCAATTGAGGTAAGTGCTACCCGAGGAATGAGCAACCCGCTATTGGAAGATTGGATATCTAATTGTGCTTCGGGAGTAGTTGTTCCAATACCTACTTGCCCAAACATAAAGCTAGAGAATAGAAATAAGCAAAATTGAAATTTGAGGAGAAACTTCATGGTTATTTAGTTTTTTTGCGAAACTATAATACCTACGGAAAAAACCTACATCCCGGATTTTAAAACCTCAGACTTTTCGATGAACGGAGAATTATTTCGACAAAACCAGTTATAGCACAAACCGGTATGTCGCTTTAATCAAAAATGTATTTCTAGGCCTTTGCTGCAATAGCTGTGTATCGATAATCGTATTGAAGTCGTTATCAGCATCGCCGAGTCCATTAATACCTTGCGACCAGACCAAAAAGACTTCAGAGCCAGGAATATATTCCCACCGAATCACGAGGTTTGAACGAAACTGGACAAAAGCAAAATCTGGGTTTCCGAAGGAATAATCCGTTGTCCCATCCTTATTTTCATCAATTAAGAAACCGCCGTCTTGCTCCGAGATTTGGTTCTCATCATATAGCTGAACCCTTTCATTTAAATCCTCAGCGGTAGCATTCGTCACATAGTTGAAGTTGCTATAACGTCCGCGACTAATAAACGGCTGCCCATAAAACTGAATCGTGAGATCCGGATTAATGTTGTAATTCACTCGCAGCGTCGTACTAATTGTTTGCTGGTCTATTTCACCCGTAATATATCGGGTGGTGCCGTTGAAATTCTGCTGACTTACATATTGGGTTTTATTAGGGCTATTTTCAAATTCGGTATTCAAAGACATGCTTAAGGCATCCAACGGCTGATAATTCAAACGAAGCTCGTAGCGTCGCAAACCAAAGTTATCCTGTTTTGCTTGTGAATGCACATACCCTATCGTACCACTTAATTTTTTCCGACCATCGGTTCCCATAAAAGCAAAAAAGTAGTTCTCTTCATTATATCGCCAGCGCGGACCGCCACGTAAAAACGAATTGATATAAATGCGAGGCTTATGAGCTCCTCCTACTTCACCCCACCAATTATTTTTAAAATTGAACCAACTTCCAATTTCATATTGCATGCGGTTATAGTTTCCTTCAAAATCGTAACTCGAAAATTGGTTAAAGCGAATATTTCCCTGTCGATACCAAGAAGTCGGTTTGTTGAAGAATCGAAACACATTAGCATATTGTCGAATGTCATCAGCTTGCCGGAGAAAACCGATATCGTTCAACTCCAATTCCGGACTACGCCAATTCCCTCCTACGTTATAACGCCAATCGCCACCCCCACCTTTCCCTATTTCAAATCGGCCACCGGTTCCGGTTAAGGATGTACGGGTCGTATCGACCGACACATGACTGGCGTCGCTCCGCTGAAAAAGGTGTACAATACTTTGTTGGGTTTGGGTGATGGCTTCTTCGCTACCATTCACCTGACTTATCACCGCACTTCCTTCCACATAGTACTTTCGTTCTTTCCAATTGTGCTTAAAATCCAGTCCGCCAGAATACGCATTTTGGTGAAGAAAGTTCAATTTGCCTTCCAAATCGCGATGAGTACCCGTAATAATTCCTCCTATAAAACTATTTCGGTTGTTGAAGTCTTTTTGAACCCTTCCCACTACATAATTTGTTAGGGGTTCAACCAATACCTCCTCTTCAGAACCATCCTCATTAATAACATCTGCATATTCTTTATCTGTTACGCTTTCCAACACGCCAATAGACCAGCCATCCTGGGTTTTTCCACTGAACTTCGCAGCTCCTAAAATCGTGGTATTATCAGGTTGATCTACAAAAGCAATAGCACTTCCCACCGCCGAACCTTGCGGCGTTCTTCCGATACGGCGAGAGAAAAACAAGTTATCCTGATTTCCTGCAAAATTGTAATCGAAAATATTCTTGTTCTCTACAAAAAAAGGGCGTCGTTCCTGAAAGAAAATCTCAAAACCGTCCAATGCAATCGCGCCAGGATCGGCATCTACTTGACCAAAATCGGGGTTTATGGTTACATCTAAGGTTAAATCGTTGGTTACGCCAATCTTCGCATCCAGTCCAGCGGTAAACCGCGTATCGCTGCCGTCGAGAAAAGGATTATCCTCTTCTCCTTCATAGGTATCCAATTGTGCCAATCCGTACGGCTGAATCTCGATCTGTTTTTGTGGCTTTAAGCCTTTCAGCCCACGAAGCTTACCAAATTCACTCACCCAACCAGGCGCATTTGGCAGCACCGGTTGCCATAAGGAGCGTTCTTCATTTCTAAAATAACGTCGGGTACTTTGCAATCCCCAAACCTGATTTTCAGCTTTCCCAAACCGTAACTGACTTAATGGGATTCGGATTTCAGCTGTCCACCCTTCCGCATCTACCTGCGTTTTCAAATACCAAATCGGGTTCCAGCTACTGTCCCAGTTATTTCCATTATTTGAAATAAATTCATCGCCCTTCACTCCAGAAACAGATGCCGTAAAGGAGAATCCAGTTCGATCGTCATTATAGCTGTCGATATTTATTTCTACCCAATCGCCCGCAAATCCATCACGACGTGAAAGACGTTTTTCAATTTTACTTGGTTCTGCATCATAACATCGAAACGCTACATACAAGTTTTTGTCATCGTATAGGATTTTGAATTTTGTCTGTTCGGTTGGAGGCGTCCCATTATCGGGTTGGTTTTCTACGTAGTCCGTCGCCCAATCGACCAACGACCATGCTGCGTCATCTAAATTCCCATCGATTTTGGGCGCTTCATTTTGGCCAATGGAGGTGGTCGTATAGACCCGTTTTTCTGGTGTTTTGAGACTGTCGGAAGGTGTTTCTGTTTGGCTAATTCCAACAAATGAAAACAGTATGCTAATGGCTAAAGCAATTGATGAACGCGGCATGGTTGGTTGATTGATTCACCTTAATAGACCGACACTCAGTCGTTTCGTGACACTTTTAATAGTAAAACTTTCATTTTTAACATTTTTTACTTGATAGAATTCCCTTCTCGAATGCCTATCTTTAAGGGCTTGAATCCAATTTTATGCGAAAGCTCATTTCGAAGAAAAAACCTGCTTACCCTATTTCCGAAGACCTATTGGCATATCTGCAAAAGCATGGTCGGACGATTAAGATCCCTATTTATTATGACGATTTGCTTCGGTTTCAAGGTTCGATCGCCATCCATGATGAAAAGGGCGAGGATACCCTGTGGGTAAGTGTATATTATGCTGAAAGCGAGCGCGACGAGATTGAATATAGTTTGAAGCAGATGTATTCTATCCTTCATTCCGATGGAAGTGATTCGCTACTGCCCTACTTGAATATCGACAGCATCGATTTTTGTACTTTCGGAAATTCGAAACCTTTTAGAGTGAAGGTTCGAAACATTCTGAATGACAACTACATCTTTCTCTACATCAAAAAAGCGGATGCTTCGCGCATCTACGGTTTGGAATTGGAACACCTGCTTTCACCAAACCATATCAATTTTTTGGTGCATGATACGACCTTGATTGAAGAACACATCTCCGGAATTCCGGGCGACGATTTTTTAGAGGATAACTTGGATGATTGCTCCGATCGCGACAAGCGCGAGATAGCGAAGGAATTTGTGAAGTTCAACGAACGCTGTTTTGTACGATTGCTGGGCGATATGCGTTCCTATAATTATGTTATGGTGCTAACCCATGATTTCGATAGAATCCAATATCGAATTCGTGCCATCGACTTCGATCAACAGAGTTACGAAGGGAATGCAAAGGTGTATAAACCGCAATTTTTGAAGGAGAATAATAAGCTGGTCAACATGACCATGGATGTTCTCCAGGAAGCCTCGATAGAACAATACAAACGTGAAGAACGCTCCCTTTTGGCCAAGCGAGCTGTAAGCGAAAGCAGAAGATTGAAAGAAGTGATGGATTGTATGAAGAATGATGCTATTTCACCTCCAGAGAAAATCGAACAATTAAAAATGGGATTGTTCGAACTTACCGGCGATGTTCGTTTTAAAAAGTCGGGAAACATGGGAGAAGTACTACAAAGCGCCTTGGATTTCGTGATTCGAAACTACAAAAACGAAAATCCGTTTATCATCAAATAGCAGCACGTTAATTCTTTATGAAAAAGATAGGATTGTTTTATTATGCATGCATAATGAATCGTATCTTTAAGGGGTAAAGTCTGTTTCATCATATTGAATTCCTATCCCATCATGAAAATTAAGAAAGTCCTAGTCGCCAACCGTAGTGAAATCGCCATCCGGGTGTTTCGTGCCTGCACCGAGATTAACTTGCAGACCGTTGCCATTTACACCTACGAAGATCGCTACTCGCAGCATCGTTATAAAGCCGATGAAGCCTATCAAATCGGTGCCGACGATGAACCCTTGAAGCCATATCTCGATATGAACGCTATTATCGTCTTGGCAAAATCGAAAAATGTGGATGCCATTCACCCTGGGTATGGGTTTCTTTCTGAAAACTCAACCTTCGCACGAAAATGTGCAGAGAACGATATCATTTTTATCGGTCCCAATCCCGAGGTAATGGATGCCTTAGGCGATAAAATACAAGCCAAGAAAATTGCCCGAAAATGTGAAGTCCCTATCATTGAAAGCAATAAGAAAGAACTAACCGATCTTTCCATCGCGATTACGGAAGCCAAAAAAATTGGGTATCCCATTATGTTGAAGGCTGCCTCTGGCGGTGGTGGACGCGGGATGCGAATTGTTCGCAATGAAGAGGAACTGAAGAACAACTTCGAATCGGCCAAAAGTGAAGCGGGAAATGCCTTTGGCGACGATACCATGTTTCTGGAAAAATATGTGGAAGATCCCAAACACTTGGAAATCCAAATCGTAGCCGATACACACGGAAACGTTCGCCATTTATATGAACGCGACTGCTCCGTACAACGGCGGCATCAAAAAGTGGTAGAGGTAGCACCTTCCTATAATGTTTCCGATAGCGTGAAGCAGCAGTTATATAAGTATGCGCTCGCCATTGCCAACGAAGTAAACTATAATAATGTTGGAACGGTCGAATTCTTAGTCGACCCAAATGATAACGTTTATTTTATTGAGGTAAATCCACGGATTCAGGTAGAGCATACGGTTACCGAAATGGTAACGGGCATTGACCTTATTAAATCGCAGATTTTTATCGCTGGCGGTTACAAATTATCCGACAAACAAATCAAGATTTACGATCAGGAGTCGCTGCGCACTTACGGTTTTGCCCTTCAATGTCGTCTTACCACCGAAGACCCAAACAACAATTTTACGCCAGATTATGGTACAATCACCACCTACCGAAGTGCCTCGGGTATGGGCATTCGACTGGACGCGGGAAGTATTTACCAGTCCTATAGTGTAAGTCCATTCTTCGATTCGATGCTGGTAAAGGTTTCAGCCCATGGACGTACCTTGGACGGCGCGGTGCGAAAGATGGTTCGGGCCTTAAAGGAATTCAGAATTCGCGGGGTGGAAACCAATATTCATTTTCTTCAGAATGTAATTCAACATGAAACCTTTAAGGATGGAAAGGCAACAGTAAACTTCATTCAAAATACGCCATCCCTATTCGATATAAAACTATCGCAAGACCGTACGACCAAAATTACAACCTATTTAGGGGAAGTCATCGTAAACGGAAATCCAGATGTGAAGAAGTTCAACGAAAATAGAATATTTCGCAATCCAACGGTACCTCAATTCAATCCTAACAGCGAGTACCCCAAAGGAACCAAAGATTTGCTTACCGAATTGGGCCCCGATGAATTCTCCAAATGGTTGAAGAAGGAACAGAAGATTCATTATACCGATACCACTATGCGCGATGCGCACCAATCGCTATTGGCCACCCGTATGCGAACCTACGATATGGTGAAGGTAGCGGAGAGTTTCGCCAAGAACCATCCCAATACATTCAGTATGGAAGTGTGGGGCGGTGCTACTTTCGATGTGTGTATGCGGTTTTTGAACGAAAGTCCGTGGTCGCGCCTGCGGGAACTTCGAAAGCGCATTCCGAATATTCTATTCCAGATGCTGCTGCGTGGAAGCAATGGCGTTGGCTATAAGGCCTATCCTGATAATTTAATTGAAAAGTTTGTGGAAACCTCTTGGGAAAATGGGGTCGATATCTTCCGTATTTTCGATTCGCTCAATTGGGTGAAGGCCATGGCGCCGAGTATGGAATATGTTCGCACCAAGACAGGTGGACTGGCGGAAGCAGCCATCAGTTATACGGGTGATATCCTCGATACAAATGAAACAAAATATACCCTTCAATACTACACACAATTAGCAAAGGACCTTGAAAATGCGGGTGCCCACATCATAGCGATTAAGGATATGGCCGGTTTGTTGAAGCCCTATGCCGCTTCGGAGTTGGTTTCGGCCTTAAAGGACACGGTTTCGGTACCACTTCACCTGCATACGCATGACACTTCTTCTATCCAATCGGCTACCTATATGAAAGCTATCGAAGCTGGGGTTGATGTAGTGGATGTCGCCCTAGGCGGATTATCAGGCTTGACTTCGCAGCCGAATTTTAATTCGGTGGTGGAAATGACCAAGTCGAACGAACGTTACCATGATTTCGATATGGAGAAGTTAAATCGCTTCTCAAATTACTGGGAAGACGTTCGCGATTATTACTATCCATTCGAAAGCGGATTGAAAGCGGGAACCGCCGAAGTATATCGTCATGAAATTCCCGGTGGCCAGTATTCTAATTTACGCCCGCAGGCGGAAGCCCTCGGTTTGGGTGATCGCTTTTTGGAAGTTACGCGGATGTATGAGAAGGTGAACAAGCTCTTCGGAAACCTGATTAAGGTGACCCCGAGTTCAAAAGTCGTAGGCGATATGGCAATTTTTATGGTCACCAACGATCTTACGGTTGAAGACGTGATGGAACGCGGACAAGAACTCTCGTTTCCTGAATCGGTCATCAGCTTTTTCAAAGGCGACTTAGGGCAGCCCTTGGGCGGATTCCCGGAAATACTTCAAAAGATCATTCTAAAAAATGTGGAGCCGTATACAGACAGACCAAATGAACATTTGGAACCCATCGATTTCGATACCGAATTTAAGGCTTTCAAACGAAAGTTTCAGAAAGGCTTCAGCAGACCGATCGAATTTGAGGATTTCTTGTCGTATAGCTTATATCCCCGAGTCTTTGAGCAAGCCCATGAACGCTATAAGCGATTCGGAAATACTTCAATCTTACCTACCAAATTGTTTTTCTACGGTATGAAGCTTCGGGAAGAGGCCATGATCGAACTGGAAGCTGGAAAAACCATCAGTGTACAGCTATTATCGGTAAGCATTCCGAACGATGAAGGCATGCGAACGGTATTCTTTTCGGTGAATGGCGAGAACAGATTTGTACAAATAAAGGATAGCTCCATCGAATCGAAGACGGAGACCCACATCAAAGCCGATTCGGAAAGCCCGGGTCAGTATGGCGCTCCACTTCAGGGAATGTTATATAAGGTATTGGTGAAGAAAGGTCAGACGGTGGAAGAAAACGACCCACTCTTCGTCATTGAAGCCATGAAAATGGAAACGACCGTTACCGCTTCCAAGGCAGGAAAAGTAGCCTCCATCGATTTACCGACAGGCACGATGGTGATGAAGGGTGATTTGGTGGTGACGGTGGGGGAATAAGCTGATTTTTCAATCTAAAAAATAAAATTCTCACTGCTTGTTATTCAAATAAATAATAGTACATTTGCACCCCGATTTATCCAAAAAGAAGGAATGTTTAACCTGTTGGTAGGTGAATGCCAACGGAAAATAATAATACAAGTGGATACACTAAGTTATAAAACTGTATCGGCCAATAAGGCAACTGTAAACAAAGAGTGGTTGCACGTTGATGCCGATGGGCAAACGTTAGGACGCCTTGCAAGTGAAGTAGCAAAATTGCTTCGCGGAAAGCACAAGCCTAACTTTACCCCTCACGTAGATTGTGGCGATAATGTAATCGTTACAAACGCTGAAAAAATTCAACTTTCCGGTAAAAAATGGGATTCGAAGGAATACATTCGTTACACTGGTTATCCTGGTGGTCAGCGAAGCCTTACCGCAAGAGAGCTTTTTGAAAAAGACTCCACCCGTTTGGTTGAAAAAGCCATCAAAGGAATGTTGCCAAAGAATAAATTGGGTGCGGAAATGTTCAGAAACCTAAAAGTATATGCAGGAGCTGAGCACGACCAAGAAGCGCAAAAACCAAAAACCATTAACCTTAACCAGTAGTAAGTAAATGGATACAATTCACAAAATAGGAAGAAGAAAAACCGCTGTTGCGCGTGTATACCTTTCCGAAGGAAAAGGAAACATCACCGTAAACAAGCGTGAAATGGAAAAATACTTTACCACTGGTATGCTTCAATACAAGGTAAAGCAACCGATGCTAATGACCGAAAACGATAAGAATTTCGACATTTCTGTAAATGTTATAGGTGGCGGAATTACTGGTCAGGCAGAGGCAATTCGTCTAGCACTTTCCCGTGCCATGTGCGAATTGAACGAAGAAAACCGTGGCATCTTAAAGCCAGAAGGACTGTTGACACGTGACCCAAGAATGGTGGAGCGTAAGAAATACGGACAGAAGAAAGCCCGTAAGAAATTCCAGTTCTCTAAACGTTAATATTTTTTTGAAAGTCGTGCCGCACTTGTTGTGGTCTTATAACCTACAAGGTGCTTGCCTTAAAGCGGTGCCGTAACAAGTACGGCACGACTCTCATTTTAAGTTCATATGTTTTTTTATTAATCAAGCTGTTAGCAGCCTTCAGCCAGAAGGTTGCAATTAGTTTAGCATCTAAACCACCTAGGCATTTCAGCACTTAGCGGTGAAGAAATCAAAAAAGGAGGTTGCTATCTAAACAGGAACGTAAACTAGTACAAAATGGCAGATAACAAAATGGTCAAGGGACTTCTTGACGCTGGTGTGCACTTTGGCCACCTAACCCGTAAATGGAATCCGAATATGGCGCCCTATATCTACATGGAGCGTAACGGAATCCACATCATCAACCTTTACAAAACCGAAGCAAAGCTTCAGGAAGCTAGCGAAGCAATGAAGAAAATTGCTGCTAGTGGACGTAAGATTCTTTTTGTTGCTACCAAAAAGCAAGCAAAAGATATCGTTGCCGATAAAGCAGGCAATGCAAACATGCCGTATATTACTGAGCGTTGGCCAGGTGGTATGTTAACCAACTTCGTTACGATTCGTAAAGCTGTTAAGAAAATGGCTTCTATCGACCGTATGAAGAAAGACGGAACATTCAACACCCTTTCAAAAAAGGAGCGTTTACAAGTAAACCGTCTTCGTGCAAAGCTTGAAAAGAACTTAGGTTCTATCAGCGACATGAGCCGTCTTCCAGGAGCGCTTTTCATCGTAGATACTACACGTGAGCACATCGCTGTAAAGGAAGCACAGAAATTGAACATCCCAATCTTTGCTATGGTCGATACCAATAGTGATCCTCGAGACATCGATTTCCCAATTCCGTCGAACGATGATGCGTCTAAGTCAATCGAAAAAATCGTTGGGCATGTTTCCGAAGCGGTTATCGAAGGCTTGAAAGAGCGTAAGTCGAACAAGGACAGCAAAAATGAAGGTGATGATTCTGATGCTCCAAAAAAGGAAAAGAAATCCAAAAAGGAGAAGGAGTCGAAAGGAAAGACACGTGCTGCTGAAAAGCTAGAGACCGAAGTTCCTTCTACCGACAAAGAAGACAAAAAAGACATGAAAGAGGCCAAGAAGCCTGTGAAGTTGGAGTCGAAAGAGGAAACGCTGGAGAAAGCAACGAAAGAAGAAGAATAAATAACGATTTTTTAAAATGAAAAGGTCGTTTGATACACTTCATTGGAAGTACATTGAGCGACCTTTTACATAATTCTATAAAAACCAAAAGAGATGGCTAAAATAACCGCCGCAGAAGTAAATAAACTACGTAAAACCACCGGTGCCGGAATGATGGACTGTAAAAAGGCCTTGGTTGAAGCCGATGGTGATTTTGACACAGCGATTGAAATCCTTCGTAAGAAAGGTCAAAAAATCGCAGCGAAACGTGCAGACCGTGAGTCTAGCGAAGGTGCAGTTATCGCAAAGGTAAACGACGACAATAAAAAAGGTGTTATCATTTCCCTTAACTGCGAAACCGACTTCGTAGCGAAGAATGACGACTTTGTAAAATTAGCGCACGATTTTGCTGGAATGGCGTTGAATTATGATTCTAAGGATGCATTTTTAAATGCAGACTTCAACGGAATGACCGTTCAAGAAAAATTGACCGAGCAAACAGGTGTTATCGGTGAAAAACTAGAGATTGGAGCCTTTAAGACATTGGAAGCTCCTTTCGTAGGATCGTATATCCACGCTGGAAACAAGATTGCCGTTCTTACAGGTTTGTCTAAAGATGTAGACGGCGCTGAAGAAGTAGCAAAAGATGTTTCTATGCAGGCTGCTGCCATGAACCCAGTTGCTTTGAATGAAGAGGGTGTAGATCAGGAAACAATCGATAAGGAAATCGAGATTGCGAAAGATCAGCTTCGTGAAGAAGGAAAGCCTGAAGAAATGTTGGACAAGATCGCCAAAGGTAAATTGAACCGTTTCTTTAAGGACAACACCTTGGTAAACCAAGCATTTATTAAAGATAACAAGCAGAGCGTTTCCGACTATGTGCAAACAATAGGAAAAGATGTATCTGTAGTAGCTTTCGAGCGCGTAGCGTTGGAAGGATAATACTTTTCGAAACAGAATTGAAAAGGCCGCTCATGTAGCGGCCTTTTTATTTTCGAACTAAAGTTATTTTTTTTGAAGTGATATATTTATTCTCATTGGAATAAATACTAACCTTATACGTACCGATGTCCTGAAACTTATAAGAGAAATACGTCAGGTACTTGGTCGAGGGAATATTATCTACATAGAAACTTTTGTAAACGACATATTTCCCAGTTGAGGATAGTTTGTCGACATACACCTTGAATGTTTTTGTTCTAAAGGGGGTTAGCCCACTGCTAACATACATATGTATCACATTTTCTCCAGCACTGGGGTTAATTCGGAATCGATCATACCGCTCCTCTTTTGTTGGAAATTTACCCCCATTCTGATCCCTATTTACATTAGAAAAGTACATACTTGCCCAGGTATAGGAAGTCTTTGTTTTAGGTGAAGAATATGTTGATTTTTTTATGGTTCTTTTAGCAATTAAACTGTTCAAGTCCTTTGCCGACTTTATTTCTTGACGTACTCCCGGAATGGTATTGATAGATGAGGCTCTCTTGGGAAATGTAAGCCCTGATTCCACCAATTGCTTATGCGCATGATTGTCTAGTGCTGAAATAAAATACATTCCATTAATACCACCAACTAATCCAATTCCTGTTTTGTGACCTTTGGCCGTGGCAATTCCAATCACCTTGTTTTTTTCATTAAAAACTGGGCCACCACTATTTCCCTTATGAATTTCGGCATCGGTTTTAATATATCCGTAATCAGGATTCATCACATAGTCGTAGCCACTCATAATTCCAATACTTAGTGTGCTTAAATCGCGCATCATCATTTCGGAAGTCCCTTCATATTGGGCCGGAAAACCATATACACAAAGTTGTTCTCCCTGCGCAATCTCGTCGGCATTATCCAACGGAACGGGTTTAAACTTCTTTCGGATCGGGTTTCCTTCGGCATCTCCAATAATTTTCAACATCGCTCCATCGTAGGCTCCTTCCCCTACAGATACCACTTCGGCTTTATATAGCTTGAAATCGTTTTCACCAGAACCATAAAACACCTGAACATAGGGATCGGCAAAACCTGTTCTGTATACTGAAACCAGATCTTTGCTGTTGGCCACCTCGTCGGAGTACGTAGATAAAGCTGTTTGGATTTTATTGTTGCTATCCTTATACGAGTACTGAATATATCCTTTCACACAAATTTCAATAACATGTTTGTTGGTAAATAAGTAGCCATCTTCAGTTACCAAAAAGCCCGAGCCCCTTCCCATATACCCCTTTCCCTTACCCGTTTTTTCAAGTTCAGAATCGAGTAATAAAATTTTTACGACCCCTTGATAGTATTCGGAAGCGATCAATTTAGTGTCGAGTCCGGCCTCCCCGCAAGAAGAGATCGCCAAAACAAGAATGCTGAAAACAAGGGTAAGTTTCTTCATAATAAAATTGGAAAAGAGGGAATTACAAGCGATTGATTCCTTAAAAATAGGAATTGTTTTCAAAACCTGTTCTAAAATAACAGACTAATCGGGTAAGCATCAGTTTTATAAGAGTAACGAAAACGCTTGGAATAGAATTTTGGTAAAGTCTATATTAATTCTGTATTAAAATTCACTTTTGCTTACTTTTGCATCAGCATTCTCAATTCAACACCATTACAAATTCCATGATTTACAAACGAATTCTCCTAAAATTATCTGGCGAGGCCTTAATGGGTAGTCGTCAATACGGTATCGATCCACAACGCCTTCAGGAATATGCCCAAGAAATTAAAAGCATTACCGAAAAAGGCGTAGAAGTTGCCATCGTAATCGGTGGCGGAAATATTTTCAGGGGTGTTGCGGGTGCCAGTCGCGGTATGGACCGTGTACAAGGCGACCACATGGGAATGTTGGCAACGGTTATTAATGGTTTGGCGCTACAGAGTGCCTTAGAAAATGAAGAGGTTCCAACCCGTTTGCAGAGTGCCGTAAAGATTAATGAAGTAGCAGAACCCTTTATCAGAAGAAAAGCGATTCGCCATTTGGAAAAAGGCCGTGTGGTAATTTTCGGTGGCGGTACAGGAAATCCTTACTTCACTACCGATAGTGCAGCGGTTCTTCGCGCTATTGAAATTAATGCCGATGTTATTTTGAAAGGAACCCGTGTTGATGGAATTTATACCAGCGATCCAGAAAAAGACAAGGCAGCTACAAAATTCGATTATATCACCTTTGAAGATGTTCTGAAGAAAGGGTTGAAGGTTATGGATACTACCGCCTTCACCTTAAGCCAAGAAAATCAATTGCCCATCATCGTATTCGACATGAATACCAAGGGTAATTTATTCAAGGTAGTTTCCGGTGAAAAAATAGGAACAAAAGTAAATTTGTAAATGTTGGCACGATTGATGAAATTTGAATGCGTAAATTGAAATAATTATGGAAGACGATATTCAATTGGTTTTAGATGAAGCCAAAGAGGCTATGGATAAAGCCGTAAAACACTTAGAGAGACAATTGGCAAATATTCGTGCCGGAAAAGCCTCTCCTTCTATGCTAAATGGTGTGAAAGTAGACTATTACGGTTCAGAAACACCGTTAAGCCAAGTTGCTAACATCAATACACCCGACGGGATGACCATTAGTGTTCAGCCATGGGAAAAGTCGATGATCCCTGAAATTGAAAAGGGAATTCAAATAGCAAACCTAGGCTTTAATCCACAGAATAATGGTGAAAGCGTGATCATTAATGTTCCACCATTAACGGAAGAACGTCGAAAAGACTTAGTGAAACAGGCCAAAGCCGAAGCTGAAGAAGCAAAAGTCGGAGTCCGAAACGACCGGAAAGTTGCCAATAATGATATTAAGAAACTGGATATTTCTGAAGACCTTCAGAAAAACCTTGAAATCGATATTCAGGCGATGACCGATGCACATATCGAAAAAATCGAACAAATGTTAGAGAAAAAAGAGAAGGAAATCATGACGGTATAGGTCATTCTTTTTCGTTAAACATTATACAAACGGGCGGCCCTTAGGCCGCTTTCTTTTTATCTTTGCCTTCAAAACCTGCAGCCCTTCTATGCGTCACTTGTTCGTTTTGTTCGTTCTCCTTATAGCGATCAATAGCTTCGCGCAGGTTCCCACAATAGAAACTGAGCAAGATACTACGGCAACCCGCGAAGAGAAAAAAGACAACCCCTTTCAAACAGGCTTTTATCCCATTGGTTTTTTCGATGTGGATATGCGTTATCTCATCAAGTATAACAACTACGAAGGGATTCGCTTGGGAATTGGTGGCGTAACAAATGACAAGCTCTTCGAGCGCTATAAATTCGGTGGCTATTTTGCACGCGGTTTCAAAGATCGGGATATCAAGTTTAGTTTGGGAGGAAGTGTTCGCGTAAATAAGGATTACAAAACATGGATTAACCTATACTATATCGACGATATTCGAGAGGTAGGATCCTTTGCCTATCTAACCGACTCTAGGGTCTATTCTGTTTTTGAACCGCGCTTGGTAAACGTTACCCAGTTCTTCAAACACCGAACCTGGCAAACGAATATACAGCACGAATTTGCCGAAAAAATATTGGCAGAAGTCCGCTTCTCCAGAAGTAGAATCGAACAAACCTTATCGTATAAATACTTAAACGATGGCACGCTTTACGATTCCTATGAAATTGCTGAAGCTACCGCATCTTTCAGAATTAGTCCCAAAACAGATTTTATTACCACCAAAGATGGCCGTGTTGAATACTTTGATGGCTTTCCTAAAATCAGCGCACAAGTAACACAGGGCATTGCCGGGATTACGCGTAGCGATTTCAATTACACCAAATTCGGATTGAAATTAGATTACTACATCAAACGAACCGACCTCTCCTCTACCAATTTCCTGTTGGAAGGAAAATATGCGCTTGGCGACGTTCCGTTAACCCATCTGTTTCATGCATACCCCAATAGTCCGACTAAAGATGAAATCCTACAACGTTTTTCGGTAGCTGGACGGCAAAGTTTCGAAACCATGTACTTTGGCGAATTCTTTTCCGATAAATTAGTCACTTTTCAGGTGAAGCACAGCCTTCGTCGCTTTAAGTTTTCAGAACGCTTTAAACCCGAATTGGTATTGATTACCCGTCATGCTTTAGGAAATATGGACGACACCAATAAACATTTAGGTGTTACCTTCAACACCCTCGATCAGCTGTATTCAGAATCTGGTTTCGAATTGAATAAACTGTTCTTTGGATTCGGCTTAAGCTTCGCCTATCGCTACGGATTTTACAACTTACCCGACTTCGAGGATAACATCTCTTTCAAATTCACTTTCTACCTGAAAGTTTAGGAATAAAAAGATAGGGAAACCATGAAAGCCTTTAAGGGATTCCGTACCTTTGCGCCGCAAAATTAGGGGTTTGGATAAACTTTTCAGTATCGGTTTTTGGAGTGCAGTGGCACGGTTTATTTTACGGAATAGACTTTTTATTCTTATTGCCATAGCCGCAGTGACCGTTTTTTTTGGTCTACAGTGGAAAAACATGCGGTTTACCTATACCGAAGCCAATCTTCTGCCCGACAATCATGAAATAAACCTTCAATACAATCAGTTCCTTCAAAAGTTTGGGGAAGAAGGAAACCTTATCGTAATCGGGGTGAAGGATAGCGCGCTCTTCACACCAAAAAATTTCAATAAGTGGAATGCCCTGGCATCTCAGCTTCAACAATATGATGAAGTAGCGATGACGCTTTCTCTTGGGAATCTTCAACAACTCGCAAAACGTGAAGATACCGTAGGTTTTGAAATGAAGCCCTTGTTGGAAGATTCTATCACTTCCCAAAAAGGTATTGAAAACTTTACGGAACAACTTTTCAAAAAACAACCCTTTTATGAAGGTTTAGTCTATAATCCTGATGAAACGTCGGTCCGAACTGCTGTATACCTCAAAAAGGATATCGTCAATACCGCGGCTCGAAAAGACTTCATTTTAGAAGACCTAATCCCACAAATCGATCGCTTCGAAGCGGAAACAGGTATTACCGTCCATACGTCTGGAATGCCGTATATTCGAACGCTGAATTCAAAAAATATCATCGACGAGATTGGCTTGTTTATCGGTGCTGCGCTACTCGTCACTTCCCTTATCTTTTTCTTCTTCTTTAGAAGTGTTCGCGCGACCATCATTTCGATGGTAACTGTAATTATTGGTGTGATGTGGGCTTTCGGAATTCTGGGATTGCTTCACTATGAAATTACCGTGTTAACGGCCTTGATTCCTCCGCTAATCATCGTGATTGGTATTCCAAATTGTATCTTCCTGATCAACAAATATCAACAGGAAATAAAACGGCACGGAAACCAAGCGAAATCGCTGCAACGCGTTATCACAAAGGTTGGAAACGCAACCTTGATGACGAACGTTACCACGGCTTCAGGATTTGCAACCTTCATCCTCACTAACAGTCAGTTGCTAAAGGAATTCGGTATCGTAGCCTCTATCAATATCATCGCGATTTTTCTATTAAGCCTTTTCATCATTCCGATCGTCTACAGCTATATGGCGATTCCGAAGTACAAGCACTTAAAACACTTGAACAAACGATGGATTGGAAGTTTTGTCGATTGGATGGAACGTATGGTGAAGGAACACCGTATCGCAATTTTCATCGCTTCCATTTGCTTGCTTTGTGGTGGTATCATCGGTATTTACAACATTCGTATTTCCGGGAGCATTATTGAAGACATGCCGAAGAAAGCTGAATTCTTCAAAGATATCCGCTTCTTTGAAAAAGAATATGAAGGCATTATGCCGTTAGAAATCCTTGTCGATACCAAGCGCAAAAAAGGTGTGATGAAGTTGGCGACTTTAAAGCGAATGGATCGCCTTCAGGAGTATTTAGAAGAGATTCCAGAGCTTGCCAAACCGATTTCAGTAGCCGAATTGGTGAAGTATTCGAAACAAGCCTATTACAATGGCAATCCAGATTATTACCAACTCCCAAATAGCCAAGAACGGACCTTTATCCTATCCTACGCGAAAAATAGCGGTGCCGATACCGATTTATTGAATAGCTATGTGGACAGCACCGGTCAGTTTGCCCGTATCACCACTTATATGAAGGATACGGAAACCGAACGCTATGAACGGATAGAAGAGAACATCAAGCAAGAGATTGAAAAGATCTTTCCTTCAGAACGCTATGAGGTGACGCTTACGGGTAAGGCGCTCGTATTTCAAAAAGGAACAAAATATTTAGTCACCAACCTGGTCATCTCACTATCGCTTGCCATTTTACTTATCGCCCTGTTTATGGCTTGGATGTTCCGAAGTTTTAAAATGATCTTGATATCGTTACTCCCAAACTTATTGCCGCTCATCATCACCGCCGGACTGATGGGCTTTATCGGGGTGCCAATCAAGCCTTCCACTATTTTAGTGTTTAGCATTGCCTTTGGTATTTCGGTCGACGATACCATTCACTTTTTAGCGAAATACCGACAAGAATTAATGGCGAATAATTGGCGCGTGAAAAAATCGGTCTATGCTGCCCTTCGTGAAACAGGCGTAAGCATGTTTTATACATCTATCGTATTATTTTTTGGCTTTTCGGTCTTTACGATTTCAAGTTTTGGCGGAACGGTTGCGCTAGGTGCCTTGGTATCGGCAACCTTGCTGTTTGCAATGCTTGCAAACTTGTTGCTATTACCAGCCTTGCTATTATCATTAGAGAAGGAAATTGCCAATAAGACTACTTTCAAAAAACCAGCGTTACGGATTATCCCCGAGGAAATCGATACCGATGATGAATCGGAGCAAAATGAAGAAAAGCGTACTTCAGAATAGAACATATTACTCGATAGGCTTTCCGTTGCCAATTCCCCATTAAAAAATTATATTTGACCCTCATAAACATTGGGGCGCGACTCCTATACAATGAAGGCAAACCTCAGTTTTAAATGAAAAAACCATGATGCAACCGCATACCGAAATAGTTACTGCCCTAACGAAAGAACCTTCCTTGCATGAAATAACCGTTCGCGGTTGGGTACGGGCCTTTAGAAGCAATCGTTTTATCGCCTTAAACGACGGATCTACCATCAAGAACCTTCAATGTGTCATCGATTTTGAAAATTTTGATGAACATACGATGAAACGTATTACCGTTGGAGCGGCCATTGAAGTAACAGGGGTTTTGGTCGAGAGCCAAGGGCACGGTCAAGCGGTTGAAGTAGAAGTTAAGGAAGTCACCGTTTTGGGCGATGCCGATACGGAGGACGTAAAGAAAACCATCCTTTCGCCAAAGCGCCATACCTTTGAAAAACTTCGGGAACAAGCGCATCTACGTGTACGAACCAATACCTTTGGAGCAGTGATGCGAACACGAAGCAAATTGGCCTTTGCCATTCACGATTACTTTCAGAAGAACAACTTTTACTATATGCATTCGCCCATTATTACTGGTAGCGATGCGGAAGGTGCGGGTGAAATGTTTAAGGTGACTACCTTCAACGAAAATTCACCTAAAAAGGAAGATGGCACATTTAATTATGAAGAAGATTTCTTCGGAAAGGAAACCAACCTTACAGTAAGCGGTCAGTTAGAAGCTGAAACCTATGCGATGGGGCTTGGAAAGGTTTATACGTTCGGACCAACCTTTCGAGCGGAGAACAGCAATACATCGCGTCACTTAGCCGAATTCTGGATGATTGAACCCGAGGTTGCCTTTTGCGACTTGGACGGAAATATGGATTTGGCTGAAGACTTTATCAAGCATGTTTTGAAGTATGCCTTGGAGCATTGTGCCGATGATCTTGAGTTTTTAGAAAAACGACTGTTGGATGAAGAAAAACGAAAGCCTCAAAACGAGCGTAGCGATATGGCCTTGCGCGAAAAGCTGAAGTTTGTATTAGAAAATAATTTCAAGCGGGTAACCTATACGGAAGCCATCGAAATTCTTCGCAATAGTAAGCCGAATAAAAAGAAAAAATTCAACTATCTAATCGATGAATGGGGCGCCGACCTTCAAAGCGAGCACGAACGCTATCTGGTTGAAAAACACTTTAAATGTCCTGTAATCCTATTCGATTATCCAGCTAAGATAAAGGCCTTTTATATGCGTTTGAACGAAGACGAAAAAACCGTACGCGCTATGGATGTCTTATTTCCTGGGATTGGTGAAATCGTTGGTGGTTCGCAGCGT
Organism: Luteirhabdus salina; assembly: GCA_025384855.1. Taxonomy (GTDB): domain Bacteria; phylum Bacteroidota; class Bacteroidia; order Flavobacteriales; family Flavobacteriaceae; genus Luteirhabdus; species Luteirhabdus salina. The sequence goes on along the minus strand of JALAHT010000001.1, from coordinate 1,353,479 downwards.
GAGGAACGCTACGATGTGCTGAAAAAGAAAATGGAGGATATGGATATCCCAGAGGAAGAACTATGGTGGTATTTGGAGCTTCGTAAGTTTGGTACCTGTGTGCATAGCGGTTTCGGACTTGGGTTCGAGCGATTGGTTCAGTTCGTTACCGGAATGGGAAATATACGGGATGTGATACCGTATCCTCGTACCCCTGGAAATGCAGAGTTTTAAATAATAATCCCCGCTAATCAAGCGGGGTTTTCAATTACTATTGATTAATACCCCTTTAACAGAATTTCCTATAGGCTTTTGCTACCTTAGCATAAATTCATAATTCCATGGAAGTCTATGAGTTCGCGATACGATTGGGAGCCGCTACTTTAGCAGGGCTTCTCATCGGTTTGGAACGGGAATGGAAGAACAAGGAAGCCGGATTAAAAACAAATATGCTTGTCGCCATTGGCGCTGCAGCCTTCATTATGATATCCCTTCAGTACTATGGTGAAAAATACGTAGATATTACGCGGGTGCTAGGCCAAGTAGTTGTCGGAATCGGATTTATTGGTGCGGGTACCATTCTCAAGAAAGAGGAAAGCAATACCGTGAAAGGGATTACCACTGCGGCCACCATTTGGTGCAGTGCTGCCGCGGGTTGTGTGGCTGGTATGGGAATGTATTGGGAACTAGGCATTCTAACGATAGTGGTCGTTATTATAAATTACATTTTCGGCCATATCGATAAACAAATAAACAGAAACGAAAGCTAACTGTAGTTTAAAAAACACCTAGATTGAAAATAAGCAAAAATCCTGTAGAGTCCTTTATAAACAAATCTACCGCCGGTAGTTTTATATTATTGCTTTTCACCATCATTGCCTTGGTTTGGGCGAATTCCCCCTGGCAAGAAAGCTATCACTCCTTCTTCAACGAAACATTCTCCATCGGTTTTTCAGAAACCGATTTTATTATTTCAAAACCATTGTACCTATGGATTAACGATGGCCTGATGACCATCTTTTTCTTCTACGTTGGATTGGAGATAAAACGTGAAATCCTTGATGGCGAACTTACCTCTATGCGAAAAGCGACCATGCCTGTTTTCGCAGCGCTTGGTGGCATTATCGTTCCCATCGCTATATTCTTCATCTTACATGACCAAGAGCGCGGTACAGCCGGTTGGGGGATTCCTATGGCCACCGATATCGCTTTCTCACTAGGAATTCTAAATCTGTTGGGAAAACGAGTGCCCTTAAGCCTAAAAATCTTCTTAACCGCCTTCGCCATCATCGATGATATTGGTGCTATTTTGGTTATCGCCTTCTTTTATAGCCATGGTATGCACTTTTTATATCTAGGTATCGCTTTGGCAATTCTCGTATTCCTAGGATTTTTAGCCTATAAGAAATTTCATTCAAAATACTTACTGCTGATAAGCTCCATTGCCATATGGATACTCTTTCTGAAATCAGGCATTCATCCGACTATCGCCGGCGTACTCATTGCAATGGTGATTCCGGCCACCCGTAGTGTCGATTTGGATAATTTTTTCCAAGAAATACGAAAATCGGTCAATATCTTTCAAAAAACAGAACCTCGAAGGGTTATTCTTTCCGATAAGCAACAAGAAGCAGTAGACAAGATTAACGTTATTACCGATCGCGTGCAATCGCCTATGCAGCAATTGGAACATGGACTGAGTGGCTGGGTAACAATTGTTATTATGCCCATTTTTGCCTTGGCGAACGCAGGCATCACAATCAATTTGGATTCCTTGAGTCAAACACACTTAATTTCACAGATTGCAATTGCCCTGGTGGCAGGAAAAGTAATCGGAATCGCCTCATTTAGCTATTTCGCGTATAAGCTTAAAATTGCTGATCTGCCTACCGGTATCGGCTTCCGTGAAATTATTGGCGTTGGGTTCCTTGGAGGCGTCGGGTTTACCATGTCGCTCTTTATCGCAGAATTGGCCTTCCGATCAAACGACCTGCTCACCTCTTCTAAAATCGGTATTCTAGTCGGAACAATAGTAGCGGGTGTGCTAGGCTATTTCATTCTTAAATATCAATTGAAACGAAAGGAACAGCAAAAAGCAGCGCGACCAGACTAACAACAAAAAACCCATCGAGATATCGATGGGTTCTTACTTATTCTATAATGGCAATCTCAGCTTAGTCGGCCAGTACGATTGCTTTATTGTTGTTCATTTCCAAGGTTCCACTGCTAATTTGCAGGACCCATTTATCGCCTTCCTTCGTGAATTTCTTTTCAAATCCTTCAGCAATAGTCGGGTTTCCTGAAAACTTCACCTTTCCTTCGCCTAATAGCGAAACGATAGGTGCGTGGTTATTCAACATTTGGAATTCGCCCTCCACACCAGGAACAGTTACCGAATCTACTTCGCCGCTCACTAAAGATGCTTCTGGGGTTACGATTTCTAAATACATTTTTTCAAATTATGAATTATGAATTATGAATTCAGAATGAGTAGCAGTAACTATTCACAATTCTGCATTCTTAATTCTAAATTACTTTACGCTTCTGCAAGCATTTTCTCTCCAGCTTCGATTGCTTCTTCGATTGTTCCTTTCAAGTTAAAGGCAGCTTCTGGAAGGTGGTCTAATTCACCATCCATAATCATGTTAAAACCTTTGATCGTTTCCTTGATATCTACCAACACTCCTGGAATACCCGTAAACTGCTCCGCTACGTGGAACGGTTGCGACAAGAAACGCTGTACACGACGTGCACGACGAACGGCTAGTTTATCTTCTTCAGAAAGTTCTTCCATACCGAGGATGGCAATGATGTCCTGAAGCTCCTTATAACGCTGTAACAACTCTTTTACGCGCTGTGCACAAGCATAGTGTTCTTTTCCTAGAATGTCTTCTGTAAGGATACGAGAAGTGGAATCCAATGGATCCACCGCAGGATAAATACCAAGCTCGGCAATTTTACGCGACAATACCGTTGTTGCATCCAAGTGGGCAAAGGTAGTTGCCGGTGCCGGGTCGGTAAGGTCATCCGCAGGTACATATACCGCCTGTACAGATGTAATCGATCCTTTTTTCGTGGAAGTAATACGCTCCTGCATCGCACCCATTTCTGTTGCCAGGGTTGGCTGGTATCCTACCGCAGAAGGCATACGTCCTAGTAGTGCCGATACCTCAGAACCTGCCTGGGTAAATCGGAAAATATTGTCGACAAAGAACAGTACATCTTTTCCTTGTCCGTCGCCAGCTCCATCACGGAAATACTCAGCGATTGTCAATCCAGACAAGGCAACACGTGCACGTGCTCCAGGTGGTTCGTTCATCTGACCGAACACAAAGGTTGCCTTACTTTCTTTCATGGCCGACTTGTCTACTTTCGTCAAATCCCATCCACCTTCTTCCATAGAGTGCAAGAAGCCTTCACCATACTTAATAATGCCAGATTCCAACATCTCACGAAGCAAGTCGTTCCCCTCACGAGTACGTTCTCCTACCCCCGCGAATACCGAAAGACCACCGTGACCTTTCGCAATGTTGTTAATCAACTCCTGAATCAATACGGTTTTACCTACACCGGCACCACCGAAAAGACCAATCTTACCACCCTTTGCATACGGCTCGATAAGGTCGATTACCTTAATACCCGTAAACAAAACCTCGGTAGAGGTAGAAAGATCCTCAAATTTTGGTGCTTCACGGTGAATCGGCAATCCGTTTTCCCCTTCCTTTGGAAGGTTTCCGATACCGTCGATCGCATCTCCAATTACATTGAATAAACGACCGTATACATCTTCACCAATCGGCATTTGAATAGGAGCTCCGGTTGCAACAGCATCTACACCTCGGCTCAATCCGTCGGTAGAATCCATAGAAATGGTTCGAACGGTATTTTCACCAATGTGCGATTGTACTTCCAGTACCAAAGTGGTACCGTTGAACTCAACTTCCAAACTATCGTAGATCTTAGGAAGCTCGGCATCGTTGGCAAACGCTACGTCTACCACAGGGCCAATAATCTGTGCAACTTTTCCTGTAACTTGTGACATTATATAACTGTTTATTTTTTAGTACTGTTAGGAGGATAAAAACCTACCCCTAAAAATCGCTGCAAAGATAGTTTTTTCTATTCTAATAACACAATGTAAAATTGTTATTTTTCTTAGTGTGGGGGCTGCACTTTCGCCGAGGCTGCAGTGCACCGCGCTATTCGCTGCAACGCTTAGCCATTCGGCTGCAGGGTTTCCGCTGCTACCAGCCTGCCGACGGCAGGTCGCTGCCCCGAGCCGCTAGAGCGGCTCACAGTAATCGCGAATGCTATTTTTAAACAGTTTTAGCACACGTACAATTAACGTGGTCTCCTTCGGAATTTTTCTTCCATCTATCTCCACTACAGGGGTTAACTCGCCCATAGTACCGGTAGCGAACACTCCGTCTGCATTATAAAACTGCGTCAAAGAGAGGTCAGCTTCAACGATAGGAATTTCTTCTTTCTTACACATTTCCAACACTGTATTTCGTGTAATTCCTGGTAAACAAGCATGGGCAAAGGGGGTGTACACCACCCCATCTTTCACCATAAAAAGATTGCTTCCATTTAGTTCCGCTACAAAACCACGCTCGTCCAGCATCAATCCCGCATCTTTTCCCGCCACATTCGCCTGTATTTTCGCGATGATATTGTTCAGCAAATTGTTATGATGGATTTTACTATCCAAAAACTGTGGTGCATTTCGACGTTGACTGCTGCTAATTACCGTTATCCCAGAAGCATTGTCATAGACCAACGGTTTCCATTCGGCAAGCACGATCAAACACGGCCCCGATTGGTTCACTCTTGGATCCATACCGCTGGTAATCTTTTCACCTCGTGTGAGCGTTAGCCGAATATGAACATCGTCGGTCATTTCATTCGCCTCCAATGTTTTTTGAATAGCTGCTTTTATTTCTTTCTTATTCGGAATATCGCTAAAATGAAGTGCCTTCGCACTTTCATGCAGTCGCGTTAAATGCTTTTCTAAGCACACAATTCCTTCGGGATAGACACGCAAGCCTTCCCATACGGCATCGCCGCCCTGAACCGAACTGTCAAAAACCGAAACCTTGGCTTCTTCCCTAGGATACAATCGATCCTTTATAAATACCTGAATGTTTTTATTCCGGTCGTCATATTTTTGCAGCATTGTTTAGTCGTTTTTAAGGGCGTGTTTGTAAAGTGAGTTATAAAGCGGTTCAGCCTCCTCAACAAGTTTCTGAAGTCTTTTTCCCAATGTTACATCGGCGCTCTTTTGTTTTTCAAATCCAGTCGATTTGTGAACACTCCCGTACCAATACGAAGCCCAAATGCCATCCTCTACTATACCTCCAACGGACCAATGCAACATATTTTCTCGAAACGGTAGCCCTATTTCTTCAAAAAGCAATTCTAAATAGCGTTTCGGATTCTTCATCAGTTCGTCACTATCGATAACGATAGGTTTTTTACCGTGCTCACGCAGGTATCGAAATAATTGCAACGCCTTCTGATACCCGATATCTTCGAGGGTGGGTTCTTTGATCTTTTTAGAAAATGAAGCGATTAAATTATGTGGATTTCGAATTAAAACTACATTGGTCCAATTCAATAGGAAGTCAGGGCTTTCTGGTAAAATATGATGTGCCATTCCCTTTACGAAAACGTTCTTTACGGTCGCCTGATTTTCGATTCCTTCGATTATTTCATTCAACTTCTTTGGCAAACTCTCCATTATTTCATCCGCGATGGGATGCTGTTCTTTTCGATCGGAATGCTTCAGATAATAGCCATAAAAAGGTTCATCCAACACTTCAAAACTGCTATGTTGGGCGAAGGAGTACATCAGCGCTGTTGAAAGGTTCCGCGGTCCTGAGAGTAGATTCACGATGGTGTTCATGCCACTAAAATAATCAATTCTTTATTTTCAACTACTCTTCACCCAAAAACAAAAAAGCGCTTCTTACCAGTAAGAAACGCTTTCCGTATAAAAATTTATTTCAACTCAATTATTCCACGGTTACCGACTTTGCAAGGTTCCGTGGTTGGTCGACATTCTTCTCCAACATTACCGCAATATGATAGGACAATAATTGCAGCGGAATCGTATTAATTAATGGTGAAAGAGCCTCAGGTGTTAAGGGCACTTCAATAATATAATCGGCCAAGTCGCGAACAGTTGTATCTCCTTCTGTAACTACGGCAATAATCTTTCCTTTTCGCGCCTTGATTTCTTCAATATTACTCACCACCTTATCGTAATGGTTGCTATTGGTAGCAATTACAACTACCGGCATTTGTTCGTCGATAAGGGCGATCGGACCGTGCTTCATTTCTGCTGCAGGATACCCTTCCGCATGGATATAGGAAATCTCCTTAAGCTTCAGGGCCCCTTCCAAGGCAACGGGGAAATTATAGCCTCTTCCCAAATAAAGGAAATTTGCCGCCGACTTGAATACCTTCGCTATTTCAACGATTTTTTCATCGCCCTGCAGCGCTTCTTCAACACTATCCGGAATCATATCGAGTTCCCGAAGGTGTTTAATGTAATCGCTTTGCGAAATGGTTCCTTTCGACTTTGCAATGCGCAACGCCATCATGGTTAGCACGGTAATTTGGGTCGTAAATGCTTTCGTAGAGGCCACTCCAATTTCCGGCCCCGCATGGGTGTAAGTACCACTATGCGTTTCACGAGAAATGGTTGACCCTACCACGTTACAAACACCATAAACAAAAGCTCCCTTTTCCTTTGCTAATTTAATTGCCGCAAGTGTATCGGCCGTTTCCCCACTTTGTGAAATGGCGATAACCACATCATTTTCGGTTATGATGGGATTTCGATAGCGAAATTCGGAAGCATATTCTACTTCCACTGGAATTCGCGCCATATCCTCGAAAATATATTCTGCTACCAAACCGGCGTGCCATGAAGTTCCACAGGCTACAATGATAATTCGATCTGCATTTACGAATTTCTTGATGTAGTCTTCGAGCCCACCTAATCGGATAATGCCTTGATCGGCCAACAATCTTCCGCGATACGTATCGTGAATCACCTTAGGCTGTTCGTAGATTTCCTTCAGCATAAAATGCTCGTAGCCGCCTTTTTCAATTTGTTCTAAATTAAGTTGAAGCTCTTGAACGTATGGGTTTTCGACTAATTTATCGTTTTTAATCTTACGCACACGCACTTCACGTCCGAGTCGCACGATAGCCATTTCTTCATCCTCTAGATAAATGGCATTATTGGTAAATTCAATAAACGGCGTCGCATCGCTGGCCACAAAAAATTCATCGTCACCAATTCCAATGGCCAAAGGACTTCCTAGTTTCGCTACAACGATCTCATCAGGTTTATTGCGATCGAAAACTGCAATGGCATACGCACCTACTACTTGGTTCAAAGCAATTTGGACTGCCTTCCCAAGTTTTACATCTTCCTGTTTTTTAATCTCCTCGATTAGATTTACCAACACTTCGGTATCGGTATCGCTTGTGAATGTATACCCTCGATTTTGTAGCTCTTTTTTTATAGAGGAATAATTCTCGATTATCCCATTATGAATAATGACAAGATCGCCGCTGTTTGAGTAGTGCGGGTGACTATTAATATCGTTCGGAACACCATGTGTTGCCCATCGGGTATGTCCGATTCCTAAATTTCCCTTAAGCGGGATATTTTTTTCTGCTTTGGCTTCGAGTTCAGAAACCTTTCCTTGTGTCTTACACAATTGAATATCGTTTCCATCATATAATGCTATTCCGGCACTATCATAACCACGGTACTCCAAACGCTTCAATCCATTTAAGACAATAGGATAGGCATCTTTTTTTCCGATATAGCCTACAATTCCACACATAATATTTTCTAGTTAGGTTCAGTATAGTATAATTGCAATTTCAATCGTTTTTCCTCGTTGGGAGAATTATTCCCGTGAAGCACCGTACCGTAGGGGGACAATAAAGCAGGTCCGGGTATTTCTTGAAGTTGTTGATTCTCTAGGGAAGCACCCTGAATTCCGTTGCTTCTTACTGTTTTAAAATTGCTAATGTTCACATTATTTGACACAACCACTCCTAATGGAACATTGGTTGAGTCGTTATTGATCAGGTTACTAACATGCGCACTAAGACGGATTTTATAGAATTCGCCGTTGTCATCTGAATCTCGTTGTAAAGGACCTAGGTGTAGTGTTTTTGCATTACCAGGATTGCTAGCGACTGTTGGGTCTAAAACATAATCGACCAATACAGTGCCATTAGTTGCATCAAAAATCATAATACGCTCTGGTTCTTTTGCCAATGGCGAAACTTTTTCCTGATCAACATAAAAAACAAGGTTGGCCTCATTAATCAATAATTCACGATCGCGTAAGTCCTCAAGCTCATCAGCCACTCCGTTACCGTCAAGATCATCCCCAAACAAATTGATAATAGCTGCCACGTTTGGCCCACCTTTCAGGTATAGGGTTTCAGTTCCAATTTCTGGATCTTGATCTTCAATAGAAGCTCTTACATCTGAATTCAAATCGGTTTCAAAAACGTTTACAGCAATACCCCCAAAAAGATTCAAATCATAAGAATCCTGTTCTATTACGGGATCATCGTTACCGGAATCTTCATCAGGCTCCTCTTCATAAGAGTAGTACAATGTAATATATGCCCCAGGGAAACCGCTATTGTCGTTTCTTACTGGGTCAAACACAAACATGTTACCCTCATTGTTTGGATTCTCTACCTTAAAATAGAGTCCTCGAAAGTAGTTTTTGAAATTGCTATTGCTAATCAAGTCATTAGATCCTTCTTGATCGATAATTTTCTCCTGAAAGTACTCAGTGGGTAATAGCACGCGTAATCCAGGATTCAAGGTTTGTGTAATGGAATCCTGTCCTTCGACCTCTTCTACCAACTCTATAGCCTCATCATTTGGAACGAAATCGTCGATTTCATAAATCAATTCTCCCAATTGCGCAGATGATTCGAACAAACTTCCTTGATTTGAGTAATATTTTTGGGGTACTTCAAAATTACTACTCGGATCTAAATCACGAAGAAAATAATTTGATTCATAAATTGAAATATTTATAGGATCATCACCATATACTGAATCCAATTCGAAGGTTGTATCCTCGCCATCAGTAGTACTCTGACTATAAAATGGAATATATAGTGCTACACTATCGAGTGTAGCATTATCACCAAAAGTAGGTTCCGTGGAACTTAATAATACCTGTGTTAGATAATTAGAAGTAGTCTTTCCATATACGGGGTCGTAATATGTTCCTAATTGATAGGATAAAAGGCCATTACTCTGGACCGACTTTAAAATTTTATTAAAAGCGACCACCGTTTTGGTCTCATCGGGCTCTTGGATTAAGGTGTTGTCACCCACTATTTCCGATCCCAATACATCAAAATCCTCTTCACAGGAGGCGAAAAAGATTATCGCCACTATCAACGCCATCATTCCAGGCAGGAAATGGGTTCTTTTCATAAGCAATTTTAAAATTCTGAAAATGTGTTTTTACAATACTTTGTTCTCGTAAAAATCGAGATACGCCTGAGCAAACTCTTCTTTCTTCTGGTAAGGAAGCACAGGTTTGTCGCTCGCTTCAATGTAGTTCTCCAATTCTTTTGGCAATTCTTCCGAACCTTTAACTACAGCATCGCTATTGGTTACAGCTACCTTCATCAAATTTTCATAAGTAGACTCTTTGAGATTGGCAACTGCATCGTCTTCCATACCATCGAACAACAATTTCTCTGTTACGTTATCTGCTAACGTTCCAGGGAAGCCTTGATTGTATACAGAAGTAATTATTTTACTGTTTTCAAACAATGGTTCGGTTCCGTAGTAATTTCTGAGATATAATGGTAAAAAAGAGGCCAACCATCCATGCACGTGGATGATATCGGGGCCCCAGTTCAATTTTTTTACAGTTTCAATAACACCTTTAGCAAAGAAAATAGCACGCTCATCATTATCGTCGAAATAATTACCATCTTCATCGGCGTAAGTAGCTTTCCTTTTAAAATAATCATCATTGTCTATAAAGTACACCTGCATCCGCTCCTTTGGTATTGACGCTACTTTTATGATAAGCGGCATATCCAAATCGTTTACAACTAAGTTCATTCCACTTAAGCGAATTACTTCGTGCAATTGATGGCGGCGCTCATTGATGTTTCCATACCGAGGCATGAAAATTCGTATTTGGCCACCGTTATCATTGACCATTTTGGGAGCTTCAAACGACATCGAAGAAATCTCGGTCTCTGGTAGGTAAGGAATTACTTCAGAAGACACATACAAGATTCTTTTATCTTTCATACAGATTTACTTTATTGGCTATAGGTTTCAAAAGTGCAAAATTACGAAAATTTATGTAGATTGCCCGCAATCTGCTAATTTTGGCACGGATAGACAGTATTACATGAAGCTTCACAAAACCAGAGAGTCGCTATTAGACACCCTCTCTTCCTACAGACAAAACAAGACTATCGGCTTTGTACCTACCATGGGAGCCCTTCATCGTGGTCATTTGGCGTTGATAGCTCAGTCTGTTTCCGAAAACGATATCACGGTTGTGAGTATTTTTGTGAATCCGACCCAGTTTAATAATCAGGCTGATTTGGAAAAATATCCAAGAACGCTTGAAAATGATCTTCAATTACTAAAAACGCTTACGGGAAACCTTGTCATCTTCGCCCCTACGGCTGAAGTTGTTTACGATCAAAAGGTATTGTCGAAATCGTACGATTTTGGCGGATTGGAAAATGAAATGGAAGGCAAGCACCGCCCGGGCCATTTCGATGGAGTTGGCACCGTACTCAACATTTTTTTCAGACTAATCCGGCCAAACCGTGCTTATTTCGGTGAAAAGGACTTTCAACAACTTCAAATCGTTAAGAAGCTCGTTGAGATTGAAAAACTTAATGTCGATGTTATCGGCTGTCCAATTGTCAGGGAAACGAATGGCTTAGCCCTTAGCAGTCGCAATCAACGACTGTCGCAAGCGGAACGAGAGGAAGCCGCGCTACTGTATCAAACACTCGTTCAAATTCGTGAAAATTTTTCTAATTATTCTTTGGCAGAATTGAATGAAATGGGCTCCAAAGCCTTTGCCAATAACGCTTTTCTTTCATTGGAATATTTTGAAATCGCCAATGCAACTACTCTGAAAACAGCTGAAAGAAAAGTCCCTAACACCGCTTATCGCGCTTTTTTAGCGGTTTTCGCTGGCGATGTTCGCTTAATCGATAATATGCAGGTCTCTCCACAATAATTTGGGCATGTCTTTTGCTTATTTTCCTGAGGGAAATTCGAATCTGATAAAAAAGATTCCTTAGATTTTTGTTTTAACCCCTTTTATTATCTTTGCACCATGCAAATACACGTTGTAAAATCGAAGATTCACCGCGTTAAGGTTACTGGAGCCGACCTCAACTATATCGGCAGTATTACGATAGATGAAGATCTGATGGATGCCGCAAATATTGTGGAAGGTGAAAAAGTGCAGATCGTCAATAACAACAACGGCGAACGTTTGGAAACCTACGCAATACCTGGTCCACGCAACAGCGGTGAAATCACCTTAAACGGTGCAGCTGCCCGAAAAGTAGCCCCTGGTGATGTTTTGATATTGATTACCTATGCGATCATGGAGGTTGAAGAAGCCAAAAAATTCTCTCCTGCTTTGGTCTTTCCTAATGAAGAAAACAATCTGTTAGAATAAGGGTGTCGAAGTCACTCTCCAAATTACTGAAAATCGTCATACCCCTAGCCTTGGGGATTTTTTTGGTGATTTATTCCTACTTAAAATTTACACCAGAACAATTAGCCGAAATACAACAGTATTTCCAAAAAGCCGACTATGGCTTTGTAGCATTATCAGTGGCATTAAGCATCTTAAGCCATATGTCGCGTGCCTACCGATGGAATTATTTGTTGCAGCCCTTAGGATATCGTCCGCACTTTCTAAACAATTTTATGGCGATTTCCATAGCATACCTCATGAACCTCTTTATTCCGAAGAGTGGTGAGATATCACGCGGTGTGGTAATCAACAAATATGAAGGGATACCCTTCGATAAAGGCTTTGGCACCATCATTTCTGAACGCGTGGTCGACTTGCTGTTTTTATTTCTGTTAACCCTATTGGCGCTCTCTTTAGAATTTGATACCCTTTATGGATTTCTGACATCCGAAATGGAACCTCAAAAAATATTCTACTTATTGGGAGCGATGGTGGCAGTAGGCATCATATTCCTTGCTTTTTTAAAGCTATCGAACTCGACACTTCGAAATAAGATTGTAGGGTTTCTAAAGGGACTTAAAGAAGGCGTCCTGAGTATCTTTAAGATGAAGCACAAAATAGCGTTTCTTTTTCATACCGTACTTATTTGGAGCCTTTACCTTTTATCTTTTTATGTGGCGCTTTTCGCGTTACCTGAAACAACCAATATACCCCTGGGCACGATTATTATCGCCTTCGTAGTAGGAAGTTTCAGTTTCGCCTTCACCAATAGTGGTTTTGGGACGTATCCTGTTTTTGTAGCGGGTATTCTAGCACTTTTCGGTATTTCGCTAACTGCTGGAACTGCTTTTGGATGGATTGTATGGTCGTCAAACATCGCATCAATTATCGTTTTTGGCGGACTATCCTTCCTATTTCTTCCGCTGTTCAACAAGAATCGAATCGCAAGAGAAGGATAGTTTCACTTTTTCAAATTTTAGTATCTTTCGAATCGTTTAAACCAAACGCACCAATGAAAAAACTATTCCTACTTACTGCATTTTTATTTTCCTTTCAACTATTAACAGCCCAAATTATTTATGAAACGTTTCAGAGTGAACGTCTGGGAGAATCGCGAAAGTTGAAGATTCAATTGCCTCGAAATTACGATACCAACCAAGAAAAAGTGTATCCTATCGTATTGGTATTGGATGCCGATTACCTTTTTGAACCCGTAGCCGGAAATGTAGATTACTTTAGTTATTGGGAAGACATGCCCGAAAGTATTGTCGTTGGAGTGATGCAGGGAGATAAACGATATGATGACGGCTATTATGACGATACCAACTTTATGCCTGCCGATTCAGGAGCCGCGTTTTTTGAATTCTTAGGCTTAGAGTTAATGCCGTATATCGACGAGCAATATCGTACCGCTAAGTTTATCATCGCGGTCGGACACGATTATACCGCAAACTTTATCAATTACTACCTCTTTAAAGATCCTATCCTATTTAACGGTCTTATCGTTTTAAGTCCAGATTTAGCTCCAATGATGGAAGGCCGCATCCCAGAACGAATCCCAGCCATAGAAAATAAATTGTTTTATTATCTAGCAACTGGTACCGACGATATACAAGGGTTACGGGAAAGCACAAATGCCTTAAACAATTCGTTAAAAGGTGTTGAAGCGAAAAACTTCAATTATTATTTCGACGATTTTCAGGATGCTACGCACTATTCATTGGTGGGAAGAGGCATCCCAAATGCCTTGGAGAAAATCTTCGCTGTCTACCGCCCGATTAGCAAAAAAGAGTTCAGTGATAAGTTGATGGATAAAACTACAAATCCGCACACCTACTTAGTTGAAAAGTATCAAATAATTGAAGACCTCTTCGGGTTAACAAATCCTATTCGTATCAACGATTATATTGCCACTGCTACAGCTGCAGAAAAGAAAGAGCAGTGGGAGGCGCTTTTAGAAATTTCAAAAATGGCGAAAAAGCAGTATCCGGATAAAAATATCGGCGATTACTATATGGGTCGCTACTATGAAGAAACCGGTGAGCCTAAAAAAGCGATGCGCGTTTTTCAAGGGGCCTTCGACAAAGAGGAAACCGATTTTATTACAGTTGATATGATGTTGGACAAAGCCGATAAAATAAAGGCCGATTTCGGATACTAAAGCTCGAGAATCAATTTTTTATTGACCAAGGCCCAATTGGTAAGCATATTGGTGCCTTTTTCCAGGACTAGCTTATCGATAATATTGCTGCGATGTTTTTCGACCGTACGTGAAGAGACACATAAGGTATCGGCAATATCGTTGGTAGATTTCTGTTGTGCCACTAGCTTTAGAATGGTAACTTCTGAAGGGGTTAATAATTTAAGTTTTTGCAATTCGTAGGAAGCATCTTCCAATGCTGCTTTAGCGAACGATTTGCTGAAGTATTGTCCATCGTTTAAAACCACTTCAAAACAGCGCTCTATTTCCTCGAAAGCATCTTCCTTCAACAAATAACCATCTATTTGAAGCTTCTTTGCCTGAATGACATATTCGGTTTCCTTGTGAAAGGAAAGGATTATAAATTTCGTTTTCGTTCCTTTTTCTTTTGCTTCCTTAATGACCTCAAACCCTGAAAGCTTTGGCATATCGATATCCAATAAGGCAATGGTGGGCTTTTCAGTAAGAATGGCCTGCAAGGCCAATTCACCATTATTCGCTTTAGCTATAACATTATAGCCATTACGAGTCATTTCATCGTACAATCCACTTAGGAGCATTGGATGGTCATCGGCAATAACTAAAGTAAGAGACGATTTATCTATCATGGCAGGGGGATGGTTAGTTTTACGGTTGTTCCTTTATTTGGCGCCGAATCGATCGCTAGTTTTGAATGGAGTATCTTAGCTCGCTCCATCAATGTTTTCATGCCTAAACTAGTATTTAGGTTCATCTTTTCGGAATACAGAAAGCCCTTTCCATTGTCCTTAATGGTAGCATGAATAGCCTTTCCCTCCCTTTCGATTACCACGGAGGCTGCTTTCGCTTCGGCATGCTTCACCATATTGCTCAATACTTCCTGCACGATTCTATACAAATGTAAGGCTTCTGTGGTCGGAATCGCATCATCAATATTATCAATCTCATTGGTAAAGAAAATTGGCGTATTCGCATCTACCTCATTCACCAAACTTTCAATCGCCCTCGTTACGCCCAAACGTTCCAATGCTGCTGGGTGTAATCCTCTAGAAATACTTCTAAGTTCTTCCAATGTTGTTCCAGCCAAGGTTTCCATATCTGGGTCGCCGCTAGACTTTGTACGTTTTGTTAACAACATCAATTTTTGACCAACGCTATCATGAAGTTCTCGGGCAACACGGGTCCGTTCCTCTTCTTGCGCCTTAATCAAATCTTGCGAGAAACGCTCCTGCATCATGCGCTTCTTTTCCGCACTTCGTCTGGAACGAAATAACAGCACTCCTCCGAACGACAACAACAACCCGATTCCTCCAAAAACAATCCATTGGTTTTTTAAGCGATTTTCAGCATCCAGCAACGCAATATCATCTTGTTGGGCCTCAATCGTAGCATCTCGCTTTTCCGTTTCATAAAGGGTTTGATAGTACGATAATCCTTTTATTTTTTGGGCATTTCCCAAGGAATCTTTGATTGCTTCAAACTTCTTAAAATGATCGTATGCAGCCGATTTATTTCCCATCCTTTCGTACACATCGGCTAAAAACTTTTCAGCCTCTTGAACCTCTTCATAATGAGACCCTGAACGCTCTATTTCTAAGTGCTCTTTTCCGTAGCGTAAGGCCCGGCCATAACTTCCTTTAGCAAATTCAAAGTTCTTGAGTGCCTCAACATACGTTTCTCGATTTCTGCCTTCCAGATCTGCTACCTCGTTTTCCATTTTTTCCAAATAGCTTTCCGCCAACGTTAGACTATCTGCCTGTGCATACGCTATTGCCATTGCAGAATAGAGCGGTGCTTTAAAAAACTGGTTACGACTTATCTTTTCGTTGGAAGCGATTGCTAATTTTAAATATTGAATTCGCTCCTTATCGTTACCTTGCTTTCTAGCATCGGTAGCAGCATTATAATAAAGTGATATTAGCTGCCCATTATTTCCCATCTTTTTGGCAAGCTCGATTGCCTCCGTTCGCTCCTTTTCAGCTTCTTCAAAAAAGGCATTTTGACTATAGAGAATTGCAAGGGAATTCTTCGCTCCAAGGATATTCGATGAATCCTTGGTTTCGGAAAATATTGCGGCTGCTTCCTGAAGAATTTTGGAAGCTTCCGCAAATTCACCTGCGAAGCTTAATGAGCCTCCTTTATACAATTTCGCTAATCCTTCAAAGCGCTTATCCTTTGCTTTAATCGCTTTCACTATGGCAGAATCGTAAAAACGAATAGCCTCTTCGTGTTCATCCAAAAAATAGTGACTGTCGGCCCCTTCAATATAGAATTTGGATGCCGCTTGATCAAAGGAATGGGTTTGTACCTTTGGTAAAAAATTAAGGAACAACTCTTTCCCTTTCGCTGGAGCACCTTTTTCATTATTTTGAATAAAAATAAGGTTTGCGGTATGCCACGTAGCGATTCGTAAAGAGTCCACTTGCAGTGCGTAGCTTACGGTTTCCTTGAAAATACTATCACTCTGAACACTGGTATAGGTAATCATGTACTCTGCGAGACTGTCCATCCAAACCAATTTTTTGTCCTTCTCGGAAGCTGCAATTTTCGCTTTTAATTGCTGGACGTCTTCTTCTGTATTGCGCTCTTGCGCAAAAAGCGAAATAGGGAGTAGGCATAGCAAGAGGGCAAATCGTTTCATAAGTCGTCATTTCCTACGGTAAATATATTTATTTTAGCAGGTCTATGGCGAAAACAAAAACAACTTTTTTCTGTCAAAATTGTGGCAGTCAGTACGCTAAGTGGCAAGGAAAATGTACCTCTTGTGGCGAATGGAACACGATTGTGGAAGAAGTCGTTCAAAAGGCGGATAAAAAGGATTGGAAATCACCCTCCACTTCAAAAAAACGAGCCGCGAAGCCACAAAAAGTCTCCGAAATTTCTACCAGTCCACAAGCCCGAATGGACACTAAAGACAACGAGCTCAACCGCGTGTTGGGAGGCGGGTTAGTTCCTGGATCGCTTACACTCTTGGGAGGCGAACCCGGTATCGGAAAGAGTACCCTAATGCTTCAAGTAGCGCTACAATTGCCGTATAAAACCTTGTATGTTTCAGGTGAAGAAAGCGCGCAGCAAATTAAGATGCGGGCGGAACGCATTCAGCCAGTATCAGAAAACTGTTTCATCCTTACCGAAACCAAAACCCAAAATATCTTTCGTAACATTGAAGAAATTGAGCCGGATATTTTGGTCATCGATTCTATTCAAACCCTTCACACTGATTACGTTGAACGTAGCCCTGGAAGCATTTCCCAAATTCGGGAATCGACTTCAGAATTAATCAAGTTTGCCAAGGAAACTGATACGCCGGTTATTTTAATCGGTCATATTACAAAGGAAGGCAGCATCGCCGGACCTAAAATCTTGGAACATATGGTCGATACCGTATTGCAATTTGAAGGCGATCGCAACCATATTTATCGCATTCTTCGCGCCCATAAAAATCGCTTTGGAAGTACCAACGAACTCGGCATTTATGAAATGCAGGGTAGCGGACTTCGGGAGGTGGCAAATCCTTCCGAAATTTTGATTTCCAAGAATGAAGAAGACTTGAGCGGAACAGCTATTTCGGCAACCCTCGAAGGTATGCGACCGCTGATGATCGAAATTCAAGCCTTGGTCAGTACCGCCGTTTATGGAACGCCTCAACGCAGTGCTACCGGTTATAACGTGAAACGCCTAAACATGCTCTTGGCGGTGTTGGAGAAACGTGCCGGCTTTAAGCTTGGCGCTAAGGATGTATTTTTGAATGTAACGGGAGGAATAACAGTCGACGATCCCGCAATCGATTTGGCGGTGGTGGCAGCTGTACTCTCTTCGAATGTAGATATTGCTATCGATAAACGGCTCTGCTTTGCCGCGGAAATCGGTTTGGCTGGCGAAGTTCGACCGGTAACACGCGTAGACCAGCGTATCTTGGAGGCTGAGAAATTAGGTTTTGGCAGTATTGTTATTTCGAAGTACTGCAAATTGCCGAAACAAGAGTATACCATCAATGTAATTCGCGTGGCGAAGGTGCACGATGTGGTACAGCATCTCTTTGGATAGTTCGGCACAATTTCTGCACCTTTTACGTGCTATGAAAAAGATTCTTATAGGGATGTTGGCGTTTGTCTTACTTACCGCCTGTTCCCAAATTCAAAAGGCGACGGATGTGATTACCAATCCCACCGCTCGTGAAGTGTATGCCCGTAACTTTTCCGAAGAAAACGTTCAATATCAACAATGGATAAAGTCCTATGAAAAGGGCAAACAGGATAGTTTAACAATTTCACTTCCTTATCTGGAAAGTGGTCAATACAAAACTCCAAATCGCAATGCCTATAGCTATAACCTAAACCTACAAGAAGGAGAACAGCTTCACGTTCGTTTAGTGAAAGAACTGGATAGTTTGCAAGTGTTTATCGACCTATTCAAAATTGAAGAAGGTCAACTTCAACAAAAACCACTGGCACAAGCAGAGGAAAATGAAACTCGGTTAACTTTTGAGGCAAAAGAAACCGCAATGTATAAACTCATTATTCAACCCGAAATGGAGGCAAACACTCCTTTTCAAGTATCCGTTTTCACACAACCCACCTTCGGGTTTCCGGTAGTTGGGAAGGGAAATAAAGATATTCAAAGCTATTGGGGCGCTACACGGGATGGCGGAAAAAGAAGCCACGAAGGGGTTGATATTTTTGCAGCACGCGGAACTCCGGTGGTCGCCGCAACAGACGGTCGCATTAGCAGTACAGGAAATCGAGGTCTTGGTGGAAAACAGGTATGGCTTCGCGAAGGTCTATTTGGTGGTTCCTTGTATTATGCTCACCTTGACAGCATCATTGCAACCCGCGGCCAACGCGTAAAGAAAGGTGACACCTTGGGCTTGGTCGGAAATAGTGGAAATGCTCGTACGACAGCACCCCATTTACATTTTGGGATCTATAAAGGCTACTCGGGTGCTATCAACCCTTTACCTTTTATTGAAGAACGGGAGATTCCGTCTCAAGAAGCCACATTCTCATCAAAAGTAGCTGCTGTTATTAGAAATAAGGCTGAATTACGGTTGGGGCCCTCCACCTCATTCACACAAATCGCTTCCCTTCAACAAAAAGATACCGTTGAAATATTAGGTAAAACAGGAAACTGGTTTCACATTCAACCTTCCGATTCACTCAAAGGCTTTATGCACCGTTCCCTACTGAAAGTGAGTCCTTAGAATTAACGTTTCGTTAAGCGAAGGACGCAAACAGAGCGTGTATCTTTAGGTATCAACTAAAATTGCCGCTATGTCTATTTTTTCAAAAATCAAGCAAACCATTCAATTGATGAAGGACGTCGATCTCGACGCACTCGGTAAACTATCACAGAAAGTCGATTTGCCAGAAGTAATGACCGCAGTAGGTGAATTGGATGATCGACAGCTGAAAGGTTTGATGAAGATGTTGAAAAGCCAGGGCAAAAAAGGACAACACAAACTCCCTCCCATCGATGGCGATTTTTATGATCTAAGCTTAAAACTCACCGAGCGCCAGCGAAAGATACAATTGGAGGTTCGACAGTTTATGGAAAAAGAGGTGAAGCCAATCGCCAATGAATATTGGAATCGTGCTGAATTCCCGTTTGAAATCATTCCGAAAATGGCCGAATTGGATATTTGCGGTATTGCCTATGACGGTATCGGCCCAGAAGAACAAACCTTTTTAATGGAAGGAATCATTGCGATGGAGTTGGCTAGAATCGATGTGTCTATTTCAACCTTTTTCGGCGTCCATAGCGGATTGGCCATGGGCTCCATTTATGTTTGCGGTAGCGAAGAACAAAAGCAAGAATGGTTACCGGTTATGCAAAAGATGGAAAAAATTGGCGCCTTTGGACTAACAGAACCCGATGTAGGTTCTGGAGTGGCAGGTGGTTTAGGAACTACTTGTAGAAGAGAAGGTGATGAATGGGTCTTAAACGGTCAGAAGAAATGGATCGGGAATGCCACCTTTGCTGATGTAGTAGTGATTTGGGCTACGGATGAAGATAGTGGCCGCGCCAAAGGATTTTTGGTCCGTAAAGGTACTGAAGGTTTCAAGGCTGAGAAGATGGAAAACAAAATGGCGCTTCGGACGGTCCAAAATGCATTAATTACGATGAAGAACTGTCGGGTTCCTGAAAGCGATCGCCTTCAAAAGTGTGAAAGCTTTAAAGACATAGCGAAAGTATTGAAAATGACACGTGCCGCTGTGGCGTGGCAGGCGGTTGGTTGTGCTCGTGGCGCCTATGAAAGTGCGTTGAAGTATACCAAAAAACGGGAACAGTTCGGTAGGCCAATTGCTTCCTTTCAGTTAATCCAAAATCATTTGGTAGAGATGGTCAGTAACCTTACGGCCATGCAAACGCTGTGTTTTCGTCTTTCAGAATTACAGGATGAAGACTTATTGACCGATGAGCATGCTTCCTTGGCAAAGGTATTTTGTAGCCTACGAACGCGCGATGTAGTAAGCCGCGCCCGTGAAGTGATGGGTGGAAACGGTATTTTACTTGAACACGATGTTGCACGTTTCGTCGCCGATGCCGAAGCAATTTACAGCTATGAAGGCACTAAGGAAATCAATTCATTAATTGTGGGTCGTGCAATTACAGGATATAGTGCTTTCGTAAGCTAATCAAGGTGCCGGATTTGGTTGTTCTCGGTGAATTGCCTCAATTTTTCGTAGGATTTCTGGTGAAAGCGTCACCATTGCACTATTGATATTTTCTTCCAATTGTTGAAGATTGGTAGCCCCAATAATGGTGGAAGACACAAAGGGCTGCTGATTGACAAATGCCAATGCTAATTGAGTGAGCGAAAGATAATTTTCTGAACCAAGTTGATGATACGCTTCCGTGGCTTTTCGACTTGATTCACTACTGTACCGTTGGTAACTGGGAAATAATGTCACCCGCGATTTTTCCGGCTTAGCACTGTTTAGATATTTACCCGTCAATATACCAAAAGCTAACGGTGAATACGCCAAATACCCATAGTTTTCTTGTTCCAACACTTCGGTTAAGGCAATTTCATCACGTCGATTTAGTAGGTTATACGCGTTTTGGATAGTCGCCATTTTTAGTCCGCCCTTCTTTGCTATTTCTGCATACTTCATCGCTCCCCATGGGGTTTCATTGCTCAATCCTACATATCGAATCTTTCCAGCCTTCACGAATTCCTGTAATGCATCCAACACTGCCTCGAAATTTTCTTCCCACTCAGCATTTCTTCCGTACGAATACTCTCGAATGCCAAACACATTAACATGACGTTCGGGCCAATGCAATTGGTACAGATCCAAATAATCTGTTTGCAATCGTTTTAGGCTAGCATGTAACGCTTTTTCGATGGAAGCTTTGCTAAAGTCGAGCGGATTTCGAATATGACTCATCTTCCGATTGGGACCCGCAATTTTTGAAGCCAAGATGATATCCTCTCGTTTTCTTGTCTGTTTCAGCCAAGAGCCGATGTAGGATTCGGTTCTGCCTTGCGTTTCAGTATTTGCGGGAATGGGATACATTTCAGCCGTATCGATAAAGTTTACATCATTTTCAACCGCATAATTCAATTGCTCATGCGCTTCCACTTCGGAGTTCTGTTCACCCCAAGTCATGGTGCCAAGGCAAATTTCACTTACAGACAAATCGGTATTTGGCAAAAGGGAATGCTTCATCTACATCTCGTTCAAGAGTTTGGAAATCTCGTCTAATTTGGGTGTTAAAATCACTTCTATTCGACGGTTCTTTGCCCGGCCTTCCGAAGTACTATTTGTCGCTACCGGAGCGTATTCTCCTCGTCCCGCCGCAGTAAGATTATCCTTTGGAATGCTCGAATTCTGTGTTAACAGCGTTACAATGGCGGTTGCACGTTTAGTTGAAAGATCCCAATTATCCTGGAGGGGACCATTACCACCGTATGGAACATTATCGGTATGGCCTTCAATCAGGACGGCAATTTCAGGGTTTTGCGCCAAAACGCCTCCCAATTGTTGTACCGCTTCACGACCGCGACCATTAACAGACCAGCTTCCACTTTCGAACAAAAGTTTATTCTCCATAGAAACATATACCTTTCCATCGCGTTGTTCGACGGTAAGGCCATTGCCTTCAAAGTTGGTAAGCGCTGCGGAAATAGCATCCTTCAAGTTTCGCATCTTGGCATCTTTGGCAGCGATGATACCTTCCAATTCGTCCACCCGCTGGGAACGAGCGGTTAATTCCTTCTGTAATTGTTCCAATCGAGCGGCTTCAGCATTCAAAGCTTTTTCCTTTTCTTCCAACTGCTTCAGCAAATTGCGATTGCGTTCTAAATTTTCGGTTAAGGCCGAAGAGCTATTTTCTTCCAACGCATCGTAAGAGGTTTTCAGTCGATCGTAATTACTTTCGCAGGCCGACAATTCCATTTCCAACCGGCTTTTTTCGCCTTTTAAGGTTTCAATTTCATCCCGTAAATAATCGGCAGAATACGTCTTACCGCTACTATCGGCATTATCGAGTTGCGCCATCAAACTCTCGTTTTCGGCTTTTAGTGCGTCGTACCGATCTTGCAAATCCTCATGAATTTTTGATGACACACAGGAGGTAAAAAAGGCTACGCTTATAAGTAAGATGAAGGGTTTTCTCATGGTATATAGGTTATAGGTCAAGTTCTACCAACAGCGGACAGTGGTCACTGTGTTTGGCCTCAGGCAATATAACGGCTCGTTTCAGTTTTTCTTGTAAGGATTCGGAAACCATATTATAATCGATACGCCATCCTTTGTTGTTGTTTCGGGCATTGGCGCGGTAGCTCCACCAAGTATAGTGATGCGGATCTTTATTAAAATGCCGGAAGCTATCGATAAAACCGCTATCGATAAACTGCCCTAACCATTCACGTTCGACCGGCAGAAAACCTGAAACGTTTTTATTGCGAACCGGATCATGGATATCGATGGGCTTGTGACATATATTATAATCGCCACTAATGACTAGATTAGGAATGAACTTTTTCAACTCATTCACATAGATTTGAAAGTCGTCCATAAAGGTCAGCTTATGGTCCAATCGTTGAATGTTGGTGCCACTTGGCAAATACAGGCTCATAACCGACACCTCATCGAAATCGGCCCGCAGGTTTCGTCCCTCTGCATCCATATAATCGATGCCGGTACCATATTCCACATGCTTAGGCTCCTTTTTTGAAAGAATTGCCACACCGCTGTAGCCTTTTTTTTGGGCGCTAAACCAATAGTGATATGGATAGCCGGCTGCTTCAATGGCTTCGGTATCTACCTGTTCTTTCATCGCCTTTGTTTCCTGAAGGCAGATAACATCTGGGTTTGCCTGTTGTAGCCATTCCAAAAATCCCTTTCGCATGGCGGCACGAATTCCGTTTACGTTATAGGAAAGTATTTTCAAACCAATTGAATTTTTTAGTTCTCGGCTAAAGTACGGAAGATTGTTTTTTAAGTCCACCCCCACTTTGAAAGGTTTTCAAGAATTAGTCCACAAAATAAATCGCATTGTTGTAAGTTGTATAGTTGATGAAAGTATGGCCCTTACTTTTTGCTTTGTGTATTGGAAGCTTAGCCTTGGCACAGGAGATACCTTCGAACGAACGATCGATTCGTGTTCCTGTTTCTGATAGCATTGTATTGGATTCGGTTTCACTGAACCCTAATCGCTTTCGTATTTTGGACCGACAGGGAAAGGTAATTGACACCTCCTTGTACCGTGTCGATTTTCAAAAGGCGTTGCTATACTTTACAGAAGAAACAACAACGTCGGAAGATTCCATTACAGTGGAATACCTTCGGTATCCCGACTTCTTGACCCGCGATTATTTTGAATTCGATCCCTCCCAAATTGTTGAGAATACTGGTGCAATCGAGCGACTGTATTCTTTAGACGAACCTTCAGATCAAGAACCGATCATTCCTTTTGACGGGCTGAATACCTCGGGAAGTATTTCTAGGGGGATCACGATCGGAAATAATCAGAATGTGGTAGTGAACTCGCAGTTGGATTTACAAATAACGGGAAAGTTAAGCGATAAGGTGGGAATTCGGGCATCGATTCAGGACGCCAATATCCCGAATCAAGAAGGTGGTTATTCCCAGAATTTAGATGAATTCGATCAAATTTTTATTGAACTGTTCGGCGACAATTGGAAGATACGTGCCGGGGATGTCGATTTACAGAATAATGACAGCTATTTTGCGCGGTTTACCAAAAAGGTGCAGGGAATTTCTCTAGGCGGCACCATGACGCATGAAAACGGCTCGCAGACCTCAGCATTTGCCTCGGGCGCCTTGGTTAGAGGTGTTTTTCAGCGAAGTCAGTTTCAGGGTGAAGAGGGAAATCAAGGGCCTTATAAATTGGTCGGACCCAATGGTGAATTATTTATTCTGATCGTTTCAGGAAGTGAACGGGTGTATGTCAACGGACTGTTGTTGGAGCGCGGTGAGAATAATGATTATGTCATCGATTACAATGCGGGTGAAATTCGCTTCAATCCTACCTATCCTATAACTTCCAATATGCGAATCGTGGTGGAATACCAATACACGGATAGGAATTATACGCGCTTTATAGGCTATGGCGGTGCCGAACATACTTCAGAAAAGCTTCAAATTGGGACCTATGTCTATTCTGAAAGCGATGCAAAGAACCAACCACTTCAACAAAACCTCTCGGAAGAGCAGGTTGAAATTTTGAGTAATGCGGGCGATGATCAAGATGAAATGACAGCTCCGTCGGCGGTACCTACGACCTTTTCAGAAAATAAGATTCTATACAGAAAGGAAATCTTGAATGGTGAAGAGATCTTTGTGTATTCGAACAATCCTGAAGATGAATTATTTACGGTTCGCTTCACTTTGGTTGGCGACAATCAAGGGGATTATATCATTAGTGAAACGGGTGCCATTAACCGAATTTTTGAATATGTGGCCCCGGTCGGCGGTGTTCCCCAGGGAAATTACGCTCCGATTATTCCGTTGAATGCTCCAACGAAGCTACAGATTGCTGGTGTAAATGGTCGTTACACTCCCACCGAAAAAACGGATGTGGCTTTTGAAGTCGCTGGAAGTCGGAATGACCTGAATTTATTTTCGAATTTGGATGATACCAATAATGATGGCTTTGCAGGCCGATTAGCCGCAAAGCAACAACTTTTGAAGACGGCAGATACTTTAGTGGTGAATGCCTTCGCGACGGGGGATTTTATTCAACGTGATTTTAGGACAATCGAGCGTTTGTACAATATTGAATTCAATCGCGACTGGAACCTTACGAACCCAATGGGCAATCAACAGTATATTACGGCAGGATTTGAAGTAGCCGATCCCGATGTTGGCGGTGGGCGCTACGAGTTTCAACATTTGGGATATTCTGATAATTTTAGTGGGGTACGACATGTTATTTCTTCGGCCATTAAGATGAAAAAACTCACCAACACATTACAGGCCAGCGTATTGAACAGCAAAAGCGATTCGCTGGACACTGAGTTTAGTCGATTATACAATGTGATGGCCTACTCTTTAGATAAGGTTTGGATTGGCGGAAAGCTGGGGTTAGAGGAGAATAAGGTATTAATCAAGGAAACAGAGCAATTAGACCCAATTAGCCAACGGCTTCAATCGTATGAAGTATTTGCAGGTATTGGTGACAGCACCGATGTGTATGTAACGGCAGGGTATCGACAGCAGATTAATGATAGTGTTCGGGAGGGTGCTTTGGAACGCGCCAACAGGGCACAGACTATTTATGCACGTTCAAAGATCATTCAATCCAAGACATCACAACTTTCGGTCTTTGCCAATTATCGGGAAGTGGAGTATGCAAATCGGGTGGACAGTTTGGGAAATAACTTGCGGCAGACGGAAAAATCCTTGAATTCAAGAATTTTGTACAACCAATCGCTATTTCAAAATGCGATCCGATTGAATACTGCTTTGGAATCCAGCAATGGGGTGGTACCCCAACAGGAAT
This sequence comes from Luteirhabdus salina, assembly GCA_025384855.1. GTDB lineage: Bacteria > Bacteroidota > Bacteroidia > Flavobacteriales > Flavobacteriaceae > Luteirhabdus > Luteirhabdus salina. The sequence continues at coordinate 1,327,586 of JALAHT010000001.1, read as the reverse complement.
TCACCTATGTAGAAACCGAGCCGGGACAGGGTATTTATACCTGGAACGATTATAACGATAACGGAATTCAGGAATTAGAGGAATTTGAAATCGCCCAATTTCAAGATCAAGCGGAGTATGTTCGGGTGTTATTACCCAACCAGATTTTCATCAAAACGCGACAGAATAAGTTTAGTCAGATACTAACGTTAAATCCGCAGCAATGGTCGCAAAAAGAGGGCTTTTTAAAGCTATTGTCAAAATTTTATAACCAGACCTCTTATGTTATTGATCGTAGGGTTCGGCGAAATGATGATGGTTTCAATTTGAATCCGTTTAAGGATGGTGGAGACGATCAATTGGGGTTGACCTTGAATTTTAGAAATGCGCTGTTCTTCAACAGAGGGAAACAGCAGTATACTACTAGCTATACATTTGTTTCGACATCGAATGACAACTTATTATCGGTTGGACTTCAGTCTTCAGAATTACAGAGTCATCAGTTGAAGTTTAACCATAAAATATGGGAAAGTTGGCTATTGAACTTCAACGGTGCCTTAGGCATTAATGAAAGTACCTCGCAGAACTTTCCAGGTAGGAATTTCAAATTGGATACGTATGAGTTTCAACCTAAAGTGTCGTATTTGCTGAATCCACAAACAAGGTTTGACGCTTTTTATCAGTTTGGCAATAAGAACAACGCTTTGGGAGCAGAAGAATCCTTGGATCAACAAAAAGCCGGCTTGGCCTTTGCGTATGCGAATGCTGCGAAAATCTCAATTAATGGGGAATTCACCTTTATTCAAAATGAATTTTCAGGAAGTGCCTTTTCGCCAGTGGCCTATCAGATGTTGGAAGGTTTGCAGCCGGGTACAAATTTTACGTGGCAACTATTATTTCAAAAGCGTATTACAAAATATTTAGATGCCAACCTTTCCTATTTCGGAAGGAAGAGCGAAACCAGTAAGGCGGTTCATACAGGTAGTGTTCAGCTACGTGCGTTCTTTTAAAACTAAAAAAGCTCCCTCGAAAGGGAGCTTTTCAATTATAAGATTCAAAAATATTATTGAACAATAATCTTTTCAACTTTTCCGAATTGGCTGTTTCCAACACGTACTAGGTACACGCCGCTGCTTACATACGACATATCTAAAGTATAGTTGAACGATCCGTTTTCTAGATCCTTACGATAGAAAACCAACTGTTGTCCTAATACATTATGAACGGTAACTTCTAGCTTATCGATATCGCTTTGGGTCGTCAATGAAATATCAAAAATCTTTTGATCTGAACTTGAAATAATCAATTCACTGTCAGCCAAAGCATTTTCATTCACACCTAATTCTTCCACGATATTCACGCGATAATCTTCTGTTTCACCAAAAGTTGTCTCATCACAAGCATCTTCTGGCACTGCTGCGTTCCAGTTTGTTTTGGCACGCATTAAGTGCTCACCAAGAGTTGCTCCTGCAGGGATTACCGCATCGAACGTTTCTGTAAACGTACCGGTAGTTTCACCATCGGCAATTTCATAATTATCAACAATTTTTTCATCGCTCGTAAATACAAAATCGTCATTAAAGTCGATCCAAACCGTCACAAACTGATTTCCGTATTCAGTAGTAACAGTACAAGGTACCGTTGTATCCTGCTGAAGGTCGGTAATTAAGTTTGTAAAGTCGCCATAACCATCAGGCTCGCAATCTGAAGCGTTGCTAATAGTACCCAATTCGAATAAACGGATACCGTCACCTAATGTACAGTCACTTTGAGGTTGACAGTTTGAATTCACTACCGTTTTGGTAGCTTCATCGTTTGTTTCATCAGAATCGCCTGCTAAATCGGTATATGCAGTGAAGTTATACGTTCCAAACGCTGACAAATCGGCTGTTTGGGTAAAAGTATAATCAACATCTGAGTTTCCTTCCAACGGACCTGCAACAGTTTCGGTAACTGGAGTTCCATCGTTTATGGTATAGCTTACATCGAAATCACTTTGAGGTTCACCTCCATAGTTATTGATGGTTACTGTAACCGTTTCAGAAGCCGTTAAGTTTTCACCTGAATTAGGAGAAAGGATACTGCTAACACCAATATCATTAGGTTCAAGATAGGTAACCTCTTTGGTTGTGCTATCGTTAGTATTGTCTTCATCTGCTCCATAATCGGTTGATGAAGTAATAGAATACGTTTGACCTACTGTTGAAAGATCTGCTGTTGCTGTAAATGTATACGTAGCTGTTTCAGCAGAGTTAATGGTTCCTGTGAAGGTTTCAGTCACTACAGGACCTCCATCGACTTGATATGTAACATCAAAGTTTGAAGCCGGATTCTGCCCATAGTTGAAAATGGTAATCTCTACTGTTTCAGTAGCACTTAATGTACCTGTAACAGGCTGATCGATACTTACCACTCCTACATCATCGTTGAAATTTGGTGCAATTTGGAATACCCCAACGACATCCTTACGACCACTGTTCATATATTCATTGATGAACCAAAATTCTTTGTCGTTTACTGGATCAAGGTCTATTTTACTATAATCCCCATAACGTAAACCTGGAATGTTTGCATTACCTGAAGCTATAAGCTCTTCACCTACTGTCATGGTTCCTAGTGGATCAGCAGCATAGCGGCCTGTGTAATAAGAACTAACTCTAAAATCGGTTGGGTTAGGCGTATCTGGACCAGCCATTCCTGAGTATCCCATACCAATATTTCCTTGAAGGTCCATCATCATACTCGCATGCCATGCATGTTTTCCATCTGGTGAAGTATAGGTTCCTTCCTGATAAATGCTCCATGGTTGTCCATCGCCAGCTTGACGAAGCTCTAACCAACGAACACCTGCACGCTCACCTGAAGATGCATCTGTGTCTACAACAAAGTTGAAAACTGCAGAGTTATGGCTACCAAATTTTCTAAATTGTGCTTGGTTCATGATAGTCGCTTGAAGTGCATCAATCGGAATACCACCACCAGGCTGTGTCAAGTTTGAAAAGCTACCACCGTCGAAAACTGAAATAAATTCTGTCGTAACCAATTCTGTTGGACTAGAAACGGTAGAGTTTGATGGTGTATCCCAGTCTACATCGATGGTCCATAGTTTCACATGATCTTCAGAAACTCCACTCCATGCATCATCCTGTAGATAAACAATTGGAGCAGCTCCAGGAGCTGGATGATTATCGTCTGTAATGTTTAGAGCTTGTGGGCTGTAAAATCCGTTTGTAGCAATTCCGGGTAGATCGAAAGTCAACACCTGAGCGGAAGGGTCTCCCGCTAGGAAAGCATCACGTTCCAACGCATACACTCGGTTGCTAGCGTTTGAAGTATTATCAGTAATATAATACCCATCGCTCCAAACAGATAGTTTTTGATAGTCATTGATAGTATTAATGGTATATGTATACCAACCATCATTTATTGGGTCTGGCCCATCGGAAACGGCCACTTGAGCACCCCCTCCAAGGAAAGTGATAACCCATCGTTCCGCGAGGTTATCGTATGATACCGTTAAATCACAGCATCCTCCGCTAGGGAAAATTGCCGTTGGAGCGGTTTGAGGCACCAATTGGTTACCAGATTTATCATAAATTGTGAAACCAGTATTAAAAACTACAAATACATGGTCTGGTCCTACTGCCAATGAAGGGTCTGTAGGTTGTGAGTTTGACGCTGCAGCATCAAAAACAAGGGATGGTGATTTCGCTTGATACGCCTTTTCCAATTGATGTGGATTTGAGGCAAAGAAATCGTTTTCGGTTTGTTGATCTTTTCCAGGAACAACTACGTTTCTTGAGGAACGACCATCTTGCATTTCTGCTTTTTTGGTGGTTGCCGGAGGTAAATTCGTTCTGGAAGCAATTGATTGCACATGTTGGAAGTTGTCTACCGTCCCGATCTCTATGGGCTTATGCTGATCGGTTTCTTGAGCAGAAACTCCCAAAATCATGGCAAAGAGAAAAATAAAAGTAGAAAATCTAATTTTCATGAATGTTGGGTTTAAAATTAAAAGCCCTAAAAATAATGGATTGAAGAGCATTTAACAAGGCTTTTAGGAACTATTGACATTTATTAACTTATCGAAATTTAAACATGGAATACTAATGGTTGTCGAGCTCCAATGTAAGTGTTTGTCGAAGAATGATTTAAGTCATATAGATACTTGTTTTTATAAAATTACAAATAAATAGCCCGGCCAGATTGGCCGGGCTATTAACATCTAAACTATTTATCATTGTTATCTAACAATAATCTTTGAAGATTTTTGAAGCTCTCCTTCTCCTAATGAAACTAGATACGTTCCAGATGCCACATATGACATATCTAAATTATATGTATAGCGACCACCTTCATTAACAAGGTAATTGGAGGTTAGCAATTTACCATTAATATCATATACGGCTAAATGTAACTTGTCGTCATAAATAGTTCGTAATTGAATATCGAAATGCTTGTTATCGGCAGAAGAGATAATAAGTTCTGCGTTTTCAATTTGAAGATCTGCAATGGATAGTTCTTCTTCGTTTCGAACATTTTCTCCATAGATATCATTTTCTGGAACAGCGTCGGTACCCAAAGATGTGCGAGTCTCTATTCTGTAGGTTTGAAGACCTGATAAATCTGCAGTTTCAGAGAATGTATATGTATCAACAGCACCCGGTGCTAACGAACCAGTATAGGTTTCTTCCACCAATGCTCCGCCATCTATAGAATAGCTTACCGGAATATTGCTCTGTGTAGCCGTACCATAATTTTGGATCTCGACTGTAATTTCCTCAGCATCTGTTAGTTCACCTGTATTTGGTGTTAAATTAATAATTGCTACATCATTTGCTTCTGGTACAGCATGTTCAAAAACACCAACAATGTCACGACGTGTAGGATCGAAGTATTCTGCAATATGCCAAAACGTTTGGTCGTTAGTAGGATCTATACTCAAATGTACATAATCGGCCACTCGAGTCGTTGGGCTATTTCCACCCTGAGCTATCAGCTCTTCAGCAATAGTCATATCCCCAAGTGGATCATCAGCCAATCGACCCGTATAACGAATAGAAAGACTTTCGGTACTGCTTAGGCTACTATATCCAATCCCGATATTTCCGAAGATGTCCATTGCCATACTTCCCGAAAAAGCATGTCTTCCATCAGGAGCGGTATACGTACCTTCTTGATGAATAGTCCATGGCTCTCCTTGTTCTGTTTGGCGCAATTCGTACCATCTAATTCCTGCCAATTCCCCACCAGTAGGATCGGTGTCAACTACAAAGTTCAACAATGCTGAATTATAACCATCAAACATTCTAAACTGTGCTTGATTCATTACCGTCGCCTGAAGTGCATCGATATCTGGTCCCGAAGGCTGATCTAAATTTGCGAAGGATCCGAAATCGAAAACGCTGATGAAATCGGTTGTCGGAATGATCTGTGCTGGGTTTGAAATTGTAGAATTACTCGGCGTATCCCAATCGACATTAATGGTCCAAATCTTTAAATGATCCTCGGAAACTCCGCCCCAAGCGTCATCCTGAAGATACACAAGCGGAAAGTTTCCTATTTCTGGCTCAGAACCTCCTGTTGCATTGAAGCCGTGTGGGCTATAGAATCCGTTAGTAGCAATTCCTGGAAGCGGGAATGCTAAAAATTGTGCCGGCTCACCTTTTGCCATTTTTTCGCGTTCGACAGCGAATACACGGTTCGAGGAGCCGATATTAGCGGTTACGTAGTACGCATCTGACCAAAGTGCAAATTTTGTATAATCTGGAAAAGCACCTGTTCCAAAACCAGTGGTGTATACATACCATCCATCATTTACAGGATCTGGCCCTTGACAAACCGCGACGTTAAATCCGTTTGGATTGTTGTCGAATTCTGTGATTACAAAACGCCCTCTTGGTTCTCCTGGTTCATTTTCGATATAGGGGTCGAAGAAAATAATTGGGTCTCCGATAGCATTTCCTGGAAAAATGGTAGCAAGCGACGCTTCACCAGTTAATGGCGTTCCTGTTTTATCAAAAATTCGGAAAGCAGAATTCCAGCCGCCGATAAAATGATTCGGCCCTGCTGCTCCTGTCGGATCTGAAGGGGTTGCTTGAGAAATATCTGCTTCGAATGTTAATATTGGTGCTTTCCCAGTTCTGAAGGGAGGGTCTGTCTGAAGCGCACCATCGATACCACTAGAGCCTTTCCCTGGGACGATAGTATTACCTATTTTTCGTTTTGGCTTACCTTCCATCGGAGTATTATCTGCTTCAATAAAAGTGCCGTTTCGCATTTGTTCAGCAATACTAGGAACCACGTGCGGTGGTGCCATCAGCCCAGCATCTGTCGGACCTAAATTACTCGCATCTTGAGCAAAAGCAAAAGATCCTGCCATCATAAGAATGGCTGTGATTACGTAATTAATTTTCATTAGAAATAGTTTAGTTAATTTTAATTAAAGAGGGATAAAAATAAAACTTTAAAGTTCTCTTAACAATTATTATGAGCTAAATTTCAGGAATTAACAAAATAGAAACGCCTACAGGATTAATAGGGTAATAGCCTGAGATAGAAAAAAAGCGGACCACTATGGGTCCGCTCTAAATTTATGAATGAAAAACAAATTGTTATTTTACCACAATTTTAGCTGATTGATACGTTTTACTTGCTTCATCTCCTATTTTAATTAGGTAAACTCCAGATGAAACATACGACATATCTAAATCGTAAACATAGCGATCTCCATCTTTCGATAGATTATTAAAGGCTAATGTTTGACCTAACATATTATAAACAGCTATAGACGCTGTACCGTCGAAAGATGTTACTAACGAAATTTCAAACTGATTGTTTGGCAGTGAGGTAACAATTAATTCACCTTCGGAAATCGTTGGATCCGGAGTAGACAGCACTCCCTCAATTACCACGGTATAATCCTGAACTTCTCCAAAAGCAAAATCGCTACAAGGATTGTTAATGTCGCCATCGGCAGAAGTATCAATCGCCTTCGCTCTCAAAACGTGAGAACCTAAAGCAGCCCCCACCGGAATTGTAAGAGTGAAATCCTCTAAAACACCTGCCTCCTGGAAGAATTCACCAGCAATAAGTTGTTCAGAAGCATCAAAAGTACCATTATCATCGAAGTCGATCCAAACAGAAAGCGCTTCAACGCCAGGTCCACCAGACCAATTCTGCTGTGCCTGTAAAGTATAGACATTCGAACCGCTTTCGTTGCTCAATTGTGTTGACAGATCTGTTCTATCAGAATATCCTTGAGGACTTCCCGAAGGCTCTGTATTACAACCACTTCCTCCGTCATCTGCATCAATAGTATTGAGGACAAACTTCTTTATACCATCAACATTACATCCTTGAGTGGCAGTAGGGATACAATAAATTAGACCATTCGTAACATCTTTGGTAGTTGCATCGTTGGTCGGATTAGAATCGCCAGGAAGATTGGTACGTGCCTCTATTGTATATGTCTGCCCGGCTGTAGATAAATCTGCAGTGGTAGAGAAAAGGTACGGTACCATTTCACCCGCGGCGATTGTTCCGCTATAAGTTTCCACAACAGGTGTCCCTGCATCAATTGTATATTGTACCTCAGGATCTGTAACATCATTACTACCAAAATTTCGAATCATGACACTAACATCTTCTGCAGCAGTTAATGGACCGTCTACTGGTGTAGTAATTTCTGTAACCCCTATATCGTCTGGTTGGGGAGGTGTAAGTGAAAAATTAGCCACCACATCACGGCGTGTCGGATCAAATACCTCAGCGACGTGCCAGAATGAATCATCTACAGGGTCTACTGTTAGATGAGTATAATCTGCCAGTCGGTTAGACGGATTGTTACCTGTACTCTGGAAAATAAGTTCCTCAGAAACCGTCATAACGTTAAGCGGATCGCTAGCGAAACGTCCCGTATAATAAATGGCAACACGCTCGGTACTCGTTACCGTTGTATAGCCCATACCAATATCTCCATTGCTGTTCATGGCCATACTACCAGAAAATGCATTTTTATTGTTAACCGGTGAAACATAGGTTCCTTCTTGATGAATGGTCCAAGGTTGTCCATCTGCTGTTTGACGCAGCTCATACCACCGAATACCGGCTAACTCACCACCACCTGTATCCGTATCGATTACAAAGTTAAAAACCGCGGAGTTATAAGTCCCAAAACGACGATACTGCGCTTGGTTCATAATTGTGGCTTGTAAGGCATCCTGATCGGGTCCAACGGGTTGGGGTAAATTACTAAAGCTTCCCCCATCAAATACGCCAATAAAGTCTTCGGTAGTAATTTCCTGAGCCGCTGAAATAGTAGAATTCGCAATATTACTCCAATCTACTTCAGCGTTCCATATCTTAAGATGGTCATCACTTACTCCAGCCCAAGCATCATCCTGCATATAAACAATTGGCACAGGTGTACCAGCAGGTGCTAACTGATCGTCTGTGGTATGAAAAGCCTGTGGACTATAAAAACCAAATGTTGAGATTCCTGGTAGTGGGAAGCCCACGAACTGCGCAGGGTCTCCGTTCAACATTTCATTTCGCTCCACCGCAAATACACGGTCACCATTCGCTCCATTATTTACATTGGCCGTAACCATGTAAACATCTCCAAATACAGAAAATTTTGTGTAATCTGGAAATGCCCCAGTCCCGAAGCCAGTGGTATAGACATGCCATCCATCATTAACGGGATCTGATCCTTGACAAACCGCAACGTTAAATCCGTTCGGATTATTATCGAATTCTGTGACTACGAAACGATCTGCTTCTGCATCATAAAAAACAATTGGGTCACCAATTGCATTTCCCGGAAACAGCGTTGCAAGAGAGGCTGCTGGCGTTAGCGGATTTCCATTTTTGTCGAATATTCGGAATGCGGTATTCCATGCAGCAACGTAATGGTTTGGGCCTGCCGCTCCTGTCGGATCCGAAGGGGTAGCCGTATTAGTTGTCGATAAAAAAGTTAATGTCGGCGGCTGAACACGCTGCAATTCAGTTGCTTGCTGCTCCTGAAGTTTTTCGTCAATTTGACCTTCCTTTGGGAATCCTTTACCTGGCACCACTCTATTCCCGTGGCGGCCTTTAGGATGACCCATCTTGTCGCTTGAGTCTTCCGCAAGCTTAAGGGTTCCATTTTGAATTTGTTCTGCAATACTAGGTACATAAACTGGACCCTCTAAGGTTCCGCTTGATGTCGGCCCAAATTTATCTTGAGCCGAAAGTGATAAAGCGCCTAGAAAAAGCAGTGTTACTAAGTAATACTTCAACTTCATAGTAATTGATTTAAGTTAATCTCTTAAGGGAAACATAAAAATACAAGCAATTACTAAGAAAACAATGCGATATATAAAGATTTTTATTACAATAAACCATTGACACCCAATATTTTCAAAAAGATTTGAACCCTAAAACAACCTCTCTCGACTTTCGCTGTTTTTGTTAAAATTCAGTAAATAAACAATACTTAACTGGCATATAATTTGTAATTTCAATCTTGAAAAACTATACCTTATGATAGCAAAAGTTATATACCTATGCAGTTTCTTATTAATATTTGCCTGCAATAGCACTAAAAACATGAATGATTCTGAAACTTCCAGTGAGTCCGATTCAGTACAAATGACGGAAGGCGGATATAGCAAAGCAACCATCATGGCAAATCGCTCCTCTGAGGGCTGTCCCTATATCATGGACGTTGAAGGTTTATCCTATAAAATAGACCCTACCAATCTCGATGCTTCCTATAAGAAAGATGCAATGAAGGTATGGATAAAATTTACGGGCCTACGAATGGCAAATCGCTGTGAGGATGCCAATCCTGTAAGAATCGATGAAATCCAAACGCGTTAAGCGATTTTTATGTCGTTAACCAAGACTGAAACGAAATGCTTTTACGTAATCGCTGCGGAAGATCTTCTATAGCGATGCGCTCCTGTTCCATTGTATCCCTATCTCGTAATGTTACCGTTCGATCTTCTTTGGTTTGATGATCCACTGTAATACAATACGGTGTACCAGCTGCATCCTGACGCCTATAACGACGTCCTACGGCATCCTTTTCATCATATAGCACATTATAATCCCATTTCAAAAGCTCGACGATTTCATCAGCTATCTCTGGAAGTCCGTCTTTCTTTAACAATGGAAAGATGGCTGCCTTTACGGGAGCTAAAATAGATGGTATCTTCATGACCGTACGCGTATTCCCATCTTCTAAGGTTTCTTCTTGTAAGGCATTGCTTAAAACCGCCAAGAACATTCGGTCTAACCCGATGGATGTTTCCACCACATAAGGAACGTAGCTTTCCTTTAATTCCGGATCGAAGAACTGCAGTTTCTTCCCTGAATGCTCTTCATGCGCTTTTAAGTCGAAGTCGGTTCTAGAGTGAATTCCTTCCAATTCCTTGAATCCAAACGGAAAATTAAATTCAATATCAGCGGCAGCGTTCGCGTAATGCGCTAACTTTTCATGGTCGTGGAAGCGATAGTTTTCTTCACCCAATCCTAAAGAAAGGTGCCATTTCAAACGTGTTTCTTTCCAGTATTCGTACCACTTCAACTCTTCGCCAGGACGCACGAAAAACTGCATTTCCATCTGCTCGAATTCGCGCATACGGAATATGAATTGACGGGCCACGATCTCATTACGGAAGGCCTTTCCTGTCTGCGCTATCCCAAAAGGAATTTTCATTCGCCCAGTCTTTTGGACATTTAAAAAGTTTACGAAAATCCCTTGGGCCGTTTCTGGACGTAAGTAAAGTTGCGTAGCACTATCGGCAGAGGCACCCAATTTGGTGCCAAACATAAGATTGAACTGTCGAACATCGGTCCACTCGCGACTACCGCTGATGGGATCGGCAATTTTCAACTCTTCGATCAAGGCCTTCACATCTGCCAAATCCTCTGCTTCCAAAGAGCGCGCCATTCGCTGAAGAATTTCCTTTTGTTCCGTTCGGTATCGGACTACCCGTGGATGGGTAGTAACAAACTGTTCTTCATCAAAATCATCACCAAAGCGCTTTTTAGCTTTTGCGATTTCCTTTTGTGCCTTTTGCTCAAGCTTTTCGGCATAATCCTCTATCAACACATCGGCACGGTATCGCTTTTTAGAATCCTTATTATCAATTAACGGATCATTAAAGGCATCGACGTGGCCAGAAGCTTTCCATGTAGTAGGATGCATCAAGATAGAAGCATCAAGGCCAACAATGTTTTGGTGCATATACACCATACTTCGCCACCAGTATTCGCGTATGTTCTTCTTCAGTTCTACTCCATTCTGACCATAATCGTATACAGCACTAAGGCCATCATAGATTTCACTTGAGCCAAAAATATACCCATACTCCTTTGCATGGGATATCACATTCTTAAAATGATCGTCGTTGTTTGCCATAGGCACAAAAATAAAAAACCGCCACAACTTAAGCTGTAGCGGTTTTGGTTTTTTTAATTAGATTTTTATCGCAACTCCATTGTTGTTGTTGCTACTTGCGTACCGCCGTCGAATACATTAATTATATAACGGCCTTCAATTAAATTATTTTCAGTAGCATCCACATAAACACATACGTCCAACTCTTCGTTTTCGTAGAATACCGTTGTTTTGTTACTGTAACTTAAGACGCCGTTTTCAAATTCGGTGGCCTCCTTTACACCCAATAGATTGTTTTTTGGATTGATAACCTGTACATAGATATCTCGATCGCCAGTTTTAGCAATTGGATTTGGTGCCAAGGTAAAGCAGGCGCGTAATTTATCGGCTCTGCTAGCCCGGCGCGTATCGACTACCTTTCCACTGTTTCGAACAATTACAGCGTCACCTTTTAAATCGATCGCATTTACAATAGATCCTTTTTTGATGGTTTCAGCCATTTCCGTATTTTGTTCGTTTACAGAGTCGACCACTTTACGTGTTTCGGTCAATACCGTAGTGGTGCTATCGCGCTCTATTGCTAAGCGCTCATTAACTGCTATTAAGCTATCCGCTCGTTTAAAAAGCATTTTTCGTTCTTCCTTCAAGCGCCCAATTTCGGCTCTATACCGATCTATCAATGCTGCATTTGCTTTTGCATCCTTTACCGAGTCTAATAACACCTCGATTCGTTCTCGCGCAGCCAAAAGATCTTTGTCTTTCAACTCGTTTTCTTGAATTACTTCATCATAATTTGCAATGAGCTCCTCGAGTTCATTTTCAATGGTTTCTTTCTGCTGCTCTAGGTTGCTTACCGTATCCTTACTATCGTTATAAAGGGTTACGGTGTATACTGCTAAGGCAATTAACAATACCGATAATACCCCAATCAGGACCTTAAACTTTGTGCCGTTATTTTCCTCGCTCATAGTTGTTTAGGATAAATTGTTTTGAATATGCTAAATTAGTAAGTCGGTGAATAGCTTTTGTTTACAAAATGGTAAAAGTTTTTAAAAAATGTTAAATATACTATTTCCCAAGATATGCATAGGATGTTCCGAGTTGTTGGTGGGTAGGGAAGAAACCCTTTGCGCTAGCTGCCGAAATGCGTTACCATTAAGCTGTCACCATCGGCGCGATGATGAAGCCTTTAAACGTATCTTCTATGGAAGAATTCCATTACAAAATGCTACTGCATTGCTTCAATTTCAGAAAAAAGGACTCACACAGCTCTTGCTTCATAAGTTAAAATATAAAAATCAAGAAAAACTAAGCGCATTCTTTGGTGCCTGGCTAGGAGCCGAACTTTCAGAAATACCATCGTACCAAAATATCGATATGGTTATTCCTGTTCCACTTCACAAAAAGCGGCTTCGAAAGCGTGGCTACAATCAAGTCGCTGGGTTTGGGAAAGAAATTGCCAAAGCGCTACACACATCCTATCGAGATGACATTTTAGTAAAGAAGCGAAAAAACAACTCGCAGGTTTTCAAAAAGCGAAGTATGCGTTTTCAAGCAACACCCGTATTTTCTGTTGTTACCACATCGGAATTAGAGAACAAACACATATTGTTGGTAGACGATATTGTTACCACTGGAGCCACCTTGGAGAACTGCGCCCAACAATTGTTGGCATCACCTACCACGCAACTTAGTGTAGCCACCATGGCCATTGCGTAGAAAGATTCTTTATTTTTGTCGGCATGAAGTTTCGTTTCCTATATACGATTGTCGGCCTATTATTAGTCCTGTCCTTTGGTCGCTGTGCCAAAAGGGGAACTCCTACAGGAGGGATTCGCGACTCCATTCCCCCGATCATCGTTCGGAGTAATCCTGATAACTACACTACCAATTTCGACGCAGAGGAAGTCCGTATTACTTTCGACGAATTTATTAAACTTAAGAACCTTCAGCAAAATTTGATTATTTCTCCACCGATGGAGAATTCACCTGAAATAACACCCCTAACCACCTCAAAATCGATTCGCATTCGATTTTTGGATACCCTGCGCGAAAATACCACCTACAGTATAAATTTTGGGGAAAGCATTGTAGATAACAATGAAGAAAATCCTTTTGAATATTATAAATATGTATTTTCCACTGGAGACTATATCGATAGCTTAAAACTATCTGGAAAGGTCCGCGACGCACTCTTACCAAATCCTGAGATACCCGCTACCGTCATGCTTTACGAAAGGAATGAAACTTTCAACGACTCAACAATTTTTAATGAAAAGCCTACTTACATCACCACCACTACCGATAGTTTGGGATCTTTTGAACTTACCAATTTAAAACAAGGCGATTATTTGCTTTTAGCATTGAAAGAACAAAATAGTGACTATATCTTTCAACCGAAATCTGACAAAATCGCATTTGTTGAAGAAACCGTTACCTTACCTACCGATAGCAGCTATACACTTCAATTATTTAAGGAAATTCCAGATTACAAGGCTAACACTCCAAGGCATCTGACCAAAAATCATATTGTGTTCGGATTCGAAAATTCGCAGCAAGCCACTTCACTTGAAGTTCTGAGCGAAGTTCCCGAAACGTTCACCACTGCTTCGTATTGGGATCGCGAAAAGGACACCCTTCATTACTGGTTTACTCCAGAAATCACAAAGGATTCGCTGGTATTCCTAGCATCCAATAAGGAACAAACAGACACCTTAGTAACCCGAATTCGTGACTTGTTTAGCGATTCCCTAAAAATTGATGCCTTAAATGCTGGGCTAATGGTCCCCAAGGATACCTTGCGTTTACAGGCAAACACACCCATTACGGCAATAGATAGTAGTAAAATTCAAATTTTAGTAAGCGATAGCATTCCTGTAAATACGTCTTCTCGAATCGATAACCAGTATAACATTATTGAAATAGCTTTTCAGAAAGAGTATGAAAAACAGTATAATGTAACTATTTTGCCTGAAGCTTTTACCGACTTCTTCGGTAAGTCGAACGACACACTCACCTATAAGATTCGCACACAAGCTGTTTCCGAATATGGAACGCTTACCCTGAACCTTACCAACACACAATCGTTTCCACTACTCGTGCAATTGGTAAATTCGAAATTTAAGGTAGTTGCAGAAAAATATAGAGTAGAGAACACCCCCATACTTTTTGAAAATATTTCCCCTGGAAATTATTACGTCCGCCTTATCTACGACTCCAACCAAAACAAACGATGGGATACCGGCCGTTTCTTAAGCCGGACACAGCCAGAAAAAGTAGTATACTATCCTACGGTATTGGAAATCCGTGCGAATTGGAGTTTAAATGAAACGTTTAATCTAAATGAAAAGCGTCTCGGTCCTGTAGAAACCGCAACTGATCCCGAAGAGTAGCGATATGCTGCTTTTCAAGGGTGACAGTTTCGATGAATTCGCCTTCCCAATTTTTGGATATTCGTTCGCCTAGCACATCGTACACCGCCGAATGACCTACATATTCATGGTCGTTTCCATCCTTACCAACACGATTCACTCCAATGCAGTAACTCATATTCTCGATGGCTCTAGCCTTCAACAGCGCATCCCAAGCGGCCACTCGCTTTGCTGGCCAATTAGCAACATAGAGCAATAGATCGTAATCATCCGTGTTTCGTGCCCATACCGGAAACCGAAGATCATAGCAAACCAAAGGGCAAATCTTCCACCCTTTATAATCTACCGTTACACGTTTTTCGCCTGCGCTATAGACCTTATGTTCGCCCGCCAATGTGAAGGTGTGTTTTTTGTCATATGTTGAAAAAGTTCCGTCTGGAAACACAAAATAGAGTCTGTTATAAAAATTTCGATCATCTTCAACAATTACACTTCCCGTTATCGCACATTCATTCTTCTTCGCCTGTTGTTGCATCCACTTCATACTGGGTCCTTCTGTTGGTTCTGCCAATGCTTCTGCATGCATGGAAAACCCAGTTGGAAACATTTCCGGTAGTATGATAAGATCGGTTTGCTCCTGAAGCGATGCTAGTGCCTTTGAAAACATGGTACGGTTGGCTTCAGGATCTTCCCAATGCAATTCTTTTTGAAGTAAGGTAACCGAAAGTTTTTCAGACATACAATCGTATCATTTTTTGGATTCGAGCAGCGACACAATATTCGAGAACCCCCTCATTTTCGCATGATCTGCAGCTGTGTTACCGCTATCGTCCGCTATGGAAGTATCTGCATGATGTTTTAACAACAAAGAGATGATATCCTCCTTCCCGAAGGTGGCCGCAAAAATTAGTGCAGTACTACCATTAAAATTTGTCTTATCAGGATTTGCGCCATGCTTCAATAATAGCGAAGCAAGGCCGGCGTGCCCCTTGAAAGAAACGCCCATCAAGGCGGTATTTCCAGAGGCATCCTGCGCATCGATACCCTGTGGATATTGAATGATGATTTCTGAAATCCTCTCAAATCCAAAATAACTGGCTAGCAATAAGGGTGTGAAACCTCTTTCATCGGTTTCCGATGCCAGCGAAGGGTTTTCGTTTAAAAGGTTGGCAACTTGCTTTTCATCGTTTTCACGAATGGCCGCAAAAAGTTCTTTTTTCATGTTTTAAAAGTAAGAAACTATCGGTAGAAAAAGGCCTCTTTTATCGTTCATTTAAGAATCCTATCGCTGTATTTCTCGAAGAATAGCCGCTGCTTTTTTCAGGGTCTTTTCTTCTTTGGCGAAGCAAATACGCAATTGTTTAAAATCCTGCTGGTTTTTGTTGAAGACCGAAGTAGGAATCGTTGCGATATTGAATTCCTTCGTAAGCCGTTCTGCAAATTCGGTATCCTTTTCTTCTGTGATGTCGTTATAGTTCAACAATTGAAAGTACGTTCCTTCGGAAGGCGTAAAGGAAAATCTTGATCCTTTAAGTTCCTGTAAGAAAAAATCACGTTTTTGTTGATAGCGTTTTGGCAATTCCTCGTAGTGCGAAGGTTGCTGCAAATAGGTCGCCAACGCCTTTTGAATAGGATGATTCACCGAAAACACATTAAACTGATGTACTTTTCGGAACTCTTCCATTAATGGCTTTGGCGCTAGGCAATATCCCATTTTCCAACCGGTATTATGAAAGGTCTTTCCAAACGAGGCAGTAATGAACGTACGTTTCGATAAGGCTTCAAAACGTGCCGCACTGTAATGCTGTCTGCCATCGAATACAATGTGTTCGTACACCTCATCGCTCAAAACCAACAAATCATGTTTTTCAGCTAGAGCTTCCAACTGTTTCATGTCTTCTTCCGACCAAACCGCACCTGAAGGATTGTGAGGCGTATTTATAATTATCATTTTGGTTTTAGAATTGATGGTGTCTTCAACCTTATTCCAATCAGGTCTATAGGCAGGTGGCTGCAGTTGAATGGCTTTCGGAATGCCGCCGAACAACGTTACGGTTGGTTCATAACAATCGTAAGCAGGTGCAAATAAAATCACCTCATCGCCTTTGTGAATCGTGGCAGCCAGAGCGGTAAAAATAGCTTGGGTTGCCCCTGCCGTCACCGTTATTTCATGGTCTGGATCATATCTTTTCTCATGAAGTGTATTCATTTTATCTGAAATTGCCTGGCGAAGGCCTTTATCGCCCGGCATGGGTGCATACTGATTATGGCCAGCTTTCATTTGGTCTGCCACCAACTGGATTAATTCGGCGTCGCTTTCAAAGTCGGGAAACCCTTGCGATAAATTTAGCGCTCCGGTTTCGTGTGCCATTTTGCTCATGACGCTAAAAATACTATCGGTACTATTTGGAAGTTTGCTTTGTATCATAGAATGTCAATATAAAAAAAGCAACGCGGTTTTAAAAAGTATAAAATAAGCTGAAATTCAGTATATTAGTATATTATTGCTCCCCCCAAATCTGACGGACGATGAAACTGTTAGCGTTTTTCATCCCTTTATTGGTATTTCTTCAATTCAAAGGAGCACAACCAGAAGCTACTGGTGGCAATGCAAATGTCACCCTTTACCAGGATTCTTATACAGAAGAATCCTTTCAGCGTCTAATTGATTCTTCCCGCACCCTACAGTTATCCGGCTCGTTTCAGGAAGCCTTAGATCTAGATGTCCTGATTTTGGATGAAGCGCTAGCAAGCCAAAATCCGTTATGGATTCATAAAGGATATCGTCGTATCGCACATGACTATCTAGCGAACGATAATTTTGAACAGGCTCGTGAAGTCTTGGACAAATCGATGAAATATGCCAAACTTGCCAATAACACTTCGGCTAGAGGCTATGCTTGGCTGGACTATGGAAATTTCTTCACGCTAAAAGGCGCTTTAGAAAAAGGATTGCAGAACACTGAAACGGCATTGCGTTTATTTGAAACAATAGAGGACTCGACCGCTCAGGCGCAAGCACATGTAGTATTGTTATTAATTGCTTCGGAGAAAGACAATCTTAACGATATGTATTTCCATCTCTTTCGCGCAAAACGGCTACATGAAAACGCTGCGCCCGATGCACTGAAGGTTACATTAGATGGAAAGGCAGCAGATTATTATTATCGCCGTGGCGATTTGGAATCTTCTTTTAGCTATATGAAACTGGCTATCGAAACTGCCGAACAATTAGGTTTTTCAACATTGCTTCAACCGCTGTACGATACGTACGGAAATAGGCTCTACGATGCAGGCAGATTTCAGCAAGCGTATGATATTCTACGGCTACATGAAAAACTGAAAGACAAACTCTTCGAGCAGCAGCATCAGAAAATTAACCCGAACTTTTCAAGTGAATTTCAATTAGCGGAATATAAGGAAGATATCGAGGCTGCCGAAACCCGAAGCAGATTACAGGCCGAAATAGTAGAGAATAAAAGTCGCCTTAACAATTTTCTATTTATGGTTTCCGGTTGCTTTTTGATCCTCCTGATCTTTTTACTGGTTTTGGTCAGGAATCGCAAACGACTAATCCGCGAATTAAAATTGCGAAACGCCAAATACCTCATAGCGAAAGAGCGTTCCGAAAAATTAGCAAAAACGAAGAGCAATTTCTTTTCAACAGTAAGTCATGAGCTTCGAACCCCTTTATATGGGGTAATTGGGTTGAGCAGCATTCTCTTAGAAGACAAGAGCCTTCAACAACAGCATAAAGAAGATTTGGAATCCTTAAAGTTTTCTGCCGATTATCTACTGGCCTTGATTAACGATGTGCTTCAGATAAATAAAATAGATTCTAACAATGTTGAGGATGAGGAAACCGTATTTGTATTACGAAACTTACTTCATTCCATCGCATCTTCCTTTGAATATATGCGACAGCAAAACAAGAACCTGTTTCACTTTAATATAGATGAAAGCATTCCTGCCCAGTTAAAGGGAAATGCCGTACGACTCTCCCAAATTCTGATGAATCTTATCGGAAATGCTTGCAAGTTCACCGAAAAAGGTAATATCTACATCATCGTTGAAGTTATTAGCTTTCAAGATGAAACCATCGATCTTCGATTTTCGATTAAAGACACTGGTATCGGTATTTCAAAAGACAAACATCAGCATATCTTTGAAGAATTTTCTCAAGTAGATTCACACAAATATACCTATCAAGGAACGGGACTCGGATTACCAATTACACGAAAATTGCTCTATCTCTCGGGATCAGAATTGAAACTAGAAAGTGAGCTTGGGAAAGGTGCTACGTTTTCATTCGAGTTGACTTATGCCATAGTTTCTGAGGAAGAAATGATCGAACATCATACTGAAATAGATGTTTCTAGCTTACGCGGAAAAACAGTATTGGTGGTGGAAGACAATAGAATTAACCAGACTGTTACCCGCAAACTACTTGAAAAATACGAAATGCAATGCCGGTTTGCCGAAAATGGCCGTGAAGCAGTAGCGCGTATGCAACAGCATTCCTATGATATTGTTTTAATGGACATCAATATGCCTGTAATGAACGGTATTGAAGCCACGAAGGAAATTCGGAAATTCGACACCACCACCCCTATCATTGCATTAACTGCAGTTGAAGTTGCCGAAATGCGAAAGGATATTTACGATAGTGGCATGGAAGATATTATCGTGAAACCTTATGATCCTAAAAAATTTGTTCAAAAAATATTGAATCACCTTCGGAAAAACCCGAGATCTATACCTGAATCTACTACTTCGGAAGATTAACCCATTCGCGATTTTGAATTCTGTAAAATTTAGGTTACCCTATTGTTTCGGGGAAGTTTCTTATTTTTGATACTTATTTTATACCATGCAACTATCGCAGATTGAACGTGTCGAAACAATCGACAAAAAAACATTTCTACAAGAGTATTTCAAGCCTCAAAAACCTGTCATCATCGAACGCTTTATCGAAGATTGGCCCGCTTATGAGAAATGGAATTTGGAATATATGCGAAAGATGGCTGGCGACAAGACAGTTCCGCTGTACGACGATAGGCCCGTTACCCACGAGGAAGGCTTCAATCAGCCACATGCCGAGATGAAAATGACGGAGTATATCGATCTGCTTCAGAAAGAGCCTACACGGTATCGTATTTTTCTCTGGAACGTATTAAAGGAGGTCCCAGAGCTTCAGAATGACTATAATTGGCCCGACTTTGGGTTGAAACTTTTAAAAGGACTGCCGATGTTGTTTTTCGGCGGCCAGGACAGCTATACCTTTATGCATTACGATATCGATTTGGCCAATATTTTTCACTTTCACTTTCATGGAAAGAAAAGGGTTATTTTATTTGACCAACAGCAGAACGATTACCTTTATAAAATCCCGCACTCCTTAATCGTACGTGAGGATATCGACTTTAACGATCCCGATTATGATAAATGGCCTGCCTTAAAGAAAGCCAAGGGGTTTGTGGGTGAATTGGAGCATGGCCAAGTATTATACATGCCGGAAGGCTATTGGCACTATATGCGTTACCTAACGCCTGGATTTTCCATGAGTCTTCGCGCTATACCTAGAAATCCAAAAAACTTAGCAAAAGCCGTTTACAATATTGTAGTAATGCGTCATTACGACAATCTTATGCGAAGGCTTCGCGGCCAGGAGTGGATCGACCAAAAGAATGAACGGGCTATTCAGCGTACACATAAGAAACTCGACCTCTTAACATAGATTTAATGTTAAATTTACATTAACAATGTGCTGATAATGAATTACTTATATCTCTAATGTTACCTCAATGTTACGTAATTCTTTCTTGAATGTAAATTTTGTGTTATCTTTGTAGGGTACCCAATAAAAAGAAGACGATTATGAAAGCATTATTTATGGTAGCCGCATTGATATTTTCTGTATCAACAGTAATGGCTCAGGAGATTAAAGACACCTACGAGGTAAAGGGTGATGTTATTGAAGCAACTCTTTATCATGATAACGGCGTAGTAGCACAAACAGGCTATTACACAAAAGAGAACAAACTGCACGGCGAGTGGATCAGTTATGATACCGAAGGAAATAAAACGGCCGTTGCCCAATATGACAATGGAAAGAAAGTTGGCACTTGGATGTTTTACCAAGGAGAAACCAAAAAAGAAGTTACGTACAGCGATTCTAAAATCGCGGAGGTTACAACATGGCAAGTTAGTGATACACGTGTTGTAAGTAATAAATAAGCTTTCTACCCAATAGAAAAAAACCCCGCGATTTCTCGCGGGGTTTTTTTGTGGCCAATATTCAAATAAATTAGTTATTCGTCCAACCTGCTCCCCAAGTAGCATAGTCAGTTCCAGTACCATTACCGATTCCTGAAAGGAAGTCAGCTTGGTCGAAAGTATAACCAGTATCGTTTTTCACCAATACATCAACACTGTTGAAAGTCACATCAACTGCCTGAAGCACACCATCAAGAACACCTTGTCCTGTTGGGTTATCTCCTGTATCACCGTCTAGATCGAAACCTTCATTGAACGTATTGATTACAACGTTGCTGAAGATACCCTGTGTACCTGCACGTAGACGAATTGCTTCACTATCGGAAGCAGTTCCAGCATCACCAACGATTGTTACGTTCGTTACGTTAGGAGCAGAGAAGTATCCACCTTCATTAGAGAAATCAGTGTTGTACCCATCACATTCGAAGGCTTTGTCATGGCTTGATCTGTGTTCAATATAAATATCAGTCAAGTTACCAGTGTAACCTTCAGTCCAGTCGATTGAGTCATCTTCTGAACCTATAACAGACAAGTGGCTAGCGTTTACCGTTCCACCGAAGAATTCGAAACCATCATCAGAACCGATAAATACCTGTACATAATCGATTTCCGTGTCGTCACCTACAGCGTAAAGAGAAACACCGTTCAATTCTGAATTTCCATCGATAGCACCCCCTGCGTATTCTACACGAACATACTGAAGGCTTCCCGAATCGTCAGATGGATTGTTTCCACCGTATGAAAGACCTCCAACCTCAGTTGTTGAAGTATCTTCAGAACCATCTTCAGTAGAGTTGATTGGAGCATTTCCACAAATAATCAAACCTCCCCAGTCTCCAGTTCCAGGAGTAGAAGCATTAGAGGTAAAAACAATAGGGTTATTAGCATTTCCATTGGCTACGATTCGAGCACCTTGTTGGATAGCGATATACGCATTAACTCCTACTGGTTGAGCAGCAACACGTGTTCCAGGAGCTACATTTAAAGTAGTACCTTCTGCCATAAGAACTGGACCTGTAACTACATAATTTACACCAGCTTCAAGGTTTAGATTTTCGGTATAAACACCGCTCAAGAAAACGTCTCCATCGCCGTCTCCACCGTTACCACCACTGTTGTTATTGGTAGTGTTAACACTATTATCTGTAATAATAATGTCTGCAGTGTCATCGCTTTCACACGCTGTGAAAAGCAAGGCACAAAGGCCTATAGTAAATAAAAATTTGGTTTTCATCATTTTTAAAGTTTAGAGTAAGTAATAAGCTTTTTTTGTTATAGTTTATATTTAAGGGTTAATCCAATGTTGATACCACGTTGGAACTCCAACAATGTCACATCGCCATCGGCGTTTACCAATCCGTAAGGCTCTAACAGTGGGCTTTCTTCCGCACCGGTATTTTCACGAATAAGGGTAACGTCTGGATTCAGGATATTTTTTACGCTAAGGTTAGCTTCAAAGTGTTCACCGATTTCATTTCGAAGAATGAAGTTTAGGGACGGCACCGCTTTTTCAACGATATTACCCAAATCACCACTTCCTAAAGCGTAAATACGATCAGAGAAATACGAAACAGTAGCTGTTGCTTTTGGCTTGTAGCTTCCGAACGTTGGACTAAAGTTTACATCTGCATTTGCAATAAACTCAGAGGCTCCTTGCAGTTCAGATTCTGTTCTATCGCCAAAAGAAGTACCAAAGGTGAATCCATCTGCGGTTGAGATTGTCTTAAGATCCTGATTGGTGTTGTTATAGGCGAAGTTACCTCCAACAGAGAATAACGGGTTATCGTCTGCGTCCATCACAATATTCTTACGGAATTCTAATTCCGCTCCAAATACTTCAGCTTGATCACCCGTTCTAAAGAATCGCTGTGTTCCCGTTGCATCGGTAGCTACTACTCGGTTTACCGGATCCTTAATGGTCTTCGCAAAAACACCAACCGCAATTAGTTCACTTGAACTTGGGAACCACTCATATTTTAGGTCAACATTTAGAATTTCAGAATAGGCAACTCCGGTTCCATCGGCTTTCCCCAACAAGTCTGGGTTACCACCCACACGCTGTGTTACGCCCTCATACACGAAGTTTGCCACTTCCTTAAATTCTGGATAGGATGCTGTCTGGCTTCCTGCCAAACGAATATTCATATCATCGTTAATTCCATACTTAATACTCAAGCTTGGAAACAATAGGTTTTCCTGAACACTACGGAATCCTGTATCGGTAGGCACAGGGTTAATAACGTCATAGGTTACTTCCTGCGTCCAGTTTTCCAGTCGAAGCCCTGGCACGAAAAGGAATTTACCTAGCGTAATATCGGCAGTAACCAATCCTGCATGGATGTCTAAGTTCCCTGTATAAGTATTCTCATAAGGCTGTGGACGGTTGGTTAATGGAATATACTGATCCAATCCAAGTGGCTGTCTAGCTACCTGAAGGTTCCAAAGACCCGAACCATTAGGGATATTGATATTGGTTACGTCGAAGAAATCGTTAAGGTTATTCGGGTTGGTAACAGGGTTTGCTTCCTTATCCAGGATCTCGTACCCATATCGCCAGTTGTTGAAGCGACGTTCTTTGGTTCTACCATTATATCCGAAAGTCAGGTTAACCGCTTCAGAAATCTTATAGTTTAAATTTAAATAGCTATTTAATTCATCATCTTCAATACTCTGGAAATAGCGTTGGTTATCGAAGGCGATGTTATCGTAGAAGATAGCATTTGTGTTAGGGTCGTCGTCTAAGAAGAATTGGTAGTTTTCAAGTGAAATACGTTTTCTGTCTGGCTCGTCGGCAAAAACTTTATTGAAGCCTACACCCCAATCCAATAGCCATTTATCGTCTTCAAACTTATGGGTACCATTCAATTGATTTACGAAAATCATATCTTGGTTGAACTGAACGTTCATTTGGTAAAAACCACCATCTACACCAGCCCCACTAAATCCGTCACGGTTAAACCCTAATCCTTCATTTCCGTAGTATCCAACTTGATCTGTTGAAGTATTGGAGAACAATGATGTGAACTTCAGTTTATGACCATCCTTATGGTTATAGATAATAGATCCTAGTGCCGATGTATTTGTATCGTAATTGTACCAATCTACATTATTGAAACGAAGCTTTACGTCGTTAGTGAAGTCTACCGCCGGCCCTTCAAGGAATTCGTATCCATTTCCGAAGATAGCCGTTCCGAAGAAACTCAAGCGTTGATTATCGTTGATATTGAAAGAATAACCTCCTTCGATACTTCCGTTAAAACCAACATTGCCTTCGGCCTCTTGAGGATCGACCCCATGCGATAAAACAACCGCAAACGGATCGTTATCGTATCGATTATAAAATCCGAAGTAACTTGGCCCTTCACTTCTTACAAAATCCTCTCCGATAGCATTCGTATTGAATCCAGAGTTTACGGAAACTGCCAAGTATCCAGGTCCTTTATATTCCTTTGAAGTAATATTCACATTACCCGCGCTAAAATCGCCATAGAAATAACTATTGTAAGCTTTACTTACCGACACGTTTTCTATTACCTCGCTAGGAAAAAGATCCAAGTTGATGTTCTTTTTGTTAACATCGTTAGAAGGAAGCGACAATCCATTCATAGTAGTATTTTGATAGCGATCGCCTAGACCTCGCACAAATACGTCGCTGCTTCCTTGTTGCTGCGATATCCCTGAGATTTGGGCAACCGCGGCAGCGGCATCGTCAACTCCTTTTCGCGATAATTCTTCGGCACCGATACTTTGAATAATAGTGGTCGCTTTCTTTTGCTCTAACAGGAGCGCTACTTCACTATCACGCCTTGTAGTAGTAGTAATAACAACCTCATCTAGTGCAGCAGCACTTGCCCCTAAAGGAACATTTACGGTTGTAACCTTGTTAGGCTCGACCGTTACATTCTCAATCTCTGTAGTTTCATATCCAACGAAACTAATTACAAGTGTATAGGTTCCGGGAGCAACATTTCGAAGCTCATACAAACCATCAAAATCGGAAGTAGTTCCTTTGGAAGTACCTTTTATCAAAACATTGGCAAATGGTAGTGGCTCGTCGCCTCCTACATCTTTATCTGTAAGTTTTCCGACAATTGAACCTGTATCTTGAGCAGACAAAACTGCTGTAAAACCGATGAAGAATAGTATAAGTAGTTTTTTCATTTCCTTGTTAGAATTTCTTGGCGCAAAGAAACCGCCACTATGTAAACACCGTGTTAATTGCAGATTAAAGATTTGTCATAGTAAGGTTACCGAAATGTTAACACCCCGTCAATGCTGAAAACTTGGCTAAGAATGGTCAAAAATGCTATCTTGCAACGTAAATTTTTTAAACTATGATGCAATGGGAACAGCTATTATCCTTGAAAAGGATGGGCGATACCAAAAAACGTTTGCGGAGCGAGCAGGATGAAACAAGGCTCGGCTTCGAAGTAGATTACGATCGAATTATTTTCTCTGCACCGTTCCGAAGCCTACAGGATAAAACCCAGGTAATTCCATTGTCCAAAACATCATTTGTACACACACGCCTTACCCATAGCTTAGAAGTTTCTGTTGTGGGACGATCGCTCGGGCGGCAGGTTGGAAAGGCATTAGTTCAAAAACACCCTCACCTCCAATCTACCTATGGATATCGCTTTAATGATTTTGGTGCTATAGTTGCTGCGGCAGCATTGGCACATGATATTGGGAATCCACCTTTCGGTCATAGTGGTGAAAAAGCCATTGGTGATTATTTCAAGAATGGCAAGGGCGAACGGTTTAAAGAGCAATTCTCTGATAAAGAATATGAAGATCTTGTATCGTTCGAAGGAAATGCGAATGGCTTTCGAATGCTAACACAATCGAAACATGGGGTAACGGGAGGACTTCGATTGTCGTATGCTACCCTTGGGGCCTTTATGAAATATCCGAAGGAATCGCTCCCCAAGAAACCTTCCGCACATATTGCAGATAAAAAGTTTGGACTTTTTCAAAACGATGTTTCTTTTTTCAAGGAGGTTGCAGCAGAACTCGGGTTGCCTTCAAGAGGGTCAAACGGGCATATTGCCTACGCAAGGCATCCATTAACGTATTTAGTGGAAGCTGCTGACGATATATGCTATACCATTATCGATTTTGAAGATGGTATTAATTTGGGGTTAATTGAAGAAGATGTAGCCTTGGAGTATTTGCTTCAGCTGGTGAAAAACAATTTAAAAACAGACACCTATAATAAGCTTAGCAGGACATCCGATAGATTGGCGTATCTTCGATCATTGGCTATTAACACATTAATAGCGGAAGCAACAAAGATTTTCATACAACATGAAGAAGACATTTTAGAAGGCATTTTTGCGACCGCCTTATTAGACAAATCGAATTTTAAGGCTCAGATCGACGACATTATAAAGATTAGTGTTGAAAAAGTATACCAGAGCACTGAGGTCGTAGACAAGGAAATAGCAGGGTATCGCATTTTATCGACCCTTCTAGATGCCTACACCTTGGCGTCGGAACGTCGTTGGCATGGTAAGGAAAACCATTATGACCGATTGTTGCTAAAAGCTTTTCCCGAAATTGACAACCAAGCAACTACGTTATATGAAACAATAATGGAATGTTGCCATTTCGTTTCAAAACTTACCGACGGAAAAGCGCTCCAATTGTATCAAAAAATACAGGGCACACTATAAAATGTATTGATTACAAAGGTTTTCCATCGATTTCTTAGAAATTACCTTCAAAATTTAGTAGTTTTAGGGGCTATTATCAATTACAGTTATTATTTAAAATTTGTCTATGAAAAAATTACTCTACGCTTTCACCCTATTATTTGCGGTGCATGCGACTGCGCAGGATTATGAGGGAATTGTTTCCTCATATCTGAACGACAATCGTTCGCAATTGCAGTTGCAAACCGAGGATATTTCCGATATCACCATAAACTCCGACGCTTATTCCAAAAGCATGGATGTAACCAATGTATATGCTTCCCAACAATATCAAGGCATACCAATTTTCAATACTGTTGGTAGTTTTGCTGTTAAGAATAACACAGTTGTGTATAGCAATATCAATAACTTCCAAACTAATATTGCAGCTAAAACGAATAGCACTAATCCGTCTATAACCGCGGAAGTTGCCATCACAAAAGCAACGCAATCGTTAGGATTATCAAATCCAACAGGTCTTGCATTACTAACATCACCTGAATCTAATTCATATGTCTATTCCAACGGTGCCATCTCTCGGAATGATATTCCTGTAAAGTTGGTATATACTTCTGTGGAAGATCAATTAAGGTTAGCATGGGATTTAAGTATTTTCCTTACCGACATGAGCCATTATTACAGTGTTCGTATTGATGCGATGACGGGAGACATCCTTGATATTGACGATTGGATCCATAATTGTAGTTTTGGTACCGAGCCACATGCTGGCCATAACAATCCGGAAAGTATTTTAATTGCCAATAAGAACAGAAATCAAGAAGAAGCAATTACAAATGGAGGTGCTTCCTACCGTGTTTTTCCTTATCCTTTCGAAAACCCAGACGAAACCGACGATCAATTAGTTGTAAGCCCTGAGAACCTTACTGCTTCACCATTTGGATGGCATGATACCAATGGCGCAACAGGTGCTGAATTCACCTACACTCGAGGAAATAATGTAGATGCACATGACGATACTGAAGGAGATAATAATATTGAGCAAGGACCCGACGGAGGATCTACACTTCAATTCGACTTTCCTTTTAATCTGCCACAAGAGCCTATCAATCATTTAGATGCTTCTATTGTGAATCTATTCTACTGGAATAATATAGCACATGATATTTCTTATTTATACGGATTTGATGAAGAAAGTGGAAATTTCCAACAAAATAATTACGGTAACGGCGGAGATCAAGGCGATTATGTTTTCGCACAAGCACAAGATGGTGCAGGAACCAACAACGCGGTATTTGGATCCCCTCCAGATGGGCAAAATGGAGTAATGCAAATGTACTTATGGTCTGCTCCAGGTGAAGTGCTTGGAACTTTGGTAACTGTAAACAACGGTCCACTAGCTGGTCAATACCTGGCCTTTGACTCAAACTTTAATGGCACTGATCTTCCTACAACACCTATTACCGAAGATTTAGTTCTGATGGAAGACGATGATGCAGGCGCTTCTACCGATCCATACGATGGATGTGACAATCTTACCAATGCAGGTGACCTAAATGGGAAAATCGCCGTTGTACGACGTGGTGAATGCAACTTTACCGATAAAGTAGCTTCAGCAGAAGCTGCCGGTGCTTTAGCAGTAATTGTAGTGAATAATGCTCCTACAGATCCAATACCTATGGGTGGAGCAGGTTCTGGAATTGGAATACCCGCTGTAATGATTTATCAAGATCCAGGCGAGGCAATAATTGCATCATTACTTGATGGCGACACTATAAATGCTACTTTGGTCGATGACGGTTCTGCAAATGATCCATTCCAACGAGATGGTGACTTAGATGCCGAAATCATTGTTCATGAATATGCTCATGGGATTTCGAATCGATTAACAGGTGGACGACTTTTAGCAGGTTGCTTGCAAACTTGCACGCAGCAAAGCGGTGGAAATTGTACTCGTTTCTCCGAGCAAATGGGTGAAGGATGGAGCGATTGGTTTGGCATGATGTTAACCATGCAAGCCAGTGATAATGCAGAAGACCTTAGAGGTTTCGCTACGTATTCTGTAGGACAAGGTTCTGCAGGTAACGGGATTCGTCCTTATCCTTACACTACAGACATTACGTATAGCCCACTTACTTATGGCGATATAGATAATGCTACGCTTTCTGTACCGCATGGAGTAGGTTCTGTATGGGCATCTATGCTTTGGGACCTAACTTGGGCGCTTATTGATGAATATGGATACGATCCAGATATCTATAATGGTACTGGTGGCAATAATATTGCACTTCAATTAGTGATGGACGGAATGAAGCTTCAGCCGTGTCAACCTGGTTTCGAAGATGGCCGTGATGCCATTCTGGAAGCCGATGAGCTTTTAAATGATGGAGCGAATAGATGTTTGATTTGGGAGGTATTTGCTGCTCGTGGATTAGGAGTAGACGCAGACCAGGGTAGTCCGTTAGATCGGACAGACGGAACTGAAGGTTTCGAAATTCCTGAAGGAGAGAACTGCACACTTTCCGCAGATGATCGCTCTTCTTATGATAATAACTTTAGAGTATATCCAAATCCATCGAATGGAATAATCAATATTAAATCTGTGCTGGAAGTTGGTGAAGCGACTGTTTCTATTTATGACATGAACGGCCGTTCCGTTTACTCGGAAATTTTAGACCTTAACCAGGTTGTTCAAATAAACGCCAGCAATTTATCTGCAGGTGTCTATGTTGTTCAAATCGATGGAACAAACTATTCGCACACAGCGAAATTGCTAATGCGCTAAGTTTTTATTTTCTATTGAAAAGAGAAAGCCGCTTGAACAAAGCGGCTTTTTTTTATGGTAGTAGAGCCATAATTTCTTGCTTTATTTTTTCTGAAGAAATTCCCGCCCAATCCTGTAGCTCCTGAACTGTCCCATGTTGTGGAAAACGATCTGGAATCCCTAAAACTCTAATGACGCCTATGTAACCTTTGTTGACGCTATGCGCCTGAATTGCTTCCCCTACACCACCTTTTATCACACCGTCTTCAACCGTAATTACCTTTTCAAAATTTTTGAATATCATATTCAACATATCGAAATCCAAAGGTTTCACCGAAACCAAATCGAAATGAGCAACTCTATCACGGAACACTTCCCCCGATAAGCTTTCTTCCACATTCTTTTTCATGGTGCCAACCGAGATGATAGCTAACTCGGTTCCTTCTTTCAACTTTTCAATTTTTCCTATATCTATCGTAGAAAAAGGCAACTGCCAATCAACATTCCATCCTCGGCCTCGTGGATAGCGAATTGCTATCGGACCTTCGGTATAGTCCTGAACCGTATATAACATATTCCGAAGGGCAATTTCGTCGCCTGGCGCAATAATCCTTAGACTCGGAATACCACGTAAAAATGCTATGTCGAAAATTCCGTGATGTGTAGCCCCATCGGCTCCTACCAATCCTGCTCTGTCCAAGCAAAATACAACTGGCAACTTCTGAAGGCAAACGTCATGGATTACTTGATCGTAGGCACGTTGAAGAAAAGTTGCATAAATCGTACAGTACACTCGAAAGCCCTGTGTGGCCATTCCAGCAGCCAGCGTAACTGCATGTTGTTCCGCAATCCCCACATCGAAGGCTCGGTTGGGAAAAGCATCCATCATGTATTTTAGAGAACTTCCCGTAGGCATTGCGGGTGTAATGCCAATTATCTTTTCATTCTTCTGCGCCAATTCCACTAGGGTCTTACCGAATACATCTTGAAATTTAGGTGGCTGTTTTTCATTAGTCTTCGGAAGAAGATCGCCTGTTTTTGCATCAAATCTTCCCGGAGCATGGTAGGTGATTTGGTGCTCTTCAGCCTGCTTCAACCCCTTTCCTTTTTTAGTGATTACGTGCAACACTTTGGGCCCATCTGTCTCCTTGAGTTTCGATAGTACATCGATTAGCTTATGAATGTCGTGGCCATCTATTGGTCCGGTATATTCAAATTGCAAGGCTTCAAAGATATTTTCAGAATTCGGTACGTTTTCAACAGAGGACTTTGACAAATATTCCTTTAGTGCTCCGACACTGGGGTCGATGCCAATGGCATTATCGTTCAAAATGACCAAAAGATTGGTGTTGCTCACTCCCGCATGATTCAACGCTTCAAAAGCCATTCCACTGGCAATAGAGGCATCACCCACTACAGCAATATGCTGTCTCTCTGTATTTCCTTGTAGCCGTGATGCAATCGCCATTCCTAAGGCAGCCGATATGGATGTACTGCTATGACCTGTTCCGAAAGTATCGTATATAGATTCCTCGCGTTTGGGAAAACCACTAATTCCATTCCATTGCCGATTGGTATGAAAAACATCCCTTCGCCCTGTCAGAATTTTATGGCCATAGGCTTGATGCCCTACATCCCATACCAACAAATCGTCAGGTGTGTTAAACACATAATGCAAGGCTAGGGTAAGTTCCACTACGCCTAAACTCGCTCCAAGATGTCCTTCCTTGGTTGCGACAATATTTATGATGAAATCGCGTAATTCCTTTGCCAATTCAGGTAACTGCTCGGCCGGAACCTTTCGCAGGTCTTTCGGATCGTGAATACTATCTAAAATCTTCTGTTGCACGCCGTAAAGATACTGTTTCAAAATCGTATTTTTGAGACTTCAGAGACTGAACTACTACCGATGATAAAGCCCTTTGACGACGACTATTTTATGAAACGTGCCTTGCAGGAAGCCGAGATCGCTTTCGAGAAGGGCGAGGTTCCTGTTGGAGCGGTGGTAGTAATCAATAATCAAATTATTGCAAGAGCGCATAATTTGACCGAAACCTTGAATGATG
This sequence comes from Luteirhabdus salina, assembly GCA_025384855.1. Taxonomy (GTDB): domain Bacteria; phylum Bacteroidota; class Bacteroidia; order Flavobacteriales; family Flavobacteriaceae; genus Luteirhabdus; species Luteirhabdus salina. The sequence goes on along the minus strand of JALAHT010000001.1, from coordinate 1,296,090 downwards.
TTACGGCACACGCCGAAATGCAAGCTATCACGGCTGCTGCTAATTACCTAGGAGGCAAATATCTTCAAGATTGCACCTTGTATGTTACGCTCGAACCTTGCCAAATGTGTGCAGGTGCCTTATTTTGGAGTCAGATTTCTAAAATCGTGTATGGTGCACGCGATGAACAGCGTGGTTGTATTGCAATGGGAACCTCCCTTCACCCCAAAACAAAAATGATTGGTGGTGTTATGGCCGAGGAGGCTTCGCAGCTAGTGAAGCGCTTCTTTATTGAACGTCGAAATCTTAATTAGCATTCTTTACTTTATGACATAAAAAATCCCCCAAGATTGGGGGATGGTTCTTTCTGATGGTTAGTAGTATATATACACTAGTGAATTACCCGAACTTGGGCAGCCACCATTCCTTTGCGACCTTCTTCTTCAACATATTCTACCTTATCACCTTCATTAAGGGCTTCCCCATTTAATCCGGTAACATGAACGAATATGTCCTTACCAGTTTCATCATTAGTGATAAAACCGTACCCTTTAGATTCATTAAAAAACTTAACTGTTCCTTCCATTGTAAATAAAAAAATAAATTAATAATGGGTAAAGGTACGGTATTTATTGACTGAAATGTTAAAAAAGTGTAAAAATTTTTGGAGACACCTGACCTATAAGTCCTTTTCCTTGTTGTGATTACGCATTTTATCAAGATTTTCCTTGGTCAACATATAGTCTTTGAAATTGCGTTTTCGCCATCGGTGGTAGATAAATAAAGGCATCCAGGCAAAAAATAATGCAGCTATTGAAGCACCAATGCACAATTCGCCAGTTGTATAATCTTCAGCTCTTATATAGAAGCCAAAAATGGCAGTCCCAACTATCAATAGGAATAAAATTATCAATACTGCTCTCATTGTCTTGTAAAATCAACTAGTTTTCGTCGGTATGCGGTCAATAATTTCGATTTGGAAATAAAGCCATGGTACCTTCCTTCTTTAATTACGGGTAAGTTCCAAGCACCGCTTTTCTCAAATTTTGCCATAATTTCATTCATGCTATCTTGATTGTAAAATAGCAATGCTGGGGCATTCTCCATCAATTCCTTAGCGGTTATTTTATCATACAGAGTGGAATCGAACATTATCTTGCGCAAATCATTCAGAAAAATAACACCAAGAAACTTCTTTTCTTCATTTACTACAGGATACAAATTCCTATTCGAATTAGCGACTGCATGGGTTAATATTTCACCTAAAGGCATATCGGGGGGAACTGTCACAAAGTTGTGCTCGATTATTTTATCGAACTCCAATAGCAACAATGCATTTCTGTCGCGATCGTAGGTTAACAAAGCATCCCTCATTGCCAATTCACGCGTAAATATGCTGTGCTCCATAGTATTTTTTGAAATCATAAAGCTAATAGCCACCGTAATCATCAGGGGAACAAAAAGCGCGTAGCCACCCGTAATTTCAGCAATTAGAAAAATAGCGGTTAAGGGAGCATTCACAACGCCCGCCATCAAACCTGCCATCCCGACCAAGGTGAAGTTTACTTCCGATACTTCAAAACCAAGACCGAGATTGTTCAGTACTTTTGCAAAGACATTCCCCAAGGCACTTCCCATCACCATCGTTGGAATGATAACACCTCCTACCCCACCCGCTGCAAACGTAGTAGTCATGGCAATCGCCTTAAATATGGTGAAGCCTATCAACAGGGCGATAACAACCCAAATTGAATCGGAATAGGCATCAAATGGAGTACTCCCTAAGGCTTTTAAATGATTCCCTTCCAGCAAAGCTGTGGTAAAACTGATCCCTTCCCCATAAAGTGGAGGAATAAAGTAGAGCAAGGCACCTATAGCGACACCCCCGACCATCAATCTCGCAAAGGGCGACTTTAACCGATCGAAAATATCGTAAATGGCAAAATAGCTTCTGGTGAAGTAGATAGATGCGATTCCCGTTCCCAATCCTAATGCGACATAAAACAAGGTATCAGAAATATGAAACGATTTCAATACCGTAGCACTGAACAAGACCTCTTCACCTAAAAAGAAATAAGACGTTAACACGGAAGAAATGGAGGCAATCAACAATGGTAATAACGATGCAAACGTGAGGTCTAAGCTAAATACTTCCACTGCAAACACAACAGCGGCAATAGGCGATTTAAACATTGAGGCCATGGCTCCAGACGTTGCACAAGCAATTAAAAGTGTCCTCGTTTTCTTATCGACATGAAGAAATCGTCCTAAATTAGAACTAAGAGAAGCCCCAGAGGTTATGGCTGGACCAAGTAACCCAACAGAACCACCAAAACCTACTGTTAACGGTGCTAAAATCAATGTACGATAGAGCAATCTGATAGAAACCAACCCCTTTTGTCGAAAAAGGGAATACAGCAGCATCGGAATGGAACGCTTTATAAAATCGGGGGTTTCGGGTCGAAGTGGTTTTACGAAAAGATATTTCTTCAGTAGAAAAACAATGGCTAACCCAACAATAGGAATAACAAAATACAATCCATGTTTGGTTTCCAATACCACGTGTTCGATAAAGGATTGAAGTGAAAACGTGATATTTTTTAGGGTTACGGCCAAAATCCCAGCTAACAGCCCTACAATTCCACTAAGAAAAAAGACGAAGTTCTTTTGTGAAATATGGCGATAGCGCCACTTCAAAAATTTCGACACTATGGGTGCGGTATTCGCCATACGATAAAGATACCGATTAACTCAAAACCATTACACTGTATTTCGTTTACGGTTGCGCCGTAACTTTCAAATGAAGCTCTTCCAACTGCTCTTCATCCAATACAGCAGGCGCATCGATCATAACGTCGCGACCAGCGTTATTCTTCGGAAATGCGATAAAATCGCGAATCGTTTCCTGTCCGCCCAAAATAGCCACCAATCTATCCAAACCAAAAGCGATTCCGCCGTGCGGTGGCGCTCCGTACTGAAAGGCATCCATTAAAAAGCCAAACTGCGCTTTTGCCTCTTCCTTCGTGAACCCTAGATAATCGAACATTTTTGACTGAATTTCCTTATCGAAAATACGAATGGAACCACCTCCAATTTCGTTTCCGTTTAGTACCAAATCGTAGGCATTCGCCTTAACGGCACTCGGATCAGTTTTTAACAACTCCATCTGACCCGGTTTTGGAGAGGTGAAGGGGTGGTGCATGGCATGATATCGCTCGGTTTCCTCATCCCATTCCAATAAGGGAAAGTCGATAACCCAGAGCGGTGCAAATTCATCTGATTTACGAAGTCCAAGTCGTGTGGCCATTTCCATTCTAAGCGCACTGAGTTGTGCTCTGGTTTGTGAAGCATCGCCAGAAAGCACACAGATTAGATCGCCTGCTTTGGCGCCGGTATTTTCAGCCCATTTTGCTAAGTCCTCTGCCTCGTAAAATTTGTCGACAGAAGATTTATACGAACCATCATCATTACAACGAACATAGACCATTCCCTTTGCTCCCACTTGAGGGCGCTTCACCCAATCGATCAGTTTATCGATATCCTTTCGACTGTATTCGTTTCCACCGGGAATTGCAATTCCAACTACCAATTCGGCACTATTGAAAACATTGAAATCCTTGTGTTGGGCTACTTCATTCAATTCGCCAAATTCCATTCCGAAGCGAATATCCGGCTTATCGTTTCCATATTTCCGAATGGCTTCATCATACGTCATACGCGGAAATTCATCGACCGTAACACCATTGATTTCCTTTAGAAGATGGCGCGTAAGTCCTTCAAAGGTTTGCAGAATATCTTCTTGTTCTATAAACGCCATCTCGCAGTCGATTTGCGTAAATTCCGGTTGACGGTCGGCACGTAGGTCTTCATCGCGGAAACACTTCACAATCTGAAAGTATTTATCCATTCCACCCACCATCAACAATTGTTTAAAGGTTTGGGGTGACTGTGGAAGTGCATAGAACTGCCCTTCATTCATACGAGAAGGCACAACAAAGTCACGAGCTCCTTCAGGTGTAGACTTAATAAGGTATGGCGTTTCCACTTCGATGAAATCCATATCGGAAAGGTAATTTCGAACGGCCATGGTTACCTTGTGGCGAAACATTAGGTTATTTCGAACAGGGGCTCGACGGATATCCAGATATCGATACTTCATTCGAAGATCCTCGCCTCCATCGGTTTCCTTTTCAATAGTGAAGGGAGGCGTAAGGGAAGCATTCAAGACTTCAATTTCAGAAACGAGAATTTCAATATCGCCGGTATTCATGTTGGGGTTTTTACTTTCCCGTTCGATAACGTCACCTTTCACCTGAATGACGAATTCACGCCCAAGTCCCGAAGCGATTTCCATGACATCCTTAGACGTACGCTCTTCATCAAAAATAAGCTGCGTGATACCGTAGCGATCGCGTAAATCGACCCAAATCATAAATCCTTTATCCCGAATTTTCTGTACCCATCCTGAAAGGGTTACGGTTTCACCGATATTTTCGGCTCTCAATTCACCATTGGTATGCGTTCTGTACCCCATGTTTGTATTGTTTAATGACTTCTAAAACGGCAAAGATAGTAAGTTCAAACTAGATGAATATTGATTCGGCGGAATATTGACAAGCGAAAGACTCGTTAACAATATTGTTGATAAAGGCATTATTTTTTATCGTTTTATCAGATATTTCTTTATTATTTTAGCTTTATAACAAAACCTTAACTATTATGAAACAATTCGACAACAAAGGCAGGCTTTTCCTGCTATTTTTATTTTTGCTGCCCGGTATATTTTATGCCCAGCAAACAATTACCGGAACAGTGAATAGCGCCGATGGAGATGTCGTGCCTTTCGCCAATGTAATTGAAGAAGGGACTTCCAATGGTACTACTACTGATATCGAAGGTAATTTTTCTATAACGGTAGATAACTTACCAGTTACGCTAGCGTTTTCTTCCTTGGGTTATGAAACTTTCACACAAGAAGTAGGAAATACCAATCCAGTTCAAGTTACACTTGTAGAATCGACAGAAGCATTAGAAGAAGTTGTAGTTACCGGACTTGCAACATCTATTAAACGTTCAAATGCCGCCAATGCCGTATCCAGTGTTTCTTCAGAGGAATTGGTAGGAACAACTGGACAATCTACCGTAGATGGAGCCCTCTATGGAAAAGTTGCGGGGGTAAATATCACTTCCACTTCTGGAGCTCCCGGTGGTGGTTTTGCCTTACGCCTTCGTGGTATTTCATCGATTAATGGTAATAACCAGCCACTAATTATTGTAGATGGTGTATATATTAATAATCGCGAGGTGCCTTCTGGTTTACGCTTTGCGTCTGGAGCCAACTCTGCAAACGAAGAAAACTCTGGTAATAGACTAGCCGATTTAGATCCAAATGATATTGAAAATATTGAGATATTGAAAGGTTCTTCAGCAGCAGCTATTTATGGACAGCGTGGTAATGCTGGTGTAATTATTATCACTACAAAACGAGGAAAGCGCGGTCGCACGAAAGTAAACTTTGCACAAGATGTCGGAGTTCAAAGTATTAGCAATAGACTAGGGATGCGACCTTGGACAGCTGCCATTGTTGAAGAAGTCTTTGGGCCTGATGAAAGAGATAAATTTCTAGCAACGATTGCTGAAAGAGGTGAATTATATGATTTTGAAGATATCATTTATGGAAATGATGGGCTCATAACCGAAACGCGCTTAAGTGCCAATGGCGGAAACGAAAAGACACAATTTTATGTTGGTGGTAGTTTTCGTGATGAAGAGGGTATTATAAAAAATACTGGATTCGAGCGACTATCGTTGCGTGCCAATATAGAACACAAAATCTCAGAGACCTTCAGCTTAACTTCGACTACAAATTATGTAGAGAGTAGCTCAAGCCGTTCCTTTACTGGAAATGAAAATGACGGTGGGCTAAGCTATGGTTACACATTAGCATTTACAAGACCATGGAACAATTTGTTCCCAGATGAAAATGGCAACTACCCAAATAACCCTAACTATTCCGGGAATCCTATATTCGTTAGAGATCAAGCAAAAAATGAAGACAGCAATAACAGAATTATTCAAGGTCTAAGCCTGAACACAAATATTCTTGATACCGATGTGAATCGATTGAGATTTAATATTAGCGGAGGTTTGGATTACCTCGCAAACGAAACATATGTGTATGTTCCAGAAACGCATCAAGCGCAACTTGGTACTGAAAACCCAGGTTTCATTGCTGTTGGTAAAAACAATTTTACACAAGTAAACTCACAAGCTGCGTTGGTTTGGGACCATACGACACTTGAGGGCGATTTAGATTTAACCACACAAGCCGGTATTACCTACCTTTATCAGGATGCGAATACCGTTCTAAGTCGTGGCTCCGGTTTGTTAGCAGGCCAGACGAATGTTCAGAATTCTTCAACGCAAGCAATTAGCCAGTTCCTATCTGAAGAAGAAGATTTTGGATATTTTGGACAAGTTGAGGGTAATTACCGCGATCAATTTATCGCAACTGTAGGATATCGCTTAGATAAATCTACTCGTAATGGCGATCCAAATGAACTGTATGGATTTCCCAAAGCTTCCTTGGCAGTAAATTTGGCCAACATGGATTTCTGGGGGCTTGAGGCTCTTAACCAGTTGAAACTTCGAGCAGCCTATGGTGAAACGGGTAACCCAGCTGGTTTTGGTTCAACATTTACAAGTTACACCAGTACAGTGGTTGCTGATGGACCTGTTGGACAAACCCTTGCCGGCCAAAAAGGAGATCCTAATATTGAACCGGAGACTGCTAAAGAATTCGAGGTAGGATTTGATGTAGGTGCGCTTAACAATCGAATAAGACTAGAAGCCACTTACTATAATAAAACTGTTGACGATCTTATACTTACGCGTCAATTACCTTCTTCTTCGGGTTTTACTACAGAAACGACTAACCTTGCTGACTTAAAAAACTATGGTATTGAATTAGCACTAAGTGCCGATGTAATTCGTGCGGATCGCTTTCGTTGGAATACTAGATTACAGTTTTACCAAAACCGTTCGGAAATAACCCGACTAGACGTTCCCGCTTTTGCGCAACCTGGCGCTGGATTTGGTACAGGACTGGGAACTATTTATATTGAAGAGGGACAGCCGGTGACCCAATTGGTGGGTAACATCGACGGAGAGCTAAGACAGGTTGGAAACGTAGAGCCTGATTTCCAAATGGCGTGGAACAATAACATCACCTTGTTTGGACAGTTTGACCTTTCTTTTCTATGGCAATGGAAAGAAGGTCAGGAGAACCTTAACCTTTCGGAATACTTAACCGATTTGGGCCAAACGACACCCGATCTAAACACTCCTGAAGGACAAGCTAGACTTGATACGCCGGCAAATGCAGAGCGATTTGTTGAAGACGCAAGCTATATAAGATTAAGAGAAGCTGCATTGTACTATAGATTGCCAACCAAAGCCGTAAAAACAGCTTTTGGTTCCGTGGTAGAATCAATCAAAATTGGTGTGTCAGGCCGCAACTTAATTACCATTACAGATTATAGTAGTTATGACCCAGAAGTTTCCGTAAATGGAGGCGCTGGCTTATCAAATGGTATTGAAGTTACCCCCTTCCCCACGGCGAGACAAATGTACTTCCACCTAAACGTAAACTTTTAAACACACAACTATGAAAAATATATATAAAAATATTATTCGATGTTCCTTCCTAGCGCTTCTAGCAATTAGCGTGATAGGATGTACATTCGATGAAGTTATCGATCCGAATGGCCCCAGTGTTGACGGCGTAGAGGCAAATGCTACCATCGGGCAATTGAACGAATTGGTTATTGGAGTAGAATCGTCCTTTAGGTTCGGCCATGGCACTGAAACAACAGCAAGTGGAACGATGGCACGAGAGTTATATCTATTCAATGCTGATCCAAGAAACACTGGTGACTTATTAGGAAAAAATGGTATTGGCTTGGATAACAATTCCTTTTATAGCACGGCTCAATGGAACGGAAGTTATAGATGTATAAAAAACGCAAGACTTCTAATAGGGGCTGTCAATAATACCGATGCGGTAAATGAAACGGAAGCAAATGGTTATATCGGATTTGCCAAAACTATTATAGCATATGAATTGATTCAAATGCTTAAATCATATGATAGAGCTCGCATTGATATTGACGATCCTGAGAATCTAGGTCCAATTCTAGAATTTGGCCCAGCTATGGATGCTATCAGACAGATGCTGAATGAAGCAAACCAAAATCTGGGTAACGCAGGTAGTGAATTTGTATTCGGACTAAGCGAAGGGTTCGAAGGTTTTGATACGCCAGACACTTTTTCATCTTTTAATAGAGGCGTTGCCGCTCTTGCGGCCGTTTATGACAACGATGGCCAAGGTGCCCTTAATGCACTTAATAATTCGTTTTTCGATTTAAATGGCGACTTGGATGTTGGTCCTAAACATGTTTTTGGTCTTGGAGGAAATGATATTATTAATCAAGTCTTCAGAGTAGCTTCAACAGAAGAAGTACCTAACAATGGGGACCAAATTATAGTTCATAATAGCTTTATAGAAGATGCAGAAGAAGGAGATGAACGTGTTGCTGAGAAAACACAGCCACGTCCTGACCCTTCTACACAGGATGGTCTTACCGGGACACATGAAAGTACGTTATACGAATCTGTATTGTCTCCTATAGATATTATTAGAAATGAAGAGTTAATCTTAGTGTATGCTGAAGCCAGTATTTTACAGAATAATTTAGAAGATGCAGAAACAGCTCTGAATATTATCCGAAATGCAGCAGGCTTACCAGATTATTCAGGCGCCATCACTTCTGAAGCACTCACGACTGAAATGTTGCGACAACGTAGATATTCCCTTTGGTCTGAAAACCACAGAATGTTTGATTTGCGCAGATATGGATTATCCAATACACTACCTATCGACAGGGAAGGGGATCAAATATTTAATACTTTACCCGTTCCACTTTCTGAGAACGCAAATGATTAATTATTGATTATAGATAATAGAAAGCGCTTTCAAATGAAAGCGCTTTTTTTGTTTAGCTATTTCTTTGCGCTACTTTTTTCTGTCTACGCTTTTCCTTCTTATTGGCAAACTTCACTTTTGCTCGATTCACCAAATAGAACATCACAGGCACCACAATTAACGTAAGGAAGGTGGCGAAGATCAATCCGAAGATTACCGTCCACGCCAATGGACCCCAGAAAATCACGTTATCACCTCCAATATAGATCGCAGGGTCGTAATCTGTAAACAAGCCGAAGAAGTCGATATTCAATCCAACGGCTAACGGAATCAATCCTAGTACAGTTGTTATGGCGGTAAGCAGTACCGGACGTAGACGCGATTTTCCTCCAGCTACGATTACTTCAAAGTATTGCTTTTTCGTCAGTAAACTATCGTACTCCATTTCTAAATCCTGTTTCTTTCTATCGATCAGGATCTGGGTATAATCTATAAGTACAATGGCGTTATTCACTACAATACCCGCCAAGGAAATAATTCCCATCATCGTCATGATGATTACGAAGTCCATTCCGAAAATTACCAATCCGAGGAATACTCCTACCAAACTCAAGATAATCGCCATTAAAATTATCAATGGCTTAGATAGCGAGTTAAACTGTGCCACCAAAATGAGCAGAATTCCTCCCATGGCATAGAACAATGCCAACAATAGGAAACTCATATTTTCGGCTTGTTCTTCCTGTTCGCCAGTAAAGGAATATGAAATATCATCAGGCATCTCATAATTTTTGAGCTCCGACTTCAACTGATTAACGATCTCGGTTGGGTTATAGCCACCCAAAACGTTTGAATATAGCGTAATAACTCGCTTTAAATCCTTTCGCTTAATCGAACTAAAAGAAGCCGTGTTTTTCTTTTCAATTAATGATGAAATCGGAACCTGGACCAATTGTCCCTGATTGTTTCTGAAGGTTACAGGTTGGTTGAAAAGGGCGCTCTCGTCATAGCGATACTCATCAGCAAACCGAACATTTATTTCATAATCGTCGTCGCCTTCTTTATAGGTTGAAATCTCTTCTCCATAAATAGCGCGTCGAATCGTTTGCCCAACAGCAGCGGTAGAAACTCCTAATCGCCCGGCCTTTTCGCGGTCTACCCGAATATCGAGTTCACGTTTTGCCTTATTCACATCAATTTTCAGTTCCTCGATACCCGCAACCCCGAGGTTCTCGATATAATCGCGCATATCTTCTGCTTGGCGAAGCATTTCCTCATAATTTTCACCTTTCAATTCAATATTGATAGGATAGCCAACAGGAGGTCCTGCTGCGTCTTTTTCAACAATAACCGAAGCACCGGGGAAGCCTTTCACGGCATCGCGCACCTCAGCCAATACGGTACTACTTTTCACTCCACGCCTATCCTGAAACTCACGCATGGAAAGGGTAACTTTTCCTTTATGTGGCATTTCATTCGACTGTCCGCCGTCGGTCTGAGGGTTTCCAGCGCCTTCGCCTACCTGACTAATAGCAGACTCCACCATAAAGTTATAGCCATCTTCATCTTCATACTTCTCGATAGCCTTATAAATACGCTGCTCGATTTTTTTAGTGAGCTCGTTTGTTTTTTCAATATCTGTTCCCTGTGGATATTCGATATACGTAATAATTTGATTCGGTTCGTTTTCTGGAAAGAACAATACATTCGGTTGGGCTACTCCAACTAAAACAAAGGACAGAAATAACATTCCTATGGTTCCAAAGAAAAACAGATATGCCTTTCTTCCTCGAAGTGCATACTTAAGCGTTCTTTCATAAAGGTTTTCCAACTTTTTAAGGGCTGTAAACTGAAAGTAATCGACCGCCCTAGAAAGGAAGTATTTATACACCCATAACATGATGGCTGAAAGGATAGCAAGGTTTCCAAACCCTCGTAACCCAGCTACATCTAGAGAGAAACCAGCCACCAATAGGATAGCACCCACACCCGCAAGGATCAAGCTCCACCGTACCAGTTTACGCTTCGTTAACGATTCTTCCTCTGTTTGCATGAAACGAGAGGTTAGCATGGAGTTAATAATCAATGCTACAAAAAGTGACGAACCCAGTACTACTGAAAGCGTAATCGGAAAGAATATCATAAACTTACCGATAAGCCCCGGCCATAACCCTAGTGGGAAGAAAGCTGCCAAAGTCGTTGCTGTTGAAGCGATAATAGGCCAAGCGATTTCACCCATTCCCTGTTTGGCTGCCTTGTTTCGCGGCATACCTTCACTCATTAAGGTATATACGTTTTCTACTACTACAATTCCGTTATCCACCAGCATTCCAAGCCCCATCACCAAACCGAACAACACCATAGTATTTAAGGTGAAGCCAAAACTCGATAGGATAAAGAGCGACATCAGCATCGATAAGGGGATCGCGAAACCAACGAATAGTGAGTTTCGGAATCCTAGGAAAAACATCAACACCAAGACTACCAAAATAACCCCGAAGATGATGTTATTCACCAAGTCGTCTACTTGGTTTTGCGTTTTTATGGACTGGTCGTTCGACAGTGAAATATGCAAGCCCTCTGGCAAGTATTCTTCTTGCTCCACTTCAATAATATCCTTGATCTGCTCGACGGCCTCGATCATGTTCTTTCCAGCGCGTTTCTTCACATCGAGCATCACGACGGGTTCACCATATTCTCGAGCGAAGGTTGTCGCATCTTTTTCCTTAAAGTTTATATCGGCAATATCCTTTAAGAAAATCACGCCTCCGTCGCGTTTCACGACAACATTCTGAAGTTCCTGCGGATCATCGATTTCACCAATAATACGGATGTTCTTTTGCACACCATTACTGATCACGTTTCCACCAGAAATAGTATTATTTTCGCCTCGAACGGCATTCACTATATCGGTAAAGCTAACTTTTGAAGCTGTCATTTTATAAATGTCGACCGCAATTTCAACCTCCATATCCTCTGCCCCACGAATGGAAGCCTCTTTAATCTGCGGAAGCAATTCAATCTTATCCTGAAGATATTCGGCATAATCCTTCAACTGTTGCGTCGGGTAATCGCCCGTAAGGTTAATGTTAAGGATGGGTTGTTCTTCGGAAAGGTTTAGATCGAAGACATTCGGTTCCACCTTTGCACCATTGTCCATCGTAGGCCAAGTAGTTTCTGCCTTTACCAAATCGACCTTATCCTTTACGCGCTGCTTGGCAGTGGGGATTTCGATATCTTCTTCAAACTCTACGATTACGATCGAATAATCCTGAAGTGTGGTCGAGGTAATTTCCTTTACCCCACCAATATCACTGAATTCTTCTTCCAGCGGTTCGGTGATAAACTTTTCAACATCCTCCGCAGAGTTTCCTGGATTTACAGAACTTACATAAATCTTGGTTTCCACAATCTCCGGAAAGGATTCCCGAGGCATGGTATAATAGGCGAAAGCTCCTAGGAACATGATGATGGCGATAATTACATACACCGTCATCTTGTTATCGATGGCCCACGAGGATATTTTAAATTCTTTATAGGGATTCTTGCTCATCTCGTCCGCTTTTACTGATTTTGATAGCTAACCAACTGACCGTCGCGCAAGGATTTTGCACCTTCTACAATAACGGTATCGCCAGCTTTGATTCCACTTTTTACTTCAATTTGATTTCCATAGTTCAAGCCCGTTTCTAAAATAACGCGCTTTGCCGTTCCGGTACTATCTGTTTTAGGAACATATAAATAGGCGATAGACTCTCCACGTGAGTTTTCCTGAAGAATATTCTCTGGAATGGTTATAGCGTCTTCCTGCGTATAGTCGTTCACCTTCACCGTAGCAATCATATTAGGTTTTACCAAGCCGTCCTTATTTGGAATTTCGATTTCAACATCGAAGGTTCGGTTGTCGGGATTGATATAATTTCCAACCTGACGAACCTTTCCATCGAATTCTTCCCCAATTGCTGATAATCGCACTTTTACCTCGGTACCTTTGTTGACGCTTTTCAAATAATTCTCTGGGATACTTGCCTTCACATACATATCACTTAGGTTGACGATGCGAAGCACTTGCGATTGCCCCGCACTTACTACCTGACCTTCTTCCGCAATCACATTGTCCACTTCACCGCTAAAAGGTGCTTTAATAGTCGTTTTTGCTAATTGAGAGCGTATTTGCTGTGCCGCTTTTTCAGCTGCTTCAAAATTAGTCTGCGCTTGAAGGTATTGGATTTCTGATCCGATTTTTTGATCCCATAACCGCTTTTGACGCTCATAGGTTGTTTTCGCCAAGGCCACCTGTGATTCTTGTTGTGCCAACTGACTTGAAAGTCCGCCGTCGTCGATTTTCGCCAAGACTTGACCTTTACGAACTTTTTGCCCTTCATCTACATACACATTCGTTAAAACGCCTGAGTATTCTGGAAAAAGAACGATGTTCTGGTCGGTTTCCACATCGCCCTGAACTTCCACAAAATGTTTGAAGAGCGTATCCCGCACGGTTTCAATGGTGACTAATTGTGCGGCGCGTTTGTTTTCTTTCTTTTGAATATAGGTTGTAAGCTTATCCAATTGTTCGTTCAGCTGCTGCTGCTGTTCGTTGAGTTCGGCCCGTCTTTGTTTAATTGCCGAAAGGTCTCCCTGCTCGATCAAGCTATCGACAGAAGCGTTGTTGCCGCCATCGCCACAGGCTACCAATACTAGTGCGATGCTGAAAAAGGTTAAAAAATATTTCATTACTGTTAGATTTTGTTTCGGTTGATTATCTAAGGTTAATATCTATTTCTTATGGTTTCCGATTCAATTCGTAAATCGGGGGTATTCAGTAAAGTTTCTAGTTCAGCTTTCGCATTTATGACGTCCAACATACTTTGAAAATACTGCTGTTGGGCGTTATATAATTGGGTCTGCGCCTGACGTAAATCGAAACTAGTAGAAATTCCTTCGGAAAACTTCGTCTGGTTTTTACGTTCAATGCGTTCTGCTAGAGCTAAATTTTCCTTCGCATTTTCATATTTTTCTATAGCGAATTTATAGTCGCTTCGCGCCCTTGTAACATCTAGGCGTACATTTTGAACGGTTTGTTCCAAGTCTGTTTCAGCTTGATCCAACGCAATTTTTGCCCGTTGTGTTCGCGCACTTCGTTGAAGACTACTGAAGATCGGAATGCTCATATTCACCCCGAGCACGGACGATTGAAACCATTCTTGATTGTCGTTCAGGAAGGTAAACGAATCGCTATTCCCCTGTGCCGCATAATTTAAAAAGCCTGAAATGGTTGGAAGCGCCTTGCTCTTTTCTAATTTTAATTCTAAATCGCGTTGCCTTGTTAGGTTGTAAGCAATTTTATAATCGACGTTCTCTTCGATATTCAATGCATCTTCCAAAAATCCTAAGGAAATGTTTTGCTCTGCCAAATTATCCAAATCCTGTGTAAGCGTCACCGGCGTATCGACGGTTAGTCCGAGTGCTACTTTAAACATTTGTCGGGCGATTATTTCGCTACGACGGGCATTGCTGAGTTGCGTTTCAATATCGAGCAAGGTAATTTCGAGTTGTTCGACACTCTCTTCTTCTGTTAGGCCATTCTCGAAAATCTTACGTGTTTCGAAGAGGTTATCCTCCAAATTCGCTTTGTTCTTTTCAAAGATGGCGACCAATTCTTCGGCCAACAAAACACTTCCATAGGCATTGATAACACCTTTTCGAACCTCTAAACGCGTTTTTTCATTTGAGTTTTCTGAAAAATCGAGAAATGCCTGGGCCGCTTGCAGTCCGACCAAATAGCTTCCATCGAAAATCAACTGGTTTAAAGTAGCCACGGCATTCATGTTCTGCTGGGTACCAAAAACAACAGGCACGAAGGTTCCCGGAGGTCCACCCGTAATTTCGGCGGGAAGCAGGGTCACTGGTTGTTTCAAATTGTTTCGATACGAAATATCGGCACTAATCTGCGGCAACCCTGTTGCCGTGGTTTCCCACTTCTGCTTTATGGCTTTTGCAATATCGCGTCTGGCATTGATAGCGGTAAAGCTACTATCCAATGCAAACGCGACAGCTTCTTCAATCGTAAACGCGTACTGCTGCTGTTGCTGTGCTTGCGCCTGAGCGCTCGATAGGATAAAAAGCAAACTGATAACAGTTAGGATTCTAGTCATCGTGGTGAGTCTTTATAAATTTTTCCAATGTTTTTAGGCCTTCTTTAGTTACGATACCGCGAAGGTGGTATTCTAGATATTCTTCCATAAGTTCATGCTTCGGAAACAGTTCTAACGGGAATAAGGTATCGTCCTTGATACCGTTGATACCCATGAAATATACTCTTGACACAAACTCCACATTCAAGTCGTCGCGATACACCCCTTTTTCAATTCCCTTTTCAATATTCTGAACAGTACATTCGTGCATTTTTTCGAATTGCATGCCACGTAACATTTCGAATATATCGGGATAATATTTTTGTAATTGGTATTGGGGAGAAGAGCGTTCATTTTTCAATTGGGTCAGTGCAAATTTCTTAATTTCGTAGAGTTCTTCAATGGGATTGTCGTATTGTTCTCGAATATGATCAATGCCACAGGTAATACTATGGTAAACACTAAGAACTGCCTCTTTCACCAGCTCCGTCTTGTTCTTAAAATGGGCATATATCGTCTTTTTCGATATTCCCATAGCTTCCGCTATATCATCCATGGTTACGCTCTTAAAACCATAGTGGATAAACATATCGGCCGCTTTTTGTGCAATCTTCTCTTTCATAATGGAGCGCAAATATACCATCAGGAAACTTACAATACAAAAAAAGTTTCCTAAGTTTTACAATAATTTAACAAAGGGGCTCTTTATTTTGAGGTTGCAATTTGGTGGCAAGGTTAAAGTTCTTGTATTTTAGCGCAAAAATTGCCGATGGAACACCTATCCAAATATAGCGATGCGCTTCGAAAGCGATTGGAAGAAACAGTTGCGGTTCAGGAACCCGAACAACTGTATGAGCCTATTCGATATATTTTGAAATTGGGTGGAAAGCGACTACGACCTACCTTGACCCTATTAAGTTGTGATTTTTTTTCAGATGACTATGAAAAGGCTATGAATGCCGCTCTGGCCGTTGAACTATTTCATAACTTTTCGTTGATTCATGACGATATTATGGATGAGGCGCCCTTGCGAAGAGGAAAGGAAACCGTTCATGAACGCTGGGATCTCAACACTGGAATTCTTTCTGGCGATGCCATGTTGATTTTAGCCTATCAGCTATTTGAAGACTACAAACCTGCACTCTTTCAACAATTGGCAATTCTTTTTAGCAAAACCGCTATCCAGGTATGTGAAGGACAGCAATACGATATCGATTTTGAAAATCGCGATGATGTGACCCTTCCGGAGTATTTGAAAATGATCGAATACAAAACGGCCGTCCTTATTGGTGCTGCCATGGAAATGGGAGCGATTGTGGCAGGCGCTTCCGAAAGTTGCAAAAAAAATATCTATGCGTTCGGGTTGAATTTGGGTATGGCGTTTCAATTACAAGATGATTATCTGGATGCTTTCGGCGACCCCAAAACCTTTGGAAAACAAGTAGGTGGTGATATTATTTCGAATAAGAAGACTTATCTATACCTGAAAGCGTACGAGAATAGCAATCAGATGCAGGCCGATGAACTCGACGGCTTATATAGCATTCACCCAAAAGATCCCAGCGACAAGATCGCTTCGGTCAAAATGATTTTTCAGCATTCTGGAGCAGCAAAAGCCATTCAACAAGAAATAGAAGCCTATACCAAAAAAGCCAATGAAGTGTTGGAGGCTATCAATATTTCACCTGAAAACAAGCAAAAACTTAGGGAGTTTGGCGATTGGTTGATGAAGCGGAATGTGTAGTCTAAAAATACACTCTTACAAACGGCCCCCAGGCACTTGCGTAGATATCATCCTCCTGCTTAAATAGTACATTATACCGTGCTCCGACCGTTACAGTGCCGGTCCGAAATCCGCCACCGATGAAAAGTGCTGTATTCCAAAAATTATTTTCCTCCGTAACTTCCAAGAATTCTCTTTCTTGATTTACCCGCAACTGCTCTAGCTCGGCTGATAACTGAATTTCCCGAATAGGGTTAAAAAGCGTAATAATACTTCCGCCATACATTGTAGACCGAAATGTGTCATCGGATTGATAGCTAAACAACAACCCTGGACCAACGCTGAAATACGGATTTACATCATAAACAGCACTAGGCGCAATAGACCCCATGAAAAAGCCATTTCCAAAAGCAAGCCCTAGTCCACCTCCAAATCGCACATTTTGCCAAAAATTTGAGGTTGACTGCTCTTGGGTTTCCGTCTGGGATTGACATGCAAAAACAACTATAAGTGTCAAAAAAAGAAATAAGCTGTAGGTGAGGCGTTTCATTTGGGAATATTTAAGAGTTTCGTACTATAAATATACAAACTGCGCTTCCGTTAGTTTCGGGATTTGTTGTAAATTTGCACTGTTTTATCAATATAGAACTTCTGTGTCCCAATTATGGATAAATATTCTTTTCTAAACGCGGTGCATCCTTCGTACATCGCAGAACTTTACGATAAATATTTACAATTTCCTGATAGCGTAGAGCCAAGTTGGCGTGCTTTCTTCCAAGGATTCGACTTTGGAATAGAGAACGGCTCGCTCGAGGCACTTGGAATCGAGAATGGCGAATTAGAAGGCGCTATTCCCGAAAACTTCACCAAGGAATTTCAGGTTATTCAACTTATCGACGGCTACCGAACAAGAGGGCACTTGTTTACGAAAACAAACCCAGTTCGCGAACGCCGAAAGTACGCTCCTACGTTAGAAATTGAAAATTTCGGGCTTTCTCAAGAGGATTTAGATACCAAATTTCAAGCCGGCGAAGTTTTAGGGATTGGCGAAAGCACCCTGCAGGAGATATTGGACCACTTAAATAGTATTTACTGCGATAGCATTGGGATCGAGTATATGTACATTCGAAATCCCGATGAAATACAATGGATTCAGCGTAAACTGAATATCAACGATAATCAGCCGAAGTTCACCGCAGAACAGAAAAAACACATCTTGAAAAAACTTAACGAAGCGGTTGCTTTTGAAAGTTTTCTTCACACTAAATACGTCGGACAAAAACGGTTTTCATTGGAAGGTGGCGAAAGCCTGATTCCTGCACTCGATGCGTTAATAGAAAATGCGGCCGATCAAGGGGTTCAGGAATTCGTGATGGGTATGGCTCACCGTGGTCGTTTGAGTACGTTAACGAACATCTTCGGAAAAAGCGCCCAGGCCATTTTCAGTGAATTCGACGGAAAAGATTACGAGCAGGATATTTTTGATGGCGATGTAAAATATCATTTGGGTTGGACGTGTAAGCGAAAAACCGATTCGGGTAAGGAAATCAACCTTAATATTGCTCCAAACCCTTCACACCTTGAAACCGTTGGAGCTGTTGTGGAAGGTATCGCACGTGCAAAACAAGACGATCACCACAAAGAAAACCCGAGTAACGTTCTGCCTATTATCGTACATGGCGATGCTGCGATTGCCGGACAGGGAATTGCGTACGAAATCGTACAAATGGCACAACTTGATGGTTATAAAACAGGGGGAACTATTCATATAGTAGTAAACAATCAGGTGGGCTTCACAACAAATTACTTGGATGGTCGATCTAGCACCTATTGTACAGATGTTGGTAAAGTCACGCTTTCACCGGTACTTCACGTAAATGCCGATGATGCAGAAGCGGTCGTTCACGCTATGCTTTTCGCCCTAGATTTCAGAATGCAGTTTAAACGCGATGTTTTCATCGACTTATTGGGATATCGTAAGTATGGCCATAATGAAGGTGATGAACCGCGCTTCACCCAGCCTAAGTTGTATAAGGCAATTTCAAAGCATCAAAATCCACGTGATATTTATGCTGAAAAACTCTATAAGGAAGGTGTAATTGAGGAAGGACATACTGAAAAGCTTGAAAAAGAATACAAAGCCAAACTAGAAGAAGACTTAGAGGACTCTCGCAAGCAGGAAAAAACGAAGATTACGGCTATCATGCAGGAAGAATGGGAAGGGTTCACCTATGCAGAAGAGGATACCATGATGCAAGACGTGGATACCAAAGTCGATATGGATACGCTTTCAGAAGTGGCCAAAGCGATTACCCAGCTTCCAGAAGATAAAAAATTCATGCGGAAGGTTTCCAAGCTAATCGATACTCGTCATAAAATGTTCTTTGAAGAGAACAAGCTCGATTGGGCAATGGGTGAATTATTAGCGTATGGAACGTTATTGGAAGAAGGCCACGACGTACGAATTACGGGACAGGATGTAGAGCGCGGAACGTTTTCCCACCGTCATGCCGTCATCAAGACAGAACAGAATGAAGAAGAGATCGTACTTCATAATCATATAAACGAAAAACAAGGGCATTTTTACATTTACAACTCCCTGCTTTCGGAATATGGGGTCGTTGGCTTCGACTACGGGTACGCAATGGCAAGCCCAAGCACTCTGACAATTTGGGAAGCTCAGTTTGGCGATTTTAGCAATGGTGCCCAGATTATGATCGACCAGTACATTTCGGCAGCAGAAGATAAGTGGAAATTGCAGAACGGATTGGTCATGCTATTGCCGCATGGCTACGAAGGGCAAGGTGCCGAGCACTCCTCTGCACGTATGGAACGCTACCTTCAACTTTGTGCAAAGGATAATATGTTTGTAGCCGACTGTACCACGCCCGCAAACTTCTACCACCTGTTACGCAGACAGATGAAGGTGAATTATAGGAAACCCCTCATAGTTTTCACTCCAAAAAGTCTACTTCGTCATCCAAAAGTTGTTTCCACCAAGGAAGAATTGGCCAATGGAAGTTTCCAAATGGTCATTGACGATGAAAGCGCGAACGTTTCAAAAATCAAAACCTTGGTGTTTGTAACTGGGAAGTTTTATTACGATCTTTTAGAGATGCGCGAGGAAAACGAGCGTGAAGACGTTGCGTTGGTTCGAGTAGAGCAACTTTTCCCACTTCCGACTGAGAAGATGAAAGAGATCATGAAAAAATATAAAAATGCCAAGGATGTGGTTTGGGCCCAAGAAGAACCTAGAAACATGGGTGCTTGGTCACATATCTTGATGCATTTTGACGAGGCACGTAACTTTAGAGTCTGTAGCCGAAGAATGTATGCCGCACCAGCGGCTGGTAGCGCAGTACGCTCGAAGAAACGACACCAACGCGTGATGGAAAGCGTATTCGACAGTAGTATTAACGAACAAGATTGACAATAGTTAGCGTACAAAGCTTTATAAGAAATAGAAAATCAAAAAACTATGGCATTAGAGATGAAAGTCCCTTCACCGGGAGAATCCATTACCGAAGTAGAAATAGCAGAATGGCTGGTTGAAGATGGCGACTATGTTGAAAAAGACCAAGCAATTGCTGAAGTAGATAGCGATAAAGCAACTTTGGAGCTTCCTGCTGAAGCGAGCGGTATCATTACCCTTAAAGCCGAGGAAGGCGATGTAATTGGTGTGGGTGAAGTAGTTTGCCTTATCGATACCGAGGCTGAAAAGCCAGGCGGTGACGATACCAAAGAAACCGATACGTATGAAGATGCTGGCGATGAGAAAGGCGATGGCAACTCAGGCCCGGACTTAGACAAGCAAAGCGCTGAAACCAAAGACGACAATAAAAAAGCCGATCAAAAAGATGAGAAGCCAAAGCAAGATAAAACCTATGCTACTGGCACCCCATCGCCTGCTGCCAAAAAGATAATGGACGAAAAGGGCGTGAAGGCTAAAGATGTTAAAGGCAGTGGTCGTGACGGACGAATTACCAAAGATGATGCCGTAAAGGCACAACCTTCTATGGGAAGTCCGGGTAAAGGAAATCGTGGTTCGGAGCGCAAGAAACTTTCGATGTTACGTCGTAAAGTAGCCGAGCGCTTGGTATCTGCCAAGAATGAAACAGCCATGTTAACAACTTTCAACGAAGTTGACATGAGCGCTATTTTCGAATTGCGCAAGCAGTACAAAGAACAATTTAAGGAGAAACATGGCGTTAGCTTAGGCTTTATGTCATTCTTTACCTTAGCGGTAGTTCGCGCCTTGGATTTATACCCTGATGTGAATTCGATGATCGACGGCGACTATAAAATTACGTATGATTATAAGGATATCTCAATTGCGGTTTCCGGCCCAAAAGGATTGATGGTACCCGTTATCCGAAATGCCGAAAATTTAAGTTTCCGTGGTGTGGAAAGCGAAGTGAAGCGTTTAGCAATTCGTGCACGCGAAGGCGAAATTACGGTAGATGAAATGACCGGCGGAACGTTCACTATTTCAAATGGTGGTGTTTTTGGAAGTATGCTTTCGACCCCAATTATCAATCCGCCACAATCAGGAATCCTTGGGATGCATAATATTGTTGAACGTCCTATTGCGAAGGATGGCGCAATCGCTATCGCTCCTATTATGTATGTGGCACTATCGTACGATCATAGAATTATCGACGGACGCGAATCTGTAGGGTTTCTAGTAGCCATAAAGGAGGCACTGGAAAGTCCAACAGAATTGTTGATGGATAATGATCCTGAAAAAGCCTTGGAACTTTAACGATAACTTCAACAACAAAAAACCCGGCCAAAAAGCCGGGTTTTTTTAATTTAGATAGTTAGTTGAAAACGTATCAAAACTTAAAAATTACGAAACAAAATAGTTTATTATGTTTAGCACAACGATGGCGACAACAGCAATGACTAAAATAGTCACAATCCAGTTTTTACGCTTTTCGCTTTTCTCCTTATCGCTCTCGTACGCCATAATTTTTTTCACATTGTAAAAGTCAGATTTTTTTTACAGTTAAAAAATACGTAGATACACGTAATTTCAGATAAATCTAACGTTTAGAGCAGTTTATCGTGGTTCTCTTTTGCCCAAATAAGAAGACTGTTCGTCTTGGGCTCTAAGTTCAACTTATTGATGATATTACTTCTGTGCTTTTCGACAGTTCGGTGAGAAATGAAAAGAAGCGACGCGATCTCCTTATTGGTTTTATCGTCGGCAATCAATTTTAGGATTTTCTTTTCAGAAGGGGTTAAGCTGTTAAGATTAGAATCGGAAACAAAGATGTTTCCGAGTTGTTCACGGATCTTGGGACTGAAATATGGCTCTCCGTCGGCTACATTGTGCAAGCAGGTTTCAATTTCTTCTAAGGCAAACTCCTTCAGCACGTATCCAAAGATATTCAGCTCCTGCGCCTTCATATAAAGTTCCTTTTCCTTATGAAGGGTAATCAATACGATTTTTGTGGTGATATTGTTTTCCTTGCACTTTTTCGCTATTTCAAGCCCAGACATATAAGGCATTTGAATATCCAAAATAGCAATTTCGGGATGCTCTTTTTCAATTAAACTAAAAGCATCATTCCCATTATGGGCACTTCCGATAATATTATACTCTTTTTCAAGTAAAAAGTCGTTTAAACCCTTTAAGAGAAGTGGATGGTCGTCGGCTGTAATAATCGATTGCTGCTTCATGCTGGAAATTGAAATACCAAGGTGGTTCCGATCCCCTTAGTGGATTTCACCTTCATTTGTCCGTTTAAAAACTTGGTGCGCTCCATTAAGGTTTTAAGTCCAAGGGATTTCACATTTTGTAATTTAGCATTAAAATCGAAACCTACCCCATTATCCTTTATCGAAATTAACACATTTCCGCGAATTTTCTTCACTAAAACCTTCGTTGCTTCCGCATTTGCGTGTTTTATGATATTATTTAAACTCTCCTGAACGATGCGGTAAATGTTTACTTCCTGTTCCTTGCTGAAGAGCCCATCGATATTTTCAATTTGGGATGAAACGAACAAACTGGTATTCTCATCGATTTGTGTGAGCGAATGTTCGATTGCTTTTGTAATTCCCATTTCTTGTAATTGAAACGGGTGAAGATCGCGAGAAATCGTCCGAACCTCCTCTATAGCGGTATCTACCATAGACATGGTGGTTTCATCGCCATTCGCAACAATCTTATTTTTGATGAGCAACAACCGCTGTCCGAGTCCATCGTGTAAATCCTTACTGATTCTTCTTCGCTCTTGTTCCTGGGAAACCAAAAGCTCCTGACTAAATTTTTCCTGCAAGTATTTATTGATACGCAGGTGTCGCTGGTTTCTATACAGCAGGATAAGCCCAAAGGTTAGCACCAACGCCAAACTAGAGAAAAATACTATTTTTTTGAAGGATTCATTATCCTTTTCCAATAGCTGAATATTGGTGTTCTTCTCCATCAATTCCTTCTCCTTCTTTTCGATTTCGTACAAGGATTGATAGTACGCCAATGAATTTGCCGCTGCTTTGTTATAGATAGAATCGCGAAGATCTAAATAGGCGTTTTTGTTTTCCAGACTTTTTTTGAAATTGCCACGATCCGCGTAAATACCAGATAACAGTAAATGGGCATTCATTACTTCATCTTCATGGCCCACGTTTTCCGCATAGCGTAATTTCTCTTTGCCATGCTCCAAGGCTTTATTCAAGGATCCAATGGCCTGAAAATAACGTGCTTTTGCACCGTGGTAGTTGCTAAGCGAGGTGGGTTCGTAGGTAATTTTTGGCGCCCAAGCGTCTAACATTTTTATATGATCGCGCGCTTTTTGATATTGATAGGCTTTGGTGTAATATTCGGCATACTTCGAATGGATGTTTACCCTATTTACATAGTCGGTTTCGTCGGGATCTGTATCATTCAACAAATCCAGCGCCATACCCAAATACCGAAGCTCTTTATCGGTTGCACCTATTTTGGCATAGTCCAACGCCTGATTGTAGTATTCTGTAACGAGGTACCGCTGATTCTCAAGGTTTTTTAGGGTTTCGATTAACTTTTGCCGCTCTTTCTCGGCCTTTTCATAAAAACCACTTCTGCTGAACATCGTAATGATTCCCTGTCGTGCGGTGGTCATGTATTGATAATCCTTTAAGTCTTCATAGATGCGATAGGCAATTTCAAATTTTTCGCTTGCCTTTACGAACCTACCTAAATTGGAGTTTGCCCTACCGCTAAACAAATAAGCGTCGGCCCTGTGTACCGAATCGTTCACTGCAAAATTATCCAAGGCCTTATCGAAGTCTTCAATGGCAAGCTTTAAATCTATTTTCTCATTTGCACGTCCGCGTTTCAGATATAAGCCACCTAATAAAAAACTATCCTTGATCTTATATTTATGCGCTAAAACACCATCTATAATCCGAACAGCTTTAATAGGATCGTTTTCGTAAGAGGATAGTGGTGCTTGTAGATTCATTGCCTTTTTGGCTGCCCACTCGATACTGTCGATGGATTTTGCCATTTCAATATACTCGATACTGTAGGGTATAAAAACATCATACTCTCCCGCATAAAAACTTTTATCTAACAGAGAATCAATTACCTGAAGTTTTGCAAGTGTATCTTGCGACGCTTTTACCTTCTCCACTAAAGGCGCATTCTGCTGTGCGTCAGCAAGAACTGAAAGCAGCAGAAAAAAAAGGGAAAAAACGAAACATGATTTCTTCATAGAATAGCTCGGTCAACATGGGCTAAAATAGCCAAAAAATATGGTTACGTAAAAAAGCTTTCGGCACCTTTTTTATTTGAGGTATAAGCAATTACGGCCATAATCAATAACGGCACGGCATTTTTTGAGAAGGTCACCTCCAATGATTCCGTTTACTGGTGTTTCTTCTGCTTCCGTGAGGGCATGATTGACATGTGAAAGGTCAAAGAGAACAAACTCCATTTTTCGGGTTTTCCAATCGTTCACCTGAAACGAATTGTTGTGTGTAACCTTAGTATTCATATTGATTGCACCGGCACCGGCAGCTTTAATCTCACTATCGTGTGCTATCATATTAAAATAATCGGCGGCGTCCATACCCACACAACTCGTCGAAGCGCCTGTATCTAATATAAACGATCCTTTGATGTCATTTATTTTCGCTTCAAATTTATAATGTCCAGTCACCAATTTTTTAAGGGGAATTCGGTGAAACCCTTTTTCTTCCAAAAAAGCACGTAGTTGCATTCCAATTTTTAGGTAAAGATAGCCAACTAATTTGAGTAGCTTTGCAGCTATGTTAACCGATACCCATACCCATCTTTATAGCGACGCCTTTGACAACGACCGAGAAGCCATGATTGAACGGGCGATTGCGGCCGGTGTAGCGCGTTTTTTCATCCCAGCCATCGATTCTTCCTATACCAAGGCTATGTACCGATTGGAAAAACAATTCCCAAATCGTATGTACTTGATGATGGGCCTTCACCCGACTTCAGTCAAGGACAATTTCGAAGAGGAACTAGCTCATGTTGAGGCGGAATTCGAAAAGCGTGATTTTTATGCCGTAGGTGAAATAGGCATCGACCTTCATTGGGACACTTCAACCTTAACCATTCAACAGCAGGCATTCAAACGGCAAATTCAATTGGCGAAGCGAATGAAGCTTCCTATTGTCATTCACTGTAGAAAAGCATTCGAAGAAATCTTCGACGTATTGGAAACCGAAGCAGACGACGATCTTTTTGGAGTTTTTCATTGCTTTACCGGAACACGTGAAGACGCCGAAAGAGCGCTTAGCTATAACATGAAATTAGGTATCGGGGGTGTTGTAACGTTCAAAAACGGCAAAATTGATAGGTTTCTTGATGAAGTTCCGATCTCGGAAATTGTACTCGAAACAGATGCTCCGTATCTAGCACCAACTCCCTATCGCGGAAAGCGGAATGAAAGCGCTTATATTACGGAAGTATGTAAGAAAGTTGCCGCTATCTATAATATAAGTGAAGAAGAGGTAGCGCGAATTACCACGGAAAATTCAAAAGAAGTGTTCGGAATTTAAACTATTTCTACATGGCGAATACAGAGGCTAATATCTTACTAATCTATACCGGCGGAACCATTGGTATGATTAAGGATTTTGAAACAGGAGCGTTAAAAAGCTTTAATTTCGACGATTTGCTGAAACATATTCCCGAATTGAAATTACTGGATTGCACCATTGAAACAACCAGTTTTGAACATCCCATCGATAGCTCCAATATGAATGCAAGATATTGGGTGCAATTGGCGACTATTATTGAAAAGAACTATCAGGATTTCGACGGCTTCGTAGTACTGCACGGAAGCGATACGATGTCGTATACCGCATCGGCTTTAAGCTTTATGTTAGAGAATTTAACGAAACCGGTAATTTTTACTGGATCGCAGCTTCCTATTGGTGACTTGCGTACCGATGCAAAGGAAAACTTGATTACCTCGATACAGTTGGCTGCATTACGTGAAAAGGGCCGTTCGAGGATTGCGGAGGTCTGTCTTTATTTTGAATACAAATTATATCGCGCCAACCGTACCACTAAAATCAATGCCGAGCATTTTGAAGCCTTTGCCTCCCTGAATTACCCTCCCTTAGCCGAAAGTGGCGTGCATCTTTATATTAACGATGACGCGCTGTACAGACCGAATCGCAGAAAGCGATTTAAGGTTCATAAAAGCATGGCCTCAAATATTGTTTTACTTAAAATGTTCCCGGGTATTGATATTGAAACTGTCAATCATATTTTATCGTATCCCCAGATAAAAGGATTGATTATCGAAACCTACGGTAGCGGCAATGCTACTAATGAAGCATGGTTTATTGAGGCCTTAGAGAGACTGACCAAAAATAACATCCCTGTAATTAATGTTACGCAATGCTCTGGAGGAAGTGTTGTAATGGGGTTGTATGAAACTAGTGTTCCATTGAAGAAAATCGGTGTTATTTCTGGAAAGGACATTACCACCGAGGCTGCGCTGGCAAAGTTAATGTATCTTTTAGGGCAGCGTTTATCGCCACAAAGTTTTAAAACTATTTTCGAAACATCCCTACGTGGTGAAATGATTTAAATTTCCCGTTAAAAGTTTTATTGGAAGCTATTTTTTTTGTTATTTGCCACTCCTTTTAAAAATGCCTGTTTCAGGTATATAATAGAGAGGTGGCCGAGCGGTCGAAGGCGCACGCCTGGAACGCGTGTATACGGTAACCCCGTATCGAGGGTTCGAATCCCTTCCTCTCTGCAAGATTAGTTATATTGTGGTGCTTCCGGCCACAGGTCGGAAGCCCAACTTTCTTTAACAATTTTATAACATGGCAGCCAGCTTCGGGAGACCCCCGAATACAGCTTCCAAGCAGCTAAATTCAATGCTTGCGAAAAATTTAAATATTGTAGAATACCATATTATTTTTATATCTTTAAACCTTTAACTAAAAACAAACTTTAAGACGATAGCAATGAGAAAACTATTTTCAATTTTGGCAATCGCCGCAATGGCCTTTGCGGGAACCATGAATGCAAACGCAAACGCCAATCAAAGCATGCCCAGTAATGTGCAGAGTCTAACGACGGCCGCTACCGTAACGTTCATTCAAGAGCAAGAAGAAGCAGCCACAGATGACGAGCCGCAAGGTTGGCACCAAGCCCTAAAACAACGTTTTATAGAAGGTGGTCCTGTATTTATGGGGATTGTACTTCTATGTCTTATCTTAGGATTGGCCATCGCAATTGAAAGAATTATTTATTTAAATCTTTCTACTACCAATACTCAAAAATTAGCTGACAATGTTCAGGACGCTTTGAATAGCGGAGGTATCGAAGCTGCTAAGGAAGTATGCCGAAATACAAAAGGACCTGTTGCTTCTATTTACTACCAAGGACTAGATCGAGCTGATGAAAGCATCGAAGCTGCTGAAAAAGCAGTGGTTGCTTATGGCGGTGTTCAAATGGGACAGCTAGAGAAAAATGTTTCTTGGGTATCGTTATTTATCGCCTTGGCGCCTATGCTTGGTTTCATGGGTACGGTAATCGGTATGATTGTTGCCTTTGATAAAATTCAAGCGGCTGGTGATATGAACCCATCATTGGTAGCAGGAGGTATTAAAGTAGCACTTCTTACAACCGTATTCGGTCTTATTGTTGCTATTATCCTTCAGATTTTCTATAACTATATCGTAGCAAAAATCGATAGTATCGTTAACAGCATGGAAGATGCATCTATCACACTTATCGATATGCTTGTAGATTATAAAAACCGGAAGTAACCTTAAAAACCAAGACCGTAATGGCATTACATAAAATTATAAGAATAGTAGCATGGCTTCTTGGAATAGCAGGTATTGTAACGCTTGCACTTATTATTTCAACTGGCGATGAGGCTATCAAAGCAGGCGAGGATGGCGTTGTAAATCCAATGACCTACGTCGCTTATATAACAGCTGCCTTAGTACTTGCATTTACAATAGTATTTGTATTGAAAGGAATTTTCAGCGGAGATTTAAAGAAAACACTCCTAGCAATCGGATCTTTCATAGTTATAGTGGCTATCGCCTATGGCTTATCGAATGGAGTAGAAACCCAAATGCGTGATGGTGACATGCTATCCGCTAGCGGTTCGCGATGGGTAGGTACCGGTTTACATACCTTTTACATCTTAGCTATATTGGCTATCGGTGCAATGGTATATAGCGGTGTAGTGAAAATGACAACTCGACGATAATATGGCAAGAAGAACAGCACCCGAGGTAAATGCTGGCTCCATGGCCGATATTGCCTTTTTGCTTCTCATCTTTTTCCTGGTTACTACAACTATCGAAAAGGACAAGGGAATCGCAAGGCAATTACCGCCAAAGGAAGACCTGCAGGATCCTCCGATTATAAAACAAAAGAATCTCTTCATTGTAAGGGTTAACAAAGACGACCAATTGTTGGTGGAAGACGAACTAATGGAGCTGGAAGATCTTCGTGAAGCCGCTATCGAGTTTTTAGATAATGGTGGCGCTCCACAGGGCAGCCCAGAGTATTGTAATTTCTGTCAGGGAGGACCTGATGGTGTCAGAAGTTCTGATTCCTCAGATAATCCTGAAAAAGCAGTTATTTCAGTGCAAAACGACCGATTAACATCGTATAAGATGTATATATCCGTTCAGAACGAATTAGTAGCAGCCTATAACTTCCTACGTAACAGAGAATCACAACGATTGTTCGGTTGGAAATTTACAGAGGTAAAAGCAGCTATCGAGGAAGGTAACTTCAATGGAAATGAAGATGATGCGCAAGAGAAGCTCGAGCGTATTCAGCAAATGTTCCCACTCAAGTTATCGGAAGCGGAACCAAAAGGATCTGGAACCAATTAAAGCATAAACAATATGTCAAAATTTAAGAAAAAGAAAAGTGGGGATTTACCAGCCATTTCAACGGCTTCCCTACCGGATATTGTCTTCATGCTTCTATTTTTCTTTATGGTTGTAACCGTATTGAGAGATAGCAACCTATTGGTTCAAAATACCCTTCCAAAGGCAGATCAATTGGAAAAGCTGAAGAAAGATCGTTCGGTATATATTTACGCAGGGAAACCTAGCTCTCGCTATCAAGATAAATATGGTAACCAAGGTAAAATTCAGATCGGGGATAAATTCACCGATATTACCAATGTCAAGTTTGCCTTAACCGAAGCGCGTGAAGGGCTTCGACCTGAGCTTCAGGATAAGGTAATGGTAGCCTTAAAAGTTGATGAGGAAACCAATACTGGTTTGGTATCTGATATCAAGCAAGAACTGCGGGATTTAAATATGTTGAAAATTATCTATATTACTTCTCCTGGAAATCCAGTAGAGAATTAATTAGAGTTTATAGAATAACTGAAACGCCCTTTTTTAAGGGCGTTTTTTTATGGATTACAGAGCAAAACGGTATCTTTAAATTTCAATGAAATCGTCCTTTCTTTTTATATGCTTGTCGCTCTTTAGCTTCGTTTCCTGGAGTCAAAACCAATTGCTCACAGCCGAAGATTCATTGGGTTATAAATATCGAGAAGATCAATTTTATATAGGCATTACCTATAATATTCCTACCAACGTTCCATCGGGTGTGAATGCCCGAGGGCTTTCAGGAGGTATACATTTCGGCTATTTGCGAGATATGCCTCTTAACGAACGTCGTAATGTAGCATTGGCAGTTGGTTTAGGAATGACACTAGATCAGTATGGGCAGAATCTGTTTATCGGTGAAACCAAAGACGAGGAGACTATTTTCACCATCCTTACCAACGAAATCAACTTCGATCAAAATCGTTTTAGCACTGCAGCTGTTGAAGTCCCGCTAGAGTTCAGATGGCGTAGCTCTACGGCGACCACCTATCAGTTTTGGCGTATTTATGCGGGGGTACGAGCGGGATATACGTATTGGTACCGCTCCTATTTTCAACAACCCGGAAATGCGGTTAGTCAGACCGATATTCCAGAATTCAATCAGTTTCGTATGCGTGCTACATTGAGTTTTGGTTACGGAAGTATAAATTTTTTCGCTTCTTACAGCCTTCAACCCTTCTTTGACAATGCCGTTACAACCGATGGGCAAAACATAGATTTGCGCACCTTTCGTGCTGGCCTCATCTTTTATCTTCTATAGCCAGAAGTTTACCAATATCAATTGCGGAAGTAAACCAATAAAAAAGCCTAAGACCAATTCTATATTCGAATGGCTTTTCGTATGCAGTCGAGAGGAAGCCACCCATCCATTAAAAAAGAAGAAAATACTAATCCATGCTAAGGTATTCACCTTAAAATGAATACTCAAAACTATTAAAAACATAGTTACTCCTGCTACCCCCATTTGATGAAGGCTCACCTTTACCCTAAACAACACCAATAACAAAGCGGTAAGTGCGGAGAAGAGAATTCCTAAAAAGAAATAATACAATTCGGGACTATCATATGGATCGAAAACGGTTTTCAGAATAACCCATGTTAGAATACCCTGAAGTAATAGGGGCATTCTTCTTTCTTTGACATTCTCTAAATGCATAGAGGAAATAATGCGCAAATTTCGAAGCAGAAAGAAAAGAACCAAAGGAATTAATAACGTAAGAATGACCACAACAAAGACCTTCGACTTTTCCAACTCGGGTTCTATAAAACGCGGCGTTACCACGTAATATAATAGCGTGCCGATTATGGGCATTAGAAGTGGGTGCAGGATGTAGGCTCCAATTCTGAGGAATTGCGACATCAGATTTCTTTTCTAAGGCGAGCCACAGGAATATCGAGTTGTTCCCTGTACTTCGCAACAGTTCGTCTGGCAATGGGATATCCTTTCTCCTTCAACACCTTCGCCAACTTATCGTCGGTTAGCGGCTTTCGCTTATCTTCATCGCGGACGGTAATCTCTAAGATTTTTTTAATTTCCCTAGTAGATACGTCTTCGCCTTGATCATTCTTCATACTCTCACTGAAAAATTCTTTTATCAGTTTCGTGCCGTACGGCGTATCTACATATTTACTATTCGCCACGCGTGAAACCGTCGAAATATCCATATCGATCTTATCGGCAATATCCTTTAAGATCATCGGTTTCAACTTACGTTCGTCGCCTGTCATAAAATAGTCTTCCTGATGATGCATAATCGCATTCATCGTTACGAATAGCGTTTGCTGTCGTTGCTTAATGGCTTCAATAAACCATTTCGCCGCATCGAGCTTCTGCTTGATAAACATGATAGCATCTTTTTGCTTTTTGCTTTTCTCCTTCGACTCTTTGTACCCTTTCAACATATTGGTATAATCTCTGGAAACATGAAGCTCTGGCGCATTTCGTCCGTTAAGGGTTAGGTCTAATTCGCCATCTGTAATACGTATGGTGAAATCGGGCACCACATGCTCTACGATCCGCGTATTGCTGGAATAAGAACCACCAGGCTTGGGATTTAAACCTTCTACTTCATGAATGGCATCGCGAAGTTGATCTTCGGTGATATCGAATTTCTGAAGTAATTTTTTATAATGTTTCTTGATAAATTGGTCGAACCCATTTTCTAGGATATCAATCGCCAAACTAACCGAGGGAGTATCCTCTCTTCGCTTTAACTGAATAAGCAAACACTCCTGAAGATCGCGGGCACCAACTCCTGCGGGGTCCAAATCTTGAACCACTTGCAGTACCTTTTCTACCGTTTCTTCATCGGTATATACATTTTGGGTGAAGGCGAGATCGTCTACAATATCCTGTACTTCCCTTCGAATGTAACCGCTTTCATCGACACTTCCCACTAAAAACTTCGCTATTTGAAGTTCTTGCTCATCCAACCGATACGTGTTTAACTGCTGAAGGAGATGTTGGTTAAAGGACTTTCCTGACGCATAAGGAATTTGCTTATCATCATCGTCAGGACTATAGTTATTCGATGATAATTTATAGCTAGGAATTTCATCATCGCTCAAATAATCATCAACATTGATTTCCTCTGCCTCGATGGTTTCATTTCCTTCATCGTATTCATCTTCATATTCGCTGGAAAACTCATCTTCATATTCCGGCTCGTCCTTTCCGCCTTCCAACGCAGGATTCTCCTCCATTTCCTGAGAGATACGCTGCTCGAATGCCTGAGTAGGCAGTTGAATCAGCTTCATCAACTGTATCTGCTGTGGTGATAACTTTTGGGATAATTTATATTTAAGCTGTTGTTTAAGCATATGGTTGGTTCTGCATCATAAAGTTATGAAAATCCTCTGTACATACATCGTGCCAGAGGACGTTTTAAGACTATCTTATGAGAATTGACGGGCGCTAGCGGAATACAAAAAAAGCTATAACGACTCGGGAAAGTCTGGATAGGTATCGATATAGGCTAAAATATCATGAACGCAGCTATTGAGGTTCTTCTTCACCTCATGCTCCCAAAATCGGAAAACGCGATATCCCTTTTGTTGCAGCATATGGTTCACTTCACGGTCGCGCTGTATGTTCCGTTCAATCTTAGGAATCCAAAAGCGCCTATTCTTCTTAATGGTATCTTTTCGTTCATCCCAATTATAGCCGTGCCAAAAAGCGCCATCTACGAAGATAGCCAGTTTGTATTTCTGAATGGAAATATCAGGTTTGCCAGGAAGTAATTTTGAATCGACACGATAGCGAAGTCCTTTCGCCCATAACGCTTTCCGAAGCAGTAATTCGGGTTTGGTGTTTCGACCCCTAATCTTGCTCATAATTTTAGAGCGCTTCTTGGTGGTATAAAAGCCCCCTTCTTCACTGAAACGCGGTACTTTTATGGGTTTTTCATCATACATTTCGAAATGAAAAAATACGCAATATCGCAGAGAAGATCTCCCAAGACCATGTTAAGACCCTAATTCAGTAGTAGGATCCCAGAAAATGGTGTCGAAATTTTGAACGGTATTATCCTTCACTTTAATGCCTTCGCTTTCCAACAGTTGTTGCATTAAATTCGTTCCTTGAAAGTGATGTTTTCCAGAAAGCATACCATTTCGATTCACCACGCGATGGGCTGGCACCTCATCGTTGCTCGCACTAGCGTTCATGGCCCAACCCACCATTCTAGCACTGCCAGCAGCTCCTAAATACCGTGCAATGGCTCCGTAACTCGTTACCCGACCGTACGGAATTTGCTTCGCTACTTCGTGTACTTTCTTAAAAAAACCTTCAGAGGCCATAGCCCATGTCTTGTAAAATTTTGATCAATGTTATAACCGAAATTGCCGCTGTAATACCACCGATGATAAAGTTCATATTTACATTCAGTCGTTTACGATCCTCCTTCTTTCTAAAAAACTGAATATAGATTAACAAAGTTGCGAAGGTGCCTAACCCAGAGCCTAGAACTGCTGCCCAAAGTCCTGGCTGTTCAAATGTGAACCAACCGAAGCCAGCGAAAGTAATACTGATATAGACCCAATATGGAAGTGGTAACAAGTTTAGAAAAGCGATGAACATTCCAGAGAAAAAACGGGCCGCTTTTGTAGCCTGCATATCTTTTGGAACATTCCGCCTGGTATCTTTTGCGATGAAAAAGAAGTAAATAGTCAAACAAATAAAAATACCGAGTGCCACCTTTTGAAGCATATCGACATATTCTGGATGTCGATCTAGGTAGCGAGCGGCGATTAAAGCAACAAATGTTTGAATGATGACGGTAGTGCAAACACCTAAAGAGAACATAAGCGCCTTTCTACGCCCTTCTTTCATGCTAATCTTGGCTGCGTACATGTTCAACAAGCCTGGGGGAATAACCCCAATCATTGCTGCTACGAAGCCGATGAATAGATTTGAGACGCTCGCCATTGCGGATTTTCTAAGACCAATATAAGGATTTAAACTATCTTAGGTTGAATCGCGTATAGGTGATTTTCTTTCCCTCCTCTAAATATTGCTTTTCATAAAAGGTTTGAATCTTTCGAACCGCCTCCGGCGAATGTGGATTGCCATACACATCATGGTGTGCATATTCAATTTCGTATCCCATGCCCTGAAGTAATCCTAAGGTATAGCCATGCATAAATTCGCTATCGGTTTTTAAGTGAATAGCTCCTTCTGGTTTTAAAATAGCCTTATAACGATCTAAAAACTCTGGGTTGGTCAACCGATGCTTGGTCCGTTTATATTTTATCTGAGGATCCGGGAAGGTAATCCAAATGGCATCGACTTCATTTTTAGCAAAGCAATGTTCGATCAATTCAATTTGGATACGCAGGAAGCCAACATTTGTAAGCCCTTCCTCTAATGCTGTTTTGGCACCTCTCCAAAAGCGAGCACCTTTAATATCAATTCCCAAAAAATTACTTTCAGGGTATTTGCGAGCCAAGTTCACCGAATACTCACCTTTTCCACACCCTAGTTCCAGCACGATAGGGTTATCGTTCTTAAAGAATTTCTTACGCCAATTTCCCTTCAACTGAAGCGTATCGTCAAACACCTCTTCGCGGGTTGGTTGCACCACATTTTCGAAGGTTTCATTTTCCCTAAAACGTTTTAATTTGTTTTTGCTTCCCACAGTTCCTAATCGTGATTTAATGTATTGATAAACTTTTGCAAAAGTACCAAAATTAGCGCAGCGTATTTTATCCGTATCTTTGTTTTATGGGTGCCCAAAAAACAATCCTCGTAGCCCCTCTGAACTGGGGTTTGGGGCATGCTACCCGATGTATCCCCATCATTAAAGCCCTGCAAGAAGAAGGCTACGGCATTCGTTTGGCTTCCGACGGCGCCTCTTTAGCCCTGTTAAAGAAGGAATTTCCAACACTTCCCTTTTATCAATTACCATCCTACGACATTACCTACCCCCAAAATGCTGAATGGTTTAAGTTGAAACTGCTCTTACAACTCCCCAAAGTGTGGAGGGCCGTCAAAGAAGAACGGAAAATGGTCGGAAAATGGGTCGCTAATGGCGAGATTGACGGCATTATTAGCGATAACCGGCTTGGCGTTTCACATTCCGCTGTCCCATCCGTATACATAACACATCAGTGCAAGGTTATCTCGGGAACAACTACTGCTATTAGTAGCTGGCTCCATAATCGATTTATTTCCAAATTCGATGAATGTTGGATTCCAGATTACGAAGGGCCTTTTACTTTGAGTGGCTCCATGGGACATCATGGAAAACCGCCAATTCCTAAAAAATATATCGGTCCGTTAAGTCGGTTTCAGCAACAAGCGCTTCACAAAAAATACAATGTACTTTGCCTAGTTTCCGGTCCTGAGCCACAGCGGACCCAATTCGAACAAAAATTACAGGAGGCCTTCGCTTCTTCATCAAAAAAAATAGTACTCGTTCAAGGGGTTATGGAAGAAGAGCAGCAGTGGATAAAAAAAGGGAATATGTTTATCGTGAACTACATGACTTCCTCAGAATTGGAAAAAACGTTTAACAGCAGTGATGTTGTGGTTGCCCGCTCTGGTTATAGCACAATCATGGATATTTCTGCCTTAAGGAAAAAAGCCTATTTAGTCCCTACCCCTGGACAATATGAACAATTATATTTGGCCCGCCGATTAAAGGATAAGGGGATTTTCCCTTCTTGTCAGCAGCATCATTTTACTGAAGAAAAGCTACAGGAATTACCACTATTTAAAGGAATGGATAATATTGAGGAACCATTCCCGCTAGCTAGGTTGTTTCGCCTTTTCGAGGGTGAAGGAAAACTCTGAACCAATTCCGAACTGACTTTCCACGTAAATTTTTTCGTTATGCGCTTCTAGGATGTGCTTTACAATGGCGAGTCCAAGTCCGCTACCGCCCTCTTTTCGTGAACCGCTTTTATCGACGCGATAGAAACGTTCGAAGAGTCTTGGAATGTTCTTTTCCTCGATTCCTTCACCATTATCGGTCACACGCACAATGACTTTATTTTTGATAAGATCTTCGATACTCACTTCGGTTGTACCGCCTTTCTTACCATATTTGATGGAATTGACAATAAGATTGGTAAGCACCTGTTGAATTCGTTCGCGATCGGCCTCGACGAAGATGCTATCGGAGTATTCTATGTCGAAGGTGAGGGTAATTTTTTTCTTGGAAGCCTTCATCTCTAACAGATCGAACACATTTTGTACCAATTCGATGATATTGAAGCGCTCTTTCTTCAGGTTAAGATCGCCCACTTCCAACTTGGTAATCATATCCAGGTCCTTCACGATATAAATAAGTCGCTCCACGCCCTTACTCGCCCGCTGCAAATATTTTTTACGCACATTTTTATCGTCCAGCGCACCATCCAATAGCGTAAGAATATAGCCTTGAACTGTAAAAAGCGGGGTTTTCAGTTCGTGGGAAACATTTCCCATAAACTCTTTTCTGTAGTTTTCACGAATTTTAAGGCTTTCGATCTCAAGCTTCTTGTTTTCGGCAAAGCGCTCTACTTCACGCGTAAGGCTTGCCATATCGGTCGTAATGTTTTGTCGGTTGAAAGTCGAGGCATCAAGTAAGCGCACGTTATCGTAAATTTTCTGCACCCTACGGTAGATAAACTTTTCAACCCTACGCTGAATTACAATAAATGAAAAGATATAGCAGATCAGAAACACCAGCGGAACATATAGATATGCCTGATAATCGATTACGTAAAGAAATCCGATAAACAATGCCGTTACAAACAGCGACACATAGGCCGAAGTGAAGGCCGCAAAGCGATATGTCCGTTTAAAGTATTTGGCCAAGGCGAGTTTCGTTTAAGCTCGTAAAAGCGATAGTGCTAAACTACAAATTTATAGCCGACTCCCTTTACGGTCTTAAACTTTTCATTGCCAATTTTTTCGCGCAGCTTTCGAATATGGACGTCTATTGTTCTACCTCCCACAACGACCTCATTCCCCCAAACATTATCTAAAATATCCTCGCGTGTAAATACTTTGCCCGGTTTGGAAGCTAATAAGGCTAATAGTTCAAATTCTTTTCGCGGTAGCACCATTTCTTCGCTACCCAATTTGATTTTATATTCTTCGCGGTTGATTACTAAGTTACCAAGCTTAATTTTATCAACTTGTTCGTCTTCATCCTTCAACCGGCGTAATAACGCCTTCACCTTACTGATGAGTACTTTTGGGCGAATGGGTTTGGTAATATAATCGTCGGCACCTGCATCGAAACCAGCCACCTGCGAATAATCCTCGCCACGTGCCGTTAAAAAAGTAATGACGGTTTGTGATAGTTCGGGAATCTTTCGGAGTTTTTCACACGCTTCGATACCATCCATTTCAGGCATCATAACATCGAGTATTATGAGATGTGGAGTATGTTTTCTGGCCTTTTTTATGGCTTCCGAACCATTTTCAGCAGTAATTACATCGTATCCTTCAGTAGAAAGATTGTAACCTACAATTTCTAAAATATCGGGTTCATCATCAACTAAAAGAATGCGTGTATTTTTTTTCTTCATAACCTAAGAAACTGTTTAACGTGTTAAAGATAGCATTTCTTCATTTGTAATGCTTAGACAGGCTTCAATTGTTAACGATTGCATAACATAAAAACCATACATCACTATGCATTTTATCAATCATATTATGAAAATGTTACCTGAAATTTAAAAGCTTTTTTGTTCGGCTCACACACTCATATAAATATGTATATTTGCACCACTAAATTTTATAATTAAAAATGATGAAAAAAATTACATTTCTTGTAACGATGTTACTTTCTGGTATCATGATGGGACAGGTAGTCATCAATGAAATTGATGCTGACCAAGCAGGTACTGATACTGGAGAATTTATTGAATTAAAATCTGACAACCCGAATCAATCCCTAGATGGTTTTGTTGTTGTATTGTATAACGGTAGCGATGACCAAAGTTATGCTGCGTACGATCTTGATGGTTTTACCACCGATGCTAATGGCTTCTTATTGTTAGCAAACGATGGTTTTCCAGGACAAGATATTTCTTTAGGAGCCGACAACGGTTTGCAGAACGGTGCCGACGCAGTGGCAATTTATCAAGCAGATGCAAGTGATTTCCCAGAAGACACTCCGGTTACTGACGTTAACCTTATCGATGCATTAGTTTATGGTGTGAATGATGATGATGATCCTGAATTGTTAGCTGGATTAAATCAAACGGTACAGTATGACGAAAACGCTAACGGTAATGGAACTAGCGAATCTATCCAACGTGATGATACCGATGGTTTCTGCGTAGGACTTCCTACTCCGGATGCTGAAAATATCGATTGTAATGCTGTTTGCCCGTTAAGCGTATCCGTTGAAAGTGTTACTTGTGATGCTGAAACTACTGGAACTGATACCTATACTACTGTTTTGAGCTTTACAGGTGGTAATACTGAAACGTATACAATTACTGCTACTGAAGGAACTATTGGTGGTGACGATCCATCATCTGTAGCTTCTGGTGTTATTACTATTACAGGCGTTGATGAAGGAACTGATTTCGATTACGAAATTACAAGTGCTCTTTGCAACATTACCAACACAATTGTAGCTCCAACATGCGAGCCTGCTACTGAAGTTGGTTCTATCGCTGCACTACGTGCTGGAACAATCGGTGAAAGCTATACTTTAACAAGTGAAGCTATTCTAACATTCCAACGTATGGAGCGCAACCAAAAGTGGATCGAGGATGCTACTGCTGCTATCTTGATTGATGATGCTGCAGGAACCATTACTACTTCCTATGCTATTGGAGATGGGATCTCAGGAATTTCAGGTCAGTTAGGAGAATTTGGAGGCGTACTTCAATTCGTTCCGGATGCAGATCCAGGAGCTGCCACTTCTACCGGAAACCCAGTAAATCCTCAAGTATTGGATATCGATACATATGTTAACAATTTTGAGGACTATGAATCTGAGCTTATCGCCTTCCAAAATGTTGCGTATCCAATCGCGGATGGCACCGTTACCTATGAAGAAGATATGAATTATGACGTTACCGGTGCAACTGGAACTGTAATTCACAGAACGAACTTTGACAGTAACGATTGCGACTACATCGGTGCTATAATTCCTCAAGGGAACTTGGAAGGAATTATTGCCTTGGCTGGTGAGTTTAATGGAACTCCTCAGGTATACGTTCGTAACTCGACTGATATCGACGTAAGTCTTGCTGTTGGGAACAATAGCCTAGATACTTTTGCCATCTTCCCTAATCCTACAAACGGTAACACTATCAATATCGTTTCACAAAATGCGGGAGAAAAGCAAGTTACTATCTTCGACGTTCTTGGAAAGCGAGTAATGGAAGCTACTATCAACGAGCAAATGAATGTTAGCGCGTTGAACAGCGGTGTGTACATTGTAAAGATTTCTCAAGGAAACGCAACTGTAACAAAGAAATTAGTTGTGAAGTAAGCCACTTCCACTATAATTCTATAAGCCCTTGCAACTCGCAAGGGCTTTTTTATGTCTATTTTTGAGATATGAATACGGAGCTTCCCTTTTCACCTGCAGCGATTTTCGATATAGATTCCTCAGAAGCCTTTGAATCCAAAGCGCTACAGGTTTTTCGCTATCAATATGAAGCGGTTTCAGTCTACCGACAATTTTGTGATTTACTGAAAAAAACTCCTGCTACCGTAAATGCGCTGGACGAAATTCCGTTTCTCCCCATCGAATTTTTTAAATCGCATACCATCCTTTCAGAAGATGCAAAAGCAGATATCACCTTCAGCAGTAGTGGGACAACCGGACAGCAAACCAGTAAACATCATGTAGCCGACCTTCAACTTTATGAAAAATCCTTCACCAAAGGGTTCGAACATTTCTTCGGTCCTGTGGATGACCTCACGATTTTAGCGTTGCTACCTTCGTACCTTGAACGCGAAGGCTCCTCCCTGATTTATATGGTAGACGCGCTACTTCAGCAAAGCAAACATATCGAAAGCAATTTTTACCTCAACGATACCGAAACGCTAATCGATACCCTCCTAAGCCTTGAAGAAAAAGGAAGAAAAACGTTATTGTTAGGCGTTTCTTTCGCATTATTGGATTTGGTGGAAAAGCATTCGCTTTCCCTTCAACATACGAAGGTGATGGAGACCGGGGGAATGAAAGGCAGACGAAAGGAACTGATTCGCGAAGCGCTTCACCAAGAATTGAAAAAGGGATTCAATGTCGATAAGATTTATAGTGAGTACGGCATGACCGAATTGCTATCGCAGGCCTATTCGATGGGGGACGGCCGCTTTTCGTGTCCGCCCTGGATGAAAATACTAATTCGCAATACTGAAGACCCCTTTCAACTTCTCACCAACAAAACTGGAGGTATTAATGTAATCGATTTGGCGAATATTCATTCCTGCAGCTTTATCGCTACTCAAGACTTAGGAAAAGCTTATAAAAACGGCACTTTTGAAGTATTAGGCCGCTTCGACAATAGCGATATCAGAGGTTGTAATTTGTTGGTATTATAATCTTTAAAATTTAACGTTTTTTAACGCTAAACCCTGTAAGCAACAGCAAGTTACACCGTCTTACTAAACACCTGAAAAACCCCCGATATCTTCGGGGTAGATTTTTCATAATTGGTTGGTTAGTTAGTGTTGAAAGCTCCTCAAACGAGGGGCTTTCTCCTTTATACTACCTTAATGATATAGTAATTTTTCTTACCACGCTGTAACAGTATGAACTGCCCATTGATAAGATCGCTTTCGGTAATGCTATAATCTTCCGTTACTTTCTCTTTGTTTACCGAAATGGAGTTTTGCTTCAAGGCACGACGAGCTTCCCCATTGGATGCTAGGAAATTTGTCTCGGCCGATAACGCTGCAATCATATCTAAACCATCCTTTACTGTTTCGGATGATAATTCTGCCTGTGGCACTCCCTCAAATACATCCAAGAACGTTTGCTCATTTAAGGTTTTCAGGTCTTCGGAAGTCGATTTTCCGAAAAGAATATCAGATGCTTGTTGAGCATTTTCAACCGCTTCAGCTCCGTGAACCGTTGTTGTAACTTCTTCAGCCAATCGTTTCTGTAGCAACCGTGCATGCGGTGCTTCCTGATGTTCAGAAACTAGTGCCTCAATAGTTTCGCGATCAAGGAATGTAAAAATCTTGATATATTTTTCAGCATCCTCGTCGCTTGAGTTCAACCAATATTGGTAGAATTTATAAGGCGAGGTACGATTTGCATCCAACCAAACATTTCCACCTTCACTTTTACCAAACTTACTACCGTCGCTTTTTGTAATAAGCGGACACGTAAGCGCGAAGCCTTTTCCATTTCCGATACGTCGAATGAGCTCCGTTCCCGTGGTAATATTTCCCCATTGGTCGCTTCCCCCCATTTGCAATGTGCACTCATGGTTGTTATACAGATGAAGAAAATCATATCCCTGCACCAATTGATAGGTAAACTCGGTAAAGCTCATTCCATCACTGCTATCGCCAGTCAATCGACTTTTCACCGAATCCTTTGCCATCATATAATTGACGGTGATGTGCTTTCCTACGTCACGGATAAACCCTAGAAAGGAAAACTCTTTCATCCAATCGTAATTATTCACCATCACCGCTTCATTATCGGCACCCGATGAAAAATCCAAAAATTGCGATAATTGATTTTTAACGCACTCTTGATTATGGCGAAGTGTTTCTTCATCCAATAAATTGCGCTCCGATGACTTTCCAGACGGATCGCCGATCATCCCGGTAGCACCTCCTACCAAGGCGTATGGTTTATGGCCGCTTCGTTGGAAAAAAGATAATAACATAATTGGAACGAGATTCCCAATATGCAGCGAATCAGCGGTAGGATCGAAGCCCACATAGGCCGAACGCATCTGTTCCATCAAGTGTTCTTCGGTTCCAGGCATCGCATCGTGAACCATACCACGCCATTTTAATTCCTCTACAAAGTTTTTTACTTCCAAGACTGCAATTTTTAAAGGGTTTGGGCAAAGATAGCGTGCTCTTTTAAAATTGAAAAGAATAGTTCAAAAAACCCTATTTTTACGGATATGATTGTAGTTACTGGCGGTACTGGCTTAGTGGGAAGTCACTTGCTGTATTCCCTAATTCAAAAACACGGAAAGGTTCGTGCGCTACACCGAAAGGATAGCGATCTAGAAGCCGTTCGAAAGGTTTTCTCCTATTATTCTGAAAACGCCAATCTTCTATTTGATAAAATTGAATGGATACCTGCCAATATTCTCGATATTCCAGCTTTAACAGAAGCTTTGGACGGTGCTACCTATGTGTATCATGCTGCTGCGTATGTAAGTTTCGACCCAAGCAATTACAAAAAACTGAAAAAAGCGAATGTTGAAGGCACCGCGAATATCGTCAACATTTGTCTAAAAAAAGATGTGAAAAAACTCTGTTATGTCAGTTCCGTGGCCACTTTGGGCTCGGCTATTGAAGGGGCACTAATAACTGAGGAAACCCATTGGAATCCTGAAGAAAAAAATAGCGTGTACGCCATTACAAAATACGGGGCCGAAATGGAGGTATGGCGCGGAACCCAAGAAGGACTTCCAGCGGTAATAGTAAATCCGGGGGTGATTTTGGGTGAAGGGTTTTGGCATTCCAGTAGTGGCGTTATCGTAAAAATGGCCTCAAAAGGTATCTCACGATATCCCTCTGGTAGTGTTGGTATCGTAGATGTGAAAGATTTGGTTCGGGCTATGACGAAGCTTATGGAAAGTGACATTGTTAACAACAGTTATATTCTGGTTGCTGAGAATATGTCTTATAAAAAACTACTGACAATGCTTTCAAAAGCATTACGACAGTCACCGCCTAAAAGGCAACTACCTTACTGGTTATTATCGCTAATATCAACATTGGATGGTGTTTCAGCTTTCCTTTTCGGCACTAAGAGAAGACTACCCAAAGCTACCGTACGATCTCTTTATACGAAAAGTTTTTATGATGCCTCGAAAAGCAAAACCGATGTAGACTTCGACTACACTCCAGTACGTTCAACTATTGAAAGGGTTGCTGCTCAGTTTTTAGAAGAATCGACTTCCTGAGCCTGCGTCGGTGGTACAAGACGAGGTTTATTTGTAGTTGTATCGAGTTCCTCGGAAGCTTCGTTGACACTATCTTTATTTTTTCCTCGATAATTTCTAATTAAGGAATCAATTTCAACCTTTTGGGTATTCAACCGCTCATGCACTTCATCGAACATCGCTTCATAGATATCCAATTGTGAAGAATAATATCTATTGCTTTCCTCATATTGAATACTATCTATAGAAAAGCGTCTGTAAAGGATGGAGTCTAACTGAATTCCATACGCACGAATGGCACGATTATCGACACTCCTCGCCGCATTGCTTAAATAAGATTCCACATAAATATCAATCATCTTCTCCCTTGGGATAAGATTTTCAGGCTTTTCGGGCCTTTCAATATTCTGGCACCCTATAGCAAATAGCGCACTTCCCAAAAAAAGAATTACTCGAGTCATCTATCGATTAAAAGTTAGGCGTTCTCCTCTACTTCGAATCGGAAATTTACCATTCTCATAGGCCAAATTCCCATTAATAAAGGTATGGGTAATCCTTGAGGCAAAAGTTGTGCCTTCAAAAGGTGACCAGCCGCATTTATACAAAATATTCCCTTCATTAACCGTCCATGGACTCTGTGGATCTATTAAGACTAAATCGGCCTTATAGCCTTTTCGGATATAACCTCTGTCCTTAATTTCAAACAAAATAGCAGGGTTATGAGCGGTCTTTTGAACAAGGGTTTCCATGGAAATCTTTCCTTTTTTATGCATTTCCATCAAGGCAGGTAACGCATGCTGTACTAACGGTCCGCCCGAAGGTGCTTTCGTGTACAGATTGTTTTTCTCTTCTTTGGTATGCGGTGCGTGGTCGGTGGCAATCACATCGATACGATCGTCGTTAAGAGCTTTCCAAAGCCCCTCGCGATCCTTTTCGGCCTTTACTGCAGGATTCCATTTTATACGACTTCCTTTCTTTTCATAGTCTTTGTCTGTAAACCATAAATGGTGAATACATACCTCTGCAGTAATTTTCTTTTCTGAAAGTGGAATTTTATTGGTGAATAGCTTCGTCTCTTTTGCTGTAGAGAGGTGAAAAACATGGAGACGCGCTCCTGTTTTCTTCGCTAAT
Organism: Luteirhabdus salina; assembly: GCA_025384855.1. Lineage (GTDB taxonomy): Bacteria > Bacteroidota > Bacteroidia > Flavobacteriales > Flavobacteriaceae > Luteirhabdus > Luteirhabdus salina. Next base: position 1,251,731 of record JALAHT010000001.1, on the reverse strand, counting down.
TCGATGGCTTTTGAAGAAGAGATGTAACAGGCATCTTCACTTCTGATGATAGGGTGAAGCGACATCGGAATATCGTCGCCATATTCCTCCGTATATTTTTTCAAATTCTTTCGAATCGTGTCTTCATCTTCGCAATGTGCCGAAATAAGCAGCTTCGTTTTCCTGAAGATGTTTTCGATTGTTTTTGGATCATCGACCAGCATATTTCCGGTAGAAGAGCCCAAGAAAAGCTTTAGACCAGCAACCTTTTGGGGATCTACTTTTAAGATTTCATCCAGATTATCGTTAGTGCCTCCAAACATGAAGCTATAGTTTGCCCAGGACGTTTTTTCAGCGATCGCAAATTTGTCTTCCAACAACTCTATAGTGGTTGCTTGTGGAACGGTATTCGGCATTTCGATAAACGAAGTAATACCCCCTGCAACCGCTGCTTTCGATTCGGTTTCAATAGTGGCTTTGTGGGTTAGTCCCGGCTCCCTAAAATGAACCTGATCGTCGATCATTCCAGGGATTAAATACTGTCCATCGGCATCAATTACCTTCGTGTCGGCCGATTTCACACTTATATTCTCTGCAATTTCAGCGATTCTGTCGCCTTCAATACAGACATCACCCCTAAATTGGGTGCCTTCATTTACAATCGTTGCATTTTTGATTAATATCGTCATCTAATCAAATTTCATTAAAATTATTTTTTCCAAAGATACTTTTCAGCTTCATCTTTAGTACTCCAAAAATAGCTTCCGAGATAATGCCGCCACTCATTTTGGATTCTCCTCTTGTTCTATCGGTAAAGATTACGGGGACTTCGGTGATCTTAAAGTTGGCTAAATACGCTTTGAATTTCATTTCAATCTGAAACGCATAGCCTACGAATTGTATTTTGTCAAGATTGATTTTTTCTAGCACCTTCCTCCTATAACATACAAAACCGGCAGTTGTATCATAAATATCCATTCCGGTAATAAGCCGAACATACTTGGATGCTACCCATGACATCAAGACTCGGCTCATAGGCCAATTTACAACATTCACACCTTTCACATAGCGCGACCCGATACTCATATCGGCCTCGTCTCGATGACAAGCATTAAACAACCGGATTAGATCGTTAGGATTATGCGAAAAATCGGCATCCATTTCAAAAACATAGTCATACTCTCTTGCCAATGCCCACTTGAAACCAGCGATATACGCCGTTCCCAACCCTGCCTTTTCTTTTCTATTCAGAAGGAAAAGCGTATCCTTATATTCGGCCTGCAGGTTTCGAACCGTCTCTGCTGTGCCATCGGGAGAGTTATCGTCTACGACTAAGATATCGAAGCTGCGTTGTAAGGCAAAAACATTCCGCAGTAATCGCGCAATGTTCTCATTTTCATTATAAGTGGGTATTACCACGACTGCCTTAGGCATAAACGCTCTTTTTGCGCAAATGTACCGCTTTTTTGCTCAATTTCACGAGCAGAACCTATTCGAAAAATTGGCTTTATCTGCACAAAATATACCTGTATCTTTGTTGTAAAACCCAAGGCGTGCAGTACCTTCCAAGACAAGTAGAATCGCAAGATAGCATCATATTACTCTGCATGATGTTCTTTTTGCTTTTGGTAGTCGCCAAATTGTTTTATCCAAGGCGGTTCCAGGAGTTTATTGCGTTGGCAATAAATGATAAATATTTTTTGGTTCAGGGACGTGACGACAACTTATGGCATCCCTTCAACATACTATTGTTTCTGGCCCAATGGATATCGGTCTCTCTGTTTCTATATTTAATCGTTAGTAAATGGGCACCGGAACGTGTAGCAGCATCTCCCTATGTACTGCTTCAAATAGCCACAGCTTATGCCGTATTTGTTATGGTAAAGGCACTGTTGGAAAAGATTATAGGCGATGTATTCTCCATTTCCAAGATTATTAATCGATACCTCTACCAAAAACTGACCTTACGAAGTCTAATTGCCATTTTCTTATTTATAGGAAATCTTATTTTCTATTTTATTTGGTCACCAACAGTAACCGGAATTGTTCTATTTTCAGCAACCACCCTAGTGCTGTTGGGTATTTCGCTGTTTTACAGTTATAAAGGAAATAGTAATATGATTTCCAACAATTTGTTTTATTTTATTTTGTATCTTTGCGCACTTGAAATTTCACCGTACCTCATCCTCTATAAAGTAGTGATTTAGAACGTATGGTGATGCCTAAAACCATGATGTATGAAAGTGAAAACTATTTTAGTTTCCCAACCCGAACCGAAGGTGGAAAACTCTCCTTATTTTGACTTAATTGAAAGACAAAAGGTAAAAATAGATTTCATACCCTTTATTCATGTCGAAGGGGTTTCAAGTAAGGAAGTAAGAACTCAAAAAGTCGATTTATCGAAGCATACGGCTATCATTCTCACCAGCCGAAATGCAGTAGATCATTTCTTCCGAATCGCCAAGGAAATGCGTTTTAACGTACCAGACTCGATGAAGTATTTTTGTCAGAGTGAAGCTGTGGCGTATTACCTCCAAAAATATGTCGTATACCGTAAGCGAAAGATATACGTAGGAAAGCGAACTTTTCAGGAATTGATTCCACTTATAAAAAAGTATAAAAACGAAAAGTTCCTATTGCCTTCCTCCGATAAGTTAAAGCCTATCGTACCTGAGTTACTTGATGAACTAAAAATTGAATGGAAGCAAGCAGTTTTTTATAGAACGGTTGTAAGCGACCTTTCCGACTTACGGGATGTGTATTATGACATTTTAGTGTTTTTTAGTCCGAGTGGTATCATCTCCTTATTGGAGAATTTCCCAGATTTCAAGCAAAACGATACACGCATAGCGGTATTTGGAAACACGACCGTAAAGGCTGCGACCGATAACGGATTGCGAGTGGACATTAAGGCACCTACGCCAGAAAATCCTTCTATGACCATGGCGTTGGAAAACTACATCAAACAGGTGAATAAGAAGTAGTTTCTTTTCTTAACTTAATAGCATAAAAAAGCGGGCTGATAATCAGCCCGCTTTTTTTATATAAGTAATTAACTTTGATTATCCATCCAAGGGAGCTCCCGACATAATTTCGTCGTTTGCGTATTCCTCAAATTTCTTGAAGTTATCCTTGAATGAAGAAGCCAATTCCTTCGCCTGAATATCGTAGGCTTTTTTGTTTTTCCACGTTTCTTTCGGGTTCAATACTTCCGAAGGCACATTAGGAACCGACTGTGGTACGTTCAGTCCAAAAATCGGATGCTGTTCATAATTAGCATCTTCCAATTCGCCATTTAACGCAGCTGTGATCATCGCCCGCGTATATTTCAGTTTCATTCTGCTTCCGATACCATGCGGACCGCCTGTCCAACCCGTGTTTATCAACCATACATTTACACCAGATGCTTTCATCTTGGCACTTAACATTTCAGCGTATTTCGTTGGATGAAGCGGCATAAAAGGCGCTCCAAAGCACGCTGAGAAACTCGGTACGGGCTCGTCAATTCCTGCTTCTGTCCCAGCTACCTTCGCCGTATAACCACTAATAAAATGGTAGGCTGCCTGTCCTGGTGTTAGCTTTGAAATAGGAGGCAACACACCAAAAGCATCGGCAGTTAGGAAAAAGATGTTCTTAGGATTTTTTCCTATTGAAGGTTGCTGAATATTATTGATATGGTAAATAGGATAGCTAACTCTAGTATTTTGAGTAATACTGGTATCAGCGAAATCTACTTCCCCATTTTCGTCCATGATGACATTCTCTAGAATAGCACCAGGTTTAATGGCATTGTAGATATCTGGTTCATTTTCTTCTGAAAGGTTGATGACTTTTGCATAACAACCCCCTTCAAAGTTGAAGATCGTGTCTTCTGCGGTCCAACCGTGCTCATCGTCACCGATTAATTTACGATTAGGATCGGCGGAAAGTGTCGTTTTTCCCGTTCCTGAAAGTCCAAAAAAGATCGCGGTTTCACCATCCTGGCCAACATTTGCCGAGCAGTGCATAGGCAAGGTATTCTTATCTACCGGTAGGATAAAGTTCAATGCAGAGAAAATTCCCTTTTTTATTTCACCTGTATATCCCGTTCCACCGATAAGTGCAATTTTTTTGGTAAAGTTTAGAATTGCAAAATTATGTTTGCGCGTTCCATCTACTTCAGGATCGGCCATAAAGCCGGGTGCATTCACCACTAGCCATTCTGGATCGAACCCCTCCAATTCCTCTTCCGTGGGTCGTAAAAACATATTATGGGCAAACATATTGCTCCATGGATATTCATTAATTACACGAATGTTCAAACGGTAATTATCGTCGGCACAGGCATAACTGTCCCGTACGTAAATTTCTTTTTCCGATAAATAATCGGTTACCTTGTCATACAAATCATCAAACATTTTTGTGGGGAAAGGAATGTTGATGTTGCCCCACCATACCTTATCACGGGTAATATCGTCCTTTACAATAAAGCGGTCCTTGGGGGAACGACCGGTAAACTCGCCGGTATTCACCGCTAAAGCGCCACTGGAAGCTTCTTTGCCCTGGCCCTTTTGGATAGTTTCATTGTGGAGTTCTTGTGAGGAGAGTTGGTATTTTGCTTTCGCATTTTTGATCCCGTATTTTTCTAACGAAATCGTTTTCGTAGTTTGGTTACTATCTACCATAACGTAGTTTAATTGTTGTGGACTGCAAAAATAAGAATTCTGAAACAGAAAGCCCTTAAAGCAAAGTCGTTTTGTTTTTACTTTAACGAATACAAGCCCCAAGCTAGCCGAAACCAGCCTATTATTAAAAGACTACCTCCTATTGGGGTAATGGGACCTAAGAATGAAACGGTAAAGGAGACTACATCTTGTAGTGCTAAAAGATAAATTGAACCAGAAAATAAGAGCACTCCTAGCAGAAATAATCGAAATACCCATTTGTGGGTTGCTTCTGAGATACCGGTAACCATTCCCAAAAACAATAAGGCGAAAACATGGTACATCTGATAACGTACGCCGGTTTCAAAACTGCTAACGGCAGCTTCATCTACCAGTTTTTTTAATCCGTGTGCTCCAAAAGCACCGATAATAACAGTAATCGCTCCTAAAATTGCTGCTGTAACGAGTATTTTTTTTTGAATTTGAGTCATAGGTTCCAAAGGCATTTTAGTATTTTCGTTTTCCTAACAAACGACTACAAAATTACTAAATTCCATACATGCGAAATATTTTAATAATCGGCGCCGGACGTTCGGCTAGTAGCTTGATTCACTATTTATTAGACAAGTCCGAAGCAGAAGAATTATTTTTAACCATCGGCGACATCAATCTTCAAAATGCACAAAAACTGAGTGGCGATCATCCCAATTCGAGAGCTATTATGCTCGATATCTTCAACGATCCGGAACGAAGGGAAGCGGTAGAGGCTGCCGATTTGGTGATTAGCATGTTACCCGCCCGATACCACATCAACGTGGCAAAAGATTGCTTGGAGTTCGGAAAGCATATGGTAACCGCTTCGTATGTAAGTGATGAAATGCAATCGCTAAATGCCAAGGTAACTTCCAAAGGATTGGTATTTATGAATGAAATCGGCCTAGATCCTGGTATCGATCATATGAGTGCTATGCAGGTTATTGATAGAATTCGCGATAACGGTGGAAAAATGTTGTTGTTTGAATCCTTTACAGGTGGCTTGGTCGCTCCTGAAAGCGATGACAACCTGTGGCATTATAAATTTACCTGGAATCCACGAAATGTTGTCGTTGCTGGACAGGGAGGCGCTGCCGAATTCATTCAGGAAGGAACCTATAAATACATTCCTTACCATCGTTTGTTTAGAAGAACTGAATTTTTAGAAATTGAAGGACACGGTCGTTTTGAAGGCTACGCAAACCGAAACTCACTAAAATATCGAAGCATTTACGGCTTGGAAGATGTTTTGACCTTATACCGCGGAACGATTCGTCGCGTCGGGTTCAGCAAAGCATGGAATATGTTTGTCCAACTCGGGATGACCGATGATGGCTATACTATACCAGATTCAGAAAATTTAAGCTATCGCGAATTTGTAAATCTCTTCTTACCCTATTCACCTACCGATTCGGTTGAACTAAAGATGCGCCATAACCTAAAGATCGACCAGGACGATTTGATGTGGGGGAAATTGGAAGAGCTCGATATCTTCAACCCAAACAAAAAAATTGGCATCAAGGATGCCACGCCTGCGCAAGCCCTTCAAAAAATTCTCGAAGACAAATGGACCTTGCAACCGGATGATAAGGACATGATTGTGATGTATCACAAATTTGGATACGAACTCGATGGTAAGAAAAAACAAATCGATAGCAATATGGTCATTATCGGAGAAGACCAAACACATACTGCAATGGCAAAAACCGTTGGACTTCCTGTTGCCATGGCTGCTTTAAAGATTTTAAATGAAGAAATTACGACCCCTGGCGTTCAGATTCCGATTTCGAAAGAAGTGTACGAGCCCATACTTGAAGAATTAAAGGGTCACGGTATTTCGTTTAAGGAGCATTTCACCGAATACCTGGGTTACAATCCTGATAATGTGCAGGGGTAACGAGTATTTAAACAAAAAATGTCACGCTTCGACAAGCTCAGCGTGACATTTTCTAAATTCTGTTCAAAATTAATCCCTTCCACCTAAAAAGATACTGACGAAATATAAAAGCGTCGCCAATGAACCAAGCGCGGCAACTACGTACGTACGTGCTGCCCATTTTAAGGCATCTTTGGCGCCGTCATGTTCTTGTTGGGTGACCATATTTTCTCTTTCTAACCAAGCTAGTGCACGCTTACTAGCATCGAACTCCACTGGTAAGGTGATAAAGGCGAAAGCTGTAGTCACCGCAAATAACAGGATTCCGATTAGAAAAATCGTATTTCCGATAGCACTTCCCGTAGCGAACAAAATAAGTCCCGCCATAATTACAAAGTTCGAAAGCTTACTAGCAACGCCAACAGCCGGTACAATGGCAGAACGCATCTTCAACCAACTGTAAGCCGTGGCATGCTGTACCGCATGGCCGACCTCGTGGGCCGCCACCGCAGCAGCAGCAGCATTTCGTTCCATATAGACAGGTTCACTTAGATTAACGGTTTTCTTCGCGGGATTGTAATGATCCGTCAACTGACCTTGGGTCGAAATGACCTGCACATCGGTAATACCGTTGTCAGCTAGCATTTTTTCAGCGATTTCCTTACCGCTCATTCCATTTTGCAAGTGTACTTTCGAGTACTTCTTAAACTTACTTTTCAACTTGTTGCTCACATACATGCTCACCAAAAAGATGATACCTGCGAGTATATAATATCCAATCATTTTTTCTTGTTATTTAGGTCTCGACTGCGCTCGACCAGACAATTTTCCAATCAAACAAAGTCATAAATTTTCAAACTAAAGATAGCAAACCCCGTGCAAGTTTTTTAATCGCTCGCCATTTTTGAGAAATTATTAAGAATTGGTTGACTGAAGACCCTTTCTTATCCTACGATATTCACGATTTTGCCTGGTACTACTATTACTCTTTTAGGTGTTCTGCCTTCCAAGTATTGCTCGGTCTTTTCATGTGTCATTACGGCAGCCTCGATATCATCCTTGCTCATATCCAATGGCAATTCCATCGTAAACCGCATTTTCCCGTTAAAGGAGATAGGGTATTCCTTACTGCTTTCCACCAAATGATTTTCTTCAAACTTCGGAAAGGCAACCTTAGAAATACTGCCATTATGCCCCAATTTCTCCCAAAGTTCCTCCGCAATGTGTGGCGCATACGGTGAAATGAGGATCGCCAATGGTTCTAAAATTTCACGCTGATTACAATTTTGGGCTGAAAGCTCGTTCACCGCAATCATAAAGGTTGAAACGGAGGTGTTAAAACTGAAGTTCTCGATATCCTCCTCTACCTTTTTAATCGTTTTATGAAGCGTTTTTAAACTTTCTTTATCTGCCGCGTCATCTGAAACCTGAAAGCTTCCGTTTTCACCACCGTGGTACAATTTCCACAGTTTTTTCAGAAAACTATGCACGCCTGTAATTCCGGCGGTATTCCATGGTTTCGCCTGTTCGATTGGTCCGAGGAACATTTCATACATACGAAGGGTATCGGCACCGTACTGTTCGCAGATATCATCGGGATTTACGACGTTATACTTCGACTTCGACATTTTTTCGACTTCGCGAGACACGTCATAACTCGAGTTACCATTTTCAAATCTAATGTCGTTTATAAGCTCATCCTGATACCAGGAAATGAAATCCTTCATTATTAAACTATTCTTAGCATCGACATATTGAACAGGTACATGGATTTTCGAGGTGGTAAAATAAACTCTTCTGGCGTCAAATCCAGTCCCTTCAAAAAAATCAACAACTTTCTTTAACTCGAAAACGTCAGTCAGTTTATATTTCTCTCCTGCTATAGCATCTTCAACTTTTTTTCCTTCTAAGAGATTCCAAGAAACAATCCTACCTAAAAGAGTACTATCAAAAACCGCATCAAAATTCTCAAAGAAATCATTTAAATCTTGAATAGAAACTTCATCTTCCAACTGATAATATCCAGCATTAATCCTATGTAAAAAAGCACTATCGCCCAAGATCATGCCTTGATTGATCAATTTCTTGAAGGGTTCATCAACCTGAAGCACTCCTCTATCATGTAAGAATTTCGTCCAAAATCGGCTGTACAACAAGTGACCGGTAGCGTGTTCGCTTCCACCCAAATACAGATCGACATTCTGCCAATACTGTAAGGCTTCTTCACCTGCTAACTGCTCTTCATTATTAGGATCCATATAGCGAAACAGATAACAGCTACTTCCCGCCCAACCCGGCATAGTATTCAACTCCAAAGGAAAGACAGTTTCATCATCTATTTTATTATTTTCGACCACTTCATTCTTTTCGGAATCCCACGCCCATTTGTCGGCGCGGCCCAATGGCGGCTGCCCGTCCTCAGTAGGAAGATAGGCCGAAACCTCGGGTAAGGTCAATGGAAGGTGTTTCGCATCGATTAATTGTGGTAATCCGTTTTTATAAAAGACCGGGAAGGGTTCACCCCAATAACGTTGACGCGAAAACACGGCATCACGAAGACGGTAATTAATTTTTCCTTTTCCAGCACCTTGTTGCTCCAAGGCTTCAATAGCTTTATTAACAGCTTCGTTATAAGATAGTCCGTCTAGGAAATCGCTATTCATCAGCGGTGTGCTATCCTTTTCAGCATAGGCTTCTTCAGAAATATCAACACCTTCAAAAATATCGGGAATCGGAATATCGAAATGCCTTGCAAAATCATGGTCACGCTGATCACCTGCCGGAACGGCCATTACAGCACCGGTTCCGTAGCTTGCCAACACGTAATCGCCAATCCAAATCGGAATCGGTTCCTTGGTGAAGGGATGTTCGGCGTAGGCGCCTGTAAACTCCCCTGAAATGGTCTTAACATCGGCCATACGTTCGCGCTCGCTTCGCTTTGCGGTAGCCTCGACATAGGCTTCAATTTTTTCCTTTTGGGCCTCGGTGGTAATTTTTGAAACCAGCGGGTGTTCGGGTGCCAGGGTCATAAAACTTACCCCGAAAATCGTATCGGGCCGTGTGGTAAACACTTCGATGGTCGCATCATGGTCTTTTACGTCGAAGGTAATGCTCGCACCTTCACTTCTACCGATCCAGTTGGTTTGAGAATCCTTTAGTGGTTGTGGCCAGTCGATTTTATCAAGTCCGTCCAACAAGCGTTGCGCATAAGCCGTAATGCGCATGCTCCATTGCTTCATCTTTTTACGAACCACAGGATGGCCGCCACGTTCGGAAACGCCATTTACAATTTCATCATTTGCCAAAACCGTTCCGAGGGCTGGACACCAGTTCACCTCTGTTTCAGCTAGGTAGGTAAGGCGATATTGTAGTAGGATTTTCTGTTGTTTTTCCTCTGAAAAGTCATTCCATTCTTCCGAAGAAAAATCAGATACCTCAGCATCGCAAGCGGCGTTCACCGATGTATTTCCTTCCGAAGAAAATATGGATATCAATTCTGGAATCGATCGCGCCTTATCGGCATTGTAATCGTACCAACTTTCGAAAAGCTGCATAAAAATCCATTGCGTCCACCGGTAATACTTCGGACTGCTTGTTCGCACCTCACGGTTCCAATCGAATGAAAATCCAATCGTATCCAGCTGCTGACGATAGCGCGCAATATTTTCCTTGGTCGTTTTTCGCGGATGCTGACCGGTTTGAATGGCATATTGCTCGGCTGGCAGCCCAAAGCTATCATAGCCCATCGGGTGAAGCACATTAAAGCCCTTGTGACGTTTGTATCGCGCATAGATGTCGCTAGCGATGTATCCCAACGGGTGACCCACGTGAAGGCCTGCTCCCGAAGGATAGGGGAACATGTCCAATACATAATATTTCGGTTTATCGCTTTCGTTCTGGGCAGCGAAGGTATTGTGTTCGGCCCAGTACTGTTGCCACTTCTTTTCTATGGAATTGAATTCGTATTTGCTCATGGGTGCCATTTGAAAGCGCAAATTTACAGCTATTGTGTGAAAGGGGAAAGGGAATTGGTTGTCAGTCGGTAGTCGGGAGTTGCGAAGAAGCAGAGAAACAAAGTATAAAAGATGCAAAGGAGCAAAAGGATATAGAATTAAGAATTATGAGTTATGAGTTGCAAAGGAGTAGAGAGACAAAGTATCAAAGAAGCAAAGAGTTAAGAGTATTGATGCGAAACTATGAATAACCTTTGACTTCTACCGACAATTGACCAATGACTATCGACTATTATGAGTTCAGAGTTGCAAAGGAGCAGAGAAACAAAGTATCAAAGAGTATTGATGCTAATCGAAATTCAACAAATAACTATTAACCCCCAACAGCCAAAGGCCAACTGCCAACAGACTTGCTATTTGTGAGTTGTGATTTGTGATTTAAGCTATAACAAATACAACTCGTTTAAAATAATCACCCCACCCGCTACGTTTCGAATAGGAATTGTATTTTTACGCATCAAATAATCCTTTATGGCCTCATCTTTTGAAAAGTATCAAAAACGCCGGTTGATCTCCTCGTATTTTTCGGTGGTGATCAGTATTTCGCTTGTCCTATTCCTGTTAGGATTACTCGGATTATTGGTGTTGAATACCAAAAAAGTAGCCGATCATTTCAAGGAAAAAATCGCGTTGACTGTTTACTTAAAAGATACCGCCAAGCAAGTTGAAATCGAACAATTACAGCAAAGTCTAGCATTAGCAGAATACACAAAAACCGCAACTTTTATCAGTAAGGAACAGGCCGCCGAAGAGCATAGCGAAACTATAGGTGAAAACTTTATGGAGTTTTTGGGTGAAAATCCACTACAGAACAGTATCGATGTGTATTTATTGGCCGATTATGTCTCACCAGCACAATTGGAGGAAATTACCAACGAAATAATGACCAAAGGTTTTGTAGATGAAGTGGTCTACGACAAACCCTTAATTGCCTTGCTGAACGATAACGTAAAAAAAATAAGTCTGTGGGTACTCATCATAAGCAGTGTCTTCCTATTTATAGCAGTTTTACTCATTAACAGCTCCATCCGACTATCGGTATATGCCAAACGATTTACCATTAAAACCATGCAGATGGTAGGTGCTACCAAGCGCTTTATTCGAAAGCCTTTTATCTGGAAGAGTATGAAGTTGGGAATGATTGGTGCCGTGGTTGCCCTAATTGGAATGGGACTGGTATTGTATTACTTGAACAAAAGTTTCCCCGAACTTCAACTATTGGAAGATCAACTATTACTCATCGGTTTGTTTGTTGGCGTATTCTTGATTGGAATTTTAATCTCTTGGTTAAGTACCTTTTTCGCTACTCAGCGCTTTCTCAACCTTCGTACCGACGAATTATACTATTAAACCCGTATCTTTGACCACAAAATAGCGCATTATGGGCGAACAGAAACGTAGAGAAGAAGCCAAAGAGAACCAGACGTTTATCTTCGAGCGAAAGAACTATATCTTTATGCTTATCGGTATTGCCTTTATCGCATTGGGCTTCATTTTGATGATGGGCGGCGGAAGTGACGATCCAAATGTATTCAACCCAGAAATATATAGCTGGCGACGCATCCGTCTAGCACCTGCCCTTATTTTAATCGGTTTCGGAATTGAGGTCTATGCTATTTTATTGAATCCCCATAAAAATAATTCATGAGTAGTTGGGACGCCATTTTATTGGGCATCATCCAAGGTTTCACTGAATTTCTTCCCGTTTCATCAAGCGGTCACTTAGAGTTGGGAAAAGCCATTCTTGGCGATACTTCTGTACCTGAAGAAAGTTTACTATTCACCGTCGTGCTTCACTTTGCAACCGCCTTGAGTACTATAGTCGTATTCCGAAAGGATATTGTTACCATCATTGGTGGCCTGCTTCAATTTAAGTGGAACGAGGAAACGCAATTCGTGTTTAAAATTGGTATTTCCATGCTTCCCGCAGCTATTATCGGTCTTCTATTTGAAGAACAATTGGAAGCCCTATTTGGGGGCGATGTCGCCTTTGTAGGTGCGATGCTTATCATTACCGCTATCCTTTTGTTCCTAGCCGACAGAAGTCGAAACACAGGGAAGCCTGTTACCTATTTTGATGCGTTTATTATAGGAGTTTCACAAGCAGTTGCCATGTTACCAGGTATTTCACGAAGCGGCGCTACCATTTCAACCTCGGTTCTGTTAGGAAACGATAAGGGGAAAGCAGCACGATTTTCATTTTTAATGGTCGTCCCGCTGATCTTTGGAAAAATTGCAAAAGACATTCTTAGCGGTGATCTTTCTACCGAATCGACCAACTTCACTGTTTTAAGCTTAGGCTTTATCGCTGCCTTTATCTGTGGCCTAATTGCCTGTACATGGATGATCTCCCTGGTGAAGAAAAGCAAGCTTCGCTATTTCTCGATTTATTGCATAATTGTTGGACTTCTGGCGATCATCCTTAGTTTTGTGTAAATGGATGTAGAAGACTATAAAAACGGTCAGGTAATCTTAATCGACAAGCCCTTGGATTGGACTTCCTTTCAAGTGGTGAACAAAGTGAGATGGCTGATCAAAAAGAAGTTTGACCTAAAGAAAATCAAGGTCGGTCATGCCGGAACCCTAGATCCTCTAGCAACTGGATTACTGATTCTTTGTACGGGAAAATTCACCAAAAAAATTGAAACCTTCCAAGCACAGGAAAAAGAATATACCGGAACGATTACCTTGGGCGCTACGACGCCCAGCTACGACCTCGAAACGGAGATAGATGAAGAGTTCGATATTTCGGATATTTCAGAAGCTGACATTCATGAGGCTACCACGCAGTTTTTAGGTGAAATAAAACAAAAACCACCTGTTTTTTCTGCGGTGAAGAAAGATGGCAAACGCATGTACGAGTACGCCCGAAAAGGCAAGGAGGTAGAAGTTCCCACGCGCATCGTGACGATTTCGGAATTCGAAATTACTGATATTGATGGTGCCGATGTTTTCTTTCGAGTGAAGTGTAGCAAAGGAACTTACATCCGTTCTTTAGCACATGATTTTGGTAAGGCATTGAATAACGGCGCGCATCTTTCAGCATTGCGACGGACAAAAATTGGCGATTTTTCAGTTGAAGACGCTACCACTATTGAAGTATTGGAACGTGAACTTCAGCGTTAAAACCACTACAAGATTTCGTTAAAAACTCACTGCAAACGTGTATTTTAGCCCGAAAATTCAGTTATTAGCATCGTGAATTTCAATTATTCATATCGCGCCTTCTTAATTACCAGTCTTCTTTTTGGTATTCTTTTCCTCGGACTATACAGTTTGAAGTTAGGCTCTGTCGACGTGCCAGAGGAACCGAAATACGATGTCGAATACATCGCTGAAGAACTTCAACCAACACCTCAAGAAGAAATTGAAATGCCCGAGATGGCTCGAGTTGAAACCAATCGTGCCTACAACGAAGCCGAACGTTATATCTCCGATTTGGAAAGCCAGCGCGAAACTCCCGAAGAAACGACGGAAGAAAAACTAAAGGCAATCGATGATGCCATTTCTTCTTCTAACAATTGGAATCCGCTAGGAAAAAATACAGCAAAACGAAAAAAACAAGCAGAAGAAAACAACGCTACTAAAATGCCAACAGCCGAGACTACAGCAGCTAAAGGAGCAAACCGAAACACTACCATTAGCTACCGATTGGTGGGACGGTCGGCATTGGACTTGCCCAATCCAGTATACACTTGTGAAGGTTTTGGAAAAGTTGTCATAAATATCACGGTGGACGAACGTGGAAGAGTCATCAGCACCGATTATAACGAAAGCGCCTCTACCACTACCAATGGATGTTTGATCGACAGCGCAAAGGAGTATGCTGTTCAGGCTATTTTTTCGACCAAAGCCGGGAAAAAACAACAGTTGGGAACCATTTCTTACAACTTTCCAGGACAGTATTAGTAGCATACTATTAATAGTTAATAGGATATCTTCATTAACCCATACCCCTCTAAATCTCCCCTCAAGGGGAGACTTTAAAGTTTCGTATCTTTTGAGAAAAAATAATATGGGTAAAATACGATGCCCTTGGTGTGGCGACGATCCTTTGTACGTAGCCTATCACGATGAGGAATGGGGCGTTCCGGTTCGGGACGATGCTACCTTATTCGAGTTTTTGGTTTTGGAAACCTTTCAGGCGGGCCTGAGTTGGATTACAATTCTTCGGAAACGGGAGAATTTTCGAAAGGCTTTCGACGATTTCAATTACAAAATAATTGCGGAATATAGTGAGAGCAAGCTTTCTGAGTTGCTTCAAAATGAAGGTATCATTCGAAATAAGTTAAAGGTAAAAGCAACAGTTACGAATGCGCAAAACTTTATTAAAATTCAAGAGGAATTTGGAAGTTTTAGCCATTATATTTGGTCCTTTGTTGAAGGCAAACCGATTCAGAATTCGTTTGAAAGCATGAAAGAAGTACCCGCGAATACTAAAGAAAGCGATGCCATTAGTAAGGATATGAAGAAGCGTGGTTTCAAATTCGTTGGAAGCACCGTAATTTATGCCTATATGCAGGCCACCGGCATGGTAAACGATCATATAACCGATTGTTTTCGTTACGACGAAGTAAAAAAGTTAGCATGAAACACTTCATTATTCTTAGCATAATGCTGTTACCGATTCTCCTGATTGCACAGGAAAAACGGGAAATGGAAGAGCGTGTAAAGGAACGGGATTTTCCCGCAACAGCACTCTTATTTTTGGATACCGATTCCAATGACTATCGAAGGCTTCGCTATTATTATGAAACCGATGGCGAACGTGAAAGCTACGAGGCGAAGTTTAAAAAGGATGGCGAATGGTTTAGTGTGGAGTTTAATACAGAAGGTCAACTTCAGGATATTGAAGTTACTACCGATTGGGAAGACCTTCCCAAATCCTTTCAGCAAAGCCTCGAAAACTATATGCAATCGAATTACGAGCGTTGGAAATTAGAGAAATTTCAACGTCAATTTTTACCACAAGAAAACAATACTGATTTATTGAAAAGTGTCCTTCGCAATCCATTGACCGTTTCACCATTCAACATCGAACTAATTGTGGCCACTAAAAACGATGGAAAGCTTCAAAAATTTGAATTGTTGTTTACTTCCGAAGGACAATTTTTACAAAAACGAAAAGTGATACGTCGCTCCTATGGATTCCTACTTTTCTAAAAACTTTTTTGGACTTATAGTGGTGGTATTTATACCGCTGCTTTCATTCGCTCAGGGCACTGCAGTCCTGTGGGAACCAGAGGCAGAACTCGACCTTGACATCAGCAATCGTTGGTCGATGAACTTCGGAACCGATTACCGGGTTGGACTATCGGAACAGCTCGGAGAAGCAGGGATTCAATATGTTCCTATCCATCTATCGTTTTCACAGAATACCACGTATGAAATAGGGTTCTATGGAAAGGTGAGTGCAGGTATTATGTACCGTTTTAACACTATTGGGCCGGTAGATGAATCCAATGAATTGCGGACAATTCAGCAATATAGTTATGGCAAGCAATACAACAGTATCCGCTTGGTACATAGAGTGCGAAGTGAACAGCGCATTAAAAGTACGGGAACGGCACATCGATTCCGCTATCGGCTATCAATTGATCTTCCCTTAAATGGGGAACAATTGAATGCCAAGGAATTTTACTTTGCCGCAAGTGTGGAGAGTTTGTTGACAGTCGCTTCCAGAGACACACCTGAATGGGATCAGCGTATTACGGCAGGTCTTGGTCGAGAACTTACGAGTAAGACGCGGCTTCAAGTTGACGTACAATATCGCTTCGATGACTACTTCAACGCAGGAGGTCAACGCCTCTTCTTTACGACCGGCATACAGTATTCGCTTTAATCAATTTCTGAAATAGAAGCGACTGTTTCTTTGGATCGGGAAGCTTTTAAGGCTTTCAACGTTTGCTTATATCGATATTGTAAGGTTTTATCGGTAACCTCTTCCGAAGCAAATAATTTTTCGAACCATTTCTTGGCTTTGGCATATTCACTTTTGAAGTAATAAGCATTTGCCAATTCCTTGTAAATAAATGGAGTTCCATATCCTTCCTCTTCTACTTGTTCATAGACTTTTACCACGTCAACATTTTTATTGACATCGGTTTTGGAAGTCGTAGTTTCTTGTGCAGAAATCGTCAGGGAGGCGAAGCCGAAACCGACTAACGCGAGGGCTTTTAGGTATTTCATAAATAGGGAATAAGGGGTTACAGCATGCTAATGTAAGAATTTTCTTGTTAATAATTGAAATTCAAACTCTTAAATGTTGCAACGGGTTTGTTACTTTTTCAAAAAAACAAAACCCGTGACAAAAATCTATCACGGGTTCTGTTAAAATTTGACCAAAAAAGGATTATTTCACTAAAAGCTTTTTGGTTAAGGATCCAAAGTTTCCTTTAAAGGTCACAAATAAAGTCCCTTGCCATGCGGGGTTCAAGGTAAGTGTTAGGGTTCCATTTGCTTCAACCTTTTCAGTAAAAAGTTCCTGACCTAAAATTGAATGCAGCGTAACTTCCAAAGGACCTTCTATATTGCCCAATTCAAAACGTACAACATCGGTTGCAGGATTTGGATACGGTCCAACGACATTTTGTGCGGCCCAATCGGAAGTTGCAAGAGATGCCACATTTATGGTCCAATACCCATCAGGAGCCACGATAGGTCGCGTCAAACTTTTTCCTGAATTGGCCTCTGCCCAAATGTAGTATTCAACATTAATTTCCTCTGAGGGAAGGGTAAAATCTGCTGTCCACATATCATCACCTGACGCGCTCATTGCAACTTCATTATACTCCGTAGCACCTGTTTCACGCCAAAAAAGACTTGCTTGTGAAACTCCGCTGTTATGTCTAATCATTGCTTCTACGGGAATTGTGCTACCTGAATTGCCTTCCTCGATATCGTCATGAACAATCCATAATGGGTCGGCTACCCCAACTGTATGTGTTATACAGTGAATAGCGCCCAAGGAACCTATAAGAGGCTCTTCCGATTCATCCACGTCGATTCCAACAATATTATATCCTGGCAGTAATTCTTGTAACTGTGCGATAGCTGGCCCATCTACCTCAGGACGGTAAATAGGTAATAATACTGTTCCGTTAACAAAAGTCATATTCGTGTAGGTTCGGTACCATCCTCCATTATCGGGGTAGTTTCCGGAAGTGCTCGGTGGCGCCGGAATCCATTCAATTTGATACGGTTTCCCAAAAGCTGATTGAAAATTATCCAGCACATACTGTATGTTTTCTTCAATTTGCGGCCCATCGGCAACGCCCTCGGGATATTCACTTACCAATAGTGTTTCTTCATCCAACAATTTCATGTGCATATCGATATGGTGAATTCCATCAAACGGAAGCGTTTCCATTTTGATATAACGATCCAGCCCCATGTAGGCATTCATAATAGCATCGACCTCCGCTTCAGTTTTGGCACTGACACCATAAGGATTTCCAGCTTCATTTTCTTCCAACACCAATTCTGAGGCAAAACCAGTTCCCAGTCCATCGCTCATGTAATTGCCCCCAGTGTTCACAAGATCATTTGTACCCGAATCCGTGCTGTAAAAAGGGATTCCAATATAACTTGCAATCGCAGATGGGATAACATCGTCGTCTGGACGTGGACGGTTATAAATCCAATCTGTTATAGCACGCTGTCCTATATCATTTTGATAAATGGTGTTCGGACCATAATCGCGGATCCAAATGCTATTCGTTTCCTCATCCATAAAAATCACATTATCTAGGGAAACGCCATTCGAAGTTAGGTAATTAGAAACATTCGTTTCGTTCTCCGTAATTACGATTACCTTACACTCTTCCACACCTGCTGCAACTATTTGTCGTAGAATATTGGGATATCCTGGATTCCAACTTACCATAAGGTATTCGATTTCCTCCCACTCAGCTGCTGCCCGAACCGGCATGGATGGTGGTGGCGTTAAACGTGTACTGGTAAATTGATACTCTGAAACCAAGCCTTTTTCGGCGTTGGTCATCCCCTTTGGCAAAACTTGAGGTTCTTGTGCCTGAAGGGCAAAAACGTTTACTAAAAAAAAGAAAACTAGGGAATAGCGTAGGTATTGCATCATATTTCAAATTTGAGTCACGAAGATACAGTATTTCAACAAATCGCTGAAACTATAGCAATGCATTAACATTCAATCAATTGCATAAATTCCGCTCTTGGTATTTCCTTGGCGCCAAATCGTTCTAAATGTTGCGTATATACTTGACAGTCGATAAGTTTATAGCCGCGTTCCAAAAGCGTTTCCACCCAAAAGCAAAAGCCGACCTTGGACGCATCGCTCACTTTTGTAAACATACTTTCACCACAAAAAATCTTTTTCTCAGGTAAATCGATGCCATACAATCCACCAACCAATTCATCTTCTTGCCAAACTTCTATAGAAACCGCTATCCCTTTTTGATGAAGAATTTCATATGCTGAAACCATCTCAGCGGTAATCCAAGTACCTTTTTGTCCTTTTCGCGTGATTTTGGCACATTGTTGAATTACTTCCGAAAAATTTTGATTGACTGTTATTTTGAAAACGCCGGAGCGAATTTTTTTCTGAAGTGTTTTTGAAATGTGAAGCTCGTTGGGAATCAATACCATTCGTGGGTCTGGACTCCACCAAAGGATAGGTTGGCCCGCTTCATACCATGGAAATATGCCTGAATTATAGGCTAACTTCAATCGTTCGAGCGACAAATCTCCACCAATAGCCAGAAGTCCTTCTGCTGAAGCCGAGCGAACGGGTGGAAACCAAAGGTCATCATTCAATAGTATCATACATTACCAAAGTAATAAACCTGTGATAAATACCACAATCCCGATACACATCAGCAATAAGGTATAGGGTAAGATCTCTCGTGCCTTTAGTTTTGTAATCCCTAATAATGGTAAGGCCCAGAAGGGTTGTAGCATGTTTGTAATCTGGTCGCCATAGGCTAGCGCCATAATCATTTTAGGGATGGAAACGCCCAGTTTTAAGGCCGATTCGATGACGATTGGTCCTTGTACAGCCCACTGTCCACCGCCACTAGGAACAAAAATATTGACGAGCCCTGCACTGAAAAAGGTAAAGATCGGCAAGGTAGTTTCTGTAGCTACCGAAACGAAGAAATCGGAAATCTGTACCACCATTCCACTTTCTCGCATGATTCCCATAATTCCAAAATACAAAGGAAATTGTATCAAAATTCCACTCGCTCCAGAGATTGCTTCCTCCACAGCTCGAAGGTAACTGGCAAAACTTCCGTGTAGCAGTAGCCCTAAACCAAGCATAAAGAAATTCAATATATTTGGCGTAATGATGAAGTTTGAAATATTATCGAAATACTGATATACAAAGGCTACGAGTATCAACAATCCGAAAAACACCCCAACCCACTTAGAACGGTCGATACGCTCGGCACCCTTTGCAGGTTGTTCTTCTTCAACTTCACCTGAATATAGCGGTAGATTGACGGGCGTAGTTGAGACCTTCTTCCCCATAAAAAAGAGAAAACTAGGCAACAGCACCAATAAAATTCCAAAAAGCAACAGATTAAACCCGCTAAATATCGTTTCCGAAGAGGGAATTACCACCGGCAATTGCGCCACTAGTGAAGTATCCATTCCCTGCATTAGACTTGCCAAATGACCTGTTTCCGCAACTTTCAACGGAGCCGAGCCACTCATCCCGCCATGCCAAATCATCAATCCCACATAGCCGGCCGCACCCACCAAAGGATAGTTAATATTAAGGTTACGCGCCTGAGCCGCTTCCGCTACTTTTCGCGCCATAATGGCTCCGAAAATAAGTCCAAGTCCCCAATTAAAAAACGACACCAACATGGTGGTAACGCTCACCAGCAATACAGCGTTGGAAGTATTCGAAACCCCTTTGGTTAAGGTATTAATAAGCCTTGTCATCGGTTTGCTAAGCACCAAAATATGACCCAATACCAGAATCAGCATCATTTGGTAGGCGAAGACCAACAGATCGTTGTTCCAGATACCGCTTTCCCACCATGAAAGTATGGCCAAGGCATGATTTTCTTCAGCTGGAGCATCGGTAAAAAATAAGGCCAACAACATGGTTACCAACGTAAGAAGTACGGCAATGGCAAATGGAGAAGGTAAGAATCTTCGAAAGAGGGTCTCGATGGTCTGGGTGATCTTCATACAGCTAAAATAGAAAAAGCCTGTAGCATACTGCCACAGGCTTTCAAAAATAACTTTTTTGCATCCTTAGAACGGAAGGTCGTCGTGATCTTCTTCATTGAAATCGTTCGCTGGCTCAAAGGCATCGGCCGGCGGTACCGGTGGCATATCGTTGGAAACCGATTGGTCTATATTCTCAATCCGCCATCCTTGAATAGAGTTGAAATATTTGGTCTCTCCTTGCGGATTGGTCCATTCGCGTCCTCTAAGGTTGATTTGTATCTTCACATTCTGACCTACCTGAAAATTATTGAGCAAGTCTGTCTTGTCCTGCACAAATTCGATCATTAGGTGTTGTGGGTATTGTTCTTCTGTGGTTACGACCACTTCACGCTTACGGAATCCGTTATTTCCGTAGGTTTTGGTCTCATCTATCATCTTGATTTTTCCCTGTACTTCCATGTTTCGCTGTCTATTATTTTAAAAGGGTTGAAATATACTAACTCGTTTCGGCACCCCCAACCTAGGGGCCATTATTTTATTCACAATTCTTTGGCCAGCAACAATTTCCATGCGTGTGAAATATTTCCCTCGCACAATAATTCCTGAGCTCTCGTATGAAGTTCTTCATCGCTCCCGGAAGCCATCACATATTGTTCAGTCTCTGAAGCGCTGTCGATAAAATGCTGGATCTCATCTCTGGTCGGAATCCGTTCCACGTTCCCTAACATACCCAAATCGTTTCCGGTAAGTACCGAACTGTTTCGGATGGAGGCTGGCAACGCATCGATGCCCATCCCTAAGCTTCGCAACGGCTTGGGCACTTCAAACATACCGTCTTTGGCTCGGCTATACCAATTTCCTCCCATTCGGGCAACGGCATCCAATTTTGCGGGATCGATAGTTCCCTTTTCATCCAAAATAGCTTCATCTATGTGCAGCTTCACCACTTCGCAGATTACCAAATTTCCTGCACCACCTTCTTCACCCAAAGTGATGACCTCGTTCACCTTACATTCAAACTGTGCGGGCGATTCTTTTACACGTGGCGGTTTCACGATATCCGATGTCACTTCCGTAAAACCAGCCTTGATAAATTCGTTTACCCCTTTCGGATATTCGGTGGAGGAAAGCGACATCTGTTGTACCATGCTATGGGTAACAATGTTGATGACGACCTCCTTGGTTTCCAAAATATTCTCCAAAGTATGCTTCGTGGTATTATCACGCACCCTACGTGCAGGTGAAAAAACCATGATAGGTGGATTCGCGCTAAATACATTGAAAAAGCTATAGGGTGAAAGGTTTACGTTTCCTTCACCATCAACTGTACTGGCAAAGCAAATTGGCCGTGGCGCCACCGCTCCCAACAAATAACCATGCAGTTTTGGAGTGGGCAATTCTTTTGGATCCATTGTTTTCATATACACAAAGGTACCCAAACTAGCTGCCTCAAAAAAACGCGAAAAGGCAATAATTTCAGGAAAAATCCTTTAACTGTTATTAGTAGCAAAATGCTACATTTGACAAAAACACCTTCCTTTATGGTTAATAGATTGGCCTTTACCCGCTGGTTTTTTATTATTTCGGCCCTGATTATCATTACGCTGATTATTTGGAACAGCTTTGCGTTTTTCAATCAGTTGAAGGAAGACGAACGCAGCAAGATGAAGGTTTGGGCCGCAGCCCAAGAGGAGTTGCAAAAGCTAAGCACTGCTGAAAATGCCGTGAGCGAGACGGCCTCGGCTGTCATTCAAAGTAATAACACTACACCTATGATAAGTTACAGTCACCTTTCCGGCGACTATAACACTCGAAATATTCCAGATCAACAGATAGATACCCCTGAAAAGCTACAACAACTTATCGAGCAGTTTACGACCGAATACAAACCTATTGAAGTGCGGTATGAGGACGAATTACTTCAGACAATCTACTATGGAAATTCGAGCCTGATCAATAAATTGAAGTATTACCCCGCGGTTCTGATTTTGATTATTCTACTGATTTTCTTGGCTATTTATCTCTTCTATCAAACATCCAAAAGTGCGGAACAGAATAAACTTTGGGCCGGAATGGCAAAGGAAACCGCCCATCAAATCGGAACACCTTTATCATCGTTAGTAGGTTGGACTGAAATCTTGAAAAATGAGAAGGTCGATCCTGAATATATAGTTGAAATGGAGAAAGACATCGATCGGCTTAAGACGATTACCGAACGTTTTTCGAAAGTGGGAAGTATTCCAGAACTGAAGCGAAAGGATCTAGTTGCCGAAACCAAAGCTGCCGTGGGTTATTTACAACGACGCAGCAGTAAACTGATCCGTTTTGAGCTTTTGCTTCCCGACGAACCCATTTATGTAGATTTAAACTCACAACTGTTAGGGTGGACGATTGAAAATTTGGTTAAGAACGGCATCGATGCCATGAAAGGAAAGGGCAGTATAACAGTAGCCATAGAGCAAACGTCGAAAAAGGCGCTCCTGAGGGTTAGTGATACTGGAAAAGGAATTTCCAAGAGGCATTATAAAAAGGTATTTGCTCCGGGATATACCACCAAAAAACGCGGCTGGGGACTTGGACTCTCACTAGCAAAGCGGATTATTGAAACCTACCACAACGGTCGAATTGGAGTATTGAAAAGCTCGGTAGGGGAAGGAACCACAATTGAAATTCAATTACGGAAAAGCGATGGCTAAGGAAGTAGAGCATATTTTATTGAAAGCGGAATTAAACAACAACTGTCCTGAATGCTTCGCGACGGATGGCTTGGAATTGACCTTTACGCAGAAAGAAAAACTGACGAAATGGTATCGAAAAGCTTCGCCAGAAATTGGCGAACAATTGATCTGCCATACATGTGGGACAACCCTGTACCCTATCCGGTGGACAGAAGATATTGAGCGTGTGTACCAATACCATAAGAAGCGGATTCGACCCTTATCTTCAAAAATGCGGTTGCGGCTCTTTTTAAAGAAATAAACAAATTATGAAGGCGTTTCAACTAAAATCGACTGTCGACTATATGTCCTATTGGAAAGACTATCCAAAAAACGCTCAAAAGCGGCTACAGCAGCTACGTAAAACAATTATTGAAACTGCCGAAAAATCGGAAGCGGTAGACACCTTAGAGGAAACCCTGAAATGGGGCGAAGTAAGCTATGTAACTAAAAAAGGAAGTACGATCCGTCTCGATTGGAAGCAAAAAGCACCCGATCAAGTGGCGCTCTATTTCAATTGCAACACCAAACTCATTCCTACTTTTCGGATGGTGTTTTCAAAAACCTTCGATTATGAAGGTAGCAGAGCGATTGTATTATCCATGGAAGATTCATTACCAAAAAAGGAGCTTAAAAGTTGCGTGAAAGCGGCTTTGCAATATCATAAGGTGAAGCATCTTGCCGATTTGGGGATGGACTAGACGCCTAAATTTATTACCTAAACACCTAAAAATAGTGCCTAATGGGAAATCTGTCAATACACCTCGCCAAGCATTTGCGCGACCTTCACTTCGGGGGCAATTGGACGGACGTAAACCTGAAGGCTACGTTGGCTGATGTTTCCCTAAAAGAAGCGCAGCAAAAAGTGAACTCCTGCAATTCGATTCTTACGTTGGTATATCATATGCAATATTATATTGAAAAGATAACGCCTGTTTTCGAAGGAAGAGCGCTGCAAGCGAGTGACAAAGAGAGTTTCACCCATCCTACGATAACTTCAGAGGAAGATTGGAAAGCATTTCAAAGTAACATTTGGCAACGGGTTGAAACATTAGCAAATCATATCGAAGCCTTACCCGAAGCGACATTATGGGAAGATTTCACCAATGCGAAATACGGTAATTATTATCGGAACATTCAAGGTATCATCGAGCATTCCCACTATCACCTAGGCCAGATTGTACTCTTGAAAAAAATACTACGTTCGTAGTTTATTGAAGTTTTTGTCGAATTGCGGCCGCCAATTCCGCCATCTCATCATCTGTCATGGAAATCTTGGAGGAAAAATCCATATCATCCATACTGTTCAGTGGAATGAGATGCACATGAACATGTGGCACTTCCAATCCGATAACCGCCATTCCCACTCGGTTACAGTCAACCGTTTTTTCAAGTGCCTTCGCTACTCTTCTGCTAAACTGCATGAGCTGTAGATACATATGTTCACCAAGGTCGAAAAGTTTATCTACCTCTTCCTTCGGAACACATAGAGTATGCCCTTTCGCATTTGGGCTAATATCTAAAAAAGCGATGAAATTTTCGTCTTCTGCTACTTTATGGCAGGGAATATCACCATTTATAATTTTTGTAAAAATCGATGCCATACTTATTCGCGTGTTATTTCGAGTATTTCAAATTCTATCGTACCATTCGGTACTTTTATTTCAGCCGTATCGCCTACTTGCTTTCCAAGCAACCCTTTCCCAATCGGAGAATCGACCGAAATCTTACCGCTTTTTAAATCGGCTTCACTTTGGGCTACCAGTTTATACTTCATCTTCGCATTATTCGTCTTGTTCTTTATAGTAACGGTACTATGCACCAATACCTTCGAAGTATCCAATTGCGACTCGTCTATCAATCTGGCATTGGCCAAAACCTCCTCCAATTTCGAAATACGCATTTCCAACAAGCCTTGTGCTTCCTTGGCGGCGTCGTATTCGGCATTCTCACTCAAATCGCCTTTATCGCGGGCTTCGGCTATCGCTTGGGAAGCTTTCGGACGCTCTACGTCCTTTAATTGGTTCAATTCATCCCGAAGTTTCTTCAATCCTTCAGCAGTGTAATACGATACTTTGCTCATATCATCATCATTTTAATATACAAAAAGCACGTCCGACAACTGTGGACGCACTAACTTATTCTTCCAACATCGTTGGGAATTAAAAAAATCCCATGCGGGACGGGATTTTTTATCTAATACAAATATACTAAAAAATTAGTTCTCGCGTATTTATAGTAGTTTTACACCCAAAATTTTGGCCATGAAAAAAGCTGCCTTGCTAT
Source organism: Luteirhabdus salina (assembly GCA_025384855.1). Lineage (GTDB taxonomy): Bacteria > Bacteroidota > Bacteroidia > Flavobacteriales > Flavobacteriaceae > Luteirhabdus > Luteirhabdus salina. The sequence goes on along the minus strand of JALAHT010000001.1, from coordinate 1,226,026 downwards.
TCCTGTTTTGTGCATTACTATCGTGTAAAAATGACGATGATAACCTAAATGATAATCCGTATTTAACTCAGCCCTTAATCAGTTTAGATTTAAACCTAAATTTACCGCAATACGATGCACTTAATTTCCCAAGCAGTACGGTAGTAGTTACAAGCCAAGGTATTCGTGGCATCATCGTGTATAATGTAAACAACACGCAGTATCTAGCGTGGGAATTATCAGATCCAAACCACATTCCCAACGATTGCTCTGCCATGGAAGTTGAATTTCCGTTTGCGGAATGTGCTTGCGACGACGACAATCGATACGATATTACGACTGGACAACACGTCGATAATCCTGACTTATATCCTATGCAATTCTATCGCGCCGAACGTGTTGGGAACATAGTTCGGATTACTAATTAAAACTTGATCGTTGCCCCAATCAAATAATTGATGGTTGCCTGTGGATAGTAGCCGGCTCCTTCAAAAGTGGTTACGTTTCCTTCTCCATCTACATCATCGAAGGTGAAGAAATACCCATTCGACACATATTCTTCATTAAATACGTTGTTCAATAAGCCACTAAAGAGAATTTCATCTACCAACGGAGCAGTATCCCAAAGATATACTACATTTAAATCTGTTACAGTGAAACTATCCAAAATGGACGCTTCACTGTCAATATTGCCCATGTATTGTTCGCCTACAAACTTTGTAAGCAATGCCGCTTCGAAGTTCTGAAACGGGCGAAATGCCAAAGCACTCGCAGCAACAATTTCAGGAGAATAGGAAATATTAGTATTTCCAAGGTTCACCAGTTCGCCATCGCGAGAGGTTACGAAATCCTTATTCTTATTGGTGCTCAACGCAAGATTGGGTCGCCAGCTTAATGTTTCGGTAAAAGAAATATCCGCGTCGATTTCAATCCCCAATCGGTAGCTTTCACCGCTCGTAGCACGAATAGGCGACCCCACATCATCAATGGCTCCTGTTAAGACTAATTGATTCGTGTAATCCATGTAATAGAGATTGGTATTCACCTTTGCTTTTTCTGAAGCGAAACGCCAGCCCAATTCATAATCGTCTAAGCGCTCTGCCGAGAAAATATCCTGTTCAAAATCGCTTCGTCTTGGTTCGCGATGCGCTCTTCCGAAGGAAGCATAAAACTGGTTATTTTCATTCAAACGATAGGTCAATCCCGCCTTTGGGTTAAAAAACTCATATTTCTCTCGATCATTCAATTCTATTAAATCGGAAGTCGTTCCCCTTGCTTCATAGTTTACAAAACGTCCCTGCAAATCTAAATACGCGCTCCACTGATCATCGATACGGTACGTTGCCTTTGAAAATACGGTAAATTCACTTTTATCCCCGATTCCGAAGTAGTATCGGTCGCGAATTTCACTTCCACCCGCATTCTGGGCCCAAATAACTTCCCCATAGTGATCGCCATCATAGAAACTGTAGAATGCTCCTCCCGACACATCGAATTGATTATCCTTATAATTTACATTGGCATTCACGGCATAGAAATCATTATCTAACCACCTACGGCGAACCAAATCGGTGGTATTGATCACTTCACCTCCTAATTCAATAGGTTCAAAACCGTAATAATCGAAGTCTTCATCTTCACGATATTGTTCGAAGTATCCTCTTCCGTAGGTATAGTTCAACGATACATTGCTACTCCAATAGCGGTTGTATTTCTGGTTCCACACCACTTGAAAATGGTCTTGGGCATAATTATCGACTTCATTGTCATAAAATCTTACATTACCGTCTTCGTCAGTATACAAGCCAGCAGGATTAAAACGGCGGTCTTCTTCCAAGGTTTCAGCATCAATTCCAAAGTATGCCTGATAGGTTTCTTCCCTTCCGCCAAAAGTTAACGCTTTTATGAGTGTATTCCCTTCCACGTAGGCCGCTTGAAGAAAATAGGATTTCAAATCGGAGGTCGCCCGATCGATATAGCCATCGCTCTGAATGTTCGATAATCGGCCGGAAACTTCAAATTTATCGTTAATTAATCCCGTGCTAAAGCGAACATTATGCTTATGGGTGTTATACGAGCCAAAGGAATTGGTAAGTTCGCCAAAAGCTTCTTCCGAAACCTCATCGGTTAAGATATTTAAACTGGCACCAAAGGCACCGCTACCATTCGTTGAGGTTCCAACCCCTCGTTGTAGCTGAAGGTTTTGGACAGAAGACGCAAAATCGGGTAAATTAACCCAAAAGGTTCCCTGGCTTTCGGCATCGTTGTACGGAATTCCATTTAAGGTTACGTTTACACGCGAGGCATCGCTACCGCGTACCCGAATGTAGGTATAGCCCACCCCGGCACCAGCGTCACTTGTGGTAACGACTGATGGCAAATAATTTAATAAAATAGGTAAATCCTGTCCCAAATTGCGTTTCTCGATGGTTTCCCGATCGAGATTACTGTGGGTAATGGGCGAGTCGGCATCTACACGGACTGCCTTGATAAGTACTTCCTCCAATGCTTCCACATCGGTAGAGTCTTGTTGTTGTTGCGCGTCTGGTTCTTGCGCATGAGCTGCTACTAAAGTTAATACTAGCGCAGCCGAAATAAATAACGATTTCATTCGTAAAGGTTTATACGAATAAAAGGGGTCATTATTCTCGGTTACTAAAAATGATTTGAACTGAAAAAGAGTCTTTTTCAGCTGTCCCTAAACAGCATTACCTGTTCTAGGTTCCATGGGTATAATCTCAGCTTTTCTAAATGTTGAAATCTGAATTCAGCATGACACTTCTGCATTCTGAATTCTACATTCTAAATTTAAATAGGCACCCCTTTGAGATGTGCGCGCAAAGGTAACCAACAATATCACCTTACAAAAACCCTTACTTCTATTTTTTTTACGAAAACCTTAATAGTCCGCCCCTCGCCAACTGTGTATTTTTGAATATGGCGACGTTCAAAAATAGGTTTACGCTAAAGGTAATCGCGAGCTATGTGGTGCTGGCTGCCATCGCTATGGGCGTAGGCTATGTACTATATCAGGAATATCAACGCCTGAGCACTGCCGATACCAATACGATGAATGAGGAACGTTATTTCGAGACCGGTTCGCTTATCAATTTGGTGTATGAAACAGATAGTTTTTCGCGCCTTGCCTTACTTACGTTAGAAGAAGACGATTTTGGGCGATATGTTTCGCTCCAGGATTCTTTACAACAGCAATTGGAACGGTTGAAGGAGTTATTGGTTTCTAATATTCAAGCGCAACAATTGGATAGTGTCCAGGAATTGTTGGTGGAGAAAAGAAGCAATATTGAACAGCTCCGAGTGTTGAAGATCACCAATCGAGGGAATACTACCTTAGATGATTTATTGGAAGAATTCAAAAAATTGGACAATACCTTGGGTCGGCTTTCGGTTGAAACCTTCGTGCAAAATCCAGCACGGCTCAGCAATCGCGAACGCGCCTACTTTCAATCCTTGGTAGAACTGATAAACCGAAACAACCAAGCCGATACGGTTCAGGTAGACGCCACCGTGGTCGATTCCATGCTTACGGCTTCCCGTTATATTGTAAACCAAGCAAAAAAAGCCGATTCACGGGCACGTCGGTCGTTAGAAGAAAAGGAAAGTCAGCTTATCGAAAATGACCTTCAACTGTCGGAGCAGTTACGAAGTTTGATTACCCAAATCGAGGCGGAAATCGTAACTCAAAACGAATCCTTAGCATCCTCTCAAAAAGCTTCACAGGAGAAGACAGCTACGTTTTTAAAAATAGCGGCAATTATCAGTTTTCTGGTCGTTATTTTCTTCACTTATATTGTTTTAAGTGATTTCTTCCGGGCCGAACGATATAAAGAATCGCTTGCGGAGGAGAAAACCTATGCCGAATCGCTGTTGAAAAGCCGCGAACAGCTTATGGCAACGGTTAGTCATGACCTTAAAACACCTTTAAACACCATTGTAGGTTATAGCGAATTATTAGAACAGGGAAACCTTGACAAACGTAACAAACTCTACGTAGGTCAGATTAGCGACAGCAGTCATTATATTACAAAGCTGGTAAACGACCTTCTCGACTTCTCCAAATTGGAAGCCGGAAAACTGACGGTCGATGCTATCCCCTTTTCACTGGAAAACATGCTTCGGAAAATAGGCGAAGCCCATCAGGAACTGTTTAAGGAAAGTTCAGTCGCACTTCAGCTAAACATTTCAGAAGAAATTAAGGGCAACACCTATAAAAGCGATCCACTTCGGATACAGCAAATTTTGAACAATCTGGTCGGTAATGCCTTTAAGTTTACTGAAAGAGGAACGATTTCCCTTTCAGCAATTGCAGAAAAAGCATTTAAGGAGGAAGCGCATACCGTTAAGATTTCAGTAACGGATACAGGACCTGGCATTCCGAAGGAGCGATTAGAGGATATTTTTAAGGAATTCACCCAGATTGAAGATGAAAATAGCGTCAAGAAAGAAGGATACGGACTCGGACTTGCCATTTCAAAAAAACTAGCAACGTTGTTGGGAGGATCATTAACCGTACAAAGTGACCTTGGAAAAGGAACGACGTTTACGCTACAGGTTACATTTCCACTAACCGATAATGGCAAAACGCAAGCTTCCCCTACGAAATTGGTATCATCCACCACCTTGAAAGCTGTGATTTTTGACGATGACACTGCCATGTTGGATATGCTACAACGCTTGAATGTACAACTGAATATCAACATAGAAACCTGCTCGGATGGGTCGAAATTCGATTTTGAGAACGTATCAAATCTGGATTTTATCCTGACCGACATTCAAATGCCTGCGATGAGTGGGCATGAAGTGTTGGGTGAAGTGAAGAAGAAGGCCGACATTCCCGTGATAGCTATGACCGGCAATAGAAGTAATAACCGAACCCATTATCTGGAAAATGGCTTTGCTGAAGTTTTGGAAAAACCCTTTGGGAAAGCCCGCTATGTGGAAGCGCTCGAAACAATTTTAGGCGTTTCTTTCGCTACCCTCGATCCAGAAAAAGCTATTGCGGAAACAGAATCAACTACTCTTTTCGACTTAACCTTGTTGCTCAGTTATATGGGTGATGAAGCAGCGGTACAACCAATTTTAAAAACCTTTATTTCGGAAGCCAAGCATGATTTTGAAAAACTGGAAGTAGCTATTTCCTCTTCAGCTATTGATGAAGCGAAACAACAAGCCCATAAAATGCTTACGATGACCCGACAATTACAAGCAACGCAGGTTGTCGAACAGCTGGAAGCCATCGAAGATGCGGAAACATCGGATATTGAATTTTATAAAAATCAAACCCAGAAACTTAAAAGGCACCTAGAAGAGCTCTTTTCAGCACTTAAACGCAACATAGAAGAAATACCTTAGGCCTCGATTTCGTATTGGGCGATTTTGTTGTAAAGTGTTTTTCGGGTAATGTTTAGCAACCTAGCTGCTTTCGATTTGTTGAAGTCGGCTTCCCTTAGGGCGTTTTCTATCAATTTCTTTTCGTTGCTTTCCTTAGAGAAGTCTTTTTTGCTTGAAGATTTGGTGTCGGAAAGCACTTCCTTCGGAATCGCTTCCAATGAAATCGTGTCGCCTTGGGTAAGCAAGACCGATCGTTTAATGACGTTGCGAAATTCGCGAAGATTGCCTGGCCAGCGATAGCGTTCAAATGCGGTTTTCACTTCGGGTGAAAGTCCGATCACATTTTTATCCAACGATGCATTCGCTTCATTTAAAAAGTGCTCGGTGAATAGAAAAAGATCCTCTTGCCGTTCGCGTAGCGAAGGAATATGGACTGAAAATTCATTTAAACGATGATATAAGTCTTCACGGAAATCGCCCTCTTCTACAGCTTTCACCAAGTCTTCGTTTGTAGCCGAAAGAATACGCACATCGACACTGATTTCCTTGTTACTACCAACCGGTTTAATTTTTCGTTCTTGCAACGCACGGAGTAACTGTACTTGATTTTCGTAATTCAGATTTCCTACTTCATCCAAAAAAAGGGTTCCTCCCTCGGCTGCTTCAAAGTGACCTACCTTATCGTTGACGGCTCCGGTGAAGCTTCCCTTTATGTGACCAAAAAACTCACTCGCCGCAATTTCCTTGGGAATGGCACCACAATCCACCGCTATAAAAGGTTTTTGGGAACGTTTGCTAAACTGATGGATGGCCTTTGCCGCTACTTCCTTACCCGTTCCGCTTTCCCCCTGAATAAGCACGCACATATCGGTAGGACCGACCAATTCTAAATACTGATTAAACTTTTTAGAGGCTTCACTAATACCAACAACAAAATCCTTTTTTGTAGGCTGTGTTGAAGATACTGTTGTATTTTCTGTTTCAGGTGGTGGGGGAGTAGAAGTCGATTTCTCGTTGTCTTTCTGCAAGGCTTCTTCGATAACCATCAATAATTCCTCGGGTCGAAACGGTTTTGAAATATAGTCAAGCGCTCCCTTTTTGATGGCTTCCACAGCTGTGGTAACATCGGCATGACCTGTCATCAGAATAACTGGCAGGTGTGGTGTTTCAGATTTACAGAAATCGAGGAGTTCGAGTCCAGAACCATCGGGAAGTTTTAAATCGGTTATCAAAGTATCAAAAGAGTCTTCCTGAAGTAGTTTTTTGGCGTTTTCGGCATCCATAGCAGTTACCAATTCGTAGCCTTTGCGTTCGAGGTACGTGACTAGCATGGTACGAAACGCAACATCATCTTCAACAATTAAAAACTTCTGGGCCATGGCAATAGTGGTGAAGCACAAAAATACGGACTCGTTGCACCAACCCACTTTAAAATTTTCATAAAAAAAGGGCGCCAATTGGCACCCTTCTTCCGAAGTATTAAATCAAAAATTACCGCAGCTTACTGCTTCTTCAACCACTCGCCTTTAGCGTTGGCATATACGGTTTTTTCGCCCATTTTTTCAGTGGCTAGGACAAGTTTATACTCGCCTTTTTCGTTTTTGTAAGCTTTCGATACCGTTGCTCCTTCAAAATCTTTTCCAACAGATTCCAATACGGGTTGTGGAAGTTCTGAAGCTTTGATTTCCTTAAAATCCTGAATGTCTTGTAATTCAGTGATTGCTTGGTCTACTGTTTCGGCTTCTTGCTCTTGGGAAGTTGCTTGTGCAATTTTATCTTGAGCGTTTACTGCGGTTAGTGATCCTACTACTAGTGCGGATGCAAAAATTAACTTTTTCATAGTTTTCTTATTTTTTAAAATTTCTAATTAGGTTTGTTACTAATTGCTTAGATATAAGAAAAGAAAGTGCCAACACTTACGAAAGCCCCTAATAAACACATAATTAACTGTAGATTAGTATTTTACATGTTGTGATATATTCTAAGGATATCCAGAAATGTGTTACATTTTAGGAAACAGTGTGTAACTATTACACAGAAGTTGGTGTTTATTTATCTAATTTGGGAGGCTTTCGATCTTTCTTTTTCATCGCTTGCTTCTTTTTCTCCCGTAAACGCTTCTCGATGGCCCGTCGTGGCTTCTTCGTTTTCTTCCGTTTCTTTTTGGGTTGAAGATGATGGGAAATAAAATTTATAAGACGCTCGATAACCAAGGTTTTGTTGCGATGCTGACTACGGGTTTCCGAGCACTCCATGTGAAGAGTACCGTCTGAGTCCAATTTATTCGATAAGCGGTGAAGCAACCGCTCCTTCTCTTTATCGCTGAGTGCTTGTGAAGTTTCAATATTGAAGGCTACCTTCACCTTTGAAGCCGTCTTATTGGCGTGTTGTCCACCTGGGCCGCCACTTTTAACGGCAGTAAAATCCAATTCGGTAAGGAGAAGGTCTGTATTCACAACTTATAGGTTAGGTTGGTGTTCACGATTCAATAGGTCATTTACCGTTTTAACCGGATTAAAGGTTTGAAGGGGTACTTCAACAAAAATAGTATTCCAATACGCCATACCCCCATTCCACAGTCCCGGAAGTTCCATGGCCTTAAGTGGTTTTCCATTTAGCGACTTCTGACTGATAAAACCAGCTTTATTGTTTACAAAGTCCTCAAGATCGTATTTCTTTCCGGTATGGTCGCGAACGCCACAAACAATATCAACTGGATTAAAATGCGTTGCTGTTTGAACCGTGTTTTGTTGTGTTGCATTATCCAAATCGATTTGTGCTGTTTCCACTATTTGAAGGATCGTACTTCCATCCGAATCAATAACCCAAAAGGGGCCTCCACCTGGCGCTCCGGTATTCTTCACCACTCCACAGACACGGATAGGCCTGTGTAGTTTTTTATAGAGCTCCTTTGGTGTATCGGGAATGTCTTTACAATTCAGTTCGTTCCATAAGAACGCTTTTATATCGTTAATGGTTTCCTTGGAGACGGTACTTTCAGAAAGTGCCTTTAAATAGGTGAAGGTCTGTTGCTGCACTGAAAGAAGTTTACCTCCCAACATTTTTTTATAAAGCGCGATCTCTTCAACAAACGGTTCTGCTACCACATTATCGATATTTTTGATAAACACCACATCGGCGTCCACGTCATTTAAATTTTTAATCAATGCTCCATGACCACCGGGACGAAAAACCAAGTTGCCTACTTCATCACGAAATGGTTCGTTCGTTGGAGTTGCAGCAATGGTATCGGTTGCCTTCTCCTGAAAGGAATAAGAGATATGAAATTCCGTTTTGGTTTTTTTCTCGACCCTATTCTTAATATCGTTATATTCCTTTCGAAACGCATCTACATGTTCTTCGGAAAAGGTAAAATGTAAAAAGGCCTTTCCTCTAGCAGCGGCATAGAACGCCGCTTCATATAATTGCTCCTCAAAAGCAGTAGCACTATATTTGGTGTACTTGTGAAAAGGAACCAGGCCTTTAGGCTTATCGGCATACTTTAATCCTTTATCGGTTAATAAGGCCTTTGCGTAATAAATAGCACGTGGGCCTTTCTGACTATTTTTATAGTCATCGTATTGCTGACGGATGACCCTTCTGACTTCATTGGTAAAGGGAAAATGCTTTAAGGAATCGAAAAAGGTCTTAGCTGCTTTGTTATCGGTTCGTTTACAATACTGGGCAAAGGTTTCCTCCTCCGGATCGTACTCAGACAAAAAGGTATGGAGGAAACGAAACATACGCGTGGCTGCACCAGAGGCGGGTACAAACTTTACAAGTTCAAGTGTATCTTTCTTTTTTTCATATAACGAAACCAGTTTTTCTTCTTCTTTCTGCGATAGACGGGTAATTCCATTATCGATCGTAGCCGCTGTTACCACATGGGTAAAGGGTATTCCCTTTTCAAATGTCTTCAGTTGTTGCTCGACCTGTAAGCGGCTAGAGCCGTGTTCTTCAATCTGTTTTAGGTCTTGGTCTGTTAGCATAGTTTGTTACCTCAATAATGTGTCGATGACCTGGGAAGCAGTTTGCATCCTGGCTTTTATTGTTCCTTTTAGAATGGTGTAGGGAAGTGAATAGTGCGACAACTCCTCTTCAAAAATACGAAACATTTCGACTCTATCATTAGGTCGATCCCTTAAAATATCAGGTGTCCAAGGCACATCGATATCAGTCAAAAAATAATGATGGTAATAATGATTTTCAACGGCTTCCGAAAGGTAGGACGGACAGCCTTCGTCATAGTAATAATTCGCGTACACCTTTAGCTCTCGAAGGTTGGTATCGCAAAACAAAAGTTTATCCGCTTTCAGGGTCTGCATATTTTCTGCTTTCATCTGACCTTCCGCTATTGGCCGAATATCGGAGCGGGTTATCGTTTCTCCTTTCGCCTCCCACTTGTGCTCTAAATAGCTTCGCATAAATTCGGGTACCCAATTGGTATTATATTTTTCCGCCAAGGCTTCGGCCAAGGTGGTCTTCCCTGTCGATTCGGGTCCGAACAGTACTATCTTTATAACGGTGCTAGGTCGTTGCGTAAGTTTTTCTTCCATGCCTTATATCCGTAAATGGCAATAATCGTAAATAATGCGTATTGAAAGGCTGTAAATAACAATCCTTTGTAAATGTACAGGGGTACCGAAATCAGATCGCCAATAATCCAATACACCCAATTCTCCAACTTTTTCCGAGCCATGAGCCACATGCCAACGAAAAAGATAGCCGTGGTTAGCGTATCGACGTAGGCCGTCCAGCTGTCCCATTTATCAAAATATTGATAGATCCCAAAAACGAAGAGGATGGTAGCGACAAACAATAGAACCGATGTTCGTTTCTCCTTGGTGGTGGTGTTAGTTATGGGAGTAAAATGAACAGTATCAACTTTTCGGGTCCAAACATACCAACCGTAAATACTCATAGCAAAATAATACCCATTAATGAGCATATCGCCCAACAGTCCGTACACCGATAGAATGTATACAAATATGGCCGTACTGATTATTCCCGTTGGATACACTAAAATATTATCCTGTTTGGAATACCAAACGCTTAAGAACCCGAACAGAACCCCTATCAGTTCAAGGACGATTAGATAGGTTGGGATGCCATCGTACTGACTAAAAAACCAATCAAAAATGAGGCTCATAGTCGCTTCTATCGCTTTTTACCATTTTCATATACAGCAAGCCTCTATCTACGGCTTCGAGTGCTGATTTCATATGTGGCACTAGCACATTCATTACTTCATCATAAGAGCCATATACTTGTGTGCTCAGCGGATTTTCCTTTACGGTAAGTCCAGAACCACGTAATTCCTTTATAAAATTGATGATGGCCGGTTCGTAATCATCTTGAATCGGCGTTAGGGTTAATTCAACTGAAATATCCATATTTTTTTCTGCTAATTTCTTCAAAGGTACTATTATAATTTCGTTGCTCAAGAGCGGTAATGATAGCTAAAATGGCGCTGTTTTTGCAAGTATTTTCCCGAACCAAATCATTATCTTTAGCGCATGCGTATTCTGATAACTGTATTTTTTATTTTTTTGGTGAATGCCTCGGCTTTGTCTCAAAATGAGGCCTTAGCCAAAAACTATTTTGAACAAGGTGAATATGAAAAAGCCTTGAGCATTTATGAAAAGCTTTATGAGGATACCCCGGGTCGTTTGGACTTTTTTCTTTCCCTTATCGAAAGTCATCAACAACTAGAACATTTTGATGAAGTCGAAGCACTGTTGAAGTCGAAGTTACAAGGGGTGCGTGCCAATCCACAGTTATGGGTAGAGTTGGGCTATAACCATTCCCTTCAACAGCAAGATTCGCTCGCAAAGGAAGCGTATCAAAAAGCAATACGTGCTGCGAAGGAGAATACAAATTATGCGTATACGGTTGGAAGGGCACTATCCGATTACAGCTTATTGGAAGAAGCGATAGCGGTGTATACGGAAGCCATGCAGGCCGATCCAAGTAAAGACTTCAACATACAATTGGCTCGCTTATATGGCGAACAAGGGAATTTGGAAAAGATGTTTTCAAGCTATATCGATTTGATGCAAAGCAATCCTTCCTATAGAGCGGTAGCGCAACGGAATTTCAGCAGCTATATCACTGAAGATCCGCTGAACGAGGCCAATGAAGTACTCCGAAGAACGTTGCTGCATCGACTACAGAACAATCCACAGTTGTTGTACAATCAATTATTGAGCTGGTTGTTTATTCAACAAAAGGAATATCGAAAAGCCTTCGCTCAAGAAAAAGCGATCTATAAAAGAAGTGAAGAGGAAAACCTTCGTGGTGTGCTAGACCTTGCCTTAATTGCTATTTCGGAAGAAGCCTATGAGGATGCTGAAGAATTCGTTCAGTTTCTGATTGATAATAGTTATTCTCCTGAAGCAAAATTGCAGGGACATCAATATATGATGACCATTGCATTAAAAACTACACCTCCCGAAGGCTATCCCAAACTGGAAAAAAGATTTGAGGAATTGTTGGATGAATACGGTCGCAATGCTAGTACCTATAAACTGCAAACCGACTATAACGAGTTTTTGGCTTTTAAGGCGGGAAAAAAGGAGCAAGCCATTCAAAATTTAAAGGATTTGTTAGCTACCAACCTAAACTCCTATCGCGAGGCCCATGTTAAAATGACCTTAGCCGATATCTTGGTATTTGATGAAAAGTTCAATCAGGCGCTTATTTATTATTCACAAATTCAGAGCAAACTGGAAGGGAACGTCTTAGCGCAGGAAGCACGGTTCAAAGTGGCGAAGACCAGTTATTATAAGGGCGATTTCGAATGGGCGCAAGTACAATTGGATGTGCTACGGAAATCGGCTTCACAACTCATTGCCAACGATGCCATGCAACTAAGTTTAATGATTCGTGATAACTCCTTGGAAGATTCTACCCAAACCGCCCTAAAGAAATATGCGAGAGCCGATTTGTTGGCACTTCAGAATAAAAATGAAGAAGCTGTTACTGTGTTAGAGGATATCCTTACACAACATAAAGGCGAGAAGATTGAGGACGAAGCGCTCTTGAAACAAGCCAAAATTTATGAAACAGTAGGCGATTTTGAAAATGCTGAAGCCAACTACTTAAAGCTAATCGAGTTTTATAAAGATGATATTTTGGCCGATGATGCGTTTTTCTTGTTGGCAAAGCTGTACGAAGAAAAACTGGGGCTTCCCGAAAAGGCCAAAGAATATTATGAACAGATTATATTTTCCTACGCCGCTAGTATCTATTTTGTTCAAGCCCGAAAACGCTATCGTTCGCTTCGTGGCGATGCGATCGAGTAGGGCTCGAAATTCTTCACTATATTGTCGCTATAAATTTTGGGTATGCGTGGTTTCAAAAAAATTGATTGGCTCAACCATTTTCTTGAGTTTATTGTAGTAATTATTGGAATTCTATTGGCCTTCCAACTAAACACTTGTTCAGAAGAAAAAGAACAGGCGAAGTTAATAGACCGTCATATAACGAATATCACGGAAGAGACGCAGTTCAACAAAGCGAATCTAGAAAAAACCATTGTAGCATCTAAGCACCTGAAACAGACAATCGATTCGATTATGACGCTACTCGACTCCGATGGTTCACTTTGGAACATTAATATGCTCAGCCTAAAGGCACTTGGACTGAACTATTCCTATTACAAACAAAATGCATACAACAGTTTAAAACAGTCTGGCGATATTCGTTTTATCAACGATTTAAAGCTACGCGATGACATTATCACGCTTTATGAGTATTTCAACTGGGCAAGAGCTTTAGATGATGCCACCCGCGATACGTATTTGGATAATTTTCAACCGTATGTAATGAACAATTTCGACATGCGCCGCGCTACGCTTCAGGATCGTGAAAAATACCATAATCAGGTTTATAAGAACATTCTAACCAGCTATAGCTATATGATGCAATTTCGCTTGCAGCGACAGGAAGAACTGCTACAACGCATGACCGATTTTATAGAAAAGCACGGAAAGAATTCCTACTAAATAAAAAGATAAAAAAGTATGTATATCTATAACGTAACGATTAATGTTGATGAAAGCGTTCACGACCAATGGCTTCTTTGGATGAAGAAAGAGCACATTCCTGCAATGTTGGATACGGGAAAGTTTAAAAAAGCCCTAATGACCAAGGTTCAAGTAGAAGAAGAAATGGGTGGTATCACTTATTCCGTTCAATACAGAACCGACAGCAAGGCTACTCTTGAAAGATATTATCAAGAGGATGCTGACGAAATGCGTTCGCAGAGTGCTGCGTTCGAGGGAAAGTTTGTAGCCTTCAGAACCGAGCTAGAAGTAATTTGCGAGCAATAAAAAAGCCCGGCCGTTTCAGTGAAACTTGGGGCTTATTCGAATGGCATTGCTTGCTCCTCATCAAGAATGCCAGACATTACTGATTGACAGCTAATATAGAATATAAATAAGTAATTTCTTACAAGTATTTGATGTAATTCAGTTTTAATCGATTAACTGCACGATTTGGCGTTGTTTTCTGATAATTAGTCGCTTATAACTTCTCTCTTCTTTCAGTACCTTTACTTTCAAAAGCATAACTTTATGTCCAAAAAGGTTCGCGCCAAAAAACATCTCGGTCAACATTTCCTTCACGATGAAAACATAGCTGAGAAAATTAGCAATACGCTTACGCTTGAAGGGTATAAACACATCATGGAGATCGGTCCCGGCATGGGTGTGCTCACCAAATATCTTATTCAAAAAGGTATGCCGGTAACCGCATTGGACGTCGATACGGAATCTATCGCTTATTTAGAAAAAGAGCTGCCGGCCATCAATCTTACCGTCGAGGAAGCCGATTTCCTAAAAATCGATCTTTCTGATTTCATCAATGGAGAACCCTTTGCCGTAACGGGTAATTTCCCCTACAACATTTCCTCCCAAATCGTATTTAAGGCCTTGGAAAATCGCGAGCGAATCCCTGAATTCACAGGTATGTTTCAAAAGGAAGTCGCCCAACGCATTTGTGAAACAGAGGGTTCAAAAACATACGGCATCCTTTCTGTATTAGTACAAGCATTTTATGAAGCTGAATACCTGTTCACAGTAAAACCTGGCGTTTTTTCACCCCCTCCAAAAGTAGATAGCGGTGTCCTTCGCTTACGGCGGAAGAAAAATTATGAGCTTCCCTGTGATGAAGCTTTATTCTTTAAAGTGGTGAAAACAGGCTTTCAACAACGACGAAAAACGTTAAGGAATAGTTTAAAATCCTTCGAACTCTCCGATAAACTGAAAGAAGATACTATCTTTGGGCAACGCCCGGAACAACTATCGGTGGCGCAATTTATATCGCTCACCCAAAAGATAGAACAGCATGCCCTTTCAACTGACAAATGATTTTATCGAGCAAATAGAGCAGCTCATCACCAATCGTGATGGGAATGCCCTACGGGAAACCTTTGCCGAAATTCACTTCGCCGATGTGGCTGAAATTCTAGAAGAACTTAACTTCGAGGACGCCACCTATTTAGTGAAACTACTCGATAGTCAGACCACCAGTGAAGCGCTCATGGAGCTGGATGAAGACTTCCGTGAACGTATCCTGAGCAATCTTTCTCCGGAAGAAATCGCACAAGAACTTCAAGAAATGGATACCGATGATGCGGTTGACGTAATGGGCGAATTGGATGAAGAAGTGCAACAACAGGTAATCGGAAGCATTCAGGATACCGAGCATGCCGCCGATATCGTTGAGATGTTGAAGTACGACGAAGATACGGCCGGAGCCCTGATGGCGAAAGAGCTTGTGCGCGTAAAGGAAACTTGGACGGTTGCCGGCTGTGTTCGGGAAATGCGACGGCAAGCTGAAAACGTGACGCGGGTTCATTCTATCTATGTTACCGATAAAGAAGGAAAACTGATCGGTCGACTTTCACTAAAGGACTTGCTTACCGCAGCGGAAAAAACCAAGATTAGCGAGGTTTTTATTCCAAAAGTGGATTATGTTACCGTTCATACCGACAATGAAGAGGTCGCACGTATCATGCAGAAATACGATCTGGAAGCGATTCCCGTAGTAGATGAAGATGGTGTGTTGGTCGGACGTATTACCATCGACGATATTGTCGATTTTATCAAGGAAGAAGCGGAACGCGATTATCAGATGGCAGCTGGTATTTCTGAAGATGTTGAAGCCGATGATAGCATTTTTCAACTCACGCGAGCACGGTTACCTTGGTTGGTACTCGGGCTTTTCGGTGGTTTGGGAAGTGTATATATCATGCAAGGCTTTGATGAGGCACTCGCCAGCTTTCCTATTTTGTTCTTTTTTACGCCACTTATTGCTGCGATGGCGGGAAATGTGGGTGTGCAATCCAGCGCAATTATTGTTCAAGGATTGGCAAACGACTCCTTACGAGGAAGTCTTTTCAATCGGCTCATGAAGGAGGTTGGGCTTGGTATGATTAATGGCTTGGCATTAGGATTTTTGGTGATTATTTTCGGCCTGGTCGTTGGCCAAGACCAAATGGTTAGTCTCACCATTGCAATTTCATTATTGTCGGTCATAATCGTAGCAGCCCTGATTGGAACTTTTGTTCCCATTATCCTCGACAAACGTGGGATCGATCCCGCTATTGCTACCGGTCCGTTTATCACCACGAGCAACGATATCTTCGGAATCTTTCTATTTTTTTACATCTCTAAATTAATGTTAGGGTTTTGATGATGATTTTTTCTGAAAAACTTGTAGTACCAAGTTCCGCCATCGATGAGAATGGACACGTTAATAATATCACCTATCTACAATGGTGTATCGATTTGGCTGAAAAGCATTGGTTTGCAAAAGCCCCGAAGGACTATACCGAAAACTATTTTTGGGTAGTGTTGAACCACTTCATCGAATACAAAAACCCTAGTTTTGAAGGTGAAGAACTGTTACTTGAAACCTGGGTAACCTCCGCCGAGGGCGTTAAGAGCGAACGGAACTACAAAATTTCCAGACCTTCAGACGGAAAAGTAATGGTAAATGCCAATACCCTTTGGTGCTATGTCGAATTCGAATCGCAGAAGCCGTCACGGATTCCTGCCGAAATCCAAGAATTATTTCTATAAGCGAAAGGATATCAACAGTTTTACCCCTTATTCCTGTTGACAAAAACTCTTCGATTGCACTATTTCAACTTTCTAAAATGGTTACTTTTAATAGTGTTAAACTAGATTTTCCTTTATTGTGACCATACTTCACCTAGATAACAATCATCCCATTCTTCAGCAACGCCTTAAAGAAGCTGGTTTTACCAATGTTGAAGACTATACTTCTTCAAAAGAAGAAATTCAGAAAACCATTTCAAAATACGACGGCATCATTATTCGAAGTCGTTTCAAAATCGATAAGGAATTTTTGGATGCCGCAAAGAAGTTGAAATTTATTGGCCGTGTTGGGGCTGGACTAGAAAGTATCGACACCGAGTACGCCGAGAAAAAGGGAATACAACTATTCTCCGCTCCCGAAGGCAATCGCAATGCCGTAGGTGAACACGCTTTGGGTATGCTCCTATCTTTATTTAACAAGTTGAATAGCGCCGACAAGCAGGTAAAAAGCGGTCAATGGAATCGCGAGGAAAACCGAGGTACCGAACTCGACGGAAAAACGGTTGGTATTATCGGATATGGAAATATGGGGAAGGCCTTCGCCAAAAAATTGAAAGGATTCGATTGTACGGTCCTTTGTTATGATATTAAAGAGGACATTGGCGACCGAAACGCAACACAGGTTTCGTTGAAAACGCTTCAGGAAATGGCCGATGTGGTCAGTTTGCATACCCCTTGGACGCCATTAACCGATAAAATGGTGAATAGCGATTTTATAAATGCTTTTTCAAAACCCTTTTGGTTTCTGAATACGTCTAGAGGAAGAAGTGTGGTTACGGCCGATTTGGTTTCAGCCCTAAAAGAAGAAAAAATATTAGGCGCCGGTCTCGATGTTTTGGAATACGAAAAATTATCGTTTGAATCGCTTTTCTCTGAAGAAATGCCTCCTGCATTTCAAGAATTGCTTGTTATGGAAAATGTCCTTCTTAGTCCACATGTGGCCGGTTGGACGATGGAAAGCAAGATAAAATTGGCAGAGACCATTGCCGAGAAAATTCTGGATACCTTTGGAGCATCATGAAAAAGACAATTTTCGTCTTCGGCATCCTTATCGTAGCTCTGCTAAGTCTATTTCAGCTTAGTTCCTATTCTATAATGGCAGGCGATTTATCTTCTGAAGTCTTCATTGCAATCACGGCCATCGTTTTCTTGATAGTAGGCTTTCTGCTTCAATATAGAAGAAAAGAGCGATTGCTTCAACCTAAACCTGCCCCTATTGATTCGGATAAGATTAACGAGTTGGGCATTACCGACCGCGAGCATGAAATTTTAGTAAAACTTTCAGAAGGACTCTCGAATAAGGAAATTGGCGAAACGCTGTTTATTTCTGAAAGTACGGTCAAGACACATCTTTCCAACCTCTATTCTAAGTTAAGTGTAAAACGAAGAACGCAAGCCCTTCAAAAAGCAAAACAATTGCATATTTTGTAATTCCCACCTTCGTATGATGCGGTTTGGTACTTTCGTATGATAGGAAAACCAGGGTATTCCCCTACTTTTGTTTAAAACAAATCGATAAAGACTATGAGACATACAGTGGTAAGATATGGGGTATACTCGCTGATACTTGCAGCGATTCTTTTTTTATTAGCCCTCACCTTAGGCGACGATTTATCGTATAGTACTCAAGAAATTCTCGGGTATGTTACGATGACGGTTTCCTTGGTTTTTGTCTATTTCGGAATAAAACATTATCGTGACGAAATAAATGGCGGTGCCGTTTCCTTTTGGAAAGCCTTTTCAATCGGAATCCTGATTTCCATATTTGCAGGTATTGGGTTTGGAATCATCGACTATATTTATACAACCGCCATCAATCCCGATTTTATGGTAGAATATGAAACCGCCATGCTTGCCGATATGAAGGCAGACCTTTCAGCAGAAGAGTTTGAAAAGCAAAAAACAGTGCTTCAACAACAGATGAAAGTATATGGTGGTTCTGGCTTTATGGCAGCACTAATGTTTATTACCGTTGTTCTAATTGGCACTATTATATCATTGCTTTCAGCAGTAATCCTTCAGAAAAAAGAACACTAACATGCAATACGACGTAGAAACAGTACAGGAATATCTAGACCAGATTCCCAAAGAACGAACAGAAGCGGTTCAAAAGCTAAGAAAAACTGTTGCGGATAACCTTCCGGAAGGTTTTGAGGAAGGCATTCAATATAAAATGATTGGCTTTTACGTTCCACATTCACGGTACCCAGACGGATATCACTGTAATCCAAACGATCCGTTACCTTTTATTAATATAGCTTCACAGAAAAATTTTGTGGCATTGTACCATAGCGGTATTTATGCGAACAAAGAACTTCATGACTGGTTTGTTGCGGAATATCCAAAACATTGTAACTATAAATTGGACATGGGAAAAAGCTGTGTCCGATTTAAACGAATGGATGACATTCCGTATGATCTTATTGCGGAACTCTGCCAGAAAGTGACTTCCCAGGAATGGATTGATTTATATGAAAAAAACATCAAGAAAAAATGAAAAAACGAGTAACCGGCCTAGGCGGCTTTTTCTTTAAAACTAAAGACCCAAAGAAAATCAAGAATTGGTACCATGACCATTTGGGACTTGATACCGATGACTACGGATGCACCTTTTGGTGGAATGATGAAGAAGGCAACAAATGTAGTACACAATGGAGTCCATTTCCGAAGGATACGAAATACTTTCAACCCAGTGATAAGCAATTTATGATGAATTTCCGGGTAGAAAATTTAAAGGAATTACTAGCGGTGTTGAAAGACGAAGGAGTTACCGTTGTTGGTGAAATGGAAGAATATGAATATGGAAAATTCGGTTGGATTCTTGACCCTGAAGGCAACAAAATCGAACTTTGGGAACCTGTAGACAGCGCTTTTCTGTAAACTGAGATGTTTTGGTTTTAAGATTTGTTTTATCTTAGTCGTCTAACCAAAAACCAATCCAATGCAAGACAATACAAACGAAGGCTACGATAGCACTAAAAAACGAATGGACGACACGTCCGATTCGTTTGAAAAAGAAGCCAAAAGTACTGCCAACGAATTCAAGGAAGGCTGGAATCAAGCCACCCATGGTGGTGAGAATAAGAAAATATTGGCTGGAATCTTGGCAATTGTATTAGGAGCTCTTGGCGTTCACAAATTTATCTTGGGCTATAATAAGGAAGGCATCATCTTATTGGTTGTTACGCTAATCGGTATTGTAACCTCCTGTTTTTTTGTAGGCGTTTTCCTTTATATGGCTACCGGAATTATCGGTCTTATTGAAGGAATCATCTACCTTACCAAAAGCGATAAAGAATTCTACCAAACCTATCAGGTTGGTCAAAAACCTTGGTTTTAAGTAGGTATTGGTGCATTTCGTTACGAATAGCTTTCTATAAAATGGTATTTTTATAGAAAGCTATTTTTATGAAACCAGATTTTTCCAAGTTAAAAGCCCTCTACATAAATTGTACGTTAAAGAAATCACCAAGACAAAGTCACACTCGCGGGTTAATCGATGTATCCGCAACCATACTCGAAAATGAACATGTCGAATATGATGTAATTCGCTTGGTCGATCATATCATAGCTCCAGGCGTCTATCCTGATATGACCGAGCATGGTATCGACAAGGATGAATGGCCAACGATTTGGAAAAAAGTACAGGCAGCAGATATTTTAATCATCGGAACCCCCATTTGGTTAGGTGAACGCTCTTCCGAAGCAACCAAACTTATCGAGCGTCTTTATGCTATGAGCGGAATGCAAAACGAAAAAGGACAGTATATTTTTTATGGCAAAGTCGGTGGCTGTATTGTAACGGGTAATGAAGATGGCGTAAAGCATTGCTCCATGGGGATCTTATATGCGCTACAGCATGTAGGATACAGTATTCCACCTCAGGCCGATTGTGGCTGGATTGGCGAGATTGGACCTGGTCCGAGCTATTTAGATGAAGAAAGCGGTGCTAAAAACAATGCGTTTACCAATCGGAATACCACTTTTATGACCTATAATCTGCTTCATTTAGCGAAGCTTTTAAAGGAAAATAACTATTACCCTTCGTATGGTAATTCACGTTCGGCATGGGACGATGGCACGCGTTGGAATTTTGAAAATCCCGAATATCGCTGATTTTTAGCGGTCTCTTAAGATTTTACCCGCTGTATTTATAAATTCTTTGGCTTTAATTCATAGTGTCTCTTACTATCTTATCAGTCAACTAATAAAGAAACTATGATATGAGCTCTAAGAAAAAGAATTTTGCACGCTTTGGATTGGCTACCAAAGGAATTGTTTATTTCATCATCGGTGGATTAACAGCCTTTGCTGCTTTTGGAGGCGGCGGACAAAAAGCTGGAAGCGATACCGCACTAGATTTTATCGCGCAACAAGATTTTGGAAAAATTTTGTTGGTTCTAACAGGCTTAGGCCTATTGGGTTACCTTTTTTGGCGTTGGTATCAAGCCTTTGCCGATCCAAAAGGAGTAGGAACCGATACCAAGGGTATGGTAAAAAGAGTAAGTTATTTTGGTAGTGGATTGTTTTACGGTGCACTTGCATATTCTGCAATTTCAAGGGGAACGGGCGGCAGTTCTTCATCGGGAAATAATAGTATGCTATCAAAAGCCTTAAATTCTGACTATGCCGTTACAATTGCGATAGTTATAGGATTAATATTACTCGGAAAAGCGATTTACGAAATTTATCAAGCCTATTCTGGCAAATTCCGAGAGGAAGTAGACGAAGCCGATATTCCGCAGGAAGCGCATTCACTAATTATTAAATCAGGTAAGGTCGGACTAACATCACGTGGAATTATAGCGGGTATTATGGCCTTTTTGATGTTCCGAACGGCATTTAGCGGTGGCGCAGAAAAAGTGAGTAAAACCGATGCTTTCAGCTTTCTTCAAAATGAATTCGGAACAGTCGTAATGGGAATTATCGCAGCAGGTCTTGTTGCCTATGGTGTCTTTATGATTGTAAAAGCGAAATATAGCAGTTTGGCAGTATCATAACTACTCCTCTTCCTTACCGCCATTGGCGTATTTCTTTTCAAGCTCTGCCTGAAATTCCTCCATTACGGGTTTAACGGTACTTTCAGGCAAGTCGGCGATGCGTATATACATCAAGCCATCTACAGCATTGTTGAAAAGAGGATCTACATTGAAAGCAACCACTTTCGCATTTTGCTTTATGTACTTTTTGATGAGTACGGGAAGGCGAAGCGATCCGGGTTCCACCTCATCGATTAGCTTATCAAATTTATTTAGGTCTGCTTCGGTTTCATCGAAAATGAAGTCCTTATCTGCATCCTTCAACTTTACCTTATATTCCTTTTTCGGATTGATGTATTGGGCAACATAGGGATCGTAGTAATTCGATTTCATGAATTCAATCATCAAACTCTTACTGAAATCAGAGAATTTGTTGCTGATACTTACACCACCAATCAAATAACGGTGTTCTGGATATCGCAATGTGGTATGTACGATTCCTTTCCAAAGAAGAAATAATGGCATCGGACGTTGTTGATATTCCGCAATAATAAAAGCACGGCCCATTTCGATACTCTTGCTCATCATGGGGTATAATTCCGGTTCGAAGCGAAACAAATCCTGAAGGTAAAATCCATCGATGCCAAAGCGTTCAAAAATTTCCTTTCCAAGACCCATACGATAAGCGCCGGCAATTTTATTTGCTTCATTGTCCCACAAAAACATATGGCGGTAATAGGTGTCGAACTTATCCAAATCGACCGACTCGTTCGTACCTTCGCCCACTTCCCGAAAGGTAATTTCGCGAAGACGACCAATTTCCTGAAGGATATTTGGAATGTTCTCCGGATGTGCCAAGAACACTTCATAGTTTTTACTGATCAAAAGCCGTTTCTCGTTTTCTCGAAGGGCTTCCACCTCATCCTCCATAGCTTCCACTGGAACCGCTCCAGCGATTTTCTTTGGTGCTTTTGGGATTTTCAGTGATTTGGGTAGCGTATCAATAAGTTTTTTCTTTTCAAATGGATTCGCTAGAACATACGTTTTTCTACGTAGAATATTGGTGAAATCGTCTAAGGATTCATGTTCTTTCTGGTCGGCTACCGTAATCGGATTTCCAATTCTTACTTTTATAACCCGCTCTTTTTGCGTCAATAATTCTGAAGGTAACTTCGCCGTGCGAAGCACATCGCTCAACTTTGCCAGGCGATAGAACAATTTGCTATTTTTTGCATGAAAATATATAGGAACAACAGGCACCTCGGCCTTCTTCACCAACTTCATGGCAGCCGGTTCCCATGGCCTGTCCACCACCAATTTGCCATCGCGATAGGTTGAAACTTCACCCGCTGGAAAAATCCCTAATGGTTTGCCTTCTCCTAAATGCGCCAATGCCTGTTTGAATCCCATAATGCTACTTTTGGCATCCTTTCTGTCCTCAAAAGGATTCACCGGCATTACGTACGGCTTTAACGGTTCGATTCGGTGTAACAGGAAATTTGCAATAATCTTAAAATCGGGTCGCTTTTCAAGTAACAACTTCAACAATAAAATACCATCGATCCCTCCTAGCGGATGGTTGCTTATGGTAATAAAAGGACCTGTTTTGGGAATTCGCCTTAAGTCCTCTTCTGGAATCTCAAACTTGATTTCAAACTCTTCCAACAAAGCATTGATAAAGGGAAGTTTCTCCAAATGCTTATTTCGATCGTAAATTTCATTTAAAGTTGAAATATTGAGAACTTTCATGAGTGTCCATCCTAAAGAAGTACCCAGAAAACCGAATTTGTCGACCTTAATGGCCTTGGCAACTTCTTTAGCATTAACGAGTCCCATGTATTGGTTGGATTATTGGTTTGTTGAACGTGGCGTCTTCACAAATATAGGGAAACAAACGACTATTCTTTAACAATTAATTGGACGGTTTCGCGGCTTTCCTGCTTTAACAAGACTTCTTTTCCATTCATCAACGCCTTAATTTCGGTAGGACTCGCGTGACGAACAGTGTATAAGGTAACATCCTCGTTCCATTTCACCGCAAAGGTAGAACGGAGTTTCGTGAGCAATTCTTCCAACCGATCAAATCTATTATCAACACATACGGAAAAGCTGATGGCCGAGTTTTGGATAAGCTCCACTTTCATTCGGTATTGGTGCAACCATTTAAAGACATCGCCGATATTGTCTTCCATCATAAAGCTGAAATCCAATGAAGATAACGACAACAACACTTGATTTTTCTTCAAAATATAACACGGAATTTTAGGTCTCAGCGTAACGCCTTTTCCAACACAGGTTCCGGTTGCAGTAGGATTCTCGAAAGATCGCACATATAACGGAATTTCCTTTCGCTGTAAGGGCTGAAGTGTTTTGGGGTGAATAACAGAGGCTCCGTAAAAAGCCAATTCAATGGCTTCCCTATAGGAAATATGCTCCAACAACTGCGTTTCAGCGAAGTATCTCGGATCGGCATTCAACACTCCAGGCACGTCCTTCCATATGGTAACGCTATCGGCATCCAAACAATAGGCGAAGATCGCTGCAGTGTAATCACTTCCCTCCCTGCCTAGCGTAGTGGTAAAACTGTTCTTATGTTCTGCACCCAAAAAGCCTTGGGTAATAGTAATTCCTTTTTGTGAAACAGTGGTAGCGATATTGGTATGGGTCTTGTCCCAATCAACCTTTGCGTCCCTGTATTCGGAGTCGGTAACGATACAATCGCGCACATCTAACCAAGTGTTGGAAATATCATTTTCTCGTAAAAAGGTTGAAACGATGGTGCTGGAAAGCAATTCGCCATAAGACACTACCTGATCGTATACAAACGAATGGTTTTTCGACTTGGTAGTACGAAGAAATCGTTTCATATCGTCGAACATCGTAGCTATCTCCTTAAAAATGGGATGCGAGCGATTTTCGAAAAGTTGATCCAATATAGAAAAATGATATTCATACACGGAAGCCATCGCAGCTTCGCTATCAGCTTTTTCATCAAAATGGTCGCGCACCACTACCTCCAAAGCATTGGTAATTTTCCCCATAGCGGAAATAACTACCAACAAATCCGGCTCCTGACAACTTTTTAAAACGGCTGCAACATTACGGACACCGGCAGTATCCTTCGTAGAAGCACCTCCGAACTTAAATACTTTCATCTGAAAAAATAATCTAGCAATTCATGAATTAGAGGTTCTCCACAAACTTGCGGATACCATCTTCGTCCATTTGTACGGTATACCACTGCTTCTGAAGTGCTGCACCGGTGCTTTCGTAGAATTTGATCGCATTTTTATTCCAATCGAGTACAATCCATTCTACTCGTTTCACACCGTGTTCTGCTCCTGCTTTAATGACTTCACTGTATAACGCAATTCCAAGGCCCTTTCCACGATACTCCTTTTTCACCATCAAGTCTTCTAAGTGAAGTGTTTTACCCTTCCACGTACTAAATCGAAAATAGACCAAGGCCATTCCCACGACTTCTCCGCTTTCGGTTTCAGCAATAAAACAATCGAAAAGAGGCTCGTCGCCGAAGCCACCCTCTTCTAGTTCTTCCACGGAAATCTCTACCTCATGTTCGGCTTTTTCATAATCTGCAAGTTCTTTAATGAGGTGAAGGACAGCAGGCATGTCTTCTTCGGTACTTTTTCGAATCGTAAACTCCATCTTTTTAGTTTTAAATGAAAAATGCTTTGTGCAAAAATATCGATATTTGTGGCGATTATACATCGATACCCACAAAAATGGCAAACACAAACAAAACCTTAGGCGAATTTATCATTGAAAATCAAGAGGAATTTAGATATTCCTCTGGAGAATTGTCCCGACTCATCAATTCCATCCGATTAGCCGCCAAGGTCGTAAATCATGAAGTGAACAAGGCAGGCTTGGTCGACATCCTAGGAGCTGCTGGTGAAACCAACATCCAAGGTGAAGACCAGCAAAAATTGGATGTCTATGCCAATGAAGCCTTCATCAAGACACTTACCAATCGCGAAATTGTTTGTGGTATCGCCAGTGAAGAGGAAGACGATTTTATCACTATTAAAGGTCGAAATGAAAAAAACGATAATAAATATATCGTTTTGATCGACCCCTTGGATGGTTCTTCCAATATCGACGTCAATGTTTCCGTAGGAACCATATTTTCCATCTATAGGAGGGTTACCCCATCTGGAACACCAGTAACGATAGACGATTTCCTTCAACCAGGGAACAAACAAGTAGCAGCGGGTTATATCGTGTATGGTACCTCAACCATGATTGTGTATACCACGGGCCATGGCGTAAATGGTTTCACCTTAAACCCTGCTATTGGAACCTATTACCTTTCGCATCCAAACATGAAGTTTCCAGAAGACGGCCGTATTTATTCGGTGAATGAAGGAAACTATGTGCATTTCCCACAGGGAATTAAAGATTATATCAAATATTGCCAAAAAGAAGAGGGCGATCGTCCCTATACTTCGCGCTATATCGGGTCGTTGGTATCCGATTTTCACCGAAATATGATTAAAGGAGGCATCTATATCTATCCGAACACGGCAAAAGATCCGAATGGGAAGTTGCGCTTGTTATACGAATGCAATCCGATGGCCTTTTTAGCCGAACAGGCAGGTGGAAAAGCTAGTAACGGATTTGAAAGAATATTAGACATTCAACCAACCGAGCTACACCAGCGCGTTCCCTTTATCTGTGGAAGCAAGAACATGGTGCTAAAGGCCGAGGAATTTATGCAAAACGCATAAACAAAGGCTTCTCGAAAGAGGAGAAGCCTTTAATTTCTTTATTGAAATCGAATTAGCCGCGCTTGTTCAACAAATAGCGGTAATCTTCAAAATCCAATCCACCCTCGTAAATATCGATGGAACGTTCGATGAGTGTTTTTGCCAATTCAGCCGTATAGCCCAATCCGATAGCATAGCGCTCGATCAAAAATCGCTCGTGATCATCGATTTCATGGTCGGCAAAGATCATTTCAAACAAATCGTGCATACGCTCCAACCGCTTATCGGCAGAGTTTGGAGGATTGATAGGATATTTCTTTGGATCTTTTAAGACCGCTTTATATTCCGACTCATCAACGCCCAATTTTTGGGCAAAGCGCTTCAACAAACGCTCTTCTTCTTCATTTATTTCGCCATCAATAGATGCGATATTGGCGATAGAAGCAAAATGACTCAAATTTCTTGAGTGCTCTCCGGATTCAAACAGATCGGTAAATGACATAATATTGATTTAGGCTACAAATATAGGCCTTGCTGAAAAAATTTCCGAAGAATCCTGGTGTTTCTTTTATGTCGAAAATCATTTTTTACATCTCAAGTTCGCGACCACTAAACTTTTCTTAATCCCTTAG
The DNA here is from genome assembly GCA_025384855.1 of Luteirhabdus salina. Taxonomy (GTDB): domain Bacteria; phylum Bacteroidota; class Bacteroidia; order Flavobacteriales; family Flavobacteriaceae; genus Luteirhabdus; species Luteirhabdus salina. The sequence goes on along the minus strand of JALAHT010000001.1, from coordinate 1,199,231 downwards.
GAGTTGCCTTGCAATCCCTTAATTTTATGCTGCTATTGAATCAGCATTATGGCAAACCCACTATTGGTATTTAATGATAAAGGAATTTACTGCGAACAGGCCGATGTCTACATCGATGCCTGGCGACCTGTTGATAAGTGCATCGTGACACACGGCCATGCCGACCATAGTCGTTGGGGCCATAAACAATACATCACGCAGCATAACAACGTTCCGATTATCAAGCACCGTTTGGGCGATATTGAAGTTTCCGGTAAGGATTGGGGTGAAACCTTTACGATTAATGGGGTCACCTTTAGCCTTCATCCCGCAGGGCATATCGTAGCCTCCTCTCAAGTTCGGGTGGAGTATAAAGGTGAGGTTTGGGTTTTTACAGGCGATTATAAAACGGAAGATGATGGTATAGCCGAACCCTATGAACCAGTGAAATGCCACACGTTTATTACCGAATGTACTTTCGGACTTCCGGCGTTCAAATGGGTACCACAGGCGGAAGTATTCTCCGACATTAATACGTGGTGGGCACAAAATAAAAGTGAAGGAAAAACTTCAGTACTATTTGGCTATAGCTTAGGAAAAGCACAACGCCTATTGAAACACTTAGATACTTCCATCGGAAAAATATATACCCATGGTGCCGTGGAGAATATGACAAACGTCCTTCGTGAAAACTATGACTTCCCCGAAACAACAAGGATCACGCGTGAAGTATCCAAACAAGATATTGCAGGCCATTTGGTGGTGGCTCCACCAAGTGCGCACGGGGGAACTTGGATTCGCAAAATGGTTCCCTACGTGACCGCAAGTGCGAGTGGATGGATGACCTTTCGCGGAGCACGAAGAAGAAGGGCGATAGATCGTGGATTTGTGCTGAGCGACCATGCCGATTGGGATGGATTATTGGATTCCATTAAAGCGACCGGTTGTGAAAAAGTAATCACTACCCATGGATATACGGATATCTTTTCACGCTATTTACGAGAAGAATTAGGATACGATGCCCGAACGGAAAAGACCCAATACGAAGAGGAGAATTCAGAAAGTGTTAAATCTGAATCGGATGACTGAAAAGAAAAATAATATTGAGTCAACTGGTGCTGGAGAGGGGATGTCAAAATTTGCCAGCCTCATAAAGACCATAGATAGTACCAACAAAACGAACGTTAAGGTACAGGCGTTAGCAGACTACTTCAATACCGCTGAAGATGATGACAAACTCTGGACCATTGCCATTCTTTCCCATCGTCGTCCGAAACGCCCCGTAAACACGACCTTACTTCGTGAATGGGCCACCGAGTTAAGTGGCATTCCGCTATGGCTCTTCGAAGAAAGCTATCATATCGTAGGCGATTTGGCTGAAACGATTGCGTTAATCTTACCAAAAACCGTATCTACCAGCAAAAAATCGCTTTCGGAATATATCTCAGAAATTATTGAACTACGTTCACTTCCCGAGAATGAAAAGAAGGCGTACTTACATGAAAATTGGTTGAAACTAGATTATTACGAGCGATTTGTCTTCAACAAAATCATTACGGGTAGCTTCCGAATCGGGGTGAGTCAAAAACTGATGACCCGTGCGTTGGCTAAAGCGACCGATATCGATGAGGATATCTTGGCCTACAAGATGATGGGCGATTGGACTCCCGAAAAAACTACCTACAAAAAGCTCATTTTAGAGGAAAATGAAGAGGATTACCTCAGCAAACCCTATCCATTCTATCTGGCATATGCGGTGGAGGATGATTTTCAAGAGGAATTGGATGACATTTCAAACTGGAGCTTCGAACATAAATGGGACGGTATTCGAGCACAAGTCATTATACGGAACGATGAAGTCTTCGTTTGGTCGCGTGGTGAAGAGCTGGTTACCGACAAATATCCAGAGTTTCAACGTTTTTTGAAAGAAATTCCTAATGGAACCGTGCTCGATGGTGAAATTTTACCGTTTGTGGATGGTGAAATCGCAAACTTCCGGGAGTTACAGACGAGAATCGGACGAAAAAACCTGACGAAAAAATTATTGGAAAAAACACCCGTTATTCTAACGGCTTATGATTTATTGGAGTGGGAAGGAGAAGACATACGTGACAAGCCGTTTTCAGAGCGGAGAGAGATTTTAGACACACTCATTAGCAACTGTCCATGCGATGAAATCGGTTTGTATTTAAGTGAAACCATGACTTTCAATTCTTGGAAAGATGCCGCTGCCGAACGCGATTTATCCCGTGAAAAACGAAGTGAAGGCTTAATGCTGAAGCGTCATGATTCTCCCTACCTAGTTGGACGAAAAAAAGGCGATTGGTGGAAGTGGAAGGTCGATCCCTTCACTATCGACGCCGTGCTTACCTATGCGATGCGTGGTCACGGTCGACGTGCCAACCTATATACCGATTACACCTTCGGATTATGGGATGGAGAAGAATTAGTGACGTTTGCAAAGGCCTATTCCGGATTAACAGATAAGGAGTTTCGTCAGATTGATGCCTGGATTAAGAAAAATACCTTGGAACGCTTCGGACCCGTACGAAGTGTAACACCCCATCACGTTTTCGAAATTGCTTTCGAGGGAATTGCCGAAAGTAGCAGACATAAAAGTGGCGTAGCAACCCGTTTTCCCAGAATGGTACGGTGGCGAAAGGATAAACCGATCGAAGAAGCGAACACCTTAGACGATCTTAAAGCATTAATTCCGAAGTGACCCAAACCGAACTTCTTGAGAAAGCCGAAACCTGGTTTGCCGACCAAGGCTGGAAGTCCTTTCCCTTTCAACGGAAAACATGGAAGGCATTCTTACAAGGGAAGCACGGATTATTAAATGCGCCGACCGGTAGCGGTAAAACATATGCGCTCTGGATTCCGATTGTGTTACAATACATAAAAGACAATCCCGAGTATAAGACAAAGCACCAAAAAGGATTAAAGGCTATTTGGATTACCCCACTCCGTGCGCTTTCTGTAGAAATTCAACAAGCTGCCCAACGCTTCGCCGATGAACTTGAAACCGGTCTAACTGTCGGCATTCGTACCGGAGACACCCCTCAAAAAGAACGGGCGAAACAAAAGCGGAGCATGCCCGATTTGTTGGTCACCACCCCTGAAAGTTTAATGCTTCTCCTAGCCTCCAAAGGCTATAAAAAAATGTTCAAATCGCTAACCGCAGTGGTAGTAGACGAATGGCACGAACTCTTGGGAAGCAAACGCGGCGTACAAATGGAATTGGGGCTATCGCGACTCAAAACCATCAGTCCGGAGCTTCGTATCTGGGGTATTTCAGCTACCATTGGCAATCTGGAACAGGCGCAGGATGTATTGTTGGGAATGGCCCCAGCCTTTCGTGAAAACTCCGTCTTGATTCGCGCCAAGCGGAAGCGAAAAATAAAGGTTCAGTCCATTATTCCCAAAACCATGGAAAAGTTTCCATGGCGCGGACACCTTGGGCTACATCTGTTGGATGAAATCATTCCCATCATTAAGAAGAGTAAAACGACCTTAGTATTCACCAATACGCGTGGACAAGCGGAAATTTGGTTTCAAAAAATATTGAATCGCTACCCAGAATTCGCCGGCGAAATCGCCATGCACCATGGAAGTATTGCAAAGGACACCCGCCTTTGGGTAGAACAGGCCATTCGAAATGAAACCTTAAAAGCGGTGGTAGCGACCTCAAGTTTGGATTTAGGGGTCGATTTTTCTCCAGTGGAAACGATTATTCAAATCGGCGGACCGAAAGGAATTGCAAAGTTCCTGCAACGCGCCGGACGGAGTAATCACCGACCGGGAGAAGCCTCGGTCATTTACTTTTTACCGACCCACGCCCTGGAATTGGTGGAAGCCTCCGCACTAAAAAGAGCGGTAAAGGAAGAAGTGATGGAAGATCGCATTCCCTATCTTTTGAGTTTCGATGTGCTAATTCAGTATTTGGTAACCTTGGCGGTAAGTGAAGGCTTCAAACCTTCCAAAATATTTCCTGAAATTCAAAATACGTTCTGCTTTCAAGGTATTACGGAGGACCAATGGCAATGGTGTTTAAATTTTATCACATTGGGAAGTCAAAGCCTTCAAAGTTATGATGAATACAAACGCGTTGAGGTTTCTTCAGAAGGAATCTTCAAAGTTGAAAGTCGAAAAATTGCCATGATGCATCGACTTTCCATCGGCACCATCGTAAGCGATTCGATGCTTTTGGTGAAATACGTCAGTGGTGGCTTTATCGGAACCATTGAGGAATATTTCATTGGGAAAATGAAACCTGGCGATACATTTGTCTTTGCTGGGCGAACGTTAGAGTTGGTACGATTGCGAAATATGGTCGCCCAAGTTCGAAGATCGAAGAAAAAATCTTCAAAAATAGTGAGTTTTATGGGTGGCCGCATGACGCTCTCTTCACAAATGAGTGCTATTTTACGTGAAGAATTGCAAAGCGGTGGCGAATACAAACGAAATACTCCAGAATTGAAAGCACTTCACGAACTTTTTCACCGACAGGAACAGGAAAGTATCGTACCCGCAGAAAATGAATTCTTGATTGAAACCTTCAAAACCCGTGAAGGATACCATGCGTTATTTTATCCTTTTGAAGGCCGCTTCGTTCATGAGGCGATGAGCAGTTTATTAGCATATCGCATTAGTTTACTTCAACCCATCACCTTCTCGTTAGCGTATAACGATTATGGCTTTGAACTCTTAAGCGATAAGCCGTTGGACATTCAACAGGTAATTGACAATAACCTTTTCACCACCGACTATCTTTTCGATGATCTTCAAAAAAGCTTGAATAGTACTGAACTCGCTCGCAGGAAATTTCGTGACATTGCGGTGATTAGCGGAATGGTGTTTCAGGGGTATCCGAACAAAATGGCAAAAACCAAACACCTTCAAAGCAGCAGTCAGTTGCTATTCGATGTCTTTCGCGATTACGAACCCGATAATTTACTATATCAGCAAGCCTTTCGAGAGACCTTTGAACATCAGCTTGAGAAAGGTCGTTTACGGATGGCATTGGAACGTATCGCTACCCAGGAAATCGTTTGGAAGCAATGTGAAAAATACACGCCCTTTAGCTTCCCCATCATTACCGATAGATTGCGCGAGAAACTTTCTTCAGAAAAATTAAAGGATCGAATCAAACGAATGACCTTGCAGGGTGAAAAATAAAATCAGACCCGCAGGGTTTTGAATACTCTGTGGGTCTAAAAAAATAACGACCTTTGCACTTCCTCGGCAATGCAACAGATTTCAATACACAATAACGAATTTCTTTTCCACCCAACGGGCACTGCCTATTGGAAAGATCAGGATATGCTATTAGTGGCCGATGTACACTTGGGGAAAGTATCACATTTCCGAAAACACGGTTCCGCTATCCCCGCACATGTTGCGTATCAAAATCTGGAGAAATTGACGGATGTCGTAAACGAGCTTTCCCCTAAAACAGTTTGCTTTTTAGGCGATTTGTTTCATAGTGAATTGAATCAGGAATGGCACGATTTCACCAAATGGGTAGAATACACTGCTGCAACCATTATTTTAGTGGCAGGCAATCACGACATCATCGCGCCAGATAAGTATTTGGCGCTGGGAATTCAGGTCGTTCCCTCTCTAGATATCGAAGGGTTTTCACTTACGCATCATCCCATTGAACAAGAAAACTTTTTCAACATTGCTGGACATATTCATCCTGGGGTGCGATTGCAAGGATTGGCACGACAAAGTGTGAAACTGCCATGCTTCTTCAAAAGTGAAAAGCAGCTTATTTTACCCGCTTTCGGCACCTTCACAGGAAAATATATCCTGAAACCTACCGAAACCGACGAGGTCTATGCCTTGGTGGAAGGGGAAGTGCTGCTGCTTCGTTAAGGAAATTGAAAAGCTTTTTGAAAACGAGTTCGCAATGGGTATCTTTAAAAGATGATGAAAAAAACCCTACAGATTGCGAATATTATCGCTTTTATCGCCACTATAATTGTGAATTATGCTTCCAATACGGGAGCCATCAACAATACTACTATTGGAGAAGTGTCTGCAAGCATGCAAAACTTATTTACGCCGGCTGGCTATGCATTTTCCATTTGGGGCGTAATTTATTTGCTTCTACTCGGCTTCATTATCTACCAAAGCCGAAGTCTTTTTACCAAGGTTCGTGACGATGCCTTTATTCTGAAAACAGGCTGGTGGTTTGTCCTCTCCTGTACCGCAAATATCCTATGGGTTTTGTTTTGGCTGTATGGTTATTTCAGCTATTCTATTTTGGCCATTTTTGTTCTCCTATTCTCATTAATAATGATTGTGATGCGAAACCGAATGGAGCTTTGGGACGGTCCTATATCTGTAATCGCATTTCTTTGGTGGCCGTTCGTGTTTTATAGCGGATGGGTAACCGTTGCAAGCATCGCGAATGTTTCGGCCTATTTAACCAGTATCGATTGGAATGGTTGGGGAATTTCTGAACCTACCTGGGCAATCATCATGTTACTTGTAGCTGGAGTTATCAATTTGGCTATTACCTGGACACGTAATATGCGTGAATTTGCGCTCGTTGGCGTTTGGGCGGTTGTTGCCATCGCCGTTGCAAATTTGAATGAACATCAATCGGTTACCTATACGGCAATTTTTGTTGCGGCAATACTATTTGTAAGCAGTAGTGTTCATGCATTCAAAAATCGAGATACCGCTCCGCATTTGAAGATGAAGGAGTATTTTGGGAAGAATTAATACGGTGGCTTCGAGAGCCTCAGCCACCTTTATCATTCGCATTCTGACTTCGGTTCCTTCGAAAGTCACACCATCCCCTTAATATCATTCCCCCAAGTCGGATAGGCGAAAATCATGGCTTTTAAGTGTTGGCACTCCAATTTTCCACACATCGCCAATACAAATAAATTGATCATTTCCCCTGCTTGGGCTGAAATAATATGAGCCCCCAAAATAAGGTTGGTCTCTTTTTCAACTATTGTTTTGTATGCATATGTCTTTTCATTGATACGCTTCGCGTTGTACCAATCGGGAACACTTTTATATTCTATGGTGAAATGGTATCCTTTTCGTCTGGCCTCATCCTCCGTTAGTCCGATGGAGGCCACCTGTGGAAGTGTAAACACCACCGAGGGGACGGGCGGAAAATTCATTTTATTCTTATTTCCTTTTCGAATGTTTTGGGAAACGATTCGCGCTTCCTGTGAGGATGTGGGCGTTAACGGTAAACTTCCGCTAGCCGATACATCGCCACAGGCATAAACCGAGGGATTCGTCGTATTTTGAAGATATTCATTCACGGAAACACCTGCTTTTTCAAATGCTACATTTCCTTTCTCCAAATCGAGGATGTCGATAGAAGGAACTCTTCCTGCTGTGTTGAACACCATTGCAGCATCAATTGATTCGGTCTTTCCATCCTTTTCGAAGGACACGCGATAATTCTTTTGTAATTTTTCAACAGCCGAAACCTTCGCATTAAAATGAAAGTCAATCCCCAGTGCTTCTGAAGCTTCCGTCAGATGTGAAACGATATCATGATCGAAGGGTGCCAATGGTCGGTCGTCTGCTTCCACTACTGTGACTTTCGCTCCGCAGCGAGCCGCGATATGAGCAAATTCCATCCCGATATAACCTGCGCCGACAAAAACGATACTTTTTGGCAATTCTTCAAGATCCAAGAAATCATCGCTTACCTTCAAGTATTCGCGACCGGGAATGGGTAATTCCATGGGTTTCTGACCTGTCGCAATGACTATTTTTTTTGCCTTAACCGTCTTTCCTTCCACCGAAAGGGTGTTTTCATCCAAAAATTGCGGTGATTGATGGTACATCTCGATACCTGCTTCCTTTAAATCACGTTCGGTTGCGGCTGGCACCGCCTCCGTAAACGTATTTTTAAAAGTTTGTAACTCCACCCAATTGATATTTGGTATTTCCGAAATTCCTTTTCCCTTCAATTCCTGCGCACGTTGCCATGCTTCGGTTACGCCTACCAACACTTTCTTTGGGTCGCAACCGCGATTCGCACAGGTTCCTCCAAATTCACGGTTATCGGCAATCGCTACTCGCATACCTTCGGCAGCGCAGTCGTAAGCGACACTTTTTCCGGCAGTTCCCGTTCCAATCACGAAAACATCAAACGATTCTATTCCCATATTTATATTGTTTTGACGATACCACCTTCCGCTCTAATACTTGCTCCGTTTGTAGCGGAAGACAACGGACTGGCAAAATATACGATGGTATTGGCTACTTCTTCAGGTGTGGTAAACCGTTGAATAATCGATGTCGGCCTTCCCTCTGAAAAGAATTCCTCTTCCGCCTTTTCCTTGTCTTCTTCACTTTCAATATCCATCATATCCTTCACCCCGTTAGAAAGCGTAGGTCCCGGTAAAATTGAATTGACACGAACCTCTGTACCTTCGGTCAGTTCTGCAACACCTCTGGCGACAGCTAACTGTGCCGTTTTTGTCATCCCATAATGAATCATTTCCGTGGGAATGTTGAGGGCACTTTCTGATGAAATAAATAACACCCGACCCCAATGCTGCTTCATCATTTTTGGCAGTAAGGCTCGCGTGAGTCGAACGCCACTTAAGACGTTTACTTCATATAATTCCCTCCATTCATCATCTGGAATATCGAAAAAACCCTTGTTTTCAAAAATGCCTACGTTATTGATAAGGATATCGATGCTTCCTAATTCTTCAATCAGCGAATCGATTTCAGAAATATTGGCAAAATCGCATTGTATTCCCGAAAAATCACCATTGGGAACTTCTTCTTTCAACTTTGAAAGTGCTTTATTTACCGAATCGTCACTTCTACCATTAATTATTACGGTGGCACCTTCTTCACCTAAAAGCTTTGCCGTAGCAAAACCAATACCTTTGGTCGATCCAGAGATAAAGGCTCTTTTATCCTTCAGTTGTAAATTCATTTGTCGTATTCTTTTTATTGATATCGAGTGCAATCGCATTCGAGTGTAAATTCTTGATCAGTAGAAATATGAAAATAGCATACACCATCTGGGTTCCAACAGCGCCCCAATCTTCACGAATACCAGATCCCAAAATGAGAAAAGCGATAAAAATGCCCAATCCTGCTGCTACTTTCCTTGTTTTCAGTCCCAAAAACAGTAAAAAGCCCAAAATCACTTCAACGAAGGGAATCAAATAGGCAAATCCCAACGCAATGACCGTCGGTAACAAGGATCCTTCAAAAGAACCGGCCACGCCTTCGGCAAACTGAGATAATTTGGGTAATCGTACGGCACCATGAATAAAAAAATTAATTCCAATCGTAATTCTCGCAATAAAAAACGCGAGTTCATCATTCGTCAACTGCTGCATTCTTACTGTTTTCACATAAATGTAACCAAGGCGCCTTCGATAGTCTGTTATTAAAATGATAAAGTTTAAAAAAGGCGTTTTACTACGTTCGGAAGATTTTATCTTTGCCGCCGATGAGCAAAACATTTGTGTCTTCACTCTTCTCACAGTCCGCCCCAACAGCGGAACTGCAGAACACTATTGTCGAAAATGAAGGAAATGCGCCTACCATCCATCTTTCAGGATTGGTTGGATCGTCGGTTTCACTGGTGTTGGCGGAGATTTTCAAAAATTCTGAACTTCCCTTTCTCTTTATTTTGAACGATAAGGAAGAAGCTGCCTACCACCTTAACGATCTTGAAAATTTGTTGGGTGAAGACAACGTGCTGTTCTACCCCGGAAGTTACCGAAGACCGTATCAAATTGAAGAGACCGACAATGCAAATGTGTTGTTGCGAAGTGAAGTGTTGAACCGTATCAATTCACGTCGTAAGCCTGCTTGTATCGTTACCTATCCTGAAGCGCTGTTCGAAAAGGTAGTTACCCGAAAAGAGTTAGAAAAGAATACGCTAAAGTTGAAGGTTGGGGAGGAAGTGACCATCGATTTTGTAAATGAAGTCTTATTCGAATACAAATTTAAGCGAACCGATTTTGTAACCGAACCAGGGGAGTTTTCGGTTCGTGGCGGTATTCTGGATGTGTTTAGTTTTAGTCACGACGAACCGTATCGAATCGAGTTTTTCGGCGATGAAGTGGACAGTATCCGAACCTTTGATGTGGAAACACAGCTATCGGACCAGCAGTTGAAGAAAATTTCCATCATGCCAAATGTGGATGCCGCGTCGTCGGTGGAAACGCGCATGAGCTTTTTGAAGTATATCGCCCAAAAGACAGTGGTATTCCTAAAGAATGAAGAATTGCTCAGCAGTAGTATCGACAAGCTTTTCAAAAAAGCGACGGAAGCCTTCAACCAAGCATCCGGAGAAGTGAAGCGAGCAACACCAGTCGAGTTATTCTGTACTTCAGAAGAGTTGAAGGAACAATTGGGTGAGTTTACCCTAGTCCAATTTTCCTATGCTGGAGCTTCCCCCCTTGAGGGGGGATCGAGGGGGGTGTCCTTCAACACCAAACCGCAGCCTTCTTTCAATAAGCAGTTTAACTTGCTGATCGATAACCTGAATGAAAATGCTGAAGACGGCTACCGCAATTATATTTTCTGTAGTAGCGAACAACAGGCGAAACGATTTCATGATATTTTTGAAGATGCCGAACAGCATGTTTCACAGTTTGAGACCATTGTTTTTCCGTTGTATCGAGGATTTATCGATGATGACCAGAAAATTGTTTGCTATACCGATCACCAAATCTTTGAGCGCTACCATAAATTTCAACTGAAAAATGGCTACGCAAAGAAGCAGGCTATTACGCTAAAAGAACTTACAAATCTAGAGGTTGGCGATTACGTAACCCATATCGATCATGGGATTGGAAAGTTTGGCGGACTTCAAAAAATAGACGTTGAAGGCAAGCAACAGGAAGCAATTAAATTAATCTATGGCGAACGCGATATTCTGTACCTCAGCATCCATTCGCTTCACAAAATCACCAAATACAACGGTAAGGAAGGGAAAGAACCGAAAATCTACAAACTCGGTAGCGCCGCTTGGAAAAAACTGAAGCAAAAGACGAAAAAGCGCGTCAAGGAGATTGCCTTCAACCTTATAGAACTCTACGCAAAACGTCGCTTAAAAAAAGGTTTCGCCTACGATCCCGATAGTTATTTGCAACATGAATTGGAATCGAGCTTTATGTTCGAAGATACGCCCGACCAAAGTTCGGCCACCGAAGATGTAAAACGAGATATGGAAAGTCAGCAGCCGATGGACCGACTGGTTTGTGGCGATGTAGGCTTCGGAAAAACTGAGGTAGCTGTCCGTGCAGCGTTCAAGGCGGTCGATAACGGAAAACAAGTAGCAGTTTTGGTTCCTACGACCATTTTGGCCTTTCAACACTATAAAACCTTTAGTGAACGTTTGGCCGAAATGCCCGTGAAAGTCGACTACCTTAATCGCTTCCGTTCGGCAAAGCAACGTCGGGAAGTATTGGAAGGATTGAAGGAAGGAACCTTGGATATCGTTATCGGAACCCATCAACTGACCAATAAATCGGTTTCGTTTAAGGATTTAGGGCTATTAATTATCGATGAAGAACAAAAATTCGGTGTTGCAGTAAAAGATAAGTTGAAGACTATCAAGGAAAACGTGGATACCCTAACGCTTACGGCAACGCCTATTCCGCGAACCTTACAATTCAGTTTGATGGCCGCGCGCGATTTAAGCGTTATTACCACGCCACCACCAAACCGATATCCGGTAGAAACACACGTGATTCGTTTTTCGGAGGAAACCATGCGCGATGCGATTCGCTATGAGATTTCTCGAGGTGGGCAGGTATTCTTTGTCCATAATCGTATAGAAAACATCAAGGAAGTGGCGGGCATGCTGCAACGTTTATTACCAGATGCTAAAATTGGTATTGGTCACGGGCAGATGGAAGGAAAAAAACTGGAGCAATTGATGCTCGGATTCATGAATAACGAGTTCGATGTCTTGGTATCGACCACCATTATTGAAAGTGGGCTGGATGTTCCGAATGCCAACACGATTTTTATCAACAATGCTAATAATTTTGGGTTGAGTGATTTGCACCAGATGCGTGGACGTGTGGGACGAAGTAACAAAAAAGCGTTCTGCTATTTTATTACGCCTCCCTATTCGGCTATGACTGAAGAAGCACGGAAACGGATTACCGCTTTGGAACAATTCACCGAATTGGGTAGCGGCCTCAACATTGCCATGAAAGATTTAGAGATTCGAGGTGCAGGTGATTTGCTGGGTGGTGAACAAAGTGGCTTTATCAATGAAATCGGTTTTGAGACCTACCAGAAGATTTTGACGGAGGCCATCGACGAGTTGAAGGAAAAGGAATTCAAGGATCTGTACGCTGGTACCGAACATGAGAAGAAAACGTATTTACGGGAAACGGTCATTGACACCGATTTTGAGTTATTGTTCCCAGACGATTACGTGAACAACATCACCGAACGCTTGAACCTCTACCAAAAATTGAATGGCTTAAAGACTGAAGCGGAACTGCAAGCCTTTGAAAAAGAACTTATCGATCGTTTTGGCGAGTTGCCTGCTGAAGCGGAGGATTTGTTGAACAGCGTCCGTATCAAGTGGATTGCCATCGATATGGGCTTGGAACGAGTGGTGATGAAAAAGAAAAAGCTGGTCGGATACTTCATCAGCGATCAGGAAAGTGGTTTCTATCAAAGTCCTGCCTTCACCCAAGTACTACAGTATGTTCAAAGTCACCCAAACAAAGTCACCATGAAGGAAAAGAAAACCCGAAACGGACTTCGACTGCTCCTCACCTTTGATGGGATTACCAATGTCGATAAAGCGTTAAAGGCGTTGGAGCCTTTTCAGAAGTGATAAAAAGCATTTGGAAAATGCTCGATTTGCTCAGTTTCCTCGTTTTTTAATACCGCAATAATATCAAAACGGACTTCCACGTCTAAATCGTTTGCGATAATGTATTCGTTGGCCGCCTTCACCAAAAGCTTGATTTTTGCCGGGGTGACAAAACTTTGGGGATCGCCAAAATAGGAACTATTTCTCGTTTTCACTTCAACCATCACCACAACATCAGCTTCACGTTGTGCGATAATATCGATTTCCGCTTTTTGAAACCGATAGTTACGTGCCAGGATTTCATAGCCTTCTCGAAGCAAAAATTGCACGGCTAATTGTTCCCCCAGCGCTCCCAATTCGTTATGAGATGCCATTTCAGAAAAAATGTGCTGGGGAATCTAAAAGGTAAGGATCATCGATTTTTCGGTTATTGCTAAGGTAACATTTCTTCCCAAGATTAGGGCGCGATTGTCTTCAATATGGCCCGCGGGAAAATTGAAACAGACGGGGTAATCGTATGCCGAGACCGCTTCCCTGATAATTTCTTCAGCCGTTTTTCCGAAGGGAATGGTATTGTCGTTCATATCGTTCATACCGCCCACAATCAATCCCTTCAAATTTTTTAGCATGCCGTTTCGCTTTAGGTTTTGCATCATTCGATCGATATGGTATAAGTATTCATCTAAATCTTCAATAAAAAGAATCTTTCCATCGGTTTTGGGAAATGATGAACTGCCGATAAGCGAATAAAGTACCGACAAATTTCCGCCAATAAGTTCTCCTTCAGCTTCCCCTATTCGATTATCGTTTTCTTCTTCAACGGCATAGGAAATAGAATATGGCTCATCGAAAAGCACCTTTTTTATACTAGCTAGGGTTTCTTTCGTTTTATTCTCCAACCCTAATGCAATTTGTGCGTGCAACGATTCTACGCCCAAACCTTGAACATGGTTATGTAAAGCCGTAATGTCGCTATAGCCAATAATCCATTTTGGATTATTTAGAAAGGTTGAAAAATCCAAGCTATCCAAAATGCGAACGGTTCCATAACCACCTTTAGCACACCAAATCGCTTTAACTTCAGGATGATCTAACATTTTTTGAAAATCTTTAGATCGAATTTCATCACTCCCTGCAAATTGATTGTCTACAGGTCCGATGGAGGAGCCGACTAAAACCTTAAGTCCAATCTTTTCCAAAAACTGTTTCGCATTAGAAAGTTCATTTTCCTGGACCGAACGAGCCGTAGCAACGATTGCCACGGTATCGCCGGTTTGTAAGTTGGGAGGTGTAACCATACAGTTGTTTTAGACGTCTAAAAATAAATAATTAAACCTTGGCGTTATAATCGTATCCAATAGTTAAGCTAACTATTTTAAATTCAGTATTTTTAGTCATTAGCCGCTGAAAACCATGCCTATGGAAACTAGTACAAACCTTTCCTGTAACACCTCAACCTTAGCTCCTTATGTTCCTGATGCCGACAATCCCTGGAGCACCCAAAAAGTGGAACACACCCATAGAAGATTGGGGTTTGGAGCATCGCAAGTCGATGTAGACGCCGCTTTGGCCTTATCGCCTTCCGATTTCATCGATCAATTGGTCGATACCGCTGCCACCCTGCCTACTACGCCTACACCGAGTTGGGGATATTGGGCGGTAAGCGACTTCAACGATTTTGAAACAGAGAACAACCAGTTTGTTTTTGATTTTCGCATTCTTGCAGGAAATGAAACCCTTACCCAAAATATAAGGGGCCGACTTGCCAGTTTTTGGTCGAACCATTTTGTAACCGAATTGGAAACTTACTTTTATGCGCCGTATCTTTTTCAGTATTACAGCAAGCTTCAGGAATTTTCAGTAGGGAATTTTAGAGAATTCGTTCGGGAAATCGGCCTAACGCCTGCTATGCTTCTGTATTTGAATGGGTTTGAAAATACCAATTTCAACCCCAACGAGAATTATGCTCGCGAGCTGTTTGAGCTTTTTACCTTAGGTGAAGGGAACGGCTACACCGAAACCGACATTACGGAAACCGCCAGAGCGCTTACTGGTTATAATCATTGGGCAGAGCCAGGTGCACCTATTACTTTTGATGCTTCTACTTTCGATGATGGCGATAAGACAATCTTTGGGCAAACTGGAAATTGGAATTATAATGACGTCATCGATATTTTGTTTCAGGAACGCGGAAACCAAGCTGCCTATTTTATATGTGAAAAATTATATCGCTTCTTTGTGAGTCCCTCTGTGGATTCCGACATCGAGCAGAACATCATTCAACCTTTGGCAGATACACTGCTTGCCAACGATTTTGAAATGGTTCCCATGCTAAAGCAATTGTTCAAAAGCGAACATTTTTTCGACGAAAAAGCCTTAGGTGTCATCGTGAAAAGTCCATTTGATGTCATCTTCAACTATATCAATGAGACTGGTTTCTTTTACGATAATACGGTCATGGAATCGGTATTATATTATGCTGGATTGATGGGACAGGAAATTTTTGATCCGCCTGATGTTTCAGGTTGGCAGCGCGATGAAACATGGATTAATACTTCAACCCTTACGGGACGATGGCAATTGATGGAAATCTATCACTTTTACCTCTTCGACCAAGGATATGAAAACAATTTCCGCGATTTTGCTATCGACCTTACCAACAATAGCAACGATCCGGCCTACATCACTCAAGTCATAATTGATTATTTAACGAGTAAAGGCTTATGGACCGTTACCGATTATGATACCGCTATCGATATTTTTAAATGGGAAGTGCCTCAAAATTATTATGACGAAGGACTCTGGAACCTGAATTGGGATTCCGCCCCATATCAGGTATTGCTGTTGCTGAATCATATTGCTAGAATGCCCGAATTTCAACTTAAATAAAGTGCTATGTGTAACGACCATCATTTTTCACCCAACAAAGCAAAACACGAAAAACACCATGATCGTGAACATACGCTCTGGAACCGACGATCTTTCCTTCAAGCCTTGGGTCTTGCAGGAACCGGAAGTATGATGTTGGCAGGAAGCAATATCACGGCAAATAGACCTTCACCGCTTTCGGTGGCGCTCTCGCAAAGCGAAAACGACCGAATTTTGGTCATTATTCGTCTAAAAGGTGGAAATGATGGGCTAAATACCATAGTTCCTATCTACGATTATGCTACCTACGCTAACTTACGGCCCACCATTCGCCATCAGGAAAATGACTTGATTAATCTAGATGCTGATTTCGGGATTCCTGATTATTTGACCGCTATGGAAACCATGTGGGGAGATGGAAAGATGAAGGTGGTGCACGGCGTAGGTTATCCGGAACAGAATCTTTCCCATTTTCGATCATCCGATATTTGGGCCTCGGCAGCCGACACCTATTTTGAACCAACTGGATGGTGGGGACGCTATTTTGAAGAGTTGTATCCCGACTATATCATCAATCCGCCTGAAACGCCGCCAGCAGTACAAATAGGAAGTATTGGCAACCTCACCTTTGAAGGAACAGAATCCAGTTATGCTTTTGCGGTTGCAAATCCTGCCCAGCTTGCCAATGTAGCGGAGAATGGTACTATTCACGATGTTACAAACCTTCCAGAATGCGTGTACGGCGATAAGCTGCTGTTTATGCGGGCCACCGCCAACACAACTTTCACCTATGCGGGAGTTATTAGCGATGCCTACGATTCGGCCACAAACGATGCTCCCTATTCCAATGCCGATCTTGCACAGCAATTGGCAATCGTCGCTAGAATGATTAAAGGTGGTTTAGGTACAAAAGTTTATATGGTTACCTTGGATGGTTTCGATACCCATGCGAATCAGTTAGCAGACCACCAAACACTATTGACCGACCTTTCAGAATCGATGAATCATTTCTTTAACGATTTGGCGGTGACAGATCATGATGATAAGGTATTGGGCATGACCATTTCAGAGTTTGGAAGAAGACCTTACGAAAATGGTTCTGATGGTACCGATCACGGGGCGGCTTCTCCTGTAATGCTGTTTGGAGAAGGCTTAAATGGTAGTGGTTTCGTTGGTGAGCACCCCGATTTGAATGAATGGGATAACAATGATAATCTTATTCCTTCAACCGACTTTAGAAATGTATACGCTTCGGTGCTCACGGATTGGTTCTGCTTAGATGCTTCAGTCATTGAAGATATGCTACTCAGTGATAGCTATGATGCGCTGCCTACCGGCATGTCCTGTGCACCGCTTTCAAATGAATTATTTGGTACGATTTCAAGATTCAAACATGTGCCTTTTTATCGCAACGAAAACTCCTATATTGAACTCACCTTACAGAACGGTGCTTTCGTGGAAGTGAAGCTTTTCGATATTATGGGCCGTGAGGTCGGAATGCTAAAAAACGAATTGCTTTCGGCCGGTACCCATACCATTAATGTAAAAACGAGTGTGGGCACAAAACTTTCGTATGGCCATTACGTATATCAAATCAAAACAGGTGGTCAGCGCTACAGCAATAAAATCGTAATTCGTTAGAACTAGTTGCTCTCCAAAAATGCTACAGCCCTTTTTTCGGAATAATAGCGTGCATTAATTTCATGAAAACCTACATGTCCACCATATTTTGCATACTCAAAATATAGGTTTGAAGATTTTTCCGCTAAGGTGAAGGGGTAACTTTCTTCTGAAAGGAAGGAATCATTTTCTGCGTTCAATAGTAGGACAGGAATTGAAATATGCGGCAAAAACTGCCCAGAACTGCTTTTTTCATAATAATCCGAAGCATCGTTGAAGCCATGCGCCGGTGCCGTATACAGATTATCGAAATCCAATAGCGAACGAATTTGTTTTAGTTCAGCTTTTGTCATTTCCGCTGGGAAGTGATTCATTTTCTGCTTGTATTTCTTTCGTAGGTTTAGCAGAAAGGTCGATCTGTAAATAATATTATGGAACGTCTCTAACTGCTCCAATGTTTCTTTTAAATCTAAGGGCGTGGAAATCGCTACCGCTCGCTTGATTTCCTTAGGAACATCCCTTCGTTCTCCCAGATATTTCAACACCATATTCCCGCCTAGGCTAAATCCTATCAATCCAATAGAATCGTATGTATCCTTTCCCAAAAGATAGGTTACCACCGCTTCCAGATCTTCCGTTTTTCCCGCGTTATAGGATTCGTATCTAGTATTTGTTTCACCGCTACATCCTCTAAAATTGAACGCGCAGGCATCCCAACCTGCCTCAACCAATGCCTTTGCTTGTCCCCGCATGTAGGTGCGCTGCGCATTACCTTCTAACCCGTGCAATAGAATCGCAATTTTTGTTGAAGGCTTATTGGAATACGAAAAATCAAGGTCCAAAAAATCGCCATCGGCTAAGGTTACTCGTTCACGATGTTGCTCGACCTCAGGCTTCGGACGCAGTTTTGCGGAATATATGGTAGAAAAATGACCTGATTTAAATAATCCTTTTGGTCGATATGTAGATTGAATTAATGGCATAGAGAAAATTCAAAAGCCAAAATTATGTAAAAGGATTGGATACTTAGATACCGATTGGTATCTTTGTTTTATGCGAGATGCTGAAGCGACCAAAAATACTATTTTAGAAGAGAGTGCAAACCTCTTCAACACCCAAGGGTACAAGGCTACTTCGTTAAGTGATATCACTAAGGCGACAGGCTTTACCAAAGGAGCTATCTATCGCCATTTCAACAATAAGCAGGAATTGGAAACGGCAGCGCTTAGTAGATTATCTACTATTATGTTTGAAGAATTAGGAGCATCAATACGAGCCGCTAATACCTTTCAAGAAAAATTTGAAGCAGTGTTTTCTTATTTTGAAAACTATATGCATTCGCCTTTATATGAAGGGGGTTGCCCTTTAATGAACGTAGCGGTTGAAGCCGACGATAGCAATCCAATCCTACGGAAACAGGCCATGATCATTTTAAAGGAGTTACGGCAATCGGTAACCAAGCTTATCGAAAATGGAATTAAGAATGGTCAAGTGCTACAGGATGTCGATAGCGCCTATTTTACGACTATCATCATCGGTTCCTTGGAAGGTGGCATTATGATGAGCCGTTTGGAACAAAATGAAAGCGCCATTCAACAGTCTGTTCAGCATTTAAGAAGCGTAGTCGATTCTATTTCAATAGAAAAAAGAAGTGAGATTGTATGAAGAAGATGATACCCAAAATATTAGGAAGCTATTTGAACCTTACCGCTCCATTATTTCCAAAACTAAGTCGCGAGCATGCGTTCAAAATATTGTGTTATGTGAAACGAACGCCGCTATCGGAAGCCGGCAAACAGTTTGTTGAAACAGCCGACACCCAATTTCTGGAAGTACCGGATAGTCCGGTAGCCTTACATTCCTGGGGTCATGGCCCAAAAAATATTTTATTTCTGCATGGGTGGAAAAGTCACTCCAAACGCTGGCAGCCCTATCTAGCAGAATTAGATCCAGAAGAATACACCTTATACTCCATCGATGCGCCGGCACATGGCTTTTCACCCGGAAACCAATTGAATTTGGAAATGTATCGACAGGCGGTTGCATTGGCTCTTGAGGAAATTGGAAGCGTGGATTGTCTTATCGCGCATTCCTTGGGAAGTCTGGTAACGGCTTATACCTATCTAGAAAATCCGGAAATTGATGTAAACCGATATGTCATTATGGGCGCACCTGAAGGAATGCAGGCTATTTTCGATTATTTTCAGGAGCTACTGAGTCTTTCCGATAGAACTATGACAAACCTTCACAAGAAGATCGAACCTATTTTAAAGCTTCCTGCGGAAGAAATAACGATGAAAAAATTCTTTGAAATCGTTCAGGCTCCTACACTCGTAATTCATGAAAAGAGTGATATGGTAACGCCTTTTGCCCCGATTCAGCAGGCAGTTCAAAACCAAGAAAATATTGAAACCTTCTTTACCGAGGGGCAAGACCATAATTTGACAGAAGAAGAAACCTTAACCAAAATATTCGACTACCTTACGTCGACCAAAATAAAAGAAAGCTATGTATCTGAAAGAATTTGAAATCCGTTGGGACGATGTAGATGCCAACCGACATTTACGCAATAGTGCCTATATTGATTATATGAGCCATACCCGAATGAGCTTTTTTAGCGATAAAGGCTTCGGACAACGACATTTGGCCGAAATGAACCTTGGGCCGGTAGCCCTGTATGAGCGTATGTATTACTTCAAGGAAGTATTTCCAGGAGCACCCATTCGTGTTTCCATCGAATTGAAAGGGCTGTCGGAGGAAGGTACCTTCTTTGAGTTTCGCCATAATTTCTACAACCAAAAGGGTAAAAATGTGGGTCGCTGCGAAATGCTAGGCGCTTGGATCGATTTAGAAAAGCGCAAGTTGGTGCCGCTTCCAGAAGAACTGTTCGATTTTCTGGACCATATAGAGAAAACGGAGGACTTTAAAACCTTGACAAAAGAAGACACCCGCAAACACGGGCAGTTCCCAGAAGATTTGTCGGAATAAGCCTTATTCTTCGGAATCGTAGAAAAACTGTTCCTTCACGATTTTACCATCCTTCACCTGATAGATACCTATTTCAGCCATCTGACTACGCTGACCGCTAGGTTTATGGGTAGTATCCATTTCATGACGAACGCTAAACCAGTTATCGGCTACGATAGGACCGCTGGTCTTAGTGCTATGTACTTCGAAATTCTCTTCCCACCATTCCCCTTTTTTGGCCAGTTCGTCCATCCCGTTTGCAACGGGATTTTCTCCTCCCGGCTCAATACTGACGATATTCGGACTGTACAATTCTTGGTAACAGCGTGCTTCTTGTCCGCTATTACACCATTCTACTAAGTTGTTGGCAATTTCTTGAGTTGTCATCTGATTGATTTTCAACTAAAAGTACGCAAAAAATCAATTCGCCTTATAATAGTAGTATGATGAAAAGGTTAGGGTTTTTGTTGAAAGGTATAGCCTAAGATTTCCGTAAGCTGAACCGAATTCACCTCTTTAAATTTTTGGTCGGATCGCTCCGAACGGTATTGCGGTGGTTCGAGTGAAAGTTCCCTTGCCTTTTCGGTATAATAATCTTCTTTTGTTGGGTGAAGGGGATGTACGGCATTGAAAATATGCCCGAAGGCATCTTTCATAATAATTGCCGTTAAAATATTCAAGCAGTCTTCCCGGTGAATAAGATTAACAGGAGCCTCGCCATTGGCCAAATCGGTCCGTCCTGCTAAAAATCGAACCGGCTGACGGCTTCCGCCGACCAAACCACCAAAGCGTACCACCGATGTCTGAAATGCTTCCGCACGAAAAAAATCTTGCTCTACCTGAAGCAGCTGTCGACCGTTTTCGGCCTCGGGCTGTGGACTATCCTTCTCGGTAACATTTCCTTGGGCATCGCCATATACCGATGTGCTACTGATAAGAATAACTTTTGAAACACCCGCTTTTTCAATAGCGGTGCGATAATGCGTCATCTTTTTCACAAAATCGGCACCTGAGTTATGCCGCAATCCCGGAGGAATCATGATGATAAGAATATCGACATCTTCAAGAACGGCTCTCACTTCCCCTTCAACACCCTGCTCGGTAATCAAAAGTTTGTATGCTTCTATTCGTTTTTGTTGAAATTGTGCGGCTTTTTGGTTACTACTAACCGAACCCTTCACATTAAACCCTAATGTATTCAACCGATTATAAAGCGGCTTTCCCAACCATCCTAGGCCAGTAATTGAAATTGTTTTACTCATCTATTTTTCTTTCTTCTGTAGCGTATACGGAATCATTTTGAATTAGTTGAAAGGAATCTGGGTTAAATTCTTCCTTCACCACAATGGCATCGGTAATGATAAACGGTTTTGGCATCATATGCTTAGGTCGCTTATTGATGCTAAACTGCGAATGATTCAATAAATCGAAAGAATAGGATAGCGTAGTGAAGGTCACGCCTGTTTCGGAAGCCGTAGAATACCTAACTTCCAGAGAATCGCGATCATCCATCCAATACCGCAATAGCATATTGCTTTGTCTGCTGCCCATGGCATAGCCGGAACTATCGATAGGAACGGTTTTCCCATTAAATTGAAGCATATTGAACTGAACAGCAGTATCGGCATACAAATTCAACTGATTGATCTTGCGTTCGGGATAAAGTGTGAGCTGGACATTTCGTTGTCCGTTCACGATGGTATCCTGTTGTACTTTTAAAGACATCCCTTCAACCATTTTGATGGGTGCTTCAGCAGCATAGGTATATTGGGTATTATACTTACTTCCCGAAGCGGCCGTTACGTATTTTGATGCTTCCTCGGGAGTTTCCCCTAAATACCCTTTGGTCCAATCATCCAATAGTTCATCATAGGTTAGCCAATAGGCTTTACCTTCTGTTTCATCCAAATAGTACAACAAACTGTTAGGCTTTTGTCGCGTTTCGTCGAAATCGCTATTAGCATGCGCTCCGATTAAGAAACCGATGGCTGCAATCAGACAGCCCGCTGCCAAAAATTTCTTCCATTGATAAGCTCCCAAGACAGGCAGCAACAATCCAAATAATAACACAGTAAACACTGCACTGATAAAAACATGGTCGGACCCCAATCCCACAGGGAAAAATTGAATCAATGGTGAAAAGATAAAAATGGCTGGCGCTGAAAGCAACGCTAACAATAATAGATTCGGTCGCTCTTGCTTGATAATAATCCAAAATATAAGAAGTCCAAAATAAACCGGAATTATAAAGTACGCAGCTCCTTTC
Organism: Luteirhabdus salina; assembly: GCA_025384855.1. Lineage (GTDB taxonomy): Bacteria > Bacteroidota > Bacteroidia > Flavobacteriales > Flavobacteriaceae > Luteirhabdus > Luteirhabdus salina. Next base: position 1,176,726 of record JALAHT010000001.1, on the reverse strand, counting down.
AGAAAGAGAAATACAGCCGTATTCACCAGCAACCAGAGTACCAAAGGCGCCACGAATAATCCCGACAATTGGTGTTTTCGACCCCATTTTCTATATAACAAAAACATGATTGCAATGGTAAGCAGCACGAAGAAAGCGACATAAGAATGTCCGTTGTATTTAAAGCCATGTTGTACCTCAGCATATTGTGGGTAGAGATTTGTAATGAGCTCCCACCCAAAAAACGCCACTAAGCCAGAGAGTATCAATCCAACCAACAAAATCAGAAATCCTTTTCCAACGTCTCGTCCTCGAATTTTTTCCTTTTGATAGCCATAATAGAAAATGATGAAAAACAACACTACTCCAACCAACAGCATGGGAAGAATATAGAGGAAAGGATAGTACACCATTCCGATGAACGGCATATTGGTGTACACATAATCTTGGTCTGCCTTCAATTTTTTAAGGTTGGAATTCGAGAAATAATCCAACAATGCCATTAAGTAACTTCCCTGATGCGCCAATGTTTCAACATCCAGATTTTCTACGGTATCGTTGGCGGTATGGTAGTCGAAATGATTGTCGATAAAAGCAAAAAAGAAGCTATCGATATCGCCATCTTCACGAAAAACCGTAGAATCGGTATCGTTCGGCAGCATTTTGTAAACGCTATACATTAACGAGGAAGCCACAGGATAGGGAACATTGGCTTTGCTAAAAGCTTTAATCAGGTTTTTATTACCACCGTTGGTTTCCAAAATCATATTGCTGGGGCCACCGCTTCCGCGCGCTTCAAAATTCAAGACAATTCCGACATTTTTTGCCCAACGATGTTCATTTACAAACAAACGAGCGCCATCGAGACCGATTTCCTCCGCATCCGAAAAGAGCACGATAATATCGTTCTCTGGTGTTTTTCCGCTTGCCTTGTAGGCGCGAAGGCTTTCCAAAATGGTTACGATGCCACTTCCGGCATCGCTGGCGCCTGGCGAAGGGACCAAGGCACTGTCGTAATGCGAAAGCAGCAATAGGGCTCGCGAATTTTCACTTCCTTCCCAACGCGCCACGATATTTACGGGTTTATCTAACCCTCGGGCATTCGGCCTGTACACAAAACCTTCCTGGGTTTCAACTTCGAAGCCTAGGGCTTTCAGTTCATCGACTAATACGTCACGAACGCGGTCGTGTTCTTCACTACCATGATAATGCGGCTTGGTTGCGATTTTCTCGAGCATTGAAAAAGCTCTATCGGTAGAGAATGATTCTTCCAAAGCATCTGAATCATCAATATTATGTGGCATCAACAATCGAAAGCTGAGGAAAATCAACAGTAATACAAGCAGAAAAGAGAGAAGCGGAAAGCGATTTTTCATTTGTTCTTATTGTAGCTTTTAAATGTACAACTTTTTTGTCCGAAGTGGGTGCGTGAAACCTATATCAAGAAATTTCAGTATCTTTCTGTAAACCAAAAACCTAACAGTATGAGCATTAAGAATTACATTGGAAAAAGGGCAAAGCCGAAGAAGGGCTCGACCGAAAATATTAAGGTCTCCGATTATATGAGCCGCAATCTTACCACCTTTCGACCGGAACAGACGGTCTTGGAAGTGATGAATACTTTAATTAAAAAGAAAATTTCTGGAGGTCCCGTGGTGAATGAAAAAAATGAACTGGTAGGCATCATCAGTGAAGGCGACTGTATGAAACAGATCAGTAACAGCCGCTATTATAATCAGCCAATGGAAGATGTAAAAGTCGAAGATCATATGATCAAGGAAGTTGAAACCATCGATGGCGAAATGAATGTCTTCGATGCTGCTGACAAATTTTTGACCGCTAGACGACGGCGTTTCCCCATCGTTGAAAATGGAAAGTTGGTTGGGTTGATCAGTCAGAAAGATGTCTTGAAAGCTGCCCTACAGTTGAAAGGAAATAGCTGGAAATAGTTTAGAGGGTAAGTTCCGTTTTCACTAATAAATACCAATCCCCTTCCAACGGCAAATATCCCTGATCGTAAACATAGTAATATACCGTTCCCATTTTGGTAACGTATTGACTCGTAAAAAAAGAGAAATTAAAACCATGCTTTTGTAGCGTGGTTTTTTTGACCTTGGTCTTATCCTTAGTATTAAGGGTTTCGAGAATCCTGTAATTCTTTCGCAGGCGGTTGTTGATATTTCGGACAAGATTTTTGTTATCCTTGTTCAAGGCATTATTGAATGCGTTACGACACGCATCGCTACAGAACTTTTTATCGGCTCTGCCGATTACTCTTTCGCCGCATTCTTCGCACTGTCTAGCCATGGCTTGTCAAAGTCAACATGACCCCAATTCTCGCCACTTTTAATTCGATAGAGCTGCATTTCGGAGATTCCGAACTGCTTTGCAATCATACGCATACGCGTCTTTCGATTGGGATCAAAAATTTTCTGCTTAATGAGCTTTACACGACCTGCGGTTAGCTTCGAGTATTTCGGGTTTTTCAACGCTTTTTTCTTCGCCGCGATTACCGCTGGATTCTTTTTGTTATGCTCGGTTAGTTCCTTTCGATCCACATACATCAGGTTTTCCACCTTATTGTTTTTCTTGTCAAAATCCTTGTGTATGACATAAGGCTTATCCTCTTGTGGTTCCAAAAAGAGTTCTGCAACGGATCTGTGGATATAGATCAAATCCGTTTTGCCGTTTTCCTTTATAGTCGAAAAAACCTCGTAACCACTTAACGTGTATGGGTTTAGCAATTCACCTTCCGGATCATATTTATATCGCTTTACGCGACCATAATTGGAGATCTCGTAAACCTCATTACTACGCCAAGTGGGTTTGGAGAGTGATTTCCAAACTTCACCTTTCAAATTAATAATCATAAAACTGGGGAGTTTGGCGTAAAGATAGAAAATACAATCTAAACAACACCAATTATTCTGCTCTTGTATCCTGTTTTTTAGACACTTCGCTATTTATATGGAAGCGATAGACAGCTTCAATTTTAACAAAAATATTACCATTCATTTCGGGGTTAAGTCGCTGTCTTTCATCACCAAAACTAAAGGCCGATAGCCCTAAATCGATTTCTTCACCTGTAGCGTACACTTCATAGTTACTACTCGAATACCCTGCTTTGGCCCGTAACAGCAGGCTTTTCTGTAAGGTATTAAACTGAAGGTAAGCCGAAAAATCCAGGGAGCTGAAGTCTACATACGTATCCGATTCTTCTTCTTCACCATACAATCGAAAACTTCTTCCGATTCCGAAGTAATCCACACCAACAGTCGTGCTTCCCAAACAATAATTGATATTTGCCGAAATAGGCAAAGAGAGGTCCATTTCGAACCTATTGTTCGGACTTTTATAATACGCACCAACGATTGGGGTGGAAAATAGGCCAAAAGCTTCTTCCGAAGCATATAGCCCAAAACGATATAGCAACTGTTCGCTTTTCTTCATTTTCAACAAACCAAAACCACCAAAATAGATATCCTCTCCTTCAACTTTTTGGTAGTCGGACGCTGCCTTAGGCAGTAAAACGATGGTGGTGCTCCACTTTTCCGACCAAGTAGAAGCCAGTCCAACTTTCAATGTCGTACTATATAAGTTTGTATAATCCGTATCAGGGAAGAGTTGTAGGTTATTTCGACTAAAAGAAACCCCGGTGATTGCAGCATGATTATCGTTCAACACCACAGGAACGGTTATGTCGGCATCAAAAAATCGAACGTAGGTGCTTTCGGAAGTCCCCTCAAAACTATTATTGAAGGTTTGCCCATAGCCAATGGTAGCTAAATCGACATAGTCTTGTGAAAAGACCAAAAACGGAAAAATACCCACTAGGGCGAAGAGGATGTGTTTCAAAAATATCGGTTTTCGGCTAAAGATAGGTAATTAATAGAAGTATGTTGCTACCTACTTTTTTATAGCAACTAAGCCTTTTAATTGGCTGCGTTTCAGTATGGTTATTTTCAGCAAAATTGCGTACTTTCGCGCCAATCTTTGTAAGAAGATATTGAATAATTGAAACCGTAAGGCGATGAGTACCAAATTTAAGGAATACAAGGGATTGGATCTCCCACAACTCGGAAAGGATATACGCAACTTTTGGAAAGAAGAAAACATCTTCGAAAAGAGTATTGAAATTCGTGAGGACAAGACGCCTTTTGTATTCTTTGAAGGACCACCTTCAGCCAACGGACTGCCGGGTATTCACCACGTAATGGCGCGTACCATCAAAGATATTTTTTGTCGCTATAAAACCCAGAAAGGGTTTAAAGTAGAACGAAAAGCAGGATGGGATACCCATGGACTACCCATAGAATTAGGGGTTGAAAAGGAACTCGGCATTACCAAGGAAGACATCGGTAAAAAGATTTCTGTTGAAGCCTATAATGAAGCCTGCAGAAAAGCGGTCATGCGCTATACCGATGTATGGAATCGACTTACAGAAGATTACGGCTATTGGGTTGACATGGACGATCCCTACATCACCTACAAGTCGAAATATATGGAAACGGTTTGGTGGCTGTTGAAAGAGGTTTACAATAAAGGCCTGATGTATAAAGGCTATACCATTCAGCCATACTCTCCTAAAGCGGGAACGGGACTAAGCTCGCACGAACTTAACCAACCGGGCACCTACCAGGATGTTACCGACACTACGGCCGTTGCACAATTTAAGGCAATCGCTGATACACTTCCCGATTTTCTTGCGGAAGAAAGCAACACCATCCATTTCTTGGCATGGACGACAACGCCATGGACCCTACCGAGTAATACAGCCCTGACCGTTGGTCCGAAGATCGATTATGTATTGGTGAAAAGTTTCAACCAATATACTTTCGAACCCATAAATGTAGTACTTGCCAAAAGTTTGGTTGAAAAACAATTCGGTGGTAAATACGCTAAAAAAGATAATGAAGAAGCCCTCGACGGCTATAAACAAGGCGATAAAAAGATTCCTTATTATATCGTAAAGGAGTTCAAGGGAAGTGATTTAGTAGGTATTCGTTACGAGCAGCTTTTGCCATACGCCAAGCCCTTCGACCATCCCGAAAACGCTTTCCGTGTTATTGCGGGCGATTTCGTAACGACAGAAGATGGTACCGGAATTGTACACACCGCTCCAACCTTTGGTGCCGACGATGCCAAAGTAGCGAAGGAGGCGACACCAGAAGTCCCACCACTGTTGGTGAAGGATGAAAATGACAACTTAGTGCCTTTGGTCAACTTGCAAGGAAAGTTCCGACCAGAAATGGATGAGTTGGCTGGGAAGTATGTAAAAAATGAATACTACGCCGATGGCGAAGCACCCGAGAAATCTGTAGATGTTGAAATCGTCATAAAACTAAAGGAGGAAAACAAGGCCTTCCATGTTGAAAAATATGTTCACAGTTATCCAAATTGCTGGCGAACCGACAAACCTATCCTATACTATCCGTTAGATTCGTGGTTTATTAAAGCCACCGATTTTAAGGATCGCATGTTCGAATTGAATCAAACCATAAACTGGAAGCCTGCAGCTACGGGTGAAGGTCGCTTCGGAAATTGGCTTGCCAATGCCAACGATTGGAACCTTTCACGTTCGCGGTATTGGGGAATTCCACTTCCTATTTGGCGTACCGAAGACGGGAAAGAGGAAAAATGTATCGGCAGTGTTGAAGAATTAAAGGCTGAAATGCAGAAAGCGGTTGACGCCGGCGTAATGGAGAAAGACATTTTTGCGGATTTCAAAGTTGGTGATTTTTCAGAAGAAAATTATGAAACGGTCGATCTTCACAAAAATATTGTAGACGATATTGTCCTGGTTTCCGATAGCGGCAAGCCGATGAAGCGTGAAGCGGACCTTATCGATGTTTGGTTCGATAGTGGTAGCATGCCGTATGCACAATGGCATTACCCCTTCGAGAACAAGGAAAAAGTTGAAAATACGTGGCGTAAAGCCGATTTTATCGCGGAAGGTGTCGATCAAACCCGTGGTTGGTTCTATACCCTTCACGCCATTGCGACGATGATTTTTGATGATGTCGCTTATAAAAATGTCGTTAGTAACGGCTTGGTCTTGGATAAGAATGGCCAAAAAATGTCGAAACGACTGGGCAATGCTGTCGATCCCTTTGAAACCTTGGAAACTTACGGTCCCGATGCCACACGCTGGTATATGATTAGTAATGCGAATCCTTGGGACAATTTGAAATTTGACAGTGACGGGATTTCAGAAGTACGCAATAAGTTCTTCGGAACGCTTTACAATACCTATAGTTTTTTCAGTTTATATGCAAATTTGGACGATTTCAATTATAGTGAAAAAGACATTGCTTTCGAGAAACGTCCAGAAATCGACCGATGGATTCTTTCAGAATTACATACGCTTATCAAAAAAGTGGATGCGTTCTACGCCGATTATGAACCAACGAAGGCAACACGCGCCATTTCAGAATTCGTTCAGGAAAACCTCAGCAACTGGTTTGTTCGCCTGAGCAGAAGAAGATATTGGAAGGGAAGCTATAACGACGATAAGATTTCCGCCTATCAAACCCTTTTTAGCTGTTTGGAAACCGTGGCTCGACTTAGCGCTCCAGTAGCGCCCTTCTTTATGGACCGGTTGTATCAGGATTTGATGAAAGGGGTTGTAAAAGAAGAAAGAGAATCGGTTCACTTAAGTGACTTCCCTGTGGCGAATGAAGCATTTATCGACAAAACTTTGGAACGAAAAATGCAACGTGCCCAAACAATAAGTAGTTTGGTCCTCTCGTTACGTCAGAAAGAGAAAATAAAGGTTCGTCAGCCGCTCCAAAAAATAATGATTCCGGTATTGAACGATAACACGCGTAAGGAAATCGAAGCCGTAGCCGATTTGATCAAATCGGAGGTAAATGTGAAGGAGATTGAGCTAATAGATGAAGGTTCCGGTATTTTGGTGAAGCAGATCAAGCCTGATTTTGCCAAATTGGGACCCCGTTTTGGAAAAGAAATGAAGCAGGTAGCAGGAACAATTGCTAGATTTGGTCAGGAAGAAATCGCTGCCTTGGAAAAAGATGGTGAAATATCAGTTTCCATTAACGGAAAAAACGTTACATTGAGCCTCGATGACGTATTGATTAGTTCCCAGGATGTTGAAGGCTGGTTAGTTGCCAATACTGGTGGCGTAACGGTAGCTTTAGATGTTACCGTGACTCCAGAATTGAAAAAAGAGGGAATTGCAAGAGAGCTTGTCAACCGCATCCAAAACTTACGAAAAGACTCTGGGTTTGAAGTAACCGATCGTGTAGAAGTAACGCTTCAGGAAGATGCCGAATTGAAACCAGCGGTTACCGAAAACCTAACCTATATTAAAGAAGAAACATTAACGGCGATACTGAAGTTTGAAGACGCCGTACAAAACGGAACAGAAATTGCGTTTGACGGTATCGAGACCAAATTGAATATCAAAAAACATTAAGAATTAGTATTATGGCAGAAGATGTAAAAAACCGGTATAGCGATAAGGAACTAGAGGAATTCAGAACCCTTATCCAAGAAAAAATTGACAAGGCGAAGGCACAATTGGAATTGATTAAAAGTGCCTATAAAAACGATAGTAATAACGGAACCGATGATACCTCACCTACTTTTAAGGCTTTCGATGAAGGAAGTGAAGTTATGAGTAAGGAGGCGAATTCGCAATTGGCCATTCGTCAGGAGAAGTTTATCCGCGACCTTAAGAATGCTATTATCCGTATCGAGAACAAAACCTACGGGGTGTGCCGCGTAACCGGCAAATTGATCAATCCAGAACGTTTACGCCTGGTACCACATGCTACCTTGAGCATCGAGGCTAAGAATATGCAGAAATAAATCTTCGCACATCTCGCGAGATACATTCTTTAAATGAAATAGCCCCAACGGTATTGGGGCTTTGTTATGTTTAGAAACATTTTTCTTTATTTCTGTTTTTCTGCACCCCTTATAGGTACTGCCCAGAAGGTTCTTCAAAAGGAATGGGATAGTCATGCTTATAAAGCAATAGAAATTGTTTCGGACCAACTTTTTAGTGTGAAGGTAACCAATGGTGAAACGACCAAAATCAAGCTTTCAACCTATATCGCTGGTGAAACTTCAGAAAATGCTGTGGTACAGGTATCGGATACGTTACTGACGTCCTCGGATGACCGAAAAACGCTGTACATCACAACTGGATTCCCTAGTTTCTTTCACCCAAAGAACGATAAACTAGCTGCTCATAAGGTATTGGCGATGGAGATGGTATTGGAAGTTCCGAAACGATATACTGTTCATATACAATCTAAAAAAGCGAATGTTTTGGCAACCGGCGACTATTCTTATTTCTCAACGTCGTTGGAAGAAGGACGCTGTGAACTACTGGATTTTTCAGGTAATGCGGAATTACAAAGCCTTATGGGAACAATTGAGGTCGTGGCCGAACAACAGGTTTCTGGCGAAGCCGTTTCAGAATATGGAAACGTTATAAATGAATTAAACAATAAAGGTCGCTGGCGAATTACAGCCGAAAGTCGCTTTGGAAATATTCACCTACGGTATACAGAATAATATGATTATTTTTGCGCGTCGCCTATTGAAAATCGGTGCGCACTTTCAAAACTATTGCTGCATGAAATTGAATAAAGCCATTCTTCTGATCATCTTGGTCTTGTTAATCGACCAGATTTCAAAGATTTATATCAAGACCCATTTTGTATTGGGTGAGGAAGTCGAGGTGTTCGAATGGTTCCGTATCCTATTTGTAGAAAATGAAGGAATGGCCTGGGGCGCCAAAATCCCTGGGGAATATGGGAAATTAGCATTGACATTGTTTAGACTTGTAGCCATAGTGGGAATCGGGTACTGGCTTTGGGACTCCGTCCGAAAGCATGCTTCTCGTGTACTAATTGTTTCTATTGCATTGATCTTCGCAGGTGCGATGGGAAATATCATCGATTCTGTTTTCTACGGAATTATCTTTGAAGATAGTCATCACCAAGTAGCGGCAATGTTCCCAGAAGCTGGCGGGTATGGCACGCTGTTTCACGGGAAGGTAGTCGACATGCTTTATTTTCCGCTGTGGAAAGGCTATTTGCCTGAATGGATTCCTTTTTGGGGAGGCGATTATTTCACTTTCTTTGAACCCGTCTTCAATATTGCGGATACTTCCATAAGCGTAGGGGTAGCATTATTGCTTATCTTCCACAAGAAGGCATTCCCTAGCGATAAAAAATCTGAAGACTAAGCACTTACCCTTTTAAAAAACAGGTTTTCAAATTGCATCAGATTAAGCGGCTTGATAAGATAGTCGCTTACCAAACCATACGATTTCGCTTTATCGATTTCCGAAACATCATCGGATGAGCTTACTATATATAGCGATCCAGGCAATTCTGAGGCCGTTGTTACTTGAGAAAAGTTCTGTAAGAAATCCCAGCCGTTCATAACGGGCATATTGAGGTCGAGCAATATTAGCTCGGGAAAAACGGAAGCATCGCGATCTTCGTATAGTGCGGAAAAGTAGTCTAACGCTTCTTTGCCATTTCTAAAGATGAGGAGCTTTTCGCATAGTTTTTTAAGTTCTACAACCTTTTTGACCAGGTTTACATATACGTTATCGTCGTCGATAACGCATGCAAGCTTAACAGGAGGAGTCGTCATAAATTTTTGAGTTAGTAATATGTTCGTTAGTTAAAATTTTATAGTGAAGGTAGACCCTTTTAGGTGTTCACTTTCCACCATTATCGTTCCTTTTAAATTCTCTATTTGGTTTTTAGTGATGAATAGGCCAACTCCTACAGCCTCTTCGTGGTCATGAAAGGTTTGATACATATTAAATATTCGGCCCCCATATTTTTCAAGATCGATTCCGAGTCCATTGTCTTGCACTTTCAAAAATCTATCTTCACCTTCTGTATAGGTGAAAATGTTGATGGAGGGCACTCGATCTGGATGTTTATATTTTATGGCATTGGTAATGAGGTTCAAGAGAATGCTTTCCATATAGGCGGGGACATACGCTATTTCCTCTAGCTCAGAAAAATCGTAATAAATCTGAGCTTCACTTTGTATTATTTTTCTATTCAGGGAATGTAATACTTCTTGTAATACTTCTTCAAAACGGACTGTTTTTCTGCCATCTGTAGCTTTATTTTGAACCGTGGCTACTTCACTTAAATGACTGATTGTAGCATTCAGGCCTTCCGAAATGTCATAGATACTTTGCATTAATTCTGCTTCTTCCTTTTCATCCTCAATCGACTTCAACAATTCTAATGTAAGTTGAAGATTACTGGCATGCGAGCGTAAATTGTGTGAAACAATATGGGCAAAGTTGATAAGCCGCTTATTCTGCGATTCAACCAATGAAAGTGAATTCTGAAGATCAAGTTGCTTTACCTTTTCAGCATTCATATCCTGAAAAACCCCTCGAATACCGATTACTTCCTTTTTCTCACTAAAAATAGGTTTGCCCGTAGTGCGTGCCCAAAATAGCTTTTGGTCGTAGGAAAGCATTTTCACGGTAGTGCTAAAAGGCGTTCCTGTTGCGCATTGATTGTAAAGTTCAAACACTCTTTCGTGTTCTTCCGGGGCATAGAAACGCAAACCATCGTTAAGGGAGGGACGAAAGTTTGCAGGAACTTTCAAGATACGACGTCCCTCTTCATCTAGAAAACTTTTCTTCGCCAAAAAATCGACCTTCCAGCTACCAGCTGCGGTCAATTGGGCAAGTTCTTTATAATAAAAGTCGGAAAATGGATCTTCCGGTGTCGATTTCTTCATTCCTCTTTTGAGAATACTGCTTTTAGTTCCTTTCACTGAAAGTTGCATATACCACAAGTATTGGGACTCAAAAGATAGGGATTTTTTTCGATAGCATACTTAGATATTGGGCGCCAAGTAAATAAATGGGTCGAATGGCAGATTTCGCAGCACCCAAAATAGTACTACAAGAATAGCGAAAGCTTTCACAAAACTGTTCTTATAAAAAATAGAAACGCGATGTTTTGTATCCTTAACGTAATTATAAACGCGAAGTCCCAGTGCGTAAAGCAAAATAGGCAATGTAAGAAGTAAAAGCGCATTCATTCGGAAGGCTTGCCAGAATTCGCCATGAAGCAGCAGGTGAATGGCCCGCTGCGACCCACAGCCAGGGCAATGTAAGCCTGTAAGACTATGAAATGGGCAGGAAGGAAAAAAAGAATACTCGAGTGGATTGAAGACCGAAAATAGCACCAAAAAGGCAACGGCCATCAATCCACCGACGAATATCCATATGGCTTTTTTAGTAACCACCACTCATAATGCCTCCTGCAACACCTATTCCTATAAGGATAAAATAAATCACCCAAACAGCAATGGCAGCCACGGCACTCCAAATAGCCCATTTTTTGGCTTCTTCGGATGCTTTCTGTGCTTCGTCGTAATGACCGGCAGCATAGTGCTCATTCACTTTTGTTGATTTTATAATTGAAACAATTCCAAGAGGTAAGCAGCATAAAACGGTACTTAGAATGGCCCAAACCAAATGGTTATCGGGCTTTGGAGGTTGGTTGGATAGATTTTCCATGGTTGATTGGTTTTTAGTTGATGGCTAAGATAGGATAGTATTTCTAAAAATGAAAGACTTTCTCGGGTGTGATGCAACTATGTAAGGGAACATCGGTACTCTCAAAGGTGATATTTTTCTCTGGCGGAAAAAAAGAAAGCCCTATAAATCTAGCTTCCCTTTTACATTTTGAAAGGAAGCGGTCGTAGAAACCTTTTCCATAACCAATGCGATTTCCTTGTGCGTCGTAGGCCAACAACGGAACAAAAATGACATCCAGTTTTACTGCCGGTACTTCTATGCCTGAAACCGGTTCTGGAATGCCCATATCGGTTACGGCAATTTTGGTGTTATCCTGAAGTAGGATATGGTCCATTTCCCGATCTTCAAAACGCGCTTTCGGCACCACAATACTCTTATCCTTACCATGAAGAATTTGAAGCAAGTATTCGGTATTGACTTCTTTTTTGTTAGAAATGGGAAGAAATATATGGTAATACTCCTTTTCCCAAAGGGGAAGGGTCAGGGCTTGGTTCGCTATTTCCAAGCTCAGTTCTTCTACTTCGTCATCGTTTAACGAAGCTCTACGCATACGGTATTCTTTCCGAAGTGTCCGCTTATCCATTTACTGCAGTTTCAGTTGAAATATGAAAGATCGCATCGCCTTGGTGAACGATAGGCGCTTGATTCACATTTATAATATACCCTTCATTGGATGCTATAACTTTATGCCGCATCGTGCCATACGGATCGGTGATGGTAGCCAAAAATTCTCCCTTTTCTACATGCTTATTACACGGTATCTTCACGTGAAGCAACCCGCTTCGCTGTGCACGGATCCATCGACTTTTTTCAATTACGACGGTTTCTGAAGTAGTTTCTGGCACTTCAAACTTACGTCGTAACATATCCAAATGATTCAAGATCCGCATGACACCCTGAACACCGTGGGTTACAATATCTTTATGGCTTTCTAAAGACTTTCCACCTTCATATAGCAACACGGGAATGTTCTTTTGGTCGCAAGTGGCACGATACGAATTTTTGATAAGCGAGGAATACACCGTAAAAGGACTGTTGAAGATTTTCGCCAGTTCCAGGGCACCTTCATCATTCGGCTTTACCCTTACTTGTGGCGCATTAAATCGACTGGCACCTCCCGTATGGAAATCGAGGCAATAGTCGGCATGCGGTAGAATACTCTTGGTGAAATGATAGGCTACGCGACTGGCTAAAGAGCCAGTTTTGGTTCCCGGAAACTTACGGTTCAGATCCTTTCCATCTGGAAATTCGCGTTGAGTATTTAAAAATCCAAATATGTTAAGGATAGGGATACAGATGATGGTTCCAATCTTCGGTCGATTGATTTTCTTGGCAATTAGCTGTCGAACGATTTCAACCCCATTAATTTCATCGCCATGAATCCCAGCCGTTATTAATACAGTAGGGCCCAGCTTTTTGGCTCTTTCAATAATTACAGGAATTTCAACCTTGGTGGATGTGTACAACTTCGCAATGCTGAAATCGATTACCTTGCGTTCGCCAGGACCGATCTTTTGGTCGAGTATAATTAAATCTTCCTGTTCCGAAGCCATATACTAAACGTTTTTTTCGATGTATTTTATTATAATGGTTGCAATATCTTTACCAGTAGCTTTTTCGATACCTTCCAACCCTGGAGAAGAATTCACTTCCAACACCAATGGACCGCGGTCGCTTTGTAACATATCCACTCCCGCAATATCCAATCCTAAAGCCCTGGCCGCTTTAATTGCTGCTATTTCCTCTTCATCGGAAAGCTGAATAACGCTGGCAGAACCACCTCTATGTAAATTAGAACGAAATTCGCCATCTACCGCCTGCCGCTTCATCGCTCCTACCACATGACCGTTAACCACAAAGGCCCTAATATCGGCGCCTTTGGCTTCCTTGATATATTCTTGCACGATTACGCGGGCTTGCAGATTATTAAATGCTTCGATTACCGATTCGGCTGCCTTTTTGGTTTCTGCCAAAATAACCCCTAAACCTTGCGTCCCTTCCAATAATTTGATGATGACTGGCGCACCACCTGCCTGTTCCACGATTTCCTTTACGTTTCGGGAATAATTTGTGAAAACAGTTTTTGGCATTCCAAGACCGGATCTGGATAAAATTTGAAGGCTTCGCAATTTATCACGAGAACGGACCAATGCCATCGATTCGGTGGTGGAAAACACCCGCATCATTTCAAACTGACGAACTACGGCAGTTCCATAAAAGGTTACCGAGGCACCAATTCTCGGAATAACGGCATCTGTCGGGCTAAGCACTTTTCCCCTGTAGTAGATACATGGGTTTTTCTTTTCGATAACAATATCGCATTTGGTATGGTTAATAACCTCCACCTCATGCTTGCGCTTCTTGGCAGCTTCAACCAGTCGCTTGGTAGAATATAGATTGGCATTTGCCGATAATATCTTGATGTTCATTATGCTTGTTTGCTTTTCATTTTATAGGACAGGTTCGTTCGGTTACTATCCACCACAAATTTTTTGGTCAAGAAGTTTCGTCCCAAAAGTACGGGGAATTTCATTGCTTTACGATCGGTTAAGGTCAAGAAAATAGGATAGGTAGTATCGAACAACACGATTTCCGTTTCAATACGGTAGCGTTGTTCTACCTGTCCATTGCTGCTTTTCACTTCTTTTTGATCATAGTTTTCAAAAACGAATTCCTTTTGATGGTATAGTGGATGTTCGGGATCGAGGAAGCGACATTTGAGCAAATTGTCTTCAATTTCCATATCCTGACAATGAATAGAGGAGGTAAAAGCGCCCGTATCGACTTTGATGTCAATATTTTCCAATCCCAATACTGGGAAATCGGCTTTATCTATACGTCCGATAACAGGTTTCTTTTCTTTCATATTTCTTAAGATAGCAAAATCGGTTGCCAACCGGAAAAAGTAGAAATGTGTTTAGGAAAACTTTAAGATCCACGCGGTTTGTTGCGTTCAATATAGCCAATAATACTTTTGGAAACACTTCTTCCCGTAGTGGTTTCAATACCCTCCAAACCGGGAGTAGAATTTACTTCCAAAACCAAAGGACCACGTTCCGATTGCAATATATCTACACCGCATACTCCGAGTTTTAGCGCCTTGGCCGCTCGAATAGCACTTCGTTCTTCATCGTGGCTTAGTTTAATTTCTGAAGAAGAACCACCGCGATGGAGATTAGACCGAAAATCGCCATCTTTACTCTGTCGTTTCATGGCTGCTACCACCACACCATCTACAACAATCGCTCGTATATCGCAGCCGTTGCTTTCTTCAATATATTCCTGTACCACAAAACGCTGTTTTCCTGTCAATAAGGTTTCGATAATGGGCAACGCTTTTTCGTGGCTTTCAGCTAGAATGACACCGTGGCCGTGCGTACCCTCCAATACTTTTATAATGATGGGGCCAGACGGAAAGCGTTTCAATTGTAATTCATAGTCGCTATAATCTACCAAAGCCGTATTCGGAACGGCTACTTTAGATGCCGCTAACACCTGAAACGAACGCCACTTATCGCGCGATTGCAAAATGCCATGAGCCTTTACAGTGGAAAATACGTTCATACTCTGAAAATGTCGAACGACATTAGCGCCATAAAATGTATGGGAAGCTCCAATTCTTGGAATAACCGCATGAAGATCGTTCACTACCTCATCCCGAAAATATAACTTTGGTTCCCCATGTTCGACCGCTAGGGTGCAATGTTGCGGATCTAGCACTTCCATATTGTGGTTTCGCGCTTCCCCAGCTTTTAGCAAGCTTTGGGTAGAGTATAAGGAATAGCCCCGCGAGAGAATGGCAATGTTCATACTAGATTGTTAGAGACACGAATGTAGCGTAAATTTTGTGTGACCACAACTATGAAACGGGTGTAAGGATTTATTTTTCATCTTCCTTTGGAAGAAATAGTGAAATAGAATGGAATACCGCTTCATCTAAATGCCCCATTTCCGTTTTCGCTTCTGTAAGGAGATGTATATGAAGATACGAATCGTGATGGGTAAAGATGCCTTGATGTTCAGTTGAAAAAAAGCCAAGCATCGTTACTTCTTTATTCTGAAGCTTATAGTTCGTTTGGCCTTGGTGTGCTTCGGCAGGTGACGATACGGTGGTTCCCTTTGGAAGATTTTGGATGTGTATGGTTGCTGAAGTAACCGTTCCCTTCACCAAAAAGGGAAAAGGTCTATCGTTATCTTGGGAAACCTGATCGATAAATTTCTCTAATTGTTGAAGTGTTTGAACCGTGTCGGGAATTTTTACTTCTTCCCAATCGGAAATATACGAATGCACAAAAAAGGGCGCGGAAGCTTTATCCGAAATTGATACGGTCATGGTTGAATCTGATGTTACCTGGGAAACATAGGTTTCACCATCCAAGATCATGATCTCGCCCCTTAAATAACTTGACGGTCCCAGTCCGTATAATCCTTTTTTGTGTTGAAGCGTATCGAAGGCTATTGCGGGACCTAATTTACCATTCCACATAACGTCTTTCATGGCAGCGGTAACGAACACCTCATAAGGTTTTTCTTCGGTAGCTTTCTTTTGCTTTGAATTACACGCTGATAGCAAAAGCAATATCAGGCAACCATAAAAGAGTATATATTTCATATTTATTTCGTTGTACGATTTAATTGAAACAAAAGTAATTCTTTATCATCATTCGGAAGGTAAGCAGGTCCTTTCAAAGTGAAGCCAAGTTTATTGAGCAATCGTTGCGACGCAAGATTTTCCTCTGATGTATAGGCGTTCAAAACCGCAATATTGAAATCTGTAAAAGCAGCTTTTTTTAATCTATTGGAAGCTTCATACGCATAGCCTTGTCCTTCAAATTGAGGTAAAAACGCATACCCAATGTCGACGCCTTCAACACCTTCACGATCGTATAGGCCACAAGTTCCCATTTTAATGCCATCGCTTTTTCGAATCACGGTATTATTGGCATAACCCAGGCGCTTCAACTGTGGAAGCATCCGTTCTTCGATATAGCGTTTCGCGTCGTCTTCGCTTTTAAGATTTCGATCGCCGATATACCGTAACCATTTGGGTGAATTCAACAGTTCAAAGATAAAGTTGGTATCTTCTGTTGAAGTAGGACGCAGCCACAATCGGTCGGTCTCGAATTGGTTGTAGATTTCTTCCATACTTAATACACCAAACAATATAGCGATCCCACTGCAATTATAGGTAAGAAAGTGGTCGCTTAATCCGCTTTATTATCTTGATTCTTCTTAATCGGTCTTAATTTGTAGATCAGCCATCCGAATCCGACCACCAAATGAAGTACGACTAAAACGATGATTATTTTGGTTATAAGTGACATGAGTGTATTGTTTTTCAGAAAAGTAGTATTGAAATACCTAATTAAATAGGAGAAATGTCATACTTGTTGAATTTTAATTGAAATCGATTCATTCCCCTGTTTATAGCACTTCATAACGTTTTTAAACAATTACAAACGTTTACAAGCAACTTCAAACGAAAGTAAATGATTTCCAACCGATTAAAACTTTTCCGCCGTCGCATCTTTGCCATGTCGGATGATGACATTCGATTTAATCTTAACTGTTTAACCTAAAATTTAAGTATTATGAACGCATTAAGAAACAAAGTACAGTTAATTGGACGCTTAGGGCAAGACCCAGAAATCGTAACTTTTAAGGATGGTAACAAAATGGCCAAGTTTACGCTCGCTACAGACGATAGCTACAAGGATAAAAATGGTGAAAAGGTAGAGCGTGCCTACTGGCATAATGTGATCGTGCGAGGAGGTTTATCAAATGTAGTAGAGAACTATGTTACCAAAGGACAGGAGATTGCCGTAGAGGGCAAACTGACTAATCGCTCGTACGAAGACAAAGACGGGAACAAACGCTACATTACCGAAATTCTTTGTAA
Organism: Luteirhabdus salina; assembly: GCA_025384855.1. Classification (GTDB taxonomy): domain Bacteria; phylum Bacteroidota; class Bacteroidia; order Flavobacteriales; family Flavobacteriaceae; genus Luteirhabdus; species Luteirhabdus salina. The sequence continues at coordinate 1,159,282 of JALAHT010000001.1, read as the reverse complement.
TGAACTGTTGATGTTGAGCAAGTAATCAATTCCTTTCACTAAAAAAAGCCCGGCAATTAAGCTGGGCTTTTTTAGTACACAATATCCAGTTCCAAATCCTTAAAACGCTCCTTTCGCACCCTAGTTGGCATATCAAAACAAGGACATCGTTTACAACGCTTGTGCTCACCTTTCTTCAGGTATTTATCGCAGCATTTCTTTTTAAGTCCTTTCTTCTCCTTCTTTTTCTTTCCCATCTACATATCTCAATATACCCATCAGAAAAACAAATCCTGTGCCAATCGGTACGTATTAGCGTGTGCCTCCACGATAATTTTTATTTCCTTAGAATAGCCTCCGCCCATACTTACTTGAACAGGCAATTCCCTATTGCGAAGTGTTTCCAGTACAAATCGGTCGCGCTCCTTGCAGCCTTCAACAGTACACGCCAATCGTCCCAACTTATCGGTTTCTAAAATATCCACCCCGCTTAAATAGAACACGAAGTCTGGCTTCACACTATCAATAAGGTTGATCACGGTTTCTTCTAGCTTTTGAAGGTATTCTTCATCTCCAGTGCCATCCGGCAATCCGATATCCAAATCGCTTTTTTCTTTTTTAAAGGGATAGTTTCCCGCACCATGCATACTAAAGGTGAATACAGATAGATCGTTTTCAAAGATCTTTGCTGTCCCATTCCCTTGGTGAACATCCAAATCGATAATCAAGATTTGGGAAGCTAACTTATTCTTTTGTAAGTGTCGTGCCGCTATCGCCTGATCGTTAAAGATGCAAAACCCTTCACCATAACCGGCATACGCATGATGCGTTCCGCCCGCGATGTTCATGGCGATACCGTGTTTTAGTGCATAATGACATCCTTCAATCGTTCCTTGGGTAATGATGTGTTCACGCTTTACCAACACCTCCGATAGCGGAAAGCCTATTTTTCGGGCGGCCCGTCTTTCAACCGTAAGACTCCGTAGATTTTCAACATATTCGGTATCATGTACAGCCAATATATCTTCATCGGAAGGCATATTGGGAGCAAAGAAATTTTCTTCTTTGCACGTTCCCTCATATAGCAGCTGTTGTGGAATCAGCTCGTATTTTTCCATCGGAAACCGATGCCCTTCCGGCAAGGGATGTTTGTAAATGGGGCTATGGGCTATTTTGAGCATTTGATATCGTTAGAACTCAATAAATCGCAATTGCTCTTCTTTTCTGTATAAATAGCAATAATAAAGATTTCCGTTTGCGATGAATATATTTGAATTCGTTTCAGATTTTAAGTCGTCTTCAAAAGCATTTATAAAATCATAAGTATTCAAATCAACATCTTCATCCACATGTTCCAAATTTTCATCGAAAAGACATGTAATTTTAGTGATTTGATCTTTGTCGAAGTTACCTAATCCTGAAGAGGCAACCGTTAAAATACCTGACATAACATTATCTTTAACTCCCCCGACTATAACTTCATAGCGATTATTATCAAACAAAACATTGACACCAGCAGTCCTAGAGCTTATTTTTCTTAGAAATTTTGCAGTGCTTTCAAAGTTTCTTTTTATATCGGTAATTTTCTGGCCCAAAACATAGACGTCCAAAATTGATGAACCTTCTTGAACCACCACCGTATTCTTAAACCAAATTTCCTGTTCCTTTTTTACATAAAATTCCTTTAGTTTTTGCCCTTCAAGACTGGAAATAAGAAGTGACATTTCTATGTTGGAAACACTAATCTGAAAAATCCTATTGTTGCTGACAAACGAATTAAATTCTTCATAATCATCTTTTCTTCCCTCTATATAGGGAAAGAATGTTTCTTTTAGTTTCTTGGAGGCTAAATCGATTGCATAAACACTAGTGCCTATATCTTCATTTTCAACCGTAAGAATTAAAGAATTGTTTTGGTTGAATAACTTATATTTAGAAAAGGCACTACTTACGGGAGCCGGTGTTTTATCACCCATAGTAACATATCTCGCTTTCGAATATAAAAAGTGTCTTTTAAATAAAATTTCCTCCCCTTCAAACTCCTTATCCTCAATCTTGTATCTTCCAATCTCTGTTAATGAATCGTAGGAGTTATCCAGTTCTCTCAAAATTAATTCCCCGTTTACAGAGGCGAAAAAGATAAAAAATCGATTTTGATAACTAGAAAATGCCTCAACGATCCGTTCCCCTGAAAAATTCAAATCAACTTCATGCCTTGCATTAAAATTTTTGTCAAAATCGAAAGTATAGAGGACTAGCTTACTACGAATGCTATTTGTATATATAAAAGTATATTTATTGTCAACCACCTTATGCCCTACCAACTCATTATATTTACCATTGTCTTCCTTTCTAGATAATGGCATGTTTAAAAGATTGAAATCTTCATCAAAAAGGTACGCGTACATATAATTGTTGTGTACGAGTAACGTCGTTATATTACCATTCGTTTCATTGTTGACGGAATAGTTAATCTTATTGGTCAGCCCCATATTGTCGACGTTCAACTCACCCACCACTTCTTGAGCAATGCTGTTAGTAACAAATAGAACCAGCATACTAAAAACTATAAATAGATTTTTTTGCATTCTTATTGCATTTAATTTATTGCCGCTCCATTTTCAATGCCCTCCCCATCAGGATTAACGAATCGGAGTTTCCCATCCGCTGTCTCGGTCATTAAAATCATCCCTTGACTTTCAACACCTCGGAGCTTTCTTGGGGCTAGGTTGACAAGAACGGTTACTTTTTTACCGATAATTTCCTCTGGTGAAAAGCTTTCCGCAATTCCAGAAACAATAGTCCGAGTATCGATACCTGTATCGACCTTCAACACTAATAGGCGATCGGCCTTCGGCATTTTTTCGGCCTCAAGGATAGTTCCGATACGCATATCGAGTTTGGTGAAATCGTCGAATTGAATAGTACCCTTCTGTGGAACGATATTTTTCGCTGTCTCCTTTTCTGCGGCGTTATCCATTTTAGTCTTTTTTAGTTTTTCCAATTGTTGTGAAATCGTCTCGTCTTCAATTTTACTGAAGAGCAAATCGGCCTTATTGATGGTATGGCCGGGAGGGAGTATGTCCTTAAGTCCTTCCGAATGGGAGGAACTGGTAATGGTGTTCCAAGATAAGTTGTTGAAGGCATCGGAGTCGATATTCAATATTTTTTTCAGCTTGGTTGACGTAAACGGCAAAAACGGTTCGCTTAAGACCGCTAAGGCCGTTGCTATCTGAAGCGCTGTAAACATCACAGTCTTCGTCCGTTCCTCATCGGTTTTAATCGTTTTCCACGGCTCTTCATCGGCTAAGTATTTGTTCCCCAACCGCGCAACATTCATCAGTTGTTGTTGGGCTTCGCGGAAGCGATACCGCTCAATACTACTAGCGATTACATCGGGATAGGCCGCCAGTTCCTTCAACGTTTGTACATCGATTTCAGCAAAATTCGCTGGAGCCGGTACTTTCCCATCATAATATTTATGGGTAAGCACGACTACGCGATTGATGAAGTTTCCGAAAATCGCGACCAGTTCATTATTGTTTCGTGCCTGAAAATCGGACCAGGTAAAATCATTATCCTTGCTTTCAGGAGCATTCGCCGTTAACACATAGCGCAACACATCCTGTTGGTTTGGAAACTCCTTCAAATACTCATGCAACCAAACCGCCCAATTTTTAGAAGTAGATATTTTATTTCCCTCCAAATTCATGAACTCGTTGGCAGGCACATTGTCCGGAAGCACGTAACTTCCTTCCGCTTTCAACATACTTGGGAAAATGATACAGTGAAAAACGATATTATCCTTTCCGATAAAATGGAGCAATTTGGTGTCCTCATCCTTCCAATACTGTTCCCAATCCTTCCCTTCGCGCTCGGCCCATTCCTTGGTCGAGGAGATATAACCTATCGGTGCATCGAACCAAACATACAGCACTTTCCCTTCGGCTCCTTCAACGGGGACGGGAATTCCCCAATCTAAGTCGCGGGTTACCGCTCTCGGACGCAAGCCATCATCGATCCAGCTTTTGCACTGCCCGTATACATTCGATTTCCAATCCTTTTTATGATCTTTCAGTATCCATTCCTTCAAAAACCCTTCATATTGATCCAACGGTAAAAACCAATGCTTCGTTTCCTTTAAAACCGGAACATTACCGGTAATCGTACTCTTAGGGTCTATTAGGTCAGTGGCATTGTGCGACGTTCCACAGCGTTCGCACTGATCGCCATAACTCTCTTCATATCCACATTTCGGACAGGCACCCACCACAAAACGATCCGCCAAAAACTGTTGTGCTTCCTCGTCATATAGTTGTTCGGTAACCTTTTCAGTGAAAAGCCCTTCTTCATACATCTTTCTGAAAAAGTTTGAAGCCGTTTCGTGGTGTACAGGTGAAGAGGTACGTGAATAATTATCGAACGAAATTCCGAATTCCTCGAATGAATCCTTGATAAGGGCATGATACTTATCGATGATTTCCTGAGGGGAAACGCCCTCTTTCTTGGCGCGCATCGGAATGGCTACACCGTGTTCATCGCTTCCGCAAATAAAAGCGACATCCCGTTGTTGAAGCCGCTGATAACGCGCATAAATGTCGGCAGGCACATACACGCCAGCTAAATGACCGATATGAATGGGCCCGTTCGTATACGGTAACGCTGCCGTAATGGTATATCTAGAAGGATTGGTTTTCATAAATTGTTTTGAAAGCTACAAAAATAGGGAAATTAGTCGCGTTTCCATTGTCATCGTGTAGTGGATTAAAGGCATTTCAAATTTCGTATCTTTGCCATTCGAATCGAAGGCGCTATGCGCCTTTTCTAAATACTATCTATGATTCAATCCATGACTGGGTACGGCAAAAGTGTTTTAGAATTGCCAAACAAAAAAATCACCATCGAAATTCGCTCGCTAAACAGCAAGAATTTGGATGTGAACGCAAGAGTTCCGTCGGCCTATCGCGAAAAGGAATTAGACCTTCGGAAACAGATTTCAAATTCCCTCCATCGCGGAAAAGTAGATTTCAATCTTTATATGGAATTCACGGGCGATTCGACACCAACGGTTATCAATGAAGGAGCGGTTACGAGCTATATGAAACAACTGGCAAAGATTCAAGATGGTCACCCCGTAGAATTGATGAAGATGGCGGTTCGTTTTCCCGATGCCTTGACGACGGAACGCGAGGAAATTGATGATGCAGAGTTTGAAAAAATTTCCAAGGCAGTTGATGACGCCCTTACCTCCATCAATGAATATAGAAGCGATGAAGGAAAAGCCCTGGAAGCCGACTTCAAAAAGAGAGTCACAAATATCTCTTCACTATTGGAAAAGGTTAGCGATATGGATTCCGACAGGATTGAAGATGTAAAGGAACGTCTTACCAAAGCCGTTAGCGATTTGAAGGAATCTGTAGACGAGAACCGTTTCGAGCAGGAATTGGTGTATTATCTTGAAAAATACGACATTACCGAGGAAAAAGTGCGTCTAAAAAACCACCTTTCCTATTTTTCGGAAACGATGGAATCGCCAAAGAGCAATGGAAAGAAACTCGGATTTATCTCTCAGGAAATCGGTCGTGAAATCAACACCATTGGTAGCAAGGCCAATTATGCTCCTATGCAGCAATTGGTCGTTCAGATGAAGGATGAGTTGGAGAAAATTAAGGAGCAAGCCTTAAACGTATTGTAATGAAGGAGGGAAAATTATTTGTTTTTTCAGCCCCTTCAGGAAGTGGAAAAACCACGATCGTTCGGCATTTATTGGAGCAGGAACGCTTGAATTTGGAGTTCTCTATTTCTTGTACTTCTAGAGAACCACGAGGCGGCGAAGAGCATGGAAAAGATTACTACTTCATCAGTCTAAAGGATTTTAAACAGCATATCAAAAATGGCGATTTCCTTGAATGGGAAGAAGTATATCGCGATAATTTCTATGGTACGCTGAAAACTGAAGTGGAGCGCATCTGGGCGAAAGGAAAAAACGTGATTTTCGATATTGATGTGGCCGGTGGACTGCGAATCAAAAAAAAATTTCCCGAACATACGCTGGCGGTATTTGTAAAACCTCCGAGCGTTGATGAACTCAAGCGTCGACTAAAAAAACGACAGACCGAAAGCGACGAGCGGATCAATATGCGTATCGCGAAGGCTTCGGTTGAATTGGCCACGGCGCCACAATTCGATGTTATCATCAAAAATCACGATTTGCAAACAGCTTTGGCCGAGGCCGAAGAGTTAGTCGAAAACTTCATCAAAAACGGTCACAGTAGCGAAGAAGAATAGTATGCAGAAGAAAATCGGACTCTTTTTCGGAACCTTCAACCCTATTCATGTTGGTCATCTTACCATTGCCAACCATATGGCAGAGTATAGCGATTTAGATGAAATTTGGATGGTCGTTACACCCCACAATCCACACAAGAAAAAGAAAACCCTTTTAGAAGACCATCATCGATTGGCGATGGTTCGTATTGCCGTTGAGGATTATCCAAAACTAAAGGCGAGCAATATTGAGTTCGATTTGCCACAACCGAACTATACAGTTAACACGCTAGCACACTTAGAGGAAAAATATCCGGAGCAACAGTTTTGTTTGATTATGGGGGAAGATAACTTGAAGAATCTTCATAAGTGGAAGAATTATGATGTGCTTGTTAATCGATATCCGCTATACGTTTATCCTAGAATTTCAGAAGGCACCGTGCAACCCCAGTTTAAGGAAAATGCAAATATTACAAGGGTTGAGGCGCCTATCATGGAATTGAGTTCGACCTTCATCAGAAACGGGATTTCAGAAGGAAAAAATATCCGTCCCATGCTTCCTTGCGAGGTTTGGAAATACTTGGACGAAATGAACTTCTATAAATAAAAACCGCCCCACATCTGGCTTAACTTACTCCAGCGGGGGCGGTTTCAACTAACCAACCAAAAAATCGTTTATGCTTTTATGAGATTTTCAATCTCTTTGGCAACCTCGGCGTTGGATTTCCTCAGTTTACCTTCGTTGTTTTTATATTGAATAAAACCTCTTCCTCTAAAACGATATAAGGTTCCACTCGTGTTGTGAAATAACTCTATCGTGTTGTCATTCATAACGTAGAGTTCAAAATATTCATTGCCCAGATAATCATAATCCAATGTTAAATGTTTTAGGTAGGGCTCTCCGTCAATATCATCCACTTCATAAATACCACTATAATCCCAATACAGATAGTCAATATTCGTGCCATTGCCATCTCTTGAACTTCTGAAGTTACCATCCCCTTGCGCCGGTAAAAACTGAAGGAAATTCTCATAATCGAATTCATTTAACGCACCGTATTCACTCGTATAGATTTTCTCCCATGCTACGTATTCCTGTAGAAAATAATGAAGGTTTTCATAGAACAATTTATCATAGTCGAAGGTACTGCGCTGATATCCTACCAAAATATAGCGAAGCTTTTTTGGTGGATAATAGAGTTCAATCGTAGTGTCGTTCAATTGCGTAACAATAAAGCGATGAAAGCCATCGATGTCATGCGATATTTCAAGTACATCTTCGTAGGCATCGTAATACCCAACATCAATTCCAAAACCATACCCTTGATCGCCAATACCTACAAGGTTGTTGTTCGCATGTACCGTTCCGTTACGGAAGGATAAAGTAAAGGCTTTTTGAACGAATGGAATGTAGCCATTACCCGACGACTGGTTGATGTCTACATACCATAATTCGTATGAAGACAATAGCTGACGCAACGTCAAGGTAGGAGTAGTATCAACATATTCGTCCTCTACAATTACTTCGGTATAACAAGAGGACAGCATAAAAAATGCTACAAACGGAATCAAAAATAGTTTTACTGTCTTCATAACGTCCAGTTTTAGGGGTTACTAAGTATGGGGAAACGAAAAACGTGCCATATTTATATTACGTTGATTTTCAATTATTTAAAAATAGTAATTCAGATGAATGGCTATGATTTCCGTTAGTAATTTGATCTTGTGGCTTCTTCCCCTTAATATTTATGTATTTTTGATAGAGTTGAAATAATCTCTATGGAAGACAAACCAAAATTTGCGGTTTTTGGAGGCGGTAGCTGGGCGACAGCTATCGTGAAAATGCTATGCGAGAATTTCGAGGAGGTCGGCTGGTATATGCGAAGTGTGTATGCGATTGAGCATATAAAAAAACAGGACCATAATCCGAATTACCTCAGCTCGGTCGAGTTTAAGGTGAACCAACTGAAGTTGAGTTCCGATATTGATGAAATGATCAATTATGCCGACTATTGTATTTTTGCCATTCCTTCAGCGTTTGTTGAAAAAGAACTACAGAAAATATCCGTTTCCTTAGATGATAAAATAATCTTTTCTGCGATTAAGGGGATCGTACCTGAAAGCAGTTTGATCGTAGGGGACCATTTCAACACGCATTATGGTGTGCCTTTTCATAATATCGGCGTTATTTCCGGACCTTGTCACGCCGAAGAGGTCGCTCTAGAACGCTTATCCTACCTAACCATTGCCTGTGCTGATGAAGATAAGGCGAAGTGCGTGGCCAAGCATCTTAGCAGCGATTATATTAAATGTACGACGAGTGATGATATCATAGGAACCGAATATGCTGCCATGTTGAAGAATATTTATGCTATCGCTGCCGGTATCGCACATGGGCTTGGTTATGGCGATAACTTCCAAAGCGTTTTGATGAGTAATGCCATTCGTGAAATGAAACGCTATGTGAAGAAGGTGCATAAAATGAAGCGAAACATTAACGATTCTGCTTACTTAGGTGATTTATTAGTAACTGGATACTCTGTTTTTAGTCGAAATAGGATGTTCGGGAATATGATCGGGAAAGGCTATACCGTAAAAAGCGCCCAGATGGAAATGAGCATGGTTGCGGAAGGCTATTATGCTACGAAAAGCGCTTATGAACTAAATAAGGCCAAAGGCAAGAAAAAGGCTAAAACGCCTATCATTAATGCTGTGTATGATGTTTTGTATGATGGCAAAGACGCTAAAAAGATATTCCAGAAATTGACTGAAAAGTTAGACTAGCGGGCAAGCACCCCTTCCTTTTCCATAATGGGAAGTGCAACCGCATTATCTTCAATAGCTGCGTTTGCGGGAATTTCAAATCGCTTATCGAATAGTTTTCCTTCCAAAAAGTAGGTGACAGTGAAGTAATTCGGAAGCTTCAATACATTTTCCTCCAAAAATTCAATCTTAGCAAAGCCTTTCGCAGGTAAGGTAGAAAGCGTTCGACGCATTGGGGCGGTCATTTTGGAATCATCGTACGCTTGGGAAACGATAATAACCGTTTCCAAAGGTTCTGAATTATTATTGATAATGTAAGCATTCCATTCATCAACCTTAAACTCTTCGTTGAATTCCTGAACCGCTGCCACATATACTTCCTTTACTTCAGGAATTTCGATATCCTTTCGCATCCTAGTTGGTCTTCTTTTTCCACATGATCCAAACCCCTAATAAGGCTAAAGCACAAATTACGAGGAAGATACTTCCGATAACGATTTCAAAAATGGCCACCACAAAGGTTAGATAGCCAACAACCAACAGCGCCAATACTAAAAGCGCAATAATTAAATACTTTTTCATAATACGCTTTTAAATTGATCTAAAAATCGGATATCGTTTTCACTCAACATTCGAATGTCCGGAATTTGATGTAACAATAATGCTATGCGATCGATACCCATTCCAAAGGCAAAGCCAGAGTATTCCTCGGGATCGATATCGCAATTCTTCAACACATTGGGATCTACCATTCCACAGCCCATGATTTCAAGCCAGCCAGTACCTTTCGTCATTTTATAGTCGGTTTCCGTTTCCAACCCCCAATACACATCTACTTCAGCACTTGGCTCCGTGAAGGGAAAATAGGACGGACGTAATCGAATCTTCGATTTTCCGAACATTTCAGTAGTGAAATATTGTAGGGTTTGCTTTAAATCGGCAAAACTCACTCCTTTGTCCACATACAATCCTTCCACTTGGTGAAAGAAGCAGTGCGAACGCGCCGAAATGGCTTCATTTCTATAAACGCGTCCCGGTGAAATTGTCCGAATCGGCGGTTTGTTATTCTCCATATACCGAACCTGAACGGTACTTGTATGAGTTCTTAACAACAGATCAGGATCTTTTTGAATAAAGAAGGTATCCTGCATATCGCGTGCCGGGTGATACTCCGGAAGGTTTAGGGCCGTAAAGTTATGCCAATCGTCTTCAATCTCTGGGCCTTCAGACACGTTGAAACCGATGCGAGAAAATATTTCTACGATCTTGTTTCGAACTAAGGAAATCGGATGACGCGACCCTAATGGAATCGGTTCCCCTGGTCTTGACAAATCGCCATACACACCTTCAGCTGTTTCCTTATCCTCAAGTGCTTGCTTCAGCGTATCGACTTTTTCCTGAGCCGTTTGTTTCAGGGTATTCACCGCTTGGCCAAAATCCTTTTTCTGCTCGTTTGGAACGTTTTTAAATTCCGCAAAGAAGTCATTTAAAATACCCTTCTTCCCCAGGTATTGGATTCGGAATTGTTCTACTTCTTCTTTTGAAGTAGCCGTAAAGGCTTCCACCTTCGCAATATGGTCCTTGATCTTTTGTATCATAGCCTAAAACATTCAGGTGGGCAAAATTACGCATTTTCTTTTGAAAGCATCAGGCTGTATCGGTCTTTTGAGCGGCTATTTCCTCATTATCCAAAAACAAGTAACGCATCAAGAAAAATACAGAAATAGCTCCAAATGAATGCCATAACCAATGGGTTCCCATGTGCAGAATATCGAATTCATTATCTAAGGTTCGACAACTTAGCGCTAAGGCAAATGCGACTACCGCCCACAGTATATTCTGAGCGAATTTCCATTGATTCTGGTAACTGTAAATAATCAACGGCAATAGAAGCGCGACGGCTGTTGCTAAATACCCAATTGAAATCGTCGTTCCAGGAATCTGACGAACACCAAAGACAAATACTAAAATTCCTAAGGTGAACAACAGGCCTTTGGCTGTTGTGTTGACTGACTTAAAAATAAAATATACCGAAACAGAAAACGTAAGAAGCACTATCGGCACCCAATCTAGCAACAACCAAATTTCTGCACTGCGAGTGGCGTGATAAATCGTTCCACCAACAAAGCATATAAATAGCACCGGTAAGGTATACGCTAAAAAGCGATGGGTTTTATAGTTCCGATATACTTTGAATGCGAAGTAGAGAAAAACTGCTAAAAAAAGAAAGTTGCTGAAGGTGTTGAAAGGCTCTACTGGAATTCTGCCTTCCACCGTTTCCTTATAAATAGGACCACTGTCACTAGGAAACTGCTGTAATAAATGGAAGAGTATCATTTACAGGATGACTTCTTTTTCTAAAAAATAATGGACGATTGCTTCTTTCATCAATACGGACTGCTCTCCTGCCTTTAAAGGTGGCAGTTGTTCCAACATTTTATAATGCGGCCAGCCCTCTTCATCTATATAATCGAATTCGTAGTATCCAAAAGGTTCCAGCAAACGGCAGATTGCGATATGCATCAAATTCACCTTATCATCTTTTCGGAAACGACGATGCAATTGTCCTAATTCCTGTACCCCTACAAGATAGATGATACCGTCTAGGTCTAACTCCTCACCGTCCGCAAACCGATTGCTTAAAAAACCAACCAATTCGTCCCAACGTTGTCGCAACTGTTCATCTCTAGCCATGCAACAAAAATAGTTGTTCTATTTCAATAAACCGTCCTTTCCTCGATTGTAGTATCTTTATGCCAAAAGCATCGCAATGACCACCATCGACATTATACTTGGCGTGATTTTACTAATCGCTTTCTATTTTGGATATAAGAAAGGACTTTTTGTTACCCTGGCATCTTTAATAGGGCTGATCGCGGGTGTTTATGGCGCTATTCATTTTTCCCATATTGTTGGCAACTGGCTTTCAGAACGCTATGATTGGAGCATACAAACCACCAACATCGTTGCTTTTGCCGTTACTTTTCTCATCATTGTATTCGTAATATCGCTAGCGGGTAAATTCTTAACCAAGGTAGCCGATTTCGCTGCTCTAGGATTGGTGAACAAACTTCTAGGAGGCGTTTTCAGCATGCTGAAATATGCATTTATCGTAAGTGTTGTTTTTATGCTGGTCGATGCTTCCGATAGTTATCGAATGGTTTCGATAGAAGAACGGGAAACTTCAGTGCTTTATCCGCCAGTCGCTTCTTTGGCCCCCTTAGTATTACCTCAAATTTTGGAAGAGGTAAACGATTTCAGAAACGATCCGCCTGAGGTGTTGGAAGAATACAAGCAATCGGATAACGATTCGCTTCCAAGTGAAGCAAGTGATAGTATCGGTGAAGAGTAATCACTCATAAAACGTACTGAAACTAAAAAAGCCTGGCGATATACCAGGCTTTTTTAGTAATGGAATACATCAAATTAACGATCTATTCGTAACTCATCTTTTTTCTTTCTTTGAAAAAATTCAGCATAGCTTTGTGGATTTTTTTCCTCTCCACGTTCCGAAATCAAGGTTACGTCGATATTTCTGTCCTTCGCCTTAATTCTGAAATCATCAAAAACTTCGATAACATCGTTATCCAGAAAGCGCGTTTTGGTGGTATCGATTTCCAACAACGTATTTTCTTCAAGCTTATCCAATTCCTTAATAATGGCACCTTTGTTAATAAAGGTAACTTCTTCAGCTAAGGTCATCTTAACAACGTCAACGTTATTTTCCTCCGACTTACGAATGTGAAGGAAGTGGCTGTTTTGGTAGTTCTTAATCAATACCACCACAATTCCAACGGCTAAACCGAGGCTAATACCGATTAGCAGGTCGCCAAAGACAATTCCGATAACGGTAATGAAAAACGGTACATATTGTTTCCATCCCTTTTGAATCATTTCCTTGAACAAGGAAGGTTTTGCCAGTTTATATCCTACCAAAAACAGGATTGCTGCTAGCACTGAAAGCGGAATTAAGTTTAGAACGGTCGGAATAAGAATCACCGAAATCAGTAATAAGAATCCGTGCATGATGGCTGAGGCTTTGGTTTGTCCGCCCGACTGAATATTCGCCGAACTTCGTACAATTACCTGAGTTACCGGCAGTCCACCGATTAAACCTGAAAGCATATTACCAGTTCCCTGTGCGAACAGCTCTCTATTTGTTGGAGTAGTTCTTTTATGTGGATCCAATTTATCGGTTGCTTCCACACAAAGAAGCGTCTCCAAACTCGCTACTAGTGCAATCGTGAAGGCAGTTACCCATACTTGGGGATTTCCGATAATACTAAAATTTGGAAATGTAAACTGACCTAAAAATGAATCGACATCATCCGGCACCGGCACGGCGACCAAATGATTTTTCGAAATGGCGAGACTCTCGGAATCTTGCGTCAACAAGTAGAAAATAATACCTGCAGCAACAGCTACCAGCGGCCCTTGAATTAATTTAAAGATTTTGTATTTCTTGCTGAGTACTGCTTCCCATAAAATTAGGATAGCCATACCGATAATAGCAATTACGGTAGCTCCTGGGCTGATATTTCCAAAAATATTTCCAAGTTCAGAAAAGGTATTCTCGCCATCTACCTGTAAGAAAGCCCAATCGCCTTCAGGATCGGCATCGTAACCAAAGAAGTGGGGAATTTGCTTTAGGATAATGATAATTCCAATCCCGGTAAGCATTCCCTTAATTACAGAGTTTGGAAAATAGTACCCGATAATTCCTGCCCGTAATACTCCAAACAGAATTTGAATAGCACCTCCCAAGACCACGGCTACCAAAAAGTTTTCCCAACTTCCGAGGGTCGCTAAAGCGGCCAATACAATTGCCGTTAGACCGGCTGCTGGACCACTAACCCCTAAACTAGAACCACTAATGGCTCCTACTACAATACCTCCGACAATACCGGCGATTAAACCAGAAAAAAGAGGCGCCCCACTTGCCAAAGCGATTCCCAAACATAAGGGAATAGCCACGAAAAATACGACTACCGAAGCAGGAAAGTCATTTTTAAAATTTTTGAACATATGTTACGTTTTTAAAATTCCTTTTATGTTTGGTTTAGTTATAGAACGTTACGCTTCCATCGGAAACGTCGTACATAGCGCCGACAATCTTGATTTCGCCATTATCTTCCATCTCTTTTAGCAGTGGACTTTGGCTACGCATGTTTTCCAATGTTTTCTCCACGTTCTTCTTTGAAACTGCATTTACGAAATCGAGGTTAGACGACGTTCGCTTATCCGCTTCTTTTGGTTCTTTCACGGCTTCAACAGCAGGCTTTATTTTGCTCACCAAGGCAGTGATGTTTCCAAGCTCTACATCGTCGCAGGCACCTTTCACCGCACCACAGGCTGTATGGCCCATAACTACAACCAATTTTGAACCTGCTACCTTACAGGCATATTCGATACTTCCTAAAACATCTTCATTTACGAAGTTTCCGGCAACGCGAGCGCTAAAGATATCGCCAATCCCTTGGTCGAATACGATTTCAGCGGGTACGCGAGAATCGATACAACTCAATACCGCTGCAAACGGATATTGACCTCCTGTTGTTTCCTTTACCTGTTGGTTAAGGTCGCGGTCTGCTTGCTTCTTGTTAAGAAACCGTTGGTTTCCTTCTTTTAAACGTTCAATACCTGCGCTAGGCGATATAGCCGACTGCGCTTGTTTGTCAAGTGCTTTCATAGTAAAATTTTAATAGTTAAAATGTATAACATTCCCCTTGAAAGAGGAACTTGATATATAGTAAATTGAGAGAATAGCAACCTGTAAAAGGGCGCCATCGAATAAAATTCTTAGGATAGTAACAATTCAGGAGGAGGGGAATGGGTTTCTGAGTATACCCACTGCCAAGTAGCGTTGTAGTAAAACCCCTCCTTTGCATCTAAATCCTCAGCAAATACTGCCGCAAAGGCATCTTCCGATTGCGAGTCTTTTTGCTTGGGTCCCACTTTATAGCTATCGGACGTTTCTTCTTCAGTCATTGAAAAGTAGGTGTTTACATCAACTTGAAGCTTTGCAAGCGTAAGCACGGCAGGTGCTACTAGAAAGCTGCTGAAAATCACCAAAAAGAATATACTTTTCAATCGCATAGATCAGAAATTCCTGAAAAATTCAAAATTACGTTTTCAGTATGACAATCCTGTTAAGAGAATCTTAAAACCTAAAGGCGTTTCACGTCTGAAGCGGGCATCCATCCATCTTTTCCGTCGACCAAGGAAATACGTACCCAGTTTCTTTCCGACTCCAAAATCTGGACTTTTGTACCTTCATGAAGTAGGAATGAAGTAGCACTACCTAAATTCGGTTCACTTTTTATCTCAGTCTCCTCTGCAAAAATAATCGCAGGAGTGTCTGAAGTCATATCGTCATACACCGTATACGCCATACTAATCGCTACAATCGCAATTATTATTGAAATTAGAGAAGATGTAAAGAACAATCGTTTGCGACCGCTTGAGGCCGAAAACCAATACAGTAAGAAGAGTAAGGCAAATAAGAAAGTCATCACTACGGTAGCTATTGCCCAACCATTGAAGGTCATGATACCTGAAATATTCTGGTACCATCTAAAAAATACCGATTGTGGTAATGGTTCGATAGCATCTATACGGGCATTTTCAGCAAAGGCCAAGTTATTCTTTATATCGCTATCGTTTGGCGCCAACTGCAGCGCTTTTTCATAATAATAGATACTCGGCCCAATGTTATTCAACTTGTAATGTGCATTTCCTAGGTTATAGTATACTTCAGAAGAATGCTGGCCGTCATCCAAAATTTGCATCCAAGCATTTATGGCTTCTTGATACTGTCCATCCCGATAGCGTTCCTTGCCTTGTTCGAAGAAGGCTTGGTTTTGCGCAACTCCGAGGGTGAGACTTACTAGCGCCAAAATGAAAGCTATAGCTGTCTTGCGATATGATGTTCCAAAATGTTTCACTATACTGTTCATAGTTTACCTTTTGAATTGTTTATCGATTTCCGAAACTACCGAAGCGGCTTTATTATAATCCTCTTTCATGGTTTCTGAAGAAGCGGGTGTATACCTTGCAAATTCGCAATTCTTCAACAGACTGATAAAGTTGTCGATCGTAGCTTTGTCCACATTGTTTTCGGCTAGCAGACTTTCAATTCGCTCTTTGCTGAACTCACTGGTTACGATATCCAATTTTGCCTTCAAATAATTGTGAAGCGCCCGTTCCAAGGCATCATAAAAGGCTACTTTGTCTCCTAAATTTCGTTTCGCTTCACTTAAATACTTTTTCGCCAATTTGTTGGCACGGCGTAAACGGTTTCCTTCCACATCGGCTAAGCGTTCCTTGCGCTTTTGTCCGACAAACATCAAAATTGGAATCAATAAAAGGGGTGCTCCTACCAACGACCAAAATAAGGTAGACTGAAAGAAATTATCTTTTTCGACTGAAGAAAAGGAAGTGCTCGTTTTTATATACTTAAATTGATCTTCAGAAAGCGTCACGGGTTGCTTTGCGGTATTTTCATCGTTTGCTGAAGCGACCGGCGTAACAGGACCTTGCTCAACATTGATGACGATTTCGTTCGACGTTCTTGTTTTATACGTTTCCGTCATCGGATCGAAAAAGGAAAACGTCAACGGACGAATAGGATACTTCCCTTTGAATTGTGGTACTACCGTGTAGGTCTCCGTAATATCGCCTTCCATTCCCGAACGCGTTGTACGCACATTTTCGGAACGCTCAGGCTCATAGACTTCAAGTGAGCTTGGTAGTTTTACCGAAGGCGGATCGAAGAGTTTCAAGTTTCCATTTCCTGAAACCAATACTTGAAGCTCCAACGATTCTGTGGCATCCAACGTCTCTTTAGATGTTTTCACTTCAAAATCGAAATCGCCAACAGCACCAGCAAAATCGTCGGGCCGACCTTCCAGCGGTAATGGTTTCACATCAATCGTTCGTTTTCCTGCGGAAATCGTTTTATTTACTCGAGTCGTTAAACGTCTTCCAAAGAAATCGCGACGATTGGATGGCACATCGATAGGAACATCTAATGTTAGCGGCTCAATTTCAAGTTCTCCTGTTTTCTGCGGGTATAGTACGGTGGTACGAAGAATGACATAGCGATAGCTTTCACCTTTGTACGTGCCATCGTATACCTTATAATTTCCTCTTGTATCGATATTCTGACTCCAAAAATCGGCATACTTAGGTGAATCCAATTCGCGCCACTGACTGGTAATACTAACGTCGCGCGAAACATACATTTTGTAGGTTACCGTAATGGCTTCATTTAAATACGGATTGGTTTTGCTAACCTCAGCGACCAGATGCACGTTTTCACTTGCTACATAATCCGCATTGTTGCCATCCTGAGGCTTTTCTACCGCTTGAGTTACGGTCACTTTAATGGGTAAACTTTTATACGTTTCCCCTTCAATTTCGATGGTTGCCTGCCCGATGGTAAAGGAACCCTGTGCCTGTGGTGCTAGAAAATAACTATAGGTCTTACTATAGCTTCGCTTTCCGTTGATATAGGAATTGCTGATGGCCTGGTTGGGACCGCCGACCACGCGAAACCCGTTAAAGTCTGGCGGATTGAAGTTATCGCCATCCTTGTTCATTTCAAAATCGATGCGCAGTCGCTCGTTAACTCCGAGCCGTTCTTTACTCACTTTCGCATCGAAGGTTACCTGTGCGATTCCCGAAAATCCGAGAAATAGCACAAGCATCAAAGAAAGAATTGATTTCAGCTTCATCATCGTTACCAATCTTTGTTCGACTTCACTTTTGCACCTTTTTGTTTTTTAGCGTTGATTTTATCCTGAACTTTTTTCTCTTCATTATTCATCGCCTCTAACAGGCTCTTCACCTGCTGGGGAGATAGTTTTCCAGGAACAGGCTGTTGGGGTTGCTGCTGTTTATCGCCTTCACCCTTATTTTGATCTTTCGGCTGCCCTTGATCGTCTTCTTCATCACCTTGCTTATTCTTGTCCTTCTGGTCGCCTTCGTCTTTGTTTTCCTTATCATCGCCTTGATCACCTTGGTTGTTATCGCCCTGGTTATCCTTGTTCTCCTGATCTTTATTCTGATCGTTTTGGTCCTGCTGGTCTTTGTTGTCGTCGCCACCACCACCTTGTGGAGGATTCTTTTCAAGCATTTCCTTTGCTAACGCCAAGTTATAGCGGGTTTCCTCATCGGTTGGGTTATTGCGAAGCGCATTTTTATACGCTTCCACCGCTTCTTGGTATTTTTTATTGTTCATAAAGCCATTGCCAAGATTGTGGTAGGCTTTATGCTTTTCGGCCTTTGATTGTGCTACGGAAGCAGCCTGCTTAAAACGCTGGATGGCTTCATCATTTTGGGCGCGGTTGTAATACGCCGTTCCAAGATTATATTTTGAGGTTTCACTCTTCGGATTTAAGGCAATAGCCTTTCGATAATCGGCTTCTGCCATCGGGAATTGTTCCTCCCGCAAGGCTTCTTGCGCTTCACGCGCATACACATCGGCCTGTTTTAGCTCCTTCTGCTGCTCTTTATCGAGTTCCTGCCCCCAAACTTGAGTAACCCCCAAGCATAGGAAAAGCGTCCATACACTTTTAATAAACAAACTATTGTTCATATTCAAAATCTTCATGCTACATACTTCAAATTACGACCGTTTATCCCGTTCTCCAAAAAGGTTCAATCGTTTTACCCATTCGGTTTTCCGTTCCAATAGGAATACATCCAATACAAGCAAAAACAATGCCCCGCCCAAAAACCACTGAAATTGGTCTTTAAAATCGGTAAATTGTTTCGCTTCAAATTCCTTTTTATCCATTCCATTGAGGATAGCTGTCACATTGTCAACCACTTCCTGCGTATTACTGCCATCGATATATTCGCCATTGGCTTCTTCGGCAATTTCCTGAAGGGTTTCCTTTCCGAGCCGTGTAATGACCTGCTCATTGTTTTCGTCCCTTTTGTAATATTGAAGAATACCGTTACGCTTGATCGGAATCGGACCTCCTTGTTCGGTACCTACCCCAATCGTATATATCTTAATCCCCTTTTCGGCCGCTTGTTCTGCAATTGAAGCCACATTGCCTTCATGGTCTTCCCCATCCGAAACGATAAAAAGCACTC
Organism: Luteirhabdus salina; assembly: GCA_025384855.1. GTDB lineage: Bacteria > Bacteroidota > Bacteroidia > Flavobacteriales > Flavobacteriaceae > Luteirhabdus > Luteirhabdus salina. The sequence goes on along the minus strand of JALAHT010000001.1, from coordinate 1,140,169 downwards.
TATTTACTTGTTCCTCATCGTTGTAATAGGTTTCCGCCATCTGAATGGCTTCAGTAATAGCCGTTCCTTGACTAGAGACCATATCGGTATTCATACTCGTCAAAAAAAGCTTCGCCGAACCGAAATCGGTTGTAATGGGAACCTGTGGAAACGCACTTCCGGCGTAGCCGATAATTCCAATCCGGTCGCCTGCAAGACTATTGATTATTTGCGATACCAATTGCTTCGATTTTTCCAGTCGGTTGGGAGCGATATCTTCTGCCAACATACTTTTGGAAACATCCAAGGCGAAGACCACATCGACACCTTCACGTTTTACGGTTTCAATCTTGGTTCCTATTTTTGGATTGACCAAGGCAAAACTCAAGCAAGCAATTGCTAAACAAAGGATAATAATTTTTAGCGTTGCTTTAAATACCGAACGGTTTGGTGCGAGCTTTTTCAACAATGGCCGGTCGGAGAATCGCTTTTGAGCTTTTCGCTGCCATAACAATACCGCAAAAAACAACAACAGCACCACTGGTATTACCAGCAATACATAAAAATAAATCGGTTGTTCTAATTGGTACATCTTATTCTTTCTTTATACAAATCCTTTAAATACGGTGTAGCGCAACAGTAACTCCAGCGCTAATAATCCAAGCCCTAAAAATACCCACCAACGGAATTGCTCTTCGTAGTTGATGTAGCGAAATTCTTCGATGTCGGTTCTTTCAAGCTTGTTGATTTCATCATAGATCTCATTCAACTTGGTTGTACTGGTGGCTCTAAAATATTGGCCTCCGGTAGTTTGTGCAATTTCCTCTAACAAGGTTTCATCGATTTCAACCTGAATACTACCATACTGAAATGTTCCATCTTGTCTTAATCCAATAGGCGACATGGCCATCCCGTTCGTTCCCAGTCCGATGGTGTATACCTTAATTCCAAATTCTACCGCGAGTTCACTGGCGATCTTCGGATCGATAAACCCACTGTTGTTCACTCCGTCGGTAAGCAAGATGATGACCTTACTCTTCGCCTTGCTTTCCTTCAATCTATTCACCGAGGTGGCCAAGCCCATGCCAATAGCCGTTCCACCTTCAATTATCGTATTATACTTTATGCTTTTTAAAGACGACAATACAATGCTTTTGTCGCTGGTAAGAGGTGTTTTTGTATAGCTTTCCCCTGCATATTCCACCAGTCCAATTCGGTCGTTCGGACGATTATTAATAAAACGTCCGGCCACATTTTTTAATGCTTCCAATCGATTCGGCTTTAAGTCTCGTGCCAACATACTAGCCGAGACATCAATTGCCATAACAATATCGATACCCTTGGTAGTTTTAGTCCGTGTGGTTTCATCAACATTACGCGGACGTGCAATGGCAACGATAAAGGCGGTAATAGCAAGCAAGCGAAGAATAAATAAAATCGGTTTCAGTCGTGCCAACCAGTTATTTTTGGTTTTAAACCCTTTGATGCTAGATATGGAAAGCGAAGCCGATTGTTGTTTTCGTTTCCAGAAATACCAGCCAATAAGCAACGGAAGCACCAAAAGCAGCCAAAAGAACTCGGGATGTACAAATTCGAACTGTTGCATCACTGAGTAACGGTTTGGGAGGAAGCCGGAACTTCCAGTTCAACTGATTTGAGAATACGCTCTTGAATGCCTTCAGCGTACTTTCCATCGTCTTGATATACCAATAATATTTGTTGTAGATAGCCCGGCTGTGCAAAAAGTAACAATTCGTAATGACTATCGACATCTAATATTTTATCCTCGGAAACCTTCACATTCAGTTTTCCGAAGGCTTTTAGACCCGTAATCCCTTTTTGGGTTTCGAAGGCTTCGCGCTTTACCAACAGATTTGTTGCTCCGCGCTCTTCAAGCGTTTCCAAGGCGACATCCATCGCCTGTTCGAGTCCTATCTTCTGTTCCACTTGAAGTGGTACCGTGCTTACCGAAATATAGAACGGTTCCATCAGGGCTCCTGTTTCAAACGTAGTTCCCTTTCCGGTAGAATCGACCTTACGCACCAAAACTTCGGGGGTTTCGATAATAATCTGTGGACTGCCGTATTCACTTTTATACCAACGACCTTCGGCCAACTCTCGCATTTCGTTTCCGAATACTTTATCACGCAGATTGTCGAAGCCTGTCATACTTCCATAAATAGCTCCAGCCAGCACAACAGCTACCAATACACCAACTCCAGCATATATCCATTTTCTGCGTTGCCGCTTTCGTCGTTGTGCTTCTTGATATTCCAAATCGGCCTGCAGTTCTTCTTCAGTTGGTTCTGGAATGGCTTCTTCAGTTTCATTGATGATTTCCTCTATGCTTTTTCGGTCGCTGATGGCTTGCCCTTCGGCTTGTTCCATTTTTGCGAATTTCACCAAGTCGGCTCGACGTAGAATTTCCTCCAGTTTTCGAAGCGTGTTGGTGTCAAAATCGAAATGTCCGGCATCCTTATGCATTTGCAAACGGGAAATCAATTCCCCAGTAGTAGCTTCCAGTGCAATATCATCTACTTCACGGTCTAGGTAACGTTTCACGATTTCCGTTAGGTGTGAATAATATTCCTTCGATTTTCGTTCTTTTAAATACGGTGAATTGTCCAATTCATGAAGCGCTGTAATGGCTTCTTCATATGGCGGTAACTGCTGTTCTGCTTCTTCTTTTCGTTTCTTTCTTCTGAAATACCAAAACAATCCTGCTCCGATAATTAGCAAAGGCACCAGCCACAGTAGCAATGCGATCCAATTGAAGGGAGGACGTTTAACTTCCATCGCTGGCTTAATGTCGAACATCCTTTGTTGTGTCGTATCCACGGGCACGTTTCGAACTTCAACCTGAAACGAATCGGTAACCAAAGCCCTATCGTTATACATGACACGCTGCGGCGGAATGGTATAGCTTCCCGAATCGAATTGCGTCAAGCCGTATTTTTTGATCAGTCGATATTTCGCCTGTTCGAAGGTGGTGTCAACTTTATAGGATTCGATGACCTCTAAGGGTGGAAAGGTCTGCCCATCGGGAAAAATAATTAAATCGGTTGAATCGGCTACGACTTCCATGCTATATCGAATTTCCTCCCCTATGCGAATCGTGGTAGTGTCTACAGAAGCAGTAACTTGTTGTGCAACTGAAGTTGTGTGAATTGCGCATAAAGCAACGATGAAAACCATGAGCTTCAGGTGAAGCAATCGGCTCCATTTCATAAATATACTTTTATGTCGGTCTTTCACCATCTTACGCTCTTCGTTTAAAATATCCCAATAGTTTTTTCACGTAGCTTTCATCTACTCGGCAACTCAAAGCACCCGCACCACTTTTGGTAAAGCTTTCTTGAAAATAATCTACTCGACCGCGATAATAGTTGTGATATTCCTGTCGTACTTTTTTAGAACCGGTATTCACGAGCATTCGTTCGCCTGTTTCTTCATCCCGCATCTGCACCATCCCGATATTCGGCATTTCGGCTTCACGTTTGTCGTACACTCGAATTCCAGTAACATCATGTTTGTTCGCCACAATTTTTAAGGTATCGCGATAATCATCGGCAATAAAGTCGGATAGGACGAAAAGAATCGCTTTTTTCTTAATCACGTTCGTCATATATCGCAAGGCCTGTGCTACGTCCGTTTTTTTACTTTGTGGTTCAAACTCCAGTAATTCACGAATAATTCGGAGTACGTGCGATTTTCCTTTTTTGGGTGGAATGAAGAGTTCGATTTCATCGGAAAAGAGGATCAATCCGATTTTGTCGTTATTCTGAAGTGCTGAAAATGCTAGCGTTGCCGCGATTTCTGTAATGATTTCATTTTTGAACTGGGCATCGGTACCGAAAAATTCCGAACCGCTGATATCGGCCATCAACATCATGGTCAGTTCCCGTTCCTCTTCGAACACCTTCACAAACGGTTCGTTGTAACGAGCGGTTACATTCCAATCGATATTTCGGACATCGTCGCCAAACTGATACTGACGTACTTCACTGAAGGTCATACCACGGCCTTTGAACGTACTATGGTACTCGCCCCCAAACACATGATCGCTCAAGCGTCGGGTCTTGATCTCGATTTTTCGAACTTTTTTGAGTAACTCCTTGGTGTCCATTCTTTTGTAGTCGATAGTCGTTTTTCAGTAGTCGTTGGCTTTTCTTCAATATTAAACAACGATGTACTGCTTAGGTAATGGTCCAGTGATTACGGTACTTCGATTACATTCACAATTTTATTGATGATGTCTTCTGAAGAAATATTCTCGGCTTCCGCTTCGTAGGTAATCCCAATACGGTGGCGCAACACATCGTGTACCACAGCGCGAACATCTTCTGGCACCACATAACCACGTCGTTTTATGAAGGCGTAGCATTTTGAAGCCAGTGCAAGGTTGATACTTCCCCTTGGCGAGGCCCCGAAACCGATTAAAGGCTTTAAGTCTTCAAGTTTGTGTTGCTCTGGATTTCGCGTAGCGAAGATGATATCGAGTATGTATTTTTCAATTTTTTCATCCATATACACTTCTCGAACCGCCTTTTGCGCGCGAAGAATCTGATCGATAGTGACGACTGGATTCACCTCTTCAAAACCACCTTTCAGGTTTTGACGCATGATAAGTTGTTCTTCTGCGAGCTGGGGATAGTGGATAACCGTCTTCAGCATAAAACGGTCTACCTGTGCTTCTGGCAATGGATACGTACCTTCCTGTTCAATTGGGTTTTGGGTCGCCATAACCAAGAAAGGCTTATCGAGTTTAAAGGTCTCTTCCCCAATGGTGACCTGCTTTTCCTGCATGGCCTCAAGCAAAGCAGATTGTACTTTCGCTGGTGCTCGGTTAATCTCATCGGCCAATACGAAATTAGCGAAGATGGGTCCCTTTTTAATGCTGAAATCGTTCACCTTCATATTGTAAATAAGGGTTCCGATGACGTCGGCAGGGAGTAGGTCCGGCGTAAACTGGATACGACTAAAACTTCCGTGTACAGCTTTTGATAGGGTATTGATGGCAAGAGTTTTTGCCAGACCAGGCACACCTTCCAATAAAATATGACCTTGTCCTAGCAAGCCAATCAACAATCGTTCGACCATTTTTTTCTGGCCTACGATTACTTTGTTAATTTCCATTGTCAGGATGTCGACGAAGGCACTTTCCTTTTCAATTTTTTCATTCAAGGCACCGATGTCCAATTTGGAATCTGTTTGCTCCATAACACAATTATTTTCAGTATAACTAGCGGGATTTTCAACCGTGCAAATTGGGTATTTATACGAGAAAATCCTGTTAAATATAGGTTAAATTAGCCATCGTAAAGACGAGGCCATTTTCAAAACGTTTCAATAAAGCAAGGCTTCAAGAAGACCTATTGCTATCGCCAGAACAATGCCAAAAATAAAATTTTTATAATTTCTTCTATAATGTTCTTGAAAACAGGTTTTCACAATAAAAAAAGGATCGCAAGCGCGACCCTTTCTTTCACTATTTACTAAATTAAATTTTATTTATCGAAATTGACTGTTCCCAGTGCTGTTACTTCACCAATTCCAATTTCGACATCGTTAAAAACTTCAATATTATCTAGAGCTCCATTTTCGTTTTTAGTTACAATTGAAACTGTGTAGGTTCCTTTTTCAAAACCATTGATAAAAAATTCACCATTCGATTCTACAGTTCCAGTTATTGTTTCTGAACCATTCGTTGCCTTTATTTGAACATCGGCTGCCGGTTTTTCCGTAATCACGCTTCCTAAAATGGCCCCATCTGACGGTGTTTTTTCCTTTTCAACTAACTCAAAATCTTTGGCACCATCAGTAGCTTCCGAATGATGTACCATGGCTATATCCTGTGCGCCATTGTCATTCGTATTTTCTTCTACCATCGAGGTTACCACTGCAGCCGGCAGTCCGATGAACAATAAGTATAATGAAATCTTCCAGATCATAATTTTCGTTGTTTGTTTGAATCAAATTTACGGACAGATAGAAGGCAAACCATATGGCTTAACATTGATTAACAGCAGATTTAACCAGCGATTAACTTAAAAACTTTAACACCAAAATCATTTCAGGATATACAAAAAAAGCGAACGATCGTCCGCTTTTAAATTTCGAAAACTTTTTCCACCCTATAGCTCTAATTCAATCGTTTCGAGCGTCGTTTCGGCATTCGCATTTACCTCAACATCTGGAATTGTAATAGGAGGAAGATTTACTGCCTCTGCAATATTAATCGTTACATCATAGGTTCCAACAGGTAATGCCATTAGCGTAAAAGTTCCATCCGCATTCGTATACGAAGTTGCTTCGAAGGTCCCGTTGGTTGCGGTAACACTGGTTTGTACCACTCCTGCAGGTAAAATGATCCCGGTGATGCTACCTGTCCCTATAACTTGTTCGGCACGGATTACAGGTTTTAATGTAAAACCACCGTTTCCTTGCTCTACGATAGAAGCATCTACATCGAAATCCAACACGACATCATAGACTTCTTCGTCTTCTAGGTCCATATCTACGTTCACCTTCAATCCAGATTGTTGTGCACTAGGGGTCGCTAATGGATAGGTTTCGCCATCGACCACTATAGTGTTATCACCGCCTAAGATTAAACGAATTTGTTTGATGTTTCCAGCTTCCACTTCTCCATCAAATAATTCTGCCGTAACGCCACCCGTAAGTTCTAGCAGGTTATAGATACCAGCATTCACATTTCCAACGGAAATTTCATTTTCGTCATCGCCATACTTCACTACAACATCTTCCACATCTACATACACCGCTTCATAATCGCCAGGGGCATCCACCATTTGAACTGATAGTTGCGCTGTTCCATTGTTAGGATTATCATTTGGGTTCGAATCGTCATCGCTACAAGAGTACACTCCTACAGCCAAAAGCATTATTAACGCCAGATTTGTTACATTCTTAATCATATCAAGTATTTTTAGGTTTGCGATTCCAAACATAGAAGCGAGGCAGCGTTAAAATTTGTTTCTTAACAGGAATTAACGCACATTTTAACGCACCTTAACGATACACTTTTCATTTAAAATCAGTTATGACAAAAACAGCATTCATCACGGGAGCAACTTCAGGAATAGGAAAAGCCACGGCAACACTCTTTGCTGAAAAAGGACTTCGACTCATTCTTTGTGGCCGTCGCAAAGAACGGTTACAGGAACTACAGGAAACACTCTCACAACTGACGGACGTATATACATTATCATTCGACGTTCGGGATAAAGAAGCTCTCTTTTCCCAAATCGAAAATTTGCCAGAAGCTTTTAGCAAAATTGATATTTTGATCAACAATGCCGGAAATGCCCATGGGCTTGATACGATTCAAGAAGGGAATACCGACGACTGGGATGCCATGTTGGATATTAATGTGAAGGGTTTGCTATATGTTAGCAAGGCGGTTTTGCCATCCATGTTGAAAAGGGAAACGGGACATATCCTACATATCGGATCGACGGCGGGAAAGGAAGTCTATCCAAAAGGAAATGTATATTGTGCCAGCAAACATGCTGTGGATGCATTGAATGAAGGGATGCGGTTAGACCTTAACGGAACGGGCATTAAGGTAAGTGCAGTCAATCCTGGCTTAGTACAGACGGAATTCAGTGAAGTGCGATTTAAGGGCGATACTGAAAGAGCGGAAAAAGTATATGAAGGGTTTACGCCATTAAAACCTGAGGATGTAGCTGAAGTGATCTGGTTTACCGTTTCGCGTCCGCCGCACGTGTTACTAGCGGATGTAACCATGATGTGTTTGGATCAGGCGTCGTCGACGGTGGTGAATAGGAATTGACATTATCTTTTATTTGAAATATAAAAAACAATTAGGTAAGGATGTTTAATTAAGAAACAGCTTATTAAACACCCCTCTACACCTGCCAATAGTCAGGTGTTTCTCCCCTCAAGGGGAGATATAGAATATCAACTCAATGGTGAATCAACATTCATGATCAATAAACGCCTTCTTATCAAAAACTTACTCGCGCACAACGACGAGAGTAGTTTCTATGATAAGAAGCGCAAGATCGATTTGGGCAGTAAGGAAGGAAAAGCGAAATTTCTAAAACATATCTGTGCGCTTAGCAATAGCAATCCGAAAAATAATAGTTTTATAGTTATTGGGGTGGAGGATGAAACAAATGAGATTAATGGAGTTGACTTTTTCGATGATAGCAAGATTCAGAATTTGGTGAATGCCTATCTTACCAATCCACCAATTATTGCCTACGAAAATGTGATGTTTCCGCACCTGCCTGCCGATAAGGTGGTTGGTCTGGTAACGATTCGTCCGAACGGGAAAATCACTTCCCTCCGTAAAAATATCTGGAAATATTGGGGTGGTTCTATTTTCCTGCGCGACGGCAGCATTTCGATGCCAAAGGATTTCGATATTGAAATTAGGGATGTGAACTCTGAAATCGTAAAATCGATTGAAAATCGAGCCAAGAATAATATTGAACATACCCTTGATGGGGTCATCGACTTTTTAAACAACCGTCACGATGAACTTGAATCGCATTACAAAGTTTTTAAGGAGCAGTTTGTAGTCTGTTGGGCGGGCATTAAAAAGCAAGTAAAGGACAAGTCATATTATTCCAGAGTGGACATTGAATTAATTAACGAACAAGTTCGTTTGTTTTATTCTGCTTTGGATGAAGTACAAATTGAAGTAACCGACGATTACTTCAAAACCGTTGAATATGTGAGTCTCGGTCTTACAGAACCGCAAAAATATTACCCGTTGGAAGAGGTTATTATTCACTTCCGCGAAAACGGTTCCTATATTATCGATTCAAAATTGATTTTTGAACCGCCCCGTTTCGATAAAAAATCGCTTCATCACATTTTCAACAGTAATAATGCGCTGATTGAAAAGTTGAAAAAAGATATTCCGCTTCACTCTTCAGAAGAAAAAGACCTTCGAAACCTTCCAGAAACCTATCTTATCTGTTATTTGAATGGTTTTGAAAAGGCGTTGGAGAAGTTATACGATTCCAAAGTCTATCTTAAAAATGTGAACGGAGAGGTATATCAGGCCTATAAGGAAGCCACTCGAATTTTACGAAAGGTACGGTATAACTAGGGATTCAAAAATTGAAATTTAGTACCTTTAACTTCGCTATAACCAAAATCAATTTCGCATGGGTATTTTCGACAAAATAAAAGAGAAGCTAAGTCATGAGTTTATCGATATCATCGAATGGCTCGACTATACCGACGACACCATTTGTCATCGGTTTGAACGCTACCAAAATGAAATAAAAAACAACGCCAAGCTCATCGTTCGTGAAGGGCAAACAGCTGTGTTTATAAACGAAGGCCAATTGGCCGATGTCTTTGGACCTGGAACGTATACACTCAACACCAAAAACCTGCCGATTCTTACGACATTGAAAGGTTGGAAATACAGTTTTGATAGTCCGTTTAAGGCGGAAGTGTATTTTGTGAATACGCACCTTTTCACCGATGAAAAGTGGGGTACCAAAAATCCGATTACGCTAAACGACGAGCGTTTCGGCTTAGTTGAAATCCGTGCCTTTGGAACCTATGCCTTTAAGATCAGCGATCCTGGAAAATTCATTATCGATATCGTAGGAACGGATAACAATTTCACGAACTACGAAATCAATGAGCACCTAAAAAGTTTGATCGCTACCCGTTTCACCGATACCGTTGGGGAGGCGAATCTTCCAATCGAATTATACGCCGCGAACACCACGGAATTGTCCGATACCTGTCGCGAAGTGATGAAGCCTGAATTTCAGACAGTGGGGATTTCCCTAGAGAAATTCTATATCGAAAATGTTTCGATGCCGGAAGACTTGAAGAAGGAGATCTTCGAGTATAGCCGAATCGATAAATTGGATTTGGACAAACTGACCAAATTCAAAACCGCTAAAGCAATCGAAGCCGCCGCCCAAAACGAAGGTGGAACCGCAGGTGCCGGCATGGGAATGGGAATGGGCTTTGTGCTCGCCCAACAAATGGGCGGTATGATGCAACCACAAATGCAACAACAGGCGATGCCGCAACAGCAAGCGGTTGGCGGACCACCACCCGTACCACAAGCGGTACAATATTATTATGCGGTTGACGGGAACCAACGCGGACCGGTAGGCTTCGAGCAACTTCGATCGCTGTTCGCCGGACGAACCGTAAATAAGGATACGCTCGTTTGGAAAGCAGGAATGCGAAGTTGGCAACCGCTACAAGAGGTCGAGGAACTAAAAGCATTCTTAGGTGGAAATACACCGCCGCCGTTACCGAATTCGTAATGTATTTACAATTAAACCTCACAGGTTTTTGAAAACCCTGTGGGTTTAGCTATTAGTTCTGTATTTGCAAATTCGTTTTCCAATCATCGGCTTCGACAGGCTCAGCCTGACAACTTAACAAGATTTGAAAAGTACAAAATGAAATATTATTACACCTATATTTTGGAGTGTGCAGACAGCTCATATTATACTGGTATTACAAGCGACCTTACCAAGAGACTAGTACAACATAATACTGGTACTACATTCGATGGTTATACTCGCAGTAGAAGGCCTGTAGTACTAGTATGGCACGAACAGTTCGCAGATCCGAATCAGGCAATTTTAGTTGAAAAACAAATTAAGGGTTGGAGCAGGAGAAAAAAGAAAGCCTTGATAAATGGTGATTACGATAATTTGGTAGAATTTTCTAAAAATTACACGCAGCATGCTCATCCTAATTCCAGAATGGATTAGAAGTTATTAAATAAAAGTGATTGTCACCCTGAACTGTCACCCTGAACTGTCACCCTGAACTGTCACCCTGAACTGTCACCCTGAACTGTCACCCTGAGCCTGTCGAAGGGCTGTCGAAGGGCAACTTTTTAACTAATAGCATAAAATCTTAATGCAACCCACCGCTTCAAAAAAAACCGAACTCAAAAAATCCTGCGTCAATTGCGGGGCGGAGCTGAAATATGCACCCGGCACCACAGAATTGGAATGCGAATATTGTGGCTACACCCAAGAAATTCCAAAATCGGAAAGCAGTTTTGAAGAGCTGGAGCTTAAGCCATATCTCCAAGAATTAGGAAGACAATCGCATAGCGAAGAAATCATGATGTTGCAATGTAAAAATTGCGGTGCAAATCAGCATATCGAAGAAAACTATAAATCATTGCATTGCGTCTATTGTGGTTCTCCACTTATTGTTGAGGATGCGCAAAAAGAATCATGGATTCTGCCTGGCGCAGTCTTACCGTTTAAAATCGACCAGCAGAAAGCTCATCAAATATTTAAGAAATGGGTGAAAGGATTATGGTTTGCTCCAAATGACCTGAAAAAGGCAGCGCTTGACCCGCAGTATACCAAAGGACTGTATGCGCCGTATTGGACCTTCGATGCGCAACTGTATGCCGATTACACTGGTCAGCGTGGCGATTATTACTACGTCACCAAAACCGTTGGAAGCGGCAAAAATAGACGTACGGTTCGGGAGCGTAAAACGCGATGGACACCCGCTTTTGGAAGTGTTTCAGGATTTGTAGATGATACATTGGTAAAAGCTTCCAAACAGCGCTCGGGGATTATTCCTTCCAAAGTCGCACGATGGAATCTTAAGGATTTAAAACCTTTTAGCAGCGATTATCTCGCAGGGTTTGTGACCGAAAAATATACCATCACCCTTCAAGATGGGCATTTTGCCGCCACCGAACAGGCAAAACAGATTGCCGATGGTTGGGCACGACGAGATATTGGCGGCGATACGCAGCGCGTAACTTCCCTAGACATGAAGCTTTCAGAGGAAACGTTCAAACACATCCTGTTGCCGGTGTATATCAGCGCTTATAAATACAAGGGCAAACGGTACAATTTCTTCGTGAATGGACAAAGTGGTGTGCTTTCAGGAAAACGTCCGTATTCGTTTTGGAAAATATTCTTCACCGTATTGGGCGTATTGGTAGCCATAGCGGTTATTGTTCTGTTACTAAACCGTTAAAGACCATCGGAAACTTCAAATTATTTTGTTTCTTTTTTGAAGAAGAATTTTCGGTTTATGAGAACATTGGTAATAGGAGACATACACGGCGGATTACGCGGATTGAAACAGGTTTTTGAAAAAATGAACCTAAATGATGACGACCGCTTCATTTTTGTAGGCGATTATGTGGATGGTTGGAGTGAAAATGCCGAAACGGTTTCCTATTTAATAGAATTCTCCGAAACATATGAATGCATCTTTATACGTGGAAACCATGATGAATTGGTCTACAAGTACCTGAAACATGGCGATAACAATCCCGTTTGGTTACAACACGGGGGCGAACTAACTCGTGAAAGCTACGACCGGCTGTCTTCCGAAGAAAAAGAGCGACATATTCGCTGGTATGAAAATTTGATGAATTATTATATCGATGAAGATAATAGACTGTACTTACATGCCGGTTTCACCAACCAACATGGGCCACAGAATGAATATTATCCAAATATGGTGTATTGGGACCGAACCTTATGGGAAATGGTCTGCGCACTAGACCCTGATATTGCCAAAGATGATGACAAGTACCCTAAGCGATTATTGCTTTTCAACGAAGTGTTTATTGGACACACACCCGTTACGCGCATTGGCCGCGACAAACCTGCAAACTTCGCTAACGTTTGGAATGTCGATACCGGTGCTGCCTTTAAGGGTGCTGTTTCGGTGATGGATGTAGAGACCAAGGAAGTATGGCAAAGCGATCCTGTTTACACTTTATATCCTGACGAAAACGGTCGGAATTAAAAAAAGAAAAGACCCACAGGTTTTGAAAAACCTGTGGGTCTACTAAACTTTCAATCTTCAACTACAGATCGAACTTAATACCTTGAGCCAATGGTAATTCAGTCGTGTAATTAATCGTATTGGTCTGTCGACGCATATAGATTTTCCAAGCATCGCTTCCACTTTCACGTCCGCCGCCGGTATCTTTTTCACCACCGAAGGCTCCACCAATTTCAGCACCAGAAGTTCCAATGTTTACGTTGGCGATTCCACAGTCGCTTCCGCCATGGCTTAGGAACTGCTCGGCTTCACGTAAATTATTCGTCATAATAGCTGAAGACAATCCTTGCTTTACACCGTTTTGGATTTCGATGGCATTTCCAACGTCGCCGCTATACTTCAACAAATAGAGAATGGGTGCGAACGTTTCATGCTGTACAATTTGCATGTCGTTTTTGGCTTCTGCGATAGCAGGCTTCACATAACAACCACTTTCGTAGCCTTCACCTTCTAATACACCACCTTCAACGATAACATTTCCACCTTGTTCCTTCACACTCTTTAAAGCATCTTGGTACATCTTCACCGCATCGGTATCGATGAGCGGTCCGACGTGGTTGTTTTCATCTAATGGATTTCCAATCTTAATTTGTTTATAGGCATCGGTTACGGCATCCTTCACCTTATCGTATACATCTTCATGCACGATCAAACGACGTGTAGAGGTACAACGTTGTCCGCAGGTTCCAACCGCGCCAAACACAGCTCCGATTACTGTCATTTTAATATCGGCATCTGGCGTAACGATGATGGCATTATTTCCACCAAGTTCCAATAATGTTTTTCCGAGTCGTTCCCCTACTGTTTTTGCAACGATTTTTCCCATTCGGGTTGAACCGGTAGCAGAGATCAATGGAATTCTTGAATCGGTCGTCATATATTCCCCCACACGGTAATCACCATTGATCAAACAGGAAATTCCTTCGGGAAGTCCATTTTCAGCAAACACACGTGCTGCGATTTTTTGACAGGCAATCCCGGTAAGCGGTGTTTTTTCTGAAGGTTTCCAGATACATACATCGCCACACACCCAAGCCAAAGCCGTATTCCAGCTCCAAACAGCTACTGGGAAGTTAAAGGCTGAGATAATCCCAACCACGCCAAGCGGATGGTACTGTTCGTACATGCGGTGACCAGGACGTTCGCTATGCATGGTTAGACCGTGCAACTGACGTGAAAGACCCACTGCAAAATCGCAGATATCGATCATTTCCTGAACCTCACCCAACCCTTCTTGGTAGCTTTTACCCATTTCATAGGAGACCAATTTCCCGAGCGGTTCTTTGAGTCTACGTAGTTCTTCGTTAAACTGACGTACGATTTCACCGCGCTGTGGAGCGGGAAGTGTACGCCATTTTTTGAATGCCTCTGTGGCGGTTGAAATCACTTTTTCATAATCATCTTTTGAAGTCGTAGTAACACTGGCAATCTTTTCGCCATCTACGGGAGAAATCGAATCGATGGCATCGCCACCTGCGAACCAATCGGTTCCGGTAGATGTTCCTTTATTGGTATCTTCAATACCTAATTGTTGCAACGCTTCCTCAATTCCAAAGCGCATTGTGGTTGCTGTACTCATAGTATTTTTTTGATTTTTTGTTGCAGAATGTAATAGAACTGCGAAGGTACGGAATACCCCTAAGAATTAGAAATGAAAATAGAAGGTTGAAAATGAACCGTTTTCAGTAAATTTTAGTCGCTAGTGAAACGCTCATCGGTTTCCATCACTTCTCCACAATTATCGCAGGTGCGAAGTTCTTCCGAATTGTAGAATTTTTTGAAGTGGGGTAAAAAGTCTTTTTCGATATCTTCCAATTCGAAATAGACTTCATACAATTTATGGTTGCAGTTATCGCAGAACCAAAGGAGTCCGTCGGTATAGCCTTCACCCGCACGTTTACGCTCTACGACCAAGCCGATACTGTTTTCACCGCGCATAGGCGAATGTGGAACTTTGGCAGGATGTAAATACATATCGCCTGGGCCCAACTCCATAACCTTCTTTTCGCCATCCTCTTGTATAGCGACTTTAATATGGCCTTCCAATTGGTAGAAGAGTTCTTCGGTTTCGTTATAGTGATAATCCTTTCGAGCGTTTGGACCGGCCACGATCATGACAATATAATCGTCTGCCTCGGTATAAAGGTTTTTATTTCCTACCGGGGGTTTAAGTTTTTCCCGATTTTTTTCGATCCACTCGTTTAAGTTGAAAGGTTTCTGAATAGCCATAGCCGTATTATTATGGAGTTTTCATAAAAATACGGCAAATGCTTAAAACCGAAAAACGATTTGCGTAATTTACTTCTTATAGAAAAGTTGTGTGAAGTAGTAGCGACTGTCATCTTCGCTTTGTAATACACCAAAGCCTAAATGTGTGAAGTCGCCTTCAATATTTTTGCGGTGGTCTGGGCTGTTTAACCAAGCGGTTACTACTGCTTCGGCAGTTTGATAGCCATAGGCAACATTTTCACTTACTCGAATAGCACCACGATCTTTCATGGCTTCTTTACGCGTTTGAAAATTGTCATGGTTAATGTCTTCAATAGAAATCATATACTTAGTATGATCTACCGCGTAGGCAGAAGCATACTGCTGATCTCTTTTCAATGTTGAAAGACCTTGGGAAGTACGATGTGCGTTTACTAATTCAAGAATCTTGTTGGCCATTGTCCAATCGGTTTCTTGAGCCAAATTGACATCAATTGTGTAATTAACGGCTTCTTCAACAACCGCTTCGTCCTTGGAGCACGACGCTACAGTAAATAGCAATACCATAGCAAGTAGGCTAGTTTTAATAAATTTCATAAGTACGGGGGCATCAAATTTGGGGCATGATGCTGATTCAAATATAAAATAATTCTTACAAAAAACAACACTTAATCGAATTTAATATGCATTTCATCGATATTTTGAAGAATTTTGTATTAAATTTTCCTACAAATAATTGAAGCTGAACGCCCACAAACAGGGCATTTTGTGCTATCTTCGTGTATCGGAAATAATTATTAAGATATGTTTAGAATTTTAACATTAATAACAGCCTTAACCCTACTTTTTGGTTGCCAGGAAACTCAAAAATCAACAGAAAATCAAGACAGTAGGTCGAATGAAAAAACAGAAGCGCCCACCCAACAGGAATTTGCAATCGTTATCCACGGTGGTGCAGGTACCATCAAAAAGGAGCATATGAGCGATTCGCTGGAAACCGTTTATAATGCGAAACTTAAAGAGGCCATTACTACGGGCCATGACATTCTAAAAAGCGGTGGAACTGCATTGGAAGCCGTCACTGCGACAATCAACGTGATGGAGGATTCACCTTTGTTCAATGCTGGAAAAGGAGCAGTCTTCACTCATGAAGAAACCAACGAAATGGATGCCAGCATCATGGAGGGCGAATCTTTAAATGCTGGCGCTGTTACTGGTGTGACGCGTATAAAGAATCCTATAAATTTGGCGCTTGCCGTGATGGAAGACAGTCCTCACGTGATGCTTAGTGGAAAAGGTGCTGAAACCTTCGCACAAGAACAAGGGTTTGCGCTGGTTGATCCTTCCTATTTTTATACTGAAAACCGCTTCGAATCGCTACAGCGTATTAAGGAAAAAGAAAAGACAGCATTAGATCACGATGCAAAGGTTTCGGCTAGTTTCGATCCCTATGCGAAAGACTATAAATTCGGAACGGTAGGTTGTGTTGCTTTGGACAAAAATGGCAACTTGGCAGCGGGTACCTCAACGGGAGGTATGACCAACAAGCGATGGAACCGAATTGGCGATTCGCCCATAATAGGCGCAGGAACCTATGCTAACAATGCCACCTGCGGTGTTTCTTCAACGGGCTGGGGCGAATATTTCATTCGCGGTATGGTAGCGCACGATATTTCAGCCATGATGGAATATGGAGGAAAAACGCTTCAGGAAGCTTCACAAACCGTTATTCAAGAAAAACTTCCAGCCTTGGGAGGCGATGGTGGTATCGTAGCATTAGACAAATACGGAAACGTTTCCATGGAATTCAATACGGAAGGCATGTATCGTGCCTATATGAACGACAAAGGTGAGCTAACTATCAAAATGTATAAGGACTAGTGACGGCTATCATCCAAAAGCTGAAATCGCAACCTATTTCACTCTACAGCGTGTATGTAATCGTATATCTGTCGGTTGGGTTTATAATGAATTATATCGGCATCACCTTCGAAATAGCGCGTTTCGAAAATTGGTGGCAAGTGGTCACCTGTTACGGACTTTACATGATTCCTGTTTCCGTTTGGTTATTGGGAAAACCCGTTTTTCGTCAATATGCGTATGGTTTGGTAGCCATGGGTTTGTTGGAGTTTAGTGGCTATGCACTTCACACTTCCTATGTGTATCCCAATAATATTTTAGTTGAATGGTTCAGTCCCTATACCTTTGCCTTGGTTATGGCTATGTTTTTCGCTGCTTATTTTCCGATTGGAAACTGGGCGGTTGAGCGCATTCACGATCGACTTTTCCTAATTCATATTAAGTGAAACCAAAGCTCCCCTATTACGCTGTTATCTTCACCAGTCTTCAAACTAAAAACATCGAAGGCTATAGTGAAATGGCTGCGACCATGGAGGAGCTAGCAAAGCAACAACCTGGCTATATCGGAATGGATTCGGCCAAAAGTGAAGTAGGCATCACGGTTAGCTATTGGAAAAGTCTCGAGGCAATTCAACATTGGAAAGCCAACCTTGACCATCAAGTTGCCCAACAGAAAGGTCGGTCTGAGTGGTACGAATGGTATAATGTGAAGATATGTAAAGTGGAACGCGAATATGAATTCTCATCTTCTTAATCCTTCTCCTTCCCTTCCCGCAATCGCTTGTAGAATTTATAGCCGAGCATTAATAGAACTGAAAAAAGGATAATTCCCACCACACCATAAATCCAATTGATGGCATGTCGTAATATGACCAAAAAAACCACTGCAAAAAGAATGATGGTGGCGCCTTCATTAAACAGTCGCATAAAATTGGACGAATGCTTCACCTCATCGCGCTGTAATTGTTTGAAGATTTGGTGACATTTAAGATGGTAGAGTATCAATAAAAAAACGAAGCCCAATTTCACCTGCATCCAAGAATCGGTCAGATAAAAAGTGCGTTCCAAAATAAGCCATATGGCAAACCCGATAGCCAACACCGCCGAAGGCCACGTAATGATATACCATAATCGCTTTGCCATTAGCTTCAGTTGGGTTCCCAAAATTTCCTTTTCGGGAGAAGGCTTTTCCGAAGCTTCAATTTGGTATACGAATAAGCGGACGATGTAGAAAAGGCCAGCAAACCAAGTAATGACAAAGATTAGGTGTAGCGCTTTGACATAGTTGTATTCCATCGTTTCAAAAGTACAAAATAAAAAATCTGATAGCCGAGGCGAAATTGGCTAATTCACATCATGCGAAAGGAATTATACATCACTCCTCTATTTCAACAAATAAATAATTCAAATTCTTATTATTGAAATTTTTGTTGAAAGTCGCTACTTCCTCTGAAATAAGTCGATTAAATTTTTCCAACTCCGCCTCGATTTTTCGCGTCAGTTCATTCTTCACCTGAATGTCTTGATCGGTTGGTGGGAAATCGTCCATACTCACCAAACTATTTAAATGCGCGAGTTTGTTGGTCAGTCGTATCGGGAAGTTCAACGGATCCTGACCACTACGGTTTTTGGTTTGATAGAGTGCTTTTTCGATTGAGGACAAGGAATCGGATAGTTTCTCAGCTTTTTCAACCAAATCGGCCACCGCTTCATTTTTCTTATACTGCTCTTGAAACGCTTTTAGCTGTGCATTGATATTTCGGATTTTCTTAATGCTTTTATGGGCTTTGTCGACCGTTTCATTGATATCCAAGATAAAATCGTATTGCTGCTGCATTCCGGCTACACTAGCTTCCGCATTTTCTTCCGGCAATACGTTAAAGGTTTGTTCCATTGCTTCACCTCCTACTTCTAACACTACCTTGTATTTTCCGGGTACTGCTTGCGGCGCTTCGGTACTTGCCCACCACAGAATCATACCGTCCAGGCGCTCGGCCCCTTCGCCACGCATATCCCATGTATGGTAATTAGCGCCTTTTTTTACTTCTAATTTTTTGTCTTTTTTCCCTTTGGTTGAAAAGGTTTGAATCGTGTCATTTTGCATCGTAACATAACTCAAGCGAACCGTTTCATCTTCCTTGGGCTCTTCTTTAAGGTTGAAATAGGTCATAACGCCGCTAGGATGATTCGTTCCTGAAGTAAGCGAACCTTCCCTGCTCCCACCGCCCATTCTGTAGGTGTCCTTGGGCTGAAAGAGGTAGTTCTCATTTTTCGAAGCGTTTGCCAATTGGTGAAGTACGCTAAGGTCATCAATAATCCAAAGGCTTCTCCCTTGGGTAGCGACAATCAAGTTGTTTTGCTTGATAGCTAAGTCGGTAATTGGTACAATAGGAAGATTAAGTTGAAACGGTTTCCAAGTTGCACCATCGTTAAACGAAATGTACATGCCTGTTTCCGTTCCGGCATACAGCAGTCCTTTTTGCTTCGGATCCTCACGAAGCACTCGGGTGAAGTGTTCGCTTTCGATTCCATCAGTAATCTTTTTCCAGGTTTTTCCGTAATCTGAAGTTTTATATAAATACGGCGCAAAATCGCCCAATTTATAGCGTGTTCCCGCAATGTAAGCAGTTCCAGCATCGAATGCTGAAGGTTCTATACTATTGATCATTACCCATTCCGGCATTCCCTTAGGCGTTACATCTTCCCAGCTCTCGCCACCGTTTCTAGAAACATGTACCAATCCGTCATCACTTCCAGTCCATAGTAAACCAGGCGTTATCGGACTTTCAGCTGCCGCGAAAACAGTGTTATAATATTCCACTGAAGTATTGTCCTGGGTAATGGGCCCACCCGACGATTTCTGCATCTCTGGAACATCTCGCGTCAGGTCTGGACTGATGGTCTCCCAGCTTTGCCCTTCATTGGTAGTCATATGTAAATGATTGGAAGCTGTATATAACTTTTCGGGATCGTGCGGTGAAAAGAAAATCGGGAAATTCCATTGAAAGCGATATTTCATGGCTTCCGCACCATGGCCCATCGGATTGTCGGGCCATACTGAAATACTTCTGATCGTGTTTCGCTCATGGTTATAGCGCGTTAGAAATCCGTCATAACTTCCACCATAAACTATCTCCGGATTTTTGGGATCTACTGCAATGTGTGCACTTTCGCCACCAGCGGTCGATTCCCAGTCATCTTCATCTATGTTCCAGTTTTCCGTTCTATGCGGAATGCGAACCGTACTATTATCCTGTTGGGCTGCATAAATGCGATACGGGAAGGCATTATCGGTCGTGACCCTATAAAACTGTGAAGTCGGCTGATTATGATAGGTACTCCATGTTTCACCGCCGTCATAGGTTACTTGTGCCCCACCATCATCACCAATAATCATACGATCCGGATTTTCGGGAGCAATCCATAAATCGTGATGATCACCATGTGGCGCATTATAGGTGTCATAGGTTTTCCCACCGTCGGTACTTTTATGGTAGCGAACATTCAATACATAGACGATGTCTTCATCCTCGGTATCAGCGTAAATTCGGGTGTAATACCAAGCTCGTTGACGAAGCTTCCGTTCGTCGTTCACCTGTGTCCAGGTTTCACCACCATCATCGCTTCGATATACACCGCCATCGTCCTTATGTTCCACGATGGCCCACACACGTTCACTGTTCACCGGTGAAACGGTAACGCCAATAATTCCGAGGGTATCCTTTGGAAAGCCTTTATTTAGGGAGATTTCCTTCCAGGTTTCCCCGCTATCGGTACTTTTCCAAAGTGCTGAACCTTCACCACCGCTGCTTAAGCTGTACGGTGTTCTTCGCACGTTCCAAGTGGAGGCATACAGAATTCTCAGATTATTTGGATCCATCACCAAATCGACGGCACCGGCATTTTCATTTGAAAATAATTTGCGTTCCCATGATTTTCCGCCATCGGTGCTTTTGTAGACGCCGCGTTCCTGTGTAGGCTTATAGATGTTTCCCAACACTGCAGCATAAACTGTATTATAATCGTTTGGATGAACCACGATTCTAGGAATATGTCGACTATTTTCCAATCCTGCAGGCTGCCATGTTTTTCCAGCATCTTCGGTACGCCACATACCATAACCAGATGAAACGTTTCCGCGAACGGTTTTTTCACCACCCCCAACATATATTACATTTGGATCGCTTTCAGCTACTTCGATGCTTCCAATACTGCCACCGAAATAACCATCCGAAATATTCTCCCAAGTTCGTCCGCCATTCAGCGTTTTCCAAACCCCACCGCCGGTAGCACCAAAATAGAATAGGTTTGGTTTATTCGGAACACCCGTAACGGCTGCACTCCTTCCGCCACGAAACGGACCGATAAGTCGGTACTCTAAGGCATCGTAAAGGGTTTCGTCATAGGTCTGGGCTGAAATGTTTATTGAGGTCGAGCTTAAGAATGCTATAAAGACAAGAAACAAATAGTGTAAGGGAAATCGAATCATACGTTCAATCTTTGGTTGAAATGGTAAGATACATAATTTCACTAAAGGTTGTGGCCAGAAAATGTAGAGGTGTAGTACCTATTTCTTTACAAGCTTTTCGGTAAGCGTTTCTGTATCCGTTTTCATCTTAATGAGAAAAAGTCCGGCAGGAAGGGCCGCAACATTTAAGGAATTGGTTGGAAGATGTTCGACTTCCATAATAATTTCTCCTAGCATATTAAAAATAGTTATGCGCTGGAAATTGATACTATCCACTCCTTCGATATAAATTACCTCCTCTACAGGATTAGGATATAATAGCACCTTTGAAGTCTCAAATTCAGATGTGGTTAGTATTGGCTGATCGTAATACCTAAAGAAGAATCCAGGTGATTTTTCAAATGAAAAGCTTGCACCCTCGGTATCTTCATATACTTCCATAGTAAGGGGGTAGTCTGCAATGGCGAAGTTTTCAAAATAATAGGCTTCAAAACCATTGTGAAATTCGCACGTAAGCCCTGCCTCTTCAAATTCCTCCTGAATCAAAAATGAGGTATTCCAAATATCTACCGAATAGTTAAAAGTCCCTGTAAAAGTATTACAAGAACCTATTCCATCGTAACTTAAATCTTCATGAATAGTAAGGGTAGGGTAAATGGGCGGTTCGAAGTCCGAGATATAGTCGTTCGCCCATAAATCTGCTCCCATAACGTGTAAATACCATGTTCGAAACAAAGCTTCATCGGGAAGAGGCAATGTTTCATCGGAAAATTCAGCTATCCGACCATTTATATCCGTTAATCTAAAAATTTGATTTCCGTTGCTTATTTCAAAATAATCGTATTCAAATGTTTTAAATGATCCGTCCGAATCTGTCAGGAATGAATAAAAATAGTATGATTCATATTCACATCCTAGAGTTTCACATGGATTGGTGGTAACTTCAAAATCTTGAATTGTCATCGTAACCGCCGCAGGATCAAAGGTTATTTGAGCCGTAAAAACATTCGCCACTCCATTAATGATCATTTCATATCCCTCCGAGGTTTCCGAAAACTGAAGATTAAAATCCGTGGTATAATGAGGGTACTCATAAACAAATGAGTCCAAAACGTTTCGATTATGCCAAGTTTCATCGACGATGAGTGAAACTTGAGCGGAAATAGTACCGGTAAGGATTAATGCCAACAAAGAAGCAAAAAGATTTTTCATCAATTGATGGTTAATAACTCTTAAAGATAAAAATAATTTTTAAATATAGCTTCAATTATCTCTATCGAAGGGTCTTACGCACCTCTCTATTTAAATAATACCCTGTGACTACCGTAGACAATATATCGGCAATCGGGAACGAATACCAAACACCATACACCCCAAAAAAACTGGGAAGAATAAGAATTAAAGGAATCAGGAAAAAGCCCTGTTTGGTTAAACTTAGTAAAAGTGCCGGAATGGCTTTTCCAATTGCCTGAAAATAGGAAGCCCCTATCAACTGCACTGCAATTACTGGTGTTGCGGCAAACACCCAACGTAAGGCATCGGGGGTCCGCTCTAACAAGGTCTGGTTATTCGCCATGGTTTCGGCATCCAATCCCTCTCGACTACTAATAAAGACGGAAACGATTTCCGAAGGAAACAACATGATGAGAATAAAGATGAGAATTGCCAATCCACCCGCATATAGAATGGAGGTATTGATGGTTTCCCGAACCCGCTGATACTTTTCCGCTCCATAATTAAAGCCTGCAATAGGAAGGAATCCCTGGTTTACCCCGATTACCGGAAACAATGCGAAAACCAACATACGATTAATAATCCCGTAACTCGCGACGTCCATGGCATCACCCGTGCTTATAAGTACATTATTGATTAAAATAGTGAATATGCTTATCACTCCTTGACGTGCCAAGGTGACCGAACTCAAGCTGCTGATTTCACCAACGATCTTTTTCCGAAGTTTCAGGCAGTGATACGTAACGCGAAGTTCACTTTTAAAAATAAAAAACCAGACGATAAAGGCGAAACAAATGGCGTAACTAACAAAGGTTGCCCATGCAGCCCCATACATTCCAAAGTCGAATACTTTTATAAGAACCCAGTCCATTACAATGTTACCAATAGCTGGTAGCATCATGGCATACATCGCGAATTTTGGCTTGCCTTCCGCACGGATGACGTTGTTTCCCATCATACACATGGCGAGCATAACAATACCGTAAAGAACGATGCGGTAATATAAAAGTGCTAAATCGATAAAAGATTCATCGGCTCCAAAGAATTTTATCAAATCGTTTTGGAAAATCAAACCGATGACCGCCAGCAAACCTGATGTCAGAAACGTTAAAGTTATCTGGTTTCCAAACACCTTGACTGCTTTCGAATCGTTGCCAGCACCCAAGGCTCTGGATAAGACAGAGCTTCCACCGATTCCTACCGCTAAGCCAATCGCACCTATAAAGAAGGTAATAGGAATAACGACCGTAATAGCTGAAATAGCCAACGGACCAATCCATCGACCCACAAATACGGTATCTACGATCATGTTCAGCGACATGACCAAGATGCCTATGGACGCGGGAACCGCCTGCTGAATGAGCAGTTTCGAAATAGGTTCGGTGCCTAAGCTGGCGGAGCGACTTTGTTTTGCCATTAGGCGATAGCTTTATCTGTATCTATGATCCGCCATTCTTCGATGTAATTAGCTAGCAATTGAGCAAAATCATCCCGATCGTTTAAACATGGGATGGTCGTAAACTCTTTTCCGCCACTTTCATGAAAAATCTCCTCTCCTTCCATGGCGATTTCTTCCAACGTTTCTAGGCAGTCGCTGACAAAAGCAGGCGTAACAATCACCATCTTTTCGATGCCTGTTTTTCCGAGTCGTTCGATGGTACGGTCGGTATACGGCTGCAGCCATGGATCGAAGCCCAATCGTGATTGAAAAGAAGTGGAGTATGTGTTTTCTTTTAGTTGAAGCTTTTCAGCTACCAATCGAGTGGTTTCATAGCACTGGTGACGATAACAAAACTGATGCGCGGGTGAATCGGTCACACAACATTGCTCATTTATCTTACAATGTCCATTGGTGACATCGCTTTTACGAATATGCCGTTCCGGAACACCATGGTAGCTAAACAATAGGTGGTCATATTCCAGGCCTTTCAGTTTTTCAGCCATGCTCTTGGATAGGACTTCAATATAATCCTTCCGGTGATAAAAGGCGGGAAGTGATGTTGTTTTCAGATTCGGAAAAAATTCTTCTTTCAATTCCTCGACCTTCACATTAATCGTTTCGGTAGTGGCCATTGCAAATTGAGGATATAGTGGAATTACGAGCATATCTTCAACACCTTGATCAACCAATTCCTGCATCCCTTTCTTCAACGTCATACTTCCATACCGCATGGCAAGGCCGACTGGAATCGTCACTTTCTGCTGTACCTTCTCCTGTAACCGCTCGGAGATTACAATCAGCGGTGAACCTTCATCCCACCAAATCTTTTGATACGCGGCGGCTGATTTTTTCGGACGCGTATTTAACACAATACCACGGACGATAAAACTGCGGAGCCAAAAGGGGACATCGATAACACGTGGATCCATCAAGAATTCATCCAAGTATTTCTTGACATCCTTCGGATTGGTGCTATCGGGTGAACCAAGGTTGACGAGCAGAACTCCTTTTTTCATAGCTATTTTATTTCATTTTTGCGTAGACCTTCCGGGTTTGTGAAACACAGCTGGTCTTTGATAGCAAAAATACCGCTTTCCGAAGGAAGGGTAAAACAGGCACGTGAAGTTATCATCAATTCAGGTATAGAGGTAAGCTATTTAGAAAGTGCCATCAAGTACTTCTTGGGGGTCGTGCCGTATTTCTTTTTAAAAGCAGCAATAAAATGACTCGCCGTGCTGTAGCCAACTTTTAGTCCGACCTCATTTACGTTATGGTCACCAGTAGCCAATAACTGTCTTGCCACTTCCATTTTATAATCGAATAAAAAACTAAACACACTATCGCCGTATATTTGTTTAAACCCTTCCTTTAATTTGTTTAATGGCAGTTGAATCTCTTCGGAAAGTTCCTGCAACGTCGGGGGTTCTGCCATTCTGGCAACTATAATGTCCTTCGCGCGCTTCAATTTAGCAACATTTTCCTCGTCGGCCAGATACGGACATTGTTCTACGTCTACTTCACCGGTTTTATTGAAATATAAGCTCAACAGTTCATAAGCCTTCGCCTGATAATACAACGGTTTCACCATAGGGTGAAGATTGAAGTTCATCATTTGGTTCAATACAATCGCCATGGAAGGTGAAATAGCCGAGTCCTTATAGTATTTTCGCCCTTTGTTTTCGTCCTTTAGGAAGGTGATAAAGTCTGCTTCGGTTGAAAAAAGCCGATGAAACTTTTCAATGGAAATCAAAAGTGAAACAGCCCATGATTTCGGAAATAAGGTAAGGTTCAAAGGAAGGTCCTTCTCCGGATTATATAATAACAAAGCGCTTTCCTCCGAAATCGGCAGTGCATAGTTTCCTTCGTTAAATACGAAATTAGCAGCCCCCTTTATACAATAGTGAAACTGTAAATAAGAAGCACTTATTTCGCGCTTAAAAACTTGGTTTTCAGCACTGTCATTGTTAAATTTTAATACATGGAATCCATCAGAAACGACCAATTCCTCATAATAACCTTCAGCGACATTTTTTTCCCCCATGCGATATAAATTCTTATACTTTATTTAGAATAATTCTAAACTAACACCTGCTATTTCCATTCGTAGCCCTTAAAAATAGGGTGTTTTTATGACAAATATCAGTTTTAGTGTCAATTTTACGGGTTTCGATACAATTCGTACCGCAAGCGTTATTTTTTAAAATAGATAGCCGTTACATTTGCGCCGTTAGGCATGACATCTGTGAACAATTCAAATAACTATTCTTTACAAGGGAATTTTTATGTTATCGGCTTGAACTATAAAAAGGCCGATGCACAAATTCGTGGTCATTTTAGCGTCGATGCTGCAGCCCAAGAGCTAATCCTACAGCAAGCAAAGGCGGATGGCTTCGACTCCCTATCTATTATCTCTACCTGCAATCGTACCGAATTGTATGGCTTTGCCGAGCATCCATATCAGCTTATCAAATTGTTATGCGAATTCACGAAAGGAACGGTAGAAGAGTTCGAAAATGTATCTTATATCTATAAAAATAGAGAAGCGGTTTCTCACCTTTTCCGTGTTGGAACCGGTTTGGATAGTCAAATTTTAGGCGATTTTGAAATTATCAGTCAGTTACGAAACAGCTTCCGTCAGTCGAAAAAACTTGGATTGCTAAACGCGTTTATGGAGCGCTTGGCAAACGCTGTTATTCAGGCCAGCAAACGCATTAAGAACGAAACTGATATATCCAGCGGAGCGACTTCCGTTAGTTTTGCTGCCGTTCAATACATCATGGCGCACGTGCCTTACGTTTCAAAGAAGAACATTCTGCTTTTTGGAACAGGAAAAATTGGCCGCAACACCTGCGAAAACCTCATCAAGCACACGCAGAACAAGCATATTACCTTGATAAATCGTACAAAGGAACGCGCTGAGAAAGTGGCGGGTAAATTCAACCTAATCGTAAAGGACTATTCCGACATTCAAAGTGAAATAGCCCAAACCGATGTGTTGATCGTCGCTACCGGCGCACAGCAGCCTACGATTTCAAAGGAATTATTGTATCTGAAGAAGCCCTTGCTTATTTTGGACCTATCCATTCCGAAGAATGTATCGGATGATGTCAAGGAAAACGAACACGTTAGCTTGGTTCATTTAGATGAATTATCGGCCGTGACCAATCAAACCCTGTCGCAACGGGCCGAGCATCTTCCAATGGCAAAGGAGATTATCGCTGAAATTGAAGAAGAATTCAACACTTGGGCACAGCACCGAAAATTTGTGCCAACCGTGAAAGCCCTAAAATCGAAGCTTTCCGAAATCAAGGAAGGGGAAATCGATTATCACCGTAAAAAACTATTCGACTTCAACGAAGATCAGGCCGAGATTATTAGTAATCGCATTATCCAAAAAATCACGACCCAGGTTGTCAATCACCTGAAACAGGCCAACGGCAGCACCGAACTTCATTTAGAGATGTTGGAAAAGATGTTTCAATTAGAAACAGAAAAAAGTGAATAAAACTATCAGAATCGGCACTCGCGATAGCCAATTAGCGCTATGGCAAGCCAAAACCGTTCAATCCCAATTAGAAAATCACGGCTATAAAACCAAGCTAGTTCCTGTAAAATCTACTGGCGATTTGGTATTGGACACACCCTTATATGAAATGGGCATCACGGGAATTTTCACCAAAACCCTCGATGTGGCCATGATTAAAGGTGACGTGGATATTGCCGTACATAGTATGAAGGATGTCCCTACGATGCTTCCCAAAGGAATTATTCAAACGGCGGTTTTAGAACGTGCCGCCACCGATGACATTTTAGCAACCAGAGGTGCAATAGACTACGAAAAGCCATGTACCATCGCGACGGGTAGCCTACGCAGAAAAGCTCAATGGTTGCATCGCTATCCACATCACTCCGTTGTGGATTTAAGAGGAAATGTAAACACCCGACTTCAAAAATTACAGGATAACGATTGGCAGGGCGCCATTTTTGCCAAAGCAGGACTTGAAAGAATCGATGTACTTCCCGAAACGTATGAAGCATTGGATTGGATGATTCCCGCCCCAGCACAAGGAGCTATGGTCGTGGTTGCGATGGAAAATGATACGTTTTCTGTTGAAGCCACCCAAAAGCTGAATGATTTACATGCCGATATCTGTACGAAAATAGAACGCGATTTCTTACGAACCCTAGAAGGTGGTTGTACCGCTCCAATCGGTGCCCTAGCTGAAGTAGTGGGCGATTCTATTCAGTTTAGAGGGTGTTTGTTTTCATTGGACGGACAAACGAAAATGGAGGTTGCAAAGGAGATTTCGAAACCAAAAGGCTTGGGCAACCCGCAGGGTCTCGAGTTAAGCGCTGGAAAAGATGCTGCTTTAGAACTATTGGCGAATGGCGGAGCGGAATTGATGGCCTCCATCAAACGCGAAATGAACAAATAATCATGAAATCGGTTCTTTCTACCAAAAAACTGACCATCGCGCAAAAGGAATTGTTGCTCAATTCGGGACTGACCTTGGTAGAATATGATGCTATTGGCATAGAACTGATAGATTTCAAAATGCCTTCCAATGTTACAAATGCCATTTTTAGCAGTCAGAATGCAGTGCGCGCGTTTTTACGTCACCCCAAACGACCAATATCCGAACTAACTCTTTTTTGTGTGGGGTCAAAAACAGCCGCAACATTAGAGGATAATGGCTATTCTGTGTCAAAAATTGCTGAAAACAGTTCAAATTTGGCCGATTTCATCATAAAAAACCATAAAAGTGATGCTTTTCATTATTTCTGCGGAAATAAACGTCGCGACGAATTACCTTCTGCGCTTACACATGAAAATATTCGGTTTAAGGAAATAGAAACGTATAAAACTGTTCTAAAAAACCGACGCTTTACCCGTACCTTTGATGCCTTATTATTTTATAGTCCGAGTGGTGTTGAAAGTTACGTTTCAGCAAATCTAGACCCACCGGGTGATAAAAACCCAGCGGGTCTGCCAGCCGCCATCTGTATCGGACCAACCACAGCTTCAGCAGCAGAAAACTATTTTGGGAATGTGATTACTGCCAATAGCACTTCCGTGGAAAGCGTGATTGCGAAAACGGCAAAATTTTTAAATGCTAGTAGCTCATAGCTGTTAGCTTTTTGAAGATAAGGAAGCAAAAATGATTAACGCCTTAATCACTAAATTAAAAAACAGCGAACGAATAGCCATATGATAAAAAACGATTTATTCTTACGAGCCCTAAAAGGTGAAACCGTTGAACGCCCACCTGTTTGGATGATGCGACAAGCAGGTCGTTACCTACCTGAATTTATGGAAATAAAGGCGAAATACGATTTCTTCACGCGTTGTCAAACCCCAGAATTAGCTAGTGAAATCACGGTTCAGCCTATCCGACGTTATGGTATGGATGCTGCGATTTTATTTAGTGATATTTTGGTGATTCCCCAGGCGATGAACATCGACGTTCAAATGAAACCAGGCGTGGGCCCTTGGCTACCGGATCCTATTCGCAAGAAAGAAGATTTGGGTCGTGTGATCGTTCCTGATATTCAGGATACATTGGGTTATGTGATGGATGCCATTGGAATGACAAAGGAAAAATTGAATGATGAAATCCCACTCATCGGTTTCGCAGGCAGCCCATGGACTATCCTTTGCTATTGCGTACAAGGACAAGGCTCGAAAAACTTTGATAAGGCGAAGGAGTTTTGCTTTACCCAACCACAGGCTGCGCACGAATTATTGCAGAAGATTACCGATACTACCATTCTATATTTAAAGGAAAAGGTAGCCGCGGGCGTGAATGCCGTCCAGGTGTTCGATAGTTGGGGAGGTATGTTATCGCCCACGGATTATCAAGAATTTAGTTGGAAATATATTCAGCAGATAATAGATGCACTAAAAGATGAAGCCCCCGTAATTGCTTTCGGAAAAGGCTGTTGGTTTGCTTTGGAAGAAATGTCGAAAAGCGGTGCTGCTGCGTTGGGTGTAGATTGGACGTGTTCGCCTCAAACCGCTAGGAAACTTACGAGTGGCAACATTACTCTTCAAGGGAACTTTGATCCTACCCGACTGTTTAGTCCACCCAAGGAAATAAAACGAATGGTCACTGAAATGATCGATGCCTTCGGAAAGGATAAGTATATCGTGAACTTAGGGCATGGCATTTTACCCAATATTCCAATTGAAAACGCCGGAGCCTTCATTGAAGCCGTTAAGGAATACCAAGCGAACTCGTGAATCTCTGGGCGCGTATTCGAAGTTTAAGCATCGGACAGCTTTGGCAGCTGTCCGTATTGTTTTTGAAGCATCCGTTATATATTTTACCCACACTCCGAGCCACCAAACGCACCTTCGAAATCTGTCAAAACCTGTATGGGGATACCCATCATAAAAGCAATCGTGCCAATGCGTTTCGACATGCACTATGGAATATGCTAATTTGCCAAAAAACGTTCAAAATTTCCAAAAATGAGCAAAAAGCTGTCATTTTTACCCTAAAAGTGACCGATTTATATGAAAAAGTAACTCAAAATGAAGTATTGGATGAAGCGATGGACCTGCACAATAATGAAATTGGAAGACGTCATTTTTTAAAAAATTCGACTCAAAATGAAGCAGAATTGGTCGAATTACTTCAAAAAATGGCTAAAAAAGCTCAAAAAGTCTCAAAAGTTGAAGAAATGAACAAGTTTCAAGATAATTTGGTATTTATTTCAGAAGATTAAGCTACTTAACATCATTTGTAATGATAAAATCAATTTTTAACAGCATAAAAGCTTACGGCGGAACATTCAAACTGATTTCCGAACTTGGGTTGTGGAAATATTTTGGGGTTCCGATGGCTATTAGCTTTCTCACAGCAATATTAATCGGTTTTGCAACTTGGGGTTGGAACGATAATATCGGAAGCTTTATCGCACGAATTTGGCTGTGGGAATGGGGCGCAGAAACATTTCGAACGATTGGAAATGTACTCGGCGGACTTATCATCATCGCACTCGGATTGATTTTATACAAACACATCGTAATGGCGTTAAGTGCTCCATTCATGAGTCCAGTATCAGAGAAAATTGAGGCGCACCTTTCTGGTGAAGAACACTCACATCGCGAGACTACAAATATTTCCCAACTCTGGCGCGGTGTTCGGATAAATGTTCGAAATCTATTGATGGAATTACTCTTAACCATTCCTATTTTGCTGCTTAGTCTAATTCCGATTGTGAATATTTTCACTTCGGTACTGCTATTTTTGGTACAAGCCTACTATGCTGGATTTGGAAACATGGATTACACCTTAGAACGTCACTTCACCTATCGTGAAAGCGTTACTTTTGTGAAAAACCATCGTGGCACTGCCATCGGCAATGGAATTGTTTTTATGGCGATGCTATTAATTCCAGTAATAGGAATACTACTCGTCCTTCCACTTTCTGTAACGGCAGCAAGTACGGAGACGCTAAAAGCATTGAAAAATGAAAGATAAATTCGTCACCTACATACGAACCCTACAAGACACTATTACCCAAACCCTCGAAGAAATTGACGGAACTGCCCGTTTTCAAGAAGACCTTTGGGAACGTGCCGAAGGTGGCGGCGGACGAACACGCGTTATCGAAAATGGGGCGGTATTCGAAAAAGGTGGTGTGAATATTTCCGAGGTGCACGGCGAACTTCCCGAAAGTATGCAGCAGTATTTCGGAGTGAAAGATGCTGATTTCTTTGCCTGTGGACTGAGTTTGGTGTTGCATCCTAAGAATCCGTTTGTTCCTACTGTACATGCCAATTGGCGCTATTTTGAAATGTATGATAAGAGTGGTGAAATTGTAGACCAATGGTTTGGTGGCGGACAAGATCTTACCCCATATTATCTTTTCGAGGAAGATGCCGAGCATTTCCATTCAATTTGCAAAACAGCTTGTGACGCTCACGATAAAGTGTTCTACCCACTCTACAAGCAAAAGTGCGATGCCTATTTTTGGAATGCTCATAGGGATGAAGCTCGAGGGATAGGTGGTTTGTTTTTTGATTATTTAAAGGAAACCGATGAAAAAAGCATGCAGGATTGGTACGATTTCGTCACTGAAGTCGGCGATGGTTTTTTGGATGCCTATGTTCCGATTGTTGAAAAGAGAAAAAACCTATCCTATTCCGATGCGCATCGCGATTGGCAAGAAATTCGACGCGGTCGCTATGTTGAATTCAACCTCGTTCACGATAAAGGAACTCTTTTCGGCTTAAAGACCAACGGCCGTATTGAAAGTATTTTAATGAGTCTTCCCCCTCACGTGCAATGGCGTTACGATCATCATCCAGAACCAGGAACCGAAGAAGCTAAACTGCTAGAAGTATTAAAAAATCCTAAAGAATGGGCATAATCGCTCAAATTCCTGCTTCGGCCGTCTAAAAACCTTATTTTTACAGCTTTAATTGCTACTAGTTCAAACATGAATAAAATCAAGATTATCAACAAATCGGAGCATCCGTTGCCTAGCTATGAAACGATAGCTTCCGCAGGAATGGACCTTCGGGCACAGGTATCGGAACCTTCAACCTTAAAACCACTTCAACGAGCCATTGTAAAAACCGGGCTTTTTATCGAACTCCCCATCGGTTATGAAGCACAGGTACGTCCGCGTAGCGGATTGGCAGCAAAAAAAGGAATTACCGTTCTGAATAGCCCAGGAACCATCGATGCCGATTATCGCGGTGAAATTGGTGTTATTCTGGTGAATCTTTCAAATGATGACTTCACAATTGAAAATGGTGAACGCATTGCCCAATTGGTGATTGCCAAGCATGAGCGCGCCGTTTGGGAAGAAGTAGACGAACTGGGTGAAACCTCACGAGGTGCCGGCGGTTTCGGAAGTACCGGAACAAAATAGAACAAACCAAAAAAAGAAAAAGATGAAAATTATTGTCCCAATGGCAGGTCGCGGCAGCAGACTTCGTCCACATACGCTTACCGTTCCTAAACCCCTTATTCCCGTCGCAGGGAAACCGATTGTACATCGCTTGGTTACGGAAATTGCCAATATTTTGGAAGATGACATCGATGAGATCGCATTTATTTTAGGCGATCCAGCGTTTTTTGGCGACGATATCGTGGAAAGTCTTCAGGAATTAGCGAAGTCATTGAGTGCAAAAGCTAGTATTTATCGGCAATTAGAGCCCAAAGGTACCGGTCACGCAATTATGTGCGCCGAACCGTCCTTATCGGGGCCCGCGGTTATTGCCTATGCCGATACCTTAATAAAAGCTGATTTCAATCTTGATAAAGAGGCCGATAGTGTTATTTGGACCAAAAAGGTGAAGCATCCAGAAGCCTATGGCGTGGTTAAATTGAATGATAAAGAAGAAATCGTTGAGTTGGTTGAAAAGCCGCAGCAATTCGTAAGCGACCAAGCCGTTATCGGAATCTATTATTTTAAGGATGTTGATGTATTGAAAAATGAGCTTCAATATGTATTGGATAATGATATCATTCATGGAGGTGAATACCAGATTAATGACGGTATAAAACGTATGATGGCGGCCGGAAGAATCTTTAAAACCGGTACAGTAGATGAATGGATGGACTGTGGAAATAAGGAAGTAACAGTCGAGACCAATAAAAAGATGTTGGATTTCCTATCGGAAGATGGGGAAGCGTTGGTTTCAAAAAATATCACCACTGAAAACTCAAAAATCATTAAGCCTTGCTTTATCGCAGACGGTGTAACACTAAAAAATAGTACCGTTGGCCCACATGTTTCAATAGGGAAAGGCACAATAATTGAGGAAAGTAACGTTAGCAATAGTATCATACAGACAAGTGCAACGGTGAAAAATGCGACCTTGGAGAATGCCATGATCGGAAATCATGCTACCTTCGATGGAAACTTTACCAATGTTAGTATTGGTGATTATAGCGAATTGAAGCAATAGCATATAAATTCAAAATCACGAAACCAGCTCCTCCCCTTTTGAAGGGGAGGAGGGTTTTTCACCAAGTGAAAAACTCGGAGGGGATGTACCATGAAGCAAATAGCAACAAAAATTTGGCTACTAAGCATCGGAATTCTTTTTTCCGTCACCACGCTCTTTGCTCAAACCCCAGAAGAACAACCCACCGACGATCTTGGAAATGTTAGCGATGCCTTTCAAGAGAATTTCTTTGAAGCCCTGAAACAAAAGGGCATTGAAAACTATGAATTAGCGTTAACTGCGCTCCGAAAAGCGGAAAAAGCAGCCGATGGCGATTCTGAATTAGAAGCAGTCGTTGCCTTTGAACGTGGAAAAAATCTTACGGAACTTAAGCAATACGAGGAAGCGGAAGCGAGTTTCCAATCGGTATTGGAAAAGGAAGGCGAACATTTGGATGTGTTAGAAGCAATGTACGATCTCTACTACTTGGAAAGCGATTACGACAAAGCCATTCCATTGGTGCAAAAATTGATGAAGATTGATGATGATTATAAGGAAGACCTTGCCAATCTCTATGCGCGAACCGAACAATATGAAAAGGCCCTTCAAGTATTGGATGAACTTGATGAAACCTGGGGCGAAAGTGATTATCGCAATGCCTTACGAACGCAAATTTATCGCACCACCGGTAATGCGGAAGGCGCCATTCAACAATTGGAAGAACGACTCGCCGAAAACCCCAAAAGCGAACAGGACTACCTGAACCTAATTTATATGTATAGCGAACAGGGAAATTCGGAGAAGGCCTTTGAAACTGCAAAGGAACTGTTGGCAAATCGCCCTGGTTCAAAGCAAGTGCATGTTTCCTTGTACAAGTTTTACTTAGCTGAAAACAATATTGAAAAAGCCCTCGCTTCCATGGAGATTGTCTTTTCCGCAGAAAGTATTCCAACGCCGCAAAAGCATAAAGTGTTGGGCGATTTCATCGAATTTGTGAATGCAAACCCAGAATATCAACCGCAATTGGAAAAAGCGGTTACGTATTTCGATACGGAAGTCGATGGAAAAATCTTTGAACAGTTAGGCGATTTTTACGTCAGCCAAAATAAAAAGGAAAAAGCCCTTCCGTTTTACCAACAAGGATTGGAACGCGATGCTGATAATTTCAGTCTTTTGAAGAACACCATTCTGCTATTGATCGATTTTGAAAACTATGAAGAAGCAGAAACCAAAAGCAGTGAAGGCTTGGATATATTCCCCGCTCAACCGCTGCTGTACTTACTGAACGGTGTTTCAAACATCGGTCTTAACAACCCGGATGCTGCCATTTCAAAATTGGAAGAAGGACTGTCCTACTTATTCGATGACCCAAAGATGGAACGCGATTTCTATCAACAACTATCAGAAGCCTACACCCTAAAAGGCGACAACAATAAAGCAACCGAGTTTAAAAACAAAGCCCAAAATCTTACAATTTCCAATTAACTATATGAAAGGAACCTGCATTGCCCTACTCTTGTCGCTCTTTTTACTTTCCGCTTGTGGTGGAGCCAAAGGCGTTGATGGTACTTCTATGAAAAACCTATCGGCCGAGAAGGTAATCGATTATCATGATGCAGCGATGCCAGATTTCGAGACTTTAGCAGCCCGAATGCAAGTAGTATACGCCGACGATGACAGTCAGCAAAGTATTACGGTAAGCCTTCGTATGGAAAAAGACAAAACAATTTGGATCAAGGCTTCCATTCTTGGAATTACCATGGCCAAGGCACTTATCACCCCTACTTCGGTCCAATATTATGAATCGGTTGGCGGTACGTATTTCAATGGCGATTTTGCGTTGTTGAGTGAATGGTTGAATACCGACATTACTTTTGAAAAAGCGCAGGCGATCCTGTTAGGACAATCACTTTTCGCCCTAGATGGAAAAACCTATAAAAGCGAGGTCGTACAGATGAAGCATCAGTTACAACCGAAACAGCAACCCATGGATTTTATACATTCATTATTGCTTTATCCCAACTTTAAGATAGCTGCCGAAAGCCTCTCGCAACCTTCACAAAATAGGTTGCTTACCCTTCGCTATGACGAATATCAACAATTGGAAGGTGGTTTCTACCCTACCTCCGTTCATTTACAGACAGCTGAAGGTGACGACAAAACAACCATCGACCTTACCTATAAAAAAATTGATGTGAATGCCTCGGTAGGATTCCCTTTCAACATTCCGAATGGGTACGACGAAATTCGACTTAAATGAAACTATCCTTAAAATATCGCTTCCTTCTAGTACTCGCACTTTGTGGTAGTATGGCTGTTTTTGGTCAGAGTGACAAGCAAAAGCAATTAGAAGAAAAACGGCAAGCTCTGCTTCAGGAAATCAAGCAGATCAATTCACTCCTTTTTAAAACAAGAAAGCAGGAAAAATCCGTTTTGACAGAAGTTGAAGATCTTGACCAGCGCATCAAAGCCACGGAGAATTTGATTCGGGTAACCAATCAACAAGCGAACTTATTGACGCGTGAAATAAACGGGAACCTCAACAAAATCGATCAGCTTCGTGACGAATTAGCGGAGCTGAAAAAGGATTATGCGGCTATGATCCGAAAATCATATAAAAGCAAGTCGCAACAAAGCCGGGTTATGTTTTTGCTTTCTTCTGAATCGTTTCTTCAGGCATACAAACGGCTTCAGTATATGAAGCAATATGCCAATCATCGTAAAAAACAAGGAGAAAGCATTCAGCAAAAAACAGAGGAACTTCGTCAATTGAACGAAGAATTACTTCAACAGAAATCGAAAAAGGAATCCTTGATCGCTGAAAACCGGAAGACCAAAACGCAACTCGACCAAGAAAAAAAGAACCAACAACAGCTAATTGCTTCCCTTAAAAAAGATGAAGGAAAGTTTGCTACCCAAATTCGGAACAAGCAAAAGGAAGCCGATGCCATCGACCGTCAGATTGAAGCGCTCATTCGAGCCGCCATTGCTAAATCGAATGAAACCACCGGCAACACGCGTTCCGAACGTACCTCAACCTTCGCGCTAAACGCAGAAGCCAAGGAATTAGCAGCCAATTTTACGAGTAATAAAGGAAAACTACCGTGGCCAATTACGAAAGGTGGGGTCGTAATTAAAAGCTACGGAAAACAACGTCATCCACAACTTCCCAATGTAACAACCTTCAATAGTGGTGTAGAAATCGCCACGGAAAGCGGTGCCCAAGCTAGAGCGGTTTTTAACGGGGTCGTGCTTGAGATTCAACAATTAAAAGGAGCCAATAAGGCAGTGTACATTCAGCATGGGGATTATATAACCGTATATAACAACCTAACCGATATTTTGGTGAAGAAGGGCGATAAGGTAACCACAAAACAGGCCTTGGGAACGGTCGTTAGTAACCGTACCTCAGGAAAAACCATCGTTAAATTCTTGATTTATAAAAATACCTCGCGTATGAATCCAGCCGATTGGATTTATCAGATGTAGGTTATTCGCTGAAAAGCGCTTTTAATTCGGTGGCATCTTTCGCCGCCATTTTTCCAGCTAATACCAAGCTCAGTTGTCGTCGACGCAACGCCGCATCGAAACGCTCCTGTTCGAGGTCGGTTTCAGGTTTCAGTTCCGGTACGGGAACGGGAATACCCATTTCATCAACCGCCACAAATGTATAGATACCTTCATTCGCTTTGCTACGTCGACCACTTTCACGATCTTCAATCCACACGTCCATATACACTTCCATAGAACTTTTAAAAGCTCTGGAAACAGCAGCTTCAACAGTCACCACACTTCCAGACGGAATCATTTTGTTGAAGGCTACGTGATTAACGGAAGCGGTTACCACGATTCTTCTACTATGGCGTCTGGCAGCGATACTCGCAGCACGATCCATACGCGCCAACAATTCACCTCCAAACATATTTCCGATAGGATTTGTTTCCCCAGGAAGTACGATGTCTGTAATAACAGTTCTTGAATCAGCGGGCGATTTGGTTTCCATTTGCAAAATTTTTGGCAAAGGTACGGTGTCTTTTACCGATTAACGCTAAAGAAAAGATAAAATAAAAGTTATTTCGAGAGGTCTTTCACCAACAACCAAGCGTCTTTGTTTTCGGTTTGCTTGATCTGACGTAAGGTGCGAAGCGCTTCCAATCGGTCCTCGTGACTACTGTACACAACTTGGTGTAATCCGTAGCGATTTTCACCTATCAATTTTGCTTTGAAGCCTTTCTCCTGAAGTTGGGATTGCTTCTTTTTGGCATTTTCAGCAACGCGGAAAGCACCTGCTACGATATGGTAACGACCTTGTTCCTTTTCAACCGTTACGGTAAGGGCAGGAAGCGGATTATCCATGATGAAGGTCGCCTCTTGAATCTGTTTTTCGACCATGGTATTGGCCTTTTCGCGCTCAGCCAAATTATAGGCTTCTACATTGTTCTCGTACAGCTTCATACCACCAAAACCAGCTAGTGTAACGGCTAATAGTCCGATAGCGGCATACTTCAAATAAGGTTTGAATTCCCGTTTTTCGGGAATGATGTACACCGGTGCCTTTTCTTCGATAGCTTCCGCTTGTTTCTTGTATACTTCACGTGAAATAGGAAGCGAAACAAAAGGCGCCAATCCAAAAGAGGTTGCACTAAAGGTCTCGTCGGTATGCGGCTTAAACTGAAGCGAGCGTTCTTCATTCAACTTAAAGGTTCCCAAATTGGGAAAGATAATAGGAGTTCCTTCGGAAAGTTTTAGCGAAAGATCACCCACTGCATTTCGAATTTTTTGAAGCGCCAATTCATAACTGCAAGATTCAGCAGTAGCGATATAATTTGCCAATAAACCATCGTTGGTCTGCAACTGCCGATTAAAGGACAGCGATTTTCCTGGTGGGTGCCACGTATGGCTTTCACCATCCACCTGAGCAGGCTTATAATGCGTAAGAAACGCCCCAAAACCCGGAACGATCACGCACTCATAGCGATAAAGTAAATCCTTAACGTGATTGGCTAGCTGCATGAAACAAACATAGATTTTTTTTTGTTAGCAGTCAATGCTGAAGGGTTTCATTTATCAACAAACTTATTTATCGTATTTTTGAAAGGATCTCCCCGGCGCA
The DNA here is from genome assembly GCA_025384855.1 of Luteirhabdus salina. GTDB lineage: Bacteria > Bacteroidota > Bacteroidia > Flavobacteriales > Flavobacteriaceae > Luteirhabdus > Luteirhabdus salina. The sequence goes on along the minus strand of JALAHT010000001.1, from coordinate 1,101,141 downwards.
TGTTTTCGTTTCATGCTTTCCGAACAAGAACTACTTTATACACTTGCCCTACAGCGCATTCCGAACTTAGGTGATATTTCAGCAAAGAAGCTACTCCGCCATTTTGGTACTGCGGAAGGTGTTTTTAAAGCGAAGAAAAGAGAACTTCTAAAAATTGATGGAATTGGCAGCCTAAAACTGAAATCGCTTTTTAACGCGCAATACCTTGATGAAGCCGAAGCGGAACTCCACTTCATTCAAAAAGAAAAGCTTCAGTTCAGTTATTTTCAGGATTCGAGCTATCCCGAACATTTAAAGCATTGTTTGGATGGGCCAATTCTCTTTTTTCATAAGGGGAATATCGACATCAAAAACAAGAAACTGTTAAGCATCGTTGGAACGCGAAAAGCTACCTCGGCTGGTATCGATTTCACCAAAAAACTGATTGAAGCATTGGCACCGCTTGATATCGTTATTGTTTCTGGCTTTGCCTACGGTATTGATATTACCGCACACAAAGCTGCGATAGACCATAACCTTCAAACCATTGCCTGTTTAGCTCATGGCATGAACCAAATCTATCCAAAATCGCATAAAAAATACGTTCAGAAAATGGTGGAGCACGGCGGATTTATAACCGAATTTTGGAGCGATGATACTTTCGATAGGAACAATTTTCTGAGACGAAATAGAATTATCGCAGGTATTTCCCAAGCAACGGTCGTTATCGAATCGGCTGAAAAAGGCGGAAGTTTGGTCACTGCAGACATCGCGCACTCCTACAATCGTGACGTATTCGCTGTTCCTGGCAGAACTACCGACAGTCAAAGTGTGGGCTGCAACACGTTGATCAAAATTCAAAAAGCGCAATTAATCACTAGTGCTGCAGATATTCTGTTTCATTTGGGCTGGGAGGCCAAAAAACCTTCCCCTACGAATCAGATATCCTTGTTTGTCGAACTTACCGAGCAGGAGCAGAAGGTCTATGATTTCTTAAAGGAAAAAGGAAAAGAAGAAATGGATGCCATTTCACTTTCCTGTGAACTGCCCACATTTATGTTAGCACCATTGCTGCTGAGTTTAGAACTAAAAGGAGTGGTACGGCCTTTACCTGGAAAACAATTTGAGGCGCTTTAGTAACCTACTTTTTCCCGAACACGCTGCAATACTTCGTCCGCGGTTTGTTTTGCCTTTTGCGCACCTATTTGAAGTGCTTCCTCTACCTTCTCAGGATTCTCTATAAAATAAATATAGCGCTCACGCTCCTTTTCGAAACGTCTGGTGATTGCTTCATATAGAGCTTGCTTTGCATGTCCGTAGCCGTATCCGCCAGCTTCATAGTTTTTACGCATCTCAGCGGTTTCTTCTTCTGAAGCAATAATCTTATACAAGGCGAAAACATTACAGGTGTCAGGATTTTTCGGCTCCTCTAGAGGAGTGCTGTCGGTTTCAATCCCCATGATCTGTTTCCGAAGCTTTTTATCGGGTAGAAAAATATTGATGATATTTTGCTTCGACTTGCTCATTTTTTCTCCATCCGTACCCGGAATCCATTGGGTGTTTTCTTGAAGCTTTGCTTCCGGCAAGATAAAGGTTTCACCCATTTTTGCATGAAAACGAGAGGCTACGTCGCGCGTCATTTCAATATGCTGTAATTGGTCTTTTCCTACGGGGATAAATTCGGCATCGTACAACAAAATATCTGCTGCCATTAGCATGGGATAGGTAAAAAGTCCTGCGTTTACATCTTCCAACCGATCAGCTTTATCCTTAAAGGAATGTGCAAGCGTTAACCGTTGATAGGGGAAGAAACAACTTAGGTACCAGGACAGTTCAGTAACCTGTGGAATATCACTCTGTCGGTAAAATACCGTTTTCGTTATGTCCAATCCAAACGCCAACCAAGTTGAAGCTGTACTCAAGGTATTGTTTCGCAAGGTTTCAGCATCCTTAATCTGGGTTAAGGAATGCATATCTGCAATAAACAAATAAGATTCATTCTTCGGATCGTTTGCCATTTCGATAGCTGGAATGATGGCTCCCAAGATATTTCCCAAATGTGGAGTTCCGGTACTTTGAATGCCGGTCAGGATTCTGGACATAACACTAGAATTTTCAGCAAAGGTACTTTTTTTCAAATTTTGGTAGCCTACAAATCCTTACTTTTGGGGCCGATGATCGTTTTGCGCTACATTTTTGCTACCCTATATCGAATATGGTTTTACATATTGATAGCAGTGCCCATCATAATTATGTTCCCCATACTTATTATTAGCATTTTACGGGAATCGTGGTATCCCTTTTTCTTTCGCTTGGCAAGAATCTGGGCCAAGGTAATTCTCTTTGGAATGGGTTTTCTTCCTATTGTTCATCGTAGAACAAAATACGAAAAAGGCAAGAGTTATATGTTTGTAGCCAATCATACCTCAATGACCGACATTATGCTAATGCTATATGTTACTCGAAATCCATTTGTGTTTGTGGGGAAGAAAGAGTTGGCCAAAATTCCAGTTTTTGGTTTCTTCTATAAGCGAACATGCATTTTGGTTGATCGTAAAAACCCTAAGAGCCGACGCGACGTTTTTATAAGTGCCCAGCGAAAACTTGAACAAGGATTGAGTGTTTGTATTTTTCCTGAAGGTGGTGTCCCAGACGATTTATCAGTTGTGTTGGATGAATTTAAGGACGGTGCGTTTCGTTTGGCAATCGAGCATCAAATTCCGATTGCACCGATGACGTTTTACGATAACAAAAAGCGTTTTTCGTATTCTTTTTTTACGGGGACTCCCGGTAAAATGCGGGTTACGATTCATGAAACCATACCTACAGAAACGCTAGAGGTTGAAGACAAGCGACAATTGAAGCAACAGACACGGGAGGTTATTCTAAAAAATTTAGAGAGAGGTCTATAACAAAAAAACCGTCCTATGGCGTGGGACGGTTTTCCTGAATCTTGTTTGGCGTTACCCAAACGAACCAACTAAAAAACTAACCTAAAACGATAAGCTAAATCCGCTATACACACCTAAATAATAAGGTCTGTAGCTTACCGAATTATCGGTATACGGATTGAGCTGATACTTAAACATAGGCTCAATATTAAACTTAAACGTATTACTAAATCTATAGCTAAGACCAACACCTGCGTTGGTCGCAAAACTTACAGAATTCAAATTATTGGCTTCTCCGAGAACGGAACTAAATCCGCCATCTTCCACCGAAATTTCATTATCGCCCAAGAACAACGTGCTCATTCCTCCGATAAGGTGTACCCCAAAGCGTTTGTTTACCACTGCATATTTCAATTCCAACGGAACCTCATAGTATCGAATGTTCTGGAATAACTCCGCATTCCCCCCAGTTGATTTGGGTATAACATTTGCGAAATCGCCACTTTGGTTAGCCATACTTAAAGCTCCTTTGTCGACTGGAATAATAACATCTCCAGTTTGTCTTGAACCGTAATCGATAGTTGTGGACGAAAATGCTACAGGCCCCGTACCGAGATCGATGTCACCAGTTGAATACCCTAATTCTACATTATTGATACCGCTCCGAACACTCAATCGCTCACTAATGTTGTAGGCAACTTGAACACCATAGCTGATGTTTACTTCACCCGTCTTGGAATTGTCAGCAAACATAGGGTCGATAGAAGATCCTTCACCGAAAGAACTGTAATACACGGGAGCAACATTTGGTGCAACTTCCCAGCGCTTATTGGGATTGTTCGTTTTGGCTACAGCTTCTTCCGTATTCTTATTCTTGGCATCTTCAATTGCATCGAAAATAGACTGCTTTTCAGTTTCTTTCTTGACGTCCGTCTCGGTTTCAGCAACTGCAGTTTCTACTTCGGTATTTTCACTGTTGGCTGCTTTTTCCTTCGGAAGTTGTGACTTTGGGTTGTTATCTTTTGTATTAGTGGTTTTTGTATCTGTAGCGGCAATAGTTTCTTTCGCATTTTCTGTCTGATTCATCCCAAAGGTTTTATCCTTTTCACCTTTCTGGACAGTACGATTTTCAGTTTGTGCCACGGAAGTGTTTTGCGAAACGGTTTGAGCCTTTTTTCTCTCAGTTGAAGTTGAAAGAGGTCTCGTTGTTTCCGAAGCGACTGCTTCATTATTGATGGAAGATTTATTCTCAATAGTGTCTTCCGTATCCTTTTCCTCGGAAGCAACACCCTCAGAAGTTTCTTTCTGTGAAGACGCCGGCTTGGTAACGTTATCTTGTTTCTGTTCAACCGCATCCTGCTGCACTTCTTCAACTGCATCTGTATCAGATAAGGGTGAAGAAGTATCGTCCCACACCAATTTATCGCCAATCAAAAAGATAAGGGCGATAAGCGCAGCAACACCAGCGGCTTTCCACCATAGCGGAATCACCTTTCGGTCTTTCCTCTCAGCATCCAACTGCTGTTGGATATTGTTCCAGACCTCAGGCGATGGCTCCGGGGCATGGCCCTCGAAACCTTGCTTAAATACTTCGTCTATGTTTCTTTTATCTTTCATATAGCGTTTCCTTTCGGAAACTGTTTTTATGCATCTTTCTGTTGATAAGCTTCAATCTTCTCCTTTAAAATGTTTCGCGCACGCGCTAGATTAGATTTAGACGTGCCATCGCTAATTCCTAACAGTTCGGCGATCTCTTTATGTGTATAGCCATCCAAAACATACATGGAAAACACCAATCGGTACCGCTCTGGAAGTTCTTGGATAATCTCTAACAAGAACTTCAAAGGCACACTGTCAGTTTCAACGATTACCTCTTCCGGCTGTTCTAATTGTGCTTCATCCTTAATATCGTACACTTTCTGTTTGCGATATTTTTGAAGCACGGTATTCACGGTGACCCGTTTTAGCCAACCTTCGAAGGAACCTTTTCCGGTATACTGACCTATCTTTTTAAAAATGGTAATGAACGCATCCTGGAGGTTGTCCTCAGCTTCCGTTTTGTTGGGTGAGTACCGCAAACAAATGGAAAATAACACTCCCGAAAACTGTTGGTACAATTGTGCCTGTGCTTTCCGGTCCTGCTCCTTGCATCGCTGTATTAGCTCCTCTAGGGTCATGTAGTGCCGTGATGGTTAATGGATTGCGTTACTTAATTGGTGCAATATCCTAAAAATAATCAGGCCCTACACAAGGTAGATGCCTGATTTTGAAAAGGGTTGCGTAGCAAATGTACTTATTCGCTAATTTCTTTGATGGATTCCTTGATTTTCTGCTCTAATTCCTCCATTAATTCAGGATTATCTAGTAAGAGCGTCTTTACAGCATCGCGCCCCTGACCTAGCTTTGTATCGTCATAGCTATACCAAGATCCGCTTTTTTGAACGATGCCAAATTCTGCTCCCAAATCGATTACTTCACCCACCTTACTGATTCCGGTTCCATACATAATATCGAATTCAGCAGTCTTAAACGGGGGTGCCACTTTGTTCTTAACGATCTTCACCCGCGTTTTATTACCACGGACTTCACTATTGGAATCTTTGATTTGAGTAGAACGACGAATATCAAGTCGAACAGAACAATAGAACTTCAGTGCATTACCTCCGGTAGTCGTTTCCGGGTTTCCGAACATTACTCCGATTTTTTCACGCAATTGGTTGATGAATATCACCGTACAATTAGTCTTGCTAATAGAAGCTGTTAACTTTCGAAGTGCTTGCGACATCAATCGAGCATGTAGTCCCATTTTACTATCGCCCATTTCGCCTTCAATCTCGCTTTTTGGTGTTAAGGCCGCTACGGAGTCGATAACGATAATGTCTATTGCGCCACTTCGAATCAGGTTATCGGTAATTTCAAGGGCTTGTTCCCCATTATCAGGTTGAGAGATAATCAGGTTTTCAATATCAACACCCAATTTTTGTGCATAGTAGCGGTCGAACGCATGTTCCGCATCGATAAAGGCAGCGATACCTCCTTTACGTTGTGCTTCTGCAATAGCATGAAGGGTTAATGTCGTTTTACCTGAAGATTCCGGTCCGTAAATTTCAACGATTCGACCTCTTGGATACCCTCCAACTCCCAAGGCAACATCCAGTCCGAGTGAACCGGTTGGAATAACCTCTACATCCTGAACGGCGCTATCGCCCATTTTCATTACGGTACCCTTTCCGTAGGTTTTATCTAATTTATCTAATGTTAGCTTTAATGCCTTCAGTTTTGCATCCTGTTCTTTGCTCATTTTTAGTCTGTTTTTCTTGAATTTTGGTAGTAGGCTAAGGTACTATTTCTTTGGGTTTACAACAATTGGAAAGTATGGTAAGTTTTGGATTTTATCCACAATACCACCTTTCTATTATTTCAATCAAAAATGCTTGACAAACAGCTCCTTTCTATTGAAAGTTACGATAAAGTAATTAATTTGAGAGTAAGAAATTAGAAGAGTATGTCGTAATTCACCAATTCGAGGAAAAATAGTACTTTTGCCGAACATTAAAACAACTATTCTTTTTCACTAAAACGTAGTATAGCATGCAACTGTACAACAAAATGAGTGCAAAGGAAAGGGCCGCCATGCTGGAAGAAGCCGGCGAAGATCGATTAACCCTTTCTTTTTATCAATATGCCAAGATCGGCAATCCTACTTTATTTCGAAATCACCTTTTTGTGGCTTGGGACGAATTGGACGTTCTCGGACGTATTTATGTTGCCCATGAAGGTATCAACGCACAACTTTCAGTGCCTGCCAAAAATTTCAAGAAATTCAAGAAGTTTTTGGATGGTATCTATTTCCTAAAAGGCGTTCGCCTGAACATCGCCATCGAACAAGACATGATGTCGTTTCTAAAATTGAAGGTTAAAGTCCGTACAAAGATTTTAGCCGACGGCCTAAACGACGACACTTTTGATGTGACTAACAAAGGGGTTCACGTAAATGCCGAAGCCTTCAACAAATTGCTAGACGATCCAAATACGATATTGGTCGATATGCGCAACCACTATGAGAGTGAAATCGGTCACTTTCAGGGAGCAATAACACCCGATGTAGATACTTTCCGTGATTCCTTGGATATTATTGAAGAAGATCTAAAAGATCATAAGGAAGATAAAAATCTGGTAATGTATTGTACGGGTGGTATTCGCTGTGAAAAAGCCAGTGCCTACTACAAGCACAAAGGGTTCAAAAAAGTATTTCAATTGGAAGGAGGCATAATTGAATATGCCCGTCAAGTGAAAGATCAGGAACTTGAAAACAAATTCCTGGGGAAGAACTTTGTTTTCGATCATCGACGAGGAGAGCGCATTTCTGATGAAATTATTTCGAAATGCCATCAATGTGGAAAACCTTGCGATACACATGTGAATTGTGCCAACGAGGCATGCCATCTTTTATTTATTCAATGTGAAGAATGTGCTGCAAAAATGGAAAATTGCTGTAGCGATGACTGTGTAGAGGTAATTCATCTTCCCTATGAGGAACAGAAAAAACTACGTCGCGGAACGCATAACAGCAACAAGATTTTCAAAAAAGGCCGGTCGGAGAAATTAAAATTCAAGAATTAACTTTCCGAATTCTGAATTCATCATTCTTCATTCATCATTTATTATTGGTATCTTTACCATAGAAATCAACCATTGTTTAATCTTCGTCCCTTTTTCACCTTAAAAAAGGGCTATATATACAAAATATGGGCTGTACCAGCTGTGCTAGTGGCGCCGACGGACAGCCAAAAGGCTGCAAGAACAACGGGACCTGCGGTACTGATGGCTGTAATAAATTAACGGTATTCGACTGGCTTTCCAATATGGCGCTTCCCGCGAATGTAGAACCGTTCAAAGCTGTAGAAGTGCGCTTCAAAAACGGTCGTAAGGAGTTTTTCCAGAACGTGGAAAATCTTTCCCTTTCTATTGGCGATACGGTGGCAACCGAAGCATCGCCGGGCCATGATATTGGCGTGGTAACCCTAACAGGCGAACTCGTTCGGGTTCAAATGAAGAAAAAGAAAATACGCGAATCGGTGGAAGAACTTCCAAAAATCTACCGAAAAGCAACCCAACGCGATATCGATATTTGGCAGAAATGCCGCGATAAGGAACAAGAGGTTCAAAAACGGTCACGCGAAATCGCTATGCGACTCGGGCTTAAAATGAAAATTAGCGATATCGAGTATCAGGGCGATGGCTCCAAGGCAATTTTCTATTATACAGCCGACGATCGCGTAGATTTTCGACAACTAATTAAAGACCTTGCACGTGCTTTCAATACCCGTATTGAAATGAAGCAAGTTGGCTTCCGTCAGGAAGCGGCCCGTTTAGGAGGTATCGGTTCCTGTGGAAGAGAACTATGCTGCTCTACATGGCTAACCGATTTTCGTTCGGTATCCACCTCAGCAGCGCGCTATCAACAGCTTTCACTAAATCCATTGAAATTAGCGGGACAATGTGGAAAGTTGAAATGCTGCCTCAATTATGAATTGGATACGTATTTGGAAGCACTAAAAGAGTTTCCAAAAACAGATATTAAGCTGAAGACGGATAAAGGTCTCGCTATTTGTCAAAAAATCGACATTTTCAAGGGACTGTTGTGGTATAGCTACGTTGATGATGGTATGAACTGGCACCAGCTATCGGCTGCCAATGCCAATAAAATAATCGCAATGAACAAGGATGGCAAAAAAGTTGCCAGCCTTGAAATGTTTGTTGATGATAGCCCGCAGGCGTCCACCGAATTGTTTAGCGATGTGGTCGGACAAGATAGTTTGACGCGCTTCGATACGCCAAAGAAAAACAAGCGAAAAAAACGACGTAACAAAAAAGGCAGAGGGCCTCGCAATAAGAACCGCAACCGAAAATCGAATAAGAATGCCTAGAGCGCTTTTGGTATTGTTTTTGGGAATCCTAGTAACCGCCTGCGAACCTGATGGAATAGCGAGTGGTACGAAAGCCATCGATGGAGCTTGGAGTAAAGATGAAATCGTAGAGTTTAAGGTTCCCCAATTGGATTCCGTTCAACCCTATGATATTTTTCTAACGTTGCGAAATAACAATGATTACCCCTTCAACAATATCTTTTTGATTGTGGCGATGGAATTTCCCCATGGAAAGGTGGTCGCCGATACCTTGGAATATCGAATGGCAGCGCCCGATGGACAATGGTTGGGATCGGGAATCGGTTCTGTGAAGGAGAGTAAGCTTTGGTATAAGGAAAATGTACGTTTCACGGAAGATGGCGATTATATCCTTCGCATCTCACAAGCGGTGCGCAATAACGGTCAGGTACAAGGCGTTACAGAATTGAAGGGAATTACCGATGTTGGCTATCAAATTGAAAAAGCCTCACAATAAATTGCTATGGCGACAAAAAAGAAAAAAAAGACTACTAAAAAAGACAATGGGGTTTCCAAACATATCCGAACCTTTTGGAAATTGTTTGGCGGTTTCGTACTGTTAATTATCCTATTGTTTCTGTTGGCCTCTTGGGGTGTCTTCGGAAGCCTTCCGGATGAAACCAGCCTCGAGAACCCCGAAAAAAACCTAGCGACCGAAATTATTTCCAGCAATGGTGAAGTGTTAGGAAAATTTTATCGTGAAAACCGTACCCCAGTTACGTTTGAAGAACTTCCCGATCACCTTGTGAATGCACTTATCGCTACCGAAGATGCCCGGTTTTACGATCATTCGGGCATCGATGCCAAAGGAACCGTTCGCGCCGCAGTGTTTTTAGGAACCCGCGGTGGTGCCAGTACCATTTCGCAACAGTTGGCGAAACTGTTTTTTACCGAACAGGTGTCGCGTAACAAATTAGCACGTGGTCTTCAAAAAATCAAGGAGTGGATTATCGCCACGCGATTAGAACGTCGATATACCAAGGAGGAAATTATTACCATGTACTTCAACGAGTACGATTTCCTAAACCAAGCAGTCGGAATCGAGTCGGCAGCCAATATTTATTTTGATAAGAACCCTTCAGACCTTACGACTGCCGAAAGCGCGATGTTGGTGGGGATGTTTAAGAACAGTTCGCTTTATAATCCGCTTCGCAATAAAGAAGGCGTCAAAAACAGACGAAATGTGGTTTTGGCCCAAATGGCGAAATACGATTATATTACCGATGAGGTTAAGGATTCGCTTCAAGCGCTTCCGCTGGGCGTTACCTACACACCACAAGGTCATAATGAAGGTATTGCGACGTATTTCCGTGAATATGTTCGGAATTACATGGCAGACTGGATTGAAGAGAATCCGAAAAGCGATGGTTCCAAATGGAATATTTACAGCGATGGGTTGAAAGTCTATACGACCATCGATTCGAAAATGCAGGAATATGCCGAAGAAGCGGTCGATGAACATATGCGTAATCTTCAAAAGGAATTCGACAAACGGAACGAGGATAACAAAACGGCTCCTTTTCGGGACATAACTTCCGAAGAAATGAATAGCATTATGAATTCAGCCATGCGTCGAAGCGATCGTTGGCGCGAAATGAAGCGACAGGATAAATCTGAGGAGGAAATCATCGCAAGCTTTAAGAAAAAAACCGATATGCGCATCTTCACTTGGGGCGGTGTAAAGGATACTGTAATGACTCCGATGGATTCCATTCGCTACTACAAAAAATTTTTACGGGCATCGATGATGAGTATGACGCCACAAACGGGTGAAGTTAAAGCTTGGGTTGGCGGTATCGACTACAAGCATTTCAAATATGATATGGTGAAGACCGGACAACGGCAAATCGGGTCTACCTTTAAACCATTCGTATATGCTACGGCTATCGATCAAATGCACATGTCGCCCTGCGATACTCTTCCCGATACGCCTTATACGATCGAGGCAGGCAAATATGGGCTTCTAAAACCATGGACCCCAAGCAATTCAGGAAAAACAAAAGGTGGAATGCTATCGCTTAAGCAAGCCCTGGCGCAATCCATCAATACCATAACAGCGCGTTTGATAGACCGTGTTGGACCAAAACCCGTAATCGATTTGGTTAGCAAAATGGGCGTAGATGCATCCGATATTCCAGAGGCACCCTCGATTGCCCTAGGAACACCAGATGTTACCTTATATGAAATGGTAGGAGCTTATAGCGTATTTGCCAATGAAGGTGTATATGTAAAGCCAACGCTAATTCAGCGTATAGAGGATAAAAACGGTACGATTTTGTACCAAAACGTTCCTGAAACCAAGGATGTTATTAGCGATGAAACAGCCTATGTAACGGTAAAGCTGATGGAAGGCGTGGTGGCATCAGGTTCGGGTAGTCGCCTTCGCGGTACTTGGCGTGGCGGTCATATGTATAAAGAGGTTATTACTGGCTATCCTTACGACTTCAAAAATCCGATTGCCGGCAAAACGGGTACGACACAGAACAACAGTGATGGTTGGTTTATGGGCATGGTTCCGAACCTAGTGACTGGTGTTTGGGTTGGGGGTGAAGACCGTTCGGTACACTTCAACAGTACGAGCTACGGGCAAGGGGCTACGATGGCTTTACCAATTTGGGCGGTGTATATGAAGAAATGTTATGCCGATGAAGAGTTGAATGTTTCCAAGGAAGAATTTAAGCGTCCGAAGAAAATTTCAATTATAACTGATTGTTCAGAGTATAAGCCCGAGAATACGGGTGAAGAGGAAATACCTGACGAGTTTGATTTTTAAACGATATTGAAGTATAAAAAAACCTGCCCAGTAGCCTATTGGGCAGGTTTTTTTATAGCCCTATTTTTCGTACTTTTCAGAAAAAATAAGATAGATGATTACAAAGACAGTTCCGAATGTTGAAGCTGCCTGCGAAGGAGTTGAAGACAACATGACATTGATGCTAGGAGGTTTTGGGTTATGTGGTATTCCAGAGAACGCGATTTCGCAATTGGTGAAGCTGAATGTAAAAGATGTGACCTGCATTTCAAACAATGCCGGAGTTGACGATTTTGGCCTGGGATTGTTGCTTCAGAAGAAACAAATCAAGAAGATGATTTCTTCTTATGTAGGGGAAAATGCAGAATTTGAACGGCAAATGTTGAGTGGTGAATTAGAAGTGGAGCTTATTCCACAGGGAACCTTGGCACAACGTTGCCGTGCAGCCCAAAGTGGCATTCCTGCTTTTTATACACCTGCTGGTTATGGAACGGAAGTGGGCGAAGGAAAGGAATCGCGAGAGTTTGATGGTAAGATGCACCTATTGGAGCACGCCTTTGAGGCCGATTTTGCCTTTGTAAAAGCGTGGAAAGGCGATACCGCTGGAAATCTCATCTTCAAGGGAACGGCTCGTAACTTTAATCCGAACATGTGCGGAGCGGCCAATATCACCGTAGCTGAGGTGGAAGAATTGGTGCCTGCCGGGGAATTGGACCCAAACGACATCCATATTCCAGGGATCTTCGTACAGCGCATCTTTAAAGGGGAACGTTATGAGAAACGAATTGAACAACGAACGGTACGACAAAAATGACCAATCTAATCTAGAAGAGGCTTACGCTTCCCTAAAAAAGAGTTTTCGTAATTTTTCTGAAAACGCAAGTACTTTATCCAAAATCAAGCAGGAAATAGTAGCGCAACAAATACCTGTTTTAAACTCCTTTTTTACAGGCTTGGGAACTTCCGCAGTAAGCGTTTTCGATTTAGAGGAAAAAAGGTTCCTATATGTTGAAGATGCTATTGAAGATGTGACGGGTATATCTAAGGATACATATTTAAAAAAAGGAATTAAATATCTGTTTAGTCGAGTAGCTTACGACAATATTCCTTCGTTACTGAAATCTACTTTGCACGAGTGGCGATTTCTTTCAAAACTAGAGCCATATCAGTATTCAAATTATATAGTTAATAGAGAATACGCGTATAGGCAAAGGAATGGAAAACGTTGGATATTGCAACAAACAATTAAACATCTACGTAACCACCAAGGTAAGATTTTTGCTATTGTTACCTTAGAAACCAACATTGATCACTTGAAATTTGATGGTAAGTACAGGTACTATATTTATGACCGTAACCTCAATAAAATTGTGCATCCCGAAAACAGAAATCAAATAGATATAACCTTCAATACGCTTTCCAAACGGGAAAAAGAAGTGGTTGAGCTGTTAGCCTTAGGGTATGTCAACAAAGACGTTGCGAAGAAACTTTGCATCAGCTACCATACGGTTAGGACACACCGTAAAAATATATTTAAAAAACTAGGGTGCAGCAACATTATGGACCTTGCGCGCTGCTTTCAGAATCTGCCTAGCTAGATACAGGGATTTACGAAAGAAGCGTCGTACGCATCTCTCAGCAAGGTGTGCATCGTATTATGTCTGGAGTTTGTGATAATAACCGCTTCAACTCCATTGGGGAAAAACATTAAAATTGATTGTATGGCTCGGTCGCAACAAGTAGGAGGGTTAGCAGTTGATGACCCATCTGGTCCCCTCGTTCCACGTTTGCATTTATATCTGCCATTCTCCCCTGAAAGAGAATTATACAATCCCAATTCGAATTCAAGAATATCATCTCTTCCAGAGGGAGAAATAATTAAATTAGTATTATCGTGTTTTAAATTCGCTGCGATTTTAGCAATTTCCATCGCAGAGAGCATTAGTCCAGCAGCTCCGCTAGTAGTGTATGGATTGTTTGAATGTGCCCATCCCAATGAGCCTGTTGCATCCACAAACGTGGAATCAAACGGATATTGATATGCGTATGGATATGGGGTTGAGCTGTAATAGCTATTCACTTCTTCTGCAGAACTCGGACATGTTAAGGATAGCGGAAAAATGATTTTTTGCTCAAGGTATTCAAAATACTTGTCGGTACATACTGTATTGTTAGCATATTCTCCTTCTTCGTTTACCTCCAAACTATATACTATTTCACCTATCAAAACACGAACGAGATTAAAGTTCCCATTTTGATATTCCCCAATCAACCCTGGATCTGGTGGCGCCATGAGTGCCTCGAGCATTTGAGCTTCTGATTGAACCCTACCAGGCGATTGGGAAGTGCCTGAAGGATTTATAAATTTTATACCGGTCTGATGGGTAAGTAACTCTCGGAACGTATATTGATGCTGAAAATGTGCTTTATCATGCCAACTAGTTGGTAGATAGTCGATAAAGTCCCAATCTAACGAAATATTATTGTCTTCTAAGGCATTTACAAGTACGATTGCCGCTATAAACTTAGCAATGGAAGCTGTATTAAATCGCGTTGATTGGGTAATTGGCACAGGTCCGCCTGGGTCAAAATCGTGCCTTGCCAACCCCATACTTTGATCGTCGTAATAATTTCCATCCTGATTTACCGCAAACTGATATCCGATAATAGTTTGGGAATTTAAACGGGTTTCAATCTGAGTGATGAATTCTTCTATATTAAATTGGGGTGATGGATCACAAACGTTATCATTATTGTCTTCCTCGCAAGAAAAAAGCAGGAGTGTACTAAAGAGTAATAGAATATATTTGAAATTCATAACACATGTATTTTCTATAAATGTAGCGCAATGGCCCAATACATGAAATACCTCAAATGAGGTATAATTGTGAAGCGGACATTTATTGATATTGGTTATCTTTAAAAAAAATTAATTTATGGCGCTTACGAAAGAACAAATAGCACAACGCATTGCGAAGGAAGTGAAGGATGGATACTACGTAAATCTAGGTATCGGTATTCCCACACTGGTAGCAAATTTTGTGCGCGACGATATAGAAGTAGAATTCCAAAGTGAAAACGGGATTTTGGGGATGGGTCCCTTTCCTTTTGAAGGTGAAGAAGACGCCGACCTCATTAATGCGGGTAAGCAAACCATAACCGCGCTTCCAGGCGCTTCCTTTTTCGACTCAGCGACAAGTTTCTCCATGATTCGTGGTCAGCATGTGGATTTAACCATTCTAGGCGCGATGGAAGTGGCCCAAAACGGAAATATTGCCAATTGGAAAATTCCCGGAAAAATGGTGAAAGGTATGGGCGGCGCCATGGATTTGGTCGCTAGTGCCGAAAGAATTATCGTAGCCATGATGCATACCAATCGTGCGGGCGCATCGAAATTGCTGAAGGAATGTTCACTGCCACTTACTGGAGTTGAATGTGTCACAAAGATTGTCACCAATTTGGCCGTTCTTGAAATAAAGGATAATGCCTTTCATCTTATGGAACGAGCACCAGGTGTTTCGGTAGATGAAATCAAAGAAGCCACGGATGGTGACTTGGTTATTAATGGCAATATTCCTGAAATGACGTTATAAAAGCAATTATATTCCTGAGTTAAACTATATAGCCGATGTCTAAACATCGGCTTTCTTTATATCTAATTGTAGGAAAATACTCCGCTAAATTGATTAATTGTTAAAAAATTGTGTATTTCATCGAATTAATATGTTTTTAATCTGATTTAATGAAACATCTTTTTCATATTAGCAGTCCCAAACGAAACTAACTTACTTATGAAACAATTACTACGTTCTGTCCACAATACACTACACCTACTGAAAAACGTATTGTATGTGGCTAAAAAAGTGTTTTTGTTGATGTAATCCTACTACCCCCGCGTAGGAGGAAGAGTACATTACCCCCGAATCTTTCATGATTCACATAATTCCCCTGTTCTTTGTGAGGTTAGAACAGGGGTTTTTTATATCCCTTTGGGAATGGCGCTGATAAGCTTCTTGGTGTAAGGGCTATTTGGATTTTCATAGATCTCATCGGCATCACCCAACTCCTCGATGCGACCTTGATTCATGACCAATAATTGGTCCGACATATACTTCACTACCGCCAAATCGTGTGAAATGAAGATGTAGGTGAAGCCAAAATCCTTCTTTAATTCGTTCAATAAGTTCAATACTTGTGCTTGTACTGAAATGTCCAAAGCCGAAACCGATTCATCGCAAACAATCAGTTTCGGTTCCATAGCAATCGTTCTGGCAATACCAACCCGCTGTCGTTGTCCACCAGATAATTCATGTGGATAACGGTTAAAAAAGCTTTTATCCAATCCGACCCGTTCGAGCAAATCGAGCACCTTTTGTTTTCGTTCTTTTTTTGAATTTCCAATACCGTGCACCTTCATCGGTTCTATGATAGCTTCACCGATAATAATTCTTGGATTTAGAGAGGAATACGGATCCTGAAAGATTAACTGTATCTCTTTTCGAAGGGATCTAATTTCACTCGACTTCAATGTGGTCAGATCTTTCCCTCTGTAGCGAATGGTTCCAGCAGTAGCCGTTTCTAATTGTAAGATGGTTTTTCCGAGCGTCGATTTCCCGCAGCCGCTTTCGCCTACCAAGCCGAGCGTTTCGCCTTCAAAAACAGCAAAACTAACATTATTCACCGCTTTTACCGTTTCCTTCTTCGAAAACAAACCAGCATTCGAATAATATTCTTTTGAAACATTGATAACCTCCAATAAAGGAAGCTTCGTATACAATGCGCGGTGACGTTTCGCTCGTTGTTGTGCAGTAACTTCAGATGCCTGAAAGCTACCATCAGAAATGGCCGCAATGGTCGGTAGGGTTTCCAATCGTTTTCCTAACATAGGTCGCGACGCCAACAGTGCTTTGGTATACTCAGCTTTTGGATGTTTAAATATATTCTGAACGGAATCCTCTTCAACCTTATCGCCTCTGTACATCACCATTACTCGATCGGCGATCTCTGAAACCAGATTCAAATCGTGCGAGATAAACAACATACTCATATTGGTTTCCTGCTGCAATTCCTTCAATAACTGTAGAATTTCCTTTTGAACGGTAACGTCCAAGGCAGTGGTCGGTTCATCGGCTATCAAAAGTTTCGGCTTGCAAGCGATGGCCATGGCTATCATAACGCGCTGCATTTGTCCCCCACTGATTTGATGCGGATAACTGTTGAAGAGTTGCTTCGGACGTGGCAATTTCACTTTTTCAAAAAGAGAGAGTGTTTCTTTCTTCGCTTCCGATTTCGATAATTTTTTATGCCATTGAAGAATTTCAGCTACTTGATACCCACATTTTAATGAAGGATTTAAAGCGCTCATGGGTTCTTGAAAGATCATAGCGATTTCATTTCCCCGAATTGTGCGATATTCTTTTTCGGAAGTTTGGAGAAGATTTTTGGAATCGAAGACGATTTCACCTTCAATATAAGCGGTTTTCTTCGGAAGCAATCCCATAATTGCCAAAGAGGTAACCGATTTTCCCGAACCCGATTCTCCGACAACCCCTAAGATTTCATTTTTTGCTACAGTGAAGGAAACAGTATGAATCACTTCAACACGAGCATTCTTTTTTCCGAAGGAAATAGATACATCATTCACAGAAAGTAGCGGCTTGTTAGGCATGCTTCAAAGATACATTTAATCTTGATGAAACAGTATTATCACAAACGCTACCGTATAAAAGATAGTGTTGTTAATAACTATTTCGTTCAAACATCGAAAAAATTTTTAAATACGCAATTTTTTTCATTGTTTCGTATCGTTTTGTCAATATAAAAAGCTCTTCTCTGCGTTATTAGCAGTTTTATAGGCAAAATATTAGAATTCACTATTTATTAATTTAAACAAACCTGACAGTATGAAAATTACTTCTACCCTCAGAAGGTCGTTTATGCTCGGTGCTTTTGGAGTTGCCTCCTTTGTTGGTTTTTCGCAAACCGCACAGGAACAACAGCAAATCACTAGTCGCTACGACCAATCGAATCTGACTCGGCTGCAGAACGAATTAACAGCCCAACAACAACAGCGCAAGCAACAGGCGCTTAACGAAGCCCAACAACGCGGCCTACAAACTACCGTCATACTTCCCGATGGCGGCTTTGCCGAACTGCAATATATAGCAGAGGATGGCAGTCCAATTTATTATCGAACCTTCAACGTAGATGCTGCAGAGAGCACACGTGCCGACTATTTAAATAGTGGCGGCGGATTAGGCCTATCTCTTGACGGTCAGAATATGACTGCTTATGTATGGGATGGTGGCCACGCCCGCATTACCCACCAAGAATATGACGGTCCTGGCGGAAGCAACCGCGTTACTGTGGAAGATGCTTCCTCAGAAGGCGGTACACAATTAAATTATCACGCTGCTCACGTAACGGGAACGATTACCGCATCTGGTGTGCAGGCGCAAGCCAAAGGTATGGCGCCGCAATCTCGAGTTCGTGGTTATATGTGGAACAATGACAAGTCGGAAGCCACTGCTGCCGCTTCAAATGGTATGCTTTTATCCAACCATAGCTATGGATATCGTAGCGACTTGGTCCCTGATTACTATTTTGGAGCTTATATCACCGAATCGCGCGATTGGGATCAAATTATGTACAACGCTCCCTACTACCTAATGGTCGTGGCTGGAGGAAATGACGGTAATAGCAATTATAACGGTGCTCCACTCGATGGGAATTCAGCCTACGATAAACTTACAGGACATTCCACTTCCAAGAACAACTTGGTGGTTGCAAATGCTCAAGATGCCAATATTGATGGCAACGGTAACTTAATTAGCGTGAACATCAGTAGTAGCAGTAGCGAAGGACCAACAGATGATTATCGAATCAAGCCTGATATAACAGGTAATGGTTCTGGTGTATATTCCACGTACGAATCTAGCAACTCTGCCTACGGTACTATTTCTGGTACTTCCATGGCTTCCCCAAACGTTACAGGAACATTATTACTGTTACAACAACATCATAACGACCTTAACGGTAGCTATATGAGAGCAGCTACGTTAAAAGGACTTGCCCTTCACACTGCCGATGATGCTGGACCAACGGGTCCCGATGCTGTATATGGCTGGGGATTGTTAAACGCGAAGCGTGCTGCTGAAGCCATTAGCGATGAAGGCACCTATTCACAAATTGATGAATTGACACTTTCGCCAGGACAGACCTACTCTATTCAGGTAGATGCCGATGGCGTGAACGATTTAATCGCTTCAATTTCTTGGACCGATCCTGCAGGAACCGCTACTACGGCAACCAATAGCAATACGGCCCGTCTGGTAAACGATTTGGATCTTCGTGTTTCTCAGGGAGGAACAACGTACTTTCCATATCGATTAACAGGGGTTACTACAAATGGGTTGGGCGACAACAATCGCGATCCTTTTGAGAGAGTTGCCGTGTCTGGTGCTTCTGGAACCTACACCGTAACAGTAACGCATAAAGGTTCGCTAACCAATGGAAGTCAGAATTATAGCCTAATTTTAACTGGAATTATTGCCGGTGGTGCTACCTGTACCGCTGTTACGCCTGGAAATGTAAATGTTTCAGGTGTTGGTTCAGATTCCGCCATCCTAAACTATGATGCAGTTTCTGGAGCTACGTACGATGTTCGCTATCGCGAAAGTGGTACCAGTTCTTGGACGGTTCAAAATGCAGTGGGTACATCCAGTACGATTAACGGCCTTACCCCTGAAACTAGCTACCAAGCGCAAGTGCGTAGTAAGTGTTCGGATGGATCGACCTCCAATTATTCTTCTTCGGTAAACTTTACCACTACGGAAGTACAATTGGTGTATTGCGATTCGCAAGGAAACAATGTGAACGATGAATACATCAGTCGGGTTCAATTGGAGAGCATCGATAACTCAAGCGGATCTGGAAATGGATATTCAGATTTTACGAATATCAGTACCGATCTTGCTCAGGGAGATTCCGTAACGATTACTGTAACTCCTACCTGGACCGGAACAGTTTATGCTGAAGGATATGCCGTATGGGTTGATTATAACCAAGATGGCGATTTTGATGATAGCGGCGAACAAGTTTGGACGCAATCGGCAACGACAGCGACCCCTGTTAGCGGAAGCTTTACCGTTTCATCTTCGGCTACAGCTGGAAATACGCGGATGCGTGTGTCGATGAAGTACAACGGTATTCCGACCGCTTGTGAAACCTTCACCTATGGTGAAGTTGAGGATTATACCGTAAACATTACAGGAGCAGGTGCCGATACCCAAGCACCTAGTACTCCAACAAACCTTTCTGCTTCAAACATTACCCAAACCACTGTCGATTTATCGTGGAATGCCTCTACCGATAATGTAGGTGTTACGGGATACGATGTCTATCAAGATGGAAGTAACATTGGAACTGTGACGGGTACTTCAACCCAGATTACAGGACTTACTGCCGATACTTCTTACTCCTTTACGGTTCGCGCGCGTGATGCTGCCGGAAATGTTTCAGGCGATAGTAATACAGCAAATGTTACGACCGATCCTGTTCCGGATACGCAAGCACCAACAGCTCCAGCTAGCTTGGCAGCTTCAAATATTACACAAACAACTGTCGATCTTTCCTGGAATGCATCTTCAGATAATGTGGGTGTAACAGGTTATGAAGTTTTCCAAGGTGGTGCGAGTATCGGCACTACCGCGAATACATCTGCTACCGTTACTGGGTTGACGGCTGGAACAAACTATTCGTTTTATGTTCGAGCGTTTGATGAAGCAGGAAACAATTCCGCTGCAAGTAATGCCGTAAACGTAACTACTGAATCTGCCGGAGGTGGTGGAAGTGGCTGTACTGGGGGTGTTGCATTACCATACGGCGAAAGCTTTGAAAGCTCCTTTGGTGGATGGACGCAGTCTTCTGCCGACGATATTAACTGGACACGAGATGCCAATGGTACACCTTCCAGCGGAACAGGACCTTCAAGTGCCGTAAATGGATCCTTCTATATTTATGTAGAAGCTTCCGGTAATGGAACTGGTTACCCAAATAAGCAAGCCATAATTACATCTCCGTGTTTCGACCTTAGTGGTGAAACAGCAGCGTCCTTCAGCTTTAACTATCATATGTATGGAGCAAGCAATATGGGAAGTATTGCCGTTGAAGCCAGCGACGATAATGGTGCTTCTTGGACAACCCTTTGGAGTGAAACTGGTAACCAAGGAAACCAATGGTTAAGCCAGTCGATTGACCTTGCTGCCTATGTCGGCGGAAGTGTTCAACTTCGATTTAACCGAATTACGGGGAATACATGGCAAGCAGATATTGCTATTGATAACGTAAGTGTTTCTGCCGGTGGCGGTGGAGGAACCAATCCACCAACAGGCTATTGCACCTCCAATGGCAACAATACCAACGATGAATACATTCAACGTGTACAAATTGGAAGTATCGACAATAGCACTGGTGCTTCTCCAGGTGGCTACGGTGATTATACCAACCTTTCGACCAACTTGAGTGGTACGAATACCATTACCATTACTCCTGGATGGACAGGTACTGTTTATAATGAAGGCTATGCCGTTTGGGTTGACTGGAACCGTGATGGTGATTTCAATGATAGTGGTGAATTGGTTTTCTCACGTTCGGCGACATCTGCGACATCTGTTTCTGGAAGCTTTACGATTCCTGCAGGAGCATCACTGGGAGCGACCGTTATGCGCGTTTCAATGAAGTATAACGATATTCCTGACCCATGTGAAAGTTTCCAATGGGGTGAAGTAGAGGACTATGTTGTCGTAATTGGTGCTGGTACTAACAGTAGCAATAGCGAAGGCGACAATCCGATTACCTATGGTTCTGATGGAAATGGCAATGGAACATTGGCTATCTATCCTAACCCAGTGAAAGGAAACACTTTGAATATTAAAGTGCTTCAGGCGAAGCCTACCGATTATACCTTGTATAATATGTTAGGACAAGTAGTAGCCAAAGGAGCCTTTACCGAAACCTTGGATGTTTCGCAACTGCCTAGCGGCGCTTACATGCTTGAAATAAATGGCGATCAGAAATTTGTAGAGCGATTTATAAAAGAGTAGTGAAACACTGCTAACCAACCAATGAAGCCCCGTTTTGTTTGGAACGGGGCTTTTTTTATAAGGTAATCACCTCATTTTCCTCTAACAACGTTTCATTGCGAAGACGAAGAAATATCTGGGCAACCGTTAACGTATCCTTTTCGCAATATTCGATAATACGATCGATATCTTTATTTTCATAATACACATTTCTTACATCACTACCATCGATATCATCCTTGGGTGAAGGAATGCCTAACACATGCGCCATCAATTTCAACGAAGTGAATGTCTTGAAATCGCCAAACTTCCAGAGTTCCAAGGTGTCGAGATGCGGGACTTCCCATGGTTTTTTTCCAAAAAGGTTCAATTTGAAGGGAAGGGATATTCCGTGAATAATCATTCGCCTTGCGATATAGGGAAAGTCAAACTCTTTTCCATTGTGGGCACATAATAAATGATGCGGCCTGTTGAAATGTGTTTCCAACAATACTTTGAAGTCTTTCAGGATTTTTACCTCATCGCCATGGAAAGAAGTCAATCGAAATTGCCGAACATCACCCTTCATCGTAAAATACCCCACTGAAATACAGATAATCTTACCGAACTCGGCCCAAATACCTGCACGTTCGTAAAAATCCTCAGGCATTATTTCATCCTTCCGTTGATACGCTGTTTTTTGTGCGTATAGCTCTTGGGTTAATTCATTTAGTTCTGAAAAATGTTGGTGTTGGGGTACGGTTTCGATATCCAAGAAGAGGATATTATCTAACTTAAGTCGTCTTAACATAAAAATGGATCGAAATAGCGCTGGGGTGTTTTGTAAAGTTACAAATTAATTCGTATTGCTGTTTCTTCCCGTAATTTCGTTATTATTTAGCCTTTAATTTGGTCTAAAAATTCATTTCGTCTATAGCGTGAAACTGGGATTTGCTGGGTTCCTACAATGACGTAACCTTCTTTCAAATATTTTGAAATATAATTTAAATTGACCATATGAGATTTATGGACTTGAAAGAAGTCTTTGCCTTCAAATAATTTGACGAAATGACCGATATTTTGTGAACTAAGAATCGGCTTACGATCTTTTATGAAAATTTTAGTATAGCCATCAACTCCTTCACATCTTATGATGTGATTTAGCTCCAAAAACTCTAGACCTTCTTGAGTAGGAATTATTACTTTTCTGTCTTGGAATCTAGTTATTCGAAAATTATCAAGCAACTGTTGATTTCTATATTTTGCGTTTTTTTCTTCAATATTATCTAAGGCTTTACCAACAGTATCAATAAGCTCATCATTATCAATTGGTTTTACCAAATACCCTATAGCGCAATGCTGTATAGCTTCTATTGCATACTCATCAAACCCGGTAGCGAAAATTATTTCAAACGCTATGCGATCCAGTTGTTGAAGCATTTCAAATCCGTTCATCTCTGGCATTGCGACATCCAAAAAAACTAGATCAACCTCATTATTTTTTAAATAGGAAATTGCATTTTGTGGATTCTGAAATGTTTTCACCACTTTAATTTCCTTACAAAAGCGTTGAATTTTATGCTCCAAACTGGCGAGCGCCTTAGGCTCATCGTCGACTAATATCGTGTTTATTTTCATGAATCGTAATTAAGGTAACTATTACCCGGGTTCCCGATTTCCCATAGGTTTTAAGGTCCTCTATTGAATATGTGATGTTCCAGTCGTTGTTCTGTTGAAGCAATGTTAAACGTTCCTGCAAGACCTCGGTACTATTGGATCGGTTTTTTCTGGTTCCATATTGTTGCATTTCTTTCGCCTTTTTAAGACCAATCCCATTATCTTGAATCGTTACCTTCAGTACATCCTTGTCGGGTTGGTCAAATCGGATTTCAACTTTACCGGGACCGGATTTATGAAATATTCCGTGATTAATCGCATTCTCAATTATTGGCTGTAAAAGCATAGAGGGTATTGTAATAGTTTGAAGGTCGATAGTATCATCAATATAGATGGAATAGTTTAGTTTCTCTTCAAAGCGCAATTTTTCAATTTCCAAATAGTTGGTTATTAGCGCCACCTCTTCTGACAAGAGCAACGTTTGTTTCCTGGAAAATTCAAAAAACTGACGGATAAGTTTAGAAAAACGAGAGAGGTATTTTTCAGACAAGGCTACTTCATTTCGTTGTACAAAGTATTGAATCGCATTTAGGGAATTATGGACAAAATGTGGATTCATTTGTGACCGTAACGCTTGCAATTCCAAAGTTACCAATCGCTTCGCCCGCTCCGATTTTCGTTGTTCCCGACTTTTCGCAATATTATAGAGGTAAAAACCCGTAGTTCCTAGCAGTAATAAGGCTATGCAAATTCCCATTGTTTTTGCAAGGTCCGTTTGCCACCATTGCGGTATAATAGTAAGATATATACTTTTCGAATTCCAATTTTCATGCTGATCTATAGCTTTTACCTCTAAGGCATACTGTCCTGGTGCGAGTGAAGGAAAGGTTATTGTCTTAGAATGTGTTTTTTCGAATTCATTTTGGCTTGGAAGTAAACGATAGGAATAGTGTATGTTTTGTTGATTCGAGAAATTTATGGCCCCAAAAGATACCGATATATTAGAATGATTAGTAGATATATACTGCAATGTATCTTTTGCTTCTTTAAAGTATAGCACTGGTTTTTTTGTATGAGCCGTACTTTTAAGGTCAATCGCTGATAGTCCTAAATCGGTTGCAGCGAACAATGTACTATCCTTGAGTGCCAAATCATTGATATTCCTATCTAACAATCCATCTGCTTGATAATAGGAGTGCACAATTTTAGATTTATTGGGTGAAGGATCAATTTTAAGTACTTTAACTCCTTTTTGGGTCGCCAACCATAAGAAGTTGCCCTTCAGCACCATATTGTTAACTGAAAGTCCTTGCGTAGCTGGAATACTATATAATTCTCCCCCTTCCAATACCTCAACACCAAATCCGTCGGTACCTAAATAAAGTTGGGTGTTTCGTTGAACGGATGAAAGGTATGGAATAGGCCTATTCTTATTGGCCTCCGAAATTTTAGAAACGGTATCGTCTTTTATTAAGTGGAGGCCATCGCTAGCCAAAATTAAAATACTATCATATACTACAGAAAGTCTTACCCCTCCCTTCATTTTTTTAAGAGCCTGATATTTACCTGATGATTTTACAGTGCCCATTGCAATTAAATCATGAGTTAAAATATATTTCTTCTGATTGTTCGTTACAAAATCATGCATCGCTAATTTCGAGTCAGGAGATGATCTATAGAATTGCTTTTCTTCTTCAAAAACGAATTCTCTTGGAATAGGGTGCCGTTCGGCGTTACTACCTTCGGCTGCGAGCAAATAAAGGCCGTGTTCTTTGGTTTTTCGAATGTTATAAATATTGCCTTGCCCAATCAGCACTGTCGGTCTAAATGCACCTTTATCGTAATAATGGAGTGGCTCATTAAGTATTCCTGCATATAGGGTGTCGTCGAATATTTCAAGTTTCTGGACTTTTTTGTTTTGAAAATAGTACTTCGTATTCAAAATGTTTGAGGGAATCATTTGTACACCATTCGATAGACTGGCCATCCAAAGGTTACCATCTCGGTCTAGTATGGCGCGGTTATATTTTGATAGTGAAGGAAAATAAATTGTTGTATGCAATGTGAAGTCATGCCCATACACTTGAATACTGTCACCATTCTTCCATTGAATTTGACTGTCATTTGCCCAAACAAACTGTTTATGTCGGTTCAGTTTTCCCTTATAGGGTATGATACGGGTATTTGCTGTCTTTAAATTGACCAGTAGGAGTGATTCTTCTTGAATTCTCCAATAGGTATTGCCATACACCCCGAATGGATATTGAATGATTTTTCCGCTACTTGAAAAATTTTCAATCTTAATTTCATGATTTTTGACCGGTTGGCGATTCTCAGATATCGTATAAATTGAAAATCCAGACGTCTCTCTTTTAAGGATAAG
Source organism: Luteirhabdus salina (assembly GCA_025384855.1). Taxonomy (GTDB): domain Bacteria; phylum Bacteroidota; class Bacteroidia; order Flavobacteriales; family Flavobacteriaceae; genus Luteirhabdus; species Luteirhabdus salina. The sequence goes on along the minus strand of JALAHT010000001.1, from coordinate 1,075,510 downwards.
CGTATCGCTAATAAAAAAAGCATCATCGTCATCGACCCCAAGCAGTCCATCAGTATGGTTGCTTTTCCATATTTGGTTTCTTAAAAAATGGGAGGTGCCTGAAATATAGTTTACAGTAGTATCTAAAACTGCCAATCCTCCAGGGCTAATGGTTTTATTATGCTCTATAGGAAAGCTATAAATACTATCATTTTCAATATATCCTTGACGATTGCTTTTTGCGGCATACCATATTTTACCATCAGGGGTGCTTTCAAGTTTCCACGTATCGTTATTGGGCAGTCCTTGCTGTACGGTAAAGGTAGAAAAGGAATCACCGTCATATTTAGTGATTCCTTTACTAGTGGCCATCCAGATAAATCCATCCTTATCTTGAACGATATCGTACACAGTATTGGATGGCAATCCATTTGTGGTAGAATAATAATACTGTTGTTGTCCATATACCATCATTGAAACCAGCAAGAACATCAATTTACCAAAATGCAGCATTTAGGAAAAGTAATTAAAAATTGGGAGCCGCTATATGTGAATGCTCTAAATTTATGCAATCAGATGCCAGTATGTCCTCCATAAAAATCAACCAATTATCATAACTATTTACATATACATGTCCTTCACGATAGCATCTTAAACAGCTTAAGGCTTCCACATTGAATACATATTCAGTTCCATTTAATTATTCAATAAGAAGTTTTAAAACTTGGCTTGGTCCTTCACCTAAAATCCGAACAAAATATAGACCTGCCGAAAGCGTATGAACATTTATTTTACCATTGGAATATGGGCCTTTTTGTATTTTCCTACCTTCCATAGAATAGATAATATACGAGGTGATCTCCGATTCACTCTGTATGCTAACATAATTTGAAGCAGGGTTTGGATACAATACGATACTTGTTCTCGGATTTTCCTGATGGTCTGTACTCAACCCCACGCTTGTTCCCGTTCCTCTACAGCCGCAATCTTGGTCATAGTAGAAAAATTCTTGGTTACAAGGATTGTAACTAATAGCAATAGGACAGTCGGGGTTAACAAACGAAACAATACGTGTAATAATCCAATCACAGGCCATTATAGAATTGCTGCCTGGATCATCAGAAAAGCCAAATTGGTTTATCACCCCAGCAGTATTGACATCGGGTAATGTACCATTGGTAACGGCACCATTGTTCTCATGAAAATACATTCTTGCCCCACCAAATGTTGGGCCCGGCAACAAGGGGTCGCTAATAAATACATCTAGATCTCCATCGCAATCGGCATCGTATATTTCAGGGGTGTGATAGCTGCCACTATTATCTGGCAAAAAGGGATTGGTAATGGTAGCTCCGTTATAGTTTTGTGACCCGGTTAGACCAAAATAAGGTGCAGTGCTGCTATTTAAATTTTCAAAGTAAGCAGTACCGTTAAGAGAACCTGTTTGATTACTAATCAAAATATCATGCAATCCGTCATTGTTCAGGTCTCCAACCGCTATTAAATCTTCTTCACTAAAACTATAGTCAGTGACACCATTCACAAAAAGGGGCGCTGTGCTTGGGAATGTACCATTCCCATTATTTATAAACAACCATATTCCAGCTGTTCCCGCATTGTTAACTCCGGAAACTAGAATATCGTTGAATCCATCACCTGTCCAATCTATTAATCGATAGCTATAAGAGTAAAAGTCAGGACCAAATGCGCTATACCCAGGAACACTATATGAGGGGGTGGTGCCAGGCCCTGCAATATTTTCTAATATAAATAACTCGTCATTGGTTTTAGTATAAAGTATGTCTATGTCGCCATCATTGTCTACATCTCCATACTCCTTATCTTTTCCTGAGAAAGGATTTGTATTGAGTTCATTCTTAACCGTTGTAGAAAGCAGTGTAGGAGTAGCATTTGTAAAAGGGTCGAGTTGTAAGCATGCGGCCGTGTTGCTAAAGGTACCTGATGCGAAAGTTGGCAATCCTAATCTGGAGAGTGTACCTCCTGCGAGAACAATTGCGTTATTCGAAAAAGTAGCTGGATAAGTGGAGATATTTGTAATTTGAGCTAATCGATTCGTATTCATTTCAGCAGCATAAATACTCGATCCGTCTGGAGCTAGTTGTAAGGCACCGCCCCTGGCTCCCAAATTCGATCCTAATTGAATAGGAGCGGGTATGGATGAGATAGTACTTATATCATATTGCCATACTCTTTTCAAGAAGTAATCGGTAACAAATAAATAATTATCGTTAGGGGAGAATTCAACACCATAGGCACCTCCAGTAGTGTCCGTAAGCGAACGAATAAAAGACGTGACCGTTCCGGAAGTGGGGTTGAATGAATACAAATCAACTTCCCGGCTGCAGTACAATTGTGCAACAGCCAAAACAGTTCCGGCATTATTGAATTTAATTTGCCCACAATCATTGCCATCAGTACTACATTGCGTACCGTTCGGAGCAGGAGCATTGGCCTGGCTGGAAACAAATACATTTGGTGAACTAGAAAGCCCTGAACAGCTTACTCCCCATGTATATAGCTCTGCAAAGGCCGTTGAAGAGTTTTCCTTAGTTGAAGTTACCCAAACATCCTGTCCATTTGAATGTAACGTTGCTGCAATTTTTTCAGAAGCACCAGCAAGGAGTAAAGTTTCGGAGCCCTGGACTACGTCGCCTAAACCACCATTAAGACACATATCCACTTCATAATAATACAATCCGGGTGAATTCAGACGAGCCCCAGCCGTAAAAATGTAATATAAATCTGGGTTACACGGATTGGCCACTACCAATGAGGAATGGGTACTGCTTGAATCTCCTTTAAGCCCTGTGCCATTTGGCATTACATTCGTTGTTCTATCGTAAACCGTTTGTCCATCGGTATAGAATAGTAAATTTCCGCCGGCATCCGCCACCGAGGAACAACCTTCCCCAGTATTTAGATTCCCAGTCGAAACTGTTAGTGGAGTAGAATTGAAATTTATATAAGTATTCTGCCCAAAAAACCAATGATTTTTTTCGTTTTGGGAATTGAGAATCGTTGTGCTAAATAATAGAATGCTAAATAAAAGAAGTTTGCTTTTCATCTCTGACAGTCATTTGGTTAGATTTTTTTCAAATGTGTTGATTTGAAAAGTGCTAAACAAGATTGAATTCATCAACAGACAAGTTGAAGCAAGTACTGGGTAATTTTAACACATAAACGGTGTCGTGCACTCACAAGTAAGAAGTTTCCGAGAAAAATCTATCCAAAAACCCTAGTCGAGTTTATATTTCTCAAGCATAGCATAGGTTTCAGCTATATAGGTGTAGAAGTCGGAAGAAAAGGTGCTTCCCTTTATTTTTTCGCTGCGATGATGCCCTAATCGAACTATTATTAAATCGTCTTCAGGGATTGTTATTACGTACTGCCCTAAAATTCCACGCATGACGAAGATTTCCTTCTCCATGAAATCGCTTAACCAAAAACCATATCCGTATTGCGGACTTTCCTCAAAACGAGGTTTGATGCTCTTGGCTATAAACGTGGAGTCCAACAGTTGTTTTCCATTCCACTTACCATAATCCTTATACAGTTTTCCAAAACGCGCAAAACCGCGCGCATTGCTACCGATACAGCAATACGCCTTTACCAGTTTGTGGTCGGCATCATCTACTTGCCAAATGGCTTCATTAGCAGCGCCCATCGGTTTCCAAAAGCTTTCCGATAGATAGTCTGACAGCGGTTTCCCAACAGCTTTTTGAACCACCATGGCTAACAATTGTGTATTTCCACTAAGGTATTTGAATTTCTCTCCCGGTGTTTCCGTCACCTTCAACCCCAACATCGTTTCAGCAAGATCATCATCATAATAAGCACGGGCCGTAATACCGAATGGGTTCTTATACGATTCATCCCAATTCAAACCACTCGCCATCGAGGATAAATCGCCCACGGTGAGCCGCTTGTCAAAGTTTGGATAAAAATCGGCTACCGGCTGGTCTAAGCTTTCAATATGGCCATCCATAATCGCTTTCCCGAGCAGCGCTGAAACAATACTCTTCGCCATCGAAAATGAATTGGTTTTTGAAGTAGCATCGAAACCGTCGTAATATTCTTCAAACCACAAGCTATCGTTCTTGATAATCAAGAAAGCGATGGTGCCGAGCTGGTCGTTTGTTTCAGCCAACGCAGCAGTGACATTAGCTTTGTTATACTCTTTATGCTTCGGCCACGGTTGCGATTGTTTCGGATCGGCTATGGTATCTGTTTCAAAATATTCGAAATCGTTTATAAATGCCGTGGTATGACCCGTTAGATAAACTACTCGAATACCCTTCCAGATATAATTGTAGTCGAAAATGTATGATAGAAGGACTGCTAGAAGCACTATCCCCAAAATCCAGCTTAAAAATTTCTTCATTGTCTATTTTAATCAAATAATTCTCCTTGAGTAACGGGGCTTTCATGCTCCAGCAACCACTTCTTTCGGTGTAAACCACCCGCATAGCCGGTTAGGGAGCCATCGCTTCCTATGATACGGTGACAAGGAATGACAATTGCAATCGGGTTTTTACCATTGGCCGAAGCTGCCGCCCGTATCACTTTGGGGTCGCCCAATCGATTGGCTATTTCCTGATAGGAAACTGTTTTCCCGTAGGGTACTTTCTTCAATTCATTCCATACTTTTTGCTGAAAGGAAGTTCCTTTCGGTGCTAACGGCAAGTCGAAGCTTTTCCGCCTGCCATCGAAGTACGCTTCCAATTGTTGTTTTGCAGTGTCCAGTACATTATTGGAGGAATGGTCCTCGCCTGACTTTTCAACAAATTGAATCGTTCTAATCGCCGCATCTTCAACAACTATTTTCAATATTCCCACGGGTGAATTTACGTATGAAACAAGCATATTCAAATGTACTTGAAATAGACTTTGATTCCACTTTTAATCAAATTTTAGGTGAAATATTTGATAATTAGAAGTTTATAACTAGTTTTACAGGCCCCAATTTTGACAACTAACCTATGAATGTAAAATCTCTCCTACCGATTTTATGTTTGTTTTACAGCTTCACTGCCTGGTCGCAGGACCCAACCACCGCACAAGTGGACAGTCTAGAAGTGCTGCTTAAACAAGCAAAAAAACATTATTACGATTACGATTATGGTGAAGCCATTCGGGACTGCTCCAAGATTCTGGAATTGGCAGAAAAAAATGGTCTAACGTATTATTCCTTTCGTGGGTACAACGAGCTAGGGCTTATCCATTATTCGGTGAAGGATACTGCCAAAGGACGATTTTACTATGAAAAAGCATTACAGGAAGCAGAAAGAAGCCAAGTAGATAGTCTATTGTCATGGGCCTATAACGATTTGGCCAATGTGTATTCAGAGGATATCCGAAATCAGGCAAAAGTTATCGCGATGTACGAAAAAGCCATCGCTATTAACAAACGTATCACCGACGATGATTATGAAAACCTCGTTCAATACATCAACCTTGCTTGGACCTATTTAGATGCTAAAAAACCGAAGAAGGCGGAACCCTATTTGGTTAGGGCTAAAGCACTTTCAAAACAAAAAACACAACACGAGCTTTTAACGCTTAACCTAGACATTCTTTTTGCACGCTTCTACTATTATTCTTTCGATACTGCTGAAAAAGTAATTGAAGCATTCAAGGAAGCCGCTGAAACCGCGGTAGAAAAAAACTATTTAGAACAAGCTTCTACAGCTTACAAATACCTAGCAAAAGCCTATGAGCGCGATAGCAAGTTTGTTGCCGCCAACCAAAGTTTGCGAAAACAGGCTGAAATCGATAACCAATTACACCAAATTGAAAAGGAAACACAGTTATTGGAAGCCAGTGCCAAGTTCGATTTAGAACGGTATGAAGACGATTTGGCCGCCGCGGAAAGAGAAAAGGAATATGCAGCCGCTTTGGTCGATAAAACCGAATGGGCCACAAAAATCTTTATCGTTGCCTCTCTGGTTTTTCTTACCGCACTTATCCTTATCATCATTTTAGCACGCAATAGAAAGCAATACATCAAACAGCTGCATGAGAAAAACGAACAGCTAACTGCTGCTAAAGTGAAGGCAGAGGAGCTTTCAAAATTGAAAACCCAGTTTTTTTCCACCATCAGTCACGAGATTCGCACGCCATTATATGGTGTTATCGGACTATCCTCAATTTTATTGGAAGATCGTTCCTTAACTTCACATAGGGAAGAATTGACTTCGCTGAAGTTCTCTGCCGATTATCTCCTAGCGCTGATCAATGATGTATTGTTAATGAACAAAATGGAATCGGGCAGTATCGAACTGGAAGAAAACCCTTTTTCACTTCGAACCCTAATTTCAAACATTACCAAATCGTTCGCTTTTGGCTTGGAACAAAATCATAATACGCTAAAGGTATCTGTAGCTGAAGAGGTTCCAGATAAATTACTAGGCGATTCCATCCGATTGTCACAAATTTTGATGAATTTGGTCGGAAATGCGGTAAAATTCAATGAAAATGGTACCATTTGGATCGAAATTGAAAGTATTGGTGACGCTTCAGACCGTGGCATCCCAATTCAGTTTAGCATAAAGGATGATGGGGTTGGTATTCCTGAAGACAAGCAAGAAGCTATTTTTGAAGAATTCTCTCAAGGCGAAAGTCAAAACCTAAATTATCAGGGAACCGGCCTTGGTCTACCAATCGTCAAGAAGTTATTGGCCTTGTATAAAAGCTCGATTGCATTAGAGAGTACTCCAGGTAAGGGAGCAACCTTCCGATTTACCCTTCACTTAAAACAAGACCCGAACTATCAACATACGATTTCAGAACAACTAGAAAATTCCGTTCGACCCTTACACACCGAAGAAGGCGCACATATCTTGATTGTGGACGATAATAAAATCAATCAAAAAATCACGCAGAAAATATTGGAATCGAAAGGGTTTACCTGCAGTTTGGCCGACGATGGCTCTATAGCGATAGCGCTCTGTAGAAGTTACAATTACAATTTAATATTGATGGATATCCACATGCCAGAAATCAATGGCTTGGATGCCACGAAGGCGATTCGAAAATTCAATCAGACCACACCAATCGTAGCCCTAACAGCTGTAGAGGCGAATGAAATTAGAAATGAAATCGAACTGGCAGGAATGAACGATATTATTCTGAAACCGTATGATATCTCGCAATTCTTAAATACGATTCTACGCAACCTTAATCGACTTCACACTACGAAAGCTATTTAGTTTTCAGGTGAAGAGCTGGTGTCGTCTTCTTCTGAAGTCTTTTTTACCTTAGCTTCGGGCTCTTGAAGTTTAATGCCCATACGTTTTGCGCGTCGCTCCCAGTTTTTACGGGCCTGCTTCTGCATATCCTCGATGGCATCACTTTCGTCCATGATCTCCAACCCAAGAAGGGTTTCGATAATATCTTCCATGGTGACAATTCCCGTGGTGTTTCCGAATTCATCTACCACCAGTGCAATATGCGCTCGCTGGTTGATAAACGTATCGAATAAGCTTGGAATTGGTGTATTATCCTCTACGACGAATATTTCACGCTTTAAATCGCTTAGCTGCTTTTCTCCGCGATCTTCAACAATTTCCTCTAAAATATCATCGCGAAGCACGAAACCGGTAATATTATTCTGCTTCTCCTTATAAATTGGAATACGGGAAAAGCGAAGATTTTTATGTTCTTCATGAAATTGAGTCAGCACCATTTCTTCGTCTTCACTCGTCACCACGGCATAGGGCGTCATCACGTTTTTAGCCGTAACCGATTTAAAAATCAGTAGGTTTTTAATAACGGCGCTTTCACTTTCCTCAAAAACCCCTTCTTCCTCGGCGGCATCGGTAATCGCAATAAATTCTTCACGGCTCATCGTACTTACATGCGCACTTTTCCCTATCAATTTGGTGGTAAGCATCAAAAGCCATAGGATTCCAGTATACTTCAACGGAAAGATGATAATCTTTAAAAAGCGTGCAGTAAAGTTGCCCAGCGACTTCCAATAAGTAGCGCCAATGGTCTTCGGGATGATTTCAGAAACAATTAAAATCAAAACCGTCATAATAGCCGAAACGATTCCCACCATACCTCCAGAGGGCCATACTTTTTCGGCCTGAACCCCTACTAATATTGCACCGACAGTGTGGGCAATAGTGTTTAGGGTAAGGATTGCGATCAACGGACGATCGATATCCTTTTTGAAATTGGCTAAGGTAAGGGCATAGCTTTTCCCTTCCTGCCGCTTCATTTTAATATATGTGGGTGTAAAACTTAACAGCGCTGCTTCCAGAACTGAACATAGAAATGAAAAGAAAATGGAAATAAGCGCATAGAGTATCAGTAAGGTCATGCCGACGATAAAAGTTTCGACTAAATTAAAGATTTTAGTAAGAATACCATCAAAAGGGTTTGTTAATAGCAAAAAAGGGAGCATTTTATTTGCTCCCTTTGTTTTATGACACCTTGAGTTTATTCACCATCTTTTGCCATTCCTGGGCCCGATGCAAACAAACCTTCGCATCGATAAAGGGCGTGTCCTCTTCCCTTTCGTTGTATAACAGTAGTTCATGATGCTCTTTTGGATTGTCTACATCCAGCTGAATGCATTCAATCTCGTTAGGTTTCGCATTTCGAACTGAGATTTCACAATTTTGAAGCTGCGTAAGATCCACCAACTTGAAATCGCTTTTTTTGTTCGAAACATTATTGTTGAAGAGCAATTGCTTTTTCTCTGCATCCAACCCCAGCGCAACATTTCCGATGATTTCAAGATTTGAGAACGTAAGCTGTTGCCCGTTTCCAAAAGATTTCATCCGTTTTAGGGTTTTCCGTTCGCTGCTAGAGCCGTTAATAATTATGTATATGATGGGAAGAAAGAATAATATGGCGATTCCCAAGCCGATAAACATTGAATAAGTATCCATTGTCGTGATTTTTTAAGTTGAAATAATGAAATAGGGGATATCCGTTCCGAAAGCGGATATCTAAAATCTAAAAAGTCACGATAGAATTTACCAAAAAGCGTGAAAGGGATACATACGAACCATCAGTCGATGTTGAATATCAAAGGCTCGACGTAACGAATAAGAATGGATTGCCTCCTTTGAAGCAATCTTTGAAAGACGTATAGTTGTGAAGGAATCATCGGTAAAGGGAAAAGGCTGAAACTCCATTCCTTCCGAAAGCTGCGGAGCCACTTCTTCAACTACCGCAACCGCCGTTAAATGCTGCTGCGATACGAATTGGTCTTCATCACTACTAGGAACTGTTGAAACCGGTAGTGCCCAACTGCTCTGAAAGACCGTAAGGGCAACGACCAGGATCGAAAAGAAAACCTTGAATGTTTGTGTTTGCTTCACCTAGCAAATGTAAGTGGGAATTGCGATATGTGATGCTAACAAAAGATTAATTTTTACCAACCCGAATATGGTGGTGGTTCAATGCCGTTGAGGTTTAGGTAGACGATCAACTGCCCACGATGGTGGGTAACATGATCCTGCAGTAGGTTTAAAATTTGAAGCTTACTTTTTGCACCGGCGAAGAAATCGACCGTTTTTAGAAATTCGGTTTCAGGTGTTTGCTGAAGTATGGTTGAAACACTATCGAACGAATCTTTAAGTTGGGAAATCAATATTCCTTTTGAAACCGTCTTTCCTGAAGCTTCTCTTTTATATTCTTCTTGGGTGAAGTAAGTGGTGCTTAACCATTCCATATTTCCCTTTATGTGAAGCAGTTGTTCCTGAAACGTCATTTGCCGTTCCGTTGGCTTAAAACTGAAGTATTCTTCGGGCATAGCTTCCGCAATGGCGATAAGATATTCCTTGGAATGTTCCCACTTCTCCAAAAAAGCTTCTTTTACTGAAGCTTGCTGCGCAATGGCAACTATTGGTAACAAAAAGAAGCAAAACAACACCTTTTTCATACGGTTACGAGATTAGCTTTACCACATCCTTCGCAAAATAGCTGGCAATAATATCAGCACCGGCTCTTTTAATGGCGGTTACCTGTTCTATCATCACAGCATCGTGATTAAGCCATCCTTTTTCTGCCGCGGCCTTCAGCATAGCATATTCACCACTTACCTGATACACTGCTACTGGTACATCAACGGTGCTTCGAACGTCACGAACGATATCCAAATAGCAAAGCCCTGGTTTCACCATTATGATATCGGCGCCTTCCTGTACATCCATCAGTGTTTCACGAATGGCTTCCTCCCGATTGGCGGGATCCATTTGGTAGGTTTGCTTATCCTTTGGAATATCCTGTTGATCGACCGGGGCACTGTCTAACGCGTCGCGAAACGGACCATAAAAAGCAGACGCATACTTCGCACTATAGCTCATAATTCCGGTATCGTGGAAGCCTTCATCCTCCAACAGGCTTCTGATTTCAAAAATTCGTCCGTCCATCATATCGCTGGGCGCAACAAAATCGGCTCCAGCCTTTGCGTGCGAAAGTGCCATTTCGGCAAGAATAGCATTGGTATCGTCGTTTACGATACTGCCTTCGGAAACGATTCCATCGTGCCCGTACACCGAATACGGATCGAGGGCCACATCGGTCATGACCAGCATTTCAGGTACGGTTTCCTTCACTGTTTTGATGGCACGTTGCATCAACCCTTCAGTGTTTAAGGCTTCTGTTCCACTATTGTCCTTTAGGTTATCCGGTACTTTCACAAATAATAACACCGACTTCAACCCAAGGCTCCATAATTCCTTCACCTCTTTCTTAAGCAAATCCAAGCTATAGCGATAGTAGTTCGGCATGGAAGCGATTTCTTCCTTCACTCCGGATCCTTCCACTACAAAAAGTGGTACTAGAAAATCGTTGGGAGAAATATGGGTTTGTCGCACCAAGCTTCTAATGGCATCTGATTGTCGTAGTCTTCTATTTCGTCGTAGTGGATACATGTAGCTATTTTTTGAAGAATTATCGGCGTCGCAGTATTGATTGCAACGTCTTTCGTTCGCCTCGATATACGATATACAAAAATACCAATAATAACGGTGCTCCAAAGATAAGTCGACTATCAAAAGCATAAAATGATAACGCTGCGAACCCTATGGCCAATAATAGGTAGCCACCAATTGTTGAAATTTTGTACGGAACCGCATAATACCGTTGGCCATAAAAGTAGGAGAGCAGCATCATACTTCCGTAGGCTGCCAATGTTGCAATCGCTGAACCCAAGTAGCTTAAGATTGGAATTAGTAGAAAGTTTAGTCCGAGTGTTATCATCGCTCCGATAACCGAAATAATCGCTCCGAAATGTGTCCGATCCGTAATCTTGTACCAGACCGATAAATTATGATAAATACCCAAGCAAAGATTGGCAAGCAGAATAATCGGAACAATTGCAAGCGCCTCCCAATACGCGCTATCGGGTATTAATATTTGTTTGAAAACATCAATAAATACAACTACGGTAAGCAGGATAAGGCTTCCAAAAATACTGAAGTACTTGGTAATGGTTGCATAGGTTTGCTTCGCATTTTCGCTACCGGCATGATTGAAAAAGAAGGGCTCTATTCCCAGTCGGAAGGCGGTGGCGAAAAGCGTCATAAAAACCCCCAGTTTGTAACAGGCCGCATACACTCCAACTTCCGAATCGGCGATATCTGGTGGAAGCAAATATTTCAATAGTATTTTGTCAAACGCTTCATTGATTGAAAAGGCGATTCCCGCTATCAAAATCGGCATGGCATATCGTAGCATTCCTTTCCATAGTTTGGCGTGAAAACCGATCCCAATTTTTTGATAAATGGGTAAGAGCATCAACAATGTTAGGCCGCTTGCAATGATGTTGGCGATGAATACATAAGCAACCTTCTGCTCGTTTAACCAAATGGAGCTCCAAAACGAATCGGGATTGGCTTCTGCCAGATGGGGCAACCAAAGAAAGAGAAATAGGTTGAACCCAAGATTGATAACGACATTCAATATTTTAATGATGGCATAGCGCATCGGTCGCTCATGGATCCGAAACCACGCGAAGGGAATCACCGCCAAGGCGTCCAATGCCAAAATGATAAGACCATATAGCACATATTCCGGTCGAAAGTCGAGCCATGCCCCAATAGTTTCAGAAAAGGGAAGCGTCAGCGCAAGAAACAGAATGCTGGAAACAAGCAGTGAAAATAAGGCTGTCTTCTGTACCGCACGTTCCTCGCCTGGGTGTTTGTTCACGAATCGGAAAAAAGCAGTCTCCATTCCGTAAGAAAGCAGCACGTTCCCCAAAATCAAAAACGCCATTAAAGACGCATAAACGCCGTATTGGGATGTTCCGAGTACAGAAACATACAACGGCACTAAAATGATGCCTAACGCACGGGGCAATACGGTTGCCAGGCCATATATGGCTGTTTGCTTAAAAAGTTTTTGAAAGATGCTCAAGCGAGATAATTTTTCGCTTCAAAAGTAAGGATAATATTTCCTAGTTATCGTCTTTCGGCGCACCAGGATATGCCAAGGTTTCCTTTCGTTCCATAGAAGTTACTTTATAAAATTTCTGTTTGCCATTTTGAGTGAAGGAAATAACGGCTTCGTTATCGTCCAATTCGAAAGGAACTTTTTGTGGTGGGATATTCTGCGACTCTTTCACGGAATCGGCATCCATTACCATATCTGACTTCGAATTCTTTTTGAAATGTGCTTCATATCGAATACGATGTCTCGGTGACGTATTTAACGGTTGTACCTTATCCTGAAAATAAAGTTGCTGAAATACCACACCTTCTTCCACGGAAGCAAAGGTGACGTACACATCGGTTCCAGAACCACCTTCCGGAACACCTGCTATCCAATTCTGATAGTAGGCTTCCCCGATTTCAAATGGTGGATTTGACGTGAGTTCCATAGTGTTTTGACTGCTGCCACAATTGGAAAAGCTAAGTAATACTAAGCTGATAAGTACAATGGCAATTTTATTTCGAAACATAACATTCTTTTTAGTGAAGATACATAAATTATATTCGATATGCGACGCCAAGAAAGCCTGTTGGACCTTGAGCCGCTGTTACATTTAAGGTCACATTCTTTGCATCGAAATAAGGAATAAGCATACGGAACGACCACTTCTCATTAAAATGGTATTGACCTCCAGCTCCAATCGTGAAAATTGTCAAGGCACTGTTTTGGATTTGATTTCGAGTGAAATCCTCAAATCCGAAACCATAGCCCAGTTGTACAAATACATCGAACCGTTCTTTATTAAAGGCATAATATTGAAGCGTTGGAATAATCCCATAACCGTTAGCGGTGACATCGTTATCATTTTTAAATACTGTGTTGTTAGAGGTGAAAAAACTGATTCCAGCTGAAAACTTGTTGGCAACGAAGAATTCTGAAGTCAGTAACCCGATGGCACCAAGATTATTGGAGCCTATCGTGGTAACAAGTGGCGCAGCTTGAACCGATAGGGTAAAATCACCTTTCGTGTTTTGCGCGGTAAGGCTAGTCAATGAAAAACTGGCGATGATAACAATCGTTAAGAGGTATTTCATATTTGAAAATGTTAGTTAGTGTGAAAGCTATAACAAAAAGCATTCCTAACTAAAAAAGCCTTTGAGGATTTCTCCCAAAAGGCTTTTTATACATAAATAATATGGTCGTATTATCCTGCCAAGGCTTCGGCACCACCAACGATCTCGAGGATCTCCCCGGTAATGGCTGCCTGACGGGCTTTGTTGTATTCCAATGTAAGATCGGCTTTCAATTCCGCGGCGTTATCAGTCGCTTTATGCATGGCGGTCATACGCGCACCATGTTCAGAGGCAACACTATCGCGAATCGCTTTAAACAATTGTGTTTTTAAGCTTTTTGGAATCAATTCTTTAACGATTTCAGCCTTATTTGGTTCAAAAATGTAATCGGCTGTAGCGTTTTTCACCTCTGCCTCGTCCATTTTCGGTGGCATAATCGGAAGGAACTGTTCGTTCATTACGATTTGTGTAGCAGCATTCTTGAACTTGTTGTATAACAATACGATCTTATCATAAGAACCGTCGTCAAATTTCTCCATCAACATTTCAGCAATAGCCGATACCGCATCAAACTGAAGATCGTCGTAAACATTACTTTCATTCGCAATAACGTTTCCAGACTTCTTCAACAAGTCATTGGCCTTCTTTCCGATGGTAACATAATGCACCTCTTTTCCGACAAAGGTTTCATTTGCCGTACGTTTGGCTTCCTTGATAATATTACTGTTGAAAGCTCCAGCCAATCCACGGTTAGAGGTAATGGCTACGACAAGTACCTTGTTTACTTCGCGTTGCTCTGCAAACTTACTGCCGCTATCGGCATCTAAGGTTGCGCTTAAGTTTTGAAGTAGTTCGGTAAGCTTATCGGCATACGGACGCATTGCGGTAATGGCATCCTGCGCCTTCTTCAACTTAGCAGCCGAAACCATTTTCATGGCACTGGTAATCTGCATGGTTGATCCAACCGATGTGATTCTACTTCGTATTTCCTTTAAATTCGCCATCTCTAGTTAATTATGAATTGAGAATTCAGAATTATGAATTTTTAATTATCGTTACCAATAATTTTATCAGTTCTTCACAATTATCTTTAATTGTACCCGGAACTTCAAAAATTTCAGTTTCTTCCAATACTTCAAGCCAAAATGAAGTTTCGTCTGCTTCCTTAAGGGCTATTCAAGTTTATTCTTGAAATCTTTCGAACTTACGGCTCGTTGAGCTTCCCGAACGCTCGCACCAATGCTGGTTCCCGACTTCAATAATTGACTTGCTATTTCAAAGTATCTCGCTTCTTTTAACCTTTCAGAATTTATTTATATTTCGCTGAAAGATCTTTCGCAACTGCGGTTAGGGTATCGGTAACCTCATCGGTTAGTTTCCCAGCCTTCAACGTGTCTAGGGTATCGCGATGCTTCGCATTCAACAATTCAAGATAATCTCTCTCGAATTCACGTACTTTTTCAACAGGTACGTCACGCAACAAATTTTTTGAACCAGCATAGATAATCGCTACCTGATCTTCAACCGTAAACGGATCGTTTTGTGCCTGCTTTAAGATTTCAACGTTACGCTTCCCTTTTTCAATTACGTTCATCGTCGCTGCATCAAGGTCGGAACCAAACTTCGCAAACGCTTCCAATTCACGGAACTGCGCCTGGTCAAGTTTCAAGGTACCGGCAACTTTCTTCATCGACTTAATCTGCGCCGAACCACCTACACGAGATACCGAGATACCTACGTTAATCGCGGGACGAACCCCAGAGTTAAACAAGTCACTTTCCAAGAAAATCTGACCATCTGTAATCGAAATTACGTTGGTTGGAATATACGCGGAAACGTCACCTGCCTGTGTTTCAATAATCGGAAGGGCCGTAAGCGATCCTCCACCTTTCACGATTCCTTTCAATGCTTCTGGAAGGTCATTCATTTGTGCTGCGATATCGTCATCATTGATCACTTTTGCAGAACGCTCTAGCAAACGAGAGTGAAGATAAAAAACGTCACCTGGATATGCCTCACGTCCCGGTGGACGACGAAGCAACAGGGATACCTCACGATAGGCAACCGCTTGTTTAGAAAGGTCATCATAAACGATTAATGCTGGACGTCCTGTATCGCGGAAGTACTCTCCAATCGCAGCTCCTGCGAACGGTGCGTATACCTGCATCGGTGCTGGATCACTGGCGTTTGCTGCTACGATTGTTGTATACGCAAGCGCTCCGTTTTCTTCCAATACACGGGCGATATTCGCTACGGTAGAAGCTTTCTGACCGATAGCAACGTAGATACAATAAACAGGCTCGCCTGCATCATAAAATTCTTTTTGGTTCAAAATGGTATCGATACAAACTGTTGTTTTACCAGTTTGACGGTCACCAATTACCAATTCCCGCTGGCCTCGACCTACTGGAATCATGGCATCGATAGACTTGATACCTGTTTGAAGTGGCTCATTTACCGGCTGACGGTAAATTACACCTGGTGCTTTACGCTCCAATGGCATTTCGTAGGTTTCACCTGCAATTGCTCCTTTACCATCGATAGGCTGTCCTAGGGTGTTAACCACACGTCCTGTAATTCCTTCACCTACCTTGATAGAGGCAATACGCTGTGTACGTTTAACGGTAGCGCCTTCAGAGATTTCCTTTGAAGGTCCAAGTAATACAACTCCTACGTTATCTTCTTCCAAGTTAAGAACGATTCCTTCAAGGCCGTTCTCAAATTCTACCAATTCACCGTATTGTGCATTGGCCAAACCGTATACACGGGCAATACCGTCACCTACGGTCAACACGGTTCCTACTTCATCAAGTGAAGCGGATGCTTCAAAACCTGAAAGTTGTTCCTTTAAAATTGCTGAAACTTCAGCTGGTTTTACTTCTGCCATTTTTATTTAGGTTTGAGGTGTGCGGCTTTCGCCTTCACCCTAATTTAATGTGAATTCTCGTTTAATTCTATTCAACTTGTTTGCGATGCTAGCATTATACTGTAAATCGCCAACACGCAGGATGAATCCACCGATGATGGATGCATCGACTGTATTATGAAGCGTAACGTTATCGCTTCCTGTCAATTCCTTTACTTTCGCCAAAACTTTCTTCTCGATATCGGAAGAAATAGGCACCGCGGTAACGACTTTTGCTACCTGAACGCCTTGGGCTTCATTGTATAGGTTAATATAGCTTTTTGCTACTTCTCCGAGCAGGGCGGTACGTTCGTTTTTCACTAATAATTGAATCAAGTTCTTAGTGGTATCGCTTTGGTTGCTGAAAATTTTCAACAAGGCCTGCTTTTTGTCGTCAGCCTTAATAATCGGGCTGTTCAACACATTGCGAAGCTCTTTGCTTTCTTCCAGCGTACCATGTATCGATTGCATATCGCCAAACAGCAAGTTTTCGGAATTCGATTCCGCTGCTTGCTGTAAAACTGCTTTCGCATATCGTTGTGCTGCTCTATTACTCATGGAATGCTTAGTTTAATTTGGCATCGTCCAACATGGAGTCTACCAATTGCAATTGCTCTTTCTCTGAAGAAAGTTCTTTCTTTACGACCTTCTCTGCGATTTGAACTGAAAGTTCGGCAACGTGGCTCTTCAATTCTGCCATAGCCGCTTTCTTCTCGCTCTCAATAGCAGATTGTGCCTGCGTAATCATTTTATTCGCTTCCGTTTTTGCTTCTTCCTTAGCGTCGGCAATCATTTTTGCCTTTACCTCGCGAGCTTCCTTCATCATCGCATCGCGCTCGGCACGTGCTTCTTTCAGCAACTTATCGTTGTCTGCCTGAAGGTTCTCCATTTCGCGACGCGCATCCTCTGCAGAGGCCAATGCATCCTTAATACCTTGTTCGCGTTCGTTAACCGCGTTTAAGATGGGTCTCCATGCATACTTCCGTAGTAAGAAAAGCAACAACAGAAATAAGATGATTTGCCAGATAAACAAGCCAAAAGAAAAGTCATTTACTAATTTTTCCATATCTATTTAAATGAGTCCTTCTGGAATAAGGACGTTTATGCTTTGTTTAATTTTAACCTGCCGAGCCGAAACCCGGCAGGCTGTTTTGTAGCCGTTCGAAACAACCAACCGTTGCAACGAACGTCCGTTAGGATCGGTTATCCAGCGAAAATCGCGGCGAAACCAATACCTTCAATAAGGGCAGCAGCAATAAGCATGGCAGTTTGAATCTTACCGTATGCTTCAGGCTGACGAGCGATAGCTTCCATCGCTTTTCCACCGATCATACCGATACCGATACCAGCACCGATAACCGCTAAACCTGCTCCAATAATAGTTGGGATTTCCATAAAAAAATATTTAAAAATTAAACATTCAACGTTTGTTCTTACAAGTGCGACACTTCTCCTTCGTGCTCTTCTGCATGATCATGCGACTCGCTAGCGAAACCGAAATACAAGGCCGCCAACATGGTGAAGATATACGCTTGTAAGAGTGCCACCAATACCTCGATTAAGGAGATGGCAAAGGAAAGGCCGAACGATAACGGACCGCCGATCCAGCTTTTGAAAATAAATATCAGTCCGATCAAACTCATCAATACCACGTGACCTGCCGTCATGTTCGCATACAAACGAATTAATAGGGCGAATGGCTTAATGAACATTCCCAAAATTTCAATTGGGACCAAAATGATATAGATAAAAATCTTACCAATCCATGGCATTCCGTCGCCTAATGGATCAAAAATGTGTTTCCAGTAATCCTTGGTTCCAGTAAAATTCGTCAGTAGGAATACTAGGATCGCCAAAGCAGTAGTTACAGCAATGTTTCCGGTAACGTTCACCCCAAGTGGCGTAAGTCCGAACATATTCAAGAACCAAATAAAGAAGAATACCGTTAATAAGAACGGCATGTACTTTTTGTACTTTTCTTCACCGATATTCGCAATCGCAATATCGTCGCGGATATAGATTACAATAGGTTCAAAGAAACGACCTACTCCAGATGCAATTCCTTCATTCTTGCGATAGCTTTTGGCTAATCCGCGGAACAACAGAATAAGCAGGATGCCCGTTACAATCATCATCACAACACTCTTAGTGATGGAAAAGTCTAACGGACGTGCGTTTGTAGGATGGTCGGGATGCTCAGGATCGTAATTTAAAGTTCCTGAAGCATCAGTTCTGTATATTTTACTGTGATAAAGCGTGTAGTAATTTCCGTTTGATTCTACCACTTCTTCTCCATGGTGAAATTCTGAAGACATAAAAGTATGCAAACCATCGTCCCAAATAATTACGGGAAGCGGAAAGCCTACATGATGTTTTTCACCGTCATCACCTGTATAAGAGAATAAATTGAAATCATGCGAATCCTGCAGGTGATGGTCTATATATTCCTTGATTTCGGTCTTTGTATCCTTTTTGCCTTCTCCCTCGGGAGCTTCCTTAACAGTTGCCATCGCCGAAAATGTCATCGTAAAGGCAAAAAGGGCTAGTAATGTCTTGAGAGTCTTTCCTTGCATACCGAACATTGTAATAGTGTCCTTAAAAATCGGTGCAAAAATACGGTTATTCCCCAAAACCAAAAAACAAATTTCCCTGTTTTTTTGGAAGCATTTTAATTCGGCTCCTCTCCCTCTTCCTGAGGGTCATACGATTGATTGTTAAGCTGTTTCGAAAGGAAGGTTACTTCCACGATCAAACACATGGCATAGGGCACGAAAAAAGTAACGAATTCGATAGTTTCCATGTTGTCATCGGCATTGTATGATGGATAGAAAAGCAGAAAGAAAAGCAGAAATTTTACACCGCTTCCTATCATAAAGATAAAGCCTGTTTGTGCCGAGGTACTAGACAACCAATATTGTAGTACCGCTACTAACAGTATTCCGAACACCACATTTACGATATACGCCAGCACTATTTTATGCTGAAATAAGGGTAATTCTAATAAAAACAATACGGTAAGGTGAACGCCAAAAGTAACGGCTAACACCAAAAGCATGATGCCTGAAAAGCGAATCGTTTGCTGCATCCTATTTGTTCAAGCGATTGGTTTGCTGTACCACGAGGAAAAGTGAAATTCCAACACCTAATAAAGTGCCTACGATAACGAAGCCTTTATCCCCATCGTTATACTCGGCGTCCAACCATTGCCCTCCTCTTACAAAAAGATAAATGATGACGCCCATTTCGATTGCAATGGCCGAAAGTACTGCCCAACGTTTCAGATTGTTGCCGTTATTGGCCATTACTTAAATGGCTCGGCTGCCTTTTTAGCTCGTTTCTGACGGTCGAAATGCGTTCCTTTAGAGGCCTCTTTTTCGACTGCAGTGCCTGTGTTTTTTGGAAGGCTCTTTTCTGAACCTTTCATACGGCAAGATGCATTAAAGGTTGCACCCGGTTCGACGGCTAGTTTACCGACGACCACTTCACCGTTAATGTTGGCAGTTGACTTCAGCGTTAGAGTACCCGAAATATCGAGCGTACCCTCAAAAGTGCCTTCTACATCTGCATTTTCGCAGGTTAAGGTACCATTGATCTTGCCCGTTTTACCCAGCACTACTTTAGAAGGTGTTTTTACATTACCTTCAATAGTACCATCAATTCGAAAAAAACCTTTAGAGGAAATATCGCCCTTAATAAAAGTTCCTTCGCTGATACGGTTCTGACCGGATCCGGTCGCTTCTTGTTCTGCTCTGTCTTTTTTGTCTGAAAACATAACGCGCTTATTTTTGGGGATTGTCAACTTCTTCCGTAGTCGATTCGCGATTTAAATAGTCTTCAAGGTTTTTATGCACCTGAATAATTTTGTAATTCTCGGAAGAAATCTCGAAAAATGGTTTGTTGATCTTGTATTTCTTGTTTTCCTTCAACACCTCAGCGAAACCGCGTCCGCCCATTTTGGTATTGAGGCCATGAATTACTACCAACCTAGTTGAAGGATCGTAATAATCCACCGAAGTGCTCATATTGGTATAATTATAATCTGCAATGGCTTCATCCAGCTTCTCCTTTAAGGCCTGCGCTTCCGCCTCATTTTCGATAGCGAAATGATAGGCTACGTTCCACTTCTCGCTCGCTTCATTCGGAATAAATTCCTTTTGCGCTAACTGTGGAAGGTTCTGCGCATAAATTTCCTCTGCCTGTTTTCCTTCCTTCGAACTTGGGTAGTTCAATGCAACATAATTCAACGCTTCCTTATACGCTTCGAATCCTTTTTGGCGACCCAAGGCCGTTGCTTTTAGCATTTCGAACTTAGGCACCATGTCGGTACCATTATATAAGGTAATATATTCATCACTTTTTAAGATTACCTCTTCGTATTCCGCTGCTTCGAATTTCTTGTACAACTGATTGTATTTATATTCGGGACTCGATTCATCATTCGCTAGGGCCGTATTCGGATTTCGAAGAATTTCCGCGTAGCGGGAATCGGCATGATTGGTCAGAATATCATTTTTATACTTCTCCGCCAAGGTAGGCTTATTGGTTTCTTCATAAATCTTGAACAGATTATATTTTGAAGGCAACACCAATCGTTCCTCTGGATTGAAGGTCAACAGTTTTTCCAAACGGTTGCTCGCCAATTCCGGTTCCTTGAATTTTTCCTTGTAGATAAGTCCGAGTTGGTAATATGCAAAGTTTCGATCTTTCGCCAGACTATCGATGACCGTTTGCTCGGTTGGAATTTTTTCCAAATACGTATCTGGGTTGAAGCGTGCATCTTCCGAAATAGGAGCGCTTGCCACTTCTTCTTCAGCCTCATCAATGCTGATGGTTTTCTTACTGGAACGACGCCAATTGTCTTCCAGCTTTCTATTGCCCCATATATTCTTAAACTCCTGAAGTCCGTATGCGACGGTCGTAGGATTATAAAAATAGAATGCTCCGCCCGGTTTATTCCTACCGCTGCTCTCCTTGGTATAGAACTCCTTATTTGCAATTGCTTGCTCCTCTTTTGCTTGAGCAATGGAATCTTCGATAGCCTGTTGGCGAAGTTCATTAGTATATTCAATAAAATAAGCGCGTCGGTCGGCTTCACTCATTGCGGTAAGGCGAAGAATACTGTCATTTTTTATAGCTATATCCTCATATTTGATAACATCGTCTAAGTTTTCACGCTTTTTGGTAATGCGACGGTGCTCTCTCGTATTTTCCGGAGTATTCATCAGGGTGCTGTCGTAGTAAGCTCCTGCGTCCTTATATTCGGCATTGTCGAAATAAATTTCCGCTAAGGTCTTATAGTTTCGAGCCTGCAAGGTCTGATCGTTGGTGAAGGCCGCAATCGACTTGTTGTAATAGGTGATGGCCGTATCAATATTTTTGGTGTTTCGATAATACTCCCCGATCTGATTGTAGATTTTATCCAAGAACGGGCGGTTTTCACGATTTTCTTCCAATTCGCGTAGCAATTCCAAGAAAGCTACCTTATCCTCATTATCGTAATCGAAATTTCGTGCTTTGGCGATGTATGCATTAATCATATACACGCGTGGCGACTTACGATTTAGTTCAATCACCTCATCAAACGCCATATTCGCGCTATCGCGCAGTTCCAATCGATTGTATAACTGTCCTTTAATATACAGGTAACGCCCCTTCAGTTCGTTGTCTTGAGCGTTCTCAGATGCCATTTTCATATATGGCAACGCCTCTGGCAGGGAGTCGAGATTGATATATGCTTGCGCCATAATAGCGGCAGCATCGGCGATAACCTCTTCCTCTAGTTCTTCCTGTTCCTTTTCAAAGATTTCCTGAAGGTTTTCAAGCGCCACTTCCTCATTTCTCAATCGGATATATGACTTTGCCTTCCAAATTTTCGCATTGTTGATGTTGTTACTGGTAGGATAGCGATCCAAAATAAAGTTGAAGGCGTCTAATGCTGGAATAAAGCGCTGACTGTAATAGCGAGCTTTTCCTAAGAGCATGTAGGACTCATCGATCTGAGGATTGTATTCCTTTCCATCGACATACACCGAATGCTTTTGAATGGCCTTGGCTGCTTTCTCTTCCGCGCGATCAAACTTAGGATTTCCTGAAGTACCAGGATTTTGCGATTCCTCGTCAAGCTGGATACGCTCCACTGGTAGGATTTCCCAAAAGTTGTCGCGATAGGTTTGGGCCAATTCCTGTTTTCCTTCTTGAAAGGCAACTTGCCCGTTATATAATGCATTATATTCGGCGGTAACGGCGTGATAATTGCGGCTCATAAAGGTGTTCTTTTTCCGGGAACACGCAGCAATGGCACCAACCACCAAAACGAAAAGTATACTTCTGTAAAAAACCTTCAATGTATTCTGAATTTTTGCTGTGCTATAGTAACTAAAAACCTGAGGTTTTAGTATGTATTGTCTAGATTAATGTGGTAAAAATAAGGTTCTTTTTGGGAATAGCGTGGAATTGCTTCTGAATTTACGTATAGAACAGGTTTGTAAAGGGATAGAATTTGGAATAACAATGTTTCAAAAGAGCGGGAATCCTTATTTTTGCGACAAAAATTGAGTGTATGTCCAAGTTCTATCCGCTTACCGTTTCAGATATTAAGCGCGAAACGCCTAATGCTGTTTCCATTTCCTTTGAAATACCCGAAAACCTGCAAGTCGAATTTCAATTTAAGGCCGGTCAGTATATCACTATCAAACATGAGTTAAATGGCGAAGAGGTGCGTAGAGCGTATTCAATTTGCTGTACTCCTAATACTGGTTTGCTGAAGGTTGGAGTGAAGAAGGTAGCAACCGGAACCTTTTCCGTATTTGCCAATGAAACTTTGCAGGTAGGCGACACGCTTCAAGTGATGCCTCCACAAGGACATTTTGTAATAGAACCGAATACTTCAACAAAAAGAGACTATGCCTTTTTTGCTGCGGGAAGCGGTATTACGCCTGTGCTATCACTCATTACCACTATCCTTGAGAAGGAAACACAATCCAGGGTAGTATTGGCATACGGCAACCGGAATTTAGAAGAAACCATGTTTCATTCCGAATTGCTTCAACTATTGGAACAATACAGTGATCGATTCTATATTGAATTCATCTATAGTCGAAAGCAGGAAGGTGAGGCCATGTTCGGACGTATCGAGCGAAGTACAGTAAACTATTTGTTGAAGAACAAGTTTGGCGACCGGAAATTTGATGCTTTTTATCTGTGTGGTCCCGAACCGATGATCGATACCGTATCCTCGGTATTAAAGGAAAGTGGTTATAATGAAAAGCAAATCTTTTTCGAACTGTTTACTACTTCGGAAGAAGGACTTTTAACCGAAACCCATGATGGTATGACGCAAGTGACCGTAATTTTAGATGAAGAAACCGAAACCTTTACCATGTCGCAAGATACTTCCGTATTGGAAGCAGCGATGAAAGCCAATTTAGATCCGCCCTATTCCTGCCAAGGTGGTATTTGCAGCACCTGTATCGCTCGGTTGAAGGAGGGGAAGGTGGAAATGCGTAAAAACCAAATCTTAACCGACGAGGAATTGGCCGAAGGCTTTATTCTTACCTGTCAGTCGCACCCCTCTACACCGACCATCGTGGTGGATTACGATGATGTGTAATGAACTCTTAAAGCAGTTCCTCAATTTTTGAAAGTACAGTTTCTACGGAAATCGTTTCCATGGCGTTTTCATACCCTTGGGGTAACTTGTTTCCATATACCGAGGTAGGAATCAATGGAAATTTATTTCTATCGGCTAATAGCTGATTTTCTTCAGGCTGATTAAATGGCACAAAACCTGCATACGGATGGGTCACGCCCCAAAGGGTAAGTACTGGAATGCCATACATGGCCGCCAAATGCCCATTCCCGCTATCCATGGCCACCATAAGATCGAGGTTTGAAATAAGCGCTAATTCTTCTTCAAAGGTGAGCTTATGCGCCATGTTCTGCACATTCTCCAAGCCTTTTGCCATGGTATCGAGTTTTTTCACCTCTTCTTCACCCCCACCAAAGAGAAAAACGATGTATTCGTTCGAAGCATTTAGCTTTCGCACGACTTCCTCCATCATGAAAAAGGGATACTCCTTCCCTGAAAAGGCAGCAAATGGTGCAATACCAATAGCTTTTCGAGCCTCTTTCCCCATTAAGCTCTTCAGTCTTGGAGTGAGCGGTTGACGAGCAGGAAAAGAATGTTCATTTAATTCTATGGGGAGTCCCAACGCTTCAAAAACATCGGCATAGCGCTGATGCGTGGTTTTTAACGGTTGAATATCCGCCCCTTGGGCTTGGGTAAGCGCACGTTTATCGGTTCGTCCCTTATCGATAGTTTCAACCGTAATGCCATTTAGCATAAAATAGCCGCTCAGCAATTTTGATCGGATAACATTATGAAGGTCGGCCACGGCCTGGATATTTCGGTTTTTCAGTTCCTTCCCTAGCGAAAGGAGTCCGAAACCTTTATGTTTCCCGTACACCTCAGCTTCCACAAAATCGGTACGGGGTAAATCCTTAAAAAAGGGCTTAAAAAAATTTTTGGATACGACGGTAAGCTTCAATTCTGGATAGGTTTCCTGAAGCACGCGTAGTACCGGTACCGTCATTGCTACGTCTCCCATAGCAGAGAGTCGAATTACGGCAATATGTGAGAAATCGCCCATAGTGGCGCGAGGCTTATTTTTTGTCGCCGCGAAGTACGGGATTCAATTCTTGATCGTTGTACATCTTCATTTGTCTGTACACCTTCATATACTTTCTTCCGTGTGCGATATCTTCCAATAATTGATTGATAGCAGTACTTAAGTCAACACGCTGCTCCAACAATACATCCAATTTCGCTTTGCATTTCATTTGATGTTCTTGGGTAGCATCGGTTCGATTTGCTTCTTCATCCATATGATAGATTTTCAACGCCAAGATAGAGAGGCGGTCGATACCCCATGCTGGACTTTCGGTATTGATCGTAGCGTCAGGCTTCACTTGAACATCCTTAAACTTATCGAGGAAATAGCTGTCGATATATTCTACCGTATCGGTACGGTCCTGATTGGAAGCGTCGATTTTCCGTTTTAATTCCAAGGCTTCAACAGGATTGATATTGGGATCGCGAATCAAATCCTCATAGTGCCATTGTACCGTATCGATCCAACATTTGCGATATAATAAGTGCTCTAAAAGCTCTTCTTTTTTATTGTAGGGATTTTCGAATGGCTGATCGACACGATCTAGTTCGTGATACTTTTCAATAGCTTGTTGAAATATTTTGTTCGCAGAGTCGGTAAACATGGATTCTTTTTTTGCAAAGGTACCATATTTTCAGCGGAGATAGCATCGTAATATTTGAAAGCGTGCAACCTACAACCACCAAACAGTTATGGGCATCAAGAGCAGTAACCATACTATCGCTTCACGAATGAAGCCTTCGGGAATTCGTTCGATGTAGTTGGCGCTGATTACGGCGAGAAAAGGCATGGTAAAAAATAATTCTGCTCCCGTTTTTTCTGGCGCTGCCATCGCTGTGGCCAAAGCAATCACCAGTCCGCCCAACATCATAAAGGCATTGGGTTTTTCCTTTTTTGAAACATTGGCAATTACGAAAACATACCGAATACCCGTCCAGATTAATAATCCGAGTAACACTGCAGCTGGAATCAGCAAGCTGGAATCGTTATACGCCGAGAAATTAAATCCGACAGCTTCCGGCCACTGTAAAAACCATAACAGTCGATCCTCGGCAAGGGCATACCAAGCAGTAGCCATCATAAAAATTGAAAAGAAACCGATAAAAGGGATAAAGTAATCCTTTGCTGTGGTAAATGGACTTCGAATGATTTTAAAAAACAATAGGATCATAAATAGAATAGCGCCGAAATGAAATAAGGAGGCTACCGAAATCCAAAGGGCCGTATCGAATAGTTTTTTCTTTACGTCCTTCCCTGAGAAAACGCTAATCATGCGCCGGAAGGCTAATAATAGGAAAAGGACCGAAAATAATATACGGTTTGAATTAAAAATGGCGGGGACTGCCGTCACAAAACAACAAAAGAGAAAAATGGCATAGGAGTTTGAAAAAGTAAGGTGGTTCTTCCGTATGATGAAATCCAACACCAACACCATAAAAACACAAAGACCTATTGCCAATAGGTATTGAGGGATATTACCGATGGTGAACCAAGCTGATTGCAACGGGATTGCGGCAAAAAAATAGCCGACAATAAGAAATGCTCCCAAAAAGATGAAATGGATCGGTTTCGATTTTTCAAAAAAGTTTGCGAGCATTAGCCGGTATTTTTTCTATTTTTGCGCTATAAAGATACCTATATGGAGTGGAAAGATATATTTTACGGCATTCAAGATTTATTTGAAGACTTTCTTTTTATCCCTTACGATGCATTGCGTAGTTGGGAATTGGACAGCTGGTGGGGCGCCAACATCATGAGTTGGTTGTTTATGATTATCGGTTTTGTAGCCTTTGTATACTGGATGCGCAAGTTGAAGGATTTCAACGATAATAATGAAGAAGATCGCAGTCAGACCTCACATTCCTTCTTGGGATAATTACAGGTCGAACCCTAGATCTTTACGATAATACATCCTATCGAACGAGATTTTCTCTACGTTTCGGTAGGATTTTTTTAGTGCTTTTTCGTAATCGTCGCCAAACGAGGTTACCGCTAAAACACGACCACCACTCGTAACTGTTTTCCCTTCTTTTGAGGTAGTTCCGGCATGGAATACGATAACATCCTCTTCCATGGTATCCAATCCAGAAATTTCCTTGCCTTTTTCATAGCTCTCAGGATACCCGCCCGATACAGCCATTACCGTCGTTGCCGCTCTTGGGTCTATTTCAACGTCGAGGAAGGCCAATTGTTGCTGGAAGGTCTTTTCAAGCAACACACCTAAATCGCTTTTAATTCGTGGAAGCACGACTTCGGTTTCAGGATCGCCCATACGCACATTGTATTCGATTACGTAGGGGTCATCATTCACTTTAATCAGTCCGATAAATACAAAGCCTTTATAGTCGATGTCCTCCTCTTTCAAACCACGGACGGTAGGTTTTACGATACGGTCTTCAATCTTCTTCATAAACGCTTCATCAACAAAAGGAACAGGTGAAATAGCGCCCATTCCGCCCGTATTCAGTCCTGTGTCGCCTTCACCTATACGCTTATAATCCTTTGCGGTGGGTAGTATTTTGTACGATTTCCCATCGGTTAGCACAAATACGCTGAGTTCGATACCATGCAAGAATTCTTCAATGACAACGGTTGCACTGGCATCGCCAAATTTGCCGCTTAGCATATTTTCAAGTTCTCGTTTGGCCTCTTCCAGATCATCGATAATCAATACTCCTTTTCCTGCTGCCAATCCGTCCGCTTTTAACACGTAGGGAGGATCTAGGGTTTCAAGAAATTCCTTTCCTGCTTCAATAGAATCCTTTTTAAAGCTTTCGTAAGCCGCCGTCGGAATGTCGTATAGCGCCATAAACTCCTTTGCTCGCTCCTTGCTTCCTTCGAGTAAGGCACCGCGTTTGGAAGGACCGATAATGGCTACCTTTTTCAACTCGTTATCCTTTTTGAAGAAATCTACAATACCATCCACTAATGGATTTTCAGGTCCAACCACTACCATTCCGATTTCATTTTCGAGCACACAGTTTTTGATAGCATCGAAATCGGTTACGGAAAGGGAAATATTAGTGGCGATTTCAGAAGTACCAGCATTTCCAGGTGCTACGAATAGTGAATCGCAGCGCTCGCTTTGGGCAAGTTTCCATGCAAAGGTATGTTCGCGGCCACCGGAGCCAAGGACTAGAATATTCATAATGGGAGGTTTTCTTTTTGCTTCACCAAAAATAATTGTTTGTACCTTGAAGCCCTAATTATTTATTGGTGAATTTGTTCGAGCTCACATTGCGGTTTAAAGGTTTTCCCATAGGGAAGGCAAAGGCCCGTTTACTGGAAATTCAGCAGGTAGCAGAAGCCGACCGTGCTATTTTTCAACAGAAGTTGCGAGAAGATATTGTTCGGTATCACCAACGCGAGAATTCTTTTTATAAGGGATTTTCGAAAGATAAGAATCCTAAAGCCTGGGAGTCGCTGCCCATTATGACCAAAAAAGAATTACAGCAACCCCTTGGCAATCGATTATCGCATGGCTTCAATACAAAGAATGCCTATATCAATAAAACTTCGGGTTCTAGCGGCCATCCCTTTATTTTCGCAAAGGATCATTTCTGCCATGCAATGAGCTGGGCCGTTTTTATCGATCGCTATCGATGGTATGGTTTGGATATGAATCGCGATTTGCAGGCGCGGTTTTACGGTATTCCATTGGATAAAAAAGGCTATTGGAAAGAGCGTTTAAAAGACCGATTGGGAAAGCGGTATCGATTTCCCGTTTTTGACCTATCGGAAGAAAAGCTTCAAGAGTTTCTCGGGCATTTTAAAAGGAAACCGTTTGTCTACCTCAATGGATATACGAGTTCTATTGTTCTCTTTGGAAAATTTCTAAAAGAAAAAGGTATCGTACTAAAAGCGGTTTGCCCTACCTTAAAGCTTTGTATTGTGACAAGTGAAATGTTATTTGAAGAAGATGAAAAACTATTAGAAACGGTGTTGGGCGTTCCGGTGGTGAATGAATACGGTGCTAGTGAAGTGGGGTTGATAGCATTTCGCAATAGTGAAAGTGAATTCCTGATAAACCATGACGATCTGTTTGTTGAAGTAGTCGATGAACAGGGAAAAACCGTCCCGAATGGCGAATCTGGCAGAATTGTTATTACCTCGCTTTTTAACCGGGCCCATCCTATGATTCGTTATGAAATTGGCGATATGGGAGTGTTAGCTGAAGAAAGTACTATTTCACGCCCTATCCTTTCAAAACTTATCGGAAGAACAAACGATATGGCTAAGTTGCCAGACGGTAAGACAGTTCCTGGGCTAACATTTTATTATGTCACCAAAAGCGTAATTGAGGACGATGGAAAGGTAAAAGAGTTTGTGGTGGAACAACATGAAACGGCTCACTTCGTGGTATTGTATGTTTCTGAAACGGTAATCTCATCGGAAAAGGAGCAACAGATAAAAAATGCCTTCGCAACATACGTGGGAGATCATCTTCAGATAGACTTTCAGAAAGTAACTGAAATGGATCGGTCGAATCGCGGTAAGTTAAAGCAATTCATTTCAAAATTATAAGCGCTCAAATTGTCTGGGGCGCTCTATGAAGTATTCCCAAAAAAACCGTAACAAATAAGCTGTTGATTTAAGTGTGCTAAAGCCTAGAAAGGAACGGTAGAACTGATAGTTATACGGAATAAGTTTCCATTTGTTTTCGCTTATGGAGCCACTCCGCAATCGATAATAGGCCAAATCTTCTTGCAACCCCATTGCTGGTGCACCGCTACGCTCGATAGCTGTAAGCCAAACGGCCCAATCTTGGCGTTTTCGAAGGTTCGGCGCCAAGATTTTTCCTAATTTTTCAGCATTATACATGCCTGTTAGGTTTCCGATATAGTTGTTAGTTCTTTGTTTACGGTAGGAAAGAACCGGCAAGGCTTTCACGCGCTTTAGAAAGGATGTTCCAGTCTCATCCATATGTAAATAATTGGTATAGGAAACTGCGGATTTCTTTTTCATCATAAATGTTAATTGCTTTTCTAACTTTTCTGGATGCCATAGGTCGTCGGCATCCAGAAAGGCAATAAAACCGCCATTAGCCATTTCGGTGGATTTGTTCCGACAATAGGCAGCTCCTCTATTCTCAGTTTCAGTATGAAGTCGAATACGCGAATCTTCAGCAGCAAGCCTGGTTACAATAGCATTGGATGTATCGGTTGAGGCATCATCTACAATACATACCTCCCAGTTTTTATGGGTTTGTTTTTGAAGGCTACGGATAGTGTCTTCAATAAAGTGTTCTGCGTTGTATAACGGCGTAATTACTGATATTAAAGGAGCTATCTCCATCTAATATGCCTTTTTATCTCCTTTTAACGCGTTGTAGATCGTTTGAAAAACGATTTTGATGTCTAAGAATAGCGACCAATTTTCCAAGTAGAAAATATCATACTTTACACGATTAATGATATCGCTCTCCGTTTCTACTTCACCTCTATAGCCACTTACTTGCGCAAGCCCAGTAATACCTGGCTTGATAAAATGACGTACCATGAACTTATCGATGCGCTCGGCATACATATGGGTATGGCTTACCATATGCGGTCTGGGACCCACTACCGACATTTCACCTTTTAACACATTGATGAATTGTGGCATTTCATCGATACTTGTTTTTCGTAGGATACGACCAACACGAGTAATCCTTTCGTCACCTCTTCTTACTTGATGAATATGTGCTTCGGGATTTGGGCGCATAGAGCGAAATTTATAGCAGAAAAATTCTTTATAATCCAGTCCGTTTCGTTTTTGTTTGAAGAATACAGGACCTTTCGATTCAAGTTTTATCATAATGGCCAACAAGGGTGTTAGCCACGATAACAATCCGATTATGACCAATAATGACAAGACGACGTCAAAACTTCTTTTTACAAACTTGTTGAAGGGTTCGTCCATCGGAATTTTCCGCAGCGAAAGTATCGGTAAAACACCATAGTAGGTAAAATCCAGTTTTTTGCTATAAATTTCCTTATTGTCTGGTAGAAATTTTAGCACTTTGAGGTTGTTGTCGACGTAATCGATTAACTTGATCAACTCGCGATTATTCACCTCAGCAACCGAGGAATAGATTTCATCGACTGGATTCTGCTGTATGAATTCAATACATTCATCAATTGAGACCTTATTCGGGCCTGTGAGGCTGAATGTTTTCTGCAAATGATAGCCATATTCTGGATTGTCGGAGAAAAACTTACGCAACTGATCCGTTTTCTTGTTTAGCCCAATAATAACGACATTACGGCGATTACCACCCATGACGTCACGGTACTTCTTCAGTAGAAAATATACCGAGAACTTCAGGACCGAAATACCCCCCATCACTAAAAGAATGTAGCGGAGGATGGACCATGGGGAGCGTTCAATGGTATTGAATATACCGAAAAAGGCAAATACGATTAAGGTGAAAATGACGAATTGCTTTACAATCAGCGACATGATCTTAGCCACATGTGTAAAGCGGTATATTTCGTAAAAGTTTGATTTTAGTGATAACACCACCCAACTGAGCGAAACAAATATCAAGTAATTTAAAAACTGGATGGGCTCGTTAAAAAAGTAGTAGGCGAGCGAATGAATGATAAACAAATCAACCGTGTAGGATACCGGTCGCAAAAATCCAGAATAGCGTCCACTCTTAAAAATCATTCCTATTCCCTGATATGTTTAGAAAAATCTTTATGCTCACTTTTCTCTAGTTCTTCCGGAGATAGCGACTTAAAGTACTCGTATGTTTTTTTCATTCCTTCTGATCTGGAAATGCTAGGTGTCCATCCTAAAACTTCCTTCGCGCGATCAATATTTGGTTGTCGTTGTAAGGGGTCATCCTTAGGAAGCGGCTTGAAAACAATCTTTTGATCGGTTCCAGTAAGTTTGATTATTTCCTCTGCAAAATCCAATATGGAAATTTCATCTAGATTTCCAATATTTACTGGGTTCGTATACTCGCTCATCAACAAACGGTATAATCCTTCTACCTGATCGTCGACATAACAGAAAGAGCGGGTCTGACTACCATCGCCAAAAACGGTTAGATCCTCTCCTCGTAGCGCTTGTCCTATAAATGCAGGAATAACACGTCCATCATTTAAACGCATACGTGGTCCATAGGTATTAAAAATACGAGCAATCCGCGTTTCCAATCCGTGAAAACGGTGATAGGCCATAGTCATGCTTTCCTGAAAACGTTTTGCTTCATCGTATACGCCTCTTGGTCCAATGGTGTTCACATTCCCATAGTATTCTTCACTTTGCGGATGCACCAATGGATCGCCATATACTTCAGAAGTGGAAGCGATAAGGATTCGTGCTTTTTTCTCCTTCGCAAGACCAAGTAAGTTATGGGTTCCTAGTGAACCCACCTTTAACGTCTGTATAGGAATTTTTAGGTAATCGATAGGACTTGCGGGTGAAGCGAAATGCAAAATGTAATCTATGGTACCCGAAACGTGGACAAACTTAGTAACATCATGATGATAAAAGTGAAAATCTTCATTTTCAAATAGATGTTGGATATTCTTTAAGTCGCCTGTAATCAAATTATCCATAGCGATAACTTCAAATCCTTCCGTAATGAAGCGATCGCATAAGTGTGAACCTAGAAAGCCGGCACCACCCGTTATAAGGACCCTTTTTTTCATGCTCCTACTACTTTTTTTCTTCCTATAGAGATATATGCAAAGCCTTCTCTTTCCATCTCTTCGACATCATAAAGATTTCTTCCATCAAAAACGATTGGTTCTTTTAGAAGTTCTTTTAGCTTATCCAAATTTGGCGTACGAAAAATACTCCATTCCGTACAGATTAAAAGGGCATCGGCATTTTCCAAGGCATCGTACATCGATTCGGCATAATATAGAGAATTGCCAAATTTCTTTCTGATGTTTTCCATTGCTTCTGGATCGAACACTTTTAAAGAGGCACCTTTTTCCTGTAAGCCTTCCATCATATCGATGGAGGGCGCTTCACGAATATCATCGGTTTCTGGCTTAAAGGCCAATCCCCAAACAGCAATCGTTTTATCGGATATATCGCCATTGAAGTGTTTCAATATTTTAGGCAGTAGGATTGTCTTTTGTTTTGAATTTACCTGGATCACCGAATCGAGGATTTCAAAAGTATAAGAAACATCGTTCCCCGCTTTTTTAAGTGCTTTTACGTCTTTTGGAAAACAGGAGCCGCCATATCCAATTCCAGGGAATAAAAATCG
Organism: Luteirhabdus salina; assembly: GCA_025384855.1. Lineage (GTDB taxonomy): Bacteria > Bacteroidota > Bacteroidia > Flavobacteriales > Flavobacteriaceae > Luteirhabdus > Luteirhabdus salina. Next base: position 1,042,264 of record JALAHT010000001.1, on the reverse strand, counting down.
TTTTCCAATACGGCTATCGGTCCCTATTCCCACACGTACCTTATCGACATCGGCCCCTACCTTTTCACAATAGTTGGCGATTTCATTCATAAAGGTAATCTTGGTAGCTAAGAAAGAGTTTGCCGCATATTTGGTGAGTTCGGCCGACTTTTCATCCATAATTAAAATCGGATTCCCAGAGCGTACATAAGGACTGTATAGCTTTTCCATCAATTTAGTGGCGCGTTCGCTACTAGAACCGATGACGATGCGTTCAGGTTTTAAAAAATCATCTACCGCAAAGCCTTCACGAAGAAACTCTGGATTGGAAACCACATCGAAATCACATTTTGCGTTTTCCCCGATGACCGCTTTCACTTTTTCGGCGGTTCCTACGGGAACAGTGCTTTTATCGACAATAACCTTATACGATTTTATTTTTTTTCCTATTTCTTCCGAAACGTTTAGCACATATGATAAATCGGCACTCCCGTCTTCACCTTCGGGTGTGGGAAGGGCTAAGAAGATGATTTCACCATACTCCAAACCTTCCTCGAAGGAAGTTGTGAATTTTAATCGATTGGCTTGGATGTTTCGATCGAAGAGCACATCTAGGTGTGGTTCGTAAATTGGAACCTCACCATTTCGCATTCGTTCTACCTTATCTGCATCGATATCGACGCAAATGACCTCATTTCCGGTTTCGGCAAGACAGGTCCCGGTAACGAGTCCCACATAGCCTGTTCCAATTACTGTTATTTTCACGATTTATTTGTTTTTATTTTCTCAGAGACAAACTTTTGAAGGTTGTCTTCAAACTTTTCGGTACTAAACTGTTGCGCGTGTTCCGAAATAAATGAATAATTAAAATTTAAAGTTTCAAAGGTACTTAAAGCCTCTAACAAACTATTGGAATTTTTTTCATAAAAGAAAATCCCCGTTTTGTTTTCAAGGACGGTTTCCAAAACTCCGCCATATCCGTATGCAATTATAGGCGTACCACAGGATTGTGCCTCGATGGGAGCAATACCAAAATCCTCCACTCCAGCGTGGATAAACGCTCTGGCTTTTCCTATTAGGTCGCAAATGCGTTCAGACTCCAAATAGCCGGTAAAAGATATATTATCGGTAGCGTGTTTTTTGAGTTTTGGCAATTGACTCCCATCTCCTACGATGATCAATTTTTTTTCAGAATTTCTAAACGCTTCAACGATAATATCAAAACGTTTGTAGGGCTCCATTCTCCCAACGGCTATATAATAGTCTTCCTTGTTAGTATTCAGTTTAAATTTTTCCAGTTCTACTGGAGGATAAATGACAGCTGAATCACGCTTATAGGTATTTTTAACCCATCGTTGTACAAATTTCGAGTTACTGATGATATAATCCGGCTGTTGTGCGGCCTGAACATCCAATCGCCGTAAGTAAGTAAGTAAAGGTTTTAAAGCTATAGAAGGCAACTTGAAATAAAGTGTGGCATCTTCCCAAAGGTATTTTTGATTTCGTGCCTGAAAATATGAAAAATGAAGTTGTGAAGAAGCTGTTTTCCGCACCCCTTTTGCTACCGCATGGGATGATGAAATTATTATATCGGTATCCTTATCGATACTTATTTTTTTACTGAAGTAGTCGAAAAAGGGGAAGAATATCCTAAAGCGCTTGCCTAATTTTTGAAGAGTGGTTGTCTCAACAACAAGCTGTTTATCTCTAAACATCTTTTCAATATCATGCTGCTGCATAATATCTACTAACGCATAGCACTTTTCAACAGGAAAAACACGGGCGAGCGATTTAATAACACGTTCGGCACCTCCGTATTTATCTAACCAATCTACAACTAAAACGTATTTCAATACTAGCTTCTTTATAAGTTTTCGATTACTCGGTTTGGGGCTTGATCGGATTCTGAAAAAGAGAAAATATCAGAATAATCCCAAAAAAGTAAGCCCCTAATTGCCGATGAAAAATATTTTCAATGCCACAGAACAAGAAAAGCACCAATAGCAAGGCAGTTGGGAAAAATGATTTTCGATACCGCAGCAATGAAACAAGTAATAGGAGCACAAACAATACTGCCGCCAGTAGGCCAGCGCTCAGATAGAAATCCAAGTATTGGTTATGCGTATTATAGCCCTTTTTAAGATACCATTCTCGTTGCGATTCATTGGTAATGGTTTCAGAATAGCATTCGTCCAACAACGATTGCGTATGTTCAAAGCCTTTTCCAAAGAAACCAATGGGTGAGCTGTCTGCAATATGCTGCACACAGGACCAGATAAACACTCTTGGCTCCCATGTTTTCACTTTGTGAAGAAGTGTTTTATCCGCATTGTACTCCTTTGCATAGAGAAACCGTCGCGACATGTTTTTATTGAAAGCAAAGGCCGCTACCAAAACCCCTGCAACGAACACTATCAGGATGGCAATTCTTCCTTTGCTCATTTTTAAATAGAATTGATGCAAAAACACGACCATAGCCATTGCAATAATGGCAAATCTGGATACTACCAACAATACAAATAGTATTTGAAGGATAACATTGGCAAGGTGATACCTGTTCTCTGCTTTATATTTAGAGGAGATTGAGGCATAGGAAATTATAAAGCTAACCGTGCTTAACAATCCTAAGTATAGCCGATCGAATAAAAGTGTATTATTAGCGTAGGTGTTATTTCCAAAATCGAATGCCCCAGTTTCAGCCACGAGCATTACGATATTATATAGCGAAAAGACGATGGCGAGCAGGGATGAAAAGATAATGGCTCTAAAAACCTTTTTCATATCCTCTATGGGAAGCGATAGTATAATCAGTACTACTACAATGAGAATTTTCTTCAGCACAAAGAAATCGCTTTCCATCCTGCCATTTATCAGCATTCCGAAGGCTATAAACACAATTAGTGCGAAGAAAAGAAGTATGCTAGGTGTTTTTAACTTTTTAAAGTCTTGTTTTGTAACGGTGAAGAAAAACCCGAGTCCTAAAATAGCTAGCAATATATTTGGAAGCGCCCGAACATAATCGTCGAAAGGAACAATCAATAACAGCAAGGAAAATGCGTATGGATAAATTGACTTCAATAATATTTTCATACCTACTGTTTTAGTGGTGTTAGATAAAATCTTCCTATTTAAATGCTTTTTTTAGTTGAAACAATACCGCTGTGGGTGTAATATAGATAATACTATTTCGGAGTATGCCATAAAACGCCATAGGTGAGTAATCGAAATGCTTCAAAATAAGTCGCAATCTATTCTTCAGTTGATTCTTTCTACTTCTCCCAGATATGCCTTCGGGATTCATCTCGCATTGCACCAAAACCTCTGGGATATTGGCAAATTGATAATGCTTGAGCAATTCAAAATAAAAAGCATAATCTTCAGCTGCCTTATATTCGGTAGGGTACTGCGGTACTTTCTCCAGCACCTCCTTTCGAAAGAAAATTGCAGGATGAATGAGCATAGCATTGATAAACATTCGCTTTTTTATGCTTTCATGCGTAATAGGAAGCTTCAATTTAAACAGCGGGTTTCCATCAGGATCTACGTATTGAATGAAGGACCCCACGATTGCTACTTCTGAATGACTTTCCATAAAATCCAATTGTTTTTGGAATCTTCCCGATGTGCAGATATCATCGCAATCCAATCGAGCTATATACCGTATATCATCTTTCCTTAATACGTCCAACCCAGCATTTAGTGCGTATTGAATTCCTTTATTTTTAGGTAAGTATGTAAAAGAAAGTTGAAGGTTTTCTGCAGCTCTAGTTCGCAGCTGTTCCTCATCGATAGGATCGGCACGACTTCCATCGTCGACCACTAGCACTTTAAGAGGTATTGTTTCACGAATAGACTCGATAGCTGCACAGAGGCCTTCAACATTGTTATAATGCGGAATTAGAATCGCTATGGCAGGTTTTTCACGCATGGTCTTTTCCTTCATCTAGGCCTTCTTGCTTACGGCGATTATATTCAATTTCAAGATAACAGAATAGCGCTACACATAACCAGAAACCGTACATTCTAAACGAATCGATTTGGAACCAGTTCACCGAAAATCCGATAAAGGATACAAGCAGCACTTCGGACAAGACTCGGATGTCCTTATCTTTCGATAGCGCATACCGAAACGATCGCCATATCAAAACCAATAGAAAGAGCAAATAGATGCCTGCCCCTATAATGCCCGTTTCCGCTAATAGCCGTGTGTATAGGTTGTACCCTGGCGGAAAGGATTCAAAATTTCTGTTTTTATAGAGCAATTCAAATTCCCAGTTGTTTCGAACCGCCCAATAGGGGTAAAAATACCGGTTGTGGTAAGATTGCTGACCGAAACCGACGCCGACGATTGGGTTATGTGAAAAAGTCTTCAATGAAGCTACTTGCATTCCAAAGCGACTTTTATTCGAAATATTTTCAAATAGGTTCTTTTCGAAATTTAAACTATCTAGCTTATCGCTTACCTCCTCGTTTACGGTCCTTGGACTTAGCAGGTAAATAAAAACAGCTAACAGCACAGCAACTCCTAAAAATTGAAGAATGGGTTTTCGATATTTAATATCGCGCATCAATAATAAAACAAAAACGCCCAATTGTAATAAAACAACTACCATTCCTGTCCTCGATCCTGAAAAGAAGGTAAGGATCAACACTACCAGCAGTGGAAGAAACCGATACCATTTTCTTTGGTGGGTAACGACGTAACTGAACATCCACCCTGCAATAGTGATTAAATAAATTGCCAAATAAGGTGCTTCAGAAGCTACGCTTGATATTCGATCGCGAAAATACGTCCGCTCGATGAAGGGAAAGTAATTGAAGATCCCCAAGACCGTATATGCAGGCGAAAGCCGCAATCGAACCGCCAAGAATTCGAACATGGCATAAAAGCTCACAAACAAAAGAGAAATCAATAAGATACCTCTAATGCTTTTTAATAGCTCTACCAACGTATGGTTTCGAACGATATAATAGAAAAAATAAAAGAAGAGTACTGCCGAGAATAATAAGGCGATGTACTGGCGAATAAAGCGCTCGATTCCGAAGGTGTTTTTAAAAAAGTGTTCCTTAATTTCTGGAAGGTTGATTAAAAATGTAGCGATACTCCAAATCAAAAAGATTACTAAAAGCTTGGTAGCCAAGGTATGCAGTGGAACGATTAATTTTTTCCGCATGGCGATATCTATCACTACCAATCCAAACCCCATCAATAAAAAGGGAACCGATGCATCGTTTTGATACTCACCAAGAAAGGGAATCCCAGAGTAGGTATTAAAGGGCATAAAAAACAGCCCCAATACAAACAATAGCTGTAACCATCCCCGTAAGGTTGGCTTCCACTCCTTCCACTTTAGAAATTGTTTTTTCATCGATAGGGTGCTTTCCAGCGTTCAAGTGAAACGTTCAGTTCTTCCTCTAAGGCTTCTATGCTGTCTTCAAAATGTTGAAAAAGTCGTTGTTTTGTGACCTTCGATACTTCAATTGAATTCAGATTACGCTCCTGAATTTTATTTTTTATCAATACTCCGGCATTCTGACCAACAATTCTTTTAACTAAATCCTTGGCCTTGGATGGTTGACTAAGAAACCTATTAATACCCTTCATTTTAGGGGTGCCAGAGATATTATGTCGTGAAAGTGTGATGGTATGCTTCTCCTCAACACCAAGAAAATCCATTACGCTATGAGTGCTTTCCACAGGGTTTTGAATAAAGTCTTCAAAAAACAGCACCATAACATGATCGAAGTGCTGTCTAAATGCCTTCACGGAATCGTAGTATAATCCTGCATCCTTATAGGCCCAAATGAATTCGAAGCCATTTTTCATTCTGAACTCCTCCAGTTCTAACCCTTTTTCAAAGGATTCGGTTTCCCTTTCATCTCTCACCAGGTGCGAATATGCCGAAATAGCTCTTTTCACGGGGTCGCGCAACATTATAATAATCTTCGGACTCCCTACTTCCTTTTTTATCTTCGGAATGGTTTGTTGGTAGAAATATAATGTGTCTACACTTGCTTCCCCGAGTTTCACATGGCCCTTTTTTCTATCGAATAATTTTATATATTCTTCAAAACTCTTGACGGCATAATCTTCTGTCTGTTTATCGCCTGGCCCCTGATAGCCCGAATTCTTTAAAAATTCATACGTTAAGTATTTAGGTTCCTTTTTTCTAGCTATCTGAATAGCTTTATTTTGATTCAAATAGTCAGCTAGGGAAGTTGTACCGCATTTTGCCGCTCCTACGATTAAAAAATCCAATATGTTTTTCTGACGTTCCATTCCCTAATGTAAAAAGGTTTTAATTCCTCTTTTATTGTATACGTATACCGTTCCTAAGATGTTCCAGGTAATTGTGCTTACAGCGGTTGCAATAGCTGCTCCGACCAATCCATAGATAGGAATCATAAACCAATTTAACGCGATATTGACACCTAATGCCAAGAGTAAAATTTTCTGAAAAACATTTTGATACCCTGTCATATCCATATAGGTTCCCATGGAACCGCATAAGACGTTGACGGTTTGACCAGCCAACAAAATTAGAAGGGCTGTTTTGGCTACGGTATATCCTTCTCCAAAGAAAGACAATACTGTCCTGCTAAATAATACTACCAAAACAATTAATGGTGCAGTAAAAACGACGGTCATCCTTGTTACTTTCTTTATTTGAAGCGATAGTTCTTCAACCTTCTTTGAAGCATAAAGCTCTGAAATCTTTGGTGCAAATACAGCATTAACCGATGCTAATAAAATGGAGATAATCATTGCTATTTTTAATGCTACAGCATAAAAGGCGACATACTTCAGTTCCATGAATTTTCCTATCAAGAGCAGATCGATACTTTGTAATAAAAAAAATGCCATGGCACTAATAGACATGGGATAAGCTGTTTTCAAAATTGTTTTCAAGGAAAAAGTTGGAATACTGCTTTTTGCTTCTTTTCTGAACCGAAAAAGCAAGTATACCGTTGAAATGAACGCCAAGAGTAAAAAGCTAACAAGAAACATATCGGCTAACCACTGAAAAGCGTTATAATAATATAGGCTTACAACCAATATGCCGAAGAATAAATGCCGAAATATATTTCGAAATACTTCTGAAGCGATAATAATTCCTAACCCTCTTAAAGTATCGATATTCAACATGGTCAGGCTATAGAAAAAAGCCGTGGCTGTCGTTTTAAAAATTAGCGGGTAGATTGGTTTATCGAAAAAATAATCGATCCAATAGGTGGGTACCATCCAACAGATAAGGCAAAGAAGTACTGCTATTCCCAAACTAAAACCTACCATTTTAAGGTAAATTCCCCACAGCTGATCGCTACTTTTATGCGCTTTCAGATATCCAGCATAATAGATAATGGCTTGGTTGAAACCTAGTAATGCCGCGCTTCCCAAGATAAATAATACAGAACGAGCTAGGTCATATTCGCCAACAAAGGAGGCATCAAAAACATTAGTGATAAAAAGCGTTATCCCGAATAAGAGGCCTACACCCATAATTCGTAGAAATAGCACCCAAATACTTTTTTTTGCAAAAGAGTTTTCCACTAATTTTTTCCACCTGTCCTTCATTTAATTTCTTACTTGTATTCCTTTGAATATTGCTTCCCTAGATTTAGGAAGTATAGAATAACTAGGACTACGAGATAAATAAATAAAAACGCAAAAGGGTAAGAAACCATCTTATTGCTCAGTAGTCCCTTCTTAACCGTTAGCAGTGGGTCGTTAACGACAACCACCGTATCATCGCTCATTGCCAAGTTGGCTTCTAAGTCCTCCAAGCGATCAAGAAGACGCTCTTTTTCTTCAGAAAGCAAGTGCATATTGTTATTGGTTAAATCCAAGAGATTGAAACTCACTTGATTTGGATTTGCTTGTTGCGCATCGTTAACGGTTCCATATCGCTTTAAGATAGAATCGGTGTATGCCACACTTAATTGAAGCTCTCTTATTTTACGTTCCAGGTTCTTTTTTCCCACCTGCCCTAAACGTGAAATCAATTCACGTTTATTGAAGAAATCCAATACTGTTTGAACAGTTTCTTCTGCTCCATCGTTAGCAACCGATAGTTTTATGATGTGAAGATCGTAATGATCATAAAACATCCCAGAGGTTAACAAATCGTCTTCATATTGCGATTGCTCAATAAGCACCTCCATATTCCGATCGCTTTGTTGTAAGTCGTCCATTATCTCCAAGACATCCACAACTGGTTCTATCTCTATACCTTTCACTAAAAATCGAGCGTTCTTATAAAATCCTATACGTCGTAGTGAAGCAGTATCTTGGTTTTCCAACGCATATGTTAGCTGATCTATACTTTTGTATACGTATGGTGCCTGATTATAATTAATGGCCACTAGTAATTCCGTTTCTTTCTTAGGATAAGTTGATTGTTCCATAAAATAGCCAAGCACAATCCCTAAAACGATAATGCCCAAAACGATATACCATCGTTTTAAAAAGTACATTAGGGTTTCATAGATCCAAGCTAAAAACCCATTAAAGGATCGGCGAAAAGAAGCAGATACTTTTCCCAAATCAATTTCATCTTGATTATTTGCTGCCATAAGTTGTCTTATTAATTAGTTCCTGAAGGCTAACCTTCCAGTTTTTAATGGTTATGTTTCGATTGTTTGATACCTTTTCACAGTTTAATACACTGTACACAGGACGTTGCGCAAATGTAGGATAATGGTCGGTTTTTTTTAACAAAATGTTAGCAATTTGTCCGCTGGCTTGAAATATCGACTCAGCGAAGTCAAACCACGTGGCTTCCCCTTCATTGCTATAGTGATACACTCCATATCCATGGTCGTTGCTATCAATCGTTAGAAGTATTGCCTTCGCTAAATCGTTTGCATTCGTTGGGCATCCTGTTTGTTCTGTAGTGATGGTCAATTCCTTTTTTTCAGTCCCCAATCGTAACATCGATTTGAGAAAGTTATGACCATATTGCGAATACAGCCATGACGTCCTAAAGATATAATGATTCGGACAAGAGGCCCTCACATGCTCTTCACCCTGTAACTTAGAAGCCCCATAAATATTAATAGGTGCTGTCGCATCGCTCTCGCGATACGGACTTCCCTTTTTTCCATCAAAAACATAGTCAGTGGAGATATGAATCATGGTAACGTCATGTTCATTACACGCATCGGCTACATTTCGCGCACCATCGGCATTCACTGAAAAAGCTACATCAGATTGCTTTTCCGCTTCTTCAACATTCGTATATGCTGCCGTATTGATACAATAATCGAAGTCATGGGTTTTGAAGTAAGCCTCTACTTCAGCATATTTCGTAATATCCAATCCCGAACGGTCTTGAAAAACCATCATAAAGTTGGGAAACTCGGAAGCCGCATCACGAATACACGTGGCTAACTGACCCGATGCTCCTGTCACCAAAATTCGTTTCATTGTATCGCTTCCCGGAAAGTAGGTAATTGCAAGTCTTTTTTAGATAATTGTAACGTCTCATGTGGAAGATGCCAATCGAGCGATAAGGTTGCGTCATTATAAATAATTCCTCGTTCCGATTCCTTGTCGTAGTAGTTGTCGCATTTATAGGCAAAAATCGATTCCTTGCTCAAGGTAACAAAGCCATGCGCAAATCCTCTAGGTACAAAAAGCTGTTCATGCTTTTCATCGTCAAGTATGATGGAGAAATGCTTACCGAAACTTTCACTTTCCTTTCGTACATCTACCACGATATCCAATACTTTACCTTTTATTACACGTACCAACTTAGCTTGCGCCATTTCACCTACTTGAAAATGCAGTCCTCGCAACACACCATAGCCAGAGACCGACTGATTGTCCTGAACAAAATCTATGTTCAAGCCAGTTGCTTGCGTAAAGCGATTATGGTTATAAGATTCGAAAAAAATACCGCGATCGTCCTCAAAAATACGAGGTCTAACAATGAAGCAGTCTTTCAGTGAAGTTTCAATTCGTTCTAACATCAATCCAATTGCATTAAATGGGTTCCATACCCGCTTTTCAACAAGGGTTTCGCCAATTTTTGTAGTTGTTGTTTCGAGATATAGCCCATTTCATAGGCCGCTTCTTCGATGGCGCCAATCTTAAGGCCTTGACGCTCCTCAATAACCTCCACAAACTGCGCTGCTTGCATCAAGGAGGCAAAGGTTCCGGTGTCTAGCCAAGCCGTCCCTTTATCTAGAATACTAACGTTTAACTTCCCTCGTTTTAAGTATTCGTTGTTTATATCGGTTATTTCGAGTTCACCTCGAGCACTGGGTTTGATATTCGCAGCGATATCGACTACGTCATTATCGTAAAAGTAAATTCCTGGTACCGCATAATTCGATTTGGGTTTTTTCGGCTTTTCCTCTATAGACAGTGCTTTGCCTTCTTCATCAAACGCCACTACACCATACCTTTCGGGGTCATGAACATGATAGGCATAAATAATACCACCGTCGGGATCGTTATTCGATTGTAGCAATTCCTTTAACCCGCTTCCATAGAAAATATTGTCGCCCAAAATAAGCGCTACTTTATCGTTTCCTATAAAATCCTTTCCAATAATAAATGCTTCCGCCAAGCCATTGGGTTCCGCCTGTTCGGCATACTGAAACGAGCAACCATAGCGCGATCCATCACCGAGCAATTTTTCAAATAAGGGAAGATCCTCTGGGGTTGAAATAATCAAGATATCCTGAATCCCAGCATGCATCAAGGTTGAAAGCGGATAATAGATCATCGGTTTGTCATACACCGGCATCAATTGCTTGCTCACCGCCAAGGTTAAGGGGTGAAGTCGTGTTCCTGATCCGCCTGCTAAAATGATTCCTTTCATAATCGATCTTGGTTTTCCAAATACCATGTTACCGTCTTCCGAATACCACTTTCAAAGTTTTCCTCAGCATTCCAACCTAATTCCTGTTCAATCTTAGAAGCATCGATAGCATACCTGAAATCGTGTCCGGGACGATCCTTTACAAACGTAATCTGTTCTTTATACGATTGCTTCTTCGGTTTCAATTCATCCAAAAGCTCGCAAATGGTGTGAGCAATATACAGGTTTTCACGTTCATTACGACCGCCAATATTATAGGTTTCACCGACGCTTCCCTTATCTAACGCCAAGTGAATCCCACGGCAATGATCCTTCACATACAACCAATCGCGTACATTCTTTCCATCACCGTAAATAGGAATAGGTTCTCCTGAAAAGGCTTTTCGGATAATGGTTGGAATCAGTTTTTCTTTATGTTGAAAAGGTCCGTAGTTGTTACTACAGTTCGTTGTTACCACCGGGAGCCCGTAGGTATGAAAATAGCTTCTAACCAAAAAGTCGGAAGATGCTTTTGAAGCACTGTATGGACTGTTGGGTGCGTATGGAGTCTTTTCGGTGAAAAGTCCTGTGTCTCCTAACGTTCCGTATACCTCATCGGTTGAAATATGCAGAAAACGAGCGTTTTTAAAGCTTTGCTTACTTTCGTGTGGACCTTCCATCCAAGTACGATAGGCTTGTTGAAGTAGTGTAAAGGTTCCAACGATATTGGTATCGACAAAGGCTTTCGGACCCGTTATACTATTGTCGACATGGCTCTCGGCTGCAAAGTGGACTACTTTATTGAATTGATGCTCTTCAAAAAGCGATTTCACCAATGCTTCATCACAGATATCGCCCTCGATAAAATGAAACCTTTTTTCGTTGGAAACAGCTTTCAAATTATCCAAATTTCCAGCATACGTCAGCTTATCCAGAACAAAAATTTCGGCATCGGTGTTCTGTAGGAAGTAAATGACAAAGTTGGACCCAATAAATCCTGCTCCTCCGGTAATCAGTATATTATCGTTTTTCAAAATATTTTTTTAGATTATCCTAAAATCTGTTTTAACAGTTTTTGAGTGATTTTATAAGTCGGTTTTACGCCACTTGTGCCCAATCCCCCCGATGCTAACGTGCTTCCTGTTTCCAATGGATTATCGGAAGCATAATACGCATATCGAACCTTCACATCTTTATTAATACTACCTCTAATTTCTGCGGCGGCCTGAATTGCTTTTTGGTAGTGCGCCCCTTCCATTTCCAATCCGATGACATTCCAGGTTGATTTGTGAAAAAACCGCAGCAAATCTCTGTTTTGAAGCGATGTTCCCAATACGGTAATCATGGTTCCTTCACAGATATTTAAATCGTCCTTTTCGAAATCCGCTTTCTTCAACTCGTTCTCGAATGGGTAATTATCGGCGGTTCCTTCAAAAACATGGGCACTCGGAATCATCACATCGCCTTTTCCCCCTTCCAAAATACCTGCTTTTCCCATAATAGATACCGAATGCACATTCATCATTTGTTTTTGATCGTGAGCATCTTTATAGGGTTTCAGCAATTCGTCCATCGTTTCGTAAGCCTGTTCGCCAAAAGCATAGTCCATTACTAACAATACCGGAGCTTCATTCTTTTCAACTCCATTATTTCCAGTAAGATTGTTGATCACTTCCGCAGGAAATTTTGCACCATCAAAAACTTGAACATTGATGTTCGTGCCACTTTCATCGGCTATGTAGATCATTCCATTGTCCAAAGCCAATTTTTGCACTTTGTTTCGCAGCGCCCCATTTCCCGTGTTGCTTAAGGCTTCGAACAGTTCCATTTCCGACTTCTTCTTATGTTGTTTCCCCAAGGCATGTTGTGCAAAAAGTGTATTCATCACGCTATGCATATTTGCACTAATAATGTGAAGTGGTCGTCGCAGGAGGCCGTGCTTCGCCATTACCCCTTTAATATTCCGTGCCCAGCGTTCCCCGTGAATATGGTGTCCTAGCCGCTCCCGTAGCACCGGACTGAAAGTGATTATCCGTTTATCGTTATTGACAGCTTCAGCTATCGCGAGCTTTCCTAAATGATAGATGATGTTCAGGAAGCGGTGTGGATTCTTATCCGTTGCAAACTTTGGATATACAGCATTCACCTCTTCGAAGGTTCGCCCTAAGAAGTTAGCCGTATGAGTCAAGGCGATTTCCTTCTCTTTTTGCGTCAATTTATCAATATTGGCGACCGCTGCTTCCAACTTTACCCAATCGCGAATAACAGAGCCTTTTTCATTGATAAGTACCTGTTTCATGATTTTATGCGATTCGATAAAGAGAAACGTTAGGTGGGTAAGAATATCATAGATTTCAGAACGGCCGCGAGTGACCTCAATATTCATCTGCTCTGCATCGATACGGTAGCAGTTCCGACGTCTTTTTGAGGGAATGATGGCTTCAAAATGTGAATTCTTGTATCCTTCATCGCTGGTAAGGTTGATGTAGCGACATTCTTCAATTCCATTCGGCAAACGATCGATTACATATAGCAATCCTTGAAGTTCAATCTTATCCTCAGATACGGATCCATATATCTCTGGACGTAGCGTTAATAAAGCTTCCCGTAAGGTTTCTCCCGAAACACCCATCGGTTTATAGAAGCCACGGATAAATAAATGTCGCATGGTAATATACATGCGCTCAATGGCATTGGTGCTCTCCTGTGCCCGTGTTCGTTTATGGGAATGGTATACTAAACTCATGAATGCAAAGATACATTTATTTGAAGCGGTTCGATATTATCGAAATTTTAAGAGTCCCTCTGCTATTTTACGGTCGTTAGAGAGACGCGGCACCTTATTTTGACCTCCTAATTTGCCTTGCGATTTCATATATTTTTGAAATGAATTTTTTGGTAGGGACGTTACTTTCAATGGCTGTAATATCTTCCCATCGATTAAATCGAAGTAATAGGAATTTTGCCGTTGCATCTCTTTGTCCAATGTTTCAGAAACAGCTTTCATATCGGCAGGCATGCGCTCAAATTCAACCAACCATTCATGATATGGCAATTCTCCTTCATTAGGTGACGTTTGGGGTGCTACAGTAAATTCTGATATGGAAAAGTCGTGTTTTTCAAGGGCTTTTTGCATCGCGGCTTCTACTTCCTTTCCAATGACATGTTCGCCAAAAGCTGAAATAAAATGCTTAATTCTACCGGAAACGATTACTCTGTAGGGTGAAAGTGACGTAAACTGAACCGTATCGCCCACGTTGTATCCCCACAGTCCAGCATCGGTAGAGATAATCATTACATAGTTGACTCCAATTTTTACATCTCCGATCGTAAGGCGTTTTGGTGTGGTATCAAAAAACTCGTCTGCTTTAATAAACTCATAGAAAATACCAGAATTTAATAATAGCAGCATTCCTTTGGCATCTTGCTTATCCTGAAAGGCGAAAAACCCTTCACTGGCAGGAAACAGCTCTATACTCGGTACTTTTCGTCCGATAAGACTTTCAAATTTAGCACGATAGGGTTCAAAATTAACACCGCCATAGATGAACAATTCAAAATTGGGAAAAAGATCCCCAACAGCCTTTCCAGTAGTCGCTTTCAAACGTTCGAAGTACATCTGTACCCAAGATGGAATCCCGCTTATGACCGTCATATTTTCATCTTTCGTTTCCGATACGATGGCATCTACCTTGGTTTCCCAATCCTCGATACAATTGGTTTCCCAACTCGGCATTCTGTTTCGTTGCAAATAACTAGGCACATAATGGGCTACAATACCTGATAAGCGTCCTGTTTTGATGCCGTTCTTTTCGCCCATCTCGGGACTGCCTTGAAGAAAGATCATCTTACCATCCACAAAATCGGCATTCCCCGTTTCATTAATGTAACATAGAATAGCATTACGAGCGGCGCGAACATGATGCGGCATCGAATCTTTTGTAAGCGGTATGTACTTGGCGCCACTTGTCGTTCCTGAAGTCTTGGCAAAATAAAGCGGTTTTCCCGGCCAGAGCATATCAGATTGCCCTTCAACCATTTTCATGATATAGGATTTCAGTTCCTCGTAGTCGCGAACAGGAACCTTTTCCGCAAAATCGGCATAGGTTTTAATAGTTGAAAAGTCGTGATCCTTTCCGAATTCAGTGTTTTTCGCTTTTTCAATGAGGGTTCTAAAAACCTTCTGCTGTGTTTTCTCGGGACTACTGGCCCAACGATTGATTCGGTTAACGACGGCCTTGGCGAATATTTTAGCTGCTATTGACTTCGTGCTCATACTTAGTCGAAATCGATAAAGTTAGTTGGATTTAAGGGGTAACCGTCGCGCCAAAGCTCGAAATGAAGATGAGGTCCTGTACTCAATTCGCCTGTATTTCCAGTAGTTGCAATGACTTCTCCAGCTTTGACCAATTCGCCCTGTTCTTTTGAGAGCTTTGAATTGTGCTTATAAACAGATAATAGATTGTTACTATGTTCCAATATAAGAACATAACCCGTATCGGGTGTCCATCCCGCAAATACCACGGTACCATCGGCAGTGGCTTTAACAGGCGCATCCTTTATAGTTACGATATCAACGGCAAAATGCTTTTGGCGAGCGTCATATCCATCGCTGATATTTCCTTTTACAGGAGGAAACAAAACCAAATCGGCTGGAGGTTCCGTTAATAACGGATTATACTTTTCTTCTTGTGCAACCCGTTCCCGAAGCAAGGAATCTTGACTAGACGGTTCAAAATCGACAGGTGGGATAGCGCGGTTGGCCTCGTCGAGTATAGAATCTTTATTAAAATCGACCGTTTTAACGTCGCCTGTGAGCACTTTTCGTATCGAAGCGAGGTATTGTTCATTTACGCTGAGTTTCTGCTGTAGCGAGTCTGCTTTAAAAGTTAAATCGGTGGCGCGCTTCTTTAAACGAGTAGAGGAATAGCCTGGAATGTATTCTCGGAGTGGCGTAAAGGCGATAAGCAGGGTGGTGCCTGCAATTAGGAGCACTGCAGAAATTACCGTAAAAATAAAGACATTCAAACGATTCAATTTAAAGGAAAATCGTTCTTCGAAGGTATCTTCATTTAAAACAACCAAGCGGTACTTGTGCAATAGTTTCCGCTTGATTTTTCTACTACGTTTTTCTTTTTCCGCCATCGTTTTTGCTTCGAAATACAAATATACAGGAATCCATTTCCCGTTGTAGCTAAACTTAACTCGAAAACGTTTTATCTAAGGAATTCTTGTTACCTTTGCCCCATAAATTATTTCAGCATGAACACGCTATTTATATTACCCTTAGCTATTGGCCCTTGGCAGATTGTATTGATTGTATTGGTAGTACTGCTATTATTTGGTGGCCGAAAAATTCCTGAACTCATGCGTGGGTTAGGAAGTGGGATCAAAGAGTTTAAGGATGCATCGAAAGATGAATCAAACGATAACAACAAAATTGAGGACAATAAATAGTCCTTTTTTAGAGTAGTAAATATGAAAAACGCCCGCTGTGACAGCGGGCGTTTTTGTTTCGTATAATTTGCGTTCTAATCGATCTGTGCCGACTTCAATATAGATTCCAATTCAAATTGTAAATCTCTTTTTTCAACAGAAGGAGCATAGGTGAAGCCTTCCAAAATTAGATAACGATCGTTCTTCTCGTCGCGAACCGCATAGTTCACAAAAGGTCCTGCCATCCATTGTCCTTTTACTTCCCATGTTCCCTTGGTTTCATAAGCAAACTTATCATCGATAGTTGTGGTGAATAAATACGGAGCATACGCTGCCTCTGTGATGAATCGACCGTCATCTTCAACCGGAAGCAAACCGCCACCGATAGAGTCTCGCACTCTAATAATATCGCCAATTACCGCGCTATCCTTACCAATGGTATTTAAGGGTACTTCATAGACAAGGACATTGGTAGTCCCACTTTCTAATCGCTTCCGTAGCCAATAAAAATCTTCTCCCGAATGAGCTACTTTATATGCGGAAGGAACACTTAAGCGAACTCCAAAATAGTCTCGTAACGAATCTAATTTCATGGCTGAGATCTTCGTACGCTTCTGACGTTCCTTTATTTCAGACATCTTAAGCGATTCGATCATTTTTTCTTGCTTCATTTCAATAAGCTCGACAATATCTTCCTCTGTTTCCCCCGTGATAATAACACCTGTTTGGGGTCTAGCATATTCGTTCTTCGCAATTTTAACCGCATTTTTATCTCCTTTCTGAACCAACAGGAAAATTCTATTGTTTCGTGCAAAGCCAGTAAAAACTGATGGATCCATCTGATTCATGGAAAAGAGCGGTTCATCTTGTGGCAACCCGTCCGTGGGTGCCGCAAAGTATTCACGAATCGATTCGCCCACAGGCCCTTCCCAAAGCTCGTTGGATACCACTACCTGTAAATGATTGATATTTCCGACCGATTCAGGTTTGTAGGTCGTCTTCTTTCCGCTACCTTCATCGCAGGCTGTTAAGAATACTATTGAAATGAGAAATAGATAAAGAGGTTTCATAGGTTGGAGTTGATTTATCCTTTTTGGATCTTAAGTTTCATACCTGGTTTTAGCGATGTACCACTAATACCGTTCCATTTTTTCAAATTACTTACTGTAACACCCGGAAATTTTTGTGAAATACTCCACAGCGAATCCCCTTGCTTTACCGTATATAATCGTACATCGTCTGAGACCTTCTCAGTCTTTGCCTGCGTATTGTTACGCGCGATTGGCTTCCGTGGATGAATCGTTAAACGTTGTCCTATTCGCAAGTTGTTGCTTCTAAGTCCGTTCCACCGCTTGATCTGACTAACGGTGACACCATATTTTTCAGCAATTTTACCGAGATAATCGCCGCTTCTAACACGATATCTAATCCGGTCGGGTTGCTCGAAAAGTTCTGGCAAAGGCTTTTCTCGTTCTGCTAGTTCATTCTTTGCATATTCATATATTGCTTCTTCATGACTTACGAAAACACCAACGGCGTCAATCGGCAATCGCAGCACGTATTCTTCATCTTCAATTTTTGGAATAATACCCAATCGATATGAGGGGTTCAGGTATTCCAATTCCGCTTTATCTAGATTGGTCACTTCAGAAATCTGATCGAACGTAATCATTTCCTTCACATGAATCGTATCGGTAGCAATAAATGGATATTTCGGACCATGACTCTTGAAACCGTGCTCTTCAGCATATTCAAAAATATACATGGTGGCTAAGAAGGCGGGTACATATCCTGCTGTTTCACGTGGAAGAAATTTTCGAATATTCCAATAATTTTTCTTCCCACCGGATCGTCGGATAGCCTTCGAAACATTCCCGGGACCACTGTTGTAGGCGGCTAAGGCCAAATCCCAATCGCCAAGACTGCTATAAAGGCTTTTTAAGTATTTTGAAGCGGCTTCTGTAGCCATAATGGGATCGGTACGTTCATCGACATAGGAATTCACGTCCAAGCCAAATATTTTTCCTGTACTAAACATAAATTGCCAAAGGCCGGTGGCACCGACTCGAGAGACGGCTCTCGGATCCAAAGCAGATTCAACTACGGCCAAATATTTCATTTCTAAAGGAAGGCCATGTTTGTCCAATTGCTCTTCAAACATCGGGAAGTAGTAATCGCTTAGCGCCATAAGACGGGCCATGGTTTCTCTGCGATTTTTGAGATATCCTTTAATGACACTTTCCAATGAAGGATTGTATTCCACATTAAAAGGTGTTCGGGCATTCAAGGCTCGTAAGCGTTGTTTTAGCACCTCTGTCGATAATTCATCATATTCGACGTCTTCAAAAGATTGGGTTTGCACCATTCCGTACATTTCTTCAAATCGGCCGGAAGCGTACAATTGTGAAAGCCATAAGCTATCGATAGCTCTTGCGTGCGCCATGTCTTCCAAAGAAAAAATGGTGGTGTCTTTTAACTGTGTCGCTACAACTGTTTGGGGTAATTCAGATGCTATTGGTGTTACGGGTATACTATCTACAACCTGAATAGTTTTCTTGGTAAGAGTGTCCTTTTTCTTTGTCTTTTGGGCAAAGATGGGGATACTTATTGCTAAAGTAAGGGCACATGCCAGTAGGTTCTTCATGGTCTCAACACATATGGGATTATTATTAATTGCCTAAAATAGTGAAAAATGATTAGGCAGTGTATATTCTGAAACGCAAGTGCGCAATAATTATTCCATCAAAGCTTTTATACCCGGTAATGTTTTACCTTCCAACATTTCAAGCATCGCGCCACCACCCGTGGAAACATAGCTTACCTTATCGGTAAAATTAAATTTTTTCACGGCAGCAACGGAATCGCCTCCTCCTACCAATGAAAATGCACCGTTTGCCGTAGCTTCTGCAATAGCATTTCCGATGGCAATGGTTCCTTGGGCAAAGGGCTCCATTTCGAAAACGCCAGCAGGTCCGTTCCACAAAATAGTATTGGATTCCTTGATAACCCTAGCAAAATATTCATTGGTCCTTGGCCCGGTATCGAGCCCCATCCAGCCTTCTGGAATGGCATCGGCAGCACTATCGTCGGTAGTGGCAAATTCAGAAAAACTATCCGCAATAATCGCGTCGACGGGTAGATGGACTTCAACACCTTTCTTTTTAGCCATTTCAAGAATTTCCAGCGCGAGTTCCTGCTTGTCGTCTTCTACTAAGGATCCGCCAACAGAACCTCCTTGGGCTTTTATAAACGTAAATGCCATTCCCCCACCGATAATGAGATGGTCGATAGGATCTAAGATGCTTTCCAACACTGTTATTTTGGATGATACCTTTGCGCCACCAATAATTGCAGTAACGGGAGACTGACCATCGGTAAGTACTTTTTTGACATTTTCAATTTCTGAAGCTAACAACAAGCCAAAACATTTATTTTCCGGGAAAAAGTCAGCGATAATGGCTGTTGAGGCATGAGCTCTATGAGCTGTTCCAAAAGCGTCGTTTACATAATAATCGCCTAACTTCGAAAGTTTTTCAGCAAAGGCCTTATCGCCCTGTTTCTCTTCTTCATGATAGCGTAAATTTTCCAATAGCAAGATTTCACCAGGTTGAAGCGATGCTACCTTTTCCTCCACTGCTTCTCCGATACAATCATTTACAAACTGTACCTGAACGCCCAATATTTCCGTTGCAGCGTCCACTACATGTTGCAAAGAAAACTCGTCTTCCCTGTCTTTGGGTCGTCCTAAATGCGACATCAAGATACAGCAGCCATCGTCTTCTAGGATGTTGATGATTGTTGGTTTGGCCGCTTCAATTCGAGTGGTATCGGTTACCTCCATGTCATCGTTCAACGGTACGTTAAAATCGACTCTTATCAATACTTTTTTTCCCTTGAAATTTATATCGGATACTGTTTTCATGTATGCTTGTTTAAGTTACAAATATAGGCTTTTTAGAAGCGGACGCAGAATCAAAAAAACTGTAGTTTTGCGTATGGATTTTTCAGATATTATCGGTCATAAGTATTTGGTTTCCCATTTGGAAACAACCATTGCCCAAGGTCGTATTCCCCATGCACAATTATTTATCGGTAGCACCGGAACGGGAATTCTACCCATGGCCCTTGCCTATGCCTGTAGTATTTTGAGTGAAGGTCATCAGAAGGACAGTTCAAAAACGCAAGAAGTCCGAAAACGCGTAGCGACCTTATCGCATCCTGATCTACATTTCGCCTTTCCCGTTAATAAAACAGAAACCGTCAAGGATAAAAAACCGGTGTCCTCCATGTTTATGGATGAATGGCGTGCCTTTGTTGCAACCAATCCGTATGCAACTTCTTTTGAATGGCTACAGCAATTGGGAATTGAAAACAAACAAGGTATAATGCGGGTTGAAGAAGCCTCTGAAATACTCAAAAAACTCTCTTTAAAATCTTTTGAAGGTGGATATAAGGTAATGATCATTTGGATGCCTGAAACCATGCACCGAGACGGCCTGAATAAAATTTTAAAATTGGTGGAAGAGCCACCTGCGAAGACCGTTTTATTGTTTCTTACTGAAAATGAAGAGCAATTATTGACAACTATTCAATCGCGTTGCCAGAAATTATATTTTCCCCCATTAGCGGAAGAAGATATCGCGCAAGCACTTATACATTTTAAAGGCATTGCTGAAAACGAAGCTAAAAAATTTGCCCACAGAGCTGACGGTAATTTTAATAGAGCCTTGCATTTAGTTGCCAAAGATGGTGAAGACGTATCGTTTGAAGCCTGGTTTATTGAATGGGTTCGAGCAGCATTTAGGGCGAAAGGGAATATTCAGGTTATAAATGAATTACTTCAATGGAGCGAAAAAATGGCAGGCACCGGAAGGGAAACCCAAAAAAAATTTCTTGGTTATTGCGTTGAAACATTCCGTCAAGCATTATTGCTTCAGTACGGTGCTTCACAGCTAACTTATTTTGAAGCGAAAGATTCCAAATTCTCGTTGGAAAAATTCGCTCCTTTCGTGCATCACAATAATATTTTTGAAATTGTGAAAGCACTTGAAGATACTTCATACCACATCGAACGGAACGGTAATGCTAAAATTTTATTTACTGACTTATCGATTTCCCTTACGCGATTAATCCACGCAAAACAGTGATATTACTATTTTTTATCGCTTTAACTAAACAACATAAATTTAAACTATTGAACAGATGTTGTTTTAAAGCCATTTAAGAGGGGTTTATTGAAATAAGCAGGTCATGAAGGGTGATCGGCTAAAAGGGTCTCAAATCGCTTATTTAAGCTTATTTTGACTTTTTAAAGACGCAAATCAAGGAGGAGTACTCCTTGGATTGCCATGCCGCTACATTTGACCGTAATCCTATCCAAAACGCCTTTAATGAAAACGAATTTCCAGTTTTATACTTTTCAGAAAGTAGACTGACATAAAACGAATCGAAAATCATGGGCTTTGTTTTGATAAGCTGAAAATTTTTTGAAAATAATTTTTTAAGGCTTTTTCTAGAAAAATGATGAAGGTGTCTAGGAACATCGTAAGCGGCCCAAAATTCTTTATAATACACGGCATCGTAACTTCTGAAATTCGGAACCGCTACTACCAATATACCGTTTGGCTTTAAGAGCGCTTCAAGTTTTTCAATTTGCGATTCCAAATTTGGCAGATGTTCCAATACATGCCACAATGTAATAACGTCAAATTTCTGATTCTCGATATTTTCTACATCATCTATAAGTCGTAATGACTTTTTCTCGGCTAATTGTCTCGCGTTTATATTCGGTTCTATACCCAAAACGTTCCACCCCCTATTTCGAGCTTCCACCAAAAAATCGCCCGTCCCAGCTCCAATATCCAATATTTTTTTTGAAGATGATTTATTATACGAATCAATCAGTTTGCACTTCGACTTTAGTGAATACCTTTTCACCAAATTGTATAGAAAAGAGACTATGCCTTTCTTCGAATCGGTATGCGAAATATATTCATCACTCTTATAATATTCACCCAAAGAACGTTTCGTTGGCTGTGGCGAAGTAACCAACATCTCGTATTCTGGATCGTATAAAAGCTCGAAAGATTCCCTGGAAACCAGAAAATCTTTCGTCTCTAAATAGGGTAGCAATTTCTCTCTTTTCTTCATAAAACGGATTATTGTTCCACGTGGAACATACCTAATTCTATCGACCCATATAGACCAACATCACAGAAATATCGTTTGGAGAAACACCACTTATACGCGAAGCCTGAGATACGGTAGCGGGACGTATCTCCTTAAGCTTTTCGCGTGCTTCGTACGATAACGATTTCAATTTGGAATAATCGAAATTATCCGGAATTTTAATCCCCTCTAAACGATTTAATTTATCTGCATTATTCTTTTCCTTTTCGATATATCCAGAATATTTAATCTGAATCTCCGCTTGTTGAAGTACTTCACTATCCAACTTTTCCTCCAGAATATACGCTTCCACATCAGGAATTTTGCGCATATCCTTCATGTCAATTTCGGGACGTTTAAACATTTTAAACATCTTATCGCTTTGAGAAACCTCCGCAGAATCCTTCTTCATTAAAATTGGATTGGCAACTTCGGGAGCTACACTTGTTTCCTTAAAAAATTCGACAAGTGCCTTTGAATCTTTTTGCTTTTCCTCCATACGTCGCATCTGTTTTTCGGAGGCTAGACCAATATCAAAGGCTTTTGGTGTTAATCGCAAATCGGCATTATCCTGTCGTAACAGCGTTCTATATTCCGCACGTGACGTAAACATTCGGTAGGGTTCTTCCGTTCCCTTTGTAATTAAGTCATCAATTAAAACGCCGATGTAGGCTTCATTTCGTTGTAGAATTAAAGGCTCTTTTTCCTGAATTTTTAAACTGGCATTAATACCTGCCATCAATCCTTGGGAAGCTGCTTCCTCGTACCCAGTGGTACCATTAATTTGCCCAGCGAAATACAATCCGTCCACCAACTTGGTTTCTAACGTATGCCTCAATTGCGTTGGCGGAAAATAATCGTATTCAATGGCGTAACCAGGACGGAAAAACTTCACATTCTGAAAGCCATCACATTCTTTAAGTGCTTTAAATTGCACATCCTCTGGTAACGAAGTAGAAAAGCCATTTACGTAGTATTCGACCGTATCCCAACCTTCAGGTTCCACAAATAATTGGTGGCGATCCTTGTCCGCAAAACGATTAATCTTATCCTCAATGGAAGGACAATAACGAGGCCCAACACTTTGAATAGCTCCGTTAAACATCGGGGAACGATCAAACCCTTCCTTCAATAATTCATGCACCAAAGAGCTTGTATGAGACATATGACATGAACGTTGATTTGTAAGCGGCTTCGTTTCATCGGAAAAAGAAAACTTCTCAGGATCCTCATCCCCCGGTTGCGGAATCATCTTCGAAAAATCTAATGAACGACCATCCACTCGCGGCGGTGTACCAGTTTTCATTCTACCTGAGTCAAATCCAAGATTCACCAAATCAGCCGTAATTCCTGTCGCTGCCTTTTCACCAGCACGACCTCCTCCTAATTGCTTTTCACCTATATGAATCAACCCATTAAGAAAGGTACCATTTGTCAAAATAACCGTGCGTGCTTTTACGGTCAATCCAAGGGAGGTCTTTACACCCACAATTCTATCATTCTCTACTAGTATACCAGACACCATTTCCTGATAGAAATCCAAATTAGGAGTCCTCTCCAACATCAAACGCCACATTTCGGAAAAGCGCATTCGGTCGCTCTGTACCCTAGGGCTCCACATGGCAGGTCCCTTAGACTTATTCAGCATTTTAAACTGAATGGCCGTCTTATCAGAAATAATCCCGCTATAACCACCCATAGCGTCTATCTCACGAACTATTTGTCCTTTTGCAATTCCACCCATGGCAGGATTGCAAGACATTTGTCCGATATTCTGTAAATTCATGGTAATTAATAGGGTTTTCGAACCCATATTTGCTGCGGCAGCCGCGGCCTCTGAACCAGCGTGACCAGCACCAACAACTATAACATCATATTCCTTTTCAAACATACATTCAACTTAATGTTCCACGTGGAACAATTTAATTCTTCTTCATCTAAAATTTAAGCGTGCAAATATACTAAATAACTCATAATCAACAAGTTAAACAATATATAATTCTGAATATCAAGGGTTTAGGATGGAAATTGCCTCAAATAGAGGTCCTCTAACGCTCGCATTTGTTCCTTTTCCTCTTTTGAAGCATCTCCATATTCGCATAAATGAAGTATTCCGTGAATCATCACCCGACGCAGTTCAGCATCAAATGTCACCTTAAACGTTTCAGCATTCTCCTTTACTCTATCCACGCTGATATAAATTTCGCCATGCACTTCCTTTCCCAAAGAATAATCGAAAGTAATAATGTCGGTATAAGTGTCGTGGTTAAGGAACTTTTCATTCAACTGTAGAAGATAGTCGTCATTGCAAAACACATACGTTAGGTCGCCAACCTGAAACCCTTCTTCTTTTATCGTATTCATTATCCACTCTACATAGGCATCCTCATGCTGAAGTTGGAAGTCGGTTTCACTGTAAAACTCAATCATTGTTCTGTTGGAAATACGTTTGCACCTTTTGTTTGTATTGCGGCGTCAAAGGTAAGGCCTCACGATTCAAAATTTCGGTTGTATTGAAGTATTTTTTAATGGTTTCATCTGAAGGTTGCACAGTATTGATATAACGCTTTCTATTTGTTTCAGATTCTCGGCGACTCTCCTGTCCCTGTTCAAAATCGGCTTCCTCCAATTTCAACAATTCATATTTCAAATCCAACATCTGCTGAAGCGTTCGTTCATTGAAACCTTTATCTAACAATTGTTGTTCCACAGATTCCATTTTCTTGAGTAAATCACCCCCACGTCCTTGAAGACCTTCCTTACTCAATCGGTCTTGGAGTTGCTGTCGAAGTCGTTGCTGTTCCTTATAAATCTCATATAGCTCACCGTTTAAATCTTCATTTAAACCTTCACCGTTTTCATCATCCTGTTCACCATTACCTTTACCATTCTGACCAGATCCACTTTGACCCTCACCAGACCGGCCATTTTCGCCTTCCTGACCTTGCCCATCACCACCGTCGCCCTGCTGACCTTGTTGTCCTTCGCCTTGCTGACCACTACTGCCGTTCTTTTTACCCATACCTTCTTCCATCTTCTTTTGCAGACTCTCTTGCTTTTGAATAATGTCGGGTAATTGAAATCCTCTTCCTTGCCCCTGCCCTTGACCCTGACCTTGCCCTTGTCCCTGACCGGAACCGGATGCCTGCATCTGCATTTGGTTTTGCATGCTTTTCAACAACTCACTCAGGAGGATTGCCAATTCATTCGCACCGGTAACACTATATTGCTGATTCGCGATTCCCTGACGCATCTGATTCTCTGCAAGTCGCTCTAAGGACTTATTGATATTGTACTGTACCTCGGTAAGGGCTTCGTTTATCGGAGCACTGATCATCGGCTGACGCAATGATAGGGCAAACAAGCTATCGTCTACGTGCTCAAAGTTTTGCTTTAATTCATTCTGAACTTTTAATCGTTTACCAAAAATCGGATTCCCATATTCCGTTTCTTTGAATTCTTCCATCAAATCTTCCTGTTCAAAAGAAAAAACCACCAGATTATCTAATATCTGACGTAGCATATCGACATCTTCATCTAAGGTTTCCATTTGGCCTTGCATCATTTGGGCTTGCATCTTTTTGCCCATCTGTTTCATTTTCTCGCCAGCCTTCTTCTGATTTTGTTTCGCCCCCTGTTTGTCCTGCTGCCCTAATTTTTGAGTGGCTTCCTGTTGCTCCTGTTTCACTTGCTCTTCACCCGTAGCATCCTTAGGAATATCCATAGGGTTCTTCAGCCCTTCATTCTCCTTTTGAAGCTGCTCCATCTCCTCCTGGTACTCCTCAAACTTCTTATTTAACTCTTCTTGCTTCTCTTGAGTATTTTTATCCTCTGGCGACTCGGAAAGCTTTTCCTGTTCTTCCCCCATCTTATAAAGTTCATCGGCTAATTTTTCAGCTTTCTTAGTAACGTAATAGCGCTTTGTGAGTTCGACTAATTGCTCTAGATTCTTTTCTTGATTCTTATTTCGTTTTGAAAGATTCTCAAGTTTTTCCGTCAATTCTTCCTTTTGAATCTTTTCCTGAAGTTTTTGAAGTTCATCCAATAACTTTTCATTCTCCTCCAACTTCTTTTCATTTTCTTCCAAGCGTTCTTCCAATTGTTCTTTGAACGGATCTTTTTCTTCATTCTCGGGTTGAAATTTTTCCAAATTCTCCTTCATCTCCTTGGAGAACTTCTTCATCATTTCTTCTTGTTGCTTTTGTCGCTTGATGAAGTTTTCAAGCTTTTTCTTATCGTTCCAATTCAATTCCTTCTTTTCCTTTTGGGTTTTGGATAACTCCTGAAGCGTTTGTTGCTGTTTTTTCATTTCTTCCAAGGTCTTGTCCATTCCCTGAACCGTATTTTCCTGCTCCTTCAACTGCTCTTTTTCCAATTCTGAAGCAGTCAGGTTTCGAAAGGAAAAAACACTGCTTTTACTTGACTTTCCATTACGTAAACCGTCGTTATCAAACACTTCGAAGTAATATTCATACACGACACCTTCTTCAAGTGCTAGGTCTGCAGGAAAAGCATACGTAAACTGGTCGACCGTTCCAGAACCAATAGTCAAGTTCTTTGAAGCCGTATTCTCGCGATCTTCAATGGGATAGTATACCAATCTCAACTTGCTCAATCCGTAATCGTCGCTTACCTGCCCAAGATGATACATCGCCTGAACGGAAGTACTATCCTTTTTCGATTGTACCTCAATCTTAGGATATGCATCCTTTATCACCTTGATATCGAACGCCAGATTTTCATACTCGCGTAACGCTTTATTGGAAGTCGTAATAGCATAGGGCAAAGAGGAAAATACGCGTTGTTGTAAATCGAAGGCATTTTCACCACCTGAAAAATTAAAAGTGCTATCTTGAGTAACTAATTGCACTTGCTCGGTGTTTTTGGTCTTCACCTTCCACTGAACACGTGTACCCTCTGGAACCGTAGCATTTCCAGTACTTTGAAGCGTTTCATCCCGTTTTTGCGTATAGCTGGGATAGTCTAACACCATTTCAAAGTTTTGGAGTGAAGGGGTCTTGATTACAGAAAGATTATAGGGACGTGATGTGACTTTTGGTCCTAACAACTGAAACGAAATGTCTTCCATCGGCTGCGAAAACGTATATCGAAACTGTCCTGTTGCGGTTTGTTCCAAATAATATTGTTCTTCCCCGTACTGAATCTGGACATTCTCGGGCAATACAGTCCCTTGTGTTTGTACTTCAATGGTGAAGGGTTGATTTTCGATTGCCTGAAGACTATCGTTACGAACTATGAAAGAAAACGGTGCCGGTGGTTCATACGCAGTCTCGTAATTGACCACTCGCTCGTAACTGGTTGAAAACAAATCCTTTCCCCCCAACAAGCTGAATAGAATATACAGTACAACAGGAATGGCCGCATACTTCAGATACCGAAGGTTTGTCTTGAAGTTAATGGCAGATTGGAACGGAATGGGTTGCAGTTCGCCTGCTTTTTGGTCGATACTGGCCGCTAGGAGTTCACTTTCCCTTCTATTCCGATTTAGCTGAATTACGTTTAACAGCTTATCGCTTACTTCGGGGAAATGATTTCCGATAATATGCGATGCCTTTTCATGATCGATCCCTTTTTGAAGTTTGAAAAGCTTCAACAGTGGAAATGCTATAAATCGTGCAAACAAAAGCAATTCAACCCCAATAAATAGCCAAAAGAGAATCGTTCGTCCAGTAGTATTCAACCAAAGAAAATGTTCAATCAATAAGGTTGCGAGAAAGTAGAGCAGCCCAATAGAAAAAAAGAGGATCACACCCTTGATTAATTCATTGGTGTAAAATTTACGAATAAAGTGCTCCAGCTTGCGCTGAATTATATGGTATGTGCTCATACGAAGGCCAATCTCGGATTATTTTCAGAACTTATAAAATTACAAATTATTATCTTGTTCTCTATAAACCCATAGCGCTCAAAAACCAGTCCAAAGTAACTGTCCATGAAAGACTTAAAATATCTAGCCGCCTATTCCATTCCTCTAATGGTATTAATTGGGTTAACACTCCGTGGCCATTGGGCGTTCCTTACCCCAGTATTCGCTTTTGTATTGGTGCCCTTATTAGAGGTGTTATTGCCGATCCATTCCGGTAATTTAAATGAAGCAGAAGTAGCCGAGAAGTCGAAAAATCCGCTATTTGACGCAATGCTGTACGTCAACCTGCCAATCGTATTTGGTGCAATCGGTTGGTTTTTATGGAGTGTTGCTCATATAGATTATTCAACTTCAGAATTGATAGGATTTGTCCTATCATTAGGCGTAATGTTAGGCAGCAACGGTATCAATGTTGCACACGAATTGGGTCACCGCAAAACGCGTTGGGAAAAAACACTGGGAAAAATATTATTGTTACCCGCACTTTACATGCATTTTTACATCGAGCATAACTTCGGCCATCATCAGCACGCTGCAACCGAGGAAGATCCTGCGACTGCCGCATTCAATCAGACGGTATATTCGTTTTGGATTACTTCAACCTTTCGCCAATATAAAAATGCATGGCGCATTCAACAACAGCTATTAAAAGTTGATGGCAATAGTTTTTTAAGTATTCAGAACGATATGTTGTGGTACAGTGTATCACAATTAGTATATCTCGGGGCCATCTTATGGATGTTTGGTGTAGTAGGTTTGTTGTTGGCTTTGGGAATTGCCATTGTCGGTGTCCTTCAACTCGAGACCGTCAACTACATCGAGCATTATGGGTTACTTCGACAAAAACGAAAAAGTGGTCGGTACGAACGTGTCCGCGAAATTCACTCTTGGAATAGCAATCATGTTTTAGGGCGGGTGATGTTATATGAACTGACTCGCCATAGCGATCATCATTATCGGGCACATAAAAAATATCAGCTATTGGACTGTCATGAAAGCAGTCCGCAGATGCCATATGGCTATCCCACTTCCATGGTTCTCTCGCTGTTTCCACCCCTGTGGTTTGCCATCATGAACAAGCGGATTCCTATCGAAATGCGCAAATAGAATTGTACCTTTGCAGGGCAACTAAAAATGGCTTTGCACTATGTCTGATAAAATTCGTGTACGATTCGCTCCCAGCCCAACCGGACCCTTGCATATTGGAGGAGTTCGAACGGCCTTATTCAACTATCTTTTTGCTAAAAAACTAGGCGGTGATTTTATTCTTCGGATAGAAGATACCGACCAGAACCGATATGTGGAAGGAGCGGAAGATTATATCGTTGAAGCGCTTGACTGGTTGCAGATACCATTTGATGAAGGTCCCGGGAAAGAAGGCGATGTCGGACCCTATCGTCAGAGTGAGCGCAAGCATCTTTATCGCGAGTATGCCGACATGCTGTTGGCATCTGGGAATGCGTATTACGCGTTCGATAGTGCTGAAGCATTGGAAAAACTTCGAAACGACTATGAAGCCAAGGGTGAAACCTTTAGTTACGATGCCAAGAATCGGGATTCGTTAAACAATTCCCTCGGACTTTCAGAGGATGAAATACAACAGAAAATAGATGCGGGTGAAGACTATGTGATTCGCTTTAAAATTCCGGCTGGCGAAAGCTTGCAATTCCGGGATATGATTCGTGGTGGTATGCAGATCGATACCTCCATTTTAGATGACAAGGTGCTTTTTAAGAGCGATGGAATGCCTACCTACCACTTGGCCAATATTGTAGATGACCATTTGATGGCCATTACGCATGTTATTCGTGGTGAAGAATGGTTGCCTTCCCTAGCGCTGCACATGCTATTGTACCGGGCGTTCGATTGGCAGCCACCGAAATTTGCCCACTTACCGCTTATTTTGAAACCGGTAGGAAAAGGAAAATTGAGCAAACGCGATGGCGACAAAATGGGCTTTCCTGTCTTCCCATTGGAATGGAAAACCGAGGATGGAAGTATCTATAATGGTTACAGAGAAGATGGATATTTACCGGAAGCCGTGGTCAATATGTTGGCATTTTTAGGCTGGAATCCGGGTACCGAACAAGAGTTGTTTTCGTTGGAAGAATTGGTTGACGCTTTTTCTTTGGAACGGGTGAACAAGGCAGGCGCTCGATTCGATCCAGAAAAGACAAAATGGTTTCAGCACCACTATTTACAGGAAATGGATGAAGGAGTCTTCACGGCTCAATTCAAAAAATATGTGGAAGCAAAAGGATTTTCTACTGAAAATATGGAAGTAGGCGTACTCGTTTCTTTGCTGAAGGAGCGTGCCACTTTTATGGAAGACCTTTGGGAACAAGGACATTTCTTTTTTGAAGCGCCCACTTCTTATGATGAAAAAGCAGCCAAAAAAGCATTTAAGGACGATACTGCCGACATCCTTTCAAATGTTCGAGGAATTGTTGAAAAAGTAGACGATTTTTCCGCTTCCGAGCTATCGAAACAGGTAAAAGGCTGGATTACCGATCAGGAAATCGGATTTGGAAAGGTGATGATGCCCCTTCGATTGTCGTTAGTGGGTGAAATGAAAGGTCCAGATGTATTCGAGATTATGGCGCTTTTAGGAAAAAAGGAAGCAACGAACCGAATTCAGTCAGCTATCAACTTTATGAAATCCTAAAAATAAAAGACAGCTGATACCGTAAGTAAATTGGCATGTCCTTCAAAATCCACGTCCTCTGATAATTCTTTATCATTTAGGCTGTTAAGGGTATTGGTTACACCGTATTGATAATGCGCACCAAGTCTAAAATCTTCGAACCCAGCGGTGATGCCACCTAGTACATGAAAATTTACTTGGCTGATGCCTTCGATTTCACTTGCATTCAAGGTACTGTAGCCATCGATGATATAATCCTCATAGCGATCGCTGTCCAACTTCATCTTGCCATTTACCTGAAGAATTGGGCCCACTTCAATACTTAAGTGGTGCTTAATGATGTTGATACTGGGTAGAAAATTTAACTGCACTCCTTGAATCGTATACCCCATTTTTTGTGGATCGGTTCCCAAAAGATTATTCCCTGCGATGGAAAGCTTTTCATTATAAAAATTGATGCCGTAAATAAGGTCGAAGATTCCTCTAAACGAACCACGTGTGGTAAAACCAACCATAAATCCCGTTCCAGCCTCTGTTTGTAGTTCATCAGACTGTATATCGAAAAAGGTTACGCCTCCATTTATTCCCAATCGATTGTACTCATCGAAGTTTCGTTGGGAGAAAACGGTTAGGCTTACTAATGAGAATAGTGTAACAAAAAGTAGGATTTGTGGACGTATCATAGTGAGTAAATAACGGTTCAAAAATACCTTTATTTTCGTATCTTCAACTGTTTTTAATCCTTAATCGCAATTTATCATGGGAGGTCTATTATTACTGATTCCATTTATTATCCTCGGATTCATCATCTTGATTTCTGGGGTATTCACGGTTCGTCAACAAACAGCAGCTATTATCGAGCGCTTTGGAAAATTCCAAAGTATCCGTCAATCGGGACTTCATTTTAAGATTCCGGTCTTCGACCGAATCCCTGGTCGCATCAACTTAAAAATTCAGCAATTGGATGTACTTGTTGAAACCAAAACAAAAGATGATGTGTTTGTACGGTTGAAGATTTCCGTTCAGTTTCAAGTAATTCGAACCAAAATTTATGATGCCTTCTATAAGCTTCAAAGTCCGCAGGACCAAATTACCAGTTATGTGTTCGATGTGGTTCGTGCGGAAGTCCCAAAAATGAAATTGGATGATGTTTTTGAGCGAAAAGATGATATCGCAATTGCTGTAAAGGCTGAATTGAACGATGCCATGCTGGAATATGGATACGACATTATTAAAACGCTCGTAACCGATATCGATCCTGATGTCCAGGTGAAGGCTGCCATGAACCGAATTAATGCCTCAGAACGTGAAAAAGTAGCGGCCGAATATGAAGCCGAAGCCGAACGTATTAAAATCGTAGCAAAAGCTCGGGCAGAGGCAGAAAGCAAGCGCTTACAAGGACAAGGTATTGCCGATCAAAGACGAGAGATTGCACGTGGATTGGAAGAAAGCGTCGATGTGCTGAACAATGTCGGTATCAATTCGCAAGAAGCATCAGCATTAATTGTTGTTACCCAACATTATGATACGTTGCAGAGCATTGGGGAAGAAACGAACACAAATTTAATTTTGCTACCGAATTCACCTCAAGCTGGAAGCGATATGTTGAATAATATGATCGCATCTTTTGTAGCCAGCAACAAGATTGGGGAAGAGATGCGAAAGCAGAATGAAGCGAAGAAAACCGATTCCGGTTCAAAGCGCTCAAATAGGAGAAGATCATCTTCTAGCGAGGATGACACCGATGTAACTTTTTAATCAAATCATCTTTTAACCTGAAATAATAAAAAACGCCCTAGTACTCTCATACTCGGGCGTTTTGTTTGGCTGGTAGCCATGTTTATTCGTGAATGTCTTCTTTCTTAACTTTCTTCATTCCGATGAGCTTATCGACTGCTTTTAAGATAAACGCTTTTTTAGCAATAGCCCCGATAATATTTGTTACAATTCCTAACGGACTAAGTGTTTCCTTCGTTTCATTCAACGTAAGTTTCACTTCTTCCTTATTGATCTGCGATTGAAGCTTCAGGTAACGAAGATCGCGATCTATTTCATCAAAATTTGTATAAACTCTCATACCTCTGGATTTTCATGTTTCTGAATAACGGTTTCCGTTGCCTGCTCCTTCGGATCGTGTTCGTCATCATCAAAAACTTGTTTGGAAAATTTGATAAGCATATACTTTTCAATTTCCTTTCGTCCAAAGATCAAAATGAGCAATAATACAACAAAGTAAAAACCGGCCACGATAAAATATCCTGCAGCTCTATTGTCCATAGCTTCCCCTATCCATATGGCTACACCCACCGAAATAAAGGCAAGTACCATGAGTACAATACTACCAATCACCAGTAAATTGACCAGCGATATGGCTCCTTTCATAGAGGATTTAAAAAGGCGGAGCTTATAATACTCCGCCATGTTCTCTATATACTCTTGCGTCTTATCTGTGGCTTTATGAATGTTCTCTGTAAGACTTCCGAATGCCATCCTATGTGGTTACTTTTTTCGCTTGCGTTTTAACTTGTGCTTCTTTCGTTTCTTTTTGAAGCTTAGCGTTTTGCTTGCGAAGTGCTTCTAGCTTATCTTCCATTGCCAATAAGATATCATCAGCTTTATAGCTAGCAGAAGAAAGTGTTTCTTCTAACTTTGTTTCAAAATTTAAACGCGCTTTTTGCGCTTTTTCATTAAGGTTGCTCGACGTCTCTTGAACCTGTTTGTTCAATTTCTTACGAGCTTTCTTAGCTTCCTTATCTAATTTAGCACGTGTTGTTGAACCTTTATCGGGAGCATAAAGAATTCCGATTCCTGCTCCGATTGCAGCACCTGTAAGTAGTGCTAATAATGTTTGTCCTGTGTTAGATGCCATGTTCAATATGGTTTTAGTTGTTAATTTCTGTTTGTCCTACAAAGTTAGTTTGAAAGCCTTCTTTTCGCTGTTAATAACCGGTTAATAGTTGATTTCCAAGCTATAAAATTATCTTAAAACGAAAATTGTTTTGCCAAATTCCCTTAAATAAAAAGGAAGGCCAATTAGCCTTCCCCTCTTAGTTGTTTTAAAGTGAATTGTTACTCCTTCAACTTCGCCCAGGAATCGCGAAGCGGAACGGTTCTGTTGAAGATTACCGCTTCTGGTGAAGATTCTTTATCGATCACAAAATATCCCAATCGTTGAAACTGAACATTATCGCCTTCCTTCAAGTCTTTCACACTTGGTTCGGCTGCCGCACGAACAATTTGAAGGGAGTTCGGATTCAGGAATTCCATAAAATCCTTTTCCTTATCCCCATCGGGCGCTGGAACCGTAAACAATCGATCGTATAGTCGAACTTCCGCAGGAACGGCATGGGGTACAGAAACCCAATGTAATGTTCCTTTCACCTTACGCTGCGAAGCTTCGGTACCGCTTCCGCTTTTACTTTCAGGATCGTAGGTACACTGAATTTCAGTTATGTTCCCTTCACTGTCTTTAGTACAGCTTTCGGCCTTTATGATGTATGCATTTTTCAGGCGTACTTCCTTTCCGATTTTCAACCGGAAAAACTTGCGATTTGCTTCTTCACGAAAATCCTCCTTTTCAATATAAAGTTCTCTTGAAAAAGGGACTTTGCGATAGCCAGCACTTTCATCTTCTTGATTGTTTTCAGCCTCAAGCCATTCCTCTTTCCCTTCAGGATAATTTGTTATGACCACTTTCACTGGATCCAGCACTGCCATGATCCTAGGTGCCTTTTTATTCAGATCTTCCCGAACATTGAATTCCAAATGGGAAACGTCAATCATATTCTCGCGTTTTCCAACGCCAATGCTATCGGCAAAATTTCGAATGCTGTCGGGTGTGTACCCTCTTCTTCTTAAACCAGAAATAGTCGGCATGCGAGGATCGTCCCATCCGGTAACCACCCCTTCTTCTACCAACTTGGCCAACTTTCGTTTACTCACAACGGTGTGGCTCAAGTTTCTGCGGGCAAACTCACGCTGTTTCGGACGTAATTTTTTATCGTCATATAGTTGGTCCAAAAACCAATCGTATAATTCACGATGTGGCAAAAACTCTAAGGTACATAGCGAATGGCTTACTTGTTCCAAATAATCGCATTGTCCGTGCGCCCAATCGTACATTGGATAGATTTTCCAATTGCTTCCCGTACGGTGGTGCGCTTTGTTCACCACACGATACATCACTGGGTCTCGCATCAGCATATTTCCAGAAGCCATATCTATTTTAGCCCGCAGCACGTGTTCCCCTTCCTTCACTTCGCCATTCTTCATCTTTTCAAAAAGATCGAGACTTTCTTCTACCGGTCTGTTTCGGAACGGACTTTCAATACCCGGCTCATTTGGCGTTCCTTTTTGTTCAGCAATCAAGATAGACGTTTGTGAATCCACATACGCCTTCCCATCCTTGATAAGCTGCACGGCCCAATCGTATAACTGCTGAAAATAGTCGGACGCGTAGCATTCTTCTGCCCATTCAAATCCGAGCCATTCGATGTCGCGCTTTATGGCATCTACGAATTCTTGTTCTTCTTTAGTAGGATTGGTATCGTCGAAACGAAGATTTACGGGTGCTTTATAGCGTTTGCCTAAACCGAAATTCAGGCAAATGGAAGAGGCATGACCGATATGCAAATAGCCATTCGGTTCGGGTGGAAATCGAAATTTTAAATCCTCTTGTTTATAGCCTGCCTTCAGGTCGTCTTCAACAATATGTTCTATAAAATGTAACGGTGCTTCTTCTTTTGCCATAGTGTTTTAAATAAGCGCAAATTTATCAAAAATAATACGGGAATTTCAGTGTAAAGCTACTGAAAACAAATCAATAGTGATGTGAATGTATGTGGCATTTCCATTATGGATAATCGACAGATGATTTCAAACCTTAAACCGTTCAAAAAGATTACAGTATCTTCGCAAAAAAAAATACATAGTGTCTATCATAAAGCTTAAAAACATTCGGATTTTTGCCAATCATGGATGTTTAACAGAAGAAGAAAAAATAGGAAGCGATTACCTGGTAAACATCAAAGTATCCGCCGATTTATCGAAAGCTGCCGATACAGATAGTCTTTCCGATACCGTCGATTATGTTCACTTGAACAAAATCGTAAAACGTGAAATGGCCATTCGTTCCAAACTCCTGGAACACGTAGGACAACGCATTATCGATTCCGTTTTTGATGAAATCAATTTGGTGAAGGAGGTTCAGGTTACGGTAGCGAAGGTAAATCCACCGATTGGAGGCGACGTTGCCGAAGTAAGCGTTACGATGAGCGGAAAACGCTAAAAAGCGCTTCTTTTTTCCATTTTTATAGCATAAAACTTTATATTTGCCGTCTGCAAAGGGCATCGTGGCCGAGTGGCTAGGCAGAGGTCTGCAAAACCTTGTACAGCGGTTCGAATCCGCTCGATGCCTCTACAATTTCAAAACCTCATAGGTCTCCGAGACTTATGAGGTTTTTTTATAACTTAGAAAAATGAAAAAACTTCTATATCTTCTTTTATTCTTACTACCCTTTATCGGATTTAGTCAGAATGAATCGTTTGCTGGAACGTACGAAAGACATGTGGAGACGCCCGAAGGCTCTATACTTCAATATACCTTAGAACTTACAACCGATGGTAGCTTTACCTTTCACTTTCATCGAAACGTAAACACCGCACCAAAGGAAGAAAACTATTACGGACGTGGCCGTTGGCAGGTAGATGATTATAAAACTATCTCATTTTACCAGGATTCAGAACGCGATTTCAATGAAAAATTTACCAAAAAGTTTACTGGGGGAAAAGCGCGTAGCAACCGAAAGTCGCCTCGCTACAAAGGCCCACGGGAAGAAACCGAAACCTTACGATTGTTTGGAGGGGAGATTTTGGAACAGGGATTGGAATTGACGAAAGTCTCGGAATAACGATTTTGAAACCTGTGAGGTTTTTAATTATTCTACCGGTTCTTCAACAGGCGGAATAGGTTTTTCTACCTTATGTCCTGGTTGCGGTATTCGTTCCAAACTCTCTTGAAACTGCTGTGGAAAAATGCCTTCAATTAATAGCAACACCCCAAATCCCGCAATCAAAATACTGATCCATTTCTTCGTTTTTATTACGAATCGTGGTGTCATTCTACTTTTCAATCGCTTGGCAAGTGCTATTTTAAGCAAATCGGTACAGAAAAATACCACCAATACCGTGGTTAGGAATAAAAAGACGCCATTTTCAGAGGTTGTGAGCGCATTTGCCATGATAATGGTACCAATCCATCCGGCAAGCACTCCGAAGTTCACAAAATTCAATAGAAAGCCTTTTAGGAATAGATTTCCAAGCTTCTTTTTTACTTCAACGGCATAATGTTCTCTTACAATCTTAAAAAAGGAGCGATTGGTTCGAATATAGGAAATAACGCCATAGGCTATCAAAACAACGCCTCCAAAAATCAACAAACTAGGATCGCCCTTCACTCTTTCGAGTAAGGCACTGGTACTGAAGTAGGCTACTAAAATGAAGATAATATCCGCAAAGATCGCCCCCAGATCGAAGAACAAACCGGCTTTAAAACCTTTGGTGATGCTCGTTTCAATAAGGGTAAAAAAAACAGGTCCTACAGCAAACGCCAATAGAAACCCATAGAAGGCTGCATATCCGATACCGTCAAACATAGAAAGTAAAAATACGAATTCCCTACTTACCCTTCAACCTCAGATCGACTTCCAATCATGGTAAAGTCCAAATGCTTTCGAACTAAATCGGCATTCTTCACGCGTACGTACACTTCATCGCCTAATGTATATTTCGCATGAGTCCGCTGACCAACCACCGCATATTCCTCTTTATCAAATACATAATGGTCGTCGCTAAGATCGCTAAGTCTGACCATACCTTCACATTTGTTACTGATAATTTCAACATAAATTCCCCATTCCGTTACTCCAGAAATAACCCCAATAAATTCTTGGTCTTTATGATCCATCATATATTTCACCTGCATATACTTCACGCTGTCGCGTTCCGCATTAGCGGCTAAATTCTCCATTTCGCTACTATGGGCACATTTTTCCTCATAGTTTTCCTGATTGGCAGATTTACCACCCTCGAGATATTTTTGTAGCAAACGATGCACCATCACATCGGGATAACGTCGGATGGGAGACGTGAAATGTGTATAATAATTGAACGCCAAACCATAATGACCGATATTATGCGTGGTATAAATCGCTTTGCTCATACTTCGTATGGCAAGCGTATCGATAAGATTTTGTTCTTTCTTCCCTTCCACATCCTTCAACAATTTGTTAAGGCTTTTGGATGTAGAATTTCGATCGCGGGTATCCATTTTGTACCCAAAACGCTTGATGATATTTTCTAAGGCTGCGATTTTTTCATCATCTGGTTCGTCGTGAACCCTATATACAAATGTTTTTTCCTTTTCTCCTTTCTTCGTTTTACCGATGAATTCCGCCACACTCCTATTGGCCAACAACATAAATTCCTCGATCAGCTTATTGGCATCCTTACTTTCCTTAAAGTATACGCCCTCCGGTTCGTTTTGGTCATCCAATTTAAACTTCACTTCCACCTTATCGAAGGAAATAGCACCGTGACGCATTCTATTTTTTCTTAGAATTTTTGCCAAGCGATCCATTTCCAAAACGGCTTCAGCAATTTTAGGGTCTACTTGATATTGCTTGCCCGTAAGTGAAATTTTTGCTGGAAT
Source organism: Luteirhabdus salina (assembly GCA_025384855.1). GTDB lineage: Bacteria > Bacteroidota > Bacteroidia > Flavobacteriales > Flavobacteriaceae > Luteirhabdus > Luteirhabdus salina. The sequence continues at coordinate 1,003,634 of JALAHT010000001.1, read as the reverse complement.
TTCGTGTGGACTTTCCTTCGGATTTTCAATAATGTGTTGCGCTTCTTCATAGGCAAAACGCGCATCGCTATAGGTTACCGTTCTTCCAAACCATTGTTTTTGAACCCGAGCCTTATCATCAATTTGAAAAACGGCGGAGAAGGTATATTTTTCTTCATTTGGACGAAGGGAACAAGCCTGATTGGAAAGAATCTCTGGTAACATTGGTACCACGCGATCGACCAAATACACAGAAGTGGCACGTTCGTAAGCTTCGTCATCCAAAATATTTCCTGGGGTAACGTAATGTGAAACATCCGCAATGTGGACACCTATTTCGTAATTACCGTTTTCCAATTCACGAAATGAAAGTGCATCGTCAAAATCCTTCGCGTCCTTGGGATCGATAGTGAAGGTAAGAACATCGCGCATATCGCGACGTTTCTTGATTTCTTTTTCCTGAATACTCGTATCGATCTTATTCGCGTAATCTTCTACTTCCTTAGGAAATTCATACGGCAACCCATATTGTGCCAAAATGGAATGTATCTCGGTATGGTGTTCGCCTGGACTTCCCAACACTTTTTTCACACTTCCGATAGGGGAATCGGCGCCTGCCGGCCAATCCTTAATTTCAACCAATACTTTTTCACCGCTTTTCGCTTCCCCAATATTTCCGATAGGTACAAAAATATCGGTGTACATATTGTAGTCCTTACATTCAACAAAGGCAAAGGTTTTGTGGATATCGATAACCCCAACAAATTCGGTTCGTTTTCGCTGTAAGATATTGGTTACCTCACCTTCCGTCTTTCCTTTCTTTCTTCGCTTGAAGACATATACTTCAACAATATCGCCATTCAGGGCTTTGTTTAAATTTCGATTGGAAACAAAGATATCATCCTCCAATCCGTCTACTATGACATAGCCTTGACCGCGACTGGTAAGATCCATTTTTCCGGTAAAATAATCCTTTGATGGAACAATGGTATAGGTTCCCTTCTTAGGCTCTTCAATTTTACCACTTTCCTTGAGCTTCTTTAGTTTTTTGGTAATCTGATTGCGACTGTTGGCATCGTCGACACCCAATTGATGAGCAATCTGTTTGTAGTTTTGCGGTTGCTTGGAATGCTTCCGAAGGATAGATAAAATCTTGTTGGTAAGGCCTTGTATTTGGGTATTTTTCTTTCTTCTCTTAAATCGTTTGGACATACATTGTTCTTATTACGCGCAAATGTAGTGTTTATAAAAGAATGCAGTAGTACGATTGGCAAACTTTTAGTACCTTGTTATAGACTCGTAACCTACTCATTTCATTGTGATAACATACGCATAAATGGAGCATTTTAAAACCATCGCTATTTTTACTTTTCCAAGCGAGTACGCCGTTCTTCGACTGCTCTTGGAACAGCATGAGCTTCGTTTTGTGTTTCAGAATGAAACGATGATCGGGGTCCTTCCCTTTCATAGCAACGCCTTCGGCGGTATTAGACTCCGAGTACACCAGGACGACATCGAACAGGCACAGAAACTGATCGACAGTTTGAACAATTCCGATCCGCTTCGAATTGTTTAAACCATCCTTTCAACAGTTGTCAACATATATATAATCATCTTTCTTTTTTTATAAATTTTTAAAAACTAAATGATGTCTATTATAGGGTGTTGAAAACCGTGAAAACTTTTCAGCGTATTTTTTGGATTTTGAGTTAGTAATAGTTGTTTGCAGCTTGTTAACATTCTCTTAATATTCAAAACTACTGAATATGATGCTTTTTCTACTTTTCTTCAACAGTTGTAAACAACCTAAATTGACACCTATATTTTGATAAATTGAAGTTCACTTCCCTGTTGAAAGTTTCAACATTGGGTCTGAAAACTCGCTAAGAAATTCACCGGATATTTTATGGAATCTTCTTTAAAAATTTCCATATGAAGAATTGCCACCATATTTCCAAATTTTTTTCTTGGAAAGAAATTAACACCTATCAACAGCCTTGTTAACTATTTTGAAACATCCTTTTCATTCGTGTATAAGTTGAACTACCCTTGTTTATTTCACCCCAACAAATACCTATCTTTGTAGAAAACCATTCTTATGAAACTATCCATCGGAAACGATCACGCCGGTACCGACTATAAAAATGCTATTGTCGAATATCTAGAAAGTGAAGGCCACGAAGTAACCAATCATGGAACCGATAGCTCCGACAGCGTCGATTACCCAGATTTTGTACATCCAGTAGCAGAAGATGTTGAAAATGGTACTGTTGATTTCGGTATTATTATCTGCGGAAGCGGAAATGGTGCTAACATGACTGCGAACAAACATCAAAAAGTACGATCGGCCTTGTGTTGGTCAAAAGAAATTACAGCTTTGGCGCGTGAACATAATGACGCAAATGTATTGAGCATTCCAGCGCGCTTCACCAGCGAACCACAAGCTATTGAAATGGTCAAAACCTTTTTAAACACTGCTTTTGAGGGTGGTCGCCATGAGAGAAGGGTGAATAAAATAGCCTGTTCCTAACATATGGCACACTCCCATGATCATTCGCATGCCCATGATTTGAAAGGTCGGAATTTATTGATTTCGATTTTTCTGAATGTGGGTATCACCGTAGCGCAGGTGATTGGGGGATTGATATCCGGAAGTCTATCGTTGCTTTCGGATGCACTTCATAACTTTAATGATGTTCTCTCGCTTATTGTTAGTTATATTGCTGATAAATATTCCAAAAAGGAAGCTTCCTACGATAAAACGTTTGGCTATAAACGCGCCGAGATTATCGCTGCTTTTGTAAATGCCGCCACCTTATTGATCGTTGCAGTATATCTCATTTATGAGGCAATAGAAAGGTTTTTCAATCCGCAGGAAATCGAAAGTGGCCTAGTTATTTGGTTAGCCTTGTTGGGTATTTTATTTAACGGCTTTAGTGTATTGCTGCTTCATAAATCGTCTAAGGAGAATATGAACATGCGATCGGCCTATCTTCATCTTATGACCGATATGGCAGCTTCGGTAGCGGTATCAGTGGGTGGTATTTTGATGCTGTATTTTGGTTGGTTTTGGGTAGATAGTGTCCTTACTGTCCTCATTGCTTTGTATCTTTTGGTCATGGGCTTTGGTTTGTTGAAGAGTTCCTTCAATGTTTTAATGTTGTTCACACCAGAGGAGATTAAACTGACGAAACTTAGGGATGTGGTGACTAAAAAACATCCTAAAATCAAGAATATTCACCATATTCATATTTGGCAATTGAATGAAGAGGAAACACATTTGGAAGCACATATCGATTTTCATGAAGATATAAAGCTATCGGAATTTGATGCTATCTTGCATAGTGTTGAAGCCCAATTGCACGATGAATTTGGAATTAACCATGTAAATATTCAGCCAGAATATCGAAAGGATGATGATAAGGATATAATCGTTCAGGATTAATATGGAAATAATTGTAAAAACATTCGATCAATTAGGAACAGACGAGCTGTACGATTTGCTTCAGCTTCGCAGTGAAGTATTCGTGGTAGAACAGGATTGTGTCTATCAGGATATCGACGGTAAGGACCGAAAGGCACTCCATGTAATCGGAGTTAAGAAAGGTAAAATTATTGGATATACCCGTTGTTTTGCCCCTGGCGATTATTTTGAAGAAGCTGCGATTGGAAGGGTAGTGGTGAGGATGAGTGAACGGAAATACGGCTACGGACACGATATCATGAACGCTTCCATGCAGGCCATAAAAAAATACTACGGGACCGAAACAATTAAGCTTTCGGCCCAGCAGTATCTTTCAAAGTTTTATGAAGCACATGGCTTTCAAAAGGTGGGGGAAGGATACCTAGAAGATGGTATTCCCCACATTGCCATGGTTACAACTTAATAAAATTCTTTTCTAAGTTGATGTCCGCCAACATTTCACGCGTAAACTTATAATGGCCACGACGTGTAATAATTTTGAAGCGATGGTTTCGCATACGGGTCAACGCATCCAAAAACTTCCACTTAGATTTTAAAAGCTTCGGTTTTTCCGACTTTAAACTTACTTCGAAGTAATGTTTAATCCCGGCGCGCTCTGCCACGATATCAGGCGTTATCGAAATGTCGCTTCCTTTTTTGTTATACGATTTTGGGGTTTCATACCCTTCTACATCCGCCTTGATGTTTTCGAAGCCTTTCTTCTCTAAATAGGCTACGGATTCCTCTAAAATTTCTGTGCTTTCCTGTTTGTCTACTTGTACCATAACCAAAAATATATAAAAACTTGAGGAAACAATGTTTTAAAGATTTGTTAAGATGCCAAATTAAGCGGTATTCTTAGGTAAAAACACGCACTACTTCGACTTCGATTTAACCATTTTGTTGAAAGGAATTCCTAGTTGGACCCAAAGGTTTTCATCGTCGGTATGATCGGCCAAATCAACACCATATTGGATTTTTTCAACATCGTCATAAACGAAGGTGCCAAATAATCGATCCCAGACGCTGAACATATTTCCATAGTTGCTATCGGTCCAAGGCAATTCGTAATGATGATGAAACTTGTGCATGTTTGGAGTGACGATAATATAACTCAATCCCTTATCCAAGGCCAATGGAAGTGAAATATTCGCATGCGTCCAATAGGTGAACAAAACGCTCAGGATTCGATAAAAAAGATAGAAGGCTATAGGCATTCCCATGATCACGACAGCAATAATGGCGAAGGTTTCACGAAGTACAAAATCCAAGGGATGGTGACGAGTACCCGAAGTAACATCTACATTTTTATCGCTATGATGCACAATATGAAGTCGCCACAACGGCGGCACTTTGTGTAGCAAATAATGAACACCGTATTGAGCGATAAAGTCCAACACCAATAGGGAAAGTAACAATTCAACCCAAAGTGGCGCCTGAAACAGATGTAGTAGCCCGAATTGCGTATCGTTCAACCAAAGAAATACACCGGCGGTTAACAAACCAAACACCGCATTGATAATCATAACGAAAACTAGCAAACTGAGGTTTACCCTTGCATGCTTCCATTTTTTATACTTCAATGTTATCAGTGAATAATAGCCTTCCAGTATCCAAAAAATAGCCAGCACAAACACCACCCAACCGGCTTTCATCCAGATGGGCATGGTTTCAAAAAAGTTGAGGAAGGGCTCCATTTTTGGTTTACTTCAAGATTTTGCTGTAGCGATTAGCATCCTTCAACACAGATACTGCTTCCAAAATTTCAGGATTATGGGTGGTTTGATAGTCGTACAAACCATCACGGTAGAAATAACGCTTCAATATTTCATCGGATAAAAGTGACTTAATCTTCACCATTTCTTCTAGAATGCGCTTTTCCTTCGCAGTATCTAAGGAAGCCATCAGTTGCTTGTAGCTATCTTGAATATCATCTTTTAAATCGTCATTTTCCGCTTTGCGAAGCGCTTCTTCCAATGCTTCTTCTGTTTCGGTTTCATATTCAAAGCCTTGCTGCTTCAAAAATTTCATAAAATCCTGAAAATCGGCATCGGTCACTTCAAAATTTTCCCAAGAATCGTGGGTATGACTGTAGTAATACTTTGTAGCATAATCGAAAATAGCCTGGTCCTTCAACAGGGCTGTAATAATCGGACTAAATTCAGCGGTTTCCAACTCGATATCGGGTAAGATTCCACCTCCGTCATATACCGTTCTTCCACCTTTGGTTTTAAAGGAATTGTATTCCTTCGCATCTACACGAATGGGATCTCCGTTTTCATCTCGATTCCAATAGTCCAATGCCTGAATGCAGCGTCCGCTTGGCGTATAATAGCGTGAAATGGTTACTTTCAGCTGCGTACCATAGGTCAATTTTTTAGGTCGCTGTACCAAGCCTTTTCCAAAGCTTCTTGCGCCCACAATTACAGCACGGTCCAAGTCCTGAAGTCCACCAGAAACGATTTCACTGGCGGAAGCACTTCGTCCGTTTATCAACACCACCAATGGAATTTCGGTATCGACGGGGTCGTTTCGAGTGCGATAGGTTTTGTTATACTTTTCAACAGCCGATTTCGTAGTCGTAATCACTTCGCCTTTTGGTACAAAAAGGTTTACAATATTGATCGCTTCATTTAGCAATCCACCTGGATTTCCACGTAAATCCAAAATAAGCTTATCGGCTCCTTGCGATTTAAGATCTTCTAAGGCTGCCTTGGTTTCCTTGGTCGTTTTATGGTTGAACTTGCTAAGTACGATATAGCCAATATTATCATCCATCAACTTATAGTATGGCACGGCATTCACGTCTACCGCATCGCGCGTAATGGTTGCGGTATTCGTTTTCCCCTGACGTTTGTAGGTAACCTGCACAGTAGATCCTGGTGCTCCTTTTAGCAGTTCTCCTGCGTCGTTTTCAAAATCGGCAATAGCTACGTTATCGATTTTAATCAGCTCGTCGCCCGCTTTCAATCCAGCTTTATCGGCCGGATAATCTTTATAGGGTTCGATAATAATGATCTTGTCTTTTTCGGTTCGTGCCGAAGCACCGATTCCGGTATACACACCAGAATTATTGATGCGGGCATCTTCCACCTGCTGTTCATTCCAATATACCGTGTAGGGATCAAGGTCGGCCAGCATGCCCGTAATGGCCTTATCCATAAGTTGTGAAGGCGTGGTTTCATCCACATAATTCATGTTCAGCTCCTTGTAAAGAGTGGTGAAGATTTCAATCTGTTTGGCGATTTCAAAGAAATCGTTTTTAAAGGCCGTTGTCGTAAAAAATATGGCAACAGCTATAATGGGAAGGAGAATTCTCTTTTTCATACTCAAGTTTCTATTGAAGCGAACGGCATAAACGTTCTTATATTATTTTTTCTTTTTGCGGCGCATAAACCAACGTACCACCAAAATAATGATAAAGGCGATAACGAACAAAGGCCATAAGTAGAGGAGCCCGAGGAAGAATACCGAAACACCATCCCAACCGCCTTTAAGCGCATTCACTATTTTTTGGCCATAAGAAACGGTCACGCCGGTTTCTGAGGTTTCCTTATAGAATTCGATTGTAACGGTACTTACCGAAACACGATCCTGAAGGTATTGTAAGCGACCTTGTTTGGCTTCTATTTCTTCGCGGATATTTGCCAGTTCACGCTCAATTTCGAGCATTTCCTTAACATTTTTAGCTTGTTTTAGTAGTTCTAGGTAACGGTTTTCAAGTTCACGCTTTGCTTTTAGGCGCGCTTGGAGGTCGACAAATTCCTCGGTTACATCCTGGCGCGAGATATCTCTTCTATCGAAGTATTCGACCCCTTCAGAAATGCCGTCTATAAATTTTTGGAAGTTAGCCGTTGGAATACGAACCGTCATATTTCGGTATATCCGATTATAGCTTTTCCCTGCATTGTCGTTGGCTACGAATCCTTCATATTGCTGTGTAAGTTGAAGAATACGTGCGTGTGTTTCCTCGGGTTTTTGGGTTGAAAAAGCGAGGTTAGCGGTTTTGATAATTTTCTGTTCCTGTGCTTCCTTTGAAGCAGTATACTTGGGGATAAGTTGTTCTCGAACTATTTCTGCTTCTTCAGTGGCATAACCAACATCTGCAGATTCCTTAAAGGAAGCATCGGAACTAGGTCCCTCTGCACAAGCTAGGGCGAATAAAAACAATAGAGCGCTAATGGTTTTCATCTTGCAGTCGTTTTAAAAGGGAATGCATGGCACGTTCAAGGGTTTCGTAATCGTGTTTCTTATTCCCGAGGTGTGTAAAGAACAACGCAAATTTCAGACCGTTATTGACAGCAAGCGTATGTTTTTGAAGTCGATACGCTTCCCGTAACTGTCTTTTTATTCGATTTCTATCTACGGCCAGTTTAAAATTTCGTTTGGGAACCGAGAACCCCGCTTGGTGGTTTTCCAATGTTTCAACAGGAAGATAGGTCACGCGAATGGGGAATTTTTTGAAGGTACGTCCTTCCACAAACAGACGGTCGATAATTTTTTTCGACTTCAATTTTTCTTCTTTTGGAAAGGATTGCTTCATAAGGTAAAGATAAAAAGAAAGACCTCGCTATTGGCTAGGAGGTCTTTCAACTTTTTTGATGGGAAAAATTATTCTGAATCCATTCCCCAGCTATTGTTTTCTGGGTTGATATCGGCCATTCTATTAGTGGCATCGATCATCATGGTTTTTACGGTTTTTCCATTGGAAATCTCAAAATCATAGGTTGGGTATGCCCAGGCCCAATCGGGTAGTACCGTCCATTTCATGTTTGGATATGGATTTGCTTTTTCAGCTCTTGCCATCTGCAACGGCATATGGAAAATTTCTTCCGAACCGTCTTCATAGGTTACATACAAATCGATAGGCATTGGCATGAGTCCGATACGTTCTAAGGTAATCGTAGTGGTATTTCCTACTGTTTCAATTCCTTTTATACCGTAATCGATAGCATTGGTGGTTTGGGTGAAATCGGTTAGGTACCAATCTAGTTCAAAGCCGGAAACCTTTTCAGCAACGCGAATAAAATCGTTTGGCGTTGGGTGTTTGAAGGCCCATTCATCGAAATAACGATTGAGCGTTTTTTGAAGATTTTCTTCTCCGATAACATAGCCAAGTTGTGCCATAAACACGGCACCTTTGCTATACGCGCTAATCCCGTAATTACGATTGGTGGCATAACGATCGGCATGGGTAGAAAGCGGCTGCTCTTGTCCACTCGTTGCTAAATAATTATAACCTCGATACGAACCGCTGAACGGATTCGGACTGTTTTCATCCATAACCTCATTCATCGCTTTCGCAGAGATATAACTTGTAAAGCCTTCATCCATCCACTCATGCTTCGCTTCATTGGTAGCCAATAGGAATTGGAACCAACTATGTGCGAGTTCGTGCGCAGTAACACCGACAAGGCTTCCAAATTTACGCTCTCCGGTAATCAAAGTACACATACCATATTCCATTCCGCCGTCACCACCTTGAATAACGGAGTATTGCTTATAAGGGTATTCCCCGATATGTTCGTTGAAGAACTTCATCAATTCTGCTGTTTTTGGTTGAAGGTTTTTCCAGTTTTCGATGATTTCTGGATTGTTTTTATAGAGAAAATGAAGGGTTACCCCGTTCGGGCCTTCATAGGTATCATGAATGTATTCATCATCGGCTGCCCAAGTGAAGTCATGTACATTTGGCGCTTTAAAATGCCATGTATACTTTCCGTTCTTTGGCTTCATATTTTTTAGTCCTTTGGGTCCGTAACCATGACCTACTTCCTCAGGATTTTGAAGATAACCGGTGCCACCAACGGTATAATCGGCATCGATGGTCAACTTCACGTCAAAGTCGCCCCAAACGCTATGAAATTCTCGTCCGATATACGGATCGGCATGCCATCCTTGAAAATCGTATTCTGCCATTTTAGGATACCATTGCGTCATGGAAAGCGCTACCCCTTCTTCATTATTTCGTCCGCTTCGTCTAATTTGAACAGGCACTTGAGCTTCCCACTCCATTTTGAACGTACTGCTTTCGCCTGGTTGAATCGGTTTGTTTAATGTCACTTCCAAAACGGTCCCGACCACTTCGTATTCCAGTTTTTTTCCATCCTGGGTTAATTTTGAAGGTTTGATGTATCCGATTTCAGAAGGAGAAAGTTTTGAAATGCGATCGCCTACGCGTCCGTCAGGATCGGCGATTGTTCTGGATCGCACATCCATTTCACTTCCAGGTTGAAAAGCGTTGAAATAAAGGTGATAAAAAACACGGTCGAGCGTCTCGGGTGAGTTATTCGTGTAGACCAATTTTTGTTTTCCATCGTATTGGTAGGTTTCAACATCCATATCGATTTCCATTTCGTAGTCGACTTTCTGCTGCCAATATGAGGTATTGTTTTGGGCAAACATGGTAGTGCTTACCATAAGTGCCAAAAGGGTTTTAAGTACGTAATTCATAACAATTTCAGTTAAAAAAAGACCCGCCAAAAGGCAGGTCTTAAGAATTTAATATGTTTTTTAGTTTGCGCGCGACATCTTATCGGCCATGATCAATGCGTTGTACAGATTGACCATTTTTCCAGATTTCGAAACCTCGCCAAAAGGTTCTGTGTTCGATTCGTCACCACCTAAAATAACGGTGTTTTTAGACGATAAACCAGAATCCATGATGATTTGCTTCACTTGAGGTGCCGAAAGATTTGGATATAGGGAACGAATGGTTGCTGCAACACCTGCAACTGCAGGAGAAGCCATAGACGTTCCTTGTAAGAATTCGTAAGTGTCTAGTGGTGTAGTTGCCCAAATTTTCACACCAGGAGCGAACACGTCTACATTTGTTTTTCCATAATTGGAAAAGGAGGCTACCATTTCACTTCCGTAATCGTAGCTAAGGGCTCCGACGGTAAGAAAGTTATCTGAAATTTCAGCACCTGGTCCGGATTGATCGTTTGGATATACTTCACTTTCATCCAAATTTAGACCATCATTTCCGGCAGCGTTTACGATTAAAACATCTTTCTCGGCTGCGTATCGAATGGCATCGCGAACCCATTCTGGATGTGGGCTATAGTATTTTCCGAAGCTAGTATTTAAAACTTTAGCCCCATTATCAACCGCGTATCGAATTGCAAGGGCGATGTCCTTATCGTACTCATCGCCATCTGGTACAGCACGAAGGACCATAATTTCAACATTTTGGGCAACACCGTCGATTCCGATACCATTATTGCGTTCTCCTGCAATAATACCGGCAACGTGTGTTCCGTGACGCGCGTCTTCCTTCTTCACATCTGGTCCGTCCACGTCATTATTCCCGTAGTCGGTATCGGTGATATCATCAGGGTCATCTCCTAAAACACTTCTAAAGTCTTTTTCAACATTGAAGTGTGTTGCCATACGACCTTCAAAGTATTCGATTCCGCCTTGCAATTCTTCGATAACTCCGGGAACCGTGTCGGCGAAGTTCAACATTTGAGTAAGCATAGCGATTTGCTGTTGTTCTGCTGCCGTTGGATTTTTGATAGCCGCTAATTCTTCAGCGGTATAATCTTCTTTTCCAAGTTTTGCACTCATGGCTTCGTGTGCTGGCTTCAACTGAGCGATAATTTGCTCGTAACGAGCTTTATTACCCATGGCTTGTTGCTTTTCTTTTTCATACTCGGCCATCGCTTTTTGATACAGTTCGAACTCTTCGCGATTGGCAGCACTGATGGAAGCTTCACTTTTGCCTTCATATTTAGGACCTAATTTCTTGATATAGCGAACAAACTCCATGTTTTCACCTACAATATCACCAAGAAAATTCCATCCGTGGATATCATCTACATAGCCATTGTTATCATCATCTATATTGTTATTCGGAATCTCATCTTCATTTGTCCAAATAACATTCTTTAAGTCTTCGTGTTCGATATCGACACCGCTATCGATAACACCTACGATTACGGTCTGTCCCTTACGCGAGTTAAGAATTTCGTTGTATGCTTTATCGGTACTCATACCTGGGATGGTATCGGTCATAAGGTCGGCTGCCGCCCAGCGCTCGTATTGCGCATCGTTTAGCGGGGCTGTTTTTAGTGGAACCGAATCGATGTTTTCAATTGGTGTTGAAACAATTGGGGCTACGGAAGAGCCGCAACCAGCTAGTAAAACTGCAGCTGAAACTGCTAGAAAAGAAGTTTTTAAATAGTTCATTTGTCGTTATTGATTAAATAATTCATCAAAGGTGAACACTTCATCTAAGCGAACCCCTTTATCTGTGTGTTTAACGGTAATTATATGATTGTGTGCATCATGTTCTAGAAACAGATAGTATCCTTCATCGGCTGCGGTATTTAGAAATTTTTCCTTTTCCGGAAGCGTTAAAAGGGGACGTGTATCGTATCCCATCACAAACGGCAGCGGTAAATGCCCAGCCGTTGGAAGTAAATCGGCCATAAAGACCAATTTTTTACCTTGATAGTCAAGATGCGGGATCATTTGTTTATCGGTATGACCATCTACAAACAAGATGCCGAAATCTAGAGGATTGGTTTTTAAAAAATCATCCTTAGGCGTATCGACAAATTTTAGCTGACCACTTTCCTCCATCGGGAGAATATTTTCCTTAAGAAAAGATGCTTTCTCTCTTCGGTTAGGTTCAGTAGCCCATTGCCAATGGTCCTTATTGCTCCAATAAGCTGCATTTTTGAAGGTGGTTTCATAGCCTGTTCGGTCTTTATTCCATTGTACACTTCCACCGCAATGGTCGAAGTGAAGGTGCGTCATAAAAACATCGGTTATATCATCGGGGTGAAATCCTTTCTTCTTTAAAGAACTTTCTAAGTCGTAATCGCCCCAACGATAGTAGTATCCAAAAAACTTTTCGCTTTGCTTGTTTCCCATCCCCGTATCGATAAGAATGAGGCGATCGCCTTCTTCGATAAGTAGGCAGCGTGCTGCCATATCGATCATATTGTATTCATCGGCGGGATTGGTACGCGACCATAGGGATTTCGGTACCACTCCAAACATTGCACCGCCATCTAACTTAAAATTTCCGGATTCGATAGGATATAATGTCATAGGTGTCGCAAATTACTAAAACTGCCCCATTTTTCGATGCGTCTTAAGGGATTATTATGAAAAGCAATTATAGTTATACCAGTACATTAGTGGGGAAATTTATTAAAAAGTTACAGCTCGGATATATCGTAAGCTTGAGATGAAGCATGTAATGTCGCTTCACTTTCGTTTTTGTTAATTATTTTTGGGGGAGTTTAAATTCTTCTATTTTAACCAAAAATAAACTTCATGTTAGAACTGGCAGGGATTATCGTACTTGGTATTTTGGCGCAATGGGTAGCCTGGAAATTTAAAATCCCCGCCATTCTTCCGCTAATATTAATCGGTTTATTTGTAGGGCCTATTTCAACCTTACTTTCTGAAGATGGAAGTCAATGGATACAACCCATATGGAATGGCGAAAAAGGATTGTTTCCTGGGGAAGGCCTCTTTTATTTTGTGTCGCTCGCCATCGGGATTATCCTTTTTGAAGGAGGGTTAACACTGCGTAGGGGCGAAATATCGAAAGTAGGTCCCGTAATTGGAAAGCTGATCAGCCTTGGTTCAGCAGTAACCTTTATAGGAGCTGGTGTAGCCGCACATTACGTATTCGGATTGGATTGGCGTATTTCATTTTTGTTTGCTGCATTGATTATCGTAACTGGACCAACGGTCATAACGCCGATTCTTCGAAACATTCCGTTGAAGAAAGATGTCTCGGCCGTATTGAAATGGGAAGGTATCCTAATCGATCCTATCGGAGCTTTGGTAGCGGTATTGGTTTTCGAGTTTATCAGTGTTGAGGGCGATGCGGGTTTCACAAAGCAGGCGCTAGTTGAATTCGGAAAGATTTTACTTATTGGATTTTCCTTCGGAATAGCTGGAGGATACGCCTTGTATATCGCCATTAAGAAAAAATGGATTCCGCATTACCTTTTAAATGTAGTGGCGCTTTCCGTAGTCTTACTCATTTTTGTTGAAAGCGACCTCTTCGCCCATGAATCGGGACTATTATCGGTTGTGGTTATGGGAATGTTTTTGGGAAATAGCGACTTGCCGAACTTAAAGGAATTGTTGTATTTCAAGGAATCGTTAAGTGTCCTGCTTATTTCGATCCTCTTTATTCTATTAGCGGCCAATATAGACTTACAGGACTTACTATTGGTCTATAATTGGAAGACGGCCATTTTGTTGGCCATTATCATTTTCTTCTTACGACCACTGGGTGTCTTTTTAAGTACGGTAGGATCGACGTTGAAGACCAATGAAAAAATGTTTATCAGTTGGGTTGGCCCTCGGGGTATCGTAGCAGCAGGTATCGCCTCTCTTTTTGGTACCAAATTGGTCAATCAAGGTGTTCCCGGTGCCGAATATATCACACCACTTGTATTTGTTGTGGTTTTGGTAACGGTATTGTTAAATGCCACCACAGCACGCTATTTTGCCTCTATTGTAGGGGTTTTCTTGAAGTCGTCAGAAGGAATAGTAGTCATTGGCGCTTCAAAAGTATCTAGATTGATTGGTACGTATCTGGAAAAGAATGGACGACATGTGGTGTTAGTCGATACCAATCGCCTCAACATTGAAAAGGCAAAGGAACTTGGGCTCGAAGCGATTAATGCGAATATTTTCTCGGACGATTTAACCGACAATATCGAATTGAACGATGTTGGATTCTTGTTGGCGATGACGGGCAACGATGAAATTAATAAACAAGCCTTGACGCGTTTTGGTGATAGTTTGGGTGAAAATGGCTCCTATCGACTGATGAACAATCAAGAAATGAAGATCAAGGATAATGTGACAAACAAAAACTTGATTTCAAAAACGCACGATTACATAAAATTCACGGAAGTTGCACGCGAGTTTCCTTCAATCCAGGAAATTTCGGTAGATACGCAGGAGAAGTTTCTGAAGCTATTGGGACATATTCAAAATGAATACAATGCCGTGCCGCTGTTTTTAAAAGACGATACGAATGAAATATTCTTTATCGACAATCCAACGACCATGGAAGTTTCAGAAGGTTGTCAGTTAGTATATTTAGGTAAGCCAATCGACTTTGAAGATGTTGTTACAGCTACCAACGATACTGAAGAAGACACCGAATAATACGAAACACCAATCCTTTCCGTTAGTTCAATATGAAACTTCGATTTTTATCTTTCTACATAGTAGTTGTTACAATCCTTTTTTCCTGTAGTGATGAGGAGAGTAGAAGCTGCACCTTTTGCAGCTCGGACCAAACCCCAGAGTTCGAACTATGCCGTGAAGGAAACGGAAATGCCTCTGTTAATGGTGAAGATACCGGAACCGATTACGATGTGTACTTATCCGACCTTCAAGAAGCGGGTGTAAGCTGCGAAAATTAAGAAGGCTTGTAGTATTAAAAAAGCCAGGGGAGATCCCTGGCTTTTTTATTTAATCGTTTAGTTTCAAAACCGCCATAAAAGCTTCTTGTGGAATTTCAACATTTCCGACGGCACGCATACGCTTCTTACCTTTTTTCTGTTTTTCAAGGAGCTTACGCTTACGGGAAATATCTCCACCGTAACATTTCGCTGTAACGTCCTTTCTCAAGGCTTTTACCGTTTCACGGGCAATAATTTTTGAACCAATAGCCGCTTGAATAGGGATATCGAACTGTTGACGCGGAATCAATTCTTTTAACTTTTCACACATCTTCTTTCCGATATCATAAGCATTATCTCGGTGTAGCAGTGCCGATAAGGCATCGACCGTATTTCCATTTAACAGTACATCTACTTTTACTAAATGCGATTCACGCATTCCAATAGGAGAATAATCGAAAGAGGCATAGCCTCTAGAAACCGTTTTCAACCGATCATAAAAATCAAATACGATTTCCGCTAGCGGAAGATCGAAAGCTAATTCGACCCTTTCGGTAGTCAAGTAAGTTTGATTCTTTATTTCCCCGCGCTTTTCAATACAAAGTGACATTACGGGTCCCACAAAATCTGACTTTGTAATGATAGTCGCATTTATGTATGGCTCTTCAACTCTATTCAACATAGAAGGCTCTGGTAAATCTGAAGGATTGTTTACCAATATAACTTCATCAGGCTCGCTGTTTAAATAAGCATGATACGAAACGTTGGGAACGGTTGTAATAACGGTCATATCGAATTCGCGCTCCAATCGCTCCTGAATAATCTCCAAATGAAGCATTCCTAAGAAACCGCAACGGAAACCGAAACCAAGTGCGGCAGAACTTTCTGGTTGAAATACCAAGGAAGCGTCATTAAGCTGAAGCTTTTCCATCGAGGCTCGCAGTTCTTCATAATCTTCGGTGTCTACTGGATAGATACCCGCAAATACCATAGGTTTTACGTCCTCGAAACCAGCAATCATATTGGTGGTAGGATTTTTGGCATCGGTTATGGTATCTCCCACTTTTACTTCACGCGCATCCTTGATACCGGTAATAAGGTACCCCACATCACCTGTTTTAATAACATCCTTGGGCTGCTGTTTTAACTTTAGCGTTCCTACCTCGTCGGCGTCATAACCTTTATTGGTAGCCATAAACTTCACGTGCTGCCCTTTGCGGATTTCTCCGTTCAACACCCTAAAATAGGTTTCAACTCCTCGAAAAGGGTTGTATACCGAGTCGAAGATAAGGGCTTGCAGTGGTTCATCGGGATTTCCTTTCGGAGCAGGAATTCGTTCGATGATGGCTTTAAGAATATTTTCGATTCCAAGTCCTGTTTTAGCGCTAGCAGGGATAACCTCTTCAGCATCACATCCTAGCAAATCAACAATATCGTCGGTTACCTCTTCTGGATTTGCTGATGGGAGGTCAACTTTATTTAACACAGGAATAATCTCTAAGTCGTTTTCCAGCGCCAAGTATAAGTTTGAAATGGTCTGTGCCTGAATACTCTGTGCCGCATCTACTACTAATAAAGCGCCTTCACAAGCAGCAATACTTCGCGATACTTCATAGGAAAAGTCTACGTGTCCTGGGGTATCAATGAGGTTTAAGGTGTACGTTTCGCCCTCATAAACATAATCCATCTGTATGGCATGACTTTTTATTGTAATACCACGTTCACGCTCGAGGTCCATACTATCTAACAACTGTTCCTTTTTTTCACGTGCGGTTACCGTTGCTGTTGCATCTAGCAATCGATCGGCCAAGGTACTTTTACCGTGATCGATATGGGCGATAATACAAAAATTTCGAATATTCTTCATAGTAACTTTTTCTACTCTAAACGGAGCAGTGTCCTTCTTTCAAAAATCCATCTTCCGTTCCGTCAATCCTCAATAATTTAGGTGATTGACTTCCGTTGCAAATATAGCGTAAATAAATGCGATTGTATTGTTTGTAAGTGATGATGGTTATATAATTTTTAGTATAAGTGAAAAATTCTACATATTTGTACATCGCTCTGTAATAAAGCGCGTGTTTTTCGCTCCCCAACGCCGTTTGTAATAAACCTAACGTCCCCATGCGAAGATATCTTTTGCTTCTCGTCGTTGCCTTTATGGGCACATCTTCGTATTCACAGGAATACAAAGTCTTTGGGGTGGTACATAAATCGGATGAAAATCCTCTTCCATTTGCATCTATATTAGCATATAAAGAAAACGAATCCGAACCATTTTTAGGTGTTACAACCGATGAAGAGGGGCAATTTGTGTTAAAAGGCTTACAGCGAGGAATTTATAAAATCGTATTTAGATATTTAGGCTTTCGTTCAGTTGAAAGGGATGTTTCGGTTCCTGAAACCTTGAATTTGGGCAGTATAGTTTTAAAAGAGGAAATTAAGAACCTGGATGAAACGGTCGTAAATGTTCGTCAGCCTAAAGTCAGGAAAGAGGCGGGCCGATTGGTTTTTGAGGTAGAAAATTCTTCGTTTTCAACGGGAAATACCTTCGACCTTCTGAAAAAAACACCAGGGGTACTTGTTATCGGCGAAAATATCCGCATTAAAAATAGACCCACTACAATCTACATTAATGGACGCCGTGTATACCTTTCTCCAAATGAAACAAATTCATTTTTACGAAATTTAGATGCCGCTATTATCAAATCGGTCGAGGTAATAACAAATCCTTCTGCTCAGTACGATTCGGATGCCAATACGATTCTTAATATCAATACTACCAAAGCATTAAGTCCGGGGTATAAGGGAGCTGTAAACGGAACCTATGAGCAAGGTATATTCCCGAAATATCAATTCGGCACGAGCCACTTCTATAAAAACAATTGGCTTAACTTGTATGGAAGTTATAGCTTTAGTCCGAGAAAAGAGCAGAAAAAGGATGAGAATTACATTCGCTTTTTCAATCCTGACGGCACAACTAAAAGTATTTGGGAAAGCGATTTCACGAGAATCACCCATAGCGATACCCACCAAGCTAACGCGTCTGCAGAATTTACGCTCGACGAGTCTAATTCCTTAGGGCTTTCAGCCTCTTTAGTATATGCTCCTGACAATACATTCGATAATTTTCAACGAAATGAGATATTCAGCGCCTCTAGAGAATTGGATTCGCTATTTCTCACAAATAGCGATGTGCAAAAAGAACTTCAAAACCTAAACCTTCAAGCATCGTATCATCTGGATATTGGAGACGAGGGAGCGGCAATAGACGTTACAACCCAATATGTGGATTATTTTCACTCACAGGACCAACAATTGATGAGTGACTACTTTTCGCCAGACGGAGCTTTTTTAAACCAAATTCGTTTTCATACCAATGCCGAACAGAATACACAGATTTTGACTGCCAAGGTAGATGGTGAAGTTTCCTTCTGGGGTGGGTCATTTCTGACGGGTTTAAAATATTCCGACATCGATACCGACAGTGGGCTCCGATTTTTTGATAACGCAAATAATAGTGAAGTCTTTGTACCAATGCTTTCAGATGTATTTTTGTATTCTGAAAATATTGCAGCAGGATACTTTACGTTTGAAAAATCGTGGGCCAAATGGGCCTTATCTTTTGGGCTACGCGGAGAATACACCGATATCGAGGGAGATTCGCAGTCATTAGGGGTTGTAAATACCCAACAATATTTTGAATTGTTTCCGACCCTTTCAGCTACATACAAAGCTAGTGATGATCACACTTTTGGTGCAGCCTACAAACGATCTATTGAGCGTCCAAGATATGAAAGCTTAAACCCCTTTCGTTATTTCTTGAATGAGAACAACTTTAACCAAGGAAACCCCAATTTACTACCTTCCTTTGAGGATAAAATTAGCTTGAGTTATGGGTTTAAAAACAAATTTTTTATAGACGCCTATTTTCAACAAATAGACAACGCATTGGAATTGCTTACTTTTCAGAATAATGAAACTATGAATATAAGGCAATTACATACTAACTCCATTCAATTTCAGCAGTATAGCCTCGATTTTCAATATGTTTCCTATATAACGAATTGGTGGTATTTAAGTGCCGTAACCTCTTCATTTCACCTAGAAAGTGAATTCTTCGCACTGGAAAGTACACCGTTAACGTATACGAACGAAACCTTTGGGTTTTATGGTCAATTATTTAGTAGACTAACACTTTCTAAGGATCGCAGTTGGACCTCCGATCTATCGGCAGTATATATTTCAAATTTTATTAGTGGTGCCACAGAGTATAAGAATCAGTTTAACCTTTCATTGTCGGTTCGAAAATCGCTGTGGAACGATCGAGGTAGTATTACCGTAGGGGTCGATGATATTTTTAACACGAATAATGTTAGGGTACGCTCTCAATACTTTAATCAAGATAATTCCTATTTTGCCAGACCGGAGTCTCGCTTATTTAGAGTTGGCTTCACCTATTCCTTCGGAAATACTAGTTTAGAGAACACCAATCCAAACGTAACTTCAGAAGAAGAAAATCGATTAAAATAATAATATTGGATTCAAATCCTTTATGCTAAAGGAAGTAGAATTTACTTAATTTTGCAGCATGGCAAAAATTGGATCAATAGATGTAGGAGCGTTTCCGCTGTTGCTTGCCCCCATGGAGGATGTAAGCGACCCACCATTCCGTGCCCTTTGTAAGGAACAGGGTGCAGATGTGGTGTATACCGAGTTTATCTCTTCGGAAGGTCTTATTCGTGATGCCGCTAAAAGTGTCATGAAACTCGACATCTACGAAAAAGAACGACCTGTAGGTATTCAAATTTTCGGCGCAAACCTCGAATCGATGCTACAAAGTGTTGAAATCGTTGAAGCCAGCGGACCCGATATCATAGATATCAATTTTGGTTGTCCGGTGAAAAAGGTCGTCAGTAAAGGAGCCGGTGCCGGTATTTTGAAGGATATCGACCTAATGGTTTCCCTTACGGAAGCAATGGTAAAGCATACCAAATTACCCGTTACCGTAAAGACACGCCTGGGCTGGGACCACGATAGTATTAAGATAGTAGAGGTAGCCGAAAGATTGCAAGATGTGGGTTGCAAGGCAATTTCGATCCATGGAAGAACTAGGGCGCAGATGTATAAAGGCGATGCCGATTGGCGACCGATAGCTGAAGTTAAGAATAATCAGCGGATGCATATTCCAGTCTTTGGTAATGGCGACGTAAATACACCGGAACGTGCGGTGGAAATGCGCGACGAATATGGATTGGATGGCGCTATGATCGGACGTGCAAGTATCGGATATCCTTGGTTTTTTAAAGAAGTGAAGCATTTTATAAAAACCGGAAAGCACCTTCCGCCACCTACCATGCAGGAAAGAGTGGATGCTGCTAGACGTCACCTTCAGATGTCGATCGATTGGAAAGGTGAAAAACTAGGCGTTTTAGAAACCCGACGCCATTACACCAACTATTTCAAAGGAATTCCACACTTTAAGGAGTATCGAATGAAAATGGTAACCAGCGATGATAGCGCCGATGTGTTTGCAGCTTTCGATGAGGTGTTGGAAAAATTTGGCGACCATCAATTCGCCTAAATCTACTGTATCAACTTTTTACGAACTCTACTAGATGCAATTTTTGAAGCGATGAAACCAAGAACGGTAATCGTTACAAAAACAATTAAGACATTTGTGGCTTTTAATTTTACAGGATAAGGCAAGGAAGCGGTAATGTTCACGAATTCGAACTGAAGCTGTGCAAGCACCAATAATACCCCAATAAAAATTCCTAACACCCCACCCAAGGTAGTCATCAATGTTCCTTGAAGTAAAAAGATTCTTCGTATCTCGGGTAAAGTAGCCCCCAGATTGTATAGTGTTTTTATGTTCTTTCGCTTATCGAGAATCATCATAATGATAGATCCGATAACGTTGAAAAGCGCGATAATTAATACTAATGTGAAAATAAGATATACCGCAATATTTTCGGTATTCAACATTTTATAGAGTGCGTCATTTTGCTGAATCCGATTTAAAATTTCAATATTCGAGCCTAAGACCTGTTGGAGCGAGTCGCGGACATCATTTTCATCGGCACCTGCTTCCAGCTTAATGGAAAGCGAAGAGTATTCGTTTTCTTCTAAGTTCAACAAATCGCGAGCGAGGTCAATTTCACTAAAGACATACTTTCCGTTTAAGTCTTCATTTACGTCATAAATACCCGAAACCACCACATTTTGTTTGCTGAAGGCACTGGAAAGATCGGTTGCCAATATTTGCCCTTTACCAGGCTTTGGCACATACAATTCTAAAAATGAATTATAATCCTGCATGCCCAAAGAAAGTTTGGCCGCAATATTATATCCCACGAACACTTCGTTTTTATCTTCGGCAAACCAACGACCGGCAAATAAAATACTATCGGAGGGATTCACATCATTGTAGCGATCATCGACTCCTTTTATAAAAGCAATATGGCTCTTTCCGTTGTACTGAAGAAAAACGCGCTCTTCAATAACTTTGGAATAAGCAACTATTCCGTCGATGTCGGCAAGACTTGATACCTGTTCCTCGCTTAATGATAGTGTTTTTCCAGATTGCGGTATAACCTTTATATCGCTATCGAAGACGTTGGTAAATTGCAAGCTGAAATCCTTCAATCCGGAGAACCCGGATAAAACCACAAATAGTGCAAGTGCTCCTACAATAACACCTAACGCGGCGATGCTCGCAATAATATTGATGGCATTATTGGAGCTTTTGGTAAAAAGATACCGCTTGGCGATGTAGAGCGGAAAGTTCACCCTTAGGACTTTTTACGTTTGTCCAATAAGTCAGGATTGTCGATTGGGTTTTCCCCTTTCTTTACCGCTTTTTCAATGTTTTCGATGTACTCCATCGTATCATCGTTGTAAAAAATTAGGTCAGGCATCTTTCGTAATTGATGCTTCGTAAGCTGTGCGACCTCATGTTTAATCTTTGGAGTCAATTCTTTGAGCTCCTTGATAAGGTCGTTTGCTTTTTGTGGAGGGAAAACGCTAACATACGCTTTCGCAATCGACAGATCGGCGGTCACGGTTACTTTCGAGACTGTCAAAATTGTATTCAACTGCCCCGACGATCGCAACAATTCCTGCAATACTTTAGCCAAATCGTTTTGTAAAACGCCTGCGATTTTCTTCTGTCTGTTACTTTCTGTCATATTGCAAAAATAGCATAATCCTATTTGTTATTTTTGAAACCGATAAAAAGAGTCGATACTATGTTAGATAAAATTGAACATCTTGGCATTGCCGTTACCGATATTGAAGCGGCAAATAAAGTTTACACTGCACTTTTAGGAGTTGAACCCTATAAGGAAGAAGTGGTGGAAAGCGAAGCGGTAACCACCTCTTTTTTCAAGTGTGGTGAAAGCAAAATAGAATTGCTGCAAGCGCAAAACCCCGATAGTGCGATCGCGAAATTCATAGAAAAAAGAGGAGAGGGAATCCACCATGTCGCTTTTTCCGTAACTAATATTGAAGCAGAGATCGAACGATTGGAAAAAGAGGGGTTCCAAATTTTGAATAAAACCCCAAAAAGAGGTGCCGATAACAAATGGGTAGCCTTCCTTCACCCAAAGTCATCCCACGGGGTGTTAGTCGAGCTTTGTCAAGAAATCGATGCAGGATAAGGCCTTGCCATAATTTAAGGTATTTTGTTTGCAGTATGTTTAAAACATTTTACATTTGCAAACCGTCGGTCCCATAGCTCAGCTGGTTAGAGCACCTGACTCATAATCAGGGGGTCCTTGGTTCGAGCCCAAGTGGGACCACAAATATTTTTGAAGTATATTGCTTTGAATATTTTTTGACATGAAAGAAGTGGAGGGTAATTTTTAAAGTTCGTGAATACTTGATTTCTATACTAAATTTTGGATTTTCACGTTTTTAATTGTTTGATAAAGAATAGTTTTCTTTGCTGTTAAAAAAATTTTAGTACATTAGCCACTTAATTATGCGACCCCAAATCGTAACATTAATAACCTTCGCACTCATTTTCTTAAATGGTGCCACGTCTATGGGACAGTCTATGACAGACAATCAGTCCGGCCCACCGCCACCTGATAGTCAGCGACTACCCCCACAGGGCCCTATTGATGATTTTATTCTTCCAGCCTTGTTCTTCGGAATTGTTTTAGGAATTTACTTTCTGTATAAAAACAGAAAAACTATAAATATCCGCTCATAAGCCGCTGTACGTACTTTCCAATTACGTCAAATTCAAGATTAACGGTATCCCCTACACTTAGGTATTTGAAATTCGTGTGCTCATAGGTGTACGGAATAATCGCTACGCTAAACTCCCCATCCTTTGATCCAACTACCGTAAGGCTTACGCCGTTAACAGTAATAGAGCCTTTTTCAACCGTAATATTTTGTTTGCTGCCTTTATAGGTGAACGTATATACCCAGCTCCCGTCTTCCTCACGAATCTGTTTGCACGTTGCCACCTGGTCTACATGACCCTGTACCAAATGACCGTCCAAGCGCGCGCCATATTGCATGGCACGTTCCAAATTGATACGGTCATTGGTTTTTAACTTGCCCAAATTCGATTTTTCCAAGGTTTCCTTAATTGCGGTAACCGTATAGGATGCGTCCTGTTGCGACGTAACAGTAAGGCAAACACCATTGTGCGAAACACTTTGATCTACTTTTAATTCGCCAGCCATTTCACTACTAATGGTGAAATGTACATTACTGCCTTCCTCTTCGCGTTTGACTATCCTACCAACAGCTTCAATTATTCCTGTAAACATGCTTATTTTGGTTACATTTGTGAAGCAAAAATAACCATTTAAAGACTATCGTACATGGGTAAGAAGGAAAGAACTATCGTCGGCATATCGGTAGGAGATCTAAACGGTATCGGAGGGGAAATCATCCTCAAGACATTTTCCGATACACGGATGTTAGATTTCTGTACGCCTGTCATTTTTGCCTCCGTAAAGTTAATGTCGCACTACAAAAAAGTTCTTAATTTGAATGTCAACCTCCACGGTATCGATAGTCTCGATAAAATTGCCCATAAAAAAGTAAATGTCATTAATAGCTGGAAAGATCAGGTTCAGGTTTCCTTGGGCAAAGAAGATCCATCGCTTGGTAAATACGCCATTCAATCGTTTAAGGAAGCGGTAGAAGCTCTTAAAAACAAAAATATTGATGTCCTTGTTACAGCACCTATCCATAAATCGAATGTACAATCAGAATCATTTTCTTTCCCCGGCCATACCGATTACCTAGCAAAAGAATTAAAGGGCGAAAGTATGATGCTCATGATTTCGCGCGGACTAAAAGTTGGACTGCTCACCGATCATGTGGCTGTTAAGGATGTTGTTAAAAATATTACGCCTGATCTGATCGAAAAGAAATTAAATAGCCTTAATAATACACTTAGACAGGATTTTGGTGTTCGCAAGCCTAAAATTGCAGTGCTGGGTATCAACCCACATACCGGCGATAACGGGGTTATTGGCGATGAAGATGATACCGTGATGCGTCCAACGCTCGATAGCCTACGAGAAAAAGGCATGCTCGTGTTTGGTCCCTACGCTGCCGATAGCTTTTTTGGCTCCGGAAACCATGAAAATTTTGATGCCATTATCGCTTCCTATCACGACCAAGGACTTATTCCTTTTAAAACGTTGGCATTTGGACGTGGGGTTAATTTTACTTCCGGATTGAATCGTGTACGCACCTCACCGGATCATGGAACCGCCTTCGATATTGCAGGAAAGAACAAAGCTAGTTACGAATCGTTTAAGGAAGCGGTTTTTAGTGCAATCGCTATTTATAAGAAACGAAAGGAATACCTAAAACTGACCAAGAATCCGTTGGAAACCAATCAGAAAAAGCCAAATCCAAAAAAGAAAGGCTAAACCATTTTGGAATAAAATAATTTTTTATCTTTGCACCCGCCTTTCGATAAAGGAAGGTATGGGAAATTGGTGTGAGCATGAAGGAATTGAAAGAATTTACTATCCCCTTCGTGGGATTGAAAATTGGGGAGCACCGGTTCGATTACACAGTGAAATCCCCGTTCTTTGAACATTTTGAGTATGACGAGTTTAACGATGCCGATGTTTCGGTTGAACTATTATTGGTGAAGAAAGCCACGCTTCTGGAAATGGAGCTTAGTTTCGACGGAACGGTAAACGTAAACTGCGACCTTACAAATGAACCTTACGATCAGCCTATTGAAGGTGCCTATCGTTTTGTGGTGAAATTTGGTGAAGAAAACGGTAACGAGGATGA
Source organism: Luteirhabdus salina (assembly GCA_025384855.1). GTDB lineage: Bacteria > Bacteroidota > Bacteroidia > Flavobacteriales > Flavobacteriaceae > Luteirhabdus > Luteirhabdus salina. Next base: position 978,518 of record JALAHT010000001.1, on the reverse strand, counting down.
AGATATCATTATCTTACCACACGGCAGTCACGAAGTGAACTTTCAGCAACAGCTGTATGAATCCATCGTATTGGCTATTCCAGCCAAAAAAGTACACCCAGGGGTGGAAGATGGTTCCTTACAGAGCGACATACTTAAAAAATTAGAAGAATTAAAACCCAAGTCGAATGACGAAAAAAATTCTGACGACTCGGATGAAACAGATCCCAGATGGGACAAATTGAAAAACTTATTAACGGATAAATAACGATAGAGATGGCACATCCTAAAAGAAAAACCTCGAAAACAAGAAGGGACAAAAGGAGAACTCATTACAAAGCAACGGCTCCAACCATCGCTAAGGACCCAACGACGGGTGAAGCGCATTTGTTCCACCGTGCCCATTGGCATGAAGGAAAACTATATTACCGCGGACAGGTAGTAGTAGATGCTACTGAAGAAGTGGAAGCCTAGTATTTCCTATAGAAACGATATTCAACTCTCACATTTTATGAATGTGGGAGTTTTTTATTTTTTTAACGCTTCAAATTGGCAAAAACGGAGTGTTTTCGGCCTTTTTTTGTCGAAATTTTAGTAATTTTCATTTCCTTTGGGGCGTCGAAACGTCCACATTGAATTTAATACGTTTTTATGAGTAAAATCACAGCAGCTATTACCGCTGTCGGGGGATATGTTCCAGACTATGTTCTTACCAATAAGAAGCTGGAGGAAATGGTCGATACCAATGATGAATGGATTACTACCCGAACCGGAATTAAAGAGCGCAGGATTTTAAAGGATTCAGATAAAGGAACATCTTATTTGGCTATTCAAGCTGCTAAGGAGTGTCTGAAAAAGAACAATACAGATCCAAAGGATATCGACCTTGTCATTATGTCCACAGCGACACCTGATATGCCCGTTGCGGCTACTGGCGTTTATGTTGCCTCCCAGATTGGAGCCATAAACGCTTTTTCATATGACCTTGTCGCTGCCTGTTCAAGTTTTCTTTACGGAATGTCTACAGCAGCCAGCTATATCGAATCCGGTCGCTACAAAAAAGTATTGCTGATTGGTGCTGATAAAATGTCATCCATTATCGATTACGAAGACCGTGCTACCTGTATTATTTTTGGTGATGGAGGAGGAGCGGTTCTTTTCGAGCCTTCGGAAGAAGGGTATGGTGTACAGGACGAATTTTTGCGTTCCGATGGAATTGGCCGTCAAAGCCTAAAGATTGATGCCGGTGGTTCGTTGATGCCTGCTTCCGCTGAAACAGTTGCAAATAAGCAACATTTTGTATTTCAAGATGGGAAAACGGTCTTTAAGTTTGCCGTTTCCAATATGGCCGATGTTAGCGCCAAGATTATGCAGCGCAATAAATTGTCTGCAGACGATGTAAATTGGTTAGTACCACATCAGGCGAACAAAAGAATTATCGATGCTACGGCCAAACGTATGGGCCTAGACGATGAAAAAGTTATGATGAATATTCATAAATATGGTAATACGACTTCAGCTACCCTACCCCTTTGCTTGGTCGATTACGAATCCAAATTAAAAAAAGGGGACAACCTCGTATTCGCTTCCTTTGGAGGCGGATTTACATGGGGCGCCGTGTACGTAACATGGGCCTACGATTCAAAATAAATTCTAAGAAAACAGAAAACCGATCAATATGGAATTAAAGGAAATTCAAAACCTGATTAAATTCGTGGCGAAGTCCGGTGCCAGCGAAGTAAAGTTGGAAATGGATGATGTAAAAATCACCATCCGAACAGGTTCAGACGATAAGAAAGGCGAAACTACGTATATCCAACAAGTTCCCGCCATGCAAGCTGCTCAACCTGCCACCGCACCACAACAACCGGCTGCACAGCCCGAGTCGAAACCAACCACTACGGAAAGTGCTGGAACCGCAGAAAGCGACGATTCTAAGTATATTACGGTGAAATCGCCCATCATTGGAACGTTCTACCGCAAACCTGCGCCCGAAAAGCCAGTGTTTGTTGAAGTAGGCGATACCGTGAAGGAAGGTGACGTACTTTGTGTGATCGAAGCGATGAAACTCTTCAACGAAATTGAAAGCGAAGTATCCGGTAAGATCGTAAAGGTTTTAGTAGACGATGCTTCTCCAGTAGAATTCGACCAACCGCTGTTCTTGGTAGACCCTTCTTAAGTACTACCCTTTAACGCGAAAGCCGAAGGAATGTGTGAAGCATTCTTCGGAAATACTAATCGTTAAGATAGAAAGCTATGTTTAAAAAGATATTGATTGCCAATAGGGGAGAAATCGCACTTCGCGTTATTCGAACCTGCCGCGAGATGGGAATTAAGACTGTTGCGGTCTATTCCAAAGCAGATGAAGAAAGCCTCCACGTGCGTTTTGCCGATGAGGCTGTTTGTATTGGGCCCGCCCCAAGTAGTGAAAGCTATTTAAAAATGGCGAATATTATCGCCGCTGCTGAGATTACCAATGCCGATGCTATTCACCCGGGATATGGATTTCTTTCAGAGAATGCGAAATTCTCGAAAATATGTGAAGAACATAATATCAAATTTATAGGGGCCTCACCCGAAATGATCGAAAAGATGGGCGATAAGGCCACTGCAAAAGCCACCATGAAGGCTGCAGGGGTTCCTTGTGTGCCAGGAAGCGAAGGCGTAATCCCCGATTTCGAAACATGTAAGAAAGTTGCGAAGGAAACAGGCTATCCTGTAATGCTAAAAGCTAGTGCCGGTGGCGGCGGTAAAGGAATGCGTGCCGTTTGGAAGGAAGAAGATCTTGAAGATGCTTGGGAATCGGCTCGGAAGGAAAGTAAAGCAGCCTTCGGAAACGACGATATGTATATGGAAAAGCTTATCGAAGAGCCTCGCCATATCGAAATCCAAATCGTTGGTGATAGCACAGGAAAAGCGTGTCACCTTAGTGAACGCGATTGCTCTATTCAGCGTCGTCACCAAAAGTTGACAGAAGAAACTCCAAGTCCGTTTATGACGAAGAAACTTCGTAAGGACATGGGTGAAGCTGCCGTGCAAGCAGCCGAATACATTAAATATGAAGGTGCCGGTACCGTCGAATTCCTAGTCGATAAACACCGCAACTTCTACTTTATGGAAATGAATACCCGTATTCAGGTGGAACACCCGATTACGGAACAGGTAATCGATTTCGATTTGATTCGCGAACAGATTTTAGTGGCTGCTGGTGTACCGATTTCAGGAAAGAACTATACGCCAAACCTTCATTCTATCGAATGTCGAATCAATGCTGAAGATCCATACAACAACTTCCGTCCCTCACCAGGGAAGATTACGGTCTTACATGCTCCGGGAGGTCACGGCGTTCGCTTGGATACGCATGTGTATGCAGGATACAGCATTCCGCCAAACTACGACTCGATGATTGCAAAATTGATTACCACGGCACAAACACGTGATGAGGCTATCAATAAAATGAAGCGTGCATTGGATGAATTCGTAATCGAAGGAATCAAAACAACAATTCCGTTTCACCGTCAGTTGATGGACGATCCAGCATATGTAAAAGGCGATTATACCACTGCGTTTATGAATACCTTTCAAATGCAAGAACCAGAAGAAGAGTAATTAGTCTTCCTAAATCTTATAAAAAGCACCAAGATTGAGCAGATTCCTGTGAAATTGGTGCTTTTTCTTTATACTTTTCTACCTATGAACCTATCTTTTTGGGAACGACAAACTTGGTTACACGAAATCGACTACGCTCTTGTTGGCAGCGGTATCGTGGGCCTAAATTGTGCGCTTGCACTTCGTAAACAACATCCGAACGCTAAGATTGTAATTTTTGAAAGAGGGATACTACCCAGCGGTGCCAGTACTAAGAATGCAGGTTTCGCCTGCTTTGGAAGTGTTTCGGAAATGCTGGATGACCTCAATTCGCATTCAGAAGAGGAAGTCATAGAATTGGTGAAGGAGCGCGTTTCGGGTCTTCAATTACTTCGGAATACCCTGGGCGATACAACTATCGATTACCAATGTCATGGTGGGTATGAAGTATTTTTGAAGAAGGATGCCACTTTGTTCGAGCAATGCAAACACCAAATGCCGTATATCAATGAATTGATGCAGGAAGTGTTTGAAGATAAAGAACCTATCTTTTCATTGAAGAAAGATGATTTTGGTTTTCAGAATACACATGATCAATTGCTTTTTAATCGATTGGAAGGACAATTGGATACTGGGAAGATGATGCGCGCCTTATTGAAGAAGGCTTCAGAAAATGATATTCTTATTTTGAATAGTTGTGAAGTTACCCAACTTCAACCCGCGGAAGGTACGTTAACGATAAACGATACGGAAACCCTTCAACCCAAAAAAATATGCATTGCGACCAACGGTTTTGCAAAGCAGTTGCTTTCAGAAGAAGTGAAGCCAGCAAGAGCACAGGTGCTCATCACCAAACCGATTCCCAATTTGTCAATCAAGGGAACGTTTCACCTAGACAAAGGGTACTACTATTTCCGAAATATTGGCGATAGATTGTTATTTGGCGGAGGACGAAATCTTGACTTTCAAGGTGAAGAAACTACCGAAATGGTGCTAACTGAAACCATTCAACAGCAATTGGAACAGCTGTTGAAACATACGATACTACCGGAAATTCCGTTTGAAATAGAGCAACGCTGGAGTGGAATTATGGGGGTTGGCGACCAAAAGAAACCCATCCTAAAACAAATAGCACCTACCGTGTTTTGTGGGGTGCGATTGGGTGGCATGGGCGTTGCCATCGGATCGGCAGTGGGAAAGAAATTAGCAGCATTGACACTATCATAATCAAATCAACATGCTAAAAAGGCTTTTCAAATTTCTATTTAAAACACTTTTATGGTTTTTACTGTTGACGATACTATGGGTCATTGCCTACACCTTTATACCCGTTCCCTATACCCCTTTGATGGCCATTAGAAGTTTCCAGGCAGAATCGGAACAATTTGAGACCAAACACGATTGGGTTCCCCTTTCGGAAATATCGGTCAACCTTCAAAAGGCAGTCATTGCAGCCGAGGACCAACAGTTTATTTTGCATGATGGCTTCGATTATAAAGCGATTGAAAAAGCGTATGAAGCAAATAGAAGCGGCAAGCGTCTTAGGGGAGGAAGCACGATTTCACAACAAACCGCAAAGAACGTATTCCTCTGGCCTGAAAGAAGTTGGCTACGAAAAGGATTGGAAGCCTATTTTACCGTTTTAATTGAATTTTTTTGGAGCAAGGAACGGATTCTGGAAGTATATTTGAACAGTATTGAAATGGGGGATGGGGTGTATGGAGCAGCGGCTGCTGCAAACCATTGGTTTGGGAAATCGGCCGCCAACCTTACCACCTACGAAGCAGCCGCCATAGCAGCAATTTTGCCTAATCCAAGGAATTATAGAGCAGCGCCGGCGTCCACCTATATTCAACAACGAAAAAATTGGATTGTGAAACAAATGAATAACTACGGTGTCTTGCGGTTTACCAAAGAAGACGAAAAAGAATGAAAGCGAAAGAATTAAAATCAGCTTTATTGCAGAAGTGTCAGGAAGCACTCGAAAAGCGATATCAAACAGTAAAATTACATATTAAGGATATCGAAGAGTCTTTGATGGAAGAATCGAAGAATACTGCTGGCGATAAACATGAAACCGGACGTGCGATGCTTCAAATTGAACGGGAAAATGCTGGGAAACAACTTCAGGAGATCGAACGGGAACGAGATTTTTTAAAGCGCATCGATATCAATACTAATTCCGATTATGCACGTTTGGGTAGCTTAGCGCATACCGACAAGGCGACCTATTTCATCAGTAGTTCTATTGGGTCAGTTACTGTCGGAAATACAACCTATTATTGCGTCGCATATTCCTCGCCAATAGGACAATTACTTTCTGGAAAGAAAAAAGGCGACTCCTTTAGCTTTCAAGATAAATCGTTCACTATTTCTTCCATACGATAACAATACTACTAAAGTCTTATTAAAGCCTGCGTTAAAGGCCGTTAAGGTGGATGCCAAAACCATGTGTTTCGGGTATTTTGAAAAAAAATAAACGAAAAATACAATGGAAAGAGTACTGGTTGTCGGTGCCAATGGAACCACCGGAAAGCAAATCGTAGATATTTTAGATCGCTATAGAAATTATCGTCCCGTGGCGATGGTTCGGCGAAAAGAACAAGAAAAGCAATTTACCGATCGAAACATCGAAACACGATTGGCCGATCTTGAAAAGAATGTAAGCCATACCGTAACGGAAATCGATAAAATCGTATTCGCTGCTGGTTCAGGCGGCGAAACTTCTAAAGAAAAAACGGAGGCGGTCGATAAAAACGGAGCGATGAAATTAATCGATCTAGCAAGCATTGCAGGCATCAAGAAATTTGTGATGTTAAGTGCGATGGGAGCTGATAATCCTGAGCAGAACGAAGATCTTCAACATTATTTGGAGGCGAAAAAAGCGGCCGACGATCATTTGCGAAATAGCGATATGGCATATACAATTGTTCGACCTGGAATGCTAACAGATGATGAACGCACCGGAAGTATAAAGCTTTCGAAAAATCTGAATGAAAAAGGAAAAATAACCCGCGCCGATACTGCGGAAACATTGGTAGCAGCCCTTCACGATGATACATTACCTAACCAAACCGTAGAGATTTTGAATGGTGACACCGATATTGAAGAAGCAGTTAAATCGGCTGATTAATTTGTTGGTAGATATTGTTTGGGAATTGGAGTTACTTCCGATTCACCTGCCCAGTAAATATTGATAATCCACCAACGGTTATTGTCATATAATAATTGAATACTATTGATGCCCCTTGCAAAAGGGGTTTCTTCATTTTGGGAATTATAGGATTCGTATGTACTGAAAACATGGATTAATGAACCAAATGTCTGTACTTCTCTATGAATTTCCTTTTCGAAGAAGCCATTGGCTTTCAAATAAACACCTGCTTTTTCAATATACTCCTCGGGTGACCAATACTTTACATCAAAATTCTTTTCTTGATTCATGCCCGTAGGAATTAATTTGGCATTCTCTGTAAATAAATATTGAAAAAGTGCCCAATCTCGTTCTTCACCTTTTTCACCCGAAATAACACTGTATAATGTTTCAATGGTGCTATCCAAGGTCTGAACCTTGTTGAAATATTTAGGAGTTTCCTGTGCTTGGCTAAAGGATATGAAGAACAGTAATGCGATTGCTGAAATAAATGTTTTCATACTTATGATTTTATTGAAAGATAAACTTTTTCTCCCTTTTTTAATAGTGAAGTGTGGTTGAAGAAGACTTCCGAATTTCCAATGTTAGCTTGAATCAGATAATGCGTACCCTTAAAGTAGGAATGCTGTACAATTACTTGCAAATCTGCATTTGAAGTTCTCACCGATAATTGATGCGGTAATAGAATTTCAACTGCTCCATCTGGGGTTGAAAGTTTAGTGACCTCTCCAAAAAAACCGGCTTGATGTTCATTTTCTAATGTATTGAAAAGGGTAGAAGGTGAATCGTAGCGTTCCACATATCCATTACGAAGCATCAAAATAGTATCGGCAAACATCAAGGCTTCCTCAGCGTTGTGGGTAGCCGTTATGCAACTAATATTGTTTTGTTTTAAGTAGTGAAACAATCTTCGTCTTAGGTCATTCTTCCGAAAGGTATCAATACTGCTGAAGGGTTCATCCAATAATAGTATTTTCGGTGTTTTGGCCAATGCCTTCGCCAAGGCTACACGCTGCTTCTGTCCGCCGCTTAAGCTTTTCACCTTCGTTTTGCGATAGTCCTCCAAATCGACTACGGCTAACAACTCTGAAACGATGTTGTTTTCTTCCTCGGGATTATTGCGTGTGAGATGTTCCGCTATATTTTCTTCAACGGTAGTATAGGGCATCACATTTAATTCCTGGGCGACCAACTTCATAAAGGCTTCACCGGGGATTAAAGAATTATTGGGTCCTAGTAAAGGTTTACCTTCATAAGAAATTGCACCCTTTTTCAACGGAAGCAATCCATAAATGAGATGCAAGAGTGTTGACTTCCCGCAGCCGCTTTCACCCAACACAACCAAATGATCCCCTTGCTTCACCGAAAACTGTATATCGGTCAATACTTTGGTGTCGTGCTTTGTATACGAAAAGGATGCAATGGATACTTCTAACATACTTATAAAAAAAGGTTGTCCAACGCTATTCAGCACAGGACAACCTCCATATTTTTTGAATTCTGATTATTCTTTCACTTTACTGTTCACCTCTTCAGGCAATACTTCGTAGCCCATGTTGTATAAGGTGAAGGAGAAAATATCGGCATACTGCTCAATTGTTTTTGAAACCGGAGTTCCAGCACCGTGACCGGCTTCTGTTTCAATACGGATGAGTACAGGATCATCGCCTGCCTGCTTCTCCTGAAGCTCGGCAGCATATTTGAAACTATGGGCAGGAACCACACGGTCATCATGATCGCCAGTGGTAATCAAAGTTGCAGGATATTGCGTATCCGCTTTTACATTATGTAGCGGTGAATACCCTTTTAGATAGTCGAACATTTCCTTGCTATCCTCAGCAGTACCATAATCGTATGCCCAACCCGCACCTGCTGTAAACGTATGGTAGCGTAGCATATCCAACACCCCAACGGCTGGCAAGGCCACCGACATCAAATCGGGTCGTTGCGTCATGGTAGCGCCTACCAATAACCCTCCATTAGAACCGCCACGTACCGCTAAGTATTCGCGAGAGGTGTAGTTATTATCGATTAGGTATTCAGCTGCAGCAATAAAGTCGTCGAATACATTCTGCTTCTGCATCTTGGTTCCGGCTTTATGCCACTCCTTTCCGTATTCGCCACCCCCTCGAAGGTTTGGAACGGCATACACACCACCTTGTTCCATCCATACCGCATTGGCAATGCTAAAAGAAGGGGTCAGGCTAATGTTGAAACCGCCATAGCCATAGAGAGTTGTTGGGTTCTTGCCATTTAGTTCAATTCCTTTTTTATGGGTGATAATCATCGGTACTTTCGTTCCATCCTTGGAGGTATAAAATACCTGCTTGCTTTCATAGTTTTCAGGATTAAAGTCTATTTCAGGTTTGCGATATAATTCGCTTTTGCCCGATTCCACATCGTATTTATAGATGCTTCCAGGGGTTTTATAGTTGGTATAGCTATAATACAGTTCCTTTTCTTCTTTCTTGCTTCCGAAGCCACCAACACTACCCACGCCTGGCAGTTCCACATCGCGCACGAGTTTTCCTTCATAATCATACTGCTTCACCTTACTAACGGCATCTTCCATATATTCCGTAAAGAAATAACCACCACCTGTAGAAGGCGTCAATACATTTTCGGTTTCAAGAATAAAATCCTCCCAATTTTCAGGAGTTGGATTAGCGGCATCTACCGTCACAATTTTTTTGTTTGGAGCGTTCAAATTTGTCACTAAAAAGAGTTTACTCCCTTCATTTTCGATAATATAGGTATCGCTATCGGTATGATCGAGGATGGTAACAAACTTACTATCGGGTTTATTTAGATCTTTAAGGAAAAGCTTATTCCCAGAAGTGGAGGTACTTGCCGTTACGAAGAGGTAGCGGTTGTCCTCGGTAACACCACCATTTACATAGCGGTGCTTTTCAGCTTCGGTTCCACCAAAAACCAACTTATCTTCTTTTTGGGAAGTACCTAGTTTGTGATAATACAGTTTATGCTGATCGGTTTTAGCGGAAAGTTCACTTCCTTTTGGCTTATCGTAGCTGGAGTAGTAAAAGCCATCGTTTTCTTTCCACGAAAGGCCACTAAACTTGATATCGACCAAGGTATCTTCCACAATTTCCTTGTTTTCAATATTCATTACCAATACCTTTCGCCAGTCGCTCCCGCCTTCAGAAATACTATAGGCAGCCATTTTTCCATTGTCCGAAAAGCTTAAGCCTCCCAAGGAGATTGTTCCGTCTTCGGAAAAAGTATTAGGATCTAAAAACACCTCGGCATTTTCGGGACCTTCTTCGGTTTTGTAGCGGTAGATAACATATTGATTTTGGAGCCCATCATTTTTATAGAAGTAAGAGTAGTCGCCTTCCTTAAACGGAGCGCCAACTTTTTCATAGTTCCAAAGGGTAGAAAGTCGCTCCTTCAGCTTATCGCGAAACGGGATGTTTTCCAAATAGCCAAAGGTGACCTTATTCTGGCGCTGTACCCAATCGGCTGTTTCTTCACTCATATCGTCTTCTAACCAACGATAGGGGTCTTGTACTTCGGTGCCGAAATAGGTGTCGACCGTATCAACTTTTTTTGTTTCGGGGTAGGTTACCGCCATGCTGTCTTGTGGTTGCTTTTCTTCCTTACAGCCAACAAATGCCACTGCAAGTAGAATAGTAGTTAAAGTATATTTCATAGTTTCTGAAAATGAGGCATTAAAAGTACAAAATAGTTAGTAGTGTACTGTTAGAAATTTGTTACAACCCAAGACTGTTTTTTTACCTCAATATTGAAACAAAGGGCGATAGGCCTTCCAATACTTATAGATAAGAATTACATTAATAACAGCGATAACCAACGCGCCTGCAATGTCTGAAAGGTCCAAAAACAGGTGAAACAGTAAAATGTTGAAGGCGATGGGAGCCAATAAAATCAATGCGAAGGGTACCCATTTGTTAAAAATTAGCAGCAAACCAATAAAGGTTTCTAGTATTCCGACGACATATAAAACATAGCCGGTAGCTTGTAACGAAGACATAAATTGTTCGGCATCGGGGGGAAATTGAGGCATTTCCATAAAACCGATAAATTTATTGAGGCCAAAGACGAGGAGGGCTAATCCCAAGACAATACGTAAAATCTTAGTAAAAGTGGAGTTCATAAGCGGTTGGTTTAGTGTTACAACATAAATATAGCGAAAAATCTTGTTTTCCGGCTACAAGTCGCTGAGGTTGAAACCTTCCCCGCTTTCTATACCAACTTTTTATCGATAAGATACTCCGCGATCTGAATAGCATTGGTGGCTGCTCCCTTTCGAAGGTTGTCGCTTACGATCCACATATTTAAAGTGTTCGGCTGTGTTTCATCGCGGCGGATACGTCCGACAAACACATCATCCTTTCCATGCGCATATATAGGCATAGGGTATGTGTTTGTGTCGGGATTGTCCTGAACTGTTATGCCTGTTGTGTCGTGTAGCATTCGACGAACTTCTGTTAGGTCGAAATCGTTTTTAAACTCGACATTTACCGATTCGCTATGACCGCCAGCGGTCGGGATTCGAACAGCGGTTGCGGTGACTGAGAAACTTCGGTCGCCTAATATTTTTTGGGGTTCTCGGGCCAGCTTCATCTCTTCCTTGGTGTATCCATTCTCTTCAAATACATCGCAATGTGGAAGCGCATTTTTATGAATGGGATACGGATAGGCCATTTCGCCCTTTTTGCCTTTCATTTCATTTTCCAATTGCTGAACAGCTTTATTTCCCGTACCTGACACCGATTGATAGGTAGATACCACCACGCGTTTCATTTTGTATCTCTGGTGAAGGGATGCCAAGGCCATTACCAATTGGATGGTAGAACAGTTTGGGTTGGCTATGATTTTATCTTCTGAAGTGAGGAGGTGTGCGTTAATTTCGGGAACGATCAGCTTTTTGGTTTCATCCATACGCCACGCTGAAGAATTGTCGATAACGGTCGTTCCAACGGCTGAAAACTTCGGCGCCCATTCCAAGGAAGTGCTACCGCCTGCAGAAAAGATGGCGATATTTGGTTTCTTCGCAATGGCATCTTCCATCGAAATGATTGGATAATCCTTTTCTTTAAAGGGAAGTGTTTTTCCAATCGATTTTTCGGAAGCGACCAATAATAATTCCTCGATGGGAAAATTTCGAGCTTCAAGTAGCTCTAACATTACCGATCCTACCATTCCGGTAGCGCCTACCACTGCAATTTTCATAGCATTTATTTTGAAGTTCAAAAATACGAGTTTGTTTGGGTTCTACTATTGAAGGATTGGCAAAAAAAAAGACCCTCCGGCGCTTTGGCGAAGGAGGGTTTAGTTACTAAAATACTACACAGTGTAGCGGTTTTCCCTTCGTGGGAACGTAAACTCTTATTTATTCTGCTTTTTCAACTCATCACGAATTTCGATAAGCAATTCTTCTTGGGTAGGACCTTTTGGTGCCTCTGGAGCCGGTTCTTTGGGCTTTTTTGTCTTGTTGTAAGCTTTCACAATAAGAAACAATACGAAGCCTACAATGACCAAATTGATAAGGGCATTGATCCATTTTCCATACATGATGGCGTTTTCGGGTTCAACGACTTCACCGTCGGCACCAACGACAGCCTCGTCTAGTACGATTTTCATATCGGCGAAATCCATACCACCTGCAAAATGCCCGACAATAGGCATCATGATATCATTTGTAAATCCGGAAACTACCATTCCGATGGCGCCGGCTAAAATGACGGCAACGGCGAGATCGATAACATTACCGGTCATAATAAAATTCTTAAATTCCTTTAGCATGTTGATTGGTTTAGTGAGTTACTAAAAACGAAAGTAGTAAAAATGGAAATAGTTTCCGAGAAAAATTCTATCTAGGGATATCTATTTTCGACAAATGACCCGTTTGATGCGCTGTGATACTGAAGTAATTAGCTCATATGAAATGGTACCGGCTATTTCTGCCAATTCATTCGCACGAGGATTTTCACCAAAAATAATCACCACATCCCCTTCTTTACAGTCAATTTCGGTTACATCTACCATAATCATGTCCATACAGGTATTGCCCAAAATCGGAGCCCGTTTGCCGTTTATGGTCACCCAACCATTTCCATTACCATAAATTCGGGCCATCCCATCGGCATGACCTAAGGGAAGGGTCGCCGAACGCATATCACGATCGGCAATATGACCGCGATTGTATCCGATCGATTCGCCTTTCTTCACCTTATGAATTTGTGAAATAACCGTCTTCAACGTTCCTACCGGACGTAATTTTTTATCGGCTTCAGGAATATTCCCAAAACCATATAGTCCGATTCCCGTACGTACCATATCGTATTGGGCTTCGGGATAGTTAATAACGCCTGAGGTATTCAGTGTATGACGTAGGGGAGTGTATCCTAAGTTTTCAATAAGGCGTTCAGAGCTATCCTTAAAAAACTTCAATTGTTTTTCGGTAAAATGCTTTTCCTTTAAATCTTCACTAGCAGCCAAATGTGAAAAAATAGATTTCACGGTAACCGCTTCACTTTTTAGAACTGTTTCCGAAATATAGTCGATATCGGTATCGATAAAACCCAGACGGTTTAGGCCAGTATTCAATTTAATATGAATAGGGTAGGCCTCGAACTTTTTTTCTTCACAAAAAGCGATAAAACTTTCCAACATGGTTCTGGAATAGATAGCCGGTTCCATACAGCGAGCTGTGATTGTTTCAAATGTCGGCGGAAGTGGGTGCAATACCAAGATTGGGGTTTGAATTCCCGCGTCACGTAACACTTCACCTTCATATGGATAGGCAACGGCAAGATATGCTACCCCCAAATCGACTAACTCTTTAGCGATTGCCGTACTATCGCTTCCGTAGGCAAAGGCTTTCACCACCCCCATCATCTTAGTACCTTCATCTAAATGGGATTTTAGGTAGCGGTAGTTGTGCGCAAGGGCGTTTAAATCGATTTCCAAGGTGGTTTCACCAAAAGGGCAAGTATTCATTATGCCTGGTTTTTTGAGGGCAATTCTTCCGGATCCTGTACATCCATTTTCTTTACTTTTTCACGTAGCACCGCCTTATAATATGCGGCTCTGCTCAAGGGTTCATATTCCTCGGTTTCCCCAAGTAATACCAAATCGTCGCTTTGTGCCTTTCGGTAGCTAAAATGTGCCAAGTTTCCTGTGCGGGTACAGACCGCATGCACTTTGGTTACGTATTCGGCAGTTGCCATAAGGGCCGGCATAGGACCAAAGGGGTTTCCGCGAAAATCCATATCCAAGCCGGCAACAATGACACGCATACCGCGATTGGCAAGGTCGTTACAGACCTTCACGATTTCGTCATCAAAAAACTGAGCTTCATCGATGCCTATAACATCGCAATCATCGGCCAAAATCGGGATGTTGGCAGCTGCAGGAACCGGAGTAGAGCGAATTTCATTGCTATCGTGCGATACTACTTTGTCTTCTTCGTAACGCGTATCGATAGCAGGCGTGAAAATCTCCACACGCTGACGCGCAAACTGGGCGCGTTTCAGTCGGCGAATCAGTTCTTCGGTCTTACCCGAGAACATCGATCCGCAGATGACTTCAATCCATCCGAATTGTTCTTTTTGATTAACGGTATTTTCGAGAAACATAGTAGGGCATTAGAATAAAAGGCAAACACTTGACGTTTCCATATAGGATGCGTAAATTTAACAAAACAAAAACGTAGCAGGAACGATACCCATAGAAAAGTTATGAAGAAGAAACTTCTTTCCGAAATTCAACAACTCGCACAACAATTACAGCAGGAATCGGTCAATCAAAATGTAACAAAACTGAAAGAAACCACAGCACGATTACATGAAAAATTGGTGGTGTTGGAATACCTTGAAAAGCAGATTACGGAAGAACAGGCTGAAGATTTACAGCAATCCTTCGACTCCAAAAGCTATCGGGAAGAGCATTGGTTTAAGGATCCAGAACCAGTACCGCAACCGGAACACGAGCACGATCTGGTCGAGCCGTTAATGGAAAAAATCAAGGATTTGGTTGCCCAGATGCCAGAGGAATCGCAGCGTGTAGATGATTTGCTCGATGAAATTCTGCCTAAGAATCCTTCAAAAGAAACGCCCACAGCAAAGCAGCAACAGCCTGCAAAACATACGAAAAACGACATCGAGGAATTTGCTACTACCTATCAAACAATGCCAACCTTTGAACGGAAGCAAAACACCCCATCAAAACAGGAATCTTCACAAAAAGAAGAGAAAAAAGAGTCAACACAACCCACCAAGGTAGCCGAACGCGCCCATGAGCATCAACCGAAAAAGAAGTCGCTCAACGATTCAGCGAAAAGAGGCTTACAGATTGGCTTGAACGATCGATTGGCGTATATCAAACATTTGTTCGATGGAAATGCCGACGATTATACCCGTGTGCTATCACAAATCAATACCAAAGATAGCTATAGCGAAGCCGAAACCTTCATCAAAGCACAGGTAAAGCCCGATTATAATCATTGGTTGGAAAAGGATGAATACGTCGACCGCTTCATGGGAGCCATCGAAAAAAGCTTTCAGTAGAAATCATGGGAAAATTATATGTGGTTCCTACGCCGATTGGTAATCTTCAGGATATGACCTTTCGCGCTGTTGAAGTGTTGAAGGAAGTGGACGTGATTCTTGCTGAAGACACGCGTAACAGCGGCAAACTACTTAAGCACTTCGAAATCGACACTCCCATGCTGTCCCACCACGCCCATAACGAGCATAAAACAGTAACCAAAATAGTAGAACGGTTGAAGGCTGGTGAAAGCTTCGCCTTAATCAGTGATGCAGGCACACCGGCGATTAGCGATCCCGGTTTTTTGTTGACACGCGCTTGTGTGGAAGCTACTATTGAAGTGGAGTGCTTACCAGGTGCAACCGCCTTTGTTCCGGCACTGGTGAATAGTGGCTTGCCGAATGACAAATTTGTGTTTGAAGGTTTTTTACCGGTGAAGAAAGGGCGTCAGACGCGACTTACACTTTTAGCCGAAGAAGAGCGAACCATCATTTTCTACGAATCGCCCCATAAACTGTTGAAGACTTTGTCGCATTTTGAAGAATTCTTCGGAAGTGATCGAAAGATTTCCGTTTCCCGTGAAATCAGTAAACTACATGAAGAAACCGTAAGAGGAACTGTTGCTGAAGTAAAAGGGCATTTCGAAGCCCATGCCCCAAGAGGAGAGTTTGTGATGGTAGTGGAAGGGAAGAAGTAATGAAACAACTCCTCTCAGAGATTCGTGATTGCACCCTTTGTGAAAAACACCTCCCCTTAGGTCCACGACCGATACTTAAAGCCTCCAAAAAATCCAAAATACTATTGATCAGTCAAGCGCCTGGACGGGTGGTACATGAATCGGGTGTAGCGTGGAAAGACCAAAGTGGAAAAAAGCTTCGGGAATGGTTAGGCGTAGATGAAGACACCTTTTACGATACCGAGAATTTTGCAATACTACCGATGGGTTTTTGTTACCCTGGTAAGGGAAAAACAGGCGATTTACCGCCACGACCTGAATGCGCACCGACTTGGCATGATGCCGTGCTTTCTAAGCTGGACCAGGTAGAATTAAAAATATTGATTGGTGCCTATGCCAATTCCCACTATTTGGATAACATCCATAAAAACCTTACCGAACGGGTGCGTCATTTTGAGACCTATCTACCTCAGTATTGGCCAATACCCCATCCCTCGCCTGTAAATCGATTTTGGCGTAGTAAGAACCCTTGGTTTGAAGAGGAAGTAGTTCCAATACTTCAAAGAAGAATTCAGGAAATTATAGGTTGAAGAATTTTTTAAATATGTTTACCCTTATTCCACCCATGTTTTCCAAGGTATTTTTCACCACTCTCCACCGCACCGTCTTCAATCGATGTACCCATCGAATCATTCCAGCGATTTAAATACCCAAAAAGCGAGATAACCCCTAACATTTCGACGATTTCACCTTCATTCCAATGCTCATGCAATCGTTTCTCGATATCTTCATCTACCGCATTGGGTACTTGACTGGCGGCAAGCGAAAAATCCAAGGCAGCGCGTTCGGCTTCACTAAAAGCATCATGGGTGCGATATTCCCAGATATTATCGAGCTTTTCCTGTTCCGCTCCATAGCGCTCCGCAGCGCGAATGGCATGGGCCTGACAATACCGACAGCCCGTCGCATTACTGCTTACCCAGGCAATCATTCGCTTTAACGCTGAGGTTACTCGACCTTCATTGGCCATGACGGCCTTATTCAAATTGATAAACGCTTTGCTAATAGCAGGTCGGCGCTGCATGGTAAGGACGCTGTTCGGACAAAAACCAAGAGTTTCATTGAAGAATTCGGCCAATTCCTTTGTTTCAGAATCATGATTGGGAGGTAAGGGGTTAACTAAAGGCATATGGTTGAATTATAATGAGCTCTAAAAATACATTTTTCGGTATTAATATGGGATAAAATAAAAGCAGCCTTCAGTTAATTCCGAAGGCTGCTTTCAGCTAACACAAAAAAACTACTTATTTACAAAATAGAACTCGGTCCCAAATAGTTGGATGTTGTTGTTCTCCGTTCGTAAGGTTCAACTCGGCGTTTAAGCGAACTTCAAACGCACAGTTTGGCAAATTGTTTACATCATCAGTATCTACGACAGCATCATTTCCTGTGTACTGTACTTGACCGTAGGCCTCTTCCCCTGGACTAGGAAACTGGATCGGTTCGAAATAATGCGGAGCACCCGGACCACTCATTTCTAACCATACATTACCTAAATTCGGATTGGCAGCCGTATAATTTACACGTAATGAGTTTGTGATATTTGCACAGCTACCACCATCGACCAACTCCTGAATGTCGAGGGTTGCAATTCCCAGTTCGTTGCTGGTTGCGCCAGGCGCCCAAGTCCCTCCTTGAGGTACGTTTTGATAGACAGTATTAAAGATGGCCAACGGCCTGGAGAATCCAGCGGCTACTTCACTGGCTGGATTACCCACCTCTCTTTTTCGCATGCGTATGGCGAAATATCGGTTCTGCTCTAAAGGAGCCGAACTAGTACCTGGAACCAAGCCCGATTTATCCACATTTCCACCAGCAAGGTTTCGAGAAATCAATTTGATAAGTGCTCCGTTAAAGAAAATATCGAAGCCGGGACCATTGTATTGTGGCACCTGCAGCCAGTTATTGTTAAAATTAACACCTATTTGTCCCGCTGTAGGGTGAATGGCATAGGTATCAAATTCTACAATCGGAAAAAGCTGTTTCACCCGGCTACCAATAACCGTCGGTGCAATATCGCCAGGCGCCACATCTGTCCAAGATCCAATAGTGGAAACATCGGTTGTGGGATCTGACACTTCAGCATACTGGAATTTGTACTCTACAGGATTGCCATTCAGTTTTTGGGAAAGCGAACCTCTCAATTCCAAGTTACTATAGAAGGCTTGCTCATTTAGATTAGCATTGCTTTTTCCAGTGGTTCTACCCGTTGCCGGATCGATATTTAAGACGGGATGGTATTTACGAGCATATCCTATTTGATAAAAGGCTGCTGGAGGATCTAAGGTCGTCTCGGGTGCATCCTCTAAACAAAGCTGTACGCATAGACAGTTTCCGACATTTTTTCTACTCGGTTTTTGGGCTTCGGAAGGCGATTCGGCTTGGAATTCCTCTCCCCCAACAGCAAATTTGAAATAGACATCAGGTCCATTATCGAAGCTAAACACTGGTGTGGTTTCAATATTGATATAGGGTGAAAGGAAGGTCTTTTTAAAATCGATAGAACGATAATAAATACAGAATCGTCCCTGTGCATTGGTAACGGCACTTCCCAAACGATCGTCGGTGATGATGTCGTCATCCATGGCAATAACCTCGATTCCAACCAACGGTTGTTGTGATTCGCAGTTTAGCACCGTTCCGCAAATAACCCAAATATCAAGGCGTTGCAGAATATAGCACCAGATACGTCTAAGAATGGTCTGGTTATAGGTAGCGATTAAGCCATCGTTGGTTTCCTTCCATTTGGGATGAACAATATCGATCAAAACCTCAAAAGGTTTGAAATTTTTTGGCGACTCGGTATTTCCTTGTCCATAATCCACTACTTCATTATAGAATAACACCAAGGCAATGGCACCGCCATCATAATCGCGTCGGTCACCATCGATTTCAAATTCATAGTTACCATTTCGGTCGGTAGTGGTTTCCCCTAGTAACTGACTTTTTCGAGCCTTAATGTCCTTTTCTTCATAAACCTTGGCCAATTCCTTGGGTTGCGCAGCGGTAAAAGCAGTCGCTGCGTTTTGGTCGTTTTCAATACGATACACGCGTAGCGTTGTATTTCGTAGCGGTTGCCGATGCCCATCGCAAATGTTGGCATAAAGCGTTCCTGTTACTGTGTACTTCATGTTGTTGGGTTTTAATTGTTGCGTTTCTGAATGGCTAAAGTACTATGGGCATATCGTAAAATACATAAGTAATAAACTGTAAATCAAACTATTGAACAACTGTTTTTAATAAGTGAAATGCTTTTTTGTTGAAAGTTGAATGCCCCTATTGGAAACGGGGCAGATACATTTTATTTTTGTACTTTTAAAAAGCACTTCCCGCTGTAAACCTTCCATTTCTTGGTATTTGTTGTAATAATCTTTCAGGGTTTTTCTGAAGGAATGCTAAGATTGAAAAAGGTTGAAACCTCATAATTATGCGCTGGACCTTACGACCAAAACCTTCCGAAGACACCGTACAACAACTTGAAACTTCCCTAGGAGTACCTAAACTCGTAGCTACCTTATTGGCCCAACGCGGTATTGACTCCTTTGAAGAAGCTAAGGATTTTTTTAGGCCTTCGCTTGAAAAGCTACACGATCCGCATTTAATGAAGGACATGGAGCAAGCCGTTTCCCGTATTGAACAAGCTATTGAAAAGGATGAGAACATTTTGGTGTATGGCGATTATGATGTGGACGGAACCACAAGCGTAGCACTTATGAGCTCCTATCTGCGAAGTTTTTATCCCAATGTAGCTACCTATATTCCCGATCGCTACGCCGAAGGTTATGGCGTGTCGTTTCAAGGAATCGATTTTGCTGAAGACAATGGCTTTAGTTTGATTATCGCACTCGATTGTGGTGTAAAAGCCATCGATAAGATTGCCTATGCTAAGGAAAAAGGAATCGATTTTATTATCTGCGATCACCACCGTCCCGGAAAAGATCTCCCTGATGCTATTGCGGTTTTGGATCCGAAACGTGAAGACTGCAACTATCCGTACAAAGAGCTTTGTGGGTGTGGCGTTGGGTTTAAATTAATTCAGGCACTGGCTTCTAAAAGGGGTCAGCAGATGGAAGATTTGGTACTGTATCTCGATTTAGTGGCGACGGCTATTGGGGCCGATATCGTTCCGATTACGGGTGAAAACAGAATCCTTGCCTATCACGGACTTCGGGTATTGAATTCCAATCCGAGAACGGGGTTCAAGGCTATTTTGGATCAGGTGAAAAAGGAAACTCTCACCATTACCGATGTCGTATTTATCATTGCGCCACGAATAAACGCGGCAGGACGAATGAAGCATGGTAATCACGCTGTATCCTTGCTTACCGAAACAGATGTTGAAAAAGCTGCAGAATGGGCTGAAGAGATTGAACAATATAATACCGATAGAAGGGATGCCGATAAAACGATTACCAAGGAAGCTTTAGATCAGATTGTCCAGAATAAGGAAGAAGAGCGAATGAGTACCGTGGTGTATCACGAAACCTGGCATAAAGGTGTTATCGGGATTGTAGCCTCGCGACTGACGGAAACCTATTACCGTCCGACCTTGGTGTTCACCAAAAGTGGCGATAAACTGGCCGCTTCGGCAAGATCGGTGAAAGGTTTCGATGTGTATGAAGCATTGGAAGGTTGTGCCGAGCATATCGAGCAGTTCGGAGGTCATACCTATGCCGCTGGGCTGACCATGCTCGAAAAGGATTTCGAAAATTTCAAAAATGCCTTCGAGAAGATTGTTTCAGAAACCATCGATCCGAAATTGTTAACACCTGAATTAATGATCGATGCCGAGCTGGAACTTTCGGAAGTTACCCCAAAACTTTATCGTATTCTGAAACAATTTGCGCCTTTTGGCCCTGGAAATCACCGTCCTGTTTTTATGGCCCAAAACGTTCGCGATACTGGTTGGGGAAAATGTGTGGGAGAGGACAAAACGCATTTAAGACTCACCCTTCAAAAAGGGAACTCGTTACCTTTTGCCGCCATCGGTTTCAATATGGCAGATAAGGAAGAAATTGCGTGTTCGGGAAAACCGTTTAAGGCAGCCTTCAACATCGATGAAAATGAATGGCAAGGAAATGTTTCGCTTCAGCTTCGGTTGAAGGATGTACGTGAATAATGAAATTTACTCCTCAAAGGTCTTCAACTGAAAAGAATTTCCATCAAAAACGCCATAGGTATATTGGTGAATCCAATCGCCTAGGTTGAAATAGGTGCTGTTTTCACCTACTTGGATTTCCATTGGAAGGTGGCGATGACCAAAAACAAAATAATCGAAATGTTCTTTTTCCAGTTTTCGCTTTGCATAAAGCGCTAACCATTCGTTTTCTTCACCTAAAAACTCCTTATCCTCTTCACCTGAAATCAACTTGTTCTTCACCGAAAGATATTGTGCAATCCGCACTCCTATGTCAGGATGTGCCCAACGAAACAACCATTTGAAAAAAGGATTGGTAAACACTTTTTTCATGCTTTTATAACCTTTATCGCCCGGCCCTTTTCCGTCACCATGGCCGATAAAAAACTTCGTATCGTTAAAGACAAAGGTTTTGGGTTCATGGTACACGAGAATGTTCAATTCGGTTTCGAAATAATCGTTCATCCAGAGGTCATGATTACCGACAAAGAAATGAATAGGAATTCCGCTATCGCTCAGTTCGGCAAGCTTTCCTAACACGCGGACAAAGCCTTTTGGCACAACCTTTTTATATTCAAACCAAAAATCGAATAAATCGCCCAAGAGGAAAATCGCAGCGGCATCATCCTTCACCGTATCGAGCCAACGGACAAACTTTTTCTCCCGGGGAAGGCTTTCTTCGGCCGTGGGGGCGCCAAGGTGATTGTCGCTCGAGAAATAAATCTTTTTTCCTTCGGGAAGTTGCATAGGGTAAAGATAGCTAAAAATACAAGCTGAAGAAGTGCTTAGCCGTTATCGCTGGCAAACCATTCGGCATAACTACTGGCAGTTTCTTGGAGTTTTAGGGAATGAAGCGTAATAGTCTTAGGCAACCTCGCCTTGATTTTTTCGGCAAAATCGATGACCATCATTTCACTGGTAGGTTGGTAATTTACCAACAACACACTATGGCCACGATCCTTTAACTCATTCGCCAATTCCACATGAGGGGTGTTTTTGTTGAAGACGGTTGCATGATCGAACACATCAACGATCTCTTCCTTTACGATTTTCTTCAGATCGCCAAAATCGATTACCATCCCATACTTCACATTATCCGTATCGGAAATTGGAGTACCGATCACCGTTACCGAAAGCTTATAGCTGTGGCCATGTACATTTCGGCATTTTCCATCGTAGCCATACAGGGCATGCCCGGTTTCAAAAGAAAACATTTTTGTGATACGAATCTTGCTCATGCGGTTGTTTCAGGCCACAAAGATACAAGAAATGCAACGGATGAAAATTTTTCAAAAAGTAAAAAAACTTCGAAGTATATTTGCGCGCTTTTTAATAAAATGAATGAATACACAGGAGCTTTTTGAACAAGTGGATTTTGTCGAAAATCCGTTGTTTGAGTGCATTATTGAAGACCTAACGACATCACAATACAGCATTGTCGATACCTTTTTCGAACAGGAGGAGGTGCTGCAACTTCGAGAGGCACTGTTACAGCGACAAAGCGACGTGGCGTTTAAGAAAGCTGCGATTGGAAATAGGGTGAACGAGGAAATTGATCGTTCCATTCGTGGTGATTATATTTTTTGGTTGCGGGACGATAGTTTGAAACCAGATGAATCCCTCTTTTTTGAAAGAATCAATGCTTTCGTCAGCTACTTGAATCGTACCTGCTTTATGGGCATCATGCAAAAGGAGTTTCACTATGCTATTTATCCAAAAAGCACTTTTTATAAGCGGCATATCGATACATTTCAGAACGATGACCGAAGAAAATTATCAATTGTATTCTATTTGAACGATATCGATTGGACCACTGAGAATGGTGGACAGTTGGTGTTGTATCCTGATGGTAAACCTGAAATATCCGTAGTTCCCATTCCCGGTCGCATGGTCATTTTTGAAAGTCAGATTTTGGAACATGAAGTTCTTGAAGTGAAGCAGGGCGAACGCTTAAGCATTACTGGCTGGCTAAAAACCCGTGGCGATTTTATGGGCGAACCGCTAATGGAGCATATTTTTTCCGGAATTTAATGAGAAGTGCCACTCCGCGATAACCGACCCATACCAATAGGGCGAGCCAAATACCCTGTAAGCCCCAGCCTAGAAATTTTGAGGCGTAGAGTACAGGAATAAATCCGAATAGCGTAGCGCCAAGTAATACGTTTCGAAGAAATTTCATCTCCCCCAAGCCTTTAAATACGGCATCCAAGGTGAAACCTAGGGCATTCAAGGGTTGACATACCAAGACTAGATAAAACATGCCGTAGAACACATTCAGTACTTCGGGGTCTTTATTAAACATTCTTCCGATAGGTTGATAAAGTACAATACCAAGAACAATTAGTCCGAGTGCGACAAAAGCGTTATAGGTGCTCACTTTTTTGACGAGCTTTTTTAATGTGACGAAATCTCTTGCACCCAACAGTTTTCCACTTAAAATATTTCCGGCAGCGCCATAACCATCAAGAAAGAAGGCGGTAAAAAACCAGATATTGATAGCGATGGCGTGTGCCGCGATATACTCTTTTCCTAAGCCGGTTGCTTCACGAACAGCAAGAAGTAAGGCAGCATTTAAGGCAAGCGTTCGGACAAATAGATGAAGGCTCATAGAAACCAGCCGTTTTATTTCAGGGTGAAGCGGAAAGGTCAGACGAAGCGTGACCGTCGTTTTCTTCACCAAAAACCCAAACGCCATCAATGCCATGACACTTTGGGCAATTAAACTAGCATAAGCAGCTCCTTTGAGGTTCATAGGTTCCCACCAGCCTTCAACTCCATACACCAGCATAAAGTCCAACAGAATGTTTAATCCAGCACCAATTGCAGCGATTACCATGGGCCAAAAGGTATTTTGAAGGCCTCGGAACAATCCAAAAATAGCAAAGGTGAACAGGGTCAACGGGAATCCCCATACGCGAATATTGTAATAATCGATACTAAACTGAAGGATGGTACCTTCGGCGTTTAACAGTCGGAAGATTTCTTCAATAAAAAAGTAAGTGCCCAGTAGTACAACCACACCGGCGGCAACATTGAAATAGATGGCCTGTGCTGGAAAGCTATCAAGATCTTCCAATTTTCCTGCTCCAAGATTCTGCGAAACGATGGCCGAAATGGCGCTACGTGTTTGTCCGAGTATCCAGATCAGCATCGATAAAAACGATCCAACAATACCAACGGCAGCCAAGGATTCGGTACCGTATTCAGGAATGTTTCCCACCACGGCCGAATCGGTGATAGACAAGACAGGTTCTGCAATTCCCGCGATAATGGCAGGAATGGCTAATTGCTGTATGCGTGAAAAGGAAATATTTGTTGCCATACCGAGCAGGCAAAAATACGGATAACTGAGAGGTAAATTAGAGGGGGAGGCATAGCTTTTCCAAATAGTGACGTAACCTGAAGCTATCTCGCTAAAGAATCAATTCGTAACAATAGAAGGCATGGTCGCTTTGGCGCGGGAAGTAAACGGTTCCTGTGGGTTGATATCCCCTGGCTTTATAGAATTTTTGATTGCGCGTGTTTTGACTAAACGTGTCTAACCGCACTGAGATGCCACCGTTTTTTTGAACCAAGGCTTCAGCAAAATCCATGAGTGTTTTTGCATGGCCTTTATGTTGAAATTGTGGGTGAACGGCGAGCCGATGGATGTAATAGTTATTACCGTCTTCGGTTAGCCAATCGATAGCCTCATATTCCGAATCCTTATAAGTTGAAATGACGATACAGCCAATAATCACATTTTCTTTCAACAGAATGAATAATTCGCCTCTTTTTACATCATTTAGAAAGGCTTCCCTTGAAGGATAGTGTTCGTCCCATTGATAAATCCCTCTCGCAATCATATCGTTGGCACAGGCTTGGGTAAGTGTTAGTATTTTCTCAATTTCCGAGGGTTTAGCGTTTCGTATCATTAATATGCCCTACTTTTGCTTCAAAAATAAACAAACTGTTCCCATGAAAAATATTTTGGTACCGGTAGGTTCATCTAAAAATGCAGTCTCTAACCTTCAATATGCAATCGATTTGGCTCAGGAAATGGATGCCAATGTATATGTTGTTTCCGTATTTCAGGAAATGAGTAAGGTTGGGGGGATGACGAAAGTGAATAAGATTCTTAAAGAGGATACCGAAAATCGTTTGGATGAAGTATTGGCGCAGGTAGATCAAAAAGACGTTATGGTGGTGGCACATCCCATTAAGGGAGGCGTTGTGGAAGGAATCGAGCGCTTTAATAAACATATTCCTGTCGATTTGATGGTCTTGTCACCACGCAGCAATAGTATTCGAGAAGAAGTGTATTTGGGAAATACCTCTGGAAAGTTGATGAAAACGACCAATATTCCGATTTTGGTCGTACCGGAGGGGATGAAATTTTCGCAACCAGCGACCATGTTGATGGCCTTTAAGAACGGTATTTTCAAAAAGAAAAAAACCTTGGAGCCCGTAATGCAATTCAGAAAGCATTTTGGAACCGAAATAAATGTGCTTCACGTTGAAACCCCTGAAAGTACGGAAGGAATGCTGGAGGTAAGTGAACGGCTTCAGGAGATTCAGAATAAATATCTAAGGACCGAAAACGCAACTACTTTCCAAGCGGTATTGGAGCATTTTCAGAGTCATAATCCTGATATGTTGTGCGTGGTACGACGAAAACGTGGGTTCTTCAAAAAGTTATGGGAGAAGAATGTAGTGTTAAAGAAGGAATTTCATACCACTAAGCCGTTGTTGGTATTGCAAGTGCAAGATTAAAAAAAGCAAGACTCTTTTCAGAATCCTGCTTTATCTGTGGAGCATATCGGAGTTCCTTCGACTGTTATCCTTCGCCAAGCTCAGGACAGCCGCTCAGGATAAACTTCTCCTCCGAAGTGTAATATCAAAAAAAGCAAGACCCTTTTCAGAATCTTGCTTTATCTGTGGAGCATATCGGAGTCGAACCGATGACCTTTTGGCTGCCAGCCAAACGCTCTAGCCAGCTGAGCTAATGCCCCGTCAACTGAGAAGGCGAAAATAATCAATTTTTTAGACGTACACTATAAAAAAAGCCCGTGATACGATCACGAGCTCTTATTAATTAATTGGGAGGTTTAGTAACATACTTCAAACATCATGGCCCAGTTATTTCCACCAATTGGAATTCCTTGTCCCCATGCGGTCTCTGAACCACCAGAAGAATTGCTCACTACTGCGTGTGCCGCTACGTAAGCACATTCGCCTTCATTTAGATTATCGGTTGTATAGGTAACTGTAGTTACTCCATTGTGAGTTCCTTTATATTCAAAATGTCCATTTTTAGGATTTCCACTACCCGTGGTAGGCAAATCGCTTAATTGCCCTACAAATAGATGGGTTTCGTCAATTGCCCAATCTCCAACAGTTTCATAGGTAACCTCAATAGTTCCGTCCACTACACTAACGGTTACTGTACCCGCCTCTGTGTACTGGCCCGCCATAAGCGGTGTTTCGTATAATACCTCATCACCTCCAGGTTGTTCTGTTATAAGGTTTAATTCTTGGGTACCTTCAATAGTGCCATCTTGATCTGGGGAACAGCCGATAAGAAAGAGGCTAAAAAATAAAAGCGTAATAATTGATTTCATAAGTAGGTTTTTGGAGTTAGCCTACTAATGTAGGAAAAATATTACATTTAATCGAAGAAAATTAACACTTTATCGATATTTTGTTGAAAAGCTTACTGTTTTAAAAAGGAAATGGAATGTTGGATAGGCTCTGTGAATGCCTTTGAAATCCTATGATTCTCCCATGGATGCTTAGTATTGAAAACATGGTTGGCATCCTCCACTAGTATCAATTTGCTGTTAGGATTCCATCTGTGAAGTGCTTCCGCTTCCGATTGATCAACAGTGGGATCATCTTTTCCATGAATGATAAGTTGTGGAATGTTGAGGTTTTCAGCGGCACGACGGATTGTTAATCGTTCTTCATTCGCTTCAAAATCTTTGTAGAATTGAAAGTGATGTGGCATCTGTTGTTTGGTACGACCATTTTGTACGTATTTCACGCCCGAATCTTTCCATTCTTGAAATTCTTCAGAACCCATATTAAATCGAACCTTATAATCGCTAACGCCCGCCCAAGTAATCACTTTGTGAATGTTTTCATGTTCTTCAGCTTTGATGAGTACTATCCCACCGCCTCGGCTATGTCCGATCAACGAAATCCTCTCCATATCTATTGAAATCGAGAGCTCGTTTGCTGATACTGTATCAAGAACACGTTGCAAATCCTCTAATTCGAGACTATAATTATTTTCAGCGAAAGCCTCCAAATCTGGAAAATCGATGGGTTCTTCCACCGTTCCACCATTATGTGAAAAATTGAATTTTAGAAATACAAAACCAGCTTCAGCAAAAGCTTCGGCGACTAAATGCCATGCCCCCCAATCTTTAAAGCCTTTATAGCCGTGACAAAAAATGACCAAAGGTTGAGGGTTCTCTTTTTCTTGATAATAAAGGTCATATACAATCGGTTTTTTGCCATCGTGTTGCAGTACGGAATTCAATTCTTTTTTTATCATACAATTTCTTTTTCGGTGAAGGGAATATCCGGATTCATTATCTCTTCGATAAGTTGAAACAAGATATGCTCGAAGTCGGAGAATACATCGGTGCCGATTGTGGTGTTCTTTGTCCTGCTTCGTAATGAAGATTTTGTGGCGAAGGGAAGAAACCCGCTTCCGAGGTTTTTAAATGAAATGATGCCCGCTTCAACCTCGGGGCTTGGTGCGATATCGTGTAGCACATACGCATACGCCAAAACCTGAAACGCTTTGCTGTATTTATAGTCTTCTTTCAACAATTCCCAGTCATGGATTTCCACTTCACCTTGCGAAACCGATCCCGTTTTATAATCGATGATACGTTTTTTACCGTCAAATTCATCGATACGGTCTACTTTACCCTTCAAACGGACAGGGAAGTCGATTGCAGGCATATCGAGTGCAATGTCTAGGTTGCTTTCTACTGAAATGAGTCGAATGGATTGTCCTTTTCGAAGTAAATCGATTTCACTTTGAATAAAGTTTTCAATATAGCGTTTCGCAACTTCGAAGATGATAAGATTCTTCCCTTTGTTGAAGGTTCCTTCTTTAAACGTGTTTTGAAACTGATGTATAACCTCTTCTTCAATTTTATTGAAAAGCCCTTTTAATAGTGATTCAGTAAGTTTCGTTTTTTCAAATGGCTTGTACAACTGCTCTAGCGTGTCGTGGATGATCGTGCCCAAGGTATTGGCAGCAACCGTTTCTTCGACCTCTTCATTCTCCGAAACACGAAGGACACGCTCGTAATAGAAATCGATTGGATTCCGAATGTATGCGGTTAGGGCGGAAGGAGAGAAGCCTTTGGCGGCAATTTCCTTTAACCGTTCGATTACCTTCGGCGTTTTCTGAATAATTTTCAGTTCCGTATCTGGAATTTCAACCGTTGGCGCCACTACCGTATGCTGAAGGGTGTGTGCTGGAGGATGATTGATTTCAAGCTGTAATAGGAATCGACTTTTCTCGCCTATGGAAACACCTTCCGAATAATTGCTATAGAGACATGTTACCTTTATAGCGCGATGTAGCATATGGTAAAAATGGTAAGCATAAATCGCATCCTTATCGGTATAGAGCGGTAATTCAAAGGTTTGTTTTAAATCGTAGGTAATAAAAGACGCATTCGACTTTCCTGTGGGAAGAATACCTTCATTGACTGAGGTTATGATGATATTTTCGAAATCGAGCACCCGTGTTTCCAAAACCCCCATAATCTGTAATCCATCGTAAGCATCTCCCTGCAGATCCAGACTGGTAGTTTGCGCCATTTCAACGAACAGTTGTTGAAGCTGTTTTATATTCTCGATATGCTGATAGGTGGTGTTTAATGAAATGAGTTGTTCAAAAATTTCATAAAGCTCATAGAGTACAATTCGGGTGATACGGTCTCCACCTATTCTGTCTTTTAGTCCATATACAAGTGATTGGTAATTTGCTAATGCTTTTTTGGGTGATACCTCTTTTTGAAATAGAAGTGTCAGGAAGTTATGGTCTTCTTGATTTGCCATTGAATACAACTCCTGAAGCGTTAGATGCGTTTTATTGTTTTGGATAATGGTATGCTGAATGGTCTCCGCACTATTAAGAAGCCTATTGCCCATCGGATGTTGTAATATCGATAAGATATCTTTATAGTAAAAGGAATTTTCAGGCAGCGCATGAAGATGCAGTACCATTTCGAAAAAGATGTAGGCTGGAAAACCTCCGATGGGAACTCCCATCGTTACGTTTACTGAAGGAATGTTCTCCGGCAAAGAATGGAGAAGTGGTAGGAGTAATGCTTCGTCACCTAGAACAATCGCTGTCTTAGAAAGTTCTTTAGTAGGGATTTTTTCTAGAAGTGATCCAATATATTTTACTTGTCCAATATTCTTTGGCACCTCCACCAATGAAATATCTTTCGGTTTAGTATAGTGGTTCTCGATACCTTCAAAGGAATGTTGCTCATAATACTTCCAGTTCTTTCGATAGCTACGAAGGAAATAAGAGGCGCTATGTGAAAAGTCCTGCATAAAGTATTCATCGGTATCCCAATATACTTCTGCGTTGCCGTAATTCAGCAAGGTTTGAAAAATATGCTGCTCTGCTTTATTCAGCGCGTTGAAACCTATGAAAGCATGTGGTGTTTCCTTGTTTTTTATTGAATAAGTATCGACAGCTTCTGCAGCTTTGCGATAGACCAATCCTTGATACCCAAACCCGTTATCGGTCAAATTTTTCTGAAGTACACTATATGTTTTATGAAGGTTATCGAAAAATGCGAGATAGTTTTCGATAAGAGGTGTAGGTTCTTCATCCATGGTCCAACGCTCCAATGCTTTAATATTTCTGAGATAGCTGAAGAATTTTTCTGGTGGCACTAAGTGCCTATCTATTTCGTTGAAATCGTTAAGTAGGGTGGTACCCCAATTGCTAAAACTTTCAAAGGCATCTTTTTCTTCTTTCGATTCGGTTTGAAGATAGGCTTCATAAGCATGGAAGAGCAACTCTAAATTGGGAAGAATGCTAAGGCCTGAAAGTTTCTCGATGAATTCTTCAATACTAATAATTGTAGGGGCAAATGCAGTTTGATGTTGCGCTTTTTTGAGGTGCTGTTTTAAAAAGCCACCGGCGCGTTTACTTGGAAGAATTAAAACCAAATCGCTAAGCGAGGAATGCTTTTGTTGAAGTTTGCCTATGGTTTCCTCGAGGAATGTTTGCATTCCCTAAAAATAAAAAACGCCCTTGAATTTCAAGGGCGTTTTCTCAACTATTACGTTCGTGGTTTACTGATCTTTTTTCAAAGAAATTTCAACACGACGGTTTTGTTGTCTTCCGGCAGCTGTATTGTTAGTAGCTACTGGTCTTTCTTCACCATATCCTTCAGAAGTCAAGCGGTTAGCTGGAATTCCGATAGTGGTCAAATAATTCATTACAGAAGCAGCTCTTTCTTTAGAAAGCTTCATGTTATAAGAATCACTACCACGGCTATCCGTGTGACCTTCAATATGGAATGTAGTGTTAGGATATTCTTTCATGATATCAGCAATATTCTGAAGTGCCTCATAAGACTCTTGACGGATTGAAGCTTTATCATAGTCGAACAAGATTGTCTTAGAGTACTCATTCAATTGATTGATAACTTCAACAGTTACTTCAGGACATCCGTTGTTTGCAACAGTTCCAGCTACATCAGGACATTGGTCGTCTTTGTCAAGTACACCGTCACCATCGCTATCTGGCCATGGGCATCCGTTGTTAGCAGCAGGACCAGCTTCGTTTGGACACTCATCTTCTGCATCAGTGATACCATCACCATCAGCATCTGGACAACCGTTCAATGCAGCTACACCAGCTACAGTAGGACACTCATCTTGAGGATCAGCAATGCCATCACCATCAGTATCAGGACAACCGTTGAATTCAGCAGTACCTGGAGTTTCTGGACATGCATCATTACGATCTTCTATACCATCACCGTCAGTATCAGGACATCCATTAAACTCAGGAAGACCTGGAGTTTCTGGACATTCATCATCTTGGTCATAAATACCATCACCATCAGTGTCTTTACCACCGAATTTAAATACCACACCTGCTGAGTGCTGGAAATGGCGGATTCCGTAAGAATCTTCGAAAGAATGCTTATACGTAGACTGTAGGTTAACAGCTAAGTTTTCAGCCAACCAAATACGAAGACTTGCAAGTCCGTTAGCAGTTCCAAATCCGATATCATCTACCCAGGTATAACCACCACCAATACCAAGAGATGGATCGAACCAACCACCGGGACCATTGATTAGATCACGGAAGCTGTACTTAATTTCACCATCAGCAGCATAATATGATAAATCGTCTACGGAGGCATCTCCTAATTTGTCAATTTTATTAATGGTACCAACAGCATTAAAAGTGAAACCACTTCCAATATAACGACCTATAGCAATTTTTGATACAGATGGAAGAATATTCCAGTGATCGTTTACATTATAAAATTCTTCAAAGTAGTCGCCTCTAACTTGTAGGTTTTCTCCCCCTTGCATAATTCGAAGTGGTAATCTACCATCCTCCGTGCCGGCCGGGAAAACGTCAACAGCGTTGACACCAACCTCAAAAGCCCAAGGGTTGTTTTCGTCTTGTGCATTCGCCACACCAACCGCTAAGAACAGGATTGCAATGGCCAATAAACTGTTAAGATGTTTCATATTCGATTGTTTAATTTTTAAGTGTTAATTAGAGCAAAAGTAAGTTGTTAAAATAAATAAACAAAGTCAAATCTATTAAAATTTTCCCAAACAGATACCGCTTATCGCTTAAATTATCAAGGTTTTCAGTTTATCACGCTTAACTTTTTGCCCACTTTTATAAAGGCCTCTATGGCCTTATCTAAATGTTCTTTTTCATGTGCTGCGGAAAGCTGAACTCGAATACGCGCTTTCCCTTTAGGTACTACAGGATAGAAAAACCCGATAACATATATCCCCTCTTCTAATAGCATATCTGCCATATCCTGGGAGAGTTTCGCGTCATAAAGCATCACAGGTACGATTGCAGAATCGCCATCGATGATATCAAAACCGGCTTCATCCATCTTAGCCTTAAAATATCGGGTGTTTTCCATCACCTTATCACGTAATGTGGTATCATTTTCCAACATATCGAAGACTTTGATCGAGGCGCCAACAATTGCTGGAGCGAGGGAATTTGAAAAAAGATAAGGACGTGACCGCTGCCGAAGCATCTCAATAATTTCCTTTTTACCAGTCGTATAGCCTCCCATGGCACCTCCAAGTGCTTTCCCCAAGGTGCCTGTAATAATGTCGATACGCCCCATGACATCTTTATCCTCCAACGTGCCGCGGCCCGTCTCGCCGATAAACCCAGTCGCATGACATTCGTCTATCATAACAAGGGCATCATATTTATCTGCCAAATCGCATATTTTATCCAAGGGCGCTACTAATCCGTCCATGGAGAAAACGCCATCCGTCACAATTACCTTAAATCTAGCTCCGTCTTCATTGGCAGCGATAAGCTGCTTTTCCAAATCGTCCATGTTTCCATTCTGATAGCGATAACGTCCCGCTTTGCATAAACGAACCCCGTCAATTATGGAGGCGTGGTTCAGTGAATCGGAAATAATAGCATCTTCTTTTGTAAGCAGTGGCTCAAATACTCCGCCATTTGCATCGAAACAGGCTGCATATAATATAGTATCCTCTGTTTGATAGAAATCGGCTATTTTTTGTTCCAATTCCTTATGAATATCCTGCGTTCCACAAATGAATCGAACCGAGGACATTCCAAATCCGTGTGAGTCCAAGGTGTCTTTCGCAGCTTGAATTACATCTGGATGCGATGAAAGCCCTAAATAATTATTTGCGCAGAAATTAATAACTTCCTCACCGGTCGATATTTTGATGACCGCATCTTGTGGTGACGTAATAATCCTTTCTTTTTTGAAGAGACCATTGTCTTTAATTTCTTCTAGTTCTTGTTGTAAATGTTGTTGTATTTTTCCGTACATCTTCTTCGGTAATTTTTGTTAGTTTTCTTGTAGTGTGATTGAAGCTTCTTTACAATACAGTAAAATTTTTCTTTTTACGTGATATCCCATTTCCGAAAGTGCTCCGGCATACAAAGCTATTTGTCGGTTGTGTGAAGCCTGGGGGCCCCCTGTTTTATAATCGATTAGCGTTACCGTATTTCCTGAATGAATATTTATCCGGTCGGGACGTAATATCTCACCACTTGCCGATAGTATATCACGTTCACATAACACCTTATCTTCACCCATAAATAATGGAGCAAGATCTGGATGCGACACGATTGCCTTTGCTGTTTTTGAAAGAGCTTCTCGAGTTTCTTTTGGAAAAATACCCCTTTTTTCCAGCATAGCCAATTCTTTATCGACATCTTTCGATTCCTTAATAGTCGCCATAAAGTCGTGCAAATAATTACCAGCAACAATCGATTTCTGTACTTCACTGTCCCACAGTAAAGCATCGGTTGCTACCAAACTTAGGTTATGTTGTTGAGGGGAAATGCTATCATATTGAGGTATAAGTGAAATAACGGTCGATTCTTTTGCTCCTGTTATTTTTCTCGGTTGAAAAGAACCATATGTGTAAACCGATTCTTCTTTCCGCCATCTTCCATCTTTGGATAGAAAGCCTGCTAACAAATCGGGAAACGATTTGGGCGTCTCCAAATTCTTTTCATTGGGTTGTTGCGTGAAAATATATAATTGATCAACAGCACGTGTTAACGTAACGTATAACAAATTGATCTGATCCATTTCCAGAGTACTTCGCTTTTGCTCATACAGTACTTCACCTACGTCCCCGAAATGCGCCACTTCTTTATTAAATTTAATCTGTAGTTCTTCAAAACCGAATTCCTTTTTATCTAATGGATACCAAATCTTCCCCATTCGCTCATTGTATAAATCTGTATCGGCAAATGGATATAACACAATAGGAAATTCAAGTCCTTTCGCCTTATGAATGGTCATAAGCTGCACTGCATCCAAACTGGAAGAAGTAGCGATGCTGGCCTTCTCCTTTTTTTCTTCCCAATACTCCAAAAAGGCTTGTTTGGAAGCTTGCGGTTGTTGCTCAAAATCGTGAACCAGATCCATAAAACCGAAAAGATAGGCGTTTGAGGTTCCCGAGAGACCGACGTTCCTAATAATATATTCGAAAGTTTCGTATAAGGAAAGTTGGTGAATCTTTTCTGGTGAAATGGCAATGCCTAATTCTTCAAAAGTCGTCGTAGGCGATTGGCTTCTATCGAAAAAGGATAGTAGAAAATCGTGTTGTGACGTTTCAGGTTGAAGTTGTTCATAGAGAAAATCCAAGAAGCGAAGTAAGGCTACTTGATCCTTATCGTTTAGACTCCACTGTAAAGCAGCCATCAGTCCTTGCACAATAGGAGAGGCAGATAGCAATAATGTGTCTGGTGAAACTACCGGAATTCCTTCCGTTGCTAATACTTCACCAATAGCAGCCCCATCCTTTTTCTTTCGGGTAATAATGCAAATATCCCGTTTCGAATAGCCTGCATCCAAGACCTTGGCTATTGTCTTCAGAATACGCGCTGCATATTCTTCCGTTTGGATGTCCTTAGTATCCTTTTCAATGAAATTCAGTTCCACATAACCGTCTTTCAATGTATTGGGCAGCTGACGGTTCCCTTCAATGTATAATTGCGTATGCAGATTGCTGGCAAAGACCTCTGAGGCATAGGTAAAAAGCGAATTGTTAAAATGCACGATTTCCTCACGACTTCGCCAATTTCTGTCTAATTGCTTGACCTCCTTGGAAATCGGAAACGGATTATGTTCGCCATATAACGCCATGAACTGCTCAGGCCAACCACCGCGCCAACGATAAATGGACTGTTTGGCGTCGCCAACCAATAACAGCGAACCGGTCTGTCCGGCTGGATATTGCTGAGTAAGGGCGTTTCCTATCAGTGGCACCAAATTATCCCATTGCATTTTTGAAGTATCCTGATGCTCGTCGATAAAGAAGTGACGGTACTTTTCACCCAAACGTTCATAGATAAATGGTGCAGGTTGATTTTTAATCTCCTTATGTATTAAGGTGTTGAAATCGGAAATCGGTAATAGATTGCGTTCTTCCTTAATAGCATCGAACTCCTGCTGAACGAGCTGAATGACCGACAGCGGAATCAAGTTTTTTAAAAGTGAATCGTATAGTTCGTATTTCCTGACGCGCTGCTGAATATCGAGATATTGCTGCAAAAGATATGGATGTAGGGCGTCGATAGCTGCTGCTGTTGGGGCATCGGTATCTTTTTTATATAGGTTTTTAGAGCTGTCCTCTAGTTGCGATTGAAGCGTATTGGTATAAAGTCCTTTAAATTCTTTTGCCTGAACCTTCCGAAAGTGATTTGGGAGCGTCTGACGCGGAAAGGCCGTTTCGTCAATCCCTTCGATTGAAATCTTATGAAGGGTTTCAGTCGCTAGTTGAACTATTTCAGCTTCTAATGCTTTTGATTGGTTTTGGAGTTTCGTTTTAAGTGAAAGAAAATCGCTCAACTTATGTTCTCGTAGCGTTTCGATATGGCTGCGCTCATTTTCATCTACAAGCAAATGTGCAGCTTCGGAAATATCACGTGAAATATCCCATGATTTATCGTCATCGGTTTTTTCCAACGCATATTGCAACAGTACGTTGGTGATGTCTGGATCTTCACCTGCCTTGCTTATCAACGCATCGGTTGCTTCCCGCAAAAGTAAATCTGTATCTAATGAAACTTCAAAATTGGAAGAGAGTTTCAGGTCGCGTGCAAAGGTTCGTAGCAATTGATGGTTGAATCGGTCAATCGTCTCAACACTGAAATGTGAATAATGATGTAATAGGTGCTTCAGTATAGCTTGTGCTCGTTGTTGAAGGGTTGCGGGAGCCTCCCCCAATTCTGACGCAAGCGTAACCAACATCGGGTGTTTTTCATTTTTGTTCGACGCTGAAGCGAAATCGACTAAGGTTGAAATGATACGCGCCTTCATTTCACCCACCGCTTTATTTGTGAAGGTGATGGCCAAAAGGTATTTATAGTAACTCGGTTGTGACGAGCGAAGGATGGTGCCTAGATATTCCTTTACAAGCGTATAGGTCTTGCCACTTCCTGCAGAAGCATTATAAATGGTAAAAGGAATAGATCGCTGCACGCTAGTTTTTTCATAAAAGTACCAAAATACAGTCGCTTAACAATTCATCATTGAAATTATCTATGAATGAATAAAAATCTTATAAAATTTATAACAGTAAATGGAGTGGGTATTGGCTATTTTTGAAGTAGTTAAACTGAAATAAAAACCAAAAAAACATAATAGATATGGCTTTTGAACTACCGAAATTACCCTATGCGCACGACGCGCTTGAACCACACATCGATGAGCAAACCATGAAAATTCACCATGGAAAACACCATCAAGGGTATACCGATAAATTAAATAATGCAATTGAAGGAACAGATTTGGAAGGAAAGACTATAGAAAATATTCTTTCTAATCTAGATATGGATAATACAGCCGTTCGAAATAACGGTGGTGGATTTTACAATCACCGTCTATTTTGGGAAGTAATGTCACCAAATGGTGGTGGAGAACCTTCTGGCGATCTTGCGACAGCGATTAACAGTGCTTTTGGAAGTTATGCCGACTTTAAAGAGAAGTTTGCAAATGCTGCTAAAGGACAATTTGGATCTGGATGGGCATGGCTTTGCGTTCATGAAGGAGGCAAGGTCGAAGTATGCTCTACGCCAAACCAAGATAATCCACTAATGCCTGGTGTTGGATGTGAAGGAACACCAATTCTTGGATTAGATGTTTGGGAACATGCATATTACTTAAAATATCAAAACAAGCGTCCTGATTATGTTGATGCTTTCTTTGAGGTAATCAATTGGGATGATGTATCGAAGCGATACGAGCAAAATAAATAAGTTTTCTCAATTTATTTAATTGAAAAACCGCTGAGCAATCAGCGGTTTTTTCATTTTGTTACCCTGCTCACATTTTTTAAAGATGTATCCATAATGTCCTTGTGTTCGCCTGTTGCTCCAACATTATACTGGAATTAAGGCTCATGCGCCTACCTTAAGCACAGAAAAAGGAGGACGAACGTTCAGGAGAGAAATATACGGTTCGCTATTCTCGGCGGTGCCTCAAAAAGCTCACCACCCCGTATGATTTTGTGAAATGCCTGCCTGCCGTAGGTATGGAAAAAAGGCGGAAGAGTGTTCGGGAGGGAGGATAAACGCTTTGCTATTTTCGGCGGTGCCTTGAAGAACTCACCACACCAAATTTTCATTACTAAATGGGCATTCGGTAAACGAGCGTTCAAGGCAGAGGGAAACGGTTCGCTATTTTCGGCGGTGCCTCAAAAAGCTCACCACCCCGTATGATTTGGGCCAATAAAAAAAGGCGAACGAGAGTTCACCTTTTTTTGCCCCAAATCTACCATGAACTTAACCTACTTATGCTATGGTATGCCTCAAATATAGAACAAGGAATTATTGATGTGCTAAAGTTTTAGATGAATAACAATTATATTCGTTGAAAAACGATACTATTTTTGTTGTAAGTGTAATTTTTTGGATTTAAGTAGCTATTAGTGTCAATGTTGAAACCTATTTTATTCATTTTAATGTTACCTTAATGTAAATTTAAGGTTATGACAAAGTAAATTTGTATATTTGAGAACTAGAACTCATTAAACGATTGAATTATGAAGAGAGATGAGCAAGTATATGAACTCAAAATAAAGTATACACCAATTCGTGCGAACGGGAAGAATCCTATTCGCAATAAAGTTCGTAAGAAAACGAAGCGACTGTATGTTATAAGCACTCCCGATACGATTCAAGATAAAATCAAAGAATTGGAGTTTTCTTTTGAAAACTATGAGCGTTGGGAGCGAAAGTCGATAATCAGTCAGTGGTACCATAGTTTGAAGAACTTCGGAAAGCGATGTAATCGTACCTACTATACTGTATTGCGATCTTAGTTAATGCATAACATAAAAGTAGCAAGAGGAGTTTCCAATTTTAGGAAACTCTTTTCTTTTTCATAGTCTATATGCCCATCTGCTCCCAGGGTAGAAGTCAACCGTCCTAATGCTAAGATTGAATCAAGTCCATGCGCATTTAGTGCGCATGGACTTGAATGTGGTTCACTGTTCTCGACACTGTCTCAAAAAGCTCACCACCCCCATATGATTTGGGGAAATGCCTGCCTGCCTTGGGCACGGAAAAAAGGTGAACTAGCGTTCGGGAGAGAGGATAAACGGTTTACCTTTCATGGCGGCGCCTTGAAGAACTCACCACACTAAATTTGCATTACTAAATGGGCAATCGGTAAACGAGCGTTCAAGGCAGAGGGAAACGGTTCGCTATTTTCGGCGGTGCCTCAAAAAGCTCACCACCCCTTTACGATTTGGTGAAATGCCTGCCTGCCGTAGGCACGGAAAAAAGGCAGAAGTGCGTTCGGGAGGGAGGATAAACGCTTCGCATTTTTCGGCAGTGCCTCAAAAAGCTCACCACCCGTTTACGATTTGGTGAAATGCCTGCCTGCCGTAGGCACGGAAAAAAGGTGAACGAGTGTTCGGGAGGGAGGATAAACGCTTCGCTATTTTCGGCGGTGCCTCAAAAAGCTCACCACCCCTTTACGATTTGGTGAAATGAAAAAAGGTGAACGAGTGTTCACCTTTTTTGCCCCAAATCTTACCATGAACTTAACCTACTTATGCTATGGTATGGTTCAAATATAGACGATATTTCGAAACGATTTTAAGGCTTTTCCTACTTTTAGATTAAGTGAAAAATAAAATCGTTCAAAAGCTTAAATGTTAAGATTATTAAGAAAAAATTAACAAATTTTAGTAGGCTCGCTCTGGATTTCCTTCGAAGAAATGTACATAGGCACGGTTTACCACCTTCTTACCGCCATTTGTTGGATAATCTCCAGTAAAGTACCAATCCCCTAAGTTTTTCGGACACGCCTCATGAAGATCGTCAACCGTTTGGAAAATCAACTTTACTTTGGCATTAATACCTTGACCGCCGATAATTTCAGCAATTTTATCCGAAATCTCCTGATCGCTGAAAGGTGCATATAATTCCTTTACATGATTAATGCGATCGCCTTCCGTTTTAGTGATTTCGGCTTTTGCCCTATGATATATTTCTTCGACGACATCGTAAGTGCCTCTGTCTTTATGAAGCGCTAACGCTGCTTGAAACGCTACCAAGTCTTCTAACCGCGCCATATCGATTCCGTAGCAGTCGGGATAGCGAATCTGAGGAGCAGAGGATACCACTACGATTTGCTTCGGATTCAGACGATCTAGCATTTTCAAAATACTTTTCTTCAAGGTCGTACCGCGAACAATACTATCATCAATAATTACCAAATTATCGCCAGGCTTCACCACACCGTAGGTAACATCATAAACGTGTGCTACTAAATCGTCGCGACTACTATCTTCGGTAATAAAGGTGCGAAGCTTTACATCCTTAATGGCGATCTTCTCGGTTCTAATTTTATGCTCCTGAATCTGAAGCAATCGCTCGTTGGTAAGATTGCCTTCTTCCTTCAAAATGGCTTCATTTTTCTGCTTATTCAGTTCGTTTTGCGCAGCATCTAGCATTCCATAGAAGGACGTTTCAGCAGTATTCGGAATAAAACTAAAAACAGTATTCTCTGTATCATAATCAATTGCCTTCAACACACGCGGCATTACCAATCGACCTAACTCCTTCCGCTCCTGATAAATTTCAGCATCGTTTCCTCTTGAGAAATAGATTCGCTCGAAAGAACAAGACTTGCGCTCTAATTCCTTTTGAATGCGTTTGTGCGAGACATTGCCATCCTTCTGAATAATCAATGCATGACCAGGCTCAACCTCTTGGATTTCTTCAAATGGAACATCAAAAACCGTTTGAATAGCAGGGCGCTCTGAAGCTACCACCACTACTTCATCATCTTTATAGAAATAGGCTGGTCGAATTCCTGCTGGATCGCGAAGTACAAAAGCATCTCCGTGGCCAAGCAATCCCGCCATAGCATACCCGCCATCCCAATCGCGTGCCGATTTCTTCAATATTTTAGACACGCTCAGATGCTCGACGATATAAGGAGAAGCTTCGCGCTTATTCATTCCTGCCTTCTTCGCTTTCTTATAAAGTTTACGCACGCCTTCATCCAAAAAGTGGCCAATTTTTTCCATCACCGTTATGGTATCAGCCTTTTCCTTGGGGTGCATGCCCAAGTCAATCAAATTATTAAACTGCTCGGTCGTGTTGGTCATATTGAAGTTCCCGGCAATGATCAAGTTCCGGTGCATCCAGTTATTTTGACGAAGGAAAGGGTGAACGTTTTCAACTGAGTTGATACCAAAGGTTCCGTAGCGAACATGTCCTAAAAACAATTCGCCGATATAAGGGATATTCTTTTTCTGAGCGGCAACATCGTCCTTGTATTCTGGATGTTCCTGAAATGTCTGATTGATACGTTCGTTTATCTGTGCAAAAATATCCTGTATGGGTTGCGATTTATTGGAGCGTACGCGACTGATGTACCGTTCGCCTGGATCGACATCCAGCTTAATACTGGCAAAACCAGCACCATCTTGTCCACGATTGTGCTGTTTCTCCATCATTAGATACATTTTGTTCACGCCATAAAAGGCCGTTCCATACTTTTCCTTATAGTATTCCAACGGCTTTAATAATCGGACCATGGCTATGCCACATTCATGTTTTAGTGCGTCGCTCATAATGAAAACGTTCCATCAAAAACGCCCCGACAAGGCAGGGCGAAAGGTTATGTAATTTCTATATCAAATTGTGTTAGGTCTTGGAATTGCTTCAATCGCCGCTGAATCTCCTTTTTGGAAACATTGAGCAGCCGCTCCGTGCCGAATTTTTCAACACAGAAAGAGGCCAAGGCAGAACCATAAATGATCGCATTCTTCATATTCTCGAAACTGTAGTCGCCTGTCTTCGCCAAATATCCGGTGAAGCCACCCGCAAAAGTATCGCCAGCACCTGTAGGATCGAAGACTTCTTCTAACGGAAGGGCTGGAGCAAAGAACACTTCTTCTTCATGAAACAACAAGGCACCATGTTCTCCTTTCTTGATGACCACATAATCAGGACCCATTTCCATGATTTCCTTTGCCGCCACTACTAAAGAGTATTCTCCTGTAAGCTGACGTGCTTCTTCATCATTAATAGTTACTACATCTACTTTCGAAATGACCTGTTTCAGTTCTGAAAGAGTGTTGTCCATCCAAAAATTCATCGTATCCAATACGATTAGTTTTGGGTCGTTCATTTGCTCAATAACACCTAATTGAACCATTGGGTGAAGGTTTCCGAGCATCACTACTTCCGCATTGATATAATCGGAAGGCACCTTTGGGTTGAAATGTTCCAAGACATTCAGTTCCGTCGCCAAGGTATCCCGAGAGTTCATATCGTTGTGATACTTTCCGCTCCAAAAAAAGGTTTTCCCTTCTTTTACTATTTCAAGCCCTTCAATGTCAAGGCCATTATTTTCAAGCATGGCGAGATAGTCTTCTGGAAAATCGCCGCCTACTACTGAAACGATAGCGCCATCGGCATTAAACTTGGAAGCTGCCAAGCCAATATAGGTTGCCGCACCGCCCAAGATCTTATCAGTTTTACCAAATGGGGTTTCAATGGCATCGAAAGCGACGGTTCCAACGATAACAAGTTTACTCATAGTAGGGTGTTAGAATGAGGGTGCAAATTTATGGAAAATAAATGGTATTAAAAGGGTCTTTAACAGGGCCTTTAAGCAGTAATGTTGCTATATGCTATTTCCTTCCAAAATCGGCAGGAATCTCTCCCCAAGCCTTCGTTTCCCATTTTACGACAGTGGTAGTGTAGGTATGTGTCTTTAACCATTGCTCGGCGCGGTCGACCAATTCGAAAATAGCTTTATTGCGTGGGGTGCGTTTTAGCTTGGTGTTGCATTTTTTCTTGCGAACCCATCCCATGGCTATGCGTGAATCGCTATATAGAATCCGATCGCTCTTTCGCTTCTTTAAGAAAGCCAAACCGTGAACCAAGGCTAAAAATTCACCGATATTATTGGTGCCCTGTTGAAACGGTCCTTGGTGAAATAGCTGCTTGCCCGTTTGAGTATCGACCCCTCGATATTCAACTTTCCCTGGATTACCACTACTGGCCGCGTCTACCGCAATGCTGTAAAGATTAGGCTCCCCAATTTTTGCACGCTGTGCTGCGGTAAGGGTTTTTCCTTTTCTTTTGGAAGTCGATTTACCCTTGTAATCTTTATACTCTTTGTTGTACGCGATTTTGGCTTCCTTTAAGCTATCAAAACTCTTATACTGCGCTCCTGAAACACCAGCGATAGCTTTCTTACATTCCGCCCATGTGTTGAAAATCCCTGTCGGATTTCCAAACCACACCACATAATATTTTTGTTTTTTCTTAGCCATCCATAGAAGTGTTTTGATCCCCATCTTTTGAAGGAGGGATATCTATGGGGTGGATGTCATCCTCACGTATGTGGGAATCGCTTTCCGAATTATCCAACAATAATTTTTCAATTATTTGTGGAAGATATTCATACTCCAACGCATGCACTTTCTGTGCCACCGTTTCAGGCGTATCTTCTGTTGAAAGGAATACTTTTTTCTGTGCAATGATAGTGCCTTCATCATAGGCTTCATTTACATAATGAATGGTGATTCCCGTTTCAGCTTCCTTATTTTTTACAACCGCTTCATGAACGTGATTTCCATACATCCCTTTTCCCCCATATTTAGGAAGTAAGGCGGGGTGAAGATTGATGACTTTATCAGGAAAGGCATTCAACAGTTTTGTTGGAAATATCCATAGAAATCCTGCTAGTACAATAAGGTCGGGATTAATTTTCTGTAACGTTTTTAACACGAAATCAGTATCATATAACTGCTCTCTATTGAAGCATAACGTTTTGGTATTTTGGTTTTTAGCCTTTTCAAGCACCTTGGCACGGGGCTTGTTTGTGAGCACCATAGAAACCTCAACAATTTTGGACTGTTTGAAATATTGAATGATATTTTCGGCATTCGAACCGGTTCCGGATGCAAAGATTACAATTCGCTTCTCCATGTTGAGATTGAGAGGTTTTAGGAAGTAGTATAAAATAAATCACAAAAGTAAGGCAATAACAGGTTACTTCCCCTAAAAATTTGTTACATTGGTAAGCACATTTCAGTGCTAAAATGATGTTTTAAATTAAAAAATTTTATTTTTGCCACTTAATTAAATTCTAAAAAACTAAGATTATGTCAGACATTGCATCAAGAGTAAAAGCAATTATCGTGGACAAATTAGGCGTTGACGAAAACGAAGTTGTTAACGAGGCGAGCTTCACCAATGACCTTGGGGCCGACTCCCTTGATACCGTTGAGCTTATCATGGAATTCGAAAAAGAATTCGATATCCAAATTCCAGACGATCAAGCTGAAAATATTGCAACCGTAGGTCAAGCTATTTCCTACATCGAAGAAGCAAAAAAATAAAGCTATCCTTTATGAGTCTTAAGCGAGTTGTAGTTACCGGTCTTGGTGCCCTAACCCCCATTGGAAATACACTTCCCGAATATTGGGAAGGATTGAAGAATGGCAAAAGTGGTTGTGCACCTATTACCTATTTCGATACTGAAAAGTTCAAGACTAAATTCGCTTGCGAACTAAAGAATTATAACCCACAAGATCATTTTGACAGGAAAGAGGCCCGGAAATTGGACCGCTTTGCGCAATACGCACTAATTTCTTCTGATGAAGCCATTGCAGATGCAGGCATAAATTTAGAGGAAGTAGACAAGTTTCGTGTTGGCGTTATTTGGGGTGCCGGAATCGGTGGCTTAGAGACCTTTCAAAATGAAGTGATCAATTTTGCAGAAGGGGATGGAACACCTCGTTTCAACCCCTTCTTTATACCTAAAATGATCGCCGATATCGCCCCT
This sequence comes from Luteirhabdus salina, assembly GCA_025384855.1. Taxonomy (GTDB): domain Bacteria; phylum Bacteroidota; class Bacteroidia; order Flavobacteriales; family Flavobacteriaceae; genus Luteirhabdus; species Luteirhabdus salina. The sequence goes on along the minus strand of JALAHT010000001.1, from coordinate 934,317 downwards.
GGTAATATCTCGATCAAACATGGATTTATGGGCCCTAACTATACAACTGTTTCGGCCTGTGCTTCCTCTGCCAACGCTATGATCGATGCGCTTAACTATATTCGGTTAGGCCACTGCGATGTAATCGTAACAGGAGGAAGTGAAGCTGCCGTTACCCAAGCGGGAATGGGAGGCTTCAATGCCATGCATGCCCTATCAACAAGGAACGATAGTCCTGAAACGGCTTCCCGGCCTTTCGACGCTACACGCGATGGATTTGTATTGGGTGAAGGAGCAGGAGCCCTTATTCTCGAAGAATACGAACACGCAAAGAAGCGTGGTGCTAAAATTTATGCAGAAGTTGTTGGTGGTGGAATGTCAAGTGACGCACACCATATGACGGCACCGCATCCCGATGGAATTGGCGTAGAACGCGTGATGCTTAATTGCTTGAACGACGCCAATATGAAACCAGAGGATGTAGATGCTATCAATACACACGGTACCTCAACACCTTTGGGCGATGTTGCCGAATTGAAGGCTATTACCAGCGTTTTCGGGGAACATGCCAAGGATATCAATATCAATTCTACCAAGTCGATGACAGGTCACTTACTCGGAGCAGCAGGAGCCATTGAGGCAATTGCTTCAATTTTAGCGATGGAGAACAGTATGGTGCCACCAACCATTAATCATACTACTGTCGACGAGAATATCGATTCTTCCCTTAACCTTACCTTAAACAAGGCACAAGCTCGGGAAATTAAAGTGGCCATGAGCAATACCTTCGGGTTCGGAGGTCATAATGCTTGCGTGCTCTTTAAAAAATTAGAGGAATAACCCATGTAAATGGCATCTATTAAAGACATATTTCATCCTCGTTCCCATTCGGACGGGGATTTTTTTATGGCAATGCGAAGGATTCTTGGATTTAAACCCAAGGATATCACGGTCTATGAAGAAGCCTTCACCCATCGTTCTATGAACGAAAAGGACAAGCAAGGTATTCCACAAAATTATGAGCGCTTAGAATTTTTGGGCGATGCCATGTTAGGATCGGTAATTGCCGCACATCTTTTCAATGAAGTTCCCGATGGCGATGAAGGGTATCTTACAAAGATGAGAAGCAAAGTAGTAAGTCGGGAGCACTTAAATGAATTGGGCCGTGACTTAAATTTGATTAGTTTCCTAAAAACTTCAATTCCCCTAACTCAGTTTGGAGGAAATATACATGGAAACGTTTTTGAAGCCTTGATCGGAGCGATTTATCTCGACCGTGGCTTCAAATATTGTGAGAAATTCATTCATAAACGTGTCATTCAGCCTTATGTGGATATTGAGCGATTGGAGGGTAAAGTCATCAGTTATAAAAGTCTCTTTATCGAATGGTGTCAGAAAAATAAAACCTCCTTTAAGTTCGATACCTTCGAAGATACGGGTGTCGATGAAGTAAAGCATTTCGGTGTACGATTGTTGCTTTCGGGTGAAACAGTGGCGCGAGCGCGAGCCACTTCAAAGAAAAAAGCGGAAGAACGGGCTGCAAAACGAGCGTATTACAAGTTTCAGCAAGAAATAGATACGGAAAACGCCTAATACTTTTCAACCGAAAACGTTTTCGGTTTTATTTTTCATACAGAAATAACCCAAGCCTATAGGGGTTCTGCCACACAATCCGTATTTTTAGATGGAATAAGAATAGGTATGGGCTTACATAAATTGGTGCTGGATGATGATTTAGGTGAAACCTTTTCTTTGGTTGCCATTCACTGCAGTGTAGAAGCTTATAAGATGGGCTTCTTGCTGAACAAATTTGCACACCTGAAACTCACTAGAAGTCGATTGGATCTCGACTTTTCTAAAGATGGACTTGAAGTGATGTTTCCCTTATTTCAATTTTACGACAGCAACCGATACATTCAATATCATCTGGTAGCCAATATCTGTCAGTCCGTTACCGCCCGATTGGCGGCAAGTGGAGGCTTATTTTCAGAGGATAGAACCGAGCAGCAACAAATCCATTATCTAATGCCGGATTTCAAGAAAGTAGATTATTTTTTAAAGCTTTCTTCCGATGGAGATACTGTTCCCTTACGGAAACTGCTCTTGGAGATAAATGAAATACCTGCCGTTATATCAGCTTACCAAATTCATGCAGATAATTTAAAATACAAACAGAACTTAATCTTCGAATAGATGCCAGCACAAAAAAGAACTAAAATAGTAGCCACTTTAGGCCCTTCTACTTCAAAAAAATCGGTCTTGCGCGATATGATAAAAGCAGGGGTTGATGTTTTTAGGGTTAATTTTTCCCACGCCGATTATGAGGATGTGAAAGAACGCATTAAAATGATTCGTGATTTGAGCGAGGAAATGGGGCATACGCCCGCTATTCTTGCCGATCTTCAAGGTCCAAAATTGCGCGTTGGTATGATGAAAGAGGAAGTAGTGGTAAGCAAAGGCGATAAAATTCAGTTTTGTACGGGAACCGAGTTTGAAGGCTCCGCTGAAAGGGTCTATATGAACTACGACCAATTCCCGAAAGATGTGAACCCCGGTGAACGAATCCTCCTAGACGATGGTAAACTCATCTTTGAAGTACTCGAAACCAACAAAAAGGATACCGTTACAACCAAGGTTGTGCAAGGTGGTCCGCTGCGCTCCAAAAAAGGAGTAAATCTTCCGAACACCAATATTTCTTTACCAGCCTTAACACCAAAAGATAAAAAGGATGCCATATTCGCTGTCAGCCAAGAAGTAGATTGGATTGCCCTTTCATTTGTTCGACATGCAGGCGACTTAAAAGAATTACAGGCGATTATAGAGGCGCATAGCGAGTATAAAATTCCGATAGTTGCGAAGATTGAGAAGCCAGAAGCTGTTAAGAATATCGACAAAATCGTAGCCTATTGCGATGGATTGATGGTAGCACGTGGCGATTTGGGAGTTGAAGTGCCCGCAGAAGAAGTACCCTTAATCCAAAAGGAATTGGTGCTTACAGCTAAGCGTGCCCGAATCCCTGTTATTATTGCCACCCAGATGATGGAGACCATGATTCAATCACTTACACCAACGCGTGCGGAAGTAAACGATGTGGCCAATAGCGTTATGGATGGAGCTGATGCGGTAATGCTGAGCGGCGAGACTTCGGTTGGAAAATATCCGGTAGAAGTCATCCGGACGATGGCCAATATATGTAAACGGGTAGAAAATTCGGCACTGATTACAGTACCCCATCATCCACCGCATGTTCGTACCAATCGATATATTACCAAATCGGTTTGTTACCACGCCGCTATTATGGCCAATGAAATTGAAGCGAAAGCAATTTGTACACTCACCAATAGTGGATATACGGCGTTTCAAATTTCAGCATGGCGACCCGATGCACATATTTTGGCCTTTACATCCAACAAACGTATTCTGGCACGCCTGAATCTACTCTGGGGTGTGAAAGCATTTCACTACGACAAATATGTTAGTACCGATGAAACGGTAGATGATGTTAACAAAATAGCTCGAAACCGTGGCTATGTGAAGAAAGGCGACTATCTGGTTAACCTCGCAGCCATGCCTATTGCGGATAAGGGAATGGTAAATACCCTGCGCGTTTCGTTAGTAAAGTAATACACTTTCTCCGATGTCGCCTCCGGACATTTTGTAATTTCCTCGATGGAAACTGTCGATATCAATACGCAAAGCCTTCCTAGCGGAATCTTTTTTATAAACCATTACTTCAAAATAAAAACAAAGCACCAAACGCTTTATAAGGCAATAACAAAAAAACCCCTGCCAACAGCTACGGCAGGGGTTTTTTGCTTTTTCAAAGAAACCTATTGAGTCTTTTCTGTTTTCTCAAGCACCATGCTATCATCGTTTTGTTGAATGGTGATAATATATGAATAGCCCTTCGCTTGGTAATCGTATTCAATTTTTTCTAAAGCATCGTTCGCACGATATATTTTTAGTTCGCTAGTAGATACATCTTTTGGTTTCTTCGTATCAGCAACCGTTTCTTCTGGAGACCCCTTTGGTTCCGGAAACGCAAAATGCTTTGGGATACCATACAATTCCGTAGCGATAAAAAAGGCTTCATGCCAGCTATTCGTTGGCAATTTCAACATCGAGGTGTTTGTGGGTTTACTTGCTGTACCACCACTGCTTTCAGAATACTCGACTTTTGAAAACTGCGCTTTCAATTCTTCAGCATATACCTTTGGTTTAATATCTTCCTCGGGCGGAAAAAACTTCGATAAATACCCATTAAAAGCGTAGCCAGTCTTATGATTAAATTCCACTTCGTGCATGCCGCCTTTAATTCCAGCTACCGTCATGGTTTCGTTAGTTTCAGGGGTAACGATTTTCACTTTCGTACCATACGGCATAACGGCTAGTTTTTCACTGTTCAAATTACCGTGTTCTCGTAAACTCAAGCCACTGGGAGCCGTTACATATAAAAACTCGACCGTTTCCGTAGTTTCCTTTTCAACTACGGCCATGTCGTTTTCGGTGGATTGAACTTCGGTTTTTGATTTGTCGTCGTTGCAGGCGAAGAATGCTGTGGCAGCGACGGCTAAGACTAATACTCGGATTACTTTTCTCATGATGATAGCGTTTTAGGTTATTAATAAAATAAAGAAAAGTAACAGTGTGCCATAAGGTTTACGAATAGTTTAATACTTTGGAAATGTTGAAAAGCTAGAACTGCAACTTCAATTGTACATCGATACTATCATCGGCATCGGGCTGTTCTTTCTTTTCTTCGTTGTTTAGGTTCGATAAAGAAATTCCCAATAATCGAACCGATTCTTTCATTTTTTGCTGAAATAACAAATCTTTAACGTGTTCCATCAATAATTCTTTGCTAGAAATATAAAATGGTAACGTTTTGCTACGCGTTTGTTGTGTGAAATCGCTATACTTTATTTTTAGCGTGATGGTTCTTCCGGCCACCTTACTCTTTTGAAGTCGGCGTTCAACCTCTTCAGCGATATCCTGCAATCTCTCGAGCATAAAGATTTCTGATGAAATGTTCTCGGAGAAGGTTCGTTCAGCGGCCAACGATTTGCGGGTGCGTTCGGGCTTTACTTTGCTATGGTGAATGCCGCGCACAATGTTGAAGTAATGGGCGCCGCTTTTTCCGAAGTGTTCTTCAAGAAATTCAAGCGATTTTCCTTTCAGATCGGCACCGGTGAAGATGCCATGCCGATACATTTTTTCCTTGGTTACTTTTCCAACGCCATAGAATTTTTTGATATCCAATTCCTCTAAAAACGTTTGAACTTCCTCGGGTGGTACCGTTTTCTGTCCATTCGGTTTGTTGATATCGCTCGCCACTTTTGCAATAAACTTGTTGATGCTTATGCCTGCGGAAGCATTCAACCCCGTTCTTTTCTTAATTTCAGCACGAATTTCTTGGGCGATTAAAGTAGCGCTAGGATTCCCTTTTTTATTTTCGGTTACGTCTAGATAGGCTTCATCTAACGATAATGGTTCCACCAAATCGGTATATTCAAAAAAGACCTTTCGAATCTGCGCTGAAATCTCTCGATATCTGTCGAAGCGTGTTTTTACAAAGATGAGGTCGGGACAAAGCTTCTGTGCTAATCGACCGCTCATAGCCGATCGAACCCCGAATTTTCGTGCCTCATAACTAGCCGCGGAAACCACGCCCCGAGTGCTTCCACCCCCAACAGCGATGGGTTTTCCTACCAATTCAGGATTATCCAATTGTTCAACTGAGGCGTAAAACGCGTCCATATCGACATGAATAATCTTTCGGATGGGAATCGATTCCGGCATAGTACAAAATTACTACCTTTAAGCATAGGAAAAGAAAGTCGAATTCGTTTCAATTCAATTTAAAATGTCAAAAACCGCAATTCTCTTAGGAGCCACCGGACTAACCGGCTCGTATCTTCTTGAGCGACTGCTAAAAGATCCCGATTGCAGCAACATTATCATCTTTGGGAGATCTTCGGTGAACGTTTCCGACCCTAAGATTGAAGAGCATCTTATCGATATGTTCGAATTGGAGCAGCATGGTGAAACCTTTAAGGGTGATGTTGTGTTTTGTTGTATTGGAACCACAAAGGCCAAAACGCCCGATACGGAAACCTACCGAAAAATAGATTATGGCATTCCTGTAACCGCTGCCAAGCTTTCAAAAAAGAATGGGATCGAAAGGTTTATAGTGGTTTCAGCCCTTGGCGCTGATGTTGATAGTAGAATTTTCTATAATAAGGTGAAAGGCGAAATGGAACGCGACGTGCTTCAGCAAAACATTTCAAACACCTATATTCTGCAACCTTCATTAATTGGAGGAGAACGCGAAGAAAAACGAACGGGGGAGCGTATCGCAAAGTTTTTTGCGGGATTATTCGATTTCCTAATTCCGAAGAAATACAAAATGATTCACCCAAACAACATTGCGAATGCTATGCACTATTTGGCGAAAAACAACTTCGCCGAAAAAAGGGTATCTTCGGCTGATCTTCGCGATTTAGCGAAAAAACCATCCTAATTTGAACCGTTTTGCAGGAAATTGAGCGTAAATTTTTAGTGTTGAATACCGATTTTAAGGAACAGGCTTTTGCCTCTCGTCGGATTACCCAAGGCTTTCTAAATACCGATCCTGAACGGACAGTTCGGGTTCGAGTCAAGGGAAATGAAGGGTTTATCACGGTGAAAGGTATTGGAAACAAGTCGGGAACGACGCGTTTTGAATGGGAAAAGCAAATTACGGTCAAGGAAGCTAAAGCCTTGTTGGAGCTATGTGAAACGGAAATTATTGACAAAACCCGGTATGAAGTGAAGGCCGGAAACCATATTTTTGAGGTAGATGAATTTCATGGTGAAAATGAAGGCTTATTCGTAGCAGAAGTAGAGCTCTCAAAAGAAGATGAAACCATCGTTTCGCCAGATTGGTTGGGGGAAGAAGTAACTGGCGATTCAAAATATTACAACGCCCAATTAAGCAAAAAACCCTATTCCAAATGGAATGGGAGCAAGTAACTAATACCAAAACAATATGAAATACCTAATCCTTGTGTGCATAGGCAGTTTGATGTTCTTCGGAAGTTGTGAAGAGCGAATAAATTCGGGAGAAGCTACCTCTTCAACAACGAATATCGAGAGCACTGAAATAATGTCAACATCAGCTTCGGTAGAGGCTCAGAAAAAAGAATTGATGGACAGGGGCTATCAAATTTTCGATTATGTGGATGAAGCCTCAGGCGACACTATTTTAATGCAGCAATATTTTATCGCTTTTTTAAAACGTGGCACCCATCGCTCGCAAAACAAACAGGAAACCGACAGTCTCCAAAAGCTACATCTTGCACATCTCGGACGGATGTATGAAGAAGGCTATGCCGATATTTCGGGACCGTTTGGAGATGATGGTGATATACGTGGCATTACCATCTACAACGTTCCCACACAGAAAATGGCCGATAGTTTGGCCAATATGGACCCGATGGTGAAAGCAGGTAGGCTAGAGATTGAAATACATCCCTGGTGGGCCGCAAAAGGTTTTCCATTGCGTTGATTACGGAATGCTAATTTTATGGGGATGTGTGGCAATACCCCGCAAATTGTATATTATTAAGTGATTCAATAGTTCTTTTTTGGGATATTTTTCCTTTAAATCCCTCGACACAAGAACAGTGTCCATTTTAGAAAGGTACAGTTCACAAAAGAGATCAAGGTTTACTTCGGCGCGTATTTCACCATCTTTTTGCGCTTCTTCCAATAGGCCTTTTATCATATGGAATACAATTTCTTTCCGCTTTTCTTCATATTGACAATGCGCTTCGTGGTGATATTTTTTCATTTCGTGGAAAAAGGCGGGATCGTATTTTACCATTTGTTGAATTCCGTACCGATAGATAAGTACAAATTTTTCTAGGGCCGAAATATCCTTTTCAAGAATTCGATTTATTTTTTCAAAATGTCTATTGAAAATGAATTCTACGGTTTTGGCAAGTAATTCTTTTTTGCTTCTGAAATGTTGGTAAAGTGTCTTTTTTGAAATTTTCAGCGTTTCGCAAATATCCTCCACAGAAACACTTTTTGTTCCATAAAGCCGAAACTGTTCCTCGGCTGTTTCAATAATATGCTCTTTTACATCAATCATTATTCTTATTGCCAACCACCACCTAGTGCCAAGTATAGATTTACAACAGATTGCAGTTGATTGTTTTGTGCCGAAACTAATCCCAAACTCGAATTTAGGGCATTTTCGCGAGCCGTCAACACTTCCAGATAATTGGCAAGTCCGTTATCAAGCAGTTCTTCGGAATAATCGGTGGCGATGCTCAAGGCTTCGTATTCTTTTTGTCGTACTTCAATTTTTTCGGAAGCCGCCTCATACGAATATAAGGCATCGGAGACTTCCTTTGAAGCTGTTAAAAACGTCTGACGAAAATTGAGTCGTGCCTGTTCCTGTTGCGCTTGCGAAACTTCGTACTGTGTTTTAATCTGCCTACGGTTGAAAATAGGTTGCGCAAGGCCCCCTACAATCGTGGCAAAAAGTGAATTTGTGTCGAACAATTCTGTAATGTCCAAACTCTGTAATCCTCCGGTAGCTGTGAGCGTAAGCGAAGGATAGAAGTTGCTTCGGGCAACATTTGTCAATTCAAAAGTATTGATCAAATTGTATTCTGCAGCGATTATATCGGGACGATTTCGCAACAATTGAACCGGAACGCCTATAGGCAATTCACTGGTTATGATTTGTGCTTCCAACGTGCCGCGAGTAATTGTACCAAGCTCTGGCTCTTTTCCTAACAGAATGGACATGGTATTCTCCAAAATTTTTATGTCACGCTTTAAGTCGATTACCAATACCTGTGCGGTGTATAATTGTGCTTCAGTCTGTTTTACGGCTACTTCTGTTACCACACCGGCATCTTTTAATGCTTCTGTGGTTTCCAAACTGTTTTCTCGGTTTTCCACGGTTTCTTCCGTTACCCGAAGCTGTTCATCGAGTGCCAAGAGGTTGTAATATGCGGAAGCGATATCGGCAATCAACCTTGATTTTACGGCTTGGTGTGCAGCTACACTTTGTAAATAGGCAGCCTGTGTTGCACGTTTGTTACTTCGTATTTTGCCCCAAATATCGGCTTCCCAAGAAAGATTGGCACTTAGTTCATATTGATCAATAGAAGAAAACAATCCCCCAAATTGACTGTTTGACGACAATTCCTGATGTGTATATTGGGCGTTCGCGTTCACTGTTGGGAAATAGCCCACCTTGCCTTGTTTTGCATACGCTTCTGCGGCGATTATTTGCTGAAGCGCGACACGAATGTCGATGTTGTTTTCAAGGCCTTCTTCAATGTACTGTTTCAATTGCACATCAGTAAATAAATCTCGCCAAGAAACATCGGCCAAGGTTAAACTATCCTGTGGGAGATTGTCGGTGCGGTAATTGGCCTCATTCACAATTTCGGGACGCGAATATTCCTTTGCTACAAAGCAAGATTGCAGGCTAATTGCGACTATAGTGAATAAAATATATTTGAAATATCTTTTCATATCTATCAAAATATGCTTTTAGTTTTGAGTTTCTGCTTCTTTTGGAGTGCCTGAAATTTTATCCTGCAGCCATTGGAAGAAGATGTATAAAATAGGAATGACAAATACCCCTAGAATTGTACCTACCAATAAGCCTCCTACGGCTCCCGTACCAATGGCATTGTTTCCACGGGCACCGATTCCACTTGCGAAAACGAGCGGCAAAAGACCGATGATAAATGCAAAAGACGTCATTAAAATAGGCCGCAGACGAACTTTGGCACCTTCAAAAGCGGCTTCCATTCTTGAATAACCGGCCCTACGCCTTTGTAAGGCAAATTCCACAATCAAAATGGCATTTTTTGCTAATAGACCAATCAACATAATTAAGGCGATTTGGAAATAGATATTATTTTCCAATCCGGCGAATTTTGTGGTCATATACGCACCCATCACTCCAACAGGAAGTGATAGCAATACCGAAAGAGGGATTAAATAACTTTCATACTGAGCAGCCAGAATGAAATACACAAACAAAATACTCAACAAGAAAATAAAAGTGGTTTGATTACCGGCATTGATTTCCTCACGCGTCAATCCTGAATAGTCGATGGAGTAGTTTTGTGGCAAAGCAGTTTCGCTTACCTCTTGCACTGCCGTAATCGCATCTCCAGAAGAATACCCAGGAGCAGCGGCACCATTCACACTAGCGGAATTAAACAAGTTGAATCGCGTTACGGATTGGGGACCGTAAACACGTTCCAAAGTGATGAATTCGGTTATAGGCGCCATCGTTCCGTCGCCACTTCGCACGTATAGCGAATTCAAATCATCGGTTGTTGCACGGTCTTCTGGGAGAGCCTGCACATATACACGGTATTGTTTCCCGAAACGGGAGAAATCGGCCGCATAAATACTACCGATATATCCTTGCAATGTAGAAAGAATCGAGCTTACAGAAATTCCGGATTCTTTCGTCTTTGGAATGTTCACATCAATTTGGTACTGAGGATAATTTACATTGAATGATGTATTTGCATATTGAATTTCGGGACGTTGCATCAATGTCTGCAGATATTGTTGCGTTACTTCGTTCAAGTCGTTGAAACTACCGCCCGATCGATCCAATACTTCCAAATTGAAACCAGACGAAGCACTGAACCCAGGGATAGAGGGAGGTGAAAAGAAAAGCACATTCGCATCTGCAATGGTTGCACCCAGCCCAAAGAATTTTTGTGTTATGGCTTCTACCGATTTTGAATCGTCTTCACGTTCGCTCCAATTTTCCAATTTAGCAAATCCTAAAGCATAGTTGCTTCCTTGTCCATTCAAAATACTGAAACCATTGACTAAGGTAACGTTTTCAACACCTGGAACGTTTCGGAGCTTTAATTCCAGTTCCTTGGTAACTCCTACGGTACGATCCAAGGCCGCACCGGCAGGCAATTCAACATTAATGAAAACAATTCCGCGGTCTTCATCGGGAACGAATCCGGTAGGGGTTGTTTGTGAAGCCCAGAAAATGCCAACTGTTGCTAGAATTAAAACTAAAACCGTAATCCATTTGTGTTTGTAGAGAAACCCAAGAGACCTTACATAGCGGTTGGTAGCAGCTTTAAACCCGACATTGAATCCATCAAAAAATCTTCGAAGAAAATTTTTCTTTTTTTCTTTTTTGGTATGAGGTTTCAGAAAAAGGGCACTCATCGCTGGGCTGAGCGTTAAGGCATTTATTGCTGAAATGCCTATTGCGACCATTAGGGTTACACCAAATTGTTCATAAAAAACACCCGTGGGCCCTTGTATAAAGGTTACAGGAATAAATACCGCGCCCATTACCAAGGTAATGGAAATGATGGCACCCGTAATTTCGTCCATGGCGGAACGAGTAGCCGTAAGTGCGTTATTGGCGCCTTTTTCAAGTTTTGCGTGAACAGCTTCCACTACCACAATAGCATCATCTACTACAATACCGATGGCCAATACCAATGCGAAAAGTGTCAAGAGATTTATGGTATATCCAAATAAGTTAAGAAAAAAGAAAGTACCGATTATAGAAACCGGAACCGCAATGGCCGGAATCAAGGTCGATCTAAAGTCTTGAAGGAATAAAAATACCACTATAAATACCAAAAGGAAGGCTTCTACAAGGGTATAGAGTACGGTATCGATAGAGGCATTTAAAAATTCGTTGGTGTCGAAGTTTACTACATGCTTCACTCCTTTTGGAAAATTTTGGGAAAGCTCTTCAAATTTTTCATGTACTTCTTCAATGATTTCCTGTGCATTCGAGCCGGCGGTTTGGTAAATTGCCATATTTACCGCAGGGCTGCCGTTGGAAACGGAAACCACATTATATCCTTCCGCATCCAATTCAATGTCCGCGACATCCTTTAGTGTAAGATATTCTCCGTTGCCTAAGGCTTTTATCACAATATCTTCGTATTGGCTTTCTTCTTTATAACGTCCGGGATAGGTGAGGACATATTCAAAAGATTTGGCATTGTTTTGCCCCAAAGCTCCAGCAGCCGCTTCACGGCTTTGTTCATTAATGGCAGCGGTAACGTCAGTTGGAACTAGGTTGTATGCAGCTAATTTTTCAGGTTTTAGCCAAATACGCATGGCATAGGTTTTCGTGCCGAAAATCCGTACATCTCCCACCCCATCAATCCGTTTTAATTCTGGAAGGACATTAATATTTAGATAATTCTGAATGTAAGTGGCATCGTATTCATCGTTTTCAGATAAAACTGTGAGGAACATTAAGGCGCTTGTTTGCTGCTTTTGTGTAATTACTCCAGATTGTGTTACTTCAATAGGAAGCAGGGGGTTAGCCCGAGCAACACGATTTTGAACATTCACGGCAGCGATATCTGGATCCATTTCCTGATCAAAAAACACTTGAATGTTGGCGCGGCCGCTATTACTAGCCGTAGAGGTAAGATAGGTCATCCCCTCCACACCGTTTATTTGCTCTTCAATAGGGATAATTACACTCTCCAATACTGTTTGAGCATTTGCCCCTGGATAGTTGGCAGTTACTTGCACAGTGGGCGGGGCAATATCTGGATATTGGGTGGTAGGAAGCGTAGTAATGCCTAATACTCCCAAAATAACCAGTACGATGGAAACCACCGTAGAAAGTACCGGTCGTTCAATGAATACTTTTAACATAGTTCTTTATTTAAATGCCTGTTGTAAACTATTTGTGATGCTATCAAAAGAAGCGGGTTGTGGTACAATGGGTGTGTTGTTACGCAACTTTCCCACACCCTTTACAATAATTTTGTCTCCTTCTTGAATGCCTGATTGCACAATAATTAAATTATTGGCCCTGTCGATTACTTCAATAGGAGTGGCAACGGCAATGCTATCGCCCTGTACTCTATAGGTATAAATTTTGCCCTGCTGATCGTAGGTTGAAAATTCTGGAATTACAGTCGCATCTTCATATACGGTGGGAATTTTAATTTTCCCACTGTAACCATTAGAAAGTAAACGCTCTGGGTTGGGAAAAACAGCTCGAAATGATACTGTTCCTGTACCTACATTTACTTGTGAATTAATAGTTTCAATCGTGCCTTCATGCGGATAGGTTTCTCCATTGGCCAAAACCAATTCCACCTTTGGGAGGTTCTTAATTTTTGCATCCAAGCTTTCCCCTTCTGTATTTTGAATAAAATCCAGATATTCCTTTTCATTTAATGAAAAATACACATACACTTTACTAATATCAGAAACTGTCGTCAACGGCGTTTGCGAAGTTGGACTAACCAAAGCCCCCTCGCGAAGCGGGATTGCCCCCACATATCCATCTACAGGGCTTTTAATATTGGCATACCCAATATTTGCTGAAATACTGTTATAAGCGCTTCTTGCTTGTTCAAGTTGCGCTTTTGCAGTTTCTAATTGAACAGCACTAATTATATTTTTTTCTACCAAAGGCTTTAATTTGTCCACTTCCACTTGTGCAGCATTCACATTTGCTTTCGCAGCTGCGGCGTCTTGGCTTAAAGACTGGGTTTCCAGTTTAAAAAGCAATTGACCTTTGCGCACTTTTTGGCCTTCATCTACCAATACATCAGAAATGTATCCTGACACTTTCGCCCTAATTTCACTATTTACAATGCCTTCAATACTGGCAGGATAGGATTCATAGGCAGTCACTGTTTTTGTGGGAACCGTTACCACGGGAAAAGGTATTTTTTGTGGGCCCGTAGCAGCTTGTTCATTTTTTGAATCGCCACAGCTAGAGACTATAAGTGCCAAGCTGGATAAAGATATTAATATTGATTTTTTCATGTTCGGAAGGAGTTTAAGAAGTGTGATTTTTTTCAAATTCAGTTATCTTATCAATGGTTTCTTTCAAGTTTTGTTTTTGATTTTCTAAATAATCCAAGAATATATTCCCAATAGATTTGTTCTTTTTGAATTTATCTAGGTTATGCTCTTTGTTGAAACGGTCTATTTTTTTAATCACCTCAACTTTCTTGGTAACCTTGCGCAATTCATCTTCTAGCGAACCACGCAGATTGTGGTGGCCGTTGCGATAGTAACGTTTTCGCTCTCCAGATTTGGTATAGTACTCCAAATATCTGAGTTGGATAAGTAGGTTGAGACTTGTGGAAACCGAACTTTTGCTCGCTTGGGTTATCTGCATAATTTCATCAAAAGAATATCCTTCTTCTTTTGAGAGTAACGCAGTGGCAAAAATACGTGCCGCCAAAGGAGGTAGGTTCCCATATACTTCAAAATGAAGTCCTGTTTCCTCAATCAACTTCTTTTTTTCTTCGGAACAAATCGCCATAATTTTTTTTTAAACGGTACAAAAGTATATTTGGTTCGGAACATACCGAACCAATAAAATCTTAAATCATTGTTAATTTTTTTGTTTAGAGTTCGGATGTAGCTTGAACCCTAACCGTCTGTTGAAGTCGATTTCCTTCAGAATCAACTACTGTCAACACATGCGGACCGGGTTTGGGAAGAAGTGCGATTTCATGAAAAGTGGTTGTCGTATTAAGGAAGGTATCGTCCCAATACCAATACACAGAAGTTTCTGTATTTCGATGTGCTAGCTGGAAGATGGTTTCTTGGATATTTTCCTCAAAATTCTTTGCCAAAAGAATTGTTTCATTTTGCTTGGGAAAGATAAACTCCATCACTTTTTCTCCCTCCTTCAAACAATCACTCCGGTAGGGAGGAAGAGGCTTGTATTCAGGGTGAAGCGGAGCATAGTAATATTCCATAACTGGCGGAAGACTAAACCAGGATCGTTGTTTCATTTCTGCTAGGGAATAGCAAGAGGAATTCACGCGATACCCACCTGCAGTATCTGTAAAAACGGTATTATGGTAGGGACATGGTGCTGTTCGAATTCCTTTCTTCGGAATAAATTCTGAAATGGTTTCAATACAAGAAACACCAGCCAAATGACCACTTTCAGTACAAACCTTAGTTTCTACTAATTCATCGTAAGGCGTCGCAAACCAATCGGAAGCAGGCAGGGTTTGAAACACATCGAAAAGCACAGGGGCCGCTGCTTGGATGCCTGTTAGACCAGGGCGACCTTCACCATCGGCATTTCCCACCCACACGCCCACGGCATATTTTGAGGTAACGCCCACTGCCCAAGCGTCCTTAAAGCCAAAACTGGTCCCGGTTTTCCAGGCAATAGGCTGTGCACTGCTGAAGAACTGCCAGTTTTCTTCACCCAACGGACGATTTACTTCACGTAGTGCCTCAAAGGTTTTATAAATGGCACCGGCATCAAGAACGGGTGGATCTGTAGTTTTCTCTTTTGAAGTGAAGGGCTCGGTTAAGGAATACGTCGGCTTACGGAAGTCATTTTTTCGGTATTCACTTGAAGTACTATTGAAATAATTCAAAGTGGAGGCCATACCCGCATAGGCGGAAGTGATTTCCCAAAGCGAACTTTCCGCTCCGCCTAAAATCAGCGAGAGACCATAATAATTGGCCGGTTTGTCAATTTGCTGAAACTGTAGCAATTCCAATTTATGGTGAAAACGCTGTAGGCCATATTCACGTAGCATCCGTGCCGCTGGCACGTTCAACGAACGCGATAAGGCTTCACCCGCGGGCACGGCGCCGTGATACCTTTGGTCAAAATTTTCAGGACTGTATCCATTAATGACCGTAGGTACATCGGCAACAAGCATATCCGGCAATAATTCACCACTATCCATCAAAGAGGCAAAGAGGAATGGTTTTAAGACGCTTCCAGTGCTTCGCGGCTTATCGATGATATCCACAAACGGGTTATTGTCTTTTGAAGTAGGAGCATTTCCGATATAGGCCAACACCTCCTTGGTTTCAACATCCAACACCAGCACCGCCATATTATGGATTTCGTTTTGCTTCAATTGTGCATGATGTTCGAACACCAACCGATTCACCTTTTCCTGCAACTGCATATCGATGGTACTCTTCAAACGTTGCCCGTTATGTTCCTTTCGGACCTTTTCAGTGAAATGATACGCCATATCCGGTAACGGAACAGGTGTTCCGGGAAGTCGCTCGTCCAACGCCAACTCATAGGTGTCTTCAGCAATGATTCCCTTTTCGAAAAGCTTCAACAATAAGGCATCGCGTTTTTTTCGGAAGATCGTTTCATTCTTCCCAGGATACACCAATGCGGGAGCATTCGGCAACACAGCCAAAGCAGCCGACTGTCCCCAACTGAGTTCGCTTGCGGGAATTCCAAAGTAGCGCCAAGCAGCGGTTTCCAACCCCACCACATTACCACCAAAGGGTGCTTGCGAAGCATACAGCTGTAAAATCTCTTCCTTGGAAGAACCTGCTTCCAAACGTGTAGCCTGAAATAGTTCGATTACCTTTTCCCAATAGGTTCTATTTTCCTTTCGAGACAGACGAATGACTTGCTGCGTTAAAGTACTGCCACCACGACGGCTTTCGGTAGTCATGTTTTGCCATAGGGCTTTGGTCATCGATACGGGATTAAATCCAGGATGCTGATAGAAGTATTCATCTTCAAAATATAGCAAGCACTGCTCGAAACGGTACGGCACCGAATCGATTTTAGGAAACCGCCACTGACCGTCATCGGCAATTCGTGCTCCCAACAATTCGCCAGTCCTGCTTTCAACTACTGTGGAAGTAGGCGTCGTAAAAAGAGGCGATGGCAAGCAGAACAACCAAAGCAATAGCAATAGCAAACCACCGCCGACCCGAAACAGGTATCGGTAGGTGAAGGATGCGATATGTTCCATTGCTTTTTTCATTTTTACTGCTGAACCGTTATCCACTTCCCTTTGTTTCGGGCGTAATAGGTGTTATCGTACATGGCATCCACTTGTGCACCCGGCAAATAATAGGTGCCGAGATAGGAAGCATTCAGCTTGGCGGTAAAAGTCTTTGATTTTTTAGCCCTTAAATCGAAATAATACTGAACCCTATCGTCGCGAATATCCTTGTATCGTGCGTTTCCTTCCGCACCACCGCCCAATTCGGTGAAACTGGTGTTTACGATTTCCCAACCACTCGGGAAAATTTGGGTAAGGGCAACATTGTCGATATAACTGCCGCTTGTATTTGTAACAGTAATCTCAGCATTGATTTCGGTTCCCTGACGAAGGGTTGAAACATCCATCGTTTTACCTTCCCCATCGAAATAACGAACCCGTAATTCAAGATTTCGTGCTTCGACCAACTCTTCTCCGAGAGGCAGTTTCCCTTGTTGCGATAGGGTAACGTATACGGTATTATCCTTTTTATTGCTTACTTCAACACTATTGTTGCCCATTTGAATACCCAACTCGCGTAATGCAATGGCACGATCGGTTTTTAATTCATCTGTTTTACCATTCTTTTGAAAGGTAACCGTCATCGCCCTACCACCATTTTTATTCACCATCCGTGCCATGGCCATCAAGCCGTAAGCGGTTTCTTGAGTGCTAAACCAACGTTGGGAGGAAAGTTCCTTCGCAAGTGAAAGCGCTAACTCACGCTGTTCAGGAGCTTCCAAAATCACCATGGTTTCCAAGGCCATCGCCTTGTTCCGGAATGGCGAACCATAGGTATAGCGTTGATAGGGCTTTGGTTTGAAATAGATATTTGCGGAAGAAGCTAAATCTTTGGCGACCGATGCTTTTCCTGCCAATGCATACGCAGCCGCCAAACGCCATTTCGCTTCGTTGCTAATATACTTTGATTCACGCAAGCGGTTCATGGCCGCCAGTTCGGGTTGACCCGCCATTGCCAAGGTGTAAAGGCGATAGGCTTGGGTATGACTACTATTATAAGACGTCTGACTGTTTCGCCATTCGCGGGCTGCTTTTTTCTGATACTGCAACCAATTGCTCAAAAAGGTAATCGGAAGTGCATAGCCTTTCTCTTTGGCTTCCAACATAAAATGTCCAACATAACTCGTACTCCAATCATCAACATATCGTTCACCGGGCCAATAACTCATACCGCCGGATGTGGTTTGATAATTGCCCAACTTTCGGATCGCCGCTTCTACATTTTTCTGAATCTCTTGTTTCTTATCATAGGTAATGTCGAAGACATCTGCTAAGTATAACTGCGGAAATGCTACCGAGGTCGTCTGTTCCACACAGCCATGTGGATAGCGAATTAAGTACTCCATCCGTTTGTTGAAGTTCATCGGTGGCAAGGTTGAAAACTCCAAGCTGGCCGAATTTGTTCCAGTCACTCCAAAGGTCTCAAAAGTGACCGTTTCCGAACCATTCTCCGTAAGCGTATAGGTTTTGGTGCGTTGGGTGATGGGGTTTGGATTTTCCACGTCGATTTCTAATGCGTAGCGAGCGGTTTCACCACTTCCAGAAGCCATCACTTCAATGGTTTGGATGTCTTCACTTGGGAGTACTTCAAATTCAAAATTGACGATTTGTTCACCTATTTCAGAAAAGGAAATCGACTTTGAGGTGCCTTCCAAAGGTTTCAGGGCATCGCTCACTTTTACATTGATTGTGGCATTCTTCACCTTCGATTCCATAGCAAAGACCGTTACTGGAATGGTAACCTTTTCACCGGGTGAAAGCTTTCGAGGAACCGAAGCCAATACCATTAGAGGTTTTCGGACAGGCGTTGCTTCTTCAACAGCACCATAGGCAGCATCAGAGGCATTTCCAGCGACCACCATCGTCCGAACCGAACCGATATAGCTTGGCATTTGAATACGATGGGTGGCTTTTTTACCAGCATCTAGTTGAAAAGGGCCTAAATATTTCACGACTGGCTTAAAGCGATCTGCTTTTTTGTTCTTCGCCCCAGCCGCAGCATCGCCACCACCAATAGCGTAGATGTTCGAAACACTTCCCGAATGCGCTCCGATAACATCATCAAAAATATCGAACGTCTTTACGCCCAACGCTTCGCGACTATAAAAAGCCTCATGTATTCTTGGGGTTTGGAAACGTGTTAAATCGAGTAAGCCTTCATCTACAACAGCGACGGTGTAGGTCATGGCGCGATTGTTTTTTTCTGAAACTGTTACCGTAAAGGGTTCTTCGGGTTTCAACACGGTTGGCATATCGATAGTAGGATGAAGGATGGTTTTGGGATTTTCCACCTTCAACGGAATCACCCCGTACAATCGAATAGGATGATCGTTCACCGTTTGTTCGTGTGGTTGAAGTAATGAGATATTCACATAAATATTCGGTGCCATATCCTCCGTCAGTCGAACAGCTGCTTTTGTTTCTCCTTTGTTGGTTTCAATCCAATGGGTTGCCAACACCTCGGTGCCGTTTTCAATACTGATCAACGCACGTCCGCTACTGCCGGAAGGAAATGTGATAAAGGCCTCTTCACCTACTTTATACGACTCCTTATCGGCTGAAAACACTAACATTTTCGAACTTTCCGCATCGCCATCGGTAGGCGCTTTCCACCAATTTCGATAGAAGTAAGTCACCCGCCCCGTCGCATGCCCAGATTTCTCGTCGATGACGCGAATTAAATACCGACCGCCTTCTTCCTCGGGAATATTGAGATTGAAGCTTCCTTTTCCTTGTGCATTCGTTGTGACGATACTATTTTGAACCGGTCGGTGCACGGTTGCGTTCTCATAGCGGCTTAGGTTATCCCTACCGCGATTCCACCACCAACGCCATTCGATTTTGAAAATTTTTACCTGTAGGGTCCGGTTAGCTGCTGCTTTTCCTTTTTCATCTACCGACACCACATCGAATTCGGTGTTTTGGTCGGTGTTGTACGAGCCATAGCGATGGGGTTCTGGAGAGCGTAGGCCAACAAAATGCGAATAGGGAGCTAAGTTCTTTGAAAACACATCTAGTGAAAAATCGCCTCCGCCTTCATACACCTTTGTCAAAAAGGTTGCCTGCAACATGCCCGGTGCTTTGTCGCTTAGTTGAAGTTGCTTCGAGAAGTCCAAGTTTCCGTCCGAAGATAGTTGCTGTTCCAATATTGGCAATTCCACTTCATCGAAGGTGCGAACCGGATCGGTGAAGTCGTATTTTGGCCAATCCTTAAAAGCGGTTTGGGTGCTTCGAAGGGTGACGTCCATTTCCATTTTAAGGTTCCGGGCTGGTGCGCCATGTAGCCACGTAGAAGAAGCATTTCCGGCAATCGGTTTTTTTGAGGAAAGCACTTCGTCATCAAAGTTCAGCTTAATTTTTAATCGATTTGGCTTTACGGTCGCGACGCGAAGCGTTTTGGTAAACTGCACGCCGCCTACCGAAACGGTTGCTAGGTAATTTCCCGTTGGTGAATTTTGGGTTGTTTTTAAAGGGAAATAGTAAAAATTGTTCTTGACTTGTGGTCCACTTTTCAAGACTTGCTTTTCGAGTAATTTGCCACGGGGATCGGTTAGGTGAAGCGTAACCGGATGGTTTTTGGGAAGCGGATTCGCCTTGTCGTTCAATACGAATGTAAGGTGAATGCTATCGCCCGGGCGATGCACGCCGCGTTCGGTATATAAAAACCCTTTTAGTCCTTTTTGAAGTTCTTTTCCTGAAACGTCAAATTTGCTAAGCGAAAGTGCATTTCCATCGGCTAGTTTCGCGTAGGCGTAATTGTCGTCTTTTTGCGCTACGGCAAAGGATACGGTCTTTTCACTATCATAGAGCGTCATCCCTTCCGAATCGGTCGTAACCGTTTCAATAAGTTGCTGCTGATAGTTGTAGAGGCGAATCTTGGTACCCTTTTCCGGCTTTGCCGAAAGCAGGTTGGTCGTTGCAAAATGGTAACTATTGTTTTTTCCTTTTTTAACGATTAACCCAAGGTCGCTTCCCAACACATTGGTGGTCACGAAACGCTCCTGATTGTAATAGGCGGGATGACAGGGATTGTCCTGTTCTTGCCAATTATAAGAATAGTTCCGCCAGTTATATAGTTCATTGTCCCAATATCGTTCTTCGCGTTCTTCAGCAGTGCCGTCGGCTTCACTTGAAGCCAATATTTCATTCATGGAGGTTTCATTGCCACCACAATCATAGGCGATGTATTTAGGTTTAAAGCTAAATTCAACCTGATACAGCGCGCCCGGTTCGGTTTTGAAGAATTCGGATAGGTTCAGACCATAGCCTTTCCAATCGCCATTGGTCTCTACCATGGCCTTGGATAAATCGATGGTTTTTTTGGCCACTCTTCGTCCGACGCGTTTCACATTATACCAATTGCTATTGTTCAAGTCGGCCCCCTGTAAAAACTGAAGCATATTATTTTCATAAATACGCACCACGCGAACGTCGACCGCCTTCAAATTGACCGCCTCGAAATAGATGGGCGTATTTTTGGAGTCTGGCAAAATCGTTCCTTTGGATAACAATCGAACGGCAGGTTTCATAGGTTCGAAGGAAATTAGTTCACTGAACTCTTTCTTCAACCCAAATCCTTCAGCGCTTTTAATGCCTTCAAATAATGTGAGTCGAACTTCACCTGAAATCCGATTTGAGGGATACACAAATAATACATTTCCATTCACTTCAAAACGGAGGTCTTCTGTATTTTCCAGCGTTACCAGTCCGTTGAAATCCTGGTCGGCCTGCAGCGGATCGGAAAAATTGATGGAGAGCGACGCCTGCGGACTATGGGTAGCGTTGAGGTCGACCACCTTGAAGTTGTCCCGTCCAGGAATCGGAAAGGTAGTTTCGCCCTTGTTTTCAGCAGAAATAGGATCGCCGTTCCATTTCAGCTGAATCTCGGAATCTTCAACCTTTCGTTGAATGCTATCGATTGTAAATCCAAAATATCGAGCGTAGCCTTCTTCCGTTTCCATGGTAAGTGAAAGGTCTTCTCCATTTTGCGTTGCCGAAAGCAATTTTTTGGCGTTTTCGAGGGAAATAAGGTCGCTGGTCTCGATACTTCCGTTCACATATTGCCATTGCTTGCTGTACGATTGGAGGTTATCTAGCTGCACTTTGAAGGCTGGCGTGATGGTTTTAAACTGAAAGGTGTATGCACCAAATTCCTTTTCAACCGATTCGTAGAGTTTCTTTAGTTGAAGGGTGACGGTATATTCGGTGTCCGGTTGAAGGTATTCCTTTGGTTGAAAGAGTAGGGTGGTCGCATTTTCCACGACAAGCGTTCCCTCGGTTTTTGGAAGGATGTTGATATATTCGGAAGGAAGTTTTTGTGCTATTTCATATTGCTGAAGCGGTTGTGCCAATTCGATTCTAATCGGTTCAGCGATGCTTTTGACGCCGTAGGTATGGTGGGTGATGTAGTCCTTAAACTTGAAGAGGTTGTCGGTATCGTCGGCGTCAGGCGATTTGTCGCAAGCGGTGAAAAAAATGACGGATAGTAGCAAGAAAAAACGGAACGTGGCTTTCATACGTTGATGGTTTTGAACATTATTAAAATTACTTAGAATGTTGGGAACCGCAACGACAAAATCGATTTGAGATCGAAATATCGCACGTATGTTGGGAGAGAGATGTGTTAGTGTAACGGCCGTGTTCAAGATAATCGTATTTGGGATTCTTAGTTTTAGCAAGAGTTTAACAGCTAGGGAGACAAGGGTCGCTGGAGGAAGAAATCAAAATATAAAAATGCTTTGGCGCAATAATTGCTATCTTTCTTCAAAAATTACACGTGGCCTTTTATACCAAGTCTCTTCGCAACAGGATTTTCTTCTCCATGATTTTATTGGTGTTGTTGGCCTCGATTCTTATTGCTGCTGTAACGGTATATCAATATCGGGAAGAAGCAAAGGATTATCATCGCGAGCGTTTACAGCGAAAGGAAGCCGCTATTCGGGAGAATATTCAGTATGTACTCGAAAAGACGACCTATCCAGTTGAAACTGGTAAAATTCCCCTCATCTTTAAGGATGAAATCTATAAGATCAAGGAAATCCATAACCTTGAATTATACCTATACGATTTAGAAGGTAATTTGTTGAAATCGTCTAAAGCAAGCTTCATCAGGGATTCTACCATCCAACAAATGCCGGATTATGCTTTACAGGCTATTCGCACGGCACCCGATAAACGTTTTGTTGAAAAATTTGAAGAGGCCGGACAGGATTATCAGTCGTCGTATTCCTATATCACCGATAATTATTTCAAGCCGTTGGCGATTCTGAATCTGCCGTATATCGAGGACGATGATTTCATCAATAAAGAGATGAATGAATACCTGTCGCGTTTGGGAGCAGCCTATTTAGTGATGCTTATCGTAGCCATTGTATTGGCGTATTTCCTTTCAAAATATATTACACGTTCACTGAATGAAATCAGCGATAAAATCAATGAAACAAGACTCGACAAGAAAAACAAGCGCATCTTTATACAAAATACCACCGAGGAGATTGCAACAGTGGTAACTGCGTACAATAGTATGATCGACAAGCTAGAGAATAGTGCCGCAAAACTGGCGGCTAGTGAACGAGAAGCGGCATGGCGCGAAATGGCAAAGCAGGTGGCACATGAAATCAAGAATCCGCTGACGCCTATGCGGCTCACGGTACAGAGTTTCGAGCGGAAGTTCGATAGAAACGATCCTGAGGTTGAAAGTAAATTGCGCGAGTACAGCAATACATTGATTCAGCAAATCGATACCATGAGTAGTATTGCATCAGCCTTTTCAAATTATGCGAAAATGCCGGCACAACAAGATGAAACCTTGAATGTGGTGAAGATTACCAAATTGGCTTTGGATATTTTTAATGAATCGTATATCTATTTTCATTCTGAAGAGGATGAAATCATCGCCAAATTCGATCGTACACAATTGATTCGTGTTATAACAAACCTTGTAAAAAACAGTATCCAAGCTATTGAACAGGCCGAAACTCCCGATCCACGGGTTGAAGTATCTGTCGTATCTGAATCAATGATGGTTGCAGTATTAGTAGCCGATAACGGTATCGGGATCGCAGAAGAGAATCTTGAAAAAGTCTTCGAACCTAAGTTTACGACCAAGTCTAGTGGTATGGGATTAGGGCTGGCGATGGTCAAAAACATCGTCGAAACCTACGGGGGTAGTATAAGTGTAAGTTCTGCAACAGATAAAGGAACGGTTTTCACCGTGCGTTTTCCTAAGTAGTTTCTGCGTTTAAATGCGTATTTTTGTAGCCAAAAGAAAAATTGAAACACTATGAGCTACAGCAACCTACTGTATGAAACAAATGATGGACTTGCTACGATTACCATCAATCGACCAAATAAATTAAATGCTTTAAACCAGGAAACCATCGCCGAACTTCACAAGGCGTTCAAAAAAGCGGATGATGACGATGCGGTGAAAGTAATCATCGTTACCGGTTCTGGGGAAAAGGCCTTTGTTGCTGGAGCCGATATCAGTGAATTTGCCGGTTATTCGGTATCGCAAGGGCAGGAGCTTTCTGCTAAAGGACATGCAACCCTCTTCGATTTTGTGGCTCATTTAACCACACCCGTTATTGCAGCCATAAATGGTTTTGCTTTGGGTGGCGGATTGGAACTGGCTATGGCCGCCCATTTCCGTACAGCAAGTGATAATGCTAAAATGGGCTTACCTGAAGTATCCTTAGGCGTTATCCCAGGCTATGGCGGAACCCAACGTCTTCCAGAATTGGTCGGAAAAGGTCGTGCGATGGAAATGATCATGACCGCTGGAATGATCGATGCTACGCAAGCCTTACAATACGGATTGGTGAATCATGTAACCGAATTGGATGAACTTATGGAGTTTACCGAAAAGATTGCGCGAAAAATAATGAAGAATTCTTCTGTTGCGATTGCCTCGGCAATCAATGCTATGAATGCAGGTTATGAAGAAGGTGAAAATGGTTACGAGACCGAAATCACTGAGTTCGGAAAATGTTTTGGTACGGCCGATTTTAAGGAAGGTACTAGTGCATTTTTAGAAAAAAGAAAAGCTGATTTTCCTGGGCAATAGCACATAACTCTAGAATACAGATGATTATAAAGAACCTTGCAATTAGCGAGGTTTTTTTTAGTATGCAACCCTCAAATTCTATATTTTGTACGCTATTTAACCAAATTCCACGTACAATTATGAAAAATTTAATTATGCTAGCCATCATGATGGTTGGTAGTTATTCGTTTGCGCAACAAGCGCTCAACATTTCAAAGAGCACCGTTTTTAAGGATGATAAGAAGCATACCGAGCTTGTATTATCTGAGGGCGACGGAAATGGCGGCGTTCTTACCGTTCGAATGTATTACGGAGGCCTGTTGCGGGCACCAAAGGGGTATTATATTGAACATTTCGATAAAAGCCTAAACCTCATCAGTAGCACTGAAATCGAAATCGAGAAAAGTATGATTGAAGGCGCTATGATTAAGGATGGAAATGTTTACTTATTTCAAAAGCAATGGGGAGATGATTTGTTCTCCATTAATGTCTTATCCTCTCCGCTTTCGAAACTGAAATTTGAATCGAAAGAATTATTGTCTTTTGATGAAGACGATATGAAGAAATATTTTGCCGTAAGTATTGGTATTTTTGGGTTCAACAACGGATTGGCTCAAGCCGATGAGGACTTTTTGGGAAAATTAACCTTTTCAAAAGAGAAGAATTTTTTTGCCTTCAACTTTGATATAAAAGACAAAAAGAATGAAGTGCATCGAATCTTTGTTTTTAATGATGCATTCGAGAAAGTTTATGAAAACGACTTTACTAAAGCGATTAAAGATCGTTATTTCGAATTTGACGATATTTCGGTAGATGATGAAAATGGTAATGTTTATATGCTTGGAAAAGAATTCGAAAACGATTCCAGAAGAACTAAGAAAAAAGGCAAAATAAATTACCATTATGAATTAATCAAGCTAAGCCCTGAGGGCGAAACTTCAATTTCCTTCAAAACGGAGGAACATTTTGTTGCCTCTCTTACTACGCTGAAAGCAAATAGTCACCTATCATGTGTTGGCTTCTATTCCGATCGTAGTGAAAACCGTTATAAGGGAGTTGTTCGTTTCGATATTGATCCCGAAACGATGAGGATGAAGAATACTTCCTTTCAACCGTTTACGAAACAATTCATAATCGATAAATACGGAAAAGAAAAACAAAAGGAATTGCGATCACTGCGGTATCGAGGCGTTTTTATGGAAGCAAACACCGGCGACATCATTGTAAATGCTGAAGAATATTTTGTTCGTACCCATTATAATGGTCGTACTGGAGCACACACAACTACCTATCACTTTAATGATATCGTGTCTACCAAAATTGGTGCTGATGGCAACTTAATATGGGCGCGAAATATAAATAAGCGTCAAGCTGCAAACGCTCCTTATTTTAATACTGAATCGTATACGTCGACGTACCACAACGGAAAAGTATATATATTTCTTAATGGATCGAAAAAAGTTAAGAAAATTAGAAATGATCGTATTGAATTCCGTGATAAGCGCGCTAAAAAATTAAATCTATATTCATTGGTTATTGATGCCAAAGGCAACTTTGATTATGAAATTATCCAAACTGATAAGCAACTGGAATTTCCAATGTATGTGAGCCAGGGTACAATAATGGACGATGGTGCCGCCGTAGTTTTTCTCGGACGCAAAAAACGGAACAAACAACTCATCAAAATAAATATATAGGAATTGCTTCAATAAGATGGAATAATTCCAAATTAAAAAAGGAAATAATCCCAGTAAATGAATACTTTTGATATTTCGTCAAAGGTATTTTTTATGTCCAATTCTCTCAAAGGCCGCGGAGCGCAGCAGCGCATTAATAATAGGTTCGATTCGCTTTCACATGAATTACGGGACGATTTTTTGAATTACTGCGAAGCCGAGGGCGAAGAAGCGGATACCAACAAAACCAAGTATTTAGAAGTTTTTCCGAAGACCTTCGTCAATAAAGTGACGAGCCCCGATGTAGGAATGGGGTATTCTGCCAATCCATACCAAGGTTGCGAGCATGGTTGTGTGTATTGCTATGCCCGAAACAGTCATGAATATTGGGGGTATGGGGCCGGGCTCGATTTTGAACGGAATATTTTGGTGAAGAAAAACGCGCCGGAATTATTGGAGGCGAAATTACGTTCGAAAAGTTGGGAAAGCGATACGATTGTGTTTTCAGGAAATACCGATTGCTATCAACCCATTGAACGGAAACTTCAAATAACTCGAAAATGCTTGGAGGTGATGTTGAAGTGGAAGCATCCCACAGGTATCATCACAAAAAATGCGCTGGTACTTCGCGATTTGGATGTATTGAAGGAATTGGCCCAAATGAATTGCATTGCCGTTAATCTTTCCATCACCTCCCTTTCAGAGAAAACCCGACGCTTACTCGAACCCAGGACAGCAACGATTAAACTACGACTAAAAGCTGTCGAAACATTGTCGAAGAATGGTATCCCCGTTCGGGTGATGATGGCTCCGATCATTCCCTCGCTCAACAGCCACGAGATTTTGCCTTTGGTGAAGACCGTTGCCGATGCCGGTGCGCAGGACGTTAGCTTCACGGTGGTTCGATTAAATGGTCAGATAGCGGAAATTTTTAAGGATTGGGCGTATAAAACCATTCCCGATCGCGCCGATCGCATTCTGAATCAGATTGCGGAATGTCGTGGTGGAAAGTTGAACGATAGTGAGTGGGGAAGACGTATAAAAGGTTCTGGAACCCTTGCCGAACAGCTGCATGAAACCATGGCGGTTGCTAAGCGGAAGTACTTTTCAAAAATAGAAGGCTTTTCCTTGGATACATCGCATTACCTTCAATTAAAAAATCCACAGATGAAGCTGTTTTAGTCACCGTTCACCGTTCCATTCCCCATAAAATTGTTCGAGATAGGTTTCCATAAAGGCATGGCGTTGTTCCGCCAGCTTTCTGCCTGTTTCGGTATTCATCCGATCTTTCAACAACAATAATTTTTCATAGAAATGATTGATTGTAGGAGCAGTCGATTTTTTATATTCTGAAGGCGTCATATCTAATTTGGGTGAAATGGAAGGATCGTACAGTTTTCGATTTTTAAAGCCACCGTAATTAAACGTACGTGCAATCCCAATAGCACCAAGCGCATCCAATCGGTCGGCATCCTGAACGATTTCCAGTTCCTTCGATTCAAACGTACTTTCTTGATTTCCTCCCTTAAAAGAAACATAGCGAATGATCTTTTCGGTATGTTGAATGCTTTCTTCTGAAACATGCTCCGCCTCCAGAAAATTTCTGGCTTTTCTGGGGCCGACACTTTCGTCGCCTTCATAGAACTTACTATCGGCGATGTCGTGAAGCAAAGCGCCAAGCAAGACGATGGTTTCATCAGCTTGCTCCTCCTGAAGAATACGTTTCGCATTTTTAAACACACGTTCGATGTGAAACCAATCATGCCCACCTTCAGCAGTAGCCAATGCATCCTTTACAAAATTTATGGTATTTTCAATAAGGGAAGAATGCTTCATAGTTAGTTGAGGTCGATATGCGATTTTACCGTCGCTTCCACTTTGTCGATAAGGGCATCGGGTTCATATTCTGAAACCTTGAGCGAAGGATGTACGATAAAGATGAGGTGCGTTCCGATAGGAATGGGGAACATCCCAAAACGTTGCAATCGCCACGAATGACTAATACTTACCGGCAATACATGCGCATCGGGAGCGTTTTCAAATAAGGTCAGTAGCCCTTTTCGCTTAAAGGGTTTTGACACGCCATCGCGACTGCGTGTTCCTTCAGGAAAAATGACAACACTTCGTTTATGTTCCTGAATATATCGACCAATTTTTTGGATCTGTTGGGTTGCCTGTTGCGGATTTTTACGGTCAATTAATACAGAACCACCATATTTCAGGTTATAGGAAATGGTTGGGATCTTTTTGCCCAATTCAATTTTTGAAATAAACTTGGGATGATACTTCCGAAGAAACCAAATGATGGGAGGAATGTCCCACATACTTTGATGATTGCTTGCAATAATGATGGGAACATTGTTCGGAATGCTACTATGAACCCGAACATCGTAGGTAGTTCCTAGAACATGTAAGCTTCTAACAATAAGCAGATTAAACCAGTCGACGCTATTTTTATGGGCTTGATACCCGAAAACACGCAGGCAAATACGTTGAATGGGATCAAAAAGCAGCAAGAAGAATCCGAAAAGGATATAAAATACCACCGAAAGCGGATAGCTCAATATTTTGGAAACGGTTTTCACAGTATATCAAAAGTAAAAAACCGTTCCCTAATTTCTAGGAAACGGTTCTGCTATTATTTATTTCGTCTGGCGACTAGCAATATTCGTCGTATGCCGCTTTCAGATTTTCGGAAATGGCTTCCGCTGGACGTCCCTCGATATGGTGCCGTTCCAACATATGCACCAACTCGCCATCCTTGAACAATGCCATGGAAGGAGAGCTTGGTGGAAATGGTACCATTTGTGAACGTGCGGCATCTACAGCTTCACGGTCAACACCAGCAAAAACGGTTACTAGATTAGAAGGCGTTTTTGCATTCTGAAGGCTCATTCTTGCGCCTGGACGCGCATTTGCTGCAGCACAACCACAAACCGAGTTTACCACGACTAAGGTTGTTCCTTCTTTCTTTAAAGCTTCGTTTACATCGTCTGCTGTGAATAATTCTGAAAAACCGATGCTGGTTAAATCTTCACGCATTGGCTTTACTAATTCTGGTGGATACATAGCGTTATTTTTTATAATCGTTGTTGCAAATTTTTCTGATGTAAAGATACATATTTTAAAAACCAATAGGGTTGAAATCTCCTAAATACCAATTCTTAAGCAATCGGGAAATCGATATGGTTTTAGGGCGGTTTCAAGGAATCGCTTTATGTATATTTGCAGCAGTTTTAAAAAAGGATACTATTTCAGAATGATTCGTTGGATTGGAGCTATAGTTGGATTTATGTACGGTCGCTTTTTCGGAGCGGTGGTCGGTTTCTTCTTGGGAAGTGTTCTCGACAACTTATTGGGTTCGAGACGTGGTAGTAGTTTTGGTGGAATGTTTCAACAACAGCAATCGCAACGTGTGTCTCCAGCCGACTTCGAACTGAACCTACTCTCTTTAGCTTCCTTGGTCATTAAGGCCGATGGGAAGGTGAATGAAACCGAGCTCAACTACGTTCGGCAGTATTTTGTACAAGCTTATGGAAGGGAACGGGCCAATGCGACGTTCAGGACGTTTAATGAAGTCATCAAAAAACGGGAAATAAACCTTGCCCGTATCTGTACCTATTTACGGCAACGGATGCGGTATGAATCGCGGCTTCAGGTGCTTCACTTTTTGTTCAGTATTGCGAATGCCGATGGTCATGTTAGCGATCCTGAAGTGCGAAAAATTCGTGAAATTGCTGGGTTTCTTCAAGTAAATGCGCGCGATTTTGAAAGCATCAAGGCGATGTTCTTCAAGAATCCTGACAGTGCCTACAAAATTTTGGAAATCGAACGCACGGCAACCGATTCTGAAGTAAAGGCCGCCTATCGAAAAATGGTAAAAAAATATCATCCCGATAAATTGCAGCATATGGATGAAGCCTATCGAAACGGGGCGGAAGAAAAGTTCCGAAAAGTTCAGGAAGCGTATGAACAGCTTCAAAAGGAGCGAGGATTCTAAGAAATAAGCTGCTCGAGAATATCTCCCACAAAATAGGCTACTATCGCGGCGATTGCTCCTAAGAACAGGGTTTCGGCTATACTTTTCAGCATTTTCGATTGGGTAACCTTCGCCTTCAAAATACCGATACATAAAAATCCGATACCTGTTAGAACCGAAGTCCAAAGGAAAAGATCGAGCTGCAATTCAGAAAAATAATCCCACACATATAATAAGAGTGGTAATAACCCTATCAAAATAAAGGAAACATAAGTGCTAAACCCAATCCAGAAGGGTGATCGCTCTTCTTCAACCATATTCAATTCTTCCTTCATCATAACAGAGACCCAGCGGTCGCGATCTGCCGTGATGGTATCGACCACTTGTTGAAGTAATTCACCTTCAAACCCTTTACCCGCATAGATTTCCTCGATTTCTTCCCGTTCTTTTTTTGGTAGGTTATCGACTTCCCAATATTCAATCTTTTTATGCTTTTCGTAACTGTCCTGCTGGGTTTTGGCGGATAAGTACGCACCAATCGACATCGATAATCCGTCGGCTAATAGGTTTGCAAATCCGAGGATAATTATGATAGCGCTATCCAGCCCAGCTCCCACGGCACCAGCAACGACAGCAAAGGTGGTAACACTGCCATCGATACCGCCGTATACAAATTCACCCAAATAATTCTCAAATCTTTTAGATAGGGAGAAAGACTTATGCAAGGTTGGTTCATGATGTTCCATATCATAAAAATACACAGAAAATTCTATCATATTTAGGTAAGACTAAAAAAATAATAATGGTTTGTATAAAAATAATTTTACCTTTGCCCTATGAATTCGTTAGCGGAAGAAAATTATTTAAAGGCGATTTACCATTTGCAGCGGGAGTTGGATGGTGATGTAAGCACAAATGCCATTGCCGATAGGATGGAGACAAAACCTTCATCGGTGACCGATATGGTTCAAAAGCTGGGTGAAAAAGGATTGGTTTCCTACAAACGGTATAAAGGCACAACCCTTACAGACCAAGGGCAGAAGATAGCTGCCAATGTCATTCGAAAACACCGTCTGTGGGAGGTATTTTTGGTTGAAAAACTCAAATTTCACTGGGATCAGGTGCACGATATTGCAGAGCAACTGGAGCATGTGCATTCCGAGGAATTGATCTCCCGTTTGGATAACTTTCTGGGCAATCCTGATTTCGATCCCCATGGCGATCCTATCCCCGATAAACACGGGAAGATGAAGCGAACCGAGAAAAAATTGCTTTCCGAGCTTCAAAAAAACCAACAGGGTGTTTGTGTAGGTGTCAAGGAATCGAGCGGCGAATTCCTTCAGTATTTAGACAAAAAGAAAATCAGTATCGGTACCAAAATCCGAGTCCTTGGAAAAGAGTTTTTCGACGGTTCGATGGTGATTTTGGTAGGAAAGGACCAATTCTTTATTTCAAAAAAAATTGCAGAAAACTTATATGTACAAACCAGTTAACTTTTACCGAAGCTTATTTACGCTCTTAGGAACCTTCTTTTTCTTTGCTGAAAATAGCAAGGCTCAAGAAAATGATGATAGCATCGAGATGGTTACCGACAGGCCCGATGCTACAGAATCGGCATCCATAGTTCCGAAAGGGTTCCTTCAAGTTGAAACCGGTGGTTTTTATGAAAGTTTTGAAGAAGACGAATTTAAAACAGAAGTATGGGGCTATAACACTACTCTACTTCGCTACGGAGTGTTCGATAACCTCGAACTGCGTCTGGGATGGAATTTTGAAGAAACGCGTTTCTCCGCAAACGGCATGGGGGCACCAAATGTGCTGAGCGGATTTTCACCGCTTTTAGCAGGTGCAAAGGTGGCTATTGCTGAAGAGGACGGTTGGCTTCCGCAGATTGCGTTACTGGGGCATTTATACTTGCCTTTCACCGCTTCTGACGATTATCGGCCTGAAACCACTGGAACCGATTTTCGCTTTTCATTTGCGCATACACTTTCAGAAAAATCAAGTATAGGGTATAATATCGGAGCCCAATGGTTCGAAGGGGTTGAAGGCGTCTCTTACATCTACACGCTGTCGTATGGGTACAGTGTTACCGAGAGGCTTGGGCTATATGCAGAGGTTTACGGAGATTTTCCCGAAAATGGAAAGGCAAATCATCTATGGGATGCCGGGGCCACCTATACCATTAAAAACAACATTCAACTCGATGCTACCGTGGGTAGCAGTATCACAGAAGGACAAGATATTTTGCTAAGCGCAGGTATCAGTTTTAGACTTCCAAAGTAATTTGAAAATGAAAAAAATAACGATACTCTTACTACTATTTACCATTTTCACCGGTTGTAAAAATGATACTTCTAACGGTGAAAAACTGAATGTCGTCACTACCACGACCATGATCACCGATTTGGTCAAAAATATCGGTGGCGATGCCATTACGGTGAACGGTTTGATGGGCGCTGGCGTAGATCCACACCTTTATAAGGCTAGTGAAGGCGACGTGAACAAATTGTATCAGGCAGATGTGGTTTTCTATAACGGACTTCATCTAGAAGGGAAGTTGGTAGAAGTATTCGAGAAAATGGAGAATTCAGGGAAGCGTCAAGTTCCTTTGGCTGAAGGATTGGACAAAAAGGGACTGATTGGCTCCGAGTATTTTGCCTCCAGCTACGATCCACACGTTTGGTTCAATATTGAATATTTCAAGTTTTTTGCTGAAGAAACGGCGCGTGTACTTTCAGAAGAAGCACCAGAACATTCAGCATTGTTTCAACAAAATAAAGAAGCGTATCTAAAGTCGCTAGACGAGCTGGAAGCTGAAATCACTAACATTATTGAAACCCTTCCGAAGGAAAAACGAATTTTGGTCACTGCCCATGATGCCTTCAATTATTTTGGTCAGGCGTACGATTTTGAAGTAGTAGGATTACAGGGCTTATCTACAGCAACTGAAGCCGGCGTACAAGATGTTCAAAAAATGTCCGATTTCATCATTGAAAATGATATCAATGCCATTTTTGTGGAGACTTCGGTGCCGAGGCGAACGATAGAAGCCCTTCAGGAAGCGGTGCTTTCAAAAAACCATGAAGTTCGAATAGGCGGTTCACTGTATAGCGATGCCCTTGGAAATCCCGATACAGAGGAAGGAACCTACGTTGGGATGTTCAGGTATAATGTAAAAACCATCGTCAACGCTCTAAAATGAAAGAACAACACCCAGCCATACAGGTAGATGATCTCACTGTAGCCTATAATTATAAGCCGGTCTTATGGGATATCGACCTCACGGTGCCCGAAGGGGTTTTAATGGCTATTGTTGGGCCGAACGGTGCAGGGAAATCAACCCTTATCAAAGCCATTCTAGGAATTATTGACCCCATTGCGGGCAGTGTTGCCATTTATGGAAAACCCTACAAAGAGCAACGCAAACTCGTCGGCTACGTTCCCCAAAAGGGAAGTGTCGATTGGGATTTCCCTACGACCGCCGTCGATGTGGTGTTGATGGGAACCTATGGAAAACTGGGATGGATAAAACGTCCTGGGAAAAAGGAAAAAAAGGAAGCCTTGGAAGCCTTAGAAAAAGTGGGAATGCTTTCTTTTAAAAATAGGCAGATCAGTCAGTTGAGTGGCGGTCAGCAGCAACGCGTCTTCTTAGCACGAGCCTTGGTTCAGGATGCGGCTATCTATTTTATGGATGAACCGTTTCAGGGCGTAGATGCCACCACTGAAATCGCAATCATCAATATTTTAAAGGAATTGCGCAAAGCGGGTAAGACAGTAGTCGTTGTGCATCACGATTTACAGACCGTTCCAGAATATTTCGATTGGGTTACTTTTTTGAATGTTAAGAAAATCGCTACCGGTCCGGTGAAGGATATCTTCAACGATGATAACCTGACGAAAACGTATGGGATTAATTATAAAGTTGCAATAAATAAATGATTTGAGTCATTAGTCTATAGCATATAGTCAATGGAAGATTAAAAAATATAATTGTGAACTCCCCAGCACCAAAAATCATTCTCATGGAAAAAGTTTTCAAATTTGAAGAATTAGAGGTGTATCAAAAATCATTAGAGTTCGTAAATCATGCCTATGGAATTACTAAGAAGTTGCCGAAAGAAGAGCGATACGGACTTAGTTCTCAGTTTCAAAGGGCTGCGCTATCAGTTTCATTAAATATAGCTGAAGGAGCTGGCGATACAGACACTCAATTTCATCGTTTTCCAAATATCTCAAAAGGCTCTATTCGTGAATGCGTTGTTTGCGCCACGATTTCTAATAGATTAGGCTATATCTCAAAACAGCAAAATTTGATTATGAGACAAAAACTTTTGGAACAAATTAAAATGATATCAGGATTACAGAAATACCTGCGATCTAACGACTAAAGACTAAAGACTAAAGACCAAAGACCAAAGACTACAGCATAAAGCCATGACCATTCAAGAATATTTCGAGCTCGTCTTCACCGACTACACCTTGCGTACCATTACGCTGGGAACGGCGGTATTGGGAGCGATTTGTGGGATGTTGGGTAGTTTTGCGGTACTGCGAAAGCAGAGTTTGTTGGGCGATGCGATTTCACATGCGGCCTTACCCGGTATTGCGATTGCTTTTTTGCTTACCGGAACCAAGGATAGTAATCTACTATTAATTGGCGCTTTGGGCAGCGGTCTGGTGGGAACCTATTGGATTCGGGGGATGATTTTAAAAACACACCTAAAGACGGATACCGCTTTGGGACTGATACTTTCCATTTTTTTTGGCTTCGGAATGCTGTTGCTCACTTTTATCCAGAAGCAGCCCAATGCAAATCAGGCGGGGTTAGATAAATATCTTTTCGGTCAAGCCGCGACCTTGGTTGAAAGCGACGTGCGGTTGATGGTTATCGTTACGGCTATTTCACTTTTTATTCTACTGCTATTTTGGAAAGAGTTTAAAATATTATTATTCGATGCGGAGTTTACCCAGACCTTGGGCTTCAACACTAAATTCATCGACATTCTTATTACCTTTTTTATTGTTTTGGCGATTGTGCTAGGGCTTCAAACCGTAGGTGTTGTTTTGATGAGTGCCATGTTATTGGCACCGGCTGCTGCGGCACGACAATGGACCAATAGTTTAGCGATGATGATTTTGCTTGCCGCTATTTTCGGAGCGTTTTCAGGAGTGGTGGGAACGGCGATTAGCGCAAGTCAGAATAATTTATCTACGGGACCGGTCATTGTTCTGGTCGCTGCGATTTTTGTGCTCTTCTCTTTCATATTTTCACCCGGTCGAGGCTTGTTATTTCGAGAAATTCGATTTCGACAGAATAGGAGGGATTTAGAGTTGAAGAAAACACTTCAGTTTATGTATAGTATTGCGAAGAACCATGAGAACACTTCGCATCCCCACGCCATTCGTATCTTGAACGATTTTCGAGGCTTTACCAGAGGAACGCTTCGAAAATTGGAGGAGAAGGACTGGATTGAAATCCACGGCCAAAATTGGTCACTTACGACCAAAGGCTACGAAACTGCCGAAAATTTATATAACCAACAGAAGCCCCATGACTGAGCCACAGATTGAAATACAACTCATCGCCGCCGTGGTCGCTATTGCTTGTGCTATTCCAGGCGTGTTTTTGGTGCTTCGGAAAATGGCCTTGATCAGCGATGCTATCAGTCACTCGATTTTGCCAGGAATCGTTATCGGTTTTTTCATTACGCACGATCTAAATTCACCTTTATTAATCATACTGGCAGCAATTACGGGAATCTTGACAGTTGTGTTAGTGGAAGCCATCCAAAGTACAGGCTTGGTCAAGGAGGATACGGCCATCGGGTTGGTATTTCCAGCCTTATTCAGTGTTGGAGTGATCTTAATTGCGAAGAACGCCAATGATGTTCATTTGGATGTGGATGCGGTTTTGCTGGGTGAATTGGCCTTTGCACCTTTTGATCGATTACTGATTGACGGTATCGATTTTGGTCCGAAATCGCTTTGGGTGATGGGGGTCGTTCTGCTTATTAGCCTGATCTTATTGTTTCTATTCTTCAAAGAACTGAAGGTAAGTACTTTTGATGCGGGATTGTCTTCAGCATTAGGTATTTCACCTATCATTATGCATTACGGTTTGATGTCGGTTTCATCGATAACTATCGTTGGAGCTTTCGATGCAGTTGGGGCCATTTTGGTCGTCGCGCTAATGATTGCACCTGCGGCAACAGCTTATTTATTGACAGAAGATTTGAAAAAA
The DNA here is from genome assembly GCA_025384855.1 of Luteirhabdus salina. Taxonomy (GTDB): domain Bacteria; phylum Bacteroidota; class Bacteroidia; order Flavobacteriales; family Flavobacteriaceae; genus Luteirhabdus; species Luteirhabdus salina. The sequence goes on along the minus strand of JALAHT010000001.1, from coordinate 897,596 downwards.
ATGTTGGGGCTTTCAGTGCTCTTCGGAGTAGTGGCAGCAATTTTGGGTTATTGGTTCGCACATTTGTTAGATGCTTCTATTTCGGGTTCTATGACGACGGTGTTGGGTATCATATTTCTATTGACCTACCTCTTTGCGCCACGCAAGGGATTGATTTCAGTATTGTATCGGCAACGTCAACAACGGACGGAGGTTTCATTAATAACGTTTTTGCTTCACCTAAACAATCATCAGGAAAAGGAAGAACGTCATATTAATCACCTGCAGGAACATATCAATTGGCAACGGGTACGCAGTAAAACGGTGGTCGATTTAGCAGAGCGGAACAATATGATTACCGTAGAAAACGGAGTGGTTTCCCTAACGGAAAAAGGACTGGAGTTTACAGAGCTGGCACTGGAATATATCATTACAAATCGCGATGAAAAGATTGAACACATGAAAGACGATTTTTTCCTATTTCGAGGATGATTTCAGCAAAAGCCATCATCTATTCGTATTTTGGCACTATATTTTCCTAAGTATATTTAAAATTGAATTATGAAAGCTATTCTTTTCGTCTTCGCTCTACTCTTACCATTCGTTGGTTTTTCACAAGAAGAACAACCGATTACTCCTCCTAAAATTGCTGTAAAAATTCCATTGGGTGAAGTAGTCGCTTTTGACGGGGTTACGATTTCATTTCAGGAAGTATTGGAGGATTCCCGATGTCCTGAAAATTCAACTTGTGTATGGGAAGGTCGCGTTCGAGCCTTGGTTTCGATAGAGGAAGAAGGTGAAGAAGCAATTGAACAAGTCGTTATTTTTGGAAAAACGAAGTCAGGGGAGGAACGAAATCACAAACTATATTCAAAAGGAAAAAGCGTTTTGAAAGCGATAAAAATCGATCCGTATCCTGTGATGGGGGTTTCGAAAGAAGATACTACTTATACGCTCTATGTATACATTGAAAGCATTGGTTAGTGACAACCACAATCACTTTTTCCACATTTGGTTTTACCGCCATCCAAAGTTCCGATAGGGGTGGTTTTGCGACTATCTACAATAGGATCGTAGATGAATTTCTTCAACAGAAATCCAACAGCCAAAGCAAAGGTTATAAACACTAAAATCGTTTGCATACTTCTTAATTTACGGTTACTTCAACATTTACAGTCTCATCAAATTCAAGTTTGTTTACCAATACATGGTACGTAATATTTGGAGCTATTTCGGTGTCATCTGTAGTGACGATCACCGTTAGCGCGATACTTTCATCCGTGCAATCTTGAACGACATCATACGCTATTCCAGCAACTCCATTGGGCAACGTTTTTTTCCCAATAATTAGGTCGTACGTATCAAAATCGATTTCCGGAGTGCAACTTCCCGTGATCAACGTATCAAACGTTTCTTGGGTCGAAATGATCGTGAAATCCTCTTTTAAATCGATGTTCATTTGAAAGGGTGTATTTGTACAGCCATACGCTGCTTCCAAAGATGTAAATGCAAGTTCTATGTCGGTGCATTCCTCATCTTCCTTACAATTTGTAAGAACTAAAAACAGGCTGCTTAACAATATGATTGACAATTTTTTCATCTTACTTAAAGATACTAAATCATTTTAGGAATTGGTAGGCTGCCAAGGCTACTACATATGCAATTCCGCTCATCACAAACAATTGCCACATAGGCCATTTCCAACTATTGGTTTCCTTTTTCACGATGGCCAATGTACTCATACATTGCATGGCAAACGCATAAAACAATAATAACGATACACCGCTGGCAAAGTTAAATAAGGGCGTGCCTAAAACCGGATTGGTTTCGGCGGCCATTCTATTTTTAATGGTTTCTTCCTCTTCACTACCCACGCTGTATATCGTAGCTAACGTTCCGACAAAAACTTCGCGCGCGGCAAAAGAGCTTACAATAGCGATTCCTATTTTCCAATCGTAGCCCAACGGACGAACTGCTGGTTCGATCGCTTTTCCCATATATCCTATATACGAATTTTCTAGTTTGAAGGAAGCCACTTTGTTCTCGAACTCTGCTTCGGTAAGGGTTTCGCCAGCTGTCTCTGCTCGAACGATTTCCTCGGCATTGTTGAAATCGCCTGGCCCATACGATGCCAACACCCACAGAATAATGGAAATCGCTAAAATTATCTTTCCGGCACCGACCACAAACGATTTCGTCTTCTCTACTACCGTAATCAGCACATTTTTGAAAAGCGGAACCTTATAATGTGGCATTTCAATGACGAAAAACGTCTTGCTCCTTATCTTCATATACTTATCCAAGAGCCAAGCAGAACCAATGGCAGCAGCGAAGCCCAGCATATACATAAACATTAGGGTAAGTCCCTGGAGGCTGAAAATTCCTAAAATTTCTCGTTCGGGAATCACCAGCGCGATGATAATTAGGTACACTGGTAGTCGGGCCGAACAGGTGGTAAAGGGAGTGACCAAAATCGTGATAAGCCGTTCTTTCCAGCTTTCGATATTTCGTGTCGCCATGATAGCAGGAATAGCACAGGCCGTTCCAGAAACCAAGGGCACGACGCTTTTTCCACTTAATCCAAAGCGTCGCATGACGCGATCCATTAAAAACACCACACGACTCATATAACCGCTTTCTTCCAATATTGAAATGAAGAGAAACAGAAAGGCGATCTGGGGAATGAAAATGACAATTCCACCCAATCCTGGAATGATTCCTTCAGCGATCAAATTGGTGAAGTCGCCCGGAGGCATCACATTTTTGGTCCATTCACTTAAAGAAGCAAAGGTGCTGTCTATAAAGTCCATCGGATAGCTACTCCAATCGAAGATGGCCTGAAAAATGAGCAATAGAATTCCAAAGAAAATCACATACCCCCAAACCTTATGCATTAGGATACGGTCTAACCGGCTCTGGAAGTCCTTCGCATTAGCCGTATCTATGGTAAGGGTCTCCTTCAATATGTTATTGATGAATTGGTAGCGCGCAATTGTTTCCTTCTGTTGAAGCCGTTTTAGATTACTTTCGCTCTCGGTCTGAAAACTGGCCACGCCCTTCAATTCATTCCGATCCAATTTCCCAAAATTGACATCTTGGGTAATCACCAACCATAGTTTATAAAGGTCCTGCTTTGGAAAAGCAGTTCGCAGTCGGTCGAAGTATTCTGGAGCAATGGAGGAAGCATTCAAACACGGCTTGGTGGAAAGTAAGTTATAATCGGTAATCAACTCTTTCAAATAGCCGAAACCTTCATTTTTTCTAGAACTGACCAGCGCGATTTTGGTCTCCAATTGTTTTTCGAGGGCTTCAATATCCAATGATATTGCCTTTCGCTTCATTCTATCGGCCATATTGATCGCTAGAACCGTAGGGATCCCTAAGTCTTTTATTTGGGTGAAAAGGAGTAGATTTCGCTTTAAGTTTTCGACATCGGCTACTACCACTGCTACATCGGGATAATCCTTATCGTTTTTGTTCAGTAGCAATTCGATGACCACATTTTCATCTACCGAAGAAGCATTTAAGCTATAGGTTCCAGGAAGGTCGATAATATGGGCTTTTAGGCCACGATCCAGTTTGCAAACGCCTTGTTTCTTTTCAACTGTAATCCCAGGATAATTTCCAACCTTTTGGTTCAAACCAGTCAGACGGTTAAATACTGAGGTTTTACCGGTATTGGGATTTCCAATAAGGGCTACGTTAATCTGTCGGGCCATTTAGAGAAGTTCTATTTCGATATTGGCCGCAGTTTCCTTGCGAATGGCCAAGTGACTACCATTAATATTGATGTACAACGGATCCTGAAAGGGAGCGGTCTGCACCAACGCCACTTCATTTCCGGGCAAACAGCCCATCTCGAGAAGCTTCAGGGGAACGACTTCCACCGAAAATTCCTTGATAACGGCACGTTGACCTTTTTTAAGAGTTGCTATGGTAGGCATTGTGTTTATTTAGATTGATTTTAAACAATGCAAATGTAAGGGAAATTGCGCAGCTAGGAAAGGAAATCGGCACTTGCCAATAGTTTTAACACAGCAAGCTGATTATTATCACCTTATTCGGAAGCTTTCAATGTTTTAATATCGCGAAGAATCTGTTCAATCGACTCAGGATCGGTACCGTCATAAAACCCGCGAATTCGTTTCTTTTTATCGACTAACACGAAGTTCTCGGTATGCACCAAATCGTATTTGTTGTAGGGAACATCCTTGGCAGCCAGATACGACTTTCGGGCTAGATCGTAGATCTGTTTTTTATCGCCTGTGACCAAATTCCATTTTGCAGCATTTACACCTTTCTCAACAGCGTAGCGCTTCAACTGTGCCACGGTATCTATTTCGGGCGTTACGCTATGGGAAAGCAATAAAACGTCCTCATCATCTTCAAGCTTCACCTGTAGTTTCGACATATGGTCGGTCATAACGGGGCAGATGGTCTGACAAGTGGTGAAGAAGAAATCGGCGACATAAATTTTCCCCTCGTAATCCTTTTCCGTAATCGTATCACCATTTTGGTTCACCAAGGAAAAATCGGATATGGTGTGGTATTTTTTAACATGTTGAACGGTGGTATCGACCAATTCATAATTTACCTCTGAAGGTTGGAAAATGGGTAGCTTTTTCTGTGGACTGAAAAACGTACTATCAGTATCGTAGATTTGATAAATGATGGTAACGATAATGGCGGAAAGTACCAGCAATACGACGCCAAAGAATTTATATTTGGCAAAAAATCGAAGCATCTCTCTTTTTACTACAAAAATAGCATGTTCCAGTCCAAATTGGAAGCCTTCGGTGTTAAAACAAATCGATTAAGAGCCGTCCCTATACAGCTATTTTTTTTAGAGGTAGGAATAGGTTACTTTTGTGCCTCAATTTCAGAATATACTATGAGTCCATTCGCCGTTAAGGCCATACAGCTTTTATTGAGTTTGTCCCTACTGATCGTACTGCACGAGTTAGGGCATTTTATCCCTGCGAAATTATTCAAGACGCGGGTCGAAAAATTCTTTTTGTTTTTTGATGTGAAATTTGCCCTCTTCAAAAAGAAGATAGGGGAAACCGTCTACGGAATTGGCTGGTTGCCGTTGGGCGGCTATGTGAAGATTGCCGGCATGATCGATGAGAGCATGGACAAGGAACAGATGGCAAAACCACCGCAACCTTGGGAATTTAGAAGCAAACCAGCTTGGCAACGGTTAATTATCATGGTCGGTGGGGTTACTGTGAATATTATTGTTGGGATTATTATCTACATCGGAATTTTCTACTATAACGGAAATACGGTTTTTTCGAGTGAAGACTTGCCAAATGGGTTTGCCGTTGCAGAGGAATTTCAGGAATATGGCTTTCGTGATGGCGACCAGATAGCGGCCGTAAATGGTGAAGAATTTCCGAACGTATTGCTTATCAACAAGCATTTATTTCTTCGTGATGTCAACTCTATTACGGTGAACCATAGCGATGGATCTACCGAAACCATCGATATGCCAGAAGATATTGGAAGCTATATGTTCGATAACGATGTTATTCAGCCGTTTCAACCTATTAGGGTAGCGGTAATGGATACGGTTGTACCCGACTATCCAGCCTATGAAGCAGGCTTCAGGAGTGGGGATAAAATTGTTTCCATCGATGGGCAACCCATTCAATATTGGCATGAATTCAAACGAACCGTAACGCAGGATACCACAGCTACCTATTCGTTTGTGGTGGAAAGAGACGGGACGATGGATACGCTAACTGTTAGTCCGAACAAGGATGGTATAATCGGCGTAAACAATTTTGCACGCGAATTGGGCGATGGTACACAAAAGCGCTATTCTTTTGGTGAAAGTATTACAGGTGGAATTTCCTACGGGTATAATGTATTAAAGGATTATGTAGCCCAATTCAAATATGTCTTTACGACTAAGGGCGCAACGCAAGTAGGTGGTTTTGGAGCAATAGGAAGTTTATTCCCCGATACTTGGAACTGGTTGAATTTCTGGGAAACGACGGCGCTTATTTCTATCATTTTGGCTTTTATGAACATCCTTCCCATTCCAGCGTTGGATGGCGGTCATGTAATGTTTTTGTTGTATGAAATGGTTTCAGGGCGTAAACCCGGTGAAAAATTTATGGAATATGCCCAAATGGTCGGCTTCTTCTTGCTAATCGCCTTGGTATTGTTCGCCAACGGAAACGATATCTATCGCTGGCTTTTTGAGTGATCATAATTATAGTTGGAAGGTGACTGAGGCTCTCGAAGTCACCCTACTATTGTTAGCTAAAAACCATAACCATTAAAATAAAAAAGCTTCAATTTTAGTTGAAGCCTTTCTTATTGATGACATTTTGAAAGTATCTCGATGATGGATAGTAAAGGGTCTTTTTGAAGTTACATTGAAAGTGCTTTTCAATGCTTTGGACCATTTTTATTCAATTGATAACCTAATAAATCAATCATTTTATGAGATCACTTTTATTCTTTCTAACGGTATTTGTTGCTGTCACAGGCCTTTCGCAACAAGAATACACCTATTCTTCCAATAGTTTTTTCGTGAAGCTGAAGCCTGAATTTAATGAACGTGGGCTATCCCCCGAAGTTAAATTCTCCACGAACCAATTTCGTACAGCCCTAGAGGGTGTGGAAACGGAATCGATACGTATAACAGGAAACCGCAAGAATGAAGACACGTATGTTTTTTATTTGAAGGAAGGGCAAGATCTTTCAACCGTTATCGGTAAAATGAAAAGTACGAATCGCTTTGAATATGTAGAACCCAATGTTCAAGGAATGGGGGGTGGACAAAAATTTGAAGTTCCAATTACCATGAGTACAATCCCGAACGACGCTTTGTTCGGTCGGCAATGGGGAATGCGAAATGATGGTACGTTCACGCTTTCGGATGCTGAAGAAGGTGTCGATATCGATATGGAAAATGCGTGGGATATCGAAACGGGTAGTAGCGATTTGGTAATTGCCGTATTGGATTCTGGCGTGAAATACGACCACCCCGAGCTAGCCGGAAGACTTTGGACAAACGAAGATGAGGTGATGGACGGCACCGATACCGATGGTAATGGATATATAGATGACGTGAATGGATGGAATTTTGCATACGGTACCAATGATGGAACGGATGATGTAGGCCATGGCACAAACATTATTGGATTGCTGGCAAGTAATAGCGATAATGGAACGGCTTACGCTGGAATCAACTGGAATTGTAAAGTAATGAACGTTAAAATGCTGAATGCGGATAACGCATATTTGAGTGGTGCCTGGGCAGTAGATGCTATTTATTATGCTGTAGATAATGGTGCTGATATCATCAATATGTCATGGGGCGGTGGTGCGTTTACACCCTTACAGGAGGCAATTCAGTATGCAGCTTCCAACGGAGTGGTTTTAACGGCTTGTATGATGAATTTCGATAACGATACACCATTTTATCCGGCTGCGTATCCAGAAACAATTGCGGTAGGTGCTATCGATCCGGATGGCGATCGGTCTTCGCCTTTCTTTTGGAGCTCAACTAGTGGCAGTAACTATGGTCCGCATATCGATTTGATAGCTCCAGGTAATTTTACGTATAGTATAACGCATACGTCCAATACGAATTATAATGTTTATTGGGGGGGAACTTCGCAGGCTGCTCCCCACGCTGCAGGTGTGGCATCGTTACTTTTGGCACAGAATCCATCCTTAACACCTTCCCAAGTTCGTGATGCTCTCAATAACACAGCCGACGATGAAACCGGGGATCCGTCCGAGGATACAGCAGGCTTCGATATTTATTATGGAAATGGTCGGTTGAATGCCTTTAAGGCATTGCAAGAGGTGTTGTCCACCCCGAGATATAATACATCAGATGTTACCGTATACCCTAATCCGGTAGCTACCTCAGGAAGAGTCTTTATTTATGATGATACGTTAAGGATAAAGGAAGTAACCGTGACGGGACTTTTAGGAAATGAAATACTAAAAGCAGATGTGGTAGTGCAGGGAAATACATCTTACTTTGAAACGAATAATCTTTCGGCAGGACTTTATCTGCTAACCTTTTTAGATGCTGAAGGAAGCCGCATAGGTACTCAAAAGCTATTGGTTTCAAACTAGAGAAAAACGTGCCTTTTACTAAATTGGAATCAAGGTCGCAAAAAGTGTGTTTTTTGTTTTGGTGAAATCAAAAATTAGGTATATTTGCACCCGCCTACGCAATCATTAGGTTGTTTTGGTGGGTGTTTTTCCTCGGAAAAGCATTGTGTAAAAGACATAATCCTCCATAGCTCAGTTGGTTAGAGCACCTGACTGTTAATCAGGGTGTCGCTGGTTCGAGTCCAGCTGGAGGAGCGAAGCGACGACAGAGCCTCTTACGAAAGTGAGAGGCTTTTTTTCTTAGAAAAAATTGGACGAAGAAGCCTGTCCCGCACGAGATGCGGGAAGTCCAGCTGGAGAGCCTGTCCCGCAGTCCTTGCGGGAAGCGAAGCGACGACAGAGCCTCTTACGAAAGTGAGAGGTTTTTTTTCGTAGAAAAAAATTGGACGAGAAGCCTGTCCCGCACGAGATGCGGGAAGTCCAGCGAGGCGAGAAATGGAAATTGTGAAGGTTGGTATCGAGAGTTTAATTGGGAAGCGAAGCGACGACAGGTCCTCTCACGAAAGTGAGGGTCTTTTTCTTTGAAAAAATCTGACGATGACCTAGCCGTCCGTAAAGGTGGGGTCTCTCCATACAATATCACGCTTTTCAAAACCCTCAAACGCTGCACATTTAGAAGATTCTTAACATCACTTCCCAGCAAAAAGTAGTAATATGTTCAAAACTACTAATGTGAAGAAATTTCTGATACTTACTGGCTTAACAGTAACAATTGTCGGTCTTTCCGTCTGGTTTTTCTATTCCTTTAAGGCGAAAAACGAACACGACGCCAAACTTCAAACCTATTCCATAGAACAAAAATGGGAGCTTCCATCTGTCCTAGCTGAAGTATCCGGTCTAGCTTGGTATAAGGAGAATGTAATTATCTGTATTCAAGATGAAGAGGGGGTGCTTTTCTTCTACAACATCGAAACATCCAAAATTGAAAAGGAAGTACCCTTTGCAGGAAGCGGCGATTATGAAGGGCTTACGTTGTTCGGAGATACGATATTTGTGACTACCAGTGATGGCGATATCTATGAAATTACCAATTTTACAGAAGCCGAACCTACTGTAAAACAATACGACACACCCTTCTTTAAAAACAGCGATATCGAAAGTGTCGCAGCAGATGATAAGAACAATAGGCTTCTCCTTATTCCAAAAGGGAAAGCCCTTGTCAGTCAGGAAGAATACAAAGGGATTTACGCATTCGATATTTCGACCAAAAAAATGGATACGGTGCCGATTGCGAAACTCTACTTCAACGACCCTATTTTTGAGGATATTGACTTACTTGATGATGTGCATTATCTCACGCCCTCGGAAATAGGCGTTTACCCCTCAACCAGAGAGCTATACCTTTTGGAGACAGGCAGCCCTAAACTTATAGAGCTTACCAAGGATGGTGAATTTAAAAGAATTCATCACCTGAGTAGGGAAGATTTCTCACAACCGGAAGGACTTACCTTTTCACCCGATGGCACTATGTATATCTCTAATGAAGGCTCCGATGGTCCGCCCAATATTTTGAAAGTGCGTTTAAAAGAACCTACAGTTGATGAGTAAGCAAGACAACAAAAAATCCGATAAAAATCGCTTGCCACTGTACTTATCAGGAGCCTTAATAATCGGACTTGTGGCGAGTTACTTTATCTTTCCATCAGTATCCGATTTTTTCGATGAAGCCTGGCAAATACTTACCAGTGGCGATGAACAACGCGTTAACGAATGGATAAGCGGATTTGGTTGGTTAGGTCCTATCGTTTTAGTACTAGCAATGGTCGCCCAAATGTTTCTAATTATTGTTCCCACTGTGGTCTTGATGGTGGTTTCCATCCTAGCATACGGTCCTATCTGGGGTAGTCTACTTGTGTTGGTAGCTGTTTTTGCCGCTTCGTCAGTGGGGTATGCCGTAGGCAATTATTTCGGGGAAGCCCTGATAGAAAATGTAATCGGTCGGAAAACAGAATCAAAAATTGAGGATTTTCTGGAAAATTATGGTTTTTGGGCGGTTGTAATTACTAGAATCAATCCATTTCTTTCGAACGATGCCATTAGTTTTGTAGCGGGTATTCTCGGGATGGGTTATTGGCGTTTTATCGCCGCCACCTTGGTTGGGATCACTCCCCTGACATTTCTTATCGCAATTTTGGGCGAAACAACCGATAGCCTTAAAAACGGTCTATTATGGGGCTCTGGAATAAGCCTGATTATTTTCTTGGCTTATGTGTATTGGGATAAAAAACGAAAGAAGTAATTTTAAATTCATATAGGCCCTATAGTTCAAGGGATAGAACGAAAGTTTCCTAAACTTTAAATCCAGGTTCGAGTCCTGGTAGGGTCACGAAGTGAGCGTACCGGGCGAGAAGCCCGTACCGAGCCTGTCGAGGTGAGTCCTGGTAGGGTCACGAAGTGAGCGTACCGGGCGAGAAGCCCGTACCGAGCCTGTCGAGGTGAGTCCTGGTAGGGTCACGAAGTGAGCGTGCCAGGCGAGAAGCCTGTGCTATATTCAGATTTTCAGTTCTTTACCCCGTCTTCAATTGAATTTCATTTTCTATCTTTAGCATAGCAAACCAAAATCTTCAAGGGTATGGCGATACAAACCTATGAGGTCGGAACGAACTCAAACCCAATAAAAGTGCAAGTGGAAGTCGGCATCGATGCCATCGCCCACACCACCATCTACAACATCAAGGGAAGCGATTGGAATCATGTCGTAGACTCGCTCGACGATGCCAACGGCGATGTTCCGCTTACGCCCATTTCAACAGCGGTCGACTTGGTCGGAAAAACGCTTTACGTGCAAATCACTCTAAATTTTGAAAACATCGATCCGGCCAATCGCGAGGCAGCTCTCGAGAATATGGTATTGTATTACACACTTACCGGCGGTCCCAATGGAGCAAAGGCATTTTCAAAAGTCGACAATACGTCAGTTGAAGATGATTTTGAAATGGTGTATCTAGACAAACGAATCAAATTGATATGAGATATTTCATTGTCATCTTCCTAAGTACATTCACTTTTACAACCGCTCAAACCGAATTCTCGTTGGAGGATTTCGAAATGCCCGAATCGCCTGCGTTTGTGTTGCTGGATGAAGCGCCGTCGATAATTACAAGACCTAATTCAAGTCAGGCACTAGCCCTTCACATACTACAGAATTTTGAAGGATCGCTTTTTAACGATATCGCCGTCTCTTTTACTCCGTATTGGTTTATCAAGGATAAAGACAAAAATCCGCTTCGCTATTACGGTATCACTGCTGAAGGTGAACAAAATCCTTTTTCAAAACTGAATAAAGCAACCATTTCAGCAGCCTACAATAAAACGGAAGATAGCATTACCAATGTAGCCCTAGGTGCACGCGTTACCTTGTTTGAACTAAAACGTCAATCGGATGTACTCGATTTGCAGAACGCCCATAATGAAGCAGTTGCCTACACAAAAATAGTGTCGAACCTTCGCATCGCCTTTCAACAGGAATCAGGAATGATACCGGGTGAGGATGGCTTCGATGAAGCATTTGCAGCCTATAAAACCGAAAAACTTCAAAATTTCGAACGCGATAGTATCACTATTTTGGATGTCCTACACCGAAAGCCCATGCTTGCCGTAGATGCAGCCGTAGGTTATAACCATCGGTTTTCTGGCGATACGTTCAACAATGGCGAAACTGCACGTTTTGGGGCTTGGACTACCGCAGTCTTCTCCTCCTACCTAAATCCTTCTGCTTCCAAAAACTACCTAAATATTTATGCTTTTGCGAGATACCTGCATGATGAAACCTTGACGTCGCCTTTGCTAAACAACAGTGAAGAGATCGAATCCTTCGATCTTGGTATTAAAGCCGAATTTGAATTCGAACGACTCACTTTTGGGTATGAATATATCAGTCGAAGTGGCGATGGCGATACGTATCGCTCGGCAGGGAACATTGGCTATCGGCTGTCTGATGCTTTATACCTTTCCGGAACTTTCGGGAATAATTTTGGTGAAACAGATGATCTAATAACCCTTTTCGGTATCCGTTGGGGTTTTACAACCGATGGGCAACAACTTCCGTTAGCAGATACCCTTCAGAACTAAGCGTTTCGTATTTTGAGGTTTTTGATGATTTCAGCCGTCATATCCGCCAACGAATACTCATGCTGCCATCCCCAATCGTTTCGCGCTTCAGAATCGTCGATACTACTCGGCCAGCTATCCGCGATTTCCTGTCGGAAATCTGGTTCATATTCAATAGAAAAATCAGGAATATGCGCTTTGATGCTTTCTGCAATTTCCTCGGGAGCAAAGCTCATCGCACTGAGATTATAGGCGCTGCGAACTTTGATTTTTTCAGCTGGCGCTTCCATTAAATCGACCGTCGCCCGAATGGCATCATCCATAAACATCATGGGTAAGGCTGTGCCTTCTTTCAAAAAAGATACATAACGACCATGCTTTAAGGCCTTATGATAAATATCCACGGCATAATCGGTTGTGCCACCACCTGGAGGCGTTTTATAGCTAATCAACCCAGGGTAGCGCAAACTTCGAACATCTACACCATACTTGCGATGGTAGTACTCACACCAACGCTCACCCGTTTGTTTGCTTATTCCATATACCGTAGTCGGTTCCATGATGGTTTGCTGAGGCGTATCATGTTTTGGGGTGCTAGGGCCAAATACAGCGATGCTGCTGGGCCAAAACAATTTTTCTATTTTTCCTTCTTTTGCTAGTTTCAGAACATTGAAAAGTGATGTCATATTTAGATTCCACGCTTTCATAGGGAACTTCTCCCCTGTAGCGGAAAGCATGGCAGCCATCATATAAACATCCGTAATCTCATATCGGATCACCACATCTTCAATCGCTTCTGCATCCATGGCATCTACGATTTCGAAAGGACCCGCTTCCATCAAGTCATCGTCACCTTCACGAATATCACTAGCAATGACTTTATGAGAGCCATATTTATCTCGTAAATAACTACACAATTCGGTACCGATTTGACCGCTGGCACCAATAATCAATATTCTTTTTTTCATAGCATTGGTAAAAGGGCGATAAAGATACTAATTCTATCATGCACTCCTTCAATATCGCTTCAGCATTGTAGTAGAAGCCTTATATTTGTAGTGTCAAGGACGCAAGCATGAAAATACTCTTTATTGTCACACTTTTATTTCTGGGAATACTCGTTTCCTGTGAAGATCAGAATGAAACGGTCTCACAGGAAGTAACGGATATTGAAACACAGGAAATGAGTTTTACTACCGAAGCGTATTCCTTGCCAAAAGTTTCACCCTCCGTTCAGGAATTAACCAGCGAATGGGGCGCCTTTGAAGATTTTGAAGCGGAAGTAAAGCGGCTCCGAAATCCAACCCTCGCCGAACTAAGGGAAGAAAGTGACCGTTTGCTAACGCGAACCGATTCTCTTCAAAAGAAAATACCCGATACCTTATTTACCAAGCCCGTAGAAGCACGTGTTAGGGTTACCTTCACACGTGCAAAATTGTTATATCAGGAAGCCTATAGAATTCCGCCAGATTCTGCTGCGGTACAAAAGGCGTTAAAGGAGATGTTCGATGCTGCCAGCCATTTAATCACCCAACTGAACGAAAAAATTCAAAAGGACGCTATAGATTTACAACGGGTTGAAAGTGAACAGGAAGAGATTAAAAAACAACGCAGAAAGCGCGATTCAATCCTTCAATTGGAAATACAGGATAATTCTGGTGGTTAACATGTAACATTTTCAATTTAAAAAGACTTATTAATACCTATTATACTAAACTAAAAACGATGAAACGAACACTTATTACAGCCGCATTTTCTTTTGGGGCCTTTGTTTTTGCTGTTTCCAGTTGTGGCGACAAAGACAAGGATATGGCTAAGGCCGAGAAAGAGGAGCGCGGTATTATTTTGTCCAATATGGACACCACAGTTGCACCAAGTGAAGATTTCTATTCGTACGTGAATGGAAATTGGATGAAGAATACTGAAATTCCTGAAGATGAAACGCGATGGGGCGGCTTTAACGTGCTGCGGAAAACTACCGCAAAAGATGTATTGAACATCATGAATGCCGCAAAGGAAAGCGGAAAGTATGCAGACGATACCGATCAGGCGAAAGCACTGATGATCTTCGAATCGGAACTGGATACCGTTGCGCGGAATGAAGCGGGCATTAAGCCACTTCAGCCAGCATTGGATAAAATTGAGAGTATTTCTTCAGTAGAAGACTTCCAAAAAGTAATGACCGAAGATGCGGTTGAAATCTCGCAGCCGTTTTTCGGAATAGCAGCCTTTTCAAATCCAAACAACAGTGCGATGAACGTCGCATATATCACGCCCGGTGGACTTGGACTGCCAGATCGTGATTACTATTTGAACGAGGATCCGAAATCAGTCGAAATTCGCGAAGAGTACGTAAATCACATTACACGGATGCTTCAGTTTTTGGGCGATTCGGAAGAAGAAGCACGTCAGCAAGCTGAAACCATCCTCGTCTTCGAAACGAAATTGGCGGAGCCTCGTTTGGACAAAGTGGCTAGTCGCGATTTCAGAAACTTCAACAATCCTCGTTCTATGCAAGAGATCCAAAAAATGGTACCTGCTATTTCTTGGGAAAAGGCCTTCGACGATCTTGGGGTTGAAAAGGAATTGGATACCGTAATGGCCATGCAGCCAAAATATATGAAGGAAGCCCAAGATATCATGAGTAAAGGTGATATCGAAACCTGGAAAACCGTAATGCGTTGGCAGACCTTGAACGATGCGGCTGGAATGCTTTCCACTGAAATCGAAAAAGCAAATTGGGATTTCTATAGTAAGTACCTTAACGGACTTGAAAAACAAAAACCAGCCGATGAGCGTGCCTTACGAACCGTAAACCGTAGTGTGGGTGAAGCAGTAGGTCAGCTATACGTAGATGAAATGTTCCCTCCCGAAGCAAAAGCAAAGGCGGAGAATATGATCGCTAATATTATCGATGCCTATAAAACCCGTATCCAAAACTTAGAATGGATGAGCGATAGCACGAAGACTAAAGCCATCCAAAAACTGGATAAGTTTACGGTTAAGATTGGCTATCCTGATAAATGGGAAGATTTTTCAGAATTAGGCGTGAAGTCGGGAAATAGCTATTATGAAAACATGATGGCGGTAAACGAATGGCAGCTTAAGGACAATCTATCAAAAATTAATGAACCTGTAGACCGTACCGAATGGGGCATGTCGCCACAAACGGTGAATGCATATTTTAATCCTTTCAATAACGAAATCGTATTCCCAGCGGCTATTCTTCAACCACCATTCTACGATTATAAAGCTGATGAAGCCGTAAATTACGGTGGAATAGGAGCAGTAATTGGTCATGAAATTTCTCATGCCTTCGATGATAGCGGTTCCCGTTTCGATTCAGATGGAAACTTGGTTAATTGGTGGAGCGACAAAGACTTGGAGGAATTTACCAAACGTGGTGAAAAATTAGCTGAACAATACAGCAATATTGAAGTATTGGATAGCGTATTCATCAACGGTAAATTTACGTTGGGTGAAAACATCGGTGACCTTGGTGGCTTATTAGGAGCCTACGATGGTCTGCAGCGGTACTATGAAGAAAACGGGCGTCCTGAAAAAATTGACGGATTAACGCCAGAACAGCGTTTCTTTATGAGCTGGGCAACCGTTTGGAGAACCAAGCAGCGTGATGAAGCGCTTCGCGAGCAGATCAAAACCGATCCACACTCGCCAGGTCGCTACCGTGCTACGCAGCCATTGGTTAATATCGATGCCTTTTATGAAGCATTTGATATTAAAGAAGGCGATCCTATGTACGTAGCTCCTGAAGACCGCGTACGTATTTGGTAAAAACCATATAAATAGAATGAAGAACCCACAGTGCTTACTGTGGGTTTTTTTGTATCCGTTTTCCACGAGGCTTCCGGGTGGAGAGAAAAACGCCAGTGAAAATCAAGGCTGCCGCTACGATGCGTAAGGGCGTCAGTTTATCGGCTCCAGCCAAAATCGCAATAAAAGCCGCCAACACCGGCTGCAAATAGATAAAGGCTCCAATAGTGGATGGACTAAGCTGTTTTAACGCATAAATATTGAAGAGATAGGTCAAAAAGGTGGTTCCGATCACTACAAAGGCCAATTGCCACACCGATGAATAGGAAAGCGATGCCCAGTTTACATCAGCGAATTGTGCAAATCCGATGGGAAGGTTGATCAACAAAGCGAATAGAAAGAAAAACTTCATCAAGGTAATCGAACTGTACTTTGCGACCAAAGGCTTCACGATGATAAGGTATACCGAATAGGAAGCCGCATTCACGATAAACAGTAAATTTCCCAATGGAATGTTCGGAGCATTGGGTTGCTCCTGTATTCCGAAGAGAATCAAAACTAGGGCACCTGCCAATCCAATGGCTATTCCCAAGGCCTTTCGAACCGTAATTCTTTCTTTCAGGAAGAAAGCAGAAAGTACCAAAAGCAATACGGGCGATAATGTAATTACAACCGAGCTGTTTATGGGAGTACTTAGCTGCAAGCCCTTGAAAAACATATTCATGTTCAACACCATACCGAAGATGGCACAGGCTACGATTCGAAGCCAATCCTTCCTGTCAACTTTTTCTGAAGGAAGGAAGAGCGAAATCAGCCAAAACAGAATGGCAGCGCCGCCAACCCGCAATAAAATAAAGCCAAACGGCCCGATAACATCTGGCATCAGGCCTTTGGCTATGGTATGATTGGCACCATAAATAGCACTAGCGGCAAATGCTGCGAGTAAGGCCCATGCCCGTTGCCCCATGAGTTAGTTCGTTAAGGATTTTTTGGCTGCTTCGACCGTTTTTTTGCTATTTCCGATAAAGATTTCATCGTTGTTTACAATAACCGGTCGCTTTAAAAAAGTATAATGCTCCATCAGTAAATTCTTGAAATCCTCTTCCAACAATTCCTGATCCTTTAAGTTTCGTTCACGATATAAACGCGCTCTTTTGCTAAACAAGGCTTCGTAGCTTCCCGCCAAGTTTTGTAATTCCTCAAGTTGTTCACCAGTAATGCTATTCTCTTTAATATCCTGTTTAATAAAGGCATCGCCTAGTTTCAACTCATTCATAATGCGTTTGCAGGTATCGCAATTGCTTAAATAATATACTTTTTTCATGGTGAAATATTTAAGGGATTATTGATAGAAAGGGTTGCACTTCTGAAACTGGGATCTGTATTTCAATGGCACCTTCGGCATAGCTTGCAATATCGTAAGCGTTGTAATGCAAAATGACATTATTTTTGGTGAAACCGATACTTTGTGGTAATTGAAAGGTGTCGTTTTCAAACCAAAATCCGGTGCTATTTATACTTGCATCGGAAGGAATATCCTTTTCCTTTCTGAAGTATTCTTCTGCTACGCTGATGAAGCCTGCTTCATCTTTTAGCAGCGCCTCATTTGAAAGCAAAGTGCCTTCTACTACATCAAAATTAGCAAATTGTACGGACCCATACCCATGGGCGCCACCGGTGAATTTATATTGCTGTAGTTCTAAGCAAATCATATTTTCTGTATGGACTAAGGGTTCCACTGAAATTTCAGCAACATACTCAGCTGTAATATCGGGATAGTCATGCTTATGATCGCGATATGCCAAAACAAATTCTTCGGCTGCCTCTTCAATGGTAGTGGCGCGTGGATTGCTTTCTTCACCCAAAAACAACGATGCGATAATAAAATCCTGTATGCGCGTGTTGATGGCTTTGTCCAACTCGGTGTTTCCTTCGGCTTTTATAGCATTAATTGTGATTTCCGAACAAGGGTCATCGGTACAGATACCTAACTCGCTTTCCGTGAATTGGTCCTCTTGAAAGGAAATTTCAGGTGCCTCCGAACAGGCTGTAACTATGAGCAGTAGAAGAACAACAAAACGAGGGTTCATCGTCATGGTATGCGTATCGTTTTTAGGGGTTTCTGAAGTGAAACCGCTACCTTTGTATTCAAAAGTAACAAGAATCGAAACGGCCTGCTCCAAAAATTATGGTAAAAGGCTGAAAAAATTGCAAATGCCTATGAAATTCAACACAAAAGCAATACACGGCGGTCAGCATGATGTAGACCCTGCCTACGGTAGCGTTATGCCGCCGATCTATCAAACAAGCACCTATAGCCAGAGTACCCCTGGTGGTCATAAAGGATTTGAATACTCCAGAAGTGGAAATCCAACACGCGCAGCCTTAGAACGAGCACTAGCCAGTATTGAAAACGGCGAATTTGGACTTGCCTTTGGAAGTGGGCTTGCGGCGATTGACGCTGTGATGAAATTGCTGAAGCCAGGCGATGAGGTAGTATCAACGAATGACCTATACGGAGGAACGTACCGTTTGTTCAGTACCATTTTTAAGGATTTTGGGATCAAGTTCCACTTTATCGGAATGGAAAATGCCGAAAATATTGAAGAGTATGTAAACGATAATACCAAACTCATCTGGGTAGAAACGCCTACCAATCCAATGATGAATATCATCGATATCGAAGCATGTGCCAAGATTGCCAAAAAGCATGATGTGCTATTGGCTGTCGATAATACTTTCGCTACGCCTTACTTACAACAACCTTTAGATATGGGTGCCGACATTGTGATGCACTCTGCTACCAAATATTTGGGCGGTCATAGCGATGTGGTAATGGGTTCTTTGGTTGTAAAAGAAAAAAGTCTTGCTGAGCGTTTACTGTTCATCCAAAATGCCTCAGGGGCAGTCTGTGGTCCGCAGGATAGTTTTTTAGTGCTTCGTGGACTAAAAACGCTTCATGTTCGTATGCAGCGTCATTGCGAAAACGGAAAGATGGTTGCAGAATATTTAAACAATCATCCAAAGATTGAAAAGGTTTATTGGCCAGGCCTTAGTTCACATCCAAATCATGATATCGCGAAGAAGCAGATGAAGGATTTCGGTGGAATGGTATCCTTTACTACAAAAGGAAACAACTACAAGGATGCAATTGCCATTGTCGAGCGATTGAAGGTATTCACCTTGGCGGAAAGCTTAGGAGGTGTTGAAAGTCTTGCAGGACATCCAGCAAGTATGACACATGCGAGTATTCCTAAAGAAGAACGTGAAAAAACGGGCGTTGTTGATAGTTTGATCCGATTGAGTGTCGGAATCGAGGATGGCGACGATCTAATAGAAGATTTAAAGCAAGCCATTGGCTAGTGAACAGTCAAAAAAAGAAAAGGCGGGATTTCCCCGCCTTTTTTAATGCTTTAACTCGAACTTTAATCAAGGTAATAAATATAACCGATATTTAACCAGTACATCCAGTCGTTTGCCTTGTTTTCAGGAACGGCCACTTCTCCATTATTATCCAAACTAGGATTTAGACCATCTACCCAATCGCTAAAATAGTATTGCCAGCGGCTATCCAACATTAAGTCGCTGAGTGGAGTAAGTTTATAACGAATACCTACACTCATGACGATAGACCACGTTGAATCTGGCTCTTGTTGAAACGCATTCTCATATTTCTGTGGTGTTGAGATCGGGCTGTTTAAGTTTCCTAATTCCGAGTATACTTCAGGGTCATAGCTTACCCAATGGATACCAAAACTTGCAAATGGTGCGATTTTGTAGGACCCCGCATCGAAGTCACGAATACTCAAGGGGAAATATTCCAATTGCGAACCAATATCAAACACGGTAGTAGAACCTTTCATCGCTCGTAGCTGTTCGGCAAAGTACGAGGTCTTATCAGGTGCTACCCATTCACCAAAATGTTCAAGACTGGTTTTATGGAAGTCGATTTCATTTCGAACCTTGAAGTGGTCGTTAAAGTAGGTATCACGAGTGTAGCAATTACAATCGGCGCGATAGGAGAAGTTTAGGTAATGAACAATTCCTACCCCAAAGCCCACATTTCCTTTATTGGTATCGAAGTCGTTTCGCTGCCCAAAATCAGAATATAAGGCAACGGGCCCAGTGATTATACCCAACTCGTGGGAGAATCCAAATTGACCGTAACTGTCTTTACCAGAAAGCAAAAGGAGGCAAAATACCATGAACAATAATCTGGTATTCATCGTATAACAGGTTTAGTTTGAGACAAAGCAAATATATGAAAACATATGAAACGCGGAAATATTAGCTTCATATTTCGCTTATTTATAAAAAATTAACGTCCATATCAGCCTATAACAATTATATTTGCACCCTAGTAACGAAAACGTTTTCATAAAAGTATTTGAATGCGTCTAAATTCGTTGAATTACATAGTATTTTAGAAACATAATACGTTTTAAATCATAGTTTTACGTAGCCCCATTAACAGGAGCTCAAAAGTTTTGAACAGATGAAGCAAAGTATTAAAGATTTTATTGCTGAAGTAGAAAAAAATAACCCAAACGAACCTGAATTTATGCAGGCGGTAACCGAAGTTGCTGAAACCGTTATCCCGTTTATAGAAAAGAATGAACGCTACCAAAACAAAATGCTATTGGAGCGAATGGTAGAACCGGAACGAACCATATTGTTTCGTGTACCATGGACCGACGATGAAGGTAATATTCAAGTGAATAAAGGATATCGTGTCGAGTTTAACTCTGCTATTGGACCGTACAAAGGTGGATTGCGCTTTCACCCATCGGTTAACCTAAGCATCCTGAAATTTTTAGGGTTTGAACAAGTTTTTAAAAACAGCCTCACAACACTTCCGTTGGGTGGTGGTAAAGGCGGTTCTAACTTCAACCCAAAAGGAAAAAGCGATAATGAAATCATGCGTTTTTGTCAAAGCTTTATGACCGAACTGGCTAAGCATATCGGCCCTGATACCGATGTTCCTGCAGGTGATATTGGTGTTGGTGGACGCGAAATCGGATATATGTTCGGACAGTACAAGCGTCTGCGAAATGAATTTACCGGGGTACTTACCGGAAAAGGACTTTCTTACGGTGGCTCCTTGATCCGCCCTGAAGCTACAGGCTACGGAAATGTGTACTTTGCTAAAAATATGCTGGAAACACAAGGTGAAAGTTTCAAAGGAAAAACGATTGTTATTTCTGGTTCAGGAAACGTCGCCCAATATGCTGCTGAAAAAGCTACCGAGCTCGGCGGTAAAGTGGTAACCATGTCTGACTCTTCTGGCTATATTTATGATGAAGAAGGTATTAATCAAGAGAAATTGGCCTTTATCATGGAGCTGAAGAATGAAAAGAGAGGCCGTATCAAGGAATATGTAGATAAATACCCATCTGCGAAGTATCATGAAGGCGATCGTCCATGGAGCGAGAAATGTGATATTGCACTTCCTTGTGCCACTCAGAATGAGTTGAATGGGGAGGAAGCAAAAACACTGGTAGACAATGGATGTATGTGTGTGGGTGAAGGTGCCAATATGCCCTGTACTCCAGAAGCGATTGAAGTATTCCATAAAGCAAAAATTCTTTTCTCTCCAGGAAAAGCTTCCAACGCAGGTGGCGTGGCAACCTCTGGTTTAGAGATGTCGCAAAACTCCCTTCGTTTAAGCTGGACCGCGAAAGAAGTAGACGAAAAGCTTCACGGTATTATGAATGATATCCATGCCGCATGTGTTAAATATGGAAAAGATGGCGATGGATATGTAGACTACGTAAAAGGAGCTAACATTGCAGGCTTCGTAAAAGTAGCCGACGCAATGCTAGCACAAGGCGTGGTGTAAACGTCATTTTTTAAAGTTATATGAAAGACTGTTTCACATTTCTGAAGCAGTCTTTTTTTATGGGCTTTCGGCAATAAATGTACCTTTGTGTGGTTATATTTTTCAATAAGTACGATTTGTATGAAATACATCTTTGGAATCTTTCTTTTTGCCATGTCGCTTTCAGTTGCTTCACAAAACTTTGAAGATAGTTGGACAGGTCATTTTTCGTACAATTCAGTGAGAAGTATAACGCAGGGAGACGACAGAGTATATGCCGCGAGTGAGAATGCGATCTTCAGTTACGACCTTTCCACACAAGAAATTGAAACTTTTTCATCGGTTACAGGGCTCGCAGGTGAAACGATTTCGACCATTTATTACAGTTCAAATTTTGATCTTTTATTGGTAGGATATGAAAGTGGCCTCATGCAGGTAATTGTTGAAGGAGAAGAAGATGTCCTGAATGTGGTGGATATTTTAGAAAAACAAAACATTCCACCCGATAAAAAGTTGATCAACCATTTCTATGAAAACGAAGACATCGTCTATATTTCAACAGATTATGGAATTTCTGAATACAATCTAGCTACGTTGGAATTCGGGGATACTTTTTTCATCGGACCCCTTGGAACTCAGATTGAAATCGCACAATCAACCATTAACCCTCCCTTCATTTATGCTGCTAGTAAATCGCAGGGAATTTTTCAGGCATCTACGATAGATGTGGATCTAATCGATTACCAAAACTGGACAAACCCTATTGGTGGTGGGTTTGTGGGAATACAAACCGTAGGAACACAGGTCTACGCTGCTCGAAATAACAGCGATGTTATTAGGGTAGCCTCGCAAGGGACCGCTACAACAGTTGGTAATGTAGGGAGCCCGATTCAGGACTTTACGGCTACCAATTCGCTTTTAACAATTACAACGGCTACCAATATTCGAAGTTATTCGGATGATTTTTCCCTTCAGGCTTCCGTTTTTAATATCCCGGAATTCGACTATCAACTACAGTCTGGAATTGCCTTTGATGGTTTCTTTTATACTGGAACTGAAACCTTAGGCTTATTTATCATTCCTTTTGGAAGCAACCAACCCGAACAAATTTTACCCAATGGACCATTATTCAATAGAGGCTTTACGATAGATGCCTCTCCTGGACAGCTGTGGTTGGCGTATGGTGAAGTTACCGTAAGCTTCAATCCTGCCCCTTTTACTAGAAGAGGTATTAGTAACCTTCGGGAAGGGGAATGGACCAATATTTCATATGAGGAATTGATTGAAAGCGTTGGAAATAGACCGGTAACCGATATTGTAAACATCGCTATTAATCCGAATAATAGTAACGAAACGTTTATGACTTCGTATCAATACGGCTTACTTCAAATTGAAGACCAAACGCCCATAAACTTATTTGATGATACAAATAGTCCCTTGGAAGAGGTATTCGTGGGTGGTGACAATGCGGGAATTCGATTATACGGACTAACATTCGATGATCAAGGAAATTTATGGACCGTGCAATCAAGGACAGATGAGGGCCTTATACGAAGAACACCCGAGGGACAATTCCAAATTTTTGATATCGAACAAATTAATCCCACCGATAACCAAGCGCTAACCGAAATTGCGATAAGCAGAGAAGGGTATGTGTTTATGGCAACCAACGCAAATGGTTTGTCGGCATTTAATCCTAGTAACAACACTTTTAATACGATCGGTGAAGGAGAAGGGCAAGGAAACTTGCCAAGTAGCGATGTACGTGCGTTGGCGTTTGACAATAACAATCGACTTTGGATCGGAACTTTGGAAGGTTTACGGGTGTTATTCAATGTAGGAGGCTTTTTTGAAGAGGATGCCGACGTGGAAGCACAGGCCATCATTATTTTGGAAGGCGATGTAGCACAAGAGTTGTTGTTTCAACAATCAATTACCGATATTGAAGTAGACGGCTCCAACAATAAATGGATTTCAACAGCTACTTCAGGAGTTTTCTACCTTTCTTCCAACGGACAGGAAACCTTACTTCGGTTTACAGAAGATAACAGCCCGCTTCCTTCGAACAACGTTCAAGACATTGCCATCGACGATTTCACTGGAACGGTTTATTTTGCTACAACTAATGGCCTCGTGGCCTATAATGGCACCTCTACGGCGCCAAGAGAAAACCTAGAGAATGTCTACGCCTTTCCCAATCCCGTAAGACCCAATTACGAAGGAAATGTTACCATCGATGGCCTTATGGCAAATAGCAATGTAAAAATTACAGACATAGAAGGAAACTTGGTTTTTGAGGAAACCAGTGAAGGAGGTAGCATTTTATGGGATACTACTGCATTCGGACGATATAAGGTGCGATCGGGTGTTTATTTGGTGATGGTTACTTCTGAGGATGCATTCGAAACCACCGTCGCTAAAATTATGATTGTTCGATAATGATCGTCACGACACAGGCTATTGTTTTGTCTAAACTGAAATATGGCGAGGCAGACCTGATTACCATTTGCCTTACTGAAAGCGATGGTGTTAAAACCTATTTACTTCGTGGCATACTAAAGTCGAAGAAAGGAAAGCTGCGCAGTTCCTATTTTCAGCCGCTTACACAACTCGAATTGGTTGCCCAGCATAAGAATAAAGGCAGTTTGGAATACATTCGTGAAGCGAAAGTTCTACATCCATACAAAACGCTGCATACCGATATTATAAAATCGACCTTGGTCATGTTTCTTTCTGAAGTGTTGAAAAACAGCATTCAGGAGGAAATGCCGAATCCAGCATTGTTTCAATATTTGAAATATGCCTTGGTATGGTTAGATGAGCACAATGAAATTGCCAACTTTCACAATCTCTTCTTGTTGAAGTTGTCGCAATATTTAGGGTTTTCGCCAGATCCTTCAAACATAGAAGCTCCTTTCTTCAATTTGGAAGAAGGACGCTTTCAGGAGCAGGACAGTCTTCAACCTAGCTATTCCGGAAAACGTGTGGAAGCCTTTAAAAAGCTTATTCCATTATCGTTCGACGACCTTCAAACCATCTCTATTCCGAAGAAAACAAGAACTGGAACTCTCATCATGCTACTGGAGTACTATCAATTACACCTACAAGGTTTCAAGCAACCTAAATCGCTTCAAATTCTGCAGCAATTATTCGAATAATATACACTGTTTATTTATTAACTTATTGTGCCTGCGCCAAAAAGTAACTGGTCGCTGCACACCTGGCTTAACGATAGCCTTCACAGATATTTAATGCCAGTTCAGGCCTTTCTTCAACCCAAACTGGCATCGTAAATCTAGAAATTAATCGTCACCTTTCCTCGAATAAAAAACGGAGTTCCTGGTGTAAAATGTATTTCTTCTACGGGTTCGTCTTCAAACGAAAGTTGACTTTCCGTTGCAAATTGAGTTTCATTCCATTCCGTATCGAACAGGTTTTCGATGATAACCCCAAAGGTTACATTATCCCATGTATAATTTACATTCATATCGGTAACGAAATATCCCTCAGCTACAATACTATTATCCTCATTTGCAGGTCGGTCCTTGATGTAACGATAGTTTAATCCTCCAGAAAAATTGGGCAAATTATTCAATGTTACTCCTCCCGTGGAGGTGAAGTCTGGCGCCAATGGAATATAATCCTCTCCTTCTGGAGCTTCGGTACTTCGTGCATAGGTGTAGGTTAGATCGTTATAAAAATACAGCCAATCTAAGGCTTCATACCGCAATCCAAAATCAACACCTAAACGACGTGTCTTGCCGCTAGGTTCTACTATGCCGGCATCACCAACATATACGAATTCTTGTTCTAGGAATAAATACCAAAGGGCTGTATTTGCAATTAATCGGTCGGTAATTTTATAAATACCACCTACATCGGCTCCGTAGGCCGCGGGTAGAATATCCTCTCCTTCATTTGCTACCACTACTCGAGTATCGTTGCTATGAAAGCCAATACCTGTTTTGGCAAAGAGTTGTAAATCGCGATTCGGGCTGTAGATAACGTTCAATTTCGGGCTGGCAAAAACCTTACTTTCACTCCGGTTGTCATATTCCTCTGATAGTTTATCTTCGTAATCGAATTTAAAGTAATCCAAGCGTAACCCTGGGTTTACCTTAACATTCCCAAAGTCAAATTCAGTATTGAAAAACCCAAAGACATTGATTTGATCCACGTTCCCCAACGCCAATCGCTCTAGGATTTCATCTCGGTTTTTGCTACGTGATAATTCAACACCATTGGCATCATCATACCGAAAGCCACCACCGGCGGTATATTCAAAATCGAAAGCATCTGCAGTTGTTTTTTTCGAATAAGCCGATCGGAAGCCAAACAAGTTTCGATCTTCCCGTTGTACAATTTGATCTCCATTTATGGGGTCTTCCAAAAAGAAGGTGAAGTTTGAAAACAACTCAAAGTCATAATGCGAATAATATGCTGTTGTTTCCAATTTGCTATCTGGTGAAAGTGTTTTTCGGTGGTTAATAACCAAATTTGTTCTACTGGTATTGCCGCCCTCTGTATCATCGATGGCGCCGAAACGGCTAATCAGACCAGCATCGACGGCCCTTTGTGGAATTTGTCCAGAGGCATCCCACTTGCTTTGGAAATGCCCTGCCGTAACACTCATTTGTTGATTACCAGGCAATTCAAAATTATATTTCCCCATTAGATTAACACGATTGAAGTTTTGCGGCGATTCAAACGGACCGTCGAAGGTATTCAGGGAAGCCGCTACATATGCATTACTGTTTTCGTTATCTAGAAGGTTGAACATCCCTACAGTTCTAAAGGAATCGAAGTCGCCATATTCAACTGAAATAGAGCTGTTCCGTAAACGCTCCTTTCGCTTAAAAGCAACATATCCTGCCGTAGTAAAATCGCCACGTTCAGCATAATAAGGCCCTTTTCCAAATGCTATATTCTCAATGGTTTCTGGAATGATAAAGTGCAAGTCGCTATACCCTTGTCCGTGGGCATGCGAGACCATATTTACGGGCATATTATCGACCGATAGATTGATATCAGTTCCATGGTCGATATCAAATCCGCGAAGGAAAATTTGTTCTGCTTTTCCACCTCCTGCATGCTGACCGATGATTAATCCAGGTACTTTCCGAAGAATCTCTTGAGAGGACTTCACTGGGTTTGTCTTGATGTCTACTTCAGTTATCTTACTTAAGGTGTTCACCTCAGGAGTAATAACGATTTGCTCTAAGCTTAACTCCGCCGGAGCAAGTGTGATTTCTATCGTTGATTCAAATGACTCTTCTGAAAGAGGAAGAATGACCGTTTCATATCCTAAATGCGAGATATAAAGCGTGTCGTTTACCGAAGAGTTGGTTATACTAAATACGCCTTCAGCATTCGTATGGCTATGAGCCCCAGAATTTTTATTGAAAATAGCCACGTTTTCGATTGGGGTATTGTTTTGGGTACGGATAATGCCTTCCAAACTTTGAGCATGGATACTAATAACGCATAATCCGAACATCCATAAAAGTAAAGTTTTCATGTTTTCATGGTTTTGGATTGATAAAGAAGGGAGTTTCCCTTCGGCCGATATGATCAAACCATGAATCGGGGAGGAGGAACCGGTGTAGAACGATAATGTACATACCCTACCTCGTAGTAGTGCGAGGCAACGTGAAGATAAAAAGTAAATGATTCGGGCAAGTACTGCTTAAATTGAAATAGATGCTTGTCGAATTCGAGTTTCGTTAGGTGTTTCGGTGAATCCTGTGTATCATTTTCTCCAAATAAGGTGGAGAAGAAGTGTAATACTTCATGATCGTGCGTATGTGCAATGTCATGCTCGTGATCATGCTCGTGATCTGAAGACGTTTTCGAAATAGTATGCGAAATGGTATGAAATAAGGACGTTATCGGGGCTTGGAGGGGGGCGAAAAGGTATAGCACCGTTAGCACTACTACTAACTGCTTCGTTGGAAAAAATGCTATTCGTTGTTCTTGCATACTATTTACACTACCATAAGTACGTATAAACCCAACTTTAGGTTTGAAATAACGGTTGCTTTAACCCTACCTTAACATATTTTTCGTATGTTTTGAGCGCGTGAGAAAAGCCCACAACCGCTATCTTTGAATCATGGCCCAAGCTTCCGTACCGCTTCAAATTTCAACCCTCCCAAATTCACCCGGAGTATATCAGTATTATGATAAAAACGGGAAGCTTTTATATGTTGGCAAAGCGAAGAATCTTAAAAAAAGGGTTTCTTCCTATTTCAATAAAACCCACGATAACGCCCGAACCCGATTATTGGTACGAAAAATTAAGGACATCAAGCATATTGTGGTCGCTAATGAAACCGACGCATTATTACTCGAGAATAATCTGATTAAAAAATACCAGCCTCGCTATAATGTGATGCTGAAGGACGACAAATCCTATCCTTGGATTTGTATTAAAAATGAACGCTTCCCACGGGTTTTTCCAACACGCCGCGTCATCAAGGATGGTTCGGAATATTACGGTCCTTATACCAGCATGAAAACGGTGCATACGTTGTTGGATTTGATTCGAGGTTTATATCCGTTGAGAACTTGTAACTACGATCTTTCAGAGGAGAAAATCCGTAATGGAAAGTATAAGGTTTGTTTGGAATACCACCTTCATAACTGTGCGGGTCCGTGTGAAGGAAAACAGGCTGAGAAAGACTATCAGGAGAATATTGATGCCATTCGGAATATCATTAAAGGAAATTTCAAGGACTCGCTTTCGCGCTTCAAAAAACAGATGAAGCAGCATGCGGCCGACCTTCAATTCGAGGATGCCCAACGCATCAAGGAAAAGATTGATGTACTGGAGAATTATCAGTCGAAAAGCACCGTCGTAAATCCGAAGATCAATAATGTGGATGTGTTTTCCATTGTTTCGGATGAAAGCTATGGCTATGTAAACTTTCTTCAGATTTCATTCGGAAGCATTATTCGTTCGCATACCTTGGAAATCAAGAAGAAACTTCAGGAATCCGATAAGGAGTTGTTGAAACTTGCTGTGGTCGAATTACGACAGCGTTTCAATTCACAGTCAAAGGAAATTTACCTTCCCTTCAAAATTGAAGTAGAGGAAGGATTGAAGGTGCACGTACCCAAGCTAGGAGATAAAAAGAAGATTTTAGAGTTATCGCTTCGCAATGCGAAGTACTATCGCATGGAACGCTTTAAACAGGCAAAGATTGTCGATCCCGATCGGCATGAAAACAGAATTATGGCACAAATGAAGAAGGACCTTCGTCTTTCCGAGGAACCACGTCATATTGAATGCTTCGATAATAGTAATATTCAAGGAACCAATCCCGTTGCCGCCTGTGTGGTATTTAAAAATGGGAAGCCGAGTAAAAAGGACTATCGTAAATACAATATAAAGACTGTGGAAGGCCCAGACGATTTTGCAAGTATGGAAGAAGTGGTCTACCGCCGGTATAAAAGATTGTTGAATGAGGAGCAACCTTTGCCGCAACTTATCATCATAGATGGTGGAAAGGGACAATTGTCTTCTGCGTTGAAAAGTTTGGAGCGGTTGGAACTTAGAGGGAAAATCGCCATCATTGGAATTGCGAAGCGTTTGGAAGAGTTGTTTTATCCAGATGATCCGGTTCCCTTGTATTTGGATAAGAAAAGTGAGACCTTGAAAATTATTCAGCAACTGCGAAATGAAGCCCATCGCTTTGGCATTACCTTCCATCGCGATAAGCGAAGCAAGCAGGCTTTGAATACAGCTTTAGAAACAATACCTGGTATTGGTGAGAAAACGGTCGTTCAGTTGTTGAAGCATTTCAAAAGTACCAAACGAATCGAAAAAGCCAGTTTCGATGAATTGGCAAATGTCATCGGAGCCAGCCGAGCGAAAAAGATAATTACGTATTTTCAGAAGTAAAAAAGAAGTGGAGGAGTCGATATGGCTATGAGTATAAAAGTGAAGCGTTAACAAACTAAAACATGAAAAAGTTTGGCTTTGAGAAGTTAAAGGTTTGGCAGAAATCTCGGAATTTGTCATATGAAATATATACTATAACAGCTACTTTTTTAGAGGAAGAAAAGTTCGGATTGATAAGTCAGATGCGAAGAGCAGCTATTTCTATCTCTTCCAACATCGCTGAAGGAGTTAGTCGCAAATCTAAGAAAGAAGCAGCACGGTTTAGCGAAATAGCATATGGATCTGCAATGGAGCTAGTAAGTCAAAGTATCCTATCTTTAGATTTGGAATATATATCGAAAGAGGAATATGTGCTGTTAAGAAACAATATTTCAGAAATAACAGCAATGATACATGCCTTACGAAAATCACAACTAAAATAATAACCTTTAGACTCATAGACTCATAGACTCATAGACTCATAGACTCATAGACTCATAGACTCATAGACTGAATGAAATATCCCCTTCTAATAGTATTTCTTATGGTATCCAACCTTTTGGTAGCCCAATCCCCCTCCCAAGACCAAGACGTGAAAGTGGGGCTGGTGCTCAGTGGCGGTGGCGCAAAGGGGTTGGCGCATATCGGTGCCTTGGAAATATTGGAAGAAGCCGGTGTTCGTATCGATTATATCGGGGGAACGAGTATGGGGGCGATTATAGGTGGGTTATACGCTTCAGGCTATTCTGCCAAGCAATTGGACTCTATTTTCAACGAAACAGACTTTACTACGCTGATTCAGGATGATATTCCGCGTAGCGCAAAAACCTTTTACGAGAAGGATGAATCAGAGAAATACGCTATTACACTCCCGTTCGATAGTTTCAAGATCGGATTTCCATCTGGGCTTTCCAAAGGGCAGAATGTATATAATCTCATTTCCAGACTTACGCTTCATGTAAATGACGTTGATGATTTCAGCAAATTACCAATTCCGTTCTTTTGTGTGGCAACGAATGTAGAATCGGGCAAGGAAGTGATTCTAAACGAGGGATATTTACCAAGGGCTATAACAGCAAGTGGTGCCCTGCCAAGTCTCTTTTCACCAGTAGCTATTAACGATACAATTTATATTGATGGTGGGGTGGTGAACAACTATCCCATAGATGAGGTTCGAGCGTTGGGTGCCGATATTGTTATTGGTGTGGACGTTCAAGATAGTTTGAAAACGCGTGAAAACTTGGAATCTGCATTCGATGTTTTGGTACAGGTGAATAATTACAGAACCATCGAGGATATGGTTGAAAAAAGAAAGCGCACCGATATCTACATAAATCCGAATATCAAGGACTTCTCGGTGGTTTCTTTCGATGAAGGGAAGAAGATCATTGAATCTGGAAGGGAAGAGGCCCGTAGCGTATTAGATACGCTAAGAAGTATCGCATCGCAACAAAAGCAGGTGGATCGTCCGGATGTTGACTTTTTTCAGAAAAACAAAATCTACGTTAGTACTGTTGAGATTAATGGAAATGAAAAGTATACACGATCCTATGTGTTGGGGAAATTGAAGTTGAAAACACCAGCCGAAATTTCAAATAAACGTTTCTATGAAGGTGTAAACAATCTTTCTGCCACTGGAAACTTCCAAGATATCAATTATCGTTTAATGCAATTGGATGATGGCACCTACAAGATTGTATTCAACCTAAGGGAAAACGACTCACAAATGACATTGCGTCTTGGAGCACATTACGACGATCTCTATCGAACAGCAGCCCTTATGAACGTCACTCGAAAGCGTGTCTTTACCAACAATGATATCGTTTCATTCGACTTTGTGGTTGGCGATAATATCCGGTATGATTTCAATTATTATATCGATAAGGGTTTTTATTGGAGTATTGGATTACGCTCGCGATTCTTGTTCTTCGATAAGGACATTGCTGTCGACCTAATCAGTGATGAACTGGGCTTTTCGAACCAAACACAATTAAATGAAATAGAACTCGAATATGGCGATCTGACCAACCAATTGTACGTTGAAACCCTCTTCAGAAGAAACTTTTTGTTGGGAATTGGAGCCGAGCATAAATGGCTGAGGTTAGTGTCTGAAACCATCGGGATTGATGAAGATGAAAACCCCAGGACTGTTTTTGAAAACACCAATTATTTCAGCACTTACGGCTACTTGCGCTACGACACCTTCGACAACTCGTTTTTTCCAAAAAGTGGAATATTTTTCGATGGCGATTTTCACCTATATCTTTTCGCTGAAGGTTCCAATACGGATTTTGACCAATTCTCGATAGCACAGGCGAAAGCTGCTTATGCCCAATCGATAACATCCAAACTTTCTGCCGTCGTCGCTACACAAGGAGGCTTTACCATTGGAAACGATGCTACGCGAACATTGGATTTCTTTTTAGGTGGCTATGGCTATCGGAAGACCAACAACATTATGCCATTTTTCGGCTATGAGGCATTGAGCTTGCGCGGGAATACCTATCTTAAATCTTCCCTGACATTCGATTATGAAATTTTTCGCAATAACCACGTGAACATAGCTGCTAATATTGCGAACATCGGCGACGATTTATTTGAAACGGGTCAATGGATAGATGGTATCGATTATTCCGGTTTTGCACTTGGCTATGGTATGGAAACATTCCTAGGTCCCTTAGAGTTGAAATACTCCTACTCTCCTGAACGTGATGAAGGCGAATGGTTCGTCACCGCAGGCTTCCGGTTTTAGCATTCCCTTACATAAATACCCGCCAAATTTTTACGATATTTGTGTAACAAACTCAGCTATTTATGCCTTTTTATCATAAGCTCGGGGAAATTCCCCATAAACGTCATACACAATTCCGAAAGCCGGATGGTAGCTTGTATTACGAACAACTATTCGGAACGATTGGCTTCGATGGTATGTCCTGCAATATGTACCACGTCCATCGTCCTACACAGGTGAAGGAGATTAGAAACCAATATAGCGTCGCTCCTAAAATTGCAAAGGCGAATAACATTCAATCGTATCGCTTTAAAGGTTTCGAGGTAGCGCCGGAAAAGGACTACCTTGAAAGTCGTAAAACGGTACTTACCAACAGCGATTGCAGCATAATTTTAGCAGCTCCGCAAGCGTCGCAAGACGACTATTTCTATAAAAATACCGATGCCGATGAAATGATTTTTGTACATGAAGGTTCTGGAACACTTCGGACCCATCTCGGGAATCTAAAATTTGAATATGGCGACTACTTGATTATTCCTCGGGGAATGATTTATAAGATGAAATTTGATACGAAGGATAATCGCTTGTTTATCGTGGAATCACGTAGGCCTATTTACACTCCCAAGCGCTATCGTAACTGGTTCGGACAATTGTTGGAGCATTCTCCCTTTTGTGAACGCGATATTCGTCGACCAGAAGAATTGGAAACCCATGATGAAAAAGGCGAGTTTCTAATAAAAGTGAAGAAAAAGGACGAGATTTTTGATATGATCTATGCTACCCATCCGTTCGATGTGGTTGGCTATGATGGTTATAACTACCCTTACGCCTTCTCCATTCACGATTTTGAACCGATAACAGGTCGCGTACATCAACCACCACCGGTACACCAAACATTTGAAACCGATGCTTTTGTAGTGTGTAGTTTTGTACCTCGAATTTATGACTATCATCCTGAAAGCATTCCAGCACCTTATAATCACAGTAATATCGATAGCGATGAAGTATTGTATTATGTGGATGGCGATTTCATGAGCCGAAACGATATCGATAAAGGACATATTTCCTTGCACCCAGCGGGTATACCGCATGGTCCGCATCCCGGTGCAACCGAAAGAAGTATCGGAAAGGTAAAAACCGATGAGTTGGCTGTGATGGTGGATACGTTTAAACCACTACAAGTAACAGAAGACGCATTAAAACTGGCCGACGGCGATTATTATCGGTCGTGGCTAGAGAACGAAGACTAAAAGATATTATAAGAAACGACAACTTTATTAATAGAATAGAAAAATGAGTACAGATACCACTTCACAAAAACTAAAAAAGGTCGTGCCACAGGCGGAAGATTTTCTTCCTATTTTAGGTACCGACTTCGTCGAATTATATGTAGGGAATGCAAAACAAGCAGCCTACTACTACCAAACGGCTTGGGGCTTTCAACCAGTTGCCTATAGCGGATTGGAAACCGGAAATAAGAATAGTGTCTCATACGTACTTCAACAAGGAAAAATTCGGCTTGTCCTTACTTCAGCAATGGGAGAAGGTGGCGATATCAATCGCCATATCGAAAAACATGGCGATGGTGTTAAAGTTGTAGCACTTTGGGTAGATGATGCCACCAAGAGTTTCGAGGAAACCACCAAGCGTGGCGCAGAACCCTATATGGAACCAACCACTCGTGAAGATAAAAATGGTAAGGTGGTGCTATCAGGTATTCATACGTACGGTGAAACAGTTCACATCTTTGTAGAGCGAAATGCATATGACGGTCCTTTTTTGCCGGGGTATCAACCCATCACGAAATCGTACAGGCCAGAACCGCTTGGGCTAAAGTATATCGACCATATGGTAGGGAACGTAGGATGGAATGAAATGAACAAATGGGTTGAATTCTATGCGAAGGTTATGGGCTTTGCGCAGTTGGTTTCTTTCGACGACAAGGATATTTCAACCGAATACACAGCCTTGATGAGTAAGGTGATGAGCAATGGAAATGGACGCATTAAATTTCCGATAAATGAACCTGCGGAAGGACGAAAAAAATCACAAATTGAAGAATATATCGACTTTTATAACGGCGCAGGTGTTCAGCACATCGCTGTTGCTACCGATAACATTATTGAAACCGTTACCCAGTTGCGCGATCGCGGTGTAGAATTCTTATATGTTCCAGATACTTATTACGATACCGTATTAGATCGTGTAGGTGAAATTGACGAGGATTTGGAGCCCTTAAAGGAATTAGGGGTCTTGATTGACCGTGATGATGAAGGCTATTTGCTTCAGATTTTTACAAAACCGGTGTTGGATAGACCCACTATGTTTTTCGAAATCATCCAGCGAAAAGGGGCGCAATCCTTCGGGAAAGGAAACTTTAAAGCGCTTTTTGAAGCTATTGAACGCGAACAAGAATCGCGCGGAACATTGTAAATTTAATTTTTTGAAAATGAGAACTCCATCGGTTATCGGTGGAGTTTTTTTATTTTTGGAATAGATGTTGTAACCCTATTTCCAAAATCATGTCCCAATAGTATGAAACGCCTACTTCTTTTATCTCTTTTGTTATTATCCTTTTACGGGTTTGCTCAGGAGCGTGCCTATGGCGATGGCGAATGGTTTAAATTTAGGGTTCATTACGGCTTTGTAACAGCCGGATATGCTACTCTTGAGGTAGATAACACTAGTTTAAACGGGGTTCCTGTATTTCACGTAAAAGGGGAGGGCCGTACGGTCGGATTATCAAAATTGTTTTTTGATGTTGAAGATTATTATCAATCGTATATCGATCAGGATACGGATTTACCCCATCGGTTTATTCGAAAAATCGATGAAGGTGGTCATACCAAGGATATTCAGATAGACTTCGATCATTCCACTGGGATTGCACTCGTGAATAATATTAAGCATGATAAGGTCGATGCCGTTTCGTTCCCTAAGGATGCACAAGATATGGTTTCTGCCTTCTATTATCTCCGGAATTATTTAGATGTTTCCGAAATTGAAGAGGGCGATACAATCGATATGAATATGT
Organism: Luteirhabdus salina; assembly: GCA_025384855.1. GTDB lineage: Bacteria > Bacteroidota > Bacteroidia > Flavobacteriales > Flavobacteriaceae > Luteirhabdus > Luteirhabdus salina. The sequence continues at coordinate 862,183 of JALAHT010000001.1, read as the reverse complement.
TTTTTGATAAGGAAAACTATAAATTCCGTTTGAAGTTTCTCGGGCGTGATACCTTAGATACGAAATTCGGAAAAGTTCCTACCCTGAAATTTAGGCCATATGTTCAAGCAGGAAGGGTTTTCAAGGAAAAGGAAAGCTTGACGGTTTGGGTCACTGACGACAAAAACAAAATGCCAATGCTTATAAAGGCAGATTTGGCGGTCGGTTCGCTAAAGGCAACCTTAACCGAGTTCAAAGGACTACAACATTCCTTCAAAATAATTGTGGACTAATAGTATGGCGCTGGATTCCAAAACAGAAAAGCAAATAAAGGAACTTCAAGAGAAGTTTAAAAACTCAGGCCAAGATCTCAATGCATATCTAGAAGGTTTACTCTATGATCGTTATCTTACCTATTGGGATTATATCCATTTAGACACCCTTTTAAGTCTTCAAGTACCCCGAACACATTTTCCCGACGAAGAAATCTTTATCGGGTATCATCAGATTACCGAGCTGTACTTCAAGCTTATTATCCATGAAATAAAACAGGTACTGGACGATAAGCTTCAACAGGCAGATTTCTTTCAGCAGAAAGCAGCCCGTATCAATCGGTACTTTAAGGTTTTGATCGACTCCTTCGATATTATGATTCGTGGCATGGAACGCGAGCAATTTTTGAAGTTTAGGATGAGTTTATTGCCCGCTAGCGGCTTTCAATCGGCACAATTCAGAATGATCGAAATTTATGCAACGCCATTGGAACATTTGGTCGAGGCGTCTGTTCGGGAGGAATTCTCTTCAAAAGAGAGTATCGAGGACTTGTATGAAAATCTTTATTGGAAAAAAGGCGCTACCGATTTGGCTACTAAAGAAAAAACCCTTACCCTTAAACAGTTTGAGTACCGGTATACACCGCGCTTTATACGGATTGCAAAGGAAGTTGAAGGCAATACGTTGTACCATAAATTTTTGCAATTACCTGAAACGGAACAAAAAAATGAGCGTCTAATAAAAGAATTACGAAATTTAGACGTTAACGTCAATGTAAACTGGCTACTAATGCATATGGGAGCTGCGTATCGGTATTTAAATAACGATCGCGGGAAGGAAATATCGGCAACAGGCGGTACCAATTGGAAGCAATTTCTACCACCTAGTTTTCAAAAAGTGCATTTTTTTCCTAATCTTTGGAGCCAAAATGAAAAAGAAAATTGGGGTCGCGAGTGGGTGACCCATACGTTTAACACTGAAAAATAGAAGTAACAATTTGAAAAGGATTTTTATGTTAGGGTTGTCTGTCGTACTTCTTGCGGCTTGCAACAGTGGAAATGAAGAGATAGCAAAAGTAATAGAGAAGAAGGAAACCGCCCCAAAGCTGGTCGAGGAATACGGCTATATACTTAACAATTTCAATGTAATACGCGATACGGTTCGCCCTGGCGATACCTTTGGCGATATTCTCAATGCTAATGGCGTACCACAGTCCAAAATTTTTGAAGTGGCAACCAAGTTCCAGGATACCTTCGATGTACGTCGGATGGTCGTTGGGAAACCCTATGTGTTATTAAATGCCAAAGATACAACCAATACTACTCAAGTATTCATTTACGAAAAGAACAAGGTAGATTATGCAGTTGTCGATTTACGCGATGAGGTAAAATCGTTTACTTCAGAAAAGCCGGTTACGTATCGGGAACGATCTGCTTCTGGCGTCATTACAAGCTCACTGTCTGAAACGATGGCTGAACAAAATTTATCACCCTACATGAGTGAACGATTGGCCAATATTTATGCTTGGACAGTCAATTTCTTTCACTTACAGGAAGGCGATCGCTTTAAGGTCGTGTATACGGAAAAGTTTATTAATGATTCGATACCGGCTGGGATTCATGAAATAAAGGCAGCACTTTTTGAGCATAGAGGTACGCCTTTGTATGCTTTCAGTTATGAAACGCCTATGGATAGTGTTGGTAGAAGTGTTATCGATTTTTATGATGAAAATGCAGATAATCTTCGACGTGCCTTCTTGAAATCGCCAATCAAATTCAATTACCGTATATCATCCCGATATAATCTTAAGCGCCGTATCAAGTATTACGGGTATAAACTTCGTCCGCACAAAGGAACCGATTTTGCCGCACCATTGGGTACGCCGATTCTCGCAACGGCAGATGGTACCGTTACCAAATCGGAGCGTCGCGGCGGAAATGGAAACTACGTCAAAATTCGCCATAACAGCACGTTCGAAACGCAATACCTTCATATGAAGCAACGTAAGGTGAAGGTGGGCGATTACGTTCGTCAAGGAGAAGTTATTGGCTGGATTGGGATGACTGGTAATACGGGTGGTCCGCACGTTTGCTACCGTTTCTGGAAAAACGGAAAACAAGTAGATCCATTTAAGCAGGATTTACCTATGAGCAAGCCTATGGATGAAGAACTTCGTCCAGCATACTTCAATTACATGTTACCCCTAAAGGATCAATTGGATTGTATCCCCTATAAGGAAAACAATACTGAAGCCATACTCTTATAAGTCAAGGTGTTGATAAGCTGTTAGCAAATAAAATACTTGTAGTCAGCATCTTACGATTTTCATAGTTACCTTAATTGGGTGTAAATTTCTTCACATTTTCTTAACCTTTGAAAAGAGGTTTTAAGAGGAGATGAGACGTAATTTTGCATCAAATTTTAACAAACTTCATAACTATGAAAAAACTATTACTCTTAGTATTTGTACTAGGTGCAACGTTCAGTATGTTTGGGCAAGGGGTAACGACTTCTGCCATAAACGGAAAGATAACGGATGCACAAGGCGAAGCGCTTCCTGGAGCCAACGTTGTGGCTGTCCATAATCCTTCAGGTACGCGTTACGGTGCTATCTCCGATTTCGACGGGTTTTATCGCATCGTTAACATGCGTGTGGGCGGTCCCTACACCATCACCATCACATTTGTTGGATATGAGGAATTCGTTCGCGAGAACGTGTATTTACAGTTAGGTGATTCTGAAGAAATAGACGCTACTATGGCAGAGTCTCAAAATGCTTTGGATGAAGTCGTAATTACCGCTCAGTCTAATGGTGTTTTTGACTCTGGAAAAACGGGTGCTGAAACAAATGTTTCTACTCGAGAAATTCAAACGCTTCCTTCCGTTTCAAGGGGAATTGGAGATTTTGTTAGAAAAACGCCACAGGCATTGGTGGCTGAATCTGGAGCTATTTCCCTAGCAGGTCAGAATAACCGATACAACTCTATCTATTTGGACGGTACGGTTAATAATGATGTATTCGGATTAGCAGCTTCTGGAACAAATGGTGGACAAACGGGAGTGAATCCTTTATCTGTAGATGCAATCGAATCCTTTCAGGTAAACCTTTCGCCTTTCGATGTTCGGCAATCTGGTTTCTCCGGAGGTGCTATTAACGCTATTACACGATCAGGAGACAACGAGTTGGAAGGATCAGCGTATTATTATTTGAGAAATGAAAGTTTAGCTGGAAAGACACCGGTAGATATCGATGCCGATAATCGTGAAAAATTAGATGAATTTACCGCACAGCTATATGGAGCTAGAATTGGAGGTCCTATCATTAAAGATAAACTGTTCTTCTTTGTAAACTACGAGCGACAAGAAGAAGAAACTCCCCAACCGTTTAACTTCGGCCAATATACGGGCGACTCAAGTTTAGAAGAAATCAACGCGCTTCGACAAGGCCTTATAGATATTTTTGGTTATAACCCTGGTGGTTTTGCAAATAACACTCGAATGTTAACAAGTGATAAGTTTACTATTCGTTTGGACTATAATATCGATTCTAAAAACTCTATTACGGCGAAGCATAATTATGTAAACGCAGAACAAACTTCCCCGAACTCATCTAGTTTCCGATCGATTAACTTTTTGAATAGCGGTGTTTTCTTCCCTTCAACTACGAATTCATCAACAATAGAATGGAGCACTAGCAATGGAGATAACTTAGCGAATAATTTACGAATTGGTTATACTACCGTTGTCGACGACCGTGGTCCTTTAGGCGATCCATTTCCAGCGGTTACCATTCGTGATGGTATCGGCGAAATTAGCTTTGGTTCCGAGCCATTTTCAACCGCTAACTTGTTGGAGCAAGATGTGTTTACAGTAACCAATAACTTCTCTATCTTCTCTGGAGCACATAATATTACCATTGGAGCAAATTTTGAATATACTGACGTTTTAAATGTATTTTTTGGTCAAAATTTTGGAAATTATACCTTCGATAGCCTGGCCGACTTTAATTCATACTTAGATGGTGTACCAGGAAATGAAGTGCCTGCAGACGATTTCTTCTATAACTATTCCTTAATAGGAGGTACGGGCGATGATAGCCAAGGAGCCGCTGAATTTACATATACTCAATTAGGATTTTATGTACAGGATGAAGTTGATTTGACAGATGATGTTAAGGTTTCGGCTGGATTGCGTGTCGACATTCCGTATTTCGAGGATGGTGCGGTAAATGAAGACTTTAATACTCGAACCATTCCATTATTGGAGTCCTTTGGAAAAGATCTTCAGGGAGCCGAAGTTGGGAAGAAAATTCGAAGCTTACCCCATATCGCCCCGCGTCTAGGGTTCAACTGGGACGTGAATGGTGAAAAGAAGACACAAGTACGAGGTGGTATTGGTATCTTTACCTCAAGGATTCCGTTGGTATGGCCTGGAGCAACTTACAACAACAATGGATTAACGACTGGTTTCTCTGCAGGATTTCTACAAGATGACCCGGTATTCTTTAATCCTAATGTAGACGAACAGCCCGTAACCTCAGTTCCTGGGACCGGCGCGGTAGGAGGAAATGTTGACCTATTTGCTCCTGATTTTAAGCTGCCACAGACGATGAAGTACAATATTGCTATCGATCAAAAATTACCATTTTGGAATTTGGTAGCCTCTGCAGATTTCTTGTACAACGACGTTATCACAAATGTCTTCTATGAGAACTTGAACATCCGACCAGCAGTGGGTACCTTAAACGGGGCCGATAACCGTCCGTATTATAACGATAGCAATCCAATCGACGATACCTATGGTCGTATTATCCTTGGTTCGAATACAGGATTGGGATACTCTTATAATGCGACATTCTCTATCACCAAGCCGTTCCAAAACGGATTCTCTGGTCAAGTGGCCTATACCTATGGTGAAGGTGAATATGTTTTTGAAGGAACCTCTTCACAAAATAGCTCGCAATGGAGAAACTTGATAACCGTAAACGGTAAGAATGCAAATCCAAGAGCTACAAATTCACAATTCGCAACAGGTCACAGAGTTTCTGCAAATGCGTTATATGAATTGGAATGGAACGATAATCTAAAAACGACTATTGGCTTATTCTACAATGGTCAGGAAGGAAGTCCTTATAGCTTTACCTATAATGAAGGACGTGATCTTTTGAATGATGATTCTAGAGACAATGCCTTGATTTATATTCCCGCTGATCAATCTGAAATCAATTTGGTACCTATTACCGATGGTGATGGAAACATCGTTGTTTCTGCGGAAGATCAATGGGCAGCCTTAGATCAATTTATTGAAGGTAATGAATACCTTCGTGACCGTCGTGGTAAGTATGCCGAAAACAATGGTGCAAGAGGTCCATGGAACCACATCATCGATCTGAAGTTCCTGCAGGACTTCTCCTTAAACGTAGGAGGTAAAAAGCATACACTTCAAGCTTCCCTGGATATCTTCAACTTTACCAACCTTATTAATAAGGAATGGGGGGTTCGGAAATTTATTCCAAGTCAAGTAGAATTGATTACTACCGAATCAGATGGTCCCGATCCAGAATTCACCTTCGATCCTGCGTTCTTGGATGGTATTGAGGAAATTGATGATAGCGGAATCCAATCTTCAAGATGGCAGATGCAAGTTGGGTTACGTTATATATTCAACTAAAGAGAATTTAGAACTATTTTACAAAACCGCTCTTCATTCGAGGAGCGGTTTTTTTATACCTGCTAAATCCCGCTATTTGGAAATTTTGTATCTTAGGAAAACATCAATAGATATCATTATGAAAGTATTTTCGATTTTTATAGCAGTTTTACTGTTTTTTTCTTCTTGCAAAAGTGATGACGATGATGTTTCAGGTGAAGTGGATTTGGTGGGCACGTGGACTTTAGTTGAAGTTTACGGTGATCCTGGCGATGGCAGCGGCTCTTTTGAATCGGTAACTTCCGACAAGAAATTGGTATTTCAATCAGACGGCACCATTACCTCTAATGGATTGATGTGCAACATGACCACTGATACCGCTACATCTTCAAGCGGAACTTATTCTGAAACTGAGTCAACATTCAATTCCGATGATTGTAATGATCCCGATTATAATTATCCGTTTGAAAGAAACGGAAATATTTTAATCGTCTCTTATCCTTGTATAGAAGCATGTCAAGCAAAGTATCGGAAGGAATAATCTATTCTATAGATATTAGAGTTGTATCACCGTTCTTTTATTAGAGAACGGTTTTTTTGTTGAATTCCCTACCTTTGAAATACTAAAAACACTACAAACTATGTATACAACCGTTCAATTTGTTCATTCTTGGTGGGCATACCTTGTCCTTTTCATGTTGGTTATTGCTACTATTAATGGTATCGCTGGAATGGCAACCAAACGTGAATATAATCCGAAAGATTTCAGGATTGCACTTTTCACCTTAATCGTTACCCATATTCAATTGCTCATAGGACTCGTACTTTATTTTATTTCGCCATTAGGGTTTTCGTCTATTACCAATAATGGAATGGGAACGGTAATGAAGGATTCTATGTTGCGATTATATGCTGTTGAACATCCATTAATTATGATCCTTACCATAGTATTTGTAACGATTGGATACTCGAGACATAAGAAAAAGCTAACCTCGCGTCCAAAATTCAAGGCGTTGGCTATTTTCTATGCGATAGGTTTGATCTTGATGCTAAGCAGAATTCCTTGGCAACAATGGTTCGATTAACGTATAAGTTATAAAAAAAGCGGTTCGTATTTGAACCGCTTTTTTTTTCTTCAACTAAGAAGTGTTTAATTAACCTCTTTTATAAGATAGAGGTAGACCGGAAAGTGATCGCTATAGCCTCCTGTAAATCCGTTTACGAAGCTGCGGTAGGGATACCCTTGGTAGCGTCCTCTTGGATTTGCTAAATAACTTTTGTTATAAACACCGGCCTTATAAAAGCGATAGGTAGCGTAGTCCTTCTTCAGGAGCTCATGCGAAACGATCATCTGATCGAATAAGTTCCAGCTATCGCGCCATGCTAGAGTACCAATGCCTTTATCGTACATTTCCTCCATCGGATTGTATAATTCTTTTATATCGACATCATCTCTATCCTCCTTGGCTTCCAATACTTCCTTTACACTAGGACTCGTAGGATCGTCGTTAAGGTCGCCCATAGTAATGATTTTAGCGTAGGGATCTTCACTGAAAAGCGAATCGATAATCTTCTTATTCAGTTCTGCAGCGCGCATACGTTTCGGACGGCTACGAGCTTCACCACCACTTCTTGAGGGCCAGTGATTCACGATAACATGTATCTTTTCACCATCCAACATACCGCTTACCAATAACTGATCTCGGGTATAGACACGCTTTGTACGATCGTCTTCATCGTAAATCATTAAAGGGTACGCCTTATAATTTGTTGGAGTGAACAGTCGCTTTTGGTAGAGCAAAGCGACATCGATGCCTCGTCGGTCAGGCGAATCGAACTGAATAATACCATAATTCTTATCAACCAAAGGCTCTTGGTTCACCAGATCGTCCAATACCCGTCGGTTTTCACTTTCACAAACACCGAGTAACGCAGGTGACGTGCCGGTAACATCCCTACCGATTTCAGCGATTACCTTCGCCATATTCTTCAATTTGGCCTCATAAATTTCTTTCGTCCAATGGTCCTTTCCTTCAGGCGTACGGTCATCGTCAAATGTAACAGGATCATCCTCATAATCGAAGAGATTTTCCAAGTTATAAAAGGCAACTGTGTTCACCTTATATTGCTTTTCCTGTTGCGCATAAAGTGACGCCGAGAGGCTAAAAATCAGTAATAGGGAAAGGATATTTCTTCCAATCATAAACATAGATTAAGTTATTGTAAAATGTTATTCAAAAGGTGGGCCAAAAGTAGCTAATTCATTTAAAAAATGTAGTTTTGTGCCCCATTTATAACAATTATTTAATCTCTTACAAACCAATTACTTTTCGAATGAAACATTTCATTTTAACCTTGTGTGTTGGGCTGCTAGTGGCAACTTCTGCGTTTGCACAACAAACGGTTGTAATGGGTAAGGTAGTAGATGCGAACTCTACCGAACCGATTCCAGACGTTGAATTGCGAATAGAAGATAGCCCATTTGATGCGACTTCCAATGCAAAAGGTGAATTTCGTATGGCCGATGCTGCTTTGCCGTTAGGTGAACAGGTATTGGTAATTACAAAATCAGGTTATACCACGCAACGCATGCCGATCGTGATTCAACAAGGACAAACCTTGAATATTGAATCGATCTTACTGGAACTCGACTTAAGTGAAGTAGAGGCCCAAATCGGGATTATCAGTCTTTCCGATAACGAACTAGACCAAGACGAAGGCACGGCATACAATATTTCAGGACTGCTTCAGGCTTCAAGAGATGTATTCTTGAATGCTGCAGCCTTCGATTTTAGCGCAACCTTTTTCCGTCCCCGTGGACTAGACAATGCCAATGGTAAAGTTTTAATCAATGGTATTGAAATGAACAAAATGTTCAACGGTCGTCCACAATGGAGCAATTGGGGTGGATTGAACGATGCACAGCGAAACCGTGAGTTCTCCATGGGTCTTCAGCCAAACGATTATGCTTTTGGAGGTATTGCAGGTACGACGAATATTATCATGCGAGCGTCTCAATACCGTGAGGGTGGACGTGTATCATATGCGGCGGCAAACAGAAGCTATAAAGGACGTATTATGGGATCCTACAACAGTGGTCTCGACCAAAATGGTTGGGCCTATTCTGTATTGGTATCGCGTCGTTTTGGCGATGAAGGGTATATCGATGGAACCTTATACGATGCGAACTCCTTCTTTGCTTCGGTTGAGAAAAAATTAAGTGAAGCACACAGCCTTAACTTTACAGGATTTTATACACCTAACCGAAGAGGTCGTTCTACGGCTATTACGGAAGAGATGTACGACCTAAAAGGAAGAACCTATAACCCTAATTGGGGTTACCAGGATGGTGATATTCGAAACAGCCGTACTCGTGAAATCGAGGAGCCTGTTTTAATGTTGAACCACTATTGGAATATTTCTGATAACACCTTATTAAATACAAACGTAGCCTATCAGTTCGGTAAGATTGGTAATACCCGAATCGATAACGGAGGTACACGATTGGTTACCAATGCTAATGGTGTTGAAGTATATGAAGGAGGTGCTCGAAACCCGTTCGGTAACTATTACCAACGACTGCCCAGCTATTTCCTTCAGGACGATAATCCTACGCCTTTAGACTATCAAAAAGCGTATTTGGCAGAGCAAGAATTTATTGCTGATGGTCAGTTGAATTGGAGAGAATTATATGCTGCCAACCTAGCCCTTCGAGAGAATGGCGGGAATTCGGTATATGCTATTCAAGAAGATCGCAACGACGATACGCAATTGAGCATTAACTCAATTTTTAACACCTCACTTTCTGAAAATATCCTTTTAAACGGAAATGTTAGTTTCCGTACCTTAAAGAGTGAAAACTTTGCAGAATTGAAGGACCTTTTAGGTGGAACTGGCTATTTGGATGTGGATTTCTTTGCGGGTGATGATGCCGATGCACAGCAAGTGGAAGTAGGTGATGTTGCGCAAAGTGACTTAAACAATAGAAACAGAATTGCTGTTGAAGGCGATCGCTATAAGTATAACTACGAGCTTACGGCAAACGAACTATCTGGATTTGCACAAGCACAGTTTAAGTATAATCTAGTCGATTTCTACGGAGCGGCGATGGTTTCAAATACAACCTATCAGCGAAATGGTCTTTTCGAAAATGGAAACTTCCCTGGGGAGCGTTCCTTCGGAGAAAGCGAAGAATTGAATTTTTCAAATTACGGTGTAAAAGCGGGTGCTACTTTTAAAGTAACAGGTCGACACCTAATCGATTTGAATGCAGGATACCTTACAAAAGCGCCTACTTTGCGGAACTCATTCAGCAATGCACGTCAGAATAACGATGTAGTTATCGGATTGGATAGTGAAAAAATTACCAGTGCCGATCTTAGCTACATTTATCGTTCGCCTATCATTAAAGGACGCCTTACCGGTTTTTATACCAATATTAAGGATGCTACCGATATCGGATTCTACTTTACAGAGAATCTTGGCGGATTGGGTCTGGAACAGGATGCTTTCGTTCAGGAAGTAGTTACAGGTATTGAAACACGTAACATGGGCTTGGAACTTGGAGTTGAAGCGCAAGTAACGCCAACCGTGAAGTTAAAAGCTGCCGGTTCCTTGGCACAATACGTATATGCGAACAACCCAAATTTATATTTAACAAGCGACGATTTTGATGGACCGTTAACCTTTGGCGATGGTACTACAAATCTTGAGAACTATCACGTTGCTAGCGGGCCAGAACGTGCCTTCCAACTAGGCTTCGAATATCGCGATCCAGATTTCTGGTGGATTGGCGCTACAACCAATTACTTTAGTAATGCGTATCTTGATGTAAACAATCTGTCTCGTTCGGCAGCCTTTACAACCGACTTCGACGGTCAGCCGATTCCGGAATACGACGCCGAAGTGGCAAACGATTTATTGGCTCAAGAAGAGTTTGATGACTATATTCTTGTAAACGTAGTAGGAGGGAAATCTTGGAAGATCAACGATTACTATGTTGGATTCTTTGCCACTATTAACAATGTTTTTGATGAGGACTACCGAACTGGTGGTTTCGAGCAAGGGAGAAAGTCGAATTATCGCGATGTATTGGAAGATCAATCCAATCCGAATGGTGCCGTATTCGGACCGCGTTATTTCTTTGGTTACGGTACAACCTATTATGTAAACCTATACGTACGATTCTAATAAAAACTGAATACCTTTAATAATCATATTACAATGAAAAAATTTAATCTGTATAATCTAACAATCCTGTTCCTGGTTGCAATGGTAACCTTCTCTTGTGTTCAGGATGATGAATTTGAAGTGCCCGATACCAATCCGGTCGATGTAAACATTGAGGGTAATGAGATCTCTATCGCCGATGTTCGCGATCTTCAGCAACAAGAAGAAACCAATAACGGGGAACCTATCCTTACATTTGAAGGAACCAACAACTATATTTCTGGATATGTAGTTTCTAGTGACGAAGCTGGAAACTTTTTTGAAGAATTGATTCTTCAGGATAGCCCAGAAAACCCAACCATCGGTATTCGTGTGGTAATCGATGAAAGTCCTTTATTCACACGATATGAGTTAGGCCGCAGAGTTTTTGTGAAGCTTGATGGCCTTACTGTTGGATACGATAGCGGTGTTCTAACGTTAGGAATCAACGAAGAAGGTGGTGTCGGATCTATTCCTGCTCCGTTGGAAGAAGACTTTTTAGTACGTAGTAGCGAAGTAGCTGAATTAGTACCTACCCAGAAGTCTATTTCTTCTCTTTCACCAAGTGATGTGAACACATTGATACAGGTTCAAAATGTACAATTCTCTGCCACTGCTTTAGGTAAAACATTAGCAGCAGAGCCAAGTGACGATTTTGATGGAGAGCGTTTGTTGGAAAGTTGTTCAGATGGCGAAACGTTACTTTTCAGTACAAGTACCTTTGCCGATTTTAAATCGGTTCAGGTTCCTGAAGGTTCAGGTACTATTACTGGAGTATATTCACTAAACTTCTTTGGCGATACTCCAATCATTTCAATCAATAGCATTGAGAATTTGAACTTGGACGGAGAGCGATGCGATGTTTCCCAAAGCTTAGAAATTACAACTACTATCGGCGAAATTCGCGATATGTACAACGGTAGTACTATGGTTTTCGCTCCAGGAAGTGAAACCGTCTTTGAAGGATACGTAGTTTCAAGCGACCAAGCTGGAAACTTTTTCAAGAATATCTTTATTCAAGATAGCCCAGTAAACCCAACAGCTGCTATTCAAATCTTAGCAGACGATAACGATTTGTTCCAAGCATATCCTCCAGGATCGAAAGTAATTGTGCGTGCAGACGGTCTTTATTTAGGAGAATCATTCGGTGTGTTGTCATTAGGATTCCCTGATGGTGACTTTATCGGTAGAATCGAGCAAGGTCAGGTAGGGAACTACGTAATCAATACTGGAGAGAATGCTACAATTGTTCCTACACCTGCAATGGTTGGTGCTAATGGACTTACAATTGAAGTTGAAGAGAATGGTCAAACAACTGAAGTTCCAGCTCCAGAAGGCATCTTAGTAGATGTACAAAGCGTACAAGTGGTTCCAGGTGAAGTAGGACAAGCCTATGCATTCTATGCCGGTACAGATTCTGCAAACAGAACAGTTGAAAGCTGTATTACCGACAATACCATTATTTTACGTAACAGCGGATTTGCAGATTTTGCAAGCTTACCGTTCCCAACTGGACAAGGTAATATCGTTGCGGTGAACAGCGAATTTAACGGAACACCACAGTTGGTAATTCGTGACGAAAATGACGTGAATCTTGACGGAGACCGTTGCGACCCAATTGAAGGTTTCTTCTTTGAGGATTTCGAAAGCTACTCCGATATCAATGGGTTGGAAGCCGCAGGTTGGACAAATGTGAACGTAAGTGGTGGAAGTACGGAGTGGTTAATCGGAAGTTTCGACAATAACAAATACGCTCAGATTTCAGGATTTAATTCTGGTGCTAGTGAAATTGATGTTTGGTTGGTAACGCCAGCGATTAACATGGATAGTACCGAGAATGAGAACCTAACGTTCGATGTTCAGACAAACTTTGATACAGGTGAAATTTTGACGCTTTATTATTCTACAGACTTTAGTGGTGACCCAACTACTGCCACATGGACACAGTTGAATGTTGACATTCCTTCTGGTCCGTCTAGTGGTTTTGGAACCTTCCAAAACGTAGGAAATGTGGATGTATCGAACCTTTCGGGTGACGTATACTTCGGATTCTTCTACGAAGGAAGCGATCCATCGGATACCACACGTTACCATGTAGATAACGTTTCAGTATTTCAGCAACAATAGGAATACCACGTGATAATTTAAAAAGCACCCTGATCAGGGTGCTTTTTTTATGGAATGATATCAATAGGTAATCTGTACTCAGACTGAAATGGCATGGGTTCTAGTTAGCATTGCATTCTATTAGTTCGGATAAATTTGTGTTTCTTTGAATACATTTCTGAGCAAATCTGATTAGCCTCTACTATGACTTTAAATCTACATTGGAAGAAAAAATTCTTTTCAAATCAGTATCGAATTTTTGAAAATGGCCGTGAGGTTGGTCACTTTAAAGATCAGCCCTTTTCCAATACAACTATTGCGGGATTAAAGGGTCAGAAATATACCTTTAAAACAACCGGATTCTTCAAAAGACATACTGAAGTTCTAGATGCTTCGAATACTGTTGTTGCTGAGATTGAATATGGAAACTGGATGCGAACAGCTTCCATTTCAATTAAAGGGGATGTATACTCATGGAAATATGATAATACTTGGAATACCAAATGGAGTATCCGGAACCATAAGGGAATTGAAATTAACTATGCAGGTTCTTCAACAAAAGGAGAGATTAAGGCGAACGTGGAGGATACCGTGCTCGTTTTAGCAGGGCTTTTTATTACCAATTATTACTGGCAGACTACTGTGGCGGTAATGATTGCTATCATGATTCCAATCATGGTAAGCTAGCCCTAGATTCTGACTAACAAGTGTTAATTTGTAAGAATCAAAATAAAAAAACCTGCTTAGGAATTCCCTAAACAGGTTTTTATAAATCGTTGTTTGCGTTTATTGCTCTACAATGATGAATTCAGAGCGACGGTTTTCTAAGTGTTCTTCTTCTGTACAGTTCATACCACACGTATTGATGGGTCGCTGTTCTCCGAAGCCTTCACCGCTAATACGGTCTTTAGAAATTCCTTTCGAAATAACATATTGAACCGTAGATTGTGCACGGCGTTCCGATAGATTTTGGTTGTAACGGTCGCTACCGCGAATATCGGTATGACTTTCAACCTTAATCTTCATGTCTGGATATTTCTCCATCAATGTTACAAGCTTATCTAGTTCGAAAGCTGCCTGTGGACGAATATTACTCTTATCGAATTCGAAATAGATTGGGTTGAGTACCACTTTATCGTCTTCGATAATTTCTTCAATCGGACGAAGCGCGATAGTGGTATCTATTTCCGTATCACTTGCAGCGTCTACTTCGGTAGCGTTGCTTTCATAGTTGGAAAGACTTGCTTGTACAACATGATCCTGATCGCAGGCTGCTACAAATTCAGCCATACCGTTGGCATCAGTAGTTTTCGTAGCCAAGCGATTCTCTTTCGAGTCGTAAAGGGCTACTGTAGCACCCGATAACGGTCGGTCGCTGTTGCTATCTTTCACCATCACGTTAATCATTACTTCACAAAGCTTGTTGATACCGTAGATGTCATCGCTTCCCTTTCCGCCACTACGGTTAGAAGAAACATAACCTTCATTTGTATTCGAATCGTATCGAATAGCAAAATCGTCTTTAGGGCTATTGATGCCTTTTCCCATATTTTCAACATCTCCAAAACCGCTTCCGCTGGCTTCAGAATAGAAGACATCCAATCCACCTAATCCTAAGTGACCATCACTAGAGAAGTATAAGGTTCCATTATCATCAATAAATGGGAATACCTCTTTTCCTTCCGTATTGATACCGCTTCCGAGGTTTACTGGCTCGCCGAACGTTCCATCAGCTGAAACCGATACTTTATAAAGATCGGCGCCTCCCATTCCTCCTGGCATATCGCTAGAGAAATATAAGGTGTTGCCATCTTTACTTAGCGCTGGATGACCGACAGAATATTCGTCGTTATTGAAAGGAACAGATTGGATATCCTTCCACTCGCCACCTACCTTATCGGCGTAGAAAAGGTTGATTTGATTCACTCCGGCTGAGCTCTTATCGTAGTCGCCATCGTAGTAGTCGTTTCTATCGAAATACATGCGCTTGCCATCGGCTGAAATTACCGCATTACTTTCATGGTATTTAGTGTTCACATCACCTTCTACTAAGTTTGCGTTCTTAACAGTATTTCCTACGATTTGTGCCTTGTATAAGTCTAAAAAGGGCTCTTCGTTCCAATTATAGGTTTTACGGCTGGTATTTCGCCCTGAAGCAAAGTAGAAGTCGTTATCGACCACGGTTCCTCCAAAATCGGAATACTTGCTGTTCAGATCCTTTAGGTTGGTTACGGTATACTTTTCACGACCTTCCATGATCATCGGAATATAATTCGGATTTTTCATGAACTCTTTCGCACGCGAATCGTTTGGTTTCATCTGTGCGAATTTCTTCATATAAGAATTATACTCACTAAATTCTTGATTCGCCTTCAGCACCTGAGCATAGTTATACACTATTTCTGAATCCGTTTCTGGCTTATCGACTACCCTTTTATAGTAGCGTTCGGCATTTTTAGTGTCGTTGATATAATAATAGCTATTCCCGAGTTGGGTATAGACATAATCGTCTGCCTTTCCTTTTTTAACCAATTTAAGATAGGCTTCGGCAGCATCGGTGTAAGCCAATTGTTCATAAAGTTCGTCGGCTTTTTCTGTCTGCTTGTTTTGTGCAACCAAGAGTGTTGTGCTCAAGGTTAATAAAACTATAGTGTAAAATTTTCTCATCTTGAATCTAACTTAAATTATAATTAAAAGAACCTTGGTGAACGTAACACACGCTCCTTGAAGAAGATATCGAAGGTAACGATAACTTCATGCGAAGAAGGGGCTACTTCTTGAATATCTGATACTACTCTGTCATAGGCGTAGCCTACTCGAATGTTTGGAGTTACCTGGAACCCTACCAAACCACTGAATGAGTCATCTAGTCGATAGGATACTCCTAATTCGAACCGATCGTAGAAAAGGGCATTAAGGTTAGCATCGAAAGAAAGCGGTCCGTCGAAACTGGTCTTAAACATCGTTGAAGGCTTCAGCTTGAAGTTCTCGGAAAGTTGGAATACATATCCAGCTGTTACGAAGTAATGTTCAATTTCCGCTCCGTATTTCAATCCGTTTTCATCTAGGTGAACCGATTCCAAAAAGTTTGGTACCGATGCCCCTACATAAAAGTTATCGCTGTAAAGAAACAATCCTGCTCCAACATTGGGATAGGTATTGTTGATGTTCTCAGAGAAGAAAGGGTCATTCTGATCAATTAGTTCCAAGTCTACCAACCCAACATCGTGAAAGGTTGCTCCCGCCTTCACACCTAGAGCTAACTTAATTGTTTCGCTCATTTGTAGTGTGTAGGAGAAGTCGGCATAAACATTGGTTTCCTTGATAGGGCCTAACTCATCTTTGATAGCAGAAAGTCCTAATCCCACATTGCTACCCACTGGGGAATGTGCTGAGAAGGTAATGGTTTCAGGAGCTCCATCGAGTCCAGACCACTGTCTTCTGTACAAACCAGTAATATTTAAACTTTCCTTAGAGCCTGCATAGGCCGGATTGATAACACTCTGGTTGTACATATACTGGGTATATTGCGGATCCTGTTGCGCAGACGCGTCGTGAGCGAATAGGAAGCCAACAATAAAAATGACTAGAGGTATTTTTTTCATCGTATTCAAATTAATTTATTCTCGTGATTGGTTTTGGTTCTTAGTTTTCGTCTTGGTTTATATAGACCCACCCAGACTTCTCAGTACCGAATATCGGATCTTCACCATCAAAAATTATTACGTAGTAATAGGTTCCTGTTGGCATTTTCTTATTGTCATCTGACTGGCCTTTCCACTCATTGACATAATTATCTTTTTCGTATACAATCAATCCTTGACGGTTGAACACTCTAAAACTTTCAATGCCCGTTCTTTCAGCTAGAAAAGTAAGGTCGAATCGTTCGTTCAAGCCTGGAGAACCGGAAGGAGAGAGGCCTTCTGGCAGGACGCATCGACTGTTTCTATAAAGCGATACTCTGGCAATTTCATTAACAAAACAAAGCCCTCTTCGAACTTTAACTCTAAATCGCTGTGGGCCAACACTATTTTCTGGGATAGATGCAACCAATGTGTTGCTTGTTTCACCTTCAATTAGGTCGCCGTTTAAGTACCATTTATAGGTAACATTTGGATCCGAAGATTCAGCAACTAAGGTGAATTCAGCACCAGGGCAGGATTCAAAGTCACCTTCTAAAATAGTAACTTCAAGGTCTGAAGAGAGTGACACTGTTTGTGTATCACTAGCAGAACAGCTGCCATAGGTAATATTGACACCATAATCGCCTGGTTCGAAAACTTCTAGGGTTTGATCGTCTTCTCCGTCAATTACTTCGCCATTAAAGGTCCATTCAAATGTCAATGCTTCTGGGTCTAGATTGCCCACTTCAGCAAAAAGAATTTCACCATCCTCAAAACAGGAATCGAAATCTTCACCTAAATCCAAAGTTAAATCTGTAAGCGATATCACAATCGTATCGGTTACGGTACATTCTCCCACCATTACACTAACGGTATAAGTGCCTGGATCTAGTACTTCTAATATAGGATCGGTTTCACCAGCAATTACCTCTCCATCTACTGACCATTCAAATGAAGCATCATCTAAATCGTAATTAGAGGGAGTTGCATCCAGAACAATTGCTTCAAAGAAACAGCTTGTGGTATCTTCTCCTAAATCGAAATCAATATCGTTCGCCGGTGCGATTACAATTGTATCGACAGCGGTACAGGATCCTACCGTTACATTTACCTCGTAGGTCCCAGTTTGACTAGGAATTAGGGTAGCATTGGTTTCTCCCGTAAGTAAGGTGCCATCTAAATACCATTCGAAGGTAACTTCAGAAACATCATAATTGGAAGGTGTTGCATCTAGAACAATATCGTCATCGGGCAATATACACGCTTGGATATCGTCGCCTAATTCAATTTCAGGACCAGGTACAAAAGTTACAACTACAGAGTCTGACGTGCCACAGTCTCCTGCAGTAACGGTTACGGTGTATTCACCAGCTTCGGTTACCGTAATGTTTAGGTCATTTTCACCAGGAATTAAATCGCCGTTAAAAAACCACTCTATCGTTACTTCATTAGGATCGATACCCGTTACTTCGGTCGTTAATGTGATTTCCTCACCTTCACAGCCTTCAATGGTACCATCTACGTCATTGGCGATATCTACGTTTCCGATATTGAAACTGCCCGCATTAAGAAATACTGCCATATCCCATGCAGAATCTGATTCGTCTGCAACGACCATCTTGATCGTATAGGTATTTCCTGGGATTACAGTTCCTGAGGCAGTTAATACTACCGTCTGACCATTATAGTCAATATCTGCCTCTGCAGCCGGAACCGTAGTAACATTCGGATTAGCGACAGGCTCAAAATTGTACTGTGCAAAAAATTCTTCATTTACGGCTGGACATTGTCCAATTACTTCCGGTCGAATGTTGGTTACCTCTATCGGAATGTTAGTCCCTGGCAACACCGCTAGATTTTGTACATCGCCAGTAGCCTGATCGGTGAGTATAAAGGCAAAAGCATCTGAAAAAGTACATTCAAAACCTTCTTCATACTCTTCTGAGGCCATGATAAAATCAAAGTTCAATTCTGTTACATTCGGTGTAAAATCGAATTCTATATACGACGCATTGTTTGTACTGGTTGCTGTTGTATAAAGTTCCAGATCGGCATCTCCGGGCCATCCAGAGTCCCCATCGCTGTTAAGGTCTAAGTTAGGTCCAGGCACACCATTTAGGTCTCCTGAGGTAAGCACGATTCCTGATTGAAACGGAAAATTTGTGCCGGTAGCATCAAAAGCACCGACGCCATTAAAACTTCCAAAATCGGTCCCTGTAACAATTACATGGTTAGCAGTTTCCACACAGGTAGAGCCACTTACGAGGATGTCATCTACCAACTGCTGAGCTGTTAGCGTGCCATCTACTGTCATTTGCGAGTATGCTGTCATCGATCCTAGTAGGACCAAAGACAGTATAGCCCACCTTTTGGCTATATTCATAATTGGTTAGTTTAGTTTTCGTCTTGGTTTATATACACCCATCCAGATTTTTCATTTCCGTACACAGCGTCTTCTCCGTCGAAAATGATCATATAGTAATAGGTGCCGGTTGGCATTTTCTTGTTGTCCTTGGATTGGCCCTTCCATTCATTCACATAATTGTCTTTTTCATATACCAAAAGACCATGACGGTTAAATACCTTAAAACTTTCTATACCTGTTCTGTCGGCAAGGAATGTTAGGTCAAACCGCTCATTCATACCTGGGGATCCTGAAGGTGAAAGCCCTTCTGGAATAGTACATTCACTGTTTCTATACGCATTGATACGAACAATTGCATTTTCAACACATCGCCCTCTTATAACTTTTACGCGGTATCGTTGGGTACCTACAGTGCTAGGCGGTAATGAGGAAACGAGTGTATTAGTAGTTTCACCTTCAATCAAATCTCCATTCAAATACCACTTGAAGATAACGTCAGGATCTGATGAATCTGCTACCAGTGTAAATTCGGTATCAGGGCATGTCAGGAAATCTTCTTGCTGAATTGTAACCCCAAGCTCCGATAAGGAAATGGTCACAGTGTCTGTACTAGAACAATCGCCTACAGTAACCGTAACACCATAAGTGCCAGGGTCGACTGCCTGTAAAGTTGCGCCTGTTTCATCTACAATTACATCGCCATCTAATGTCCATTCGAAGGTGACATCTGCTGCAGCATAATTTGAAGGAGTAGCATCCAGTGTTATAGGATCTTCAAAGCATGTTACAATATCTTCACCTAGTTCAATCTCAGGATTTTCAATAAGTGTGATGGTTACGCTTTCGGTAACAGTACAATTTTCGAAGGTTACTTCTACCGTATAGGTTCCAGATTCCGTAACCGTAATTGTTTGTGTATCCTCCCCAGTGCTCCATTCAAACGTAACATCTGCGGGATCGACACCGTCCAACGTAGCGGTAATATCGTAGGATTCGTTACCGCAAAATTCTTGATCGCCACCTAAATCGACAGTGAATACGTTTTGAGCTGTTACGGTAACATCATCTGTTACTTCCGTAATTTCTCCATTATCATCTTCATAGATAAGAGCAGCAGTATAGGTTGTAGTTTCGGTTGGACAAACATTTACCGTAAGATCGTTACTAATAACTGTTCCAGTTTCATCTCTCCACTCAAAAACAGTTGTATTTGCTTGTGCGCCATTCGGTACAAAGCGCCATGTTTCGCTTTCACCCGGAAGGACCTCCCAAACACCTGTGTTTCGTCCTGGTGGCACACTAAACTCAGTTAAATCGTTTCCTTGAAGTCCTAAGGTTGCAAGGCCATCGTTCCAACCCGGACAAACAGGTTTCTCAATGATATTAACTTCTACCACATTATAGGTTTCATACAATACAATTTGTTGGGAGCTTGAAATATCGTTACAAGAGAATTGTGGAATCGCATTAAAATTCAATACAAAAATTCTGAAAGGAGCTGTGCCCGTTACAAAATAATTGATTCTATCGGGAGCCGGATTTACACCCGGATCCATATCATGAAAGGCACCAAATATGGTATTAAAAGGAAAGCTCGAGTTGTTAATAGGTAAAAGTTCGCCTGGTTCAATACCCCAATCGTTAAAACCTCCCGCTAACGATGTATCAAAGGATATCTGCCCGTTCGCTCCGACAACAATTTGAGAATATTCATTGCCGAAAAAATTAAATGGGAAAGTGATATCAATAGGAGATGTCCACAAATCGTCCGTGGTAAGGTTAGTAGGCGTGCCTCCTTCAATAGGTGGCAAGTCGCAAATTGGACCGTTAATTAAATATGACGATGTCTCTCGGCCGGGAAAGGCAAAAATTTCAGCTTCTAGGTCGGTACAATTATCTTCACAATCTATAGTAACATCAGCGCCTGCATCTATAAATTCACAAGGGCCTTCTTCAATACAGAAGGATGTGATCGATTCACTTGTTACCACACAGTTTGGATCGTCGTCGTTTGACACCTCGACAACTATATCGGTTTGAGGAATATAAGGACCTACCGTGTAGGTTCCTGTTTCAGTTACGGTTTCGTTTGCAATTCCTTCATTGTCTTCAATAGAATAAGAAGTGCCGCTCCCTAAATCCGAAATAGTTACATCGATAAAAAACTGGTCATTTTCACAATCTTCTACAAGGGCATAGGATACAGTTGGGTTGATGCACGAAGCACAAAAGATATCAAAATCCCAAGGTGTCTGACCGCCAGATACACAGCTATTGGAGATATCGGAATTAATCTGAATGGTAATAATATCACCTGTTGAAGTATAGCTTAATCCAGACAATTCACCACCGTCACCATAAGGTGTTGCGGCATTAAGATCGGTTACACCGTCTGAGTCCAATATAAGCAACTCGTCGAAGTTTTGCTCTACCGTTCCAGCGTTAAAAACAACCGTTAAAGGAAATCCAGTATCGCTTTGAAATTCAAACGCAGTAGTGTCATTTTCGTCATAACAATAAGTGTTATTCACGGGGCCGTCGGCGCAAACGATGGTCGTTTGAGCGAGACCTGAAACCACGGTAAATAAGAATAGCAAAAATGTAAAAGATATTTTTGCTTGGAATGGTTTACTAAGTATGTGGGAAGAGAGTAATTTTTTCTTCATTTACATGAAATTGTAAGGTTAATTAGTAGACTAAAATATAGAAAAAAACCATCATTTACATCCGCGATATAATTTTTAGATGTATTGAGGGAAAATTCCGATAAAGGGTAAAGGTATCAATTTTCGACAGAGAACAAAGCAAAGATTGGAAAATGATCGCTAGACCCCCCTAGGTAACGGGGTCCGGCATAGGTTCTAAAGGGATTTCCAAAGAATCGCCTATCCTTTTCTTGAAGGCTTGCGTCCGTATACACTTTTGCTTCTTTAAATTCGAAGGGATTTTCATAGGGTTTGAGAAAACTATGCGATACTAATATCTGGTCAAAAAGATTCCACCTTCCTCTATGGGTAAGACTGCCCGAATAAGGCGTATGTAATGTTTCCATCGGATTATAGAAGGAATGCTCGCTCAACATCTGAATGCTTTCGCTCTGTGGATCATCATTGAAATCGCCCATAATCAGGATTCGTGAATCGGAATCTTTTACTACTAATGTCTCTGCGATTTCCAAAACGCGTTGCGCTGCAGCAATCCTTTTTTCATTGGTTTCCTCCGTACCTGCTCTTCTAGAAGGCCAATGATTGATTAAAACACTAACAAATTGTCCCTGTAACGTCCCATCCACTTGAAGAATATCACGTGTATAATCGCGTTCGCCTACCTCATTGGTTACCCATAATGTATGTGCTTCAAATGCTTCAACTTCAAAAATATCCTTTCGATACAATAATGCTACGTCTATTCCACGTTCGTCGGGCGAATCCATATGAACATATCCATAGTTCGAATTCCGCAAGGCCTTAGACTGAACCAGCGCTTCTATTACAGTTGCATTCTCTACTTCAGCAACCCCAAGGATAGCCGGTGGAAAACCGGTCTCCTTCTTACCAATTTTTGAAATCGTTTTTCCGAGCGCTGCTACCTTTCGTTTGAAACGCTTCTCATTCCATTTTTTCCTTCCGGTTGAAGTGAAATCGTCGTCCAACGTGTAAGGGTCGTCTTCGGTATCGAAGAGATTTTCCAGATTGTAGAAACCTATGGTATAGAGCGATGTGTCCGAAGGCATTCGAGTGAAGTTGCTGTTAAAGGGGTGTAAATTACGAAAAATGGGAGCAATCAGTTTTGTACCTTTGTGTTTATGCTTGAAAAGAATACAATAGAATATGAACGGACCGTGCTTATAGGACTCATTACCCGCTATCAGGATGAGGAAAAATCGAAGGAGTATTTAGACGAACTCGAGTTTTTGGCTTATACCGCTGGTGGTGAAGTATTGAAGCGCTTTGTCCAAAAATTGGATATGCCCAATCCCAAAACCTTTATCGGAACGGGGAAAATGGACACCGTAAAGGAATATGTGGATGAACATGATGTGGGGACCGTAATCTTCGATGATGAACTTTCGCCTGCTCAACAAAAGAATATTGAAAAAATTCTGAAGTGTAAGATTATCGATCGTACGGGCTTGATCCTCGACATCTTCGCCCAACGTGCACAAACGAGTTATGCCCGAACCCAGGTTGAATTGGCACAATACGAATATTTGTTGCCGCGACTAGCGGGTATGTGGACGCACTTGGAACGACAGCGTGGTGGTATCGGGATGCGGGGTCCTGGTGAAACCGAGATTGAGACCGACCGTCGTATTGTTCGCGATCGCATTTCCTTGTTGAAGAAAAAGCTCGAGAAAATTGATAAGCAGATGGAGGTGCAACGCGGTAACCGTGGTTCTCTAGTGCGTGTCGCTTTAGTCGGATACACAAATGTTGGAAAAAGCACCTTGATGAACAGCTTGAGCAAAAGTGAAGTATTTGCCGAAAACAAATTGTTTGCGACGTTGGATACTACCGTGCGAAAGGTGGTAATCGGAAATCTGCCATTTTTGTTGACGGATACGGTTGGATTTATACGAAAACTGCCGACGCAATTGGTGGAAAGTTTTAAAAGTACGTTGGACGAGGTTCGCGAAGCTGATTTGCTATTACATGTGGTGGATATCACTCATGGTTCGTTTGAAGACCACATCGCTTCTGTAAATCAGGTATTGGATGAAATCGATTCGGCCGATAAGCCAACGATTATGGTTTTTAATAAGATTGACCAATACAAACCTGAAACCATCGATGAAGATGATTTAACTACGGAAAGAACGACCGCTCATTATACCTTAAAGGAATGGAAACAGACCTGGATGAACCGGGAAGAGAATGCCATCTTCATCTCTGCTCTAAACAAGGACAATTTTGAAGAGTTCCGAAAGTTGGTATATGAAAAGGTTCGGGAGATTCATGTAAATCGTTTCCCTTATAATAACTTTCTGTATCCAGAGAAGTATTTGGAGTATGAAGAATAAAGAAAGCCCGGAACTTCCGGGCTTTCTTTATTGTAAGGTAAATTATTTCGTTCCAAGAATGGAAGGGTAAGTCAAATGACCACCCCGATTCGCTGGGCGAATCACCCCTCCTGTTAGGAGGGGACCTTTTTTATTTATTGATTCACATGAGCGATGTAATCGCTCTATTTTCTTCCTGGTCTCACGACAGATATTACCAGAATGGTTAGCGAAAAGGTTGAATTTAGAATGTTTGTTCAAATTAAAGCCAGACATTTCTCGGATTTGGGAATCTTGAAAGATGTTCTCACTTGCCCTATTAATAATCAAAAGTTCACAACTTCTGCTGTGTCTAACCATTTTATTGACCATTTAGATGTTTTGAAGTAGTCGTATAAACTCTTATCGTCAGCGATCCATGTGTCAAAACATTCATTTTTTTTATCTGAATCAAATTCAAGAATTAAATATCCTCCTGTTTCCGCTCTATCATCTAAGACATTTACAATGCCCCCTTCGTTATCACCCCTTAGTATTCGGCCGTCAATATTGAACCTTATTTTCATAAATCTTTCATCTTCTATACATTCCGAAAGGTTGAGTTTAGAATTTATACCCTACTCCAACACCTAGCGTTTCCCGAATCTGGAAGCCTTTAATCGCATTATCGTCATAAATAGCTTGGAAAGTCGCCGTTGCATTTATCCATTCGTTTACCTTCAACACTAAGTTCATCGTATAATCGATATCTACATTCTGTGGATCTTCCAAATAGTTGGAATACAACTGAAGGATGTTTTCCATCGTAATGTTTTCCATTAGATCAAACTTCGCATATCCGTTTAGTGAAGCACCAAATTCGAAGCGCATGCTTTCCCCTTCATCAACTCCAAAATAGTCGCCATCGGTATAGCCAGGAACGGTCGTAAACATATCATCTACAAAAATTAGTCGCGCAGTCGCAGGAGCGAGGTTCACCTTAAGGTTGTCGCTTTCCTTCCATAAGAAACCAGGACCAAATTGTAAGTATCCTGGCGACATAAAGTGCGTGGTCTCCGTACGGATATCGTCACCCGTTACCGGATCTTCAGAGAACTCATATCCCTTTGCAAATTGGGTTCTGAAATTCATAAAGAAGGAATAAAACCACTTGCTTTCGGCGATTTGTCTACCAACGATGGAGTTCAGTTCTAGACGATCATTGGTCTTTCTACTAAATTCTTCATCTTTAATTTTGGTAATACCATATTCTGCTAAAATCCGGTTATCCCATGTAAGTTTGCCTTTTCGATAGTTGAAATCGTAAGTAAGGGAACCGTTAACGGCATAATTGGAAGTTCCTCCCCCTTGCCATTCTTTGTTAAAAGCAGCTTGATTGAAAATAATGGAGATGTTTCCAGATTTAGTCCATCCGTCTTTCGGTTGTTCTTCCTCTTCTGCATCCTGAGCGAAAAGGGTCATGGGAGCAGTAAAAAGCAGTACTGCTAACAATAAATGTTTCATAATAAGAAGGTTTAGTTGTGCAAAGGTAGTTTTTCTTCGAAAAGAGTACTTATTTTTTTCTTTTGAAAAGCGGTACGGCAGAACAGGCTTCACCGTACATAATGCTTCGCGCCACGGGCTGAAGCTTTTGCGCTAGCAATACGAAGGCGCTCTGTGGGACAGGCTTACGCGAACAGCCTTTAATAATAACCGGCTTATCCTGAAATTCAGAAAGGTCCATTCCGTTAATGATTTCAGTGAAGAGTTGCGACTCCAATTCCTCCAATGATCCAACCACAACCTTTTTGGCCACTTTTGAAGCTTCCAGCGCCACAAACATATAGGCCCATCCGGGAACGATGGCATCGGTAGAACAATGTAAGGCGATATAGCTATTTGAATATTGACCCCAATTAAAATTTTTTATAGCAACACGAAAATCTTTCTCTTTCAGTACGATGCCTTCCAATAGCCATTGCGAAATATCTATCGTAACCCGTTCGCCCTGCGGATAGAATTCTTCTAGATCGAAGGTGACAAGTTTACTATTGGCGACGCGATTGATGATTTCGTTTTCCATTTTTCAGAGTTTCATAGGTTCAGAGGTACAGAGTATCAAAGTAGCAAAGTAGCAAAGGTTCAAAGTAGCAAAGTAGCAAAGGTTCAAAGTAGCAGAGGAGTAAAGGGGCAAAGCGCTTTATAGCATTCCTAATTCGAGCTTAGCTTCTTCACTCATCAAATCTTGCGACCATGGCGGATCGAAGGTCATTTCCACTTCAGCACTTTTAACCATTTTGATGCTTCGAACCTTGCTTTCTACTTCCGCAGGAAGGCTTTCCGCCACCGGACAGTTTGGAGTGGTTAGGGTCATTAAGATCTTTACCTCACGATCTTCATTTACAAAGACATCGTAAATAAGTCCCAATTCATAAATATCGACCGGTATTTCAGGATCGTATATAGTCTTCAACACTTTTACGATTTTTTCACCCAGTTCTTTAGTATCTATTTGTTCCGTTGTACTCATATCAATTGTTTGCTTTAGCTTGGTAAGCGACTGCGTATAACTTCATTTGTTTGATCATGGAAACCAATCCATTGGCACGAGTAGGAGACAAGTGTTCTTTCAGGCCAATTTCATCAATAAAATCGGTGTTGGCTTCCACGATGGCTTCAGGCGATTGGTTACTAAAGGCTCGAATTAAAATGGCGATAATACCTTTTGTAATAATAGCATCGCTATCGGCGGTAAACACCACATTTTGGTCGTTCAATTCGGCATGCAACCAAACTTTACTTTGACAGCCTTTAATAAGCTTATCGTCCGTTTTGTGTTCAGGAGCAATTTCGGGCAGCGATTTTCCTAAATCAATCATGTATTCATACCGCTCCATCCAGTCATCGAACATCGCGAATTCATCTACTAACTCCTGTTGCTTCTCCTGTATTGTCATTTTTATTGTTCTTCGTTTTGAGCTCTTTTCTTCGCCGAAAGCAATACCG
The DNA here is from genome assembly GCA_025384855.1 of Luteirhabdus salina. Taxonomy (GTDB): domain Bacteria; phylum Bacteroidota; class Bacteroidia; order Flavobacteriales; family Flavobacteriaceae; genus Luteirhabdus; species Luteirhabdus salina. The sequence goes on along the minus strand of JALAHT010000001.1, from coordinate 834,996 downwards.
ATTGATCTGTTCCGTAAAGTGTAAGCGTTCCTTGATAGATACGGTAACTTCCAGTATTGTTCAGCGCTTCCAATAAGGCTTCTTCACGCTCCATCGTAGCCTTATCGCACATTTTCTTGGTCGTTGCCAATTCAGCGAAACTCAGATTCCCAGCGTTTAAGGTATAGTCGCCGAAGAATGTATTGCAACCACCATTTCCGTTAATAGAGGTGTCAAGTGCATTAAAGGTTAGGTTTTGCTTATTGGCCGGAACCTGATTGCCATCAATTGCGGTAACGTCATAGGTTCCCGAAAGTTGTACATTACCAACTACATCGGTTACATTTTGGGTGCTGTCGCAGGCCACAAAAAGTCCCGCCACCATCAGTACTAAAATAATAGCTGTTTTTTTCATAATTTCAAGTTTTACTGCAACATATTCTTGGCCCGTTGCACAGCCGAAACCAGGGCATCTACTTCCGCTTTCGTGTTATAGAACGCGAAGGAAGCACGAACGGTTCCTGGAATTTTATAGAAATCCATAATCGGTTGGGCACAATGGTGTCCGGTACGGACTGCTATGCCCAATTTATCGACAATGGTTCCGATATCGTAAGGGTGAATTCCTTCAATATTGAAGGAAATAACCGATGTTTTTGCTTTACCGGTACCGTAAATCTTTAATCCCTCTATCTGTTGAAGCTGTTCGGTGGCATAGTTTAATAATTCGGTTTCATATTCCTCTATCGCTTCAAATCCAATATTGTTAAGATACGCAATAGCAGCGCCAAAAGCAATCCCACCAGCGATATTTGGCGTCCCCGCTTCGAACTTATGGGGTAAATCGGCATAGGTTGTTTTTTCAAAGGTAACTTCGGCAATCATTTCGCCACCACCTTGATAGGGAGGTAACTTCTTTCCCCATTTTTCCTTCATATACAATATGCCGACTCCGGTAGGTCCACACATCTTGTGGGCAGAGGTGACGTAAAAATCGACTTCCAATGCCTGTATATCTGGTTTTATATGCGAACACGCCTGTGCGCCATCTATCAAGACGGCTGCTTCAACAGCATGTGCTTTTTCAATAACTTTTTTGATGGGGTTGATGGTTCCCAAGGCATTTGAAACATGATTTACAAAAACGAGCTTCGTTTTCTCTGAAAGCAAGGCTTCATATTCGTCCATTATCAATTCACCTTCCTCATTCATTGGAATCACCCGAAGGGTAGCGCCCGTTCGTTCGCATAGCATTTGCCATGGCACGATGTTACTGTGGTGTTCCATAGCAGATACTAAGATTTCGTCTCCTTCCTTAAGAACTTTGGAAAATCCATTGGCCACCAAATTGATGCCTTGCGTTGTTCCTGCTGTGAAAATTATTTCATGAGCCTTTTTTGCGTTGAAATGTTCACGAATGGTTTCCCGTGCTTGCTCATACGCATCGGTCGCTTCCTGAGAAAGGGTATGCACGCCGCGATGGATATTGGCGTTGTACCGTGAATAGTAATCGACGATACAATCGATAACAGCCTTAGGTTTCTGGGAAGTCGCTGCATTGTCGAGATACACCAAAGGTTTTCCATTCACTTGTCGTTGAAGGATGGGAAAATCGTTTCGAATGTTGGTTACATCTAACATCTATACATCAAAATAAAGGTTTCCGTAGCGAATACTGCGTTAAAAATATGCTAACTACAGTGAAACAAAAACCCGCTTTTTTTGAAAGCGGGCTTTGTTTGAAATTCATTTTTCAATTACAACTGAAAGCCAACGCTTACCCCGATCTTTTCGGCGATAAGTTTGTTGATTCTGCGTTTCAGTTCGGGAATTTTTACGCTTTCCAACACATTGTTGGCAAACGCATACATCAGTAATGCCCGGGCTTCTTTTTGTGCGATACCACGAGAACGAAGATAGAATAAGGCTTCTTCATCCAACTGACCAATCGTACAACCATGCGAACACGCCACATCATCGGCAAAAATCTCCAACTGTGGTTTTGAGTTGATCGTCGCTTTATCGCTTATTAAGATATTGTTGTTTTGCTGAAAAGCATCAATCTTTTGTGCAATGCTATCGACCAACACTTTTCCGTTGAAAACACCTGTAGAAGCATCGTCGAAAATACCTTTGTAATCCTGGTGACTTTCACAATTCGGCTGGGTGTGATGTACCAGCGTATTATGGTCGACATGCTGTTTGTCTTCCAATATTGTAATACCGTTTAAGGTTGAATTACAACGTTCTCCTTTTTGATAGAAGTTGAGGTTGTTTCGTGTCAGTTTTCCACCAAATGAGAAGGTGTGCAGACGGCAATTACTTTCGCGTTCTTGCGAAATATAAGTGCTATCGATTAGTGAAGCCGTTGAAACATCATTTTGGATTTTATAATAATCCACAAACGCGCGTTTTTCAGCAAACACCTCGGTTACGCTATTGGTAAATACAGGATTTTCAGAAAGGCTTTGATGACGCTCGATAATCTGAACGTGACTATTTTCACCTACAACCACTAAATTTCGAGGTTGCAGTAGGGCTGCCGATTCGGTGCCGGTGGAGAAGTTGATAATCTCAATCGGTTTTTCAACCTCCTTATGCTTTGGGATATGGATATAAGCACCTTCTTTCGCAAAAGCTGTATTTAGGGAGCTTAAGCTATCTTTTTTCGCCGCTTTGTTGAAGTAGGCTTCCAGTACAGGCTTATACTTCGGCTTAGTCAAGGCAGACGATAGTAGGCATACATCAATGCTATCATGCGTTGTTTCCGAAAGAAAAGAACTGTAGACACCATCGATAAATACGATTTTATAGGTATCGACATCGTGAAGGAAATAATTCTTAACCTCACGAAACTCGATTGTTCTGTTCAAGGGTTTTGGAAAGATGCTGTAATCGGTCTTTAAGAGGCTTCTTAAGGAAGTATATTTCCACTCCTCATCCTTTTTGGTCGGAAAACCTATCGTCTCAAAATTTTTGATGGCGTCGTTCCTCAAATTATGAATAGGCGAGTCGTCGGCCAAATTGTCTTCAAAGGCGAAATAAGAGGTTACTAATTTATCTTTTAAACTCATAGGATGTTTTCAATAATTCCACTTCAAACTTCATGCATGCTGTGCGTTTTACACCGCTTTCATTTCTTCTTTAATCCAGTCGTATCCTTTTTCTTCCAATTCGTAGGCTAAACTCTTGTCGCCCGACTTTACGATTTTTCCATCGACCAAAACGTGTACGAAATCTGGTACGATATATTCCAATAGTCGCTGGTAGTGAGTAATTACAATGATGGCGTTGTCCTTGCTTTTCAGCTTGTTCACACCATTTGCTACTACTTTTAGCGCATCGATATCGAGTCCAGAGTCGGTTTCATCCAAAATGGCCAATTTTGGTTCCATCATGGCAAGTTGGAAGATTTCATTACGCTTCTTCTCTCCACCTGAGAACCCTTCATTTAAGGAACGGGAAAGAAATTTGCGATCGATTTCCAGCATATCGGCCTTTTCCTTGATTTTTTTCAACATTTCACCAGCGGGCATTTCCTCAAGACCTTTTGCCTTGCGGGTTTCATTGATAGCCGTTTTGATGAAGTTGGTGACCGTTACGCCAGGAATTTCGACTGGGTACTGGAAAGATAGGAACAAACCTTTGTGGGCACGTTCCTCTGGATCCAATTCGGTGATGTCTTCACCTTCGAATTCCATTATTCCTTTATGGACTTCAAACTCTTCCTTTCCGGATATAACAGAAGCAAAGGTACTTTTACCAGAACCATTGGGTCCCATAATAGCGTGAACCTCACCTGGTTTCACATCAAGGTTAATACCTTTTAGAATATCTTTTTCTTCTACACCTGCGTGTAAGTTTTCAATATGCAGCATATCTTCTATCTAATTTTTCTTTTCTTCTATTTTTACGTCGGCCATTGTAGCCTTGTCCTGTATGCTTAGTACTTCTGTGATGGTGAGAATATCTTCCCAGCCATCGGTACCAGCTTCTTTCTTTTTGGTAGTTCCTTTTACTGTTACCATTACCATATCGTACGGATCCTTTTGAATGGCCGTAACCTTTTCAGCAAGATCTTTGGCAGTTTCATTTAAGACTACTCCGTACACCTTGTTGTTCTGCTGTAATACGGCAGCCTCATCAACATAGATGAACTCTCCTGTAAGCGTTTTTTCGCCGGCTGGCGAAATCGTTACTTCCGCTGCTGTTTTTTCAGATTGTGCTTTCGATTGCTCTTTACAACCTAGAAAGCAAAATGCGACAAAAGCTAAAAGAACTACTTTTTTCATTCTTACATGATTGTTTATCCAACAGAACCCTCTAGGGAGATCTCCAATAACTTTTGGGCCTCTACCGCGAATTCCATCGGTAATTTATTTAGCACTTCCTTACTGAAACCGTTTACGATAAGCGCAATTGCTTTTTCGGTATCTATACCGCGTTGGTTGCAATAAAATATTTGGTCTTCTCCAATTTTACTTGTCGTTGCCTCATGCTCGATTTGAGCGGTTTTATTTTTTGCTTCGATGTAAGGGAAAGTATGCGCACCGCATTTATTTCCCATCAACAAGGAGTCGCACTGTGAAAAGTTTCGAGCGTTTTCAGCACGAGAATTCACCTGAACGAGACCGCGATAACTGTTTTGTGATTTCCCTGCGGAAATACCTTTCGAGATAATGGTGCTCTTGGTATTTTTTCCAAGATGAATCATTTTCGTACCCGTATCGGCTTGCTGGTAATTGTTGGTCACAGCAATACTGTAAAACTCTCCAATACTATTATCCCCTTTTAGGATACAGCTAGGATATTTCCAAGTTACGGCACTACCGGTTTCCACCTGCGTCCAAGAAATCTTGGCGTTCTTTTCGCATAAACCACGCTTGGTCACGAAGTTATAAACACCACCTTTTCCATCTTTTCCACCTGGGAACCAGTTCTGAACCGTAGAATATTTAATTTCTGCACCGTCCAATGCAATCAGTTCTACAACGGCCGCGTGCAATTGATTTTCATCACGCATAGGAGCCGTACAACCTTCTAAATAACTAACATAGCTATCTTCATCGGCTACGACCAGTGTTCGTTCGAACTGTCCTGTTCCCGCTTGGTTAATTCGGAAATAGGTAGAAAGCTCCATCGGACATCGTACGCCCTTTGGAATATAACAGAAAGAGCCATCGCTAAAAACAGCACTATTTAGAGCTGCATAAAAATTGTCTTTCTGCGGAACGACGGTTCCTATATATTTTTTAACGAGTTCTGGATGTTTTTTAATGGCTTCTGAAATAGAGCAGAAGATAATGCCCTTCTTAGCCAACGTATCCTTGAAGGTAGTCGCCACCGAAACGGAATCCATCACGATATCGACCGCTACACCTGCTAGTTTCTTTTGCTCTTCAATAGAAATTCCAAGTTTGTTGAAGGTATCCAGCAATTCTGGATCTACTTCGTCCAAACTGTCATATTTCGGTTTCTTGTTGGGAGCGGAATAATAGGATATATTTTGGAAATCAGGTTTTTTATAATGAACGTTTGCCCATTCAGGCTCTATCATTTCCTGCCAATACCGAAACGACTCCAAACGCCATTCGGTCATCCATTCAGGTTCTTCCTTTTTCTTTGAAATCGCCCGAACAATATCTTCATTTAGGCCGACCGGAAAGGTGTCGCTCTCGATGTCGGTGTAAAAACCATACTCATATTCCTTGGTTTCTAACTCCTTCTTCAGATCATCTTCAGTATACTTGCTCATTCAGTACGTTTTAGTAATTGATACCAGTTCAATTGTGTGCTACAGCGAAAAACTTTCACCGCAACCACAGGTGCGATTAGCATTTGGGTTATTAAATACAAAGCCTTTTCCGTTCAGACCGCCACTATATTCAAGCGTGGTTCCTACTAGGTATAAAAAGCTTTTTTTATCTATCGCGATCTTTACTGGGGTGTCTTCAAAGACCTTATCGGTATCGCCAGAGGCATTATCGAATTTCAATTCGTACGACAACCCTGAACAACCGCCGCTTTTCACCCCAACCCGAACAAAATCCTGCTCAACATTAAAGCCTTCTTCACTCATCAATTGGGCGAGCTTGGATTTTGCAGTGTCACTAACCTTTATCATAGATTGGAATCATTCAAAATTAGACCGCAAAAATACAATAAATAGCGCGTAACACCATAGTGACGAAGTATTATAAAACCTATTGAGCAATAGATTTAAGCAATACTTAACAAAAACTGCTAAAAAGTTAAAAATGAAATGGTTACTTCTAGTTCTGGAAATCTGGATTATTGATAAAAGAAGGGTCGGAAAGTGAGAGTAGAAAGGCCTTCAGGTCTTCTTTTTGTTCTGTAGTGAGTTGAACGCCGCCTTCTGCTACGGCCTTCATAAGTGGATCGATAGTTTCGGAATAGACCAATCCTTCCGAGTAGTGATCGATAACTTCGTCCAGTGTTTCAAAACGTCCATCGTGCATATACGGAGCCGTGTAGGCTAGGTTTCGTAGTGAAGGAGAACGAAATTTTCCAAAATCCATCGGATCGCCCGTCACTAGGCCACGACCACGGTCGTCGAAGGTTTCATCAAGGCCGTTATTGTGATACTGATTATCGGTCCAGAGTGGATTAAAGGGATTTCCATGACAATGGAAGCAGTCGCCTCGGTCTTCATCCATAAAGATATCGAAGCCATTTAATTCACTTTCTGTAAGTTCCAATTCACCCAAAAGATACTTGTCGAAGCGCGAATTTCCAGAAACCATGGTCCGCATAAACTGAGCGATGGCTTTAGCCACTTGATCACGGTCGATACTCGACGTTCCAAAGGATTTGGAGAACATTTCTGGATATTGTGGGTGTGCGGCTAACTCGGCTACGGCATTCTCCCAGTCTTCGTGCATTTCAACAGGATTCGCGACCGGTTCCAATACCTGCTTTTCGAGTGTATTAGCGGCACCGTCCCAAAAGAAATCATTCGTGTTCCAAGCCAGATTGAATAGCGGCATTGAGTTGCGGATACCTTCTTCACCATCTATTCCAATACTCAATGTAGCATCGTCTGTAAAGGCATTAGCGGGTTTATGGCAACCTGCACAGGCGAGTGTATTATCTCCTGATAGTATAGGATCGAAAAAAAGCTTTTTTCCGAGGGCTACCCCTTCTTCCGTTAATGGATTATCCGAAGGTATGCTGGGGGGATTGATTCTGTCAAAAATAGGTGGTAACTCCAGGGTATAGGGTATGGGTTCATAACCTGGTTCGTCTGGATTGGAATCGTCGGAACAGGAAACAAATAGTAAAACCGTCAATACTGCGATTGATAGCATATACTTTTTCATACCGTACATTTTACAATTTTGATTTAAGTATAAGGGATGAACCTTCGGCTCATCCCTTTGGTATTTAATTTTGGTTTATAGAAAACACGGATTGCGCATTTTCATGCATCATAATCTGCGCTTCATAGTTTGGCATTAACGGCGTGTCTAGTTCGTTTAAGTTCCAGGTATTGGGGTTTTTAAACCATTCGGCGATGTTCATCTGAATGTTGATCGTCGTATCCCCGTCAATGGTAATGGTTCCTAAATCGACTTCCACGAAATTCGACTCGAAAACACCTTCACTTACCCGCGCTGTGCCATTATGAAAATTGAAAGGTTTAGGTTCGCTACTATTAACATTATAGGTGCCATCAAATTGAAGGAAATGGTACCCGCCGCCCAACATCATGGGCCAGTTCCATGAAGCTGCATTAAGATCAGCATAAGCGCCATCTACATTGTCTTCATCATTAAAACCGTATACCATAGAAACGGTGTAGGTTCCTTCTGGAACGGTTACTTGCGAATCCGACTCCATTGTAGAAGCATCGGATAGATCTATCAATTGATAGGTATTCAAAAGTGTATTTGAACCATCAGCGCTGCTTAATTGGAAGCGTGACAAAAGATATCGCAAACGAGCAATCTTCAATTCTTCACCATTTTCGTTGGTATAAACGGTATTGTTAATATCGCTTGCGGTAACCGCTGTTCCGTCCCAATTCTGTGAGAATTGAAATTGAACCAAAGCACTCGAAGTGCTGTCATCGTCGCTTTTGCAACTTGCAAGTACCGCTACGAATAGTAAAAGTAGGAATACTTTTTTCATAGGGAGTCTGATTAAAATAAAGTAGTTATTTGATTTTGATTAATAAAACGTCTTTCACACCGCGAAATTGTGGTATGTCAATATCGTTGCTTTCGGTATTACCGACAACGATAATTTTATTGTCTTCCACTGGAATAGCTGCATCGCCGAAATCGAAGCTGGAGCCACCAAATGTCGCTTCATATTGAATGACTCCTTGTTCATCAATAATTAAGGTCCAGAGGTCGTTTTGGCCATTATTTCCTGAAACGTCTCCAGTCGTACTGCGAGTTGTTCCTGACAGCAAGTATTCTCCGTTGCCCATAGGTGTAATACTTCTTGCAGAATCGAATTGTTCCCCACCTAAATTACGCTTCCAAACAATATCGCCAGTAGTATTCACTTTCACAGCCCATAAATCAGCATTGCCTTTTGCGTTAGTTACATCTTGGTCGCTACTTCTAGCATCGCCGACCATGATATATCCACCTTCTGCATTTGCAATGGCGTAGCACACGTCGATTTCGGAACCGCCATAGGATCGAGTCCATTGTTTTTCTCCGTTGGCATTTACTTTTACCAACCAATAGTCGTAGCTTCCTTTGTCGTCTGTGATATCGAAGTCGGTACTTTCTGAAGCGCCAGCCATCAAAAAGCCTCCATCCGCAGTTTGAATAGCGTCATAACTCCTGTCGTTATTCGTTCCTCCGAAATAATTTCGCCATATTTTAGTACCGTTGGCATCCATCCGTATACCCCAATATTCGCCTACGCCATGTAAGGTACCTCGAGTATCATTCCCTTCACCATTACTTGCCGTAACATCTAGAAAACCTGTGGTAAAATACCCACCATCGGAAGTTTGCAGGACATTTAGAGCTTGATCGCTTCCTGGGTAACCAAAGCTTTTTTCCCATTGTAAATTTCCGCTACCATCCAATTTAACGATCCAATAGTCATGAAAACCGCCGTTTTCAGAAACATCGCCATCGTCGCTTCGGCTATATCCAGACACGATAAAGCCGCCATCATTGGTTTTTTTAATACTGGTTGCTTTATCATCTGAACTTCCGCCATACACCTTATTCCAAAGGATAGTGCCTTCTTGCGAAACTTTTAAAACCCAGTAATCGGAATCGGTAGTTGTTTTTCCATCAATATCTCCATCAGTACTTTCGGTCGTACCCAACAGAACATAATTGCCATCATTGGCCATTACAACAGATACTGCTTCATCTAGGCCACTTCCGCCAAAGGTTTTGATATATTCAACACTTCCAAACTCTGGATTTTCAGGATTAGGACTGGAGCTGTCATCTTTTTCACAAGAAAATAGGCTTACGACAACACAGGTTAGTGCTACGTAGCGCAGGGTAGGTAAAATGGATTTCATAACGCTTGGGGGCTTATGGTTTTTACTTAATAATTAATCTTTTAGTGGTAGATCCGTTTATTTCAGTAAGGTACATTCCTGCTGAAAGGCTAGATACATCTAAATTAACAGTGTTATTATCAAAACTATTGTTTTGATAAACCGTTTGTCCAAGTACATTTAAAATACGGACACTAGTTATCGTTTCTTCTGCAGAAGCGATAGTAAGCTTACTATTCGTTGGGTTAGGATACATCGAAAACCCCTCTTTGGTAAGGGAGGGGGTGTCAAGTACGACTGGGTCACGAACCAGGAGGAAACCTCGATTGATATCGCTTAACACAATATTACCACTTTCGAAATAAGGATATATACTCCACACACCTTCAAAAGAAGCAGAATTTGTTTCGGGATGACTATCAAAGGAGGCAGTTTCTGTAATATTTTCATTTTCAATGTCACTGACGTCGATTACGCGCATACCTGCAGTATAATTCGCTAAATAATATTTATCGCCCTTCACATAACCGTTATGGTCGATAGCTGGAGTAGGGCCGAAATATTCAAAGTGAAACTGAGGATTATCCAAATCGTTAAAATCGAAGATAATCGTACGAGAGTTGAAGCCAACAAAGGATTCGTCCAATTCATCGCCTAAAATAAAATAGCGCTGGTCTTCAGTAAACCATCCTTGGTGTGTATAACCTACGTTTGTGTAGGAAATGGTAGAAATTGATTGCGGATTGTTTTTGTCTGTTATGTCTACGATGGAAATTTCATTTTCGTTACTTCCAATCAAGATTTCTCTGTTAGTATAATCGGAATCGGGTCCGCCATACGTAACTACTTGCGCATCGTGGCTATAGTCATCCATAGAATATCCTCCTGCAAATGTTGGATTCAGGGGGTCCTGGATATTGATGAAATGGGGTCCACCATTGAAAGTACTGGTTCCAACAGCATATGCGAATCCTGTATCTTCATTGATAACAATATTATGTGCGTTTCCAAATTCGTCGTAGTGGGCATCCTCTGTAAATGTTACCGGGGCGGCGTTAACATTTCTCAAACGCGTAAGATCAAAAACCTGCATTCCATGGCCTCCTGCTTCACTAACAACAAAGGCGTGGTTATTGTATACTTTAATATCGCGCCAAGTACTGTTTCCAGAGTGGGTTGGGAGCTTTCCTAGATAAATCGGATCAGTAGGTGTCGATATATCAATAAATGCGGTACCGTTGTTCAAGCCAACGATTGCATACTCTATTTCAGTAGCTGGATCTGTCCATCCCCAGGAATCATTTCCTGCACTGGCATCTAATGTGTTTAAATTTATTTGCGATTGAAGCTGCAAGCCATCGCACGGATAGCCTGCGGACGTTCCACCTTCACAGGGGGACTGTGCTAGCATTGCCGTTGTAAAAAGACAAATTGCAGCGTGTAAAAGTATTTTCATGAAGAGTTATTAAAATTAAGATTGAGCTATAATATACGTTATCATAATATAACGAATTCAGTAGTAATATAGTATCTACCAATATAATAAGTCGTGATAGACCTTGCAATATTACAAGTTCTTATAGAAAATGTGCGATAAAAAGTTACATTTTCTAAAGGATTGTTGAATTTTATATAGTGAAGGATGGGGTTCGAGTAGGTTTCCCGTATTTTTGTGTAAAATTAAGAGAGCATGTTTGAAAATAAAGACGCCGAGAGAACTAGTATTTCCGATTTGGGTGAATTTGGCCTGATCGACCATCTAACCAAGCATTTTGAAGTCATAAATGAAGAAACGATTTTAGGAATTGGCGATGATGCTGCTATTCTTCAGTCTGGAAACAATCAACAATTAGTGGTGACAACCGATATGTTGGTTGAAGGTGTGCATTTCGACTTATCCTATATGCCGTTGAAGCATTTGGGCTATAAATCTGTCGTTGTAAATGTTAGCGATCTTTTCGCTATGAATGCCGAAGCCAAACAAATAACTGTTTCCATCGCAGTTTCAAACAGATTTCCAGTAGAAGCGCTTGAAGAACTCTATGCCGGTATTACCACGGCTGCCAAAACCTATGGTGTAGATGTGGTGGGCGGCGATACGACCTCTTCAACCACAGGGCTGGTCATTAGTGTTACTGCCATCGGACTAGGTGCCAGCGATACTTTGGTGCGACGTTCTGGAGCGAAGGAAAATGACTTAATTGTGGTAACAGGCGATTTAGGTGGCGCCTATCTCGGCCTGCAGGTGTTGGAGCGTGAAAAAGAGGTTTTTAAGGTGAACCCGAAGTCGCAACCCGATTTGGAGCCGTATTCTTATCTAATTGAACGGCAGCTAAAACCAGAGGCGCGGAAGGATATTCGTCCCTTGTTGATGGAATTGGAAGTGAAGCCCACTTCAATGATTGACATTAGTGATGGGCTTTCTTCAGAATTGATACATATCTGTAAGAGTTCACAGATGGGCTGTACACTCTATGAAGAGAAAATCCCCTTAGATCCTCAGGTAATTACCACTTGTGAAGAATTCGAATTGGATAGCACAACAATCGCCTTGTCAGGAGGTGAAGATTACGAATTACTATTTACAATCGATACGGCCGATTTCGACAAAATAAAGGGAAATCCACACCTTTCCGTGATTGGCCATATTAATGCTAAAAATGAAGGCATGCATCTGGTAACGCGAGCCAACACTAAAATCCCACTTAAGGCAAGGGGCTGGAATGCACTTTCCGATGAAGAATAAGATTGTTAGCTGGCAAAGCGTATCCGTTGCGATTTCCGCTGGAAATACGCTTGCTTTTTTCTGAAAAACTCGGCGAGCTTTTCATTTACCTGTTTGTTTTTAACTGTTAACAATTCCGTTTTACCCGAAAATGTGTCGGTTATCTGTTTTCCGCAGTTGCAACATTCATATTCGTTAATATGATGCGTAATGCGCTGCGACACTCTGTAACGGTGTCCGACAAGGCCACAGTACGCGCCCTGCAAAGGATTCGTAGGTTTTTGGGGAAAGTTCATGGGTATCAGGTGTTTGCTTGTTAGTTAGGCTAATATATAAAAATTTCATAAATAATCGTTAAAACGCATAAAAATATCGATTAAATGCAAATCAATAACACTTCATTTTTGTTTTCTATCCATCCCATATGGCCTCCATCTATTATTTTTAAAGGGGCTTTGCTCTTTTTTGCTAGTTCTTTTGAGAGTGTTAAAGAAATTAACGGATCGCTCTTTCCGGCAATCCATAGTTTTTCATTCGAAAAACGTCGCAGGGTTTCCGTTTGATCTTTCCGCTGCATCATGCCCCGTATACACGCCTTGATTCCTTCCAATGGAAATGATAAGGCTTCGTTTTTTAAGCGTACAATAATTTCTTCGTAGTCATGAATCCTTTCCGATGGGAATAAATTCGCAATCGCCATACGGATAAAGGGAGGGGGATTTTCATCCAGCAATTGCAAGGCACGATTTCTATTTACTAATCGCTCTTCCGAATCGGGGAGGGTGGTAGAATTCAACAGCAATAACCTTGAGATTCTTTCGGGATAGGCTTCGGCCATCGCCAACGCAACATAGCCACCCATGGAATGCCCTAACATCGTGGCTGCAGAAATTTCACACTCATCCATAATATGTACAACCACATTGGCCATTTCTTCCATCGTGTGCACATGCCCAAATACATCACTTTTACCATGACCGGGTAAATCGATCGTAATTACGGTTTTCGTTTCTGAAAGGTGCGTCACAAATTCATTCCAAATTGTTGAACTTTCCAAAAAGCCGTGCAGCAAAACAATCGCAGGGCCTTTTCCTGAAACGGTGTAATGAATGTCGCAATCGCGATAGGTCGAAATCATATTTTAGGTATCTTCAACCGCAAATATCTTGGAATGCCGTATACCAAACAAACCTTTATGACAGCTTTTGCGCTGTTTTCACTTTTCTTTGGGGCAGGAAACCTAATTCTTCCACCATTTTTAGGGTTTCAAGCAAGCTCAGAATGGATTTGGGTAACATTCGGTTTTGCCATTTCGGCGGTTATCATTCCAATTTTGGCCATTTATGGTCATGCTAGACTTCAAGGAACGCTCACCGATTTCGCTAAAAAAATATCACCATCCATAGCGTTGGTATATGCTGTTGCTATTTACCTGATTGCAATATCGCTTCCATCTCCCAGAACGGCGTCGGTTACGTACGAAATGGCCATCGCACCCTATTTCGAGCTGTCGTCACTATGGTTTAGCTGCCTTTACTTTGCCTTGGTATTGCTATTCGCCCTAAACAGATCAAAGATTTTGGAATTGATTGGAAAATTTCTCACTCCAATCTTGGTCATATTGTTGGTGGTGATTGTCGCTATCGGACTTTTTGCAGAACATACAGCCTATAGCATCTCCCAAAGTGTGAGTCCCTTTACCGAAGGTATTCTGGAAGGCTACCAAACCTTTGATGCGATTGGAGGTGTGGTGGTTGGAGGTGTTATTGTTGTCTCCTTCGCTTTGCAAGGGAAATACGGTTACGAAGAAAAGAAAAAGATGATCGGTAAAGCTGGATTGTATGCTGGTTTCGGACTTTTTACCATCTATGCGGGACTGATTGCAATCGGTGCTTTTTATAGCGGTATGTTTCCGGGTGAAACAAGAACCGAGCTTCTTACCTATTTGAGTATTGAGACCCTTGGAAATGTAGGAACTAGTTTTTTAGCCGTTGCGGTTGGACTAGCATGTTTTACCACCGCAGTTGGGATCGTAACCGGTACTGCCGATTTCTTCAAGGGGATACTGGGAAATTCGCGGCTAGTATATATTGTGACGGCTGTTTTAGGCTGTGCTATTGGAGTAGCAGTAGGCCAATTCAACGTTTCCTTTATAATTGATATCGCCCTGCCAGCACTGATGATAATTTATCCGTTGACCATTATTCTAATTTTGCTGAATGCTATCCCACAGCAATTTGCTTCTTCGTTAGTATTCCGAATAGTGGCTCTGATAACGGTTCTATTTAGTCTTCCCGATTTTTTAGGATTTATAGTGGAAAGTGAAGTATTGACGTCAATTCGAAACACCATTCCACTCGGAAACCAAAATATGGGATGGGTGCTTCCAGCATTCCTAGCGTTTATACTAGCGAACCTTCTTCACAAAACAAAAAAGGCCCCATAAGAATGAGGCCTTATACTTTGAAAAAGTATTTACTTATGCGTTCATGATCTCTTCGATCTCATCAGCTTCAATTGGTATGTTGCGCATGAGGTTGAACGGTTCTCCTTCCTCTTGAATCACCACATCGTCTTCCAATCGAATTCCAAAGCCTTCATCAGGAATGTAAATTCCGGGTTCTACCGTAAAGACCTGGTTTGCTTGCATCGGCTCCCATAGAATTCCGTAATCGTGGGTGTCCAAGCCAATATGGTGACTGGTTCCGTGCATAAAATATTTCTTGTACGCTGGCCATTCCGGATCTTCATTCTGAACATCAGCCTTATCCAATAAACCTAAGTCCAATAAAGCAGAGGTCATCATCTTGCCGACTTCCACGTGGTATTTCTTCCACAGCGTGCCTGGCACTAACATTTTGGTAGCGTCATCCTTTACCTTATTTACGGCATTATACACTTCCTTTTGGCGCTTGGTGAACCGTCCGCTAACCGGAATGGTTCGTGACATGTCACTGCTGTAATTGGCATATTCGGCACCAACGTCCATTAAAATGAGGTCGCCTTCCATACATTGTTGATTGTTTTCCACATAGTGAAGCACATTCGCATTGTTTCCACTAGCAACGATTGGTGTGTAGGCGAATCCGCGTGATCGATTCCGAAGAAATTCGTGCATATATTCCGCTTCAATCTCGAATTCCCAAACGCCGGGTTTTACGAAATTCAATACTCTTTTGAAGCCTTTTTCCGTAATGTTACAAGCCGTTTGCATCAAATCGAGCTCGATCTCATCCTTCACCGAACGCAACCGCTGTAATATTGGGTTGCTTTTTGCCCAACGATGGGCTGGATATTTTTGTTTGGTCTTTTTTATGAAACGATCCTCGCGGGTTTCCGTTTCAACATTGGCGCGATAGTGTTCATTGGTGTTGAAGTATATCGTGCTGCACTGCGTCATCAGTTCAAAGAAAATTTTATCGAACTCCTTCAACCAGTATACTGTTCTAATGCCACTAACTTCGAATGCTTTTTCCTTCGTCAGTTTTTCACCTTCCCAAACCGCAATATGCTCGTTGGTTTCGGTTAAGAACAATACCTCTCTATGCTTTTCTTCTACCGCATCCGGAAAAAGTAGCAACATGCTTTCATTTTGGTCGACTCCACTTAAATAGAAAAGATCGCGTGCCTGTTCAAAAGGCATGGTACTGTCGGCACCGATAGGATAAATATCATTACTGTTGAAAACCGCCAAACTATTCGACTTCATCTGTTTCATGAAGTTTTTACGGTTTTTTACAAAAAGACTACTGTCTATAGGATGGTATTTCATTGCTTATTTTTCTTATTTCTACAAAATTACATGAAATACGGCAGCTTTCCATGTTTTAAGAGCGTGATCCTTTACCAAAAACAAGGCCTTCTTGCCCAAGACAAAGGGTTTGCGTATTTTTCATATTTCAAAAATAGTATTCAATGAAACACTTCTTCACCATCGCCTTATTTTTCTTTCTTATTTCAGGTTATGCCCAACAACCTGCAACTTCTCCAGAAGCCATGCAACAAGCGCTTCAGCAAAAGGAGCAATTGTTGGAAAATTCAATGGTAAAAAACCTTCCGTTTAAAAACATCGGACCTACCGTAATGAGTGGTCGCGTAACCGATTTCGCCGTAAATCCTGCCAATCCAACCGAATTCTTTGTCGGATACGCAAGTGGAGGTGTTTGGCATACCAATAATAACGGAACAACCTTCACCCCAATCCTCGATAACAGTCTTACCCAAAACGTGGGAAGCGTCGCCATGGACTGGGAAAACAATATTCTTTGGGTAGGTACAGGTGAAGTGAACGCCTCTCGCTCCAGTTATGCAGGCATCGGATTGCTGAAAAGTACCGATAGGGGTGAAACTTGGGAAAATGTAGGCTTAAATGATAGTCACCACATCAGCAAGATCCTTATCAACCCCAAAAATCCTGAAGAGGTAGTCGTTGGAGTGGTCGGACACCTATACTCCGAAAACACCGAAAGAGGAGTATATAAAACCTTGGATGGTGGCCAGAGTTGGAATCGTACCTTATATGTAGATGAAGGCAGTGGCATTATTGAAATGGATCGCGATCCGAAGAACTTCAACATCATGTATGCCTCTTCTTGGGATAAGGACCGAAAGGCATGGAATTTCCGCGGCAGTGGTGAAGGCAGTGCTATCTATAAAAGTACCGATGCAGGGAATACGTGGACAAAAGTTTCGGTAGATGGTAGCGGCTTTCCAATTGGGGAAGGTGTTGGTCGTATCGGTTTGGCGGTGGTAGATGAGAATACGGTGTATGCTATTCATGATAATCAGGACCGTCGAGAAGAAGAAAAAGAAGAGGATGACAGCGACGATTTGACGAAGGATGACTTTAAGGAAATGACGGTACAGCATTTTTTGGACTTAGATAACGATAAGTTGAAGCAATTTCTTCGCAGAAATGGTTTTCAGGAGAAATATCGCCCAGAAAACGTGAAAAATATGGTGCGTGGCGGAACGGTGAAGCCTATCGATCTTGCAAAATATCTGGAGGATGCCAATAGCATGCTTTTCGATTCTCCCGTCATTGGGGCTGAAGTATACAAAAGCACAGACGGGGGCAAAACGTGGAGCAAGACGCACGAAGGCTATTTAGACGACCTGTATTATTCGTATGGATATTACTTCGGAAAAGTGCACGTAGACCCAAGCAACGCTCAGAAAATTTATATTTATGGAGTTCCCATCCTAAAGTCGGACGATGGCGGAAAAACCTTTGAAAGCATTAGTGCTGAAAACGTTCATGCCGATCACCATGCGCTATGGATTAACCCAAATCGTTCGGGTCATTTAATAGATGGGAACGATGGAGGGGTAAACATTTCGTACGACGATGGTGAAAACTGGATCAAGAACAATGCCCCAGCCGTTGGACAGTTCTATACCGTGAATGTCGATAATGAAAAGCCGTATAATGTTTATGGAGGTCTACAGGATAATGGTGTTTGGGTAGGGGCGCATAATTCCGAAATGGATTTTTCGTGGCAGCAAAGCGGTCAGAATCCGTATAAAAGCATCATGGGTGGCGATGGTATGCAAGTACAGATTGATAGTCGGAACAGCGACATCGTATATACCGGATTTCAGTTTGGGAACTATTATCGAATCAATCGTGAAACGGAAGAAACAACCTACATTCAACCAAAACATGAGTTGGGGGAAAGTCCGTATCGCTTCAACTGGCAAACACCAATATTGCTGAGTCCGCACAACCAAGACATTTTATATTTGGGGGGTAATAAATTGATGCGCTCGATGAATCAGGGAACCGATTGGGAAGCTATTTCTGGCGATCTTACCCAAGGTGGAAAAAAAGGAAATGTTGCCTATGGAACCTTGACCAGCATTAGCGAATCGCCCTTCAAATTTGGATTGCTGTATGCTGGAAGTGATGATGGAATGGTACATGTATCCCAAAATGCTGGTGGCAATTGGGTGAATATTTCTAAAACCTTTCCAAACGATTTATGGGTCAGCCGCGTAATAGCCTCACAGCATAAAAAAGAACGTGTGTATGTTACATTGAATGGCTATCGCTGGGACGATTTTAAACCATATGTATATGTAAGTGAAAATTATGGTCAGTCGTGGAAAGACATCAGCAGCAACTTACCGGCATCTCCGGTGAATGTTATTAAGGAAGATCCTGCGAATGAAGATGTGTTGTATTTGGGAACTGATAACGGTGCTTATGTAAGCTGGGATCGTGGTGACAGCTGGCAGGCATTTTCGGAAGGCTTGCCGCGAGTAGCAGTACACGATTTAGTGGTTCAGGAGCGTGAAAAGGATTTGGTGTTGGGAACACACGGACGCTCTTTTTACCTTACCGATGTGGAATTGTTGCAAATGATGAAGCAAGGTGACATGAATGCGCTCATCGTTTCAGAAATAGAACCAATTCGTCGCTCACGCCGTTGGGGAAGCAGTTTTGGTATGTGGTATGAAACCAACGAGCCTTCGGTTGAAATGCAGTTCTATTCACCTTCAGCAGGAAAGGGAAGCCTTCAAATTGAAACGAAAGAGGGAAAAGTGCTTCAAAAAATGGAAAAGGAATTCGACAAAGGTATCAATGTGGTGCACTATGATTTGACCGTATCCGAAAAAGGTGTTAAGACATTAGAGAAAAGTGAAGTCAAAACTTCGAAGGCGGAGAATGAAAAGTATTATTTGCCAAAAGGGGAGTATGTAGCGAAGATTACGGTAGGTAACCAAGAGAAAACGTTTCCGCTAGTGATTGAATAAAGTTTAAAACAATTCTAAATAACAATACAAAGCCAGTCGATTGTTTGCCGAAAACAGTTCTGAGCCGTATTTTTGTAACTCAAAAATCTGAAACAAAACCTTATGGGAATGTTATCCGCCTCAATCGCCAAAAAAGTGGCGATGGCCCTTTCAGGCCTTTTTCTCGTCTTTTTCCTTGCCCAGCATTTTACCATTAATATCACATCCGTAATCGACCCCGACACTTTCAATGAGTGGTCGCATTTTATGGGAACCAATCCGTTGGTGCAATTTGTCTTACAACCTATTTTGATTTTCGGAGTGGTATTTCACTTCATCATGGGAATCATCATCGAGTTGAAAAACAACAAGGCACGTCAGAAAGGATATGCAAAATACGCTGGAAACAAGAACTCTTCTTGGGCATCCCGAAACATGATTATTTCAGGAGCCGTAGTGTTGGCTTTTCTTGGTCTTCATTTTTACGATTTCTGGGTACCGGAAATGATCTACAAATATGTTGATGTGAACGAAGCGCTGGAAAGTCGCTATTACCCAGAATTGGCCCATAAGTTTGAAGACCCTATCCGAGTACTTATATATGTCGTTAGTTTCGTCTTATTGATGTTTCACTTATGGCACGGATTCTCTTCTTCGTTTCAGACAATGGGGTGGAACAATAAATTTTCAAAAGGGTTACAAGGGTTCACAAAGGTGTACGCCATCGCAATTCCTGCAGGCTTTATCTTTATCGCGTTATACCTTCACTTTAATCAACTTTCCCACTAAAAAGCAATAGCTATGTCAAATTTTAAAGCTCATATACCTACTGGACCGCTAAGCGAAAAGTGGACAAAACATAAAAACGAAATCAACCTGGTGAACCCAGCCAACAAACGTAACATCGATGTTATCGTTGTGGGAACGGGTCTCGCCGGTGGAAGTGCCGCTGCAACCTTGGCAGAACTTGGCTATAATGTAAAAACATTCTGCTATCAGGATTCTCCACGTCGGGCACACTCTATTGCCGCTCAGGGAGGAATCAATGCAGCTAAAAACTATCAAGGAGATGGCGATTCTACCTACCGTCTTTTTTACGATACCATTAAAGGTGGCGATTACCGCTCTCGTGAAGGAAATGTATACCGTTTGGCTGAGGTGTCGGCAAATATCATCGACCAATGTGTGGCACAAGGCGTTCCTTTCGCTCGTGAATATGGAGGTCTCTTAGACAACCGCTCGTTTGGTGGGGTGTTGGTAAGCCGTACCTTCTATGCGAAAGGACAAACAGGGCAGCAATTGTTGCTAGGTGCGTATTCCGCGATGAACCGCCAGATTAACCGTGGAAAGATTCAGCCGTTTAACCGACATGAAATGTTGGACTTGGTAATCGTAGACGGCAAAGCTAGAGGAATTATTGCGCGCGACTTGGTAACGGGTAAGATTGAGCGTCACTCGGCTCACGCAGTAGTAGTGGCTTCCGGAGGCTACGGAAACGTATTCTATCTTTCTACCAATGCAATGGGAAGTAACGTAACAGCTGCCTGGAAAATCCATAAGCGCGGTGCGTACTTCGCAAATCCGTGCTTCACGCAAATTCACCCAACCTGTATTCCTGTTTCGGGCGACCACCAATCGAAACTGACCTTGATGTCGGAGTCACTTCGTAACGACGGTCGAATTTGGGTGCCGAAGAAAAAAGAAGACGCCGAGGCCATTCGTCAAGGAAAATTAAAGCCGACCGAGCTTTCAGAAGACGAACGCGACTACTATTTGGAGCGTCGTTACCCATCTTTCGGTAACCTTGTACCACGTGATGTGGCGTCAAGAGCAGCGAAAGAACGATGTGATGCTGGCTACGGTGTGAACAAAACTGGAGAGGCAGTATATCTCGATTTCGCTTCAGCCATTATGCGCTACGGAAAGGAGCAGGCTGCTATTGAAAAAATTGACAATCCTTCCGATGCAAAGATCAAAGAGTTGGGTAAAAAAGCAGTTGAAAACAAATACGGAAACCTCTTCCAAATGTACGAGCAAATCGTAGATGAGAACCCGTATGAAACACCGATGAAGATTTATCCAGCGGTACACTATACCATGGGAGGTGTTTGGGTAGATTACAACCTACAAACCACCATTCCGGGTTGCTATGCTGCCGGTGAAGCAAACTTTAGCGATCACGGTGCCAACCGACTTGGAGCGTCTGCCTTAATGCAAGGCTTAGCAGATGGATATTTTGTGCTTCCCTATACAATTGGGGATTACCTAGCGGATGATATCCGAACGGGTAAAATTTCAACCGAAACACCCGAATTTGAAGAAGCCGAGAACAATGTTCGTCAGCGTCTTGAAAAACTCGCTAACAATAACGGAACAAAATCGGTTGACCATTTCCATAAGCGATTAGGAAAAATCATGTGGAACAAGGTCGGAATGTCGCGTAATGCACAAGGGTTGAAGGAAGCGATTTCGGAAATCAAGGAATTGCGTGAAGAATTCTGGAGAGATGTTCGCGTACCTGGCGATATGGACGAAATGAACCAAGAACTTGAAAAAGCAGGTCGCGTAGCCGATTTCTTAGAGTTGGGTGAATTGTTTGCAAAGGATGCCCTTCATAGAGAGGAAAGTTGTGGCGGTCACTTCCGTGAAGAATACCAAACCGAGGAAGGAGAGGCAAAACGTGACGACGAAAACTTTATGTACGTGGCGGCTTGGGAATACAAAGGAGAACCCAGTGAAGCCGTATTGCATAAAGAGAACTTGGATTACGAAAATATCGAGGTGAAAACCCGAAGCTATAAATAGTTAATAGTAATTAGTTATTAGTATTCGATGGGAAGCCTGAAAAGTTTTGAAGACCTCGAATGCTGGAAAATGGCTCGGGAATTAAGAAATGAGGTGAAAAATCTCATTATCGATTTGCCTGAGGATGAAAAATATGAATTAAAAGCTCAGATGAGAAGAGCTTCTCGGTCAGTAACGCATAACATTGCTGAAGGATATGGCCGATTTCATTATCAAGAAAATATACAGTTCTGTCGTATTTCGAGAGGATCTTTATACGAATTACAGGACCAATTGATTGTAGCCTTAGATGAAAAGTATATTTCTGAAGAGGTGTATCACAAAATGAGGAAACGAGTTACTGGTTGTGTTGCTATCTTAAATGGATATATCAATTACCTTAAGAAGGCAAAAGCCAACCACTAACTTTTAACAAATAACTTGTTATACCATGAAGCTTACACTTAAAATATGGCGGCAAAAAAACGCCAGCGCAAAAGGTGCTTTTAAGAATTATAATGTTGAGGATGTCGATGGCGATATGTCCTTTTTGGAGATGTTGGATGTGCTAAATGCCGGTCTAATCGATAAAGGAGAAGAGCCAGTAGAGTTCGATCATGACTGTCGTGAAGGAATCTGCGGAAGCTGTAATCTTCAGATTAACGGACGACCACACGGACCGAAACGTCATATTACTACCTGCCAATTGCACATGCGTAGTTTCAACGATGGCGATACGATTGTAATTGAACCATTCCGTGCCACCGCTTTCCCAGTCATCAAGGATTTGGTGGTAGATCGCAGTGCATTCGACCGTATCCAACAAGCAGGCGGTTATATTTCTGTAAATACTTCTGGAAATACCATCGATGCGAACTCTATTCCCGTTGAGAAGGAAAATGCAGACGAAGCCTTCAACTCAGCTACCTGTATTGGTTGTGGTGCCTGTGTTGCCGCTTGTGTAAATGCAAGTGCGATGCTCTTCACTTCTGCAAAGGTGAGCCAGTTTGCTTTATTGCCACAAGGTGAAGTAGAAGCGAGCCGTCGTGTTATGAATATGGTCGAGCAAATGGACAAAGAAGGGTTTGGAGGTTGTAGTAATACTGGAGCCTGCTATATCGAATGCCCGAAGGATATTTCACTTGAAAATATCGCCCGTATCAACCGTGAGTATTTAAAGGCGAGTGTAGAAAGTTAATTATAAAAACACATAAACAAGAAAACCCAGCTATTATGGCTGGGTTTTTTTATGTTGAAATCGTCTCGAAATTCCCTTATCAATCGATAGACGGAAACAATCGTAGACTTTTCTAATCCAAGGCATAAACTGTATATTTGCATTTAGAATGATTCTAAGTTGTAGCCCTATATGAAATTTTCCAAACAAGATATATCGAATGCCCTTGAAACCATCAGTATTGCTGGTGAAGGCAAAAATATGGTTGAAAGTGGCGCCGTTCGAAACATCGTAACGTTCGCAGATGAAGTGATCATCGATTTGGTGCTTTCCACACCTGCCATGCATATTAAAAAGCGTGCAGAGGAAGACATCAAGAAAGCCATTGCTGAAAAGGTGTCCAACGATGCTGAAGTAAAGGTTAATATAAAGATAGAAGCGCCTTCCAAGAAAAATCCGAACCTAATTAAAGGAAAACCGATTCCCGGCATTCAGAATATTATTGCAGTCGCTTCCGGAAAAGGAGGCGTCGGAAAGTCTACCGTAACGGCAAATATGGCGGTAACGCTTTCAAAAATGGGCTTTAAGGTGGGGGTGTTGGATGCCGATATTTACGGGCCATCCATCCCAATGATGTTTGACGTATATAATGAAAAGCCACTCTCGGTTCAGGTAGATGGAAAGAGTAAGATGAAGCCTATTGAAAATTATGGCGTGAAAGTACTTTCCATTGGCTTTTTCACCAAACCCGATCAAGCGGTCATTTGGAGAGGTCCGATGGCGGCAAAAGCACTCAATCAGCTTATTTTTGATGCAGCTTGGGGTGAACTCGACTTTTTGTTGGTCGATCTTCCTCCAGGAACGGGCGATATTCACCTTAGCATTATGCAATCCTTGCCGATTACAGGTTCCGTTGTGGTAAGTACACCACAGAACGTTGCCTTGGCCGATGCGCGAAAAGGTGTGGCTATGTTCCAACAGGAAAATATTCAGGTGCCGGTCTTGGGAATCATTGAAAACATGGCGTATTTTACGCCTGAGGAATTACCGGATAATAAATACTATATTTTCGGTCAGGAAGGAGCCAAGAATTTAGCGGAAGATTTGGATATTCCTTTCTTGGGTGAAATCCCATTGGTACAGGGTATCCGCGAAGCTGGTGATGTGGGCCGACCTGCAGCCATGCAAACGGCGACGCCAACCGAGGAGGCTTTTGAGGAAGTGACCAAAAAGGTGGTGGAGGAAACTGTTCGAAGAAATGAAACCTTGCCTCCAACCGAAGCGATAAAAATAACCACTATGGCGGGTTGTAGTGCCGTCAAGAAATAATATGAGCAACACAGAATTACATACGAAAGTAGAAGCGGCCTTGGAAGAAATCCGACCGTTTTTGCAAAGTGATGGAGGCGACATTTCGCTGGTCTCTATCGATGAGGGTACCAAAGTAACCGTTCGGTTAGAAGGTGCTTGTGTAGGGTGTAGCGTAAACCAAATGACTTTAAAAAGCGGTGTGGAAATGACAATCAAAAAGCATGCGCCGCAAATTCAGGAAGTGGTAAACGTCGCCTAAATATGACTACGGTCATTTTCTGAAAATCAGGAGTGACCTACTTTTGATGAACACTGAAATAAAACCCTATTAATCAGGGAATTTTCTATGATACAAACAGATATTTTGATAATCGGTGCGGGCCCAACAGGGCTTTTTACCGTTTTTGAAGCCGGATTGTTGAAGTTAAAATGCCATTTAATCGATGCCCTGGCACAGCCCGGTGGCCAATGCGCCGAAATCTATCCCAAAAAGCCTATTTATGACATCCCTGCCTATCCTGAAATCCTTGCAGGCGATTTAGTGAAGAATTTAATGAAGCAAATCGAACCGTTTCAACCTGGCTTCACCTTGGGAGAACGGGCCGAAACCATTGAAAATCAAGACGATGGATCGTTTATCGTAACCACCAATAAAGGAACAAAACATCAAGCGCCTGTAGTGGCTATCGCAGGTGGATTGGGAAGCTTCGAGCCGCGAAAACCCCCTATTACCAATATCGTTGATTTTGAAGATAAGGGCGTGGAATACGTAATTCGTGATCCAGAATTGTATCGCGATAAAGATGTGGTGATTGCCGGAGGAGGCGATTCTGCATTAGACTGGAGTATCTTCCTTGCCGATGTGGCGAATAGCGTGACCTTGGTACACCGAAGAAATGAATTCCGTGGAGCGCTAGACAGTGTTGAGAAGGTTCAGGAATTAAAGAACCTTGGAAAAATAGAATTGATCACTCCAGCTGAGGTTGTTGATATAAACGGTAACGGAAGCGTCGAAAGCGTATCCATTAAGCGTGGTGCCGATGTCTTTAATCGGGAGTGCGATCATTTTGTGCCGCTATTCGGATTGGCGCCAAAACTTGGGCCGATTGCCGATTGGGGACTCGAAATTGAAAAGAATGCCATTAAGGTTGATAATACTTTGGATTATCAGACCAATATTCCCGGGATCTATGCCATTGGCGATGTGAATACCTATCCTGGTAAATTGAAATTGATTTTATGTGGCTTTCATGAAGCAACCTTAATGTGTCAGAGTGCGTATCAGCGTATTTTTCCCGATAAACGCTACGTAATGAAGTATACCACTGTTGGAGGCGTAGAAGGTTTTGACGGATCTAAGAAAGAAGCTCCTAAGGCTGTTGTCAAGGCTATTAATTAAATCAAACATTTCAGTGGCTTCGAGAGCCTCAGCCACCTTCAAATTAGTTGCTTACATAAAATTTACGCCCTAATAACTACCATGGAACAGGATATATCCATAACTATTATCGATCGCGAGGGAGTGGAGCATACGATTGATGCTCCTACCGACATGAATATGAATCTGATGGAGGTGGTACGTTCGTACGAATTGGCACCAGAAGGTACTATTGGTGTTTGTGGTGGAATGGCCATGTGTGCCTCCTGCCAGTGTTATGTGTTGAGCGAGCATGAATTACCTGAAATGGGCATGGACGAAGAGGCAATGTTAGCCGAGGCGTTTTATGTTGAAGACAACAGCAGGTTGGGATGCCAAATCCATATTTCTCCCGAACTCGAGGGTTTAAAGGTGCAATTAGCGCCGGAAAGCTAATTAAACGAAGGTAACGCCATTTCGTACAATCGCTTCATAAATAAATGATACGCTACTTCTGAGGGATGTAACCCGTCGGACGCGACTAATTCGGGACGTTCTAGTCCTTGTTGTGTGATATCGGTAATATTCAAAAAACGGACGCCTACTTTTTCTGAGTAATCCTTGGCAAATGCATTGTATTCCCGTAGCTCCATTGAAATAGCTTCCGGAGTTGGCTCTTTTCCAAAAGGAGTATAAGAATAATCAGGTATGGAGAGCACAACAACATTTTCTGTAGTTCCACCAGCATATTGAATCGCCTTATTCAGTAGGATAGGAAATTCCTTTTCATATAAGGTGAAGTCTTTTTGCTGATATTGATTGTTCACCCCAATTAATAAGGTAACAAAATCGTAGGTAGGAGCTAGCTCTTTAGTTGCCAATGCTGAAAGCAAGTCGCTGGTCGTCCATCCCGTTTTGGCAACGATTTTCAGGTCGATGTTGGTATTGTTTGTTTGTTGAAGCGAATCGACCAACTGATGCGAATAGGTGCAGGTTTGGCATACGCTTTCCCCAATGGTGTAACTATCGCCCAACGCCAAATAGGAATAGGCAGCCTTTTTGGTTTCATTTTTAGTTGAAGTTGTCTGTTTGGTTGCAGAACAGGAGTAAAGTACCCCGATGAATACTAATAGTGCAATTTTTTTCATGTTGAACAGTGTGTTACTAATCGGTATTTGTTATTCGGTTTAATAGGATGAAAGTTTTTGCGGTCCTTCCAATAACACTCGCGCCACTTTCAATGTACCATCTTCGGTGGTTGAAATATGCCATTTGATAAGTGAAATCTTGCCTTCCACAATTTCCAGTCCCGTGATGCTTCTAGGATGCACACAACTTCCATCATTAAAATAGGCAATATCGCCTGGTTCTGGGAAGCGCGGACGATGGGTATGACCGGTAATCGTAAAGATATTATCGTTCGCGATGATCCATTTTTTGGTGCGTCGTTCTACTTTGATCAGTTCGCGGTAGTTCTTGGCCGGACTGGTAGGGTCGCCAATGCCAAAAATCTGTAATTGTCGCCACAATGCTCGCACCATAAACCGATTGAACCTCCAGCCGTGATAGTTCATCCAATCCGCTTGATGGCCATGTAGCATAAAAATTTCCTGACCGGTTTGGGAATGCTCTAAAACCAAGCCTTCACTAAACTCGATGCCCGGAAATAAAGGATCATCCTTGCCGGTAACTTTATTGAAATAGCTATAAAGGTTCTTCTCGACATACCGCTGATTCTTATATGCCATATCATGATTACCGATGAGGCGATACAATCGATTTTCAGCATAAAACAAGCGCATCAGTTCGAATACGTTATGGTGGGCTTCAAATACAGATTGAAAGGTTAGGTTCTCCCATAATTCGTCACCATCGCCGAGTTCACAATACGTAAACCCTTCTTTGTAATAGTGCTGAAGCGCATGGAAATAGATATTCCGATTGTTCGCAAAATCGTCGGCAAAGCTATTATCCCCGCGATGACAATCGCTAAAAATGATAAATTTCGAACGATCGTCGAAGGATATCCGCCGCGCATTCTCGTAGGCTTTCGAAATTCTATGATGGGAGGCCATTCCGTTTCTTTCTCTAAAGATACGATATGGGAAATTCTTTAAGCCGGTTGCCGTTCTAAAATTTCACTCAATACTCCTTCCCACAGTTGTTCCCGCGCCTGAAGAGAAGCGATGACGGTTTGTTCCACTTCGTGCCATTTTTTGCCATCGTCTTGACATAACTGCTCAATCATGGCTAGGGCCATCGGACCATGCTCATCGCCGTCCAATTCGATATGGCGATCGAAATAATATTTGAAATCGGCTAAGTCTTCCTCTGGAAAATTCTGCTGAATATTCTTGATGATTTCTGAAAACATCTCCGGAATTAGGTCTTCGCGTCCAAAGGTAAAGGCAGCCGCAATGTTGTGATTTTTTACTTCTGAAATAGTGTTGAAGGTGAAGGTCAAGAAGTTCTTTATAGCTTTCGGAAGCGTACTTTCTCGAATGGTTTTTTTGATATCGTTTCCTTCCAACTGTTGAAGAAACTCAGCAATGGTCGAAGTATCCGCCCCAGCTTTTTCCATGGCGTCCAGGTACATTTCAAAATGACTTTGACGTTCGCCAGCACGATTGATATCGGTTTCTTCGGCTAACACAATTTCATTGATCAGGTAGCGCGTTTCCGGATTGCCTTTCGGCTTCCATGGCACGTGGGTGCAGGTAAGATTGTTTTGAAGCGCTTTTAGCAGCGACATAAAATCCCATACGGCAAATACATGGTATTCCATAAACAACCGAAGGTGCTCAGGAGTTTTGATTTCGGTGTAGAGTGGGTGGTTTAGTAGGGTTTCGCGATAGGGTGCGACTTTCTTTTCAATTTGGGCAATCATAGCTTTTATTGCAAAAATAAAAAGCCTCCACCGAATGGTGAAGGCTTCTTCAGAATTTAACCTAAAGTATTTTATTTAAAGGCATTAAGGCCTGTGATGTCAAGACCGGTAATCAATAAGTGAATGTCGTGCGTTCCTTCGTAGGTAATCACACTTTCCAAGTTCATGCTATGGCGCATAATACTGTATTCACCTGTAATTCCCATTCCGCCGAGAATCTGTCGCGCTTCACGGGCGATGTTGATGGCCATATCCACATTGTTTCGCTTTGCCATGGAAATTTGTGCGCTGGTGGCTTTCCCTTCATTTCGAAGGACGCCCAATCGCCACGCCATTAATTGTGCTTTGGTGATTTCCGTAATCATTTCGGCCAATTTCTTTTGTTGAAGTTGGTAACCTCCAATTGGTTTTCCAAACTGAGAACGTTCCTTCGAATAGCGAAGTGCCGTATCGTAGCAGTCCATTGCAGCTCCAATGGCGCCCCAAGCAATTCCAAATCGGGCAGAATCAAGACATCCAAGCGGTGCGCCAAGACCTGATTTTCCTTCCAAAAGATTTTCCTTTGGCACTTTAACGTTATCGAAGATCAATTCACCGGTAGCCGAGGCCCGAAGCGACCATTTATTGTGGGTTTCAGGAGTGGTAAAGCCTTCCATGCCACGTTCCACGATAAGGCCGTGAATACGTCCGCTTTCATCTTTCGCCCAAACGACAGCCACCTGTGCAAAAGGAGCATTGCTGATCCACATCTTCGCACCATTTAAAAGGTAATGGTCACCCTTATCTTTAAAGTTGGTTGTCATGCCCCCAGGATTACTTCCGTGGTCTGGTTCAGTAAGTCCGAAACAGCCCATCCATTCGCCGCTGGCCAATTTGGGTAGGTATTTTTTCCGTTGTTCTTCGTTTCCGTATTTCCAAATAGGATACATCACCAAGGATGACTGTACTGAAGCTGTAGAACGAACGCCGCTATCGCCACGTTCAATTTCTTGCATGATAAGTCCATAGCTAATCTGGTCTAGTCCGGCACCGCCATATTCTTCTGGAATATAAGGTCCGAAAGCACCAATTTCTGCTAATCCGCCAATAATCTGATCGGGAAATTCCGCCTTTTGGGCGTATTCTTCAATAATAGGAGAGACGTCACGCTTTACCCAATCGCGGGCGGCATCGCGTACCAATTTATGCTCATCGGTGAGCAATTCATCTAAATTATAATAATCAGGAGCTTCGAATAAGTCTGGTTTCATTTGGAATCAGAATTTTAGGTATACAAAAGTATTAAAACGGAAATCCTTTCACCTACATTTTTAGGTAAAAATCTTTCACTAGGGCTTGGTATGCATCGGTATATTGATGGCGACTATGTTCTATGATAAGGGTCTCCTCTTCAATTTCTCCTTTTTCAAAAGAAAACTCTAGCATCACACGCTTTGTGACAGTCGAAGCGGTACCCTTCACATTACAGATCCGGGAAGGAAATAGGCCTTTCGCTTCGCCTAATTTCGTGAAGGCGACTTCTTCTTTTTTTGGAAGAATAACAGAAAATAGTCCCTTTTTAGAAAGGAGTTTTGATACGCCATCCACCAAATGCTCAAAAGGTAGGGCATCGGCAAAACGCGCTTTATCGCGGGCTTCGTCTTCCGTTTTATAATCTTCTGAAAAGAACGGAGGGTTTGAAATGATCGAATCGTATTTGTCCTCTATCTCATCGGCAAACTCTTGAAGCGAGGCATGATAACAGAACAGTCGGTCGCCCCAGGGAGAATTCTCAAAATTCTCTACGCATTGTTCGTAGGCGTCGTGGTCTATTTCCAGCGCGTCGATAAGTTCGGCATCCGATCGCTGTGCCATTTGAAGCGCAATAACACCTGTTCCAGCACCGATATCCAATATAGATTCAGGATTGTGTTGAAGGGAGGTCCAAGCGCCCAGCAGCACACCATCGGTTCCGATTTTCATTGCGCAGCGGTCTTGGGAGACGGTAAACTGTTTAAACCGAAAGGGTTTGTTCATTATAGATAGATCTCCAAAAGTCCTTCTGGTAAGTTTAGTAAGATATTCTTCTTATCACGGTCTACCGTATCGATAAAATCGTCGGTAATCGGCACCAATACTTCCTTGCCCTTATGATCGATAATAAAAAGGGCTTGTGCGGTACTATCATTTACACCGGTAATCGTTCCTATGTTTCCATGGTTGACATCGCTTACCGTAAAGCCGATAATTTCGTGGTAGTAGAATTTATTTCCCGTTAGTTCAGGTAAGAGGTCTAACGGTAAATAGAGTTCGTGGTTTAGTAGGGGATCGGCAGTTTCTTCGCTGTCTATTTCTTCGAATTTAATACGCAGCAGTTGCGATTTGTGTAGCGATAGTTCTTCAATAAAAAATGGAACCAGATGTCCGCGTTGGTCCACGAACACTGATTCCATTTCCAAAAACTGTTCAGGGTCGTCAGTATCGAGTTTTACAAGTAACTCCCCCTTGAAGCTATATTTCTTAACGATTTTGCCTAGAAAGAAGCATTCTTCTTTACGCATACTCGTTGTTACGCTTCTGGTTCTTTCTTTTCTTCCGCTTTTGCCTCTTCCGCAGTTTCAGCATCCACTTCTTTGTCTACATTAGCTTCTGGCTCGCCTTCTTCAGTAACGGCAGCGCCTTCGTAGTCTTCGTCTGGCTTCGCTTCCGCTTCAGCTTCGGCTTTTTCTGCTTCTTCAGCAGCTTTTGCCTCTTCCTCTGCAGCTTTCGCTTCGGCTACACGTTCGTCATTTTTCGCTTTTTCAGCAGCAAGAGCATCTGCCTTTGCCTGCTCTTCAGCACCAAGAACCTTATCGCGTTTGGTTTGAATCTTGTTTTCCTTTTCTTCTAACCAAGCGTTGAATTTCTTCTCAGCTTCTTCCTCAGAGATAGCGCCTTTACGAACACCACCAGCCAAGTGATTTTTTAACATGGCTCCTTTATAGGAAAGGATTGCTCTAGCCGTATCGGTAGGCTGAGCACCATTTTGCAACCAAGTAACGGCGCCGTCAAGATCCAACTCGATATGAGCAGGATTTACGTTAGGATTGTAAATACCTAATTTTTCAAGATATTTACCATCTCTTTTCGCACGACTATCGGCCGCTACGATCCAATAAAAAGGTTTTCCCTTTTTACCGTGTCTTTGCAATCTAATTTTTACTGGCATAGTAATTAATTTTTGGGGTACCCGACCCCGGTTATAATTAGTTATGGAACCACTTCGGTTCGATAATGAGGGCGCAAAGATACTATTATTTTTGTTTGTTTTTCAACGGATTAAACTTTTTATTTTACATTTGTTGAGTAACCCCAAAATGCCCCTATCGGTATGAAACAGTTATTGTTAGCGTTTTTCGCCCTGTCCTTTCTTGTTGGTTGTGAAGATGTCCAAGTGAACGATCCTGGCTTTCAAGGAAATTTGAATGATGAGTTATTTAAAGCCAACGATGCCCGAGTATTCCCCAATGAGGATGGAAGCGCCTTAATTCAGGGGTATACCGACGCCGAAACCATGACGTTACGTATTTCGGGGCAAGGTGAAGGTGTTTACCCAATCGGACCAAATAATACTAATTACGCCACGTTCGAAAATTTTGAAGGGTTTGTATATTCTACCATTCCAGAAGGTGACGGACAAATCGTAGTGTCTAGATGGGACGAAACCAACAAAATTGTGTCGGGTTCTTTTCGTTATACAGCCTATTTATCCAATATCGATACGCTTGCAGTGTCGCAAGGAACGTTCTTCGAAGTGCCATTGGTATTAGAAGAAGAGGAAGAGAATACCAATGCGGGTAATTTCTTTGCCCAAGTGGATGGCACTCCTTATAATCCTTTTATAGTAACTGCCGTACAGATAAATGATTATATCCGTATCGATGGGGAAACAGCTTCTCGAAACATTCAATTGCGATTACCTGCCGGTACTACCCCAGGTGAATATACCATTGATGGTGAGGAATATCAAGCTTTCTATACTGCTAATGAGACAGAAGAGCCTGCCTTGAGCGGAACCTTTATCGTTTTAGAACATAATGTGGGAGAGCGACGTATTAAAGGAACGTTTAGTTTCCAAACAGCCTTCACTAATGTAACGGTGGGGCAATTCAACGTTATATACCAATAGAAATTCCAATTCTATTTCAGTTCGGTTAAACTCTGTTAAATCCTTTTAAGATTGGGTTAAAAACTTGTGTTACCCTAGTGTTTACAGTATATTGGGTGATGTATTGAAGTGGTAACCAAGGAGCTATTTCAATATTTCACTACTAATTAAATCCTTGCTAATTTGAAAAATTTGAATGATGCAGTATACAGAGGAAATGTCGAAAAAATTGAACGAACTACTAGAAAAAAACTATGATGCCGAAAAAGGATATAAGAAAGCGGCAGAAGTAGTAGAAAATGATAAATTGAAGCAATTCTTCAACCAACAGGCACAAAACCGATATGATTTTGGTCACGAATTGAAATCTGAGATTAGAAATTACGGCGAATCGCCCGACAAAGGCGGAAGTGCAACTGGAAGCCTTCACCGCACATGGATGGATATTAAAAGTACCTTTACCTCAAACGACGAGGAAGCCATCCTTGAAGAAGTGAAAAAAGGTGAAAAAGCAGCTGCAGAGGAGTATCAAGAAGTTATCAACGATACCACCTTACCACCAACTACACAGCAATTGCTAGCAAAGCAAAAGAATAGTGTGGAAGATGCCCTTCAAGGTGCTAAGAATTTTGAAACGATTGTTTCATAACTAAGATGAAATATGCAGACCACCTCCCTTAGTGGTGGTCAAACCCCACTTACCCAGTGGGGTTATTTTTTTGTTGATATTTTGTGGGGAAGTACCCTCAATTTTAGACCCATGAACCGATGGGTTTTTCTATTTTTACACGAAAGGTTGCTTCGAGAGCCTCAGCAACCTTTTAGCTTAGGAATCTTTTCAAAACCACCACACTGCATGTACCTGATATTCGATACCGAAACCACCGGACTTCCTAAAAACTACAACGCGCCGGTTACCGATAGCGATAATTGGCCACGCTGTATCCAAATCGCCTGGCAACTTCATGATGACATGGGGAATGTCATCGAGCATCAGGACTATTTGGTGAAACCCGAAGGCTTCAATATTCCTTTCGATGCGGAAAAAATACATGGGATCTCCACCGAATTGGCAGAACAACAAGGGGAATCGCTCGAAGTGGTCGCAAAAAAATTCACAGAAGCGCTTGCCAAGACCAAATTCGTCGTCGGTCAGAATATCGATTTCGACGTGAATATCATGGGTGCGGAATTTCACCGACTCGGAACGGAAAATCCATTACCCGAATTGCCGGTGTTGGATACCTGCACCGAAACCACGGCACAACTGTGTCAGATTCCTGGAGGACGTGGTGGAAAATTTAAGCTTCCTACGCTGACCGAGCTTCACGAGTTTTTGTTCGGGGAACCTTTCGCCGAAGCCCACAATGCAACAGCCGATGTGGAAGCTACTACCCGTTGCTTTTTGGAGTTGGTGCGACGTAATATCTTCACCGCAGAAGAACTAGACGTTCAGCCCGATTATTTCGAGCAGTTTTCGGAAGCAAATCCGAAGGAAATCCAACTTATTGGGCTAAAGCACATCAACCTTCAGAAAGCTTCTGAAAAAATCAGAAAAGAACTGGAGGCTCAACGCGAAACCCAGGAAATTTCTTCCGAGGAAATCGCGGAAAACATTGCTACGCTAGAGGAAACAGCCTTTGCACATCTTCACAACCATTCGCAGTTTTCGATTCTCCAGGCGACCTCTTCGACCCAAGATTTGGTGAATGCTGCCATTAAAAATGAAATGCCAGCCGTTGCCCTAACCGATAGTGGGAATATGATGGGTGCGTTTCACTTCACCAGAGCAGTGAACACCTATAACGCGGGCCTTTCCGAAGAAGAAAAACATAAAGAGCTAAAGGCGATAGTTGGATGCGAATTCAATGTATGTGAAAACCATCTCGACAAATCGAATAAGGATAACGGCTATCAAGTCGTCATGCTCGCAAAGAATAAAAAGGGTTACCACAATCTCGCCAAAATGGCCAGTATCGCCTACACCAAAGGGTTTTACTATGTGCCGCGAATCGATAAGGAAGTCATTAAACAATATAAGGAAGATGTAATCGTCCTCACGGGAAGTCTCTATGGTGAAGTCCCTTCCAAGGTGCTGAACGTAGGAGAAAAACAAGCGGAAGAGGCTTTATTGTGGTGGAAAGAGGAGTTTGGCGACGACCTTTACATGGAAATCATGCGTCATGGCCAAGAAGATGAAGACCGTGTAAATCCAACCTTGATTTCCTTGGCGAAAAAGCATGAGGTGAAGCTTGTTGCCTGTAACAATACCTACTACATCCATAAAGAAAATGCCAACGCCCACGATATTTTGCTGTGTGTGAAGGATGGTGAAAAGCAAGCAACGCCCATTGGTCGCGGCCGTGGCTATCGCTATGGCTTGCCAAACCAAGAGTACTACTTTAAGACGCAGGAGGAGATGAAGACCTTGTTTAAGGATCTTCCTGAAGCAATCACCAATATTGCTGAGGTGGTCGATAAGATTGAATCCTTCTCACTTGCTCGCGATGTGTTGCTTCCAAAGTTTACTATTCCAGAGCAGTTTCAGGATGAAGCTGATGATGAAGACGGCGGCAAACGCGGCGAAAACGCCTATCTGCGTCACCTGACCTACGAAGGTGCCAAAAGACGCTATGCCGATATTACTGATGACATCCGTCAGCGACTCGATTTCGAGTTGGACGTAATTGCCAATACTGGTTATCCAGGATACTTTCTCATCGTACAGGATTTCATCGCCGAAGCCCGCAAAATGGATGTTTCCGTTGGGCCCGGTCGTGGTTCGGCAGCGGGTAGTGCCGTTGCCTATTGTTTGGGTATTACAAATATCGACCCAATTGAGTACGACTTACTTTTTGAGCGGTTTTTGAATCCAGACCGTGTGAGCATGCCCGATATCGATATCGACTTTGATGATGAAGGGCGAAGCCGTGTAATGGATTATGTAATCGAAAAATACGGTGCCAATCAGGTGGCACAGATTATCACCTACGGAACCATGGCAGCCAAAAGTTCGATTCGGGATACGGCGCGGGTATTGGATCTGCCATTGAATGAAGCCGATCGTATCGCGAAACTGGTCCCCAATATGACCAAGCTGAATAAGATTTTTGGTTTAAGTGAAAAGGAGCTTCGTGGAAAATTCCGAAGCGATGAACTACCCAAGGTGAACGAGCTACTCAATCTTAGTGAAGGCAGCGATCTTGAAGCGGAAACCATCAATCAGGCAAAGGTGTTGGAGGGCTCCGTTCGAAATACGGGAATCCACGCCTGTGGGGTTATAATCACGCCCGACGATATCACCAATTTCGTTCCCGTTTCAACCGCAAAGGACAGTGATCTTTACGTGACACAGTTCGATAACTCGGTGGTGGAAAGCGCCGGTTTGTTGAAGATGGACTTCCTCGGACTCAAAACCTTGACACTTATCAAGGATACGGTGAAGATCGTAAAGCATAAGCATAACATCGACCTCGATCCGGATTCGTTTCCGTTGGATGATGAAAAAACCTACGAACTCTTCCAAAGAGGAGAAACGGTCGGGATATTCCAGTATGAATCGGCCGGAATGCAGAAATACATGAAGGAGCTGAAACCGACGGTTTTTGCCGACCTGATTGCTATGAACGCACTGTATCGTCCGGGTCCGATGGAATATATCCCAAGTTTTGTCCGTAGAAAGCATGGCGAAGAGGACATCAGCTACGACCTTCCGGCCATGGAGGAATATTTGGAGGAAACCTACGGAATTACGGTCTACCAGGAGCAGGTGATGCTACTATCACAGAAGTTAGCGAATTTCACCAAAGGTGAAGCCGACGTACTTCGAAAAGCGATGGGAAAAAAGCAAAAGGCGGTCTTGGACAAGATGAAGCCAAAGTTCATCGAACAAGCCGAAAAGAACGGTCACCCCGCCGAAAAACTCGAAAAAATCTGGAAAGACTGGGAAGCTTTTGCGAGTTATGCCTTTAATAAAAGTCACTCCACCTGCTACGCTTGGATCGCCTACCAAACGGCCTATCTAAAGGCACATTACCCTGCCGAATACATGGCAGCGGTGCTTTCGAACAACATGAACGACATCAAGCAGGTGACCTTCTTTATGGAGGAATGCAAGCGTATGGGCATCAAGGTACTCGGTCCCGACGTAAACGAATCCTTTTATAAGTTCACCGTAAACGATGAAGGTGCCATCCGCTTCGGAATGGGTGCCATTAAAGGGGTAGGCGGAAACGCTGTGGCGACGATCGTAGAAGAGCGAAAGGACGGAAAGTATAAGTCTATTTTCGATTTGGCCAAGCGCATCGATTTACGGTCTGCAAATAAAAAAGCCTTTGAAAGCCTTGCCTTGGCAGGTGGTTTTGATAGTTTCGATACGCATCGGGCGCAGTACATTCACGATGAAGGCGATGGTGTTATGTTTATTGAAAAGGTGCTGAAATACGCTTCCCGTTATCAAGAAACCCAGAATTCGGCACAGGTAAGTCTGTTTGGCGAAGCCAGCGAAGTGCAGATTCCCGAACCGGAGGTGCCACCATGTGAAGAGTGGGGTACCATGAAAAAACTGAAACTCGAAAAGGAGGTGGTCGGGATTTATATTTCGGGTCACCCGTTGGACGACTTTAAGATCGAGATGCGCTATTTCACCAACTGCAAGGTGTCCGACTTTAACCATTTGGAGGATTTCGTAAATCGTGAGCTTTGTTTTGGTGGGGTGGTAAGTGATGTACAGCATCGCGAAAGCAAGGCCGGTCGTGGTTGGGCCATTTTTACGGTAGAGGATTATGAAGACAGTTACGAGTTCAAGATTTTTGGCGAGGAGTATTTAAAATTCCGTCATTTCTTGGTGCCCAATTCCTTTATCTACGGAAAGGTGTTTGTAAAGGAAGGGTGGGTAAACCGCGATACCGGCAAACGGGGTGAACCGCGTTTGCAGTACAACAGTATACAGCAGTTGCATGATGTAATGGAGGCCCAAGCCAAAAAACTGACGCTACGATTACCGATTGAGGAACTACAGGAAAAACGGATTGAAACCCTTCGCAACCTCTTTACTGAGCATAAGGGCGACCGTGTGGTTCATATGTTGGTGTACGACCGTAAGGAAAAGGTAAAGCTGAACATGCCCAGCCGCAGTCAAAAGATTAATATCTGTAAGGAATTGTTGGATGCCCTGGACGAGGAGCAGGTGTCGTTTAAGTTGAATTGAAAAATGAATTGAGTGCTGATATTGAATTAAATATTTTAAGCGATGGCTCGAAAATTATATACAAAGGAAGAAGTTATTTTGTGTACATACATAGCAAGGTTTGGAAGGAATCAATTTGACGAGTCAGATATTTCTAAACTGGAAAGTCGGTCAATTGCATCAATTAAAATGAAAGTGATGAATATAGCTGCTATGCTGAGGGAAGAAGGGTTTGCAATAAGTGAAGACAT
This sequence comes from Luteirhabdus salina, assembly GCA_025384855.1. GTDB lineage: Bacteria > Bacteroidota > Bacteroidia > Flavobacteriales > Flavobacteriaceae > Luteirhabdus > Luteirhabdus salina. The sequence goes on along the minus strand of JALAHT010000001.1, from coordinate 796,974 downwards.
TTCAAGTCTCTCAGGCAAACCTTCGGGACAAAAAGGAAGAAGGACTAATTGGGATATTGTCTGTAATCTTCAAAACTGTAAAAGGCTAGAGCTTTTGGAGAAATGTGAGAAAATTTTAAATTCCAATAGCTAATTATGTTAGATTTAATTTATTTCAAATAAATTTCATTACGAATATAGGCCGCATTAAGCCAAAACGAATGTTTGGTATAGCAATTAACTTTCGTTTTTTCATCAGCTACGGGTAAAGGGAAAGTGTCTTTTGAGTTTTGTGCATGTGGTCGAACATGACTTATACGATTTTCTGACAATTTTGGGAAATAGGTCTTTCGGGTTCCATTTTTGGTAATTTCTCGTACTATTTTGCCTTCCAGAATTAGTTTTTTCATTCTTTTCCAAACTTTTTTGGCTTCTAGTATATCCGAATTTTTCATGTTCCAAAACTTTGCTTTTTTAAGAATGAGATTGTTCCCTTGATATTTATAAAATACTATAAAAAACTTACTCTCTAGGATATTCTTAAAATCTGAATCTTCCCACCTTGTTTTAGCTAGCGTTTCATATTCGAAAGCAGGGAAAGACATATTTTCCTTAGGAAGATTGTTTTCCATTAATCGAACTGCTTTTACGATAATATCTGCTTTTTCGAATTCTTCTATTTTTTGATCTAATTGAATTCCTAGAATAGCCTTTGTGAGATTCGCAAAATAACTTTTGGCTCTTTTATTTAATTTTAGATTTAAATGCTCTTCAATCTCATCTGAAGTCTTGTTATAAAATTTCTGAAATTTTTCAAGTACAACATCTTCAATTGTTGTCGACTCATTAATTAATTCAGGATATTTTAAAATTTTACCATAAATAGCTTTTTCCTCTTTAGAAATATTTGCAATAATATGATTGACATAACCTTGCTTTAAAGAAAAAGCTCTTTGTTTGGCCTTTTTCTTATTGAAAGGTTGATCTCGAAATGATTTTAAAGCTGTAGACCCCTTAGTACAAGCCCCTAAATAAAAAGTATCACCCTCCGAAAGTTCGTGGGCCTTTCCATTTTTAATTTTAGTTATTATTAGTTCCCAGTCTCGTCGTATTATAGCTAAATCTCTTTCAGGGTAAAGCCATTCGTCGACTAATTTAATATCATAATTGATTAAATCAATTTCCTTACTGTATAGGTAAAAGACTAGCAACAGATGTGAATTCTTTTTAAGAAATGAACTTGTCTCAAACTTCTCCTTATGAACTTCCGTGTAGTTTATAATATTTAATACAAGCCTCTCTTTAGACCGGTACTCACCATTTTTTAAAATTTTCAGTGGACTTGTTTTTAATTCAAGGCCTGCTTCTTTAAAATCTGGATCTGTATCTGAGTTCGGTTCATAACCGAAATAGTATTTCTCTAAAATTTGACCAAAATTGCCTTTGCCTTTATAGCCGTGTAGGATAATTTCATCTCCACACGCATGACGTAGAGTTTTACCCTTAAGATTCTTTGCAAACTCGATAATTGAATCAGCCGAATGGATATTATAACTTTCCATTTATAATTCCCTAATTTTTGATTGAAGAGTTTCTGCTAATTTTTCAACAACTCCGACAACTAAAGCATTTCCCATAAAAAATGCTCTCTTAGAATCTGTGATTCCTTCTAATTTTGTATGGTTTTCAGGAAACATATTCAATTTTTCTAACTCCACTGGAGTCAATCTTCTTAAACCTCTATCTGATTTTACCACATGTTTAAATCGAGATGGCGATTTGCCTCCCTCGCCAGTTATAATTGTTCTTGAAGCATTGTCCAAAGCATCTGGGAAAATCATTGAACCCTCAGAGTAATTATATTTAAATCCATCCTTTGTTTTTCTAACCTCCTTTTTTGCACCCTTGAGATACTCCCATTTATCTAAATCTTTATCATCTATAAAAAATTCTGAAGGAACTTCACCATTTTGCAGAACATCACTTAATACCATTTTCTTCCCTTCATAAGTAGCCTTGGTTTTTTGAGTATAAACATTGTCCTCAATCAATAAACCGGAATTTTGAAATGGAGATAATTTTCCGCCTTTGTTGAACTCATCTGTAATCTTGACTAAACTTCCTTTTAGTTTAATCTCATTGCTATTAGAATCATACTCCGCTGGAAAAGCTATTGCAATAGTTCCATTTTTTAGAAGCCAATCGGAGGGGGCATGTTTTTTGATACTTTTATAGACATCCGTTGATTTGTGGTATCCAAGTATAAACACACGCCTTCTTCGTTGTGGCATACCGTATTCGGCAGCATTTATAACTCTCCATTCTACTGCGTAACCTAACTTATTTAAACTTTGAAGCATTACGGCAAAATCACGACCCCGTTGGCTCGCTGGAGATTTTAGTAGCCGGTCGACATTCTCAAGCAAAAGATATTTAGGCTTATTCTTTTTCTCTTCTAATATTCTGTGGATTGACCACCAAAGAACTCCCTTCTTTCCTTTGAGCCCGCCGGAGTTTTTTAGTGTAGTAGCTACAGAATAATCTTGACACGGAAATCCACCACAGAGTAAATCATGGTCGGGAATCTCGCTTGTGGGCACGGTTTCAATATCTTGATTTGAATGGTTTTTTGACCCAAAACGTGCTTCGTATACCATAGAAGCATGCTGGGTTTTAGTCGCCGGTTCCCATTGATTGCTCCATATTACCTCATAATTGCTTTTTTCTAATCCTAGGCGAAATCCACCAACTCCAGCAAAAAGTTCAACAACTTTTATTTTTTTGCTCATCCTACTCACATTATTTAACTATCCTGACTTATTTTTGGTCGACAATTTATAAAATAAACTTTTCGTTGCTTTTTCCAATAGCAATTAGTTGTTCACATAATTATCGAAATTCATGAAATCAGTTATTCCTAATTAATTTAGCATAGATTTGTTATTATCCATTAATAATATTTGATAGGAAACTTCACCTTAGCTTAGGATAGTAAAAGTTTGTTTAACACCTAATCACATCAAAAACCCCTTCTCCGCTTGTACCGGGCCGGGAAGGTCGGTGTCGTTAATCATTTGTCGGAGGTCGATTTCGATGGTGCGGGCGATAGACGTTATGGGTACATCGTTATAGGTGCCTTCAAACGGATTTTCGGAATAGTCGCCGATCATTTCCATCAAAAAGAACACCCAGATAATCACTGCCGATAATAACGACCCAAACCCAACCAATAACAAATTGTGGGCGCCGATAATGTCCAACATGCCAAACGGCACAAACGCACAGAAAATCAAACACAGCCAAAAAGCGGTAGACGCATACTGACGTGGAAAGGGGAAGTTCTTGATCCGTTCCGATTTGCCTTGGTCCTCGTAAAAAGTGGTGATGAGTGTATGGAACTCCATATGGCGGAAATCCTCGAAATACTGCTTGTCGCGAAGCTCCTGCAGCCGTTCCGACTGTATTTTCAGGATTTGTGTGGCCCGATTGGCACTTTCATGGATTTCAGAAATCTCTTGGTCGGGCAGGTAATTCTTGAGTTCCGACTCGAGGCTGGTGGTATAGTTTTCGGTGACTTCAGGAGCAGTTGGGTTTTTACTGCCAGTTCTGGAATGCTCCCACGGCTGCGCGCGACGCAATTGATAGCGTAAAGCGGTCATCCAAGCGATATGACGGTAGAGCAATTCCTTTTTGATAGCAGGGGCATCAGCGCCCTGTACGAAGGCAGATACCGCTGCGCCAAAAGTTCGGCTGTTATTGACGATGCTTCCCCAGATTTTTCGTGCTTCCCAGGTACGGTCGTAAGAGCTATTGTTCTTAAAGCCCAAGTAAAACGCCACCGCAATACCAATTACGCTAATTGGTTGCCACGGAATCTTAAAATAAAAGGGCAGAAAATATACCGCCAAGAAGATTGCGAGTGAATATAAGAGTCCGATCAACAAGGGTTTTTTGGACCAGTCGAGGGTCATAAAAAACCCATACTTGCGCTTGGTATACATATCGGTTGGTTTTAGTTTCTAAGATAGGTATTTTTTCAAGACGCAAACCCCGGCCAGGGATGGAGGCGGCATCCTCTTTTGCGCTTAAGTTGCTGCTGCTTAGACCTGCCGGGTAAAGACGACCTGCTGGGTCTGGGGCACCCGGCAGGTCTAATTCGGTTTGCATTTCTTCCTCAAGCAAAAGAGATACAGCCGACAGCCTGCCTGCCCTGTCTGCCGACAGGCAGGCGGCAGGCAGGCGCGGTGCTCTTTCGTCCTTGGCGACAGAGCAGGCCGCCCGATAATAAAAAGTAATATGCCCATATCCTAAACCAATGTTAAGCGTGTAATGAATACTCGTATTTTTGACTACTTTTGTGCAACAATAAAATATAGAAACAATGGCTTTAGAAATAACTGACGAAACATTCGAAGAAACCGTATTGAAAAGCGACAAGCCTGTCTTGGTAGACTTTTGGGCTGCTTGGTGTGGTCCTTGCCGTATGGTAGGCCCCGTAATCGATGAAATTAGCAAGGATTACGAAGGCAAGGCAGTCGTAGGAAAGGTAGATGTAGACGCGAACCAAGAGTTTGCAGCGAAGTACGGCGTGCGAAACATTCCGACGGTGTTGGTATTCAACAACGGTGAGTTGGTAGGGCGTCAAGTTGGCGTGGCACCGAAAAACGTGTATGCTGAGGCCATCGACGAGCTATTATAAGATATTTTGAAAAAGAAAAATTGATGGAAGGCTTAGCATATCGCTAGGCCTTTTGTTATTTTAGTGCCTGCCTAGTCTGGCGCCAATCATTTAATCAAAAACGCAATGGAGAAAGTATATAAAGTAAAGGACAAAATCGATAATCAGCTGCTCAAGCAGCGCAAGATATTTTTGTGGGGACAAGTAGACGACGATAGTGCCCAGCACGTGGTGGATCGTCTTTTGTACCTCGATTCGTTGAACAATGATGAAATTCAGCTTTACATCAATAGTCCGGGTGGTTATGTAACATCAGGATTTTCAATGTATGACACCATTAAATCGATTAAAAGTCCGGTAAGTACTATTTGCAGCGGATTGGCGGCTTCCATGGGAAGTATTTTGCTTTCCGCTGGAGAGAAGGGACGACGTTTTATTCAGCCGCATGCCCGCGTGATGATTCACCAGCCAAGCGGTGGTGCCCGTGGTCCGGCCAGTGATATTGAGATCACTGCCCAGGAAATCCTTAAGACAAAGGAACTGAGCGCCAAAATCCTTGCCGATAATTGTGGGCAGAAATACGAAAAGGTGATGAAGGACTTCAACCGCGACCATTGGATGGATGCCGAGGAGTCGGTGGAATATGGGATTGTGGATGGGGTTCTTTAGTATTGAGATGTGAGTAAAGAGTATTGAGAGAAACTTCTCATTACTAATAGCTCACTACTCAAATCTAATTTCTAATGGAAATAGACAAAGAAATAAACAACATCACAGGTTTTAACAACCTGGAACTGCTCGCCACCCAAGTGGTGGAAGGGTTTATTTCTGGCTTACATAAAAGTCCGTTCCATGGATTTTCTGCCGAGTTTGCCGAACATAAAATTTACAATCAAGGGGAAAGCACCAAGCATATCGATTGGAAGTTGTATGCCAAGACCGATAAGCTGTATAACAAACGCTACGAGGAAGAAACGAATCTTCGTTGTCATTTGATTGTCGATAACAGCAGCTCGATGCACTATCCGAAAGTGAAGCAATATTCAAGCGATTCATTGAATAAAATTGGTTTCTCCGTTTTGGCAAGTGCTGCAATTATGAAGTTGTTGAAACGTCAGCGTGACGCGGTAGGATTAAGCATTTATAGCGATACCTATGAGTTCTATGCCAATGAAAAGGGAAGTGAGCGTCACCACCAGATGTTATTGAACCATTTAAATGAAGCATTGCAGCAGAACAAGAAGGATGTTGCTACGAAAACGTATACCCATCTTCACCTAATCGCTGAAAAACTGAAGCGCCGATCGTTGGTCTTTTTGTTTACCGATATGTTTCAGAGCGATGTGGAGGAGGAGAAGTTGTTTGAGGCACTTCAGCATTTGAAGTACAATAAACATGAAGTGGTATTGTTCCATACGTTTGATGCTGAAAAGGAATTGAATTTCGATTTTGGTAACCGACCGAAGCGGTTTGTGGATGTGGAGACCGGGGAACATGTGAACCTTTATGCTGATAACGTAAAAGAGGTATACGAAGAAGCGGTAACACAATACTTTGATGATCTAAAAATGAAGTGTGGCCAATATCGAATTAAGTATGTAAAGGCTGATATTAGCGAAGGTTTTCAGAAGATCTTGACCACCTATTTAATCGAACGTCAAAAGTTTGGCGGATAAGGAGGAGATTTTTTGATAAAAAGTTTTTGCTGAAATAAAAAGTAGCGTATATTTGCCACCGCTTATAAAAGCAAACGTTCTTATTATAGTGAACACAACGAATAAGTAACAATTGCATCTAAAATCGACTGTTGTCGATGTCCGATTCAATCGGGTTTTGCAAATTGGTCTGGTAGTTCAGTTGGTTAGAATACCTGCCTGTCACGCAGGGGGTCGCGAGTTCGAGTCTCGTCCAGACCGCATAAACGCCTTTGCAAAAAGGTGTCTCATCTAAATTGATGGGATTTCGCATTGAGTGCGGAAATTAAGATGTTGTGTTGAGTCACTTAAATGTGGCTAGTGGTTAGTCCTGATATCAATCAGGTAAACCAATGAGAAGCTTTTCCTACTATCTGCAGTGAGCAGATGATTTTGGAAGGGCTTTTTTTGTACCTGCCTCCGACGAGCCAACAAAGTGGGCGAGAGGAAGGCATTTAGCTTCAGCCAATATTCAAAATCGGTTATTCCTGAGAACCATAAAGTCCTTATCGTTAGCATATAACCTTTGATATTTTTACCTTTTACATAAATAAATGATAAAAGATGCTGTTGCTGTATAAATTAGACATACCTTTGTCCGCAGAATGAGTAGGGAATAGTTTTTAAATAATATAAATCTCCCACTCATAATGTTTTACGGAATCAGCAAGAGTTTGTTGTCAATGAATCCGGAAATTACAAGTCAAGTAGTATAGTATTTTAGTACAGAATCCTTTCTTAGTACCTAGTAGTAGTCTCTTCCTTTTTTTTCCTTCATCCAATAGATTGTTTACAGCCCTTTGAGTGTTTCACTCAAACCTATCTGTGTATTTCTTAAAACACAAACATAATAGATATGAATCTATTTTTTAAATTAAAAAAATCAGTAATTAGTAACAAGATGAGTACCATGAAAAAAGGAACAGTAAAATTTTTCAACAACACCAAAGGATTTGGTTTTATTCAACAAGAAGATTCTAACGAAGATATCTTCGTTCACCAGAGCGGATTAATCGACGATATTCGTGAAGACGATGAAGTAACGTTTGAAACCACTCAAGGTCAGAAAGGTCTTAACGCTATCAATGTAACGTTAGCATAAGCATTTCCTTAAACCGAAAAACGAAAGGCTGTCGTAAGACGGCCTTTTTGCTTTTACCGCTTTTCATCGGGTAAATTCTGCATATATCGAATATTTTCAAAAAATATTTGGTATATATACTAATTAGACTACATTTCGAAAAATTTTAGTATGAAAAATCTTACACGACTTTCCTTGTTAATTTTTCCTTTAGTGTTTCTTAGTTGTAGTCCTGATGCTATGGAGACGGAAGAAACATCCACCCATTTGATAACGGATACGAATTTTGAAGAATTTTGTTATGAAACCCCACTAATTGCAGGACAGAATGAAATAGCGGGAACGGTTTCAATAGTATATGTAGATGATGCCATTGAAATTAGATACGAAACGAACGATGATTGGACCCTTAAGGAAACACATTTATTTGTAGGGGACTGTGAAGACATGCCTATCAATGGAGGTGGTAACCCAAAAATCGGCCAATTTCCGCTTGCGGAAAATCACGGAGGGAACACAGCGGCGTATGCCTATTCCATCAATCCTACCGAATATCCTGAATGTGTCTGTATAGCGGCCCATGCCGTTGTTAAAAGTACCACCTCGAATAAAAAAGAAACCGCTTGGGCAGAAGGCCAAGAGTTTCCAGGAAATAGTTGGGCCATGTACTTCGATTATTGTTTAGATTATTGCGACGGTGACTAATCTCCAGTATATTAATATAGAAAAGCCATCATCCGATGGCTTTTTTTATGTCCTATTCTATCCTTCGGTAGTTTTCGGAGTAATATTTCTCTCCATCATTATCATATGCAATCTGACGGAAGGTGTTTTCGTTCAGCTCTAATTCATAACGGAACACCTGGGTAGTATCAGCGATTTTCATCATCCTATAGGATGCATACTCCAAACGCTCTTCTAAAAAACCATCCTTCACGGTGTACGTTCCATATCCAAACCATTCCACCGAATCGTTCGGATTATAACGCGACCACATTACCTTGCTTTCACTATACATCTTAACCTGACGAGTACCATGAATAGTATTGGTTGAATCGATGTTCATACCGTTGTCATAGGTATATTGGTTTACCATTTCCCAAACCCCTTGTAGTGTTGGCTTTTGTTGAACGGGACGGCTGCTGGCAGCTAGTAAAAAGGCGGCTAATACTATTCCTAGTAAAGGGTAGAAAATCCGTTTCATAATATTGATATTTAATACTGAAGTTCAGTTTGTTACGTACATATAAGGTACGAATTTTTTCAATATGAAAGGAATATTGGCTCCTAGAACATTGTAGAACGTTCAACGTAAACACTCTAAAAAAGAAAAGCCATCACAATTGTGATGACTTTTCGCCCCAAATTTGATCGGCCTGCAAAGATGCAGGTCAACCTACTTATGTGAACCAAAACTACGAAATTTTTCCTACCCCACCACTATAAAAATTAAAAATTAAGCGAATTGAAGTATATATAACCAACTGATTTACTGTTAACTATAGCTATTTAAGATAAGTTTGACGTTCGCCTTAACATTTCGGCCGAAGTTAAGAGGGAAATTCAGCCGTTAAAGTATTGCAAAGAATTCCCCTGACATGGCGTAACACCTTATATTTACGGGCACAACACATACCCATGGTTCGCTGGATAATTTTTATTGCAATTTATATAGTGGTAGATATCTATGCCTACCAGGCCTTTCGAACCCTCTCCAAAAGTAATTGGTTGCTATCGGCCTATATTTTGGTTTCGCTATTTCTGTTAGGAAGCCTTATCTATCAATTGGAGTTTAACGATTCTACCCGTACTATGACACCCGCTCGGATGTATGTGTTCGGCTTCTTCCTTGCCATTTTTGTGCCGAAACTATTGGTGGTATTGGTAATGGCGTTGGAAGATATAATTCGTCTCTTTGTAGGATTGTTCTCAAAATTTGGGGGGAATGAAGCCTCCTTTTATATGCCATCCCGAAGGACCTTCGTTAGCACTATAGCCCTTACCTTGGCAGCCATTCCCTTTGCATCTTTACTGTATGGAATGTACCGTGGAAAGTATAATTATCAAGTATTGAAATACGCCTTGGAGTTCGACGACCTACCCGAAGCGTTCGATGGCTATACGCTTACACAGATCAGTGATATCCATAGCGGAAGTTTCGACAATGAAGAAAAAGTGAAGTATGCCGTTAACTTGGTAAATGAACAACAAAGCGATATGATTCTTTTTACGGGCGATTTGGTAAATAACCTCGCCAGTGAAATGGATAACTGGCAATCGGTCTTCTCTGAATTGAACGCAAACGACGGTATTTATTCCGTTCTTGGAAACCATGATTATGGCGATTATATCGAATGGTCCTCCCGTGAAGCACAAGCTGAAAACTTAGATCGTTTAAAAAACATGCAGCGTGATATGGGATGGGAGTTGTTGTTGAATGAACATCGAACCATTTCAAAAAATGGGGAAACCATAAAATTGATCGGAGTTGAAAATTGGGGTGCCGGTGGCTTTAAAAAAGCAGGAGATTTAGAAAAAGCATGTGAAGGGGTTGAAGAAAAAGATTTTAAAATCTTGATGAGCCACGATCCGTCCCACTGGCAGGCGCAAGTGAAAGAGCACCCAAAAAATATTCAACTTACGCTTAGCGGACATACCCACGGCATGCAGTTTGGGATTGAAATCCCAGGCCTTATAAAATGGAGCCCCGTTAAGTATCGCTATGAAAACTGGGCCGGACTATATGAAGAACTCGGACGCTTTATCCACGTGAACAGAGGATTTGGTTATTTGGGCTATCCAGGTCGCGTAGGAATGTGGCCGGAAATAACAGTCCTCACCTTGAAAACGAAACGCAATACTGCTTAATAACAGGGAAATACTATATTTGTATTAGCATTGACTACTGAAAACGCTACACATATGTCAAAATTTGGCGAACTAATCGAAACCAAAATGCCCGTGCTGCTAGATTTTTATGCAGAATGGGACGAAGCCTCAAAGGAAATGCATCCCGTCCTACGTGACGTAGCTGCTGCCCTAGGCGATAAGGCACGTGTTATTAAAATCGATGTCGATAAAAATCAGGAATTGGCTGAGGCACTTCGTATTAAAGGCCTTCCTACCTTCATGATCTATAAGAATGGCGAAATGAAATGGCGCCAAAGCGGCGAACAAGACGCCAATACCCTTATCGGCTTGGTTAAAGAATATGTAAAGTAGGTCCCTTTCTTACTGAAGGTTTAAATATTTCGTAATCTACGCGTAACCTAAAGCCCTATAGAATTTTTCAACTTGTCATATTGAAATTTGATCAATATGAAAAGCACTCCCCTTCTTATATGCATGCTGTTAGTCTTTATCTTGCTTTCGTGCAATAAAAGAAACTCAAAATATTCATCGGCTGCCGCGTTCCCGACGTCAATTTATAATGGCACAGAAGATCAGGGGGAACTGCTGGCTCAAATGTATTGCGCTACCTGCCACCAATACCCAGAACCTTCATTGCTTGATAAGCATACATGGAAGGAGTTCATTCTTCCGCGAATGGGATATATGTACGGTATTTATAAGGATTCCACCGAGCGTGAAGCCTTGTTCGAACAAAATGAGGGTGGAGAAATCGTCCGCCAGCGAAATCTCTTCCCGAAGCGACAGCGAATGCACGATACAATTTGGGAAGCGATTACCAATTTCTATCTCAAAAAGGCTCCGGAATCAATAACGCCACCGAAAAACAAAAACATCACTAAGGATCTTGCACAGTTTAAACCCATCTTTCCCCAGCAGAAAGTACCCATGCCTAGTAGCACCTTTGTCGATTTTTCCGATCGAGGGACCCTATATTTGGGCGATGCCGCTACCAAAAGCTTTTCAGAGTTTTCAACCGACCTACAATTGTTGAATACCGGAAACGTTCAGGAAGGAGCGGTTTCGTTATATGAGGGTGAAGATGATTTTTGGCTGACGGTTATGGGAAGTTTTTCACCTACCGATGCCCCTAAAGGATTTATCGCCACCTTTCCGAAGAATAAAGGTGAAAGTAGTGTTCCCATCAAAGACCTGCAACGCCCCGTCCATAGCAGTTATGGTGATATTGATAACGATGGCGATACCGATATTATCGTATGCGAATTTGGCAAATGGACAGGCGGACTGTCGCTTTTCAGAAATGTTGGGAACGGAAGGTATTCAAAATCTACGCTGCTTCCCACGCCTGGAGCTATTAAAGCGTATTTGAGAGATATGGACAGCGATGGCGATTTAGATGTGGTAGCACTTTTTGCTCAGGGAGACGAAGGTATCGATATATTTTATAATTATGGTGAAGGACAATTCGAGCGCAAGCGCGTATTGAAGTTTCACCCATCCATGGGGTCTAGTTTTTTTGATCTTATCGATTATAACAACGACGGACATTTGGACATTCTATATACTGCGGGCGACAATGCCGATTATGCTCCGGTAATGAAGCCTTGGCATGGGGTGTATGTTTATTTGAATGATGGTAAGAATGCTTTTTCAGAAGAACTATTTCTTCATCTAAATGGTGCCTATAATGCTGTTGTAAACGATTTTGATGGTGATGGCGATAGTGATATTGCGGCCATTTCCTTTTTTCCGGATTGGCAGAACACGCCTGAGGAAGGCTTCGTCTATTTTAAAAATGAAGGCAATAGCTTTTCACAGCATACCTTTCCTGAAGTGAACAAAGGCAGATGGGTGGTGATGGATGCTTCCGACTATGATAATGATGGCGATGTCGATTTAGTTTTAGGTTCACTTGCTTTTGAAGTCGTCCCCAAAATGGGCTATGTCGAAAAATGGATCGAGGAGGGCATTCCATTTGTAGTACTTCAGAATACGCAGAATTGAAAAAATGCTATTTAGAAGAGGTCTACATAAATCATGAAATACGGTTCTTAAAATTGCATCAACGAGTTTGGCACTTTTCATAAGCCGTTGTAAAACAAAAGACTTTTGTGATACTTTCCCATTTACGCCCTACGCTTCATTTTATTGAAAAGTTAAAAATCCTACCGCTTCGAAACATTGCTCTAAAGGTTTCGTAACACGCCTAACATTCAGGTTAAGATAGCTTCACTTTCACACAAAAAAAACCTAACAACCGCATTCTAGCTTTGGGATACAAATTGTAAAACCAAACTTAAAAACAATGAAAACAAAATTACTGGCTATCTTTTCTCTAGCTGTATCGGCAATCGCGGTTGCCCAAAACGAATTTCCTTCCGTAGTCGTAGAAACCGACTGGGAAGCAACCGAAGTAGTAGTACCACCATCGCCTTTTCAATACCAAGTATTGTTTATAGGAAGTGAGGATATGGTACAAACAGGAATTAACGAAGAAGTTCCTGCAAAACAATGGCACGACTTTATTGGCTTTACGCCTTTAACAGCTGAAGACTGTGTGGACGATCCCAATGCCATTGGTTGGGCTTCTGTAAACCACGAAATGATTCTTTCCGATGATAAAATCGGAGATGGTGGTGGAATGACCGCTTTCCTTTTGGGAAGAAATCCATCGAATGACGAACTATATGTTATTCCTCAGACCTTGACCGACGGTCGTTCTGGCGATTTCTTCAACGTAGATTTCTCTGCGGTTGGTGAAACGGGAATGAACTGTGGCGGTATCAACTCGAATGTCGATGGACGTATCTGGACGGCTGAGGAATGGTTCCGTACCAATAACGAAAGTATCTACGAAGGTGGAAACGGCGTTCGCGATACAACCGATTATACTATTAAGTATACACAGTTTGAAATGGCGAACTTTCAAACTATCCCCAAGTACCAAAACTTCAACTGGATGGTGGAAATCGATCCACGTGCTGCAAAAGCAGTTCGTAAGCAATACAACTGGGGACGTCAGCCGTTCGAAGGCGGAACCGTTGCAAACGATAACCAAACCGTTTATATGGGTGCCGATGCAACCCCTGGTTTCTTTACCAAGTTCGTAGCCGATACACCTGGCGATTTTACCGAAGGAACTACCTATGTGTATAAGCACGATGCTGGTGGCGATCCTTGGGTTGAAATCGATAACGAAGACTTCACCAAAATGTTGAATTTTGGAGATGAAGCGGTTTCGGCAGGTGCTACTATGTTCAACCGTTTGGAATGGGTAACCATCGACAAGACTACAGGTAAAGTGTATATGACCGAAACAGGTCGTGATAATCCTGCAGGTAGCTGGGAAGGTGAAGCAGCCGATGGTGCTGTTTACGCACCACACCATATTCAGCGTGCTACCGATCAGGGAGTATCAGGTCCTGGCGATGCCGATTATTGGGATTACTATGGTCGTGTGTTGGAATACGATCCAGCAACTGGTGAAGTAAACATCTATGTTGAAGGAGGTCCGTATTTCGAAACGAGCCCAGCATTGGATGACTACCCAAATAAGCATCTTTCGAATCCTGATGGCTTGAATATGCTCTATGTGAATGTTGCAGGTGAAGACAAGCGTTATATGCTTATCAATGAGGATTTGAACGGAACTTCGTTCGGCCGTACGCCACTGGAGTATCCTGACGATCGTATGTGTGAAATGTACATCTTGGATATGGATGTGGAAAACCCTGGCATCGACGATTTAATTCGTCTTACCCAAACGCCACGTGGCGCCGAAATTACAGGAGCTTGTGCTACGGCTGATGGAAAGTCAGTGTTGGTAAACTCTCAGCACCCTGATACTTCAAACCCATTCCCGTACAACAACTCCTTGACGTTCGCTATTACAGGATTCGACGATTCAGGTGCGATAGCTACCTTATCTGCTCCAGAATTTGATGAGGATGCAACAGGATTTGTAATCTATCCGAACCCAACTGAGCGTATCGTATACTTCAACCAGGTTTCTGATGTTGCACTTTATAATATTTCTGGTCAGCGTATCGCCGTGTACCGAAATGTGAAGTCTATCGATATTTCAGGACTTGCCACTGGAACCTACCTGCTTCGTAATGGAGAAGGAGAGACCAAAAAACTTTTGATTAAGTAAAATATATCTTAAGTCAGTTTGTCTGTTCGAGCGCAGTCGAGAACTACCACAGGTGTAATCATACCACCAGGTTTCGACTGCGCTCAACCAGACATATTTAAAGTCATATACAGTATTATTTTCCATCATGCGAACCGATTCCCTATTATTACTCTTCAGCCTATCCCTTTGCGGTATTCTTATCTGGGCTAGCAAGCCTTCAACTCCTACTTCAACCTATACCGCCAAGGCTATTGGTCCCATAAACCAAAAATTTCAAAAAGAATTACAGGAATTCACCAACGAAACCGCAACCTTCAAGGAAGCGACAGTGTTGTATTCCAATCAGAGCCCTTCAGAAGAAAAACTTCAGCAACAGTACAAACAGCTTCGTCAGGCTTTCAAGAAAATAGAATTTCTAGTAGAATATCTCGATAAGGAAGCGTTCGATAAAACGTTAAACGGTGCGCCGCTACCCAAACCAGAACCAAAAGTAAGCGACTTTGCCATTCTTCAACCTAAAGGCCTTCAGGTAATCGATGAATTGATGGCGGAACCTTCAGCGGATAATGAAGCACTGCTGGAAATGGCGAGCAAACTGAACCAAGACACCAAAAAAATATATGCTTTTCTAAAACCTCGGAAGATTACCGACCGGCAGTTTTTTGAAGCGTCACGTCAAGCGATCATCCGATTGATTACCTTGGGAATTACTGGGTTTGATACGCCGGGTACATTAAAAGGAGTAACAGATGCTTCAACGGTATTAAACACCCAAAAACAATACTTTACCTTTTATAAAAAGGAACTTTCAAATGTGGCGCGACCTGCATTGCTGACCGATATTCAAAATACAATTGAAAAAGGCCTTCAACAAACGGAAAAGGCAACCTTTGAAGATTTCAACCGCGTTACTTTTATTCAGCACATTGGAACCCCTATCTATAAAAACATTCGGGAAATTCACCGTGCGCTCGGGTATGAAACCATCGATGAGGTTTCCAAATATCCGCTAGCTGTAAACTATGAGGCCGAGCAGTTGTTCTCCAAGGATTTTTTGAATGATTTCTATTATGTGAGTATTCCGCAAGGCGATACATTCGATGACCTGGCTGCCTTGGGAAAATTACTGTTTTACGATCCCGTACTGTCGAACGATAACAAAATGTCATGCGCGAGCTGCCATAAGCCCGAGAAGGCCTTTACCGATGGACTGGCAACGAGCCTTTCCAATAATGGAAAGCCGCTGAAGCGAAATAGCATGACCTTAAATTACTCGGTTTATGCCTCTGGCTTTTTTCACGACTTACGGGCGAAGCGATTGGAAGACCAATTCGAGCATGTGGTGTTGAATCCAGAGGAATTCAATAGTGAATATCGCGCCATTATGGAAAAACTGAACGAAAGTGACACCTATCGGCAATTGTTTCAAAAGGCATTCCCAAATCAGCCAAATCCTATAAAATCACATACCATCGATTATGCCTTAACCACTTATGTAATGAAGTTGAATAGCTTCGATAGTAAGATCGATCAGTTTTTTCAAGGTGAAATTGAAGCCTTATCGGCTTCAGAAGAAAGAGGTTTCAACTTATTTGCAGGAAAGGCTGCCTGTGCAACCTGTCATTTTATCCCCACTTTTTCAGGCTTGGTGCCGCCGTTATATGTCGACACCGAATCTGAAGTCTTGGGCGTTCCCGATACTACCGAATCGCCTGCTATTGATGATGACCTAGGACGTGTAAATAATGGATCTACCCGTGAAGTAGCACCCTTTTATGCACATTCGTTTAAAACACCAACGCTTCGAAACATCAATAAGACCGGTCCTTATATGCACAACGGTGTTTTTAATACGTTGGAAGAGGTAATGGATTTCTATAATGAAGGTGGCGGTGCTGGGCGTGGTGCCGAGATACCACACCAAACCCTTGCAGCAGATGCGTTGGATTTAACAGAAGAAGAAATCAGCAATATTATAGCTTTTATGAAAGCGCTTTCGGATACGAGTGAAGTAACCCCTCCTGATAGTTTGCCGCGTGATTTTTCTGAAAAAAACATCAACAGTCGTAAGCTGTTGAAGTAATTATGGAATGGCATCGGGGTTTTGAACCGTAGTACGGAATAGATCCAATTTCGCCCGAAACCATTTGTTTTCCAAATCGATTTCCTTTAAACGGGCATCGATAAAGCGATTTTCTCGGGAAATGACTAAGAACAGTGAGCTTTCCCCCAAGTCGAATTTTCGGATTTCAGCCTCCCACAAGGTTTCGTAATTGGTCACGATATCTTGAATCACATCATACTGATCGCTATACGACTGTACCGCGGTAAACGCAGCATCCAATTTGTTGCGCAATTGAAGTTTTTCGTTTTCCAGTGTAAATTCGCCATCTTGTTCCTTCGCCTTGGCTAATTGAAGCGCACCGCGTTCTTTTCGAAGAAATATAGGAACACTCAGTTGTAAACCAGCCTTTAGGTTATCATTTACAAACGAATTGGCCACTTCGGGGGTGGTGGTCAAAAAGTTGTAGTAGGCCGATACGTCTGGCAACAATAAATTTCTTTTGAGGCGTGTATCCAACTGCAACTGATCCACCTTTCGCTGTACTGCTTGAATTTTAGGGTGATTGGTAATATCGATATCGTTCAACGCCAAACCGGACAATGCCAAAACGCGATCCATTTCCGAAGGTGCTACCGGAACGGGTGTAACGTCCTGCTGTAGTTCAACCGGAATGGTGTTGGAGAGCCAGAGATAGTTTGAAACTTCCAGGGCAGCCTTTCGATAGGCTAATCGAGCTGCCTCCAACGACAACTGCCTGTTTTGAAAGGTAATTTTGGCTTCCGTACTATCAATTGCGGCCATTTCACCAACTTCCGCTTGCTTCTTAATGCCTTGAAAGCGATCTTCAGCATTGGTTAAAAACGTTTCATATACCGATCGCTCTTTAAACGCTTGTAGCCAATCGATATAGGCAATAGCGGCATCGTGTAGGATGGCATTCACCAGAATATCGCGTTCGGCCTGTGTTTGTTGTATGAATAACTTTGCTTTGCGTACGGTTGCCATACGTTTCGTCAATAGAAATCCTTCTTTTAAGGAAAGGGAGACGCCAGCGCTATACAGACCGTCTTCAGGTACTACGTTCTGCGGATTTAAAAACTCCCCGGAATTCTGTTCCCAAGAGGCTTTTAGTTCAATTCCATACCACGTTGGAACCTTAAAACTGGTGTTGAGGTTATCATAATAGTCGGTCCCTTTAAATTCCTTATTTTCATAGTCGACTTCCACCTTTGGATCGAATCCACCTCTTGCTTCCAGCAAAGAGGCTTCACTCATCTCCAATTGGAGATTCGCCTGCTTCACCACGGGATGAAAGGCTTTCACTTGGGCCATATATTCTTCAAATCCTAACACCTTCTCTTGTGCTAGCAAAAACGTACTGCCCAATAAAAAACTAACGAATATGTGAAAAAGCGTTCTCATTTCCCTATTTCTTTGCGGTTTCAGTGGTAGTTGGTGTATAGTAATTCGGTGGGAAGCCATTTAGCTGTCGCCACAATTCATACCAAATCGGTACATCTTCCAATAGCGCCAAGGTAAACGCGCCACTACCAATTCGAATATCCTCGGGCCATGGATGATCGTTAGGGTCGGGCGATAACAACACACGGTATTTTCCATTGGTGGAGATATAATTTTCAATGGCAACCACTTTTCCACCGTAGGTTCCGTAAGAAAGGTTCGGCCACCCGCTAAAGACGATGGCAGGCCATCCATCGAAACGCACGCGCATTTCTTCCCCTAAATGAATCAAAGGAATATCGATAGGATCCACAAAGGTCTCTACCGCCTTTTCGTATTGCGAAGGCATGATATTTACCAATTGTTCGCCTTCCTTAAAGGTTTCCCCCACCCCAGAACGAATTGCTTTGTTGATATAGCCATTTTGCGGTGCTTTCACATAGTAAAGACTGTTTCTGATTTCATAATTGCTGTAATCGTTTTGCAACTTGCTTACCTGAGCTTCCGTATCGAACTGATTCGATTGGGCTGTAAACTTTTCACTCTGTGCCTTTGCAATTTTATCGGCATATTCGGCACTGATTCTACTAAGCTCCACCTGTGCATTAATAACATCATTTCTGCTCGATAGCAGTTTGTTCTCTTGTGAAACCAACTTGGCAGAGGTCTCCTGAAGTTTCAGTCGTTTTTGTTCTACATCGGTCAACGATTTCAAGCCTTCCTGTTGCAGCGTGTTGATTCGTTCGAACTGCCGCTCGGCAATCGTCTGGTTTGTTTTCGCAGCTTCTAGGTCGATGCTATCGCTCTTTACGTTCAATCGTGCTTGTTGCAGCTTATTCTTTGCTTGCTCCAACTTCAATCGTTGTTCGGAAGAAAGCGCTGCGATTTGGTTTTCCAAGGCTTTCACCTTCTCCTTATACGATTCGACCGAAAGGCTCTTCGAATTGATTTGCTCTCCCGTCCGCGCCACCAATTTTGGGTCGAAATATTGGTTCTGCACCTCCGAAATATGAAGGATGGTATCGCCTTTCTCCACAAAATCGCCTTCACGCACATACCATTTTTCGATTTTTCCTGGAATTGGCGACTGAATGGTCTGCGGACGCTGCTCTGGTGTTAAGGTCGTAAGCGTTCCCGTGCCCGTTACGGTCTGTGTCCATGGTAGGAACATGATGATTATAGCAACGATGGCAAATACCAATAGAAAGCGATTGAAATGCTTATAATGGCGCTTATGAAACACAATCTTTCCCGAGGCGAATTGCTTCAGGTCTAAATTGGGACGCGTAGGTAAATTTGAAATGTTTAACATCGTTATGCTTTTAAGGTTAAACGTCCGGCTTCCATGTAGGCATGGCTGTTATAATATTTCTTCCATAGAGCATTCTGACTTACGACGATTAGGCCCCACGGACGATCTGGGTGTGTGAGGTATTCGATGATGTCCTCTTGTTCATCGGGTGGTAGCTGCTCCAAAGGTTCGTTAAGGAGTAACAGCTTTGGATTGGTAACAATGCTACGTGCCAAAACGATTTTTTTGCTCACCGAAAAAGGGATTTTCTTGCCTTCAGGATATAACATACTGTTCAATCCTTTGGGCAGTTTTTTAATGAAATCGGATAGCCCCGTTGCTGCTATGGCATTTTCGACCATTTCCATTGAAATGGACGGGTCGCCAAAGGTGAGGTTTTCCAGAACAGTCCCTTCAAAAGGTGATTCTTCTGAAAGGGATTGACCGATACCAGCGCGATATTTATTGGGATGTATCCCTTGCATGGATTTTTCATTGACGAACATTTTTCCTTCTGAAGGAGCGATGATGCCTGATATAAGTTGAAGTAGGGTAGACTTACCCGATCCGCTAGGACCATTCAACAATAATCGTGAGTGTTTATCGAGCTGTAAATTGATGTCTTTCAGCAACACCTCGCCATTATCGTGCGCCCTGTAGATAACCTCTGACAGTTCTAGTTTAAATGGGCGGTCGGTTTCGAACGGATCGCTTCCTTCCTGAGGCTCCATTTCCTTGTCGACCACCACACCAAGTTTTTCCAGGGAGGTAAGCAGGTCGTAAAAGGACTCCAATCGTAGGATCAGTTTTTCAACCGCACCGATGATGAGTAGGATAATGATTTCCGCTGCTACAAATTGTCCGATATTCATTTCCTGATTTAATACCAAAATCCCTCCGATTAGCAATAAACCTGCAGTTACTAAGACTTTAAAGGTGATTAGTTGGGCGAATTGTATGACAAGGACCTTAAAGTGACTTTCACGTGCTTCGAGATACTCCGTTACCAGTTGATCGTTTTTGGAAAGTGCTAACGACGTTTTTCCGGAAAGCTTGAAGCTGGTCACGGAACGCGCAATTTCCTGAAGCCAATGCGCAATACGATATTTTTGGGTGCTTTCCTCCAAGCTCGTCCGCATTCCTTTCTTTCCCGTGAATTTGATGATAAGGTAAATGATAAGAACCAAGAGGACACTATATACGATAAAGAACGGGTGGTATAGCGATAATAGCAGCAGCCCGAAAATGATTTGAAGCAAGGAGGCTGGAAAATCCAGTAGGATTTTTGTTATTTCCTTTTGAACCGTTATTGTATCGAAAAAACGGTTTGCCAACTCTGGTGGATAGAATTGCTTAAAAGCTTCCATCTTAATTTTTGGGAAGCGATAGGCGAATTCGAAAGAAGATCGTGTAAAGATTTTCTGTTGCACGTTCTCTATAATGCGGAATTGCATGAGTTGAAGAATACCGACAAAGGCAATCCCTAAGGTAACGAGCACTACCAGCATAACCCATGAGGTGCTTATTTCGGCGCCTTGAATGAGGTTGATGATGGCCTGGATTCCCAACGGAAGGGAAAGGCTTACCAATCCTGCGAAAATGGCATAGTAAATTATTTGGAGAATGTCTTTTCGATCCAATTTCAGAAGATTTACGAGTCGTTTCCAGGGCGATAAGGGATCGTTATGCATCGGTTTCAAGATTTAGGGATGAAAACAACAAATCGGTAAAGAAATCCTTTGGGGCAACGGTCTTACTGCAACTCGTCAAGGACGGAAAATGCTGTATTAAAAAATGTTGGTGCAACACCCCTTCGACGGTAGTGCTGGCAAGACTGGCTGCAAAACCATAATCGGGTTGTGCTTCTAGAATCATATCCTTAACCCGACCTACCAATCGCTTGTAAATAGCAAAAAAGCCTTCCTTGTTTTCTTTATCGACTTCCTTTGTTAGATACGACTTAGAGTATTCATTGATAACAATGGCATTTAAAGCTTTCTCGTCGATATGCGAGTAGGTGGAATCCTCTTTCACCTCTTCCGACAAAATATCGATGGCTTTTTTCAGTTTTTCCTTGGAATCGCTGATATTATTGGTAGCAAACACCAGGCGATATTCCATCCATCCCCAATACCAAGAAGTTAGATAGAGCAGAAGTTTATGTTTGTTTTCGAAATAGCGATAAATGGAGCTTTCGTTACTGCCAATGCGATCGCCCAGTTTTTTAAAGGTGAAGCATTCGAACCCCATGTCGTCGATTAGCGTGATGCTCTCTCCAACGATGCGCTTTCCCAAATCTGAAGTTTCTGGATCTTTGAGATACAACTTATCGTGCACCACCACCTTCAAGTTTTTAAGTAAATTTTGCATTTCCGAATATTTTAGACGCAAAAATAATAGTATTACTATCATATTTGCAAGTATTAACAATTTTTTAATGTTGAATGGATTGATAGCCTTATTTTTGTGTGAAAAAGAAGCATGAAAATTGAAGAAGCTATTCCACAGCGACGCTCGGTATATCCACCGCAGTATTCCGATAAGGAGATAACAAGGGAAACCATTGAAACGATTTTAGAGGCTGCCAATTGGGCGCCTACCCATAGACGAACGGAACCCTGGCGTTTTAAGGTGTTTCAGGGAAAAGCGAAACAGGAACTTGCTGAATTCTTACGAGAGGCCTATTTGAAGCATGAAAATGCGCCATCCACCTTTAAGGCAAAGCGCGTTGAGAGTAAAGTGCAACAAGCAGCCTGTGTCTTGGCTATCTGTATGCAGCGCGATCCCAAAGAGTCAGTTCCCGAATGGGAGGAAATTGCGGCTACTTCCATGGCGGTTCAAAACCTATGGCTTCGTGCAAGAAGTATTGGGATCGGTGGTTATTGGAGCACTCCTTTCCTAAAAGACCATCTCGGCGATCATATTTCGTTGAAAGAAGGGGAGAGGTGCTTAGGTTTTTTCTATATGGGATATGTTGAAGAATGGCCCGAAGGAAGTCGCGAGACTTCAATCGCAGACAAAACGGAGTTTATCTAAAATAGAAGGTCCCAGTTTCCGATCAGTTTGTAAATAAAAAGCCCGAGATACACAACCGTTGCCAGAAACTTGATGAAGGTCGAAGCCAGAAAGCCTAAAAAGGATCCAAAGGCAGCTTTCATCGCGAGTTTCTTTTCGGTCTTGTTTATAATTAATTCACCCACCAAAGCGCCCACAAAGGCGCCGATCAATATTCCAAACGGAATGGGAATAAACAATCCGACCAACAATCCGATGGTAGTTCCCCACGCGCCAGCCTTACTACCGCCAAATCGCTTGGTGCCCATGGCCGGAATGATATAGTCCAAAATATAAAGCGCAATCGCCACGACTCCTGTAATAACAATAAAAACCCAATCGAACGGTAGGGAAGGAGCGAGATAGAGCAAGACCAATCCCAACCAACTAATGGGTGTTCCGGGCAACACTGGAAGGATGCTTCCAGCCATTCCGATAAGCATACATACGAATCCTAAAACCACCATTGCTATATCCATACTTCAAAAATAGTACTCTAAACCAAACATCAATACAAAATTATTCAACTAAATATTTAGTTAAACTAAAAAGTTAGTTATATTTGAAATTATAGTTATTCATTTTACTATGGGGAAAAGATTCCATCCATTATGCATTCTGCTGCTTCTGCCTTTCTTGGTAGGCGCACAAACCTATGTTGGTGAAGTGCTTTATCGAAATTCGTTTCAATACATGAAGCTTGAAGCCTCCGATAGCCTTGTTTCCATTAGCATGCCTTATATGGATGGAAGAAAATCCTATCCTACTTCTCAACAACAGCTTATCGAACCATTTCAGATAAAACGGGAAAATAGAACTTGGACTTTCAATTTAAAGGAGGAAGAAAACACCCTTTCAGGCACCTTAAGCATTGGAAATATGGCGCAGCCTATCGTATTTTACAAACAAGCATCACCTATTGCGGCAGCTGACTTGTCAAAATTTGAAGGAATTTTTCGGGATGAAAACGGTACGAGAACAACCGTATATAAACGAAACGGATACCTTCACATACTATCGCCCTATTCTGGTCGGACAATGTCGCTGAAACCAATTGCTCCCAATACTTTTTGGACCGTTTCAGGTTGTATTTGGAGGTACGACGCAGCGTCTCAAGCTTATACACGCATCGATCGAAACCAAAATGAAATTCAACTTACGAAATTGGGTACCATTCAGATTGAAGAACAATGGATTCCCATACAAAACGACACCTTGTATGCGAAACTTTTCTTCCCACCTGATACCGGAAGTGTTCCCGCCTGTTTGGTGCTTCCCGGAGGTGGAGCTGTAGGCATGGACAATTATGAATATGAAGCACGTTTTTTTGCAGCCAATGGCATGCTTGCTATGGTGTTCGATAAATCGGGTAACGGAAAATCGAAGGGACCGGGAAACTTTAACCGACAAACCTTTGAGGAAAAAAATGATCAGTATAAAGCGCTCTTTCAATACCTTCAACAACATCCTAAAAGTTTAAAAAACATGGTGGGAGTTCACGGTCCGAGTGAAGGCGGCAGATTGGCCCTTATGATGGCGAGCGACCTTCCCGAGATGGCTTTTGCGAATGCCACGGCGGCACCAATTATGACAATGCGGGAGGGACAATTATATGCGGTCGATCATTATCATCGCGCGCTAGGGGTTTCGGAAGCAGACAATAATGCTATCGCCGCGATTTGGAACGACTATTACGAAGGCATCATCAATGATAGCATTCCACCATCGGTTATCGATCGGGCCAATCAATTTCGAGGAAATCAGGACCGGTTGTTTCTCCCGCCGAATGCAATGGGAATTCCAATGTCGCCTTCAAAAGAAGACCTGCAGAATAAGCGGGTGGTAACCGATTTAAAAAATATTCAATGTCCTATTTTGCTTCAATACGGTGAAAACGACCAGCGTGTCGATGCTACGGCAAGTATCCGTACCTTTAAGGAACACGTTTCACCAAACATAGAAACCACCATCCTCCAATATCCAAGGGCAAGCCATTCTTTTATGACTCCAGAATTTGAAATCAGTTACGGGTATTTGGACGATAAACTAGCGTGGCTACAGGAAATAGGAATTTTAAAATGATAACTATGAAAGCAATTGCAACAGTATTGATTGTTATTAGCGCTACTATCGGTTTTTCACAAAGTGAAGTCGATAAGGAAGGTGTTAAAAAGGCATGTATGAATTATTTGGAAGGATTTTATGAAGGCGATACCCTAAAGTTGAAAGAAAGCTTACAGCCTGAATTGTACAAATTTGGATTCTACAAAGGTCGAGATAGTGAAACCTACAATCAAGTTTCATCAATGACCTATGAAGGTGCAATAGCGTTTGCCAAAGGAGTGAAGGAAAAAGGAAATTATCCCAAATCCGATGCGCCCAAAGAAGTTGAAGTATTGGATATAGGTAATACCATTGCGGCTGCTAAGGTTACCGCGTGGTGGGGCATCGATTATCTCCTATTATCAAAACGGAAAGAGGGCTGGATGATTGAACAGGTGCTTTGGGAAGGGCCCTTGGAGCGTAAAAAGGCGAAAGGATGAGAACACTTTTGTTTTTACTATGTATGGCCGTTCCGCTATCACAACAAGCACAATCGGTAACCGATCAAGTGCTGGCGCAAAATCGCGCCATGGAAACAGCCTATAATGCAGGAAACCTAACCAAGATAGCCGATTACTACACGAAGGATGGATTGATTATTGGTCCCCAAAGCCAAGTGGAAGGCCATGAAGCTATCGTCAATTATTGGACGGGTCAGGAAGGACGGCATGTGGATTGGGAATTGGAAACTATCGAACTTTTGGAGTATGGCGAAGCGGTGGTGCAACGTGGTATTTCACATTTGCGGTATTATTACAATGAAGAAATCGTACAATCGGATGTTCGTTTCACGCTATTATGGGTGAAGGAGGACGGCCAATGGAAAATAAAAATAGATCATTATACCCCTTTATAAATGAAACAACTTACAAAGGCAGAAGAAGACATTATGCAGGTATTATGGGACTTGGAAGAAGCGAATGTCGCGTCGGTTATCGACCAGCTTCCAAAGCCGAAACCTGCTTATAATACGGTTTCTACCATCGTGCGGATATTAGAGAACAAAGGCTTTGTCGACCACCGAAAGGAAGGTCGTGGCTATGTGTATTTTCCTATTATTCCGAGAACGGAGTATAGCAATCAGCGGCTGAATAATTTCGTTGAAGGCTATTTTCAAGGGTCGTTCAAGAGCATGGTATCCTTTTTTATGAAGAAGAACGATATCAGTCTTCAGGAGTTGGAGGAAGTGCTTCAGGAAATCGAGAAAAATAACGAAAAATGATACACTATATTTTACAAACCATAGCATTTCAGCTACTGTTTTTGTTGCTATATGAAGTGTTTCTGAAACGGGAAACCTTCTTTCAGCAGAATAGATGGTATTTGTTAGGAACGTCGGCCTTGAGTTTTGTACTTCCGTTGGTGAAGTTACCCGCCCTGCAAAGTGCCATACCGTCGCAGTATCAAATTCAGTTGCCAGCTGTACTTTTGGGTGAACCATCAACCACGACTACTTCAACCCAGCTACCAGAGGTACTAGTACAGTCGAATACCGAAATGATAGTAACCGTTTCCCAAATAGCAGTTTCACTATGGATCATCGGTATGATAGGTAGCATAATTTGGTTGGCATATAAAGGACTTAAACTACATCAGTATATAAAAAATAATCCTGCAGAAAACTACCACAATGCTACTGTGAAGATCGTGCCCGGGAAGCATGCGTTTTCCTTTCTTCACTATATATTTTTAGGTGCTGAACTTTCTATCTCGCAGCGGGAAATCGCGCTTCAACATGAATATATTCATATAAAACAAAGACATTCTTGGGATTTGCTCTATTTCGAAATCCTTCGAATGATATGCTGGTTTAATCCGTTGCTATATCTTTTTCAACAACGCATTACTTCGGTACATGAATATTTGGCCGATAGTGCCATTACCAAAAACATTTCAAAAACATCGTATTGCAATGAATTGTTAGCAGCTGTTTTTCAAACGTCTGCTATATCGTTCACCAATACTTTTTTTAATCATTCATCAACCCGCTTGAACGTTTTGAATAAATCATTTGTTTTTCAGAATGGACAGGTCAAAAAACGAATTCTTATGTTACACAGTAAACAATCAACAACAACAAAACTGTGGAAGTATCTATTGGTGCTTCCCTTACTAGCAGGAATGCTAGTGTACACCTCATGCTCGCAGGAAGTGGAAAATGCTACAGATGAGAATCTTTCGCAGCAGATTTCGAATTTAAAAATGTCGCTTGAAAACAAAGAATCCCTGTCGCAAGAGGAAATGGCGCAATTTAAAGCCTTATTTTCTAAAGCCACCCAACTCTCAGGCGATTCCAATATAAAAGTTGAGTATACCGACAACTGGGATGAAAGCGATTCTCCCGTTCCGTTTACGGTCATCGAAAAGGTTCCTGTATTTCCAGGGTGTGAAGGCATGGAAAACGAAGCCGCCAAAAAATGTATGTCGCAGAAAATTGCATCACTCGTAGCCGAGAACTTCAACACCGATGTCTCTAAGGATTCAGATATAAACGGCAAGCAACGCATCTTTGTTCAATTTAAAATTGATGCGCAAGGAAACGTGGTCGACACCAAGGCGCGTGCCCCGCATCCCGAACTTGAAAAGGAGGCCCTTCGCGTAATCGAAATGCTGCCCCAAATGACACCGGGAGAACATAGAGGAAAGCAAGTAGCCGTCATCTATTCATTACCCATTATATTTGAAATATGAAGTTTGTATTAGTTGCAGTACTTCTTTTTTGTAAAATAGCCGAAGGACAAACACCTTCGGCTGTTTTTGATTTACCACAAGCTGATAGTCTTTTTGCCATTGGAGCCTACCAGGAAGCAATTGCTATTTATAAAGAAATAGAGGGTGCCGAAAAGCAGTTGGCCGAAGTCTACGCAACTATTGGAAACAAAACAAAAGCCAGAGCGTATTACGAAGCGTACATAATTAGTCATGACAACCATGTTCGGGAGCAATTTCAATATGCAAAGCTCAGTTATGAAATGGGCTATTTGACGGTTGCCGATTCGCTATTTCAATCACTTATCCAAGCACATCCTACCAATGCCACCTATCTATATTATAGCGGAATGCTTCAGGAAAACAGCAGCGATTCCTTAGCTACTGAAACGTATAAAGAAGTACTTCAACTAGCGCCCATGCACACCGATGCCATGTACAAAGTGGCACGTTATGCATTGCAGAAGCGTAATTTTAAGAAAGCGGATTCTATAGTATCAATCGCCTTGACGGCTGATCCTGAAAGTAGAAGGTTTCTAAATCTCTCTGCCTTACTTCACTTTCACACCGAACAATACGAAGAAGCCATTTCCCTCTATCAAAACTTATTCGATAGGAACTATGATACCGTTCAGCTTCGGGAAAACCTAGCAGAATGCTATATCGAGACCCTTCAATTTGAAGCAGCAATCGATCAATACAACCATTTGTTGAAAGCCTATGGCGATGCTAACGCGGAGTGGCATTATCAGTTAGGGTTGGCAAATATGTCGCTTCGGTACGATGATGTTGCCGAGAAGCATTTCAAACGTGCGCTGGTGTTACAGGATATACCCGTCGACTATCTGTATCTCAGCTTGGCAACATTGTACAATAAACAAAAAAAGTATAAAGAAGCCTATCAAGCTTTTCAACAGGGGATAAAGGAGAATCCTGAAAATGAACTGGCAGTCTTTATGCTGGCTACAGCGGCCGATAATTATTTCAGTGATAAATCACTAATAAGTAAGCATTACCAAAATTATTTAGGGCAATTTGGAGACAAGGGTCGGTTTTCGGAACTATGCCAGAGAAGAATTCGAGATTTGAAGGAAGCAATTCATTTCGAGGGCAATTGATAACGCCTTAAATTTTTGTACTTTTCGCTTCCTTAACTAATTGGAATGCGAATTGTTTTCTACATGCTACTGACGAGCTTTTTCATTTCTTGTCAATACTTCGAAACGGAAAAAATTTCTTCGGAAACCATCGTAGCCGAAGAGTTGAAAACCATCGATTGGAAGGCTGTAGACCAATATCCGCTGTTCTCTGAATGCGAATCGTTTACCGATAAATCGAAACAAAAGGAATGTTTTGAGAAAGCGTTGGTAGTGCATATCCAACCAGCACTAACAGGAAACGATGAGGTATCGATCCATAGCTTTTCCGATACGATTTTATTGCGACTCTCGATTTCCGATCAAGCAAGGATAGGGGTGCAATCCCTTGAGATTGATAGTTTGGTTGAAGCTGAACTTCCGTCCCTTCGAAAGCGGTTGCTTGCGAAAATCGATTCCATTCAACTCATAGCACCCGCCTATAAAAGAGGAGTGCCGGTCAAAACCGCATTTTCACTACCGATCATTTTAAAAACGGAAGATTCGCTATAACGTGAACTTGTAGCCTATCGTGAAATCGACCGGAAACTCACCATTGCTATCCACCCCAAGTCCTACGATATCATTGTAGGTGAAGAACAAATAACCTTTTGCCAATTTGATATCGGCGCCAATTCCAAAGGTCGCTGGACTGTTGAAATCGCCTCCGGATACCTCTTCGGTAATCAATACGGCTGGTTCGTCATTCGGCGTATCGGGATCTACATACGTAATCTCCTTTGTGGAATGTGTATAGGCTACAAATTTCCCGTTTGCATACACATCAATCGCATCGGACTTAATAAATTTAAAGCGATAGTTTAATGAGGCCTGTGTGGCTGAAAACTTATATTCCTCATTTTCAATAACGTGTTCAAAACGAAATACTAACGCGTGCCGACGAAGATTCTCTTCTTCAAGAAGCTCCAGTTCGAAGCCTACCGTGGGTAAATATATATTGTCTGGATTTTCACTGAAAATGGAATTGGTAATACCCGCCAACGGTCCTAATCGCCAGGTGACTGCCATTGCGGGATCGGAGGCTACAAATTCCGTTGAAACTTGACTGTTGTAGGTATTGAAAAACTCTCGCAGACTAGGCAGCGTCAATTTTAGATCTTCAGTAGATACGTTTCCATCACCAGTCGCTTTTTGTAAGACATCTTTATACTCTTCAGTATAGACACCATCAACTTTTTCGTTTTTCAATTCTGCGATAAACGCATCCTTCTGTAAAAAATAACGATAGGTGTCATTCTCGATAGTCCAAAGTAAGGAAATTGGACCGTCTACTTCTTTATTGAGCGTTAAGGTTTCATTTCCAAAGGTGTAGGTTTCCTGACTAAAAGAAGTATATACCGTAGTAAAAATCAGGCAGAGTAAAAGCAGGGCACGTTTCATAACAGATTGGGTTTATGCTGCTAAAGATAAAAAATTTATCGGGTTACAGGTCTTTTTTTATGGCTGCGTCCTTTCCAACTATAGCGTCCCGAAAAGGAAGAGAACACCACCCAAACGGTTATGAATGGATACATGATAATGGAAAGCACTAACAGCACTTTCGAAGTTTTTCCGGTGCCAAACCTTACTTCATTCATGCTTAGAAATATACTATCAATCACAACTTTCACACCCCATATCGAAAAGAATATTCCAATATCTGAAAATAGCCATCCGAAGAGTAGGTAGAAGTTCAATAGAAAGACCAAAAAACCAATTCCCTTCGAAAGCCAAGACTTTTGTGCTGCTGTTTTGGATGCCCAACGGATGCGTTGTTGTACAAGCGCTTGCCAAGTAGGCTCAGGATACGTTTCAACACTAGCATCTGTATGCATCACATAGTTTACACGCTTTGGAAACTGTTGCACCATTTTTTCCAACAGAAAAATATCGTCACCGCTGGCTAAATGGTCATTTCCTTGATAGCCACCTACTTCGTTAAATGCTTTTTTCTGAAAACACAGATTGGCACCATTGCAGAGAAAAGGGTTTTGCATTCCAAAACTTCCAGCACTAACCGACTGTAAACTGATGCCATCCCAATACTGAAATGCTTTTGCAAAGGTTTGTTGATACCGGTAGTGTACACTTCCACATAACATCACAGGTGTATCTTGATGAAGTTGATTGTTGAAGTGCTGAAGCCATCGTGAGGGAACCATACAATCGGCATCGGTAGTGACGATGTACTCGAATTTTGCATGCCAAATTCCTTTTGTTAACGCATCTTTTTTGGGTGAATTTGAAAAACGTTCATTTTGAAGTAGGGTGAAGCGGAGTTCTTTGTTGTTTTGGTTTGAAATGATCTGTTGAAGAAGGGCTTCTGAAGTATCGGTGGAGACGTCGTTTATTAAAATCACTTCATACAAATGGGAAGGATAGGACAGCTGCTGAAGCGAACGGACCAACGCCTCCAAGTGCTCGGCTTCATTCCGAAAGGGAATTATAATTGAAAAGCGCGTCTCGGCAGGATGTTCCCCAATCGACCGCTGTTGAAGTCTCCTTATGCCCATTTCCAACCAAAGGAGCAGCAACATATATAACGCCAGCAAAAGAATTCCGATCCAACTCATGACGATGGAAGTCTAGTGGTAGACACAAAATACGAACCGATTAATGCTGGAAGGGCAAAATTCAATAGCCAAACGGACAGTACGGTTGCAATAACGACAGTTGCCGGGACCGAAAGCAAGGAAAACAACCAAACGGCCACACTTCCACGAATGACGACATCGGCCAATACAAAACTTGGAACGATAGACACCAAGAGGTACATAGTGGTTAGATAGGGCCATGTTTCAACAAAGGAGATATCAGCTCCAAAAAATTTCAACAGCAGATAGAATAGCGTTGCGAAACACGCGTAGCGCGCAACTGATAAGCCGAAGGTTTCCAGATGAAGCGACAATGATAGTTGAAAAGCCTTTCGCCATAGGGACTGAAGTGAATATCCTGATTTCCCCATTTCTTTCTTCCGAAGAAAAAGGGCAATCAATGCCAATCCAATAAATATGCCACCAAGGAGCATCATTTCCCTCATATTAAAACGGAAAAGATTTTTAGATGATAGTAGTATGAGTCCAAGCGTTCCAAAAAGAAGTGTGGTGAAAAACTGCCATCCATTATGAATAGCGTTAAGGAACAGAATCTTCTTGCGTTCCGATTTCTTATAGAAAAAGACCTTTCCGGCATATTCTCCCAATCGGTTTGGTGTTGGTAGTGAAACCGTAAACGCAGCAAAAACCTGTTGCACGCTTTCGGTTACATTCAGCTTTCGAACGGTGGAAGCAAGCTGTTTCCACTTCAGTATCTCGAAACACCAATTCCCGATGGTTAGCAATGCAAATACACCCAGCCACCCCACATTTTTGAAACTTAGCTTTGCGGCAATACGTTGCCAAATAGAAGTATCATATTGCTGAAGCTTATGAAACAGATACCAAAAACAGGCGGCCAGCAAAAATAGCTTTAGGGCAGGCCACCAATATTGTGTAGCTTTGTGAACGAGCACCTTCATACCTACGAAGGTACGGAAAGTAAGGCGTATGGCTACTGAAAAAATCATTTTGGGAATCGATCCAGGAACGACCATCATGGGCTTCGGACTTATAAAAGTAGTCGGTAAGAAGATGGTTTTTATGCAGCTAAACGAGTTGAAACTTTCCAAACAGGACGATCACTATGTCCGATTAAAGCAAATTTTCGAACGCACCATTCAGCTTATCGATACCCATCATCCCGACGAAATTGCTATCGAAGCTCCTTTCTTTGGAAAGAACGTACAATCCATGCTAAAATTAGGACGTGCCCAAGGAGTTGCTATGGCAGCGGGCTTGTCGCGCCAAGTTCCGATTACGGAATATTCGCCTAAAAAAATAAAGATGGCCATCACCGGAAATGGAAATGCAAGCAAGGAACAGGTTGCTAGAATGCTTCAGAGCACCTTGGGGTTGAAAAAACTTCCAAAGAATCTTGATAGCACCGACGGCCTCGCCGCAGCGGTCTGCCATTTCTACAACCAAGGGCGTATCGAAACGGGCAAAAGCTATTCCGGTTGGTCAGCTTTTGTAAAACAGAATGAAGATCGGGTAGGATAATGTGTCCTACGAAATCATATCAAATCCGCAGTACGGCACCAGTACCTCTGGAATTTTAATGCCCTCGGGGGTTTGATAGTTCTCCAAAATACCCGCCAATACCCTTGGTAATGCCAAAGCACTTCCATTTAAGGTATGCACCAGGCTGTTTTTGCCGTTTTCATCTTTATAGCGAAGCTTTAATCGATTGGCTTGAAACGTTTCAAAATTTGAAACAGAGGAAATCTCCAACCAGCGATCCTGAGCGGTGGAAAATACTTCAAAGTCGTAGGTTAGGGCAGCAGTGAAACCAAGGTCTCCACCACACAATCGCAATACGCGATACGGTAACTTCAACTCACGAAGAATATTCTTCACATGTTCTACCATACCATCGAGCGCAGCGTAGCTATTTTCAGGTTTTTCAATCCGAACGATCTCAACCTTATCGAATTGATGCAAGCGGTTTAGACCGCGCACATGAGCACCATAACTTCCCGCTTCCCTTCTAAAACAAGGGGTATAGCCAGTACAGGTGATAGGTAGTTCGTTGTGCATTAGCAAATCGCCACGGAACATATTGGTAACAGGTACTTCCGCAGTGGGAATCAAGTATAAGTCATCGTTGCCAACATGGTACATTTGACCTTCTTTATCGGGCAACTGACCCGTACCAAAGCCGCTGGCTTCATTTACCAAATGAGGCACTTGATATTCGGTGTAGCCTGCTTCCACATTCTTATCCAAGAAATAGGTAATCAAGGCACGTTGTAAACGAGCTCCTTTTCCTTTGTATACCGGAAAACCAGCGCCCGTAACCTTCACCCCAAGTTCAAAATCGATGAGGTCATATTTTTTGGCCAATTCCCAATGTGGGAGGGAACCTTCTTCCAAAGTAGGAATATCGCATTCTCTGGATACTTCTTCGTTGTCGTTTTCGTCGGTTCCAGCGGGAACGCTTTCGTGTGGAACATTGGGTATGTTGTACAACAATTTCTGAAGTTCTTCCTCAGCGTTATTGAGTTGCTCCTGAAGAGCTTTTGACTGCTCCTTTAGTTCGGTGGTTTTTTCACGAAGCTCATTCGCCTCCTCTTTTTTACCGCTTTTGAAGAGCATTCCGATTTCCTTTGAAAATTTGTTGCTTTCCGCCAAGGTTTCATCCAATTTGGACTGCGAGCTTCGACGTGTTTCGTCTACTTCCAATACCTTTTCCAATTCGGTTTTCGCATCGATGCCACGTTTTGAAAGTGCCTGAATGTATTGCTCCTTATGTTCGCGTATTTGGTGTACTTGCAACATGTTGTAAAGTGTTTTTAAGAAGCCGTAAAGGTAGAAAAATTCGACTTATTTTGAAGCTGACTTCTTATGATAATCTGAAGGAGAAGGTAAGATCCAATCGTGGTGTTCGAAGTGCTTCCATTTTTCTGCGGCTAAATCCACTTCGGGGTCGATATACGGGAAATACGGACCTCCGTTCACCTTCACCCGACTATCGACATAGATAGCCACATCGCGTCCTTCCGCCGCTTCCTTGGCTTCAATGCGTTGCACCAATTGCCATAGCATATCAGGTTTGGCCTTTACCGACCGGCGTTGCTTGGCTGTTAGCAGTTTGCTATAATTGTAGCGCTTGCGTTCTCCAGTAGCTTTGTCTTCAACCCAAACAGTTAAAATACCCCCCTTACTTCGTAACATCATTCGCCAACTGAGTCGATGGCCTTCTTCGGTCCAAAGTACATCATCCACAAAAAACCAATGTCTTAGGGGTAAGGCGATTTGTAATGCAAAATAGACGCTAAAGATGCCGATAAGAAACGGTTTGTAATTGGGGACGATGACTTCGCCTTTGGTATATAAAGTTTTCTTCGGAAGAATACGCTTCTTCAGGGTTTCAGGGGTGAAGAAAAATAGGGCAAATGCAATACTCATATAGGGGAAAATCCCAATCAGGAATACAAATGAGTTGAAAAGGTGAAAAAACACGGAGATTATAAATCCTAACAGACGTGTTTTTCGCCATAACAACAACGGAACGATTAATAAGTCGAAAAAGATGCCCACGTAGGTTATACACCAGTGCACCCAATTTAATTGTAGAAATTCACCGATAAGCCAGTAATCCTTCTTGCCTTTCATGAACAATTCGGCGATGGTGGTATCCAACCAATCGGGATAGAATTTCGCCACGGAAGCGTAGGTGTAGACAATCCAAATTTGGGCAATGACCACGACATAAACCCATCTCGCCATGGAGGGCGATTTTATGTTGGAATTGAACTTTGCATCTAAAGAAAACCACCTATTAGCAGGTAGAAAAACCATCAGCCAGCACAATAACATCATTAAATAATAATGGTTGTTGTAGGATGATTTTTGCATGAGATACACACAGGTCCACATAATGGCATAGCACGCCATGCTAAAGCGATATTTATAGCCGAGCATGACTAATATCCCGAAAATTCCCATCACGGCGAAGTAGAAATACATGCCATTTCCCGGTAGGGGTTGCAGAAATTCAAAACCGATAAAGTTAAATGTGAAATCGGGTTCCACCAATGTACGTCGCAACCATCCTGTGGCGATGGCGCCAAAGGCTTCAACAGCAATCAATGCTCCGAACACTACCCGCCAAAGGACGAGTCCGATATTATCGACCTGTTTGAATAAAAACCTATCCATTTTGTTCTAAATAATCACGGGCAAAAACCTCATCCTGTTGAATGGCCTTTTTTAATGCTTCTTTCGAATCGAAGGTTTCTTCATCCCGAATATGGGTCAGGAATTCGAGGTTTAGGTGTTTCTCATATAAATCGCCATCAAAATCAAGAAAATAGGTCTCGATGGTTTTCTTCTTGCCACCAACTGTCGGATTGGTGCCGATACTTGTAATTCCGATGGTCTTTTCACCATTAATAATGGCTTGGGTTACATACACGCCGTTTTGGGGAATGAGTTTATAGGTTTCGCTTGGCTTTAGGTTGGCGGTTGGATAGTCAAGGGTTCGTCCGATCGCCTTTCCCTTCACCACTGTACCCGTTATCATATAGGGATAATTCAGGTATTTGTTAGCAGTGGTAATATCGCCGCTTTCGAGCGCTTTCCGGATCTTGGTGGAGCTAACGGCTACTTCATCCAATTCCTGGGCGTTGATTTCTTCAACTTGAAAACCGTAGGTTTCACCAAACTCCTTAAGGTCGTTAATGTCGGCGGTTCTATTTCTTCCAAAGCGATGGTCGTAACCGATAATGATCTTTTTGGCTTTTAATTTATTCACCAGAAAATCGCGTACATATTCTACAGCGGTCAGTCGTGAAAACTGTTTGGTGAAGGGGTGAATAACGAGATGATCCAATCCGGTTTTGGAAAGAAGTTCTTTCTTTTCGTCCAGTGTATTCAACAGCTTAAGGTCGCTATTTTGTTGAAGCACCATTCTTGGGTGCGGGAAAAAAGTAAGCAACACCGAATCCAGATCGTTTGCCTGTGCCGTTTCCGCGAGGCGTTTTAGGATAGCGGTATGACCGATATGAACTCCATCGAACGTCCCGATGGTCACCACGGAAGAGCGATCATTTTGATAAGCAGAAGCAGGTCGGTGTTCTTGCATGATTAGCTTCCGTTAAATTGGTTCATGGTATTGGCCATTCCTGCCAAGCCAAAGGATTCGATGGCTGCGGCTGCTTTCTTTAAGCGTTCTGGAAGTTTGGCTTCTTCTTCCTCGGACCATTCGCCCAATACATAATCTACTTGTCGACCTTGGCTGAAATCGTCGCTTATTCCGAAGCGAAAACGATTGTATTTATTGGTCCGTAATACGTTTTGGATGTCCTTTAGTCCGTTATGCCCACCATCGCTACCTTTTCCTTTAATGCGAATAGTACCGAAGGGAAGGTTAAGATCGTCGGTAACCACCAATAGGTTTTCCAAGGGAATATTTTCCTTATCCAGCCAATAGCGAACCGCTTTGCCGCTAAGGTTCATAAAAGTGCTGGGTTTCAATAATAGAAAGCTTCGCCCTTTTTTCTTGTGAAGGGTAACATCGCCAAGTTTTGCTGTTTCCCACGTTAGATCGTTTTGTTCAGCGAGGTAATCAACGATTTTAAAACCGATGTTGTGACGGGTATTATGGTATTTAGGGCCAATGTTTCCAAGGCCTGCAATGAGGAATTTTTTCATAGGGTCGCTTTCTGAAAGGTAAGGGGTTTTGTTGGAACCGAAAAGCTTTTTAAAAAAGGACAGCATTCACGTTTTGTTTCAAACGTAAAAATAAAAAAACATCCCGACAGTGCGGGATGTTTTCTATACTTGAAAAGCGAAAAACGCTTATTCTTTTGAAGTATCTTCGGTAGCTTCTCCGCCTTCGGCTGCTCCTTCAGCACCTTCAGCTGCTCCCTCTTCACCTTCTACTCCTTCTTCATCTTCTTCGTCCTCGTCAACTTCGTCAACGATAGCAGTACGTGAAGTTCTTACTTGACAGATTACTGTCTTTTCTGGGTGAAGGAATTCATACCCTTCTTTTTCGATATCCGAAAGTTTACGAACGTCACCGATTTTCATTTCAGTGATATCTACACCGATAAAATCGGGAAGATCCTTAGGCAAGGCACGTACTCGGAAACGACGGTTGATAATACGAAGTACACCACCGTTTTTAACACCTTTGGCGTTACCAGAAACACGTACTGGAATGGTCATGCTTACCGGCTTGTCTTGGAACAACTGGTAGAAGTCGATGTGAAGAATCTCGTCCGTTACCGGGTGGAATTGGATATCCTGCAAGGCAGCATCCACTTTCCCGTCGTCGCCCATATCAATAACAACTGTGTGTACGTCTGGGGTGTAAATTAAGTTTTGAAACTCCGTTTTGTCTGCTGAAAAATGAAGTACATCATCCCCTCCGTAAACTACGCAAGGAACCTGTCCAGCATTACGTAAGGCTTTCGTCGCACGTTTGCCCACGCTTTCTCTTTTAGATCCGTTGATTGTAATTGATTTCATCTCAATATTTTAGATTAAAAAAATCGCTCCTTTTTGAAGCGGGTGCAAAGGTAGTCTTTTTTCAGAGAAAAGGGAAAGGAAAAGTTAAAATTAAGAATTTGATTCTAGTTGATAGTCGATAGTCTTTAGTTGATAGAAGTGAAAATTAGAATTAAGGCAGATTATGCGGTTGAAAGTTGCCTGTCTAAATTCTCACATCTCAATACTCAATACTTTATTACATTAAAAACTTAGAGCTAATCGACTTATTTTCGTTAACGCTTACCATCACTTCAGCAAATAGCTTGGCACACGTTAACACCCTGATTTTCTCGCTTTCTTGTCGTAATGGAATGGAATCGGTTACGATAAGTTCTTCCAATTTCGAATTCTCGATACGTTCGTATGCATTTCCTGAAAGTATAGGGTGTGTACAGATGGCACGTACGCTCAGCGCACCGCGTTCCATCATCAAATCGGCTGCTTTGGTAAGCGTTCCAGCAGTATCGACCATATCGTCGACAAGGACCACGTTTTTTCCTTGTACATCACCTATCAGTTCCATATGGGAAATGACATTTGCTTTCGCCCGTTGCTTGTAACAGATTACAACATCACTTTCCAGCGCCTTGGAATAGGCATAGGCGCGTTTCGATCCCCCCATATCGGGCGAAGCGATGGTAAGGTTGTCTAGGTTTAATTTTTTCAAATAAGGCAGAAAGATTGTAGAGGCAAATAGATGGTCTACGGGTTTTTCAAAAAAGCCTTGAATTTGGTCGGCGTGAAGATCCATGGTAATAATACGTGTCGCACCCGCTGTTTCCAACATCTTAGCAACTAATTTGGCGGCAATGGGAACACGCGGTTTGTCCTTTCTGTCCTGACGCGCCCAACCGAAGTAGGGCAGTACTGCTGTAATGTGACGCGCACTGGCGCGCTTGGCGGCATCGAGCATCAGTAGCATTTCCATAAGGTGGTCGCTGTTCGGAAACGTAGAACCAATAATAAATACGCGACTTCCCCGAACAGACTCTTCGAAGGAGGGCTGGAATTCTCCATCGCTGTAGGTTGAGGTAATGATATTACCCAGTGGAATGCCAAAAGCTTCAGCTATATCGGCAGCGAGTTTTGTGCTTTGTTTACAAGGGAAAATCTTAGGCTCTGGAATTGGAACAGACATCAGAAGTTATTTTAGAATTGACTGTTCGCAAAGGTAAACATTATCTTGGAACGCGGATTAGGAAAAACTGTTTTTGAAAAGCGTTTAATTTTATAAAAATTGTGTATTTTTGCCGTCCCGAAATGCCTTGGTGGCGGAATTGGTAGACGCGCTGGATTCAAAATCCAGTTCTTTCGGGAGTGTGGGTTCGATTCCCACCCAAGGTACTTTTAAAACCCCAGCTGTTAGGCTGGGGTTTTATGTTTTATGTATACGCTATATCGAGTATTTCCAGGAACTATATCTATGTCGGCTTAACAAAGAATGTGGTCCGTAGGTTTCGAGAGCATAATTGCGGAAAGGAAAGAACAATCAGACCTTACTTGCCGTTTTTGCTCCTGTATGTTGAATATTGCAAGAATCCCACCTACGCAACTCAAGGTGCGTGATTTTTTCGAAATAATATTAGGTACTTACCCAACCCGCCAGCTGGCTCCTCACTAAATTGGTCCAGTGGATATTTTTAGAGAGGTTTACGGTCTGTCGCGTTGGATGTTCGGTGAAGGGAACTTTGGCAACGCCAAAGAATGCCACTTCGATTGGATTTTACCGCTTCACAAATTTCTTTACGGTTCGCTGCCCCTCCGAAACCACTTCTACCAAATACATGCCGCTTGAAAGACCAGAGATATCCATCTCTTTATTTCCTTCCGTACTGCCAACAATTTGACCGCTTAGCGAATACACCACAATTCTTTCAACCTGTGCCGTGGATGATTCAATATGTATATTGTCGACAGCAGGATTCGGATATATCGTTACGCTGCCATTCTCAAATTTCGAAACATCCAGCACAGGTTCTGAATTGTATATCGCAACATCGCCATTATCATTCGTTACTTCGAGCGACTTCGTTTCGTCGGGGTTTTCAGTTATTGTAAAACCGAAAGGCTGGTCGAAATAATCAAAATAAAAGTCAGCATGAGCACCAAACATAATAGTGCAAGGGCCATCCGGATCGTCATAACAGTAGGGTTTTGTCAAGCAGGCATAATCAGGGCCTAACTCGAACAATGTTGAGGTAGCCGATGGAAAACTCGTTACTATGGAACAGCCTACGCTGTCAGCTGTAGTAAACTGTAGGTTAAATTCCTCCATGAAAATATCAGGAAAATAGTCGTAGTCTTCTGGAATGTAGGAAATACCATCTACGGTAACTTCATATAAGAACCACTGATCAATAATTTCCGGTGGGGTTTCTTGTGCCTGAATATTTGTAAAGGCGAGGAGTGTAATAAAAATGAAAAAGTATCTCATACGATTGGTTTATTGTTTTAGAATCTTTTTTGTGCTTTTATTTCCATCTACTATAATTTCTACCATATATATTCCAACTGCCAAGTTGGAAACGTCAATTTCTTCAACGTGGTTAGCGGTAAAAATCTTTTGCGCAAAGACATCATAAACCGAAACGCTATCGACTTGAGCGCCATCTGTTCTTAAATATAGCATATCCTCGGTAGGATTCGGGAATAACAGAAAACCGTCTCTTGAATACTCATTCTCGTCCAATTCATAATTTGTAAATTCCGCTATTCCAAAAATACTACTATAGAAGCCAAGCCTGTAACCTTGGCTGTCTTCCTCAAACTGATACCAAAAATCATTTTGTAAAAAAATAAGGAAACTGTTTTCAAAAATATTTTGCTGTGTTACTTCACAATTATCCTCAGTATTCGTAAAATTCAAATTCGAAAAGACAAAAGTATTCTCAAATAAATATTCATAATCCCCCGAAAATGTATTACAAGCTCCTTCGCCTTGCATAGTCAGGTTTTCATCGATAATCAGATATGGATTAATGGTTGGCTCGAAATCGGCTATGGTATAGGGCGTGCTTAAATCAGTAGATTGAAAAAAATTCAAATACCACGTATCATAAAGCTCCTCCGGAAGCTCTTGGGCAAAACCAATCACGCTAGTAAAACTCAACAGAACTGTTACGAGTAGTTTCATATCATATGTAAAAAATATATAGGGAGTATCTATAAAGATATGAATTTAGTTCGAGATTTTCTACTTTTACCGAAATCCTGAAATCCCCAAACCCTTATGACCGAATTTTGGTTTTATTTTAAACTGGGCCTGGAACATGTCCTTGACTGGCAGGCCTACGACCATGTGCTATTTATCATCGTGCTTTGTGCCGCCTATACCTTTAATGCGTGGCGGAAACTATTGCTGCTCGTTACCCTATTTACTGCTGGCCACACCATCTCGTTGTTGCTAGCCAACTATGGAGTGGTTTCAGTCTCGAGTTATTGGATCGAATGTTTAATCCCTATTACCATTGCGATAACGGCTCTATTTAACCTGTTTACGGCAGGTAAGGAGAAAAAGGCAGAGAAACTGGGCTTGTTCTATATCGCCACACTATTTTTCGGACTCATTCATGGATTCGGTTTTGCGGGGTATTTCAACATGATTAGCGAGGATAACGATATTCTACATTTGCTAGAGTTCGCTTTAGGTATTGAAGCTGCCCAAATTATCGTCGTCATACTTACGCTAATTCTTGGCTTCATCGTACAAACGCTCTTCCGCTTCAACAAACGCGATTGGGTATTGGTCATCTCCTCGATTGTCATCGGATTGGTCATTCCGATGCTTATCGATAACTGTTTCACCTAAAAAATTCAGAAAAAGAAAATTGCCGAAGTAGCATATAGCCTATTCACAGGAGATTAACATCGTTCGTTTTGTAAAGCTGTAACTTCGTGGTACTTTCGCTACTTATTTGATATGAAGGAAAGTAAACAACGTCAGTACGACATCGCCTATCTCCGCATGGCGACAGAATGGGGCAAATTGTCCTATTGCAAGCGAAAGCAGGTTGGCGCGCTTATTGTAAAGGATAAGATGATTATCAGTGATGGCTACAACGGAACGCCCAGTGGTTTTGAGAATATATGTGAAGATGAAGAAGGCCTTACCAAATGGTATGTCCTGCATGCCGAAGCAAATGCAATCCTTAAAGTGGCTTCTAGTACCCAATCCTGTAAAGGTGCTACTTTATACATCACGCTGTCACCCTGTAAGGAGTGTAGCAAACTGATACATCAGGCCGGAATTACCCGTTTGGTCTATAGCCGTGGCTATAAAGACGACAGTGGCATAAAATTTTTAGAGAAAGCAGGCGTTAGCATAATGCACATTCCAGAAGAAGCACTATAAGTTTATGAAATACCATAAAAAATACCTCCCCCTAATTATCGGAACGGCGCTAGCCATAGGTATTTTTATGGGCTCCAAACTGAACTTCAAGGATACCACCGAGAAAATCTTCGCCACCAATAGTAAAAAGGATAAACTAAATCGCTTGATTGATTATATCGATTACGAATATGTAGACCAAGTAAACACCGATAGCATCGTAGATGTAACCGTAAACGGCATCCTCGAAAACCTTGATCCGCATTCGGTATATATTCCTTCCGATCGCTATGCTGAAAGTGCAGACGATATGCGTGGGAATTTCGTCGGAATCGGGGTGAGCTACTACGTTTATAACGATACCATCGCCGTCATTCGTGCTATTGAAGGCGGACCGGCAGCCCGTGCTGGAATTAAGGGTGGTGACCGTATTTTGTATGCAGATGGGAGGCCCCTTTTTGGAGATGATGCCATCCGTGATAGTATTACAGACTATCTGAAAGGTGAAAAGAACAGTAAGGTGAAGTTGAAGGTATTGCGTCGCGGTGAAGACAAGTTGCTCGATTTTTCCTTTAGAAGAAAAGAAGTACCGTTGGTAAGTGTCGATGCTGCCTATAAACTGACCCAAGATCTCGGATATATTAAGGTGAATCGTTTTTCTGAAACGACCTACGAGGAATTTGATGAAGCCCTGGATGAATTGAAAGATGGAGGCATTAAAAGTTTGGTGCTCGACCTGCGCGACAATCCAGGAGGCTATATTTCAACCGCAGAACGTATTGCGGATGAATTCTTAGAAGACGATAAACTGGTGTTGATCACCAAAAACAAAAGCGGCGACATCAATAAAACCTACGCCACCCGAAAAGGTGATTTTGAAAAAGGTAAAATCTATGTGCTGATCAATGAGAATTCAGCTTCCGCCAGCGAAATCGTAGCCGGAGCGCTTCAGGATAACGATAAGGGTACGATTATCGGTCGACGATCTTTCGGAAAAGGGTTGGTGCAACGTGAAATGTCGCTCGGAGATGGCAGTGCTGTTAGACTAACCATTGCTCGGTATTATACCCCTACAGGGCGTTCCATTCAACGACCCTATGGAAATGGAAACGATGCCTATTATTCAGAATATGAAAAGCGCTATAAAAACGGAGAACTGGAAAGCAAGGAAAATATTGAGGTAGCCGATTCACTTCGCTTTGTTACGCCCGGTGGGAAAGTAGTGTATGGTGGTGGTGGCATTATTCCCGATATTTTTGTTCCGAAAGATACAAGCGTGGAAAATGAGACCCTTCAATATGTTTCAAGAAGTGGTTTTATGAGCTATTTTATCTTTGAGTTTTTGGAGGAAAACCGAGCGCAGTTTGAAGATATGACCTTTGCCGAGTTCTATGACAACTACCAAATTCCTGAAGATTTGGCCGACCGCTTTATGGATTATGCGAAATTCAACGAATCGCACATCGAATTAGACGGCTACGAACAAAAATTGGATCGTGCCCTAAAAGCGAATATCGCCCAACAATTGTTTGGCCCCAATGCGTTTGAGCATATTCTAAACGATGCCGATCCCATGCTTCGAAAGGTATACGATTTGGAATACCCTATCGAAACCGAAAACGAAAGTTCGGAATAAACTATTTTGCTTTTTCAGTTTTCTCGCTGATACTTCGCGAGGCTTGCAAAATTCCCAATAAAATCAGAGCACAGGCACCTGCCAACACACAGATGGCGGCCACAGCACTATCGCCTTCAAAAAGGTGGTCGAAATCCAATTGCATAGCGTTAAAAATAATCAGCCCCGCCGCCAAGGCCATTAGGATGTAGATGAAGATTTTCATGCTGCAAAATTACGTAAAAAGTTCCTGAATGTTCGAGGTAAAAAGTTTTACGGCGATGGCCAATAAAATAACTCCGAAAATCTTTTCGATAATCGCAATTCCGTTTTTCCCTAAGATATTCTGAAGCCGCGAAGAAGTCTTCAACACGATAAACACCACCACAATATTGATGATGATGGCTACGATTATGTTTTCCATTTCATATTCCGCACGAAGGGAAAGCAAGGTCGTTAAGCTTCCAGGTCCGGCTACAATTGGAAAGGCAATAGGGAAAACCGTCGCCATGTCTCGGCCACCTTCTTTCTCCTTAAAAAGGGTAACGCCCAAAATCATTTCCAACGCAATAAAGAATAGGATAAAAGCACCGGCTACGGCAAATTCGTTCACATTAATACCGATAAGCTTCAGGATTTCTTCCCCTAGAAAAAGGAAAAACACCATTACGACAGCTGCGATAATAGAGGCTCTTCCACTTTTGATCTTCTTCGCTTTTTCGCGTAACGAGATAATGACTGGGATACTTCCGATGATGTCGATTACCGCAAATAAAACCATTGTTGCGGTTAAAATTTCCTTGGTGATAAAGTTCATAGCGTCACTTTTTTTCAGCCGGCAAAAGTACTACATATCAACACTTTTTTGGTAGGGGTGTCATGTTAATTTATTGTCAATATTTTCAATTGAAAAATTGTGCTATCCTGTATCTTTGTCGGCATGTTTCAATTAGGAAAAACGATCGTTTCAGAAGACATCCTCGAAAAGGATTTTGTATGCAATCTTGCTGCCTGCAAAGGAGCGTGCTGTATTGAAGGGGAAGCAGGTGCGCCGGTTTCAAAAGAAGAGACCGACATACTCGAAAAAAACTACGAAGCCATCAAACCTTTTCTACGTAAGGAAGGAATTGAGGCGATTGAAGCGCAGGGAACCTTTATCAAAACCGATTTGGGCGAATTGGAAACCCCGTTGGTAGACGGAAAGGAATGTGCCTATGTAACCTTCACCGAAACAGGAACTGCAAGCTGTGGCATTGAGGATGCCTTTAATGCTGGTGCGGTGGATTTCCGAAAGCCGGTCTCTTGTCATTTGTACCCCGTCCGCATTCAGGACTATAGCGAATTCGCTGCGGTAAATTATCATCGTTGGCCTATATGCGACGATGCCTGTGTGCTGGGGAAAGAGCTTCAGGTACCGATCTACAAAT
The DNA here is from genome assembly GCA_025384855.1 of Luteirhabdus salina. Classification (GTDB taxonomy): domain Bacteria; phylum Bacteroidota; class Bacteroidia; order Flavobacteriales; family Flavobacteriaceae; genus Luteirhabdus; species Luteirhabdus salina. The sequence goes on along the minus strand of JALAHT010000001.1, from coordinate 752,250 downwards.
TCGTAAAGGATGCCCTTATCCGTAAGTTCGGTGAAAACTGGTATGCCGAGCTCGAAAAAGTAGCGGCAGATTATTAAAATCCTATTGTGTTTAAAACCACCTATTCGGGTAATTGGTTAATTGATTGGTTATCACTATCTTGGTGTTACCAATAAATCAATTAAATATTAAACCATGAAAAAAGCAATGCTTTTCGCAGCGGGTATTTTACTACTCATAGGCTGCAAGGATAATCCCGTAAGTGAAAAAATCAAAGAAACCAAGCAAAACGTTTCCAACACTTCGAATGTAGTGAAGGAGATGAATAAAATGGGCGACGATATCAAGGAGCTTCAGGAAATGGAGCCCTTAACCAATGAGGAACTCAAGGACTGGCTACCAGATGAAGTGGACGGTATGAAGCGAACCTCCTTTCGAGCGGGTCAAGTTTCGTATTTAAAAATGGGCTCTATTGAAGCCAAGTATGCAACGGAAGATAAAACCAAACAGTTTGAAATTAGCGTTATGGATGGCGCCGGACAAATGGGTGCGAGTGCCACCGCAGGAATTCGGATGATGCTGTCGCAGGATTTTGAAGAGGAAGACGAATACAAAACACGCCGGACGGTTAAGCACGATGGGCAAAAAGCAATCGAGGAATATCGCAAAGGAGATAACAATAGCGAAATTCAATACTTGCATGATAACCGATTCTTTATCCGCGCTAAAGGAACAAATATGGATATAGAGGAAACCTGGGATGCTATCGAGGAGATGGATGTGGACGACTTAGGATAAAATGGCCGTAAACTTTATACTGAAACCGAAATTCTTTTTTAAGGATTTCGGTTTTATTTTTTTGTACACTTTTGACAATATTTTGGGCTGAAAGTTTCAAAATTGAAGCGTTGTGCAGGCTTTTTTCAGTAGGTTAGATGAGTGGTGTAGATGCCATGATACATTTTTTATTTTTGGTTCGTAATTGAAGAAGTGTGCTCTACTGAATTGTTGTTAAGGCCAATAATATCAATATCTTGTGAAGCTATTTTAGTTGACTTAAACGCGTTGTTTTCACCTCCATGTTAAAAACTTTGTTGAAAACCAACGAGCGATTTTATGATTAAAAGTGAATTAAATCTCCATATTTGTTAGTCCCTAGTTTTTGTAAACTTTTTCACTTTTTAGCAACCAAAAATTTCATAAAAATGAGCGCTGTAGAACCCATCTTGCAAGAAAATAAAGACCGATTTGTAATCTTTCCAATTCAACATCACGATATATGGGATTGGTACAAAAAAAGCGAGGCGAGTTTCTGGACAGCCGAAGAAATTGATCTTCACCAAGATTTAACCGACTGGAACGATAAGTTAAACGACGATGAACAATACTTCATCAAACATATTCTGGCATTCTTTGCCGCAAGCGATGGTATCGTAAATGAAAACCTAGCTGAAAACTTCGTAAATGAAGTACAGTATAGTGAAGCCAAGTTTTTCTATGGTTTTCAGATTATGATGGAAAACATCCATAGTGAAACCTATTCGCTGCTTATCGATACCTATGTGAGGGATGAAAAGGAAAAGAACACCTTATTTCAGGCCATCGAGAATTTTCCAGCCATTAAGAAAAAAGCCGATTGGGCATTGAAATGGATTGAAAGTCCGAGTTTCGCTGAACGCTTAATCGCGTTTGCTGCGGTAGAAGGAATTTTCTTCTCCGGTGCTTTCTGTTCTATCTTTTGGTTGAAGAAAAGAGGTCTAATGCCTGGACTGACGTTTAGTAACGAGTTGATTTCACGCGATGAAGGCATGCACTGCGATTTTGCCGTACACCTTCACAATAACCATCTGGTGAACAAGGTTTCAAAAGAGCGTATTCGTGAAATTATTGTCGATGCATTGAATATTGAACGCGAATTCATCACCGAATCCCTTCCGGTAAGCCTTATTGGAATGAATGCCAAATTGATGACGCAGTACTTGGAGTTCGTCACCGACCGTCTATTGGTTGAATTGGAATGCGAAAAGGAATACAATGCCACCAATCCGTTCGACTTTATGGATATGATTTCGCTTCAAGGAAAAACAAACTTCTTTGAAAAGCGCGTATCCGAATATCAAAAAGCCGGCGTGACCAACAAAGACAAGGATTCCAATAAAATCAGCTTCGACGCGGATTTTTAATCAGCAAGAAATTTCAGCTTATTGCGTAAAGCATACCGCTTATAGCGTTCAAATACTAACCTCATTAAATAAAAACCTATGAATGTAGTCAAAAGAGACGGTCGCCAGGAACCCGTCATGTTCGATAAAATTACAGCCCGTGTCCGTAAACTGTGTTATGGCCTTAACGAATTGGTAGACCCCGTAAAAGTGGCCATGCGCGTTATTGAAGGGCTTTACGATGGCGTTACGACCAGCGAACTCGACAATTTAGCTGCCGAAACCGCTGCAACCATGACTACTTCGCATCCCGATTACGCACGATTGGCGGCGCGAATTTCTGTCTCCAACCTACATAAAAATACCAAAAAGACTTTTTCAGAGGTCATGACCGACCTTTATGAATACGTAAACCCTCGAACTGGAAACAAAGCACCGTTGCTTAGCGATGAGGTGTATGAAGTAATTCAAAAGCATGCCGATGAACTCGATAGCATGATCATCTACAATCGCGATTTTGGCTACGACTACTTCGGTTTTAAAACCTTGGAACGTTCTTATTTGTTAAAATTGAATGGGAAAATTGCAGAACGTCCTCAGCATATGTTGATGCGCGTTTCGGTGGGTATTCACATGGATGATATCGCTTCGGTTAAGGAAACCTACGAATTGATGTCGAAGAAATACTTCACCCATGCTACGCCAACGCTCTTTAATAGCGGAACCCCAAGACCACAAATGTCATCATGCTTTCTGTTAACTATGAAGGATGATAGCATTGAGGGTATTTACGATACGCTGAAGCAAACTGCCCAGATTTCACAATCGGCCGGAGGAATTGGACTCTCTATCCATAACGTTCGTGCCACCGGATCCTACATTGCCGGTACTAATGGTACTTCCAATGGAATTGTGCCGATGCTTCGCGTTTTTAACGATACGGCTCGCTACGTTGACCAAGGTGGAGGGAAGCGAAAAGGTTCGTTTGCGATTTACGTGGAACCATGGCATGCCGATATTTTCGACTTCCTCGATTTGAAGAAAAACCACGGAAAAGAAGAAATGCGCGCTCGCGATTTGTTTTATGCCATGTGGCTTCCAGATCTTTTTATGAAACGCGTTCAGGAAGATGGGCAATGGACGTTGATGTGTCCACACGAATGCCCAGGTTTGTACGATACGCATAGCGAAGAATTTGAGGCATTATACGAAAAGTACGAAGCGGAGAACAAAGGTCGTAAGACCATCAAGGCACGCGAGCTTTGGGAAAAAATCCTAGAATCGCAGATTGAAACAGGAACGCCGTATATGTTGTATAAAGATGCTGCTAACCGAAAAAGCAATCAGCAGAATCTTGGCGTAATCCGTTCCTCTAACTTATGTACAGAGATTTTGGAGTACACTTCGGAAGATGAAGTAGCTGTTTGTAATCTAGCTTCCATAGCCTTACCGATGTTTGTGAAGAATGGTGAGTTCGACCATAAGGAATTGTTCCGAGTAACGAAGCGAGTAACCAAAAACCTGAACAAGGTCATCGACCGAAACTACTATCCTGTGAAAGAGGCCGAAAATTCGAATTTCCGTCACCGTCCGGTGGGACTTGGCATTCAAGGCTTGGCAGATGCTTTTATTATGCTTCGTATGCCGTTCACCAGCGATGAGGCGAAAAAGCTGAATCAGGATATTTTTGAAACGCTTTATTATGCTGCCGTAACCGCTTCCATGGAGGAGGCAAAAGCCGACGGGCCATACCAGTCGTATGAAGGTTCGCCGATTTCCGAAGGAAAGTTTCAGCACAACCTTTGGGGCATCAAGGATGAAGAATTAAGCGGTCGTTGGGATTGGGTTAAGCTGCGAAAACAGGTGAAAAAACATGGGGTTCGGAACTCTTTGTTGGTAGCACCGATGCCTACCGCTTCAACCTCACAGATCTTAGGTAATAATGAAGCATTCGAACCGTATACTTCTAACATTTATACGAGACGTGTACTGTCGGGTGAATTTATCGTAGTGAACAAGCATTTGTTGGAGGATTTGGTTGAATTAGATCTTTGGAACGATGATGTAAAAGAAGAGATTATGCGGGCAAATGGTTCCATTCAGGATGTGGATGTCATTCCACAGGATTTGAAGGAATTATACAAAACTGTTTGGGAACTTAGTATGAAGGACATCATCGATATGTCCCGTCACCGTGGCTACTTTATCGACCAATCGCAATCGCTGAACCTATTTATGGAGAATGCAAACTATGCGAAATTAACGTCGATGCATTTCTATGCCTGGAAGAATGGTTTGAAGACGGGTATGTACTATTTGCGTACGAAGAGTGCGGTAGATGCCATTAAGTTCACCTTAAATAATGATAAAAAGAAACAGCCTGTAGCGACTACTGCATCAACCGCTGCCGAAACGGAAGTTGAGGCGGTAAAGGCCGATACCAATAAGCCGTTAACGCCACAGGAATTGCGTGAGATGCTGGCCAAATCTCGTGCGGCGGATGAAGATGACGATTGTTTAATGTGCGGTTCCTAACCGACATTGTTTTTAGTGTTAATTTCAAAAAAAGGAGGGTTTCGGTCTTCCTTTTTTGCGTAGAAAAAGTATCTTTCCGCTTTTTCAACTACGTATGGACACACTTCAACTAACCGAATCGACCTGTTCGGCATGTCAGGCTACCATGGAAGAAGGTCAAATTTTCTGTAACGACTGCGGCTATCCACAAAATGGTACGGAGGATCAAAAATCATCCTTTCATGCAAAACGTGTAATGAAACGGAGACAGGGTGACGAAGCTCAGAAACGAATACGTTTTGCCCGAAACAGCCTGTATGTAATTGCCGGTTTTTCATTCCTCTACGGTCTGTTTCACTTCTTCGTGAACGATGATATGGCTACGCTAGTCAGCTCCGGCATCTTGGCTATTATCTATTTGGCCTTGGGATATTGGAGCCAGCAAAAGCCTTTAATAGCGCTCGTATTAGGCTTATTGGTATATCTTACCTTAATTACGATTGGGGTTGTGCTTGGGGGCGAGCCTATCTATCGCGGTATCATTATCAAGGTCATAATCATTGCCTACTTGGCAAAAGGCATCAATTCTGCTCTACAACTCAGAAATTTGAAGTAAGCATTGGAACCTGAATTTATTTGCAAGCGTTGTGGCAGTTCATTAAAGGAAACAGATCGCTATTGTGGCGCCTGTGGACGCCCGACATCAATAAAAACAGGGCATACGGATATGAGAAGCGTACAGCTGGTAATTGCTTTTTATATCACTTTTCTAGTGTATGCCATGGTTTCATATTTTATTTATGAAGAAAGCGTCACTTTACTCAAGGAACTTCTACTTGAAGGCGTTTTTGTTTTACTTACCGTTGGCTTTTGCTTTTTCGATCTGAAAGGAGTTTTTAGCTTATATAGAATACATACGATTCATTGGCGAAATCTACTTTTCAGCATACTCTTCCCAGTTTTTACCGCGGTGGCTGTATATTACGGGATGGATTGGTTGGACAACCTTTTATTTGATGAAGGGTATAATATTTTCTACGACTATATACAATATGACCATTCGTTTCTTTGGGCATTCATATTCATATGTATCGTTGCGCCGGTATTTGAAGAATTGGCCTTTCGTGGGTTTTTATTCAATCAGTTGAAGCATGTTGCCAACACAAATGTTACAATTATCGCCACGGCCTTTATTTTCGCCCTGGTTCACTTTTCCTTGCTTTCTATTTTATGGATTTTCCCTTTCGGCTTGGTATTGGGATATCTTCGTCACCGCTACAACACATTATGGTTAGGAATGATCGTACACTTCATTCATAACTTGATTGTCCTATTACTGGACTATTATGCGTTTTTTGGTTTCTGGGAAGTGGAAGATTACAGTATATCCGTTTCCTTGGATTTTATATATTCCTTATAATATTGTGCAAGCAATTCGGTAGTATATTCCACTAGGTCTTTGCATTCTAACAATATTGTGAAATAAAGATGTGAGTTTTTTGGACTGCTTTCTTCTTCCTTAGTACGTTGGATTTGCTTTTCGATTTCTTCAGAAATATAATCTAAGAAAGCTTCTTTCTTATCGATAATGGAAGGAAGGTTATCAAGGGTTTGATCGTCGAATTCCTTCTTTACTTCTTTGAAAAGCGATAGCAATCGTTCTTCAATTTCTTTTAGGTCACGAATTTGGTTGAAACGCAATCCCTTATGACCATTTTTAACGTGCTTATAGCTCCTGTTACTGATTAGTGTCAAAGACTGAACAATGTCGTTAAGTGAATCCTGTATCAATAAATAGAAACGGCTTGCGCCAGCGGAAGTGTCATCTACATTTTTCATGTAGAAAAATACATGGCTGTTTAATTCATCTATTTCGTCACTAAGCTTGTTAGCCTGTTTTTGCGATTTCCGGAGGCCTTTCAGATCTTGGCGTCCTAGGCTGTCGATAGTGTAGGAAAGCAGCTTCGCAGCTCGTTTCATTACAGTTGAAACGTTATTGGAACTTTCTTCAATTACTCCTTGGGTTGAAGAACTTTCAGCCTTTCTAAACCGAATCTCCTCTTTTATTTCTTGTGCACTCTGTCTTCCCTTCAAATAATTGCGAACGATAAGGATTATCGCTAAGGCGAATAGTCCGAAGAGGGCATAGGTTCCAAAGGCATAAAGCAAGTAAGCCATTAAGGCTGCTGCGGTGAAAGCTGTTATAGCGGTCATAAACCAACCTGCTATAACATTGATAACCCCAGCAACACGATATACGGCACTGTCGGTTCCCCAGGCTCTATCAGCAAGTGAAGTACCCATCGCAACCATAAAGGTTACGTAGGTAGTTGATAGGGGAAGCTTCATACCGGTAGCGATTGAAATCAATACACTGGCTACCATAAGATTTACGGCCGCACGAACCATATCGAAGGCGGGTGCATCTTCATCCAACACTTTTTTGGCCGTAGTCGGCTTAAATCTTTCTGAGATGGCTTTATTCGCTGATTTAGGAAGTACACTTGAGATACCGCGATTTATAAAAATCACACCTCTCACTAAGTTTTGCGCCAACCAATTTGGCTTAAAACGTTCCTTTGCTTCATCCTGACGAGAAAGATCGACCGATGTTTTAACAACACGACGCGCTTTTTCACTAAACCATAGGGTAAGTACCATTACAACTCCGGCAAGTAATAATAGATAGGGTTGTGTAGGAACCTTTTGCGCCAAGCTTTCCATGCTGAATGCAGTAGCTTCAATTCCGGAATCGACCCATGCTAGATATGAGTTATAGGCTGCCATCGGAACTCCGATAAAGTTCACTAGATCGTTTCCGGCGAATGCCATTGCAAGGGCGAAGGTTCCTAGAACGATTACTACTTTATAAATATTAGTGGCGAAAACTTTTGTTACTAGGAATGAAAGCAAAGTCCAAACAATAAAGTTAACCCCTAAGAATTCCCAAAGATTACCACTTGCCCAATTCGTAAACGACTCGGGAAGAATTGCTGTGCTTTTTAAGCCTTTCACAATGATAAAATAGGCGATTGCAGTCGTGGCAATACCTCCGAAAATAGAGGCTGCCCAAGCCGGTCTTTTATTAAAGTCGAACCGCAATAAAAATCGCGATATATATTGTACTACTGCTCCGATGGTAAAGGCAATAACAACAGATAGGAGTATTCCTAAAATAATTTCAGTAGCCTTGTCGGAGTTTATGTATTTTCCTAATTCGAGGATATCATCGTTTGCCTTATTGTTAATTTTTATAACCGACATACACACGGCTGCACCTAGTAGTTCAAACACTATAGAAACAGTCGTTGAGGTGGGTAAACCTAGGCTATTGAAAAAATCCAAAAGGAGAATATCGGTAATCATGACCGCCATAAAAATGATCATGATTTCATCAAAATAGAACTGTGAGGGATTGAAGATGCCTTTCCTAGCAACCTCCATCATGCCACTCGAAGAAAGGGCTCCGAAGGCAATACCAATGCTCGCAACGATCATGATTGTCCGAAACGATACCGCTTTTGAGCCGATGGCTGAATTCAAGAAATTAACCGCATCATTACTAACGCCTACCACCAAATCTGCAATGGCCAAAATAGCCAAGGCGACAAGCATGATCAGGTAAATGTTATCCATACACTAAAATCGTTCTAAACAGCCACAAAAATCCCCTTATTTTTTGAGTGTAATGTTATCATAATGTTATGACTTCTACTCGTGGAATGGGAAACAAAAAAGGGTATTTCAAACTCATTTGGCAGCTAATTGAAGTTTAGTAAATGTACCGTTTCCTAAGCAGAATAAAAACTATCCCTTTTCAAGATTGAATGCGGTTTGATACACCCATTCACGATCCCAACCTCGATATAGTAAATAATCGGTAAGTTTTTTTCGCTTTTTCTGAAGATTGGTTTCCGTTTGAAGCTGTTCCATCCGTTTTGCCACCAACTCCTCAAAAGTGCTTCTATACGCTTCTTCCGAGATTTCTTGTAATGCCTTTTTAATGTTATAGGCTGAAATATCCCTGGCTTTTAGTTCGCGGGTGATGCGATATTTTCCCCACTTCTTGGTTTTAAACTTTCCACGGGCGAAGGCTTTGGCGAAACGGGTTTCGTTCAAAAAGTCATGTTGCAATAAGTGCAGTAGCACCTGGTCGATTGCCTCGGGAATCATCCGCATTTGTTGAAGCTTTTGCGTCACTTCCTTATGACAGCGCTCCCGATACGCACAATACTGCTCCAATCTTGCTTTGGCTTCGTCAACGGTATAAGTTTTATGGATGTGGTAGTTCATGGGTGGGAAATGTACGGAAAATAGTTGGTAGTCGGTGGTCCTTAGTCTGTAGACGGTAGTCAGTAGTGAGTAGTGAGTAGTGAATGGTGAATGGTGAATAGAAGCTGTAGGCCCTAAGCAATAAGCTATACGCTGTTGGCTGAAGGTAGTAGGATGTAGGTGGTAGGAGGTTGGTTGCTTGAATCGTAAATCTGAAATGGTATATTAAATATCTTGGCTCTTGGCTCTTGGCTCTTGGCTCTTGGCTCTTGTCAGTAGTCTATAGTCAATAGTCGTTAGTCTATATTCTTTTTTCTCTTTTCTCTTCTCTCTTCTCTTTGAATCTTTGAGCCTTTGCCACTATGTTACTTTGCGTCTGATTCCGGGCAGGGATTGCAGCGGCATCCTTTTTTGGTGATTTCGAATATCTCGACAAGCTTAGCATAAAAACCTCAATCGCCAAAAAAGATATAGCGGAAAGCCCGGTGCTCTGCGCTATGGGGGACCTGCTGGGTTTCGGTGGGATGGGTGGTGCAACCCGGCAGGTCTAGTGGGAGCGGAGCAGCCCGCCAATATAGTATTCAGTATTCAGTAGTGAGTAGTGATCGGTGAAGACGCGATATGCTATAAGCAGTATGCTTTACGCTAAAGGGTGTAGGGTGTAGGGTGTAGTATTTTTTTTTAGTCGATATTTCTAAAATCTACAATCGTAAATCTGAAATCGTAAATTAAATATCTTGACTCTTGATTGCAGTCGATAGTCAGTAGTCGTTGGTCTGTATTCTTTTTTCTCTTCTCTCTTCTCTTTGAAACTTTGCTTCTTTGTTCCTAGAAAAAACCAACAAAAAAAACCCTCCCGAAAAACTCGAAAGGGTTTTGATATATTTCTCTTCATTGCTGAAGAAAAGGGTTATTTGATCATTTCCCCGTTTTTATCGAAGAAATGATATTCTAGGTACGTGTAAGCATCCCTTGGTTGAATTTTCACCCATTTTTTGTGCTCCATGAACCATTTGGTTCGCACAGATGGAAAACCTTTTATTAAAAAGGCTGCTATAAAAGGATGCGTGTTTAACGTTATCTTTTTATAGTCTTTTTTGAAAAGCCGTTTTAGCTCTTCGGTAATTTTATCAACGACCACTATGGGGGCCTCGATTTCTCCATCCTCACCTGTAGGAGCTTCCTCCCGGGTCTTGATGTTCATCTCCGGCCGTACGCGTTGTCTGGTAATCTGTACCAGTCCAAACTTACTTGGGGGTAATATCTTATGCTTGGCTCTATCATCCTTCATTTCATCGCGAAGGTGATTGTAGAGCTTTTTGCGGTTTCCGGCATGCCCCATATCGATGAAGTCTACCACGATGATACCTCCCATATCCCGCAGGCGTAGTTGGCGTGCCACTTCGGTGGCGGCGATCAAGTTCACTTCCAGGGCGGTTTCCTCTTGGCTTTTCGATTTGTTGCTACGGTTACCACTGTTTACATCAATGACGTGCATGGCTTCCGTATGCTCAACGACCAAGTAAGTACCTTTACTTCCCGATACGGTCTTTCCGAAGGAAGTTTTTATCTGGCGCTCGATTCCGTGTTTTTCGAACAAGGGAACTTTGCTATTGTAATACTTGACAATGTTTTCTTTATCAGGTGCAATGGACTGCACATAATCTTTTATTTGAGTATAAAGGGCTTCATCATCGATATGAATGGCAGTGAAGTCGTCATTAAACACATCGCGAATGATAGAGGCGCCTCTATTTAACTCGCTTAGCACCTTGCTGGGGTGGTGCGCTCCCCGTAGCTTTTTACACATCGCTGTCCAGCGATCCATAAGATTTTGTAAATCTCTATCCAGTTCAGCTACTTTTTTGCCCTCTGCTACCGTTCGTATAATAACGCCGAATCCTTTCGGTTTTATACTGGTTACCAGTCTTTTCAATCGGTCCTTCTCCTCTTTAGAGTTTATCTTTTGGGAAACGGAAACGCGATCTGAAAAGGGTACCAATACGATATACCGGCCTGCGATGGATAGCTCGCTGCTAATTCGCGGACCTTTTGTGGATATCGGTTCTTTTACGATCTGTACCAGAATAGATTGATTCGATTTTAAGGCATTATTGATAGTGCCGTTCTTATCAATCTCTTTTTCAAAGGGAAAATTCTTTAAAGAATAGTCTTTAAGTTTACCTGTGCTTACACGTTTTACGAATTTCAAAAGGGAAGGAATCTTCGGTCCAAGGTCATGATAATGCAAAAATGCATCCTTTTCGTAGCCAACATTGACGAAGGCTGCGTTTAGACCAGGTACCGTTTTACGGATTTTAGCGAGAAATACATCGCCTACCGTAAAATTGTTATCTTCTTCCTCCTTGTGTAATTCGAGTAGTCTTCCATCTTTTAAAAGGGCAAAATCAACTTCTTGTGAACTGGATCTAATAAATAATTCGTAGCTCACGTTACATGATTTTAGTCCCGCATAATGCGGAATGGATTAAACTTTAATTTGTCACAGGATTTTTAATATACCTGTAGAAATCGGCTATAACCTTAAGGTAAGAGGTGTCCGACTTCAAATTTCAAAGAGCGTAAAAGGAATTTCCTTAAACGAAAAAAGTAGTATGAAAACTACTTTTTCTTTTTGTGACGGTTCGCGCGTCTTCTTTTCTTACGCTTGTGCGTCGCTACCTTATGACGTTTTCTTTTTTTACCACTTGGCATATTGTCATCTGTTTTTAGAAATCCCGCCCCCGAGAGAGCGGGATAGGTTATTAATCTTTTTACTTAACTTCTACGTTGCTTTTAACGCCTTCTACAAATACTTTTGCAGGTTTGAAGGCTGGAATATTATGTGCTGGAATCTTGATCGTAGTGTTTTTAGAAATATTTCTTCCAGTTTTCTCAGCTCTTTTCTTAATAATAAAGCTTCCAAAACCACGAAGATATACATTATCGCCACTCTCAAGAGAATCTTTTACTGTTTCCATGAAGGTCTCAATAACTGCTTGTACATCAGCCTTTTCCATGCCTTCTTTTTCGGAAATTTTCGCTACAATATCTGCTTTCGTCATGATCTATTAAATTTAAGTTAGGTAGATATTAGGTTTAATTTTTTCAAGGGGGCAAATATACATATTTTATTACCAATTATTCAAAGGATAACCCACTAAATAATAATGGTATATATGGTATTTTTGCGCCATGCCCAATAATTACAAAAATATTGCCAAAAGCCTAATTAATTGGTACTTAATTCATAAAAGAGATTTGCCTTGGCGACAAACCAAAGATCCCTATCCGGTCTGGCTTTCTGAAGTAATCCTACAGCAAACCCGTGTAGCACAAGGACTTCCGTATTATGAAACATTTTTAGAGGAATTCCCAACGGTTTCGCATCTTGCGGATGCTTCACAGGAAAAAGTACTCAAGCTCTGGCAGGGCCTTGGCTATTATTCACGTGCCCGAAACCTTCATACCGCTGCCCAATATGTGTCGGAAGAACTTCAAGGAACCTTCCCTCCTAATTATAAAGAACTGTTAGCGCTAAAAGGAGTAGGCGACTATACCGCTAGCGCCATTGCTTCTATCTGTTATGAAGAACCGGTAGCGGTAGTCGATGGCAATGTATACCGCGTCCTTTCACGCTTGTTTGCCGATGCAACCCCTATCAATACGCCGAAGGGTGTCAAACGTTTTAAGCAGTTGGCTCAAGAGCTATTGGATGAAGATCAGCCGGGAACCTTCAATCAAGCCATCATGGAATTTGGTGCGCGACAATGCGTTCCCCAAAATCCTGATTGTGACATCTGTGTTTTGAAGGACGGTTGCAGTGCGTTTCAACAGGATGCTGTTTCCGAATTGCCCGTAAAACTGAAGAAGCAAAAAGTTAAAAAACGATACTTCAACTACCTAGTGTTTATTTCCGATGAAGGCGAAACCCTGCTTCAACAAAGAACCGGAAAGGGAATCTGGCAAAACCTATATGAATTCCCCTTGGTGGAGACGTCGAAAACTGTAAGCGAAAAAAGGCTTCAGAAAAATGAACAATTCCAAAGAATAACGGACGACTATGCTTCACTTGAAATAAATGAATTTCGGCAAAAGGAGATCGTTCATAAGCTTTCACACCAACATTTGTACGCAAAGTTTTGGATTGTTCGGGTTGCGAAGGTACACAACGGTATTTCAATACAAAACATTCACGACTATCCAGTGCCAGTGCTCATTCAAAACTTTATAGAGGAATTTTCAGTCTTCAACAGCTAAATTTCAGTATATTTAAGGTACAAATCCTACCTTTGCCAAAGACACTTTTGATATGAATGGAACTTTAAATAAAGTAATGCTTATCGGCCACACCGGAGATGATGTGAAAATGCACTATTTTGATGGCGGTGGAAGCATCGGGCGTTTTCCGTTGGCCACGAATGAAACGTATACGAATAGAACCACCGGCGAACGGGTAACCAATACCGAGTGGCACAATATAGTGGTGCGCAATAAGGCCGCCGAAATCTGTGAAAAATACCTGAAAAAAGGCGATAAGGTGTATATTGAAGGTCGCCTGAAGACCCGAAAATGGCAGGACGACCAAGGGCGCGACCGTTATAGCACCGAGATTCAGTGCTCAGAGTTTACGTTCCTAACACCTAAGGGTGAAGAGGGCATGTCGGCTCAAGGATCGTCACAATCGCAAGCCTCGCAGCAACAGCGCTCACAGCAACCACAATCGCAGCCACAATCGCAACCGATACATGATGAGGATGACGACGATCTGCCCTTCTAAGTTTAACCAATCGCTATACTTTTGGACCTAGAACCTCCGAGTTTATTGTTTATTGGATTGATGGGATACGTCGAGGCCATTAGGTTGGTAGTGCTCGTCGTATTATTAGGGTGTTCGGCACTCATTTCTGGAGCTGAGGTGGCGTTCTTTTCGCTTACGGCAACCGATTTTAAGGATGATGACAGTCAGACCCCGCTTTCAAAAAAGATGGAAGTGGTGCGAAAGCTGTTGGCCCGACCTAAAAAACTCTTGGCAACCATTCTTGTTTCAAATAACCTGATCAATATTGCTATTGTGTTGCTTTTTGAAAACCTGAGCGATGTTTGGTTTCGGAATTTGGACTATTCCATCAATTTGTTTCTGTTCCACATAAATTTGGTGCTGCTGCTCAAAATTGGGGTAGCGACCTTCTTAATATTGCTTTTTGGTGAAATTCTTCCAAAGATTTATGCCAACCGAAACAGAGTTTCTTTCGCAACTTTTATGGCGTATCCCACCTTTGTGCTGGACAAACTGTTTTCGCCCATCACCTTGCCGATGCGTTCCACTACCTTATATATACACGACCGTTTTGGAAAGCAGAAGACGCAGATTAGTGTCGACCAATTGTCGCAAGCTTTGGAACTGACCAATGAAGAGGATACCACGCACGAAGAACAAAAAATCCTACAGGGTATTGTGACCTTCGGAAACACGGACACAAAGGAGGTCATGAAACCTCGGATGGATATTTTTGCCTTAAATGAAGCACAACCGTTTTCCGAAATCATGCCGCAGATTATCGAAAATGGCTATTCGCGAATTCCAGTCTATAAGGACAATATGGACACGATAACTGGAGTTCTCTATGTGAAGGATTTGATGCCGCATATCGATTCGAAGGATTTGGATTGGGCAAGCCTCCAGCGGGAAGCCTACTTCGTGCCGGAGAATAAGAAATTGGACGATTTATTGAATGAGTTTAAGGAAATGAAGATGCACTTGGCTATTGTGGTAGATGAATATGGTGGGACGAGTGGATTGATTTCATTGGAAGATATTATTGAAGAGATTGTCGGTGAAATAAGTGATGAATTCGACGATGAAGATCTGATTTTTTCAAAGCTCGATGCCAATACCTTTGTGTTTGAAGGGAAAACGCCCATGAAGGATTTCTATAAGGTCATCGATGTTGAAGATCCGGCTGTTTTTGAAAACGCTAGGGGAGAAGCCGAGACCTTGGCGGGCTTTTTGTTAGAAGTGAGCAAAGGTTTTCCGAAGAAGAACGAGGTGTTGAATTTTCATCAGTATGACTTCACGATTGAAGCCTTCGACAATAAACGAATCAAACAAATTAAGCTTTCCATAAAGCAATAATATGAAGCATCTCATCGCCATACTTTTTGTAATTGCCCTTTTCACTGCCTGTGAAGAAGAAGTCGTGGTGAAGCCATCCGCTCAGTTACGATTGGAATATGAAAAAGGACCCTATAATCGAATTTCGACCGATTGCCCGTATTCCTTTGAAATAAACAGTCAGGCAACGCTTCAGAAAAAAGGAGGTTGCAATATGAATGTGACGTACCCAAGCATGAAGGCGACCTTATATTTAACGTATCGTCCCATTCAGGGAAACAATCTCGACTCTTTGTTATACGATGCGCAAAAACTGACCTACGACCACACTATTAAAGCGAATAGAATTCTAGAGCAACCACGAGTAGATAGCATCAATGATGTGTATGGAATGTTATACATGATCAACGGCGATGCCGCCACCCAGTCACAGTTCTATGTCACGGATAGCACCGAACACTTTTTGGTGGGTTCGGTCTATTTTGAAGCGGCGCCTAACTTCGATTCTATTTATCCTGCCGTTTCGTATTTACGGGAGGATGTACGTACAATAATGGAAACATTGCGCTGGAAAGAAGAAACTCCCTAACACTTAACACCCTCTTAGCAGAATAATTAGGTAGATTTCCCGACCTTCGCGCTTTCTTTCAGCGTATGGAACGAGTCCCTAAAAAATGGTTGTACTTAATTGGTCTCTCACTAGTGTGGGGAAGCTCCTTTATACTTATAAAAAAGGCGCTTATCGGACTTACACCCTTTCAATTGGGTGCTTTGCGAATTATTTTTGCGGCATTGTTTCTGTTTGCCTTCGGCCTTCGAAAGGTGAAGGGGTTACGAACGCGGGAATGGAAATGGATCACGGTTTCAGCATTGCTCGGTACGTTTATACCTGCTTTTTTACTCGCCTTTGCTGAAACGGAGATCGATAGTTCGATAGCTTCCATCTTAAACAGTACCACACCCATTATGGCGCTTATTCTTGGCGCAACACTATTTGGAATTCAATCTAGCCGAAATCAGCTAATCGGTGTTATCGTAGGTTTAATAGGAAGTGTATTGCTGATCTATGCAGGGAGTGAAGTAAATCCCAATCAGAATTACTGGTATGCTGGTTTGGTCTTAATGTGTTCCATTTGTTATGCTTTCAATGTGAACATAATTAAGCGTCACTTACAGGAAGTACCAGCTTTGGCGATTACGGTAGGTCATTTTATTGTGGGTTTTGTACCAGCGATAATCGTGCTGTTTTCTTCTGGCTTCTTCTCCGAAGCTACTTTCGAAAAGGAAAGCTTATTGCCTTCACTTGGCTATTTGTTATTGCTCGCATTAATCGGGACTGCCATTGCAAAAACCTTTTTCAACAAGTTGGTGCAGCTAAGCACTCCTGTTTTTGCCTCTTCCGTAACCTATATGATTCCGGTTGTTGCCTTGATATGGGGATTGGTGGATGGCGAAAACTTCTCAGTCTTTCAAGCCTTGGCTGCCACCATCATCATCTTCGGGGTATATTTGGCGAATCGTAAAAAGAAGTCAAAAGAAAAATCCCCGTTAGCGTAACTGTTGAAGTGTAGGTGCTCTTCAATAATCTAGCTAACAGGGATTTTAAGTATTAATGGAATTCTTCGCTATTCGAAATCAGCGTCGCTCACGCCTTCATTTATTTTCACTTCGGTTACATTGAAATCCAATTGCTGCGGTCCAAACGATACCGTAATGGTATGTGGAACCTTGATGCCATTTACTTCTTTGTAGTCTCCATAGAGAGTGGTTTGTGACATTTCTTGTTCCCCTTGCTTTTGTACTTCAACTTCTTTCAGTTTTAAACCAGATTCCTTGCTGTAATACGCTTTTGAGCTTTCACTCATTTGGACAACATACATATCTTTTCCCTCCATAGGCTCGATTCCTACTACTTTGGCATCGCCTACGGTCAGTTCATCGAAAGGAACGGCATTTTTCTTTGCTTTTTCAATCTGCTCTTCCGTAAATTCCATTTTTTGGCCTTGTGCCATGGTGTATCCCTTTTCACCATCGAATACAACCTTTTGCATAGGAGCTCCGCCCATTGAAATAACCATTGAAGATTTACCGGCAGTAGTGTTCTTGATTTCCATTCCAAGATTCATTCCTTGCATACTGGCATTAGCCTTCATCATCATGCTATTTACATTCTTAACAGCTTCTTTTCCGCCTATGGCTTCAAGATAATCGTCGAAGATTGTTTCTGCAGTCACACCTGCTTCTACCTTCTTATCGTAATCTGGAGCATCTACTGGATTTGCATAGGGGTCGAAATACTGAATTGGAATCGTTTTTCCGGTTAGCGGATTGGTAATATTCTGAAGCGGCTTTAGCACTTCACTTCCTTTTCCAACTACTACGATACGCAAATTCCCTTCCTTAAAATACTTATTAGCTACACGTTTTACATCGGCAGCTGTAACAGCATTTATATTTTTCAGGTAGTTCGTCCAAAAATTGTTTGGTAGATCTTGGGTTTCAATCTGAAGGGCGTAGTTTGCAATCGTTTCTGGTCGCTCCAAGGCTAAGATAAAGTCTCCCGTATACTTTGCCTTTGCATTCACCAAATCCTGCTGGGAGACCTCTTTGGTTCTAATCTCATTAATTTCTTTCAAGGATTCTACGATGGCACTATCCGTAACGGCATTTCGAACGCTCGCAAAAGCTCTGAAGCGCGTAACATTCTTATCGGCCCCGATAGAGCTATAGGCTCCATAGGTCCAGCCATTTTCTTCACGAAGGTTCATATTCAACATACCGTTAAAACCACCTCCAAGAATTTTATTAGCAATTAGAACAGCGTGATAGTCAGGATGACTCATATCAAGATTTACTACATTTTCAAGACTTAGTTCCGACTGTACCGCATTTGGCATGTCGATAAAGTTAATCTGAGTGTAGGGTACATCTTGAGGTTCTGTATAGCTGATGTTGGGCACCGTTGTTTTTTGCCAATCGGAAAAATGTTCGCGTACTAAGCGTTCCACATTATTCATCTTCACATCGCCCACTACCACTAGGTATGCATTGGCGGGAGAAAAATAATCGCCATAAAAACTCTTTACATCGGCCAAGGTCAGTTTTTCCGCCTTGTCGATAGAGGTAAACTCTCCTTTTGGATGTTTGGATCCGTATAGCAAAGCGGAATTTACGCGACTTGCTACATTCGAAACGCTTTTTTCCTGGCTTCTTAAATTTTCGATCAAACGCTCTTTTGCCTTATCGAATTCTTCACCCGTAAACAATGGGTTTTTAACGGCATCGGCCATCATTTCCATGATTCTTGGAAAATATTTAGATAAGGTGCTGGCAAAGGCACTTTCGGAACCAAAACTTATATTTGCTCCTAAGTAATCGATTTCCTCGTTGAATTCATCCTTTGGAATATTGGTGGTTCCATTTCCCATCATTTGAGAAACCAGATTTTCTACACCAGCCTTGCTTCCAGAGGCGTGCATGGGGTTGTCCAGTAATAACTGTACACGTACCCGGGGTAATTTATTGTTTTCTACCACCATGACCTGCATACCGTTTGGTAAGGAGAAGGTCTGAGGTTTGGTAAGATTAATTTTTGGTGTTGGCCCTGGTTGGGGCTGTTTGCTACGGTCGATTTGCGCCACTGCTGAAGTAGCAACGAATAAACAAGCAAGTAATAGACTATATATATTTTTCATTTTTGAAATACGCTTTGAATATTATTGATTTTCTTTCGGTAAATACTCCAATCGAAGTCGTTGATTTTCTTTCAGATATTTTTGGGCTACTTCACGAATTTCCTCTCGTGTAATGCTTCTGTAAATATCGATTTGCTCATTGATAAGGTCGGTATCGCCATATAAGGTGTGATAACGCGCTAATGAATTTGCAATCCCAGCAATGGTAGCATTGGAGTTTACAAAATTGTTCTCATAAATGTTCTGTAGCTTTTCAAATTCCTTTTCAGAAATAAGTTCAGTTTGCAGTTTTTTAATCTCTTCATCTATTTCATCCGTCAGTGTTTGAAGCGAAGTATCGTTTAAGGGAAGCGCAAACGTAATGTATGCGCCGTAATCTTCTTGACTTAAATTGATGGCCGCTACCTGAAGTGCTTGTTTTTGCTCATCGACCAATTTTTTATAGAGTCTAGAGCTTTTGCCATCGCTCAAAATAGTTGAAATCATATCCAGAACATAAGCATCTCGGTCCTTCATGGAAGGTGTTCGGTACGCATGGATGATAGCTGGCACCTGAATGTTTGGATCGTAGTATTTTGCATCGATCTGCGAGGTGATAGGTTGCTCTTTCGCATCAGGATGCTTCACTTCTGCACCTTTTGGAATATCGCCAAAATAATTCTTGACCATTTTCTTTACCTGAGGCTTGCTAATATCTCCTGCAACTACCAAAGTAGCATTATTGGGAGCATAGTATTTATCATTAAATGCTCGAAATTCCTCAAGTGTTGCCGCGTCTAGGTGGTCCATTTCACCGATGGTGGTCCATCGATAGGGGTGATTGGTAAATAGATTTTCCTTCACCGCTTTTAGAATGTTTCCGTACGGTTGGTTGTCCACCCGAAGTCGCTTTTCTTCCTTTACTACTTCATTTTGGGTTTCTACACCAATTTCATTGATAATAGGGTGAAGCATACGTTCGCTTTCCATCCATAATCCTAATTCTACATTATTGGAAGGAAAAATTTCATAATAGTAGGTGCGGTCATCGGTGGTATTCGCATTATTGCTTCCTCCATTCGACGAAACGATTTCGAACCATTTACCGCGTTCGATGTTTTGAGTTCCTTCGAATAAAAGGTGTTCAAAGAAATGGGCAAAACCCGTGCGTTCCGGGTTTTCGTTTTTGGCTCCTACGTGGTACATTACCGAGGTGATAACTACCGGCACGGAATTGTCTTCATGCAAAATAACGTGAAGGCCATTGTCTAGGGTGTATTCTTCAAATTCTACTTGTTGTGCCATCAAACCCATGCATGTAGCTAGGGTGATTGCTGCACTTAGAAAAAAGTGTTTCATGGTTTTTTCAATTTCTGTTTCACAAATTTTTACGCTATAAGATACGGATATTTCGAAAGGCAAACAACCTTGCAATAAAGTGGCGTGCATTTCGAAACCGCTGCTATTGTTTCGTTAGTAGAAAATAAGTGTAATTTGTTACAGATTTTCGAAGATAAAAATAGGCCGGTCGGTTATTGAATTCAAAAGTTAACAAAGTGTTTAGAGGAAAAGTTGCTATCTTTAAGTAATTTTCGATTGAAAAATCCAACCACTATGTTTAAGACGTATTCACGATATGGCGTTATCATGGCCATTTTATTGATTGCTTATTTTCTTCTGTTGAAGCTGTTCGGGCTTCATGAGTATCCCGTGTTAAGTGCATTCAATGGTGTCATTTATGGCGGTGGAATACTATTGGCCATCAAGAAATACCGCAGCGGCAAGTCTAAGTTGAAATATCAGAAAGGATTTCAGGTAGGCTTTATGAGTGGTGTTATCGCAACCCTAATCTTTGTTGCGTTTATGGCAGTGTTTATCTATCAAATCGATGGCGAATTCGCCAATACTATTGTTGATGGCTGGTCACTCGATTTCAATAGCGGTAAGTTATTGCTCCTTATTACTGTCGTTTTTATGGGCTTTTCTACTTCCTTGGTACTAACCTTGGCCTTTATGCAATTGCTAAAAGAGTCATGGAACACCCCTGAGGGTAAACGAAATACCATGTCTAATTAAGTGTAAAAAGCTTTTGCCAATTTCTTTTTTAGAATTATATTTGCACCCTCCTTTGCGAGAGCTGTAGTGAAATCGCTATTGTTCTGACGATAAAGGATAAGTAAAACAATAATTCCAAACGTAACGCTATGTATGCAATTGTAGAGATAGCAGGGCAGCAATTCAAAGTTGCAAAAGACCAAAAGGTATTTGTACACCGTTTGGCCAATGATGAAGGTGACAAGGTCGATTTCGACAGTGTACTTTTAATTGGCGATGGTGACGATATTACCATTGGCGCCCCGGCTATAGACGGCGCTCAAGTAGGAGCGAAAGTCTTGCGTCACCTTAAAGGTGATAAGGTAATCGTCTTCAAAAAGAAGAGAAGAAAAGGATACCGAGTTAAAAAAGGACACAGACAAGCACTTTCTGAAATCGTAATCGAGAGCATTACTGCTTCCGGAGCGAAGAAGAAAACAAAGAAAGAAGCTCCTAAGAAAGAAACTGCTAAAAAAGCTGAACCTAAAAAGGAAGCTCCAAAAAAGGAAACAGCAAAAAAAGCAGCTCCAAAAAAATCGGCTAAAGCAGACGATTTAAAGAAGATCGAAGGTGTAGGACCGAAAGCTGCTGAAGCTTTGGTAAACGCTGGATTCGAATCGTTCGCGAAAATCGCCAAGGCAGATCCTGCAAAGTTGAGTGAAGTACTTAGCGAAGCGAGTTCTCGTTTGGCTCATTTGGTAACCGATACATGGCCTGAACAGGCTCAATTGGCAGCCGATGGCAAATGGGACGAATTGAAAGACCTTCAAGACAAACTTGACGGCGGAAGAAAATAATAACCTGTTTCGTAGTTAGTACGAAAGCTAAAATATAGAACTATGGCACATAAAAAAGGAGTAGGTAGTTCCAAGAACGGTAGAGAATCGGAATCGAAACGATTAGGCGTGAAGATCTATGGAGGTCAGAATGCCATCGCCGGGAACATTATCGTACGTCAACGTGGAATGGAGCACCACCCAGCTGAAAATGTATATGCCGGAAAGGATTATACATTGCATGCGAAAGTGGATGGTGTTGTAAAGTTCACCAAAAAGAAGAACAACAAATCGTATGTTTCAATCGTTCCTAACGCTGAAGCATAAATAAAATTAGTTGTACTATTAAAAAGCCCGCTGTATCATATACAGCGGGCTTTTTTTGATTTTTTCGTTTATCCAGATTTTTTATACCAAATTCGCCTGCCCAATAGGAAGGCGAGTATGCCGATGATTACGATTACGATAAGGTGTCCCGACAAGGCGCCTTTGCCAAACTGACTTAAGTCGTCAATTGTGAAACTCATTAGTTTTATTACGTACCATATGGAGCGCAATACTAAAGCGCAACAGATAAAAAATAGAAGCTTCCGAAAAATGTTCATTAATATTTTACAGTAGTGGTGGTTGGTGTGTAGATGCCAAACGTAATAGCATTTACCAATCCATTTACAAACGAATGTTTTGTAGTTACTGTATAATCGGTAGCCCCATTTGCCATTTTCTCTGGTTGTGATACACTCACAGGTGCTAATCCTCCAATCACATAATGGTTCCATTTAGACACCTCAGTATTTCCCTGGGCTCCATTCCCGACTATATGTGTTTGAACGTAACATGAAGTTAATAATAATGCAGCCGCACTGATTACTACGAATTTTTTAAAGTTTTTCATAAGTGTTGATTATAGTTTAACGGTTTCAAATATATAATTATTCTGAAAAGATAAAAAGCATAATCCTAGATAGCTCTCAGCAATAATAGCCTTATTCGTGTGTATTCAGTAGATTACATGTTATAGAATCCTTAAAGAAACATTTCTACTGTAAAAAAATTTGTACTTTTTCATAAGAACTTTTAAACCTTACAATTATGAAAAAATCTATTATTGCAGTGATGCTCGCAGCATCAATCATGAGTACAAGCTGTTTGGGATCCTTTAGCGCTTTCAACAACCTGAAAGATTGGAACATGGAAATCTCCGACAGTAAATTCGTAAATAACCTAGTCTTTTGGGCCCTAAACATTATCCCTGTCTACGGACTTTTCTACGCTGGTGATGTCTTAATTTTTAATGTAATTGAATTCTGGAGCGGTAGTAATCCTATTGCGATGACGGAAGGAGAGTATGAGACACAAATCGTAGAGCGTGAAGGTAACAAATATGAAATGACCGCTACGAAAAACCGTATGATGGTGAAAGTGTTGGAAGGTGAAAATCAAGGAGAGCATTTTGATCTTGTATTTAAACCTTCAGAGAAGTCTTGGAATTTGGTGAAGCAAGATGGTGAAATCATTAAGTTGTCTAGCATAGAGGACGGTATTGTAGTATACCATTTGCCAAATGGTGAGGATGTGAAATTAAATCCAACTATGTCCAGAGAAGAAGGACTTGCCCAAATCAATAAGGCAATCTATAAGCAGGAAGACGGTATGATGGCAATCGGAAACTAGTTTCAGGTTGGTTTCAAATAAATAAAGAACGGACATCGGTAACACGGTGTCCGTTTCTTATATTAAATAGGGTGTAGTATAGAAAATTGAATTTTTTAGTACTAGACAATAAAAAACCCCGCCGATGGGCAGGGTTTCTTTTCTTTCATCTATTACCTAATAACGATAGTATTCTGGCTTGAAAGGTCCTTCAACCTCCACACCGATATACTTCGCCTGTTCTTCTGAAAGCTCGGTTAGTTCTACACCGATTTTTTCCAAGTGAAGCTTCGCAACTTTTTCATCCAAATGCTTCGGAAGCATATAAACCTTGTTTTCATAGTTATCACTATTTTTCCAAAGCTCGATTTGCGCCAATGTCTGATTGGTAAAGCTATTACTCATCACAAAACTTGGATGGCCTGTAGCACAACCAAGGTTCACCAATCGACCTTCCGCCAATAGGATGATATCATTTCCATTTACGGTATACTTATCAACTTGTGGCTTGATTTCCACGTGGGTGTTGCCATGATTTTGCTTTAACCAAGCAACCGCAATCTCATTGTCGAAGTGACCGATGTTGCAAACGATGGTTTTATCTTTCATCGCTTCAAAATGCTCGCCACGAACGATATCTTTGTTCCCTGTGGTTGTAATAACGATATCTGCTTTTCCAACAACGGTTTCAAGCTTCTTCACTTCAAATCCATCCATGGCAGCCTGTAGTGCACAAATCGGGTCGATTTCCGTTACGGTAACGATAGCGCCAGCACCTCTAAAAGAAGCTGCCGTTCCTTTTCCTACATCACCATACCCACATACTACTACGCGCTTTCCAGCCAACATTACATCGGTTGCACGACGAATCGCGTCAACAGCACTTTCGCGACAACCATATTTATTATCGAACTTACTTTTGGTAACACTATCGTTCACATTAATAGCAGGCATTACCAAAGTACCGTTCTTCATGCGCTCATATAAACGATGAACACCCGTTGTGGTCTCTTCTGAAAGTCCTTTAATTCCTTGTGCCAACTCTGGATATTTATCGAATACCATATTGGTTAGATCGCCACCATCATCCAAAATCATATTAAGTGGTTTGCGCTCTTCGCCAAAGAATAAGGTTTGCTCGATACACCAGTTAAATTCCTCTTCATTCATTCCTTTCCATGCGTATACTGGAATTCCAGCATCTGCAATAGCGGCAGCGGCATGGTCTTGAGTTGAAAAGATATTACAAGAACTCCAAGTAACCTCGGCTCCTAGTTCAACCAACGTTTCAATAAGAACCGCTGTCTGAACCGTCATGTGAAGACATCCCGCAATTCGAGCCCCTTTCAACGGTTGCTCGTTCTTGTATTCTTCACGTAATGACATCAGCCCAGGCATCTCCGCCTCTGCTAGTTCAATTTCTTTTCGTCCCCAATCCGCTAGGGAAATATCCTTCACCTTATACGCCGTATACGGCACAGTTTTCGTTGACATATTTCGTATCTTTGAGTTACAATTTTTTTCTTCGGAAGCTGAAAATCAGCTTCAACTTTCGAAAGGCAAAAATACAGAATATCCCTTAGATAGCGATGCCACTTTACAAAACAATAACAGTCAACCCCACCACTAAAGTCCTCATTTGGAAGATAGAAGAATCGTATGAGAACCTTTCCGAAGGTATTTCACTTACGGAACACTGTCGTGAACGTGTGGAGGGAATGAAAAGTGACTTGCATCGGCGCGGATTTATGAGTGTTCGGCACCTGTTGGCAGCCGCTGGTTATACCGATCACGATTTGTATTATGATGAAGTAGGCAAGCCACATTTAACCGATGATAAGCACATAAGCATCACACATTCCTTTATCTTTTCGGGAATTATTATCAGCGATGCTGAAGTAGGGATCGATATTGAAAAGCAGCGTAATAAGATTCTGAAAATCGCCCATAAGTTCACACCGATTAAGGAATATCGAACCTTAGCCAACGATGATGCCATCATGCGAAAACTGACCATGGTTTGGGGCGCAAAGGAATCGTTGTATAAAAGCTTTGCGCGAAAAGGGGTGAGTTTCTTGGAACATATTGTCGTAAGCGATTTCGATATGGATGTGCTCGAATCCTCCGCGGTGGTTGCTTATGACGATAAAGAGGAAACGTACGATGTTTGGTTTCACGAGTTCGAAGGCTTCACTTGTGCCTACGCCCTAATACGAGAAGCGATTCTAGCCTAATGGATTTTCCCCTATATCAAAAATTGGTTGATAGTTGTTCCCAAGGGAATAAAATGCTCGCCATTCTAATTGATCCCGATAAATTTTCACCAAAAAATACAAACGCTTTCCTTCAGAAAATCCCAAAAGAAACAACCCATATTTTGGTAGGAGGAAGTACCGCTACCAATGGTCACACTGCAGAAACGGTAGCTGCATTAAAACTTGAGACCTCCTTACCGATTGTTTTATTTCCGGGCAATCACACCCAGATTACGCCAACCGCCGATGCAATATTATTTTTATCATTGTTGTCGGGTCGTAATCCCGAATATTTAGTGGGACAGCAATTGAAAGCGGTCGAGACACTTTCGAAAACCGATTTGGAAGTCCTTCCTACCGGCTATATATTAGTGGATGGAGATACGGAGTCTTCGGTGGCGCGCATAAGTCAAACGAAACCGTTGCCGCAAGATGACGTACAAGCTATTGTTACCACTGCTATGGCAGCACAATTTATGGGCAATAAATTGATTTATTTGGAAGCAGGAAGCGGAGCGGTTACTCCGGTGAAGGAAGAAATTATTCAAAAGGTAAAAGAAGTACTTCATATACCTTTAATAGTAGGAGGAGGAATCCGTAGTGAAACGCAAAAAAGAATCGCTTTTGAGGCAGGTGCCGATATGGTCGTAATGGGAACCGTTTTCGAAGAGTAACGCAAATAGTGAAAAATATGGAGTGTAAGAATTGCGGAGCATCTACTATTGGGAATTACTGCCAAGAATGCGGTCAACGCACGAAGCTTACGCGGGTAAGCTTTTCGGAAACTTTCGAGGATGCCGCCGATGCAATGTTTACAGTACAAGCACCTATTTGGCGCACGATAAAAATGTTGTTAGTGGCACCTGGAAGGATGCTTCGCGAGTATCTGGGAGGTAAAAGAAAAAGCTACTACAAACCGGTCGCATTTTTTATTCTTACAACAGCAGTCTACCTGTTGTTACGCAGTTTGATTGGGTTCGATCCGTTTCAGGATTCCAGTATTACAGTGGAAGGTCAGAAGGTTTCGACCTTAAGCCAAGCACGCGAGTTTATGTTGATCAACATCAATAAACTGCTGTTTTTCTTTGTAGCCACCTTGGCGCTTTTTATGAAGTTGTTTTTCTATAAAAGGTATACGCTAGCCGAATACATTGCGGTATGCTTTTACCTCATAGGGATGTATACGATTATCACGACCGTGAATATGTTCTTCATACAATTCGTGAATTCCGAGTTGCAATATTTTGCTTTATTGCTGATGTGGGGCTATTTTATCTATGCAAGTATCTCCTTCTTTCAAAAACCCATCGTTTGGGTGCTTCTAAAGTCCATTCTTGTCTTCTTTTTGGCGCTTATAGGATATATGTTCCTAGCGTTTGGGTTATCCTATCTAATCGTCCGATATTTGTAGTGTGGCTGGTATTTATCTTCATATTCCCTTTTGCAAGCAAGCATGTCATTATTGCGACTTCCATTTCTCGACTTCCGTAAAGAAGAAGGGTGAAATGGTCAAAGCTATTTGTAGTGAAATAGTACTTCGGAAGAACGAGTTACAAGGAACGGTTCAAACCATCTATTTTGGTGGAGGAACCCCTTCATTGCTTTCTTCAGAAGAACTTGCCATAATTTTTGAAACAATTTTTACCACTTTTGAAGTTTCCGATACAGCTGAAATCACATTGGAAGCCAATCCAGATGATCTTTCTGAAGAAGTTTTACAGCAATTACATGATAGTCCGATAAACCGACTTAGCATCGGGGTGCAGTCCTTTTTTGAAGAGGACCTGACGTTGATGAACCGCGCCCATAATGCTGAAGAAGCGTGGAAAAGTCTTCAATTGGCTAAACAATATTTTAGTAACATCAGTATCGACCTTATTTATGGAATTCCGGGGATGTCCACCGAACGCTGGCTTCAGAATATAGAAAAGGCACTGTCGCTCGAAATTCCGCATCTTTCCTGTTATGCCTTAACCGTAGAGCCAAGGACGGCGTTGGCACACTTCATCAAAAAAGGGATTGTACCACCCGTGGAGGATGATATTGCCCAAGAACACCATACCATTTTGGTATCGAAAACGGAAGTTGCTGGCTATCGCAATTATGAATTCTCGAACTTTGGCAAGCCCGGCTTTCACTCTCAAAACAATACTGCTTATTGGGAAGGAAAACCGTATTTGGGCATTGGGCCATCGGCCCATAGTTTCGATGGAAACACACGAAGTTGGAACGTAGCTAACAATTCAAAATATATAAGTGCTATAAGGGAAGAAACAGTTCCCATCGAACGAGAAACCCTTTCCACTTTAGATAAATACAACGAATATATCATGACGCGCTTACGAACCGAAAAGGGGATCGCAATTCATGAAATCCGTGAAGTTTTTGGGGAGCTGTATGCCGAATATGCAAAAGAGCAAGCCAAGGAGCATCTGCAAAAAGGGTTGTTGGTCGAAAAGGAGAACCGAATAGTGGTGACAAAAAAGGGTAAATTTTTAAGCGATGGTATTGCAAGTGATCTATTTAAGATTCTTTAGTGCGAACCTAGAATGCTATAAAAACGTATCTTTCCCCTATGAAGGCAACCGTCAAAATTCAGCAGGAACTATATACAATCGATTTGTCCAAGCCTTTGGATATTTCACTTGCGCTCCGAAACGATAAAAGCAATCCGAATGCCTGGTATTTAGATGCCCCAATGATAGAACCGGTTCAAATAGATAATTATATCGCGAAGGTTAGCGAAGGTGCTTCTATCAATTTTAATACAATAACTTTCAATCCACATGCACACGGCACCCATACCGAATGCGTTGGACATATTGCCGAGAAGGTGTATTCTGTCAATGAACAATTGCAGCGGTATTTTTTTACTGTTGAGGTGATCTCAGTCGCTCCCGAACGATTAGGAGAAGACTATATCATTCCGGTAACAGAAATTCGAAGCCTTTTAAAAGGAAAGCATCCTGAAGCGGTTATTATTCGGACCTTGCCCAACACCTCCGACAAAAGGTCGAAACAGTATTCGCATACCAATTGGCCATATTTGGAAGAAGCTGCGGCACAATACCTTGCCGATCTTGGAGTCATACATTTATTGATCGATTTACCATCTGTCGATAAGGAAAAAGATGAAGGAGCCTTACTTGCCCATAAAGCGTTTTGGCAGTTTCCAGAAGCCACGCGAATGCAGGCTACGATTACCGAATTTATTTTTGTCGATAACAAAATTAAAGATGGTTCTTACTTGTTGAATTTACAAGTGGCACCCTTCGAAAACGATGCGGCACCTAGTCGCCCAGTACTGTATAAATTTGAATAAATGAAAACCTTATTAAACCTTGAAGAAGCAGCTGAATTTGCGCTAGGACTAGCATTATTCTTGCAATTGGAGTATGCCTGGTGGTGGTTCCCCGTACTACTACTTGCTCCTGATATTGGCATGATTGGCTATCTCATGAATTCCAAAATTGGTGCTTTCTCCTATAATCTTACCCATCATAAAGCCGTTGCAATCACTTTTATACTTGTAGGACTGTTTGTTTTAACGGATATTTATACCGCTATCGGTGCCATTATGTTAGCGCATTCGGCCATGGATAGGATTTTTGGGTATGGATTGAAGTACTCCGATCGTTTTCAACATACCCATCTAGGTGAAATAGGAAACAACTGATATGGAATTACTGTTTATAGGGTTAGCGGTTGGCGCAGTGTTGGCGTATTTTATCTTCGCTCGTTTTAGCAAGGGAAGAAAACGTGAACGCTTGCAATCGCAGTCGGTGGTACTAATGGAACGTATTCGAACAGTATGTAAGTTTATCACTGTTGAAGGCGACTTTTCTGAAATCTACCACTACGAAAACGTGAAGGATAAATGGTTGAACCTCATTCTGGGGAAGAAAAAAGCATTGGTGCTGATTGAAGCAAAGGCACATGTTGGATTCGATCTTACAAAGATTAAAATGGAAGCCGATACCAAAGCGAAAACGATTATTCTGACGAACTTTCCGAAACCTGAATTGCTTACGGTTGAAACCGACTTCAAATATTACGATAAGCGTGAAGGGTGGGCCAATCCATTTACTTCTGGCGATCTTACCGAAATCAATCGTGAAGCCAAGCAGCATATCGTTGATAAAATTCCGAGTAGCGGATTGCTTCAAGAAGCCGAAACTCAAGCATTGGAAACCATTCAGCTAATGGAAAAATTGACGGAAACCATCAATTGGAAGTTGGACTATTCGGCCTTACATATCAATGTCGAGGAAAAACAAAAACTTTCAGAGAAAAGTGAGAAATAAATCGAATAAACTTCTTCCTTCCTTGAAATTACGTAAGCCATCCCTTCGAAGCCTGCCTGCCCCGCGGCCATTGCGAAGGATGTCGCTATTCCTTCTTTTCTTTCTAACAACAACATTTGTGCATGCCCAAAACTTCGAAAGGGTAGATGCCGCTATTCAACTATACCCAGAAAAATTCGAGAATGCTGAGGAATTTTCACGTTTAATCGGTCGCGATTTCGAAACCGATGCCGATAAGGTTCGCGCCATGTATAGCTGGATGGTTCGGAACATTGCGTACGATCCAGACGAATATAAAAAGTTCAATTATAACTTTAAAAGCTATCGCGAGCGGAACGAGAAGGAGGAAGCTACCAGAAAGAAAATTATTGCACGGACACTTCAGGTAGGTGTCGCCGTATGTGAAGGCTATGCGATGGTCTTTGAACGATTATGTGAACTTCAGGGAATCCCCAACTATTTGGTTCGTGGCGATACCAAAGCGAGTTTCAACGATATCGGTCGCCCCTTCAAAAACAATCATATGTGGAACGTAGCGACCATCGATGGACAACCCTATTTATTTGATGTGACGTGGGGTGCTGGTAAGTATAACGGTAAGTTCATTCGCGATATCAGCTATTTCTGGTTTCAAACACCGCCGGAACTGTTCTTCAATTCACATTACCCAGCTCAATATGAAGATGCATTTTTAAGTGAAGCGGTCAGTAGAGCGGAATTTGCCAATAGACCTTTAATTATATGCGATTCCATCATTTCGGAAAATATAGAATCCCCTTCAACAGGAATTATTTCAGATGAAGCCAATAGCGGAGTGATAGAATTTCGCATACAAATTAAGTCACCCAACACCATCACGTATTCTTTTGGAGGCGAAAAAAAGAAGATATCTGAAATAGGAGTTGAAGGAGGTTCAGTCGTTTTTGAAGTACCTTTGGAGCTTGGCGCTGAATGGCTATTAATTTCCTTTGATGAACAACCGGCCTTAGGTTATGTAATTGAATAATATGAACATTGAACAATTTCGTGATTACTGTATAACGAAAAGAGGAGTGACCGAGTCTTTCCCTTTCGACAATGATACTTTGGTATTTAAGGTGATGAACAAAATGTTTGCGCTATTGGCATTGGAGAAAAACCCGCCTTTCGCAAACCTGAAATGCGACCCCGAACGGTCTGTCGGACTGCGAGAAGAATACGACGGGCTTATCTATGGGGGCTATCACATGAACAAAACACTTTGGAATTCCGTCAGTATCGAACAAGTACCACACTCCCTAGTCACCGACCTAATTGACCATTCCTACGATCTAATCGTCAACAGCCTACCCAAAAAAACCCAAGCAGAACTCAACAACTTATAAGTCTCCCCCTTTTGAAATACCCCCGATGACTGAAGTATGAAGGGGAGGAGGTTATACCCTGAGGGCTGTTATTTCGAGTTCTTTTTTCGCACCTTTGTATTCTTATTCCAAATAACTATGAAGAAGGAGCCTCGGGCCTTTTATCAAGCACAAATTGAAGAGCATACCCAAAGTTTACAGCAACTCAAAAAACAATTGGCGGTATCGAGTACCATTCGATTGTTCGCTTTTTTAGCTGCCTGTCTTGGTATCTACCTCGTTTTCGGAAATACCCCAGCCATTTTGGGAATCGTTATAGTTGGTGCCATACTTTTTATCATTTTGGTGAACCGACATAGCCAGTTACAATATGAACGCGACCTTCAAAAAGCATTGATAGCGTTGAATGAAACAGAATTGGAAGTGTTGCATCGGGCGTTTCACCATTTACCCGATGGTGCTGAATATAGCGATGACGCACATGCCTTTAGTCAGGATATCGATTTGTTCGGAAGAGGTTCATTCTTTCAATATTTAAATAGAACCGCCCTAAAAAGCGGCTCCGATTATCTGGCGACTTTGTTGAAGTCGAATGACACCGATGCGATACTTCTGAAACAAAAAGCCATTCAAGAGTTGTGTGAAAAAGCATCTTGGCGTCAGCATTTCTCGGCAGTGGGTAGTTTGGTGAAAACGGAGGTGAGTCCAAACCGTGTCATGAATTGGCTCTCGAACTATACCGCTTTCACACCCAGTTGGATTCCATGGGTTTCGCCCCTCTTTTCCGTCCTTTCGGTAGCGGGAATTGCCGCTTATTTTCTTGGATTTCTTTCTGGCTATTGGGTAGTAGGTTGGTTTTTTCTCGGCCTTGCCATCAGCGGACGGTATGTAAAGCAAGTGAACAAACTATCGCAGCATTCGTCAAAGGTTCAGAGTACGTTCGAACAGTTTTATAAGCTCATTTCAGAAATAGAATCCGAATCCTTTTCTTCAACATTACTGCAACAGAAAAAAGAACAGATCCTGCAGAAAAACGAAAAAGCCTCTTCCATCCTGAAGCAATTTGCCAAGCAATTGGATGCGCTCGATCAACGTAACAATATGCTAGTGGGAATTTTCGCAAATGGCTTTATGCTTCGCGATATACTAGTGTCGCATAAGATTGAAAAATGGATCGAAAGCCACGGGAAACAGGTAGGCGATTGGTTTGAGGTAATTTCATTCTTCGATGCCTTCAACAGTCTTGGGAATTATGCCTTCAACCATCAGGACCATAGCTTTCCGGAACTTTCAACTACCGTTCAATTACAAGCAAAAGGAGCCGGACATCCATTATTGTTTCCCGACACTATGGTTCGAAACGATTTCAATATAGCGGAAGAAGAATTTTTCATCGTTACGGGTGCAAACATGGCGGGAAAGAGCACCTTTCTGCGGACGGTTTCACTCCTCATTGTAATGGGAAATGTCGGACTTCCCGTCTGTGCGAAATCGGCAACGTATAAACCAATTAAGTTGATTACCAGCATGCGAACGACCGATAGCTTAACCGACGATGAATCATATTTTTTCAGTGAACTGAAACGGTTGAAGTTTATCGTGGAACAGCTTCAGACCGAACGCTATTTCATCATTTTAGATGAAATCCTGAAGGGAACAAACAGCACCGATAAAGCGATTGGATCGCGAAAGTTTGTCGAAAAGTTGGTAGCGGGCAATTCTACCGGCATCATCGCAACACACGATCTAAGTTTATGTGAAGTGGCCGATACGCTAGATGAAGTGAAGAATTACTACTTCGGTGCGGAAATCATCGATGATGAATTACATTTCGATTACACCTTGAAAAAGGGAATCTGCCAAAATATGAACGCTTCTTTCTTGTTGAAAAAAATGAACATTGTCGATTAAATGGATTCACTCACACAAATCGTTTTAGGGGCTGCCGTTGGGGAGGCGGTATTAGGGAAGAAAATTGGTAATAGAGCTATGCTTTACGGAGCTATTGCGGGTACCATTCCAGACTTGGATGTTTTGTCGGGCTATTTTGCCGATACCGTTACGGCCTTAGAAATACACCGCGGATTAACGCATTCCATTGTTTTTTCGATAGTATTCGGACTTCTTTTTGGATGGCTTACGTCACTTTGGGAGAAGCGTGCTTCATGGAAACAATGGTCGTGGCTTTGGTTTTTATGCTTCGTCACCCATCCCTTACTCGATGCCCATACCACCTGGGGAACACAACTGTTTTGGCCGTTCGACCTCCGTTTGGCATATAAGAATATTTTCGTCATCGATCCGCTATACACCTTGCCTTTCCTGATATTTTTGGTCCTTACGATGTTTCAAAAGCGAACGAGTGCCAAGCGGCGAACTTTCAACAAACTTGGATTGATTATAAGCAGTGCTTACTTGGCATTGACGTTGGTATTCAAATTTATTGCCTTTCAGAAGTTTGAAAAAGCATTGAGAGAACAGAATATTTCCTATTCCGAAATCGAAACACGGCCTAGTCCGATGAACACTATTTTATGGTATGCGAATGTTATGACGGAAGACGCTATCTTGATGGGCGATTGGTCTTTTTTCGACAGTAAACCGATTGCATTTTATCCGCATCCTAAAAACCATGAAGCTTTAGGAGAACTGAAAGATGAAGACAAAGTACAGCGATTGATAGCGATTTCAAATGGTTGGTACACCGCACAGCGGAAAGAAGATGATGTTTACTTTAACGATTTGCGGTTTGGATTGTTGGGGGTGAATTCAGATGCGAAGAAATATGCCTTTAGCTATCTGTTGAAACCTACCGAATCGGGATTGGAAGTAGAAGAGGAACCGAAGAATCGTGACGATGCTGCCCAGCTGTTAGGCGATTTATGGGAACGGATAAAGGGGAACTAGGAGCTTTTTAGACCCACAGGGCACCTAAAACCTTCCGGGTTTATAGTTGCAGAGCGGCAAAGTATCAAAGCTACAAAGATTTTAGAAGCAAGAAAGCTAACAATATACTGTTCATCATTTGCTTCTACAGACTATCGACTATTGACTGAAGTGTTAAGAGCCAAGAATGTGAAAATTATAGAATAAGGTCCAATTCACAGTTCACCGCTCACGGTTTACGGTTCACCGTTCACTAACATCACCCACAACTCATATCCGCTACGATTTTCCATTCCCCATCAATCTTCTTGAAAATAATCATAAATACGCCATTGGCATCGCCTACCGTTCGTTTGAGGTGATATTCTCCCATGACCCAATAGCTTTCTTCTGAAATCGGAGAAATATCATTTATAGTGAAGGTCAAAGTACCACTATCGTCAGCAGTGGGATACCCTTTTTTATAATTATCCAGCGTTTGTTGCCACCCTTTTGTCAACCCGCTTTTTCCATAGAATTTTAAGGAATCGCTTTTCCAATAGCCTTGCATAAAACCTTCCAGATCGTGCTGGCTCCACGCTTTTTCTTGGGCTTTCATAACAGCAAGGATTGCTTTATTGTCCTCTTCCAATTTCGATTGTCCAAAAGTGAAGGTGATACATAGTAAAAACAGTAGCGGAAGAATTTTTTTCATGACTCTGGGTTTAGGTGAAGAAAGATACAACGATTTTGTAGCTTAGCGTAAAATTGTTGAAGATGAAGTCAATTACGGTGGTCACCGCCCGAAAATACGATACCCTTTCCGAAGCTACCCCTTATGTAGCGAATATTAAAAAGGAATATGAATTGTTGAAGACGGCCTTGGAAAAGCGAGGCGTTTCGGTAGAACGCACCTTTTGGGATAATCTGAATTACGATTGGTCGAAACCGGATGCAATCCTCATTCGAACCGTGTGGGATTATTTTGAACGCTACCGCGAGTTTGCCGATTGGATGGAAAATGTAGGTGAAAAGACTCAAATTATTAATCCGTTATCCTTGATGAAATGGAACGGGCATAAATTTTATTTGCGCGATTTGGAGGAAAAAGGGGTTCAAATCGTACCGACGGTTTTTGTTGAAAGTGGAAGCGGACGGTCACTTCCTGATATATGTAAGGAAAAAGGATGGCAAAATGTGGTCATCAAGCCGGCGGTTTCCGCTGCTGCTTTTCACACCCATAAAGTGCTAAAAGACGAATTGGAATTGAAAGAACGGACGTTTCAGTCATTGCTATTGGAACGCGATATGTTAGTACAGCCCTTTTTTGAAACCATCGAAACAAAGGGAGAAGCATCGCTGATGGTCTTCAATGGAAAATACACACATGCCATATTAAAGAAAGCAAAATCGGGCGATTTCAGGGTGCAGGATGATTTCGGTGGAACCGTACATTCGTATAAACCTTCAGAAAAGGAAATCGAATTTGCTGAATTCGCAAATGCACAATGTCCAACGCCACCGGTGTATGGTCGGGTGGATATTGTATGGGACGAGCAGGGCGATTGTTATCTTTCTGAAATGGAGTTTCTCGACCCCGAGATTTGGCTACGCGAAAAACCTGAAACTGCTGAGGTATTGGCGGAGGGAATTGTTAAGACGTTATGATGTCTCTTCGAGTGTTCGCCTTTGGCGAATGTATCGAGAAGTGACGTATATTAGTGGAGATGAAGGTGTTTTATGTTTATATATTAACCTGTTCCGATAATTCCTACTATACAGGATTTACTTCCGACGTGTATAAAAGATTCGAAGAGCATAATGCTGGGAAACACCCTACTTCTTATACCTACTCAAGAAGACCAGTTTTGTTGTCCTATATTGCAGAATTTACTAATCCAGAAATTGGAATTTCTTGGGAAAAACAAATCAAGAAATGGTCACGAGCAAAAAAGAAGGCTTTAATTGATGGTGAATATGATAGACTGCCAAATTTGGCCAAGAAGAAAAAATTTCGAAATTAGTTCTCGATACAAATTTTGATATCGCTTTGCGCTACAAAATCCACTCGAACTGACACTAAAACTCCTCTTCAAACAAAATAGCGGGATCCGGACAAATATTTTTCCACACTTCCAATTCCGAACGGAAAGCGGTGCCATTAAAGTTGAAGGTGTTCCCCATCAAGTCGGTGATGACCTGGAAATGCAGGTGCGGTACCCAATGGCCGTTTTCTGTTTCATCGCCTATGTAGCCGATCTTTTCACCCTGCTTCACTTTTTTTCCCTTTGGTGAAAGCGTCAGCGAATCTTTGCTCAAATGTCCATGGAGGGTATAAAATTGAAGATTGGCAAACGAATGCTTCAGAATAAGCAACGGACCATAGTCCTTGTGTTTTTCAATATCACTGCAGATAACAACTTCACCATCAAACGGACTGTGAAGTGGCGTTCTGGCCGGAATCCAAAAATCGGTACCTAAGTGAACATTTCGATATTCGATTCCCTGGGGCGTTATGAGTTGGTAATTTGGCGTATCATAAAAGGACCGCTGTTGCAAATAGCCATTGGCCAAAAGTGCGGTTGGGTGTTCCTTCTGAAACGCATCAATCCGAGCGCCGGCGGTTTCCAAATCTTCATGATTGTCGCTGCCTTCAAAAAAATCGCTACCCGCACTCATGTCCGGACTTGCAATTGAATCGAACGAAAGGGTTGGGAACATCACTTTCAATGAAACGCGATGTTTTTCTGCCCAAGGTTCAAGATGTTTTCTAAGTAGGGTTCGCAAGAAGTATAATTTAGCCTTACAAGTTTAGAAAAACCCATTCAACTTACAAAGCACCAATCCTTAAGATATTTATAAAACGCTTTTTTGTTTTTTGTAGAAGGCATTGGCCTGTTGTTGCATCAGCTCTCGAGCAATTCTTCGTTTGTAGTCGTACAACTCCTGCTCTTCCGCAATATCGGCATACACTCTGTTGTTCACATCCTTGTCGGTTGCTACCAACACATCGCGCTGGGTTTTCTGTTGCTGTACCCATGATTTTAAAGCGCTCTCTTGTTCCTCCAATTTTAAGTCGTAAGCGCCTTTTGGCGATAGTAATTTTGCCAAAATAGGAGACGTTTCGATGGCTAAGAACAATAGAAAAATAAAGAAGGACGGTAGCCAAGGCAATTTGTCCAAGGCATTCACACGTGCCATCAATCCATCGAAACCATCAATTACGGGCTGCGTTTCAGCAACTTTGGCTTGATACTCTGTTGAAAGGTCTACAATCTGACCTTCAAGCACGGCAATTTTATCGGCATTGGTTTCCCGTAATTGTTGTAACGCAGCTAGTTCGGCATCATGCTTTTCGCGTTTTTCTTTGTAAACAGGCCCTTTGCCTATTAGTTCAGTACCTTTTCTACCCTCCGCTTCTGCGATATAGGTTTCATAGAGCGCGTTTACTCCTGCTTCCTTGTCTGTTACTTCTTGCTTTAAGACTTCAATTTCTGTATTTAATGCTTCTACTGTTGGGGTATATTGAAGGGCAAGCTGATCCTTGTTCTCCAAGGTCATGTCGTTTTTCTCTTCCAACAACACTTGATCGATTTCCTTTTCAAAAATCTTGAGTTCCAGCGGTTTTGAAATTACAATCGCAATGATGATGGCCAACGCAATCCGTGGCGACGCCTGAAGCAATTCATCAAAGACATTATCGCGTTTTTTGATGGTGGAAACGATGAAGCGGTCAAGGTTAAAGATTAACAACCCCCACACCAATCCGAAGAATACCGATGTAAGAATAGTATCAAATACGGTAAATAGCGCATAGGAAGCAGCTATGGTCGCCATAACGGCCGTAAAAAAAACCGTAGCACCAATTCCTGCATATTTGGTGCGTTCTCCAGGAGAACAGTCGTCTAAAATGGCGGTATCGGCACCCGAACAAAAGATAAAAAAGCGTTGTAGCATGGCGGTAGGTGTTTGATTGATGAGATTCTATAACGCAAAAATTTTCAGATTGTTACATAAAAAACCCTCGAATAAATCGAGGGTTGGCAATTAACTGAAACAATATTTTTAGCAATTATTTAATCTTACGATGGGTCGCGGTAAATCGGTTTCCTCTACCTGAATTGAAATATTATTGCCTTTTCGTACCATTTCTATGGCTTCTTCACTGCTAATTTCATGAGGTCCCGAATAAAAGATAGCCCCTCTTTTTGCAAGTGATATTATTTGCGCAGCCGGATCTGGAGCGGGCAATGGTTCAGGTGATGGCGGCGGAGGGGGTGGATTCGGAATGTACCGATCGTTCGAGCCTTTTGGTTCAGCCGCCGGAGCAGTAGGTGCATCAGGTGCCTTTTCAGGTTTTGGAGGTGCTGGTGGCGGATCGGGAAGTAGGCTCATACCGCCTTTCATATGTGAAAATTTTGTCTTACGAAATTCAGCGTCCAACTTCTTTAGGAAATTTTGTGGAGTACTAGCAATAAGAATTGATGGCTCCGCAGCCGCATAATCTGCGGGCTTCCAGCTTTTGGTTACACGGTCGAGATCTTTTGCAAAATCCTCTAAGGTAGTGGGTTTTCCATTTATTCTGATTTCGCTAATATTTACAGTGATAACCAAACTCAGCTTATTATTTCGCGCAGCTCCCTCGGTAAATTCCTCTGCATAACCTACTTCCCAGGATATTTTGTTTTTGGGAAGGCATTCCGGAAAGGGTAGGGCGTTTTCTTTTTGGTCATCACTCATTTTGTGATAAATTGTTTCCAATTTCTTCAAATCTTCCCAACCTATTTTTCGATTCTCTATTGGAATAGCATTGTATTTTTTTGCAAGCCTGTTGAAAATTTCGAGTTGTTTGGAGCTGGCTTGTTCCTCACTTTTAGCGATATTTCCCAACGGACTCATTATCTCCTCCATGTCCGCTTTAGATAACATTGTTTCTTTGCTATCGGCGGAAGTACAGACGCTTAAGCCGCTATAACTCTCCAATCGCACCAATTCAGAAATCACGCTCTTCGCAAACGGAACATTTACTTCGGAAGCTAGGGTGACCGCTGTAGCTGAAAAGTTTTTGTTACGTACAAGGCTTTCTAATTCAGAAAGTTTTGAAACACTATTATTGATTACAAGTTCGTCATTGCTCTTAATTTCTATCGTTAATACCTCTGAATCATTGTTAACGATAGTAGTGGTTTCTGTTTCGACATATTCCTGTTTCGTTTCGCTAAAGCCATATAATAATAAGGCCACCAAAGGAATAAGCAATAGGCTCTTAATCCAAGCGGCTCGTTTTGAAGTTTGTTTTTTCATAAGGGTGAAGCGTTTTTTAATGGATGAATAATTAATGGCATGTGCAAGTTGCTGCATGTCGGATCTTGATGAGAAATCCAATAAAATCTTTTGGTAGGTGGCCGTTTCGGCGCCTTGTTTTAATACGGCGTCATCGGCTAGAAATTCATGGTTTAGTCGAATACTTCTTTTGATGAAGTGGCACAACGGATTAAACCAAAATAGGATTTGAAATACTTCAATAAAGATAATATCCCAACTGTGCTTTTGATGAATATGGGCTTTTTCGTGCGTGAGCACTTCATCTGGGATGAGTCCAGCCTCATAGGTCGATTTCTGGCAGAAAATATAGTTGAAGAAGCTATGAGGGGTTGTCTTTTGGGAAAGCAAGACATATAAGATAGACGCTTTCTTCAAAACTGCATTATTCCTAATGGAACGTAGGATGCTCCATAGATTCCGACCAAACCGCAGACTGAAAAAGAGAACGCCAAGTAGGTATACCGATAGCAAGATATAGGGAAGATAATTTGTAGGGGTCGGTTCTGCAACGCTAATAGGTATTGCTCCGGAATACGAGGTTGCCGGAATGCTGACCATTGGAGTAACTTCCACATATTCGGTAAACGTAACAAGCGGAATAATGGTGGCGGCAATAGCACTACCTAATAAAAAGAATCGCTTCAATACGTGTAAGCTAGTATTCTCCAAAACTACTTTGTAGAATAAGAACAAAATTGTCAAACAGGCGGCCGATTTCAATAAATAGAATAGCATACTAGGATTCTTTTAACTGTTTATCAATTATTTCACGCAATTCCTGTAATTCTTCCTTACTCAAATCCGTTTCCTTTGTAAAAAATGAGGCGAACTGAGAAGCACTGTCGTTAAAGAAATGCTTGATCATGCCATTCACCTGTTTCGAGAAGTAATCACGCTTTTTCACCAGCGCTACATACTCTCGCGACCTACCTTTCTGTTCATAGTCGACAAAACCTTTATCCTGCATACGCTTTAATAAGGTTGCTACGGTAGTAGGAGCAGGTTTTGGGTCGGGATAGGCGGCCAACAATTCTTTCATCTTGGCTGGCTGCTGCTTCCACAGCAGTTGCATCAATTGTTCTTCAGCATTGGATAATGACATAGACTATATTTTTTTTCTACAAACATAGAATAAAATTTTTAATTCTACAACTGTCGAATAATTAAAAATAATATTTTCGGTTGCTGAAACGGTCAAAAAAGTACCTTTGGCGAAATTTTTAATGCCATGAGCCTAGAACAAACCCTTTTTGAACGCGCCAATAACAGTTGCGAACTCTGTGGAAACGGGGAGCATTTACAGGTATTTTCAATACCTGAATCTCCAGTGGAAGGAGCCGCTGCCCATATTTTGGTATGTGAAACCTGTGCGCATCAAATTGAAAATGAAGAAGCGCGCGACCCGAATCATTGGCGTTGCCTAAACGATAGTATGTGGAGTGCCGTTCCTGCGGTGAAGGTGCTATCTTGGCGTATGTTACAGCGGTTAAAAAGTGAAGGTTGGCCACAAGACTTACTCGATATGATGTATATGGAGGAAGAGGAACTAGCGTGGGCCAAAGCTGATGGCGATGGGGTCGAGGCTAAACAGGGCTTAGTGCATCGCGATAGCAATGGAAATATTCTTGAAGCCGGCGATTCCGTTGTGTTGATTAAGGATTTAAAAGTGAAGGGCTCGAGCATGGTAGCCAAGCAAGGCACGGCGGTGCGACGCATTTTCCTCGACCACGAAAATGAAAAGTATATTGAGGGAAAAGTGGAGGGCCAACAAATCGTTATTATCACCGATTACGTCAAAAAAATATAATGTTCTAATTGAATATGCTTACGAAAAGCCATCTATCAAAGGTGGCTTTTTTGTTGACATGATTTTCAATTCTGCAACCGTTTTGTGTTAGGGGTGGAAGCGGCATCCTCTTCGAGGCTCCAACGGAGCTGAGGAGAGATACAGCGGACGACCCGACCACGCCCTGGGCGTGGGAACACCCAAGAAAAACTAAGACATTTTCGTAAAGTGATGGTAAAACTGCCCTTCGACAGGCTCAGGGACCTAGGTTACGTACTCATTTTAGTAAAATAGTGATAAAATTGGGGAATGGTTTCAATGCCTTTCAGGTAATTCCAAATTCCGAAATGCTCGTTTGGCGAATGAATGGCATCACTATCGAGACCGAAGCCCATTAAAATGGTCTTGCTTTTCAGTTCTTTTTCGAACAGCGCGACGATTGGGATACTCCCCCCACTACGTTGTGGAATCGGTGTCTTTCCAAAAGTGTCCTCATACGCTTTTGATGCTGCCTGATAAGCCGTGTTGTCGATAGGCGTTACATACGCCTCGCCTCCGTGATGCGGTTTTACCTTGACGCGCACGCCTTTTGGAGCGATGCTTTCAAAATGGTTTTTGAACAGTTCGGTGATTTTGCGCCAATCCTGATGGGGCACCAGACGCATACTAATCTTGGCGAATGCCTTACTCGGAATAACCGTTTTGGCACCTTCCCCTATGTAGCCGCCCCAGATACCGTTGACGTCTAGGGTAGGTCGGATACTGTTTCGTTCGTTTGTGGTGAAGCCTTCTTCGCCATATACATCATCGATATCCAATGCCTTTTTATAGGCTTCCTTATCGAAAGGCGCTTCAGCCATCTTTGCGCGTTCCTCCGTACTCAATTCTTCTACAGTATCGTAAAAGCCTGGGATGGTGATATGCTTGTTTTCGTCGTGAAGCGAAGCGATCATTTTGGTCAGCACATTAATCGGATTTGCCACGGCACCGCCGTACAATCCACTGTGCAGATCGCGGTTGGGCCCGGTAACTTCAACTTCCACGTAGCTTAGTCCGCGCAATCCCGTTGTAATGGATGGTACATCCTTCGCAATCATTCCCGTATCGGAAATGAGAATCACATCGTTCGCAAGCTTATCTTGATTGCGGGTAACGAACCATTCGAGGCTTGGGCTACCGACTTCCTCTTCGCCTTCAATCATAAATTTGACATTGCAGGGCAGTTGGTCGGTTTTGGTCATATACTCCATCGCCTTTACATGCATGTACATCTGACCTTTATCGTCGCAAGCACCGCGGGCAAAAATGGCACCGTCCGGATGCAGTTCCGTTTTTTCAATGACGGGATCGAAAGGAGGGCTGTTCCATAGGTCGATCGGATCGGGTGGTTGTACATCGTAATGACCGTAGACGAGGACCGTAGGTAGGGAAGGGTCGATGATTTTTTCACCGTATACGATTGGATAGCCAGGCGTTTCGCAGATTTCGACCGTATCGCAACCCGCTTTTTCTAGGCTTGCTTTGATAGCATCGGCGGTCGTTAGTACATCTTTTTTATAGGCCGAATCGGCGCTGATACTTGGAATTTTGAGCAGTTCGATGAGCTCATCGATAAACCGTTGCTGGTGTTCTTCTATATAGGGTCTTGCACTTTTCATCTAGAAAGATTTGAATTTTCACGAAGTTACAAAATGGGATAATTTTTAAGGGTTAAATAGTTTGTAAATTCTGAAAAGTGATTATCTTTGCCGTCCGTTCTGGAACGGTAGTATGCGGCTGTGATGGAACTGGTAGACATGCTAGACTTAGGATTAAACCAAATAAAAAGTGTTAAATTGCACTTTATGCGGGTGTGGTGGAATTGGTAGACACGTCAGACTTAGGATCTGATGCCGCAAGGTGTGGGGGTTCGAGTCCCTTCACCCGCACATAAGCCGAAGAGAAATCTTCGGCTTTTTTTTATTAAAAAAAGTAAGCGAAAAAATGAACAGGTACAACATAGGTACAACATTTTGTCTTTTTTTGGATGCTAATAAGAAATGACATCATTTGTGATTTTTAGATATTAATTGCTATGAAAAAGTCTTTTCTTTAAAAAAGTCTAGTGATTTTTATCATTCCATTCAAGGATTTACAGCTTTAAATTATTTTGCTTTTATCCCAAAAAAAGTATGAATAGGGACAAACTCTTGACCTCAGACTTCTGCTTCCATTAGAGAAAAGTATTGAAATTAAAAGCATTGGTAAGAAGTTTTTTTATTATACAATAATTCCGAAAGTTAAACTCGTAAAATACTTCCATCAAAAGACTACGGCATAAAGCCATCGCTTTTTCCCTTGCATATTTATTCCGTTTCCTTTTGAGCCAAGATTTTACCTTCCGTTTGGTTTCTGCTCAAATATTGTTTAATCAAAAAATTGAGTATTATGACAACAAAAGCGAGTACCACAAAGAAGCGCAGTAGAACGAAATCTACTGCCAAGAAAGAAGTAAACGGAAAGAAATCATCCGTACTTCAAATTCAGAACTTACCGTTGGGCAACATTAAGCCTGACCCAGAACAACCAAGAAAGACTTTTAACGAGGATGCATTACAGCAACTTTCTGCGAGTATCGAAAATCACGGTGTATTGCAGCCAATCACGGTAAGGCAACTAAATGGTCATTATGTCATCGTGATGGGCGAACGCAGATATCGGGCAAGCAAGCTGGCAGGAAAAAAGACCATACCCTGTATTGTGAGGACTTATGAGAACAATGATGTACTTGAAGTTCAAATCATCGAAAATCTACAAAGACGGGATGTAGAACCTACCGAAGAAGCTGAGGCAATTGCTTATCTAAGTGAAAAGTATGTACCTGCCGAAATTGCAAAGCAATTGGGCAGAACGGACAACTTTGTAAGACAACGCCTAAAATTGGCAGGTTTGATAGAAGGTTTCAAACACTTTGTTCGCAATGGCGAAATGACCATTTCATTGGGTGTAGGTGTCGCACTTTTTACACCAGAAGAACAACAAATGATGTTGGAAACGATGGGCGAGGATTTTAGTGCCCATCAAATCAACAGGATGATTAAAGACCAGACCTATGACTTGGAAAAAGCATCTTTTGATGTAATAGATAAGAA
Organism: Luteirhabdus salina; assembly: GCA_025384855.1. Lineage (GTDB taxonomy): Bacteria > Bacteroidota > Bacteroidia > Flavobacteriales > Flavobacteriaceae > Luteirhabdus > Luteirhabdus salina. The sequence continues at coordinate 708,002 of JALAHT010000001.1, read as the reverse complement.
GTTGGTGCCGAAAGCAGGGTCTTGTGTAGAATGTCCGTTCAATGCGGCCAATCAAGGCAATCTGTTCGGCGAGGGTAAAATGGTCTGTACAAAATCAGCTTGTTTTGAAACGAAGAAAACGAAGTCATTCTTGAACCTGATTGAAAAATCGAAAAAAGAGAATATTCTACTGATTCCTGAAATACGACAGTATTGGGTAGATGACGAAAATAATCAGCTCATTATTTCACATTTGGAAAAAAATGGATTGAAGGTCTATCTTCTCGATGATGTTGAACTAATCGAAGAACCTACCAAGCCGACAATAGAGGCCATCAAAATAGAATATCAACATTACGATTATTCCGAAGATGAACTGAAGGCAGAATTGAAAGAAGCGATTCAGAATTACGAAGAAAAGTTGAAAAATTACAATTTAGCAGCGGACAATGGATTTGTAAATGGTATCGTATTCCATCCTGAGACATACCAGAACAAGGAAGTGTTTGTCAAGATAATTGAGAAATCAATAGATGAATCCACGGAATATTCAGCACCATTGACCAATAGGAAAATGGCCGATTGTACGCCCGAAGAACAAATCGTGAAAATTAACGAAAGGGAAATCCGTAAGAAGCACATCGAGAACAACAAGCATTTTGAAGAAGTTGTTCAGATGATTCGTGAGACCGAATACATCAATACAAAGAAAACACTTTCGACAGACGAAATGGTGGCATTCTCAATATCGCTTTTTGAAAATAATGTGGACTATATGAGCCAACAAAAGTACTTCTCAAAGTTCTTGGGCGACACGTCCAAGATGACCAAAATTGAAATGGTTGAGAATTTCAAGAAGAAATTCAAAAAGGAAGTCTTTCATAAGTTGATACGCTATATGATTACAAAACAAGTGCATTTTGGCGAAAGCAATCACGTTAATAACCTGACGAACATTTCATTCTACAATGCAATGCAAGGATATTACAAATCAAAGATTGCCGACATCGAGAAGGAATATGCCCAAAAACAAGACAAGCGTGAAGCACGTTTGAAAGAGCGCATCACAGTTCTTGAAAAGCAAATTCAGGAACTCAACGATTAGCTTTTGTTGTTTGAAGAAGGGTCGGCATTCGTGCTGGCCCTTCTTCTTTTTTTATGATAGTACCTAAAAAATGTATTTATCAAGAAGGGATTATCAATCAATAGTTTGGGCAAAAATTACTGCTAAATCTAAATTGAACGAAAAGTCAATGGGACTTGAAATTCAGAACCTATCCATTGGCAAAATCAAGCCAGACACGGGACAGCTTAGAAAACGTTCAATGAAAAGTTATTGAACCAGCTTTCTTAAAGCATTCAAAAGTACGGTGTGCTGCAACCGATAATGGTACGGGAATCCGGAAAGGATTTTATCATCGTGATGGGTGAACGCAGATAAAGAGCAAGTAAGTTGGCTGGAAAAAAGACCATAACCTTTATCGTGAGAACTTATAAGAACAATGATGTTTTGGAAGTTAAAATCATCAAAAACTTACAAAGATAGGATATTGAATCTACAGAAGAAGTCGAAGCAATCGCTTACCTGAGTGAGAAATACGCACTAGCTGATATCTCAAAATGTTTGGGAAGAACGGACAACTTTATCACACAACACTTGAAATTAGCAGATTTGATAGAAGGCTTCAAGGAATTTATTCTTAGTGGCAAAATGACCATTTCATTGGGTGTAGGTGTTGCGCTCTTTGCAGTAGAAGAACAACGAATGACTTCGGCAACATCACGAAAATTAAGTTGACACAACCAGAAAGTACTGAAGAGAGATGTTGGATTATTCTGAAAATTATGGCTTTTTGAAGAAGCAAATTATCACAAATGAGGGAAACTGCTCAAAGTTAAAAACTAAACTTTCGAGTGAATAAAAAAACCTTTATTCAAATAACGACAACATTAAATATTGAAATTTTAAATGCCAACATTTAAAAATTTCTGATTCAACACAGATCACTCAAAAAAAAGATTTAGAATTTTTTTATTAGGAAGAGTGTTAAGGATCAACTAAAATTAATCCTTCAAAATGCTAAATTTTAGCAGATTTTCTCTACTTTTAAAAAAGTTTAAATACTCATTAGAGACTAAGTCCACAGTTTTAAAAATTTAAACAAGCAGATTATTACTTAAACTATGAAATTATCAATACCAAACACTGTTTTTTGTACGCTATTTATAGGTATAGCAATTTCACTCTCAAGCTATGCGCAGCAGGAATCGTTCTATGCGACACTTAGTTTGGATGATGCTAAAGCACTTCAAAAAGAGCTTCCAGAATCCATAGAATTTTTAAATACAACGGATTTAGAGGCGGCTGTCCTTATGACTGAAGAAGCTGGACACGCCTTGCACAAGCGTATATTAGTACACGGTCCAGGTTACATCCGAAAGCCTTCAGCAGAAAAAGCAATTGCTGATATCACCACAAAACCAATTGGTGAAAGTCTTCAGAAAGATAACACCAACACCTATACAATTACCCAAGATGATTTGGTTACGCAAGCTTTAAATGAAGTGGATGCCCAAGAAATTGAAACGCACATTTTGGAATTACAGGCTTATGGTACACGCAACCATACGCAACCACAAGGCGTGCAAGCTGCCCAAGATTTAAAAACAAAATGGGAATCATTGGCGGCAACCTACAATCGCAATGATGTGAGTGTACGTTTATTCAATCATTCGGCGACTTCAATGCCATCAGTTATTATGACGATTGAAGGTACTGACTTTCCTAATGAGTATGTGATCACAGGAGGGCATTTAGACACCACGTCCAGCAACACGGCAAATGCGCCTGGCGCTGATGATGATGCTTCAGGAATTGCCACTATTACTGAAGCAGCACGTGTGCTTTTTGAATTAGATTTCAGACCAAAACGTACCATCGAGATTATGGCCTATGCTGCGGAAGAAATCGGGTTGGTAGGTTCCGCAGAAATCGCGCAGACTTATAATACAAATAATAAGAATGTTGTAGGAGTCACCCAGTTTGATATGACCAACTTCAATGGTTCGACAAATGATGTTTACTTCATAAACGATAATACAGATGCTACGCTCAATAGTTTTATGATGAGTTTGTTGGATCATTACAACGGCTCTGGTACGCACGCCATAACCTACAGTGTTTCAGCTTGTAATTATGGCTGTTCCGACCACGCCAGTTGGCACGCGGAAGGTTTTCCAGCTTCTTTTCCATTTGAGGCGTCCTTCTCTGATGCCAATCCCAATATCCATACGGCCAATGATATATTCGCGGTTTCAGGTTCAGCCAATCACGCCACTAAATTTGCAAAACTCTGCACGGAGTACTTAATTGAAGTGGCAAAGTCCGATAATGCGCTAAGTGTAGGTGAGAACTTAGAAAACGTAGTATCGATTAGTGTTGCTAATAAAAAGTTAAGTTATAGCCTAAATTCTGAAACAATTGTAAATAGCATTAAAATTTTTGATTTATCAGGACGCGAATTGATTGACAATTTAGACGTTGCACAACAAGGTGCCATATCCTTGAACGGTCTTTCTTCTGGTGTTCACGTGGTCGTTTTTACGATTGATGGAAAAGGCGTGACGAGTCAGAAGTTTGTAGTGGAATAACCTACTACTTAAAAATAACAAGTTTAAAATCCTATCGAATATGATGGGATTTTGCAGGCGGAAACTTCAATCATTGCTTGCTCTATGGTAAAAGTAAACCACCCAATGAAATGATTCCGAAGTATATTTTGAGGGCGTAGTAGCTCAAGGTATCTTAGCCTCTACATCAATATTGAGTTTGTTGCATTATTTAATTATCATTACAAAATTCTTGGGCACAATCCCAAATTTCAGCTTTCCCTTCCGTTAACCCTTTCCTCGTGGCTGGAAAGGTAAGCCTGTCCTGAGCACTTCGACTATGCTCAGCACAAGCTCTGTCGAAAGGCTGTATTCTAAGCCAAAGTTTGGGATTAGCCCACTTAAGACATCGAAGCCTTTTAAAGTGCTGTAAACCATATAAAACCTAAGGATGACAGCCAGATGACACCAAGATGTCGCCATAAAAACAAGTATATATCCATACTTTTGTGGAAGATATTTCGAGTATATGGAAAGACAACCAATAGGTAAAAAATTAGTTTATCAAAGAAAATCAAAGGGTTTTACACAAGGTAGACTGGCAGACAAATCCAAAGTGACAAAAAGAACCATTCAGCGCATTGAAGGTGGCGAGGTCGAGCCACAATTACAGACCGTTACAATGCTGGCCGAAGCTATGCAAATAGAAGTGGATGACCTGCTTGTATTGGACAATTCCAATGAGGAATCCATACAGAACAAGTGGCTTTTGTTTATGCACGGTTCACCCTTGTTGGGCTTTGTTTTTCCGTTTTCGGTACTGTTCCCTCTTTTTCTCTGGTTGCATAAACGGGAAGACAATGGCATTTATAACGCACACGGTATGAAGGTTATCAACTTTCAACTGACAATGACGCTGGCCTATATTGCCGCCTTTATATCATTATTGACCATAGAGGGATGGGGCTTTTTGTTTTTTATTCTCATTGTGCCCATCAATATCCTTATAATCGTTTACAATATCTTTCGAGCGGTAACTTCGAGAATATGCTTTTATCCATTGTCCATTCCCTTTTTAAGAAACAAGCAAAATAGAACCAAGTCTATTTTATCCCTTGTTTTTTTAATCAGTGTCTTAACAACGGGATGTTCAGAAAAGACCGAAAAATCTCTGTATGACCGATTTACAGATTATGAAGGTCACTATGAATATATGAATGGTAAGGAAATTCAAATGGTCGCTTCGGAAATGGATACTACGCTGTATGCCATTTTGGATAACGCCAAGTATCCTATGACCTATATTGAAACCGATGTTTTCAGGGATGTTCAGGACAGCTTGGTCGTTTTTACACGTTCCGACTCGGAAGTCGATGGATATCGTGTGGAAGGGCAGGATTTCAAACTCATTACGAAGGATTTTGATAGAATGGAAATGTTTCCAAGAAAGGAACTGTTTCACAATCCAGATGGTTATACCTATCATCCGCCACACAAAAAACAAGATGGTCTTGAAACAGGAAACTTAAGGAATGAATTCGGGAATCCCGATTTGATTGTTGATATGGTGAAGGAAACGATAAAGGGCAACTATCCTGATGTACACAGCATCTTGATTTACAAGAACGACAAATTGGTTCTGGAAGAATATTTCTATGGTTATGATGCTGATAAGCCTCACCAATTACGTTCTGCCACCAAAGCCTTCATTGGTGGTATTGTGGGCATTGCTGTGGACCAAGGATTTATAAAGAGTGAACAAGACAAGCTGTTACCCTATTTCACGTCCAAATATCCTGAAATAGACAATTTGGATGACAGAAAGAAAGCGATTACTATTGAAAACTTTTTGACCTACCGACACGGTTTGGATTGTGAGAATAACAACCCTGAGAGTAAAGGCAATGAAACAATAATGATGCAAAGCAAGGATTGGGTAGAGCACACACTCGACTTGCCTATGGTTTCAGAACCGGGTCAATCGTCATCCTATTGTTCGGGCTGCCCGTTGACCTTGGCCAGTCTAGTCGAATTGGCAACCGATATGGAAATAGAAGCTTTTGCGAAAGCAAACTTGTTTGATCCAATGGGCATTTCAAATTACGAATGGACATTTGAACCGAATCAGAAAAGTATGACCACGTTCAGTCAAATGTATATCATACCAAGGGATTTGGTAAGACTTGCCAAAACGTACAAGGACGGTGGCATATTTAACGGTAAGCAGATACTTCGTGAAAGTTGGGTCAACAAGACCTTTACTATGGAAAATGGTGATTACGGCTATTTGTGGGAACACAAATATATTGTGGTAGATGGCAAACAGTACAATTCCTATATGGCTTCCGGGAACGGCGGGCAAAAAATAAACATCTGGCCAGAACTTGATATGATTACGGTTTTTACCGGCGGAAACTACAATTCGTACCTGCTGTACGGTAAGAGTACGCCACCCAATGAAATGATACCAAAGTATATTTTAAATGCACTGTAAACCAGTTTTAATTTTTCTTGTAACATTTTTCAACTTCGTCTTGTCCAAATAATGTGAGCGCTCAAAAAAACAAATTATTCACATTAATTTTTTTCAAGATGATTCAATCAAAACCAATAATAAAACAAGGATTTATCCTATCGCTACTGGTATTATTTTTTTCAAGCTGCTGTGCCCAGTCGAACCAAAAAACAATTAAAGCGGTTGACGGTACAACGGTTTCGGCGTCCAATTTGGATAAGAAAATAGACAGCATTGTTCAGGCAGTCGAAATGCCCGGGCTATCCATCGCAATCATCAACGATTCGCAACTGGTGTATCATAATACCTTTGGCGTTACCGACACCAAAACCAAAGAACCTGTTAATGGCCAGACCATTTTTGAAGGGGCTTCCCTGAGCAAGCCCATTTTTGCCTATTTCACAATGAGAATGGTCGAACAGGGAATACTCGACCTTGACAGGCCGCTCTATGAGTATCTGCCGCATCCAGGAATAGCGGAAAACTCAAAAGAAGCGTATAAAACGATAACGGCCAGAATGGTGCTGTCGCATCGCACGGGTTTTCCCAACCACTCAAATGGCGAACCCGTCGAACTTGCCTTCACACCAGGGACTAATTTTATGTATTCAGGTGAGGCTTTTCAGTACTTGGCAGCGGTCATTGGAAAACTGAATGGGATAGGCTTCAAAAGCGACCTGAACGACCTATTTCAAAAGGAAGTGACAGAGCCGCTCAATATGCCCAACAGCACTTTCGTATGGGATGATTATTTGGCCGACCACAAGGCCTTCGGTCACGATGATAAAGGTAAGCCCACCCAAAACAACCCGTCCTATGGCGGATGGAACGGCAAAACCTTCAATGCCTATTCCAGTTTGCACAGCGAAGCAAGGGAATATGCCCAGTTTTTGATAGCCCTACTTCAACAAAAAGGATTAAAAAGTGAAACCTTTGTACAAATGTTCAAAGAACATTCCCGCTTTAAGGACCACAATTCCTTAAAGCAACAAATAGGACAAACGGGTTGGGGCTTGGGAATGGCGCAAAAACCTACGGAATACGGAATGATGCATATGCACACGGGAAACAACCACGATTTTCAATCCTATATGATGGTGTTGCCCGAAAAAAAATTCGGAATCGTTTTCTTTACAAACAGCGACAAGGCCATTCCATTTATCCAAGGACTCAATTCGATAATCGGCCCTGTATTTTAAATCTAAAAAACAACACAATGAATACAACAACACAAGAAGTGATTTTCGGGATAGCTTTTTTTGTCCTTATTGTCACAGTAATTTTTATCATTGCCCGCTATACCTATTTAATACGCAAGGCAATGGCCGAAAACGGACTGCAAGCACCAAAAACCATCACAAAAAGCAGGCTAATGCATTTTGGCGGGATTTTAATAGGTCTCGGCTTAGGGCTTATGGTTTCTTCGGTTTTTACATTGATGGAACTTAGTGAGGACACCGCGGACTTGCTAATTTGGGGTACCATCGTACTATTTGGTGGTTTCGGGCTTATTGTCGCACATCTTTTGGAAGAAAAGTTTGGGCGATAAGGCAATAGATAAAGATATTGAACTTATTTACAGGGTGCGGGACGGCGATTCAGAAGCTTTCCGCACTTTGGTGGATTTATATAAGGACAAATCATTATCACTGGCCGTTTCGATTGTGAAAAATGAAACCTTGGCTGAAGATATCCTTCAGGATGTGTTTATCAAGGTATATAAGAAAATAGCAACCTTTAAATTCAAATCAAAATTTTCAACGTGGCTGTACAGGATAGTCGTCAATACTTGTTACAATGAATTGAAAAAACAGAAGTATACCGTTGCTATAGAAGAAAGTGAAACGGTATTGCCTGAAACTGTGAATTCAAGTCAAGAACAACCTTTAAGAATTAAAGACCAAAAAAAGTACATAAAAAAAGCGATGCAAAAATTAAAAACTGATGAGGTCCTTTTATTGCGGCTTTTTTACCTGTGTGAGATGAGTCTTAAGGAAATTGAATCGATTTCTGGATTTAGCGCATCAAAAATCAGGGTTGATTTACATCGAGGACGAAAAAATTTGGAACAGCAACTTAAACAACTATTGGGCAACGAAATACACAGTTTGTTATGAAAGAGAAAAATATCAAGAAAACCATTCAAAAAAGCGAACTGAAAACCAAAACTGGTTTTACGGACGATTTAATGTCTGCAATTGAAAATGAACAAATAAAAGAAAAACCCATCAAGTTTTGGTCTGTTGGTCGAATAATAATTGGTTTTATATTGTTTACGGTCGTTTCAGGGTTTATAGTTTATAATATTTCTTTTTTGCTTTTGCCGAATGGTGGTGTTTCCGTTCCATTTGTATGGTCTTTAATTTTGCTTTTGGGATTGAGTTATATCTTATCTATGAATAAGTATAAATCATCATATAGCTCTGAATATTAAACGCTTTAAAAAATGATTTTGTAATTCTAAGTAACAAACACCACCTTAAATCGTCGTAATTATAAATTTAAAAATTATGACGCAAACCGAAGTCAAAGCCCCAAGCAGAACAAAAATCTTAATAGTTTTCATCCTGACAATAATAATAGGATATGCGCTTTTCATAGTACCAGATATATTCTTTGGTGTCACAAAAATAAATGGTGGAAAGATTGGAATAAACCTATTCATTATGGCATTGTTTCAGTTTTTGGCTATCACACTTTTGCTTCATACCTCGTTAAAAATTCTTAAGAAAGATTGGAAGTATATTGGACTTAAATTTGAGGATTTAAAAAGAGATTCTTTATTTGGGTTATTATTCGGTGCATTGTGGACGTCGATTCAATTTGCATTGATTATACCGAATACAGGTGGCGGGAATCGAGCAGATGTAAGCGGTATGCTAAATATGTATGATGGCACTGTTCTCGGAACAGTCTCATTCATAGCTTTAGGTGTAATCGGGGGTGGAATAACCGAGGAACTTTTCAACAGGGGTTATTTTATAAACATCTTAAAGAACATTTTTAAAAACCCTAAGATTGGACTCTGGGTATCCGCAATATTATCGATTATTATTTTTTCTTTCGGTCATATGCCTACAAATAGTCTGGAATGGTTTGATATTTTAGTCCCAACCATTATTTACACCTTGTTATTCATTTCGACTAAAAGATTGACAGCGTCCATTGTAGCACACGGATTTTACAATATGTCTGCCATTTTACTGACTTATTATATCTATTATCGATAATAAGGGAAATTACTTGCGCTAAAGACTAATATAGATTAATGTAAGCCGCTCACATTCCCCTACCTGCCCGTTTCGCAGGCGGGCATTTCGCGAAAAGCTACGCTTTAGAAAAAGAACTTTACTACATATTTCTTAGGCACAATCCCCAATTTCAGCTTTGCATTTCGTTAACTTTTCACGATTCTTTGGAAGGAACAGTTCACTTCGACTATGCTCGGCACAGGCATTCCCGAGCTAAAATTATGAATTAAGTCCGCTTAAAAAAAGAGTTTAATTATCATACAATATGCACGCAAGGTAAACTCGTAAAATACACCCATCAAAAGACTACGGCATAAAGCCATTGCGCTCATCCCTCTTCTCATTTATTCCGTTTCCTTTTGAGCTGAGATTTTAACTTCCGTTTGGGTACTGCTCAAATATTGTTTAATCAAAATATATCATTATGAAACGAGTATCTGAAAAACCTAAAATTTCGCCACAAAAGGCTGAAATACATTATCAATCGAGTAAAGAAAATTATAACATCGAAGGTGCGGAAAGCCACTTGGCTTATTACAGAGAAAAGCATCTAATCTATTATGCGGTGTTATTAAAAAATGTTTAATCTAAAATTCAAAAGCTATGTATTTACAAAATTTGCAACAGGATGAAATCTTCGTTCCATCAGAAATGAAATCCTTAAAAAGTCTGACACAGATGGAATCCCGACGAGGGCTCGAAAACGTCATCATCTCAAATGGCAAAATCGTTAACGTGGTATCTAACAGTTATGGCCACATTCCAAATCAATTGTTCTTCAGAAAAGCTGAGGAAATGCTAACCGATGCTCAGTTGAACTTTCACAAGCGCACCATCAACAAAAATGACCGGTCGTTCATTACCGATTTTATAATCGATGACAAAAGCCAGTTTACGGTTAAGAATGATAAGGACTTGATACTACCAATGCTTCGGTTCAAGAACTCGTATGATGGTAGCGAAAAGACCTCTGGCCATTTTGGGTTTTATAGAGAAGTGTGTTCAAACGGTCTGCACGTTTCACAGGCTGAAATTGAGTTTTCCATCAAACACAGTAAAAACAACACTCATCTTATAATGCCAAGGTTGAACAATCTATTCGACAAGTTTCTGGATAATGAATTCTATACCATTACCAAGAAATTTGATAAGATGAAGGAATTTAAAATCATCGACACACAGGAATTTGTAAAAGCAGTTCTCGATAAGACTAAGCTCTTTAGATACGAATGTAGCGATAAGAACAGTGACCCTTCAAAAAAGTCTCGTGAAGTCATCGAGATATTAAACTACGAAGCCTTGTTGCTTAATGAAGAGCCTAATCTCTGGTTGGGGTACAACGCCTTCAATGCAGTATTGCATAATACTTTGAAGAAAAGCTTCGGCCAACAAGAACGGTTGGATAAAAAGCTGTTTGATGAAGTCTATGCTATGGCATAAATTAAATTAAGGTTTGTCCAGTACCTTAAACTGGATTTTTCTACTCACGTAAAATTGTATAATTTCAAATATTTACCACTTTATTTATATAGTGGCAATAATTAGTTTTCAAATATTCGCCACTTTTTTGTATTTTTGGCAAAGTTTTGATATAAAGGTTATGCCAAAGATTGTAGAAAATAAACTTATAGAAGCATTTAAGGAACGTGATTCTTTTGATAGGGACGAACTATTTCAGTTCTATCTGGACTTTGAACCAGATTTGAAGGAAAGTACCTTTAGTTGGCGAATTTATGACCTGAAGAAAAAGGACATCATCAAGACTATTGGTCGTGGTGTTTATGTTATATCCTATAAACCAAAGTATAAACCGGTACTGTCTGAAAACGTTCTAAAAATAGTACGAAAGACCAATGAAAGGTTTGAAGAAATCCAATATGCTATATGGGAAAACCAATGGCTCAATGAATTCACACAGCATCAAGTGTCCAACCAAATGATTGTTGTGGAAGTAGAGAAGGAATTTACCGAATCAGTCTATTACTATCTAAATGATTCCTTGAAAATGAATTTTTTCTTGAATCCCGATGACAAGGAAATTGAGTTCTACATTTCCGAGAGTGCTGTTCCTGTGGTCATAAAGCGTCTTGTTACAAGAGCACCCATAAATAAGTTGAAAAACAAAAAAATTGCAGTTCCCGTCGCCTCACTTGAAAAAATAATGGTGGATTTGTTTGCAGATGAAAACCTGTTCCATTTTTACCAAGGCTCTGAACTCATAAACATTTATGAAAAGATACTTGAGCGATACAATATTAATTTCACAAAACTTTTCAGTTATGCAAAAAGACGAAAGAAAGAACTGGAAATCAAGCAATTTATGAATAATCACATACCGAATATTTTAGAGGACATCATCAATGATTGAAAACAAAAGCTTCACAAAAGAATGGTTGGATACTTTCCGAGCAAAAAAAGAACATAAGGGCATTAATGTGACCATTTTGGAAAAAATGGTTCACGCCTTTTCTTTGTTAGAACATCTAAAGATAGAAGGACTTGATTTTGTCTTTAAAGGCGGTACGTCGCTTGTTCTTTTACTTGAAGCGGGCAATCGGTTTTCAATCGATATCGATATCATATCAAGTATAGAGCGTGAACCGTTGGAAAAAATTCTTGATGCGGTTGTTGCCAATTCACATTTTAAAAGTCACACTTTGAATGAACGCCGAAGTTATAAAGAAGGCGTTCCAAAGGCACATTATACTTTTGAATTTGATTCGGTTTACAACCCAAACGTTCCTGGGACCATTCTGTTGGATATACTTTTTGACAGTCCACATTATCCAGAACTTATAGAATCTTCCGTTGAGATTCCTTGGCTATCGGTTGACGAGCCTATCATATCAATTGCCACACCTTCGGTAAATTCCATCTGTGGCGATAAGCTTACTGCTTTTGCACCAGAGACCATCGGTATTCCATATTATAAGGGCGACCAGTTATTTACAATGGAAATCTGTAAGCAGTTGTTCGATTTAGGAAAGTTGTTTGAAAACATTACAGATATGTCTATTGTTAAGGATAGTTTTTCAGCTTTCGCGAAAGCAGAACTATCCTATCGTAGTTCCGATAAAGATTTCGGCAAAAGAAACCTCAAAGAAACAGATGTGCTTTGGGATAGCATAAACACCTGTGCCATCATCGCCAAAAGAGAACGCAATCCAACCAAGGAAACAAAAAAGAAGTTCGAGGATATAAACCTTGGCATACGCAGTTTTGGAAGTGCTTTTCTTATGACGGGTAATTTCAGAATCGAGGAAGCTCTTGCAGCTTCGGCCAGAGTAGCTTATTTGAATGCCATCTTGTTACAAGATGAGATAAAAGAAATCGAATATTACGAAGGGAAAAACATAAGCGAATTTACCATTGAAAAAGCAGAATGGGCATTTTTGAATAGATTGAAGCGACAACCGGATAAGTCCATATTTTATTATTGGTATAAGGCGGTGGAACTATTGTAAATTAACGTGAATGGAATTTAAGTATATAATAGAAATCTGTGTCGCTATCGACATCGCAATCTTGGGTATTGCCTATCCGATAATCGTGGATAAAATATCCAATATAGGCAATAAGTTTTCATCAAACTATCTGGCTAATGCTTTTGAAAATGAATTTCCGCAGACAAAACTCTTTGGAATATTTCCCGGAAGGTCAAGAAGAATAACAGTATTTGAATGGGTTTTGTTTTTTACAATAGGCTCATTTATATTCTTAATATTAGACCTTGAACCTCTTTTTTGGAAGGATAGCTGGATGATGCAAAAATCAGCAAAACTTCTAACGCTATTTTTGACAGTTTTACTGGTGGTCATTTTTATTATTTGGCTAGATAAGGTTTCACTTTATAATGGCAAATCTACACGTTTGCTTACTTATATTATTTCCGAATACCGAAAACTCAAAAAAGACCAAGATGATGAATACCATTTCAAGATTATCAATGAACTGGCAATATTCGCAATTAGAACACAGGATAAAGGCCTGGAAGAAACATTGGTTGACTTCTACACGGAAGAATTCAATAATTACCGGGCGAACTTCATACGACCAAGAGAAGCAGAAAGGCCTGATGGATTTGAAAATTTTAAGGTTGAGTTTAATCACGAATTCCACTATGGTATCAGGGAAATAATCAGAGAAGTAGTAAAAGGTAGAAATGAAGACTTACAAAGTCTTGAATATTTTGTTGTAAGTGGCGTCTGGTTGATGGGACAAGGCATCTTTGAAACACCAATTTCAAATGAAACCTATAAAGAACTTTGGAGGAATGTTGTACTCATATCAAACAACGCCAAATTTGTAGGTAATTATTGGGGTACGGCACATCAATATTATAGTTTCGGCTTGCAGAGGGTCTATGGCACAAATTATAACTTTGAAACTCGCCAATACGATAATCAGTCATTAATTGATAAAAGAGATAATGAAAGAAAACGTTTTTTTGAGTTTCACTTGGCATTAGGTGGCTTATTGATATATCAGAAAAACTATGAAGCCATAAAAACCCTGTTTACATATACACAACATCAGCCACCTAAATATGTTCTGCTGCCTAACACTATGACAGAGATTTTTACTTGGTTCAGTAGTTTTAAAGACGAATTTGGTAGAGGATATTACCCTATCGATTTATCATATCCTTTCCCAGGATTGGATAATTTAGGAAACAGAAGGCGTGTGACTTTTTACATCTGCCAATATTTAGTGTTGCTTTTTCTACGGCAATTTAAATTGCCTGAACATTATACCTATGATAATTTCACAGGTCAACCTACTTTGCCTCAAACCGAAGTGTTAGAGTTATTACGTTGGCAAGAATCCATCCATTATTTCAGATTCTGTTTGAAAAAGGTGTTGAAAGATAAAAATCTCTTAAAGACAATATGATATGAAAAAGAAAGAGATAAAAAAGTTAAAAACGAAGACATCAAAATTTATTGATGTTCTCGAAACATCTATTGAAGAGGCTATTGAAGCTGCAAGATTGAATGCAGATATAGATTATGATAAAGAATGGGGTTTTCTTATAAATTCTAAAGATGCTATCGTTAAAGCGCTAGAAAAATTTGATAGCATCCAGAATGCTGCGAAGAGTTTTAACGGAGAACCTACTATTTCCTTCGGTGTAAATGGTACTATGAATTTGTTTCAAAAATCTGCATTTACAACTGGAGACATTCCACATCTCAATGCAGACACGATATTGTCCCAACAGATAGTGTATCAAAACATTAATTATTACATTCCTAATGCGTTCTTATCGGCTAGAAAAAAGCGGTATCTTATTCGTAAAGAAGACTTGGTAAAAGGTATTGAAAAATTAGGTTTCGATGCTGATAGAGATGTTATGGTAGCAATGAATCTAAATATCTACGGGATAGATGATTTTAATAAAATTGAGGATAATATTATTAGGATTCCATCTACAGGGCTCAAAAATGTACTATTCATTTTACCAAAAACTGATTTGCCTATCCTTAAACATAAAGAACTAGAGATTACCGAACAACAAGAACATCAGCTGGGTATATTAGATGACAATAGAAAAATCTATGGCTCTTTAATCGATTTAACACAGGATAGTAATTCGAGACATAGAGAAAAATGGAAAAATTCAAATATCGATTTTGCTACAGATTTAAAGGTGCAACTTACCATAGCCTTTATTACGGAAGTTGTTTGGAAAACTAATGCTAATGTTGTTCAAATTAATGTTGAAACGTCATTAAAGGAACAGGGAATCGTAAACGAACTGTCTGATATAGAAAAACTAGTGCCAAAGAAAGAAACTAATGATTAAATTCAGAAACCCATATCACATAGAGCCACCTGGCGCTTTGCGCGAAATATTATCTCATCCTGTAAACGAAACTGAAGCAATAGAACTTGTAGTATTTCAAGAACATCGTTATGCATTTTTCTATTGGAACAAATGGATGCGTAAGAACAAAAGTAGCAACCCACCCTGTTTAGTTTCATTAGATTGGCACCAAGATTTATGCTATCCTTGTGAAACAGAAAAAGAATGGCTAGATGAACTGGACTTAACGAGTGATGCCGATGTTTCAATGTTTTCTTGGGCTAAACTTGCTGGCAATAACGATGGTCATATTCTATGTGCGGCCTATCTCAATTTGATTGGAGATATATACGTGCATTGTAGACAAGAATTAGGTCAAGATACTTGGAAAGATGAAGAACTGATTGATGCCAATGGAAACAAGCATATAGTCAAAAAGTTTAAAACACATCAAGCCTTACAGGATGCTCTATTGAATTCTTCGGAAACATCAGTGTTTTTTGATATTGACTTGGATTTCTTTTCAGTAAAGAATGGCTTAAGTGATGGCTCTTTTGAATTCACTTATTTAAAAGAAGAAGAAATTAGAAAAATGTTAGACAAGGATAATCCATTGATAAATTGGATTTTTGAACGTATAAAAAGTTTTACAATTGCTACAGAACCAGAACATTGCGGTGGCCTTTTAAGAAGCAATAAGTTTCTCGATTTGATAAGCGAAATCTATTTCAGTCCAGACTTATTTGCACCTAAATGTAATTGGAAATGGAAACCAAAATATTAATTTGAGCTTAAATGGAAAAACTGACAGAAAATAAAACTATAGAATTATTGATGCCTCATTTAGTTCAACAGGGCTATCAAATAGAGAGTTTTTGTATAGGTCAAACAAGAGGATACGATATTGTGGCCAAAAGAAAAAGTGAAAAATTGTATATTGAAGTTAAAGGTGCAAAAGCACATAAAGATTCGCCAACAAAAAGAAGGGACTATTTCAACTCTGGACAGATTAAGACTCATTTGGGTAAAGCAATCATCAAATGTTTAGAAACTAAAGTAGCGTTTCCAAATGCAAAAATTGCCATTGCACATCCTGAAGATGAACAAATACGAAAAACAATAACAAATATTATTCCTGAGCTTAATAAGATTGGAATACTTCATTATTGGGTTAATGCTAACGGAACTGTAACACTTGAAAAATAATTATTTGTGAATTCAGAAACCTATAATTTTAAATTAAGCGCTTTATTTCATTTTTTGAACGAAAACAGGGATTACAATAAAAAAGTTCAATCAAACTCTTACAACTTATTTTTATCACCTTTTGATTCGGTCGAAGATAGATTGTATTCAGTTTTATATCACGTAGCAAATACGCAAAGTCAACCAAGAATTGATGTACTTGCACCTTTTTTTCAAAAAGTATATTCAAATAAATCGAAGCTTCATAGTTTTAGGTCTTTCATCGATTTTCTAACAGGAAATGAAAACAGTGTCCATAACTATGAATCACTTTACTATGGGATGCTGGGACAAGCCGGTTGGGGCAATAAAACATCCGCATTATTTGCCAAAACCATTTATCATTTGCATAATGGAAAGTATGGATATCAAAATGTATTATGGGAAGATGCACCAAAAGTTATAGACATTAAGGATAGAATTTTCTTACCTGTCGATGCGGTAATTGAAGCAATTTTTTATCGTATTGACCCATCTATTAAATGGAATTTTCACAAAATAAATAAACTTCTACAGGATAATTATTCTTCTGAAGAAATGGAAGTTTGGGATGACCTTTGGTTTTGGGGTTTTATAAATCAACGTGGTTCAGGATTGAACAGAGAGTTTATTTGGAACGAGGCAAAATATTGGGCACTTCTCGAAACTGTAAAAGATGAAGCATCAATCAATAAAATAAAAGATGTATCAACGGGGTTTCTAAAAATCTTTGATAACAAATAATTCTTAACCCACTCAGCACATTCCCCTACATTCCACGCCTGCCTGCTGAAAAAAGCAGGCAACCACTTCATTTTGGGAAAAGAGCTTCACTACAAATATCTTGGACACAATCCCCAATTCGAGCTTTCCATTCCGTTAACCCTTTCCGCTTGGCTGGGAAGTTTAGCCTGTCCTGAGCTCAGTCGAAGGGCTACATTCCCGAGCCGAAATTGTGAATTAAGTCCGCTTTTCAATCTTAACTAAATCAGCATTTGATTTTAATCGAAACTAAGTATGCAAGATAATATTACCTTTATAGCATATATAATAGTTCCAGCCTTAATAGTCATTGCAACAGTTAACTTACATAAACGAAAAATTTAAAATTCCAAAAATTGGAAAAATACCATTGTATCTATTGATTGTTGTCCTTGTTTTTTTATTAGCAGTATTGCAAGATTATATTTACAGCAGAATACAAAACACAGGATTTTACTTATCGGAATCATCGCTCTACAATACGTTTTGGATTTTTTTCGTTCCGCTTACCATTTTGATAAACAGATTGATAAAAATTATTAACCCTAAAAACAGATTGGTCAAATTACCATTCAATTTAGGAATTGGAATAACTTTTAGCTTTCTGCATTTAGTGTTTTTCGCGTCATTATTTGTACTAATTAGTAGTTTGGTATTTACACCAACGCATCGATTTTCAAATATTTTCAATAGTGCGTTTTCTAATCAATTCTATATCGCATTATTGTGGTATACTATTTTTCCTGCAATTTATATTTCAAAATACAAACCGACCTATTCAAAAAAACCGTATTCAGATAAAATAAAGTTAAAAATCGGTTCAAAAATTTTAAGTGTTTCAACTTCAACCATACAATGTATTACGACTGACAAACCCTATTCCATTGTTCACGCAAACGACAAAAAATTTTTAGACAATAAAAGCCTAAAAGAATTTGAAACTGTACTCGACCCAACTTTTTTTTTAAGAGTGCATCGTTCATCAATCGTTAACGCAACTTTCGTCAAAGAACTAAAATCGAGAAACAATGGCGATTATGACGCAACACTTAAAAACGGTCAAGTAATTCGGTTGAGCAGACATTTCAGGAATAATTGGAAACAGTTCATCCAGTAAGCTATTTATTCACACCACATAGGCAATTTGTCGCAAAATATGGTTTTAACAACCATATCAATTCCTACATTTATTAGAAAATATTGTAAATGATACGAATTCTTAAAATTTTCTTTATGCTGTTGGCTTGTATAAATTTAACAAGTTGTAACAGCCAAAACACCAAAAAAGAGACAGAAACTTTAAGTGATGATTTTGATAAATCAATGCCATTTTATTACAAGATGCCAAAAAACTTGTCCGCAACCGATACAAGTCCTGCATTTAAAGAAAAAGGAAAGAAAATTTTGCTTACAGGTACAGTTTACCAAATAGATGGTAAAACACCAGCTTCTAACGTAATTCTGTACTACTATCAAACCAATACAAAGGGAATTTATGCTACAAAAGAAAGTGAAGAAAGGAATATGCCTAAAAACAAATTAGGACATACCCACGGTTACATCAGAGGTTGGTTGAAAACGGATGAACAGGGCAACTATTCAATCTATACAATACAACCTGAAACTTACCCAAGCAGAGACCAACCTGCACACGTTCATATTACTGTAAAGGAAAAAAATATGAACGAACCTTATTACATAGACGATTTTGTATTTGACAATGACCGCCTTCTAACAACTCAATGGAGAAAGAGTATGGAAAATCGTGGAGGAAGTGGTGTAATTCGATTTGTTCAAAAAGATAGTTTGTGGGTTGGCGAACGAAATATCTATTTAGGCTTAAATATTCCTGATTATCCACTAAAAAAAACTAATCAGAAAAGTTCCGGCAAAAACATTGGCGAAGATATTATTTCCTTCACACCGTTTCACGCATACGGACCAGACAAAGGCACAAAAACCTGTCCGATTTGCAAGTATGGTTGGTATCACGGAATTCTATATTTTGTAGGTAACAATCCAAATTGGAACGAAATAAAAGATTGGCTTACATTTTTAGAGACGGAAAGCCAAAAGAGAGAGGAGTACCTAAAAGTATACTTTGTTTATGGTAACGAAAATAATTACAACAAAAATAATAGAATACGAGAATTGGAAAAAATTGGAACTGAACTCGACCTAAAAAAAGTTGCCTTGACTTTTGTTCCTTCTTTTATGGACAAAACTTCAGAAGTGCATTTAAATAAGATTGACCCAAACGTGGACAACACTTTTTTTATTTACAAACGTAGTAATATAATAGACAAATACGTTGACCTTAGACCAAATCAAGAGAATTTTGAGAGATTTTCCGAAATACTTGACAAATCTGCGAACGAATATTTTAAACTTTCAAAAGGCAGAAATGAATAGTAACATTCAAAAATTCGGACATCTTTTAATACTTCTCAATCTATTGATAAGTTGTAATTCCAACAAATCCATTTCTGAATTATCCCTAACACAAAAAGCGGAAATTAAAGAACAAATTAAAAAAGAAATTGAAGAGGGTATTAAAGCTACAAGGACAAAAAACATAGAATTGTATATGAGCCAATTACCAAATGATTTAATATTGATAGACGAAAATGGAAAGTTAATTTCAAAGGAACAACAGAGAGAGAATACATTAAGAGATTGGGCGATTATTGATACCACATTAAATATTGAAATGAAAATTGATAGCATTCGTTTTCTAAAAAAAGACAGCGTTATCGTATTCACTTCTCAAAGTTGGGAGAGAATGATGTTTCAAAGAGATGGTATTAAGACTGACACAGTATTAACAACTCAAAAACATCGTGAAACTTGGAAGAGGAATGATATTGGTTGGTTTGGATACTATATTGAAGAACTTGGTGGAACAATACTCATAAATGGAAAAGAATATAATCCCGAATAAAGCAAGCGTACAACAAGGAATATAATTGAGAAATTATCGTCCGATTGGGTTAAAGCCAAAAAAGTCGAATTTCCTGTATTTCTGAGACTTGGGAGAATAAAGCCAGCGACTAACAATTCTAATCCAATTTAAATTTTCTTCAAAAAAAAGTTTTTGTTTTAGAAACCACTCAGCACATTCCCCTACATTCCGTGCTTGCCTTCTGAAAAAGCAGCCTACCACTTCATTTCGGGAAAAGAGCTTCACTACACTAGTCTTGGACACAATCCCCAATTTCGGCTTTCCATTCCGTTAACCCTTCCCGCTGCTCTGGGAAGGGACACTTCATTCCCGAGCCAAAATTGTGAATAGAGTCCGCTTTTCTCATCGGAAAGCCATCACTTCGGTTTTCTTAACAGGATTTTCGGCGCGGTCTTCTTGAGCCTTCACTCTAAAATCCCTAAAAACCAAACCGCTGCCTTGCACATTTTAAGGGGTTTATAATGGATAAAGCCTTTGTTGTTTTTCGGGTCGTCGAAAAACAGGCACGACATAACCAACTCTAGATTAAACCCAGCTACTTATTTCGCTTAACTGTCGGTACGCTCAAACGCAACTGCGTTTAAAGAATTGCTAATGCCCTTATGGAACTTGTCAAGACCGTGGCAAGTTTTAGTGAAAAATAAGGTATCTACTTCCTTGAATCCCGCAAAAAAAAGCGGGATTGCTACGTCGCAAACACACCTGATTTATTCCCTAAAAGTCTTGACAAAACCCACTCTATCCATTGTGCGGTGCACGAAAGAAAAGAACAAACACCCCTTAAAATTTAATCTGAATTGAAAAGGGAAATATTAATCAAGCCTGTAAAGGGCATTTAAAACCATTTAGTTATGAGTACTATTAGAAATCACGTACAGTTAATCGGAAACGTTGGACAAGAGCCAACCATTACGAACCTTGAAAGCGGTAAGAAAGTAGCCCGCTTCTCACTCGCCACGAACGAGTATTACAAAGACAGCAAAGGCGAAAAGCAAACGGACACCAACTGGCATACCGTTGTGGCTTGGGGCAAGACCGCTGAAATTGTAGAGAAGTATGTTGCTAAAGGAAAAGAAGTTGGAATATCGGGTAAACTAAAAACCCGAAGCTACACAACCGATGATAATGAACAACGCTATGTTACGGAAGTAGTAGCCGATGAAATCTTATTGTTAGGAAGTAAAAGCGATAAGTAAACCTAAAATGAAAGAGGGCGTAACGGTCGAAAGATGCGCCCTCTTTTTTTTTCATTCACACATTAATCATATGCACAATGAAAGCACAAGTTAACGAAATAAAAATAAGTTATGAAGGTGGTGTCAAATCCAAAGATTGGGTTCAGATTTCATCCTCTGCGCAAGCTGCAGAAGTCCTTTTTCAAAACTGGGATAAACGTACAATGGAATTACAAGAGACGTTTAAAATTGTACTCTTGAATAACAGCAATAAAGTGAAAGGTATTTGCCAAATTTCACAAGGTGGAATTGCAGGAACTTTAGTGGATATGCGCATCCTATTTGCAACTGTATTAAAATCACTTTCGGTAGGTTTGATATTAGCACATAATCATCCAAGCGGTAAGTTGGAACCAAGTAAAGCAGATATAAAATTGACAAACAAAATCAAAAAAGCTGCATCTGTTTTTGACATCCGATTGTTAGACCACTTGATTTTTGCACCCGATGGGGATTACTATAGTTTTTCTGACAATGGAATTCTGTAAAATTTACAGCTATGATATATCTCAATTTTACAGACTTGAGCCAAGAAGCTCAAAACCGATTTTTGGAAACGTCCAAAGAAGATGTGAAACGAAAATTTGGGGATAGCATTCGCAAATACGTAAAAGAAAATTATGGCTGTTTTGAAACGATGATTGAAGAAGAAGCACTTCGGAATTTATATTCTTACACCTATGTGTTCAATATATAGTCTTGAATAGATTGAAAGACCAAGCATTTTTTAAATTGAAGTGCTTGGTTTTTATTTAGTAAACTTTGAAACTAGACACTTCAATCATTTACTTTTTGCATTATCCTATTTTTTGATGTCAAATGTCAGTACTTGGCACCAACTGCCGTTTTTGTCTTAACAGTATAAAAACTAACTTCTTAAAGCTGAAAAACAGCACACTATAACCACAGCTATCTATGCTCTTTTCTGTTTTAAATAGTTGATTATATCAAAATTTGGTTTTGCGTGAAAAATCCTACAAAACATTTTGATATCATTTTTTGGGGTTGATTTCATCAATTTAAGTGAGAATAAATGTCATTTATAACGAAAACTGTAGCGTAACATTAGATAGGTTACCTAAAAAGTGTATTGACGGAATTATCACATCACCACCCTATAATATAAATACGGAAAGAAGCGACTGTTATTACAATAATGGATATTCTAATATTGACGGATTAAGCGAAGCAGAATATCTTAAATTAAGGACGGAAGAATTTACAAAATTCTCAAAAGTACTGAAAGATAAAGGGGTTATTTGTTACAACATTTCTTACTCAAAAGAGAATCCCATTTTACCGACACTTTTGGTTTCTAAAATCCACAATGAAACCAATTTGACAATTGCAGATATAATTTGCTGGAAAAAATCAAATGCCATTCCTTTTCAAACCTCACCAACAAAATTAAGTAGGTTAACAGAACTAATCTACGTCTTTGTAAAGAAATCCTATTTGCATACATTTAGAACCAATAAAAAAATAAGTAAGGTAAATGGAAAGACGGGACAAAGATTTTTCAAAAATTACACGAACTATATCGAAGCAAAAAATAATGATGGCTATAGGTCAAATTTAAAGGCAGCATACTCAAAAGATTTATGCCATCAACTGATTAATATCTATTTCCCCGAAGGCAGTCTCATCTATGACCCATTCTCTGGAATCGGAACCACGCAACTCAGTTGTATTGAAAGCCATTGTAATTTTATCGGTAGTGAATTGATGAAAGAACATTATGATATATCCATAAGTAGGCTTGAGAAAAAGGGTTTGATATTTCATTCTTAAACTTTAAATCATTTACAATATAGGTTATACATTCATCTAAAATTTCAGGGATGTTTTTGTGTGTAATTTAACCTACATCAAAAAAAATCACTATCTTTATTTTGCTGAAATTCAGCATTCAAATTAAAGTAAGGCTATCCACTTTTCGACTTTCGCCGATAGCCTTACACATCGAAAAATAACATATCGGAAAATCATTTTCCTTGAAAATGGCAATCGGCTTTTTAGCCGGATTGTATGGATTTTTGTCACGCTTGCGCGTGACGAAAAGGAATAGCAAGAGGGTAACGGGCTGCGCCGCGTTACATATTCCATTTTCGTTTTAATCCATTGATTTTTAATTACTTAAAAATTAACAGGATTTAAAAGTTCCAACAATTTGCGTCAAATGGTCTTGGAACACCAGTAAATAGGGATGGATTTACGTCAAATCTTTAAAAAAGCGAAAGGAAATGGATTCATTCATCACTATCAGGTTCAAACGAAAAACGGCCAAGCGGTTTCAGGAATTTTCCAAAATGCACTTTAAAACGCACACCGAAGCGATGGAAAACATCCTTGATTTTTTCCTCTATAACGAGATTTCCCCAAAGGAAAAGTTGGGACCAACCGGACGAACTATCGAAGCTAAATTGCTCAAAAGAATCAATGCGGTCATCGCCATAATGCGTGATGTAGAAAAGACCCAAACCAAACCTACGGTCGCTATGTTGCAATCCCTTTTTGTGATGGAAGAACCCAACAAAAAACCATTGATTGTTGAAAAGAAATATGCCGAAGAAAAGAAAGAAGTACGCCTGCCTGCCGGCGAGGCAGGCTTTCGAGAGAAGCCAAATCTAAAAAACGAACTCTAATATTCGAGCTATGTACATCACAATAACACCCCAAAAAATGGGCGGTAATTTTTCCAAAAGTTCGGCAGATTTTGTTGGGTATTTAGAGAAAGAAAATCAAGGTTTGGAACAACAGGATATGGAACATTTTTTCAATCAATACGGCGATGAGATTTCTGCTGAGGAAGTCATTAGGGAAATCGATGGGAATACCGCAAAACTGGAAAAACACGAACCAAGATTCTATTCAATTACCGTGAGTCCATCAAAATATGAATTGCAAAAACTTCAGAACAGTAGCGAAGATTTAAAGAGATATACCCGTGAGCTGATGAAAGATTATGTGGCATCCTTCAATAGGGAAATCAAAGGGCGACCGGTTAACATCGATGATATAAAGTACTATGCAAAAATAGAGCATCAACGCACCTTCAAGGGGACAGATTTTCAGGTAAAAGAGAACCAACCGTATGCCACGAAAATTCTTCAGCTCAAAACGGAAATCCGAAATATCCAAGAAGGAAGAGCTGAAGGAAATATTAAAAGGATGAAAAAGGAAATCGCCAAACTGGAAAGCCAAGCGCCCCACCAACAAAACGGAAAACGGATTGTCCAGGGAATGCAAAAAGATGGTAACCAAAGCCACATCCATATTATCGTGAGCCGTAAGGATGCGTCCAACAGATTCAGCTTATCGCCCGGAAGCAAATACAAGGCATCCGACGTGAAGTTGAATGGGCAAACCGTAAAACGAGGATTTGACCGAGACAAGTTTTTTGAAAGAGCAGAAAAAACATTCGATAAGACTTTCGGCTATAAACGAAACTTTGCTGAGACCTACAAAGCCCGAAAGGATTTTGTGAAGAATCCCAATCTTTATTTCGCTGCCTTGATGAAATTGCCAGCCAACGAAAAGGCATTGGCGTTTAAAATGATAGCAAAAACAGGATTGCCGATAGCGCCAAATATTCCAGTTAGTCAAACACAGATTGCACTTCGAGTTCTTAAACGGTTGAGACGTGGTGCTGAAATCGCAATTAAATCAAGTTCCATCGGAATCTAATCGTTATGCAAATAGATAACCTCATAACGACACTTTCAATTATTGGTCTGGCCAGTATTGTTTTCTATGCGATGTTTCGGGTTACTCGATATGCATTCATCAGTAATTTTCTCGTGCTTGGTGCGATGGTATTTTATTTAAACGAGGAAAACGCATTGACTCTTATTGCCCTCTATCTGGTTTGCCCTCTTATATTAATTAACATAGGAATGTATGTTTTTCTACATAAGACGGACAAGCCGATAAATGGCGATAGCAAATATCAGGTCAGCTTTTCTACCACTAAGGGCAATTTCAAATTGGATAATATCAAACGGGGTGCATCCATCATCGGTTCTGCCGGAAGTGGAAAGACCGAAAGTGTTGTGTATGGATTTCTGAAACACTTTCGGAAAGAGAACTTCTGTGGAATTATCCACGACTATAAAGATTTTGAACTGACCGAAATGGCGTACCCACTTTTCAGAGATAGTGATATCCCGTTTAAGGTCATTTCCTTTGATAAAATCATCCACAGGGTAAATCCTATCTCGCCAAACTATTTAGAGAATGAGGAAAGCGTAAACGAAGTGTCAAGGGTGTTAATCGAGAACCTATTAGAGCAAAGAGAAAGTGGTACGACCGGCACGACAAAATTTTTCAATGATGCAGCTGAGGGTTTGATTGGTGGGTTGATTTGGAAACTGAAAACTACCTATCCACAATTCTGTACACTTCCCCATTTAATTGCCATTTACCAATATCTGGACACGGACAGCCTTATCCAATTCTTGGAAACCAATACCACATCGAGGGCAATGGCAGATGCTTTTATAAGTGGAAAGGATTCCGACAGACAGACAGCAGGCGTAAAAAGCACGCTGGCCAATGCGCTAAAGCGTATCAGTACACAACAAATTTTTATGGCATTGTCGGCAGACGAAGTGCCATTGAATATCAATAATGAAGCAAATCCTGCTGTAATCTCTATCGTAAACAATCCCAAATTTGAGACGTCCTATTCGCCAGTAATTGCGACCATCATACACACCATTACCAAGCAAATGAGTGTACGGAACAGCAAGCCTTCCTTTCTTTTAATGGAAGAAGCACCAACCATCCGATTGTTAAATATGCACCGCATTCCAGCGACTTTACGAAGCTATGACATTGCCACCATCTACGTGATGCAGGACAAAATCCAGAATGATATGATGTATGGCGACAAGGCAAGCAAAGCGATTCTCAGTAATTTATCCTATCAATTTTTCGGAAAGGTCAATGACCCGGACACCGCTAAATATTACGAACGCTTTTTTGAAATCATCAAGGATCCTACAAAAAGCATAAGTCGTGGACATAATCTTGATTTTGACACACGGATTACAACAGGCGAAAAGGAAATTCCGAAGATTAGGGCTGATGTTTTCTTCAGGTTAAAGCAGGGCGAGTTTATTACGTATGCTGATGGAAAGGATAAAAAGGTGCTGTTCAAATTACCGAGTTTTAAACGAGAACTTCCAAAAGAATCCAACCAATTTTCTCGGGTAGATTTGGCAGCCAATTTTGAAAAAATTTACAGTGATGTAAAGTCTATATTTAGTTAACCAAAAGAGTGGTCCTATAAATCTAAATTATGATTTACTTTCTTGATAGGATAATGTTATATTTATCTTGGGTAAAATGAGTTTTAAAACGTGCAATATATTAATGCTTTAAATGAAAATAGACAACGCTGAAGAAATACAAAACCTAACAGAAATTATTGAAGATTTATGTAAAAAACATCACTTAACAATTGAAATCGCTGAAGACAATTACTTTAGGATATTTACAGATCAATCCTCTGGTATAACACTTTTCCTTCAATTAGATGAAAATTATAATTTATCATTTTATTTTCTTCAAAGAACATACGATGTTTTTTATGCAGGTGACAGATCCGATGCGCACGTTATTTTAAGCCTAATGTTTACTTCTTTTTTGAGATTCTATAAAACAGGAATCTCTTGTGAGCAATTTGACATAGGTCATCCGGTTGTACCTGATGAAATTTGGGGAAGGTATTTGGTACCTGTCCAAGTTCCAATTTTACACGGAATTTCAACTGCCGAACAACTCTTTGAGGTTGTCAAGGAAATAATAAAAATGGTCGCATTTTGGCGAGAAAGCTTATGGTATTTTGCAGGTTGCCCTTGTGATAAATGTATGACTGCTGGAAATATTGATAACTCAAACTATAAATACTCTTTCGAAGATGTTGAGGACATATTTTCACATTTGCATAGTATATCTAGCCGAAATAATTATAGGGATCGTGAACGACCAGAATGGGTATATTTCTATGACATAGAAGAGGAAGTTACGATGATTAAATCCAGTAGTCTCGCAAAGTTTCTCTACGCAACATTAGATTTGTGTACAGATAAAACTGAACAGTTAAAAGGACAGAATGGTACATTTGTGCTAAGCGATAACATAAAAAACTTTGTTCACGATGAGACTAAGTCTGAAATGGACGAATACTTTAAAAAAATTAATGAGAACGGTAAACTAAAAGGATACCCGGTTATCCCTATGGAAAATATGGTCGTTACCGTAATGGAAGATTATATTATTGCATTGGGTAGAATTTGTGGATTTGATGAATATAAAAAAGAGAGAGAAATCATAAGACAGCGCCATAATAGAGAATCTGAACTATTGTTTCCTATATCACAATTTATTTGGAAAGAAAAGGTCTGTCCTGATCAATTCGAGCTATTAGTTAAAGCACTATTGGAACGTGAGCCAAATGTAAAAAGCGTTAGAAGACCGGCGCCCATCAATCAAGGTGATAAAGGAAGAGATTTAATTATTGAGTGGAATGTAATAAATGAATATATGTCCGATACCACACCACCAAAAAAGTTGATAAAAGTTGTAGGGCAATGCAAATCGGGAAAATCTACAATTGGAAAAGGGAAAGTATTGGATATGCGAGATACTGTAGAAACTCATAATTCACAAGGCTTCTTTTTAGCCGTAAACACCCAAATTTCTTCAGCACTTACAGAAAAACTCGAATCGTTACCATCTCAAGGAATTTGGACTTCTTGGTGGAATAGGGATGATATTGAGATGAGACTGTCTAAAAATCAAGATTTAATCCCAATGTTTCCAAATGTACTAACATCTAAAGACCAAGTCAAATTTGTGGATAAGAATAAATAGTTTTATAACGTATCTTTATTCACAACCTTAAGTTTACTTATTTTTTAGGATTTGTAATCAAATAGGTGGTCAAATAGGTGGTCATATTGGTGGTGTAATAGGTGGTGCAATAGGTGGTGTAAAATTGATATTGGGCACATTATAAGTTGATAGGCAGTCATTTATATAACTTACACGAAATTCAGTATAACATTTCAATTTTTTAGACCTATATAGTAAGACTTAAAAATTTTAGTAAATAATTGAGCTTTAGAAACAATCTTAATTATTCATTCTAAATAATCTTTTTGAAGTACTAGCTAAGTTTTTAATACCAATCTTACAATAGTTTGCTTCAATCTCAAAAACAATACAATTTCTGCCGGTTTGTTTACTTGCAATGGCAGTTGAGCAACTTCCGCCAAATGTATCCAATACCAAATCACCTAAATCGGTACTTTTTTCAATTAAATAACTTATCAAATTAACGGGCTTTTCTGTGGGGTGATTATTGTTCTTGGTTTTGGCAGATTTTAAAATATTACAATCACGCTTTCCGTTCAATTTTTTGCTTCCATTACTACAAAATATAATCATCTCATATTTTGGGGCATAGTCGCCTTTTAGGTCACCAGTTCCGTGATTTTCCTTTTCCCATATTAATATATTTTTTATTCTAAATTCTTTTCCAATAAAAAACTTAAAGACTTCCACATTATGCCAAGAGCAAAAAATGTATAGATGTGCCTCGTCTTTACATACACGTTTCAACTCTTTCACCCAATGATTCAACCAATCTAAATTGTTGTCATTGGGCATTCTTTTATGCCGCTTACCTCGTTTATTACTTCTGTAATCGATGCCATAAGGTGGGTCGGTTAGTACCAAGTCTACACTGTTATTAGCGACGGACTTAATTCCGATATTCCAATCTATATTTAGTATTTTTTGCGCCAATTATTTAGATTGAGTTTATTAAAGACAAAGTATAAGTATGACTCTTCAGAATCTTTTGAAAACTGATAATTAATTAGAATAAATCTTTAGTGATTATTTAAAAGGGTCCTTTATCCCTGGGCTTATTGTAAGTGACCTTCCATTGACCATTTTCTTTGACTAATTTGAAAATCCCCAACTTTCCATCAAAAGAGGTTTTATATTTTATCCAGGCAATGTCCCCCTCAATGACTTCATCCAAAATTTCTACCTCGATGTTTTTATCAGAATCAGGCATCATATTTAGAACCGTAATCAAACTGGCATACCCTTCTGATGTGGTATGTTTTTTTAGAACTGATTCATCTTTTGAGAAAAAGCTTTCTGCAACAATCTTGGCAGTTTCTGAAGGCGACATATTCTTGTTTTCTGAACAGGAAATGAATAGAAGTACGAGTGAGCAAATGACGATTTTTTTCATAACAGTATTAATTTGGGTTATTAATATATCTGTGCGATAGTTTCATTTCAATATTTCGTTCGCCGTCCTTTTCATTCAATTCTAAAATTGCCCTACGGTCATTGGATAACGAGAACTTGGGCAACACATAAACGAACAGTACCGTTTGACCTTCTACAATTTTTGAAGCCAGATTATGTTTATAAATTGGCTCTTGATACAAACGTTGTAGCGATTTTCTTTTTCCTTTCTGTCGTGTCTCAATCGAAAGGTTCAAGAAATTCAAATCGTAATCCAAGGTAGAATTATTCTCAATCCGGATAACGAAGTACAGTTCTTCTTTATCAAAAACGATATTCTCAACACTCAAAACAATACCTTCATTTCGCTTTTTGATTCTACCTATACGCTGTTTTCTGTTGAGCAAATACGAGCAGAATTTTTGGTAATAATAGGTTCTTTTATCTACACGCTCTTCAGAGGATTCAGCAAGAATTGAATCGGTTACAATCGGCTTTTCATTCCCGATACTATTGGATGCTGGAATGAAATAATTGAGCTTAGAAAGCTGTTTTTTATACCTTACAATATACGAAAAAATCGAGCCATTTCGGTTGACTACCAGTAAATTACTTTCCTTCCCTGGCTTGGCTTGTAGCAAGCCAAAATACTGTTCTTTCTCACGGTTGTAGGTAAATACAAAATTATCTGAACCGGTTATGCCTTGCCTAATAGGTTCTGGAAAGAAAAGCGCAACATTCTTGGTGTCGTTCGCATAAATGGTATCGAGTACTATAGTTGATTGCGCTGTAGCCTGTGCCGAGCATAGTCGAGGTACGAAAGTGGATATCAGTATTGCTAATATTATAATTTTTGCTCTCATAATTTAGGTTTTAGAATTAATCTGTAATTGTTCAGTACGGTTACTTTTACCCTTCGGTTAGAACGCCTGAAAACTTGTGTAAGTCCGCCAACTTGTGGCACACTCGGAATATTTATGTCCCCAATAACATCATCGAGCACCTCTCTCGTAGCTTCTTCCCTAAAATTGTTCTCAACATAGATGCCCTCGCTACCGTCTTGCAAATCGAATGCTTTGAGTTTGGTGGGATGGTGCTTTATGTTTTCAATCTCAATCAAGGCACGATTGGGCTGAAAACTGATAAAGCCGAAAATCGGTGTGTTCTTTGGCATCAGTTTGCCATTTATGGTAGCAGATTTAGTAAGGCGCATCTGTAATCGGGTATTTGCCTGAACAATTTGGTCGCCATCCACGACTACATAAATCGTTTCATCTGTATTGCCAATAATTGAAACTTCATTGGGCTTAGGATCGGCAGCAAAGAATAGTTGATGTTCCAAGCCCAGTTCCTTAGCTTCAATTTTTTGAGCTCTTTTAACTTCAGCTGAATCCACCTTTGGTACTGTTTGTTGAACATTTCGCCTTTGCCCTAAATTTTCATACAGCTTTTCGGAATACTTAATCTTGCCAGCATCATAGATACTGTCAACAATGCGTTCTTTTTCACGTTCCGGTAAATCTGGGTCGTAAAAGCCCAGGGAATCAATCAGCTTTTCATCATAGATACTGGGTGCGTTGGTTTCACGCACTTCCTTCAGGTCGTTAATCGCATCGAGTTTGGACTCGTATTCCTTCTGGTTTTCTTCCAAATCAGGAACTAAGGTCTGTTGTAGGCCTTCGTTCTCGCTATCGTCATCGCCCATTACCATTACGGAATAGGAAATGAGGAATATGAAAATCACGGCCAATACCGTCGCAAATACTATTTTATTCTTTTCTACTTTCATAAGAGTAAGTGTTTTAAATGCCGATTATCGGCTCAACTTTCATCGTTTAATTTTTTAAGGGTGTTTTCGAAGTAATTCGTAATCAAAAGTCCGTGCGGATTATTGGGAAAGTTCCGGTCCACCATAATCAGGTTTCCGGTGGAAACCAATTCGTAGGTGTCGATGATAGAGCCTCTATTTATTTCAAAAATGGTTGTGGTAGTGAAACTGTACGTACCGTTGCTTTCTGAAATTTTTGAATCAATACTCAATACTTTTTGAACGAGCGAATATTGTAGTAACCGATTATAGACACCATCCGCTTTTTTCTGACGGTATAGATTATCCACGGAACTATTGCCCAACCAAAGCGCCTTTTCCAAATTCCGTTCATAATTACTGGCATCGATGTTATAGAAGTAGTTGTGAAACAATTCCAGATGCGCCAGAGCTTCCACCCTGAAATTCTCTTTTTGGGTAACGAGCTTCAGCGGAATAATACTACCATCGGTATTGATGGCAAATGCGCTATTGAGTGCCTTTTGATTGGTGTTGAATACCATCCAAACTGAAAAGGTGCTGGACAGCAGCGCACAGACAACGACTGCCAAAACGATAAACCGATTTAATTTTAGGACGTTATAAATATTCTTGTAAGGTGTTTTCATTTTGAATTGAATTAGTTGGTAAAGAGTCTGAGCGTAAAGGATGTGGCACGTCTGTACAATTTGAATTTTAAGAAGACAATAAATCCAACAGAACCCAATTGAACGACGGGTGCAAAAAAGCCCTGACCTGTTTCCGTTCCGAATAGGTTGACCCAGAAATTGGTGTTGATTTCCGTATAAATGGCATTTATAAATACATTGACCAAGAAAAAGGCTGGCACGAGCATATAAACGGCAGCGTACAACTTAAAGAAGGTGTAGGCGAGCGAACGAAATTTTTCAAAGACC
Organism: Luteirhabdus salina; assembly: GCA_025384855.1. Taxonomy (GTDB): domain Bacteria; phylum Bacteroidota; class Bacteroidia; order Flavobacteriales; family Flavobacteriaceae; genus Luteirhabdus; species Luteirhabdus salina. The sequence continues at coordinate 675,661 of JALAHT010000001.1, read as the reverse complement.
GCAAGGCTAATGACCAAAGGGAAGAATGCCTGCATTATTCCCAAAAGGAAAAAACGCTCTGCCAAGAATAGCGGATAGATGAACAAATCCAATATCCAGAGAAAAAGGCTAATGATAAATGCAAATATTTTGAAACCGTAAAGGGGTGTTACCAAGGCTTCATATAAAAGCGTCATAGCAGACTTGGCTACCTCAATGACACTAACATCTTCTTCGATAGGAATATCCTGCATTTGTAATGGAAGTAACGCAGGTGCTGTGCCCCTATATTGTCCCTCGATGGCCACCAATATCCCATCAAAGAATCCCAACACCTGCGTTGAAAATATGACCAGTAGGACAATGGCAAAATTCTTGGCCAGTTCGCCCGGACTCAATCCCCAAGTGTAACCGTCTTTATTGGCCACACCCTCGTTATATTTTTTAAGGATATTGACCAGAAAGAACAATACGGCAAGTGTTTTCATTCCGGCAATAGTGTATTGCGAAAAATCACTGGCCTGTATCGTCTGAAAGACGGCATCCACATATTCAAGCCCAAAACTCATTAGTAATTCGTTTCTCGGTTATTTACTTTGTCTTGCATTTTTCTAAAGGAAATAATATCACGATAGCGCTTCGTTTTAGTAGTGATGTTGGAAACCATTTCTTTTGATTCTTGTTCTTTCTGTTTTAACACTTCGGCACGTTCGGCATCAGACATTTTTAGATTATCGCTGGACAAGATTTCACCCATAAAGTCTACCGTGTCCAATGAGTTTTGAACTATAGCATCAAAAGATTGAGCTATACGATTAATTTCCTCGGGCTTTATATATGGCGAGTTCAAAATGTCCTGTAAATCATTCTGCATTACATTAATAAGGCGCTGATTGTTCTGAGCAATTTCCTCAACCGCCCTTAGTTGTTGGACGACGCTCGATACTTTCTCAATAGCTTCTTTGGCATCCTTTAGGAATTTTACGGATTTAATCATTTCTGCCGTCTGTTTACCGGATTCCAAAAGTTGTTTTACCAAACTGATGAAGTTGGTGTTGTCGTAAACCGGCATTCCTTGGGCAGTTGCACGGCTAGACATAAATAGTGTCAAGGCTACTGCCATTACTAAAATTTTAATCTTTGTCTTCATAATATTATGTTTTAGATGTGAATTGAATGATTGCTTTTTGCATATCGTGATGCTCTTCGTAGAGCTTCATTATTTCCTCATTTTCTTTACCGTCGGTCAGATAGGCGGCATACACTTCCTTCGGAACTTCAAGACGGAAGATGTTGCTTTCCCTACCGATTTTGATAAACATTTCGGTGTACTTCCGCGGTCCGGTAAGGTTGTTCTTGATGGACTTTAATTGGTTCAGGTCGTGGCTAGATAGGTTAAGACGTTTGACCAATTCGTCATAACCTTTTTCATTGTTCAGGCTATAAATGACCTGTGTATTTTCGAGTATGCTTGCTGAAGTAGAATTGTTTGGCAGCTGATTGATTGACTGAAGAATAATACCAATTGCACCATTCTGCTTACGGATGGCTTGGTAATAAAATTCGACACTTTCCAGTACATTGTCAAACTTCAGTTGTTTGGCAAACTCATCGAAAAGAATGATGCCTTTTTCAGCACGGTTTTTCCAAATGGTTCTTTGGATAGCTGACTTAATCAGCTTCAACATTACCGACAGAATTTCCTTATTGTCCTTGACTTCATCCAGTTCAAAAACTATCAATCGTTTATCTTCAATTTTATAGGTCTGGTCTTCACTCACTTCAAATAAAAAGCTATATAGACCATCGCCGACATATTCTGACATCACGTGCAAGAAGCTCGTAACATTGAAATAGTCGGGATGGATTTTAAGGGTGCTCAGAAGATCTTTCTGGTTCCTTTCTATAAAGCTGTAGAAACCATCTAAAGAGTGGTTTTCTGAAGTGCTGTCATAATAATGGCGCAATATCTTTTTAACGGAAACCGATTGTGCTTTGGTTACTTTCAAGTCCGATGCAAACAACTCAAAGAGGAAAACCGATAGGTCTTCCAAACGTTCCGGTGTAAGGTCTTTTGCATTACTTATGTAGAATGGATTTATGCCCAGGTTCTTTCCGCTTTCATAGCGCAGTACTGTATATTTTTCTGGGTAGAGTTTAGCAAATTTGGTGTAGGATCCACCAAGGTCGATAATGACCAATCGGACACCACTCTCAAAATATTGGCGCAGAATGTTATTGGCCAAAAACGATTTTCCTTCGCCCGTTGGTGCGAAGATGGCAAAGTTCCGTGCCTTGATGCGCTTCTTGCGCTCATCCCAAACATCCTTTAGGACGGGAATGTTGTGTTCACGGTCATTGAAGATGATTCCTTTCGCATCGGACTTGTAATTCGTATTATTGATAAACAGGCAGAGAGCGTGCTTCAAATCGGTAACGTATAAATCGTTATTTGAGAAATTGGATGAAAAACAGCAGTAGCTGTTCAGAATATAATTCTTCCGTTCCTCGCCTCTTGGATAGTATGGGATGATATCCAGTTCCTTAAATTCGGTTTTAATTTTCGAGGTTATCTTATCAAGCTCTTTGGCATCTTTAGACCAATACACGATGTTCAAGTGCCCGCGAATGATTCGTGCATTATCATCGGCATTGATTTGGTCAAGGATGTGCTGAATCTTCCCAAGGACGACCTTGTTCTGCGACCCGAAGTTTGAACTTTTGTTCAGTTCCTCGACTTTCTTATCCAGCAATTTGCGCCACTTTTGTTTGTCATCGAGATAGAGAATTTGATTGACGATATGGTTCTCGTTAAGCGTAAGCCCCAAACCATCAATAAACCCTTGATGAAACACAAAATCGTCAGAAGTGAATTTCTCATTGGTCTTGCTACTCTGTACACTTTCGCCAAAGCACAGTTCGCTATTGATGGCCAGGGCATCAAAATGGTTTTCGCCAATATTGACACTTTTTTTATCAAGGATGATGTCGGTATCAAAGCCTTCGTTGAAACCATTGAAATAGCCATTCGTAAGTTGCTGAATCTCTTTCGCTCTAAGCGAAATAAATTCCATCTTTCGGCTATTGTTGATGAAGGAAACAGAATCGCTTACCGAGTTGATGAAGCTCTTAACGTTGTCATCCAGTTCTTGCACAATTCCCTTGGAAACCTTCCGGAACGGATTGACATATTTTGAATTATTAAGTGCCTTGTTCTTGGTCAAAATGAAGAACAGATAACACTTATGTTCTATGTGTTCACGACCTTTAAAATGCTCGTATGTTGCTTTTCCCAGAAAGGTTGTAGAAGGAAGTTGTTCTGAAGTATAGGATTTCTTGAGGCAGATATCCTGTTTGTGAACCACAGTCCCAACAGGCAATGATTTCAGAGCCTGAAACCAAGCACCGTGCATATCCTCAAAGTCCTTTTCAGATAAGGAATAGATTTCTGGCAAATTCCCTTCATAACACAAAACGACATTGCCATTATTGGCAAACACGATATTGTCTTGAATATCTGCAATCGGTTGATATATAGAAAGGTTAATCTTGTTCATAGTCGAAACCTGAATTACGCTTGTTACTGATAATTTTAGGGAATGCGTTAGATGTTTGAAATAGCTGAGGGTTATGGGTTATTCTTGTCAATGCCACGTAAAGCCCGGCATTGAAAACCAGTACACCTATAATTATCCCAAAACTGAAAGAAAAAATGATGATTAATAGCGATGCAAGAATGGAAACCATCATTAAGGCAAACAGGGAAATGGGCAGCCCAAAAATGACCGCCCGTTTCCTGATGTTTTTATAGACCTCAAACTTCTTCATCCTTATACAACAATTCCTATGAGGTATGTGAAGATGCCTACTACAGCACCAGCTATTAAAACAAAAACAAGTACTCGGGTAATCCCTTTTTTGAGGTCGGCATTTTCGCCAAAGAAATGCCCTGCATTAAAGAGGAATCCAACAAGGAAAATGACACCGAGTAAAATTGGAAATACGGTGCGGATGGTATCGCCCACATCGTTAACGGAATCTTCAATGCCACCAATTTGAGCAAATAGCGAAGTGGATAAGAGCGAAAGAAAGGATGCTAAATAGAGTGATTTTTTCATAACGTAACAGTTTAAATTTTTGTGTTGTTTTCGTTATGGGAAATTTACATATATTTGAATATAAATATCTGAAAATCAAATATTTGTGAATAAAATATTATTTGATATTGTTTAAATTCCGTTGCTATTATTTGACATCAAATTCTATGGATTTTTGAAGTGAAGTTGTTGATAACCCGAAAATTGAAAATGAAAAAAGTGCTCAAAAACGTCAGTTTTGTCTTTTTGCTTTTGAAAATGTGCCTCATTTTCGGACAGGGAACGAGTGCTCAAAAACGAATTGTAATTGACGTTGGACACGGTGGAAAAGATTCCGGTGCGATAGGTGTAAATGGCATCCAAGAAAAGGATGTTGTACTCAATATTGCAAATGCCATTTTAAAGTTGAATGATGAGTTAGATAAACCTTTGGAAATTTACTTAACCAGGTACACCGATACGCTCATTTTTTTATCGCAAAGGTCGAAGTTGGCCAAAGCTCTAAAAGCCGATTTGTTTGTGTCCTTGCATTCTAATCATTCGGATAATCCAAATGCCAGAGGTGTAGAAGTTTATGTGGCAGGTGTAACATCCAAATATTCTGATGATGCCACTTGGCTTGCATTTCTGCTACAAGCTGCACTCAATAAACAATTAGGATATGAAAGTAGAGGTGTAAAGTTTGCCAACTTTCAAGTGCTTCGGGAAACTATTGATGATTGTACCTCGCTTCTTTTGGAATTGGGGTTTTTGAGTAATGAGGATGAAGGCAAGTATATTTCAGATTTCAATAACATCCAACCTATTGCATTGACCATATTAAAGTCCCTTCAAAAACATTAGAATTATGAAAGAACTATTTTTAGAGTTAACAAAGAGCTTAAAGGATATTGTGTTACAATTCATCTCAGAAGTGATACTGCTATATAAATCGTTCAGAAGTTAAATCATTAAAGCATAGCATCAGCTGTTATAGTTGATACAATTAAACTCAAAGCTACAATTGAAGAAGATTTATATTTAAGTATTTGCTTAAATACGTAATTAATTATACCTTTGTTCGTCTAAATAGTTATTATGAAAATGGAAATTTCTTGTACGAGAGCTGAAGCTGACCATAAACAGTTACTAAACTGCAAAACTGTCATTGATGGTATGACCAATGATTTTAGTGAAATAACAAAACTACTGTCCATTTCAGGTAATGAGGTACGTTTAAAAATTCTATTCCTCTTAAATATGGAAAAAGAACTGTGCCCTTGTGATTTATCCGACATTTTAGGTATGAGTGTTCCCGCGGTTTCACAGCATATACGAAAAATGAAAGATGCAGATATTATAAGCTCAAGGCGAGAAGGGCAAACCTTATACTATTCATTGAACGAGGATGAGACGGATATTCTGGATAGTATTTTTAAGTCAATTAAATTAAAAAGAAAAACAGCATAAATTTTTAATAATGAGTACCGTAAAAACATCGAAAAATGCAGCTTATACAGGTTTGTTTGCTGCTGTAGCTGCATCATCTTGTTGCATACCACCAGTTATTGCATTAATAGCTGGCGTTGGGGGAAGTGCATCCGCTTTATCTTGGATGGAACCCTTTAGACCCTATTTAATTGGCATCGCTGTCATAGCAATTGGTTATGCGTGGTATGATTATCTAAAACCGAAAAAAGCAGAGGATTGTTGTGAAGTAGATGCAAAGCCAAAGTGGTTTCAAACTAAAGGTTTTTTAATTGGTATTACGCTATTTGCGGCTATATCCATAAGTTTTCCATATTACTCTCACATCTTTTATCCGGATAACAGGAAAGAAGTGGTTATAGTCAATCAATCCAATATCCATACGGTAAATTTTGATATTAAAGGGATGACTTGTGCAGGTTGCGAAGAGCACGTCAACCACGAAGTAAATAAACTCAACGGAATTGTAGCCTCAAAAGTGTCCTACGAAAAGGGGAATGCCATTATTGAATTTGACCAAACCAAAACGAATGAAAAGGAAATCGAGAAAGCAATTAACTCAACAGGCTATAAAGTAACCGACAAAAAACAAATCAATTAGTATGAAAGAATACGATGTATTCATTATTGGTTCGGGAATGGCAGGAATGACCATCGCCAATAAATGTGCCTCAAAAGGCCTGACAGTCGGAATAACCGATGAATTACCCTACGGTGGCACTTGTGCTTTGAGAGGTTGCGACCCAAAAAAAGTGATTATAGGCGCTACGGAAGTACGGGATTTTGCGAAAAGACTTAAAGGCAATGGCATTGATACCATACCTAAAGTTAATTGGAAGGACATAATGGCCTTTAAACAGTCCTTTGTGGATGCAATGCCACCGAAAATTGAAAAAGGATATGAAAAGAATGGCATAGATACCTTTCATAGTTCAGCAAAATTTCTAACAGATAACACATTAGAAGTTGGAAACGAAAAAGTGAAGGCCAACAAAATTGTAATCGCATCGGGTTCCAAGCCAAGGGTTTTAGAATTCGAAGGCGGCCATTTTGCCAAATCCAGTACCGATTTCTTGAATTTAGAAGAATTGCCAAAATCGTTATTATTCATCGGTGGCGGCTATATCGCCTTTGAGTTTGCGCACATTGCAGCTCGATGTGGTGCAGAAGTTACTATTGTTCATCGTGGGGAAAATCCCTTGGAAAATTTTGAACAGGATATTGTAAAATATCTTGTTTCAGCCACAGAAGAGTTGGGCATAAAACTTATTCTTAATACGGATGTTACAGCTATTGAGAGAGTGGATGGCCAGTATCGTGTAGAGGGTAAATCCACAGAGAAAACAGAGTTTTTTGAAGCTGAAGCGGTTTTTAATTCTGCTGGACGACCACCTGCAATATTTGATTTGGATTTGGACAAAGCCAACATAGCTTATACCAAAAAAGGCGTTACCGTTAACGAATATCTTCAAAGTACTTCAAATCCCAATGTTTATTCAGCGGGCGATGCGACAGATTCAGAAGGTTTGCCATTAACGCCGGTTGCTGTTTTGGAAGGTCATACGGTTGCCTCAAATATCATCCAGGGCAATTATAAAGAAGCAAGTTATCCACCTATGCCAACGGTAGTTTTTACTTTGCCTGCTATGGCATCTGTTGGTTATACTGAATCGAGAGCCAAAGAGCTAAATTACAATATTCGAGTAAATTTTAAGGAAGTTGGCAGTTGGTTTAATGCCAAAAGATTGAATGTAAAAGAATATGCATTCAAAACTATCATTGAGGAAGAAACTCAAACAATTTTGGGTGCGCATCTAATCGGACCACATACAGAAGAAACAATCAATCTTTTTGCAATGGCCATAAAAACAAAGATGAAAGTCAATGAGATTAGAACAATGATTTTCTCATATCCAACATTGGCTTCTGACATACCACATATGCTTTAATCAAAAATTGAATGGAAACTATATTAAAATCTGAAATTACCTGCCCCAACTGCGGAAATAAGAAAGTAGAAGATATGCCTACAAATGCCTGTCAATTTTTCTACGAGTGTGAGAACTGTAAAGAGGTACTAAAACCAAACGAAGGGGATTGTTGCGTTTATTGCTCTTATGGCTCTGTACCTTGTCCACCAATCCAAGAAAACAAAAACTGTTGTTAAGTAAACAAAGTTTAAATAAACTTATTTAAGATAAGTTAAATTCTGTTTTTTTTGATTTTCAAAGGCAGTTTTTGCTGCTTCAGTATAAAAATGATGTTCATTTAAAAATTTTACATTCAATTTTATCCATTCATCATCTGTGAATGTCATATCCAGAAAAGTTTCCCATTCTTCACGTAGCAACCGGTTTCTTTCTAAAAAGGTAGTCATTCCCAAATGGCTTAAATCTGCGTCGTTCAATATTTCTTCTAATAAATTTGTTGGCTCTCTTCCCATTTCCGTTGAAAGGATAGTATTTTCCACTATCTTGATTTTCTCTTCTGGAAAATTCTGTTTTTGCAAAAATTCTCTTGCAATTGTACAACTTAACTTTTCGTGACCTATTGTTATTTCGATGTTGCCGACATCGTGAAAATAAGCGGCTATCACTACCATTTCTCTTTCCACGTCTGTCAGGTTCGATTTTTTTGCAAGGAAATTTGCATTATGAGCGACTTCTGCTGTATGCCGATAGTTATGGAATTGTAAAGAGCGACACCTTCCGTTTTTTAAAAGTTGTTTGCAGTGTTTTTCTGTCTTAATTATTAATTCAGTGTTCATTCTATACCAACTTCTTTTTATGACTGTAAAAAATCAATATGCCCAATAGTGCAACACTCACTGCCGTTGCGGGAATTGTTCCCAAATCCAAACCGCCTTCAGCCGTCGTCTTTGTAAGCAAATCGCCAAATGTTGCGCCGAATGGCCTCGTGAAAATAAACGCAATCCAAAACAAAATGATATGGCTTATTTTGGTGGTGTAATGCAACAAAACAACAATTACAATAACACCTGCGGTTACCATTGCACCTTGCAAATAACTCAAGCCTACGTTATCACTTAAAAAATCGCCAAAGGCTGTGCCCAAGCTGTTAGAGAATAAAATTGCAATCCAATAAAACAGTTCCACTTTTTTATTGAAAATGGGATATACTTCAATTTTTCCAATGGTGCTTTTCCATATCCAAAGAGTGTTTATCAATAGTGTTATCAAAATCAATGATCCTGCGAGATAGCCTAAATGCAATGTCCTATCCATAAAATCCGATATTTCAGTACCTACAGTTGTAGTGCCGACAATGACCAACCAAAATAACAGTGGATTGTACTTTTTAGCCTTTAATTGTATCGCTAATACCAACAGAAAAAATACAGCGGTAATGGCAAGACCAATCGCATATCCTAATTGTAGCGTATGTGCCAAAAGGTCGCCCAATGTTTCGCCCAATGTAGTCGCGATAATTTTCATTATCCAAAAGAGTAATGTAATCTTTGCGACTTTGTTTAAACCCTCTGAGATAATTTTTGCCTTTTTCATTTTAGCGGTTTGTTTCGTCTAACAATTTTCGTTTTTTCATTACTTTCAAAATCAGATAAATCACGGTTGTGGTAATTGCACTATAAAACCAAAATTCAGTTTCAAATTCAAAAGGTTCTTTTTCAACCAAATCGCCCACCAAATCGAAAATCCAAAAAAGTAGAAATATTGCGCAAAGCCCATTCTTTTCCTTTTTGAGCACTTTTTTAATACTAAAAGCATATTTTGGTTTTGTATAATTTTTGAGAGACGGTATAAATGCTGGAACATTCTCTGCCCAATCTAAATACGTTTGACCAAATTTATTCCGTAGAAAATTTTCTTCGGCATACATTATACGCTCATAATAAAAAGCATAGAAGAAAATGAAAGCAACCGTAAACCAAGCATTTTCAGTAAGCATTGCAACACCGAGCCACATAAAAAAGTTTCCGACATATAATGGATGCCTTACTATTGAATAGATCCCTGTGGTATTCAACTCATCGGCTAATTGTCCACCTTTTGTATTTCTTCCCGATGTATTTTTAGGTGTATGTCCAACTGTAAAAATTCTGATTGCAAGACCGAGCAAGCTTACGCCAAGACAGATATACTCGAAACTTTCGGACAACCAGGTTTCAGGTGTTTCAATCTCATAATATTCGGTGTAGATATATACCGATAGTCCAATTCCTAAAATGATTAAAGGCAGATAACTTCTGTTTTTAAATAGAAAATCGCCCTGTGCTTTTAATTCTTCTTGTAATGCCATTTTTGTTAAAATTTAAATTTGAAACCTACCATATGATTGCCTTTAAAGTTGGAATAGGTCAATTCCATATGCTCTTGTTGATATTCTGTAGTGAATATTAAATTGCTTCCAAGACCGATTGCAGCACCTGCAATTACATCCAGTATATCGTGTTTGTTGCTATCGATGCGGCTTGCAGCAGTAAAACCAGCCAGTGCATAAGATGGCAGGGCATACTTGAAGCCATATCGTCTATGCACATATCCTGCACTATGAAAAACAGTTGAAGTATGTCCAGATGGAAAAGCGTTGTCATTGCTCATATCCGGTCGCTGTTTGTTGATGGAATATTTTAGGCCATAGGTTACACCTACGGTAAGCAATAGGCTTTTAGTAAACTGCCAAGCCCCTTTTTCATCGCCAATTATAAAACTTGTTCCTAAAGTTGCGGCAGGCAATGCAAATAAGATGACATCACCAATTTTTTGGGTTGTACCAATTTCGGGTTTTGTTTCGCTTGTATCTTGAGCTTGTATTTGAAATGTTACAAGGCTAAAGAATAAGCTAAAAAAGAGTAATAATGTTTTTTTGAAAAATGCTATTTCCATCTGCGTACTTTGTATTGTTATCCAAAGAACGCACGAGATTTGATGTAGATTTTAACAGAGTAGTGCAGAACAATTAATCTGTACAAAATAGGTAAATTTAGGAAAGGCTATTTTTGAATTGAGTAGGTGTTAAACCCTTATGTTTCTTGAAGGTTGCGTTAAATGAGGACTTGGAATTAAATCCAACGTCCGTAGCAATACCAAGAAGTGTAAAATGATTATTTTGGTCGTTTTTAAGTCGATTTACGAATTCTTCTACACGATATTCATTCACGAAATCTTGAAAACTTTTATTCATATGTTCATTCAATACTTCCGAAATATATTGGCGTGGAATATTTAATTTATCTGAAACATCGACAATTGATAATTTGTTATTGAGATACAATTTATCCGTTTCCATTGAGCGAACTAAGTCCGCTTTGTATTGTTCAATTAGTTTCGGGTTAAGGTTGGAATTTTTGTATTTGCCAATTTCAACATTTGGTAGAACATCTTTACCCTTACTTAACAATTTGAAGGCTATAAAATAAAACAAAAAGGCAACGACCAATAGAAGATATGTGTTGAAATTCTGGTCGTTAAGAAAAGGTAATTCAACTGTCATAAAAACATTCAGTAATTCATCCAAGGATGACAAAGCAAATATCAATGCTATCGGAATCGCAAAATAGATTATCCAATGTTTCGTTCTCGTAGTCAGGATTGAATAGATTATCAATGTCAAATACGCCACAAATGTTAACTCTATAATGCTTTCAAATATTTCAACAATGGAATTTTCTTCAACCATCCATATTTCGAGCGCTTCAATAAAGAAATAAATGATATTTGGCAAAAAGAAAAGGTAATCAAGCTTGGCGAATTTTTCTTTCCCATTTTTGTAGTATCGGAAAAACAGGAATAGGAATGTTACAAATAGCGAACTATCAAACAAAAACCAGTCTGCATCTTGAACAAATAGGTTATTGTCATCATCGCCTGCCACATACAGTAGCACTGAAATCAAACTTCCAAAGAGCAACCAAAACGTAGTTTTCTTGTATTCTTTACGATTGATAAACAATACCGTAAGGACAAAAACACCTTGTATTAAGGCAATTATTTGCAGTGTTTTTAACATTAAAAAAATAATTATCTGGCAAGATATTAAAATTTGCGACTACGGTTGCCGTTTTCAAGCTGCTTATATTTCCAACGTAAAAAAACAATTTTTATTAAAACTTTATATAGATATATACAATTGGTTAGGAAATTGTAATTACATAAAAAACATTTTTGATAAAGGCAATTAACATAAATATTATAATATCTCTGCTCTAAAAGAGGACTTTCTTATATTTTGGTTAATAGTTATTGGTGATTATATTATTAACTTTGCAGTTGTTATTTAAAGAGCGTGAACGAAGAACCAATATATTTTGATTTTGCATCTACTACACCAGTAAACGAGGAAGTTTACGATGCAATGTCGCCATATTTTCTCAGTTATTATGGAAATGCTTCGAGTAGTACTCATAAGCAAGGGGAAATGGCTTCTAAAGCCGTTAAAAAAGCCAAAAATCAAGTTTCCAAGCTTATTAACTGTGATGAGAATGAGGTGTTTTTTACGAGTGGCTCAACTGAATCTATCAAGTTGGCCATAAGTCAAGTTTTCTACAATAGTTTAGATGCAGGAAACCATATAATCACTTCCAAAGCAGAGCACAAAGCAGTTTTAGATACGTGTGAGGATTTAGAAAAAGTCGGTGCTCGGATAACCTATCTTGATGTTGATGACAATGGAAAATTAGATACAAGTTTACTGGAAGATAGTATTGGAAGTGATACAATACTTGTAGCATTAATGCACGTTAACAATGAAACCGGTGTTATTGCCGATATTGGGGATATTGGTACTATATGCAAGAAACATAATGTTCTTTTTTTTACAGATGCGACACAATCTTATGGAAAACTTCCACTCAACTTTCAAGATGAAAATATAGACTTACTTTGTTTTAATGCGCATAAAATTTACGGACCTAAAGGCATCGGTGGATTATTAATAAAATCAACTGCTAAAACTAAACCTAGTGTATCGGTTAAACACCTTATTGATTCTGTAAATTTAGGGACACAGAATGTTCCAGGAATTGTAGGCTTGGGAAAAGCTAGCGAAGTGGCAATGTTTGAGATGGAAACAAATTACCAGAAAATTCAAAAGTTGAATACTCATTTACAACAAAAATTGCGGCAATCAAAATTGGGTATAGTTAATGCAGTTTCAGCTAATAGAAGCCCCTTTATTCTTAATATACAACTTGCAAATCAAGATGCCGAGTCATTTATATTAGGAAATAAAAACACAGTTTCGGTGTCAATGGGCTCTGCCTGTAATTCTAGATTGTTGCAACAATCCCACGTACTTAAAAGTATGGGGCTAATTAAAGAAGAAGCCGAAAGTAGCATCAGGGTTAGTTTTGGAAGTCCCACAACTCAATCACATTTAGATATTTTAGTCAATGCTCTTAAAAACGAGAATAGTTAGTTTCAAAAGAATTTACAATGGACGCCGCTAATTTTTTGATTCTCGAATTTCCTGTTCTTGGGCTAAGTCTTACCCACGAGATAACATCAAAAGTAGGATTGAGTTTGCCACGCAATAAAATCAGTTCTTTTTGTACTAAATATTCAACAGCTTCCCTATATGATTTTTCTACTGATGTAAATTCTCTTGTTTTAGGCAAAGGGAAGGACAGTAACAATATATCATCTACGTCGTTGACTTCATAACCTCTGGTTTCAACAAACCGTTTTCGTAAAGTTCCCTTTCTATTAAAGTGTGCACCGGCTCTACCAATTGTACCAGTGTAACTGTTGGTCATTCCTACATAAACGATTTTGTGTTTTTTGGAAAGCCAGATATAGATATAAGCTTGGTCAGCACCATTGAATGCACCTAGAATACTAGTCTCAAGCATACTTTTCGTCACTGTAATTTGGTGGCAAATCGTTCTCTAGTTTTCGGCACATATTGGCCAGAAATTCTGATACTATTCTTCTGGATTCACGTAAAATAACTTTTAGGTCGTCGTATTCATATTTTCCAATATTCTTGTAGGCGTATAATTCGGAATCGGCAAATTGAAGCATCATTAAGTCGAAGAGAATCTGTAAATCTCTATTTTCGGCATTATCTTCATAGATTAGTCTTGCAAATCGGTGAATTTTATTAATCCTTACACAATTCCCTAAATCGGTATCATAGTAAGGTTCCCATAAAAGGTTGTCCTCAACAGATGATACCCTGAATATTTTAGTGAGGTTAGGGTTTTTTTCACCTTTCACGGCCTCTTCTTTTTCATCTTCGGTGTAGTCATCATCCACATCATCCACTTCTTCACCCTTATCCTCTTTCATCATTTTAATTATCCACTTGATTTTTGAGGTCATATCGTCCGTGATAGCCTTTAATCGCTCTAAAGCTATTTCCTCATCGGGCAGGTCATCACCAGGCAATATTTCTATCTGCTCAAATTCTTCTAAGAGTTTGTTTGCTATTTCGTTAGGCGCTTTATTAATTATGTCTCTACTAATCTTACCTGCATTTTTCCAAGCAGCCTTACTTTTACTTTTTGCTTCTTTGGTAAAATCGCTGATATTTCTAAACGCTTCTTCAGAAAGGGTGAGCGAAGATTTTTTCACATCAATGTTGAAGAAATCATCTGCCTCATCATTGATAAGTATTCTTCCTCTAAAGGCATAAAAATCTTGGTCGTATGGGATAATACCTTGTAGGTTTGAAGCCCAAGATATCAGTCTTTTATTTCTATACACATAAAAACCATAGTTGCCTGCTTCAATTAAATATCTTTCGCGCACTTCCTTGTCTCTCGACTCACCTATATTTTTAATTCTATAAATAGGTGGATAAGGAAGTTGCGTTATCTCAATAGTGACATTTATTTGTAGTTCATCATCAAGGGTAAGCTCTTTTGGTTTTTCTATCCATTGCACTTCGGTTCCGTCCCATTCATTTTCATTCAAGTTTCCATTTTCGTTGGCTTCAGCTACAAACAACGGGTCAATGGCATCTATTTTTTTGTCACCAATCGTAATATTGATTCCGCTTTCAGATAGGAAATAGAAATAAATGACACCAACTTTTGTTTTAAGTTCCTTAATGGTATTTCTAACACTTGGATGGTTGTTTAATCGAATAGCAGAAATAATAATGATGGTACCTTTACCTTCTTTTAGATAGGTATCAATTAGTTCGGATTCATTCTCGTCAATTTCAGTCTTTTCTGCAAAGTATTCTTTTGCGGCCATTACTTTTGGAAGAGAGACTTCATACTTATTAAATCCACTACCATTCGAAGAAATAACTTTGAGTACATCACCCTGAGAAAATGAAGCTGATTTTAAACCCAAGCCAAATTTTGATAGGGACTTATCGTCATAATGGTCATCTGTTGAGCCAAGTTTTAATGCCTCTTCGATTGCATTTGCGTCCATACCATCGCCATCGTCTATGATGATATATTCCTTGACATTGTTCCTCTTACTATCAGAAAAATCTTCACGTTCTTTTTTGATTAATAAGTGTATGTTGTTTGCATTTGCTCTTACAGAGTTATCTATAATATCACAAATGGCGGCGGAAGTTGTGTAGCCAATTCTGCTCAATCCAAAAAGAAGCCTACCGGCATCTATGGATAAATCGATTTTATCACTCATATATTTATATTTTAAATGAAGCAGCTAGCACAACCAAGACCTTCCGCTTCAATAATTTCATCTTTCCAACTGTTGGTAGTTCTTTTGCTAAGCTGCCTTTTCATTCTCGTAAAATGTTCTTTCTTAATGGCTTTAACTCGTTCTGGTTTAGATAGCTCTTCCAAGGTCTCGCTATCCATCCAGTTATAACCGTCTTTTTCATATACCATAGCTTTTTTAAATAAGGTTGGATGATTTTCCAAGAGCCAAACCCATTCTATTTTTTGCTGGTAAAAACAAAAGAAACAACCCGACCTGCTTCGAGAATAGGTGCCAGTTTCTATTTTACCATCAATTTCTACTTGGTATGATTTTTTTATATAGTACGCTGGTATGCCAACACCACTCTCGTCTAGTATTTTAAAGATGTCGTCCAATACCAAAACTTCATCATTATCTATTAAAGGGAATTCTTCTAAAAGGCCTACAGGATAATCGGTGTTTTCTTTTAAATACTCAAATACCACCCGATTAAATAATTTTACATCACTATTTAAAAGGAATTCTAATTTTTGCCCTTGCCTAAAGTTCGGTGAAATAGGCTGATTGACCCTATTGATAATATCTTCCTTTAAATGGTCTGGACTTAGACTGTTATAAAGTTTTGCAATCTTTGGAATATTATTATTAGCCAACACTTCTTTTATAACGTCTTCGCTCCAAATATTTTTTCTAAACGGAAAAATAGATTGCACGTTGGTTTTTTTGGATATATAGCCCTCCCTGTTTTCATCTCCTCGTATTCCCACGTATGATATTGTAGGCTCATCACCAATGTATTTCTCAAAGGGTTCTAACTTTAGTTTTTTGGTGCACCATCTTGCAGTTGAAGAGGGAAGATAACCACCATATTCAGCTAGAAAATGGTCAAATGTGGTTTTGTACGGGGTTTCTTTTTCCGGTTCGACAGCAAAAATTGTTTTAATGTCTTTACCTAACCTGCTGTTTAAGGCTTCTATAAGTTCATAGGTTTCTTTTAATTCTTTTCCTGTGTCGCAAGAATAATAGTCTACATCCAAAGTGGGATATAGATTTTTAAGATAAAGTGCTAGTGCGGCGCTATCTTTTCCTCCAGAAATTCCAAGTACGTGTTTAACCTTCATCGTGCAAAGTTTTTAAATATCTAATTATAGCAGCTGCACTCAATTTGTCATTTTTGGATAGTACCTTGGCTAAATCTTTCTGTAATTTTGAAACTTTCTTTTCTTCAGAAGCACTCAGAACGATATTTTGTTTTATGGTTCTACCTGAGATATCTGTTAGTTGAAATTGTACTATTTCATTATTTACAGTTTCATTTGCCAAAGAATGTAACTCCAATAGATTATCTAAATTTGAGAGTACCTTTCTTGTATTGTCCATCAAAAGGGCTTCGTCCTCATCAGTCATTTTCTCGATAGACTTTCCAAGAATTACATCAGCAATGGATTTTAGCCAAGAATCACGTTCGTCTAGTTTGGACATTATGCGGTTAAGAAAAACTTTTTCTTTTTGAATCAATAAATGTGGTTTCAACGACTTGTAACGTGCTTGAATTTTACTTTTGTAATCTGTAAAATCATTAATTTTCAGATTTAGAGCGTCGCATATATTTTCTTCATACCTGTTTAACAAGCCTTCGTAAGCAACTCTAATTTCACTGATAGCCCCATTTAAGCGTTCAATGAAGTCATTTAGGATTTCACTGTCATTTTCTTCGAGGTTAATGTTTTTATATCCTAATCCTTTAGGTATTTCTGATAGTAGCGCATTTTCTGGGTCCTTTGCAGATGCAATAGCATCCCTCAAGCCTTTAGAGGATGGACTTAATCGATTGGTTTTTTTAACGTAATCTGGTAGGGCATTATAAAACGCTATGAAACTACTGAAAATAGAAATCAGCGAACTTTCGGGCTTGTTACTAGATGTATTAACACCTGTAATCTCTTTATATTTATTGAAAAGGTTTAGTCTTACTCCTTCAATCTTATATGATTTCAGTTCATAATCGGAAGGTTTCTTATGCACAAGGTCAAGAACTTCACTAGTTAGGTAAGGGACATATCCAGAAGCTTTGTGAAATAGTGCATAGTCTTGATTTTTTACAATAAGGAATATAGGAATCCAAAAATCTATGAACCCCTTCTTAAGTTTAAATGGTGGTTTAGATAGCGATTCGTATAATTCAGACAGGTTCTTTTTAATATGTTTTGAGTCTTCTAAGAAATTATTACAATGCCTCCAAAGGGGTATAAAACTGGAATCCGTAGGCTCAGTAAGAACATAAGTGCTGTTTTGAGCTTGGTGTATTCCTGTTTCTTTTAAAAGCCCTAAATAAATAGATTTTTGAGGTGGAAATTTACTGTCGTCATAATTTAAGTTTTCAACTTCACTATGGTTAAGTAAATCTTTAAGAAGGTTTTTGCGCGCCGTTAAAATGGGGGTGCTCAAATACTCTTTGTTTACCATTTCATTTAAGTAACGAGGCGTCTCAGGGTATTCTTCTTTGGCTATTAATGAAAGGGTTCTGTTTAGGGTTACCTTTGAATCGATTTTAAGCTTTTTGCCACCATAAAACCAATCAGCATTGGATATTTCATAAATACCGTACTCCAGAAGTTTTTGCAATTTTTGTATTTCGTGGGCTTTCTCTTCCGTTAGTATTTTTTTTACAACATTGTCCTCTGCATACTTTTGTAATACAAAATCCATCTTTTCAATTTCATAGATACAAGACTTTACAAATTCAAAGTCTTTGAGAAGTACATATAGTTGTGCCGGTTGTTGCACATCGGTATTCTTTAAATCCTTTTGTTTTATGTCTTTATTGAGAATTATATGTATGTAGCCGTCAATTCCCCCTTCAGGTTTAATGTTATCTATGTAATCCGATACATTTACCTTAAAGAACCTTGGTGTACCAATTTCAAAATAAGCTTCCTTGGCAAAATGATATTTTTCCGTAAAATAATATTTGGCTTTTGAAGCAATATTAATGGTAGTATCGATATGAGAACTTGCGTCAATCAATTCCTGTTCTATATCAACATCCGTTCCGTCAATAAAGAAAAACTTATTACGATAATTATAGAACTTGATTATTTTTTGACTGATTAGCTTTTCAATATATTTTTCGGAATCAGGAATGTTTAAGGCATACTTACCATAATTTTCTAGGAAAGTTTTATCCAGCCTACCGAAAGATTTTGCAAATAAGTTTACCAGACCAATGGTCTTGATGATTTTCGCTAAGTGCTCATATCCTATATCGTTAATAGCCTCTGCCTTATCCAATGCTTTTACAATGGTATTCCATTGAGGCTTGTGTGGGTTTGAATATCTATCTTCTAATTCACTAGTTAAATGAAGTGTTAGATAATCAAATACATTAGCTACATTAAAGAATGTATGATTGTCTTCATCTATTTTATCAAAGAAAACTTGACTGTTAGCCAAAAAAGAGAACAAAGACCTTTCGTTTTGACCATACTTTTGCAAAGCTTGAGCCAGAATATTTGCTGAGAGAATATCAAAAGGGTAAAGTTTATTGGCTAAATCGTAATTCAGGGTTTCTGAATTGCTAACCAGCTTGCTTTCGTTTATTTTATCGAATAAATTATCAAAACCAATATTCTTTGGTTTTTCAATTTTCAAACCCTCTATTCTTTCTGAAGCTAAATAAAGTAGTTGCTCAATGGGCTCATCAAACGAAATGTCAATTAATCGTCCTTTTACTTTATCCCATTCGTTCTTTTGATTTCGAGATAGGTCAATGGCGTAAGAACCAAAATTTTGATGCAACGTTGTGATCAAAATAATATTCCTATTGGAATCGTTTACCAACTCCGCCAATTGCTGTATGAAGTATAATTCGCTATCTGGATTGTGTTTGGCTGCATATTCAAGAAATTTACCGAACTCATCAATTAGGATAACCAATATTTCGCCCTTATCTTTAAGTGATGCAGCACGCTTGCCTATTGTTTCAATAAGACTGGAATTCGCTGTGTCTTCCTTAACTTTAAAGGATTTCTTTAGTACTGTTGTCAAGGGTGCGGCTTCCCCAATAATTTTTAAGAATGAAAACTTCTCAAACCCTTTAAACTGGCCATTAAGATTAGCAAAATAAGGTTTTCTGTCATTAAGGTTTTTTTCGAAAGCCCAAAGGAAACTGGACTTCCCAGTACCATAAGAGCCAATTATATTAAAGGAATGGTGTCCCTGTTGAAATCCAGAAACTATTCTTTCAAAAACATTTTTTGCATTGGGTGTAACTACGTAATGGATGTCGTTTACGGCATCGCGCTCAATATTTGTGGATGTTGTAAACTTATACATTATAGTAACGTTCTAATATGTCCCACTTGTTAGGGATATTTTTAATTTGTATTTCTTTTCTTCCGGCATCCTTCTTATAAACAACATCTTTAAAAGCTTCCGATATTTCCTGAATTTTAAGTTCGGTACCTTCGGTAGAGCAAGCAAACACATCACCTATCTTATTTTGTATATCATCAAAACTTATAGACGCAAGCTCTGGGAATTTATCTAAGATTAGGAAGTAAAATATTTCTTTGGGTATCTCAGGTCTCTCACTTACTTTCAATTGAAAAACTGAACCTTCCTCGGTATCGGTAACTTTAGTAATAAGATTGAGGTCGATGAAGATGGACGATAAATCGTCTTCCATATCCTTAATGTTCTTATCGGCTATATAGTATGTTTTTATAAATACCTTGATGTCGTTTTTCAAAGAGTTTTCAGCTATCGAGGTTTCATTGTTAGTGGCTGTCCTTAACAAATACCTAAGCAGCTGTTGGGTTGTAAATTGTGAATTAACCCTACTTTTTCTGAATTCCTTAAAAACTAAAGGGTAAATAGAGGCTAGGTTTGTGTCTAACAGTTTATAGTGTAATAACCACAAAGTACCTTCATACTCTAAAAAAGGGTCGTAACCTGTATTACTATTAAAGATTTTATTGGCAAACGCAGTGGCTTGGTCTTCTCGGTCATTTATGCCGAAAGCCTTTAACCAGAAATTAATGGACATCACCATATTTTTTCCAACACCTAAAGCTGTTACCGCATCAGGGTTTTTGAAAGACTGTCCTTTGGAAAGATAATCGTATCCCTTCTTCAACCAAAAATGGCGACAGTGAAATGTTTCGTGTCCTGTAAACGTTAGTTTATTCATTTATTTTTGATTCGCCGTTTTTATTTTTTAAATAGTTCAATTTGTCTTTACATTCAACTAAAATACGCTCTGGATTTTCTTCCTCTAAAAGGGTAAACACAACCTTGTCGGTTAAGTATTTTTTTTCCAATTCAGAAACAGCAACATTATAGAATGAGGCGAAGTCTGACAGAAGTTCTCTTTTGGGAAGCCTCTCATTTCTCTCATATTTACCAAGTGTTGACTGGTCTATATCTAGTGCCGCTGCAACTTTTCTTATAGGCAGATTTTGCAATTCTCTTAGTGTTCTGAGATATTCACCCAATGTTTCCATCGTTGTTGAATTTTATTTTAGAGACAAAATTTGTCCTTACAAAAATAGGATTATTTAAGCCATTAACAACTTTTGGGATGGGATATAATGACTTTATTTTTGGGCTATGATATTAGGGTAGGAAATCACTTGGTGTTAATCGCCAATTCCCTGCATCATAGCTTCCATACCACCAAAGTTTAATATAAAGGTTGAGTAGTAGTGGTCAAACAAATCCTTTAGGTATTGGCCTAAATCCACGTGTTCCAATTCATTTTTGCCCTCTACTTTTTGCCTAATCTCATAGCCTCTATTTTTACTGATTGTATAAAGAAACAAGGTGTGAAAATATACCGAGGTGTAATATTTGCGGTTAGCTAATTCTAATTGTTCTTGGTTGATGTTCTTTTCCTTGGATTTGAAATTTTTCAGTACGGTACTGTCCATATTGATAAAAATGCGATTTAATAAGTCGCCTTCAGCATCCGGAATCATAACAGTAGAATAATCTACATCGAGGCTCGTGGCTTCTTCAACCGCTTCCCAAGTTACGTCCGTATCAGAATTCTCATCTGTGCTCTTGTACATAAAGACCAGCTTTGGCAATCCCAACAAATCATTATCGCTTTCTTTTTTCGGTGATTCGCTTTTTGGCTTGTTGTTGTCGGCAATTTTTACCCAAAATAATTCCTCTATATTGCCATTTGGTGATGAGAGGCTTGCTTTCATTTGAATGCTGTCGCCAATTTTCAATTCGTCTTTAGGGTTAAGGGAAATTTTTATTTTTCCTTTGTTTGGGCTACTTTTTACTACGTTAAAAACTTCATCAATTTCTTTAGGTTCACCAGGTTTATTTCCACCATCAGAATCATTAGGTTTTATGTTGAGTACACTAACCCTTAAATCCCCAGGTTCATCAATTCTATCAAAATAATCATTGGCTACATCTGTAGAAAAACGAATCGATTTTTCACCATTAAGTGGTATTGAAGCAACTTCTTTTTTATCCTTACTGTTAGTATCGATTCGAAAAAATGATGGAAACCTCTTAGGCTCAAAAGTTGTGGGTTCTTTTTCATTTGAAGTTCGATTCTTCCTTCCCTCAGTTTTCTTTTCTTTTTTAATATCAAGCTTGAATGTTTGGTTCAGCAATTTTGCCAACTCAGAATCAAGTGGCAGATTTTTGGTAAAACTTTTGAGTAATTCGCTTGTATTTGAAGACGTATCAATATCTACAGCTTGTTTTCTGCGTTTTTCTATTTCTGCCAACCTTCCATCTTTTGAGCTCAATTTTTTTGCCAGATAACTTCTCAGAAATTGAGTTTCATCGCCGTCCTTGAGCCTGTCCCTGGAAGCCATAAACAGTTCCTTCCGAAAGTTATATTTCATCTCGGTACAGTCCACGTGAATCAATAAATGACTTTTCAATAGATTTAGCTTTAACGAACGCGTAATAAATTCAGAGGTGTAATGCCCGTGGGTTTGTCCATTAAGTGAGAACATCACCGCCATTGAATTTTTAAAGTATCTATCCTGTATGATTTTTTTGGTCTTCTTGAGGTCATAATCCTTTACCTTGGTTTTGAACACGTAGCAGGATACTTTCATTTTTCCGAAGACATCATCCGAGAAATTCTCTGAAAAGCTTTCGGCTAAATATTCGGATTCCTCAGCTGCTAAACGCCTCTTTAAACCGAATAAATCATTTTCCAGAACTTTATTATTTGGATAGCGCTCAGCGGTATCGACTGTTAAAATTGGTAATGCGGGTTGAAATAGAAACTCATTAATACTCTGGTTCAAGTCTTGGGCAAACCCGGAATAGCCCTTGGGAAACTGATATGAATAGAGTTTTAATATGGTGCCTGTTTCAAATTGACGATTGTTTAGACCAAGGTCTAGTTTTGAAGCTGTGAACGAAGGGATTTTTTCATTAATTAGTAAGTACTCATACCACGTTTCTTTTGCTTGGTCAGATTCTTTTTTAGGATGCTCACGTACCAGGGTAAATCCAAAATTACCATCATTTGTGTACCTTTTAGAAGCAATAAGTTGGTATCGCTTTTTTCCGCAGAATACAATGGCACCACTTCCACCCATATTGTATTTACCCTGTACAAAATGAATATCGTTCTTATTACCACGAAGTAGCGAGAGAAAGGTGTCCTCAAACTTTTCGGGATGCTGCCCTTCGCCGTTATCATAAACTACTACAGATGTTGGATATTGGCTTTTCTGGTTCCTTGGTCCTTTACCGTCAGCAATAATTTGAATATTCTCGGCTTGTTCTTTGCGAAATGAAGATAAATCCCAATTATTTTCTGGATAAAATTTTTGAATGGCTTCGTCCATAGATTTAGGTGTAGTGTCAGATTTTGGGTCAATTCCCGAAAGAATGCATTCTTTTGTTAGTAAAGCATCAATGGCATTAGTGACTTTTTCTATTAACGCGGCAATAGGACTTGATTGTTGATTTTTTACCACACCATAATTACTGAAATTTCCACCCAATGGTTTCCAGTTTGAGTCATCAAATGTTGTAGGATAAAGGTCTATTATGTTTAATAAATCTTCTTCATCTTTAGTATTATACAATTTAAAAAAGAGTTCTTGATTATCAATTTTTGATGAAGGTCGTGTGAATAGGTCTGCCATAGATTTAAAAGAAATGTTATAGCCTCTAATATAGCAAAATCGAATGCTCACGAAAACAGTTTTCAGTTATTTTTAAAGTAGGCTAATGAGGCACTGGACCCTGTTTTTCCATAAAATTCACTTCCGCTTATCTCTAGCCTTAGTTTCAAAAGCAATGAGATTAAACAATTCTCGCATTCTGCTACGTACACGATTACCATAACGCTCTTCCAGCTCTTCAGCATTTAGGTTTGTAGTGGCGTGTGTTTTAATTTTATATTTGGTATCCAGATAAAGTTCATAGCGAGAGAGTAGTACTTCACCCATTACATTTAAATCCTTGCCGTAAAACCGACCGGCAGGTTCTATACCTAAATCATCAAAACAGTAGAATTTGGTATTGCCATATTCTTCGACCGTTTTAAAGCCCAAATGGTTAAAGCTGAACGTCACGTTTCTACAGGGAATCATTTCATAGGGTCGTTGCATTGGGACGATATGTCGTAATAATTTCATCAAGCTGGTCTTACCACAACCAACAGGGCCTGAAAGCAGGATGCCTTTTTCGATGTCAATTCCGTAGGTTTCACAATTCTCTTTATCCTTAATGAAGTAAGAACATAGCTTCAGTAGTATACTTTTATCTTCATCGTAAATCTTAAAATTTTTACCAAATAACAATTTGCCCTTGGCGTTCAAATAAATTAGGATTTTTGGAAAGTCATACATCACGCTTTTTCCATCAAACTTGCCCAGTGAATATTCTACGCCACCTTCAATAATTTTAGAGGGGTTGTCCATAATCTTTGTTTTTAGTGGTCCGCAAGTTGTCCTTGATTTGGGATGCCTGTTTTTTGTTTGGTCTGTTTTCTTCTTCGAAAAGCTCAGTTCTATCCATCCAATTTGTGGCCAATGAGCGCCAATCTCGTATTGGCTTTCCATCACTTGTTTTCCATTCCCGATCTGCATAGTGCTCATAGAATTTTTTTGCTTCATCAGCATCAAAACCTTTTTCTTCAAAAAATAAAATAACGGACTGCCTGCCATTTGGCTGTTTTATATTGTTTTCTTGTTTGGTATTGTTTATATTAGATACCAATGCTTGTCCACCTATGGGATGGTTTTGGTACACAACTTGTCCGTTTTTGGGATGGTGGTGTCCCTCTAGTGGTACACCTCTGGGATAGTACTGTTCTGCAAGCAGTTCTAATTCGGGATGGTACTGTCCCATAACTGGTTCGCTACTTGTACCAATTATGGACATCTTGATTTTACTACCTTTGTAAGGATTGTTGGAAGGATAATAGGACAGATATTGCCAAGTATCTAAATCCACAATGCATCTATGGTAAGTAGATTTTGAACCGATTTTAGCACAGCGCATTAGTTCCCTACGGTTCACGTAGAATTCATCCATAAAACGGCAACTGTTCCATTCTTGGAACAGTGCCATATACAAACTGATATGGGTGGGATTTAGGCGGTCATCAAAATAGAACTTCTCAAAAGCCGCGTTAAGTAGCTTTATATAGTTCATACCCTAAGAGCTAAGACCGTGTTGTACACGATTGGCAGTCATCACATTTTGGATTTCTTCAGCGTCGTAGTAGATGATGCCACCAACCTTGGTATATGGTAGTGTTCCGTTGATACGAAGGTTTTGTAATGTGCCTGGACTTACCTGAAGCACATCCATAACCTCAGAAGATTTTAGATATTTTTTGAGCTTCCCAGTAGCTTGTTTGGATAATAATTTTTTAATGTCATCGAGCAATTCCATTTTGAATTCCCGAAGGTCGTCTGTGGTAATAATACTTGTCGGCATAATAGAACGGTTTTAATAGAAAGGGACTATCTGGGTTCATACTTTTAATTGATAGCCCCTGACCTGATTTAGCTCACGCACTAAAATATTTTAATAAATAAGTGTTCGTGAATCTGTCGATTTGACTTTCATTCTACAAATTTGAATAGATTTATTGAATTTTATTCCCAAGTCGCACCCAAGTTGGGTGATTTTATATGCTCATTTTCAATGGTTTAAATTGGTTTGATTTAGAGGTCGTTCTTTAAATCATCTATGTCAAATGATGATAACTAAAATTAATTTTATTTTTTCCCAAGTCATACCCAAGTTGGGTAAAAATTTAACATTCTCTACGAAAGAAGATTACCCGTCCGTTTCTTCCATTCGCCTTAACAATGTTGCTTTTAGTCTATCTATAAATTTTGTTTGGTCAATTTTCCGTTCTCTTATTTCAAGAAAGGTTCTATATACGTTTCCAAGATTAAGGTCGAAAATCTCTTCACAAGCTGATGCCATTTCTTTAATTCCAGCTGTACCACTTTTAATTGCACCAGATGCTTGTAGGGCATAAATCAATTCAATCAAATCTGTTTTTGAAGCTGTCCAGCCTAATCGTTCACCGTTTGATAAAGTATTTAGTTTGTTTGGTATGCCATAGGATAAGCCTCTCAAATTATGCAATTCTTCAACATAATGACTTATAAGCAGGTCATAGGCCATAATTTTAGCAATTGCATTATCGTGGCTTGTTGAAAATTCCGCATCTGTATAAAAATGAGAGGTATTAGAAACCAAACTTATTTTGTCGTTTCCTCTTAGAAAATAAAATTCATCCAAAAGCTCAGAGTCCTCTCTATAGTATTTTATAAAATCGATATTGCGTCTATTGCTTTCTTGTAAACTATTTATCTCTGAATCAATAAATTCCTGTTGAGATTTTATGGTTCCCGCAGGTCTATTTATTAAGAAGTTATATAGTTTCACATAAAATTTCAATCTACTATAAACATAGGGTTTGTGTTTTTTAAAAAAGATTATTTCGTTTTTTTGATTGATGAATTCATTTTCCCTGACACATACACGTAATTTCTGCAAGTATTTTCTTGAAATCGAAATTCCTTTTTCTACATTGTTAAAATCGCTAAGATTAGATTCTTCAATTGTTTGTATTTCTTCTTTATATTTATTTAAAATCTTATTTACTTTTTTTCTCAATTTTTTAATGGTTTTAATTAATTATCAAACCCATCTCAAAATTATAATTCGGGATTAAAAATCAATAGATTATACAATCATCTCTCTCAATACTTTTACTGTTTCACGCTAGACCAACATCCAATGCCATCATTATAATGAAACCGCCTATAAAACCCATTGTAGCAATATCAGTATAGTTATCCCGTTGTGTTTCTGGAATTACCTCTTCAACTACCACAAAAATCATTGCACCCGCAGCAAAAGAGAGAGCATAAGGCAAAATGGGCTGAAAGGTTGAAACTGCCCAGGCCCCTATAACAGCAGCAAATGGTTCTACAATGGCAGAAGCTTGCCCAAACATAAAGCTTTTTCGTCGGCTTAATCCCTGTCTTCTTAATGGCATAGCAACAGCAAAGCCTTCAGGAAAATTTTGCAGGCCTATACCTAATGCTAAAGCTACTGCACCCCCAATACTTGCACCTTCAAACCCAGCAGAGACCCCGCCAAACAGTACACCAATTGCTAGGCCCTCAGGTATATTATGCATCGTTATTGCTAATGTTAAAAGCGTAGTTCTGCGCCAAGATGTTTGTAAACCTTCTTTTTCACTTTCTTTAAAATTGATGTGCAAATGAGGAAGAATTTTATCTAATCCAAAAATAAAAAGTGAACCTAAAAAGAATCCAATTGCTGAAGGCCATACCTTAACAAACCCTTCTCCGGGACTCATTTCAATTCCTGGTGCCAACAAGCTCCAAAAACTTGCGGCTACCATTACACCTCCAGTAAATCCTAACATTCCATCCAAAATTGCACGATTCATACCTTTAAATAAAAAAACCAGCGAAGCACCAGCCGCGGTTAATCCCCACGTGAATAAGGTTGCATAGAGTGCTGCTACAATGGGGTTGATAGATTCAAAATAATCTATTATATATTCCATTTAATGTTTGATATTAATGTATAGGTTATACGCAATTTGATGTGATATATGAAAACTTTTGCCCGAAATGGAAATGTCCATTGATTTGTCGAATTCTTCTTTGCTCAATACTTTAATTGTACTACCCAAGGCAATTTTATATTTGTCCAAAAACCTGAAAAAAGCTGTTGAAGAATCTCCTAAACCAACACAAACCCCAACATTACCAATAGGTAATTCGCTTAAACGTATTTTTTCTTGTTTTTCATACGAACCATCCTTTTTGGGTATGGTGTCGCCGTGGGGGTCAACTTTTGGAAAACCTAGAAATTCATCAAGCTTATCAATTAATTTTTCGCTATTTATATGTTCTAATTGTTCTGCAATTTCGTGAACCTCGTCCCAATTAAATTTGAGCTTTTCAACCATAAATGTTTCCCACAATCTATGTTTTCTCACAATCTGAAGTGCTCTTTTTTTCCCTTTCGTTGTTAAAAAAGTTCCTTTATATTTTTTGTGATTGACCAAACCTTTCTTTGATAACTTCTTAATCATATCAGTTACAGAGGACGGCCTTGTGTTCATCCGCTTTGCAATTTCATTTGTCGATGCGATTTTAATTCCCTCTTCGCTTAAATGAAAAATAGCTTTTATATGGTTCTCTTCCGAGTTGGTCATTTTAATAGTTATTTTAAGCCATTTATTTTAAATCAATTAACAATTAAACTATGTATAATGCGAAACTTAACCCATTGATATTTAGATATAGATTATGTTTTATTTAATGATGATGGTTGATAAGAACAAGAAAGTAAAAAAGAATGGCAGCGGCAAATACAGCGATTAAAGCAAAAATTCCTATAATTTTCTCTTTTTTACTAATATTGCTTTTAGATTTCTTTTCTTTCTTCTTTCTTCTTTCTCTTCTATTAATGGACATAAGTATTTTAATTTTTTTTGTTATTTATCCTCCTAAATCATAAAACCACTCTTCAGCTCGCACGATTGCTTCCGTTATAGCCTTTTCTTTAGAAAAATGATCCTGTTCAATTAATTTATTCGCAATTTCTATAGCTTTTTCTCTTACAGTTGGATTGAGTTTATCCAAATCTGTTTTAAAGTCTTCAAACATCCAGTCCATAACAATAAATTAATGTTTAAACAATTCCTTTTCCTCTTCCGCATCTATTTCCTTTTTTGGTCTTTTATCTAAAAAATAATCTAGTAAAATACCCACTACAATTGCAACTGCAAATGCAGCATATACTTGCCAATCAAATTGTATGACCAAAGAGAGGCTAATGAGTATAGCAACAATAGGAAGTACGGGTACTTTTCCAATAGATAAGGGAACTTTAAAGGGCCTTTCTTTATTAGGTGCTTTAAAACGCAATACGATGAGGGCAATATTCACGGCGACAAAAACGAGCAACGCGCCTAATGACGACATTCCTGCTACGATTTTAATATCGCCCAACAACATAAATCCTGCAACTGCAATCATTACTACAATGGTAGTAACCCAAGGTACTTGCTGTGCATTGGTTTTGGTCATTACTTTTGGAAGTTCACCTACCTTTGCCATTCCAAACAGCAACCTACTTATGGAAATAATACCACTAAAAGCAGCATTTGCAGTAGCAAAAAGTGCTGCGACCGCTAAGGCAACTGGCAACCAACCGTTGAGATTGGATGCCGCAAGCGAAAGTGGCGAATCTACTTTTGCCAGTTCTGACGGGTCGGCAATGTTTAGAACCGTAAAAGCTATGAGCAGATAGATAATGGTTGTAAACACCATAGTCAAGAGAAAGGCACGAGGAATGGTCTTGCCAGGGTTTTTCACTTCCGAACCCAATGCTGCCATATGTTCAAAACCTGTATAGACAAAAAACAAGGTTGCTGTTGCCGCCAAAGTTCCGGAAAAGGATTCCACCTTGAAAAACTTTGCCTTAGGCGGACCTGTTTCGGCAAGCCCAACCGCAATGAGAATGAACAATCCCAAAAGCTGTATGCTTACCATAATGATATTGGCGGTGGATGATTTCTTGATTCCTGTAATGCTTATTAACGAGAGAACTAGCAGTACGCCATAACTTATCAACAAGGAAGGCACGCTAAAAAAGGTATTAAAATATCCGGAAAAGGCCAACAATACGGCAGCTATCGTTGCCGAACTGTGAAACGCAATCGTCCAGCCTGTGAGAAAGGACGGTATGTCAATTTTTGGAAACGCTTTACGAACAAAAATAAATTCCGCACCTGCATTGGGATAGGTAGAGGATAACTCAGAATAGGACATTGCTGAAACACTGGCAGCAATGGCCGCAAAGATAAAACTCAACCAAAGGTCGGTACCTGCTTGTCCTGCGGCTGCACCAATGACGGTGTATATTCCTGCGCCTACAATAGTGCCAACGCCGTAAAAGGTAAGACGAAACGTACCCAATGATTTTTTTAATTCTGCCATAATTATATTATTTCTTTAAGTTTCTCATTTCCATCTCTGCTTTTACAATGCCGCGTTCAAGGGCTTCCTCCTTGGAACATTGGTTTGTTATATAGTATTCTTCAGCATACTTTACGGCCAATTTGCGGATGTTTTCATCCAGCATATTGAGCCTCATCGAGCAATCTTTAAAAAGTTCCTTTTTCATCTATCAAAAAAGTTTCAACACGTAAAAAACCATTACCAGCAAACTGGTGCGATACACGTAGAGTTCTTCTTTTCATTTTGGTCTTTCTTACTCGGCGTTATAGTTTATATCTTTAGCTTTATTGTGTGCTTCCCAACCTTCTTTTGCCGCATAGGGCACAATTAATAACGCTGCAACAGGGTCTGCCCACCACCAGCCCAGCCAATTGACCAATAGCAATCCAGCAAGTACCACTACTGTTTGATATAGGCAAATAAAAGTGTCTTTGGCATCGGCCAGCAATGCTGGACTGTCAAGTTTATTCCCATATTTCCTTTTGTAATAGATTAAAATAGGATTAACTACCAATGAAACAAGCAAAATAATTAAACCCAAAGTACTCCAATTTGATGTTTCTTGATTGATGAGCTTTGTGATTGAATCGTAGGAAATGAAAAGGCATACCAAAGTAAAGGATGCCGCAATAACATATAATGTGATTTTCTTTCGCCGCTTTACCTTTTCCTCATCCATACCTTTGAGTTCACCGTGAAGGCGCCAGCCTAATGTTGCTGCGCTAATTACTTCTATGGTGCTGTCCAATGCCCAGCCAATAAGTGCAGAACTGTTTGCTGTGATTCCCGCAATTAGCGAAATGAACACTTCAGTAACGTCATAAATGACGTTCCATATTTGAAGTGTCCTTGCTTCTTTAAGATTCTTTTTTCTCGATTTTTCCATTAATAATTTTAGTGTTTAGCTTGGGTTTTTAATTCCGACCTGTTGAATGTTCATCAGTTTATGTATTGCAAATGTTTTCATTTAAATTATTTGGACAATTTTAAAATTCTAATGGCACCACGCATCACAAAGGCAAATACAATACCGCCTATGACCAAATCGGGCCATTTACTGTCTAAAAAATAAACCAGCACCCCTGCCAGTATTACCCCGCCGTTCACAATAATGTCGTTTGAGGTAAAGATGGCACTTGCCTGCATATGCGCCTCCTTACTCTTGGCTTTGTTTATGAGCCATAGGGAAACGAGGTTGCCGATAAGGGCAAAAATGGAAACGATAATCATCCATTGGAACAAAGGGGTTTCGCTACTGCTCAAAAACCTTCTCAGGACTTCCGAAAATCCCAGCAGGGCCAACGCCATCTGAAAATAGCCACTGAACTTCGCCACTTTCTTTTTTCGTGCAATGGCACCACCTACGGCAAAAAGGCTCAATGCGTACACAATGGAATCGGCTAGCATATCTAGTGAATCCGCAATAAGGCCCATCGAGGAAGAAATCCAACCCGTGGTCATTTCGATAACGAAAAACCCAAAATTGATGTACAAGACCCACCAGAGTATCTTCTTTTGTTTGGTCTCGTCTTCGGCAATAGGTGTTTCCGCCTTTTCTGTTCCCAAAAGTTTTTCCCCCAGCTTTAATGCACCCAATTCCACGTTTATTTCTTGGGCATTCCCCTGATGATACACATCTAATTTCCTATTCGGAATGTCAAAGTCCAGATATTTGATTTGAGGGTTTGACTCCAGTTTCATCCGTATCATCTGTTCTTCGGAAGGGCAATCCATTTGACTTACCTTAAAAGTGCTTTTGTTTATAGTGGACATTTAAATAATCTGTATTAAATTCTACGTTTGGTCTTTTAAATCTTTACTTATTATGGGATTCCATATATCTTTCCAAAATTGATTTTAAGCTCTCCAAATAATCAGCGAACGATTTATAAGTCAGTTTTGCTTCATCATCTACGGGAATCGTTATGGGGTTCTCGTCCAAATACCGATAGAGTTCGGGATATTCGTGTTCAATCCTTACTGTCAATTCGTTGATTTCCTGGGTTAGCTTTTGAATTTTCCTCATCTTCGTTTTTTTATAATTTTATATATGCAACGCCCTGTCTTCGGTAGCGGCCAGGCAGGCTTCCTTAAAGGTTTCTGAAAATGTGGGGTGTCCGTGGGACATTCTGGCAATATCTTCTGCCGCTGCCCTGAATTCCATCGCTACGACAGCTTCCGTATAACTATCGGCTATGCGAGGACCTATCATATGCACGCCCAAAATCTCATCGGTTTCCTTGTCTGCAATCACTTTTATAAAGCCATCGGTGTCCATACTTATCTTGGCCCGTGCATTGGCCTTAAAGGGAAACGTGCCCGTTTTTATAGCCCTTCCTGCTTCTTTAAGTTCCTCTTCGGTAAGTCCCACGCCGGCTACTTCGGGCTGTGTATAGACAATGTTTGGTATGAGGGAATAATTGATGTGCGGCTTTTGTCCCGCAATGCGTTCGGCCACAAAAACACCTTCTTCACTGGCCTTATGGGCGAGCATCGCACCTCGGACTACATCTCCAATGGCATAGACCCCTTTTACATTGGTTTCTAGGTTATCATCAACTTTTAATTGTCCTTTTTCGTTGGTTTCCACTCCCACGTTTTCAAGGCCAAGACCTGATGTAAAAGGTTTTCTCCCAATGGCCATCAGGCAATAGTCTCCTTCCAACTGCATTTCCTTGTCGTCTTTCCTGTTCTGTGCCGTAAGGCTTACTTTATCATCTGCTGCCACAGTTTTTGTGACCTTGTGTTCCAGATAGAACTCGACATCCTGTTTTCTTAGGGACCTGTACAATTGATGCCCTACAGATTTGTCCATTGTATAAATAAGCCCATCAAAATACTCTACGATGGAAACCTTTGAACCTAACCTGGCGAAAACCGAACCTATTTCGACCCCAATAACACCACCTCCAACGACCATCAAGTGTTTGGGGATTTCTTTAAGAACAAGAGCTTCCGTAGAGGAAATAATCCTTTTTTTATCTATTTCTATGTTTGGCAAGGATGCAGGTTTTGACCCTGTAGCGATGACCATTTTATCGGTTTCTATGGTTTGTGTTTTGTCTTCGCCCTTAATTTCAATGGTGTTTTTGTCCTTGATGCTTCCGTGGCCTTCATAAACGGTGACCTTGTTCTTTTTCATCAGGTAGGCTACCCCGTTGATGATTTCCCCCACGACGTTTTGAACCCTTTGGTTCATTTTTATAATATCCACATTCGCCTCCTTGACATTAATGCCAAAATCCTCGAATTGGTGTTTGAGCTTGTGGTAATGTTCCGATGCTTCCAGCCAGGCTTTTGAAGGGATACAGCCCACGTTAAGGCAAGTGCCGCCAAGGGTACTGTACTTTTCGATTATGGCCACTTTAAAGCCCAGTTGTGCAGCACGTATGGCACACACGTAGCCACCCGGACCGGAACCAATAATTGTTATATCATATTTTTCCATTATTGTATTTTTTTGGTTAAATAAGGTGGAAGAACCTTGAACTTGACTCTTGGGCGCAAGGG
This sequence comes from Luteirhabdus salina, assembly GCA_025384855.1. GTDB lineage: Bacteria > Bacteroidota > Bacteroidia > Flavobacteriales > Flavobacteriaceae > Luteirhabdus > Luteirhabdus salina. Next base: position 642,469 of record JALAHT010000001.1, on the reverse strand, counting down.
TTCAAAGTTCTGGGACTCCCACCTGTTATTTTTCCTTACATTTTACACATATCCCTTTTAATACCAGGTTGACATCGTTTATTTTATAATCATCTGGCAAACTTTCTTCCGGTATTTTATTTGGCAAACAGATTGTTTTCTTACATTCGGTACAATGAAAGTGCAGATGTAAATCTGAACCATACTTACCTTTAACGTTTTCATTAGAAATCGCAAATTTTGCCACTCCGGTTCCATCATTTATCTGATGAATAAGTCCTTTATCCTCGAAAATCTTAAGGTTGCGATAAAAGGTCGTTCTGTTTGCGGTCTTATTGGTTTCGCTCTTTTCAGCAAAGACCTTTTTCAAATCGGAAAAGGACACGGCACTTTGCTTCCTTCTCAGATACCTGTATATCTTGGACCTCATTTGAGTAGGGCGAATACCGTGATTTGACAATATTTTTTCCGTTTTGTTCATTTTTTAATCTTGATTCAAAAGCAATCTCCTTTATTGAATTTACTTTTTGTAGGCGAGCAAACGCAATGCATTGACCACCACTACCAACGTAGAGCCTTCGTGAACCGCAACGGCTATGCCGATACTTGCCCAACTCATTATGGTCGCAGGGATTAGAAAGGCAACAACCCCCAAACTTACCCATAAGTTTTGCCTGATAATCGCTTTTGCTTTTCTGCTCAAACCAATGGCAAAAGGCAAGGTTTCCAGTTTATCGGCCATCAGCGCTATATCTGCGGTCTCCAAGGCCACGTCGCTTCCTGCTGCACCCATTGCAATACCAACGGTACTGTTTGCCATTGCAGGGGCATCATTGACCCCATCTCCCACCATTGCCAGTTTATTTTCCTGTTCCGCAAGTTTTTTGATGGCCTCCACTTTTTCTTCGGGAAGCAGGCTTCCGCGTGCTTCGGTCAAACCGATTTCCTCGGCTACAGCGTCGGCCACTTTCTGGTTGTCGCCCGTAAGCATTATCATTTTCTTGATGCCTATTTCCTTAAGTTGGGCCAGGGTTTCCTTAGCTTTTTCCCGTGGGGTGTCCATCAGCCCGAGCATCCCTATAAATTCATCGCCCCTTTTTATTAGCATCGTGGTCTTTCCTTCCCCTTCAAGTGCTCTTACCTTTTCTGATACGTCGTTGGGAACACCTTTATCGATATCCTCGAAAAGCTCCAGGTTGCCTATGTAAATGGAATTCCCTTGATAGTTTGCCTTTATTCCCTTGCCCTGTACGGCTTCTAAATCATCGGCATCTGGAATCTTGGTGTCCTCCCCAAGCCGTTCCATTCCGTCACGTACAACAGCCTTTGCCAGGGGATGGTCGCTCAGTTCCTCAACAGCAATCGCGATTTCCAACAGTTCCTTTTTATCTATGTTGCCAAAACTTTCGACGTCGGTAAGCTTTGGTTTTCCTTCGGTAAGTGTTCCCGTTTTGTCAAAAGCGAGAGCGGTAAGTACCCCTAAGTCTTCCAAGGGGCGACCGCCTTTTATCAAAACGCCGCCACGCGCAGCCCTTGCAACGCCACTCAATACCGCAGAAGGTGTAGAGATGGCGAGCGCGCACGGACTTGCAGCCACAAGTACAGCCAAGGAACGATAGAGACTTTCGCTCCACGTTTCATCGATGACCAGAAAAGCAAAATTCAATAGTATGACCAATAAGATTACCGATGGCACGTAGTACCGCTCAAACTTGTCGGTCAATAATTGTGTGGGCGATTTTTGGTCCTGAGCCTCTTGAACCATAGTGACCAAGCGGTTGAGGGTAGAATCTTTTGCCTCTTTAATCACCTTTATTTCAAGGGTATTGTTGCCATTGATGGTTCCTGAAAAAACACGGTTCTCGTCCGGGATATCGCTTTTTGAGTTGTACTCCTTATCCGGATTTTCTATTGGTGTTTTGTCCACCGGAACGCTTTCCCCGGTAATGGGTGACTGGTCTATACTACTATTGCCCTTTACAATAACACCATCGGCAGATATTTTACTGTTGGGGCGTACCACGATAGTATCACCTATCTGTAACTCTTCTATACCGACTTCAACAGTATCGCCATCCTTCTTTAATAGTGCGGTTTTAGGCGCAAGGTCTGTTAACGCTGCAATGGATTTCTTGGCCTTGCCCATTGCGTAGTTTTCCAGTGCGTGACCCAGACTGAAAAGGAAGAGCAACAAGGCACCTTCTGCCCATTCGCCCAAATAGGCGGCTCCTGCAGCTGCGACCAGCATCAGGAAATCGATTTCAAATTCGCCTTTGGACACTTTGGTAATGGCCTCCTTTAGGGTAAAATAACCTCCAAAAAAATAGGCTGCAATATAGAGCCCAAAAGGGATGTTAGCTGAAACCCCTGTATATTTTTCCAACAGGAAACCTGTAATTAGTGTGACCCCACTTAAAATTGCAAAATAGAGCTCCGTGTTTTTGCCGAAGATGCCGCCGTGGTCGTGATTGTGGCCATCGTCTTTGCTGTGTTTTTCCTTGTCTTTCATATTATTAATGGTTTTGTTATCGTTAATTAAGATTTAATCCAGTTTTGGGCTTGTAATTTGTTAAAGGTTAACATTTTTGCTATTTCCAATTCATTTTTTGCAAACGTATTGCATTGAGAATGGCAACGAACGAAACACCTACATCGGCAAACACAGCCTCCCACATCGTAGCCAAACCGATAGCACCCAAAATGAGAAAAATCCCTTTTACACCAAAAGCAAGACCAATATTTTGCCATACGATACGGCGTGTTGAGCGTCCAATTTGGATTCCTCGGGCCATCCTGCTCGGCTGGTCGGTCTGGATGATAACGTCTGCGGTCTCTATGGCCACATCGCTGCCCAAACCACCCATTGCAATACCCACATCACTGGCTGCGAGCACGGGTGCATCGTTGATGCCGTCGCCCATAAATGCTACCGTGGATTCAGGTTGTTCCTTGAGCTTTTCGACCTCGTTGAGCTTATCTTCGGGTAGCAAGCCGCCTTTGGCCCAATCAATATTCAGTTCCTTGGCAACTTGTTGGGTTATGGAATCCTTGTCTCCTGAGAGCATTATGATTTTAGCTATTCCGGCCTCCCGAATCTGTTGAATGGTGTGATGTGCGTCTTCCTTAAGTTCATCGGCAATGGTCACATAGCCTGCGAATTTTCCATCGATGGCGACCATCACTATAGATTCGACTATCACATCGGTTTCAGGGGGAACATCAATACTATTGGAAGTCATCAATGCTTTGTTGCCGACCAAGACCTGCTTATGGTTGACTGTGCCCTTTAATCCCTTACCGGCAACTTCAGAAACTTCGGATGCCTTAAAATCAGTACCGTCCGCTTTGTATTCCAGAATTGCCTTTGCAATGGGGTGGGTAGATTGTTCTTCCATCGCCATCAGGTATTTCATCATTTCGGCTTCGCTCAATACAGGAAATTCTGCTTCCCCTTTGACTGCGTTCAGGGCAGGCGCGAAGTTATTCTTGGTCACCACTTCCTTAATCTTAAAGACCCCTTTGGTAACGGTTCCGGTTTTGTCCATCACCACAGTATTCACTTTGGTCATTGCATCGAGAAAGGATGCACCTTTGAACAGGATTCCGTTGCGCGATGCCGCACCCAGACCGCCGAAATAGCCCAGTGGAATGGAAATGACCAAGGCACAAGGGCAGGAAATCACCAAGAAAATTAAAGCTCGGTATAGCCAATCCCTAAACACATATTCATCGACAAAAAAGTATGGTAACAAAGTGAGTCCGATAGCAAGGAAAACCACGATGGGCGTATAAATCCGTGCAAACTTCCTAATAAATAATTCGGTCTTCGATTTCCGGGCCGTGGCATTCTGTACCATCTCCAGAATACGGGCGATGGAACTGTCCTTGAATTTCTTGGTGGTTTCTACTTCGATGACACCGTCGAGATTGATGCTTCCCGCAAAGACTTTTTCGTTCTGTGTTATGGTGTCGGGTTTGCTTTCGCCAGTAATGGCAGCTGTATTGAGCGATGCTTTGTTTGATAACAGTTTGCCATCCAACGGGATTTTTTCGCCCACCCGTACCTGTATCTTCTCGCCAATATTGACCGTTTCGGGATTGACGGAAACGAAGTCCCCATTACGATAGACCAATGCCTCGTCCGGTCGTGCATCCAGAAGTGCCCTGATGTTTCCTTTGGCACGGTTTACGGCAGCATTTTGGAACAGTTCGCCCACGGCATAGAACAACATCACGGCAACACCCTCTGGATATTCGCCTATGGCAAATGCTCCCAAGGTTGCGATGGACATCAGGAAAAATTCCGTAAAAAAATCGCCATTTTTAATACTTTCCCATCCCTCCTTGATGACTGGAAAGCCAACAGGGATGTAAGCCACCGTGTACCACACAATCCTGACCCATCCCTTAAAGAAAGGAAAGGCATCGAAATAGTCAATGGCAATACCAACTATGAGCATCACAAAGCTGAAAATTGCCGGTAAATAGGTTTTGAGCTTTTTTTCGCTTGCTGAAATTACAGTGGACTGTTTCCCTTTTAGCTCCCGTAGCTGTAGTTTTTTCTTTTTCATCCTTTTGTTGAGACCCAGGTCATTGCCTGCTCTTTATTTTTAATATCAAAAAATTTAACTTCAGACTTTATGAAAAAATCAGTTGCCTTCGCGGCCCATTCCTGCCATTTTTTGTTGCCCACAAAGGCCATCTTGCCATAATCTCCCAAGTGAGCCGAATCAATCTTTAGGTCTTCCCAAAAGCCTTTAAGGGTATAGCCTTCAAAATCTTCCATTTCAAAATAGAAGTCCACTTTATGGCCTTTTTCTATGATGTTGTGGATAAGCGGATGCATCTTTTCCATATCCTTTTCCGTAAGTTTCCCGCTGATTTTAGCGGCAATAAGATGTTCTTGCTCTAAGTTTATTATCTGTAACATATTTGTATATCTTTATATTCATCTATTTAAAATATTAGTGCGTTGTATGTGCAAATATCCATTGGCCTACACTTACTTTTCTTAATTATAAAGCGCCTTCTCTTTTCCTAAGTGCAAGATGGCTTCGGGCAAATCGAGTTCGCGCGTTCCGTTGCCCGTTCTAATATAAAACCGTGACCTCCCGTCTTGACTTAGATAGACTGGTGTTTTGGCCGGGTCTATTTCTATGTAGCACACGTCATTTTCTCCATATCTGTAAAAAGATACATTTACAGCCGTACATAAATGGGTGCCCAATTTTAAAGATATCAACTGCATCAGGTATTGCTCAAAACCATCTGTACCCGGTTTTTTCAAAGTTTCAAAATCCTGGTTTAGACCGAGGATGTTGCCGTTATCGTCTACTCCTATAAGCAATTTACCACCGTTGGTGTTCATAAAGCCCGCAATGGTCTTGGCAATAACAAACTCCAACTGTTTATTCACTTTGGATTGACGTAAATCCCACCTCAAGGTAGCCTTGAACTCTACAAACTGATTTTCGCCATTTTTAATAAGCTCTATAATTGTATTGCCGTCAATCCTTTTCTTTGTTAAAATGAAAATTTTATTTCTTAGAAAAACCATAAGGGTAAGGCTACTGCCCATAATCCCGAACAAAACATTTTTAAATATTTGGTCTATATCACCAAAACGTATCGTGTTTTTAATGGTTGCTAAAAAAAGTGCGTACCAGTTACCAGTATCTCCTGTTTCATCATATAAGTAAAGTGATAGTCCCAAGGGCTGAATGATGAACAGTCCAAAGAGAAAGCCAATTATTATTATGAACGCTATTTTTTTCCTGTAAACCATTTTTTTTAAACCTTGACTATCTAAATCTTGGGATTCTTACATTTTTCTTCGGAATTCCTAATTACACACTTTTTCATTTTAAAAAATTCAATATTTTATTTCGCCATCGTTATTTTTCAATCCAGCTTTTAGCAAGTTCTTTATCTTCCGAATGAAAATATTTAATATGTGCCTCAGAGAATGGCAAAAGATTTTTGGTAAATTCTTCCTGCCATTCTATACTACCTACAAGTGCCACTTTTTTTAAATGGTCTTGTTTTGGAATTTTGAATTCCATTTCATTTTCTACAGTTTGATGCCTTGTATTTTTGACTTCACTGACTTCTATATACCAAGCAGCACTTTTGTATTTTTCAAGATGCTCACTAACAGCCGTTAATAACATTGTGGCATCATCTTCGTCCATACCATTTTCTGCCAATGCGTATAGAATATTATCTTTTTTATAAATCGCTAACATAATAGGATTTTTTATGGTTTATATTTCTTGATATTAACTAGTCTGATTGCCTACTGCACTTCTCACACACACCTTTTACAACCAGATTGATATCTTCTGTGATATAACCCTCCGGTAGATTGATTTGTGGTATTTTATGTTCTGTGAGGCAAACGGTTTCATCGCAGTTGCTGCAATGAAAATGCAGGTGCAGGTCGTTGCCAACCTCACATTCACAATTCTCTTCGCATAGCGCGTACTTTAATACTCCTGTGCCATCTTCAATTTGGTGGACAATGCCTTTATCTTCAAAGGTTTTCATTGTTCTAAATAGGGTGCTCCTTTCAGATATTTTAAAATCCTTTTCCAGATCGCCAAGGCTAATGGCCACCTCTAATTCTGCCAAACGCTTATAAGTCATTAGCCGCATAGCCGTAGGTCGTATGCCTTTGCTTTCCAGAAGTTGGACTATTTTTTCCATTTTTATCGCTGGGGTTTTAAATGTCGTACCGTTTTAAGGATTTACCCGTTTTGATTTGGAAGGCATCTTCTATATCCGATAGATAGATGATACCGTCGCCAGGTTCGGGCGTTTTACCATTTTCTAAGATGATGTCGATTGCTGATTGCGCTTCTTCATTTTGACATACCAACTCCACTTTAACAACTGGGCTATCGGTTATATTAAAATCGAGGGAAGGTCTTGCCCCTTTTGCTTTGAATGCACCGGTACCCTCTGCTTGAGAGAGCGTCATACTTTTAAAACCGTTATCGCTAAGGGCTTCGATGACCCTTTGTATCCTATTGGGTTTTACGAATGCTTTTATTTCTTTCATATTATAAATGTTTAAAATGTTAATCGATTTTGAACCGAGCTTGCTTTCTAATTTTTAACTAACTAAATTAAGTCGATAAACAAACTCGGAATCAAAATCTTTGATTGTTCTTGGACTAGTGGTCGTGATCCAATTCACCTTTTATCATTTCCGAGGAAAGCATATAAGCTCCCTTTATAACCACTTTGGCATCCGTTGAAACGTCGGCGGGAAGGTTTATTTCTACAAACCCTAAATCGTGCACACCAATGCTTACAGGTATTCTCTTAAACTTCATTTTGTTTTCTTCTGGTGCCTCATCTTCATCCACGATAAAAACGTAGGACTGTTCTCCTTCCTTGATAATTGCTTCCTCAGGAACTGCAAAGCCTGACTTTTTACCTTGAATAATTCTTCCTTCTACATACATACCAGGCAAGAGGTCTCCATTTTTATTGTCTATATCTGCGTGAACGTGAAGGGCTTTTGGGTCTTCCTCAAATGTCTTTCCAATGGAATGTACTTCGGCGCTTAACAGCTCATCTGGTCTTGATGCGACCGTAAATTGTATTTTTTGACCCACCTTTACTTTTGGTATGTCTTTTTCATATACCTTAAGGTCCAAGTGAATTTTTGAATTGTCACTTACTGTAAACATTTTGGTCTGTGTGGCCACATAGTCTCCTAAGGTTACCATTATGTCATCGACATAGCCTGAAATTGGCGTAGTAATAGGTACGGCTGAAAATATTTCACCTTGTTCAACCTTAGTCGTATTGATTCCTAACAGGCGTAGTTTAGACCTTAATCCATTTACACTCGATGTTGTAGAACGAAATTTGGATTGCGCCATTTGAAATTCTTTTCCAGAGGAAACTCCTTTATCATAAAGGGTCTGTTTTCGCTCAAAATCTTGCTTGAGAAACACAAGTTCATCGTTCTTTTCCTGATATTCCTGTTGCATAGAAATGATATCTGGATGTTCCAAATAGGCCAAAACCTCACCCTTTCGTACTTTATCTCCTTCTATTACTTTGATGGAACGTACATTACCGCCTACAAAAGGACTAATGTTGGCCATATCTTGAGGAAATAGCTCCAGATTACCTGTAACTTTAATATTGTTACCGAGGTTTCTTTTTTCCAAGGTCTTGGTCTCTAAGCCAATGGTCTCTATTTGTTGTGTGGTAAGTTCTACCACGCCTTCTTCTCCTTCTTCCTCGTGGCTACCTTCTTCTTCGTCGTGACCCTCTTCGCCGTGCGTAGCTTCGGTTTTTGACACGCCTTCAGTTTCATTTTGACCCAATTCAGAATCGGGCTTATCGTTACAGCCTACCAATAAGAAGGTTAATAGTACTGTTGTAATTATTGCTATATTTTTCATTATATTCTCCTTTTTTAGGTTTATAGATTGCCCAATTGATACTGTAACTCAATGGCTTGTTGATTATACTGGTTAATAAATTGTAAGTGGTTCTGCTTTATGCGAATGGCACTGTTTAAAATCGTGATATAGTTTACATAGTCTATTTCGCCTTCTTTGGAAGCAAGTTCTGCTGTTGTAATTTGCTCTTCGGCCAAAACCAATGCACCTTCTTGGTAATAATTCAGTGTTTTTTGGGTTTTTTCCAATGATTTTAACAATTGTGATACCCTGCTTTCGGTTATTGCCTTTTGTTCCAAATATTGGTTCTCGGCTACCATTGCATCTGCCTTAGCAGCCTTGACCCTTGCTTTTTGAGGGAAGAACCACAACGGGATACTTATACCTGCTTGATAGGTGTTGAACCCTGAAACATCGTCAACGATTTGTCTTCCATAGGTAAGGTTGAACTTTGGCAAAAACTGGGATTTTTCGACGCCAACGTTGGCTTTGCTCACCTCGGCATTTTGCATAGAATATTGCAACAATGGATTGTTATCTATGGATGTTGAATCTAAAACGTTCATATAATTCAACGGTTCGTAAGTACCTCCAACGGTTTCAATTTCTTGGTCAATCCCCAAATACTGTTTCAACGCCCTTTTGGCAATCTCGATATCGTCATAGGCCTGTTGTCTCAAGACCTGTATCTGTTGATATTCAGAAGAAGCCGCGATAAATTCCAGCTTCCCCGTTTCACCTGTATCAAAACGCAGTTCTGCAGCTGTCTTGAAGTTGTTATACACACTATCCAACTGTTCCGCGAAGCGCAACTGGGCTTTATTATAATTTATCTGGTCATAGGCCTGCATCACATTACGCACCAATTGTTGCTCGCTAAGGGCATAAAACTTCTCGCCCAATTGAACACGTTGCTTATAGAACTTGGATTTTGAGAAACCAGATAACAAATCGATATTTCCCTGCTGCACCCCAATGGTAGTTTGCACACCGGGCAGGTCATTACCGAATTCTTCTTTGCCCGTAAAAATTTGTGTACTACCAAGGTCGAAACTTGTTCCTTTCATCGCCCGCTCACGGTCTATAAAAGACTGACTTTCCTTAAGGGAAGGGTAGTTTTCTTTTGCCAAAGAAATAGCCTCCTCCAAAGTAATAGTCTGTGCGATACCACGGTCTTGTGCATTTACTGAATTCGAGGTTAAAAACCCCCCTAAGCTCAATAATACAACCAAAACAGTAGTGCTCTTGTTAATATAACTTGGGTCATTTCCATTATCCTTTCGTTGCTTACGAGCTTCCAACCAATAATATAATACTGGAAGGACCACAAGTGTTAAAAATGTTGCTGTGAGCAATCCGCCGATAACCACCGTTGCCAATGGTCGCTGCACTTCGGCACCTCCCGAGGTAGAAATCGCCATTGGGATAAAGCCCATAATGGCCGCCGTTGCGGTTAGCAAAATTGGTCGTAACCGTTCGTGTGTTGCTTCGTATATTCGTTTCTTTAAGTCTGTCATTCCACTTTCTTTTAATTCGTTGAATTTGTTTATCAGTACCAAACCGTTTAATACCGCTACCCCAAACAGTACAATAAAACCGACTCCTGCTGAAATACTGAATGGCATTCCCCTTATCCAAAGGGCAAACACACCGCCAATGGCTGCCAGAGGTACTGCCATATAAATCATAAGCGATTGCGAGAACGAGCTCAACGCAAAGTAGAGCAATATGAATATTAGGAAAAGTGCGATAGGCACTACAATCATTAATCGGTCTGATGCACGCTGTAAGTTCTCGAACGAGCCTCCGTAGGTTACAAAATAACCAGGTGGCAGTTTTACATCAGTTTCCAATTTTTGCTGAATTTCCTCGACCATCGATTTTACATCACGTCCACGAACATTGACCCCTACCGAAATACGACGCGAGGTGTTGTCCCTTGAAATTTGCATCGGCCCTGGTTTGTAACTAATATTTGCAACCTCTTTCAACGGTACTTGTGCACCACTGGGTAAATCGATATACAGATTTTTAAGATTGTTGATGTCTTGTCTAAACTCCTTTGCCAAACGAATAACCACATCAAAGCGTTTTTCACCCTCAAAAATCACACCTGCCGCTTCTCCTGCAAAGGCAGCACTTACATAATCATTTAGTTTATCGACGGTTACTCCGTATTGTGCCATTTTTGCGCGATTGTATTCTACCGTCATCTGTGGCAAACCGCTCGTAGCTTCCACATTGAGGTCGGCCGCTCCTGGAACGCTTCTGATAACCGCTGCGATTTCCTGAACCTTGTCTGCCAACACGTCCAAATCTTCTCCATATAATTTAATGGCCACGTCCTCACGAACACCTGTCAATAATTCATTAAAACGAAGCTCTACAGGTTGCGTAAACACGAAATTCACACCGGGAACAACTGAAATTTTGTCCTGTATTTTTTCTATGAGTTCTTCTTTGCTATCTGCGGAAGTCCATTTGCTCTTATCCTTTTCAAGAATGATATAGCTATCGGCAATGTCCATTGGCATTGGGTCTGTTGGTATTTCGGCCACACCAATCCTTGAAACCACTGTTTTTACTTCAGGAAATTCATTGATTAAATTTTGAAGTTTTTTTGAAGCTTCAATAGATTCTGTAAGACTGCTCCCTGGTTTTATCAAGGCCTGAAATGCAATATCGCCCTCATCAAATTTGGGTATGAATTCGCCACCCATATTGCTGAAAATATATCCCGCAATCAATAATAAGGCGACTGCACCTAAAACAACACCTGCTCTAAATCGAAGTGCAAAATTGAGCAAGGGTACATACGCCCTATTTAAACCGGACATTATTTTATCACTGAATCTGTCAATCTTGTTTTCAAATTTGGCGAACCAACTGTTCTGATTTTTGGCAGGTTTTAGGAACATTGACGAAATCATTGGCACGTAGGTAAGACAAAGGATAATCGCTCCCAGAACTGCAAATCCGAAAGTAAATGCCATTGGACGGAACATTTTTCCTTCAACACCGGTCAAAAAGAGAATCGGTGTAAATACAATAAGGATAATTAGCTGTCCGAAAAATGCCGAATTCATCATTGTACTTGCCGAGTCGTAGGCGATTTCGTCCATTTCGGCCTGACCTATCGCTGCTTTTGATTTTTTCATCCGTTGATGAATATGGAACACCATTCCTTCTACAATAATAACTGCGCCATCCACAATGATTCCAAAATCGATTGCTCCCAAGGACATTAAATTGGCCCATACACCAAATTGCTTCATCAAGATAAACGCAAAGAGTAATGATAGCGGAATTACAGAGGCTGTTATCAATCCGCCACGGAAACTTCCCAAGAGTAATACCAGTACAAAAATCACGATAAGCGAACCTTCAATAAGATTTGTTTCTACGGTACTTGTGGTTCTTCCAATGAGTTCACTTCGGCTTAAAAACGGTTCTATGTAGACACCTTCTGGAAGCGATTTTTGAATTTCGTTGATGCGCTCTTGTACATTTTCTATGACAGTGCCAGGGCTTTCGCCTTTAAGCATTAAAATTTGGCCACCAACAGTTTCGTGTCCATCTTGGGTAAACGCACCATAGCGCACTTGATTGCCAAAGCCTACTTTTTCGGCAACGTTCCTTACCAAAACTGGGCTTCCGTTTTGAGTGGTTACAACGGTGTTTTCCAAGTCTTCAAGGCTACGCGCTAAACCCTCGCCACGGATAAAATTGGCTTGGTGGTTTTTTTCGATATAAGCACCTCCCGTATTGGCATTGTTCATTTCAAGGGCTTCAAAAACCTGATTCATTGTAATGCCGAAACTTTTTAGTTTGTCAGGGTTTATGGCCACTTCGTACTGCTTTACGTAGCCTCCAAAAGCATTCACTTCAACTACTCCAGGAACTAATGCCATTTGGCGCTTTACAATCCAATCCTGAATGGTACGAAGCTCCATAGCATCGTATTTTTCTTCGTAGCCTTCCTTTACTTTTAAGGTATATTGGAATATTTCGCCCAAACCTGTAGTTATGGGTGCCATAAATGGCTCGCCGAAGCCTTCGGGGATTTCCCCTGAAACTTCGGTTAATTTTTCTTGCACCAATTGCCGGGGCAGGTAGGTACCCGCTTCATCCTCAAAGACAATGGTAACCACAGACAGCCCAAATCGGGATACAGAACGTAGCTCGATAACGTCAGGAAGGTTGGCCATTGCCAATTCTACTGGATAGGTAACAAATTGCTCAATATCTTCAGTACCTAAATTTGGGGCAACGGTAATAACCTGTACTTGGTTGTTGGTAATATCGGGTACAGAACCCAGGTTTATAGTAGCCATAGACCAAATGCCCGTACCCACAAGCGCTACTATAAATAGGCCAATAATAAACTTGTTATTAATGGAAAATGAAATGATTTTGTTAATCATAGAAAAAGTATTAATTCAGTTTAAACCTCGCAATGCAAATAGATGCAATACGTTTATGATGCGATGCTTACTTTAAAAAGCATCACGATAGGATATAGCTATCCTTAAAAAAACTGAATTATACTTTAGGGGGTTGGAATAGGGATTCCAGATATCTGGAAGTGAAGTTTACCTTATATAAACTAAATTGCTTTTTATCTTCAAACTTTAACCGATTTGTTGTATCGGTATTTTTATTTGCAGCAAACAAAACTAAGGGATGACAACATTGATGATGGCTATGTACAGGTGCATTCTCCTTATCAGAGTCATTGTGGTGCCTTTCATCTTTTGCTTCCTTACCAAAGTAATCTTCAACTACATAATCGAGGAAAGAGTCACCATAAACCTTATGGTCCTGGTAATGGGTTACGATGTTTGAAATTTCTTTAATGGGTCCACAAAAGTCCATATCAAGACTAATTCCCTGAAAAAAGAACAATAGCGACATTGATATGGAAAAAAGTGTTTTCATAAATTTTAACAAAGATACAAATTAATCGATGCACAGGTTGTGCAAAAAATTGAAGCGGAATAAAAAAGATTAATTTTGTCAAAATTAGGGCCATCTGCTTTTTTTTATTTAAAATGAACGTAAGCCCCAGTTATGATTAAAGGCTAAATGAATACTACCAAGGTAACCAATATCACACTCATACCTCCTCCCTTAAGTGTTTTTATTAAAAGGCACGTAAGAAAGCCTATTCTATACAAAACTTGGCAAGGTTTTATTTTTGAAAATACGGCAATTTATTTTCAATGATTTAAAAACCAGAGTCTTGCGGTATGTAGTTATAAATTAAACAAGATTATCTGAAAGAAAAGAAACGGTTATGATATTGTTTTGATTTCTAAAATCCATACGCCACGGCAAAATTAACCCCAAATGGATGCCCAGGGCGTAATCCTGCCGGAACCCTCGATACTGCATAGGTTGTATTAAAAAGATTTATGATGTTTGAAGACAGGGTGAAGTTCTCATCAATAAAATAACGGGCAGACAAATCCACTATGAAATTTGAATCTACTTTAAAGTTTTCCGGGATTGATCCAGAACCTGCTTTTGTTCTGAAAGCACTTGTGTATCGTGAATTTACATTTACATCAAACTTTCTGTGCTGCAACCCTAATGACGCGTTGAATTGATTTCTTGCAATATAAGGTATCTCATCGCCTTCGGTGACTATGCCGTAAATGTCCTCATTACTGTCAAAACTGGTTAAAAATTCAGTATCGGTAAGGGTGTATGAGATGGATAAGGGCAGCTTAAATCTATTACTTTGTTTATGCAACAGGTTATAATTAAGCAAAAACTCGATACCGCTTACACGAACTTCGCCAGCGTTAAATTGGTCAAGGCTTCCTGTACCACCAGTAGCGGCCAAATCACTTCCAAGTAGGTTTTGGTAGTCATTGTAAAAACCTACGACTTCGCCGTTGAAACCTTTAAAACTAAAACGGGAACCTAATTCATAATTAATGCTTTCTTCAGGATTTTGCCCTGGGGTATTACTTGGCGGTGAAAAGCCTTTATGAACACCACCAAATATTGAGAGGTCATTACTGAACCTATAATTAGCCCCAATTCCAGGAATCCAGACATTTACTTCGTTTTCTCTAATCGATAGGTCTTGACCAGTTCGTGAAGGGTCGTCAGTACCATAATCTGTCCGGGTCAAAGTGATGTTTTCATAGCGCAACCCTGGGGTCAAGGTCAAATTTTCAATTTTTACCGTGTACAGTAAATGTGCTGCCAGTGCTTTAGCACTGCTTATACGGTTAGCATCTGTTCCTTTTTCGCCAACGGTAGTCCGTATCATTTCTTGGTTTTGAAACGCATATCTATCCACCCATTGAAACCTGTCCTCGTCATCTTCGTGGTAGCGTATTCCTGCTTCTAAGCGCTGTATCCATTGGTTACCCCATTTTAGCGTAGCAACAGATTGAATTCCGTTTGAAGTATAGACCCTGTTGTTTGCCTTTATGCCCAAAGCATCGGGTTGGGTGTCATCGTTGCCCAAGAGCGTTTGATATTCAGAAGGAAAATTTTCTGGTGATGATAAAATGTTATTAATACTTACACGTTCACCTAAATTTACATCATCCAATTTATACCAATTCCGTTTAAATCTATTGAGATAGCCTGTGGTCCTTATATTAAGTGATGGTGACAAACGGATAAAATGGGTAAGCTGGTACTGTTGGTGTTCGGCGTTCATTACATCTTCTGAAGAAGCTCTGTATCTTCTAAAAGGGTTTTCCTCAAAATCTGCGTCTGTCAGTCCCAAATAGGTCTCGTTGGCCACTTCTTCTGAATATTGGATTTTAAATAGTAGCGACTGATAGATTTTGGCATCCAAATTTGTATTTATTCTGAATTTGGCCAAATAATCTGTCTTGTCGAAACCCGTGTTTCCACCACCGTCTAAATCCTTAAAACCATCGGAACTGTAGTTGAAATAATCCGTCACAAACCCAAAATTCTTAAAGCTATTGCCCAATACCAATTGGGTGTTTCGTGAATCATAGTTTCCGGCAGCAATCGACGCTTTCCCAGAAAATCTTTCCGGTATACGAGAGGATATCATATTTATGGCACCACCCGTGGTGTTGGGGCCGTACTGTATTTGGCTGCTTCCTTTTAACACCTCTATGGCTTCCATTCTGCCAATAGTAGGAAAATAGTAGGCAGCTGGTGCACTGTAAGGGGCAGGCGCAATCAACACACCATCTTCCATTAAATTAATCTTAGCGCTACGCTCAGGCGAAGTACCCCGTAAACTAATATTTGGACGTAATCCAAAGCCATCTTCTTCGTAGATATTAATACCTGGAACCGTGCGTAAAATTCTATTGATATTGGTATAAGAGAACTTTTTTAAGTCTTCATTTGAGATATAAGTTGCAGAACCCGTTTTGTTTCTTGCCTCAAATTTACTGCCCAATAATACATTTCCCGTAACGACGACTTCCTTAAGTCGCTCGGTTTGTTGATTGGTTGAGTCTTTTTTTTGTGTGTTGGTCTGTGCCAATCCCGAAATATAAAATAGCAAGGCAATTGCTGTTAAGGATATAATTTTCAATTGTAACTTTATTTAGAATGATTATAAATAGAGCGCAAATGTAATATCCTCTTTTGTATCTTCCAAGTTATTTAGAATAATTCTTAATAATAATTTTTATGATAGCTTATAAATCTTGAAATTATAGAAATGAGAAAAACCATAATTACGAATTTTTAAGTTGAAGTATTTTGATAAAAAGGAATATGAAACTATTCTATTTATATGCTTAAATATTGAAGCTAAATTTCTGTTATGCAGTATTTATAATGGAATTGATAGAATCAAAACATATTGTTTGAAACTACCATAATTACATAAAAATGTAGCTTAATGAATTTAGTTAAACAAGGAAAAAGTTAACTAGTAATGTAAAAGTTATTAATGCATTAAAGATTTGTGTTTTCAAGCCTGTCTTAAAAGCCATCGAAAAGGAAGTATAATTTATTTAATGATTGATATCCAGTGAAATTAAGTCAATTCATATTTTTTCTTGAGCCTTACAGGAATGTAAGCGTGATGGGTTAAATAACAATATTTCATTATTTAAAACAATCGTATAGTCCACAAACTTTATATGTAATAAAGGTGACTATATATTTGATAGTTCCCTAAATTTTAATGCGGTAACCTACCCTTAACCAAGCCATATAAAAAAGTTCCTGCAACTGCACCGAAAATCACAACTAAAATAGAAACATAACCTGCGCCTGCCAGTACATACATAGGGCCAGGACACGCACCTGCAAGAGCCCATCCTAAACCGAATATAATTCCACCTATTAAATATCTAGCGACACTTTTATCTTTAGGCTTTAGACTCATTTCACTTCCGTCAAGCGGTTTAATTTTTTTTCTTTTGATTATCTGTACGCCAATGATTCCAAGCACCAAAGCTGAACCTATAATGCCGTACATATGAAAGCTGCCAAACTGGAACATCTCATATATACGAAACCACGAAGCAGCTTCAGACTTGAACATTATAATTCCAAAAAAAATACCAATTGCTAAATATGTAATGTATCTCATTATTAAAATATTAAGGGGTAAATTAAATGTATCATTACCAGCCCACCGATAAAGAAACCTATGACAGCTATAAGTGAAGGCAACTGCAGATTACTTAATCCGGAAATTGCGTGTCCCGAGGTGCAACCACCAGCGTATCTTGCTCCAAAACCAACTAATAAACCACCTATCAACAATACCGCGATGATAAAAGGATTAGTTAAGGTATCTGTAGCGAATATTTCTGGTGGCATATAGCTTTCGCCAGCACTTGTAATATTGTAGTCGTTCGAGAGCTGTTGGGCAACTTTAGGGTTAATTTCAACTGTATTGTCACTCATATAATTTGTAGCTATGAAACCACCTATAATAGCGCCCAGAACGACAATTAAATTCCAGCGTTCTGCTTTCCAATCAAATCTAAAGAAATCAGCTGCCTTTCCTGCGCCTACCGCAGCGCAAGCTGTACGTAAGTTTGAGGACATACCAAATTGCTTTCCAACGAGCAACAATAACAACATCACAAGTGCAATAAGTGGTCCTGCGATATACCACGGCCACGGTTCATATATCCAATTCATACACATAAATTTTATTTGTTAATTATCATTTTTAAAAATTTCATAGTTTGTAGCAAGGGTCGCCAAAAGAACTTTAAAAATTCTTTATTAACTTAAGTTGTGGCATCCTATATTTGATTACCATTGCCGATAGTATGGTTATGCCTCCTATAGTCAGTATTGCCATCGACACACCAAATAAATCTGCGATAATGCCGGAAACTACTGCTCCAATAGCATACCCCAAATCTCGCCACAATCTAAAAGTTCCTATGCTTTCTGCACGTTGGGATGGGTTCGTAGCAGCTGCAATTGTAGACAAGAAAGTAGGGTAGACCAGTGCAGTACCAATCCCCAACGTAAAAGTTAAGACAACTAGAATTATGTAGCTCTCTGTAATGAAGGGTAAAATTAAAATCGCAATACCTTGCAAAAGCATTCCCCAGAATAACATTGCTTTTTTAGAATATACATCTGACATCCTGCCCGTAAATAATTGTCCCAATCCCCAAACCGTAGGGTAGATAGCGGTTATAATCCCTATATTTTGAGAATCGTAGTTGGACTGAAGCAAAATCATTGGCAATAGCCCCCATATCATTCCATCATTAAGGTTGTTTACCAGCCCTGCTTGGCTCACAGAACTAAGGGTTTTATCTTTTAAGGTGGTTTCCCAAAAAACATTTTTAAGTGAGGTAGAATCATCAGTTTTACTTTCTAGGTTCACAAACTTACCGGTATCATTTATAAAGAAGAGGCTCAATAAAAGTCCTATAATTGATATGACAATTCCTATGTAAAACGGATATGGGGTTATACCATATTGGTCCGCGACATAACCTGATAAGAATGCTACTATACCGATGGCAAAGTAACCTGCAAATTCATTGAGCCCCATAGCCAGTCCGCGATTTTTCTCCCCTACCAAATCAATTTTCATTACCACGGTACTGCTCCAGGTCAGACCTTGATTGATTCCTAGAAGAAGATTGGCAACTATCACCCAGTTCCAATTGCTTACATTCATTAAAATAAAAGGAACAGGAATGGCGAATAACCATCCAAAAATCAATAAATTTTTTCTACCTATTAGATTTGCCAGGCGCCCGGTAAAGTAATTGGTCAGAGCCTTTGTAATTCCGAATGCTGTTATGAATGAAAGTACTGCTGTTTTTGATTCAATCCCAAAAACCTTCTGTGCATATTCAGGGAATATGCTGCGTTCCAATCCAACCATACCGCCAACAAAGGCGCTTACCAAAATTAAAAGAGAAAACTGTTTCCAGTTCTCCCTTAACCCTAAACGAATATCCATAGAAAATTATTTAAATTTTTCGATATCATCGCTTAGGTCATATACTTTAGTTCCAGAAATTTTATTTTTAATTATGCTACTTCCTGCAGCACTTCTGTAACCGCCTGCACAGTGCACTACAATAGGTTTATCTGTAGGGATATCATTAGCAGTTTCTCTCAGCTCATTAAGAGGATGTGAAATGGCGCTGTCGAAAAACTTTTCTTCTTCTACCTCGCTTGTATTGCGTATATCAACTATGGTGTACTTTTTAGGATTGTTCTTAAAGTCAGACAAGTCCAGTTTTTCGGTTTTTACCAGATTTTCTTGAGAAAGGGTGATAACTTGTTTCAGCTGTTTTTCGTAGCCTATTTTTGCCACACGGTGTAATAAACTATCCTTGTTTTCGACCTTGTCTATAACCAAGGTAAACTTTTCCCTAGGCTCAATAATAGAACCCAACCAGGTTTCGAACTTCGCGTTTTCTGATACAGCCTGAATGTTAATGCTTCCCTTCAAATGTCCATTTTTAAATGTGGCTTCGTCTCGCGTATCAACTATAAGTCCTTCCGCAACTGTATTTTCAGTGAATGGAATGTTTTCAATGGAAGGTTGCAAATCTGCTGCACCAGTTTTATTGACATCCACATTATAACCAAAATAGGAAGGAATAAAGGGTTGACCATCAAGTAAGGTGTCTATAAATTCTTCTTTGGACTGCTCTTTAAATGCCCAATTGCCCATACGCTCATTGCCTAGGGTACTGCTAGAATCATTACCTATACTCTTTCCGCAAAGGGTACCTGCACCGTGTGCTGGGTAAACCAAAGCATCATCAGGTAAATTCTTGAATTTATCTGTAATGGTTTCGTACATCATTTCGGCCAGTTCTTCTCGTTTGGCTTTCATATTACCCGCCTTCTCACGTAAATCTGGACGGCCTACGTCGCCTATGAAAAGAGTGTCACCAGTAAATAATACCGTTTCCTCGCCCTCAGTTGCCACTACGGTTATACTGTCTGGCGAATGCCCTGGGGTATTTATTGCCTTAAGTATAACTGTTCCTAATTTTATACTTGCACCTTCATCAAAGGATTGATGCGGGTAGTCTGCACCTACTTTTGTACTGGTATACACTACAGCGCCTGTCTTTTTATGGATTTCGAGATGCGAGCTTACAAAATCAGCGTGTGGATGTGTTTCGATTACTGCAACGATTTCTACATCGTTAGCTTTCGCGAAAGCGTAATACTGCTCAGGGTTGCGTTCTGGGTCTATTACCGCCATCTTACCATTGCTTACAATTGCATAAGAGTAGTGGGCAAGTGGCTTGTATTCAAATTGTTTGATATTCATAATCACTGTTTTTTTGTAAAATTAAAAAAGGTCTACGGCATTTTCTGTAACCTTTGATACATAACAACAGATTAGTCAAATGGTGAAGCCTTATGAGTTATGTTTTTTTGAATTATCTGTATTTCGAACAAACGGATACTTCAGCTGTTCCCAAAACGTCCTTGGAAAATTCGTGTCGTTTTCAAAACCTAATACAATATCTCGACCACTTTTGGGTACATAGGCAGTATTAAATAAATAATCCCAGACACTCAAGGTAAGTCCGAAATTCATACCATAGGGATGGCTTTTGGGAAGCTCTTTAGAATGGTGCCAAATATGCATACGTGGATTGTTGAATATGTAGCCCAGCTTTCCGTAGCTCCAGTCAAGGTTTGCGTGGTTGAGATGCCCTACAAAAACGGCAAACATATGTACCACAAAAAACTGTTCGATACCGAAACCTATCATTGCCAGTGGTATGTACTGTATGGACTTATACACGATGGTCTCCAAAAAATGAAACCGAAATTGTGCGGCAAAACCCATTTCCTTAACGCTATGATGAATTTTATGGAATTTCCACATCCATGGAATTCTGTGCAGCATCCTATGAACATTCCATTGCACAAAATCTGCAATGATGAACATTATTAAAAGTTGCGACCATACCGGAAGTGTCTGCACCTCTATGGCTACTATATTTGTAATGCCAAAAAGGCCCAAGAAATCATTAAATAATTCTACACCAACATTAGAGAGTGCATTGTAACCAATTAAGGAAAACAGGAAGAAATTAAAAAGAATATAAAAGGCATCCAGAAAAAATCCCTTTCTCAAAACAGGTTGCTTTTTACGCCAAGGGATGATAATTTCCAATAGAAATACAAGTAAAGACAACCCTATGAGCCAATAAAAATAATTGGTCCACGAGGGATTGGTTATTTCTTGAATTAGGTAGTTGTAATACCCTGAAAAAGATTGTTTTATTATTTCAATGTATTTTCCCATAGTTATTGCTTGGCAATTTCCTTATAGATAATATAGATACCCATTACCAACACGAACCAGCCAAATCCTTTCTTTAATTTTTTTCCATCGATAAATTTATTTAGCCATATTCCAATAAAAATACCCACTATTGAAATTCCTGTAAAAATAAGCAGGAATGGCCAATCAATATCTAAATTTTGAACATCGCCCAAAAACCCGATCAAAGATTTAATTGCAATAATTAAAAGTGAAGTGGCCACCGCTTTTTTCATAGGCAACTTTGCCAACAGAACCAAAGCCGGAATAATCAAGAACCCACCGCCAGCACCTACAATACCTGTAATTGTTCCCACAATAATACCTTCAACTATGATAAGTGGATAATTATAGGTGATTTCCGTTTCCTCATCCGTTTCCTTACGTTTATTTCGTATCATCGAAACGGAAGCCAATAGCATTATGATAGCAAAAAACAGCATAATAGCCAGATTCTTAGTGACCATAAAATCGCCTATTTGAAAAAGCTCTTCGGGTATGGCAGGAATTAAAAAGGCTCTAGTAAGATATACTGCGATAAATGCAGGTATGGCGAAGATGATGGCAGTTTTAAAATCTACCATTCCCTTCATCATATTTTTAAATGCTCCAACAAGTGAAGTTGCACCCACGACAAACAATGAGTAGGCTGTAGCGATTACGGGATTGAGAGAGAGTGCGTATACCAAAATGGGAACAGTAAGGATTGAGCCACCGCCGCCAATTAAACCTAAAACGAGCCCTATGAGCAGCGCCCCTATATATCCTAAAATTTCTACGATTTCCATTTGTCAAACCAGTTATGAGACAAATGTACCTGTCAGTATATTAAATGTTTGTAACCGATGTTACAGTACTTCGATAAAACTGCGGTGTAATTTTATTTTAAGGTCCTTTTCCATTTTTTTAAGCAGTCTGGAAATAACCACACGGCTGGTATGAAGGTCTGCTGCAATTTCTTTGTGTGTTGTATATATGTGTTTACTGTTTAGTAATTCAATTTTATTATTTAAATAATTTTCCAAACGTTCATCCATATTATTGAAGGCAATGTTATCAATGCTTTCGAGCATTTCCATCATACGTGCGTGATAACTTGCAAATACAAAGTTTCGCCAAGTTTTGTATTTTCTTGACCATTCTTCCATTTTACCTATAGGAATCATCAAGAGCTTTGTAGGGGTCTCGGTAACTGCGTGTATTTCACTTTTCGTATTTCCCATACAGCAGGTCATTGTCATTGCACAGGTATCGCCTTTCTCAAGATGGTATAGTAACAACTCTTCTCCATCGGCATCTGGACGCATAATTTTTATACTGCCTGATAACAATAAAGGCATAGACTTTATAAATTGTCCTGGTCTTATTAAATCTTGTCCTTCCGGAACTTCCATAAAGGTTGCTACCTGATTTATTTCCTCTAACAGTGCTTGTTCAAATTGGGAACCATAGTGTAACTGCAGTGCTTTGTTCATTTTATTAAATCATTTTCTATTTCTAAACTATTTTATTTCCTCAATCACACTACCACACGTCAACATCGCATCGCCATAATAAGGGTTACGAATTTCTTCTTCCGTGCTTAGCCAGACCGCGCCTTTATTTTTATTGGCCATTGGGCATTTCTGAACGTATAGTATCGCATCAGTTCCATTTACACTCATCGCAATGGGCACCATATTTTCATTTAATATTACAAAATGGTCACGTTGATTTTCCAAGTTGTCATTCGCCGCAATGGCATCGAGCATTTCGATACTTTTCTTAATATGTGATTGTTCCATACTACCGAGACTTTTAATATCAGCGGATTTTAAAAATGTTGATGTCGCTTTCGCAAAAGCGGAAACTTGACTGGCATCGCTCGCTACCAATGCATCTTTCATCTGCAAATAAGGCTTGAGGGCCTTTTTAAATTGCTTTTGAAAATTCTCTGTAAATTCCATTTTCATTTGAGACATAGGCATCTCAGGTGCCTGTTCTTTTCCCTGATTCATCATAGATTTTTTGCCTTGTAGCTGGGCTGCTGCGTCTACTGTAAAGGTTCCGTTGGTCACAATCTCGTCGCCAGTCTGTAAGCCTTCTATCACAGTATAATTTTCGCCATTTCGATTTCCTATGGTTACTTCACGCATTTCAAAAACAGGTTCGTTGGGGTTGGTTTTTATATAGACCAATGAGCGTTCGCCTGTCCACATTACGGCACTTGCAGGAACTGTAATAACTTGGTTGTTCATCTTCATTTCCCCTTTGAGTTTGCCAGTTACAAACATACCTGGTTTAAATAGGTCTTCTGTATTTTTAAGTGTTGCTCTAACGGTAACCGTTCTTGTTGCATTGTTAAGTATGGGGTCAATAAACGAAATCGTGGCGTCAAATTCTTTATTGGTATAGGCATTGGTTACTACCTTTATTTTCTGACCTACTTTTAAATCTGAAATTTGATTTTCATAGGCATCAAATTCTGCCCAAACCGAATTCAAATTGCTTACCTTCAAAATAGGCTGACCTTGTTTTACATAGTCGCCTTCACGTGCCATCACTTCTGAAACCGTTCCTGAAACAGTGGCATATACAGGAAAATTATCGCGTACATTTCCAGAGGATTCTATGGCATTAATCTGGTTATCGGAAAGCTTCCAATTTTTCAATTTATTTCGAACTGCTTTATACAGTTCAGGCTGCGATTCTTTTAATGAAGCTGTTGTGAGCAATTCTTGCTGTGCAGCGACCAAATTTGGCGCATAAATGGTGGCCAGCAATTGACCACGATTTACTTTTTGGCCTTCATAATTGACATTCAAACGTTCGATACGCCCATCAAAATAGCTTGCTTGTACGGCATTGTTTTCTTCGTTGGTATCGATTTTGCCCGAAAGTGAAATCATCCCATCGGCTTCAGACATTGTACCATTACCCACTATAGTAGTTTGAATGTTGGCCAGTGCCATTGCGTTCTCTGTCATTTTAATCTCATTCATTGCAAGGCCATCGGCACCAGATTCGGCAGGTATCAAGTCCATTCCACATATAGGGCAGTCGCCTGGTTCGGGTTGCATAATCTGTGGGTGCATTGAGCAGGTCCACATTTGGTTTTCCGACTCGCCGGAATGGTCGTGGGTATCTGACATATCGGATAAATCCTTAACAGCATTTTGTTCTGTTCCTGAATTTCCGAATATGAGATATCCTGCCAATAAGCCTGCGATAACTGCAATACTTATATAAATAATGTTCTTTTTCATAATAATAATTTTATAGAAATTAGTACTCGTACTATTCCTCTTTTTCGTTTTCTAATCTGTAAATTATTTTTTTCATCTGTGCGATTTCCCGTAATTGTGCCTCAATAATTTCTTCTGCCAATTTTTTAGCTTCAGGGTCTTTGATATCTGCTCTTTTACTTGTTAAAATTGCTATTGAATGGTGCGGTATCATTGCTTTCATCCAGAGCACATCGCCCACAGTTGATTTTTGTTCACGCACCAAGGTCAAAGCACTTACAAACAATACTATACTTCCTAAAACAATTGCGATATTCTTTTTCTTGTTTTTGTACATCCCGCGCATTGCAACAAACATAATAATGGCCATCGCTGCAATCCCTAAACAGACCATATAAAAGCGGGTTAGGCTGAACCATACGTGGTCCCACTCATAAGTGTTTAGGTACATTGTGATGTACATAGCCACGAAGGATGCAGCGAGCATTCCTACAAATTTTGTGTATTGATTTTTCTTTTTGTTTTCCATTGAATTTTCCATAATAGTTGATTTTAATGTTACTTATTTACGATTGTTTTTAATTAATTTTCTAAGAGTTGGTGATGAAATATACCAAAGGATAAAGCCACTCAATACTGTTATCAAGCCTAACAGTGAAAAAGCTCTTAAAACAATAGTGTTGAAGTTATCCCTTCCCTGATAATCCATTGTGTGGGTCATCCATAAAAAATCGAACCAGCGCCAATCGCGATGACGTACTGTTTGAAAAGCACCATTCTCAATCGCCACGTAGGCTTTTAAATTTTCATCGGTTTTATATGAAATCTCATAAGCAGGTAATGGTCGTCCGCGGTACTCGTGGTGGTCGCCAACAGATTCAATTCTTCGTATTTGGTCAAATTCTAAATCTGCCAACATATAGCGTTCTGACACTTTGATTGCTTCTTGTTCTGTGAGCTCGTCTTTCTTTGTTCCTGTAAGTGCATTATAAAGCACAGTCTCATTAATCCAATAATAGGGCGCATCCGCTATTTCAAGTAATTCTAATGACTTAATCGGTTCCTGAATATTTAGTTGAGAACTTCCCACCAAACCTGAAAATGCAGTTTGTTCAGGAATCTCTTTTTTGAAATGGTCGCCGTGTATCTCGTCAATATCCGTCCAGCTAAAATACATCCCGCTAATCGTCCACATCAGGAACTGAATACCCAGGAAGATACCCAAGTAGCGGTGGGCTTTTCGAATCCATTTTGCTGTTTTTCTATTGACCATTAGCTATCGATTTTTTTGGTACGTAATCGTAAGGCATTTGCAATAACCGATACGGAACTAAAACTCATTGCCAAAGCTGCAATCATAGGTGATAATAACAAACCGAAAAACGGAAATAGGACTCCAGCCGCAATGGGCACACCTAAGGTATTATAGATGAAAGCGAAAAAGAGATTCTGCTTGATATTTCGCATAACCATATGGCTTAAATTTTTAGCTTTTACGATACCGTGCAAATCACCTTTTACCAAGGTTATCATCGCACTTTCTATGGCTACATCTGTACCTGTCCCCATAGCGATTCCCACATTACTTTTTGCCAGTGCTGGTGCATCATTGATGCCATCACCTGCCATTGCGACCACCTTCCCTTCATTCTGCAATTTTTCAACTTCCTGCAACTTATTTTCAGGTAACATACTGGCTTTAAAGTCAGCAAGGTTTAGCTCTGATGCTACGGCCTGTGCTGTATCGTGGTTATCGCCCGTGAGCATTATCACGGCAATCCCCTTGTCCTGTAATTCCTTGATGGCCTTGGCGCTTGTTTTCTTGATTTTGTCGCCTATCACGACATAGCCTGAAACCTTACCATCAATAGCTAAATACGAAACGGTTTTCCCTTGTTTTTGAAAGGATTGTGCTTCATCTTTCATAGCAGATGAAATAGTAGCCTTGGCATATTCCATCATCCTATCGTTTCCTAAATCGAGCTTCTTGCCATCAACAGTACCTTCTACGCCTTTTCCCGTTATTGCGCTGAAATTTTCGGTTTTTGATAGTTCAACATTCTGCTGCTTTCCGTATTTCACAGTAGCTTCGGCCAATGGATGCTCGCTGGAACTGTTTAGAGATGCAATAAAATGTAGAATTTCGCTTTCGCTAAATTGTTTATCATCAAAAGAACCTACCTTCTCCACCGTGGGTTTTCCCTCGGTAATTGTTCCGGTCTTATCAACAATAAGGGTATCTACCTTGTCCATTTTTTCAAGGGCTTCGGCATTCTTGATAAGTACGCCATTCTGAGCGCCTTTACCAACACCCACCATAACGGACATCGGTGTTGCCAATCCTAATGCACACGGACAGGCGATAATCAATACGGCAATGGCATTCACAAACCCATAGACATAAGCGGGTTCCGGACCCCAGATTGCCCAAACGATAAAGGTTATGACCGCAATAAATATGACTATTGGCACAAAATAGCCTGAAACCGTATCGGCCAATTTCTGGATAGGGGCACGACTGCGACTGGCATCATTTACCATTTTGATGATTTGGGAAAGTAATGTGTCGCTACCTACTTTTTCGGCCTCCATCAAGAACGACTGGTTGCCGTTTATGGTACCGCTACTTACTTTGTCATCTACAGATTTATTAACTGGAATGGGCTCTCCCGAAATCATCGATTCATCTACAGTAGTTTCTCCTTCGGTAATTTTGCCATCAACAGGAATTTTATCTCCTGGTTTCACCCGTAATATATCTCCTTTTTCTATCTGGTCGATGGAAACTTCTTCTTCATTTCCATCGACTACCTTAATAGCTTTATTGGGCGCAAGTTTTAAGAGTTCCTTGACCGCAGAATTGGTCTTACTGTGCGCACGGGCCTCAAGTACCTGTCCGAGTAGCACGAGCGTTAAAATAACTGTGGTCGCCTCAAAATAAACAAATACAGTTCCTGATTCGGTTAAAAATTCTTGGGGGAAAAGCTGCGGAAACAGCATCCCGAAAACACTAAAAACCCAAGCCACTCCGGTACCTATCCCAATGAGCGTAAACATATTTAGATTCCAGGTGACGATACTGCGATACGCACGTTCAAAAAACATCCACGTGGCATAGAAAACAACGGGAAGGGAAAGCACAAACTGAATCCAGTTCCAGTATTTTATTTCGAGAATACTTTCCAAGGGATTTTTTGACAGCATTTCTGACATTGCTATGAAAAATATAGGCAATGTAAAAGCGACTGCTATCCAGAACTTTTTGAGCAATTTTTTATAGGTCTTTTCTTCTGCGGAAATATCGGGTTTCATCGGCACCAGGTCCATCCCACAAATAGGACAGTCTCCAGGTCCGTCTTTAACAACTTCAGGGTGCATAGGGCAGGTCCATTGCTCGGAAGTGGTGGCGGTTAAATTTTGTTCCTCGACCAAATCCATCCCGCAGACGGGGCAATCGCCCGGCCTTTCATAGGTCTTGTCTCCCTCGCAGTGCATTGGGCAATAGAACGTTCCCGTTCCCTTATCTTTGGGTTTTTGCTTTTTAGCGGAAGCGGAATCCTCTTTATGATGATGCTCGCCTGGTTTGTGGATAGAATACGTACCGCCGTCATCATTTAATATCTTTTGAAAAGTCTCGATAGGAATGTGATTATCCATTTCTATGATGGCTTCTGCCTTTTCCAAATTGACTGATGCACTGGTTACTCCCTCTATATTGGAAAGGGTTTTTTCGACGTGATTCTGGCAACCTTTGCAGGTCATTCCGTGTATGTGATAGGTATGTTTCATTTTATCTTAATTTTTTTCGCATTGCTTCAGAAATATTCTCTGCATAGACACCATAGGCATCGACCAATAATCCTTTAATTCCATTTTTTGATGAAATAGCGTAAAGAACGCTGTTGTCATCGGTACTGCTCATTCCTTCAAAACGATGCATCTCATCTACATCGAA
The DNA here is from genome assembly GCA_025384855.1 of Luteirhabdus salina. GTDB lineage: Bacteria > Bacteroidota > Bacteroidia > Flavobacteriales > Flavobacteriaceae > Luteirhabdus > Luteirhabdus salina. The sequence goes on along the minus strand of JALAHT010000001.1, from coordinate 614,134 downwards.
ATCCTCTGGATGTAATTTTAGCTTTAGCGCATTACATTCAATGTGTCCCGAACATAAATTAAAATCGTAGGTATAACCTTTCTTTTGCAAGTGGGTCATTGTTTGGGAAAGGGTATCGAATGTTTTCATAGCCACTAATTTTAGTTGATTAAAAATTTTACAATCAGTCCTCCTGCAAGCCATATATAACAGATGAAGGCTGCATATTTTAAAACACTTTCCAACAATGGACTTTTGGGTACCATCTCGCTCATTGAATGTTCTACATCTTTTTTCTTGAAAAAACCCAGATAAACGAGATAGGCCGAAATGATGAGAAAAGCAACGTTCAAGAAAAAGGTATAATCAATCTTGAAAAATTCGCTATCCTGAATCTTCACTTGTGATGAATCTGGTAGCATATTCAATGCATCAAACCCATAATGTAGCGTCAATGCCGTACCAATTAATGCTGTAAACAATAAAAACGTGATAAACAATGACATTTTCCAACCATAATACTTTGCATTGATTCTCAGTACTGGAAAAACCACCAAATCGCTAAAAAAAAAGGCCATTACGCCAGCAAAACTCACGCCTTTTCCGAATAGTAACGCTGCTAACGGAATGTTGCCCATTGAACCGATAAAAGTCAAAAATGCGGCAACCGGACCGACCACGATATGTTCCAGAATTTCGAAAAATGTGAAATCTGTATTGCCTTGACCGCTATTGATAAATAAGGTCTGAAAGAACGAATCTGGCACAAAAGCCGCTGTAATACCCGCAACGGTAAAACCTACGGTTACATCCTTCCAGACCATTTGCCATTCCATCTTGTATTTTTTGGCAACGCGCGCCCAACTGTCTTCGTTCTTGATTTGTTTCTTCCAATCTTTGGAACCGTCCATCTCATCATCATCTTCATTTTCCAGACTTTTGCGGGCTTTTTCGATGAGTTTTTTAGGATTGATGAGTCGTATCAAAATCCACGAAATACCAATCAAGAGAATACCACCTACATATTCGCCCACCACAAACTGCCAACCCAAAAAGATGGAAATGATAATCCCCAATTCTATGACGAGATTGGTCGATGCCAACAGAAAGGCAATGGAAGACACAAAACTTGCCCCTTTCTTAAAAATGGATTTTGTACCTGCCAAAGCAGAAAAACTGCACGAGCTACTTATAAAACCGAAAAACGTGCCCAAAAGCACACTTTTGCCTTCGTTTTCGCCCATTGTTTTTTGCATCTTCTTTTCGGTCACGAAAATCTGTATCATACTACTGATGATATAACCCAAAATGAATGCCCAAAGCGCCATCCAGAAAAATCCGGTAGTCGTATAGGCGGCTTCGCCCCATTGTTTTAAAAATTCGTTCACGGTTTAAACTGTATTAGTTTTTTATTCGTTGATGATACACGTGTTTTTAATTTCTTTATCATTGAGCTTTGGTTGACCATATCTTGCTATTTTACTTTGAATGGAATTACTACTTTAACTTTTTCCCAAGCCAATGTTATCTCACCTTCAGTATCGCTAATCTTATGGATACTATATTCTAAGTGTTCTTTTAGACTATCCGCAATAATAGGTTTTAACTTAAACCGTATCACATCATCATTTTCGTCATATTCATCCTTTCCGTGCTGGTTCCAATTGGAATTTAAAATGATGGTCCATTCTTCTTTTGAAGGAATGGTGAAAAATCCATATTTACCTGCTTTCAGTTCCTTACCATCTATTTCTAAATCCGTATCCGTCTCTATCCACGTAGCCATATGTGCTCCTGCTTGCCAGACTTTGTCATACGCCAGCAAACCACCAAAAATCATCCTGTCCCTAACCCCTGGCGATGAATAATCAATATGGATGTGCGCATTACCAATGGTCGCCATTGCAGAGGTGTGGGGGCTTAACACTTTTTTTGGCGGTTGTTCTATGGTTTTTTCTTTCGACTGTTCCGGCAATGGCTCGGTTTTCTTCTCTTTACAACTGATAATAAGAAGAAGACCGAACACTATACTAATTGAAATATATCTACTCATCGGATGTTACTTAGTATTTCTTGAAGATGAATGGGTTTTTATTATTTTCCATTTTCCATCTATTTTTTTAAGGATTGAGGTTGCTACCCCTTTTTTCTTTATGGTCCGGCTATTTCCCTTGTCGTCCGGATTGAGGACAATGGTATATATGTACGTTTCGGTAGTAAAGGCATAGGGTACATCTACCTTGGCATCGATTTCATAATCTGTAAATTCGAATTTTTCAAAGTGACCCAATTCCGGTCCTAAATGATGTTCTATATAGTGGCTGTACGTACCCTCGACGCCTCCCGATTCAAAAACCTCGGAATCCTCGGTAAATAATTCGAAAGTACCATCGGTCGTTAGGTTTTGTAGGGCATCCTTATAGCTTTTCATTACTGTAAGCACTGCTTCTTTTTCTGTTTTTGCATCTTGTCCAAATAGTGGGCTTGTCGCTATTATGAGCAACATTACCACCGTAGTTAATTTTAGTGTTTTCATACTTTTAGTTTTTAAAGGTTATTTATTTACTCGAATTCTATTCACATTTGCGATACCAAAGACCAGGACGAAAAACCGCAGTGCCACTTCAAGCGCCACCAGGATTTTCGCGGGTAAGGAAATTGGGACTATATCACCATATCCTACTGATGAGAATGTTATCAAACTAAAATAGGATAAATCAAAAAATACCGACAGTCCATCATTGCCAATACTGTTGTTCATTTTAAAATGAATAGCATCCACAAACTGTAACGCCGTGTAATCTATTGTAAACGATAAAACTATCAACACAATCAGATATCCGAACAAGACCAGTACGTGGCTCAATAGATGGCTCTGACCAATTATCTTCATTAATTGGTTAAAGGACAAGGCTATAATAAATCCTATTTTTAGTAATGTTAAGGCAAGAAGTATACCTATAGCCAAAACCCCTTCCATAGTAGGTAGCGCATACAGTTCGATTACTGAAGCAATAAGCAGCACCAATAGAACATACTTTGAGCTATTGAAAAGCTGCCCATAAAACGCCTCTGTGGTTTCTATGTCTTTTTCTTTATCCATTCTTATTTGTTAACTGTAAAAATCTCATCATAGGTCTTTGTTTCGAGTTTGCTTATTCTTCTAACCAAAAAACTGCAACGCCAATGCACCACCAATTATTAATGTTAGGATTGTATACACTATATAGTTAGTCCATTTCTTTAATGGACTTTTACTTTGCGCTTTGCCATTATTTGTATTGCAGCAATCCTTCATCAACTTTATATATTTTTTCAGCTTGAGATTATGAAACTGAAATTATTAGGTTATACTTGAAGATGAGAGGCGAACTGGTATTAACCAATAAACCAATCTGAAATGCTCACCTCCCAAAATCAAGTAATCTTCACTAAACTTCTCTTTTTCAATAATCCTCTATTTTGCCCGGAAAGGGAAGAGCTTCATCATCACTAATTGATGCATCGTCTCTTCCATATTCGGGCTACTATTAACCAAATCAACTTTTCTTTTTCAATAAATTTATTGTGCCTAATTAAGAGAAAGGGCCTTAAAAACCAACCAGAAATACGTGCCCTCTCTCTTATTAGGACTTAAATTTTTGCCTGACTTGGGAAGGAACTAACACTAACCATCAATTATTTTCCTTCCCACGACAGGACTTATAAACTATTCTATATTCTCCAAAAACTCTATAACTATCTGTTAACTAATAAACCAGAACAAGAAAAGGACTTCTTGGATAGGGATAATCTATTGAATAGTCTTTTCTACTTTGCCACACTTAAGCATCTTGCTCCCGTAATACGGATTCCTCACTTCACCCTTTTGGCTCAACCACGCGCTACCATTATCGTACATTGGGCAAAATTGTTGGTACAATGTATTTTTTGTTCCAGTAATGGCCACCATATCCGTGATATCCTTGCTTAACGTTTTAAAATGTTCGCGTTGGTGGTCTATGGCGCTTTCGGCAATATGCACGGCGTGTTCGGTGGCATCTTCTATAATATCTGCCAGCTCGCTTTGTTGTTCTTTTGTATAGTTACTGCTGTCAAATGCTTTTAAGGAAGCCACTAATGTAGTGCCTAATTGTGCCGCTTTTTTGGTATCATCAGCCACCAAGGCATCTTTTAGGTTGAAATAGTCATTTAAAATTACTTCTGCCTTTGCATCAGTCTTGGTATCCATCATTTTACTATGGTCCATTTTCATATTGATGTGGTCCATTTTATCTTTTTCCTGTGCATAAACAAAAGAAACTGTTAACAATAGCATTGCTGCTATACTCATTTTTATCTTTTTCATAATTTTAATTTTTAGATTATTTATAAACTGTCTTTTAATTGTGTTACCCAATTGATGATTTCTTCCGTTTCTTCTTTCGAGAACTTGGCGTCTCTATGAATTAAGGTGTATGAATTCAAGGGCATCTCACCACTTTCAATTTGCTTGATGATAGACCTTAATTTACTTGTCTTTCTGCGACTTGACAATGAATCCCATTCGTTGAAATTTAGCTCTGCCTTACCTTCTTTAATGTGGTCTTCCAAGAACCAAGCAACTGGCTGAACTCGATTATACCAAGGATATTGGGTGTTGTTACTGTGACAATCATAGCAGGAAACCTGTATCTTTTTCTGAATAGCCTCCGGAACCTTATGCACCACCATAAAATCTGTTTGGGGCACGGTATCGTTTTGGTTATAGTTCACCGGAATAAACTGAATGAGCACAAGCGCCACCAAAAGAATTCCCGCTATGATTTTTACAATCTTCATTTAGTTGATTTCTTTCTGGACTTTACCGCAGGTTAACATTTTACTACCGTAATACGGATTCTTAACGTCCTTGCTCGTGCTCAACCAAGCGCTACCGCCATCATACATTGGGCAAAACTGTTGGTACAAGGTGTTTTCTGTTCCTGTAATAGCAACCATATCTGTTACATCCTTGCTCAATACTTTAAAGTGCTCTCGCTGGTGTGTTATATCGCTTTCTGAAATGTGCTCTGCGTGTTCTACCGCATCCTCAACGATGTCCTTTAAATCTGATTGCTGCGTATCGGTGTATTCTGAAATATCGAGCTTTCCTAAGGTTGTTGCGAGGCTTGCCCCAAGTTCTTTGGCTTTGGCATTATCATCGTTAACCAAAGCGTCCTTAAGTTTAAAATAGTCGGTCAAAATAGCTTCTGCTTTTGCGTCTTGACCATTGTTCATTGCTATTTCATCATCTTCATTCATTGGTTTATCATCCATCATATCATCCATCGATTCTTGATGCATCTCATTACTCATAGGCGCTGTGGGTTCGTTTTTGTTTCCGTCTTTGCAGGCAGTAGCACTAAATAGAACTAATGCCAGTCCGGCAATCATTACATTTTGTTTCATCATTTTCATAATTATATATTTAAGGGTTATTTATTAATGGTTTTTTTGACCGACCCGCACTTCAGCATTTTCTCTCCGAAATAGGGATTGGTAATTTCTTTTACATCTGCATACCAATAGGCTCCTTCATTGTTAAATGCCATTGGGCAGTATTTTTTGTATATGGTTCCTTCAGATAAGGCATCTTCAAACATAGGCCCCGCCTTTTCCGTGAACTGTGCAAAAAGTTCCCTGACCTCTTCTATATCTTGAGCATCAGCCATTTGTTGTGCGAGCTGTTTCATCTCCATTCGTTCTTCACCAAATGATGCTGCCATATCCTTGCTAATGGATTTTGCTTGACTCTCATCGCTTTTTGCCAGCGCCATCTTGATTTCAAGGTAATTGTGCCATACCTTCCCGGTCATCCCGTCTATAAAGCCTTGGTCTGCCACATCTGCAGTGTTTTCTTTTGCGGTCTTTACCTCTTCAGGTGTGTTAATCTCTACAGTTTGTTTTTCCTTGCAGCTAATAAATGCTATAAGTGCAAAAGCTGCGATTGTTGTTTTCATTAGTGTTTTCATTATTCTTATTTTAAATTGTTACTCTTTAAACTTTTACAAATGACCTGTAGGTTCCATCTAAATATCATCAGATTATAATAGACATTCAACAATCAACTGTTTAATTATTTTTTATAAAAACAATATCGAAAAGCGTTATTGTTTTAGGTCGATACATTGGTTTTAAAAATCCGATACTGTTAAACTTCAGAACCTTCCTGTATCCCTATTATTGAGTTATTACTTTTTTCTTTTACCGGCTATAAAAAATATTAACCATCCCAAAAGGGCAAGTCCTATTATCCACCAAAATATCATCATACCTTTAATTTTTATAATTATCGTTTTAAGAAAGATTACCCTCTATATGTTGTTTTCGCTCCTTTGTCAATTTTCCCATCATATGAGTACCCCTTCCTATCATTTTATTATTGTTCGTTAATCTTAATACTTATTGTTAAGGTGTTAATCAAGGAACTTTTAAAATCTTAGAGAAAGCCCACCACCTGCACCAAAACGGTTGTCGTAGCTTCCCATTAGTGAAAAATTCTTTGATAGTAAATATTCTACTCCTGCGCTCCAAGTAACCTCTTCTTTAAAATTAACCCCTTGTGGCAGGTCATCTACCCAACCAAAATCCATTTGGTATTCATACATTCCAAATATGATGGTTCTTGGAAAAATTGAGATGGCACGACTCAAACTTATCTGTGGGCGCAACTTACTGTCCGTACGGACATCAAGTGTAAAGAGGTAAGGGGTGAGGTATCGTATTCCTGCTATCGCTGTAGTTGTTATTTCATCAAGGCTATCCTCCATTCCATTTTCAATATTTATACCACCAAAAACGGTCAAATAATCATATAGATACCTGTCATATGCTACCTCTACTTCCATATTCTTGTTCCATCCATATTCGCCCCTCAGTGAAAACTGGTTACGGATGTTTGAGCTTACTAAGTTCAAGGTGGTCATATGTGATGCAGCATCTACCATACCCCAAGAATAAAATTGGTCTGTTTCGTGTATAAGTTTAGATACTGGAAACTCTTCTAATCGTGGGTCGCGAGGTGTATCATAACTCACAATACGAGCCATACCTCCCATCATATGATAAAGTATGTGACAGTGAAAAAACCAGTCGCCATATTCATTACCATAAAACTCGATGGTTATTTCCTGCATAGGCGGTACATTTACCGTGTGTTTTAGGGGTGAGTATTCCCCATTCTCGTTGATGACCCTAAAAAAATGTCCGTGTAGGTGCATCGGGTGGTGCATCATCGTTAAGTTATTGAACGTGATTCGGGTTACTTCATCTCCCTTTATCTTTATCTTGTCCGCTTCAGAAAGAGGTACACCGTTCAAGCTCCAGATATACCGTTGCATATTTCCAGTAAGGTTCAACAAAATTTCGGTTACAGGCACGTCGGGGTCATAGTTGGTTTTCTCGGGTGATTTAAGATAATCGTAGTTGTATTCTGAAAACATATTCATTCCCTGCATTCCATCCGGTTCGTCCATTTTCATATCATCCATTTTTTTATCCATTTTTCCCATTTTGGAATGGTCCATCTGCATTGAATCCTTTGGCTTTTCCATAGACATATTCTTCATCTTGTCTCCTCCCTTCATAGCCGATTGTTCCATTTCCATTTCTCCCATTGTCATATCGCTCTTTTGCATTCCCCACTTTTCCTTCATTTCGTAGCGCTCATCCTTTCTTGGTCTAAATTTTAATGCTGGTGCTCCCATTTTCATTTTCATCTTCGCCATTTGCTGCATCATCGCAATTTTATCTGGTCTTGGTATATCTGGTGCAGCTATCACCTCTCCCTGGCCCAAATAGGCAGTAGCTGTGCCAGAACCATCCTGTGCCATAATCTTGTATTCGAGTTTTCCGTTGTCAGGTATCGTGACGATAAAATCATAGGTCTCTGCAACACCAATAAAAGTCTTGTTCTTTCTTACGGGAACTACATCCTTTCCATCAGCTGCCACCATCAATGGGTCTTCCCCTCCAAAGGTCATCCAAAAAGAGGTTGATGCAGAACCATCGATAATGCGCAGACGTACTTTCTCTCCTGGTTTAAATTCGGGATATTCAATTTTCTCTTCTCCATTGATAAGAAATGCTGGGTAATAGATATCGGCAATATCGGCTCCTTCCATTCGTTGCCTCCAAAAATCGACCTGCGCACCCAAAGCACCTCTCGCAATTACTTGGTTAAGTGGCGTGGCCGTCCCTTTTCTGATATTGTACCATTCTGTGCCACGCTTTAAAAATCGTTGTACATCCCTTGGCTTTTCGTTAGTCCAATCTGAAAGTAGTAGCACGAGCTCTTTATCATATTCTAAATCTGTTTTTTCCTTGGGCTGTATTACAAAAGGACCATAGATACCACTTTGTTCCTGTAGCATTGTATGGGAATGATACCAGTAGGTTCCATTTTGCTTAATAGCAAATTCGTATTTTAAAGTCTTGCCAGGTTCGATAGGTGGGGTGGATAGATAGGGAACGCCATCGTAGAAATTTGGCAACAGAAGGCCGTGCCAATGTATCGATGATTCCACGCTCATCTCGTTCTTGACATAAATTACGGCATATTCGCCCTCATTAAAATTGAGTGTTGGCCCGGGGATTTGGCCATTTATGGTCATCCCCATAACTTCCTTGTCTGCTTTGTTTACGAGCTCCTCCCGTAGAGTAAGGGTATATTCCCTTACGGGCAGGTTATCTACATTGCCTTCTACGGAAGGCTCGGTCTGTGCTATGGCAGTTGATGATACAAGAATCATCAAAAGAATTAAGATTTTTGAATTCATAAGTGCTATTTTAAATTAAATGTATGGTCTGTAAAATCAGTTTTGTTTTATGCTAAATAGCTTTCACAGGCCTCAGCACATTTTCTACAGGCTTCTGCACAATCTTGACAGTGTTTGTGGTCGTGCTGTGAACATTCATCTGCACAAGCGTTACAAACTTTTTGACAGTAGCGTACCAAATCATCTACGTCTTCAAACTTGGTTGCCAACACCTGAGCCAAAGTGCTGCATACTTCTGCACAGACGCGGTCTGTACGAATACAATTGACCATCATTTTTACATTTTCTTCTTCTAAACAGGCATCTGCACAATAGTTACAATGGTTGATACAATTGCCAAGGGCGCTAATTAATTCAGAGTTTCTCATCATTTTTGTTTTTAATTAAACATTTAATTTCCAAGGGAAATTACTGCTGTAAATCAACAGCTTGTGTCATAATTTTGGTTCTTATCTACATAATTTTGTCCAACGAATTCCTAAAATTCTTTTGTTGGGATTTATAGGTCGAAAGGCTCATTCCCGTCTCGCTTTTAAACTGTCCGCTCAAATGGTTGATGTGACTGTAATCGAGCAGTTGCGCCATTTCAGTAAAATTGTGTTCGTTAGCCTGTACGAGTTCTTTTACCTTTTCAATTTTTAGTTTGATGAAATATTTTTCAATAGTAACACCTTGCGTAAAAGAGAATACCTTGCTGATTTTTGAATACTCGTGTCCCAAGGCATCCACCAAATGTTCGGACAGTTTTTTATCAAGTTGAATCGGTAGTTCCTGCATCGTTTTTATGAGTTCAACCTTTACCCGTTCGGTCAACTTATCTTCCGTACTATCGATGAGCGAAAAACCGTTTTCTTTCAATACCGCTTCGAGTTTGTCCAAATCAAGGGCATCAATGTCCAGCTGTAACCGACCCAATTCAATCTGATGCAACTTGATGTGATTTGCTTTCAGTTCATCCTTCAACACCTTGATGCAACGGTCGCACACCATATTTTTTATGTAAAAATCTTTTACCATTGCTATTGAATTAAATAATTTATGATGGATTGTTGCACGTAATACATCTGAACAGATTCTATCTGATTCATTTGAAATTTTAATTGCAGTTCCTGTATATCAAGCACATCGTTAAAATCGATGGTTCCCGTTTCATAATTCTTGATTAGAATTTGCTCGGCATCTTTAGCCTGCTTTAAATTCTTAGTCTGAGTATTGAATTTAATTCGGGCTTGGTTGCGTTGGGATAACGCTTTCGCGAAAGCGGATTCCAAAACATTCAATCGTTGCTCCTTTTGAGTTTCGATTTCTTGCTGGCGTAGCTCATTTTGCCTTGTAATAGACTTGTACCTATTGTTAAAAATGGGTATGGAAACCGAAACCATTGGCATCAAGATATCTTTTCCGTTATCACTGAACATTACATCATTACGTGCAGTTACTGGCAGGTAATCCACGCCAAAGCCAACCATAGGTAGGCTCTCACGCTGATTGAGCAATTCTGATTGTGCTATGGATTCATATAATTTATCGTACTTGAGCAGTTCAGGATTGAGCGATAAAGCTTCCGTGCCGTTTATAGGGTCATCCTCTGGGATTTCCATTATTGCAACTATATCAACCGTGCTATTATCATCCCGATTGAGAAGATTATTAAATGTTGTTTGTTCTGCGCTAAATTCCTCTTCCAAAACCTCTTTTTGCTGCTGCAATTCATTTTGACGAATCTGCAACCGCAATACATCTACCGCAGATGCCTTGCCCACTTCTACCGAGGTAAGGGCAAGTCGCTCATAGGTTTTTAATAGTTGAATGTTCTCGTCAAGTACCTCTTGCTTTGCTCTTGTTTCATACAATCTGTAATAAGATTGCGCTACTGAAAGCGCCAATTTCCGTTTGGCAATTGTGATTTCCACATATTCAGCTTCGGCCATAGAAGTCGCATAATTTTCACGTGCGGTAACGGTTCCAAACCAAGGCAACATCTGTTTTACGCCTATCCGTGCTCGTTGTGCGCCCACCCTTGTTTCTGGCTCACTTACAAAATAGCCTGCGCTTACTTCCGTATTAGGTAGCCAGTTTGCTTCATTGACCTTTTCTTCGGCAATATTGTAGCGCAATTCAAAAGCCTGAATTTCTGGGTTATTAGCTTCAGCTTCTTCAATGTAGGACTGTAATTGTTGCGCCTGCCCGCCGATTGAAATCAGTCCAATGCTTATAATTAGTAGTGCGTTCAGGCGGGCTTTCGCACTTCGTCTTCGCTCAGCATAAACTTCAGCGGAAACAAACAAAAGACAGATTATGATTTTTATATTTTTCATTTGTTTGCTCTTTTAAGTTGGTATTCTTTTTTCCAGCTATATAAAACTGGTAAGAGAAAATAGGATGTGACGTCGATTATCATTCCGCCAAAAATGGGGATTGCCATCGGTATCATAATGTCGCTTCCTTTTCCTGTAGATGTGAGTACTGGCAACAATGCCAAAACTGTGGTCACGGTGGTCATCAAACACGGGCGTATTCGTTTTCCTGCGGCTTCCAATGTGGCGAGACGTATGCCTTTTTTGCTATCTGGTTCGTTACTTTTGAAAGATTGGTCTAAATAGGTTGCCATTACAACACCATCATCAGTTGCAATACCGAAAAGGGCAATAAAACCGACCCACACGGCCACACTTAAATTGATGGTTTTCATATTGAACAAGTCCCGTAGGTTCTCGCCAAAAAAGCTGAAATTGAAAAACCAATCCTGCCCATAAAGCCAAATCATTATAAAGCCACCTGCAAAGGCTACGGCGATTGCTGTAAAAACCATAAGCGACGTAGAAACCGACTTGAACTGGAAATACAAAATCAAGAAAATGACCAGCAAACAAAGTGGCACAACCACCGATAACGTTTTTTCTGCCCGTAATTGATTTTCGTATGTTCCTGTAAATCGGTAACTGATTCCTTGTGGCACGACCAAATCGCCATTATCTATTTTCTGTTGAATGAGCGCTTGGGCATTTTCAACCACATCTACTTCGGCAAAGCCATCGAGTTTATCAAAGAGGACATACCCTATCAAAAATGTATCTTCGCTCTTAATGACTTGTGGGCCTTGCTCGTAGCGTATTTCTACCAGTTCGCCCAAAGGAACCGGACTTCCAGTTGATACAGGTACATAGATACTTTTTAAATCTTCTGGATTTGCTCGCAATTCCCGTGGATAGCGTACTCTTACACCATAGCGCTCACGTCCTTCTACTGTTTGGGTAAGTGGCATACCGCCCACAGCTACTTGAAGGACTTCCTGAACATCCATTATGGAAATCCCATAGCGTGCTAACTGGTCTCGTTTAATGTCAATCAATAAATAAGGTTTACCCACGATGCGGTCTGCAAAAACAGCTTGTTCTTTGACACCTTCGGCTTGTTTTAAAATATCTTCCAGTTGCAGTCCAAAGTTTTCTATGGTTTTTAAATCTGGTCCTTTTACCTTGATTCCCATTGGTGCTCGCATACCTGTTTGTAGCATAACGAGTCGTGTCTCTATGGGCTGCAACTTGGGCGCAGAAGTCACGCCTGGAAACTTGGTTACTTTTACAATTTCATTCCAAATGTCATCAGGACTGCTTATTTCCGGTCGCCAGTTTCGATAATATTCCCCATCGTTATCTTCAATCAAATCATTGCGTGTTGCACTTGTTTTGAGTTGTGACGCTTCATAGTTAGCATCATCATCGATTTCATTATTTGGGTTTATAATGAACTTGTCATTTTTCAGAACAAATAGACCATCATCGTTTACACGGTAGCGTTGTCTTTCGCCATTCTCATTTCGCATATATTCAGACTTGTACTGAATCACGTTTTCATACATTGAGAGTGGTGCAGGGTCGAGGGCAGATTCTGTCCTACCTGCTTTTCCCACTACAGTTTCAATTTCAGGGATGCTTGCCACGGCCATATCCAGCTGTTGCAAGACACGCTTGTTCTCTTCGACACCAGCGTGCGGTAAGGATGTCGGCATTAACAGGAATGAACCTTCATTAAGTGCCGGCATAAATTCCTTCCCTGTGTTGCGCATTATGACCACACCTAAAATCAGCACCGTGGTTGGAATAATTAAAAATAGGTATCGATTTTGAAGTGCCCAGCGCAAAATGCGGTCATAGTATTTTCGGAAAACAGTAAACACACCAAGTAATCCAAAACAGATAATGGCAACAAAAATCAAATTCATTAGAATACTTCGGTCAAAACCAAGCGGTCGCCAGTATTCGGCGAGTAGAAAAACAATCGCCATACAGGAAATAACAATATGAATAAGATTAGCTCGATTTTCTGTAATTCTATCCCTTACGCTCAAAAGCGCAACAACACCGTAGGCAATCAAAATGAGACCAAGCCAATAGCCATAAAAAATGGCTGTGATACCAAGTACGATCAGAACACCATTAATAATGTACTTTGAGCGCTCCATTAGGTTACTTTTCTTAAAAAGAAACGCGGCAAAAGGCGGTATTAAAAACAGCGCGATTACAAGCGATGCAGCAAGTGCCATTGTTTTTGTAAAAGCCAATGGTCTGAAGAGTTTCCCTTCGGCACCTATCATCGTAAACACAGGTAGGAAACTGATAATCGTCGTGAGCACAGCGGTTAAAATTGCACCAGAAACTTCCGCAGTAGCGTTGTAGATGATTTCGTTTGTAGTGTATTCTATTCCGCTTTCGCGAAAGCGTAATTTTTCATCTTCCAGATGCCGAATCATATTTTCGGCAAGTATAACGCCCACGTCCACCATTGTACCGATAGCAATGGCAATTCCTGACAAGGCAACAATGTTGGCATCTACATTAAAGAGCTTCATTGTTATAAAAACCATTAAAACGGCAACAGGCAACAGGCCAGAAATTAGAATGGATGCACGCAGATTGAACACCATTACGATGATGACCAAAATGGTAATCAGGATTTCAAGTGTAAGGGCTTCATTGAGCGTGTGAAGTGTTTCCTGAATAAGTTGCGTTCGGTCATAAAAGGGAACGATAGTCACTTGTGATGTACGACCATCTGCCAAGGTTTTTGTAGGTAGTCCGGATGATAATTCAGCTATTTGGTCTTTTACATTATTGATGACTTCCAATGGGTTTGCACCATAGCGGGCTACCACGACACCGCCTACCACTTCGGCACCTTCTTTATCTAAAATACCACGACGTGTCTGCGGTCCCAAATGGACATTGGCGATGTCCTTGATTCTGATAGAAGTAAAATTTTCAGAAGCGACTACCGCATTTTCAATATCTGCAACAGATTTCACATACCCTAAACCACGAACCAAATATTCAGCTTGATTGATTTCCAAAGTCTGCGCACCAATGTCTTGATTACTTTCCTTTACCGCCTTTACAATATCGGTCAAGCCGATGTTGTACTGACGCATTTTTTCAGGGTCAACATCCACTTGGTATTCTTGAACATACCCACCAATTGAGGCTACTTCTGAAACACCACTTGCCGAAGACAATCCGTATTTTACATAGTAATCCTGTATGCTACGCAATTCTTGTAAATCCCAACCGCCAGTTACGTTGCCCTCTTTATCTCGACCTTCCAGCGTGTACCAAAAAATTTGTCCCAAGCCTGTAGCATCTGGACCCAATGCAGGGTTTACACCATCGGGCAATAAGTTTGCGGGAAGCGAATTGAGCTTTTCAAGGATGCGGCTGCGTGACCAATAGAATTCTACATCTTCTTCAAAAATGATATAGATACTGGAAAAACCGAACATTGAAGAGCTTCGGATGGTCTTGACACCAGGAATTCCCAACAATGAAGTTGTGAGCGGATAGGTAATCTGGTCTTCGATATCCTGCGGTGAACGCCCTTGCCATTTGGTAAAAACAATTTGCTGATTTTCGCCGATGTCTGGAATGGCATCAACCGCTACAGGATCAGTTGGTAAAATACCTGTTTCCCAATTGAAGGGTGCATTAACGACTCCCCAACCTACGAATAGGGCGAGTAGTATAACGGCAACAAGTTTGTTTTCTATGAGAAATTTTATGCTTTTATTTAGCATACGATATGATTATTAGATAGTTGAAATTGTGCAAAGTAGAAAATACTGTACACGAGCTTTAGCCCACTACAGCGTAACTGTTGGGCTTTGTTTCAAAAGTCTAATAAATCAAATTAAAAAAGTCTGGTGCAGCACTTGCACATCCCGTTTGACAAAGGGGGGCGGGTAATCGATGAAAGGAACATCGTTAGATTCAATTCCTTCAAAAAGACTTAAATACGAATATGTAAATGAGGCAACAAAGACTTGTTGCTCTAAGGTAAGTTGGTCAAATGAAACTTTTAAATCATCCTTTCCTTCTTTAACGACTTGCTTATCCGTACAACACGTTTTTTCTGAAAGGGTTGGGTTCTCACAACTTGTAGTAGCCTGAGCTTTTTCCATCCCGCAAGTTTTCGCTTTCTGAACGAATGAAAAATCTACCAAAGAATCTCCACAGTAATGCATATCAATAGTAAATGACATCGTAGTCATAAAGACTACAGCTGCCATAAAAACCGCCATTGATTTGTGAATATATTGATTCATTTAAATGCAAAATTACAAAAATTTAACATTTTTTATCGTGATTAACAGAATTTTAATTTTGCTCAGAAGAATAGAACTTAAGCTATCTAAATTTTGTTTTAATATTTTTTTCAGAAATTTACTACGCTTTCCAAGGCATCATCAGCTTCTTTATGTATAAAATTAGCTTGATAATTTAATGTTGTCTTTAAATCGCTATGGCGGTATAGCTTCTGAAGCATTAAGGGGTGAATGGTATCACCAGCGATGTTACCAAAAGTATGCCTCGCAATGTGCATAGTAACCTTCTTATCTATTTTTGCCTTTTTAGCAATAGACTTTAGATTATCATTAAATTTTTTGGTAGCTGTCTTTCTTTTGTTATAGATGTCTTTAGCGTCATCGAGATTCGCTTTTTTCAATTCAGGGAAAACAAAATCCGTTGGGTATCTCTTGTCGTCCCTGTAGTAGTCTAAAATTTTAAAAACTTTATCTGGTATTTTCAATGATAATAATTTCGAGTTTTTATTCATTCTATAATGTAGTCTGCCGTCATAAATATCGGACCACTTTGTCCATAGTACATCAGTAACTCGCATTCCTGCAAAATTGAAGCTGAAAAGCCAAACGTTTCTTGTGTGCATTTCAGCTAACGTTAAATTATCAAGAGCCTCTATAGCTCTTACTTCAATAATATTCAACCCAATTTTATTTGTTTCCGGAAATTTAATTTTAATCTTATCACCACCAAAAGGGTACAATTCCCTACTAACAATTTTAAGCTTTATTGCCCTATTGAACAATAAGCGGATAAATACCAGTATATTCATTATTGACGTTTCAGCTAGAGAATGTTCAACTTTTAGATATATCATCAATTTCTTCAGGAAACGCTCGTCGATTTCCTGAAAGGAAAGTTGTTTGGATTTATTGAATTTTAAGATATAAGTTACCAAAGCACTATCTGTGGATAGGCGGTTTAATTTTTCAGCAGCTTTCAATTCATTGAGATGCTCTTGGGCAAGTTCAAAAAAGGTAGAAGTATTACCCAATGCGTATAGCTCTTTTTTGATTTGGTTTGCAGAAGCATCTTTGTGTTCTGATTGCAAATCAATAAGTGCTTTATTGGCATCAGAAAGTTCTTGTGATAACAACTTGTTTAAACTTTCTGCGTTTTGATTTGATTTTTTTACTCGAATGTTTTTTTCGTCCCAATCCTCTAAGTCGATATAATGACCAATATATTGGTATGTTGAGCGACGATTTTTTGTGATACGAATAGCTAGTGGATATAGACCTTTACTGTTCGGTTTTTTGCGTAGTACTATTTTTGCATTTGACGACATAATTGACCTGTTTTGAGTACGAAAGTCAAATCAGGTACAACATAGGTACAACATTGTATTTTGAGCTTAATTTTTGTTGTAAACTTTCGATAAAGATACAAATTTATTAGACTTTTTAGGTACAACATAGGTACAACAAATGCTGAAATCAATTGATATTAGATGATATCAAAGAAAATGATGTTTTTTATAATCAATTGAAAATGAGTGACTTTGGTGTTATTTAGGCAAATGTACGCTAGACTTAGGATCTAGTGCCGCAAGGCGTGGGGGTTCGACTCCCTTCAGCCGCACAAGTAAAGCCTCTCTTTTTGAGAGGCTTTTTGAATTAATTGAGGTTTGATTAGCATATATCCGAATTGGATCCGTAACCTTCGTCCAATCACAGCCTGCCACCGCTTCTGTAAAGTGTGCTTTTAGAAAGGTGCCTTGTCTAAATACCGAAAGTGTAAGATGCTTTCCCAACATTTCCCCATTGCTACCTAAAAATGCAGAAGATTTAATGTCATAGGCTATTCTATAGCCCTTTGCGAATTTTAGCAAACTCCTTTTCCAATTTTTGAAGTTTTTCCTCCAATCCTTCTTTTAGATCAGGTAAGCGGTGATAGAACACATATCGAATACGCCATAGCTCTTCTATATCTGAAAGCGGTATGCTCATCTCTTCTACATTCTTATGATCGGCACGAAGGGTGGCGATGTCCTTCGCAATATACAAGCGACGTAGAATCAACGCGTTATTTGCTAGTACCAAGACCAAAACGCCGTTGTTTAATTTCTTGTAGACATTTTTTGGAACTACCTCCCCAATCACAATATCCTTCGGAAACAACCCTTTGTCGTTGCTGCCCATTTCCAAATTTTCCACTGTATATCCTCGGAAGCGTTTTTCTGGATTGATAGGAAGCGAAAGTGCTGGAAGTTGTAGTAAGAACGATTTATCTTTATAACGATGCATATATTCACCACTGGTCTTCGGTGTGATGCACGGTACTCTTGCAAAGGTTTCCGTAGGTGAGGAAGAATCCTCGATAGCCAAATCGCCTTTAAATTTTAAAAGTTTATTGACGGTAAGTTCCTTCGTTAGCAAGTCGTCGATAGGGATGCTAAAATGATTAGCAATTTTTATAATGGTCTCTATTTTCGGTTCACTTCTACCTTCTTCATAAGCGCCCAATGTACCGCGCTTGAGCCCGAATAACTCTGCAAAGGCCTGCTGACTAAGAGTCTTCACGCTTCTAATTTTTCTGATATTTTTGCCAAATTTTGACATAAATTGCTAATTTTATTTGCAATATTAAAAATAAGTGATATATTTGACTAACAATATTAGCGAAAAAGATTAAGTATAGCTAATTTCTTGAGCATTATTGCTTCGGTAGTTTACTTAATTGTAATCATTAATAGGGTGTGAAAAAAAATACGGGCGAAGGCTAAAATAATTTTGTATTATTGACATCTTGTTTCATTTTTAAAACTTTTTTAACATGAAAAACCATTTTACCATCACAAGAGATTTTCTATTGGAGTTGAATTTCAACATTACACATGAAAATAAGGAAGATGGTGTTTTGGTAGTTCAAAAGGAAAATGCAGGAATACGTAATCTGATTTTGGGAGTAGCGCCTCCCATTTTAATCCTAGAGCAATTTATTTTTACGATTAACAACCAGTCAGAAAAAGTGTTTCAAAATCTGTTGCAGAAGAATCGCGACATTATTCATGGTGCTTTTGTGCTTGATGAAACCGGAAGGAAAGTTATTTTCCGCGATACCCTTCAAATTGAGAATATGGATTTGAACGAGTTGGAAGGCAGCCTTAACTCCCTAAGCTTATTGCTAAGTGAGTATTCCGAACAAATCATTGAATTTTCTAACTATTAAAATCGACGTACTATGAATATCTTCAGACGACTCTTTAAAATCGGACAAGCGGAAACGAATGCAGCCATCGATAAGATGGAAGATCCTATCAAAATGACGGAGCAGGGAATCCGCGATATGAAACTAGATCTTGAAAAAAGCCTTGAGGCATTGGCAAAAGTGAAAGCTTTAGCAATTCGGGCTAAAAACGACCAGGAAAACCATCAAAATAAAGCGCAGGAATATCAGGATAAGGCAATCATCATTCTGAAAAAAGGACATAATAAGGAAATGGACGCTGCCGAAGCCGATCGTTTGGCCAAGGAAGCCTTGATGCAAAAAGAAGCTGCCGAAAAGCAAGCAGAACAGGCCAAAAACGAATCTGAGAAATTCGATAATAATGTGGCACAATTGCAGAAAAATGTTCAAACCATAAAAGCCAATATCAGCAACTGGGAAAACGAACTTAAAACGCTGAAGGCACGCGTTAAGGTAAGCAATGCTACCAAGAACCTTAACAAACAAATGGCAGAGTTGGACAGTGCGGGAACGGTTTCTATGCTGGAACGTATGAAGGAAAAGGTGGCACAGGAAGAAGCACTGGCTGAAGCCTATGGCGATATCGCAAATGCGAATAAGTCGGTCGATGAGGAACTGGACAAAGCCGCCGATACATCGGAGGCAAAAGCAGATGAAGAACTTGATAAATTGAAGGCACAATTGGGGATGAACGACGGTAAAGACGCCTAAACGTGAGCGATTTTTTCAACATACTTTTTTCGGAGGTAAATAGTGTCCTGTCAATTCTACTCATCCTTCTCATTATCTATTGGATCATCACGATGATTGGTGGGTTGGATTTCGACCTCGACTTTGATGTAGAGGTGGATGTCGATGCTGATATCGATGTAGACTCGGGGATTGAAGGCGGCAACATGGATTTCCAAGACATTTCTAATGCCGAAGTGAACCAGGAAGACGTAGTTGGGAAGCGTAGGAAGCCATTAAAGTGGTGGCAGATATTTTTGATCTATTTCAACTTTGTCGGACTGCCATTTATGTTCACCTTCACCTGTTGGATCTTTATTTGGTGGTTTACGACAGTACTGGTAACCGCGCTTACCTTTACCTATGATAATTTCATCGGTTTCTTAGTGATGCTATTGGCGCTGTTTCCAGCTTTGTTTATCAATAAGATCTTTACCACCCCGTTCAAAGGATTTTTCAAGAACCTTAATAAGGATGGCGACGCGCCTATCGATTATCTCGGACGCCAGGCGCTATTGCTGTCATCTATTTCAGAAGATAAAATGGGCAATGCCGAAGTTGTCGTCGAGGGAAATAGCAATGCTATTTATGTAAAGTCGTTAGACGGTGCTCCCTTGGCCTATGGAACCCAGGTGCTCATCATAAAACGGTCGGCAGACCACAACTATTTTTTAGTGCAAGCTTATAACGATTAAAACCAAATTTGCTTTATGGAATCAATTTTACCAATTATTGGCACAGGGATAGGTATACTCCTTTTCCTAATTATTGTCTACTTCGCGATAATCGCGATGTTTTACAAAAAAGTGGCGCAAGGACAAGCGCTTATAAGAACTGGATTTGGAGGTACGAAAGTTGCCACCGATAAAGGACTATATGTCGTACCGGTCTTTCACAAGGTGGAAATTATGGATGTTTCGGTCAAGAAAATCCAAATTGAACGCCTAGGTGTTGAAGGTCTTATCTGTAAGGATAATATGCGGGCCGATATTAAGGTAGCATTCTTTGTTCGAGTGAACAATGATATCCAATATATTAAAAAGGTAGCCCAAACCATCGGGGTAAACCGTGCTTCCCGTATCGAAACTTTAGAGGATCTCTTCGAGGCGAAGTTTTCGGAAGCCTTGAAAACCGTAGGTAAGAAATTTGAGTTTACCGAACTTTATGAAGCGCGACGCGAGTTCCGTGACGAAATCGTAAACATTATCGGTACCGACCTAAATGGTTATACGTTGGAGGATTGTGCTATCGACTTCCTAGAGCAAACCGCTGTTACTTCTTTGAAGCCAGACAATATTTTGGATGCAGAGGGTATCAAAAAGATTACAGAGCTTACCGCAGCCCAAAATATCAAGGCGAACCTTATCAAAAGAGATGAGGAAAAAACCATCCGCAAGCAAGATGTGGAAGCGCGGGAGGCAATTTTGGAGCTTGATAAGCAACTTTCAGAAAAAGAAGAGCAGCAAAAACGTGAAATAGCTAATATAAAAGCGCGCGAAGAGGCCGAAACCTTAAAAGTGTCAGAAGAAGAGCGCTTAAAATCTGAAACGGCTCGTATCGCAACCCATGAAAAGGTGAAGATAGCCGAAGAGAACATGGAGCGACAGATTATCGTTGCCCTGAAAAACAAACAACGAACAGATGCCGTTGAGACAGAGCGCGTAGAGAAAGATCGCCTGTTGGAAGCTACCGAGCGCGAACGAGTAGTAACCTTAGCGCAAATTGAAAAAGAAAAGGTTGTTGAGGTTGAAAAGAAAAATATCCAAGATGTTATTCGCGACCGCGTAATGCTTGAAAAAGGCGTGGTTGAAGAGCAGGAGAATATGAAGGATATTGAAGCCTTTAAAACCGCCGACCGTGATAAGCAGGTGAAGATTACTGTCGCAGAGGCAAACGCCCAGGAAGATCTTATTAAAACGATCAAGGCTGCCGAAGCTCAAAAAGAGGCCGCTAAACAACGCGCAGAGGAAATCAATATCGAAGCACAAGCCGATAAGGAAGCAAGTGAGAAGAAAGCCGAGGCACGTAAGATTCTTGCAGAAGCACAAGCGAAAGAAGAGGCTACGGTTGGACTATCAGAAGCACAAGTAATGCATGCCAAAGCAGATGCCAACGAGCGTCAAGGTATTGTGGAAGCTCTTATCATCGAAAAACGCGCTACCGCTGAAGCTGCCGGTATTCAGGCGAAAGCGGAAGCAAAGCGTAAGGATGGAATGGCAGAGGCTGAAGTCATCAAGGAAAAAGCCCTTGCCGATGCAGCCGGAATCGAAGAGAAAGCAAATGCCATGAAGAAATTGGATGGCGTTGGAAAAGACCACGAAGAGTTCAAGTTACGCCTAGATAAAGAACTTCAGGTAGACCTTGCTCATATCAATATCCAAAAAGATATCGCCGACGCCCAAGCGAAGGTAATCGGAGATGCCTTAAAAGCAGCGAAGATCGATATCGTGGGTGGTGAAACTATGTTCTTCGAGCAAATTATCGGTCAGATTACAAAAGGAAAAGGATTCGATCGACTCGTCGAAAACAGTCAAAACATTCAGCAGGTGAAGGATGCTATCCTTGGTAGTGAAGATGTAAAAGGCAACTTACTTGAAAAAGTTCGGGAGTTTGCTGAAAAATATGGCATCTCTTCCGAAGATATCAAGAACCTGACCATCGCCAATCTATTAATGGACCTGAAGAAGCGATCAGACGACGCAGAAGAACAGACTTTGTTTAGCAATCTGTTTAACCTTGCGAAAGGACTAGGACTAGATTCCAAAAAACTATCTTAAGTGAAGTGGCGTAGCAGCCTTCCGTGTATTGCGGAAGGCCGTTAGCGCTGTTTATGGATAGTTTCATATAGCTACTATTCCCATTTTTTAAAGTGAAACCGAAGTAATTTCAATTGCCCTATGGCATCAACATCCGACGAACAAAAAGTACAGCAAAACCCTACGCTTGATGGTGGTACCTATGAAATCATTCAGAATCGCCTTCAGAAGCAGAAACAAACGCTGCAGAATCGCCTGCAAGCGCTCAACGACGAGCGCAAGACGGTTTTTGGCTCGCTGGAAACGAAGTTGGTGGCCAACGATCGCATCAATACTGAAAATAACTGTATTGCGCGCGATATCGTTTCACTAGGAAATACGTGTTTATTTGGTTATAATGTCCATTTCGGTCTTCGAACAGATATCACCCTAGACGATGTCTTCAGTTTATACCGCTTTAAGGATAATAGGTTCGAACCGCTGCCTATGGAAATGCTGCAGGACGAAACCTTTATTACCGATTTCACCAATCTTTATAAATATTACCGGAATACCATATTCTCGAAGTTTTCGATAATTGGAAACTATCTGTATATGGTATTTCAATTAAGTGAGAGTACATCGGATATCAAGACCTTCAAGTGGTTGATAAAGGACGATTCGTTGTCCTATGTCGATAACCGAAGCGATCATGAGTATACGTTTCCAGCGCAACACGAATTCAATTGGCAGGAGGTTACACGAGATATGCATCGTTATGGCGTACACCCACATGTATCCATTTTGGATAAAGTATTCGTAGAAACCGTCGGTGGTGACCTAACCATAAAAATTGAGGACAATACCGAAGATGGCAAGGGTATTTTTTCGGAAGGTGTCGAGCATAAGGATCAAACCCTAGATGACGGTCAATATCGTTATGCAAACCTTGGCAACCTAGTGGTATTAGAAATAAAACCCTTTCAGGAACCTCCACGATATTTTGTATACAACCATAAAATCAAGGAAGTACAAAAGATTGAAAGTATTAAGGATACCTGTGTATTGCTGCCAGACGATCAAGGCATTATTTTTCCAACGGGATATTACCTTCAGACAGGGGAGTATTCCATTTTCGATAATGCCATTCCCAATGTCCAGTTTCAGGAAAAGATTGTTTCTCCCAATGGGGAAGATTTTCTATATGTCTTTTATGCGCCAGATAAAAGCCTTTATAATCTGATGGCGTATAACGTCATTTCACAAGAAATTAAAACGCCGATTATCTGTAATGGATTCACCATTTTAGAGCAAGGTGAATTGTGTTACTTTAAGACGGAGGCCGAACAGACCAAGCATCACGTTATTCAGATTTGGCAAACACCTTTTTTGAAGGGCGATTATATGCCATCGCAACACGAGGATAGTTTGCTGTATAAAATCGGTAACAAGGATATCGTGAAGGCGATGGCTGAAATTAATGGGCTAATTACGCTATTGAACAAAGAAGATAGTTACCAAAGTCTTTATAGCGATATTGCAAAGTTTTCGAAGGATATCCTGGACGCCTACTATTGGTTGCCAGAGCCAGAGACCAAGAAACTTAATGAGCCTTTAGGTGAAATAAATGATGCAGCGAATGCTGCAATCGAGGAGTTCGAAAAGGTTCAGCAACTGAAGAAAAAGGCCAAGAATGCTTCGCAGGAGGTTTCTAAAAAAGTTGAGGATTTATTCGGAAAGATAAAAAGCACTTCTTTTCGATCGATTCAGGAGTATGTGCAGGCCTTGTCGAAGTTAAGGGGCGTGAGGGGAGAAACAATCTCCTTGAAGGACATCCGGTATGTCGAGATTTCTTTCGCCGAATCGCTAGAGGAAGAAATCGCTACGCAAACAGAACGGATTTCAGAGCGCTGTGTTCAATTTCTATTGAATCCGAAAGCGCTTCAACCATATCAGGATGCCGTGGCCGAAAAGGAAAAGATGCTTCAAAAAGTGTCGAAGGTTACCGAAGCTAAAAAGCTAGAAGCTGAAATTAATGAGATTGCGGAGGGACTTGAAATGTTGATCGACATTGTTTCAAATCTTTCCATTGAAGATACTGCTCAGAGCACCAAGATTATCGATGATATTTCCTTAATCTTCGCTTCTATCAATCAGTTGAAAGCAAGCTTGAAAAACAAGCGGAAGTCTTTGGTTAAAGCCGAGGCCGAAGCCGATTTTGCGGCGCAACTGAAGCTTATCGACCAAAGTATCATCAATTATCTCGATATGGCTGCCACGCCGGAGAAATGTGATGAATTTCAAAATAAGATTTCGGTTCAGCTAGAGGAATTGGAAGGGAAGTTTGCCGATTTCGAAGCTTTTATTGAAGTGATTATCGAAAAAAGGGAAGAGGTGTATGCCGCTTTCGAAGCCCAGAAAAATGCATTGGTTGAAAAGCGAAACAAAAAAGCCGTTGCTTTTGAAAGTGCCGCAACGCGTATCCTAAATGGTGTTCAGAAAAAGGCAGAGCGTTTCACTACCGGTGCTGAAGTGAATGGATATTTTGCTTCTGACCTAATGGTGAATAAGGTACGCGACATTATTCAGAAGCTTCGTGAAATGGAGGATAGTGGAAAAGCGGAAGCCATTGAAACCAAATTGAAAACCGCTCGCGAAGAAGCGTTGCGAAAACTAAAGGATAAGAACGAACTGTATGAGGATGGTGAAAATGTTATTCGATTGGGTAGTCATAAATTTGGTGTAAACCGACAACCGTTAGACCTTACTATCGTTCACAAAAAAGAGGGCTTGCAGGCCCACCTCACCGGAACGGACTATTATGAAAGCATCACCGATGAAACCCTTTTGGAATCCGCTGACTTGTGGGAACAAGAGTATATCTCGGAAAACAAGGCGGTATATCGAGGCGCGTACCTAGCGTACAAGGCTTTTGCGAAAGTAAGTAATGAAGATACACTTCACCACAACGATGGCGAACTGCTCCAGTTTGTTCAAAACCTGAGTAGAGAATCGTATGCGGAAGGATACATCAAGGGAGTTCACGATCATGATGCGACGGCAATTTTACAAGTGCTGATTCAAAAACATCTCGATTTAGGATTATTAAAATTTCACCCAGAGATCAGAGCCAATGCGCAATTCTTTTGGCATGGAATGAAGGCGCAACATCGCGGCATACTAGACCGCGCTATAAAAGCTTCTGGAGTGGTTATTCAATGTTTTCCCAACAGCGCTGAATATGATTATATTATTGAAAAAATTTGTCGTCAGATTGAAGTTTTCCTGCAGGAAGCTCCGCTTTTTGATGTTGTAATGACCAAAAATATCGCTCAATACATTTTTGAGGAATTGCAAGGTGATGCAACATTTATCCAGAGCGCGGAAGCAGGGACACTAAGTGATAACTTCCAAAAAGCCTTAAAGAAACAACAGGCCGATATCAAATTTAAGAAAGGCTATGAAGAGGCATCATCATACGAGGCTAAAATCCGATTGGTTCGTCAGTGGGTTTCGGCATATATCAAAAGTACTTCGGCTACGGAGAACCTCGCTACGCATCGCAAGTATATCGATGAGGTAGTTTGTGCAATCATTTTTGAAGATGCCTCAGTTTCAGCCACCAAAAATGCATCGCCTACCGCAACTATCAAAAACCTAAAAGGTAGTCATGAAACTATTAAGGAGGGAGCATTCCAATTCGATTACCATGAATTCATGAATTCAATGGCTATCTTCTTAGGTGAAAAGGTGCCGGCTTTCGAACATTTCCGTAAGACGAAACATGCTGTTATAGAGCAGATGAAGAAGAACTTAAAGCTTGAAGAATTTAAGCCTAGAGTGCTTACCTCCTTCGTACGTAACAAACTGATAGACCAAGTGTACTTGCCGTTGATTGGCGATAATTTGTCGAAGCAGTTGGGAACTGTAGGCGATGCCAAGCGAACGGACCGAATGGGAATGCTGCTGCTCATTTCACCACCAGGATATGGTAAGACAACCTTGATGGAATACATTGCCAATAGACTCGGGTTGGTATTTGTGAAGATTAACGGTCCGGCCATCGGTCATGAAGTTACCTCTGTCGACCCCATGGCAGCGACTAACAGTGCCGCCCGAGAAGAATTAAAGCGACTGAACCTCGCTTTTGAGATGGGGAATAACGTGATGCTTTACTTGGATGATATCCAACACTGTAGTCCCGAATTTCTGCAGAAATTTATATCTCTTTCTGATGGAACCCGAAAAATTGAGGGGGTTCATAAAGGCGAATCGAAAACCTATGATTTACGCGGAAAAAAGTTCTGCGTGGTGATGGCGGGAAACCCGTATACGGAAAGTGGTGAAAAATTCCAGATACCAGATATGTTAGCAAACCGGGCCGATATTTACAATTTGGGAGATATTATCGGGGATACCGAACATCTGTTTAAACTGAGTTTGGTTGAAAACGCACTAACCTCAAATCCGCTGATGCACCAATTAAGCAGCGTTCACTTTGAAGATTTCTATACCTTATTGGATCGGGTTGAAAACCATACAGCCGATGGTCAATTACTTGGGAACTATAGTTCGCAGGAAGTAAAGGACTACGAATCGGTATTGGAAAAAATTGTCATGGTGCGTGAAACAGTGTTAGCCGTAAATAAAACATACATCAAAAGTGCTGCTATGGAAGATGCGTATCGAACCGAACCCCCTTTCAAGCTTCAAGGCTCTTATCGGGATATGAATAAGTTGGTGGCGAAAGTTGTACCGATTATGAATACAAAGGAAATCGATACACTCCTTCTTTCACATTATGAAAGTGAAGCCCAAACGCTAAATGCTTCCGCAGAAGCAAACCTTTTGAAATTTAGAGAATTGCGAGGAACACTCACGGCTGAAGAAAAGGAGCGATGGGAATCTATTAAGGAAACCTTTGAAAAGAACAATAAACTAAAGGGATTGGGTGATAAAAATGAAATGGCACAACTGCTGCTTCAGATGATGGAATTTAGTACTAATTTAGAAGGCATTCGTTCGGTTTTGGAAAAGGGATTGGATAGAAATTAAGATTCTTTGGTTTTTTCAATGCCCTCTTCAATCTTTTCCTCCACTTCATGTTTTTCCTCTGTATCCAATTCGCCTTTCGTTTCAGGTCCTCTACCCGCACGTAAGTGAATTTCGTAATACATCGCAAAATGATCGCTGTCGAAGTTGTTACTACGGATCATCGTCTTCACAAATAAATCCTTGGTATGGAACAAATGGTCGAGAGGGAACCGCATTAATCGATATCCCGCATGGTAGGTAGGAAAGAAACCGCGTCCGATACGCGGGTCGATCATAGCCGTCATTTTTTTGAACAATCGTGTTGTTCTACTCCAAACCACATCATTCATGTCGCCACACACCACCACTGGTTTTTTCATTTCACGAATCTTTTTACCTACCATCATCAACTCAGCATCGCGCTCCTTCGAGGTTTCATTTTCAGTCGGACTTGGTGGGGCAGGATGCAAACAGGCAAAGAATACATCTTGGGCTTCGGTTACGGGGCATTCGAATAAAATAGAAGGTATGTCGTCTTCAACATGATAATGAACCTCCAAATTCTTTAGGGCAATTTTGCTGTAAAGATGCATTCCGTAATAATTATCCAACGGAATCTTGGTTGTATGGGGATAGGTTTCTTCTAATTCGCTCAAACCATCTTCCCATTTCTGGTCAGACTCCATCGTCAATACCATATCTGGATCGAATCGTTTTACTTCTGCAATAAACTTATCGTAGCTGTGGTTGTCCTGAAAAACATTACCGGCCAAGATGGAAACACAACCCCCGCTTTCAAAATCGGGTTTTTGCCTTGGATACAACTTGCTGTAGGGAAATACTTTTACAATTTGATAAATTAGGGTAACCAGCAATGCTGCCACCATGATGTAGTCGGCTAAGTGCCACGGTTGTATTATGAAGAAAAATAATACGATTAGCAATAGCTGTATCCCAATGGTTTGCAGTCGCACAAAATCGGGCATCCGATAAAACCAATGCGGATGCTCGGTGGCTGGCAGGTATGGCGTAACGATAAAAAATACGGTAAGGACGTATAGTACGATTTCCATTCTTTAAAAGTACGGGGATTTTTTGACCTTGTTAAACCACACCCTTCAATTTGAGAAAAATTTAAGAGGAAACTTCACTTCAACCCTTAATCTTTTTAGGGAATTCATTGGGTACTGCAACATGAGTACGTATTTTTGGAAAAAATTCAATAAAATCATGAAAAAGAATACTTTTTTACTCCTTTTACTATTTATTACGCCAGCTGTTTTATTGGCACAGACGTTTACAACTCCCGATACTGGAGTCGTTTGGACGCTCGACGATATCGCGAATGCGAGCCCGAGTACGATTACGGTTAGTGGCGATCAATACGAGTTGTTGGAAAATCTTGAAATTGCCGCTTCCGATACAGTAATTATCGATGAAGACCTAACCTTATCCATCGATGCCGATCTCTTGATTACGGTATTTGGAACATTTGAGGTTACGGCCGATGATGTCACCTTTACTGCCATCGATGAAGCAGCACCATACGAAGGATTTCGCTTCGAGGAATTCTCAGAGATCAATATTCAAAACAGTACCATCCAATTTGGGGGTGGATTGCGAGTGTTGACCGAAACCTTCACCTTAAATAACTGTACGTTGACAAACAATGTAGAAGGTGCTACTACCGGCGGAACCATTTCCCTTTCTCGGGGAGTACCACAAATCACGAATAATACGATAACTTTTAATCAGTTGCCGGCGATTTCATCGGGTGCCAATATTGAAGTTTCACCCTACATCTTCAACAATTATATTGAAGGGAATACACAAGAGAATAGCAACCGTCCGCAAATCAATTTGGGAATCACGAAAGTGAACGATTCACTAAAGATTATTCAAAACACGATTAAAGGCGATCCTGCCCTTGACCAAGTGGGGGGAATTGCCATTGCAAACTTTGTTGGTGGCAACATCCGAGCGATAATTGATGATAATGTTATTACCGACAACCGGTATGGAATTACCATGCTAGGGAATAATTCGTTCGCCTATATGCGTTTTAATGTGATTGAAGACAATAACACCCAAGGCGATCCTAACCTAGGTGGAAGTGGTATTAACCTTAATACATCTTCTGGCGGAATGGAAGTGATTGCGCAAGGAAATGAAATTCGCAGAAACCTTTGGGGCATTACGCTACAAGGGGAAGCATCAATCAACTTGGGTGATGAAGTAAACAATTCTGGGGATAACATCTTTTCCGAAAATGAAAACAGTGGTCAAACCTTTGCTTTATACAACAACACACCAAATACGATTCAGGCGAAAAATAACTGTTGGAAAGAAAATGATGCCCCGAATTCTTTAGCCGATGCGGAAGAAGTAATCTTTCATCAACCCGACGATAGTTCTTTGGGTGAAGTAATTTTTGATCCAATTAGCTGTGCAGAGTTTTCTGTTGAAGATGAAATCTTACAAGACTTTAGCTTCTATCCGAATCCTTCCAAAGGAACCATCAATTTCGATAATATGGTAGGCTTTGAAACGCTTTCCGTCTATGATGTTACAGGGAAGAATGTATTTGAAGTAGCGGTCGTTAGTGGTGAAAATACGGTGAACCTTCCTGTAGCTGCAGGCGTTTACTTTATCCGTTTTGAAACTGATACCGAGGCGGCCATCCGAAAGTTGGTTGTTCGATAGAAAATTAATTTCAAATAAAAAAGCACGCCCTAATCTTGGCGTGCTTTTTTTATGCGGAAACCCTTTTAAAGCCGTACTTTTGCAGCGAATTTTAAACCCTATTGAATCGTGAAACTGGACGCAAATGCAAGGTTGGAATTATCGAAGGAGCAAATGAAGGAATATGGTTATTCCATCGTGGATGCCGTAGTAGACCATACGGCTACGCAAAATGACAAGAAACCGGTGGCATTGGCCTCTCGTTCCGAAATGGATAGGATGTTTCTGGAAGAAGCACCCGAAAAACCGTCCGATGCGCAAGAGGTATTAGATTTTGTGCTTCAGAATGTAATGACGCAAAGTGCTATCGTTTCACATCCAAAATCGTTCTCCTTCGTTCCGGGACCAAGCAACTACGTCAGTGCCATGGCCGATACCTTGGCTACTGGGTTTAATATTTTTTCTGGGGGATGGGCTGCAAGTCCAGCCGCGGCAGAATTGGAAATTGTTACGCTTAACTGGTTGTTGAAAATCTTCGGCTTCCCACCAAAAAAGGGAGGCGGAATCTTTACCAGCGGAGGCTCGATGGCAAATTTAACGGCTATCGTAACGGCACGACGCATTAAGTGCGGAGACGATTTTAGCAAGGCGGTTATATATCTTTCCGATCAGGCGCATTCATCGAATATCAAGGCCATCCGAATTCTAGGGTTTAGAAAAGAACAAATTCGCATCATTCCCACCGACATAGAGTTCAAGCTTTCCATCAATAAGCTGAAAAATGCTATCGCAAAAGACAAGTTAGAAGGACTTCAACCTTTTTGCATGGTGGCAACGGCAGGTACCACGAACACAGGAACGGTCGATCCGCTTACCGAACTATCCAAAATCTGTAAAAGTGAAGGACTTTGGTTTCATATAGATGGCGCCTATGGTGGTGCTGCAATCTTAGCGAAAAACGGTAAGCAATTGCTGAAAGGCATCGAAAAAGCTGATTCGTTAACGGTCGATCCGCATAAGTGGTTTTTTCAACCCTATGAAATGGGCTGTTTGTTAGTCCGAAACAGCAAATGGCTGAAGAATACCTTCACCGAAAAACCAGAATACCTGCGCGATGTAGAAGGAAATGAAAGTGAAATAAACTTTTACGACCACGGAGTTCAGCTTACCCGGCGTTTCAGAGCTTTGAAATTCTACATGAGCGTAAAGACTTTCGGACTAAAAGCCTTTCGCAAAGCGATTACCTACAATATTGAAATGGCAGAGCGCACCGAGGCCTTACTTCGTAAAAGTGCGTATTGGGAAGTAATTTCTCCAGCGACCTTAGCAGTGATCAACTTTCGGTACAATCCGATTAAGGAAAAGTTGGGTGAAAAAGAGCTCGATAAATTGAACCAATATATTTCCGAAAAGGTGGTCGGCTCTCGTGAAGCTTTATTAGTAACTACTGTTTTAAACGGCCAGATTGTACTTCGTATGTGTTTGATCAATCCACGTACGACGATGGAACACGTAAAGGAAACCATCGATTTATGTGAAGGATTTGGCGCTGAAAAACTGAACAGGTGATATCGGCCGACGTCATAATCGTTGGCGGTGGTGCCGCGGGGTTTTTTACAGCTATTAACTTAGCGGAACAAAAGCCGAATCTCAAAATCATCATTTTGGAGCGGGGGAAGGAAGTATTGACGAAGGTCAAAATCTCTGGAGGCGGACGCTGCAATGTTACCCATGCCGAATTTCTTCCAAAGGAATTGGTGGAACAATATCCGCGTGGAAAAAAAGAGCTCTTAGGCCCATTTCATACTTTTATGACGGGCGATACAGTCGGTTGGTTTGAAGAAAAGGGCATTCCGCTGAAAACCGAAGATGATGGCCGTATGTTTCCCATAACAGACGATTCCCAAACTATTATCGATTGTTTTTTAGGTGAAGCCAATCGGTTAGGGGTTGAGGTGTTGACAGGTCATTCGGTACAAGAGGTCACCTTTGATGATGAATATTGGCATATAGAAACAAAAGAAGAACAGTTTGTTGCTTCTTCCGTAGTGGTTGCTACGGGTAGCAATCCGAAGATATGGAAGCTGTTGAAACGGTTGGGACATACCATTATTTCACCCGTACCTTCCTTGTTCACCTTTAATATTCAAGATTCCCGAATTGAAGGTTTGGCAGGGGTTTCTACGCCAGCCACAATTCGAATTGAAGGACTATCAAATACATCACTTGAAGCGGATGGGCCATTACTGATTACCCATTGGGGAATGAGCGGTCCGGCGATTCTTAAACTTTCCGCTTGGGGTGCACGCGATTTGGCTACGGTGGAGTATCATTTTTCTATTAGAGTGAATTGGCTGATGGATGTTTCCGCAGCGGAATGTGTGGAAATGCTGAAGGAATTGAAACTATCGCTTGCCAAAAAACAAGTCGCTACCCATCCACAATTCGACTTACCGAAACGTCTTTGGAAACGGTTGGTAACAGCTTCCAAAATTGCAAAGGAAGCGAATTGGGCGCACTTATCGAACGCCGATATTTCAACGTTGGCCCAACAACTTACCAATGCTACTTTTCAAGTAGAAGGAAAAAGCACCTTTAAGGAAGAGTTCGTCACTGCCGGAGGGGTGGATTTAGTGGAAGTCGATTTCAAAACCTTCGAAAGCAAAAAACATCGAAACTTATACTTGGCGGGAGAAGTGCTAAACATCGATGCCGTAACGGGAGGCTTTAATTTTCAGAATGCATGGACGGGAGGATTTATGGTAGCCAAGGCAATTTCCGATAGACTTTAGTACTTCCTTAAGGCAAATTCGCCTTCAAGTATAGTACCTTGTACCTATGAAAATGCTTTCCCTACTATTATTTTTTATTTCATTTGCTATGTTTTCCCAAAACCTCACCAAGCACCAATGGAACGACCGTTTATTGGTCATAACCTCTGAAACCTTCGATAATCATCTTGCACAACGACAACTTACTATGTTGAAAAAGAAAATGTCAGGATTGAAAGACCGAAAGTTGGTCATTTACCACGTAACATCTGAGGGGTATAAAACAAACTTCAATACTGAAGTTACTGGTGAAAGTGAAATTGCCGTAGGAGAAGATTTTCAAATTACACTAATCGGTTTGGATGGGGGTGAAAAATATCAATCGAATCGTCCCGAACCCGCAAGCGTTTTCTTTTCAAAAATAGATAACATGCCGATGCGAAAAGCTGAAATGCGCCAGAAGAACTGATGAATACCTACGTGGCCTTTTTAAGGGGAATAAATGTTGGAGGGCAGAAGAAATTTTCGATGTCCGACCAAGAACGATTGTTTTCAGCCTTGGGCTACAAAAATAATCGGGCTTATCTCCAAACTGGAAATGTCGTTTTTCAAACACAAAAAACTTCAAAAGAAGCCACTTCCGAAATACAAACTGCCATTTCGGAAAAATATGGTTGGGAAGTTCCAATCCTGATTAAAACCACTTCAGAAATAGCAGCTATTGTAAAGCACTGTCCCTTTTCGCAAGAAAAAAAAGAGAATAGTTACTTCACCTTGCTTCACGCCATTCCAAATTCCGTAGAAAGAACGGCTATTGCTTCGGAAGCTTCCAAAGAAGAAGAATTTATCATTGCAGAAACATGTATTTATTTCTATCCCGAGAACGGCTATGGGCGCGCCAAATTCAACAACAATTATTTTGAGAAGAAGCTGAAAGTGACAGCTACCACACGAAATTATAGAACGATGAAAAAGGTCTTGACATTACTTAAAAACGTGTCGAATTAAGCTTTTTTGCGTCTCCACAGCCAAAAAAGAAGTCCAATAACTATTAAAAGGATTCCTCCATAAAGAATCCAGTTGGAATGATCTAATGTCATTTTTAGCGGTTCGGTATTACCCATTAAAATCAATCCTGCCCAATAGGGAGGCGCTTGTACGCGTCCCTTTGCCTGTGAAAGGTATTCGAGTTTTGCCAACTGCAACGCTTTATTTTTTGGGACACCGTCGGCCAGATGATCGTAGAAAGCTGCAACGATAGCCGCACTCGACTTTTCGTCTACATTCCATAGGCTGGTTAGAATACTCTGACTGCCAGCATGGGTGAAGGCATGGGTTAAGGAAAGCATTCCCTCCCCAGGCTGATAAGAAGGCTTTCCCGTTTCACAAGCCGTTAATATGGCGAGTTCGGATGAAAGTTCGTAATTGTAAAGCTCGTAGGCATATAGGGAATTCTCTTCTGATACCGTTTCTGATGATTCGCCTTTGGCAAAAATTAGTCGCGAAAGCTCTGGACTTACATTATTGCTTTCCGCATGGGTGCCAATATGAATGATGCTATGTTGGTCTGCTTCCGATAAAAATCGCATTTTCGAAGCGTCATCGTTAAGGTAGGCCGTCCCCCGAAACAATTTGCTATATTTCTCCGCGACTTCACGAATGAACGGCTGCGGAAGTAATGTAAGATAGGTTTTGTCGATAGCGGTAGAATCCTTTTGTGCATTCTTATATCGTACCTTCATTTCAGCATCGAAGGTCGGAGCGAAGGCTACAAATCTTTCTTGAGGTACTTCGGCTGTACCGTTTTGCAACATATAAAGACTGGGTTCGTATGAAATGCAATGGTTGGCCAAGAGTCCTTTTGTCGCTAATTCCTTAAAAGAGGCTATCGGGGTTTTGGTTAGAAGATCGAAGCTAAGGTTGAAGAGGGGACCGTCTGGAATAATTATGACCTCTTCTGTGGCAACGTTATCGGCAATTGTGCCCCAGAGCTGTTCGTATAAAATATACATTGGCTCTCGATACGCTTCCACAGTATTGGAATGCTGCTGTAGCGCTTCGATGGTTTCGGAAAGCTTGTTTGTGGTGTGTTTTTGAAGCGTGCTGCTGTTGTTGGTAAGGACTAACGAATATAATTCATCTTCTACAAAAAGATACCGAATCAATGTGGTATTGGCTGGAATTTCATTTTTCCAATCGTTTTTCTCGTGAAGAATGGATCCATATTTCAATGAAAAATAATCGGGATAGTCGGTTTTCAGGGTTTCGCGAAGTGTTTCCCATTCGTTGGAAGCTTTGATGAACGTTGAAATCCCTTCTTCGGAAGAATTCTGTAGTGCGCTGGAAAGTTTAGCTTTAAGTTCTGATTCCTGTTGAAGAATACTTGCTGGAAGCTTATCGGAAGGCTGATATTCCCGTAGAGCTAATCGGGCTCGAATTCGGTTGTAGATACTCGATTCATGGTATTGAATCAGTTTTTCCAAATATTTTGAATCCTTCGATTTTTGATAGGCTTGGAGTTGTAGTTTTTTTGCAAAGTTGAAAAGGTCGGTGTTTTGTGAAATCAAAAAACGAACATCCTCGTAATTCTGTAAGAACGATTGCCGTAATTGAAGTACTTCGAATGCGTTGGTTAGCGAATTTGAAAGCTGGTTGATTTTGGAGAGGGTTATTGCGGGAAGTAAAGCATATTCAGATTGGGCATGGATTAAGATGGCCCGAGGCAATTGAAAGCTATTAAGTACAACATCGGGCGAGACTTTTTGTTGCTGTTTTGGTACTTCAATCGCATCGATTACTTCTTGTGAAAACGATTTTGCTTTCTCAAATTCTCCGAGTTGGAAATAGGTTTCCGCTACGGCCAAAATATAATGGAGACCTTGTTGGGTTTTGTGAAATTCACTTTTTTTCGACGCTGAGTATAACTCTTCTGCAGTGGCAAGGGCCTTTTTTCGTTGGTTGTTTTTCGCATAGAAAACCGCCATGTTAGCAATTTCCGAGAGCAGGTCGTTGTTGTAGTTTCCACCAAGCGATTGTAAGAATAGTTCGCGACCTTTTTCATAGGCAGGTCCGGCCTCTTTAGGTCGTTTTAAGGCTTCCAAAATTTTTCCGTAGGTGGTAAAGGCAGATCCTTTCCAATATTCAGGAATGGCAGGATTTTCATTGATTTGTTGTTGCACTTCTTCAACCAAATACAAAGCATTGTTTAAATCCCTGGTGTTTAACTTCGCCTGTGCAAGTAAGATTTTTGAAATAATGACATTGGGGTCATTTGGATTTCGAGTTTTGAGCTTACGCTGATAGGAATACTCGATAAGCTCTTCCGCTTTGCGAAATTCACCAACAGCATTATGGAAAGCCCCTAGATTATCGATAGCAGCAAACTTGCTGGCTTCTGCTGCACTGATACGCTGTTCGTCGGTGCCATTAACCATATAGTCATTCAAATCGTTGATGGCCTTTTGAGAATACGCTATCGCTTCTTGATTTTTGCCCAGCACATTAGAGACAACGGCCATATTCATCATAACAAGTGCGGGTCGGTAGTATTGGTTTTCGGGGGTGTTCTCGGTTTTCTTTAGAGCTTCCAAGGATTTTTGAAAATAATACTGGCAGCTATCCATTTTGCCTTCCCGCCACATGACTCCCCCTAACGCATTGTATACCTGTTGCAGCGATACGTAATTCTTTTCCTTCCGCTTATTAAATGTTTCCAGGCTTTTTTGATAATGGTTTTTAGAGGCTACATAATTTCCCATACTGCTGGCATAATATCCCAGATTATAGTGCATATCGTCCTCGGTAGGCGGTGCGTTAGAGCTATCCTTTTTTGCAAAATGCAAGGCTTTTTCTACGGAAAGATAGGCAAGATCGGGTCGTCCGGCATCGCTTTGTACCCATGCTAATTCTTTGTATGCATATTTTGAAGCGAAGGGGTCATTAAAGCTTAAAATGTAGGTTACCCATTTGTTGGTGCGTTCTAAGGCACGGTCCCAATCTTCTTGGTTAAGTGAAAAGCTTCCGATGAATTCGATGTACTTGGCGATGCTATCAGCTTTTTCTTCTTTTTTGAATTTTGAAAGCTGTTGCGCAAGGTATGTATTTGCTTCTTTAATTTTTTTTGCCTGCACCAGTTCGGTCATTCTGGATACCCCTACTAGCGAATCATGTTGCCCCCAAATTATATAGGGAATCATAAATAGCATTAAGGTGAAGAAGCGTTTATTCATCTTTTAATTTACGAATAGCGTTTAAGAGCGATTGGTTTTTATCTGACGGATGCACCGCCAAAAGCTGAATAGCTTCATTTAGCTTAGCAGCCTTTACTAAAGCGAGCGCTTTGTAATAGATAGCTTCCGAATAAAAGGTAGAAGTAGTTTTTTCAATAGTTGAGTTCAAATAAAGAAGTGCCGACGTTATTTCATCGGTGGCCATATGGGCCATTCCCATAAAGTAGCTCAGGGTGTCGTTCTCAGGTTTTTCTTCGACCAAAGGTTGCCATTTCGATAGGGCTTCTTCATAATTACCCTGCTTGTAGCTTACCATTCCATCATAAAACTCAAATTGAGAGGTAGCACTCATAATTGTCGGTAAGCCGGGATCGGGAGAATAGTAGGTAGCATATAATTCCTCCCGTGGATTTGTTTTCGTAAACAACCACACGAGTGCAATAGCCAAAATGATGGAGGCTGCGGCAGCATATTTTATATAATTTTTCCCGCCCTGTGAAGTTGTTTTAGTAGCAATTTCACTATGGTAGTCGTTTAACTTCGGCTTTAAAGCTGCGACTTCAATAGCGTTTAGAAAAGCTTCTACCTCCGCAACTTGCGTAGCAAACTGTGCATCGGATTTAATTCTGCTTTCGAATTTCAGCGCTTCAGTTTCAGACAGCTCATTCGAAAGATACGCTTCGATTCGTTCGAAGGTTTCCTGGGATATTTCGATTTTCTTTTTCATGATGGGGGGAGGTTTGTTAATTCGCGCAACCGTTCAATACATCTGTATTTTTTATTTCTAGCAGAAGCTTCGGTTATCTCGAATAGGGATGAAATATTTCGCATGCTTTGCTTTTCAAAATAAAATGCTTCTAAAAGACGTCGGCAGTCCTCTCCCAACTGGGAAAAGGCCTTTATGATAAGTTGTTGTTGTTTCTGCTTCGTGTGCTTTTCTTCTACCGTGTCCATGGCGTTTTCATCTTCATGTACATTAAGATAGTTGGTGTCTAATTGGCGGGTCTTTCGATATTGATAGGAGCGCAGTACATCCAACCATTTGTTTTTGGAAATTTGGAATAGGTATCCCTGAAGTGCTGTGTCGTTTTTAGGGATGAACTTTCCAGCTTTTACATTTTTCCAAACGGTTATAAAAGCTTCCTGATAAATATCCTTGGCCTGCGGTTTCGAGCCACTGTTTTGAAGCACGTATTTTTCGGTCTTGTAATAGTTTTGGGTATAGAGCGAGCGCAACGTCTGTTCGTCGTTCCGTTTTACAGCCTCTACGAGTTGCGATTGTTTCGCTAAATGTTTTACCTTCCCCATTGGTTGTAACAGAGGAAGAAAGATACATATTTTTTAAAATCATTCCGTTATTGTTCAACTTCAAATTGTGTCCATTCCTTATCATACATGCGTTTATCGGTATTAGGGTTGTATAGGGTGTTATTTGTTCCAAAGTACGTGCCATCATTTGAAACCCAATAGTGTTTGGTACCCATTGGAACACTATAATGCTCTCCAGTACCATGATTTGCGATGGTAACGGTTTCGTTTATACCGCTAATGGTTTTATTGTGTCCGTGGCTATTCATATTACTCCTATTAAGGTATCCGGCATGACTGATATCGGAAATTTCACTATAGGTTTTCCCGAGGTCGAGCGTTGCTTGGCCACGTGCATTGATAGCTGCCAATCTTTTTCGATGCGCGGCATCACTAATATTTGCCCGTTGTAGTTCGCGCTGATTGAAGGCTGCAATCCATTGCGGGTTATACTTAGTGTTTATAATGCCATATAAAAATGCTTTTTTGGCTTCTTCGAAATCGTCAGCTTTTGCTTGGATAAACTGACCGTAAAACATCCAATTGTTTCCAAGTGGTGAGCGATCGTCGGTAACATTTAAAACTGTTAAATAGTGCATCCCTTGGGGGTCTTTCCATTCCATCCCATATGCTCTA
The DNA here is from genome assembly GCA_025384855.1 of Luteirhabdus salina. Classification (GTDB taxonomy): domain Bacteria; phylum Bacteroidota; class Bacteroidia; order Flavobacteriales; family Flavobacteriaceae; genus Luteirhabdus; species Luteirhabdus salina. Next base: position 575,412 of record JALAHT010000001.1, on the reverse strand, counting down.
GTGGTTTTTTGGGTAGGGGCATATTGCCATAGTTGGTCCCGAAAGGCTTGGGTGGCGGCTGCTACTTTCGGAAGCTCGTAGGTGGATATTAGCGTTCGCTGAGTGCGCTGGGCCGTGGGCATAAAGAATTCATCGATTATTTGTTGAATTCCCATCGGATTGCGATACTTGTCGCTGTAGGGATTCGGCTGACCGCCATAAAAAAACTGCTGACCAAAAGATCCGCTAACTTTCAGTCCGTTTGGTCCCTCAAAAGTCCATTCGTTGTTATTTTGAATTTGTCGCCAAGAAGCGGGAAAAGGTATTGTGCTAGATATCATGCCCGTTTTCTGATCGCGGTTTTCAAAATTTCGTAGTTTTTCCTGTGCTTCCATTTTCTTTTCTTTTGTTGAATTTTGATAAGACTGTGTTGGTTCTAAAGGCTCTCTGTAGGAGCTATCGTCAACGTATTCCTCTTCTTTTCCGTAATAGGCCTCGTCTTCAAAAAAATCGTTCTCCGGATTTTCGTTTCCGAAGAAACATCCGCTGAAAAGCATTGCAAAGAGACTTAAACCAAATAGCTGTAAACCGTTCATAGTTGTAGGTGTTTTCTTCTCATCGGAAGAATTTCGGAATGTCATCATCACAACAGTAATTTTTTACAACTCCGAAATCGAATTGCGTATCTTTGAGGCCTAAATTATTTGGATGACTGAAGATCAATTTCTGCCTACCGAAACCTATTCTTCTCAATTAGAGGGAAGCGTTACCGTTCAATCGCCTAGTAATATTGCCCTGATAAAATATTGGGGAAAGTATGGTGAACAGTTGCCGAAGAATGCATCCATTAGTTTTACACTTTCAAACTGTCATACCAAAACAACCTTAAAATACAAGCCTAAAATCGGTGAAGATTCTGTATTTGAAGTGTATTTGGATGAAACCTTAGCGCCAAATTTTAAACCGAAAATCGAGCAGTTTTTTGCTCGGATCGAACGGTATATACCGCTTGTGAAGGAGTACGATTTTATTATCGAAACGACTAACAGCTTTCCTCATAGTAGCGGCATTGCTTCTTCGGCCAGCGGGATGAGTGCATTGGCCATGTGTTTGGTGGAATTGGAACAAAAACTTCTTTCAGAACCAATGTCGCATGAACAGGGCTTGCAGAAGGCATCTTTTTTAGCTCGTCTCGGCTCCGGAAGTGCAGCGCGAAGCATCGAAGGACCGCTAGTGGTTTGGGGAAAACATCCAAAGATTAAAGGGAGCTCCAATTTGGTGGGAACCTTGTACCCCTATGAAGTACACCCGGTTTTTCAGGATTATCAAAACACGATTCTGTTGGTTGAAACAGGGGAGAAACAGGTGAGCAGTACGGTCGGTCATAATTTGATGCACGATCATCCATTTTCGGAGCAGCGGTTTCAGCAAGCGAACGGCAACCTTTCAAAATTGACTCCTATCTTGAAGGAAGGTGATGTAGAAGCATTTATCAATATTGTTGAAAGTGAAGCGCTGTCACTCCATGCCATGATGATGACCTCGAATCCTTATTTCATTTTAATGAAACCCAATACCTTGGAAATCATCAATCGGATATGGAAATATCGTAGGGAAACCGGAAGCCATATCTGCTTTACCTTGGATGCGGGTGCGAATGTGCATGTTCTATATCTGAAAAACGAAAAATCAGAAGTGTTGCAGTTTATACAATCCGAATTGAAGATTTTCTGTAAGGAAGGTAAATTCATTGAGGATCGTACAGGGAAAGGTGCTAAAACCTTGAAATAGTAAGGCTTTTAGTGCGTTAGGTAGCAGATTTTAAGTATTTTTTCTGATATGTATAACGATTCTATAGTATCTTTGCACTAACGAAGTAACTTACAAAGCTTATGCGCGGTCCCCTTTTCTACTCCAAAATCCTACTGTTCGGTGAATATGGAATCATCAAGGATTCCAAAGGACTCTCTATCCCCTACAACTTTTATAAGGGAGCCCTTAAAATCGATGAACATAAGACCATTTCAACTAAAAAGAGCAACGATGCCTTAGGCCGATTTGCTGATTACCTACAAAATCTTCAAGAGCAGCAACCAGAATTGGTCACGTTCGATTTGGCTAGTTTAAAGGCCGATGTTGAAAAAGGTTTGTATTTCGATAGTAGTATTCCGCAAGGCTATGGTGTGGGAAGTAGTGGTGCCTTGGTGGCGGCAATTTATGATCAATATGCCACCGATAAAATTACGGTACTCGAGAATTTAACGCGTGAAAAGCTACTTCAACTGAAGGCAATTTTTGCTGAAATGGAGTCTTTTTTCCATGGGAAATCGTCTGGACTCGATCCGTTGAACAGCTACTTAAGCCTGCCGATTCTTATCAATTCCAAAGACAATATCGAACCTGCCGGTATTCCATCGCAAACGGAAGAAGGCAAAGGCGCTGTGTTTTTATTGGATAGTGGTACAACGGGTGAAACTGCTCCGATGGTGCAGATTTTTATGGAAAACATGAAGCAGGAAGGCTTCCGGAATATGTTGAAGGATCAATTTGTGAAGCATACCGATGCCTGTGTCCATGATTTTCTGCATGGCGATGTTAAGTCACTCTTCGGAAACGTGAAGCAACTTTCAAAAGTGGTGCTCGATAACTTTAAGCCGATGATTCCGAAACAGTTTCACACCTTATGGAAAAAAGGAATCGATACCAATGCCTATTACCTAAAACTTTGTGGTTCTGGCGGCGGTGGTTATATGCTTGGCTTCACTGAAGATATCGATAAGGCCCGCGAGGCATTAAAGGATTATAAATTGGAAGTAGTTTATAATTTCTAACACTTTTTCAACCTAACATATTCATGCTAAGCCGAAAACAAAAGCATCTGTTGTTGAAGTTTTTCAGCTTGTTTTCTATTGTACGAGGGTACAACATTCTCATTATTGTTATTGCTCAGTATCTCACCTCGGTGTATATTCTAGCGCCGAACCTAGCCGTGCGTCACGTCGTTTTTGATGTCAATCTTCTTATGATCGTTTTGGCATCTTCGGCTGCGATTGCTTCTGGATACATCATCAACAGCTTTTACGACAGCGAAAAGGATCTAATTAATCGTCCAAGAAAAACGATGTTGGATCGACTAGTGAGTCAGCGGACTAAACTTTCCGGCTATTTTATCCTGAACTTCATTTCGGTGATTTTTGCGAGCTATGTTTCCTTTCGGGCGGTGATCTTCTTTTCACTTTATATATTCGGAATTTGGTTTTATTCACATAAACTGAAACGCTACCCTTTCGTAGGGAATTTTGTTGCCAGCACATTGGCAGTCGTGCCTTTCTTTGCGGTCTTTATCTACTATCGAAATTTCGATATCGTAATATTTGTCCATGCTACCTTTTTGTTTCTACTGATCGCCATGCGTGAACTCGTGAAGGATCTGGAAAACCTAAAGGGCGATTTGGCACAGAACTACCATACCATTCCCGTAGTGTATGGTGAACATGTTTCGAAACGGATGTTGACATTACTCAGCATATTGACCTTAATCCCGACGCTGCTGCTGATCTTCAATTTTGAAATTGGGTATATGACGTATTATTTCTTCGGAAGTATCGCGGCATTAATTATTTTTTTGGTGATTCTTTGGAAATCAAAACGAAAACTTCACTATGTAGTGCTGCATAACATCTTGAAGTTTATCATTGTTGCTGGGGTCTTCAGTATTGTACTAATCGATATCGATCTGTTGTTGAATCGGTTTATTTAGGCGTGAACGGTGATCAGTAAGCTGTAAGCTATACGCTATAAGCAATAGGCTTTGGAATTTTATGTTTGAATCTTTTTACTGTTTCTTTTATCCCTACACCCTACACCCTACACCCTACATCTGTAATCTGCTTCTAGCTTTAACTCCTAACTCTTTGCAGCCCATTTGCCTCTTTGTCTCTTTGAAACTTTGCTGCTTCTTATCAAGTTATCACTATCTTTAAACCATGAAGAATTCATCTCAACTTACCGTAGCATTAGCTCAAATAGCTCCTGTTTGGCTTAATCGGTCAAAGACCTTGGAAAAAGTGATTACACAGATTGAAGAAGCGGGTAAAAACGATGCCAATCTGATTGTTTTTGGTGAAGCCTTGGTGCCGGGGTATCCATTTTGGCTAGCCCTTACCGGAGGGGCAGAATGGAATACCAACATCAATAAAGAACTACATGCGCACTATGCGAAGCAGGCGGTTTGTATCGAGGAGGGCGACTTGGATGAGGTTTGTGCGGCGGCGAAAGAAAATGAAATTGCCATCTACCTTGGCATCATTGAACGACCACAGGATAGGGGAGGGCATAGCATTTACGCCTCTTTGGTCTATATTTCAAAAGAAGGAAATATCGAATCGGTACACCGTAAATTGCAACCTACCTACGACGAGCGACTAACATGGTCACCCGGCGATGGGAACGGACTGCAAACGCATAAACTACCTCCTTTTACCGTTGGCGGACTAAATTGTTGGGAGAATTGGATGCCGCTACCACGTGCTTCGCTTTATGCCCAAGGTGAAAACTTGCATGTTGCAGTTTGGCCGGGAAGCGATCATAACACTAAAGAAATTACCCGTTTTATCGCTCGGGAATCAAGAAGCTATGTTGTTTCCGTTTCAGCGTTGATGAATGTAGAAGACTTCCCACAAGACACGCCCTACCTAGAAAAAATCCTTGAGAACGCTCCAAAAACGCTTGCCAACGGCGGAAGCTGTGTAGCGGGTCCAAATGGGGAATGGATTCTCGAACCGATTCTTAACAAGTCTGGGAACTTCTACGTAACCCTGGACTTTGATCGCGTATTGGAAGAACGCCAAAATTTTGACCCCGTCGGCCATTACTCCAGACCCGATGTCACACAACTAGTCGTTAATACCGAACGTCAGTCGACTGTAAAGTTTACGAATGGTGAATAGTGAACCTGCCTAGTCGGCAGGCAGGCGGGGAATAGTTGGCTGTACGGTATAAGCAGTACGCTGTATGCCATAAGCGATAGGTTTTGAAATTTTACATTTGAGAATTTTTTTGCTATTTCTTTTATCCCAACACCCAACACCCAACACCCAACACTAACTCCTAACTCGGAATTTATAGTCTCTAGTACGTAGTAGATAGTTTTTAGAAGTTTCGCTCGAAGGTCGATGTGATATTACAAAAAGCTACAATCCTAAATCTAAATTCTATACTCTCACTTCTCATATCTCAAATCTCACAACTCTTGACTCTTAACTCTTAATTCTTAACTCTTTTGCACCTTTTGAGTCTTTGCGCCTTTGAAACTTTGTTTCTTTCCTTAATTCCACATTCTTAATTCTTAATTCGCACAATTATCCTGTATCTTTGCATTTCAATAAATCGCCCAATTACAGGGCAGTAAACGTCAGTAAAACTGACATTATATTATGAGCAGACAAGACAGATCAGGAAAAGGAAAGGCTTCAGGACGTGGGGGAAACAATACCCGTAAAAGAAGCAGTGCAAGAGGAAATGCTCCTTTCAAAAAAGAAAATACCAATAAGCAAGCGGGTCGCCAGAACAAAGCGGGGAAGACCAACCATCAAAAAAACCCTGATGGCATTCGCTTAAATAAATACATTGCGAACAGTGGCATTTGCTCCCGTCGCGATGCCGATACCTATATCAAAACCGGCTTGGTAACCGTAAATGGTGAAGTGGTTACTCAAATGGGCCATAAGGTTCAGTTGGAAGACGATGTGCGCTTCGATGGTCGCCGTATCAATCCCGAACCAAATACTTATGTATTGCTGAACAAGCCGAAAGGCGTGGCTACCACCACTAGCGATAATAAAGGGTTAACCGTTATGGACCTTATCAGCAATGCTACTTCAGCAAAAGTGAAGCCCATCGGTCGTTTAGGTCGGAACGCTACTGGATTGCTGCTGTTCACCAACGATGACGATTTGATGAAAAAACTCCATTCGAAAGGAATGCCACGTTTGTTTCATATCGAATTGGATAAGAACCTAAAGGCAGATGATCTTCAGAAAATCAAGGAAGGGCTTACTGTCGATGGGAAAACAATAGAAGTAGAGGAAATTAGCTATGTTGACCATTCACCCAAAAAAGAAGTCGGTCTTAAGATCAAGAACATGGGGAATAGCGTTATTCGCGATATTTTTAACCACTTAAACTATGATGTAGTACGTGTAGACTGTGTTACCATCGCTCACCTAACCAAAAAAGACCTTCCCCGTGGTCGCTGGAAGATTCTGACCAAAGAAGAGGTGAATTTGTTTAGTATGATGTAGTGGACGCATTATGCCGTACGCTGTAAGCAATACGCAATAAGCGATTACTAACTAAAATTCTAAGTTCCAAACTACAAACACTGTTGGCTGAGGCTGATTAAATTGGTTGTTAGTTGTCACCCTGAGCAAGCCTGTGCTGAGCGCAGTCGAAGCATCGAAGGGTCGAAGCCAATGTCTTTATGGTCGTGATCCGTGAACCGTGATCCGTGAATAGTTGGCTGTACGCCGTAGGCTGTACTCTATAAGCCTTAAGCAGTAAGCTGTATGCTATAAGCGATAGGTTTTGAAATTTTACATTTGAACCTTTTTACTATTTCTTTTCCTACATCCATCATCCATCATCCAGCACCCGGCACCCCAAAAGTCTTTGCAGTTATTAGTTAAAGGTTAATCGTACGAAAAGAAATCCTTTGCAAATCGGGAAATCTTCAATCGTTTATGCGCAATCTACTGTAGTTTTCTCTTTTCTATGTTCTTTATTCTCCTAACTCCTAACTCCTAACTCCTAACTCCTAACTCCTAACTCCTAACTCCTAACTCCCAACACCCAATTTATAATCTCTAGTCCGTAGTCGATAGTCTTTGTAGGTTTCGCTCGAAGGTGGATGTGAAATTACAAAAAATTACAATCGTAAATCTAAAATCGTATATTCTAGATGTAGGCTACAAGAATTTTAGTATTACCTAATAATTCTCAATTCTCAATTCTTTGCCCCTTTGCCCCTTTGCAGCTTTGTTCCTCAATTGATTCAAATTCTTCCCAAAAAACATTGTCGTTTCAAAAAATAGCATACATTTGCCGAGATTTTAGCTGAACAAATTGAAATGTGTTTCTACGTTCGGGCTTTTGAAAGTTAGGAAGTCATCTTCAAAAGCAATCCGCAAGGCGGACCACCGAACCTTAAAGCTAGCTTCCGGTTTCTCAAGACGTATTCAAGGTCTTGCCCTTCTCTTCGAGGATTTTTCCGAGGTATACTACTTCCTTTATCGACTTCAGCCGATCCGTATCTGAAAAACAGGTTAAAATTTTGTTATACTGCTGCTTCCTCCATTGGAATAGCTGCAATCATTTTTATTTTTAACTACCAACCTATTTCATATAATGAATATTAAGTACAAAGATCTAATCGATCAGACCTATTATTTTCCACAGGAAGAGTTCACCTTAAAAAATGATACGCTAGAATTTCATGATATCCATTTGATGGATCTGGTGAAGGAATACGGTGCTCCTTTAAAGTTCACCTATCTTCCAAAGATTTCAGATAACATCAACCGTGCAAAAAAATGGTTTAACGATGCCATTGAAAAACACGATTACAAAGGCAACTACAACTATTGCTATTGTACCAAGAGTTCGCACTTTAAGCATGTGCTAAATGAAGCCCTAAAAAATGATATCCATATAGAAACCTCTTCTGCTTTCGATATCAACATTGTTGAGAACTTAAAGAAAGAAGGAAAGATCACCGATGATACGTATGTTATCTGTAACGGTTTCAAGCGGGAACAATACATTACCAATATTGGTCGCCTGATCAATAACGGTCATAAGAATTGCATTCCGATTATCGATAACTATGAAGAGATTGGCTTGCTTTCCGAGGAAATCGATGGAAACTTTGAAGTCGGTATCCGTATCGCTTCAGAGGAAGAACCCAAATTTGAGTTCTATACCTCCCGTCTCGGAATCGGCTACCGTAATATCGTGCCTTTTTACCAAAAGCAAATCGAAAATAACGATCAGGTGAACCTTCGCATGCTTCACTTTTTCATCAATACGGGCATTCGCGACACAGCCTATTACTGGAACGAGTTATTGAAGTGTCTAAAGGTGTACATTCAACTCAAAAAGATTTGTCCGACCTTGGACAGCCTAAACATTGGCGGTGGTTTCCCGATCAAAAACTCTTTGGCGTTTGAATACGACTACACCTATATGGTCGATGAAATCGTAAACCAAATCAACGTTTCATGTAAAGAGGCCGGAGTGGATGTGCCGAATATCTTCACCGAGTTTGGTAGCTTCACCGTAGGTGAAAGCGGTGGCGCCATTTATGAAGTGCTTTACCAAAAGCAACAAAACGATCGCGAGAAGTGGAATATGATCAATTCCTCATTCATCACCACACTACCCGATACTTGGGCTATTAGCAAGCGATTTATTATGTTGGCTATCAATCGCTGGAACGATGAATACGAGCGGGTGTTGCTGGGCGGATTGACTTGCGATAGTGACGATTACTACAATAGTGAACAGCACATGAACGCCATTTATTTACCAAAATTTAAAAAGGATAAGCCACTTTACATTGGCTTTTTCAATACCGGAGCCTATCAGGAAACTATTGGTGGTTTCGGTGGACTGCAACACTGCTTGATTCCGTCGCCCAAGCATGTGCTAATCGACAAAGACGACTCGGGTAAGATTACCCACAAATTATTTTCAGAACAACAAACAAGCGAGCAATTGCTCAATATTTTAGGATATGGAAACTAAGACCTATGCCGGGATCCCGAAAAAATATGCAGGGCTGGACACCAGTAAAATTGTATTAATCCCAGTGCCGTACGATGGCACCAGTACTTGGCAGAAAGGAGCCGACAAAGGACCGCGTGCCTTTTTGGAAGCTTCCGCAAATATGGAACTCTACGATATCGAGACGGAGACTGAAGTGTATAAACAAGGTATCTACCTTGCAGAACCGATTACCGAAAACGCTTCACCTGAAGCGGTAGTAGAAGCAGTGCATAAAATGACAAAAGAATACATCCTTCGGAATAAGTTCGTCACCATCTTCGGCGGCGAGCACAGTATTTCAATTGGTACGATCCGTGCCTTCAATGAATGCTTCGACGATCTTACTGTGTTGCATATCGATGCGCACGCTGACCTTCGAAAGGAATATGAAGGTTCAAAATGCAATCATGCCTGTGCGGTGTATGAAGCGAGTCAGACCACGAATTTAATTCAAGTGGGAGTACGTAGCATGGACGTTGCCGAAACGACCGTAATGGATTCAGATAAGACGTGGTTGGCACACGAAATGGCAGGCGATGAATATTGGATGGATAATGTAATTGAAGCGCTGGGCGATAACGTATTTATTACCTTCGATTTGGATGCTTTCGATCCTTCCATTATGCCGTCGACCGGCACCCCAGAACCTGGTGGTTTGTTTTGGTATGAAACCATGGATTTCTTAAAGCAGGTTTTTGACGAAAAAAATGTGGTAGGCTTCGATATTGTGGAGCTTTGCCCAAATGAAAATGAAAAATCATCCGATTTCCTTGCTGCAAAGCTGTATTACAAAATGTTGAGCTATAAGTTTGAAGGTGAAGAGGAAGATGATGCTTTTGAAAGCAACTTCCATGAGCCGAAAAAAGGAGTTTCAAAATTTAATGACGAAAAAAATGAGTACTAAAGGAGCGATTACCCAATTTATTGAAAAATACTACCTGCACTTTAATGCAGCCGCCCTCGTAGATGCCGCAAAGGGCTACGAGGAACAACTAAACGGTGGCGCAAAAATGTTGGTGTCCTTGGCAGGTGCCATGAGTACTGCGGAATTGGGAAAAATATTCGCAGAAATGATCCGTCAGGATAAGGTGCATATCATTTCCTGTACGGGTGCGAACTTGGAAGAAGATATTATGAACTTGGTGGCGCATTCACATTATAAAAGAGTGCCAAACTATCGTGATCTTACGCCGAAAGAGGAATGGGACTTATTGGAAAACGGCTTGAACCGTGTTACCGATACCTGCATTCCAGAGGAAGAGGCATTCCGTCGCTTACAACAACATATTGTCAAGATTTGGAAAGATGCTGAAGCGAAAGGCGAACGCTATTTTCCACACGAATTTATGTATAAAATGCTGTTAAGCGGTGTGTTGGAAGAATACTATGAAATCGATATCAAGGATTCATGGATGTACGCTGCGGCTGAAAAGAACTTGCCGATCGTGGTTCCTGGATGGGAAGATAGTACGATGGGGAATATTTTCGCCAGCTATGTGTTAAAAGGTGAATTGAAGGCTTCTACTATGAAGAGTGGGATCGAGTATATGACCTTCTTAGCCGATTGGTATACCGATAATTCTGAAAACGGAATCGGGTTTTTCCAAATCGGCGGTGGAATTGCCGGCGATTTCCCAATTTGTGTGGTACCGATGTTGTATCAGGATATGGAACGTACCGACACCCCTTTCTGGAGCTATTTCTGCCAGATTTCAGACTCTACTACTAGTTACGGAAGTTATTCAGGAGCCGTTCCAAATGAAAAAATCACCTGGGGAAAACTAGATATCGATACGCCGAAATTCATCATTGAAAGCGATGCTACCATCGTCGCTCCGTTGATTTTTGCTTACCTTCTCGATATGTAACTCCTAAACAATTCAATGGAAAACAAAATCGAAAATATTGAATTATCGTATCTCACCCTCGACGATTATGAGGCGCTAAAACAGGCTACCTTGCAATCGTACGGCGGGATGCCCAATTCGTATTGGAAACTGGAGGAAATTGGTCGATTAATTACCCTTTTCCCTGAAGGTCAGGTGGTTATTAAAGTAGACGGTAACATTGCAGGCTGTGCGCTTTCCATCATCGTCGATTTTGATAAAATTGAAGATCAGCATACCTATGACGATATTACGGCCGATCCCGATTTTAAGATACACGATGCCAAGGGCGACGTGATGTATGGCATTGATGTGTTTATCAAGCCCGATTATCGCGGACTTCGACTGGGGAGACGTTTATACGATTATCGGAAGGAGTTGTGTGAAAAGTTGAATCTGAAGGGAATCGTTTTCGGTGGAAGAATTCCCAACTATCATAAATACTCGGGGGAACTCACCCCAAAACAGTATATCGATAAGGTTCGACACAAAGAGATTGAAGATCCGGTCCTGAATTTCCAGATGTCCAACGATTTTCACCCGGTTCGTATTCTGAAGAATTATCTGGAAGGGGATACCGCTTCAGGTGAATTTGCAGTGTTGATGGAATGGGACAATATCTATTATACCAAACCGACCAAAAAACCATCGAGTGTTAAGAATGTCGTTCGCCTTGGATTGATTCAGTGGCAAATGCGACCCTATGATGGGTTGGAAGACTTGATGCACCAAGCGGAATATTTTATCGATAGTGTGGCGGGCTATCGAAGTGATTTCGCTGTATTTCCAGAGTTTTTTAATGCGCCGTTAATGGCCGATTTCAATCATTTAAGTGAAGCGGAAGCCATTCGGGAATTGGCGAAGTATACGGATGAAATAACCAACCGTATGGCACAACTGTCCATTTCATATAACATCAACATCATTACCGGAAGTATGCCAGAGGTGGTGAATGATACTTTATATAATGTTGGATATCTATGCCGACGCGATGGAAGTACTGAGCGCTATGAAAAAATACATGTCACTCCCGATGAAGCAAAGGTCTGGGGGATGCAAAACGGCCATGAGCTGAAGACGTTCGATACCGATTGTGGTAAAATCGGAATCTTAATCTGCTACGATTCCGAGTTTCCTGAACTGTCGCGCTTGTTGGCCGATGATGGAATGGATATCCTCTTCGTTCCCTTTTTGACCGATACCCAAAATGGTTTCTCCAGAGTGAAGCTTTGTGCCCAGGCGCGCGCCATTGAAAACGAATGCTATGTGGCTATTGCTGGAAGTGTCGGAAATTTGCCAAAGGTTCATAATATGGACATTCAGTATGCGCAATCGGCGGTATTTACGCCCTGCGATTTCTCTTTTCCGAATAATGGCATAAAAGCCGAAGCCACCGCCAATGCCGAAATGATCTTGGTGGCCGATGTCGATTTAGACTTGCTACGCGAACTACACAACTTTGGGGCGGTTAAAAATCTAAAAGACAGGCGGAAGGATTTCTACCGTTTGGAACGGGTTAAGAAGTAGCGATTTCTTTGTGTTGCGGTTTATTAAAGAATACTTCCCAATAGAAATATCCAATCACCACAACATACTCCAATGCCACCAACCATAAATTTTCATCAAATCCTTCTTTGCCATATGCGGTATAGCTTAGTACTACCATAAAGCTCCAGACCAAAGGGAAGCGGTAGTTGGTGAAAAGGCAAAGCAAAAGCGGGGTTGCGACATACCAAGGATGTACGGTGGTCGATAACAGAAAGTAGCCAAACACCGCGAACAGCATCGCCGTAGCAAGTGAAGAGATTGAATTATTTCTCCTAAAAAGGGCCAAGGCCGCCACAAGCAATATGGTAATGATTGGCAGAATCTTACCGACCGTTCCAATAATATTCCAGCCAACGACTTCAAACCCAATCCACCGAATGATATAATAGATACTCGCATTGAACTCAAACTTTTGAAACCAAAGCGCAATAGTCGCTGAAAAGTGCTGCAGGAATTCAGCAGAAAGAAAGGTTAGAAAGGTGATACAAGCAGTGGCGATTGTTATTGTCCAAAAGGTAAACAGCTTTGTCAGGTCGAGCGCCCGCCTGCCGGCGGGCACGGCAGTCGAGACCTCCTTCTTCCTAAAAAACTTCAACAACAGCGGTAAAAACAATAGCGGAAGCAATTTCACCGAAATAGAAACCCCAAACAGCACCGCGGCCCAAAGCCATTTTTTCTTCTGAAGCAGGTACAACGACCAAACCAAAAAGAATAGCATCACGCTTTCAAAATGAAGGTTGCCCGTCATTTCAATAATGATAAAAGGATTCAGGAAATACCAGAAAATATGATGGGGGTTCCTCTTTAAATTCCGTAACAGTTTCCTGCCGAAGTAAAGAATCCCTATATCGGCCAAAATGATGCTCAATCGTAAAACGATAACAGATTCCAACACGCTTTTCCCAGCCAGAAGTCCTGCCAATGCAAAAAACAATTGATTAACGGGTGGATAGTTACTATAATGACTCGCATTTAAGGTTCCCATGCCTTCTACCAACACTTCAGCTTGGGCAATCGTAGCGCCTTGTAGCGATTCCAATCCCTTCATAAAGTTTTCAGGAGTGAACAGATACGGATTCACGCCCTGCGCCAACCAGCGTCCGTCCCATAAAAAACGATAAAAATCCTGCGAAAGATTGGGCAATGCTACAATAAACACCAACCGGAAGGCAATCCCGATTCCTGCCAAGACCCAAAAACTCCCCTTGGTTATTTGTAGAAGCTTATACGCCAAAAAGAACAAAGCGCCATAGAGCATAATCAACTTTGGAAAATCGCTTCGCTCCAAGTTATAGGCAAAAGCAAAATAAAGGGCAATGCTGCTCAATGCAAAGAGCAATGGAATACGATACGCCTTTAAAAAATCGGTCATAGAACGAAGATACGAAAAGACCCGCGGGGTTTTACATTCTTAGACCCACAGGGTATTGGAAACCCTGCGGGTCTGGGGTTAATCAACCCACTCCGCTATAAACAGGTTGGTATCTCGTGTGCCACCATTGTTTCGGTTAGAGGAGAACACCAAATACTTCCCGTTGTTTGAGAATACCGGGAAGGCATCGAAGGTTTCACCATGGGTAACACGCTCGATATTTTTGCCATCCAAGTCAATCATATAAAGATTGAACGGAAAACCACGTTCGGCTTCAAAATTACTGGAGAACAAGATTTTTTCACCAGAAGGATGAAAGAACGGTGCCCAGTTCGCGTTTCCGAGGTTGGTCAACTGACGCATATCGCTACCATCAGCATTGCAGATGAAAAGTTCCATTTCGGTAGGTTGGACCAGCCCGTTTGCTAAAAGATCTTTGTATTCCTTTACTTCTGCTTTAGTTTTCGGACGCGAGGCACGGAAGATCAATTTGGTCCCGTCGGGCGAGAAAAAGGCACCACCGTCGTAGCCTAGCTCATCGGTAATTTGCTTTACATCGGTACCATCCAAATTCATGGTGTACAATTCCAAATCGCCACTTCTATCGCTGGTAAATACAATTTTATCGCCTTTCGGACTTACCGTTGCTTCAGCATCATAGCCAGGTTCATCGGTAAGTTGGGCCGTAATGTTGCCATCCAAATCGGCTACGAAAATGTCGAAGCTATCATATACCGGCCACACGTATTTTCCATTTTTCCGAAGTGGTACCTCCGGACAGTTTTCATCGACTAAATGCGTACTTGCATATACAATATGTTTATTGTCAGGTAAAAAATAAGAACAGGTCGTTCTGCCTTTTCCCGTACTGATCATCGGAGGTTGCGAGTCCTTAAAGGTTTCATTGATATCCATCAAAAACATCTGGTCGCACTCCACGCCCCAACCATTATAATTACTTTGGAAAATAAGCTGTTTATCGTCAAAACTCCAATAGGCTTCGGCATTATCGCCACCAAAGGTCACCTGCCGGATATTTTTAAAATGCTTTTCCTCGGGATAGATCAAGGAATCGTTATCCCATTCCATCGCAACGGAAGAAGTCTCTTTTGCTACGGTTTCTTCAACTGCAACAGACTCGTTATCTTCTGTTTGGTTTTTACAACTAAAAATCAAAAGCGTCAGAAATAAGCCGATGTAATATTTCATTTTCCAGTATTTTTGTGCAAAAATAATGATATGCGACTATTTGCAACACTTTTTTTGATTTTACTGTTCATTAGCTGTAAGGAAGAACAGCAGGCGAAACCAATCTCGATGAAGGAGGACGTCACATTTTTAGCAGATGATAAGCTGTCTGGACGTGAAACGGGCACGGAAGGCGAGCAACAAGCTGCCGATTATTTGGTGAAGCGTTTTACCGATATTGGACTTTCTCCGAAGGGTGCGTCTGGCGTGTATACACAGACCTTCACGTTTAAACCGAGCAGTAATCCGCATGAGGAGGCGAAATTTTCCAATGCTGAAGACAGTACGATTACTGGCACCAATGTAGTCGGCTATATCGATAACAAAGCGGAAAGCACTGTGGTTATCGGAGCGCATTACGATCACTTGGGAATGGGTGGTGAAGGTTCCCTCTATCGTGAAGGGGAAGCGGTTCATAACGGAGCCGATGATAATGCGAGTGGTGTGGCAGTGTTGTTGAAGTTGGCTGAAAATCTCGTTGAAGAAGATGCACCAAAAAACAACAACTATCTGTTTATTGCTTTTTCAGGTGAAGAAATGGGATTATTAGGGTCGAACTATTATGTGAAGAATCCGACCATCGATACCAAAAAAGTTAGTTATATGATGAATATGGATATGGTAGGGCGTTTAAATGAAGAAAATACACTTGCGGTACACGGCGTGGGAACGTCACCCGTTTTCAAGCAAACCTTATTTGCGAATAACGACCAAGGCTTGAACATCACCGAGCACGAAAGTGGGGTTGGACCAAGCGACCATACTTCTTTTTATTTGGCCGATATTCCCGTACTTCACTTTTTCACCGGTCAGCATGAAGACTATCATAAGCCTGGCGACGATGCCGAAAAGTTGAATTATGAAGGTATGCAAAAGGTCCAGAACTATATCTATAACATTATTTCAGACTTGGATGATGATGGTCAGTTAGCCTTTAAAAAGACCAAGAATGAAAGTGAAGCGGTTCCCGATTTTAAAGTAACCTTAGGGGTTGTGCCCGATTATCTTTTCGATGGTGAAGGAATGCGAATTGATGGTGTAAGTGAAGACCGTCCAGCGCAGAAAGCGGGATTACAGAAAGGTGATATCGTGAAGAAGATGGGCGAGCATGATGTGAATGACATGATGAGCTATATGAAGTCGCTTTCAAAATTTGAAAAAGGGCAAACGGCTACCGTCACGATAGAACGCGATGGCGAACTGATGGAGGTGGAGGTAACCTTTTAAGAAGGTAGGGACTCGTTTCGTTGCGCTTCCAGTTTTCGGAAATGTTCGGTTTCTTCTTCAGTCATTAAGCGTGATTTTATCACGAACCGGATGCCCAAGGGAATTTCAACCGAAAAACTCGAACCTCGTCCTTTGGTAATATTAACCGTTAGATGGGTGTGTTTCCAATATTCATATTGGTCCTGATTCATATAAAACGGAACGCTGGCTACTTCACCTAACAGGATATCACTTTCATCGATATAAAAGTCTTCCTTTGAAAGCAGCATAGGAGAGGAGCCGTCGCAACAGCCACCGCTTTGGTGAAAGATCAATTCACCATGTTGTTCCTTCATCTGTTCTACAATATCAAAAGCTTCTGAGGTAATGTCTACACGTGTCTTCTTCATAACGATTTAAATTTACAAAAAGGGCCGGAAAATACCGGCCCTAATAATCAATAGCAACTAGTTTCTAAAAGAATCCTAATTTGTTCTTATCATAAGAAATAAGCATGTTCTTGGTCTGACGGTAATGATCTAGCATCATCTTGTGGTTTTCACGTCCGATTCCCGACTTCTTATAGCCACCAAAAGGTGCATGGGCAGGATACGCATGATAATTATTTACCCACACACGGCCGGCCTTAACCTCACGGGAAATTTGATAGGCCTGGTGCATATCACGAGTCCAAACCCCTGCACCAAGTCCGTAGAGGGTATCATTGGCTATTTCAATGGCTTCTGCTTCATCCTTAAAGGAAGTGACGCAAACTACTGGTCCAAAGATCTCTTCCTGGAACACCCGCATTTTGTTATTTCCTTTGAAAATAGTTGGTTGGATATAATAACCACCTTCCAAGCCTTCATTATATGCGCTATCGCCACCGGCCAAGACCTCACAGCCTTCTTCCTTACCAATGTTGATGTAGTTCAGGATCTTCTCATACTGATCATTTGAAGCCTGTGCGCCCATCATGGTTTCAGGGTCTAGCGGGTGGCCGATTTTAATCGCTTTGGTTCGTTCCACCACTTTCTCCATAAATTCGTCGAAGATGCTTTCTTCAACCAAAATTCGTGACGGACAGGTACACACTTCACCTTGGTTAAAGGCGAAAAGTACCGCTCCTTCAATGGCCTTGTCAAGGAATTCATCGTCCTTATCCATAACGCTCTTGAAGAAGATATTTGGTGATTTTCCGCCTAGCTCCAAGGTTACGGGGATAATATTTTTGGATGCATATTGCATAATCAATTGTCCGGTGGTGGTTTCTCCGGTAAAGGCAATTTTCTTGATTCTTGGGCTTGAGGCTAATGGTTTTCCTGCTTCGAGACCAAAGCCATTTACAATGTTCAAGACTCCTTTTGGAACCACATCCTGAATCAGTTCGGCTAAAATCATGATGCCTACTGGAGTTTGCTCAGCAGGCTTCAACACCACACAGTTTCCAGCAGCCAAGGCAGGGGCTAATTTCCAGGCAGCCATCAAAATAGGGAAGTTCCATGGAATGATTTGTCCGACCACGCCCAACGGTTCCCAAATATTCATGGAAACAGTATTCGCATCCAATTCGCTTGCGGTACCTTCTTCAGCACGAATGACTCCCGCGAAGTATCGGAAATGGTCAACCGCTAGCGGAAGGTCGGCGTTGGTAGTCTCACGGATTGGTTTTCCATTGTCCCATGTTTCGGCACGCGCTAATACTTCAATGTTATCTTCAATAATATCGGCAATTTTTAATAGGACATTGCTTCGCTCGGTAGCAGAGGATTTATTCCAGCTTTCGGCAGCTTCCCATGCAGCATCTAGCGCCTTATCGATATCTTCCTTGGTAGAACGCGCTACTTTGGTAAAGGAGTTGCCATCGACGGGAGAAATACTTTCAAAATATTCTCCTTTTACAGGCGACACCCATTTTCCGCCAATAAAGTTATCGTAAGTGTCCTTAAACTTCGGCTTTTCGATAGCCGTTCCCGATTTTGTTTGTATATCACTCATAATCGTAAAATTTTAGGTTTAGAATTTGTAATTTTATAATTCTTATAAAGATATTTTAATGAATCGCTAATGAGTGGTACGATTCTATTCAAGAATGACACATTTCTATATTCTCGATTATCAATACGAAAAAAGTAAGTATACTTGGGTATGAAACATTCCTTGGCAAAACATAGAGAGAGTCGTAAGATCTACACTTTGGTCGAAAATCGAACGACCTATAATGCCGATTATTCGGAGCTCAATGTCTTCGAGACCCATCAAGTGGCGAACAAGATCTCCCTTACGTTCGATTTCCCTGTTATCGCGAGTATGCTTACCGGAAAGAAAGTGATGCATTTAAAAGGAATGCCGGAATTCGACTTTTTACCGGGGGAATCGGTGGTGATGCCTTCGGGTGAAGAAATGGTTATCGACTTCCCCATCGCTTCAAAAGAGAATCCTACCCAATGTTTAGCGTTGGGAATCGATTCCGAAAAAATTAATGAAGTGGCCTTAAAGTTTAACGAACATGTTGTCATTGAAGAGGAGAATAACGATTGGCGTTTGGAAGACGGATTGCCTTCACATTTGACCAATCAGGTTGAAGTAAACTATTTGATTGATCGGTTGGTGACTACTTTTACCAATAATGTGGGGTCGAAAGATGTATTGATCGATCTAATGATTCAGGAATTGATTGTACGATTGCTTCAGACCAAGGCGAAATATAGCATTCTGAACGGCTTGGATATGTTTAGCGACACACGTATTGGGACGGTGGTGAAGTATATCAAGGAAAATCTTACCGATAGAACAATCGATGTAGATACCTTGGCGGAAAAAGCCTATATGAGCACCTCCAACTTTCACAAGAAATTCAAGAATACCTTGGGTATCTCACCCATCGATTTCATGAATTCCGAGAAGATAAAATTCGCCAAAAAACTGATGAAGCGACATCGAAAGATGTTGATTTCAGAGGTGGCATACAAATCGGGCTTTAATAATGTAAGTTACTTCAACCGACAATTCAAGAAATTGGAGTTGATGACACCACAGCAATTTAAGAACTCCCTTTTGTCTTAAGCGCGACTCGTCAGGCTCTTGAAGAATACAAAACCAAAGCCAATAAAGAGCATTAGGTGAAATGGGAAGAGCCCAAAATCGCCCCCTTGATCGCCTACGATAAAGGCTGAGTACATTCCAAAGCCAAAATAAAGCATAAGGATGCCTTCAACGACCACATTTGGCGAAAGGTTCTTGCTGAGATATTTATTACCTCGCCACGATTCTTTCAAGGAACTGACATTAAACTTTGGGGTCCTGATAAATTCACTCTTCTTGCCCAAATGCCCTTCCAATACCGCGATGCTGTTATGAAGTGAAAAGCCCATAGCGATCGAAAAGAAGGTTATGAACATGGCACAATACTTCAAGAACTGCGTCAGCCCGCCTCCATAGATACTTTTGTACGTAAACCAATAGCAAATAAAGAAGATGACAGTACTAATCACGAAAAAGCTCATGACGAAGAAGTACCATTTCAAGTGTTCGTATTCATTCTTAATGTAGAGCATCGGAATGCTTAAAATTGCAACGATGAGAATGTTTAAGAACATCGTGCTGTTTAAGAGGTGAAGGGTTCCGTGCACTTTTGTTTTAAATGAGATATCACGATTCGCCCATACTCTTTTCAGCATTTTTCTGAAGTTTTCAGCACCTCCCTTATTCCAACGAAATTGCTGCGAACGCGCCGCTGAAATGACGACCGGTAATTCTGCAGGGGTTTCAACATCCTCCAAATATTTGAATTTCCATTTCTTCAATTGCGCACGATAGCTAAGATCGAGGTCTTCTGTTAAGGTATCGCCCTCCCAATTTCCCGCGTCTAATATGCATTCCTTTCGCCATACACCAGCGGTTCCGTTAAAATTGATAAAATGCCCCTTACTGTTTCGTCCGACCTGCTCTAAGGTGAAATGTGCATCTAATGCAAATGCCTGAACCCTGGTTAGCAGGGAGTATTGTCTATTTAAATGCCCCCAACGCGTTTGCACGACCCCGATTTCATGATTTTTGAAGTGTGGAATGGTTCGTTGTAACCAATTTTTCTTTGGAAGAAAATCGGCATCAAATATGGCGATAAATTCGCCTTTGGCACTTTTGAGCCCTTCTTTCAATGCGCCAGCTTTAAAATTCACCCGATCTTTTCGTGAAATATGCTGAATATCCAATCCTGTAGCTTGAAGCTTTTTAATATGGGAAGCCGTCGTCTGAAAACTCTCATCGGTACTATCGTCTAATACTTGAATTTCAAGTTTATCTTTTGGATAGTCAAGTTGCGAAATATTGTCCAACAAGCGCTCCATTACATACAGTTCGTTATATACGGGAAGCTGAATGGTTACGTGCGGGGTTTCACTTGGGTTGGATAGGTCGAAGACTTGGCCATTCGAGCTTGTCTGACGCTTCGACCGTAGGTAGTTGAAGAGGAGGTTCAGCTGTGCCAGCGCATACAGAAAAATAAGCAGTAGCGCGATGGTATAGGTTACAATGACGAAGGTCTCAAGAATCATTTCTTCAAACTGTATTTAAAAATCCAGCCTAAAATCTTTACGCCGGCAAAGATAGCACCTTTTATGGTTCCGGAAACTTTGGATTCGCCACCGCCGCGATTGCGATAACGGACCGGTACTTCCGTGTAAGAAATATGTTTTTTCAATACTTTCAACTGCATTTCAACCGTCCAACCATAGGTCTTATCCTCCATTTGTAACGATTTCAGGGTATCGAATCGTATGGCTCGGAAGGGGCCTAAGTCTGTAAACTTTGAATTGAAAAACAATTTCATCAAAAATGTGGCAAGCCAATTTCCAAATCGCTGGGGAAATGTCATCGCACCTTTTTCGCGGAATCGTGGTACTCTCGCACCCACCACAAAATCAACTTTGTTTTCAACAATTGGAGCGACAATTTTTTCCATTTCCTCAGGGTGATCGCTATAGTCCGCATCTAGAAATACGACGATATCTGGTTGAGGGTTTTGTCGCGATAGGTAGTCGATACCTTTCAAACAGGCATATCCATATCCTTGTCGAGGTTCGGAAAGTACCGTAGCGCCAGCTTCTTTTGAAACCGTTTCGGTAGTATCACTACTATTGTTACTTACTACCACGATTTCTGAAATCATCGTAGGAATATCGCTGAGTACCTTACCGATGGTTTCCGCTTCGTTATGCGCTGGGATTATGACTTTAATGATGGATGAAGAAGCTTTCATTGCGGCTGCGAAGATACTGTTTTAAACCCACAGGATTTTCGAAAATCCCGCAGGGTTTAAAATACCCTGCGGGATTAAATAGAAAATTATCTTTTATTCACATAGGACATCAAGTCGACATCGTTTCCAAGCAAAACGTCGTTACCTTCAATGCGGCCTTCTCGCGGTCCGTTTTCAAGCTTTAGCACTCCCCTTGGACACACCGCCGAGCAAATGCCGCAGCCTACACAGGAACTCCTAACAATGTTTTCACCTTTTTGGGCATAGGCCTTTACGTCGATGCCCATTTCACAATAGGTAGAACAATTTCCACAACTGATACACTGACCGCCGTTGGTCGTAATACGGAAGCGTGAAAAAAGCCGTTGCTGAAAACCAAGGATAGCGGCCATCGGGCAACCGAAGCGACACCAAACGCGACTCCCGAAGATAGGGTAAAAGCCAACGCCAATGACCCCGCTAAACATAGCACCGATTAAAAAGCCGTACCACTGACGAAGCTTGTAAGCTTCAAAAAAGAATAGTTTTCCTGGTGAACTGAAATAGGTAAACAACAAAATCCCAATAACTATCACGAAATAACCGATTGCTCCATATTTTGCATCTTTCGCCAGTTGCTCTCTTCGGAAAAGCATCACCCAGCCAAAGACCAAGGTGAGGAGGATGATAACGCCCCAAACGAATTGCTCTTTTGTGACCCATGTGTCGTCGTAGAAAACGGTTTCGGTTCCATTTTCGATTGTAATTCGATCGGTTGCAGGTGAATCGATCAAAAAGGTAGCACTAAGTCCGTTCTTGGCACGTTCGATGGCGACTTCATTTTCCAAGGCTGAAATGGTCTCGAAAGGAATGGTAATGCCTTCTCTGTTTTGGAGTGTTGGTGGTGGGGTTGAAGCATCTTCGTTCAAATAAAAAACTTGGGTCGCACCCGCTTTTTGTGCAGCGATGATTTTATCGTGAAGCGGTTTTCCTTCTAATTCTGAAAATACCACCGATTTATTTTCCAATTGGCTCCATTCTGAAATGTTGGTCGATTCGTTATTCCGAAGATAATCGAACACTACGGCCGTAGTCATAACCACTACAAATACTACCACGCTATGTACTACCCAACGTTCTACCTTCCAGGCCGATATACGTTTGTCGGATAAGTGTCGAAATGGATCGCCGGCTGTTTCCGCCAATCCACCGCAACCACAAACCCATGAGCAGTACCATCGTTTTCCGTAGAAGTAGGTAAGGAGCGGTGTGATGACCAAAATGGAAAGCATTCCGAAGATAAGCATGATCAGACCAATGTCGCCAGCACTTAAAAACTCATTGATTTTATAACCTGCGAAAAGTTCGTAATTCAGCGGCCAAACGTTTTTTAAATCGTAGTAGGGAAGGTTCAATCGAACCAAAAATTCAGGGATGAGAAACGCAAATGCCAATTGAAAGAACATCACCGAAATGGTACGGATGATTTCATATTTATTGTGACGGTATTTCCAGATAAACTTGATGCCAAAGGCTAAAATAGCCAAGGTATACAGCGTTCCATAGACAAACCACTGACTGGCCGGTCCACCACTGATTAAATAACTCAGCGGATCAAACAATGAAATAATGCCCCGATTATCGCCATCCTGTACCAATCCCAAATACTGTGGAAACCAATACAGCGCTACATAAAAAAGGGTTAGTCCAATACCCAACACCCACGCCCAAAATCCGCGTGACGAAAGCGATTTGAAATATACCCCATCATTTTTGATGCCTTCGTGTTTAGGGAGGTAGGCCGCCGCGCTAAACCAGATAGTTCCTATGGCAATGCTTCCTAGTGAAAGCCATAACCAAAGCGTTTTGTTCGGTAATTCAACATTGAATAGCGAGACCAATAAAATAGCTAATCCAATCAATCCGATAGCCGTCGCGATCTTTTGCTGGGTATTGATGGTCTTTGGCGGTTCGCCAGTAAGCGACATGTTTCGTTGGACGGTGCTCATATATTTTATTTTTCGACCTCACAGGTTTTTGAAACCTGTGAGGTCTTGTATTTATTCGAAAGTGTATTTATTATGTATTTCTAATCGCTTCAAGTGAGCAAACTCAAAATTTTCGACGGAATCAAACAAATTGATTACAAAGTCACGAGAAAGAAAAGTTATTTTTTCTGAAACCAACTCCTGATACGATGAATGTTTATATTCTTTAAAATTCTCTACAAACTGATGATGGACAGGGTTGACATGGATATAAATAATTAAGTTCTTTAAGTATCTCTCATCCTCAATTAGTTTTCTGGAAAACCGATCTTTAAACAAGCTCCCATTTCTTCCATATTTTTTATTTATCGCCTTGGCATAAGCATTGAACAGATTTGAAAGTCTTTGAGAGATAGATTTATCGGCAACATTCTCTTTTGTTTTTAAAAGAAGGTGAAAATGATTCTTCAATAAGCAATAGGCTAGAACTTCAGATACTTCAAGTACATATTTTTCGAGCAATTTCAGAAAATAAGCATAGTTCATTTCTTCTATAAAAATGTTTTCATAGTTATTGCCACGATTATATATGTGGTAGTAATTATCTGCTATAATTGATTGATAGATCATCTACGTAAACCTCACAGGTTTCAAAAACCTGTGAGGTTGTTTATATAATTACATTCTTTTTATTTCTATAAAACTCCTTCTGAATCTCTTTTTCAAAACGGCGGTAAAATTCTGGGTCGAAGTTGGCTTGTTTCAAATGCTTCACCACATAATCGACATCGCGTTCTTCGCGCAGCCACATATCAAAAGTTTTATGCTTCATTCGTATTCCGAAGGTATTGATGCCCAAAAACTTCCTTGTTTCGGTATGATAGGCGATGGTCACAAATTGTTTTTCATCTGCGCTCTTCCAATGGAATTGATCTTCAGAGTCTTTTCTTCGCCTTACAGGCTGCACCCAACCGTACGTTTGATATTCGATGTCGAAAAATTTCGCAGAGTTGAACCACGGGCCAGGATTGTATTCCCACGGAGTGCCACAAATGGTTTGGGCAACGGTTTCTCCCATCATTCTACCCGTATACCACACGGCTTCAACGGGAGGTCTGTTGTCAATTGGTTCACGCTGTTGGGCACAATCGCCAATGGCATATACATTTGGAATGTTTGTTTCTAACTTACGATTAACCAACACTCCTTTATCGGTTTCAATCTTGCTGTTTTGTAAGAAGGAAATAGCCGGTTTTACACCGGTAGCAATGCAAACCAAGTTGCATTCCAGAGTTTCACCGGTAGTAGTTTTCACGCCACGTACCCGTCCGTTTTCATCGCCTAAAATTTCATCGAGTTCGGTATTGTGACGAAGATCTACATGATGTGATTCGATGTGTTGCGAGAGCAATTCGGCTTCAAACTTTGGAAGGGCACTCGTCCAAAAAGCGTCTTCACGGACTAAAAAAGTAACATCGATATCACGGGTTCGGAGCATTTCTGCCAATTCAACCCCAATTAGGCCGCCACCTATTATTACAGCTTTCGGACATTCTTGCTTATTCGGAGCATTCTTTTCAAGCGCTTCCAAGTCTTGCTTTGTGACTAGCCCTTGCACGCCTTCAAGTTCTAACCCTTTCCATCCGAAGGTCGCTGTGGTACTGCCACTGGCAATTATTAAGGTATCGTAGGAAAGTGTATCCCCTTCAGCAAAATGAAGCGTCTTTGCGGCGGTATCCACGTTTTCAACATAGCCATTTTTAAGGTTGAAGTCGTTTTTCTCCCAAAAGTATTTCTCATACGGTTCGATATCCCACCAACGCATATGGCCCATATACACATACATTAGGGCTGTTCTTGAAAAGAAATAATCTGCCTCAGCAGAAATTAGCGTAATTTTTTTCTGGGATGAATCGGCTTGCTTTCGGATATGCCGAGCAGCGGTAACACCTGAAATACCATTTCCGATAATAACGATATGCTCCATGGTTAGTTGAAAAGTTGGAGGGTTGGTCGTAGGGAAAGATACGGAATTACAGATAGAAATTATTCACAGTAAAAAGTTAAACACAGCTTATAATATTTATTTTTTCACGTATTTTCAGGGTTGAAATGAAACGACTCCTATTCGCTTTACTATTCGTACACCTTTGTTTCGGTCAATCGGGAGAGATTAACGGCGTCAGTTTCGTCGCCCATCGTGACACGATTTCGGAAGTGCATATTCAACCCATATTGAAGGTGAATGCCAATTATGCCGCCATCATGCCGTTCGGATTTATACGAGAGGAGGTCGACAGCAGCTTGATTCACTACAACACCCACCGACAATGGTATGGCGAAACCATTGAAGGTGCAGCGCAATATATTCGAAAACTGAAGGAACAGGGTGTTTCCATAATGTTGAAACCCCAAATTTGGATTGGGCACGGAACCTTCACCGGGCATTATAAGATGAACTCAGAAGAAGGCTGGCTAGAATTTGAAACCTCCTATCGCAATTTTATTTTGGACTTTGCAAAGCTTGCAGCGGCTGAAAAAGTGGAAATTTTCTGTATCGGAACGGAACTGGAAGCCTTTGTGATGACGCGACCTGAATTTTGGTCGAAGATTATTGCTGAAATCAAGTCAATTTATAAGGGAAAACTGACCTATGCCGCCAATTGGGATGAATATGCTGAAGTACCGTTTTGGAAAGAACTGGACTATATCGGAATCGATGCCTATTTTCCAATTTCAGAAGCTATGACTCCTACGGTTGAAGATGCCAAAAAAGGATGGCAGCCATGGAAAGATACGTTACGAAAGTTCTCTGAAGCCAAAGGAAAACGAATTCTTTTTACGGAATATGGCTATCGTAGTATGGATCATGCTGGAAAGGAACCCTGGTATAGTGGTCGGGAGGAGGAAAGTTTGAATATCACGGCCCAAGGAAATTTACTTACCGCTTTGTACGAGGAAGTCTGGAACGAGCCTTGGATGGCAGGTGGTTTTTTATGGAAGTGGTTTGTCGATCACGATAGCGTGGGCGGACCGTTAAACAACCAATTTACGGTTCAAAACAAGCCTACAGAATTGGTGGTGCAATATTATTATGCGAATTAGGGGTTAGACCCACAGGGTATTGGAAACCTTGCGGGTCATATTTAAAAACTGTGGGTCTAAGCAAAATCTCTATCTGTTCTTTTTCATCTCTTCCAAATAGTCCTTGGCGATGCTTGTTTTTTGTTCTTCGGTAAAGATTTTTCCAGCTAATTGAAAGAAGCTATGTTCTTCATCCTCTAGGTGGTGCTCTACCTTATCGCATAATTGCTTCGCATAGGTCAGCCATGCGGGTGAATCCATATCGGTATCATCAATTTTTTCGATCAATTCGTCCATTTCATGATGCTCGGCAATACCATGACGCGCCTGGTCCTGCATTTTATCGGTGTGGATTAACGGAGCGTAAAACGTGCGTTCTTCCGCGTCGGCGTGCACTTGTAATTCGTGCTTTAATTTTTCCCACATTTCCTTGCGGCCTTTGCTTTCACCAGAAGTGGAAGTTACAAGTCTGCATAATTCGCGTTGCTTGTCGTGGTCTTTTCGGATGGCTTCAAATATGTTCATAGTCTTTTTGTTTAATTAATCATCCCAAATTAGGGAGGAACAAAAAGACTTACTGTTTACAAAATCCTAAAATTTTGTAGTTTAAAAACATTCTATATTGCTTACGCTTCCTGTGGTTGCGCTGTGTGAAGTTCGGATCGCTTTTCCTTACACTTTAGTCGGATATGCTTTGAATAATAGGCGTAGAGCTCATCGGCATCGGCACCGAACCACTTCTTCACATAAATAGTCCAAAAATGATATTGAACATACCAAACACCAAGGGTTCGATACAGTCGTGCAGAGGAGGTCAATTTCTTATTGATAACGGTGAAGGTGTCACGCTCATACAATTCATTCAACAGAATGTTGTCTTCGTATATGATATAACTTTCATCATAACCGCCAATCTCGTCAAAGAGTTCTTTTGTTATAAACTGACTCTGATCGCCGCCGCGACAGGCACGCCAGTTGAATTTCGTTAGCCAACTCGCCAATCGCAACCACCAATGGTTACTATCGAACTGCATTCTGAAACAACCGGCTGGATTTCCTTTTTTCACTTCATCCAAAATCAACTGATCAAAATTTCTAGGAGGAAAAGAATCGGCATGTAGAAAATACAAGACATCACCGGTAGCATTTCTCGCGCCAGCGTTCATCTGTTTAGCGCGACCTTTACCCGATTTTACAAACCTCACAGGTTTTTGAAACCTGTGAGGTTTAAAACTCTTCACCTGTTCTTCGGTGTTATCATCACTTCCGCCATCCACTACTATTATTTCGGAAATGTTTTGAGGATTTGAATGGGAAGTAAGGTGTTTCAATAATGCTGATATGGTTTCAGCTTCATTAAGAACAGGAATGATAATGCTTAGCATAGGGTAAACTTACGGGAATCCTTCAGATTAATTGTTATGGTAGCCGATTATTGTTCGTTTAAATTCCAATCGTACTCCTTGTACTGAAGCTCGGCTTGAGGGTTGATCTTCGTATTGCTATATTGGTTAATAAACCCGATAACATTGGTTTCACCATCAACCTTATAATCCTTTTTATACCAATCGAAGATACGGCTCAACTTAGGGGAGTTGGCGGTAATTTCATTTTTATCACTGTTGAT
Source organism: Luteirhabdus salina (assembly GCA_025384855.1). Classification (GTDB taxonomy): domain Bacteria; phylum Bacteroidota; class Bacteroidia; order Flavobacteriales; family Flavobacteriaceae; genus Luteirhabdus; species Luteirhabdus salina. Next base: position 547,412 of record JALAHT010000001.1, on the reverse strand, counting down.
GAATTCTTTGGTTACCCTGTCTAATTGCTCGTTAATTTTTGAAGCCGTATAAGCTTCATTCAGCAATTTCGGACAGGAAATAGAGGCGCAATTTATGGCGAAGTGAATACGGGGTTCGTCCATTTTCCGAAGAATACCGTTTTCAACACCACCGAGGGAAAGCTCACGTCCACCTACAGGAATAAAACCTTTGGTAAAGACTCCATCGATATCCTGAATGCTTTTTACAGGATAGTTCTGAAGAATCACATCCACCGTATAGGCATTGTACAAATTGATATAATAGGCCAACAATTCCTGTACGCTCCAGTCATCCGTTGGCTTTTGGCTCGACAACATTTGGAGGTATTGGTTCAATTGCTCACGATCGTTCATAAAGCCTTTGTAATCGACCATTCCTTCACTGTCTACATGCTTTTTCAAAAGTTTATCCCAAGTAGCATGATCAACATTCATCGCGCTGTTTGCAGTTGTGGAGGTCAATTCACCTTCAACTTTTTTGGTAGGCTGTCCTTGACTGCTAAAGCCAGCAGCTGAAAGAAGGTTACACGCCTGAAGATTCAAGCTAATTATCAATATGGAAAGAAATTGTAATACGTATTTCATGATGTATAAATTATAAGTTTAGGTCGCCGACCTATCTTCATTCCTTACATACGGGATATTATGGGATTTGGTTTTTAGAGGATAAATTTCCTGACCCAAAAAGCCTTGTGGAAAGGTCTCATCGCCCTCAAAGCCCAATTCAATATCGCGACCGTCGTGTGGAATATGGTCGGTCTTGAAAAGATAGTCCCATACACTCAAACTAATCCCAAAGTTAACGCCATATTGTGCGTGTTTTGGGAGAACTTTAGCATGATGCCAGATATGCATCTTCGGATTGTTGAAAAGATAGCGCAACGGCCCGTAGTCCCAACCGAGATTGGCGTGATTCAAATGGCCAATGGCCAAGGCTGAAAAATGTACGATGGCCACATCCTGAACTTCAAAACCACCGATTATGGCTAGCGGAATATATAATAACGATTTATACACCACGGGTTCCATCCAATGATAGCGAAGGTGTGCCGCAAAGCCCATTTCCTTCACTGAATGGTGTACTTGGTGAAATTTCCATAAAAAAGGCACGCGATGTAATAATCGGTGGGTGTTCCATTGTACAAAATCGGAGACGAGGAAGAACACTAATAGTCCTAGTCCGTAGGGAAGGGCATCAACATCGAGCAGTTCGAAATCGGAGAGTTGCAAGCCTGCCAATCCCAAAATATCGTTGAAGACTTCAGCAGCAGCGTTGGATAGAAAAATTAGGACGATGAGGTTCAACAGAAAAAAGTTGAAAAACATATAAAACGTATCCAACCAAAAATCCTTTCGAAATACCTTCTGATTCTTTCGCCACGGAAAAATCATTTCCAATATCCACACCAAAAGGCTTACGGCAATCAAGCCATAGAAATAGTTTTCCCAGTGAAATCGAGTAATCTCATCCCACAAATAGTTGAAATAACCCGTATACGAATCCTTGAATATTTGAAAATACTTCTCCATAAAAAAACCTGTCCATCAGTCGTTGAACAGGTTTCAAAATTACGGTTTTTTGAAATTTGTTATAGTTGCTTTATCAGTTCACTGAAGAGCGTAATCATTTCCGGTTCGGCCTTGTTTGCCATGGTAATGATTTCCTGAATATTGACCGGCTGTAAATTGTCTGGGTCGCACTCGTCGGTTAATACGGAAACCGCCGCAACTGGAAGATTTAAGTGGTTTGCTACGATCACTTCAGGAACGGTACTCATACCAACGGCATCGGCGCCAATAATTTTTAAGTATCGGTACTCGGCTCTGGTTTCTAGTTGTGGTCCCACCACTGAAGCGTATACGCCTTTATGAAGATTAATATCGTTTTCAGAAGCGATTTTCTCTAGCAACATATTCATGTCGCGGTCGTAGGGAGCGCTCATATCGACAAAACGTTCGCCCATTTTCTCCACCCCACGGAAGGCGAGGGGAGAACCACCTTGCAGGTTGATATGATCATCGATAAGCATAATTTCACCTTTCTTAAAATCAAGATTTACTGCTCCGGCAGCATTGCTTACCAAAAGTTTCTTCACGCCAAGCGCATGCATCACTCGAACTGGGAAGGTAACGTCGCGTAGCGTATAGCCTTCATAGACATGAAAACGACCCTGCATTAAAATGACCTTCTTACCTGAAAGTGTCCCGAAGATCAATTTTCCATGGTGAAATTCGACGGTTGCCGTTGGAAAGTTCGGAATATGGTTATAGCTCATTTCACTTTGGATTTCCACTTCTTCCAAAATCTTGCCTAAACCTGTTCCCAAGATGATTCCAACCTCTGGTTCACCGAAGCCGCGATCTTTTAAAAAGGCGGCCGATTCGTCTATATATCGTTGCATACTCATGTTTAAAATGTATTGTCTAAATGGTCGGGAAGCAAATGTTGTAATGCGTCTACATCCCGAATATCACTATAGTAATCGATGTCGTTCTTTTCTTCAAGCTGGTAGACCACTTCATCTTTCAAATCCTTCTCGGTATCTTTCAACACGGTGTCGTGCCCCCAGTTTTTGTTCTGAAACAGTTTTTCGTTTAGCTGTTTCATTCCCAATAAATAATAACCGCCATCCTTTGCGGGTCCCAACGTGTAGTCATGGTCGTTTAATCCTTCAAAAGCAGCTTCAATATCCTTTTGTTGCAGTTCGAAAATATCACTACCTACGATAATTACTTTTTCATAGCCGGCTTCAAACAGTTCTTGAAACGCATTTTTCATCCGTTCTCCTAAATCGTTACCGTGCTGTAGTTTTTTTCTGAAGATATTGTCATCCCAAAGATCGCCCGTATGTTTCTTTTCAGAATAGAACACATATTTATCGGTTTTGAGGTTTTTGGTGATATCGACCGTATGTTGAAGTAAAAATTTATACACGCGAAGGGCCGCTTTGTCGCCGATGGTTACCGCCAATCGGGTTTTCACTTTTCCCAATTCTGGGTTTCGGGTGAAGATAATCAGCGCACTTTTGGAACTAGGATAATGAAAGTCTTCGGTACTATCGTCGCTATTGGTGCCTTTTGAAGAAAGTAATCCCATACTAATTTTTTAAAATGATGTTACCGCGTTCCAGCCATTGGCTCCAATGCTTTGAAAAACCATGAATCGCCTCTGTTTCCTCGCCGGTTTCATCAACGACCGGATAGTTGGCATTCATCCACTCAAAGATACCACCGTAGAGATTTTCTACCTGAGTATAGCCTGCTTTTTTCAGTTTTTCTGAAATCTGTTCGGAACGAATGCCGAGCGAGCAATACACTACGATACGTGTGTCGGTATTGGGTAGTTGTTGAAGCATTTTTTCTTCATCAAAATTTGAAAAGCCTATGAAAATTGAATTCGGAATATGACTTACCTGAAACTCCTCTGGTTCACGGGCATCCAAAATGGTGATGGAGTCGTTCATCTGAAGCATGCGTAGCTCTGTAACCGAAATGTACGGCACACTTCGGGTGTTGTAGCGGTCTAATAAGTCTTGTAGCGATTGCTGCGAAAGGCAGTGAAAACTGCTTAGCACAAGCAATAGTAAGAGCATTTTTTTCATAGCATTCATAAAAATACGGAAGTTAGGGCGTGATCGCAACTCCCTGTTGAGCTGTTTCGGTAGCGGGTAGGATTTCGGTATTGTCCCAAATTCCCGTAAGCAGCGTTTGGGCATATTCCTTCGGCAATTTCTCCTGAATCATCAACGCATGTGCAGTTTCATGATCATACTCCAATCGTAGGTGTGCATAGCGAATTCCTTCCGAAGTTGCCATTAAGGTGGCAAACCACACCTTAGGTGAACCATCATTGGCCGGCATTCCGATAACGCCAGGATTTAACCATAAGGTATTTTCTTTATTTTGTGCAAAAGGCAAGCCACAATGTCCGGCGATGATTATGTCGCTACCAGTTTGGTTGAAAGTAGCTTCTTTTTCTTCCCAAGGGGTAGACTTAAAGATGAAATCTGAGACATGTTGGAAGGAGCCGTGTACTACCAAAACCTTTTGACCAGCATATCGAAAACTGATATGGTCTGGTAATTCGTTCAAAAATTGCATCGAATCTTCTGAAAGCTTCGATTTGGCAAAAGGATACCATTGCTGTGAAAAAGCATCACAACGGGAACCTTTTCTAAAGTCGCAGCCGCAATCCTCGGCACCGTCACGCAATTGAACTTCCACATTGCCCACAATACTTCTAGCGCCCCACTCCTTAAAAAACTGTAGGGTTTCCTCGGGCTGCGCACAATAGCCGATGATATCGCCATTGCAGATACAGTTGGAAGGTGGAATATTGTTTTCTTCAGCATACGAACGCAAGGCTCTCAAGGCCTGTAAATTGCTATACACCCCACCAAACAGTAGGATAGGGCCATCTACTTCACCAATATCAATTATTTTTTTATCCATAGCGGAATCAAATATACAAGCATACAACATAAAATGCCCCAAATATTCACCCAAAGTAGGTCGGCATACGGACCAGAAGTGAATAAAAGGGAAGTGGGGAATGCTTCAAAAACCAATAAAAATCCAAAAAGCAGTCCACATACAATGCTCAAATAAAAACTTATTTTAGGAGCCTTTTTCTTCCAAAACAGAAAAACAGGCGTTAATCCGATAACCATCGTTCCTGAAATGGTGGTAGCACTTAAAATCTCCGCATCCAAAAAAACAGGGATGGTTCCCAAAATGGTAATAGCTACCATGGCAGCGCGACCGAACGTCAAATCTTTTCCCATCTTTAAATCAACTGCCAGCAACTTTGAAAAGGATGAAAAGGTCGAATCTAGGGTTGAGGCTGCGGAAGTGATCATAATAAAATTAATGACCAGCAAAATTATAATTCCAAACGCCTTGCCGACTTCAACCGCAGCCTGTCCTTCCATTCCCCGTTGTTGGGCATATACACCAATCGTACTAAAAAGGATGATACAGGTGGCTCCGATGACACTCGCCCAAAGGAAGCTTTTGCGGGTGATCTTCGGACTGCTCAAAAACCCTCTGTCGGTCAATACCGGATCATGAAACGGATAGCTAAAGGACTGAATTAAGGCTGCGAAAAACAAGTTCAATCCCATATCGAAGGCCCATTCTCCTGAAGTGGCGACATAGGAAGGGGTAAAATTGTCTTCCGAAAACAGCGCTCCCAATATTACGATTAACAATATGGAAAAGAGCACCATTTGTATGACATCCGTAAAAATAGAACTACTCAATCCGCCTTTCAGCGAATAGGCCAAGGTAAGTGCTGTGAACACTAAAATCGCCCAATAATACGGCGTGCTACCTTGGTCGCCAAAATAGGTCCCAATAACCATCGTATTGCTCCATACTTCATTAAACAGCCGAATGGCAATCAAAATAGAAAACAAGGCCATGGCACCTTTCCCAAACCGGGTGGTCAGGAAATCATGGATACTTTCAAACCCTCCTTTCGTCCGTAGTTGATATATAAGAATTCCCGCTACAGCAAAGCTAACATAGTATCCAGCATAGGCTACGCCGCCAACGATTCCAAAGGCTAATCCGAGGTTGGCGGCATTGGTGATACTTTTGGCGAAAATCCATGAAATGATCAAACTTCCTGTCAACCATAAGGCCGAAGGCGCCTTTTTGCGATGTGTGGCCTTAAAAAACTGACCGGGCGTCTTTGCCAAGGGTGACAGAAAAAATAATATCAAACTGGAAGCGCCAATCAGGAGCCATTGCCAGAGGGTAATCGACATACTAATTCAAATTTTTATTCATCCCACCAAACGGGAACATTAATACTATTACCATTAGTTTGGGAAGCAGCTTGCTGGTAATTTTCGGCATTTAAGGCTTCCTCTTCTGCTGGGTATGGCATTCGAATAGGAATAAGCCCGTCGTTCAAGCTTGCTGCTATTGGACGTAGTTCTGGAAAACCAGTACGCCGCCATTCTACCCAACCTTCGTAACTGTTGATAAGGTTCGCGATCCATTTCTGGGTAATGATTTGTTGAAGCGGTGTTGTTCCATTGGCTTCGAAAGCCGCTTGTCCGCTGAGGTAATCGCTCGGTAATTCCGTTTGCCAATAGTCAAATGCCAAGATTACGCCTTGTTCATACAAGGTTTGGGCATCTGCAGAAATAAATCCTCTTTCGGCAGCTTCGGCTAAATAGAACGCTACTTCCCAAGCCGTAAGAAAATTAGCATCTAAGGTTGATGTATCCTCTCTGAACGCGGTTCCCGCCAAGGAATAATCTGCCAGTTCAATAGAGGTTTGAGAGGCGTCAATTCCGTTAATTAAGCCATTATACGCTTCCCCTGAAGCATTTTCAAACGGACGGAAAAATTCACCGATACGTGGATCGTTCAATCCTATCATAATGTCTTCCATGGTTTCGGAGAGTACGAAATTGTTGAAATCGCCGATACGCAATTGTGCCAATCGGAAGCTGTTCGGGTCGGAATTCGTAAAATCGAAGGTCGCATTCTGTTCATTTGTGGTGAAATAATTCCCTTCGGTATAAAGCTGTTGTAACTGCTGTGCGACGTCTACTTCACCAGAAATCCGCATCAACGCTTTAATTTTTAAGGAATTTGCGAACGTAATCCATTGCTGCAAATCGCCATTGAAAAGTATATCGCCTTCCAAAGGAATGACGTCATCATAATTCTGAAGGGCTACGATTCCCTTATTCAGATTATCCAAGATGCCACCTTCCGCCAAATATATATCCTCTTGTGAATCATAGGCTGGGGTTACGGTACCTTCCACGCCATTGAAGGCTTCAAAATAGGGAACGTTGCCGAAAAGGTCTGTCAATCCCGCTGCGAAATACGCTTTTAAAATCAACGCCGGACCTTCGTAAACAGCGAAGGTTTCATTGGTTCTGGCTTGGGTTAAAATAATTTCATTGTCGCGTAAATTGGTATAGAAAATCGGCCAAGGATTTCCACCTAGTTGGGGCGATTTCAACGCATGACGATCAAAAAGGTTGAAGTCGATTGCTGTCCGGTGTTGCGATAATAGGTCGCCTGCCACAAAGCCTTCATAGCTCATTTCATCCCCAAAGTCGTAGATTACCTGACGAAGCAATAGGGAAGGTTGCACCGAGTTCGGAGCGTTTGGATTGGTGTTTATTTCTTCAAAATCGCTGGTACAGCTGGAAAAGCTGAGCAGCACTAAACTGAAAATGCTATATAGAAATGTTTTCATAATGCTTGTATTAAAAATTGATGCCTGCCTTAAATCCGATACTTCTGCTGGTCGCGTAGCTCATATCTTCCACGCCACTCACGAAGCCTTCACCTTGAACGGCTAATTGTTCGGGATCGAAATGTGGAATTTCAGAAATGGCGAAAATATTACGTCCGATAAGCGATAGACTGACCTCGCCTCCTTGTTGAAGGCCTAGAAATCCGTCTTTCAACTGAAAGGTATAGCCAACCTGAAACTGGCGTAATTTTAAGTACGAGGCATCATAAATATTGTTTTCCTCATGGTTTCGGTCGTAAAACTGACGGTAATAGGTTTCTGCTGAAACTGCTGTCGTGTTAGGAACATATGCAGGGTTCTCGGCAGTGCCTACGTTTACAACGCCTTGCGGAATTATTCCCTCTTCGGGTCGGTTGGCGGTTTCGGCTAGCTGTCCGCCGACATTACCAAGGGCTCTGGTCCTAGAGACCAATTCACCTCCTTGTCGCCAATCGAAAAGAAAGCTGAGGTTCCAGTTCTTGTGTTGAAACTGATTGTTCCAGCCCAACATGAAGTCTGGATTATAGTTTCCAAGCTTCTGAAGTTCGTTATTTGCAATATAGCTGCCGTTTTCATCTAAAATGAATTGACCGTCGTCGGTTTTCAAGTATCCTGTTCCGTAGATATCACCCACTTCACCGCCTTCTTCAACCTGAAACCAAACGGTTTGGTTGGCGCTATCGTAAATTCGGTTATAAGCCAACGTTAATCGACCGTCCGTTTGCGGCAGATCCTCTACAATCGCTTTGCTCGTGCTGAAGTTGAAGGTTGTATTCCATTGAAATGTTTCACTTTGAACAGGCGTTGCTCCCGCAATTAGTTCGACCCCTTGGCTTCGAACTTTTCCGCCATTGACCACTTGTTGGTTATATCCGGATGAGATAGCGACAGGAAGTGAAATAATCTGATCTTCCGTCAATGCATTGTAATACGTAGCATCGAGTCGAAGGCGATCCTTCCAAAAGCGAATATCGGCCCCTACTTCAAAAGCGGTGGTCTGCTCTGGTTTCAGATTGGCGTTCGGAATAAAATTTTGATCGCTAAAGGTTGGTTGCCCTAAAAAGGGTGTCTGTGAAACGAAGGCACCAGTAGTTTGGTAGGGAGCGGTGTCGTTTCCAACTTGCGCTACGCTTCCCCTAAGTTTGAAAAAAGAGATGGTTTCTGGTAACTGAATTGCATTCGATGCTACGAAGCTCAAGGAGGCAGAAGGGTAGAAAAACGAGGTGCCATCTACCGAAAAGGGTGTTGCCAAGGCACTCGACCAATCGTTTCGGGCTGTAAGGTCTAGGTACAAATAGTTTTGATAGCCTAATTTTACGAGTCCGTACACCGAATTGATCCGCTTTTCCGCTTCATATTGAAACACCTCAATTGGGGAAGCAGCATTATTTAAATTGAAAATTCCTGGCTGCGCCAAATTAACGGTCTGCGATTGTTTTGTGCTTGCCTTTTGATCCAGACGATTCGCCCCAACCGACAGGTCGAAACTGATATCGCCAAAAATATTGTTGTAATTCACCAATACATCGGTGTTCACTTCTCGGAACATCACATCGTGTTCGGCATAACCTCCATTTTGAAAGCGATTGCTGCTGTAGGCACGACGAAGTTTTCGGGTTTCGGTGGAATAATCCATCCCGGTGCGAAGGGCAATGCTCAGATTATCGGTTATGAATTGCTTTGCTGAAAGGTTTCCAAAAACCCTGTCGCGAACAAAACTGTTACGGTTTTCAAATAAAATGAAATACGGGTTATCGAAATAGGTATAGTTGAAGGAAAACTGCTGAATGTCTTCCAATCCAGGTTGCCAATAATCTTTCAGGCTTTCAATATTCAGAGAACGAGGTCCCCAAGCTACTAAGGAATAATTTACGTTTTCACTACCATAGCCATTGGATGGTCGGTTATCACTTTGTGAATTCACGTAATTGATGGTAGCATTGAATTCCGTTTTGTCGGTGGGTTGAAAGTGAAATCGTGCTGCGGCCGTTTGCCGATCAAGATTCACGCCTGGAATAATGCCATCGCTGCGAAGATCGGTGAAGGACAATCGATAATTTCCCTTACCGAAGTTATCGGAAACCGCTACATTATTGATGGTGGTGATACCTGTTTCATAAAAATCCTTTAGGTTGTCGGGATGCGACACAAAGGGTGTAGGAGTAATGGGCAAGCCATCATACAAAGCAGTATCGCCACCGCGAACTACGGTACCATTGGGTAGTGTAACCGGACTGTCGAATTGTGGAATCTGTAAACCTACATCCAATCGTGGTCCCCAAGAATAGGTAATGACATCGTTAATGCCACCGCCAAGACCATCGACAAACTCGAATTGCCCCGAGTTTCCTTGTCCGTACTGGTTTTGAAATTCTGGTAGCTGAAAAGGAGTTTCGATAAATAAGCTGGTATTAATGCTAATGCCAAGTCCTTTGGAAGTACTTCCATCTTTAGTTTCGATAACGATTACCCCGTTGGAAGCTCGTGTTCCATAAAGTGCTGCCGCGGTAGGACCTTTTAAGACCGTAAGCGAAGCAATATCATCTGGATTAACCTCCATGGCGCCATTTCCAAAATCGATTTCCTGAAAACCTGCTGCTGCCTCGTTGGTGACGTTAAAAACCGTTTCGTTATTGATGGGTGTTCCATCTACGATGAATAATGGATTGTTGTTCGAAAAAGAGCCTTCGCCACGGATGGTGATTTTCGAGGTGGATCCAACGCCCGTTGCACCTTGAGAGATGGTGACACCCGCTAATTTTCCTGCAAGGTTATCCAAAAAGTTTACAGCCTTCACTTCGCTGATTCCTTCAGAATCCAGACTTTGGACGGCATAGCCGAGTTCCTTTGTTTCGCGTTCGAGTCCTAGGGCGGTAACGACAACTTCATCTAAATTGGTCGCCGATTCTTCCAAATAGATCGAAAACTCGGTATTCTGGCCGACGATTATAGTTTGCTGTGTGTATCCTAATGAGGAAAAAGAAACTAGGGTTTCCTTATTGGTAATCTCAAGCGAAAACGTTCCATTATCTGCGGTGGTAGTAGCATTGCCATCGTTGGCAATAACGTTCGCGAAGGGAATGGTTTCCTCTGTATTTGCGGAACGCACCGTCCCGGTAATGGTTATTTGTGAAAAGCCATAGGTAGTGCATAGCAATGCAATGGCAACATAAAATTGTTTCATAAAATGTAGTTGATGTTAGTAATTGACGCAATAGCGTTTTTCGGAAACTATGTTTCGCGGCACTATCGCTTTGTCCTTATTGGGAGGACGATCGGATTTACATCAACTTTGGAGAGCCCTTGTTATATAGGGTTTGGGGTAGGAGATAAGCGGTTAGCCAAACTGTTTCAGCAAGAACTTTCTTAGTAACTGAAAACAGTTCGTTCAAAATAGTTCGAAGTGTTTTACCGATGCTTTTGAAGGAATTGCGAATTTTACTCGCATCCTGAAGCACATCGATATCGATCAGCGCTTCAAGTTTATGGACTTGAATGTTCTTTTGGGTGAAAAGATCGATTAGTTTGCTGCTAAGCCTTGCTGTTTGCCAAGGAAGTTTTAGGAAGGAAGCTGGGTTGAAATGGGCTTTTTGAAGTCCCATTAAATAGTAGCCACCATCGAAAGATGGCCCTACCACCAATGGTGTATCTGCCAGTTTTTCGGCGGTTTCAGTAAGATGACGTGTTTGTAGGTGCGGCGTATCGTTACCAATGGTTATGATGTTCTCAAAACCGCTATCGAATACCGTTTGAATCGCATTTACGTAGCGTTCGCCAAAACAATCTCCTTTTTGTTGTTTCTCTGAAATATGGAAATAGGGAAGACCGCTACGCTCTACTGCCTGAAATGTGCGCGCATTGAGTTGCTCAAACAATTTAGCCGATTTGAAGAAGCCTTTATCTTGGGCTTCCTTTTGGGCCGATTGGGCAAATACGAGTATGGCGGTTTTTGGTTGGTGCATTGTTTTGAAACGCATTGCGTTTCCTTCGTGTTTATTCTGCTACAGAACCTTGGCAGCTGCTTCCTGCGCCGGCGGTACAGCCATAACAATGTTGTGAAATGATTATATTTCTGTCGTTGAGCACATCCTCGTTATAATCTTTGATATGTTTTACCTTACTCGCTACTTTAAGTCCGAGCATCTGGTTGAAGTCGCAATCGTACAGCCATCCATCCCAACTGATGGAAATAGTGTTGGTACACATTACATTTTCGACGGCAGCTGGATTATAGGCATCGACCAATTGGTACATATAGTCTTCGTAGTTTTCGGAAGCGATGAGATAGTCTAAAAAGCGTGCAATCGGAAGGTTGGTTATGGCGAATAGGTTATGAAACTGTATACCGAAGTCTTCCATCAAGGCATTTTTGAAATCGTTTTCCATGCTTTGTTGGTTACTAGGAAGAAAAGCACCACTTGGATTGTACACTAAATCGAGTCGCAGATCGCTGTCTGGCATACCGTATCCTACGGCGTTCAATTCCTGAAGCGCTTTGATGCTTTTGTCGAAAACACCGTCACCACGTTGTTTATCGGTTTTCCCTCTTGTCCAGTGCGGCATACTGCTTACCACATGCACATTGTGTTTTTTGAAAAATTCGGGTAGGTCGTAATATTTTTTATTCGCTCGAATGATGGTAAGGTTACTCCGAACGATAAAATCCTTGATGCCTGCTTTGCTGGCTTCTTCGACGAAGCGGCGAAAGTTTGGATTCATTTCGGGTGCACCACCGGTAAGGTCGAGGGTATGAGCGCCAGTGTTTTTGATAACATCCAAGCATTGTTCCATGGTTTCCCAGGTCATGATTTCCTTACGGTCGGGACCGGCATCGACGTGGCAGTGGCTGCACACTTGGTTACACATATACCCTACATTGATCTGAAGGATCTCGAGTTTTTTGGGTTTGAGCGGAAAGTTGCCCGTTTCTTGAATTTTTTCAGCGAATTTGGGCAGATCTCCATTTTCGAAGATACCATTGGAAAGGAATTCCAATTGCTTATTGGCTTTGGCCAGTTCGCTATCTCGTTTATGTAGGGATTGTAACTTTTCTTTCTTCATAGAGAATTTTTTCTGTTTGCGTTAGGGATTGAGGCGGCATCCTATTTTGCGGCACTTCGAGAGCCTCAGTGGCCTGCAAAATAGATATAGCCGAAAGCCCGACCACGCCAAAGCGTGGCAACGCCCAAAAGACAGTGCTAACCGTCCAATTTATTTACTTTGTTCATCATCATGACACCGTGTACGAGGCTAGCGCCTCCTTTTATGGCTGCACCTGCGTGGATAGCTTCCATCATTTCGGCTTTGGTAATGCCCCGTTGCAGCGCATCCTTGGTATAGGCATCGATGCAGTATGGACATTGCTCGGTGTGGGCTACCGCAAGGGCAATGAGTGATTTTTCGCGGGCGGTAAGGGCACCGTCCTCGAACACCTTTCCGTAATAATCGAAGAATTTTTCGCCGAGTTCCTCGCTCCATTCTGTGATATCGCCGAATTTCCGGAGGTCTTTTGAATCGTAATAATTGGACATATCAGGTATTTGTAATAGGTACGAGAATCGCGCCTATTTGGTTTTAATAGCTGTAAATATAGACAAGTAGTCTTAGGAAAAGTGAAAAGCTTACGGAAATTATGCGTGAACCGTGAACCGTGAGCAGTGAACTGTGAACTGTGAACTAAGATTAGTGAGTAGTGAGTAGTGAGTAGTGAGTAGTGAGAAACAAAAGAGCAGAGAATTGAGAATAAAGAATGAAGAGCAAGTTTTAAATTTCAAAAGTTCTTAGCCTATAGCTTACAGCATACAGCGTGATGAGTTATGAGTTATGAGTGATGAGTTCAAAGTTAGAAGTCAATAGCAAAATGCCAACAGCTAAATTATTTGTGATTGGTGAATGGTGAGGAGTAAAGTTTCAAAGAGGCAGAGAATCAAAGGAGCAAAGGATAGCGATTTGTGATATACGATTTTAGATTGACGATTGTGGGTTTTTGTAATTTGACATCGATTTTCATGAGAACATCTAACGACTACCGACTATTGACTAGTGACTGAATTCAGAATTATGAATTAGGAATTATGAGCAACTATTAAAACTCCAACAGCTTTTAGCCTACACCCTACACCCTACAGCTAGTCAAAAGTATACGCAATTCCCGTTGTGAGGTCATATTGCGAGTTGGGGATGCCAACGGCGGGGAAGGCATCGTACACAAAGGTGTAGCTCGTCTTGAAGGCGAAGTTGGTAAAGAGGTCGATTAACAATGACGACTGACTGGAAATCCGATAGTCGCTAAACCGTTCAACGTTAGGCTGGTAGTAGGTGGTGCTGACAATACTGATGGTTTCGGTGGGGTAAATGCTAAAGGAAAAATAGGTGCTGCCACGAATATCCTTTTGGGTAGGCGTGATGCCATCGGCTACTTCTTCATATTCGTACATGGCCAAGGTGCCGAGATAGAATTTGTATTTTTCGGAAGTCGTAAGTTTAAAGCGCGGTCCCATTCCTACCAATCCCCGGAAATCGATCAGGTTTACTTTATTGTATTGGCCTTGAACAAAGGCTTCCCAAGCAATCCGTGGATGAAAACGGTAGTTGTATCGTAAATGCGAAATGTAGCTGTTTTCGAAATCGTTGCCTTCAATCTTTTGGAAGGAAATATCATTTTTAAAAATCGCTAAATGCTCCTTCATTTTATATTGAACATGAACATTGCTCGATAGGGTGATGAAATCATTTACGTTTCGCTTTAAGCTGAAGTTTGCTGTAGCCGACCCTGAGAATCCGGAGGTATCGGTCACTTTCCGTAGTGATTCAGCATTAAGGATTTGTGCGTTGGAAGTGAAAAAGAATACAGTTCCTACGAGCGTGATTGAGATGGCAAGTACCAATTTCCGATGCATACTGTTGAAATTTTAACAAAAACGAAGGTAGTAAAAGCTGAGTAGATGTCGAAAGAATGGGCGTTTTCCTACAGAGGTTGTTAAAGATATGTTTAATGTTTTTGAAGGTATTGTAACACTTATATATTTGGGAACATTTCAGCAATCTGAAGTGTGGAATTTAAAAAAAGAACTGCTATGGATATTGTACAGGAAGCAAAGCAATTTGAAGAAAATACAAGCGGATTTAAGTCCAAGAACGAACGTATCATCGCTTCGAAAAGAGCCAAAGAGTTGATCTTGGCTATTAACGAGCGTTACAAGAAAACCAAGGATGGTGCCTTGATGGATTTGATGAAGCGACTGACCGCCATTAAGCGCAAGGCTGAAAAACGGTTGAATACCCGTCCGCGTATTTAATCTTCCTTTTTAATTTCTTCCCATAAACTAGGGAAGAATCTCCGTTGCTGGTATTTTGGGTGAAGATACTTTTTCCATTCACTACCTCCGGTTGCGGTTTTATTTTCGCCCTTACTGTCTAGATAATGTCTGGCAGTGTTCAGGTGAACCATCGGCCATTCTACATTATATAATACATCGAATTTTAAAAGTGTTTCCCGTAAGCCTTCCGAAGGATCGGATAGTGAGAGGAATTTCTCTTCCAGGGTATTGCCCTGCATTTTGGTGGCTAGCGAAATGAAACTATCTAGGTATTTGTCTTCAAACTGGCGCATGGTGAGGGTTTTTTCGCCTGTTTTATGATTTTTTCCTGCGTCGCGCCAATAGATATCATCGAAATATTCTTCAATCGATGGATTTTCGGGCAAGCGTTTTTTTCCAGCTTTATTAACCAAATTTTCCAATCGCGTACATTCCAATTCGATATACCGAAACTGCGCACTTTGAAAACCACTGGCAGGGGTTAAGGTGCTTCGGAAAACATTATAGTCGTCATAGCTCATTCCCTTTCGCATGATATCGAAGCTTGTAATCAGCATTTGTGTATAGCGGTTGCAGCGTTCAATTTTATCGATCCACACTTCTTCAAGAACTTTTTCCATTTCGACCAATTGCGTAATTTCATGACGAATCATTTTCAGCAACAGTTCCGTTACCTGATGGTACATTATAAAAATGGCCTCGTCTTTAAAATCGGTTCGTGGTTTTTGGAGGGATAGGAGGGTTTCCACTTCAATATAGTCCCAATAATTAATCGGTTTTGCCTGCAGCAATCCCTTTAGATAGGTATTCGGGTTTTCGCCTAAGGCTTCATATTTCGCTTCCAGCGCTTTTATAAGGTCTTCTTGTATGGCCATGCGGATATTCTTGTTAGGGAGGTAAAGGTACGAGGAATTTGGGAGGGAGGAAATAGTTTAGAGCCCTCGATTCGTTTTCTACTGGCGCATAAAAAAAACGCCCCCGAAAATCGGAAGCGTTTCTGTAGTCTCCCCTCGCGAGGCACAATAAATTAAAACGCCTTCGCAACCGCTCTTTTTGTCAAATAATTAAGGTACAAAAAGCTCGGTTGCTCGCCACCAGGGCAATTCCTGGAGGATTGTGCAAACGCCATAAAATCAAAAAACCCGAACAGCTGTTCGGGTTTTTTGTGGTGCCTCCCGTCATTCCCGCCATTTGGCGGGACAGGCCTCGATTCGTTTTCTGCTGGCGCATAAAAAAACGCTCCCGAAGATCGGAAGCGTTTCTGTAGTCACCTCTCGCGAGGCTCGTGGTGCCTCCAGGAATCGAACCAGGGACACACGGATTTTCAGTCCGTTGCTCTACCAACTGAGCTAAGGCACCAAGATTTTTATGTTTTTCCTTCGCAAAAGTACCTTCCGCTTAGGAGAGCGCAAATATAAGTACTATTTCGAATTCCCAAAACATAAAGATAAAAAAAATGGATACCCTTTTTCAATTTAATACAGCCTTAACACCTCGAGCCCACTTCATGTTGTACTTTTACCGCCCTATTCGCAGTTATGAACCTAATCATAGATGTAGGAAATACCCTGATAAAATTGGCCGTCTTCGAAAACGGCACCTTGCGTCAGCGCAAGACAGCCATCAAAGGCGATTTTCCAGAGGCGCTGGCTCAATTGGAACGGGAGTGTTCAAAAATTACACATTGTATCGTTGCCGCTACCGGTAAATTTGGGGGAAGTCACCTGGAAAAACTGCAAAAGCGGTATAGCACGATAGTTCTTTCTTCAAAAACCCCACTTCCCTTCAAAAATGAATATAAAACACCTGACACATTAGGAGTCGATCGTATAGCGCTGGTAGCAGCTGCGATGAATGCATATCCGTCGAAGAATGCCCTTGTTATCGATGCGGGAACATGTATTACCTACGACTTTATCTCATCGGATAGCGAGTACTTGGGAGGGGCCATTTCGCCAGGATTGGAAATGCGCTATAAAGCCTTACATACGTTTACGCACAAATTACCGTTATTGGAAGCGACGGCTCCAAAGGGTTTAATTGGCGGAACTACCGCATCCTCAATCCATAGCGGAATAGTGTTTGGAATTATCGCGGAAATAGAGGGTATAATAAATCGATATATATCGAAATATTCCGATTTGGTAGTCGTCCTTACAGGAGGAGATGCACAATTTTTGCGAGATCGCTTAAAAAGTGACATCTTTGCGCACTCAAATTTCCTCTTGGAAGGATTAAATTACATATTAGACAATAACAAACATTGATGCTAAAGCGACTTACAGTAGTAATAACACTATTAATCGCGAGTTCGGCCCTGGCTCAACAGGGAACAGTTTCTCCTTACTCGTTTTACGGAATCGGTACGTTAAAGTTTAAGGGTACTGCGGAAAATCGGATGATGGGAGGGCTTAGTACGTATTCCGATAGTATTCACCTTAATATCCAAAACCCAGCTGGGGTGGCAGGATTGCGATTGGTGAATTTTAGCTTAGGCGGAAGCCATAAATATGAGACGCAAGATTCTAATACAGAATCTCAGCAATCTTCTACTACCTCCTTAGATTATTTGGCTATCGGTATTCCCATGGGTAAATTCGGGGCTAGCTTTGGTCTTATCCCATATACTTCTGTCGGCTATCGATTGCAGACTGAAACCGAATCATCCTTGACCCAATACACTGGTTCTGGTGGATTGAATAGGATTTTCTTGGCTTTTGGTTATGAAGTAACACCGAAACTAAGCGTTGGTGTCGATGTGAATTACAACTTTGGTACAATAGAGAATAAGGCGGTCGATATTATCGATCAGGTTCAATTTGCTACAAGGGAAATCAACGAAAGCGAATTGCTTGGATTTAGCTATAGTTTCGGGGCACAATACAAAACGATGGTTTCCGAAAACCTTGAACTATCAACCTCTATAAGTTATACCCCTGAAACAGACTTTACCTCGGAAAACAATCGTAGAATTGCTACTATTGTTATTAGTAGCGCAGGAAATGAAGGTACGGTAGACGAGCGCGATATCAATGTGGGTAATACGGAGTTTACATTCCCTTCTCAGCTAACATTGGGTGCCGGAATCGGAGCACCTAAAAAATGGTTTGTTGGAGCGGAATATACCAATCAAAAAACTAGTAATTTTACAAACCGGACCTTTACGTTGGATAATGTGGAATTTAATGATGCCTCCAAATATAGAATTGGAGGATTCTATATCCCTAATTATAACGGATATGGCAGTTATTGGAAACGTGTGGTATATAGGGCTGGATTTCGCATGGAAGAAACCGGCATAACCGTGAATGGGCAAGACATTAACGAGTTTGGCATATCTTTTGGAGTAGGATTACCTGTTGGAAGGTTATTCTCCAATGTGAACCTCGGATTCGAGGTTGGTAGTCGCGGAACAAAGGATGCTGGGCTTATACAGGAGAATTTTTTCAATGCCTTCTTAAGTTTATCGCTTAACGATAAATGGTTCCAAAAAAGATATATTGATTAAACAGTAAACACTTAAACACTATGAAAACGAAAGCAATTGCACTTCTAGCCTTCTTGGCCTTGGCCGCTGTCGGTAAAGGGTACTCGCAAATGGATGATTGTAGAGTTCAACACTCGCTATTTGTGGAGCCTGCAAAAACAAAGAATTATGAGGCAGCACTTCCTCAGTATGAAAAACTGATTAAGGACTGTCCTGCATTTCACGTAACGACGTATCAATATGCAGAAAAAATGTTTAAGCACTTTATCGATGAAGGTGACGATAGTAAAGTGAATGATTTGATTCAGTCTTATAAACTACGTTTAAAGCATTTTCCTGAGAAAACAAAGGAGGGTGACGTAGTTGCTGATATCGCCAAATTGAAGTATGAGAATGGGATTGGTACGAAACAAGAGCAATTTAATGCTTTTGATGAAGCTTTTACCAAATATGAAGAGGACTTCACAAGTCCTAAAGCTTTATATGCTTATTTCTCATTGGCAGTTGAAATGTACGAGGAAGGAAATAAGGATATTCAAGAAGTATTCGACCTTTATGATGCTGTTATTGCTAAGATTGAAAAGGAAGAAAATAATCTAGCCTCTAAGCTTACTGAATATATGGATAAGCAAGATGCTGGCACCAACCTTTCAAGCAAGGAAGAGCGTTACATGAAGGCATATGAAGGAAATCTTAATGCCTATGGGCAGGTAAAGGGAAGTGTAAACGGTAAGTTGGGTATTCTAGCTGATTGTCCAAACCTTATTCCTCTTTACGAAAAGGATTTTGAAAACAAGAAAGATGACGTTAACTGGTTGAAGCGTGCAGCAGGTCGTCTAAGCGCGAAGGATTGTGAAACACCGCTATTCTTTAAATTAGTACAACAGCTTCATACATTGGAACCATCTGCTAAGTCTGCATACTATTTAGGTAAATTGGCCGAGCGCGATGGGAAATCCAGCAAGGCGATGGAATATTTTAACCAGGCGGCAGAGTTGGAAACCAACCCTCGCGATAAGGCAAAAGTATATTATAGTTTAGCTGAAAACTTCCGTAGTAAGGGTAGTTTAAGTCAAGCACGTTCTTTTTATAATAAAGTATTGGAAATTGAACCGTCTAACGGTCGTGTATATCTAAAACTTGCAGCTATGTATGCTTCCAGTGCAAACAGCTGTGGTAGTACGCCATTCGAAAAGCGTGCGATTAACTGGAAGGCTGCGGAGATGGCCGATAAGGCAGCTCGTGTAGATGCTTCGGTTGCTTCTAGTGCAAAAGCAGCAGCAAGTAGTTATAGAGCACGTGCACCTCAAAAAAGTGATATCTTTAGTGAGGGTATGGCCGGTAAAACCATTACCTTCAACTGTTGGGTAGGCGGTAGTGTACGGGTTCCGAACCTATAAGCATGATCTTATATAAACATTTTAAAAGCGTAATGGTCCTTTTAGGGGCCGTTGCGCTTTTTTCATGTGAAGGCAACTATAAAAATGTCAAGCAATTGACGCAAAAAGACTATCAGCCGATTGCTATTTGGTCTGACGTAAATCTGAAATATACAGATTCGGGGAAGGTAGTAACCAACCTCATTTCGCCAGTGGTTCGAGACTATTCTAACCGCGGGTTTCCGTATCAGGAGTTTCCTAATGGTGTTGAAGTGCGCTTTTGGAACGACAAGGGTGAGAAAAGTACCGTCACATCAGATTATGCCATTCGTTACGATGACACCGATTTGGTAGACCTTCGAAATAACGTCCGTGTTATTACTGCCGATAGTGTGGAACTAAACGCCGATCAATTGTACTGGGATCAAAAAAATGAATGGGTGTTTACCGATCAGCCATATCGTATAAAATTTAAGGATGGATCCTTTAATGAAGGATCGGTAGGGTTTGATTCTAACCAAGATTTTACTACCTTTTTATCGCGAAGAAATGAAGGCGTACAAATTGTAGATACCGAAAATAACGACAATGGGAAATAAAATATACCGACTTTTTGAATATGTTTACGTGGCAATGGCATTGTTCTCCATTTATTTGGTTTGGAGCAATTGGGAAACCAATCGTAGCCGCGCCTATATCTTTGCATTTTTCGCGGTAGTCGCTATCTTTATGTTTTTCTTTAAAAGACATTTCAGAAAAAAGATAGAAAACCGTTCCGATAATTAATATGGGAACTTCTTAACCTGGCCTTTGGACTACAGTATTTTAATTATCGTACTGATGCTAATCCTTTCCGCGTTCTTCTCGGGGATGGAAATAGCCTATGTTTCTTCCAATAAAATCCATATAGAGATTGAAAAGAAGCAAAATGACTTCCTGGCAAGAGTGCTTCAAAAGATAACTAGACGGCCTTCAAAGTTCATCGCTACCATGTTGGTGGGTAATAATATCGCTTTGGTGGTGTACGGTTTGTATATGGGCGATTTGCTTATGAAGTGGATCCCTCTCGAGGGCTTTTCCGGATTATTGATGCAAACGCTTATTTCAACTATCGTAATTTTGCTTACTGCCGAATTTCTTCCTAAAGTGTTTTTTCAGATTTATGCGAATAAATTGGTGAAGGTGTTTGCGGTGCCGGCCTATTTCTTTTATGTCATTTTCTCCTTTATTTCTGAATTTGTCATTTGGATCTCCGATATGGTGCTGAAACTGTTCTTCAAATCTGAAGGCGATACCGTTCAACTTAGTTTCAGCAAAATGGAACTAGGCAACTACATCAGCGAACAGATGGAAACGGTTGAAGTAGAGGATCAAATCGATAGCGAAATTCAAATTTTTCAAAACGCGCTGGACTTTTCCGAAGTGAAATCCAGAGAAGTCATGATTCCCCGTACCGAAGTCGTGGCAGTCGATATTAAAACAACTCCAAAAGAAGTAGTGTCGCTGTTCGTCGAAACGGGACTTTCGAAAATTTTGGTGTATAAGGAAAACATCGACGATATTCTAGGGTATATCCATTCTTTTGAACTGTTCAAAAAACCTGCTACCATCCGAAAAGTGCTGATGCCGGTCATCTTTGTGCCCGAAACTATGTTGGCCAAGGATGTGCTGAATATCCTAACACGAAAACACAAGAGTGTGGCCGTAGTGATCGATGAATATGGAGGAACGAGCGGTATTATGACCGTGGAGGATATCATCGAAGAACTTTTTGGTGAAATTGAAGATGAACACGATAGTGTTGCATTGGTGGAAGAAACCCTTGGCGACGATCGCTACCGCTTTTCTGCCCGCCATGAGGTCGATTATCTTAATGAAGCCTATAAGCTTGAACTCCCCGAACACGAAAATTATGAAACCTTAGGTGGCTTAATCGTCCATGAAACCGAAGGAATTCCTGAAGTAGGCGAAACAGTTCGGGTGGAAGGGTTTCAGTTTACCATCATAGAAGCGACGAGCACTAAGATCGATTTGGTGGAAGTAACCCTCATCGATGAGGAGTAACCAAATGTAATTCTTGATTCCTTCTTTGTATCGCTAGGGTTTTCTATTTTTTTCTCTATTACAATTTTTTAGGCAAACTTTTTCATAAATAAAGGTAAAATGGTATTTTCGCCCCTCTATAAATTTGATTGACAGATGGCAGTATTAAACAGTATTCGAAAACGAGGATTTTTCCTTATCCTAATAATTGCCTTGGCACTTTTTGCCTTCATTCTGAGCGATATACTTACGCGCAGTGGGGGTTCCAATAAAGACCAAGATACGGTGGCTACCATAAATGGTACCGATATAAACCGTGTAGAGTTTATGCGACAGGTAGAAAATGCCGAGCGATCGCTAGGACCTAATGCACAAAGATCGCAAGCCATCAATATGGTTTGGGAGCGCGAATTGCGAAAAACGTTGTTGGAAGATCAGTTCGAGGAACTGGGTATTTCCGTTAGCAAGGAACAGGTAAATGAAGCCCTGCGTACGCGTTTGGCGAACGACCCCTCGTTTCAGAATGAAGCAGGACAGTTCGATATGGGCATGGTGCAGATGTATGTCAATAATATCCAGAACAACCCTCAGTTGAAAGATCAATGGGATGCGTTCATGCAGAATATTCGTTCTAGCATTCTGCAACAAACCTATGTGAACCTTGTAAAAGGCGGAATGGTTTCTACCATTGCAGACGGTGAACAACAATATAAATTAGAAAACAATAAGGTAAGTTTTCAATATGTTCAAATACCATTCACATCTATAGCAGATGAAGATGTAACGGTAAGTGAAAGCGAAATTAAGAGTTATATCGAAAAACATCCTGCTCAATTTGAAGTAGATGCTCAAGCGGATATTCAATACGTATATTTCGGTGAAGAAGCTTCACAGGAAGATATAGAAGCATCTCGTGAAGATATGCGAGCATTGCTTAACGAACGAGTGGAGTACAACGAGGTAAGTCAGATTAACGATACCATTCCTGGGTTTCAAAAAGCGACTAATATCGAAGAGTTTATTAACGCAAATTCCGATAGACCTTATACCGACCGTTGGTACTTCAACAAAGACTTGCCTGCAGCACTTGCCGATACGGTGCCTTCCATGAATGAAGGGGCTATTTATGGTCCGTACCAGGTAGACAATACCTTAAATCTTACCAAAGTGATTGCGGTAGAGCAGTTACCCGATTCTGTACAATCCCGCCACATCCTGATTCGCTATCAAGGGTTACAGACTGCTTCATCCGATGTTACTCGAACAAAGGAAGAAGCGGAGCAATTGGCCGATAGTTTGGCAACTGTATTGAAACGCGATGAGAGCAAGTTTGAAGCCTTGGCAACAGAATTCTCTCAAGATCCTGGAAGTGCAGCTAAAGGAGGTGATTTAGGCTACGTTGGGCCAGGCCGAATGGTGCCAGCCTTTAATGATTTTATTTTCGACAATGCTTCAGGTACCATCGATGTAGTAGAAACACAATTTGGATATCACGTAGCACAGGTTCAGGAAAAGAAAAACACGCAACGTGCCGTTAAGTTAGCGACCGTAACTAAGGAGATTGAACCTTCCGAAACGACCATTAATGATGTATTCTCAAAAGCTACAAACTTTGAGGTAGCGGTAAAGGATAAAGAATTCGAAACAGCTGCAGAAGAGCAAGGTGTGGTGGTACGTCCCGTGAACAAAATGGGAGAACTGGATGCCAATATTCCAGGGGTTGGAAATAACCGTCCTATCGTAAACTGGGCCTTTAATGAGGAGAGTGAAGTTGGCGATGTAAAACGATTCAATGTTACGGGTGGTTATGTTATCGCACAGCTTACCAGAAGAAGTGAAAAAGGCTTAATGAGTGTAACGGAAGCATCAGCAACGGTTACCCCTATTCTTCGAAATAAGAAGAAAGCTGAACAAATCCGAAATTCTGTTTCCGGAAATACACTACAGGAAATAGCTAGCAGTCAAGGAGTGCAGGTACAATCCGCTACCGCCGTAACCATGGCCAGCCCAACTATTCCTGGCGCAGGTCGTGAACCAAAAGTGGTGGGCGCTGCCTTTGGAACTGCCGATGGACAAACTTCAGGATTTATTAATGGGAACAAAGGTGTTTATAAGGTGAAGGTGCTATCGAAAGAAATGGCGCCTAAAATGGACAACTATACGTCTTATGTAAATCAATTGAACCAAAAGGTAAGTCCAAGCTTAAATTCAAAAATTATCGAAGCGTTGAAAGCAAACGCCGATATTGAAGATAACAGAGCGAATTTCTATTAGAAATCTGAGCATACGTTTTATAGAAATCCCGCTTGAACAGTGGGATTTTTTTGTTGTAGGTCTACTTCAAAATACTGCTTTTGAGTATCTTGTGTAATATTCCTCACAAGAAATCGTATGAGAGCCGTATTCTTTATAGTAAGTCTCCTTTTGTTCCTTGGCCAGACGACGAATGGCCAAGAAACGGTGCGAATCGATTTCAAGCAAGTGCCTGCTATTTCCAATAAATGGATCTCCGTGATTACACAAGACCAGCAGGGTTTTATTTGGATTGGCACACAGGACGGCTTAAATCGTTATGACGGTTATCGGATAGAACGCTTTAGAAGTATACCTGGCGATGCCAACGCTATTCCAGCGAATTGGGTACGATCACTTGCAGTAGACTCAATCAGGCGAAATCTTTGGGTGGGGACTTTCGGAGGAGGAGCTTCTGTAATGCGATTGGACTCTCTTGCCTATAAACATTTGATAAATTCCAAGCAATCAGATGTATCGGAACCGCTTATCTATGGCCTCGGTTTTTTTCGTGGAACCGCTATTCTTCGAACCGATACCAATATTTACGCGATTGATACTGATACCTATGATACTAAACTTTTGGTCGAAAATACGCGTTTGCCTTTTGCTACCGACGGAAATACGCTATATGCCATAAAGGGAGAAACACTTTTGAAGTGGAAGGACATCTCTTCAGATACACCTGAAACGAACCGTCTATCGCGAACACCAGATTGGATAGCTTCCATTCCGGAAAAAGGGTTAATTATGGGGCTTTCAGATACCGTTCACATTAGAAATGGTGTACAAAGAACTTTTCTGCCATTACCAAAACCGTTCGAATCGGTCAGTAATGTGAAATATCCATGGGTGTATGGTAAAAATGGAAGTACGATATACTCCATTAATATTGAAAACCATCAAGTCTTCTCAATAAATACAAATCTTCCTGATGAAGACATCGCGATTCAAACAATGTATATCGATAGGGAGGGATTGTTATGGATTGGCACCAACAAAGGACTGTACGTTCAAAAAAAGTTTAATGCAGGCTTTAAAAATCTTCAGATAGCAAAATTGCACGCCAGACGGTTGTTGGCACGACATGATACCTTGGTGGTTGCTGGTAATAAAGGGTTGTTTGAAATAATCGAATCGGAGTATACCAGAATCGGACAGCAACGTTTTCTAAATGCATTATTATTTGATGGAACTTCCTATTGGACTGGTGGTAGTAATGGAAATATGTACCGCGATACAGGGGCTTCGGAAACCGAAAACCATAGGCTGCGCGCCAATTCGGGTAATATATATGGCATTGAATTGGACCGGAGGAATAGAATGTGGGTAGGTGCTTGGGATGCCGTGTACCTTTTGGATGAAAAAGGAGCTATTATTCATAGTATAGCGTTGCCCTCCGAAGCGAGCGATTCAGAAGCGAAAATCATAAAGACCTTTTTGGATTCTAAGGATCATCTATGGTTGATGACCCTAGCGCAGGGCGTGTATAAAATCGAAAACGTTTCCGATTTTGAACCAGGTAGCTTGTTTACTATTAAGAATTATCGATATGACCCCAATGAACCGATGGGACTCCCATCAGACATCGTCATGTCTGGAACTGAAGATGGCGATGGTACAATTTGGGCATGTACGGATAATGGCTTGGCCTACTTAGATGCTACTTCAGAGGCATTTCGATTACTTTCAATAGACGGTAGGCCCTTTCTAAAGAAAGTGATGGCAGTTGAGGATGATCGTAGCGGTTACTTATGGATCTCTACCATAGACGATGGGCTATACCGATACCATAAACCCTCAGGCTATCTTCAGCATTATACGATAAACGACGGTCTTATTTCCAATGCCTTCCTATTTGGCTCATCCTGTTTTATGCCAGCGAGAAATACGATTGCTTTTGGTACCGATGAAGGAATACAAGAAGTTTTGCTCGATGAATTGTCGCAATCGGAACCTCTTGAGCCAGTCACGATAACCAGTTTTTCTGTTGTAGGAGACAATCCAACTGCTACCTTCCAGCCAATTAGTAGTCCATATTTAGAAACCGTTTCCTTAACCCATAAGCAAAACGATTTTAATGTTAGCTTTTCAGGATTACAATTCGGTGAAGCAAATAAGCTGCTGTACCATTATCGCCTAAACGACGAACAATGGCGAACTACCGATGTTCAAACCGCATACTTCACCAACGTGCCTTATGGGGCCCATAGCTTAGAGGTAACGAGCTCGTATACTGGTCAGATAGATTCGGGAGCGTTCATAACACAGCTTCCTATTTATATCAAACCCCCATGGTACCAAACAGTCTGGGCCTATGTGTTATATGCAGTTCTATTCCTTTCTATTCTTAGTTTTATTTATATCCTACTGCTACGACAGCGATTGGCAAAGGCAGAAGCGCAAAAGGTTCAAGCTATAGATCATGTGAAATCTAAAATGTATGCGGATATTTCGCATGAATTCCGTACACCGCTTACCGTAATCGAAGGAGTAACTCAATCGCTATTGCGCGGACAAACATCTTCCGAAGCACAAAAACCCCTTCAAACCATTAAAAGAAACAGTCGCGGACTCCTTCACCTAGTAAACCAAATGCTTGACCTTACATCGTTGGACAATCAACAAATGGAGGTACGGTATATAAATGCAGATATCGTGGCCTTCATCAAAAAATATGTCAATGGCTTCCGAACCTTTTCTGAAGCAAGAGATCAAACGCTTACTATCAATTCAGATATTGACGAATTGTATATGGATTTTGACATTGATAAGTTACAGAAAATCATTAACAACTTACTTTCCAATGCCATTAAGTTCACCCCGAAAAGTGGAAAAATAGAAGTATTCCTTTCCCAAGTAGAAAAACACATCTTTCAACTGAAAATACAGGATTCAGGAAAGGGAATCGCCAAGGAAGAACTACCTAAAATCTTTGATCGTTATTATAAGACGTTCGATTTGGAGAGCAATCTGGGAAGTGGTATTGGAATGGCATTGACCAAAGAGCTCGTTCAATTACTGGGAGGTAAGATTACTGTTGAAAGTGAAGTAGATTCCGGCACTTGCTTTACGCTTCAACTACCGATACAACATTTAGCTGAAAAAGTAGAAGCGCCAAATGTAAGTGGGCCATTTGTAGAAGCGTATGAGAAGGATGAAAATGAAAATGAAAATCTTGCAGAAGAAGAAAGAGATAAGCCCACGCTGCTTATCGTAGAAGACCATTCCGATATTCGGGAATACCTAGCGAATTTGTTTCAACATGAGTATCGTATACTGAAAGCCTCGAATGGGCAGGAAGGATTGACGAAAGTGGGGCACACGCAAGTCGATTTAATTATTAGCGATATCCGAATGCCGGAAATGGACGGTTTCGAGTTCTGTAAAGCCATCAAGGCACAGATGGAAACCTCTCATATTCCTTTTGTGATGGTAACGGCCAAAACAGCGACCAAATCGCGCTTGCAAGGCTATGAATTAGGAATTGATGCCTATATCGAGAAACCCTTTAATGAAGCAGAATTGCAACTGATTCTTCAAAATTTATGGGAGAAAAAGCAACAACAAATAGCATATTACAGCAATCTGTTAGCGTTGAAAGATGCTGGGGAAGAAACAGGCGACTTCAACAGCCTAGACCTTCAATTTATAAAGGAGGTTCAGGAATTTGCCTTAGATCCGCAACAGAAATCGGGTGTGCAACAATTGGTGAAGCAATTGGCCATGAGCAGAACGCAGATTCATCGTAAGATAACGTCTCTTACCGATATGTCGATAACACAATATATCAATCACGTTCGCATTGAAAAGGCCAAGAGATTGCTTTCTTCTTCACCTAAAACCATAAGTGAAATAGCCTACGAATGTTGTTTCGAAGATCCGCATTACTTCTCTAAGGTCTTCAAAAAAGAAACCGGAGAAACCCCCACTTCTTTTCGCGAAACCCAATAAATACAGCATATTTAGACTATTGAAACATGCTTCCACCGCTTTGGAACAATACCCCCTTTCCCACTAGCATCCCTACGCTAGTTTAGCAGTACTGCTTTCGGGCAATTGCGAAATAATAACCTAAAAAATTTTTAATCATGAAAATTGCAATTACACTCTTGGTGGCTCTTATGCTTACAGGCGTCATTTGGGCTCAAGATATGTTTACACACATAGCAACGTCTGAGAACATCGTCAATAACCTAACTGTTATCGACCATCCGTCCTTAAATGATAATGAAGATGCCATAGTTATCATTACACACTATTGGAATCCCTTAGGTGGCGATGGAATTTATAACGACAACGTTACCGGGGTGTTTTATAATACTTCGACCGATCGTTGGATCATCCTTAATCAGGACTTCAATAACGACATAGTTGAAGGTAGTGCTTATAATGTCTACGTAACCGACGATAGCGAAGGGACTATCCATATCGCTTCCGAAGAGAATGAGGGTCCGGGCCCGAATGTGACGCGAATCAATGACCCATTATTTAATGGAAATTCTGAAGGGTTGGCATTTATAACAAATTACTTCAATCCGAACGAAGTGTTTAACGATCATGTAACTGCAATGTATTACGATAACGTAGCCAATCGACGTGGAATCTTTACGCAAGATGTAAATGCAATACCTGAGGACGCTGCTTTTTTTGCTGTCATTCAAGAGTCGGGCGACTTTAACTTTAGGCATGAAGCCACGGCTGGAAATACGGCAGGGAATTCTACCGAGATAAACCATCCATTTTTAAATGATAATCCTGATGCTATGTTAGTTGTTTCTCATTATTGGGGCGGTTTGGGAGCTTCTTCAGAAATTATTTTGGATGCTGTGAAAGGGGTCTGGTACAATGAGGTTGAGGGGCGCTGGAATGTGTATACCGAAGATTTCACTGGAATTGAAGTGGGAACGGTGTTCGATTTATTGTTTTTCGATCCTGCCTTATCTAGCGATGAGCAATCTCTTGCAACCGAAATTTCGGTGGCACCAAACCCAGTGCTGGATGTAGCGTATGTGTCATTTCCAGAGGGTCTCACTGTTGAAAATCTTCAAGTATTCGATGTGTTAGGGAAACAAGTAATTTCTTTTACGCATGAAATTGTCTTTAATCAAAAGATTGCGGTGGATATGTCCGCTTTGGCAGGGGGAATGTATCTATTGAAAATTACAACCGATCAGGGAACCATTACGCGAAAAGTGTTGAAGCCATAACGATAGGTTTATTTTTTCGTGAACCCCGGAAAGGGCCTGCGGCTACGGTTGTTTAGGCTCTTTCCCCTGACAAAACATGAAGTGAAGGTATTCCCATCCGAGGGGGATAGAGCAACGGAATGCCATTTGGGGAGCTGCTATTGGCTTGTCGAAAATACAACTCCTCACTTCATGAAGAAGCCGCCAGAAACTGTTGGGACTGGTAGGCTTCTTTTTTATAGGAGTATTTCCGTAAAGGAAAACTGTGTAGTATATCCTTTTTTATTGAAGTAGTCGCGGCCTTCATTACCTCCCGTCGCCAGAATAAAATCGCCACCCCAGGCTCCAAGGCTTTTTAAGGTGAAGGGATACGCTGCGAATAATTTCTCTTTTACTGTTGAAAATTGAAGCATTTCTGAAACCAATTGTTCATGCTTTTGAAGCAGACGTTCGAATTCCAAAAGCGAACTACAAAACACTAAATCGCGACTGAACTTTCCGATGGCCTGAAGGGTTTCAGAATTTCCATCAAAGTAGTTGCGATACCTCGAAATCCCTTCCTTGCTATCCTGCTTCTGATTTAGGTACACAAAGAATAATTCTTCTCGAAAATCCCAGGGCAAGACCACCGGTTCAATGATGGGAGGTGTCTCGGCATT
This sequence comes from Luteirhabdus salina, assembly GCA_025384855.1. Classification (GTDB taxonomy): domain Bacteria; phylum Bacteroidota; class Bacteroidia; order Flavobacteriales; family Flavobacteriaceae; genus Luteirhabdus; species Luteirhabdus salina. Next base: position 517,756 of record JALAHT010000001.1, on the reverse strand, counting down.
GCTGTATAGAAAAGGTGTGGGTTGTTGGGCTGCCGCAATATCGTATCCACTGCCTCCAAACGATTGTTGCAGCAATTCAAAAGCATCAACCTCGGCCCATTGTGCAATGTTGTTGATAAGGGTTGAAGAGGTTCCCAATCCCCATTTTCTTGGGAAGGTTAGTTTGGTGTGAATTTCAAGTGAAGGGTTTCCAGATAGAAATGTAGGTTGAAGATTTTGCGCAGTCCGAAGAATATGTACTAACGTTTGTTTTGTATCCTTCGAAGCTGAATCAAGTGAAATATCCTTCAAATCTGAACTGTTGAAGGCGGTTTCAAACCATATAGCTCCGTTTTCATCATAACTTTTCCATACGATTCCTTGTTGTGAGCCTTCTCGTACTTCTAGCGACTGACCAAATTTCGTTGGGATGGCTAGTGCAGTGGCGCCATCCAATACGGCGTATTCGCCACTGAGCAATAACTTTCCATTGCTATAGTAAGAGTGTTTCATCAATCCGCGCGAAGATTAGCGATAAAATCGGTTACGGCACTATGTGAAATTACCGCGTCCTGAAAATGCTTTTCGGCCTTTTCCTTTTCTTCTGTTGAAGCATCCATCTGATTCAAAATATTCATCAGGTGCATTTTCATGTGGCCTTTTTGAATACCAGTTGTAACCAGCGATCGCAAGGCAGCAAAATTTTGAGCAAGTCCGGCAACGGCCACAATTTTCATCAATTCCTTGGCAGAAGGGTTCTGTAATATCTGAAGTGCCACCTTCACCATAGGATGTAGTGATGTTAATCCTCCAACGGTCCCCAAGGCCAACGGCACTTCAATTGAAAAATGAAACATATCATCATCAATCGAAGCCGAGGTAAGACTTTCATAGTGTCCATTTCGGGAAGCATAGGCGTGAACGCCAGCTTCAACCGCTCTAAAGTCATTTCCGGTTGCGACGATTACCGCGTCGATGCCGTTCATGATACCTTTGTTATGGGTAACAGCTCTTCGCGTTTCGGTTTTGGCAATCTGTACGGCGCGAACAAAATCCTCCGCAAATTCTTCACCATCAATATCACCTTGGCCTAATTCCGAAACAGGACAACTCACAGATGCTTTCACCGTACATTCCGGTACATAGTTCGAAAGAATGCTCATAACGACTTTTGGAAAGCTGTTTTCCTTTTGAAATGCTTTATGTCGGTCGGCTTCTGCTTCGAAGGTCTGTGCAAACTGCTCCAAACAACTATTGATGAAGTTGGCACCCATGGCATCCAGCGTTTCGAACGTGCAATGCAATTGATAATAGCCTTCCAGCGCCTCCGTGCTGTCGATTAATTCAATATCGAGAACACCGCCACCGCGTTTTTTCATATTGCGCTGTAGTTCCAAAACACTATCCAATAATTGTGGCTTCACTTTTTGGAAGAAATGCTGCAATTCATCGGCATTGCCATAATAATTCAGGTGAATCTGGCCGTTCTTCGTAGTAGAAATCACTTCCGCATTAAAACCACCGCGTTGTAGCCAAAATTTGGCAGCATTACTGGCAGCGGCTACGACCGAGCTTTCCTCAATTACCATCGGAATGGCATACAACGTATCGTTGATCAAAAAATTTGGAGCGATGCCAAATGGTAGGTAGTAATTGGTAAGGGTATTCTCTATAAAATCGTCGTGTAACTGCTGCAAGCCTTCATTGGTATTCCAATACTGTTTCAGAATTGAAATGGCATCAGGATGCTCTTCAAGATAATGAGTAGCAAGCCATTCAATTTTTTCGTTTTTGCTTTTTTTGGAAAACCCAGAAATCTTGGCACACATGAAAGGCGGAATTTGAGCCACAAATATACTATTTATAACGGAGTCCGATTGCCATAACTTGCTAACAAAACGGGTCTATTTAACAGAAATATGAGGCTACTTTCACGAAATTTTAGTAACATTGGCATATTAAAATTTTAACAGTTTTGAAACGAATCGCGTTTACTTCCCTTATTCTGCTATTCATAGCAGCCTTTTCACCTTTAACAGCACAAAAAGACATTACCCTCGAAGAGATTTGGGGTGGTGAGTTCCGAACCGAGTATTTGGATGTACTGCGTTCCTTGAAAAACGGAACACAGTATTCGGTATTGAATTACGACCGCTCGAAAAAGGCTTCTACGATCGATGTGTATGACTATAAAACCGGAAACAAGGTAGAAACTTTGGTCAGTAGCGCCGATTTAGATGGTATCAATTATATCATTTCATATGAATTTGATGAAGCCGAGGAAAAGCTGATGCTTTCTACACAGCTTCAACAGATTTATCGTCGCTCAACACTGGGAACGTATTATATCTACGATCTGAAGACCAAGAAACTGGAGCGTGTAGCCGATGTGCCGATCCAAGAGCCACATTTCACCAGAAAGGGCGATAAAGTAGCCTACGGATATGAAAATAATCTTTTTATCAAGGATTTGGCTTCAGGTGAGGTGACACAAATCACTTCCGATGGTCAGAAAAACAGCATTATCAATGGTATTACCGATTGGGTGTATGAAGAAGAATTCGCTTTTGTTCGTGCGTTCGACTGGAACAAGAGCGGAACGAAGTTAGCCTATATCAAATTCGATGAGTCTGAGGTGCCTCGTTTTTCGATGGATGTATATGGTGAAGAACTTTATCCACAACAGCAAGTTTTCAAATATCCGAAAGCAGGTGACCCTAATGCAAAGGTTTCGCTTCATGTGTATGATCTAGCCAGCGGGAATACTTCAAAAATAAATCTAGAAAACTACAACAGTTACTATATTCCGCGCATCAAATGGACGGAAGATAGTGATGTATTGAGCGCACAACTCACGAATCGTCATCAAAACACAGTCGATTTAGTGTTTGTAAACGCAAAGGATAATTCAACAAAACTGGTGCTTCAGGAAAAGGACGATGCCTATGTCGATATCACCGATAACCTTACTTTTCTTAATGACAATAGCTTTATTTGGACCAGTGAAAAAAGTGGCTGGAACCATATTTATCATTATGACAAAAACGGAACCTTGGTCAATCAAGTAACCGACGGTCCATGGGAAGTGACCAATTATTATGGTTTCGACCAAAATACAGGTCGGGTGTATTACCAGAGTACCGAAAATGGAAGCATCAATCGCGATGTGTACTCTATTCTTCGTTCGGGAAAAAACAAAGTGAGATTAAGTCAGCAGACCGGGACAAATGGAGCCGATTTTAGTGCCGATTTCACCTACTTCATCAATACCTTCCACAATACGGAAACACCCTATGTTTTCACCTTATGTCAAGCAAAAACCGGAAAGGAAGTACGCAAGATTAAGGATAATAGCGCCTTGCTTCAGAAGTTGAACGGTTATAATATTTCACCTAAAGAATTCTCAACTATCAACATCAATGGGGAGGAGTTGAACATGTATATGATCAAGCCGTTGGATTTCGATCCAGAAAAAACGTACCCCTTATTCATGTACCAATATTCTGGGCCAGGGTCCCAAAATGTAAAGAATAGCTGGAATGGCTCTAACGATTATTGGCATCAGATGTTGGCGCAACAAGGTTACATCGTGGCCTGTGTTGACGGAAGAGGAACAGGCTTAAAAGGGCGCGATTTCAAAAAAGTAACGCAGAAGGAGCTAGGAAAATATGAGGTAGAAGACCAAACCGCTGCTGCCGAAAAATTAGCGCAGGAAGCCTATATCGATGGCGACCGTATCGGCATCTGGGGTTGGAGCTATGGAGGCTTTATGTCGAGTAATTGTTTGTTCCAATCGCCAGACACTTTCAGCTTGGCGATTGCAGTGGCTCCAGTGACGAGCTGGCGTTTTTACGATACGATTTATACTGAACGGTATATGACCACTCCTCAAGAGAACGCGAGTGGCTATGATGAAAATTCGCCTATCAACCATGTGGATGGACTTGAGGGCGACTTTTTATTGGTACATGGTAGTGCCGACGATAATGTGCATGTGCAGAATACCATGCGCTTGATAGAAGCTTTGGTGCAGGCCGATAAGCAATTCGATTGGGCTATTTATCCCGATAAGAACCATGGAATCTATGGTGGTAATACCCGGCTGCATCTCTATAAGAAAATGACCAACTTTATTAAAAACAACCTATAAAACTCAATTTGATAGCATATGGCAAATGTATCTCAGTATAAGAAGCAAAAAGAGCTATTTGGCCATCCAGTAGGCCTCTACGTATTATTTTTCACTGAAATGTGGGAACGTTTCTCGTACTACGGGATGCGTGCTATTTTGGTATTGTATCTAGTTGCCGAAACCTTGGGCGATAATCCTGGGTTGGGGTGGACCAACAATGAAGCGTTAGCGCTTTATGGATGGTATACGATGTTGGTGTACGTAGCATCTATTCCAGGCGGTTGGATTGCCGATAAATTTTTGGGTCAGAAAAAGTCAGTACTCTACGGAGGTATATTGTTGGTAGCCGGACATAGTATTTTGGCCATCGAACAAATGTGGGCCTTTTATACAGGTTTAGGGCTTATTATTGCAGGTGTTGGAATGTTGAAGCCGAATATTTCTACGATGGTAGGAGGGCTTTATAAGCAAGGCGACATTCGTCGAGATAAAGGATTTACGATTTTCTATATCGGAATTAACGTGGGAGCCTTTCTTTCCAGTTTGATTGTTGGATATGTAGGTGAAGTATATGGATGGCACTACGGATTTGGACTTGCCGGTATTGGTATGGCGCTAGGTTTACTGCAGTATGTATTGGGTCAGAAACATTTAAAATATGTTGGTAACAACACAAATACTTCTGAAGATGAAGAGGAAAAAGCGGCGATGAAACGTCCGCTTAATAAAGTTGAAAAAGACCGAATCGTAGTACTCTTTATTTCATTCTTGTTAGTGATTGTATTCTGGGGTGCTTTCGAACAAGCTGGAGGGTTAATGAATATCTATGCTTCTGAAAAGACCGATAGAATGTTAATGGGATGGGAAGTTCCCGCTTCGTGGTTCCAATCGCTGAATGCGATGTTTATCATCTTGCTAGGTACTGCGGTGGCTGGTTATTGGGCACATAGGAAATTAAAAGGAAAACTAGCGGGGTCGTTGTTTAAGATGTGTATCGGCTTGGTGATTATGGGAACCGGATTCTTCTTTATGTCGGCTGCTTCTGCTGAATTCAATTCTGAAGGAGCTTCGGCTATGTATTGGTTAGTGTTGGCATACTTGTTCCACACCGTTGGAGAACTATGCTTATCGCCAGTAGCTCTATCGTATATTACAAAATTAGCTCCGTTAAAGTATGCCTCTCTGATGATGGGAGTGTATTTTGCGATGACAGGATTCGGTAATAAACTTGCGGGTCTCTTAGGAGAATCGGCTTCAGAGTTTGGAGAATTTAGTGTGTTTACGGGAATAGCTGTTTTCTGTGTGGCATTCGGATTATTGGTGTTATTGTTCCGTAAGAAACTGGAAGCCTTGGCTCATGGTGCAGAGGATAATGAAAGAGAAATGCTCGAGCAAGAACCGTATGAGCTTGCCGATCCAGATATTCATCACCAAAACTAATTAACTTCATTCATCGCTTATGAATACAGATGTAGAAAACCTGTTTAAAGACAAGGTTATGGGCCATCCGGCCGGCCTTTTCGTATTATTCTTTACCGAAATGTGGGAGCGCTTCTCTTTCTATGGAATGCGCGTACTCTTAGTTAACTTCCTGACCATGGCCGCAATTGGCTATAATCCGGGTTGGGAATGGACCGCCACCAATGCGGGGGCACTTTTCGGAACCTATGCAGGTCTCCTATATCTTACGCCTATCTTAGGTGGAATTATTGCCGATAAGCTTACAGGATATCGCGGTGCAGTATTGATCGGTGCCATAATTATGACCCTTGGTCACGCCTCTATGGCCTTGGAAACGGAGGCATCGCTGTATATCGGATTAGGATTATTGGTTATCGGTACCGGTTTCTTTAAACCGAATATCACTTCAATCATCTCTGAAATGTATAAGAAAAACCCTGAAAAGAAGGATGGTGCCTATACCATTTTCTATATGGGGGTGAATGCTGGTGCGTTCTTCGGAATGATGCTTTGTGGCTATTTAGCGGAACGCGTGGGTTGGTCCTACGGATTTGGATTGGCAGGTGTTTTTATGTTATTGGGAACCCTTCAGTTTTGGTTATCAAAAAACCTATTCGGTCAGATTGGAAGTAAACCTTCAAAAAAGCATGAAGTTGAAATCGCTCAGGGCTTAAATGAAACCGAAGAAGAGGAAGAAGACCTAACGGGCGATAAGGAGAAGTTAAACCCATTCACCATGTTGGATAAGGTCCTGATAGTTATTACATCAGTTATCGGTTTAGGGTATCTTATTAACGACCCGCTTTCAAAAATTGGGGATATAAACCTGTTCCCATATGAAGCCTTCGGCTTACCAGGTCAGATTGTCACAGTGCTTATTGGATTACTATTATTCCTGATATTGGTTATTAGACGAATTTCCCGCTACAGTAAGGTAGTCCGCGACCGAATGATCGCATTTGTCATTTTTGCCTTTTTTACCGTTTTCTTCTGGATGTCGTTCGAGCAAGGAGCTTCTTCGCTTATACTTTTTGCACGCGACAATGTAGACCGTGTGCTAAGCGGAAATGCAGCCATTGCATTCAACATTGTAAACTTATTATTGACGGTTATTCCATTGGCCATTATTACTTGGGTATTATACCTACTGTGGAAGCGAACCTACAGTAAAATTCCAGGTTCGAATATTGTATTGGTCATCTGCTTTCTCTTTATGTGGGGACTGGTAGGCTGGATGCTAAACCGCGATATGAGTACCACTGCCTATACCGTTTCCTATCAGGCAGTAGCTGTAGATGATGCAGATTCGGAAACTGGGGAAACCACGTATAAGCCCGTAACCCTCGATTCGGAACTTTCGGATGATGCCCAAGTGGTAGATCTTACAACGACTATTGCTGAACCACTAACGTTTGCGGTTGGAGATGAGCTGTTTATCATCAATAAGGATAACGAAGGTGCTAATTATGGGTACTTGGATGAAGAACGATTGGCAGGTGCAAAGGCGAATGCCACGGAACTTGGAAGTGAAAGCAACGGGATTATCCGCGCCCAGGTAACCGAAATAAAGAGTAACGAAATTGAAATCACAGTTTCTTGGTTCAGTATCCTGAACTCCTTCTTTATCATTGCCTTTGCTTCATTCTTTTCTAAATGGTTTGAAAGTAAATACAATCCCTCTGCCGCCGCTAAATATGCACTTGGACTAATCATTATGGCGCTTGGTTTCGGACTCTTGGCCTATGGATCGTATGGCGTTACTGAAGGTGTGAAAGTAAGTATGGTTTGGTTGGTATTTGCCTATTTATTCCATACCCTAGGAGAATTGTGTTTATCGCCCGTTGGACTTTCCTATGTATCCAAACTGGTGCCAGGAAGAATGATCGCCCTAATGTTTGGAATGTGGTACTTGGCCATCGCCATTGGGAACAAATTAGCAGCTGTTTTCGGAGGTGAGATTGAAAATATAACGGAAGCCTATTCGCTTTCAACCTTTTTCTTGATCTTTACCATTGTTCCAGCTGCTGCGGGAATTTTGGTGTTTGCATTAAATCCAGTACTAAAACGATTGATGCACGGTGTACGTTAACATTTCAAATACAACAAATTCAAATAAAAAACGTTCCCAAAGTGTGGAACGTTTTTTGTGTATAAAAGTTTCAATGTAAGAATGATATGAAAAAATTACTGCTACTAGCATTTTTGATAATTTCAACTGGAATTACAGCTCAGGAAATTGAATGGATGTCAATGGATGAAGCCCTGGCGGCGCAAAAGGAACAGCCAAAAAAAATCTTTATGGATGTGTATACCACTTGGTGTGGTCCCTGTAAAATGCTGGATCGAAATACCTTTAGCGATAAAAACGTAATCGCATTTATCAATGAAAATTATTACCCGGTGAAATTTAATGCCGAAGGGACCGAAGAAATCACCTATCAAGATTTTACCTATACGAATCCTAATTATCGCGAAGGAAGAAAAGGTCGCAACGCTACACATTTCTTTGCCGATGCGTTAAAGCTACGAGGATATCCTAGTTTGGTATTCTTTCAGGAGAATGGAGATCTAATTCAGGCTATCCCAGGATATAAAACACCACAGCAATTGGAGATTTATTTGAAGATGATTGCTAACGACGATTATAAAGAACTCACTACCATGGAAGCATGGGAAGAGTATCAAAAAAACTTTGAAGGCACGTTCTAGAGTAGGTTTTTAGTTAAGTGTTTCACTGCTCGAGAATGAAGGCTCCCTTGGTACCGGTATGGTAAAAGGGGAGCCTTTTAATTTCACATGTTTTCTTCCATCGTCTAACATAAGAATTGTAGTTGCTGCCGTCAGCTATGATTAAGTTCGGTTGGGTGGTAGCAATTACCTTTTCCAAATGAAGCTTCGGACTCTGGGTTAAGATCAACACATCAATTTTTTGGGAAGGATACACACTCGTGCTATCGATAACCAAAAAGGTTTTTTCCATGATTTTGAATACAGTTGGAATGTTGGACTGGTTCAACTTCTTTATATTGTTTTTCAAAGTGAAAGATTTAATCGGATATTTATTTTGAAGACTGTCCGAATTGCTGGTATACAGAGAGAGAATGTCATCCGACTGAACCGCTAGGAGCGTTTCGCGCGATTTTTGGAAGATGATAAAGCGTGCGGGTCGAATCGTATACGATTCATAAATCATAATCCCGATGAAAACGGAAGCTCCTACTAAGACGGCATAAGTATTTGATGCTTTTCTTTTCTGAAGGAATAGCATTAGACTAAAAAGAGTTAGATAACTTACCACTGCTATTCTAGTTGAAAAGGAAATATCCGTAATAAGAAATGTCTCTTGTCCTGCCACCCAACGAATAAAATCATTTATCCCTCCCATGAATTTTGAAAAATATTTGGTTATGAGGGGTGGATTGCTGTTTAGAACGCTTAAGAGCACCATTAGAATTCCGAATAACATCAATAGCCCTAGAATGGGCATCATCACTAAATTCGTCAGTAAAAACAGTAATGGAAGCTGGTGAAAGTAATACAGGCTCAACGGTAAAACTCCTATTTGTGCCGTAATTGTTACTGTCGTAATCGCCCACAATTTTCGTAGGATTGTATATTTTGGAAACCAAATTCGGAACAAGGAAGGCTGCAACCAAACGATGGAAAATACCGCTGCGTAACTCAGTTGAAATCCTACTTGAAACAACCAAAGCGGATTGATGAGCAACAAGATAAAAAAGGAAAGAAACAGTGTGTTCATGCTATTTGTGGGTCGATCCAGTTGCTGGGCAACCATGAAAAGTGAAAACATGGTCGCAGCGCGTGTAACCGATGGCGATAATCCGGTGAAGACCGCATATCCAAATAAGAGTAAGATTAATAACACCGCAGTCATGACTTTACCCCATCGAAACCGTCGAATGGGTTTAAACAACCATTGAAGTCCGAAAGCCAGCATCCCGACGTGCAAGCCCGAAACTGCTAGAATATGGACCGCTCCGGCAGCGGCATACGCATTGTAAAGTTCTTTCGATACCTCTCGCTTTTCTCCCAATACCAATGCTTGTAGAATAGCTCGTTCATCATCAGGTAAATCAGTTCGCTTTAAAGCGATAACACAACGATTCCGAAGTTTTTCGGCCCAACCTTTTAAACTTGTTTGTCTCTCTGAATGCTTGATGATGAAGTTGTTTTCCAAGATCATCCGATGGTGTACGTTTAACGACCTCATATAAGCAGAATAGTCAAATTGGTCTGGATTCATCGGGCTGGGAATGTCTTCCGTAGCGGCATAAGTAAGTAGGATAGCATCAACTTCGGGAGGATTGCTTACAGCTTCTTTTTTAAGTTGAAGCAGTATACGGCCAGTTGTTGAGCGCTTGTCTGTTTCTGAAACTTCTGCGATATACTTCCAATAGTAACGGTCTGGCTTTAACGTCTCCCGAATACGAAGCTTCGATAGGGTTGAAGAATCATTTTGTGTGAAATGTGAATAATGGTGCGATGAGAACTTTGGCAACCGTAGTTGATAATTCCAATACCCTAAGCTGGTGAAGAAAAGCAAGGTGCAAATTCCGAAGGGCAATATGGCAGCATCTGTTTTCTTGCTTAATGGATACAGAAGGGCAATACTTATGAATAAAGCTAAGACGCATATCTCAATAGTAAACGGAAGCGGAAAATAATAGGCCAGTAATATTCCTGCCGTAACACAAAACGAGAATTGTACGATCGCAAAATTGATAAATGTTACCCCACAGCTAGAAGTATTGCGCTAGGGAAATTGGAAAGTAGTATAAAGCTAAATGATTCGCCTGACTTCCACAAAGGCATTACGCCAGTAGCGTTCGTCTAACGAGGATACAATTACGCCTCTTGAAGTTGTTGAATGAATAAAATGAAGGGTGCCATTTCGTGCTTCCACCACCAACCCAACATGGTTGATCCGTCTTCCTGTCTTACTGGTTTGAAAAAAAAGCAAATCGCCTTCCGAAGCGTCCTTTAAGGAAATTCGAAGTCCTTTTTTGGCCATATCCCTAGAGATCCTTGGCAAGGCTACCTTTTCCCTTTGAAAGCAAGTGTAAACTAGTCCAGAGCAATCCATGCCCCGCTTGTCCGTACCGCCAAACTTGTAGCGTGTTCCTTCAAAACTACGGGCATGCGATATCACATTTCGAATGGTTTTATTACTTACGGTCGACGATTTTTCACCAATAACAGTTCTATCGGTAGGAGTTCTAGAACTTCCGCAGGAAGTGAGCAGCATTCCCATCAAAAAAAGTAGTAATAAAGGTTTTAGTGTTGCAATCGAAAAAGACGAAACGTTCACGATTTTCATGAATTAAGATTTTTTGGAGGCAGTTGCAATAGGGTTATAGTCCAGACATGTTTGAACCCAAAAGTTGAAATCATCAGAATTTTGATAGCCTTCTTCAGCGACGTAGCAATATCCTTTCAACTGACGGTTCTTCATAATAACGGGTACGAAGCCTACTTTATTGGACAGTTCGTCCAATCGGTCAGGATCGAAGCGGCACATTAAATTATTGCCACTGATATTTATACACATCTTCCCATTCACCATAAAAGCCAATCCGCCGAACATCCGCTTCTCTTCAATTTTAAGAGAAGGAATATCCGCCAAATACTGTCGGACTCGGTTAGATAATTGTAGATTATAGGCCATGAGCGGTATTCTGCCTTAAAACTATGAAAAAATCCTACTTTTTGGAAATTTCCTCATAGATAAGATTAGCGGTAGCAGCGCTAGCCCCTTTTCCACCGAGCTTTTGCTCTAAATCGTAATAGTCTAAAAACAACTTGGCGCGCTGGTATTCGTCTAAAATCGTCTTCAGTTCTTCCTCTAGCCGATCGGCGGTAAAGTCAGTTTGGATTAACTCGGTTACCACTGGTTTATCGAGAATTAGGTTTACCAACGAAATATACTTCAGGTTAATAATGCGTTTTGCAATTTCATAGGAAATACGACTTCCCTTGTAACACACCACCTGCGGCACCTTAAATAAAGCTGTTTCCAAAGTTGCCGTTCCGGAAGTAACCAAGGCAGCATGTGAAACACTCAGCAAATCATAGGTTTTGTTTAGCAATAAATGCACGCGGTCTTTCTTCAAAAAGGGCTCATAAAAGCTGGCCTCTTGACTAGGTGCTCCCGCAATTACAAACTCAAAATCGGGAAATCGAGGTACCATTTGCAGCATTACCGCTAACATTTTTGAAATCTCCTGTTTGCGGCTTCCCGGTAACAAGGCGATAATAGGCTTATCGGTTAGGCCGTGCTGCTTTCGGAAATCCTCAGGATGTATCTGCTCCCGATCGTAAATGGCATCGATAAGCGGATGTCCAACAAAATGGACGGGATACTGATGCTTGTCTTCATAAAATTTCTTCTCAAACGGAAGAATAACGTACATTTCGTCAACATCTCGCTTCACACTCTTAATGCGGTTTTCCTTCCAGGCCCAAAGTTGGGGTGAAATATAATAATGCGTCGGGAGTCCTTTTTTCTTGGCCCATTTCGCAATGCGAAGGTTGAAGCCAGGATAATCGATAAAGATGATGACATCGGGTTGAAACTGTTCGATGTCTTTTTTACAAAAGGAAATGTTCTTCAATATGGTCCGTAGGTTGAAGAGTACTTCCACAAATCCCATAAACGCAAGATCGCGATAATGCTTTACCAACGTAGCGCCCGCGTTCTCCATCAAATCGCCACCCCAGCACCGAAATTCGGCATTGGGATCTTCCTTCTTCAAGGCTTTGATGAGGTTGGCTCCGTGCAAATCGCCTGAGGCTTCACCGGCAAGTAGGTAATATTTCATACGGCGGAAAATGTTGCGTTTCACAAAAATAGGGGATTCGCGCAAACAATTGCTATGCAACGAAAGAAGCTTCCGTTATATTTAACCTGTCTTCAGTAAAAGAACCGCTAGAGAAACTTTGAGATTAGGATCACCAAGGCAGCGAGTACGGTAGCCATAACGACACCTCTAGCACGGTACACTCGATTCTTTTTCAATAGAAGAAAAAAGGCAGCAAGGTTCAACAGAGCACCTAAGGCAATGATATTTCCAAGTACATCCTGTTCGATGGCGACTTCCAAAGTAGTTTCAAAATCGTATTCAGAAAAGAAAAAGATATAGAGATAGCTACCGATAAGGTTCGCTATTACACCAATACCAAACCCAATTGCGATTTCTTTCGCCATGTTTTGTTTTACAGCTCCCATGTGTTCAAGAATTTTATAGCGTGATGTGCTGTCAAGTCGAACTGTACGGGAACCACCGAAACATATCCATTAGCCAACGCCCATTCGTCGGTATCCTCTCCCTTATCACCATTAATGAATTCACCGGTAAGCCAATAGTATTCGCGTCCCAATGGATTTACGCGTTTATCGAAATTTTCCTCCCAATGGGCATTTGCCTGTCTGCAAATCTTCATACCCTTAATCTTGCTCTTTGGTAATTTAGGGAAGTTTACATTTAAGACTGTTCCTTTTGGTAGTCCATTTTCCAGACACTGCTGGGCCAACTGCTTCACATATTTTTTGGTGGGTTCAAAATTCGCTTCTAAGGAATAGTCCAAAAGAGAAAATCCGATAGCGGGTATTCCCAAGGTGCCCGCTTCCACGGCAGCACTCATAGTGCCGCTGTAAATGACATTAATCGAAGAATTACTGCCATGGTTAATACCACTTACGCACAGATCGGGTTTGCGTTTCAGGATTTCATTTACCGCTAATTTCACACAGTCGACAGGCGTTCCGCTACAACTGTATTCTTTTTGAGGTTCGTCTTCATGTACTTTTACCGTATCGCAGTAGAGCGTGTCGTTAATAGTAATGGCATGACCCATTCCGCTCTGCGGTGAATCGGGTGCAACAACGCATACATCGCCTATTTCATTCATCACTTTTATAAGGGTTCTGATGCCCGGAGCTGTAATGCCATCGTCGTTGGTAACGAGGATAAGCGGTTTCTTTTTCGCCATGAAGTAAAATTTTGAACACAAAAGTACGATTTTCATGTCGGTGACCGATAGAAATCACCTTCTAAAACGGAGTCAGAATAATCTTTTCTATAAGGCGTTTGCTCTGGATTTTACATTGCCCGCCCGCTTCAATTTTTGTAATTTTGAAAGGTAATTAAGATAGCATGCGAAAAATTCAAATGGTTGACCTGAAAGGGCAATACCAACAGATAAAAGAACAAGTAGACCAATCGGTGCAGGAGGTAATTGAAAGCACGGCTTATATCAACGGACCAGAGGTCCATCAATTTCAAAAGGAATTAGAGGAATATTTAGGAGTGAAGCACGTCATTCCCTGTGCCAACGGGACCGATGCCTTACAAGTTGCGATGATGGGATTAGGGTTGAAGCCAGGTGACGAAGTTATAACTGCCGATTTCACCTTCGCCGCCACTGTTGAAGTTATAGCGCTTTTGGGATTAACTCCAGTACTCGTGGATGTAGACCCAGTATCCTTTAATATCGACATTGAAGCAGTAGAAAAAGCTATTACACCTAAAACTAAGGCGATTGTGCCTGTCCATTTGTTCGGACTTGCCGCACAGATGGATGAATTGATGGCATTGGCAGAAAAACATAATTTGTATGTCATTGAAGATAATGCCCAAGGAATTGGGACTACCTATACTTCTAAAGACGGTACAAAAACGAAAACGGGAGCGATAGGGCATGTAGCCTCTACTTCCTTTTTTCCATCTAAAAACTTAGGTTGTTATGGCGATGGTGGTGCAATTTTTACCAATGATGACGACTTGGCGCATACCATTCGTGGAATTGTAAATCATGGTATGTACGAACGCTATCATCATGATGTGGTAGGCGTGAATTCACGTCTCGATAGTATTCAGGCGGCAGTGCTTCGTGCCAAATTACCGCATTTGGACAATTACAATTCTGCCAGACGAAATGCAGCACGAAAATATACCGCAGCGTTTGCTGGAATAGAAAATATTATCACGCCAACAGGATTTTGTGATGCCGGAAATAGTATTTGCGATGTTTGTGATTGCCATGTATTTCATCAGTATACCTTGCGAATTTTGGATGCCGATCGGGATGGGTTGGTGAAGCATTTAAATGAAAAGGGAATTCCGTGTGGGGTGTATTATCCCATTCCACTGCACCTTCAGAAGGCCTATCGCGATGATCGCTATGATGAAGCCAATTTTTCTGTGACCAATCAATTGGTAAAAGAGGTAATTTCACTACCCATGCATACCGAATTAGATGACGAACAAATAGATTTTATAACCCAAACCGTAATCGATTTCGTAACTCAAGCGTAAGAAAACCACTGTAACATGAAAAAAATATTAGTAACAGGTGGTTTGGGGTATATTGGGTCTCATACCGTTGTAGCGCTACAACAAGCTGGATATGAGACGATAATTGTAGACAATCTTTCAAATTCATCGTTAAATGTCCTCGGTGGCATCGCAAGGATAACGAATATCTCGCCCACTTTTGAACGTTTGGATTTGCGGTATAAGGCCGAGGTAGCAGATTTTTTCAAACGACATTCCGACATTGAAGGTGTGATTCATTTCGCTGCAAGTAAGGCGGTTGGTGAAAGTGTAGAGAAGCCTTTGTATTACTACGAGAATAATATACATACTTTAGTGTACGTACTTCAAGAGTGTGTGGCACATGGAATCGAAAATATTATATTCAGTTCCTCCTGTACAGTCTACGGACAACCTGAAACACTCCCCATTACCGAAACTGCTCCTACTCAGGCAGCGGCATCGCCCTATGGCAATACAAAACAGATTAGTGAAGAAATTTTGATTGATACTTGTGCTGTAGAAAATATGAATGCTATATCCCTGCGCTATTTCAACCCGATTGGTGCCCATAAATCTGCCGAAATAGGTGAGCTTCCTATAGGGGTTCCACAGAATTTAGTGCCCTATATAACGCAAACTGCCGCAGGAATTCGAGAAAAACTGTCGGTTTTTGGTGACGATTACGATACTCCCGATGGAAGTTGTATTCGCGATTATATCCACGTAATGGATCTGGCCGAAGCCCATGTAGTAGCTATGGAGCGTTTATTGGATAATAAGAATGAAGAAAAGTACGAGATGTTTAATGTTGGTACGGGAAGGGGAAGCTCGGTGTTCGAAGTTATTGAAGCATTTGAGAAAGGTACAGGGGAAAACCTTGATTATGCGGTGGTGGATCGTCGTCCAGGCGACGTAACAGCGGTGTATGCCGATACTTCGAAAGCGAATAAGGTTTTAGGGTGGAAAGCAAAGCGAACTATGGAGGAAGCGCTTGCCTCTGCGTGGAAATGGGAACAGAAAGTTCGCAATTCGTAAACTTCCTTTAACGGTGCTTTAACACTTCAAACTTGACATACGACATAAATCTTTGTTTCTTTGCACTTTAACCATAAAAAAGAAGTCATGCGACTGGTAACAGTAAAGCGAAAAACAAAGAAAGAGAAGCGGTTTAGTGAAAAAATGGGAATGTTTACCGCAAATGTAACCTATGTGAAAAAGCGATTTATGAGCATTCCGTATCGTACCGTTCACAAATACCGCGAAACTTATTACGGAAAAGTAAAAGATTGTGTAGACTGCCAAATTTCGGCTTAACTACATAAATCCATATATAAAACAAACCCGAAGTTGTAGCTTCGGGTTTTTCTTTTTACAAGGTTGCTTGGCTCGCTGCAACGTTTCGATCTATTTTTCGCATTAAGCCCTGTAAGACTTTTCCAGGACCAACCTCAATAAATTCGGTGCCACCATCTTTTATCATATTCTGAATGCTTTGTGTCCACTTCACGGGAGCGGTAAGCTGAAAAATCAGGTTCTTTTTAATTTCTGATGGATCGGTAACCGCAAATGTGCTTACATTTTGATAAATAGGGCAAGAAGGTGTCTTGAACTTCGTCGCTTCAATGGCGGCGGCTAATTCTTCACGGGCAGGCTCCATCAACGGACTGTGGAAGGCACCGCCAACGGGTAACACCAAGGCTCTTTTTGCTCCTGCTTCGGTTAAGGCTGCAACAGCACGGTTAATGGCATCTACTTCACCTGAAATTACCAACTGACCAGGGCAATTGTAATTGGCAGCAACTACAGTGCCTTCAACATCAGCGCAAATCGCTTCCACCAAATGATCTTCCAACCCTAAAACGGCAGCCATCGTTGATGGTTGTGCTTCACAGGCTTTTTGCATCGCCATAGCACGTTTTGAAACCAATGTTAAGCCGTCTTCAAAAGCCATAGCACCATTGGCGACCAGCGCTGAAAATTCACCTAAAGAGTGTCCAGCGACCATATCTGGTGTAAAGCTATCTACTAAGCTTTCTGCTAGAATGGTAGAATGAAGAAAAATGGCAGGCTGGGTAACTTTTGTTTGTTTCAGTTCGTCGTCGGAGCCTTCAAACATAATCTTGATAATATCAAAACCCAGAATATCGTTTGCTTGCTCAAAGCGTTCTTTGGCTTTTGGATAGGCATCGTAAAGATCCTTTCCCATACCGGAAAATTGAGCGCCCTGTCCTGGAAATATATATGCTTTCATAAGGTTGGTTTAGTGTTTCTAATGAACAAAAATACTAATAAAAACCCCTTTTCGTGATTGAAAAGGGGAGCGGGATTACATCTTTAATTTTCCTGATTCGCCGATGTCTTTTTCGTCGCCAGTAACTGCCGCCATCTGGAGTTTAAAGAAAGTGACCAATTTATTGTCTTTGTTGCTCCAGTAAGCTCCTTCCTTCGGCTTTACCTTAATGGCTGTAAGGTTTGGATCCTCTGGGCCTTCAAACCAAGCGTTGTCCTTATCGTCATATAAAGAGGATAGTGTATTTTGGTCTGAAATAATTTCACCTTCACCATACACGCTTACAAATTCCATATCGCTTTTGTTATTATACAAAAGTTGAATTTCAGACGATTTCAACAAATCTGCATTATGATCACTCGTATTGGTGCTCAAAAACCAAATATTTCCTTCATCATCAATTTTCTTGGTATGCATCGGTACAGCACTTAAGGGTGTCGTACCCAAATTGGTCGCCATCATGGCAACATCGCCAGCATCGACTAATTTTTTCAGTTTTTTCTTCGCTTCAGCGTCATATAAATTCTTTGTACTCATATCCTAATTTTTAAAGGAAAGATACTAGGAATTACAGTGTATTTGCGCCAAAGGAACGCTAAAGTATGTTGCGACTTTGTTAAGGCTTATACGAATCGTTGCACGATGCTATTAACACGATCGTAATAGCCTTGTCCGAAAATGTTCAAATGGACCAGTAGATAGTATAATTGGTATAGTGGAATGCGCGCTTTCCAATCGTTTTCCAGCGGCCATTGCTCATGATACATCTCGAATACTTCCGAAGAGAAGCCTCCAAACAATTGCATCATGGCAAGGTCCATTTCGCGAGGAGCGAAAGCAACGGCAGGATCAATCAGTACAGGTTCACCATTTTTGTTCACCATATAATTTCCACCCCATAAATCGCCATGTACTAAAGCCGGATTTTCATCAGGAATTATATCGCCGATGTTTTTATAAAACTGCTTTAAGCCAGAAAAGCTAAACCCATTATTAATCGCCATTCGAAATTGAGGGATCAATCGTTGGTTCAAGTAGAAATCGGCTGCGGTTCGTTCGGGGCAATTGTATTGTTTTAAACTTCCAATATAATTATCATGGTCCAATCCGAAGTGCGCTTGGGTTGTTTTGTGAAGGTTCACCAGATTTTCAGCAAATTGCGACCAAAACGAATTGTTTTTAGCGCCTTCTTCTATATAGGAAAGCGTCAAATACGCGGTATCTTCAACAGTTCCTTTAGAGATTACTGTAGGAATATGAAAGCTATTGCTGGATTTCAACAATTCCAATCCTTTAGCTTCGGCTTCAAACATGCCCGGAAATTTTGAAGCACTATTGCATTTAATCACTAGTTGCCTGTCTTCGCCTTGTAACACATACACATCGTTAATATCGCCTCCCGACAATGGCTGTGCATTCGCTGCATTCATTCCCGATTCGGTTGCGATTTGTTCTAAGGTTTTGGTAAGCATTGCTGTGTTGAATTTTATTTTCGCATCCAGGTCTGATATGTGAATGCATACTTATGACGCGCATCCTTTTCGTGATGGATTTCCTCTGTAAGTTGCCAATCGGATATTGGAATTTCGGGAAAATAAGTATCCACATCAAAAGTGCCATGAACACGGGTCAGTTCAATTTTATCGGCTACTTCCATTCCTATCGTATAAATTTCACCACCGCCAATAATAAAGGGTTGGGCATCGCCTTGCGCTACTTTCAAGGCTTCGTCCATACTATGCACCACGACAGCACCTTCTTTTTTATAGTCTTTATTTCGTGTTATGACCACATGGGTTCTATTGGGCAAAGGTTTTGGAAAGGATTCAAAGGTCTTTCGTCCCATGATGATATGGTGGCCAGTCGTTAATTGCTTAAAACGCTTAAAATCGTCTGGTAAGTGCCAAACCAAATCGTTGTCCTTGCCAAGACCGTTCTTCTCTCCAGCTGCAGCTATAATTGTAATCATTTGACGTCTGGGGGTAACGGCGTGTTGTCGTCCTTTTTTTTTACTTCTTCTTTTTTGGGTAAGTTTAATTCTTGCTCGGTATCGACTTTCTGTTGCAATTCTGAAATTCGTTTCGCTTGCTTCGCTTTCAGTTTTTCCAACTGACGGTCTTCCCATTCCTTCCCCATAAACGTATTCATTACAAACACATTAAAAACATGGATAAGCAACATAAAGCCCCAGATAAGTACGACCCAAACCGACCAATTCGGAAAAATAAGTTCATGGCCTTTGTTTAGCAAAAGATCAAGGACCAATACCAATATGGAACCAGCCAAAAAGAAGATAAAATGACGCATTAAGGCTTTTTTCTGCTTGATGCGTCGCCGTGCGTACTCATACTGTTCGCGTTGTTCTGCGTCCAATCGATCCGATTTCTTGGTTTTTGAAAACATAGTTGGTTACCTTTAGTCTTTTGTAAAAATATTGAAATTAACGGCGACACCCATTCCCTTATGGAAGATTTTAAGATTCACTTTCCTGCACTACAGCACCAAACCTATTTAAATACGCCTGCTTCGGGCTTACTTTCGGAGCCCTTACACGATTGGAGAAGAGCGCAGGATAAAAATTTCCTTTTGCAAGGCGCTAATTATGGAGCCATCCAGCAAATGCTACAAGAGGTGCGTACTAAGATTGCTAAATTCTTTTCTTCGGGTGAAGAAGCGGTCGCCTTGGTTCCAAATTTTTCCTTCGGAATCAATACGGTATTGGAAGGCTTGCCAAAAGGACAGAAGGTCTTATTGTTGAAGGGCGATTATCCTTCGGTGAATTGGCCTGTGGAAACACGCGATTTCGATGTTTGTTATGCTGAAGTTGATGAAACTATAGAAGAAAATATCGAAGCAGCTGTTGCGAAGCATCGTCCAGATGTTTTTTTGTTCAGTATTACGCAATGGCTATCGGGTATTACCATCGATCTCGAATTTTTAGCTCAGTTGAAGTCGGCCCATCCAAATTTAATGCTTATTGGCGATGGTACCCAGTTTTTAGGTACCCAGGATTTCGATTTTAGTGCTAGTCCATTGGACGTACTGGGCGCCAGTGGTTATAAATGGTTGCTTTCCAGCTTTGGAAATGGATTTTTTATGGTGAAGGAGGGAGCGAGGGAACGATTGTTTCCACAAACGATTGGATTTAACAGTGCAGAAGGGTTCGATAGTAAAGCGACCGACACACGTTTTATAAAACATTTTGAACCCGGTCACCAAGATTTTATGAGCTTTGGAACCTTCGGAAAATCCTTGGAGCTTTGGGAAGATTGGGGAAAGAAAAGGTTATTTCAACAAATCGCTGACCTTTCAACTGCAGCAAAGGAAAAATTTACCGAAAGAGGCTTGCTTTCAGCAGCTGTCGTAAATAGAAAGCAACATGCCCCTTTCTTCAATCTAAGAGGCGATGAAAAGCTATTCAAAAAGCTACAGCAGGAAAATATAATCGCTTCGCAGCGAGGTGGTGGTATACGGGTTGGGTTTCACTTTTACAACAGTGAAGAAGATTTAGTGCGATTGCTTTCAGTGCTCTAATTATTCTTCAACGGATACACCTTTCCAAAAAGCCACATAATTCTTGATGTTTTCTGCTTTGGCCTTTGGGTTTGGATAATACCAAGCAGCATCCGGATTTTGCTGACCATTTACGAAAAGATTGTAATAAGAGGCTTGGCCTTTCCATGGACAGGTGGTATAACTGTCACTATCCTTAAAATAATCTTCATTGATGCTATCCGGCGGAAAATAATGATTGCCCTCTACTACGATGGTATCGTTGCTTTCGGCCAGCACGGTATGGTTCCAGATTGCTTTCATAATTATTTTTTTCGAATGCCTTGAGTGGTGAAAGAAAGTCCTTGCTGCCCAGCCGTTGAAATCATAACCGCTTCAAAGAATGGTTCCACCGTTTCTTTCCGTATACTCCAATCGAATAGGAAGTTGGCACCTGTTCCGCCATCTTCATCATCTTCATCTACTACGATCTCGATGGTTTCCATCGGCATCACGTATACGGGCCCATTAAGGTATTGTCGAATTCTTTCGCCATAGGTATTATAATAATCGGCCTTATAGATGTAAAGTGTGTCTTTCAAACTGATATTGCGGATACTTACGGTCGCGGTAAGGTTGAAGGTGAAATTCTTACTCTGTTGGTAGATTTCAGAATAGACCGGTAAGTAAGTGCTCCCCTTTGTGAGTAGACTATCGGTTGGGATATTCGCAGCGGTTTTATTCTCCCAGCCATGCGAAAGGTCCTTGGCTTCCGTTGTGGTTTTCATCGGACCATCGCAACTGATTACTAACATGCCTAAAACGAAAAATAGAAAACCTTTCATATTATGAATAACAGTTTGGTGAAAATTACGCATTTATTCGCTTAAATACATAGTTTTTGTAGTATCCTTTCGGATCAGTGTAGGAAGTTTCGATGTCAAGTCCGGCCTCTCCAGCAAGCCAATCGACTACTTGGTCATTGTACTTTTGCGAAATTTCGGTATGAATGGTTTCCCATGCATCGAAATGTACGGTGAGGTTGAGGTTTGCAATAGTGACTTCCATCGGTTTTTCGGCAACTAAAAAGCTCTTGGCCGTTCCCGACTCTGGGTTATAACTTTCCCAATGTCTGAAATCGTCGACAGGGAAATTTCCACCGAGTTCTCTGTTAATTCGATGTAGAATGTTTTTGTTGAAGGCAGCGGTAATACCATTAGGGTCATTATAGGCATTTAAAATGGTTTCCGGGTCTTTTTTCTGATCGAACCCCATAAATAATAAATCGCCTTCCCGCATGGAATCCTTCAACTTTGCAAGAAACTCTATAGCTCTTTTGTGAAGTAGGTTCCCAATATTGGAACCGAGCACCATAATCACTTTCTTACGAGTGTTGTACTCCTGAACGCGTTCCAGTACTTCAAAGTATTCGCCTTTTTCACCTCGAACATCTACTTCAGGAAGTTCGTTTGATAGTGTTTTCGTTAAGCTATCGATGGCATTTTGACTAATGTCGATAGGCCTGTATACAAAGTTGAAATCGTTTTCACCTAAATACTTCAATAGTATCTTGGTCTTTTTACCATCGCCGGCACCTAATTCTATCAAATCGAAGCCATGACCGCTTCCTCTAAAGAATTCAGCGATCGCTTCGGTATGAAGGGAAAGAATGTCAAACTCGCAATCTGTAAGATAGTATTCCGGCATATTCATGATATCCTGAAATAGTTTATCACCCTTTTCGTCATAAAAATATTTGGAATACAGATATTTTGGAAATTCTGTCAACCCTTCAAAAACATCTTTTTTGAAGGCGGTATCCAAGGTTGGCTTGGTAGTATTATTCATCCGTTTGAATTATTTGGCTAACCGAATGCCGGTAAATTGCCATTTTAGGTTGGTTTGAAAGAAATTACGGTAGGTTGGACGCGTATGGTTTTTAGATGTTGCGATGGAACCGCCTCGTAACACTTTCTGGTTTACCATAAACTTTCCGTTGTATTCGCCTATAGCGCCTTCTGGCTTTTTATAGCCAGGGTAGGGTAGGTAGGCACTTTCGGTCCATTCCCATCGCGTTCCCCATTCGAAATGTTCTTGAGCGGCCTCCCATTCAAATTCGGTGGGCAATCGAAAGCCTTTCCATTGGGCATAGGCAAAGGCTTCATAATAAGAAATATGGGTTACGGGAGCATCGAGATTTAATTCTTGTAACCCGCCGTAAGTGTAGTGGTACCATTTTCCCTCTATCTTATGCCAATACATCGGTTTCGAAACGTCTTCATTTTTTACCCAATCCCAAGCCTCGGCATGCCAGTAATTGTGATTGGAATAGCCATCTGAATTCATGAATTCGAGGTAATCACCATTGGTCACCAGTTTGTTTGAAATTTCATACTGATGGAGAAATACCTTGTGTCGGCCCTCTTCATTATCGTAGCAGAAATCATCATCTTCATGCCCGATTTCATAGATGCCCTCTTCCATGGAAATCCAATCTGCGGTATGCTTTTGAATCGGGTGCTCGTTTACTTCGTCATGATATTTCGGAAACAATGGATTGTGACCTAAAATATATTTAAGGTCTGTCATTAACAACTCTTGATGTTGTTTTTCATGGTGAATCCCGATTAATAACACTTGTTGCAGTTCTGGTGAAAGTTCATTCTGACTGAGAAATTCTTTCATCTCATTCGTTACGTAGTGACGGTAGTCGTAAACTTTGGTTACTCCAGGACGTGAAAGGTTGCCACGGTCGGTCCGTAGTACGCGTTTTCCAACAGCCTCGTAGTAACTGTTGAAGACATAGGCAAAATCTTCATGGAACAATTCGTAATCTGGTTTATGAGGTTTTAGTATAAACTCCTCAAAAAACCAAGTGGTATGGCCGAGGTGCCATTTAGGGGGTGAAACATCGACAATGGGTTGTACCACATAGTCTTCAATTTCTAAGGGTTTGCAAATACTTTCGGTATCTTGTCGCGTTTCCAGAAAAAAAGCTTGTAGGGTATCGGTTTGAATCATAACAAAAAAGTGCTGGATTTTAGCCAACACTTTAAAGATACCAATTCTACTATTGAAAGGTGTTTAGGGAATGTTAAAGCCCTTATTTTCCAGTTTTAAACGTAATCGGGACGGTATACTCGATAGCACGAGGTTTTCCGCCCATCATGCCTGGTTTTGCCATTTGGGGAATTGACATAATATTACGCTGCGCCTCTTTTTGAAGTACCTCTGTTCCACCAGAAACATTTTTTATTACAGGTTTACCGGATTCGTCTATCACAAATGTTACGACTACTTTACCTTGAACATTGTTCTTGTAGGCATCTGCAGGATATTTAAAATTTTTAGCGATATGTTGCGCAAGTTTTTGCTTGAAACAGTTGTCGCGTTGTGGTGCAGACCCGTTTTCACAACCAGGCCAAATTGGCGCAAGCTCTTTCATGGTTAATTTGTTCTTTTCCATGTCGCCCCATTCTTCTTGGGCAACACCGGCAGTAGTGATAAGTAGGCTGAGGATAAAAATGAGTTTTTTCATAGTACGTTTTTGAATTAAATGGCCACAGCAGCTTTAATATGCGGATGCGGATTGTAATCTTTCAATGTAAAGTCATCAAAAGTGAAGCCAAATATATCGGTTACGTTTTTATTTAGCAACATTTTGGGCAGTGGTCTTGGGTCTCTCGATAACTGTAGCTCAACCTGTTCCATGTGGTTATTGTAAATATGAACATCGCCAAACGTATGGATAAAATCGCCTGCTTCATAGCCACAGACCTGCGCCATCATCATAGTAAATAGGGCATAGGATGCAATGTTGAACGGTACGCCTAAGAATACATCGGCACTACGTTGGTATAATTGGCAAGATAATTTTCCATCCGCTACGTAAAATTGAAAAAAGGCATGACATGGTGGAAGCGCTGCCTTTCCATTGGCCACGTTTTCTGAAAATGATTTCGAAGTGTCGGGCATGACCGAAGGGTTCCAAGCACTGACCAACATTCTTCGGCTGTCCGGATTTGTTTTTAAGGTTTTAATGATATCGGAAATCTGATCAATTTCCTCATCGTTCCAATTGCGCCATTGATGTCCGTATACAGGACCAAGATCACCATTTTCATCAGCCCATTCATTCCAAATACGAACCCCGTTTTCCTGTAGGTATGCAATGTTTGTATCGCCTTTGAGAAACCATAATAATTCGTGAATGATTGATTTTAGGTGAAGTTTTTTAGTAGTGACCAACGGAAATCCTTCACTTAAATCGAACCGCATTTGATAGCCAAATACACTTTTAGTACCTGTTCCGGTTCGGTCTTCCTTTTCGGTGCCGTTTTCAAGAATGTGCTTTAAGAGGTCGTGATACTGCTTCATCGTCAATTGGTTTAGTGGCTAAAAATATAAAATAGCATCTATCATTAAAATAGGAAGGGAAGTCAGTTATCATTAGTTATTAACCGAAAGTTTTGCTCTTTTATCTAAAAAACGGATTTAGAGCCGCCTAATTTTCGGAATTCCTTATCTTAGCAAAACGTGACGACCGAAAAAAAATATGATACCCCCTACGGCATATTGGAGTGCTATGACTGCTATGCCGTGTTTCATTTAACGTCAACCGATGTTAGTGTCGAGTTGGCTGAGCATGTTTTAGGTATTTCTAATGCACACTATAAGGGCCGACAGTATGTTTTTATCTCCGAAAGGGAGTTTGCTTCCAATGTCGATCCAGAAGCGTATAAGTACGTGAACCCAAAGCAAATGATTGGTCATGCAATCGTTTCTGAAAGCGAGGATGTACGTGACGAGGCCGTAACGGAAATGGATTTATATAAAGGAGCTGTTAGTTTTTTCTCTTCAGTTGAAGAAGCAGCTAATTGGGCTCAAACTGTCGTAAAGCCTTCCTAGCCAATTAGCATTCCAGCAATTGTCGCTGTTAATAATGCTGCTACCGTACCTCCGATTAAGGCTTTGATTCCAAATTTGGCCAGGAGTACTCGTTTGCTCGGTGCCAATACACCGATGCCGCCAATTTGGATTCCTATAGAGGCAAAATTCGCAAAGCCACATAATGCGTAGGTGGCAATTACAATCGATCGATAGTTGATAATAGCGCCTGCTTGTTTAAGTTCACTTAGTGATGCGTAAGCGAAAAATTCATTTAAAATTGTTTTCTCTCCCAACAATTGTCCAACAACGGTGATATCTTCTGCCGGAACCCCAATGATCCATGCGATAGGAGCAAAGAGATTGCCTAAGATATATTGCATTGATAGTCCGCTATATCGACCATCGGTATTTTGGGCGATCGTCTCATTAACTCCCAGAAGCGCACCAATACCGTCTTCTGTGATCCAGTTCAGCACTGCCATGATAGCCGTAAATACCAATAACATAGCGCCAACATTTACGGCTAATTTCAACCCTTCGGTGGTACCACGTGAAATAGCATCCAATACATTGCTTCCTACCTTATCTTTTGAAATATCCAGTGTTTTATCCACCTTTTCGGTTTCGGGATATAGCATTTTTGCAATTAGGATAGCTGCTGGAGCCGACATGATGGAAGCGGTAAGCAAGTGTTTGGTGAAGATTACCTTTTCAGCATCACTATCACCACCCAAGAAAGCGATAAAAGCGGCAAGCACACCACCCGCAATAGTAGCCATTCCACCAACCATCAAGCAGAGGATTTCCGATTTGGTCATTTTGTCTAAATACGGCTTCACCACTAGAGGCGCTTCCGTCTGACCGATAAAGATATTTGCCGCAGCCGCCAAACTCTCTGCTCCTGAAAGGTGCATGGTCTTGCTCATAACATAAGCAAAGGCTTTTACAATTTTCTGTAGAATTCCGAGATAATATAATAGTGATGTAAACGCTGAAAAGAATACGATGGTAGGCAGTACCTTAAAAGCGAAGATATAGCCGAACGTATCCATATCGGTCACTAATCCACCGAACAAGAATTCGGCACCTTTTTCACTAAAATTTAAAAACTTCACCACCTTGTCAGAAATCCAATCGAATCCCATTGCCACGATGTCTACCTTCAATACTAATATGGCAAAAAGCAGTTGAAGGGCAAGCCCGGTTGCCACCAACTGCCAATTGATTTTTCGTCTATTGCTACTTAGTAAAAAGCAAATCGTTAGCAGAAAAATCATTCCCAAAGCACCGCGCCAAATACTGGTAACGTTTATGCCTACCCCTTCATCTGGGTCTAAAGCTAGGCTGCTATCGGTATCCACTGCAACTTGGGAAACTTGGGTGTCATCGGGAGCGGAAAAACGATAGTTTACTTAATTTTCAGAAAACACCAACGTGCTATCGGTCAGTTCTGACACATGATACCTTCGAATGGTGTCTTTCGGCTGGGTGTAAAAGAACACTAATAAGTTATTCTGATAGATATAATCGCCAGCGGCATTCAGGCTGTCCTTTGCGGCTAACGAGTAGGTAAAGCGACCTTTGTCAAGGCGCAATGAATCCGATTCAGGGTTTATGTTGAATAGGGTTTCTCCTTCTGCATTCTCGATAGAAGAGAAGTCCCAAGTACGCTCGATAGATTGACTGTGAAGGGTGAGAAATGATACGCTAAAGAGGATGAATAGTAGAAAGTGACGCATGGATTCTAATCGAGTTATCGGCTGCTTCAAAAGTGGTTAAAAGTTGAAGGGTTGAATTTTGCAGGGCAAAAGTAGAATAGAAATTGAAACTGCCTCATAAAATCGAATTATTTACGTTTGGAAATCTCATCCCGAATCCCTGCAGCTTGTTCATAATCTTCACCAGATACAGCTTTTTCCAACATCTTTTTCAGTTGCTTAAGGGTGTATTTGCTGTAATCGATTTTCTTTTTTTCCGACGTTTTTTCTTCACCCCCAGAAATTAGATCATCCAACACTGCTTCTTCCTCGTCGGAAAGCTTTTCTTTCTTCTTTTCAGGAGTGGTTTTCAAGAAAACCCCTGCCTTGTCTAAAATAGTTTTATAGGTGAAAATAGGCGCATTGAAGCGCAGTGCTAACGCTATTGCATCGCTGGTTCGGGCATCGACAATTTCCTCTAATCCGTCTCGCTCGCAGATAATACTGCTATAAAAAACACCATCGATAAGCTTATGGATAATGACCTGTTTGATCAAAATTCCGAAGCGATCGGCGAAATTCTTAAAAAGGTCGTGGGTTAACGGACGTGGGGGTTTTATTTCCTTTTCCAGCGCAATGGCGATTGATTGAGCTTCAAAAGCACCGATTACGATGGGTAATTTTCGTTCCCCTTCCATTTCACTTAGGATAAGGGCGTAGGCCCCGTTTTGGGTCTGACTGTAGGATATTCCTTTTATGGTTAGGCGAACAAGACTCATGTAAGCGGCTCTATGTTTGAAAAGTTTCGTATACCTTTCATTGGGCGAATTCAGCAATGAAAAAAGCTGTTCAAAAAAAGGACATGCCTTTCTCTGAACAGCCCTTTAATCAGGCACAAAGTAACAAAAATTATGCGTTCTGTGCCTTAAACTCTTTCAATTTTTCATTCAGTTTCGGTACCACTTCAAAGGCATCGCCAACAATTCCGTAGTCTGCTGCCTTAAAGAAAGGTGCTTCCGGATCGTTATTGATTACTACCTTGGTTTTGGAAGCGTTTATACCTGCCAAATGTTGAATCGCTCCAGAAATACCGATTGCGATATATAGGTTGGAAGCTACAGGTTTTCCTGTCTGTCCTACGTGTTCACTATGCGGACGCCATCCCATATCGCTTACTGGTTTGGAACAAGCCGTAGCAGCGCCAAGAATATCGGCCATTTCTTCAATCATATCCCAATTTTCAGGACCTTTCAATCCACGGCCACCAGAAACTACGATTTCAGCATCGGCTATAGTTACCTTATCGGTTGCTTTATCGACAGAAACCGTTTCAACATTATAATCGTCTGAAGATAGCTCTGGAGCAAAATCTTCAATTGTTGCATCGGCATGATTTTCATGAACGCCGTAAGCATTCTTCGCAAGTCCGACAACCTTTATATCCGTCTTAATTTCAGTGGTAGCAAAGGCTTTGTTGGTGAAAACACTATGTTTTACTTTAAACGGACTTGTGCTTTCAGGAAGTTCGCTAACGTTTGGAACATAACCAGCGTCAAGATTAACAGCCAATAATGGTGCTAAAAACTTTGCGTTTGCACTACTAGAAACCACCACTACTTTTGCTTCTTCCTTTTTAGCAGCTTGCGCCAAGACATCGGCATAGGCAGCTGCATTGAAATTTTTAAGCGCATCATCCTTCACTTGCAATACCTTATTGGCACCGCATTTTTCCAATTCAGAAGCATCGCCACCATTAATGGCAACGGCTGTTACGCTCATATCCATCTTATCGGCTATGCCACGTGCAAAGGATACGGCTTCCTGGGCAATTTTTTTATATTTTCCTTCTTCAGATTCGGTATATACTAATATAGACATGTTCAAATTATGAATTATGAATTATGAATTATGAATTATGATTCAGAGTAGATTTAATTCTGAATTCTACATTCAGCATTCTGTATTATTAAATTACTTTCGCCTCGTTATGAAGTAAATCGACCAATTCGTCGACAGTTTCAACCAACTTCACATCTCCTTTTGGAGCAGGTTTTGCAAAATGAACGGCTTCGGTTTCAGCATTGGCGTCGACAGCTTCTTTCACATTCAACGGTTTTTTACGCGCTTGCATAATACCGCGCATATTTGGAATGCGAAGATCGCTTTCTTCAACCAAACCTTTCTGACCGCCAATAACTAATGGAAGTTCTGCTCTTAAGGTTTCTTTACCGCCATCTATTTCGCGAGTAGCTGTTGCGGTAGTACCATCGATTTCAAGTCCGATACAGGTATTGATAAAATTAGCACCGGTAAGTTTTGCTACCATCCCAGGTACCATTCCGCCGTTATAGTCGATACTTTCACGACCTCCAATGACTAAATCGTAGCCACCTTCTTTAACCACATTGGCTAGTTGCTTCGCAACGGAAAATCCGTCGGTTGCGGGAGCATCTACACGAATGGCCTCATCGGCACCGATTGCTAGCGCTTTTCTAAGCGTTGGCTCTGTTTCTGCTCCGCCAACGTTTACCACGTGTACGGTAGCGCCTTGCTTTTCTTTAAACCACATGGCACGGGTAAGACCGAACTCGTCGTTCGGATTAATTACGAATTGCACACCATTGGTGTCGAATTTCGAATCGCCATCGGTAAAATTAATTTTGGATGTGGTGTCGGGAACGTGACTAATACACACTAAAATTTTCATATTATGCAGCTATTTTTTTAGATATAAATTTCGTTACTGTCTTAGTAGTTGTAAGCGTTTACAGCTATTTGGATAGCCTAAGACATTTTGGGTTACGAAGATACGGATATATTTCCGAAAAATGCTATGCATGCATAATAAATTTGAGTTAAATGTTAACATTTTTTCGCCCTACCCATTCAGATTATACTATTTTTGTCCTCCAAACTTTTATTGCGATTCTTTAAAGCAGTATTCTTATGAAAACAATCCAATTTCGAGAAGCGATAGCCGAAGCGATGAGCGAAGAAATGCGCCGCGACGATACCATTTATCTTATGGGCGAAGAAGTAGCCGAATATAACGGTGCTTACAAAGCTAGTAAAGGTATGCTAGACGAGTTCGGGGCGAAGCGTATTATCGATACGCCAATTTCGGAACTTGGATTCGCAGGAGTCGGAGTTGGATCCGCAATGAATGGCAATCGACCGATCATCGAGTTTATGACCTTTAACTTCTCGTTAGTGGGCATCGACCAAATTATCAACAACGCTGCAAAGATGCGTCAGATGAGCGGCGGTCAGTTTAATATTCCGATTGTTTTCCGTGGACCAACCGCATCGGCAGGTCAGTTAGCAGCTACGCACTCCCAAGCCTTTGAAAGCTGGTATGCCAACTGTCCGGGATTGAAAGTCGTGGTGCCGAGTAATCCTAAAGATGCAAAAGGGCTTTTAAAAAGCGCCATTCGTGATGATGACCCCGTGATCTTTATGGAAAGCGAGCAGATGTATGGCGATAAAGGTGAAGTGCCAGAAGGCGAATACCTTATTCCACTAGGAGTTGCTGAAGTAAAGCGAAAAGGTGCCGATGTAACCATCGTTTCCTTCGGAAAAATTATCAAGGAAGCCTACAAAGCCGCCGAAGAATTGGCCGAAGATGGTATTGAATGTGAAATCATCGACCTACGAACCGTTCGTCCGATGGACCATGACACGATTTTGGAATCGGTTAAGAAAACCAATCGATTGGTCATTTTGGAAGAAGCCTGGCCGTTTGGAAATGTCGCTACTGAGATTACCTATCAGGTGCAGAGCCAAGCGTTCGACTTTTTGGATGCGCCTATCGTTAAGCTGAATACTGCCGACACGCCGGCACCATATTCTCCCGTACTTTTGGAAGAGTGGTTGCCAAATAAGGATGATGTTGTGAAAGCAGTTCGAAAGGTTTTATACAAAGACTAATTTACTTCCTGCAACACTTAATTTAAATGAGAAAACTGAGCCTTCATAGGTTCAAATGGATTCATTTTAGTATCTGCATCTTAATTTTGTGATTTATTTGTCAATTCGAAATTGTATTTTGGCAAATTATTCGTGTCCTTTGCGCACGCTGTAACAGCCTCTTAAATAGTGAGCCCTATCAATATACGATATCTACTTATAAGTTTATTAGTCTTGCCCTGTCTGGCTTGGTCACAAACCAAGGTAAGCGGTGTGGTGCGGGATGCTTCAGGTGCTTCACTACCTTTCGTAAATGTTGTCTTTCAGAATTCCAACGATGGTACTATCAGCAATGAAGAAGGGCGTTTCTACCTAGAAAGTGCTAAAAGCCATGATACCTTAGTGTTTTCCTTTGTTGGGTTTGAAACGAAAAAGGTGTCACTCACCAAACAGGCAACTTATAAAATGGAGGTTACCTTGGAAGAAGAGGCAGCGGCCTTGGATGAAGTGGTAATCTATACAGGCGACCAACCGAAAAAGAACAATCCAGCTATCGATATTCTCCGAAAAATTTGGGAAAATCGCAGGGAGAATGGAGTCAAGAAATTTAAACAATACAGCTACGATAAATACGAAAAGCTTGAATTTGATTTAAACACAATCGATTCATCTCTTATAAAAAGTAAGGTTTTTAAAGGCATGGAATTTATCTGGGATCAGATTGATACCTCACGCGTAACGGGTAACTCCTACCTGCCTATCTTCATCAATGAAGCGTTCTATAAAGTATATGGCGATAATTTGATGAATGAGAAAAAGGAGGTGCTGGAAGGTAATAAGAATTCCGGGTTCAGCAATAATCAAACGCTGATTGCTTTTGTAAAAGATCTTTATAAGGAATATGATGTATACGATAACTATCTGAAATTTTTCGATAAGGCCTTCACCAGTCCGCTCTCCCGTACCGGAATAGATGTCTATAATTATGTGCTGCTAGATAGTGCATATCGCGATAACAAATGGTGCTACAATATTGTATACTACCCAAGGCGTAAAAATGAACTTACCTTCAAAGGCGATTTTTGGGTGAATGATACCACCTGGGCCGTAAAGGAAATCAATCTTCAAGCCAGTAAAAGTGCCAATATCAACTGGGTACGTGAAATCTATATCGAACAGGAATTCGATGTCTTAAACGATTCCACTTTCCTGATGACACGCGATTATTTTATGAGCGATTTCAGTATTCGCAAAAAGGAAGAAGCCCAGGGAATTTATGGAAAGCGCACGACCTTATACGACGATTACGAATTCAATAAAAAGAAGCCAAAGGAGTTCTACGGCGAACAAACTGAATCGTATAATGAAATCGTGTATAACCGTCCCGATAGCTTCTGGGATAAAAATCGATTAGAGGAACTCAATAAAGATGAAAAGGGCATTTATACGATGCTCGACACACTAAAGGAAGTTCCCAGGTTTAAAACCCTTTATAATATCGGTGCCACTTTGGCCTCAGGATACTATGAAGTCGACAACTTCGATATCGGACCCGTGTTTTCCATTTTCGGTTTTAATGAAGCAGAAGGCCTGCGGATTCGATTGGGCGGACGAACCTATTTCAGTCAGAACGATATGTGGCGATTGGAAGGCTTCGGCGCTTACGGATTTAAAGATCAGCGTTTCAAATATGGAATTTCTGGAAAATGGTTGCTAGACCGAAAAAGTCGCTTCACAGTGTTCGCTGGTAATCGAAAGGATGTGGAACAGACCGGGGCAAGTTTAACGACAAGTAATGATGTATTAGGCCGAAGCTTGGCATCTTCTTCCTTGATATCCGTAGGGCAAAACGATCGTCTTACCCGAATTAACTTAACCACTGCTGGATTTGAGTTCGAACCTGCTAAAAATCTTAATTTCCGTGTGACGGGCACTTATAGAACCCTTCGTTCGGCTACCAATACCTTTAGTTTGGATTATAAGGTGTTTGAAGATGGTGTGTTTACAGGTGAAGTGAGAAGCCGGATTCAGCAACCGGAAGTCGAGGTCGGGGTTTTCTACACCCCTAATCGAAAGACTTCGGGTTATGGTGTTGAACGTACGATTATCAACGATGGTGATTTTCCTAGCCTCTATTTAGGCTATACCTATGGTATGGATTATGTTCTTCAAGGTGATTTCGAATATCAAAAGCTTCAGGCGTTTTACACACAGCCTTGGAATATTGGTGGCTTCGGAAGGCTATTTAGCACCGTTGAAGTTGGTAAGATTTTCGATCCCGTTCCATTGGGATTGTTGAGTCCAGTACCAGGAAACCAAACCTACTTCAGTATCTATAATACCTTTACCAATTTGGATTTCTATGAATTCGTGACCGATACCTATGCTTCGCTTCACCTTCGACATAACTTTGGCGGGCGAATCTTCGGAAGAATTCCAGGGCTTCGCGACCTCGATTTACGGGAAGTGGTAGGATTCCGTGCTGTTTATGGTGAAATATCGGATGAAAACCGAGCGCTGAATGCTTCAAACATCGCCTACCAAGCCCCTGGTGATATCTACTGGGAATGGAGCGTAGGGGTAGGGAACATCTTCCGAATCTTCCGTATCGATTTCAACTTCCGAGGGAATTACCTCGATAATCCAGATGCGCGTTCCTTCGGTGTGACGGGCGAATTTGGTTTCTCATTCTAAGCGACTTACAGCGTTAATGTTAAGTTTTTCTGGCGAAGGTTACCGCAAGGTTAATTTATTGTAATTTAGCGGCGCGAAAACTCCCCCGAATGAGTATGTTTTTTGTTGAAAAGAAAGCACGATTTCAGAACAAACACGTAGTTCATCAGTCCGATTGCGAGCTCCTTCCGGTACAGGATAATTGTATTCCGCTAAAAATAGCTAAGAATAGTGAGCAGGCGTTAGAAGAAGCCTCAAAATACTATCCTCGTGTGCGTCTTTGCTCCGTCTGTTTTTCGGATGGCGAAGAAGAATAAGGTAAATTCCCCTTTCACCCTATTTAATTTTAAAGTACATTTGTATCATTATGAAAATGAATGATATAGCGTAATTGCATCATTTTGGATCTTTTCCAGGATGATTCCCGTCTTTCCGTTCCCCTCTGGGGCTATTTGTTGTTTCATTTATTTCAGCCACTATGTCATCATTTTCAACCACTACCAATTCCATATTCTCACTCCTAAAGGAAGCTATTGCAGGGAAGGAAGTACAGGTCACTTCCGGAAGCATCAAAAAAGCTATCTTTCTGTTGGCCGTGCCCATGATTCTTGAAATGTGCATGGAATCCATCTTCGCGCTGGTCGATATTGCCTTTGTATCACGAGTAAGTACAAATGCTGTGGCCACTATCGGACTAACAGAATCGGTAATTACCCTAGTGTATGCTGTAGCGGTCGGATTTTCTATGGCGGCAACCGCCATAGTGGCCCGAAGAGTAGGAGAAAAAAAGCATGCTGAAGCAAATACTGCTGCGGTTCAGGTTATTATTTTGGGAATTGTTGTTTCCATCTTTGTTAGTTTACTAGGAGGATTTTACCCAAAGGAAATCTTACAATTGATGGGAGCCGAACCCGATCTTGTCGCGGAAGGCTACCGGTATACCCAGATTTTATTTGCGGGGAATGCAACTATTATGTTGCTATTCCTAATAAATGCAATATTTCGTGGTGCCGGAAATGCTTCCATGGCTATGTGGACATTAGTACTGTCGAATGGATTAAACATCCTTCTCGATCCGATTTTTATTTTCGGTTGGGGCCCCATTCCAGAATATGGCGTTGCCGGAGCTGCAATCGCAACCACCATCGGAAGGGGATCGGCCGTCTTATTTCAACTTTACATTCTGTTTTTTGGCGCTACTCGTATAAAATTGGCGCTTTCTGATTTTGTTTTGAATTTGAAGGTGATGTGGAATTTTGTGAAAGTTTCCTTAGGTGGAATCGGTCAGTTTCTCATCGGGACCTCCAGTTGGATATTTCTAATGCGCATTATGAGTGAATTTGGTAGTGAAGTTCTTGCAGGGTATACCATTTCGATTCGCGTCATGATGTTTACCCTTATGCCAGCCTGGGGGATGAGCAACGCAGCGGCCACTTTGGTGGGTCAGAATCTCGGTGCCGGACAACCCGACCGGGCTGAAATTTCGGTTTGGAAAACGGGGCAATATAATGCCTGGTTCATGGCTATAATTTCATTGGTATACCTATTTTTTGCTGAAACTATCATCCGACTTTTCAGTGATGCTCCCGATGTGGTGCATTATGGTTCGCTAAGTCTTCAAATTGTAGCGGCTGGGTATGTATTTTATGCCTACGGCATGACGGTCACCAACGCCTTCAACGGTGCGGGAGATACACGAACCCCTACGATTATCAATTTCTTTTGCTTTTGGATTTTCCAATTGCCGTTTGCTTATGCGGCAGCGCTTCTTTTCGACTGGGGGCCAAAAGGGGTATTTTGGGCCATAACATTGGCGGAGGTGCTCATTGCGGTTGTCGCTATCGTGTGCTTTCGCAAAGGAAATTGGAAACGAACGGTAGTATAACATCATACTTTTTCGTATTTTAGGTAAAAGTGTAGGTATGAGTAGAGGATTTGTAAAAGAAGGCGATCAAGAAGAGCCGGTAGTTATTCCACCAAGGGCAGCCTTGCCAGATGGAGCAACCAATTATGTTACGCCGCGGGGGCTACAGGAAATGATGGATGAAAAGGAAGAATTGTTGAAGGAGCGCGCTGAAGTATCAGGGAGTGAAACGGAGATTCGTCGCACGCATACCTTACTAGATGGAAAGCTTGCTTTATTAAAAGAGCGAATTACTTCTGCTCGTGTCATTGAACCTAGTGAACAACCTGAAAATGAAGTTCGATTTGGAGCCACAGTGACCTATCTTTTGAAAAATTCCAAAAAACCGATTACCATTACCATCGTTGGTGTAGATGAAGCCGACGTCAAAATGAAAAAAATTGCCTTTGTCGCGCCTATTGCCAAAGCTTTGTCTGGCGCCAAGGTTGATGAGGAAGTAACGTTTCAATTAGGAAATGAAGCGCGAACGTTGACAGTCAAAAATATAGAATATGGTTCCTAACAAAATAATAACATAACAACGTATCCCATCCTTCCTTTTTCAGTATCTTTGCACCCCCAAATATAGTCCTAGATAAAAGCTAAGAACTGAATAATGACAGCAGACAAAGTATCTACCTTCGATGTGCTAATCGAAATTCCGAAAGGAAGTCGTAATAAATACGAATACGATTTCGACCTGAAGAAAATCCGTTACGATCGCATGATCTTTTCTTCTATGATGTATCCAGCCGATTATGGCTTTATGCCTGAGACCTTGGCATTGGATGGCGATCCATTAGATGTATTGGTATTGGTAACAGAGCCCACATTCCCAGGATGTGTTATAGAAGTGAAGCCTATCGGCGTATTTCATATGGCAGATGAAAAAGGACCTGATGAAAAGGTAATTTGTGTGCCCGTTAGCGATCCTATCGCAAATAACGTAAACGATTTAGCAGAATTGAATCCACACCTTAAAAAAGAGATTGAACATTTCTTTCAAGTGTATAAAGATCTCGAAGAAAAGAAAGTTGATGTCGGTGGCTGGGGTGATGTAGAAGAAGCTAAGGATATCGTTGCCAAATGCGTGGACCGTTTTCGCTCTAGCGATATTCCCGTAAAGGATGTGAGTATTCGATAATAGTTTGCAGTAGGCATACTTTAGCTCAATAATGAGAAGCAATAACCTAGACGGTTATTGCTTTTTTGTTTTACCCGATTTTGTTACTTTAGCACCGCTTTAACAAAACCTTAAATAAACATGGAACAAAACGTGATTTATGTACCGATAGCACTAGCTATTTTAGGCCTTTTATTTATGCTCGTAAAAATGAGCTGGGTAAAAAAACAGGCTGCTGGGAGTGAACGAATGCAATCAATTTCAAAAAGTATTAAAGAAGGAGCCCTTGCCTTTCTTAGTGCAGAATACCGCTTATTGGCCATCTTTGCCGTTATTGCTGCGGTACTGCTATATATCATTTCTACCTTGGTAGATAGCACTAGCTGGATGATTGTACCAGCCTTTTTTATTGGTGCTATTTTCTCAGCACTCGCTGGAAACATCGGAATGCGTATCGCAACTGAAGCCAACGCTCGTACTGCAGAGGCTGCTAAAACATCCCTGCCACAAGCACTTAAGGTTTCCTTTGGTGGTGGTACCGTTATGGGATTGGGTGTTGCGGGTCTTGCCGTGCTCGGACTTAGTTTGTTCTTCTTGTTTTTCCTAGGACAGTTTGTTACGGAAGGTGGCGATTTCTACGCCGAAATGACTGTTGTATTGGAAGCCTTGGCTGGTTTCTCCCTCGGTGCTGAAAGCATTGCACTTTTCGCCCGTGTAGGTGGTGGTATTTATACCAAAGCTGCCGATGTGGGTGCCGACTTAGTTGGAAAAGTGGAAGCGGGTATTCCAGAAGATGATCCTCGTAACCCTGCAACCATCGCCGATAATGTAGGTGATAACGTTGGTGATGTAGCCGGTATGGGTGCCGACCTTTTCGGTAGTTACGTAGCCACCGTTTTGGCTGCCATGGTATTGGGTAACTATGTCATTCGCGATATGAGCGCAACGACACAATTCACCGATGCCTTTAACGGAATGGGACCAATCTTACTACCACTCGTAATTGCTGGTGTAGGCGTGTTGGCTTCTATCATCGGAACCTTCTTAGTAAGTATTAAGAATAATGACGCAAAAGAACCACAAGTGCAGAAAGCACTTGATATGGGGAACTGGACTGCAATTGTTCTAACACTGATCGCTAGCTGGTTCCTAATCGATTGGATGCTTCCTGAAACCATGATGATGAATTTCTTCGGTGAAGGAAGAGTTGAAGTTGCCTCAATCAATGTCTTCTGGGCAGCCTGTATCGGATTGGCCGTTGGAGCCTTGATCTCTTTTGTAACAGCCTACTACACCAGTCTTGGTAAAAAGCCGGTATTGGATATCGTTCAGAACTCTTCAACAGGAGCTGCAACGAACATTATCGCAGGATTGGCAGTTGGTATGAAGTCTACATTTTGGAGCGTGCTTCTTTTCGCTGCTGCCATTTACGGTTCATACGAATTGGCTGGCTTCTACGGAGTAGCCTTGGCGGCTTCTGCCATGATGGCGACAACAGCGATGCAGTTGGCAATCGATGCCTTCGGACCTATCGCCGATAACGCGGGTGGTGTTGCTGAAATGAGCGAATTGGAACCACACGTTCGTGAACGTACCGATATTTTAGACTCGGTAGGAAATACAACGGCTGCCGTTGGAAAAGGTTTTGCCATCGCTTCTGCTGCCCTAACAGCCTTAGCACTGTTTGCCGCTTATGTGACCTTTACGGGTATCGACGGTATCAACATCTTCCGAGCCGATGTGTTGGCAATGCTGTTCGTAGGAGGAATGATTCCAGTAGTCTTCTCCGCTATGGCGATGAAAAGTGTTGGTAAAGCTGCTATGAAAATGGTACGGGAAGTACGTCGACAGTTCAAGGAAATTCCAGGAATCATGGAAGGAACGGGAACTCCGGAATATGGAAAGTGTGTGGATATATCTACAAAAGCAGCACTTCAGGAAATGATTCTTCCTGGCCTTCTAACTATTGTGACTCCTGTGTTTATCGGACTTGTTTTCGGTGCTGAACCATTGGGTGGTTATATGGCCGGTGTTTGTGTTAGCGGTGTTATGTGGGCCATCTTCCAGAACAATGCTGGGGGAGCTTGGGATAACGCTAAGAAAAGCTTTGAGGCTGGAGTTATGATTAATGGTGAAATGACCTATAAAGGAAGCGATGCACATAAAGCTGCCGTAACAGGCGATACGGTTGGAGATCCATTTAAGGATACTTCTGGGCCTTCTATGAATATCCTTATCAAGCTAACATGTTTGGTCGGATTGGTCATCGCTCCTATCCTTGGAGGACATAGTTCTATGGATCAGGCTACCAATACGAGTACGGACACGTATGTGATTGATGAAAACGGAAATCGTACCGCCGTTGATGGTAAGAAAATTCGCGAAGCCGATAAGGAAATCAAAGTAGATTATTCTGTTGAAGGTGACGTAGCAACCGCTAGCGTTCGCATCATGACCAAGGAAAATGGTCAAGAGACTGTTGAGGAAAAAACTATTTCAGGAACTGAAGCAGAAGTAAAATCACAGGTGGAAGCCTTAAAAAGAGGAGTGAGAAAACAATAAATTTTTCACAATAAAGAATATATAAAACCCTGCTTTCGAGCGGGGTTTTTTATTTTAGACCTGCTGGGTTTTTAACACCCGGCAGGTCTACTCATGTTAAAATATAATTAATGGTAATAGACATACTATCCTAGAGTGTTATTTTAGGTGTTAATGGAATACAACGACCTAATCACCTTAGCGATTGCCTTTGGGCTGGGAATGCTTGTCGGATTACAACGTGAAAAAACCGATAGCAAGATGGCAGGTGTCCGGACCTTCACCCTCATTTCAATTTTAGGGGTGATGAGCGGTTTTATGACCCGCGAATTCGACAATCCCTTTATCTTACCGGTTTTTGGTCTTGCCATAGCAGGTTTTCTTGTCGTCGCGAATATTGTAAAATTAAGAAAGTTCGACGAGGCCGATGTCGGACAAACCACCGAGGTCGCAGCACTTTTAATGTTTGCCGTCGGAGCCTATTTGGTTTTGGGCGATCAGGTGATAGGGGTAGTAGTTGGTGGTGCCTTGGCCATTCTTTTATATGTGAAGGAACATCTTCATGACTTTATTGAAAACTTAAAGAACAAAGACCTTGCGGCCATCATGACCTTTGCTGGTATATCGTTGGTAATACTTCCCATCTTACCAAATGAAACCTACGGTCCGTTAGACGTACTGAATCCAAGAAATATCTGGCTGATGGTGACGCTTATCGTGGGGATTAGTGTCATCGGATATTTCATTTATAAATACGTAGGTAAAAATGTAGGAATCATTTCAAATGGAATTCTCGGTGGCCTTATCAGCAGTACTGCAACCACTGTAAGCTACGCGCGAAAAACAAAGGATTCCAAGGATATCAACAAAATGGCTGCATTTGTCATTCTTGCAGCCTCTACAATTGCACTTGCAAGGGTTTTGGTCGAAGTTGGGGTCATCATTCCGGAGAAGCTACCCCAAATTATCCTTCCTATTTTGGTTGAATTTGTTTTGATGATACTACTATGCGTGGGATTATTCTACCTTATCAATCAAGACGGAAAGGATGATGAAATGCCCGAACCCGATAATCCCGCGCAGTTTAAAAGCGCCTTGATTTTCGGATTGCTGTACGGACTAATCCTTCTAGCAGTAGCCTTCACCAAAGAAGAATTCGGGAATGAAGCCTTATACGTGGTAGCTATTATCAGTGGCTTAACCGACGTGGATGCCATTACGCTTTCGCTTTCCCAAACCATGAAAGGTGGCGGACTGGAAACGAACACGGGCTGGCGCTTAATTTTGTTGGCGTCGTTATCAAACTTAGTATTTAAAGGAATAATGGCGGCTGTTTTAGGAACTAAAAAACTTACCAAATGGGTTGCGATCTCATTCGGTATTTCAATCGTGGCGGGACTTCTTATTATGTGGCTATGGCCTGAAGGCTGGCACTTTTAATCAAAAACACACAAGACTATATGTCTATTTTTACAAATGATCCTTTACAAATTATCACCTTTCAAAGCTATGGAACGAGCTCACATCTCTATTGTCGTGGGCGAGCCTTGGAAGATGAAAACATCGATTTGACCAAAAAAGGATTTTTTTCACTATTGAAGAATACCTGGAAGCGCTTTGAAACCGACGAAATTCCCAATACACGATTGAAACTTCAACTGCCCGACGATACCACACACTATATTCACACCAATCATGAAGGGTATTATAAAATTGACCTTCCGGAGGAAAACCTTCAAAAACAAATCAATAGTGAAGGTTGGCTGCCATACGAAATCAGCTACGATCCGCCCATCAAAAACAAAGTCATTCAGCAGGAGAACCGGTTTGCAGGCGAAATGCTGATCCCGCCTTCCACAGCTAAATTTGGTATTATAAGCGACATCGATGATACGATTTTGCATACCGGAGTTGCCTCCTTCTTCAAGTGGCGACTTATCTTCAATACGTTTTTCAAAAATGCGGAAAGTAGAAGCCCGTTGGAAGGCGCTGCAGATTTTTATCATAAACTTCACCAGGGAAAAACAGGAAAAGAGGCAAATCCGCTTTTTTATGTAAGTAATAGCCCGTGGAACCTATATCGTTACTTGGAACTTTTTCTTCAGAAAAACAAATTCCCAAAAGGTCCAATATTGCTACGCGATTTCCGGGCGCCTTTCGAAAAAAAGATAAAACGGGAGCGACCGCACAAGCAGCATGAAGTTCGAAATATACTCGACACCTATCCTTCTCTGAAGTTTATCCTCATTGGCGATGCCGGTGAACACGATGCGGATATCTACCTTGAAGTGGCAAAGGAATTTCCGGGGCGCATCTTAGCTATC
Source organism: Luteirhabdus salina (assembly GCA_025384855.1). Taxonomy (GTDB): domain Bacteria; phylum Bacteroidota; class Bacteroidia; order Flavobacteriales; family Flavobacteriaceae; genus Luteirhabdus; species Luteirhabdus salina. The sequence continues at coordinate 476,010 of JALAHT010000001.1, read as the reverse complement.
TATTTGCGAAGCGTTCAACATGCAAAGAAGCGATTGCGAATTTTAGAATTGTTCGACGGGTTTAATGCTATACCAACATTATTGGTAGAAAGCAGTGAAGAAGCCGTTCAGCATGCTAAAGCGGCTGGCTTTATCAAGTAGTTTTTGAAGCTTTCTTCTTACCCTCTTTTTTATTTATCGCCTTCTTGAAGTATTTGTAGGTTGCCAATTGCGACTGCACCTTCTTCTTGTCGTTTTCCACATATCGATTCAACTGCATCTCATCGATGATACGGGCTTTTACGTTGTCCCGAATCTGAATGTCGATAATATCTCTAATCGTTTTATGTACCGCTTCATCCAAAATTGGCGTCACTACCTCAATCCTGTGGGTTAGATTTCGCTTCATCCAATCGGCAGAACCGATAAACATTTTTTCATCGCCATCATTTCCGAAGATATACACACGGCCATGCTCTAAAAAACGGTCCAAGATGCTAGTGACGTAAATGTCTTCACTCTGACCTTTAATACCGGGAATCAAGCAGCAGATACCGCGCACCAATAGTTGTATACAAACACCTGCTTTACTGGCTTTATAGAGAAGTTTGATAGTTTTTTTGTCTTCCAAACTATTCATCTTCGCAATAATATACGCTTCCTTCCCTTTCTTTGCATTCGCGATTTCCTGTTCGATCATTTTTTCGAATTCATCGCGTAAGGTGAAGGGCGAAATCAATAATTGTTGAGGTTTCGGAATGATCATTTTCCCCTCTAATACCAAGAAAAGTTTGTATAAATCCTCTGTTATTTCATGATGTGAAGTCATCAGTCCGAAATCGGTATATAAGGTCGCCGTATCTTCGTTGAAATTTCCGGTAGCGATATAACCATAGCGTTTGGTTTCACCATCGACTTCCCGTTCAATACACGCAATCTTTGAGTGTATTTTGATTGCGGGAAAACTATAAATGACATTTGCGCCTTTTTCTTCAAAAATCTGCCCCCATTTAAAATTGTTACGCTCATCGAAACGGGCCTTGACTTCAATAAAAACGGTCACTTCCTTGCCATTTTCTGCGGCTCTGACAATCGCATCATTTAAACGGCTTTCATCGGCCGAACGATAAATGGTAATCTTTATAGAACTCACTTTTGGGTCTTCAGCGGCTTCTTCCAATAATCGGATTATCGGTTCGAAAGCTTGGTACGGATAGTGAAGAATTTGATCTTTTTCGTCAATGGCATCAAAAATGGAATCGGCTATCGTTAGTACAGGGTGGGGAAGGGGTGGAAGGTCTTTGTTCGATAAATCTGTCGAACTGGGATTGGGAAAGCCGAAAAAGTCACGGAAATTATGATAGGTACCACCTTGTACAATGTCGGTAGCATAGACATCCAAAGCATTCTTCACCACCTCCTGAAAGGGTTTCGGCATTGTTTGGTCTATCAATAATCGAGTGGCCTGACCTTTATCACGCTTCGGTAATGATTTTTCGATTTTCTCCTTTAAGTTTCCAGAAAATTCATCGTCGATGTACAATTCGGCATCTCTTGATTTCTTGATCGCATAATGTTGAATTTGCTTTTCACCCTGCGGACTTTGCTTCAGGTTATATTTCAAGATATCATCGATAAAGGTGATGTAGTGGTTGCCGTTTTGCTTCGGAAAAGTGAAGAAGCGCGGTTCGTCATCGGGAATCTTCACCAATTGAAATTCGGTTTCACTTAATTGAGCTGCGAGATACAGGGCTTCATTTTCAATAAAAACATCATCCTTGCCCGTACATGGATTGCAGCTGATAAGAAGTTTTTCCTGAAGTGTTTCTTCAAAATACGTCTTGGCAATTTCCTTTTGGGTAGCTGAAAACTCTTTGTGTGAAATAAGGTGAATGTTTTCTCGCTTCAGGGCCGGAACGATATCTTCCTTAAAGATTTTTCCAAATTCTTCCTGCTGCATCGCCACCTGCTTCTTAATTTCCTTCAGCACTTTATTTGGCTTCGTAATCAACTTTTTTCGAAGCGGTTTTTCGATCTTTTTAATCTGTCGAATATCGGAAACCCGAACGCGGAAAAATTCATCAAGATTTGAAGAAAAAATCGCCAAAAACTTGATGCGTTCGTACAATGGATTTCGAGTATCAGCGGCCTCTTGAAGCACTCTGTGGTTAAAGCGAAGCCACGATAAATCGCGGTGGTAATATTTGGTGTTGTATAATTTTCCCATAGCCAGTTTCCCCGTAAAAAAAGGGATTCCTATTCATTTCATTTGCAAGCAAAATACGGAAAGCGAAAGCGAAACTATGTTTGGGAAATGTTAAGGTTTAGAGCATCTTAGACACTGTTTTTTTTAGCGCTTGGACAAGTTCCAGTTACTAGAATATTGGCAACTGATGACATTTTATTAAGAGATCGATGTATGAGCACACTAAACTTCTAAAAATGAAACAATTTACTGTACTATCATTCCTTTTTTTACTTTTTTCCATTTCTGGTATTGCTCAGGAAACCGTTGTTACTGGTGTTCCTTCACCCTGTGGCATGCTGATGGATGGCAATAACCTGTATATTGCAGAGCTGGCCTCTGGCGATATTGGTGTATTGGACACTACCGATTCTAGCCCTTCAGTTACTAGCGTTGTTTCGGGACTCGACGAACCATATGCGCTCGCACTATTTGGAAATGACCTATATATTTCTGATAGAGCAGCAGCTAAAATCTTTAAAATCGATATCACTGTCGAAAACCCCTCTCTTGTCGAAGTGGCTTCTACTGTTGAAAGTCCTTATGGTATTGCCGTTTCTGGTAATATGCTATATGTGGCTTTGAACACCGGAACAATTATTTCACTTGATATTTCCGATTCCAACCCAACACCTACAGACGTTGTAACCGGACTGAATGGACCGGATGCTTTATTATCCGATGGTAACATTTTATATATTGGCGAAGAGTTTGGACAGAGAATTTCCAAAATAGATTTGAATGAGCCCACGCCCACAGTGGTAGAGGTGGCGACTGGCATCTTATCTCCCAGAGCAATGACGCTCCGTGGCAATGAAATCTATATTGCTGAAACCGTTGTCGATCGAGTCTCAAAAATCAACATTACAGATTCCAACCCAACTCCAGAGTTGGTTGTTTCGGGTGTAAATACCCCTAATGGTCTTGCTGCCGATGGAAATATTTTATATATAGCGGAAATTCTTATTGGTAGAATATCGAAGTTTGAAATTGAGCCCTTATCTATCAATGAATTTAATAACCATGCAAATATGATTACGCTCTATCCAAATCCAGCGACTACTTCTATTATGTTATCGGGATTGGAGGGTGAAAGAGAATATCAGATACTGTCGCTCTTGGGAGAAAAATTGGTAGAAAATGGAATAACTTACGATAGTAAGCCTATTGATGTGCAACAATTAGCTACTGGCGTTTACTTTTTAAAGCTACAAGGCGACCCTCGTATCTTACCATTCATCAAGGAATAATGGTGTTTTAAAGTTACTTTAAGCCTGCGCCATTAAAACAAACCATGCAGTTCCGCATCAATTTTATTGATCACGGTTCCTAAATCCTCGGGATCATCCACAAAGTTCAGGTTATCTACATCCACAATCAATAAATTGCCTTTGTCATAGTCATGAATCCAGGCTTCGTAGCGCTCATTTAATCGACTTAGATAATCGATACTGATAGAGTTTTCATAATCGCGACCCCTTTTATGAATCTGGTTTACCAAATTTGGAATACTGCTACGTAGATAGATGAGTAAATCTGGTCCTTCGGTAACACTTTCCATCAAATCGAATAGCGAGCGATAGTTTTCATAATCGCGATTCGTCATCAGGCCCATGGCATGAAGGTTAGGTGCAAAAATATAGGCATCTTCGTAAATGGTTCGGTCTTGAATGACGTCCTTTCCCTTTTCACGAATATCCAAAATCTGCCGAAACCGACTGTTCAGGAAATACACTTGCAGGTTAAAGGACCAACGCTCCATTTGATTGTAGAAATCATCGAGATACGGATTGTCTTCTACATCTTCAAAATGCGCTTTCCATTTATAATGCTTGGAGAGTAAACGAGTCAGTGTGGTTTTTCCAGAGCCTATGTTTCCTGCTATGGCAACGTGCATATACTATTCTTTCTTTGGTTGGTTTCGGGTGAAGGTACGCAGCTTGGTACCGTCGTAAAGATACAGGATTTCCTGTGTAAGGTACAAGTCGAATGCTTGGTTTTCCTTTATTGGAACTTCAAAAGGTTGAATGGTAACCGAATCCTCTTTTTCTTCAGCCATATCGGGAATATGAAGCAGTTTTCTTCCCTTCAAAACAAATACTTTTTCATCCTGTTGAAAAACATGGGTATACGAATCGTTTGGCAATTCCTTCAATAAACTTCCATACACATTAAAGCTCCGCAGTTTTCGTTCGGTCAACAAAAAACAATAGTTGAAGTTACTCGCTAATCCTAATAATTGTCCTGGGAATGGCTGTGATACAATCGTTTTTCGCTGGGTTCTATAGTTGAAAAGTTCTAATTGTTGCGTATCGATATTGAAAAGCCATAAACGGTTATTTCCCGCATTATTTGCCGCTCCAACATTCGTGAATTCAGGCACATTGTTGAAATTGATGCGCTCGATTTCATTAAGTCGGTTGTCCAATAAAACCACAGTATTGGTCATTTCATAGAATACAACAATATTCAGCGGATTGATGAGGTCTACGGAAGTGATTTCACCCAATTGAAAATCGTTAAAATTATAGTTGCCATCTTCACCCGTCTTATGAAGCACCATGTCCTTGGTGAAATATAAATTTTTGTAGCCATCGACACCTAGAAAGGTATCGGCCACCAATGGAATGGAATCGCCTTCGGTAAAGGATTGTCCATATAGTAGGGACGCCTGAAGCAGCAATAAGAAGAACAACGATTTCATGTGTAGGCAAGATACGAATTTCAACATTCTAAAGATTCACTCGAGAACAAAACGGAGGGTTTTCATTGAAATTGTAATATTTTGGGGAAGTAATCGTCTTTTTGCTAAACCAACCTTCAACAATTATGAAACTAACAATACTTCTGGCTTTATTATTTGGGTGTTTCACCATAACAAATGCACAAGATTTCACCGGCATCGCAACCTATAAAACCGATCGTAAGGTCGACCTAAAACTGGAGGGCGAGGGCATGAACGATGATATGCAAGCCGAAATCGCGGCCCAACTGCGAAAGCAGTTTCAAAAGGAATATACCTTAACCTTCAACAAAGAAGAGTCGGTCTTTGAAGAGGTGGAAAGCTTAGGCGCCCCTGTCCCACAAGCTGGCGGTTTTCAAATTACGGTAAGTGGAGGCAACGATGTTGTGTATCGAAATGTGAAGAAGAACGAATACCGCAATCAAACTGAAATCTTGGGTAAGCCATTCCTGATTATCGATTCGCTTCAAAAACCGGAATGGGAACTTCATTCTGAAACGAAAAATATTGGTAATTATACTTGTTTTAAGGCAACACATAGTCGGGAAGTAACCGAAAAGACCATGAGCAGTGAGAGCGATAGCCTCGTTGAGGTAACAAAGTTGAAAACCACAACGGCTTGGTACACTTTGGATATCCCATTACCGCACGGACCAGAGGAATTTTGGGGATTGCCTGGAATGATACTTGAAATAAGCGATGGCGACCTTACCATTCTGTGCTCCAAAATTATCCTTAACCCTGAAGCGGAAATCAATATAGAGGTTCCTTCGAAGGGAAAAGAGGTGACGCAGGCCGAATTCGACGAGATCCAGGAAAAGAAAAATGAGGAAATGCTGGAACGCTTTCAAAGCGATGGTCGAAAAAAAGGAGAAGGCAGTTCATTTCGGATAAAAATCGGAGGTTGATAAAACCTTTTGCAACTTTTTTAGTCTAAAAGGTTTTGTAACAAAATCGACTGGATGAGACCTATCTTCCAGAAAACCGATACTTCTATGAGAACATTTTTTCTAGCCATTACACTGCTGTCTTCCCTTTTTAGTATTTCGCAAAATATCTCCGGAAAGGCTGAATATCAATCGAAGACCACTATCGACATGGATAATTTTGGTGGTTCCGAGATGAGCGAGCAGATGAAGCAGCAAATCGCCGAACGTATGAAGAGCATGTTGGAAAAAACGTTTATTCTAACATTTAATGCCAACGAATCTATCTATAAGGAAGAGGAAAAACTGGAAACGGGTGGTGGTCGCGGCTTTGGAATGATGATGAATAGCTTTAGCGCTGGACCACAGTATAAAAATCTAAAGAATAATATGTTACTAGAGGAACGTGAGTTCTTCGGAAAGCAATTTTTGATAAAAGATACGCTGAACGGATTGAATTGGGAAATCGGTAAGGAAAGTAAGCAAATCGGTCAGTATTTGGCTATTAAAGCAACCGCGACTAAGAAAATTGATGAAAACGATTTCAGTATGGCGCGTAGACGAAACCGAGATCGTGACGAAGGTGAAAAAGAAGCCGATTCTACGAAGACGGAAAGCGATGATCCGATGGATCAAATTGAAGTTCCAAAGCAGATTTTGGTCACGGCCTGGTTTACACCACAAATCCCCGTAGGGAATGGTCCTGGTGAATACGGCGGACTACCGGGATTAATTCTGGAATTGAATGCTTATAGAACCACTATTCTCTGCACAAAAATTGTGATGAATCCTTCGGAAATGGATGCAATCGAACCATTGACGAAAGGTGAAGCGGTCAGTCGCTCAGAATACAACGCCATTATAGCCGAAAAAATCAAGGAAATGCGCGAAAACTTCCGAAACAGGGGAGGACGTCGTGGCAGAAACTAATACCCAACCAATCATATGACCCACAGAAACTTGTTTTCTTTATTGCTGCTGCTTTTGCTAGCGGCAAGTACCAACTCCCTTATGGCGCAATCTATTAAGTTGCGCGGAACCATCCAAGATAGCATCGGGCAACCACTCGAATTAGCCAATGTGGTTGCCATGGTGCAGGGTTCGACCACCATGGAAGGCTACTCCATTACGAATTATGAGGGTCGCTACCAGATGGACCTTTCAAAAGGGAATACCTATTCGGTTCGAGCTAGTTTTCTAGGATATGAAGCACAGGAAAAGATTGTGGAAGTACCGGCAGATGCCGAGGATATAACGCTTAATTTCAATCTTAATTCCTTAGCAGATGAACTGGAAGGAGTTGAAATTGTATACGAAATGCCCGTAACGGTGAAGGGTGACACTATTGTTTATAATGCTGATAGCTTTAATCGGGGCGATGAACGAAAATTGGGCGATGTGATGAAAAACCTTCCTGGCGTAGAGGTGAATGAAGATGGTGAAATACAAGTCGAGGGAAAGGCTGTCCAAAAAGTGATGGTGGAAGGAAAGGATTTCTTCGATGGCGATTCGAAATTGGCAACAAAAAACATTCCTGCCGATGCCGTCGATAAGGTTGAAGTATTGCGAAACTACAACGAAGTGAACCAAATGCGTGGTTTGGGAAACGATCAAGATAATGTGGCCATCAATATTCGTTTGAAGGAAGGAAAGAAAAAGTTTTGGTTTGGGGAGGTCACCGCGGGAGGTGGAATTTCAGATCGCGATGAGCAAGGACGCTATTTAGCACATCCAAAGTTGTTTTATTACAGTCCGGATTATAGTCTCAACTTGCTGACAGATTTTAACAATATCGGGGAAGTACCCTTTACGTTTCGGGATTATTTCAACTTTACCGGGGGTTTCAGAAACTTTAACCGTGGTGGGGGAACGCAATTTAATATTAGTGAAGGCGACCTAGGTTTTGCTATTGCACGTAACAATAGAGCGCAAAATATTGAAGCTGGCTTTTTGGCAGGAAACTTCAGTTGGAAGGCTTCGGAAAAGTGGGATCTCAGCGGTTTTGCGATTTTATCCGATAATAAAACCGATATGGTCACCAATAGTATTCGTGAATTTATCGGTTCCGGAACGACAGAAACGACCAATTCAACAAACGACCAAAGAAGTCAGTTGGGAATGTTCAAGCTTAGCTCTGTGTATAAACCGAATGTCGATTTTCAATTGGATTACGATGTATTGTTGAAAGCTTCCAAGCAAACGGAATATGCCAATACGCTTTCCTTATTCGAGGATATTACGAACGATATTTCAGAAAGAAAGGAAAATACGCCTGCAAGCATCAACCAAAATGTGAATGCCTACTTTACCCTAAATGAGAAAAATATCTTTGCAGGCCAGATGCAGCATTTATACCAAGATGAAGATCCATTCTATCGAGTGTTACAGGATGTTTTTGCCTTTCAGAATATTATCCCGGTCGATAACGAACAGCAGCGGTACGACATCAACCAACAGAAAAACGTTAAGACTCATAAAATTGACGGGAAGGTCGATCACTATTATGTATTGAACAATACCAGCAACCTAAATTTCACCTTGGGAGGAACCTATAGTCACCAGCAATTCGATAGCAGGATTTTCCAGCTATTGGATAATGGAAGCGACCAGCAATTCACGGAAACGTCGGAAGTAAATGGGGAAACATTCCCGTTGCAAAATGACGTGAATTTCGGATTTACAGATGTATTTGCCGGCATTCATTACAAGGTGAAGACCGGTGCTTTTATTTTTACGCCAGGCGTGACGCTTCATAATTATAATGTGAAGAATGAACAGCTTGGGTTGACCACCAGTCAGAATGAATGGAATCTATTACCCGACTTGAACATTATTTGGGAGTTAAAAAAGAGTGAGAATATTCGCTTCAATTATGCGATGTCGGCGCAATATACCGATGTAAACGATTATGCTGAAGCCTATGTGCTGAATAATTACAACCGATTATACCGTGGAAATCGCTTTTTGGAAAATTCGCTGGCGCACACCTACAACTTAACGTACTTCAGCTTTAATATGTTCAATTACACGAATATTAGTGCTTCCTTGAACTATAGCAGAAGGGTAGAGGCGATCAAAAACCAATTGGACATTTTTGCCATCAACCAAGCCAGTACACCGTTTAACATCGATAGTAATTTTCCAGATGAAACCTTTTCAGCAGTAGGACGCTTTAGCAAGCGGGTGAAAAAGCTTCAGTTTAGAGCCAATGCAAATCTTTCCTATAGTCAATCGTTTAATACGATTAACCAACAAATTGCAGAGAGTAGAAGCTTCACCCAAAACTATGAAGGAAGTATTCGAAGCAGCTTTAAGGAATGGCCAAATTTTGAAGTAGGGTACAACTTCACGGTAAACGATTACGAAAACGCCCAACAGGGACGTACATTCTATACCCATCGACCTTTTGCGAATATTGATGTAAACTTTCTAAAAGATTTCACCCTAAGTGCCGATTGGGAATATTACAACTATTCAGATGAAGCGAATACGGTAGAAAACACCTATTCATTCCTAAATGCCACCCTCTACTATCAAAAAGGGGAAAGTCCATGGGAATTTGAGCTGAGAGGTGATAACCTTTTAGACACGGAATTCTTGAATAACGATAGCTTCAACGAACAGTTTAACACTACTTCGCAATATTTCGTCATGCCACGGATTTTTATGCTGGTGGTTCGCTATGAACTATAGGTTAATTTGAAAATTAGATAATTTATAGATAGACCAATTTTCAAATCTTCAAATTCAGTCATTTTGAAATTTTTATTTCGTTATCTTGAAATAAAAAAAGATGCGAAATATATTCTTCGGAATTGTCATTGCCCTCCTTATCATATTCGGATTGCGATACTGCGAACATACAAGGGATGAACGGGAAACCCTAGATGCCAATACGACCTTAATTGAAAAGGAAATCAAGAATGTTGGAAAGCTTATCGTTACGGAGGGAAGCTATGCGCAAGTCTTCACCTACGATGATCTAACAAAGCGATTCGGATTTTTGGATGCCCGAAAAAAGGCATTGGTCGTGGTAAATGCGAAGGCTACGGTTGCATACGACCTAAGCTTGGTGGAAACGAAAGTCGACCCCGAGACCCGTACCGTAAGTATTACAGGAATTCCCGAACCAGAACTCAGCATAAATCCAAATGTCGAATATTACGATGTGCAGCAAGATTACCTCAATCAGTTCGAGGCATCAGACTATAACAAAATAAAGAATAGGGTTGAAACCGAGCTACGCGAAAAAATTGAAGATTCACCACTCATGACAAATGCTAACAATCGATTGATTTCCGAATTGCAGAAAATCTATATTCTTACCAATAGCATGGGATGGACACTACGGTATATGGGCGAGCCGGTGAATGAGGAAGAGAAATTACAATCCATTAAATTATAATTCTGTTGCCTTCTTTTTAAGTTGCACCTTTATCTGTTTCTTTGTACAAAATTAACCTTATGAAAATCAAGTCGGCTTCTTTTGTTGTTAGCAATAGCGATGTGGCAAAATGCCCGATGAACCCAATTCCGGAATATGCGTTTATCGGACGAAGTAATGTGGGCAAGTCGTCGCTAATCAATATGCTGATGAACCATAAGGGCTTGGCAAAGACGTCGGGAAAGCCTGGAAAAACGCAGCTGATTAATCATTTTATCGTAAACGATAATTGGTATTTGGTCGATCTGCCTGGCTATGGGTATGCGAAGGTTTCCAAAAAGACGAAGAAGAAGTTCCAGAAATTTATTACCGACTACTTTTTGCTTCGGAAACAGTTGGTCATGGGATTTGTATTGGTAGATGTACGCCATGAACCCCAGAAAATCGATGTGGAGTTCATGCAGTGGTTAGGCGAGCAACAACTTCCGTTCGGAATTATTTTTACAAAAGCCGATAAATTGAAGCCAAAAGCCTTAGAGCGTAATATTGAAGCCTATCAGAAGGAATTATTGGAAACTTGGGTAGAACTACCGCCTATTTTTGTTACTTCTGCCACCAATGGAACGGGACGCGATGAGGTGCTGGAATATATCGGGTCCGTAAACCGTCAGTTATCAGACATCACGCCTTAGATTAAAACCTCTTAAGTTTCGAAAACCTGTGAGGTTTAAGCGCTTATTTTTCATATAACTCCAGCTTCTCCGCGAAATATTCAGAGAAATCGCGCATGGTGGCACTCATCTTTTCATCGCTAGTAGCACGTTCGAAAGTGTCGGCCATGGCCTGCAAGGTTTGATGAAAGAAGATTTTCATATCGTCTAATGGCATATCCTTGGTCCATAGGTCGATACGCAGCGATTCGCGTTTGTTATGATCCCAAACATTCAAAAACACAGCCTTTGCTTCGGCTTTGTCGACACCACCATCCTTGGCCGTCCAATGTAATTTTTCGGGTACTTTGTTTTCGTCTACCGATACTTCAATATTGATATTTGACTTCTGATTTCCCATTACTTTGCGGGTTTGTATTTTGAATTATTAAAAATTTCCTCTGCTGGTTTCTGTAGCATTTGCTTAATGCTGATATCGTTATTCTGCATATACGCTTCCACGATTTTCCAACCGATGTAGCGGCCGATTTCCCCTGGCGACTCATTATCGATTTCGAGGTAGAATTTTGAAAAAGGCGCGGGGTTCAAAAATCTGGCTCCTAATTTTGGCTCTGAGCTGTAGAGCAATTCGTTCTCTACAAAATAGCGCCAAATTTGTTGTTCGTTCTCTTCCGCCCATTGCCATTCTTCTGGTGAATACCCTATAATGGTACCATCTTCAGCATTAGGAACCCAAAGATTTTTGAGGTATAGAATTTTACCATAATAAATCATCTGTCCCAAGAAATGACGTTTTCTAGGGTAGGCGATAAGTTGCTTTGCATAAGCTTCAGCCACATCGGGAGCGATTTGGGAAGGCTTCAGATTCTTCGAAATATACTTTTGAATGCCTTCGTAGAACGGATGCTCCGCACCTAGATAGGTGTCAAGCGAAAGTACCATCAACGAATCGGTAGCAATAGCTTTGTTTTGGTAATCCACGTCACTAGTAACCGTAACAACAGTAGGTGCTTTGAACTCTGGGAAGTAATATTTTATATGTTGAAATAAAGGTGTTAATTCATCTTCCAACACTGAATTATTTGGGAAGGCTTTATCCACTTCTGCATCCAATTGCTGTTGAAGTGTATCCTGCATCTTACCAATCCAAATACTATCGTGAAACTGTCTTGGGAAGAAGATAGGATAGTTTGCTTTCAGCTGAGGTAAATCTGAAGGCGTTGCCTCGGCAAAGATCTGATCGAACCGAACGATATCGAATTCCATCGGAATTGCTTCGATTTTCGCTTCCCGTTCCGATGTTTTGTCACAACTGAACAGGACTGTTAGGGAAATAAAAACTGTAAAAAGTTGAAGAATTCTATTCATCGTTTATTCACGTTCGTTTTTGTTATTTTTACGAGGCAATTTTCCGAAGCATTCGGCGGCCACAAAAATAGGGCTTCTCTTCGGATTTCAACACCCTAAAAGATTTCAATATGCAAACTGAAAAAGTAGCAAATCACATTGTTTCCTGGTTAACCGATTATTGTAAAAACGCCAAGATGGAAGGTTTTGTTGTAGGGGTGAGTGGCGGCATCGATTCGGCGACCACATCAACCCTATGCGCTATGACTGGCTTGAAAACCCACGTACTTGAAATGCCCATACATCAGGCTAAAAGTCAGGTAACAAGAGCTCAGGAGCATATTGAGCAACTGAAAGAGCGCTTTCCCAATGTTAGCAGCGATGTGGTAGACCTCACACCGGTATTTGAACAATTTAAAAAACAAGTCCCCGATACGCAAGACAACACCTTGCTCGATCTTTCGCTAGCGAATACGCGTGCGCGTCTCAGAATGACAACCCTTTACTACTTTGCGGGTTTGCACCGGTATTTGGTGGCAGGTACGGGAAATAAGGTGGAGGATTTTGGCGTTGGCTTCTTCACTAAATATGGTGATGGCGGTGTCGATCTAAGTCCGATAGCCGATTTGATGAAAAGCGAAGTATACAAAATTGGGGCGTATGTGAACGTTCCAGAATCGATTATGAAAGCGGCTCCAACCGATGGTTTGTTTGGCGATAGTAGAACCGATGAAGACCAGATTGGAGCGAGTTACGACGAATTGGAATGGGCGATGAAAATGGAAGCGGATGACAAGGAAATTAGCGATTTCTCAGGGCGCGAGAAAGAGGTTTACAAAATCTATCAACGCTTGCATCGTGCTAACTTACATAAGATTACACCCATACCCGTATGTGAAATCCCAGACAGCTTACGATAACTTCCGTTATTGAACGAATTTTCTTGAAGTTGGACGAATAATATGCTATTCAGTCCAACTTTTTTTTAGTTTTGATTTGTAGTATAAATATTACAAAAACCTCACTAGCGGATTTGATGTCCCCGAAAACCGCTGCTTACATAAAGAAGTATGAAAAAAATAGTAATTGCAGATCATCATCCGATTACACGTAAGGGAATTGCATGTATGCTGAAGAAGAATTCGGATGATTACGCCATCGTTGCAAAGGCGAATAATGGTGAAGAACTCTATAACAGTTTACAGGAGCACAGTCCTGATATTTTAATTATGGAAATTGATATGCCGCAAATCAATGGAATTAATGCATTGCGAAGTATCAAGGATTCTTTCCCACAGACAAGGGTAATCATCTTTTCTACCCACCCGGAAGAAATCTACGCCTTGCGTTCCATCAAATCTGGAGCTGCCGGATACATTCCAAAAACGGCTTCGTCAAAAATCTTCATGAAAGCACTTAAGAAAGTAGCAAAAGGGGGTATTTTCTTGAATGAGGAACTGACATCTACCTTTACAAGTCGAAATGTAGGGGAGAGTAGCGCCATAAGTCGTTACAAAAAGCTTTCATCCCGTGAAATCGAAGTATTGAATCTTCTTTCCCGCGGAAAGCGAAACAAGGACATCGCCAATGCCTTGAACATCAACGAAAAGACGGTGAGCACCTATAAAACTAGGTTGTTGAAAAAACTAAAAGTGGACAACTTGGCCGATCTGATTCATCAGTCGAGAATGTTCCAATTTGGATAGGCCGTTTATAATACGCGACGGAGTTTCTCTGAAAGAACCTTTCGAAGCGTGTTGTAGTCGATAATATGCTGTAAGTGCTCTTGACTTTGGTCGGGAGCATTTTCTTTTATATCGTTTGAAAGCTCTGCAATCTTTTTATTGACCAGTTCCCGGCGTAAATTTAGAATGGTCTCATTCACCATTTGTGAAATTCCGTATTTTTTTTCTTTCACATAAATATCCATCCGTTCCCAATCGTGAAGTTGGTATTTTTCTTCCTCCATCAGAATATCGGTAACCGCTTCAGCCTCCTCTGGTTGTAAACTATTTACAAAGGAGTCTACCTGAAATTCCTGTTGTTGGTTAAAGCGATTGATGATTTCAGCATATAATTTCTGAAAATCGGGATGGCTGAATTCCATTTCATCTTCCTGAAGATCTAAGTAAATTTTCTCAAATACCCTGGCATTCATCTTCTCGGGTTTTAGAATAACTTCACCATTTTCGTCAGAATCCAATAGTATATCTTCAAATTCCTCTTCAATAGAACCATATAGTAGCAGCAATTCGATGATTTTTCGTTCCAGTTCATGTTGAACGTTGATCTTTTTGATAGGCTTTGGATCGTCGGCCACCTTCTGAAGTTGTTCCTGTGGCTTGCTCCATTTTTTGGAATTGTCGCGGCGGTTCTTTTCAAGTATTTGTGCAAGGGTATTGAACAGTACTTCTTCCGAAATATCCATAATTCGAGCACATTCCTTGATATACAGCTCGCGCTTAATGTCATCTGGAATTTTAGAGATGCTCTCTACCATATCGCGGATAGTCTCCGCCTTTTTAATAGGGTCGCCTTTTGCTTCTTCGGCCAGCAAAGAAGCTTTAAAGCTCATAAAGTCTCTAGATTGTTCGCTTAGGTATTCTTGAAGTTCCTCTAGACTATTTTTCCTCGCAAAACTGTCGGGGTCTTCGCCTTCGGGAAAGGTACACACCTTTACATTCATGCCCTGGGCCAAGATTAAATCGATTCCGCGTAACGAGGCCCGTAGCCCGGCCGCATCGCCATCAAATAGAACAGTGATGTTATTGGTAAGCCGATGAATCAATCGAATTTGCTCATGCGTAAGTGCCGTACCAGAAGAAGACACTACATTTTCAATTCCTGTTTGGTGAAACTGAATTACATCGGTATAGCCTTCAACCAAATAACAAGTATCTTCCTTCGCAATCGCTTGCTTGGCATGATAAATACCATACAATACCTTGCTTTTATGATAGATATCACTTTCAGGCGAATTGAGGTATTTGGCCGCTTTTTTATCGTTGGTGAGAATTCTTCCGCCAAATCCAAGGGTCCTTCCACTCATACTGAAAATGGGGAACATAACCCTTCCCTTAAACCGGTCAAATTGCTTAGTTGCTGCACCCGTAGAAGCATCGCCCTTTACAATAGTAAGTCCGGTCTTCTCTAAAAACTCAAGCTTATACCCTTTTTTGATGGCATGTGAAGTAAACGCCTCCCAGCTATCGGGCGAATATCCCAATTCAAACTTTTTGATGGTTTCAGGAGTGAAGCCTCGTTCCTTGAAATAGCTTAAACCGATGGCTTTGCCCTCTTCTGTTTTCAGTAGCGTGTTATGAAAATATTCCTTTGCGAATTCTGAAACCACATACAAGCTTTCCCGTTCGTTGGCCGCTTCCTTCTGCTCGTCTGTTTGTTGGGTTTCTTCAACTTCTATCCCATATTTTTTCGCGAGGTATTTGATGGCTTCTGGATAGGTGAAATGTTCGTGCTCCATTAGAAAAGCGATGACATTTCCACCCTTTCCACTACTGAAGTCTTTCCAAATCTGCTTGACTGGCGAAACCATAAAACTCGGTGTTCGCTCGTCGGTAAAGGGACTTAATCCTTTGAAATTACTGCCCGATTTCTTCAAATGAACAAAATCGCCAATAACCTCCTCTACGCGGGAAGCATCGAAAACAGCGTCTATGGTCGATTTTGAGATCATGAAGTGCTATGGGTTGAAGCTGTAAAAATAACATTTCAAGAGTAGAAGATAACAAAAAATGCTGCTTCTTAAGAAACAGCATTTCGAAACACTTAAAAAAAGGATTGGTTAGTCCATATCGAATCGAAGTCCGAGTGAAATATTCCGTTGTTCTACTGGATTATCCTTAAAAATAGGATTGAGGTCATACTTCACATACAGAGCGGTGTCGCGCCATCCAAGATAAGCACTTACGCCATAAATAAAGTTGTTGGTATTGTAACCGCCTTTCAGCTTTTCCTTGATATCTTGGCCGTCTTCCTCATACTTCAATTTTTGACGGGCTCCCAATTTGATTCCGGCATATCCACCAAATCCAAACTTAATCTGATCGCGGGTGGAATATCGGAAATAGGTGTCCTTTTCAATCTTCTTGGACGGCCCTATTTCAAAGTGAATAGGA
This sequence comes from Luteirhabdus salina, assembly GCA_025384855.1. Taxonomy (GTDB): domain Bacteria; phylum Bacteroidota; class Bacteroidia; order Flavobacteriales; family Flavobacteriaceae; genus Luteirhabdus; species Luteirhabdus salina. The sequence continues at coordinate 459,579 of JALAHT010000001.1, read as the reverse complement.
ATAACGAGGTTATCCATACGGAATTTTGATTTGTCCAATTCGACAGGAAATTCCTCCAAAACGGTTTGATCTCCCATATCGACAAAATAGCGGTTATCCGTTGGCTTCAACCCATTGAACTGAAAGGAAAATCCATATTTTACACGGAGCCAGTTCGAGTTTTTAAACACACGGGTTTTCCATGCCCAACCCAATTCAGCAAATCGGCTTCCTCCGAGTTTGAAATCGCTATCGTTCAGCGACTGTCCTTCGGTTATAATGTTGTTGAAACCGACCGCTAGTACAAAATCACTGGTAGTGCGTCGGTCATACTTTCGCTCTTTATTTTTCTTTCCTAAAAAGATAAAGGTATCGTCATCATCGTCAGAACCTATCCGCAACACTACACGGTCGTCATCGTCGGAGTAGGTTTCTTCTTCAGCATTGCGCTCTAACAGCGCTATTTTATTATCGACGATGGCTAAACGATTTTCAATATTCAATGCTCTTTTTTGTGCTGCCTCTTTTTTGAGGTTTTCGGCTTCTTCGTAGGATAGTTGTTCGTTTTCCAGTCGTTGCTGGATATTCTCAACTTCTTCCTTGAGGGCTTCTTTTTCTTCGGAAACGATTTCCTCACGTAAGGCCTGAAGCATTTCTATCTGCTCTGCATTGGTTTCCTGTGCAAGAACGCCAACGGCCGATAAAAGCCAGAGCGACATGATGGTACATAGTGTAATGATTTTCATAATGATTTGATTTTAGTGCGTATAGCAATCCTACCCAATCGACCCGACTGGGCAGACTGCCATACACTTGATTGATGAATGAATGATGTTAGTTGTTTCGTTCAGCCATGGCTGTCCTGATTTTTTGAAAGCCATCGCCTAAAGCGTCGAATACTTTTTCCCGAAAGCTTCGTTCTAGTTCAAGCTCGACATCCAATAGTAGCGCGGCCGCATCTACTTTTTGGGTGTTGGCATCCAAGATTCGCTGTGTGGCTAATTCGGCTTGGGCTTCGGCCAACAATTTATCGATATCGTCAGCGGTGATGCTAGGATTTGCTTCTGCCAGTGCCTGCACTTTTTTCGCTGTTTCCTGAATTTTTTTATCCATGGGATTTTCAGGTGCTATCTTTTGTATTTGTTCCTTTGTTTCCACTTTCGCAATAGTTGCTTCGGTTTTATCGGTTGTATTGTCCTGAATCGCTGTCTTTTTTATAGGTGAAGAAGCCTTCTCTGGACGCTCCTCATTTGACTGCTTTTCAACTTCTGCTAGCTGTGTTTCAGGTTGGGTTTCCTCTTTTTCTGAAACCATTTCTATCGGAGCAATTGGTTGAAGTTTCTGTTCTTCAGGTGACGCATTGTTTTCTTCAACCAAGGCATCGTTGGAAACTTCTGTTGTATCTGAAAAGATCCAGGGCGTCAGTAATAAGAACCCCACTAAACAGGCGGCTGCCAAATACCGAAAGGGCTTTAGGTTACGACGCTTTTTGGGTTTGCCCAGCATTTCTTCCATGCGCTCCCAAGCCGTATCGCTCGGCTGTAGCTCTCGCGATTCGAAAGCCGTCTTTAGTTGTTCTTCTATATTATTATTTCGTTCCATAGCTTGTTTTGTTTTGGTGGTGTACCCATTCCTGTAATTGCTGTCGGGCCTTAGACAATTGCGATTTTGAAGTGCCTTCGGAAATTCCCAACATTTCAGCGATCTCGCTATGTTTGTATCCTTCCACTACGTAGAGGATAAAAACAGCTTTGTATCCACTGGGTAAGGCGTCTATCAAACGCTGCAAATCTTCAACCTCTAATGCATCGCTTGGTTTTTGCGCATGATCTAAAGAATTAATGAGAATATCCTCGTCCTTCATTACTTCATCTTTCCGCTTGCGAAGGGCATCGATGCTTTCATAGACCATAATTCTACGAATCCAACCTTCGAAACTCCCTTCACCCGAAAAGGAATCCAACCGGGTAAAGACCTTTTGAAAACCTTTCAGCATTACATCCTCTGCCTCCTGTTCATCCTTCATGTATTGTCGGCATACGCTTTTCATCTTCGGCGCGAACAATTCAAAAATAGCGTGCTGAGCTTTTCGATTGTCCTTCTTCGCCTTTTTGATCAGGGAAGCATAGTTTTTATGTAATGAAATTAGTTTCATAAACGCGCTGCCGTTTGGGCCTTCTATTTATATAGACGGAAGATATGACAAAATGGTTGCCTGAGGGGTGAAAAAAAGTGAAATTAGTCTGAAGTCTGAAGTCTGGAGTCTGAAGTCTGGAGTCTGGAGTCTGGAGTGGATAGGTGGTTGTGAAGGAGAAGGATGGGGGCAAAGGAGCAAAGTAACAAAGCAACAAAGGAGCAATGCAGCAAAGAGGCAAAGTGTGATTTTTGAATATGAAATGGAGATTTTTTGGTTTCCAATAACCAATAACCAATAACCAATAACCTATAGCCCATAACCTATCGCATAACGCTTAAAGCCTACAGCCTACTGCTTCCTCTACTTCTTCCTATCGATCACATAATTCACCATCAATTCGAGCGAATCTTTGTATGGCGATTTTGGATAGGGTTGAAGCAATGCCATGGCTTTCGCTTGATATTCCTTCATTTTTGAAACTGCATATTCCAATCCGCCGTTATCCTTCACAAACTGAATAACTTCTTTTACTCGCTGTTTGTCTTTGTTATGGTTTTTTACGGAATTGATAAGCCATCTACGGTCTTTGTCCGAAACGGTGTTCAGGGTATGAATAAGCGGAAGGGTCATTTTTTGTTCCTTGATATCGATACCGGTTGGTTTTCCGATTTTTTCTTCACCATAATCGAACAGGTCATCTTTAATTTGAAAGGCAATCCCGATGAGTTCGCCAAAATGCCGCATTTGTTCTACCGCTTCTTCCGAAGCATATACCGATTGCGCACCCATAGCGCAACAGGCTGCGATTAGCGTGGCTGTTTTCTGTCGAATGATATCGAAGTACACGTCTTCGGTAATGTCTAATCGACGCGCCTTTTCAATTTGAAGCAATTCGCCTTCACTCATCTCGCGAACTGCCACCGATATGATTTTCAGCAAATCGAAATCGTCATTATCGATTGATAGTAGCAACCCTTTTGAAAGCAGATAATCGCCCACCAAGACTGCAATCTTGTTTTTCCAGAGCGCATTTAGTGAGAAGAAACCACGTCTTTGGTTACTATCGTCTACCACATCATCATGGACCAAGGTTGCGGTATGGATAAGTTCAATGACGCTGGCGCCGCGATAGGTTCGTTCTTTCACTTCACCATTGCCCAGCATTTTGGCAATGAGAAAGACAAACATGGGGCGCATTTGCTTTCCCTTTCGATTTACGACATAATGAGTGATTCGATTTAGCAACGCTACTTGCGACGACATGGAATTTGAAAATTTCTTTTCAAACAATTCCATCTCGGCATCGATGGGCAATCGTATTTGTGAGGTGATTTTCATCTATTGTTCCCAAAAATACATGAAAAGGGATTAGGATTAAAAAAAGAAGCGAAGACATGGTCGTCTTCGCTTCCCGCTATTTTAGGAAATTGTACTATTCAGATTCTACTCGATTTCGATAGAGTGATGTGTCAATACAGTTTTTCATAGCTTCTTTATCTAAGCTAATGCCTAAAAACCGTTCAATTCGTTCCAATACCGGCTTTGGATTATTCAACACTTTCGTGTAATTTACATAAAGAATTTCTACACCGGGTTCCTGCTTATTCCAAATGTTTACATTGGATAGCATTTTTTGATATTTGTTAAATAGGGTTACGGGGAATTCTTCAGTTTTTTTACCAATCATTTTTTGTTGCGATTGAATAACTTCATTGAGATCGCGATTCATAAAAATAATCTTATATCGAAACTTTTTATCTAGATGCTTTAACAAGGGAGCAACGACTTTCAATCCCTTATCCTGAGCATCAGACAACCATGAATTGTCTTTATATAGAGACATTACGGGTTCGTATTCGTAATATCCTTTAGGATTCGAAACATCCGCTTCTCGTTTTTCGTCTTGAAGAATATCCACTCCGCCTTTATCTAACATCTGCATCATTAAGGAAGTTCCTGATCGAGGCAGTCCTGATACCACTGTAATTTGATTTTTGCGATATACGTTTGAGACCTTATCCTCAAACTCGATATCGAGTTCTAGTTTTTCAATTACATTTTCTAGTGATTGTTCAGCTTGATGAAATTCTTTTGGTTTTAATTTGGAAGCCATTTCGAATGCTATCTTCGCGTTTTCCAAGTCTCCCATACCTTCTAAGGCTTGTCCCAATACGTAATGTGCTTTAGGAAAAAATTTCACTAATTCGATACTCGTCAATGCATAATTTGCGGCATCTTCATACTCTTCTAATTGGACTAGAGTATCTGCTAATGCCGTATAAAAAACGGCTTTTTGTGGTTCTTTTTCAATAGCCTCTTCTAGTATATCTCGTGCTTTTTCAAATTCACCCAATTGAAAGTGCAGTTTTCCGATTCGAAACAACACTTGACCCGATTCATTGCGTTTACGATCATCTTCAAGAATTTTTAAAGCTTCTTTTGGCCTGCCTATTTCTTCCAAGATCTTAGCTTCGGTAAATTTCAAATTGTATTTAATTTCGGTGTCAGAATCTTTAACCAAACCAAGATACTCATGAGCTGTCTCAAATTCTTTCTCCATTATAGCGATACTAATTAAGTCCATATAAAATGGAGCTTTATCGATATCGTCCTCTTCCTTTAAAAGTTCCAAGAGCGGTATTTTGGCGTTTGCTAGGTCTTTTTTGCCAAGATAGACTCGCGCTAGATTATGTTTAAGGTCAATTCTGGTTTTTTTAATGGCCTTTTCATACTTTTCATCAAGTTTTTCCACATATCCCAACTCAACAAGCTGTTGCATGGTTTCTTCGTCGGACAAGGGGTCGGTTTCGGCGTTTGAAAGATCTAAATCAGCAAAATCACCTTCTTTTTTATCCCAGCTATCGATATACTTAGGCTCGCCTGGTTCTTTGAAAATATCCAAAATCACCTTCCCATCCATGTCTTTTCCGATTGGAAGTCCATAATGATGAAGAATTGTTGGTGCAACGTCGATTAGTCCCATTCCAAAAACTTTTTGATTCTTTTTGATATTGGGTCCAGCTGCCACGAACATCCCAAACTGACGATGTTCTAGGGAGGGTGCTGCTTGTACTTTCGGCATTTCGAGGATTCGCTTTTCGCCTGATTCAAAACCGTGGTCCGACATGATGATTATTGTTGTGTCCTCATCAATAAGTTGAAGGGTGCGTTCCAGCATCATGTCTTGAAAGCGATACGAACCAGTTACCGCCTCTTTGAAAAGATTATAATTTTCTTGTTTTACAGTAGGTAGTTTTGGTGGGTGATACTTCATGAAACTATGGCAAAAGTGGTCGATCATGTCATGATATATCGCCATAAAATCCCACTCGCTAGTTCTCAACAACCGTGTTGCCGCATTATGTAATGAAGTGTTTTCCGATACGATTTTACCAATCGCATTAAGCCCCTTATGGTTTTCCTGATCAACATCATGCGCACGTGGAACGAATGGATATAAGTGCGCTTCCGTAATTTCAAAAGGGAACATCCGTAGCCCCTTGAATTCATCTTTATTTTCCCACGGATGAATTGAATTTGCACTCATGGGCGTTTGCTTCATTGGGTCACGGTGTGTCTTAGGGTATCTGTCAGATACAATGTAGCCATTAATCGGTTCGGTGGGAAAGCTTGGCCACCATCCTACAAGATTGCTTTTCATACCTTGGTTGTGGAAAATGTTCCAAAGCGCTCTTGTTTTTCGAGATGTTGTCGTAACCGGCCGTACGGTTTTTTTGTCCGGGGTAACTTCAATAAATCCTAGAACTCCATGTTTATCAGGTGTTTTTCCCGTAGCAACTGAAGTCCATAACATAGGGGAATAGGGAGGGTTCATAGTGCTCATATTACCGTAAACGCCTCTTTCAATCACACTTTTCAAGGCTGGCATTTTACCTTGTTTAATCAAAGGCCATATAATATCCCAATCTGCGGCATCCCAGCCAATTAAAAGCAATTTATTCTTTTTCATTTTCTTTTTTTTGATTGTGAAGCACTTTAGCCTTTCTCCATGCCGTAAATCCGATATCGCCTAATGCTAATATTCCTAGCGATCCTACAATAGGAATGTTATTCATGTCAAATTTTTGCCTTTTATCTTTGTTTTTATTCATTCTTGTAATTTTTTCATACTTTTTGCAATCTTTTCAATATATTTACGAAAATAAACATGGGTAAAACTGCAAAACATTTACCTTAAATCCTATAAATTATGAAAAAAACTACTTCAAAAAAATTGTCTAAAAGATTATTGCAATATGGAGCTATGTCAGCGGCAGCATTTGGTGTGGCTGAGGCTAACGGTCAGATTCAGTATGTAGATATCGACCCTGATCAGGTATTGAATGTTGGTGACGATTTTGAAATGGATATTACTGGTGACGGTACTCCAAGAATTCGTCCTGCTAATCCTGCAGATTTGGCTGGTGGTAATGCGGCTATCGTTTTTGCAGATTCTGCTGGAGCGGCATTTGTAGGCTTTAGTTCAGGTGGATTCCAATATCCATTATTGATGGCTGAAGGCGATATGATCGATTCAAGTCAAAGTTTCACTACCGCAGGCGAGCGAGGTGACCTAAACTATTACGGGTGTAACTACGCTAACAGTGAGTGGTGTGGAGACGTAACTGATGGATACCTTGGAATAACCTTCCAATTTAGTGGTAATACACATTATGGATGGATCCGTATGGATACTGATGTTAATGGTGATAATATTATGACAATTAAGGATTTTGCTTTTGAGGCAACTCCAGATACTGCTATTGCAGCAGGTGATCAGGGACTTAGTGTTGAAGATGAGGTTTTTGCCAACTTTAACTACTTCACTACTCAAAACAACGATCTAGAGCTACGTGCTACTGCACCAATGCAGAATGTACAATTGCATAACGTACTAGGTCAGCAAGTAATTAATAAAGCGCTTTCTAGCAATACTGAAACAATTAGTCTTGCATCTTTAAATAGCGGTGTTTACCTTGCAACCGTTACAATCGACGGTGCAAACAAAACCTTTAAAGTTGTTCGTAAGTAAGTATTAACACTTTATGAAATGGAAAAGCGACTCAATCGAGTCGCTTTTTTTATTCCTGATTTTCAATAATTATTTTTTACGTTGTCGACTTGTTTGCGAGCTGACCACAGGCGGCATCGATATCTTTTCCACGGCTACGGCGAACCGTCACGGGAATTTTATTGTTCTCCAACGCTTTGATATAATGATCGGTTGCTGCGCTTGAGGCCTGTTGGAAATCGCCATCGTCTATAGGGTTATATTCAATTAAGTTTACCTTACACGGAACATAGTTGCAAAACTGCACCAAGGCGTCGATATCCTTTTGAGTGTCGTTAATATCTTTCCAAACAATATATTCATAAGTGATGCGGCGTTTGGTTTTCTGATACCAATATTCAAGCGATTCTCGTAAGTCTTCTAAGGTGAAGTTTTTGGCGAAAGGCATAATCTGCTCCCTCGTTTTCTGAATCGCCGAATGTAAGGAAACCGCTAAATGAAATTTCACCTCGTCGTCGGCTAATTTTCTGATCATTTTGGGAACTCCTGAAGTGGAGAGTGTAATTCGCTTAGGCGACATTCCCAACCCTTCATCTGATGTGATTTTTTCAACGGAAGCAAGCACGTTGTTATAGTTCATTAAGGGCTCGCCCATTCCCATAAAAACGATATTCGATAACGGACGGTCATGATATAGTTTGCTTTCCCTATCGATGGCGACCACCTGGTCATAAATTTCATCTGGATTCAGGTTTCGCATACGCTTTAACCTTGCAGTAGCACAAAAGGCACAGTCTAGGCTACAGCCCACCTGAGAGGACACACAGGCGGTCGTCCTGCTTCCTGTGGGAATTAATACAGATTCCACGACATAGCCGTCATGAAGCTTGACCGCATTTTTAATGGTACCATCATTGCTTTTCTGAAGACTGTCTACTTCAATATGGTTAATAACGAAATGCTCCTCGAGATGGGCTCGGGTTTCCTTGGAAAGATTGGTCATGGCATCAAAATCATGAACGCCTTTGTTCCATAGCCAATCATAAACCTGCGATCCGCGAAAGGATCGGTCGCCCTTGCTTAAGAAGAATTCCTGTAACTCCTTTTTAGTGAGTGCTCTTATGTCTTTTTTCACGCTTGAATTCACGCTGCAAAAGTACGATAATAAAAAGCCTTTAGAAAACGGTAGAATTTAGTTTTGAATAATAATTTTCTTGGTAATGAAATTTTCGGTATCGCGATCGGTAAGTTTTAAGAAATAAATTCCGTTTGGAAGATCTGCCAAGGAAATAGTGCTAAGCGTATCCGACATGCTGCCGTGTTTAACATTTCTACCGGAAACATCAAAAAGATTGAAATGGAGGTTCGGATATCGGTTATTGACTATGTTCAAGAAACCGGAAGCGGGATTTGGATATACCTGAAGCGCTTCGGAAGGGTCGAAGGTAGGAGTGTTAAGGGCATTTTCAATGGATGATAAAATAACCTGTCCCGTATTCTGGGGATCTAGCCACTCTTTTAGTCTTGTTTCCGGCGTTTCACCAGTGTCCCATGAAACGGCCAAACGTCCATAAATATCATATCCGCCATTATTTTCAAGGCCATCACAAAAGGCCTCGCCAGCATACAATTGGCCGATAAGATGGCCATTTTGGTTGAAAAGAGGCGATCCCGAACTTCCGCTTTCCGTGGTTCCTATTTCCCATCCATTCCCTTCACCTACAGAGCCGCCACCGATAAGCCAAACATCTACACCATTGGCATTCTCGTGGATGGCGCCACTATCGTCGCGACATATTTTCATTATATCACCTTGCGGATGGTGAATCCCTACTTCATAAGAAGGAAGTTCGTCGGTAATATTCCAACCAGCGAAAGCAACGTCCCATGTTTCAGGAATCGAGTTTTGCATTTCAACCAATGCAAAGTCGGATTGTTCGTTAGATGCCCGTAATTCGGCCCCACTCATCGTGAAGTTGGTTTCAATATCAGCGCTAGGGGCATCTTCCCCACATATAGGATTTGGACTCATCCAATTAAAACGAACCGACCAATAGGCAGGATCGCTGTTTTGTAGACAGTGATTGGCGGTCAACAAATAGGGGGTTTTATCGTTATTTGTATTGTTTATGAGGGCTGCTGAACATAAATATCCATTCCCAAGATTTAAGAGCGCAACCGTTTTTTTAAGCATTGCTTTTTTCTGCTCAAAATCGTTTCCGATAAAGCAGTTTACATCCATGTTACACGCACCGGAGTCGTTCAGGCCGCGATTTTGATCGACATAGCGTTCTGCAGCTCCCATTCTATACCCATGAATGATACTACCGATGCGTAGCGATACCGTTTCGTCGGTGTCTTCTGTTTGTACATATTCGACATAGATAGTTTCCCCATTCAAAAACCATGAACCTAATGTTCGATTCGTACGATTTTGATCAGACGAAAGTGGAAGTAACAGTTCAGAATTGTCTTCGTTGTATAAAAACAACTTTCCGCCTTCAGGAATAAAAAAATCGTCAAAGTTAACACTGATATTTTCAGCATTTGGAGAGGTAATGGCTAAACGATACACCTTGTCGCCATTGTCTAAAATAGTCTCCGAGCCTACTTCGGTAACATTTACTTCAATATCGCGAACGATTCCATAGCGCCAAGGAATGGTTTTATCTCGGTCGTTAATAAGGTCTTCTTCATATACCTCTTGTAAGTCGATGGGAGGGAGATTGAAAACACTAGGATCTTCCAGAGTACGCATATGCCAACTTACCGGTTCATCTGCTTCGTACTGTTGCGCGTGCGAAAAAACCGAGAAAAGGATTACTATGAGAACAAAAAAGTATTGTTTCTTCACTCGAAAAATCTCCTATTGGATTCAACAAATCAAGATACAATATTTTTCGTAAACATTTTACTTTCAGTTGAAAAACCGATGTATTTTGTACAAAAAAAGCCTGCAATCTGCAGGCTTTTTACTTATAATAAGGATTTGTTACAAAATCAACATTGCATCACCGTAGGTGAAGAATCGATATTTTTCCTTTACAGCTTCTTCGTATGCTTCCTTCATGAAATCGTGACCAGCAAAGGCCGATACCATCATTAGGAGCGTCGATTTAGGGGTGTGGAAGTTCGTTACCATGCAATTCGCTATACTGAAATCGTATGGAGGGAAAATAAACTTGTTAGTCCATCCCGTATACGGATTTAGCGTGTTTGCAGAAGAAACCGAACTTTCCAAGGCACGCATTACTGTGGTCCCGATGGCGCAGACACGTTTCTTGCGTTGAATCCCAGTGTTAATAGTGCTGACGGTATTGTCTGGAATATGAATTTCTTCTGAATCCATCTTATGTTTGCTGAGGTCTTCCACCTCTACAGGACTGAACGTTCCGAGTCCTACGTGAAGCGTAATCTCTGCGAAATTGATTCCTTTAATTTCAAGTCGCTTTAGCAAATGCTTAGAAAAGTGAAGTCCTGCGGTTGGCGCTGCAACAGCACCTTCCTCTTTTGCAAAGATGGTTTGGTAACGATCTGCATCCTCAGGTTCCACATCGCGTTTGATATATTTTGGAAGCGGCGTTTCGCCAAGCTCGGTCAATTTTTTCCTGAATTCTTCATATGAACCATCGAAAAGGAATCGAAGGGTACGTCCGCGAGAGGTTGTATTATCGATTACCTCAGCTACCAACGATTCGTCTTCACCAAAGTACAGTTTGTTTCCGATTCTGATCTTACGGGCAGGATCTACCAATACGTCCCATAATCTTGTTTCAGGGTTCAGTTCACGAAGTAAAAATACTTCAATACGAGCACCTGTTTTCTCCTTATTACCAAAAAGTCGCGCAGGAAAAACCTTTGTGTTGTTCAACACCAATACATCATCTTCTTCAAAATAATCGATAAGGTCTTTGAACATTTTATGCTCGATGGTTTTTTCCTTTCGGTTCAGTACCATCAAGCGCGCTTCATCGCGATTTGGAGCAGGATATTCTGCTAATAATTCTTTTGGAAGTTCGAAATTGAAATTCGAGAGTTTCATTCCCATAGCAAGTTGCTTTTTAGCTTTAAAAAGTTGCAAATATACAATGTCAGTATAGGGGATGTCAAGTAAATGAGCAATTTATTCTTGAAAAGTCACCGATATTCCGACTTTTTCCAATTCTTTCCAGAATGTGGTAAAGGATTTGGTAACTACCTGCGGGTTTTCGATCCGAATGGGAACCCTTGCGGCAAGTGGCGCAAAAGCCATCGCCATACGATGGTCGTGATAGGTGGCGATACTACAGTTGTGTGTTAGGGAATCGATAGGCTCAAGACGGATGGAATCGTCGGTTATAGTAACGGTGGTGCCAAGTTTTTTTATTTCGTTCTGTAAGGCCTGCAATCGATCTGTCTCTTTTATTTTTAGGGTGTGTAAGCCTGTAATAATACAGGCCTTTCCCAATCCTAAAGCTGTTACTATTATGGTTTGCGCAAGATCGGGCTGCTCGATTAAATGGAGGGTTATTTCAGATGGGTGTGTTGGTACATCGTTACGTAAAAACATTCCACTTTTGGTAAATGTTGTGGACACACCAAAAGATTTGTATATCGAGGACAAAACGGCGTCCCCTTGCAATGATGTTTCTGAAAAATGCAATAATTCGAAGATCATCGGTTTTGGCAGTAGTGCCAATGTGCTATAAAAGTAAGAGGCGGAGCTCCAATCGGGTTCTACCGCAATGCGGGTTGGTGGTACTTCCTTTTTGGGTAGAATTGAAATCGTATTCTCGTTGAACTGAACAGCTATATCCAATTGTTGTAGTAATGAAAGAGTCATTTCCAAATAGGGACGGGAGGTAATAGTGCCCTTCAGGTGAAGCTGAAGTCCGTTTTTGAAAGAGGGGGCTACAAGTAGTAAGGCAGAGAGAAACTGACTGCTAATGGACGCGTCGATTTCAATGGTACCGCCTTGCAGTGCTTTGCCCTCGATGGCTAAAGGCGGGTATCCTTTCTTTCCTTTATAGGAAATGGAAGCACCTAACTTTTGAAGAGCAGTAACCAGGGGTTCAATAGGGCGCTGTTGCATGCGTTCGCTACCGGTAAGTAAAACAGTACTTCCTTCCTGCGAAGCAAAATAGGCTGTTAAAAAGCGCATGGCTGTTCCTGCATGACCAATGTTGATTGTATTGGTGGGATCTTGAAGTGCCTTTTCAATAGCTTTGGTGTCGTCGCTATCGGATACGTTCTCGATAGTGATGGCGGGATAGCGTGCTTGCAGGATCAGCAATCTATTGGAAACACTTTTGGAACCCGGAATGCTGATAATTGGTAGACGCTCTGGAATTTTACCGGTTGAAAGAAATGCAATCATTATTGGCCTTGTTGCTCTTTTATTTTCCTTCGGAATTTTCCGAAAGATACCAAGAAGCCATAGAATAATCCTGCTAAAATAGTGCCGCCAAAGAAAAGCAGCGGATCTTGTTTGGTAAAATAGCTAACAGTAAATCCTTCTATTGCCCATTTTATGAGATGAAACAAAATTATAAATGCTAGTCCAAGAGAAACTACCGAGCGCCAAAAGCCTTTATGTTGAATTACTTGTTGAAACATCTTATTCCGATTTCATATTAAGTTTCTACGCTAAGAAGATACGTGTATTCGCTTACTTCAGTTTTTCGTTGGAATGGTGACGGTCGTGATCGCGTTTAGTCTTCAACGCAAGTTTTTTGTCGAAGGCCTTTTGCAGATCTGTTCCGGTTTGGTTTGCCAAGCAAAGGACTACAAATACTACATCTGCTAACTCTTCACCTAAGTCTTTCTCCTTATCGCTAGGCTTTTCGCTCTGTTCTCCATAGCGACGCGCGATAATTCGGGCAACTTCGCCGACCTCTTCGGTAAGTTGGGCCATATTTGTAAGTTCATCGAAATAGCGAACTCCATGTTCCTGGATCCATTCATCGACAGCCTTTTGCGCGTCATCTAGTTTCATTATTTATGCTTTAGTAAGGACAACTTTTTCGTTTTCTTTTTCTAAAATAAGTTCAAAAAACTTTTTCAACTCTGGATAAATAGTAGATGATAAGAGGGCTTGATTTATGCCCATATCAACGAAGCATTGTACTACGTTATTATTAACTTGAACTCTATATTGAAACGAACCTTTATCTTGACCTAAAACAAAATTAACACTTTCTGGTACAGTTTCTACAATATATCCTTCGGGAATATTCATTGAAATTATGAATCTTTTTTGGAATGGATAGTTAAAATCGATTGGATATTTTCGATCATCAAGTTTAAAAGGATTTTGGCTTTCACCTAAAAATAGCATTGGCGTTATATATAATTTTCCTGCAATTTCTTCAATACCTTGGACCGAATTAAAATCAAATCTAATATTTAGAGGGCTATAAACATCTTGCAAACCTTCAGAATCGAGGGTTTCTATATCTACATTTGAATATGTGCCTTCTAATGATTTTGCTATTTCTGATTCCGAAACATTTGAATATTTTCTTCTATTTTTCATCGCAAGATGGCCTTTCCATCTGTTATTCACTGAACCTTTAGTGCTCAGGTCTTCCATGTCAATCCCATAACTTACAATGCTACTTTGACTAGCTGGAATTTTAGGAATCAGATTAATCCATGTTGAGCTGCCATCCTCCCGGATAAGGCGTCCTTGCCAATTAAGAAGTTCATTTTTTAATACATTGGGGATGCTTTCCTCATGCGTAGCATCTAACATTAATACGGCATCCTCTATTTCAACGCCTGCAATCACAAAATTAAATCCGTTTCGTGTGGGAAATATTGGGATTCCATGAGATTTCGTACTCACTAGAATTGGATTAGCCGCTATACCTGCGTAACGTAGCATGGCGATCAACATTAAGTTGATATCAGCAGCGCTACCTTTGTTTTCATCATATGCTTTGCGAACACCCCTCTGGCTATAAACCCCCACAATACCGTTCCAATTCATCCTGCTTTTAACATATTCAAATATTGTAACAATCCTTTCATTATCATTTTCGGTGTTCTCTAATAAATCGTCCAAATCATTCTTGAAATACCCGTCTTTATCAAGCTGTCCACCGAAATTTCCAGATTTGTAAATTGTCTGGCAAACATCCTCCCAAGTAGTAGAAACCATTTTGAGGGGGCTGTTTGGATACTTTAGATAGGAAAGTTCAAACTGTAAAGCTGCTGAGTAATTATCTATATTTCCCGAATAGGCTTCTTTTTTTACCGGGGGAACATCAGAAAGAGCTACGCTATATTCCTTTTCATTAAATGAAATAGTAGTTTTCTTTCTTTCCGTTAATGCACTAGAACCAAAACCACCAGTCCCATTTTTCGCGGATGTTTCATAGGAGTAGTTCATAGTTCTTTGCTGTTGGCTTTCATTTACTCTAAACGGAAGCCATCCTCGCTGATGCATTTTATAATTGAAATATTCAGGAGTTCTAAACTGGACTTCAACTCGATTAACGGGAATATTTTCCTGTAAACGCAATGGTTCGATATCTCCGATATATGGTGATCGAATGGTGTATTTAAACTCAATTACTGATCCGTCCGCAACATTAGGCATGGTAAAGGTTACTCGTTCTAAGAATTCCGTGATCTCTTCTTCGAAAATACCGTCCTTACGCAATTTGAAATCTTTTATTTTAGAATTATTTAAATAGTACGTATAACCTTTTAAACCGCTAATATCATCATCCATGGCTCCACTGCCTTGATATAACTCGATGACATGCGTAGCCCAATCATAGCCCTCCTTGTTATAAATCTTAATGCGTTCAAAGACTTCAGTTACAATGTGAAAATCAAGCTTTTCGTTAAATTCGAAATGGGATTTAATTTCTCTATATAGAATGGCGGCATCGGCTTCAGGATACTTAGGATGCTCCGTTTCCAAAAGTTCTTCTTCGGAAATCTTTCCAAATCTATAATCTTGGCTAAATGATAAGGTTGAAATTAAAATACAGAGAAGTGTAATCTTTTTAATCATTTGTTTGGGTTTTTAGGGGAGTCTTATCTCGGATTACTAGAATTTTACTATTGTCGTAACGTGAGATATTCCGTAAAAATTTTCGAAATTCTGAATACGATTCTTTCGAATAGGAAGCCTTATGCAACGTAAGCAATCTATACACATTGATATTGCGATTGTCGCCTTCCTCAACCTTCAACTCATAGCTTCCAAAGACATTTTCAATCGTTACGGGCTCGGGTAATGCATCGGCTCTATATGTCTTGGGAAGAGTAATGCTAATGCTGTCGATATCCTGATATGCTGTCGCCGTTTTAAAACCATACCGACGGTTCCTGCTCCTTGGAGGAGTGTCTATACTTCTATTGAAAACATTTAGTGTTAACAAAAATCCATCACCGACCTTAGAGGCGAAATTTGGAGCTTGAAAATCGATGGTTTCTTTAAACTGAATGTTCTGCTTGTCGTTTTCGAGGTGAATACTATTCAGAAATAATCCGTTTATATATCCCCATCTATTTTTATAGCTAGCGTCCAATTCTTCCTTGTCATAAGTTTCAAGATGAAATTTGTCGTCGTATTGAAGGCCGCCAGAATTAGTTGTTAAAACTCCTTGAATACCACCCTCGGATGTCATTTCAATTTCAGCATTTTGATGTTGGTAGCTCTCTTCCGCCGAATATTTCTTGGTATGCACGATAGTTCCACCTTCCGGTGTAATAACCATAACATCGCGATCATCTGAAAATTTTCCGCCGAATCCAAATGGATTTAGTTGGCTTGTACATTCTAGCCAAATTATTTCATCCCCTTCTGGTATTCCTAAGATAACATGGTTTCCCATGATTCCTGAAAACTCAGGATTCAGATCTCTTTCTTGGTCTCCTGCGTAAAGCACAGTATAATACGATGGTACTCCGACTGCTTCCAATAAGGTCTTGGTATAAAATGTAAGTGCTTTACAATCGCCATAACCCAATCGATCAACATCGGCTGCTGGCATCGGTTTCCAGCCTCCAATTCCTACCTGAATACTGATGTAGCGTACTTTATTCTGTAAATAATTATATACTATTTTCGCTTTACCGATGTTGGTAGCCTCATTAGCCACCAATGATTTAACGTGGGAAATAGTGCTTTCGGGGAGCTCTTTTCCATCGCTTAACAGAGCGGCCTCCATCCAGCTTCCCAACTCCTTCCAATTCCGTCCATTTCCTTTTACGCCTTTTAAATAGAATTCATCTAACTGAAAAGCGATATGAGGAACTATTTCAGTATGCGAAAGACTATAGGCTTCTGGTACAATAGGAGCTATTTCCTTTGCGGAGCAAACAATTCTATTTTCTTCTTCAATGACACTGATATCAAATCCTGAAAGGTTTTTTGATAAATAGCGAGGTTTGTTGGCAGGGTCGTAGCGTAATGTATAGGTACTGCTTTTGGTGCCAGTATAGTAGCCCCAAATTGGGCGCCACGTTGGTAAGAAAGCGGTGGTGTTACTTTCCGTTTCCGACTCGAACACTAATGTATAAGGATAGGTGGTAGGGGTGTAGTCGAGATATAGCGCTCTATCATCGTTATAAATTGAAATGCCATCATGCGCGCTGATGTCGTCGAAATCACGTTCTTTATAATGCTCGATTTCGTTTCCCATGGCATCATACACCCATATTTCGATATTTTTTATCTTGGTATCATCATCATAATAAGTGTAGGTCGAAACATCATTGGCGCCTAGCTTGTTCAGAACGGCCACCGCAGTGCGATATCGATACGTCATCTCTTCGACTTTACGAACATCAACTTCGTAAGTTTCTTCCCAGGTAACGCTATTCGCCTTTTCCTTCAATTTTGAAGGAATGAGTAGCGTGTTATATTGGCTGTCTTGCGCAAACAATGAACTTGAAAAGAGGATCAGTACAAGTAGTACAAATTTATGGGGCATCAATTTAAATTTTGCTGTGGATAGCGGAAATTTATTCCTTGTTTTTGGTATCGATAACCAATGTTACGGGGCCGTCGTTTACCAAAGAAACATGCATCATGGCGCCAAATATACCGGTTTGCACCTTTTCATCCAATTCTTTTTCTAGCTGCTGCACAAACTGTTCATATAAAGGCTCTGAAACCTCGGGCTTTGCTGACTTCGTAAAGGAAGGCCGGTTTCCTTTTTTCGTGCTGGCATGCAAAGTGAACTGACTCACGACAATAATTTCCCCGCCACTATCGGTTAACGATATGTTCATGTGGTTTTCTTCATCGGGGAAAATCCTAAGGTTCGCAATCTTTCGTGATAACCAACTGATATCATCGGATGTATCCGCATCTTCAATACCCAACAATACCACTAATCCGTGTGTAATAGAAGCAACCGTTTTACTGTCTACTTCCACCGAAGCCTTCGAGACCCTTTGTAATACTGCTCTCATACTGTTATTTTTCTGAATAGATATCCCGTCTGTAAGGCTCATCGTCGCCCTCCAATAATTGAAGGTATGTTTTATAGCGCGACCAAGCTATTTCGTTATTCTCGAGCGCTTCCTTAATGGCGCATTTGGGCTCATTTACGTGCATACAGTTATGGAACTTACAGTGCTGTTTACGTTCGAAAAACTCTGGAAAGTAATCGCCTATTTCCTCGGCTTCCATTTCTACCACCCCAAAGCCTCGAATCCCAGGTGTATCAATTAGCTGGGCATTGAACGATAAATCGAACATTTCGGCAAATGTTGTGGTATGCTGTCCTTGTCGATGTTGGTCCGAAATTTCAGCGGTTTTTAATTCTAATCCTGGTTCCAGTGCATTGGCTAAGGTCGATTTTCCAGTGCCGCTGTGTCCGGAAAACATAGATACCTTTTCTGACATCAAATCTTTTACCTTTTCAATGTTGTGACCCGTTTTAGCTGAAATCTCGATGCAATGGTAACCAATAGATCGATAGAGTGAAGCCAAGTACTTCATCTCCAGCATCTCCTCTTCGGAAAGTGTATCTATTTTGTTGAAAAGTAAGATGGCTTCAATGTCGTATGCTTCGGCAGTGATCAAAAAGCGATCGATAAATGGGGTGAACGTAATAGGATTTGTGAGGGTAACCAATAAAAAGGCTGTATCGATATTGGCCGCTATTATGTGGGTTTGTTTTGAAAGGTTCACTGAGCGACGGATAATATAGTTCTTTCGGTCCTCGATAGTATGGATGATTCCAACGGTCTCATCGCCCTTGGTTTCCACATCAAACCCGACATGATCGCCTACAGCAACAGGGTTTGTGCTTTTGATACCTCCAATGCGGAACTTCCCCTTTATCCTGCATTCGTAAAAGTCGCCTTGTTCCGACTTAACGGTATACCAACTTCCGGTCGATTTGTATACGGTTCCCCTCATGAACCACAAAATTCGAAAAAAAAAGAGAACCACGCCTTTCAATGGTATATATTTACCGCATTATTTTAAAAACACGTTAAAAACCAATTACAATGAAAAAATTTTTACTGCTTGTATGTTTACTGCTTGGTGCTCTTCAAACTTCAAATGCCCAAGAAACCTATGAATTTCAAATTGTAACCGTTGTGGAAAGCATTGTTCCAAATGGTGTGGGACGTTCCCGAATGATCGTAGCCAATGAAACGCGCGATTATATGGAGTTTACCACTACCCAAACAGAGGAGGATAACTCTCGTAACAAATCCGATCGATCAGATATTCGTGTAAAGGGGTTCGATGAAACGAAGTTGCTAAACTTTTTTAATCTAGGTGGTATTCGTTTCCAAAATATTGCAGCCAATGATGCATTGGTCACTTCTAAGCTGAATGCCATGAGTGCAGATGGTTGGGAACTAGCCTTTGTAAATAGTGGCGTGGAAAGCTACGGAGGTAAAGGCGACTCAAACGGAATTTATGTTACCCGCTATATCTTTAAAAGAGCAATTTAAGCGTTTTCTATATCGAAAAGGAAAAGCCCCTTTTTAAATGGGGCTTTTTTTATTCTTGGTTGGGGTGAATTATTTTTTTCTGGTGGTTTATCGATTCTTGATGGATGGCCTTATATAATCGAAGAATGAATTCCTCGCTCAATTTGCTTTCCTCTCCCTTTAAAATCATTCTGCCCAATACTTCATTCCATCGCTTTACCTGAAGAATGGCAACGTTATGCTCCTTTTTCAATTCGCCGATGGCATCGGCAATCGTCATTCGCTTGCCTAACATCTCAACTATTTTATTATCGATTACATCAATTTGGGTGCGAAGGGTATTCAGTTCGTTTTGAAAGGCAATTTTCTCATCTCCCTTTTTACGAATTCTTAAATCGATGGTGATTTGATCTAATGTCTTTGGCGTTATCTGTTGGGCTGCATCGCTCCATGCATTTTCTGGATCGTAATGCGTTTCGATCATTAAACCATCATAATTTAAGTCTAATGCCGTTTGACAAAGATCGAATATAATGTCGCGACGCCCTGCGATATGGGAAGGGTCCAAAAATAGTGGGAGGTCGGGAAATCTGTTTTTTAAATCAATCGGTATTTGCCATTCGGGATTGTTTCGATATTTTGTTTTTTCATAGGTCGAAAACCCGCGATGAATGACCCCTAAGTTTTTAATATCGGTTTGATACAGTCGCTCCACCGCTCCCAACCATAAGGCTAGATCTGGATTGACGGGGTTTTTGACCAAAATGGTTTTGTCGGTTCCTTTTAAGGCATCTGCCAATTCTTGCACAATGAACGGAGAAACGGTACTTCGAGCGCCGATCCAAAGAATATCAACATCGTGCTTCAGCGCTAGCTCAACATGATGTGGATTGGCAACCTCAGTCGTTGTTAGCATCCCGGTTTCCTCTTTTGCCTTTTGAAGCCATTTTAGTCCTAACGCTCCAACTCCTTCAAAATTTCCAGGACGTGTTCTAGGTTTCCAGATTCCCGCGCGCAATACCGTTGCATCGGTTTCTTTCAATTGATGCGCCGTTTTTAATAGCTGTTCCTCGGTTTCGGCGCTACACGGCCCTGCAATTACCAGGGGATGCGACAGATTGAACGCATCTAACCAACTCCTTAATTCTTTCTTGTTTTCCATTTCCTAAAAATAAAAAGGCCCCTACATGGGACCTTCACTTATATCGTATTCATAAAAATATTCCCACCACTTTATCGTTGGTCTATATGCCACCAAATTGTAGAAGTATTTCTATGTGTTGTTTTCATTGGTATAAAAGTAGTGAAAATCTTTTTTCCTTCCTTCTTTTTATCAATTATTTGACAGTTCGTCTTGTTTCAAAAAACGTACATTTGCTATTGAAAGTATGTCAATAACCGTTTCAAATATTACCAAAACCTATGGTGCCCAAAAGGCATTAGATAACGTTTCCTTCACTATAAAAGAAGGTGAAATCGTCGGTTTTTTAGGTCCAAATGGAGCTGGTAAAAGCACGATGATGAAAATTTTGACAACTTATTTAGCAGCATCAGAAGGATCAGCGGCTGTCGCTGGGTTTTCGGTGGAAGAAGAACCAAAGAAAGTTCAGTTTCATACGGGCTATTTGCCGGAGCACAATCCGCTATATATCGACATGTATGTGAAGGAGTATCTCGGGTTTCAAGCAGAAACTTACGGTATTGAAAAATCGCGAATAGCGGAAGTCATCTCACAGACCGGACTTATACCTGAAGCCCACAAAAAAATAAAGCAACTGTCCAAGGGATATCGGCAGCGTGTAGGATTGGCCACTGCGCTTTTGCATCGACCGAAAGTACTTATTTTAGATGAAGCGACGACAGGGTTAGATCCCAATCAGCTTATTGAAATTCGTGAACTTATCAAAAACATCGGAAAATCGGATGAACACGAAAAGACAACCGTATTACTTTCAACCCACATCATGCAGGAAGTTGAGGCTATTTGCGATCGTGTAATCATAATTGATAAGGGAAGCATTGTGCTGGATAGAAGTATGGAAGAACTGAAAAAAGGACAGCAGCAAATTGTTGAAGTCGAGTTCGACTATAGGGTTGAAACGGTAGCGCTTCAAAAAATTCCCCATGTTTCAAAAATTGAAAATCCAGGTGGTCATTTCGTTTATAACATCACCTTTTCGACAGAAAAGGACATGCGTCCGGCGGTTTTCGACTTTGCCCATGACAATGGATTGAAAATTCTTCAGCTTCACCAAAAAAATACCACCTTAGAAAAACTATTTGTAGAACTTACGGGAGCTCGAAAATAAGGCGACCGGTATATAATTCTTCAACTTCAACCATCGGCGGTTCATTCACAGAAATAACATCGCCAACACTTACAATCTTACCTGTAAGCTCATCAATAGGATTTACATACATCAAATTGGTGCTTCTATGAAATACTCGAAGCTTTCCAACAGCTAATTCGGCTGCCTCTACTCGCGAATCGCCAGCGTATAAACCGATAAATGCTTCATTAGCAGTACCCGAAAGATAAAAATTGGAAATTCCGTTAGCGATTATATTCAGCTTATTTACGGATAGTTGCAGTTGGAAATCTCCATCGATATGATAACCATCTTCATTCTCCTGATCTTCACTTAATAGGGTAAGGTTCTCGTAGGAAAGCGTTCCGATGCTTTCAACTGGAAGTCCCGAACTGTTCCGGATTTCGATTATGTTAGGACTGGTGACAAATATTCTTGTAATACCATAATCGCGAACAAGGTTGCAACCATTGTTGTTATAAATATTGAGGGTGCCTTCATCTACACTAACTTCAACATCATTCAAAAGATTTTCACCTGTTTCAACGACTACTTTTTGTGTTTCACCTTGCTGAATAATAAGCTGAGCGCGTTCCCAAACAATGATTTTATCAAACTCAGAAACGGTTACTTCCTCTTGAATAATATCGCCAGCTGCCTGAAAGCAATTTAAGCCCTTTTCAGAATCGCATCCGAGTGCCGTTATCAAAATAAAAATGTATGCTAATTTCTTCATCCTGTATTTCTTATAACCGAACTCCTATTCCAAATTCAACGCCTTCTGCTTTAGCCCAATGTGCTTTAACGGTAACCGATGCAAAAATTTTGTCTTCATAAAGATAGCGCTTCAAACCTAGTCGGTTGTAGATTCTATTTTCAAATTCATACGGCCAATACACATAATACCCTAACTGCGAAACGAAGGCGGTGCGGTTAAATCGTAATTCATGTCCGATAAACAAACCAACTCTTTTATAATCTTCATCGCCACTCAACTCATCTTCAGGATACGCAATCGAACGGTAGTAAATCAATTCTTCCAAAAACTTGGCGAAAAACACGTCCACGCCGGCTTGTAAGGTACTTTTGTAATTTATTCTTTTGTCTACAAACGCTGAAGCGACATAGAAAGGAAACTGTCCTTGGCGTACGACATCGCTTTCATTCCATCCAAATCGAAAAACGAGGTTGTATTTTAAAGGCTCGGCATGCGAACTGCTTGGCGGATCATCCTTTACGATATATTCCGGAAACTCTTCGTGGTCTATCAGATAGCTCAACCCTACATTAAAAGCCCACGTATTGGTACTATTATTTGGCGCACGGAGATTGGCATTGGAATAATGAATAATGGAAAACCCAGCGTGAAATCCTAATCCTTTGTAGAGGTTTTCACGTACGTAATTTGCTTTCAGATAGGTGGTGCTCAAAAGATGGGTGCCATAGGCGTTGTTCTGATAGTTTTCTTGAAAATCATACGGGTTTTCCGCATAGGCGACTCCCTGTCCGAGGCGCACCACAAGATTTCGATTCAAAAAGTACCAGTTGAAATGACCATACAAGCCGTAGAGCCTTCCCAAATACGGATTAATCATGTCCTGATAGGAAAACATAAAGCCCCAATCGGGATATTGGTACCGGCGCTCCCATTCTGAAAAACCATAGGTCTTACGATTGTAGGTGAGGGTAAACCCTCTTGGATGATGGGTAATAAGGTGCGAAATATCGGGATTGTGTTCGAGGATACTTCCATAGAAAAAATCGGCTTCCAAACTTACCGGTTTTTGTTCGTCCTCCTGCGCTATAAGTGAAGTAGCCATAAGCAGTATTGGTAGTAGGAAGTATATGTGTTTCATAGTATCTATTCTTCAAAGAGTAAGCGGCCTGTCCACGTTTCTTCTACCTGAATTTCTAGAGGTCGGTTTACCGCTATGATATCGCCTGTTCCATAAATAAATCCGGTAATGGATTGAACGGGATGTACGATCATCTTATTAGCACTTCTTTGTAAAACCTCTAATTTTTGAATCTTTAAATCGGCACCCTCTAATCTTGGGTATTCATCGCTGAATACAATATTCGCATTTTCGCAGAAGCCATACAAATTAAAGGCACTTTGTCCGTTGGCCGAAATCCTTAGCTCCGAAATATCGAGATCTAAATAGAAATTACCGCTCTTACTCGAAATTTCTGGTCCGCCAGTACTGTTGCTTTCAAGGGTTAAGGTAGGAAATGTTAGTATTCCCTCACTTCGAATATCCCTAGGCGAACTATGGCGAATATGATTTAGGGTATCCGTAGCAACAAAAACAGTTGAAATTGCGTATTCCCTGCTTAGATTACAACGATTATTGTTTCTGACGATCAAGATTCCGTTTTCAACACCTACGTAAAAATCACTACGTAAGTTTTGACCTGTTTCCAAATGCACTTCTTGGGTATCACTTTCGGAAACGACCATATTTATGTCACCTTCTAATTGAATGCTATGAAATCTAGTAACGGTTATTTCCTCATTCGTAATATTTCCAGCTGTTTGAAGACAGTCCCAAGCGTCTTCCTGATTGCAGGAAAGTATTGTTGCGAATGCGAATATGTAAAAAAGTTTTTTCATCTAAATTCTATAGCCAATTCCAAATTCTACTCCCTCTACCTTTGCCCCATGCGATTTAAGGGTTGTGCTGGCAAACCAATGATCGCTAATTTGATATTGTAACCCTGCTCTGATGTAGGTGCGCCCTTCAAAATCGTACGGGTAATACAGGTAATATCCGAATTGCGTGGGCACCGACAGTTTTCCAAAGTGTAATTGATGTCCGATAAATACGCCCACGCGCTTGTAGTCCTCATCGCCACTAAGGGAGCGATCCAGATTTGAGGCTGCAAGGTATTTTATCTCCTCTTTTAAAAAGGTTGCGAAAAAAGCATCTACACCAAGATGAATGCTACTTTTGTAACTTATGCGTTTATCGGCATAAGCAGACACTACCCAAAACGGATGTTGGCCCAGCCCCACATAATCGCTTTCGTTAATGCCTCCTCGCAGCACTAAATTAAGGTGAATAGGTTCCGTTAAGCGTTTATCTTCTTCTGAAATAGCTGTAGACGGGGTGGTTTCCTGTAACGTATAATTGACCCCAAGGTTGAAGGTGAAGGAATTCGTACTGCTGTTTGGTGCCTTAAAATTACCGTTGGAGTAGTGCACCAATGAAATGCCCCCTTGTATTCCTATGTTTTTAAAAATGTTTTTTTTGTTGAAGTTCACCATCATATAGGTGGTACTCAATAAACGTGTTCCGTAGGCGTTGTTCTTGAAGTTTTCTTCCAAGTCGAACGGATTGCTAGCATAGGCAATTCCTTGTCCGATACGAAACATTACATGTCGTTTCAAAAAGTAAAAGTTGAAATGACCATACAATCCGATATTGCTTCCCAAGGTTTCATAGCCTGGATTATGATAAACGGTTGAAACACCCCAATCGGGATAGTTGTATTCTCGATGCCATCGCTCGCTACCATCGGTTTCAAAATTCAACCCTACGATACCTCCTTGGGGATGATTCAGAATGAGGTGCGAAATATCTTTATTATGCCGAAGAATGGTGCCGTAAAAATAATTGGCATCTACGAAATGGCCCTTTTGTGAAGGCTCTTGCGAGAAACCCCAAAAGGAAGATAATAATACAAAAAGGCACGCAAGACGTTTCATGAGCGGCAAAGAAACGGAAAGTTTTTGAGTTAAAAGGGAAGATTATTCAAGTCCACATTTCCGCCACTAACAATAATCCCAACTTTTTTCCCCTGAAAGCGTTTTTTCTCCTTTAGAATTGCGGCTAACGTAACGGCAGAAGAGGGTTCGACCACAATTTTTAAGCGTTCCCAAATAAGACGAAGGGCTGCGATTATGGCTTCTTCCGAAACGAGGATGATACCTTTAACCGTCTCCTGAATAATAGGAAAATTGACATGGCCCAAGGTCGTTCGCAATCCGTCGGCAACCGTATCCGTTTCAGCATTGGTTTCAATAGAACCCGACTGCAAAGATCGATACGCATCGTCGGCATTTTCGGGTTCGGCACCCCAAACGTCACAATTCTTTCCAAAATATTTTGCGGCAAGACCTGTTCCTGCGATTAGTCCGCCACCGCCCACTGGCGAAACGATAACATCTAGATCAGGATGTTTTTGAAGCAGTTCATACGCTGAGGTAGCATTTCCGAGAATGACATCCATGTCGTTTGAAGGATGTATGAAAGTAGCCTGTTTTTCCTGTTGAATTTTTTTTGCAGCCGCTTCCCTAGCTTTTAGTGTGGGTTCACATTCCGTAATCTGACCTCCGTAGGTTTTGACGGCTGCTTTTTTTACGGAAGGTGCATTCGAGGGCATTACGATATAGGCAGGGATTCCAATTGTTTTGGCGGCTAATGACAGTGCCTGGGCAAAATTTCCTGAGGAATGGGTTACCACGCCTTTTTCTTTTTGTGCTACTGAAAGGGAAACCAAGGCATTGGTGGCACCGCGCATTTTGAAGGCGCCCATTCGTTGGAAATTTTCACATTTAAAAAATAAGGAAGCTCCGCTAAGGTCATTTAATAGAGTAGAAGTAAGCACTGGTGTCTGATGCACATGGTTTTTTACATTATCATATGCTTTTTTGACCTCTTTTTCAGTTGGAATCATAGTATTCTTAATAAAGGTTAAAAATACTATTTATTACCAACTTCAATTTGAAAGATGAATGCCGCATTCCCTGTTTTCAAATGCTTTTACAGGATCCACATAATCGGGTTCGGTAGGGAGGTTGTGAAACGCCATGTATTCTTCAATAGTAGCATCATCGAAATGAAAGAAAGGACAAACCTTTAAAATGCCATCGGAAGTATAGGTTAGCACATCTAGATTTTTGCGATGCTCGGTTTGCGATTTCCGAAGATTGGTGAACCATACATCGGGTTGGTGACGTTTAAGCGCTTTCCTAAAAGGCTTAAGTTTTACGATTTCTGAAAATATTTTATGTTCCTCCGACCCCGGTAATGGTACCCCTAGCCAAGAATCTAGAAATCCTCGGGAAAAGTCGGGTACAACAATGTCTATTTTTAAGGAAAGGGTTTCAATAAGATGTTGGGCATGCGAATAGGTAGCGGCTGTATTATATCCCGTATCGCACCAAACAACTTGCGTATTAGCTTTTATATCGGTAACAGCGTGAAGAAGGGCTGCACTGTGGGTTCCAAAGCTTGTCGTAACCAGTGGCTTCTGCGCCTTTTCCATTACGAATGAAATAATTTCAGAAGGCGATTCGTACCGTAGATTTTGATTTAAAACAGCTAGCTTTTCAGGGGAAATTTGCATTGTTTTTAAAGTCTATGGGATTAGTAGACTTTACAAAAGTAGGGAATTTTTTTAATGTAGGGTTACCGTTACTCCTCATCAATGAGATCTTGAAGCGTGGTGTTAGCCAAAATAGCAAGGGCATTGTCTCGAACCTTAATCATAAGCTTTCGAACCGTACACGCATCTTCATCAGGGCAGTCATCACATTTTTCGTAGAAATTCAAACTTACGCAGGGCACCAAGGCAATGGGACCTTCCAAGATACGATAGACTTCTGCTATTTTGATATTTTCGGCACTCTTCAACAAGTAATAGCCACCACCTTTTCCTTTCTTTGACTGCAAAAAGCCGGTTTTACGAAGCGATAGTAAAATGCTTTCCAAAAACTTCTGCGAGATATTTTCCGACTCCGCGATTACGGAAATCTGTACTGGATCATTTCCTTCTCTTCTTGCTAGAAAAGTAAGCGCTTTTAAACCGTATTTTGTTTTTCTTGAAATCATTTGGGAGCTAAAGTTACTTCTTTTTTTAGTATTGCCGAATTGGGTATATTTGTTCGAAAATCGAGGAGAGATTTGACCTGCTTGCAACCTCAACCCTTATCCCTTTGGGTGTCAAAAATGCTAAAACAGTTGTCTTTTGAAGACATGCCTGCAAGCGAACCGTAAACCTTCCTCCAAAAAAAAATGCTATGGCTTATTTATTTACTTCGGAAAGCGTTTCTGAAGGACATCCCGATAAAGTTGCTGACCAGATTAGCGACGCTCTTTTAGACCATTTCCTAGCCTTCGATCCAGATTCAAAGGTCGCCTGTGAAACGCTTGTTACTACCGGGCAAGTCGTACTTGCAGGTGAAGTAAAAAGTGATACCTATCTGGATGTTCAAAACATCGCTAGAAAAGTGATCAATAAAATCGGGTACACAAAAGGAGCCTATCAGTTTAGCGGTGACAGTTGTGGGGTTATTTCACTTATACACGAACAATCTCAGGAGATTAATCAAGGGGTAGATCGCGACGACAAAGAGGAGCAGGGTGCAGGCGACCAAGGAATGATGTTTGGCTACGCCACCAACGAAACCACCCATTATATGCCGTTGGCGTTGGAGATTTCGCATAGTATCCTAATCGAATTGGCAAAATTGCGTCGGGAAGGAAAAATAATCCCGTACCTACGACCCGATTCCAAAAGCCAGGTAACCATAGAGTATAGCGATGATAACGTTCCACAGCGTATCGTGTCCATCGTAGTTTCTACCCAACACGATCCGTTTGATGAGGATGATGAGGCCATGCAGCAAAAAATTAAGAAGGATGTCAAGGAAATCTTGATTCCTCGCGTTCGTGAGCAGTTGCCAGAATACGTTCAGAAATTATTCAACGACGATATTATTTACCACGTGAATCCCACCGGAAAGTTTGTTATCGGTGGTCCACACGGTGATACGGGTCTTACCGGTCGAAAAATTATCGTGGATACCTATGGCGGAAAAGGAGCGCATGGCGGTGGCGCTTTTAGCGGAAAAGATCCGAGTAAAGTAGATCGCAGTGCAGCCTACGCATCACGTCATATCGCAAAGAATTTAGTGGCAGCGGGTGTTGCCGATGAGGTGTTGGTGCAAGTAAGTTATGCAATAGGCGTGGTTGAACCAACTTCCATTTTTGTAAACACTCACGGAACCTCCAAAGTAGAGATGACCGATGGTGAAATAGCAAAAAAAGTTTCTGAAATCTTCGACATGCGACCAGCCGCCATTGAAAAGCGCTTAAAACTTCGAAATCCAATTTATGTAGAAACTGCTGCCTATGGGCATATGGGACGTGTGCCTGAAACGGTGACAAAAGTTTTTGAAAGTTATAGTGGTGAAGAAGTGAAGCGAGAAGTGGAATTGTTCACTTGGGAGAAGCTAGACTATGTAGATCAGGTGCGAGACGCCTTCAATTTATAAGAAAAATAGTCATCTAGAATTATGAAACCGTGCTTTATAAGTACGGTTTCTTTATTTTTATGGAAAACTTTTTCCGATGCGAACGATTCTTCATTTCCTTTTAGTCAGCCTTTTACTAATAGGTTGTAAAACCGAAACAGAACCTGAAACTGAAGAAATTGTACTGTGGAACGCCTATGATGAAACAGATGAAATCGCCCAACAGCAGGAACATGAAACCGAGCGGATGCGGTTTAAGGTAATTCAATCTGTGTATCAGGATAAGAATGAAGTGTTTCAACCCTTGTATGAAAAAGTTTCCAATTTTTCAGAAGAACGTTACGCCGAAATGAGGCCCCTCGTATTGGAACAGGATATCGAAACGCTTCAACAGCATATTTCGGAAGGAAAAATCACTTATGAGGAACTTACGCTTTTCTACTTGAAACGTATCTACAACTATGAATTGGACGCAGAAAAATCACTTCACACCATTATCGCATTAAATCCAAATGCAGTAGCGTTGGCTCAAGAACGAGATAATAATAAAAGGAATGCATCCAACACGCTCTACGGAATGCCAATTCTTCTAAAGGACAATATCGATACCAAGGATATGAAAACCACGGCGGGAGCGAAGGTGCTAGAGGAGAACCAACCTCCAAAAGATGCTTTTATCGTACAGCAGTTGCGAAAAGAAGGAGCTATCATTCTAGGAAAGGTGAATTTAAGTGAATGGGCGTATTATTTCTGTCAAGGATGCCCGTTGGGCTATAGCGCTGTAGGCGGACAGACCCTAAATCCGTACGGTCGAAAAGAATTTGAAACCGGAGGAAGTAGTGCGGGAAGCGGAACCGCAACCGCAGCCAATTATGCGGTAGCAGCTGTGGGCACCGAAACGGCAGGGAGTATTATTTCACCCTCGTCACAAAATTCCCTGGTTGGATTAAAGCCGACGGTTGGGGTGTTGAGCAGAACGGGAATTATTCCCATTTCACATACGTTAGACACGCCTGGACCGATGGCGAAATCGGTAATGGATGCCGCTATTTTGTTAGAAGCCATGTCGGGAAAGGATGCTTCCGATACAGTTACGGTTTCAAGGGAAGGAAGTTATGTCCAAACAATTAAAGAAGGAAGCCTCGAAGGAAAGCGGTTGGGTGCTCTCAATAGCTTGATGCAGGATTCTATTTATGCGGAAACCATTAAAAAACTTGAAAAAGAAGGTGCTGAGATTGTGCCTTTCGATCCGCCGGAGGTATCACTAAACGGATTTCTAACGCTTTTGAATCTTGAAATGAAGGAAGATCTGCCGAAGTATTTAGCGGAACGGTCTTCAGAAAATAGTGTGAAAAATCTTCTGGATATCATGGACTTCAATCAAGCGGATAGTGTGAAACGAATGCCGTACAATCAAGGAATCTTTGATGGCATCATGGCCGATAGCACTTCTGTTGAAGACTTCAAAAAACTTCGCAGCGAGCTTCAGAAGAATGGAACCCGCTACTTTGAAGAACCGATGGAAAAACATAATCTCGATGCTATTCTTTCCATCAACAATTATCATAGTGCCTACGCTGCGGTGGCACATCACCCATGCCTAACCCTTCCGATGGGCTATAAAGAAAATGGAGAACCCATAAATATTACCTTTATCAGTGAGCCATTTTCAGAAGTGAAGCTGCTTCAACTTGGATACGCATTTGAAATGGTATTTCCAGTTCGGAAAATACCGGAAGCCTACTCCGAATAGTGCTTAGATGATATTATGGCGTTTGGCTTTTTGCACAGCTTCAATCTTGCTGTGAACCTGAAGCTTTTTATAGATGTTTTCGATGTGTTTTCGAACCGTACTGGGAGAAATAAATAGGTTATCGGCAATAGCGGTGTACGAAAGCCCTTTGCTAATCTGCTCCAACACCTCTACTTCACGTTTAGATAAGGTGATTTCTTCTTTATCGGATTGGTTTTCAACGGCCGTCGGATTACGAAGTAGTCGTAAGGTCTTAAGGGCTATGGATGGATTCATCGCAGCCCCGCCATTCATGGTTTCCTGTATTCCTTTATACAATTCATCAGGTTGAATTTCCTTCAACAAATAGCCATCGGCACCCGCTTTTATCGCATTAAAAATATGTTCGTCATTATCGAAGGCTGTCAACATTATGATTTTGATATGTGGATATTTTTGTTTCACCATCTGGGTAGTTTCAATACCGTTCAGGACGGGCATTTCGATGTCCATCAAAATAACATCTACATTGTGGCTTTTTTCCAATTGCGTCAACAAGTCGCTACCATTTATTGCCGTACACTTCAGGTGAATGTCCTCGAAAAAAGAAAGCTTCTCCTTGATTGCATTTATCAAAAAGCTGTTGTCGTCGGTAATGGCAATTTTCAATGGCTGCATAGGAAGTCGCTTTAAGTATTGGAGGTGCTATCAAGAATTATTTTGGGTTGTTTCACTATTGCTTCACTCAGGTTATACCGTAAAAAATCGTAGCGATGCAATGATGTTTGTCGTTTGTGGATCTGTGCTTGGTGTTCATTGAAATTATCTGCAAGGTTTATCAATACACGTAGATGTTGTTTTTCCATAGCTTCCTTTTTCCAACGAAAAAATGC
The DNA here is from genome assembly GCA_025384855.1 of Luteirhabdus salina. GTDB lineage: Bacteria > Bacteroidota > Bacteroidia > Flavobacteriales > Flavobacteriaceae > Luteirhabdus > Luteirhabdus salina. Next base: position 428,359 of record JALAHT010000001.1, on the reverse strand, counting down.
CAAGCAACTTATGCTTATTAGTACGAAGGCAGTTATGATATAAAGACCCGGCATTTTTCTTTTTAATTCTGAAAGATAAGGCAAACGGTTTTGGAATCCCATAGGGCAACTGACGTATTATTCAGGTTTCGGGAAAGTGACTTCTACTTTTGTTCCGGTTTTTGGTGAAGAAGAAACAGTCGCTTCGCCACCAAGATCATGAGCGCGTTTTTTGATATTGTTCAGGCCGTTGCCACCTACTACTTCTGCAGGAGAGAATCCCTTTCCGTCATCTTCAATTTTTGTTACAATGCTTTTATTCTCTGAAGTGATGTGAACGTTGATATTGTTGGCTTCGGCATATTTCAACGCATTGTTAACGCTTTCCTGAATAATGCGATAGACGTTCATACCCTGAACCGATGAAAAAGTGGTTTCGGTAGCAATCTCTTCTGAAATATTGAAGTTGAAATTCACATCTTCTGAAGCAACTCTCGCCTTCTCCATAAAGTTGCTGATACGTCCTTGCAGGTCCTCGGCTGTAATTTTCTCTTTATTCATCGCCCATATCGTATCGCGAAGCTCATAAATAGTTTGAGTAGTAAACTGACTGATTCCGCTAAGTTTCTCCAATACAGGTTTTGACGCATCCTTCAATCCATATTTTAAATTATCGATGGAGGAAATGATAAAGGTTAATTGCGAACCGATGTTATCGTGAAGATCGCGTGAAATGCGTAACCGTTGTTCCTGAAGTTTATTTTGCGTTTCAATTCGAGCGAGAGCCGATCGTAATTCGCTTTCCTTCTGAAGCTGTCGGTTCTTCAGCTTTTGTTGGCTATAGACCAAATAGCCAATAAGGGCCAATAGTAATGCTAAGCCAAAACTTCCGTACAATAGGGTGTTTTTTCGTCGCACTTCGAGATCTTTCTCCGCTAGATTTGCTCTGGTTTGGGCCAAATCGCGTTCCTTCTCGGCAACGTTGTATTTTGTTTCCAGTGCGGCTAGTTTTTCGGCACTTTCAGAAGAATAAATACTATCGCGAAGCGATTCGTAGCGCTCCAAATACTCGTTCCCAGCGTTGATGTTGCTGCTTCTGTAATTCGTTTCCGCAGCATCTCGATAAAAACCAGCAACGGCATTTCCGGTAAGGGAAAACTCCTGTAACAATGCTTCTCCTTGTTTCACATAGCTGCGAGCAGCTTCCAAATTTCCATTTTGGTTATAAAGATTTATGATAGTTGAAATAGCAGACAAATTGCTCCTCCGGTCGATGTTGGTTTTATTTCTACCAGAAATGATCTCCTCTAACAATGGAATTGCTTTATTGGCTTCTTCCTTTTTCACATACACGTTCGCCAACGTATTCATAGCATTATAGACCGTTTGGGTTTCATTGGCGAATTCAGCTGCCTCAATGGCTTCTTTGGCCGTTTTTTCAGCAAGTGTTAAATCGTCTTTCTCCTTATACACGATGGCCATGTTATTTAGGGAAATAGGAATTTCATTTATAACATTGTTTTTCTTTCGGTACTCATACGACTCATTATGATATTCCAGCGCCTTATCCCACTGTCCCATTTCCTGATAAATGAGACCGATGTTGTTTAGGTAAACGGCGTCATTTCCCCAATCGCCTTCTTCACTCCGGCTAAAATCCAATGCCTGGAAAAAATAGTCCAACGCCGTATCGTACTCGCCTCTATTCCAATGATACATCCCGAGATTATTTATGGCCATCACTTTGATGTTATCGTACTTTCTAGCATTACTTAGGTCTAATGCCTTTTCAAAATAGAAGCGGGCCGAATCCGCTTTACCCGAAACATCCATAAGGATTCCGTAGGTGTTGGTTATTTCGGTTTCTGAAAAAGGTACATCCCGCTCTTTGGAAAGGCGTAAGCCTTTTGTTAGTAGTTCCTGTGCCTTCGGTTTATTGTTGAAGATATAATAAAAACTGACACGGTTATAGATGCGAAGCTTCGCCGAGTCGTTACTTTTTTCAGCTAATTGCATCAGACTGTCGATCTGCTGTTGAACGGATTGTGCTTGAGCAAAAAAAGTTGCCAGCACTAGGGTGCAGAGCAAAAGTTTATATTTCATAATCAGTTGGTTAGTTGCTACCAAAATACTAAAAAATCAAAACCCCGCTCGTAAATCGATTGGGGTTTTGCAAACCAATGACACTCCTCAATACCATTGGCTGCTAAACAAAGTTTAGTCTTTATTTGGTTAGATCATATGCAAAAATGGAATTGTTGTCGGCTTTATAGTAAAGGACTCCTGCAATTTCATCTACTTGATATTCTGGTTTTTTATCTTTCAGTATAATTTCCTTTTCCATAGCACCAGAGTCCTTATTCAACTTTACCAAGCCCACGCCATCATCTAATTTTGTAAGGACAAACTGAGCATCCGCTGTTGCGGCAGTGGCTTTAAACCTTCGGAGCATTTCCGCGACCGAAGCACCGGATGCCATTGCCATTCCGTCGCCTAAATCGGCATAGCGTTCACCTCTATCGGTATAGGCGCCTAATTTGTTTCTATTTTGGTTAGCGGCATTGTACGCAGCCATAGCCGTCGCCGCTGTCGCTACCGCCATAACCCCTGATAAAATAGCTCCGAATGCGCTTTTACCTGGTGCACGATAGTATTCGTGCCATTTTGCATTTCCATCCCAATCCAACAACATCATGTTCTGGTCGCTGGTCAGTAAAATACCATCATTTCTGACTTCAACATGGCTCGGATCTTCCTTTCCTTCGAACTTGCTTTCGGCAAGGGTAGACACTTCACCTGAATTCGCATCTACCGCAAATAGCTCGTCATCGGCACTAATTAGATACCGGCTATTCTTGCTGTCGTAGGTAGAGCTAATAGCATCGGCACGTTTATATTTTAAAGGCTTCTTCCACACCTGTTCGCCATTTGTCAAATTAACAATATTAGCATCTTCGGAAGTGATATAGATAAGTCCTTGCGGCGTTTCGGCCATGGTAAGAATATTTTCACCCGTTTTCAAAGGCTTTTTAAATAGCGTTTTTCCATCGTAGGAGATTTTATTGATACCGCCTTCTTGAATTCCGAAGAGAATACCATCCTCCATGATATAGAAATGCTGCACATAGCCTTTCGTTTTTGGTGCCTTATCCCATAAATCTTCACCATTGGTAGCACTTAACATGGCGATTTTCGACTCGGATGCTCCGGCCAAGATTCCTTTTCCTTGGTTATAGGTGTTGCTTACAACGGCCAATCCTTGTGGCAATATTTCAAAATTTGTTACGACCCCTTTCACCTTAGCATCGTCGCTCCAAACTTCCTGTCCCTGCGGGCTAACTTTATAGATCTTTGTCCATTTATTGGTGTCGTTTGTTTCGAACGCATAAATATCAGACTCGTCTTCATTTGCCACCATCCAATCGATGTTTTTAAGGTCATTGTCCCAAAGCGTTTCACCGGTTTTCGACTTGGCGATAATCCCTTGGCTGGTTGGAATAAGTAATTTATCCTTCATCAATAGGGGTCGTCCGCTTACCATATAATTTCTCATGGTCACTTTTCCTGGGTCCACTAAATTGAAGCGATAATCTTCACCTCCAGTAGTAAGATCGTATACGGCTACTTGCGACGCATATTTTTCGTCGGCACGACGCTGGCCGCTCACCACCAATTTATTTTGCGGCATGATAACATCGCAGGTCATAACTTGTTTCCAGCCGTTATCTTCGGTACTGAATAATTTTTTACCGCTGATATAATCGATAACTGCTTTTTTGGTCGACATATTGGCAAAACCGGTCTGACCAACAATTACATACGGTGCTTGTGGAACATAAAACAGTTCTTCGGGCTTCACGCGACCATAATCGGTGAAGTTGAAGAGCAATTCGTTGCTGCCCGGTTTTATACCTACAAGTCCGTCGTTGGTAGCGACGACCATGGTACCGCCCTCGGTAAGGGTCATTTCGTTGATTTTTGCTCCGACATCATATCGAAAATCGGGCTGCTCGGCTTTTTGACCGAACACTGTGGTGCTAAGCAGAAACATACTTAGCAAGAGTGATGTAAAAATTGAAGTTTTCATAATCGTGGGTACTTAGTTGTTATGATGTAAAGGTGAAGGAATTGGCATGCGAATTCAATAGGGCAATTGACGTATCTTTTGTAAGTCATTTGTCTTTAGTCGATAGTAGTTAGAACGCTTTGGTGCCTGAGGCTCTCGAAGGCACCATAAAGGTAGTTAGGTATCCGATATTTCAGGTGGCTTCGAGAACCTCAGCCACCTTTCAAATTCCTAAAGCAAAAAAACCGGAAACAGAACGATGTTCCATTCCCGGCTCCACGTAAAAACCTCAACACTTGAGATTTCTCATAATGGAAGAATTAGTTGGTTAGTTATTGGTGACCTCAATATTAAATTCCCCTTCTGTTACGGAAACAGTATCAGCATTATCATCTAGGTTGAAACCCGTAAAGCTAAACGTTCCTTTAATAGTCGTGCCATCGTAGCTAGATACATTCACTTCACCATTATTGCTCTGGGCATCTCCAACGGTAGTGTAAACAACTACTGTATTAGGATCTGGGTTGCTCGGATCTGGTAAATAACTATATGTACCGATACTTGTAAAGTTTAGATTATAGGAGCCTTCGCCATCGAAACCTTGAACAATCATTTGAAGGTTCTCTGAAGCGTTTGTCCCTCCACTAATTGCTAAGACTTCGCCACCACCATTGCTGGTTACTTGAGCCACAACGGTTCCTTCGATGCCCGTAAAGGTGTTACCGTCTACCTTGGCAGTGAATGATCCAGTTCCGCCAGAGGGATCGTCGCCTCCGTCATCATCTTTTTTGCATGCAACTACTGCTGCCGCCATAAATAATACTAAAAGTGCTTTTTGTAAAGTCTTCATAATTGTTTTGGTTTTTACTTCCTCCCATTAGGGAAGATGGTTTTGGTTATTTTTCAAAGGTGTGAAATGAACGCATCGAGTTCAATACGACATTTGCCGTATTCTAGAATTTGAAGGAAACACCAGCTTTGAAGATGGATACTCCATATCCCAATTCCGCATTTACGGCTATCGCGTCACTAAACCAATAGCGCGCACCTAATTGACCACCATATAGCAAGCCAGAGGCCTCGGCGCTAAAGTTGAAGCCGTTATTGGTACCTACCGACTCAGAAGAAATACTAACGTATCCTAGTTTTGCTCCAGCATACACATTAAAGCTTTCTTCATTCACGAAATGGTAGTTCCCCACGGCTCCAAATAACGTATAGGTGTAATCGTATCCAAATCCTGAGTTTCTGAACTCAGCACTAGCGTATCCGGCAAAGATTCCGCCCGTGATATCCTCGGTAAAGGCATATTCGCCTGCTACTTCAATAGGTGGGGTGGAAGATTCGTAGCCATTACCGGAATAAAATGTTGGACTTAATCCCACTCCTAAGGAAACTAAAATGTTGCCTTCCTCAATTTGAGCGTTGGAGGTTTGAAATGCACAAAGCGCCAAAAGCGCAATTAAAAATGTTCTCATAATAGTTAATTTGGTTAGGTCACAAAATTGAAACTATCAGGAGCGTTGTTCAATACGACAATTGACGTATATGTGGAGCTGTAAGCGTTACGCTATACGCTATATGCAATGAAGTAGGGATGAGGAATATGTCCTAAAAAGGTTTTAGAACCTGAGGTGGGGTAATTTTTGTTGAAGGGAGTCGATTTTTTGTTGCAGTTTTTGTTGAAATGCTTGGTGCCCTTCACTATTCGGGTGAAAAGGTCGATGCTGTAATCCTTGTTGAATGTTTCCGATTTCCTTTTGAAGGTCGTAGGTTGTTGAAGCCATCCAAGCCTGGTTGAATTTTTTCCAAATGATGTCGATAGCCAAGCTATTTGGGTGAAGCATATCGCGCTCATAAAAGCGATAGTCGCGCAGCTCATCCATCATAATTTCATAGGAAGGAAAATAGTGAAGCTGTTTTCTGGGTTCCACGACTTCGTGCACCGCAGCGATTATATGCGACTTGCTCCGCATGTTTTCAACTATACCATCCTTTATATGGCGAACAGGAGAAACGGTAAAAATGAATGTCACCTCTGGATTCACATCTCGGACCAAGGCAACAATATTTTCAAGGGAAGCAGAAATAGCTTCAACAGGCAATAATTCTTTTAAAAATTTTTTCTGCGGAACTTTATGGCAGTTGGCTACAAATTCGTCCGATTCAACATAGCGATAGGCCCAAGCGGTTCCTAAGCTCAAAATAATATGTGAAGCAGACGTCAATCGTTCACCTAATTGCTGAAGTCCTTGGTTTAGGGTTGAAAGAGACGTTTCTTTACTTTCTTTTGCTAGTGAAGAATGCACGTCAAAGCAGCGCCAACTTCCGTCTTGTTGGAATAGGTCTTCTTCTGAGAACTGTTCTTGGTTGATTGCACGCGTGATCAATTTTTCAATCGCCAAGGGTTGAAACAGAATGCCCATTGGGTTCTGAAGCGATTGAAACTTAAAATAAGAGAGTTTATCACCGATATTCTCAGTAAAACAAGACCCCATTAACAGCAACTTCGAATCGTAATCTATTTGATTGCGTTCGGGCGTAATGGGTATTTGGGTTTGTAAGTCCAATCTTATTCGATATAACTTTTAGCGGCTTGCAAGGCGTTTTCGATTCCCTCTGGATTTTTACCACCTGCCGTTGCAAAGAACGGCTGACCGCCACCACCACCTTGAATGTGTTTTCCTAACTCACGAACAATCGTTCCAGCATTCAGCTCGCGTTCTTTTGCCAGTTCCTTCGAGATATAGCAAGTAAGCAGCGCTTTGCCATCATTGTCAGCACCAAATAGGATAAAGGCATTTTCCATTTCACTTCCCATTTCATACGCCAAATCCTTCATGCCCGCAGCGTCCAAATCCACTTTTTTAGCCAAGAATTGAATGCTGTTCACGTCGCTAAACTCCGACTTGAGGTCACCTTTCAGATTTTTGGCCTTGTCCTTTTTTAAGCCTTCAATTTCTTTCTGAAGCTGTTGGTTCTCTTCCTGAAGGCTTTCAACTGCCTTCACCGGGTCTTTGGCGTTATTCAGTACTTGTGTTACTTTCGAATAGGCTTCACTTCGATCGATAAAATATTGTTTGGCAGCTTCACCCGTAATCGCTTCAATCCTACGAATACCGGAAGCCACTGAGCTTTCAGAAGTAATAATAAAGTGCCAAATCTGTTCAGTGTTCGGTAAGTGCGTTCCGCCACAAAGTTCCATCGACTTTCCAAACTTGATGGTTCGTACACTATCGCCATACTTTTCGCCAAACAGCGCAATCGCACCTTGGTCAATCGCATCCTGATACGGGATGTTTCGGTTTTCCTCCAATGGAATTCCTTCCCGGATTCGAGCATTTACAAAGTCTTCAACCTCGCGCAGCTCTTCGTCGCTTACCTTACTAAAGTGCGAAAAGTCGAACCGTAGGTTTCGGCTATGCACCATCGATCCCTTTTGTGCCACATGTTCACCCAACACATTTCGTAGCGCTTGGTGAAGCAAGTGCGTAGCGGTATGATTGGCAGCAGTGCGCGTCCGGTACCGAACATCTACAACTGCCTGAAATGTTCCTTCAGGATTGCGCGGTAAATTTTTCGCATAGTGAACGATGAGGTTGTTCTCTCGTTTGGTATCGATAATATAAACGACTTCACCATTTGGTGCTTCTAGATAGCCTTTGTCGCCAACCTGTCCACCACCTTCAGCATAAAAAGGCGTTAAGTTGAAGACCAGTTGATAGATTTCACCTTCCTTCTTGCTTTCAACCTTGCGATAGCGGGTAATTTTAACCTGCGTTTGCAATAAATCGTAGCCTACAAACTCTTCTTCAGCATCGTCATCCAATACAACCCAATCGCTTGTTTCAACTTTGGTAGCTTGGCGTGAACGGTCTTTCTGCTTTTGCAGTTCCTTTTCAAACCCTTCAGAATCCAGTTCATAACCGCGTTCTCGAAGAATCAATGCGGTTAAGTCGATTGGGAAACCGTAGGTATCGTATAGTTCAAACGCTTTCTTTCCGGAAACGGTTTTGTCTTTGGTGTTGGTGATGATATTTTCCAGCAATACCAAGCCTTGATCGAGTGTTCGCAGGAAAGATTGTTCTTCTTCACGAATGACATTGAAGATAAGGTTCCGTTCTGAAACCAATTCTGGGAAAGCGTCACCCATTTGTTTCACCAAGGTATCGACCAAGCGATAAATAAAGGGTTCCTTTTTGTTTAAAAAGGTGAAGCCATAACGAATCGCTCGACGTAAAATACGTCGGATAACGTATCCTGCACCATTGTTGGAAGGCAACTGTCCATCGGCGATACTGAAGGCAACCGCTCGAACATGGTCGGCAATCACGCGAATGGCGATATCGGTTTCTTCAGAGGTGCCATATTTTGAGTTGGTAATCGCTTCGATTTCACGAATTAGTGGCGTGAATACATCGGTGTCGTAATTGCTTTTCTTGCCTTGAAGTACCATGGCCAAGCGCTCGAAGCCCATTCCGGTATCCACATGTTGCGCAGGTAATTTTTTAAGGCTGCCATCAGCTTTTCGGTTGAATTGCATAAAAACCAAGTTCCAGATTTCTACAACCTGCGGATGATCTTGGTTTACCAATTCATGACCGGGTGTTTGTTTCTTTTCTTCTTCGGAACGGAGGTCGACGTGTACTTCACTGCACGGACCACAAGGGCCTTGGTCGCCCATTTCCCAAAAGTTATCTTTTTTGTCGCCATTCAAAATGCGATCTTCGGCAATATGCTGTTTCCAATAATTGAAGGCTTCGGTATCGCGGTCTAGTCCGTCGGCTTTATCTCCTTCAAAGATGGTCACATACAAGGTGTATTTGTCGATGCCGTATACATCAGTAAGCAGTTCCCACGCCCAGTCGATCGCTTCTTTCTTGAAGTAGTCGCCAAAGCTCCAGTTCCCCAGCATTTCGAACATGGTATGGTGGTAGGTATCTTTCCCTACTTCTTCTAAGTCGTTATGTTTTCCGCTTACGCGAAGACATTTTTGGGTATCGGCTACACGTGTGTTTTTAGGTTCGGTATTCCCGAGGAAGTATTCCTTGAATTGGTTCATCCCTGCGTTCGTAAACATCAGGGTCGGATCATTTTTAATGACCATGGGTGCCGAAGGCACGACTTTATGCTGTTTCGACTTGAAAAATTCTAAAAATTGGGAACGTATCTGCTTGGATTTCATCTAAGAATATTCATCGGATTAGTTAGGGAAGTGCACTACCAAAACAATTTCTATATTTGTAAAGCGTTACCAAAAGGTTACCACTGCCCATCAACCGCAAAAATAGGATTTTTTTAGCGTATGTCTAAGGTTAAATATTACTACGATAGCGAAACACTTTCCTACCGGAAAATCGAACAAAAAAAAGGTAGAAAGTTAGGGATCTTTGTGTTGAGTTTGGTTGGGGTAATTCTTAGTGGCTTCGTGGTGTTTCTTATTTACATTAACTTACCCTATGTGGAAACACCAAAAGAGAAGGCCCTGAAACGCGAGCTCGCCAATATGGAGCTACAGTACGAACTGCTCAATAAAAAGATGAACGAGGCCGAAGCCGTCTTAGCCGAAGTAGCCGATCGCGATAATAATCTTTACCGTGTTTATTTTGAAGCCAATCCCATTCCTGAAGAACAGCGAAGAGCTGGTTTTGGAGGGGTTAATCGCTATCGCGAATTGGAAGGCTTCGATAACAGTAACTTGATTATCAACACCAGCAAACGATTGGATGTACTGACGAAGCAAATTGTGGTTCAATCGAAGTCTTTGGATGAAATCGCTAGTTTGGCCGAGGAAAAGGAAAAATTGTTGGCGGCCATCCCTGCCATACAACCTGTAAAGAATGAAGACTTAACCCGTATGGCTTCGGGATACGGCTACAGAACCGATCCGTTTACCAAAGCTAGAAAGTTTCACTACGGAATGGATTTTACCTCTCCTCGCGGAACGCCTGTATTTGCTTCAGGTGATGGGGTCGTGAGTCGCGCCGACAATACGGCTAGTGGCTATGGAAATCACATTCGTATCGATCATGGCTATGGTTATGAAAGTTTATATGCCCACTTGTATAAATACAATGTTCGTCGCGGACAGCGTGTGAAGCGTGGCGACCTAATTGGCTTCGTGGGAAGCACCGGTAGGAGCGAGGCACCGCATTTGCACTATGAAGTGTTTAAGGATGGCGAACGCATCAATCCGATTAATTTCTACTACGGAAACTTAACGCCTGAGGAATTTGCCGAAATGCAGAAAAAAGCTCAACAGGAAAACCAATCGCTTGACTAATGCACGTAGAACTTCCAGAAAAACGATATTATGGCATTGGAGAGGTTGCAGACGCCTTTGGGGTGAATGCATCGCTTATTCGGTTTTGGGAAAAAGAATTCGACATACTTCAACCCAAGAAAAATGCCAAGGGAAACCGAAAATTTACGCCAGAGGACATAAAAAATCTTGAGTTTATCTACCACTTGGTGAAGGAGCGTGGGTTTACCTTGGAAGGCGCCAAGATTCATCTCAAGGAAAACAAGAAAGACACCCTCAGCAATTTTGAAATTATCCGTAAATTAGAATCGATTAAAGCGGAACTACTAAAAATTAAAGACCAACTTTAAAGTCAACATTCATGAAAAAAGGGATTATCGCACTTATCGTAATCATTGGCTTGATTGCGATTGGTGGAATATGGTTTGTTAGTGTTAATAACCGATTGGTACCTATGGAGGAAAGTGTTACGGCGCAATGGGCAAATGTGGAGAGTGCCTATCAACGTCGGGCCGATCTTATTCCAAATATTGTGAGTACTGCAAAAGGCTATGCCGAATTTGAACAGGAAACATTGATTAGGGTTACGGAAGCTCGAAGTAAAGCTACGTCTGTAACCATTGATCCTACCAATATTACTCCTGAGCAATTGCAACAATTTCAAGAGGTGCAAAGTAACTTAACGGGTGCTTTGGCACGTTTATTAGCGGTATTTGAGCGCTATCCTGACTTAAAGGCGAATGAAAATTTTAAAGAATTGATCAATTCGCTGGAACGTACGGAAAACCGCATTAATGTAGAGCGAAACCGATATAATGAGCAGGCCCGTACTTTTAACAGTGAAGTACGTCAAATCCCTACAAATATTGCAGCGAGTATCCTTGGCTTTGAACGTAAGGCATATTTTGAAGCAGATGAAGGAAGTGAAGATGCCCCTGAAGTAGAATTCGACTTCGGAAGTTAAGTATTGAAATAATAATAATGTATGTCAAAAGTTGAAGATTTCCTTACGGCCAGTGAAGAAGCCGAAATTGTTGAAGCCATCCGTAAAGCCGAAAGCAATACCAGTGGTGAAATACGGGTGCATTTAGAAGCACACGCCGAAATAGACGCATACGATCGGGCGGAAGAGGTGTTTCATTATCTGCATATGGACAATACCAAAAACAGTAATGGCGTATTGATTTATGTGGCTGTAGAGGATCGAATGCTGGTTATTCTGGGCGATAGCGGCATTAACGATGTAGTGGAAGTGAATTTTTGGGATAGTACGAGAGACATTATCATCCAACATTTCAAAAATGGTGACACGAAACAAGGCTTGGTTGAGGGTATTTTGATGGCGGGAGAACAGTTGAAGCGACACTTTCCTTATAAGAAGAACGACAAGAATGAATTGCCTGATGATATTTCAGTAGGCTAATGCATTTTCTTCAGCAAGCATATCGACCCTTAGTACTTGTTGCTTTCTTTTTGCTAGGCTCTTATGCTACACTTGCGCAATTCGACATTCCTCCAAAACCAAGTAAGCAATCGGAACAGACCTCCCTTTACGATTACATCGACTTATTAACTTCTCAGCAAGCTGCATCTCTAGAGAATAAACTGTTGCGATATGCCGATAGCACATCGACCCAAATCGTAGTTGCTATTATTGCTTCTACCCAAGGGGAAGATATTTCGTTGTTAGGTGCGAAGTGGGGACAAAAATGGGGCATCGGTCAAGCCGATGAGGATAACGGAATTTTGATTTTGTTAGCTAGGGATGACCGTCGAATTGATATCAATACTGGTTACGGGATAGAATACAGGATTACCGATATCATGGCGGAACGAATTATCAATCGCATCATGATTCCCGAATTTAAAAAGGGGAGCTACTATGAAGGTCTCGACAAAGGAGCTGATGCTATTTTTGCAGCACTGAATGGAGAGTTTAATGAAGATCGTGACTTTTCGAAGAAGGGCGATAATAGCTGGATTGTAGCGCTTCTCATTTTTATAGTAATCATCATTCTTATTGCCCGTGGTAATAAAAACAATCGCGGTGGGAATGGTGGTCGCGGTGGAAGTATATGGGACGTCATTATTCTGAGCAACATGGGTCGCACCGGAGGATTCGGTGGCGGTGGTGGTAGCTTTGGAGGTGGTGGCGGTTTCGGCGGCGGCTTCGGTGGAGGAGGTTTTGGTGGTGGTGGTGCTTCAGGAGGCTGGTAATTGGATTTTAGATTGAAGGATATACGATTTTGGATTGAATTTTATTCCAAAACCTCCGGGAATGGTGGTGGTTGTTTTCTCAATTTTGTAAACTGGAAAGTACAAAATTGAGGAAAACCTTTCCGTGGCAATTCCTTATTGGTACTTCAGGAGGCTGGTAGTTCGATTTTAGATTGAAAGATAGACGATTTCGGATTGAATTTTATTCCAAAACCTCCGGATATGGTGGTGGTTGTTCTGCAAATTTTGCAGGTTGGATGATACAAAATTTGCAGAACTTTCCGTTCCATCAGTTGGGGTGCATCAGGAGGCTGGTAATTGGATTTTAGATTGAAAGATATCCGATTTGCGATTGAATTTTATTCCAAACCTTCGGGAATGGGAATTGATTGCTTCCTACTTAAGCTGTTTGATGTATTCTACGCAAAGGACACCTATTTTTTTCGGATATAAATCTTCACCGGAACCCCAGTAAAATCGAAATGTTGACGCAATTGATTTTCTAAGAAACGCTTGTACGGATCCTTTACATATTGTGGGAGGTTTGCAAAAAATGCAAAACTAGGATAAGGCGTCGGTAATTGTGTACAGAATTTGATTTTAACATATTTTCCTTTGGTCGCAGGAGGCGGTGTCGCTTGTATAATGGGAAGCATTAAATCATTTAACTTACTCGTCTTCACCTTACGTGTTCTGTTTTCATACACCTTAACCGCCGTTTCTATGGCTTTAAAAATACGTTGCTTCGTCAATGCAGAAATAAAGACAATTGGCACATCAACAAAAGGTTCACATTGCTGACGAATATACGCTTCCATTTGCTTGGTGGTCTTGTTATCTTTTTCAACCAAATCCCACTTATTCGCTAAGATTACGATACCTTTATTGTTTCGCTGCGCGAGCCAAAAAATATTCTGTACCTGTCCGTCGAACCCTCTGGTGGAATCGAATACTAAAATAACCACATCGCAATGCTCAATAGCGCGAACACTTCGCATCACCGAGTAAAATTCCAGGTCTTCCTTCACCTTACTCTTTTTTCGGATTCCTGCTGTATCCACCAAATTGAACTCAAATCCGAAGCGATTGTATTTCGTATCGATACTGTCTCTTGTAGTTCCGGCAATATCGGTTACGACGAAACGCTCTTCCCCAATCAGGGTGTTGATAAAGGATGATTTTCCCGCATTCGGTCGACCGACCACAGCAAATCGTGGCAATTCGGTTTCCTCCTCTTCGGGTTCCTCGGGCAGACTAGCGACGACATCATCCAACAATTCGCCTGTACCACTACCGTTGATGCTCGAAATAGTATAGTATTTTTCAACGCCAAGCGAATAGAATTCAACTGCGTCGGCATGTCGTTTGGCATTGTCGACCTTGTTCACCGCTAAAAAGAAAGGCTTATTCGACTTCCGAAGCAACTTGGCAACTTCCTCGTCCATGCCGGTAATACCGCTTTCAACATCTACCATGAATACGATAGCATCCGCTTCATCGATGGCCAGTTCTACCTGCTTATCGATTTCCGCTTCGAAGACATCGTCACTTCCTTTCACATAACCACCGGTATCGATAAGTGAAAACTCCTTCCCGTTCCAATCGCTTTTGCCATAGTGACGATCGCGGGTTACACCGCTTACTGCATCTGTTATAGCTTCGCGTCGCTTGATCAAGCGATTAAAAAACGTCGATTTTCCTACATTAGGTCTTCCTACTACGGCAACAATACTCATGGTGTCTACTTTACTGCTGCAAAAATAGTTGAATTAGTTGGAAGTATTCGAGTTCGCATATCATTTCAAAAAAAATAGTACTTTCATATATAAATTAGTGAGTTAATGAAACTTTCAAATGAAGTCGTATTGCGTCCTCGGTTCCAAATGGAACTGCAACGGACTATGGCTTCAATTTTAGAAGCATTTCAAAAGCAAAAAGAGCTTCAAAACAGTATTGTTGTCAGTTTGGTCGATGAACATATCTTTTTGAAAATCCCTAGAGCCGAACAGCATATTTGGTCACCCCAATTGCATCTTGAATTATTGGAACGCGAAGACGGGAGCTGTATGCTTTTCGGAACGTTTGGTCCGAATCCTAGAGTCTGGACCTTATTTATGTTTTTACATTTTTTGGTAGGAACCGCTTTTCTAGGATTTGCTGTGTGGGCGTACAGTAACGCTTCGCTTAAAGAGCCTTATGCCGTACAAGTGCTGGCTATGGGATTATTGCTTATCGGTTGGTTTGTATTGTATTTCGTAGGGCGAATGGGGAAAAAAGCTGGACGGAAGGAAATGATTGCGCTTCATCTTTTTATGAAGGACACGCTACAAATCTAGATGGTGGGCTCTTGAATTTCCATAGTACCTGTTAACATAGCTTCCATCCGGCGTATGTTTTGCAAATTTTTTCCATAATCGATGAGCGTTGTCTTTAATCTTGGCCGGCTAGAAATTTCATATTGGTAGGAAGAACCTCTATCGCCTACGATTTGTATTCTGATTTCTTCACCCCACGATTTCATGGTCATGGTTGTTTGCAATAAAATCCCGTTTTCTATTTCCTTTCGAACCATTAGTTGAAATACAGGATCATCTTTTAGCATTTGAAGTAATTCTTCTATTGATAGCGTAGAAATAATAGTTCGCTTTTGGTGCACACCCAAATGCTTTTGCGTTATCTTTTGAATGCCTATTTTTCGTAAGTGATACTTTAGGATTGCAATTAAACTAAGCGCCATTATGCCCCCGAAAAGTGTAGTATAGATGATAAATTTTTCAATGCGCAACGCTTCGCCACCGATTAGGTGGAGGCCCATCATACCAATTGCAAAGGGGATCCCCGTTAAAAGAAACGTTTTGATAAAAAGCTTTGTGAGCGCTGTCATTTTCTAAAGATACGGCAAAATTTAGAGTGATAAATTAGCAAAGGAGCAAAGGAGCAAAGGAGCAAAGTAGCAAAGAGACAAAGGAGCAGAGGGTAGGGAAGGTGCAAGTATGAATGCCGAATTCGGAATTATGGGAGGAAAATAATTTTAATATTTTAGCCTACAGCCTACAGCCTACAGCCTACAGCCTACAGCCTACAGCCTACAGCCTACAGCTATTTATTATACCCAAACCGTCGCAGCTGCTTTTCGTCGCTTCGCCAGTTTTTGTTCACCTTTACATAGGTTTCCAGGTGTACCTGCTTTCCGAAGAAGGCCTCAAGGTCTTTACGCGCTTCAACACCAACACGTTTTAACGCCGAACCTTTGTGACCAATAATAATTCCTTTCTGACTTTCACGCTCGATCATTATAATCGCTCGGATCCGAATGATTTCATCCTCTTCAAAAAACTCTTCGGTCTCGATTTCCACAGAATACGGGATTTCCTTCTTATAGTGCATCAAGATCTTTTCACGAAGGATTTCATTTACAAAGAAACGTTCGGGCTTATCGGTAAGCTGATCTTTGGGATAGAAGGGCGGGTTTTCCGGAAGCAGTTCCAATATTCGTTGAAATACTTCTTTCACTCCAAAGTTTTCTAAGGCTGAAATGGCAAAAATTTCTGCATTCGGAACTTTCTCTTCCCAAACTTTCAATGCTTCCATCAACTGGGCTTCATCGCCCTTATCAATTTTATTCAGCAGTAATAATACCGGTATTTTCGTATGGGTGATTTTGTTGAAGAATGCTTCATCCTTCAAGTCTTTTTCACCTAACTCCACAATATAAAGCAAGATGTCGGCATCCTCGAAGGCAGATTTCACGAAATCCATCATACTCTCCTGAAGTTCATAAGCGGGTTTGATAATACCAGGTGTGTCGCTAAATAGCACCTGAAAATCGTCCCCGTTAACAATGCCGAGTATCCGATGACGTGTGGTTTGCGATTTGTTGGTAATAATCGATAAACGCTCGCCAACAAAGGCGTTCATTAATGTGCTTTTCCCTACATTGGGATTTCCAATGATATTTACAAAACCTGCTTTATGCGCCATTCAATGCTATTTTTTACAAAGGTACATCAAAATTATGCAATGGTATTTCAAGAATCACACGCGGCCATAGCGATTGCCTTATGATACCTTTAATTTATTGTAACAGCCTCTTAACGTATCAAGCGATATCTGATAGGTATCTTGATGTTGAACTTGATATGAACCTAACAAAAAAAATGATTATGAAGAGGATACAATTGATAACAATACTTACAATACTATTTAGTGTAACAGTATTCGCACAGTCAAAAGAAGACAAAAAATTGATGAAAGATGCTGAAAAAGCAAAAGCTGCATTCATGGAAAAAGATCCAGACATCAAAGAACATTTTTCACATGCTGAAGCGTATGTAATTTTTCCAAATGTCGGAGAAGGAGCACTTGTAGTAGGCGGAGCATCTGGAAATGGTGTGGTTTATGAAAGTGGCCGTGCAATTTGTATGGCGGATATGACAAAAGTAGATGTTGGAGCACAGGTAGGTGGTGAAGCCTATAGCGAAATCATTTTCTTTAAAAATGAAGCTGAATATGACGAGTTTAAGGACGATGAATTCAGCCTTTCTGCAAAAGCATCAGCTGTACTAATTGAAGAGGGTGCTGCAAAAGAATCCATTTATGAAAATGGCGTGAAGGTTTTTGTTTTGCCAAAAGCAGGATTAAGTCTTGAAGCCTCAGTTGGTGGACAAGAATTCGATTTTACACCAATATCTGAGATGTAATTTTTAGAACATAGCAGATATTAAATCACCATTGTAGTAGTATGATGGTGATTTTTTTATAGCTTTTTCTGAAGCTTTTGTGCTTTCCGATAATGAGGTGAAGTACTCGGTACTTTTTTGAACAGTTCTTTTGCCAAGCTATGTTTTTCTTGTTTCAAGCGGTTTAAGGCGGCATACCATATCGCTTCTTCGGCGTACACAGAGTCGCCGTTCATTAATTCTTCATACAATTCGGCAGCTGTTTCCTCTTCGTCGCTTTCCGTTAAAGCAATCGCATTATATAATAGAATCTCTGGCGAACCTTCCCCTGCATTACGAAGTCGGGTGAAGGCTACGGCTGCGGCCTCAAAATTTTCGTTGTTATAAGCACTTTGTGCTTGCTGTAGCAATTCTGACGTGCTTTCGGTACCGCGAACACTAATACTAATAGGTGAAAATTCACGATAATCATCGTACGTTGGGATGGCAAAAAACTGGAAATAGGAAATTGCAATCAAGACCAATACCGTTGCGGCCGCGGCGTATTGCCATGGGCGAAGCTGACGGATTTTTGAAATTGTTGTGGGTTTATTACGAGCGTAATCATTAGCAACTTTTGCTAGGTTCTGTCGGAAGGCTTCACGTTCCTTGGCCTTTCCGATGGTGTGTTTACCAAAGGCGTTCAATTTCTTATAAGTCGTAAAGGAATTCTGGAATTCGGCATCAGAAGTCAACCGGGCTTCAAACATTCGCTTTTCTTCATCGGAGAGCCTTCCGTCCAAATAGTCTTCAAATAATAAATAGGTGTCAGCGTCCATCCTCGGGCTATTTTAATTGTTCGTATTTAGGTGAAGCTTGGATCAATTCGGTTAGCTGACCGATACATAACGATTTCTTTTTTCGGGCGTAAGCATAGGAAATATCCAACTTTTCAGCGGTTTTCTTCATATCATCCAGTTCGAAAACCACCTTTAATAAATCCTGGCACGCTTTGCCCAGTTTTTTGAACATATCGTTAAATAGCGATTGCTTTTCTTCAAAAATTGCGGTTTCGAAGGCAAACTGATCGGCTTCTTTATGTTCAGATACAATTTCCTCGTTGATTGTTACCTTCTGAAGCCGTTTCTTTTTCAATTGATTGAACCATTTTCGCTTACACAATAGAAAGAAGTACGCATCGAACGGACACGTTAATTTTAAATCCTGTTGGTGGGCTTGGTCGTAGATTACCATTAACACCTCTTGAATCAAATCCTGGGCTTGGGCTTCCGATCCGCTGTTCTTACGGATATACCCGATCACTTTCGGAACGAAGTTTTTATAGATAGCATTAATAATGGCCGTATCATTTTGGGCAAGCCCGTCGACGTAGCGTTGGTCACTATGAACATTCTTGTTTTGCAAAGGCAGCTAGTTTCACTTAAAGGTAGAAAATTAACTTCAAAAGGAGATTTCCTTTCTGTTTTAAAAAAATAAAAATAACGCTAATATCAGTAATGGTAAGGTCTGAGAAATGTTTAAAAAAATAATTCAAAAATTATGGGTAACACTTTTCAGGTGAAATGGATATAAGGGCGAACAACGAAAAATGTTTCATTTAAAATTTAGAAATCATGAAAACTTCAAAACTAATTTTTACAGCCCTTTTTGCAACTGCACTTTCTTTTACTTCTTGTCAAGTAAATGACGATTCCGATGGAATCCCAACCGACGATGGCGTTCCCTATATCGCGCCAAGTCGTGAAGACTACAACAACCTTAAGGATGAGGCCTTAGAGGATATTACCCTTCGAGTCGATTTTGATGCGGAGGATGGAATTTCCTTTATCTCTCCGAAAGGGGTGCAAGTAAACATCAATGGAAACTGCCTGTTTACTAATGGGGAACCAGCCACTGGACCTGCCACCGTTGAATTTGTGGAGGTATTCGACCGCGAAACCATGTTAACGGCCAATAAATCGACCATGGGAGTAATGCCTAACGGCGATAAGAACCTCCTGCTTACCGGTGGAGCCTTTTATATCGATGTCAAGCAAAATGGTGAATCGATCCAAAGCACTTGTAATATGACCCTTCTTATTCCAGCAGATCTGACCGGTGGACCAGATCCATCAATGATCTTGTGGGATGGAACCGTAAATGAAGACGGTGATGTAGAATGGAGAGAAAACGATGCAGGCGCCAATGGAGAAGAAGGTGTCTTCGCCGAAGGAAACCAATACTATGCGTACTTCGATGAGTTTGGATGGACAAACGTAGATCGATTCTATAACGATCCACGTCCGAAGACGACCCTTAAAGTAGATGTTCCTGAAGGGTACGATAATACCAATAGTGGTGTATACCTTTCGTATGACGGTGAAGAAAATGCCTTGGCACAATTGGATACCTACGACGAAAACACAGGGTTGTTTTCGGAACATTACGGACAAATTCCTGTCGGATTGGAAATGCACGTGATCTTCGTAACAGAAGAGAATGATGAGTACCGATGGGCGATTCAAGGGGTAACCGTTGCTGAAAACGATGTGTATGTTTTTAGCTACGAAGAAACCGAAACAGGAACTAGGGCCGAAATGGTGGCTGCCATTCAAGCCCTGCCATAAAAGTTGCCCCAGAGGTTGAGGAAGAGCGTCGTTACCACTTTTGTGGAGCGGCGCTCGAACTCATTACTGCTATGTCGAAAATTATTCGGAACTTTAACAATGCCAATATGTTACTGACAACCAAAACCATTTCAGCTATGAAGACGCTGAGCCTATCATTTATCCTTTTAGTTAGTACCCTGATGTTTTGTGTTTCCTGTTCGGATTGCGAGGAGGAGATGTTCGTTACCGAAGCCGAAGCATTTGAGGCACCAACGCCACAAGAGTTCGAACAGCTACAGCAAGCCTCCTTCGAAAGTCTTACACAACAATTCGTAGTGAATGCTTCTGAACCATTTACCATAGAAACGGAAAACGGTGTGTTTATAAATGTGGCAGCACAGTGTCTAAGCTTCAACGGAGCTCCGGTGGAAGGAGATATTACGTTCGAAGTAACCGAATTTTTCAATCGAGGTGAAATGCTCGCTGCCAATGCCAGTACCGTAGGAGTTGATGCCAACGGAAATCTCGAATTGCTAATTTCGGGCGGGATGTTTTATTTTGAAGCCTTTCAGGATGGAAATCCACTTACATTGGAATGTGAAACCTTGCTTACGGTACCTGCAGACCTTACGGGAGGCGAAGACCCCGAAATGACAGCTTTTACGGGTGAAGAAAATGCCAATGGTGACGTGGTTTGGACACCTCAGAACGGTGAGTTCTTTTTAGGTGAAGATCCTGTCGGAAATCCGGCCTATATCACACTTTTCAATTCTTTGGGATGGTTCAATTGCGATCGCTTTGCAAATTTTCCAGATCCAAAAACCGTAATTGAGGTATTTCTACCTCAGGAATTTTCACAAGAAAACAGCAATGTCTATCTAGCGCTACAGGGAGAACCCAATAGTTTGGGCTATCTCTATGGTGAATTTCCAGTTGGCTTAGCAGGGTATATCATTTTTATTTCTGAAGAGGATGGCGATTTCCGATATGCCATTCGAGAACTCATCATAGAGGAGAACCAACAGGTCATTTTTACGGTTCAAGAAACGGAGCTTGCCTCGCCTTCAGCTTTTCGCCAATTAATAAATGAACTACCATAACATGGAAAAAAGGGTTCTCATTTACTGCGTACTATTATTTCCGCTTTTTGGGATAGCACAAACGGTCGCCGATAGCCTTCAAACACGAACGGCTGTCATCGGTTATGATGTAATGGGCAATGAAGTGCAGTTTTCACCACAAACTCCACCACTAAACCAAATGGCTGGCGCTCCCAAAGCATATTATTCTTACTATTGGGAGTTTGGCGATGGTCGCTACAGTACCGAAAAAGAACCCAAGCATTCCTATAAGGAGAAAGGTGAATATGAAGCCCGACTTTGGGTGACCAATCATTATGACAATGGGAAACCACCAGCCACGAGACCTGAAAAGGTATCGGTATCGGACGTTACAGACGATTATCAAGAGGAAGCTTCGATGGAGAATACCTTAGATATAAAGCGAAACCGCGATCCGGTACCAGGTGAGGAAATCGTACTTGTCATGCGATATAAAAATCCGAAAGCCTATGAAACCCGTGGAAAGCTCTACCTTTTCTTCAACGAAAGGAAATATAAAACCGATCACTTTCAGATTTCGGACATTCGGACCTATCATGGCGAAAAGCAACTTGTCGAACCGCTGGCAGTTCAGTTTCAGAAAACAGATGATGGTTCTGACTATGCTTCCCTGGAAACCTTCAACCAACGCAAAATTTTGAAGGATTCGACAGAACGCGTCAATTTACCAGCCACCTTGGAAGAATCACAGGAAGAATATAAAAATTACGAAGCCTTTAGTTTCGATAAGATGCAACCGAACGAACAGCGCAATATCTTCTTCACCGTACAGGCAACGCCCGAAATGTTGAAAGATACAAGTGCCATCGTTAAGGTGCGCAGTATTTACGTGCCAGATGACGATTACCCCAATCACAATGTGAAAGAGACGGAAATGGAAGTCGTAACCAGTCACGACCCAAACAAAATGGCCTCCAACGCCACGATTATGAACTATCGCCTGGTTCGGTTTAAGAAGTTTCTCTTCAAAATCAAGTTTCAGAATAATGGTGAAGGTCCCGCCAGTACGATTAAACTGGATACCGATATTCCGGAAATGTTTAATCCCAAGACCATCGAGGTAGTCGACCAATATCCCGAATGCCCCATCTGTCCCGATGAGCGAGAGGTACAGTATAGCTGTTTGGATACCACCTTTGCGGAGAACAAAGCTGTTTTCACATTTAAAAATATCTACCTACCCGGAAGCGAGCAGAAAAATGTAAAGGAATACGATTCTACCAAGGGTTTCGTGAAGTATAGAATTGCGTTAAATAAGGATTTTCACAAGACGAAAACGAAAAGCCGGACAGCGATCTACTTCGACAAGAACGAACCGATTATTACCAATTACGCGACCACACGCTTTAAACCGGGCCTTTCCATTGGTGCCAAAGCAGGTTATCACTACACTTTTGAAACCGAAGAACAGGAATATTTTGCTGGGGTTACCGTTTCGCCTTTTAAATCGTATCGTGGCTATTGGCAAGCCGAATTGATGGTTGGGGCAGGTTCTTTCGATGAACTTTCAATCTTTTCTGAAAGTGAAGTGGTTAATGAAGCCTTCACCAATACCTACGAGTTTACCCAATCGAAGGAGGTACAGAATATTTCGGCCTATCTGGTCCCCATCTCGTATCGATACAATCTAAATAACTATCTGGCAGTTGCCGGTGGCGCCCAGTTGAAAGTCGATCTTTCCGAAACAACCGAAACCAATACTATGGGCGAATATTTCTTAGAAATTCCTAACGAAAATGTCGTCATACGCGATGAGACGCAAGATATTTCGATGGAACTCAAGAAAGATTGTAGTTTCGTTAACTTCCAGCCCGGCGTATTTGTAGGCGCCAATGCTGGATTTGTAAGGATTGGTCCGAGTATCGGAGCGCGCTATATCTATTACTTCAACGAGCCACATCAACAACTACAGCTGTATGCTATTTGGAAGTTTTAGGAAGTGTATTTTACCTACACTATTGCTTTTAGCGGTGTTTCTTTTCTGGAGTGAAGGGTTTTCGCAGCAATTGGAGGAGCAACTCTATCAAAAAGTGGATAGCTTGGTAGCGAATCCTTCCCTTACCTATCTTCAAAATCTTAAAAGTGAAGAAGAAGCGATGTCGAAGCAAATTTCGTCAAATGATGAAGCCTTGGCGTACGTGATTCTTCTTTGTAATGAAGGTTATTATTTCGAACGTTTTGGGAAGCTTTCGGAGGCTATTCAGCAGTACGAACAGGCATGGAAACTATTTAAAAATCGAAACCTGAAAGGGTACGACATCATTGCCTATTGTTTACAGCCCCTCGGTAATTTATATACGAAGGTAGGCGCTTTCAACAGTGCGGAAAGTACTATAAAGACCTATATCGATTTGGCTGAAGAAAAGGGCGCTTCCTTTCAAAAAGTAGCGGGAATTTTGAATTTATCGACTGTATATAATGCTTCCGGCTACTTCAAGCTTACTACCGACTTACTTTCAAATGCTCTCGATGTCGAAGCACTGACAGCTTCACAGCGTCGAACACTAATGAATAATGCAGCGGTGAGTTATATGGCGCAGAAAAAGGTGGATACGACAGCCACTATTCTTCAGCAGTTGCAACAAGAATTTCAGGAGCCGACGGTTTCAGAATTAAAACTTAATGCACAAGTACAGGTAGTGCGTAAAAACTATTCGGAAGCTATTTCACTACTAAACAGGGCAGAAGAAATGCTTTTCCAACAAGACAATACTTCAGCGAGGGACCTAGCTCGGCTTTATTTGGAAAAGGCAGATGTCTATCGGTTGATCAATAAGAAAAGGCAAGCAGCGCAGGAGCTCAAGGCTGCCTTGAAGCTTCTGCTGCCTCAATCTGATGATTCTTTGCCTGCTATTGACTGGCTCTATAGTGAAACCTCCTTGATTGGAATTTTCGATCAATTTGGTGATCTAAACGCAACTGAAAACCCAGAAAAAGCGATAGCGTATTACGAAAGAAGCCAAAATGTTTCACGCCTGTTACATACTGAATATACGGCACAACAGACCCAAATTCTTCAACTTTCCGATGCGCGTAAACGGACTGAAAAGGTGCTTCAACTTTATTACAATGCCTATTCTGAAACGAAGAATAAAGATTTTTTCGAAAAAGCGCTGCAATGGGCCGATGCGAGCAAGGCTTTGGTGCTCTCTAAATCGCTGACGAAACAGAAATTGCGCGCGAAGTATCCTAGCGATACGCTCTTGGAGAAGGAGCGTGAACTAACGTTCCGCTATGAAACTATGGTGAGAGAGTTGGTGGATGCACAAAGAAACAACAAGGTCGATCAAATTACTTCGCTAAATGCGCAAATAAGTAGCCTGACCATTCAACTAAAGGAAGCTCGTAAAGCTATTAACCAAAAGTATAGTACGAATGATAAATTATTCTCTCTGGCTGAAGTACAGCAACGCTTAGTCAAAGATGAGGCGATCGCCTATGAATTTTTCTATGGTGAAGAATATATGTATGTATTTGAACTGACAAGCGATTCCTTTCAATGGAACCGAGTTTCACTTCAAAATGGGTTTCACGAGAAGATTCAAGAATTTGTTTCACTATTCGACGCTCCTGAAACGGTTACTAATAATGTTTCCCGATACAAGAAACTGGCTTTCGATCTTTTTCAAAAACTTCAACTTTCAAAACAAAGTGAATTTTCAAATTTAGTCCTTGTTCCAGATGGGATTTTAAGCTTTGTTCCTTTCGATGCGCTGTTGACGAAGCCTTCCGCTTCCAACCAGTTTGAGGAGATGCCATTTTTGGTGACATCGTACAACACCGCCTATGCTTCTTCATTTTCACAATATATGCACTATTCAAAGGAAACCATTTCGAATGAAGAAATCCATATGTTGGGAGTATTCCCTGTTTTTGAGGGAACGCCTAACGAGTTGTTCTTTTCAAAAAAAGAGGCGAAGGCGTTTCAAAATGCCGTGGATGCTAAGGTGTTGATAAATGAAGCCGCAACTAGACAGGATTTTCTCGATCAACTTCCAAAGTTTTCAGGCATTCATATTTCTAGTCACGCCTACGGCGGAACGGCCTCCCATCCAGCGCGTATTGAATTTTACGACGAATCGCTTCAGCTACAGGAACTGTACAGTCTCAATTTGAAGACGGAATTGGTAGTGCTTAGCGCCTGCGAAACGGGAGTGGGTGCGTTATACAAAGGGGAAGGCCCGATTAACTTAGCGAGAGGATTTCAATACGCCGGAGCCAAAAATGTGGTCGTCACCCTTTGGAAGGTAAACGATCTTGCCACGGCTAAAGGAATGGAAAATTTTTATAAAAAATTTTCTGAGCACCATTCCGCCTTCACTGCTAATAGTGAAGCGAAACGGGCATACCTTGAAGACGGGAATATTTCAAACCCTAAAAAGTCACCCTACTATTGGGCGGCCTTTTCTTATTTTGGGGATGTCCAAAAACCAAATTCATCCTCTTCCTTTTCGTATTGGTGGTTCTTAGGACTCCTACCGATTGGTTTTGCTGCCGTATGCTTATTCCGAAGGTGATCACTGACGAGGTTTCTGTCTGCTTCTATCGTATAGCACAATGCTTCCGGCAACGGCTACATTCAAACTATATTTACTTTCAAACTGTACCAAAAAATGTGATTTTTCGATAGCTTGATTCGATAGGCCATGGTCTTCAGCCCCTAGTAAATACACACAGCGCTTTGGGTGTTCAAAATGCTCCAACGGAATTGCATCTTCCGTTTTTTCAACCCCAACAATGCGAACCCCTTTAGGAAGGTGGTTGTAGAAATCATCGAAGGTTTTATAGTGAAAATAGGGCATCGACTTTACCGAATTATGGGTGTCGCAGGCTTGATTGGCATATCGATTGCCTATGGTGAAGATAAAGCTGGCGCCCATATTTTGTGCCGTTCGCCACAACACACCTAGGTTTTCGGGTGTCTTACCATTTTGAATACCGATACCAAAAAATTCAGTCGTAAAATTGTCGGGTTGCATGCTGCAAAAATAGCAAATTGGGAACGGTTGAAGGTCGTCTTATCGTTTTACGATTCCCTTCAGCAATACTTCGGTCATATCGCGTTTCAATACGTTTTCATCTACCTTACCACGTTTTTGGTACCAAAGATAGAGTGTTCGCAGGGTTGAAAGTATTGAAAACAGCATCACTTCTGGATGTCGGTTTTTAAGTTCACCCTTATTCATCCCCTCTTTCAAGATCGTTCTAAAATTCTCTTCATAGGCGTCGCGCATCGCGACAAACTGCTGTAATGCTTCTTCTTCCAAATGCATCCAATCGTTGTTCATAGTGGCCAGCGCATCGGGATGGGCTACGGTAATGTCTATGTGGATTTCAATTATTCGGGTAATTTTTGAAAGTGGCGATATCGAGCTATTTCGCACTTCTTCCATGCCATCGGTAAAGGCATGGGCAACGCGCATCACCAAGGAGTGAAGCAATTCCTGCTTTCCCGAAATATGATTATACAGGCTAGCGGCCTTCATATCCATGGCATAGGCAATGTCGCGCATGGTAACGGCCGTATACCCTTTTTCCTTGAATAGGTGGGAGGCCACTGCTATAATTTCCTCTTTTCGGGTGGAGATTTTCATTTGATTGCAAGGTACAAAATAATGCTTTTTAGCCCTTGTAAAGCCCAAAAGGCTGTGCTACTTTTGGTAGCTATGGAAACACGCATCGAATCGAACGAACTTTTAGAACGGCTACCGCCACATTTAAAGCAGTATATCAAGCCTCAAGAATATGAGCAGTATACGCCGATAAATCAAGCGGTTTGGCGGTATGTGATGCGTAAGAATGTCGATTACCTTAGCAAGGTAGCCCACGATAGCTATGTGGAAGGGTTGCGAAAGACTGGAATTTCAATCGATGAAATTCCAAGTATGTATGGCATGAACCGTATTTTAAAGGAAATCGGTTGGGCGGCGGTTGCGGTCGATGGGTTTATTCCACCGAACGCTTTCATGGAATTTCAAGCGTATAAGGTGTTGGTTATTGCTAGTGACATCCGTCAGTTGGAAAACATTGAATACACACCCGCTCCCGATATTATTCATGAAGGTGCGGGACACGCTCCTATCATCGCAAGTCCAGATTATGCAGAATATCTTCGTCGGTTTGGAGAGGTGGGCGCCAAAGCTATCTCCAGTGCCCATGATATTGAATTGTACGAAGCCGTTCGAGAACTTTCTATTCTGAAGGAAGCGGAAGGTACTTCCGAAGAAGAAATTGATGCTGCCGAGCAAAAAGTGGAGCAATTGCAGCAGAAAGAAACCGAACCTTCAGAAATAGCATTGATTCGAAACCTGCATTGGTGGACGGTAGAATATGGTTTGGTTGGAACGCTTGATGCTCCAAAAATTTACGGTGCTGGACTACTGTCTTCTATTGGGGAAAGTACTTGGTGTATGAAAGATGAGGTAAAAAAGGTTCCCTATTCCATCGATGCGGCCTATCAGGATTTCGACATTACAAAGCCGCAACCACAATTATTTGTAACGCCCGATTTCGCCTACCTACAAGAAGTTTTGGAAGAGTTTGCGAATACCATGGCCTTACGAAAAGGAGGGTGGCGAGGATTGAAGAAATTGATTGGTTCCAAGCAAATCGGAACGATCGAATTAAGTACCGGTCTTCAGGTAAGCGGGGTTTTCACTAGGATGATTCAAAATGAAGACAACGAGGTAGTGTATTTCGAAACCGAAGGTCCCACAGCACTTGCGTATCGTGAGAAAGAGGTTATCGGGCATGGTATTAAAAGACATGAAAATGGATTTCGGTCACCTTTGGGGAAATTGAAGAAAATCAACCTGGCCATTGAAAATATGGGGCCTCGCGATTTGCAGGCATATAATTTTTATGATGGAAAGCCGATTGCGTTCGAATTTGAGAGCGGCATTACCGTGGAAGGGATGAACGTGACGGGGATGCGGAATATTCGTGGGGAATTGATGCTTATTCAATTTACAGACTGTATGGTGAAGTATGGCGATGAGGTGTTATTTTCGCCACAAGAGGGCGATTTCGATATGGCAGTGGGGAAGGAGATTGTTTCAGCCTTTGCTGGAGCTGCCGATTACCTCAGTTTTCCAACCGCCTTGCACAATCCGAGTACCACCGAAACCGTCAAGCCAAAGCGTTCAGAAAAAGAAGCATCCTTGATTCGTTTATATGCTTCAGTTCGTGTGCTAAGAGAGAAGAGTGAGAAGGTTTCAGAAGAGAAGCTACTTTCAGAAGTAAAAACAATATTTCAAGAACTTCAACAAAACCATCCTTCCGATTGGTTGCTTCCGCTGGAGATTTTTGAATTGATTGCCACTCGAGAAAATGATCTTAGTAAAGCTGTTCAACAACATTTACTAGCATTAAAAAAGAAGTTTCCTAAAAAGGCCCATCTTATCGATGATGGATTATTACTATTGGAGAAATGATAAATGTCTTTTCAGCATAGGATTCCCACAATAACCATTCAATCATGACAAAGCAACTCATGCTCTTTCGAGAAGTTGGGCTCCGTACTTGATAAACTATTGCACCAATCTTTCAATAGCATAATACGTTCCTGGACCACCTCCGTTACCATCATTAGGAAAAGCTAAAATTCTAGTATCTGCAGCGTGACCGAAGTAATAGGTTTCAGATGCTAATAGATTTACGGCAGTAGTAAAAGTTGCTGTATGACCTACTATATTATATGATTCAGAAATTATTCTACCTGTTAAAGAAAAGCGTGCTACCCATTGTCCGATATTTTCCCCAGCACCAGTTGACCTCGCAAGTCCGAAAGTGTAATAGGGTTGCGGAATAAGGGATCCTACTCTTCGAGCTGTAATTGTCATGGTAATTCTATATATACCGTCAATAGGAGGTGTGAAGACGCTGGTAGAGGCATTAAAATTTCCAGTATTAAAAGAAGCAGTAATACTGTTTATTCTTGATATGATGGAGGTATCAGAAACGGAAGTGTCATTATTAGTCGAATAACCCATGAACTCTGTTATAAATGTTCCGCTTAAATCGAAGGTTGTTTTCCGTACATATCCATCTGTATCCACTACTAAATATTGGTCGCTAGTAGCTGAATTATCCTGGACTGTCCGTACCCGCAAATCGCCATTAACATCGAGTGTAGTCTGAGGATTGGAAGTATTGATTCCCACTTGTGCGCTCATTTCAAACGCAATGAATAGTGTTGCTAAAAGTAAAATGTTATTTTTCATGCTATTTAAATTTAGATAGTACAAATAGCATAAGTAGGTTATCCTTCAACTTTCTTCAAAAACACATGGATAGTTCATCGACTAGTGCGAAGAGAAGTAAACCGGCTATGTAGGTAGCTAAAAGGGCAAAATAATTTAGTTTTCTGTTCGAAATGACTGTTTACTACCTGCTAAATTTGGTCAGTTCGCTACTGCTGGTAATTTTTCCCTTCTTATTATAATCCTCTTGTTTTACCATACCCACGCCCTTTGCAAACCATTGTTTGGCAGTACCGGTACGATTCATGCCCATTTTGATGTTGGAGGTATAGCTAATAACATAACAGTCGAATGTTCCGGCTGGAGTCGTTACCGACTCTTCCCCGATTACTTTTCGATCGGTAAGGGATACGTCCATCTTCATAGAAATCCCGCCCATATCGACTGCCATATTCATGGTAGCGTCGGGTAAGGTCATTCCTACGGAAAGATCGTTCGGAATTATGATGTCAGTTCCAGAAATATCGGTTTTGAAATCCTTGAATTGATCGAAGAGCTGTGGGTTCAGAAGCGATTTAACATCCATCGAAACACCATTGTTCTTGCAATGGATTACAAATTCACCATCGCTCAGTACTTCACCTTTGTCATCTTTTAAGGTACTCTTCACCGTAGCCGATGAAGCGCTCGTTTCGGTTATGGTATAATCTGTCACGGCAGCCGTCTTCCCTTTTCTCGAATAACTGGTAATTTGAAAGGAGGTGCCTTCCTCGAAAGGATAAAAGTCGCTACATTCTTGCGCTGAGGCGGTAGCGAAAATGATAAGAAAAAATACGGTTAACATGCAGGTCGATTTCATAATAAATTGATTTTAATGGTTTTTAGGTGAAATAAGAATTTCAACTCTTCTATTAATTTGTTTGTTTTCTGGGGAATTGTTTTCTACTATCGGATTCGTTTCACCAAACCCTTTTGATGTTATGGTGAAACCATCGGATAATTGCGTTTTTAAAACTTGGGCAACGGCCTGTGCGCGTTTTAAGGATAGGGTCTTGTTTTGTTCTGCACTACCATCGCTATCGGTATGACCTTGCACTTCCACCATCCCCTTTGGAAATTGCTGAATGGTCTCCGAAAGTTCTGAAAGAGCACTTACAGCGGAATCCCGAAGCGCATAGGACCCAGAATCGAATAATACCGAACTGTTTACCGATAAAAGCATAGCGCTACCGATGGCGGCTACCGCATCAATATCGGCCCCGGGAATACCACTAGGGGTTTTTAGGTCCGTAAGTCGAACGTATTGAAACGTGTCACCTTTTGAAACATAAGGTCCAATGTCCACACTCGCGGTTCCTCCCTCTATTTTGCCGACTTCTATCCATTCATTGCCAGTTTTTGAAATTTCCAATTTCGTAGGTTCAATAGCACCCATTTCAAAAACATATAAATCAGGTCCATTTACATCGGTAAGCGTATTATCGATGAATTTGAGGGTAATGCTTCCTGATAATCCAAGATTGCAGATATTTGGATCTACTTCGTGAAAACGTTTAATAGACATATCAGGCACCCCTAAAGCACCTTCAGGATGGGCCCCACCTTTACCTATTGCTTGTGAAGCAATGACATCGGCAAATGAGCGATCGCCAATGGGTAGAAAAATAAAGTTCCCTCGTTCATCTATATAAGTGTTGTCTACCGAGTTACTGGCATTGTCCCACTCAGGATTCTCACGATAGAAACGCTTTCGAGCTTTTGAAGCTTCTTCGATGAATTTATTAGCCAAGGCTCTTTTTTGTTCCAAAGCCTCGGTAACTAATGTTTGAAATGGTTCTGTTGCTTGGCCGCTATTCAAATGGTCTTTAATTTCTTTTGGAAATTGGTATTCGTTGGCACTTTTTGCTGCTTTTTCTGAAGGGATTTTGTTGAAGAATGATGGAATAGATTCCAATAACCGAACCTCCTTTTCGGAAATTTGGTAATAGTCCATCAGTACTGCACGGGTTTCTGTTTCTGAAGTACTCTTCGCTAATTTTGAAAGTGTCGTAAGCCGTTTCTTATTATCGTTGCGGTTATAGGTGCTGAGGTTTTCCTCCAAAAAGCCTTGCTCACGTGTTCCTAATTTTTGCAAGGCTTCATTAATTTTCCCTCGAGATTGCAAGGTGTTGTATTTTGAGGTTAATGCTTGCCGGTTGCTCGCTTCACTTGCTTCAATCAATGCTTCAGCCTCTTCAAGGGTTAGGGAAACACCCGCTTCTTCCATTTTCGTCTTAAAAGCTGCGGTCAATTCCTCCGAAGCGCCGTTTCGGTTGTGAGCAATTTTCTTTTGGACAAAGTCGATTTCCTCCCGCTGCAAGCCATGTTTTTTCAATAGGGCTTCGTATTCCATTTCGATGGCAAACGTTTCCGTACTTTCAAGAAATTTTTCGAATGCCTGCAGGCCTTCTTCTGCTTCCGCACTCATTTCCCAACCTGCTTCATCAACTTCTGAAAAAAGGTCGATATCCTCCTCTTCCGAAGCTTCAGATACGGTTGTTTCTGGTGTTGCGATTTCGGTTTCAGTTGCCTCTTTACAGCTATGGAATAGGAGCATCCCAAATACGATAATTATTGAAATTGGCTTCATCTTAGTTGGGTCTTTTATAGGCCATGGAAGTATACTCGTGCAGCAAATGTCCAAAACGATCATACCAGTCGGGAATGCCGTGTTGCGCTTCACAATCATTCAGCATCATAAGAATGTCAAACTGCGAGGAAAGGAGTTCGTTATACTTTTTGTCATAAGACTTTTTCAGGTTCTTTAGCGACTTCTCAATCTTAATTCGTTGAAAACTCCATCCTATTCCACTCCCGCCAGGAAGCGTTGAAAAACTATTTCCAAAAGCAATGGCTGTGTTGGCAAAATCGGACGTACAACTGTAAATGGTTTTAAGCTGCTCGAATGTATAGCGATTCTCTTGTAACAGGTTTCGCGCATCCACAAAGCAATCCTTGCATTGTTGGGTTTCGCAAAAACTCGGAATACTTGGGGCACCAGGTGGAGGGGTATTGCTTAAGCAATCGGTCAACCCTTGATATTTATCATACATAGACGTAGCTATCGTGTACATTCCGACAGCCTTATTGGTATTGCTGTTGACATCATCCTCGAATTTATCCCAGCGCTGTCCCATTCCTATGGGGTTCGGAATATTGCTATTGCTTGGTCGCTCCATGTTCAACCAATCCTCATATGCATCTTCATCGTGCCAAACCATCCCGCCATGTTGTTGAGCTATTGAATACCCTCCCCATAACAAGAGTAGCAGTAAGGAAACGGTCTTTTTTCGCCTACCTAGTAATACGCCTACTAAGAGTGCTATGAGTAGCCCTGCTACTCCCAAGGCAATATACATCCACATCGGTGTACTTTCGCCTGTAGCGCCTGGAGGTTGCGACGCCATACCGGCGGTATTGGCAACCGCTGCTTCCGACTCCTTCATTTTTACAAACGGCGACGGGAGATATGTCTTGGAGGGTTCGGTGGTACTGGCGGCAATCGTAATATTAGCGGCCTCGTTGTCAGGTATAATTTTGATACCAAAATCGCCGTAATCCCTAAATTTAAAATTCACGATTCCTTCTTCTGCGGTTGCGGTATTTTCGGAGAAAACGACATCCTTCCAATTGCTATCGACCAATTCTACCGTAAAGGAGGCATTATTGTAGTTGCTAAAAACGTATACATCCACGAATTCAAACATGGTATGCCCTTTTACATAATAATAAAGGGTTTCTGAGTCCAAATCGGCATTGGTAATAACAAGTTTTCCCTTACCGTTTTCATTGGCTTTCAGCTCCAATAAGAATGGCTTTAATTCCTTGTCTAGGGTAAAAGGTTGCGCCATTGCGCTAAAGCATAGGCAGCTGACAAAAAGAAGTGTAAAAAGTGCTGTTTTCATGTTTCTTTAATTTGAAAATGCGTTTGTTTAATGATCTTATTTCCATGTTTTATGTGAAGCGTATACGACCCCTTTTTTAAATTTTTGGTATCCAAATAAATATGCTGACTTGGAACCCATGGAAGCTTTGCTTCATAAATTGTTTCTTGCTTCTTCATAAAAGTGGGGAGTTCGAAAATTTACTATCATCTGGACAAGGAAAAGAAAACAATCCCCCTATTCTCTCATGGATAGTAGCACTTTTGAAGTATCCCTAATTACTTTTGATCGCAACAAGGCATTCAATATGCAGGGAGTAAAAAACTATGCATAAAACGAACATATCATTAATGCTTCTCAAATGTATTGGGGAAGTATATATGCGGCTGGTAAGGATGTAACAAACACTACGACATCTGTAACAAAGGCTTGTAAACAGGGTAATTGTTATGAATTAGTTACTATAAATTCTGAAGGAGCGCAGCCGAACTCCTGTTTAAAACACTTACTAAAATAGGAGGGATCGTTAAAGCCTACCATATATCCAATTTCTGAAATAGAGGCTTTGTTGTCCTTGAGAAGATTTTTGGCAAGTTTTAAGCGTTGGTCTTTTAGTAGCTCCGTACTGCTAACTCCTATGATGCCTTTCAGCTTTCTATGAAGCTGCATTCGGCTCATTCCCATCTGTTCGCTAAATTTTGTAGCGGTAAAATCAGGATCGGTTACATGATTGTCCAATACCTCCTGTAACCGTTTTAAAAATTTCTCTTCTTGAGATGAAACTTTTATTTCTTTTGGAACCAGAATCAATTCTTGGGAAAAACGCTCATGGAGCTTTCGACGGTTTTCCAGAAGGTTATCCACTCTTGCTTTCAAAAGTTTCGGACTAAAGGGTTTTTTTACATAGGCATCGGCACCTTTTTCCAAGCCTTCGATTTGATCGGCTGTTTTGCCTTTTGCTGTTAAAAGAAGTATGGGGATGTGTGATGTAAGCTGATGCGATTTGCATTTATGGGTAAATTCGAAGCCATCTGAAATTGGCATCATGACATCGCTAATAATGATGTCGGGAACCACTTCTTTCGCCATCGTGAAGCCTTCCTCGCCTTGTTCTGCTGTAATGACTTTGTAGGAGCTTTCAAAAATAGTCGCAATGTATTCACGAACATCCCTGGCATCCTCTACAATCAAAAGAACTGGGGCATCTTCTGATAAAAATTCTTCTACTTCTGGAACGATTTCAGGTTGGATAATTTCTGTATCATCAGAAAGATGCCATTGCTCATGTAATTGTTCTTTTTCTGAAAAATAGGATTGTGTTACAGGAAGTGCTACTCGGAACGTAATTTCGTTCGCTTCACTAACAACATGAATAGTGCCCTTGTGTAATTCGACCAGTTCCTTGGTAAGGGCTAAGCCGATTCCGGAACCGCTGCCGTGCTGTTCAACTTGGTAAAATCGGTCAAAGACCTTCGCCTGTTGTTGTTCGTTAAAGTGTGCTCCCGTATTCTGAACGGAAAGTTGCAGAAATCCCTTTTCGACTGCAGCTTCAACCAGAACGGAATGTTTCTCCGGAGTGTACTTGCAAGCATTTCCAAGCAGATTAACACAAATTTTTTCCAGAACATCACGATCAAACCAATCAACCTCTTCTTCATTTAGATTGAAATCGGTCGTGATGGTGATGTTTTGTTCAGCTGCCAGAAAATGAAACGCTTCCACTTGAACATTCAAAAAGCGATATAAGCTATCGGGTTGAACATGAAGACTGAACGTCCCACTCTCGAGCTTAGACAAAGCCAATAACTGTTCTACCAATCGCTCCAACCGTTCAGCACTGCGATGCGCATTCAAAAGGTTTTTCCGTGAAGCATCCTGTTGCTGTTGCCGTTCCAATTGATCTTCTAAAGGGCCTTTAATAAGCGTCAACGGTGTGCGAAATTCATGAGAGATATTAGCAAAGAACGTAGACTTCGCGCGATCCAGCTCCTTCAACTTGCGAGTGGTTTTCTGTCGATTGCGATATTGAAAGAAGAAAAACAAACCTGCCAGCGTTGTAACGCCCAAACCTGCTGCAAATAAATTGCGCTGATTCTTTTTTTGCTGGGCAGCCAGTTCATTCTGGGAAGTAAGCAATGCAATTTCTCGATCCCGACTTTCAGTTTCATATAAGGCTTCAATTTCTTTAATTTGGGCTGCATTTTGAACGTTTTGAAGGGAATCCTGTAGTTTTTTGGCACGACGACTAAGATTAAATGCGAGCTTATAATTTCCTTTCAAACTATATACTTCCGCTTTACTAAAGAGAATGTCTTGACGTAAGCGACTGTTCTGCGCTTCTGCATTCAGTGTTTCGGCATCGTTGAGAAACTGTAATGCTTTATCCGGTTGATTTTTGGAAAGCGATAAGTTTGCCAATTCGATTGCGGCCAATCCCGCTTCGTAAGGCCTACCATTGGCCTTATGTAGCTTATAGCTTTCTTCATAAAAAGTATTTGCTTGAATAGGATCGTTTTTCTTTAAGGCGAGTTGTCCTAAATACGTTGCTATTTCGGCAACAAGGCGAAAATCCTCCGCTTGGGTAAAGTAAGAATAAGTCTGCCTCAGTAAGCTATCGGCTTTGGAAAGCTGGTCATTTTCCAAATATGCTTTTCCCATAAAAACATTGGTGGTATTCAGATAAAATGGAACAACCGTTTCCGGTAATTTTGAAAATTCACTGTTGGCTTTTTCAAATTGGGTGACGGCAGAATCGTATTCTTCCAAATCTAAGTAGATACTGCCCAAGGCTTGATAGGCAGCGGCAATGATATCGGGGCGTAACGGTGATTTACGATGAAGCGAATCGGCTAACAATAGTGGCTCAATCGCCTCTTTCATCATATTTTTTCGAGCATAGGCTGTCGATAAGGCTATATAGGAATCTGCTAGTATGAGTTTTGCGCTGGGATCCTCGATTGGGATGACACTCTCTATCGCTTCTTTAGCCGAAACGATAGAACTATCCATTTTACCAATTACATAATAGGTCCGCGATAAATTGTTTAAGGCCCTACCTTGTCCCAAATCATATTGAATTTTCTGCGAGAGCCGTCGCGATTTTTGAAAATAAAAAACAGCGCTATCTATCTTTTCAATGCGTTTATAACAGGCGCCCAAAAGATAATCGCCATCGGCGATTCCAATATCATAATCGAGGTCTTTTGCAACCGATTTATAGTTGCGAGCGTAGTAAAGGGCACTGTCGGGAAGGGGATTTACATATTGCGCAATTTTCTGTTTATACGAAGATAATAGCAGTGAATCCTGTGTTTTTAACGTGCTGTTTTGAGCCTGTGAACTTAGTGAAAAGCCCACAAAAAGGCAACAGATATAAAGTAGCGATTTCACACTGAAAAAGGTTTGTCATTATAAATATAGATAATATTATGAATATGAGTTGAATAGGTTTCCTGTTTTAACTGTAGGCGGAAATGCTTTTCCAAAAGTGAGGATAATCGTATTTTAGAGGCACCGTTACGCACTAATAGAATTGCAAAAACAGATTTTTATGGGATTGCTGAACTTCCTCTTCGGAGATAAAACAAAAAAGATTAAAGACTTTCAAGAGCGCGATGCCATTATCGTCGATGTGCGCTCAAAAGCCGAATATGATAGCGGTGCCATTCCTGGTTCTAAGCATATTCCATTGCAGCAGATTACTTCTAAGGCTGCCCAAATAAAAAAATGGGATAAGCCGATTATTACCTGTTGCGCGAGTGGCGTGCGAAGCGGAAGTGCAGCGGCCATTCTCCGCAAACATAATATCGAGGTTATGAATGGCGGTGGCTGGCATTCCCTTTATAAGAAACTAGATTCCTAAAAAGAATACAGCAAAACGTGATTTTCGTCGCCGCGAACGGTTAGGTATTTTCGTGAACTGTTACTCGGACTTGCAATTTCGGCTTCACTTGTTCCATATACCGGGAAGTTTGAAACGCTTTCGCCTAAACGCGTAAAAACATGGGTTCGTTTCTCCTGTGTTTCCGTCACCGTTACATAGGTTTCACGACCGATACGATATAATTTTGGTGCGGTATAAATTCCAAACGGCAATTCAATCAGTTTTCCATTAATGCGAAGCAGATTATCGTCCAAGGTAGCTTTTATAGCGCCTTGCACGGCAAAATGATAGCTGTTGGAAACGTTTAATGGCTGGCGCTCAACCGTTCCGCTCTGCGAGATAGAAACCTTGGTATTGTCTTTTGTGATAACGACAAATGAAGTTCCTTCCTCTGCTATAGGAATATCTGAAAATTCAAACTTCTCTTTTACGGTAACACGTGTCTTTCCGGTTCGGTGAAGAATATTGAGCTTCCCATTCTTTTCTGCCACAATTATATAATCCTTGTTGCCCATCCGAATATGTTGTGGTGGTAGCACGACTTCTGATGACGCTTTATCGAAAGTAAACCCGTTGACCGACTGTCCTTTCTGGTTGTACATAAACAATTCTCGTCCCTGCGTCACTACAAACCGATAGTTCCGATTATTGTCATAGTCGAATACCGATAGCGGTTGCGTAATTTCATCCCGAAAGCTCATAGGGAATGGTGCTACAGGCCTTCCTGTTCGGTCTAATACGTATACTTTATGTGAAGTGGCGAAGGCGAGCTGCTTTTTGCCATTTCGCAAGATGTCGACTTCTTCAATTTCCCCCAGTATCGGCCCTTCCAGTTGTTTTGTCCAAAGGATTTTACCTTCTTCGGAAATTAAGTACAGCGTATTTCCAATATCCTGAACCACCACATCCAATCCGTTTGTACGATGGTTGCTGAAGAAATAGGGGCCGTTTAATACTGTTTTGTCCAACGCAACATTAAAGCGTTCGCTTACCCCTGTTGAAGCTATCTGCTGTGAAGACTTCACTTCTGAACATACCAAGTTCACATGTGCAAAATCACGGTCGTTACTAAACTGAAGCATGGCAAAAGGATAGCTGGAGAAGGAGCCATTTTGCATTTTTTCAGCAAAAGAATCGGATAGTAAATTCATGAACAAACTCGGGGCTTGCTCTTGAAACCGCATCCATGCCAAGGTGGTTGCCGAGCTTAGCTGTTTCGATGCTTGTTCGTAATATGGCATGCTATTTACACAGGCTTCATTCGTATAGGCCGTAATAACCGATTCGGCTACAGCTTGGTTCTCTGCTAAGAGAAAAAAGTCTTCCAATTGAAATAAAATAGAGGCCTCTACCGTAAGCAAAGGTTGAAAAGTTTCCTTAAAAAACTGTGGTTGATCGAAACTGTATAGCGTTGTATTTCGGAAGCTTTCAATCTCTGAAATAAAAGGTGCCAAGGCTTCTTCCGTGAGGGAAGGGTCAATGCTGTGCATGGCGATTGCGTGACCTTCCGGTAGTGAAATATCGGCAATTTCCTTTAGCGATTCCAATATGGGTGAAGGTGTTGTAGCGGTGGAATCGCCTCTAAATTTTGCCAATTGTTGAAGCAGTCGTGACGCATCGCTATAGCCAAACGAAAATACCGATCGTGCTGAGGTTGGGACTACTTGAGCGATTTCATTCGATTGGGGAAACTGACCTTCAAAAATGGAAAGCAATTCGGTGCTGTCGGTCGACTTCAATACGATGCCATTGGCTTGAATTGATGATGGCGAAAGCTTTAGGTCTAAGGCCAATTGTGAGGCAAGAGTAAAGGACAATGTATCATTCTGACGCCATTTCGGTTTTGGGTTCAACAGCATAACTTCTGCCGATTGCATCACCTGATAGGCTTTTTGGAATGAAGGGGAAGCGTCATTTTTAAAAGTTAGTAAGTCTTGAACGATTTTTTGTGAGCTACTGACGATAAACACACTGTCTTTGCGAGTAGCGGTCATGGTTTTATTCTGAAGAACAATACGCCGCAACGTGTCCGAATCGATTACCAAGGTTTCCACAGATCGATCCTTGATATTATCAAGTTGAAATAAACTGCTGTCCAAATGGGAAACAAAGGTGATGTCGGTTACACTATCATTTCTTTTAGTGAAACTTATGATGCTGCTTCCTTTTGGATGAAGCTGATTGTAAAACGGATTCTCTTTCTGAAGGAATTCGATATCGCTTTCGCTTACAAATTTTTGTAATACCTCGTTATTGGATAAATCTGCCTTTAAGGTGTTGAAGTCAGTGATCTTTACCACCAATTCAGAATCGGAAGGAATGAAGTGCTCCAAGGGTGCTTTTTTTTCTATGGTGGAATCGCAGGCAATGAGTCTCCACAGCAAAAGCAGACCGACTAAAAATGTGAGGTTTCGGTTCATGCCTCAAAAATACGATAGATTGAAGCGAATTGGTAGGGGTTTGAAAACAGTTTATTGACGTGTTTTCAACAGTTTTCGAGTGGTATTTTCAATTGTTCTGGCAACAAGCGAAAGCTTTTTCGATGGTAGGGTGTTGGACCGAATTCACGAATGGCAGCCCTATGTGTTTTGGTAGGATAGCCTTTGTTTGAATCCCAACCATATTCAGGAAACTCTAAATGAAGGTTTTTCATATAGGCATCCCGTTCGGTCTTTGCCAAGATGGATGCAGCAGCAATATGAAGATATTTGCCATCGCCTTTAATGACGCATTCAAACGGTGTTTTTTTGAAGGGTTTAAAACGATTTCCGTCGATGGCGATAAACTGTGGTGGATAGGAGAGGTCCTCGATGCAGCGGTGCATAGCCAAAATGGAAGCGTTTAAAATGTTGATCTTATCGATTTCATCCATCATCACATGTTGAATGCTATAGCAGATTGCTTCCGAAAGAATGATTTCCCGCAATGCCAAGCGTTTTACTTCAGTGAGCTGTTTGCTGTCAGTAAGGTAGGGATGACTAAAATGATCAGGCAATATAACGGCAGCAGCAGTAACAGGGCCTGCCAAGCATCCTCTTCCCGCTTCATCGGTTCCACACTCCAAAAGATGATCGTTGATCTTCAACTTCAACATGAGGCAAAAATACAAATAGCCTTGGGTAAATTACAAATCTCAAATTCCAAATTCTAAGGTAGCAAAGAGGCAAAGTGACAAAGTGGTAAAGGAGCAAAGGAGCAAAGAAAATAGAGTATAGAGTATAGATTGTGTACGTAGAATTCTTTTATTTTTACCCAACACCCAACACCCAACACCCAACATCTT
Source organism: Luteirhabdus salina (assembly GCA_025384855.1). Classification (GTDB taxonomy): domain Bacteria; phylum Bacteroidota; class Bacteroidia; order Flavobacteriales; family Flavobacteriaceae; genus Luteirhabdus; species Luteirhabdus salina. The sequence goes on along the minus strand of JALAHT010000001.1, from coordinate 388,157 downwards.
TCAAAAAATCCCGTTATGCATCAAGTTAATGTAAGAACGCAAAAACCGTTACCTTTGCCAAAATTGATTGCGATACATGAGTACCCATATTTTTCGCTTATTATTACTGTTGCTACCGTTTTCGATGCTATCGCAAACCCTTCCTCTAGGGAATAATCAATCGGATACGAGTCCGAATCCGCCGATGGAGAAACCGCCGATTGAGTATTATAAAATCATTTCGTATGATCGTGATACCACTTTTGTAGACACCTCGCTAAGCATTCAAAAGGAGTATAAATTCAATTATTTGCGTCGCGACCACTTCGATTTATTACCGTTTAGCAATGTCGGACAAGCTTACAATACGTTGGTGTACAATTTTGACGATACTAACTTATTGCCAAACTTCGTGGCACAGTCGCATCACTTCAATTATATGGATACAGAGGAAATTTCATATTACAACGTGCCCACACCGCTTACCGAGCTATATTTTAAGACAGCTTTTGAGCAAGGGCAGCAATTGGATGCTTTTTTTACGGTGAACACCTCGCCGCAATTTAATTTTAGTGTAGCGTACAAAGGGGTTCGTTCTTTGGGTATTTACCAAAGTATTCTAACGAGTACGGGAAATTTTAGATTCACCGCCAATTACCATACGAAAGACAACCGATATAAAATTCGTACGCATTTTACCGCGCAGGATATTCTAAATGAAGAAAACGGGGGCTTAGCGCCTACCTCCATTCCGCTATTTGTGAACGATGACCCAGAATTCGAAGATCGTGGTCGATTGGATGTAAATTTCGAGGATGCAGAGAATAAGATTGAAGGGCAACGTTATTACATGGACCATGAATACGAATTGATTTCGCAGCGAGATAGTGTGGCGCATTCTATTCTGGCCATTGGAAATCAGTTGAAGTTCGAAGACCGCTACTACCGTTACTCTCAGGATACGCCTTTTGAGGGTTTTGGTCCTTCCTATGAAAACGAAAACCTACGCACGCGAACGACCTTAGAAGAGTTTAATGCGCAAGCATATGCAAGATGGGACCATCATTTGTTTGGAAAAATAGATGCTTCGTTGGGCTATACCAACTTGAATTATGGTTACAATTCCATATTGATTTTGGATGAGGGCCGCATTTCGAATCGTATTCAGGCAGATTTGGTACAGTTTACAGCAGGTTACCAAAAGCGCTATCGTGGTTTTGAGCTTTCCGGTCGAGGAGGAATTAATCTTTCGGGCGATTTCGCCGGTAATTTTTTGGAAGGATCGGTCTCTTTCGACTTTACGCATGATTTAGGGGTGAAGGCAAGCGCACGCATTCATTCTGCAGCACCAAACTATAACTTTTTGCTATACCAAAACGATTACGAAAACTATAATTGGCAAACCAACTTCGATAATGTTAAGACTCAGGAGTTGGCCTTCGAACTCTATTCTGAAAAATGGGGAAAGGCGAAGGTCAGCTATACAGGGATTGATGACTATGCCTATTTCGCAGTACCTGAAGACGGGTTAACGCCAACCCCTCAGCAAGCTTCTGAACGGATCAATTATTTGAAGGTAAAAGCCGAGAAAACCTTTCGATATGGGGTTTTTGCCTTGGCAAATACTATTGCCTTCCAACAGGAAGTAGGAGGGGAGGATATTTTTAATGTCCCTCAGATTGTCACGCGGCAATCCTTGTTTTACGAGGATCATTGGTTTAAGAAAGCACTCTTTCTACAAACAGGAATCAATTTCAAATGGTTTTCGGAGTATAATATGAATGCTTACGACCCTGTGTTAGCAGAATTCTACGTGCAAAACGATCAAAAATTGGGTGGGTTCCCTTTGTTCGATATTTTTTTTAATGCCAAGGTACGTCAGACACGTGTTTATTTAAAATACGAACACGTCAATCAGCTTTTCAGCAGTCGTAACGAATACTTTTCTGCCCCGGGCTATCCCTATCGCGATGCCATTATACGCTTTGGTTTGGTATGGAATTTCTTCTTATAGAAATTCATGAATCGACAGCCGTAATTCATGAAGTGGAGGAGGCTTCTTTTGCATTCTTAATGTTATGCTTTTACATTTAAATGGAACAATATTTTTTCCATGCCGAACTTGATTCGGCATCCATTGATTCGGCATCTACTATTTAACATTGATGTAAAATGATATAGTGTATGTCATTCCGTAACTACCAATTCTATGTCTACATTCTTGCAAATCGAAAGAACGGAACCATTTATATCGGAATGACGAACAATATCAAACGCAGAGTGTTCGAACACAAAACTGGTTTTAATGAAGGGTTTTCAAAACGATATAATCTGCATAGGCTAGTATATGCAGAGTTTTACAAATATGTCTGGGATGCTATTCGAAGGGAAAAGCAGCTCAAGAATTGGCATCGTCACTGGAAAATAGCGTTAATTGAGGAGGACAACCCGGAATGGGAAGATTTGGCTGCGGATTGGTATGATTAAAGTAAGGTTCCGAATCAAGTTCGGAACGACAAAGTCGGCAGCATTCGGAACAGCAAAGGCGGCAACATAAATATACAGACCTTTCCATGCCGAACTTGATTCGGCATCCACTCGATTCGGCATCCCATGCGGGAGCGGTTGCAGCGATACCCCGCCAAGCCATTTGGATGCTGGCTTGGCGGCGTACAAGCGGAAAACGCGGTCTGGGCGAAAGCCCAGGCCCGCCCATAAAAAAACCCGACCAAAAAATAGTCGGGTTCATATTCAATAAGCGTACATTGTTTAGTCTCTAAGCAAGCCTCTCGAAATCACGATTTTTTGGATTTCTGACGTTCCTTCATAGATCTGGGTGATCTTTGCATCTCGCATCAAGCGCTCTACATGGTATTCCTTTACATAACCATTTCCACCGTGTACCTGAACCGCTTCAACGGTAACATCCATGGCTACCTTACTCGCGTACAATTTCGCCATGGCACCGCTCATATCGTAATTATTGCCTTGGTCTTTGTCCCAAGCCGCTTTCATCACCAAGTGACGCGCTGCTTCGATTTCGGTATGCATATCGGCCAACTTAAAGGCAATGGCTTGATGGTTACAGATTTCGGTGCCGAATGCTTTTCTGATTTTAGAATAGTCGCGCGCCAGGTCATAGGCTCCTGCGGCAATTCCCAAGGCTTGGGCGGCAATTCCAATTCGTCCGCCACTTAAGGTTTTCATCGCGAATTTAAATCCGAAGCCATCTTCCCCGATTCGGTTTTCCTTTGGAACCTTAACATCGTTGAAGTTTAGGGTATGGGTGTCGCTTCCGCGAATCCCTAATTTGTCCTCTTTCGGACCTACTTCGAATCCGTCCCAGCTTTTTTCTACAATAAAGGCATTGATTCCCTTATGTCCTTTTTCTTTATCGGTTTGAGCAATTACCAAGTAGTAATCGGCACTACCGCCATTGGTAATCCAGTTTTTGGTACCATTCAGAAGATAGTGGTCGCCTTTGTCGATAGCCGTGGTGCGTTGCGACGTAGCATCACTTCCCGCTTCCGGTTCACTTAAGCAGAAAGCACCGATGCTTTCACCAGTAGCTAACTTCGTAAGATATTTCTGTTTTTGTTCTTCACTACCGTAGGTTTCAAGTCCCCAGCACACCAAGGAATTGTTCACCGAAACGATTACAGAGCTTGACGCATCGATTTTGCTCAGTTCTTCCATCGCTAACACATAGCTTACGGTATCCATACCGCCACCACCGTATTTTGGGTCGACCATCATGCCTAGGAAACCGAGTTCTCCCATTTTCTTCACCTGTTCGGTAGGGAATTCTTGTTTGATATCGCGCTCAATGACGCCCGGTTTCAATTCGTTATTGGCAAAATCGCGGGCCGCATCGCGAATCATGAGGTGTTCTTCTGAAAGACTGAAATCCATAATCGTATGTATTAATATGTTTTTTTGATATAAAGGTCTGCAAAGGTACTGCTTATCGCACATATTTCCCAACCCTCTGTTTCTAAAACTGTTTTCCGTAATTTTGAACCATGCGAAAGAAGGAATATCACGTACTTGGCATAATGAGTGGTACGTCGCTGGATGGTATCGACTTGGCAGAATGCTATTTCAGTATTTCCGATGCGAATCAGTGGCAATTTCGATTTGGAGAAACGACCACCATTCCGTATTCTGATGATTGGAAGCAACGGCTTTCCGAGGGTGTAAATCTTGAAGAAAACGACCTACAACAGTTGGATGTGGACTATACTGCGTATTTAGGTGAAACGATCTCAGCTTTCCTCAACAAAAATGCTATTTCCGGCTTGGATGCGGTTTGTAGTCATGGGCATACCATTCTTCACCAACCTCATAAAGGAGTTACCTTGCAAATAGGAAATTTACCGTTGCTTTCCGAAACATTAGATCAAACGGTCGTATGCGATTTTCGGGTATGCGATGTTGCGTTGGGCGGACAAGGCGCGCCCTTGGTGCCCATCGGCGATAAGTTGTTATTTGCAGAATACGACTATTGCCTAAACCTTGGTGGTTTCGCGAATTGCTCTTTCGATAAAGACGGCCGCCGTATAGCGTACGACATTTGCCCCGTCAATATTGTATTGAATAAACTGGCGGAAAAGTTGGGGCAGTCATATGACGATAAAGGGAAATTGGCTTCCGAAGGAAAGGTGGATGATTCCCTTTTGAGAAAGCTCAATGATTTAGATTTTTACAGTGAAACAGCGCCGAAATCGCTCGGACTGGAATGGGTGAAGGAACATATATGGCCGTTATTGAAGGAATCGGATATCTCAATATATGACAAGCTTGCTACCTTCACCCAACACATCGCCCAACAGCTGGTACTGCAGTTTGAAGAGAATGCTTCGGTCTTCATTACGGGAGGCGGAGCTTACAACGACTTTTTGATCGCTTCATTAAACGGTGAGAAAAAGTTTCGCATCCATATCCCCGATACGATCTTGTTGGAGTTTAAAGAAGCCTTGGTGTTTGGGTTATTGGGAGTACTTCGGCTGAGGGAAGAGGTGAATTGCCTCTCGAGTGTTACGGGCGCGAAGTACGATCATACCAGCGGAAGGGTATTTCTTCGTTAAATAAACGTAAATTCGAGCAAACCCCTTTTCAATTTTTTATATTTGTCGAGATGCTTCAGAAACTACGATTAAAAAGCATGCTAACCTCAAGCTGATTGATGAAAGAACTACTCAAAAAGTACGAAGAAAAAGCTCCCGAAATTGTTTTCCATTGGAATGACCCAGAGACCGAAGCCGAAGGCTGGACGGTTATAAACTCCCTTCGTGGCGGTGCCGCTGGAGGTGGAACGCGTATGCGACCGGGCTTGGACCAAAACGAAGTATTATCGTTGGCCAAAACCATGGAAGTAAAATTTACCGTTTCGGGTCCGCCCATTGGAGGTGCAAAATCTGGAATCAATTTCGATCCTGCCGATCCGCGCAAAAAAGGCGTATTGGAACGCTGGTATAAAGCGGTTTCACCATTGTTGAAGTCGTATTACGGAACGGGAGGCGACCTAAACGTAGATGAAATTCACGAAGTAATTCCAATTACCGAGGAAAGCGGTGTCTGGCATCCACAGGAAGGGGTTTTTAATGGACATTTCACACCTACGGAAGCCGATAAGATTAATCGTATCGGTCAATTACGTCAAGGCGTAATTAAGGTGCTTGAGAATTCAGAGTTTTCTCCAGATGTTTCGAGAAGATATACTGTTGCTGATATGATTACAGGTTACGGTGTTGCGGAAGCCGTGCGTCATTATTATGAAACATACGGTGGAAATGTAGAAGGAAAACGTGCCATCGTGCAAGGCTTTGGGAATGTGGGCGCTGCAGCTGCCTATTACCTTTCGCAAATGGGTGCCAAAATCGTTGGGATTATCGACCGTGAAGGTGGTGTGATTAATGAAGAGGGCTACACTTTTGAGGATATGAAGAAATTCTTTCTCAATAAGAAAGGAAATACTTTACGATCTGAAGATATGATTCCTTTTGCTGAAATGAACGAACGCATCTGGAACCTTGAAGCAGAAATCTTTATGCCCTGTGCCGCATCCCGACTTATTACGAAAGAACAGATTTCACAATTAATCGATACCGGTTTGGAAGTCATCAGCTGTGGGGCAAATGTGCCTTTCGCCGATTCTGAAATCTTCTTCGGACCGATTATGGAATATACCGATGAACGTGTTAGCTTAATTCCAGACTTCATTAGTAACTGCGGAATGGCACGTGTGTTTGCGTATTTTATGGAACGCAAGGTGCAGATGACCGATGAGGCGATTTTCAACGACACCTCAATGACTATAAAGAATGCTATTCAGAATACGTTCGATAACAATAGTGATAAAACGAATATAAGTAAGACAGCGTTTGAAATAGCGCTAAACCAATTGTTGTAAAAAAACAAGTGCCATATTATGGAGTCAATCATCATTTTAATATTTGTAATTGGATACCTGTCCATTACACTTGAACATCCCCTTCGGTTAGATAAAACAGTACCAGCGTTAATTATGGCAGCCCTTATTTGGGCAACATTGGCTATAGGGTTTCATGCCGGTTGGTTCGATGTTATCGATACGCACGAACATGCCTATAATTACCTGACCGGTGGCGATACCGCCGAAGAAGGCTTTAAAAATACCTTGCTCCATCACCTAGGGAAGACAGCAGAAATCTTGATTTTCCTTATCGGGGCAATGACCATTGTAGAGATTATCGACCTTCACCGTGGTTTTGAAATTCTAAAAGGGGCTGTAAAGACACGTAGTAAGCGCAAGCTTTTATGGATCATCGGAATTCTAGCCTTTATCTTATCGGCCATTATCGATAACCTTACCGCAACCATTGTATTGGTAACCTTACTTCGTAAACTGATTCACAAACGTGAAGATCGCCTCTGGTATGCGGCTATGGTAGTTATCGCAGCCAATGCGGGTGGTGCATGGTCACCGATCGGCGATGTTACAACGACCATGTTATGGATTGCAGAGAAGGTGACAGCCCTTGGATTGATAGAATTCGTTGTATTGCCATCGATTGTATGTTTTGTGATTCCTTTCTTGATCGCAAGTTACCTATCGCCCTTCCGCGGAGAAATTGAAGTAGATGCTACCGAAGATACCGTAGCCGAGCGCCTGTTAAGTAGTAAAACAATGCTCTTTTTAGGATTGGGAATGATCGTTTCGGTGCCTGTTTTCAAAACTATCACGCACTTACCTCCCTATATGGGGATGATGCTCGCATTAGGAGTTGTTTGGTTGGTTTCCGAATATATCCATCCAGAGGAAGACTTCAGTAAAGAACGCAGACATCTCTATTCTGCTCATAAAGCCTTATCGCGAATCGAAATCTCAAGTATCCTATTTTTCTTAGGAATCCTGATGGCTGTAGCCGGACTGGAAAGCTTGGTTTATGGAGTAGTGAACGGAGAAGAAGTCGGAACACTTCGCTATTTGGCTGAGGTGCTTCAAGCGACCATTCCGAACCAGGATGTAGTAGTTATGCTCTTAGGTGTATTCTCCGCAATCATCGATAACGTACCCTTGGTAGCAGCGTCGATGGGAATGTACGACAGTCCGACCGATTCCGTGTTGTGGCACTTTATTGCCTATTCGGCCGGTACCGGAGGAAGTATGCTTATCATCGGTTCGGCAGCTGGGGTTGCCGCCATGGGAATGGAGCGTATCGACTTTATCTGGTACTTAAAGAAAATCGCTTGGTTGGCCTTTATCGGCTTCGCCGCGGGAGCAGGAGTTTTCTTGCTGTTCGAACGCGTATTGTTTCACAATGCCTAACAATTTCTATTCGTTTTCATCGTTATTCAAACCGAATGGGTACTATAGCACCTGTTCAATGGAAAAAATGGAGTCTGCTAAAGCCGACTTGATCCTAAACCTTACTTTATGCTAAACCTATCGTTACAGGAGGTCGCCGAGGAAGCGGCGCAAAATTTAGAGCCTGAAACAACCGAAAAAACCTTATCGGTCCTCGAACTGATTATGAACGGTGGCGTCGCTGCCCAAGTCATTATCGGCGTATTATTTATCTTATTATTTGTTGCGGTGTATATCTATTTCGAGCGATTGTTCGCCATCAAGGCGGCTTCACAGATGGACAGCAACTTTATGAACCAGATACGGGACCATGTGGCTAACGGAAATATCCAAGGCGCCAAAATGCTGTGTGCGCAACAAAATTCACCTGTATCTCGCTTAACTGAAAAGGGAATCACCCGCATCGGAAATCCATTGGAAGATATCAATACCGCCATCGAAAATGCCGGTCGATTGGAAGTATATAAATTGGAAAAGAATGTTAGTATTCTAGCTACAATCGCTGGAGCTGCACCCATGATTGGGTTCCTCGGAACCGTCATCGGTATGGTCCTGGCATTTCACCAATTGGCAACGAGTAGCGGACAAGCAGAAATGGGTGCCTTGGCAGAAGGTATTTATACGGCCATGACAACCACAGTGGCGGGACTTATCGTCGGTATTATTGCCTATATGGGGTATAACCATCTTGTGGTACGAACCGATAAAGTAGTCCACCAAATGGAAGCCACGGCAGTCGATTTCTTGGACCTTTTGAACGAACCAGCCTAATATGAACTTACGCGGAAGAAATAAAATTAGTCCAGAGTTCAGCATGAGCTCCATGACCGATATCGTGTTCCTGCTTTTGGTGTTCTTTTTGTTAACATCACCCGCGATTACGCCCGACGCCTTGGATCTTATCCTTCCAAAGGCAAAAGGAAAATCGACCAACCAACAAAAGGCATCGGTAAGTATTACGAGCGATGGTGCCTATTACGTCAATAAGGAACGCGTTAGTGAATACAGTCTGGAAAACGAATTGAAGGCAGTGCTAAGCGGACAACAAGAACCGACCATCATCCTGCGAGCAGAAGAAGGCGTACCCATCGAGGATGCCGTTTTCGTGATGGACGTGGCCAACAAAAACGATTATAAGGTGGTATTGGCAGTACGACCAAATTAAGGAGGTTGCGCTAAAGAAGTTGGGCGTTCCCCCAACAGGTCAGGGAAACCTGCCTGTTGGCGTCAGGCTTTCGGCAGTCGCTTTCCCGCCGTAGCGGGAAGAGCTTCAACAAAGCCTCAATCCTTAACGCGAAAAAGAAATATATTAATCTCACAACATGTCATTATTAGACACAAAACATAAAAAGAAAAGTATGGCGATCACGGTAGTCCTGCACGTCATCATTCTTATCTTGCTATTTTACGTGGGATTAACCTACCTCGATCCACCACCAGAAGATGGTATTGCTGTGAATTTCGGTACGATGGATACGGGTAGCGGAAACATTCAACCTACGGAAGCCATCAAATCGGCACCAACCGAAACTACACCACCGCCCACACCACAACCGAAGACGGAGATCAAGGAAGAAGTGGTCACCCAAGATTCGGAAGAAGCGCCTGTCATCAAAAAAGAGGAAAAGAAGGTCGAGCAGAAGGAAACACCCGTTGAGGAAAAACCGAAGGAAACACCTAAAAAACCAGATCCAAAGCCAGATAAATCGACTACCGATGCGCTTTCCAGCCTGATAAATGCTCCAAAAAGCGATGGAACTGCCCAAGGTAGCGAAGGAAATGATAACACTAGCGGCGATAAGGGCGACCCAAGTGGCGACCCGAATGCAAAAAGCTATTACGGCACAGGTAAAGGATTGGATGGCGATGGAAATTATTTACTTGGCGGACGAAAGGCCTTGAACAAGGAAAAGTTCCAGCAAGATTGTAACGAAGCCGGAACCGTAGTCGTAAGCATCGAGGTAGACCGCTCTGGAAAAGTGATAAAAGCAATGCCAGGCGTTCGCGGTACCACCAACAATTCTTCTTGTTTATTGGAACCTGCAAAAAGAGCTGCCTTGGCAACCCGTTTCAACGCCGATTCGAATGCGCCTGCCAAACAGATTGGAAAAATTATTTATCGATTCAAACTTTCTGAATAACAGTCTTTTGTGTTTTTTCAAAAAAATGTAGTACATTAACTACAACTTTTATGGACACTGATTCCCCATTTGTCCTTTTCAACTAACTGTGTTACCGAAAATTCTGAAGATATTGGCGCTTGTCGCCGGAGTGGCTTCCATTCTGGTATCTATAACTATTTCCAATGAGGATACGGCATATATCAAACCATTCTTTCATGTATTCCTATTTCTGTTTTACACGTTAAGTATCAAACGCTTCAATTTTTTTCTTTTCCTTTTTTTAGGGTGCTTAATGGTGGCCGAATACTTTGTGGCAAAGGATTTTGTCGGATACTACTATATAATTATTCCTTTATTTATCATCAGTTTTATTACGGGAATTGCACTGCTTCGACCAATGCTTCGGTTTATGAAAGCCGAATGGAGTCGCGTCGATGTGTTTACACTTTTATTAAGTGCCATCGGATTGGCATATGTAATAGTTTCGGTGTATACGCTTACCATTGCGCCAATGGACGATACCTTTTTGGATATAGCGGGAATGGCGGCTTTTAGTCTCTTCGTTATTGCATGCTTTTATGTTACGATTTTCAACGTTCATCCCAAAAACGTTTACCTGTTTATTACGGGAGCAGGGTATATGTTTGTCTGTATGGGCTATTTAATTTATGAACTGGTTTTTAAAGCCACAATTTTGTTAGCATTAGTAAATATTTGCGAAGTCCTTGCCCAGTTTTATTTCGTGTTATATTTAATTCATATCAAAAGCATTGTAAAAAGCAAATTTCAACGCTATCTATAACTGAAATTTCTTGGCAACGCGCTCTTGAAAGCTGTATTTTTACATCACTTAATTTGTCGATTATCACCTACGAAGAAACTTTATCCTGGTTGTTTGCACAACTTCCTATGTATCAACGTGTCGGCAAAACCGCCTACAAAGCCGATTTGTCGAATACCCAGTTATTGATGCAACACTTGAATCACCCTGAAAATGGCTTCAAAAGTATTCATGTAGCTGGTACCAACGGGAAGGGTTCTATAAGTCATATGCTCGCGTCAGTGCTTCAGGAAGCTGGCTATACGGTCGGATTGTACACGTCACCACACCTAAAGGACTTTCGCGAACGCATAAAGGTGAATGGAAACATGATTTCAAAAGAAGCCGTCACTGCCTTTATTCAACATAACAAAGCGTTTTTTGAAGCCAATTCACTTTCCTTTTTTGAAATGACAGTCGGGTTGGCATTCGATTATTTCAGAAATGAAAAGGTCGATATCGCAGTGGTGGAAGTAGGAATGGGCGGTCGCTTGGATAGTACAAATGTGATAATACCTGAAGTATCTGTTATAACCAATATCGGTTTTGATCATACGGCATTTCTCGGAAACACGTTAGCCGAAATAGCAGGAGAGAAAGGGGGGATCATCAAAAAGAAGGTGCCAGTGGTGATTGGAGAGACCGTTTCAGAAACCAAACAAGTCTTTCAGAAAATAGCGTCAAAAAGAAGTGCTCCCATCATCTTTGCCGAAACTGAAGAGATTCCCGAATACGATTGTGATTTGGTAGGGATATACCAACGAAAGAATAAACGAACCGCGCGTGTAGCATTAGGCATTTTTCAACAGAATGACTGGACTATTTCAGAAGAACATATCGTAGAAGGCTTTAAAAAAGTCGTTCCCAACACGGGACTTCTGGGGCGTTGGCAAGTGCTTCACCAAAACCCAACAGTCATTTGCGATACGGCGCACAACAAGGAAGGCTTAGCCTATGTAATAAAACAGCTTCAGGAGCAAAAATACAATCAGCTTCATATTGTATTGGGTTCGGTAACCGATAAAGATCTGGATGCTATTTTGCCTTTGTTTCCCAAGAACGCGAACTATTATTTTTGTCGACCGGATGTTCCCAGAGGTTTGGACGAAAAAATATTAGCCGAAAAAGCTACGGAATATGGGCTAATAGGGGAATCATTTGCTTCCGTTTCCGAAGCATTGCGTCATGCAAAAAATCAAGCGGAGGAAACCGATCTAATTTTTGTTGGCGGCAGTACCTTCGTAGTTGCTGAAGTAGTGTAATTAGTCTTTCGATTTAAAATCCCGCTTTTTCTTTTTATCAGGATTCGTAAACAACCGTTTAAAGAAACCATCGCGTTTTGTCGGTTCACAATCCAAAAGTCCTTGAACTTCACTACTCGGATTTTCAAATCTTGCATTCGTTATCGATGTGTATGCTTTATCTTTATTGAGTTGCTGATACCACTTTGCGAAAATAGGCAAGGCGGCATTGGCCCCTTGACCTGTAGCAGTCGTTCGAAATCCGATACGATGGTCGTCATGCCCAACCCATGTTACTGCAATTAGCTTTGGTGTAATCCCAACAAACCAAGCATCCTTATTCGATTGGGTAGTGCCGGTTTTCCCAGCAATTTCATTTCGTAAGCCATAGGTGCTGCGCAATCGTTGCGCTGTTCCCTTGTTTACTACCGATTGCATCATTTCCAACATCACTTGTCTCGTGGTGGCAGAGAAAGCTTCTTCCTTCGGCTCTGGGGTTTCGAATTTCTCTAGGACTTCACCTGTATCATTCTCCACCTTTAGTAAGTAATGAGGGGTAACAGGTATGCTTTTATTGACAAAAGCAGCATAGGCGCCTGCCATTTCAGGGATTGTTACCTCGGCTGTTCCTAACGCTAGGGACGGAACGGCGGGCAATTCACTATTAATTCCGAGTTTTTCAGCCAGTGCGATTGTATTTCCGATTCCTGCTGCTTCCAAAACCTTCACCGAAACCGTATTAATGGATTTGCTCAAGGCGGTTTCCATATTGTAGTTCATGTATTCTTCATCTACGTCACCTGAATTTGAAGGCGACCAACCCTTCATATTGGCATATGTTACCTCACGGGCCGAAAAATAGTCACAGGGTTCGATACCCTGTTCCAATGCCGCGGTATAAACGATTGGTTTAAATGTGGAGCCTACCTGCCGTTTGCTTTTCGAAATATGGTCATATTTAAAGTGCTCAAAGTCGATGCCCCCAACCCACGTCCGTACGGCTCCCGAGGAAGGGTCGATGGATAGCATCCCGGTACTCAAGTATTTTAGATAATGCTTTAGACTATCGATGGTGCTTGCTTCTACTTCTTCGTATCCGTCATAGGTGAACCACTGCATCTTCTTCTTTTGTGAAAGGGAATCGATGATTGCTTCTTCCGAAAGTTCTTTTGCTTTTAATCTTCTGTAAGAAGGCAATTTCTTCAGGGTGGAGGTGAGAATTTTTTCATTTTCCCATGGGCCATTATCGCCATACTCTTTTTCGAACTGTTGCTGAAGGTTTTGTAAATGCTCCAAGGTAGCCGACTCTGCATATTCCTGAAGGCCTTTATCGAGGGTGGTATAGATTTTTAGTCCGCTGGTGTACAGATTTAACTGATTTTTCTTAGTTGAATGTTCTTCACACCACTTCAACATCTTTTGTCGCAGTGTTTCCCGGAAATAGGGAGCGAGTCCCTTTTGTTCGTCATAACGACCAAAGTCGAGTTCAAGTGAATCTTTTTTAGCTGTTTCAAAAGCGGAATCCTTCAGATAACCATACTTGTTCATTTGGAATAAGACCACATTCCTTCTGTTTTGGCTACGTTCGGGAAAGCGATATGGATTGTAGGTATACGTAGCTTTTAGTCCACCGATAAGCGTAGCCGCTTCGGTAAGGCTAAGGTCTTTTGCTTTTTTGTTGAAGAATTTAAGGGAGGCACTTTCAATACCGTAGGTGTTTCCGCTGAAAGGGACGGTATTCAGATAGAGCTCTAGGATTTCTTTTTTTGAATAGAGGCGTTCAAGTCGTTTAGCGGTAATCATTTCCTTTACCTTCACTACGGGAAGTGTCATGAAGCTATAATTCTTCCGTTGGAAAAGATTTTTTGCGAGTTGTTGGGTGAGTGTACTTCCCCCACCACTCGATGCATCCTGAAGTAAAATCGTTTTAAAGAAAACACGGAATAGACTTCTGGCATCGATACCACTATGGTTATAAAAGCGTGCATCTTCGGTCGCGATAAGGGCATCGATAGCATGTTGGGGGACTTGCTCTAGAGGGATCGGCTGGCGGTTGGCCAAATAGAATTTTCCGATAAGGTCGCCATTACGATCATAAATCTCCGATGCTTTCTGCTGGGAAAGTTCTTGAAGCGCTGATTTGTTGGGGATAGGTCCCCAGGCACCAAAATAAACGGACACTATAAACAATCCTAAAATACCCAGTCCAATGGCAATAGCCTTGGCCATCCGCAGGCCCCATTTTTTTATTTTTTCTTTGTTGAAGAATCGTTTCATAGACTGTTCACAAAGGAAACGGAAAGGGTAGGGGTAGATTGTCTCTTTAACGAAACTTTATGGGAAGACGACTGGAAATTGGAGACTTAAAATTTTCTGTATTTTTTTGAAGTAATTGTTTGTGCTAACAGAAAACTGTTTTATATTTGCACCCGCCTACGCACCATAGTATGGTGCTCCGGCAGACAGGCCTGCCTATAAAAGTAGGGCGCGTAGCTTCCCGATAGGGATCGGGACAGGCAACTTCGCTACACGCTATCAATAAAAGGAAGTTGCATGAAATAGTTTAGGGCGCGTAGCTCAGTTGGTTCAGAGCACTTGGTTTACACCCAAGGGGTCAGGGGTTCGAATCCCTTCGCGCCCACTTCAAGCACAAATCCCGAGTCATTGACTCGGGATTTTTTTATTCCGTAACGTCAAAAACTCGTTTTTGAAAGGAGTCGGGATAAAAAAATACTGTTTGCGAAGCAAGCGGGGATTTGTATTTGCAAGAGCGGTCTCGCCGTGGGATCACGGGAGTAATCCCTTTTTGAAAGGAGTCGGGATAAAAAAATACTGTTTGCGAAGCAAGCGGGGATTTGTATTTGCAAGAGCGGTCTCGCCCTGGGATGGCGGGAGTAATCCCTGTATTTTTCTTTTCCATAACTTCCCTTAAAGCTTTATTGCCATTCCAAAAAATAGTATTTTTGTCGGCACTTGGGTCATTAACTCAGTTGGTTCAGAGTGTTACCTTGACAGGGTAGAAGTCACTGGTTCGAATCCAGTATGACCCACTTTAAAGGCATTAATCCCGAGTCAATGGACTCGGGATTTTTTTATCAAATAAATTCAAGTATACGTTCCAATGCCATTCCTCTCGAGCCTTTTATCAAGATGAAAGAGTGGTTAGGGAGCGATTTCGGAAACACCTGCTTTACATCTTCAAAGCTTCTGAATTTTTCTATATGTGAAGCATCCGAGCTTGTCTTATAAAAGTCTTCGCCTACTAAAAAGATCTTCGCTTTGGTTTTGTTTTCAAGAAAGTTGGTGATTACTCGATGCTCCTTTTCAGCATCGCTCCCAAGTTCAAACATATCGCCTAGCAGTAGGACCAAATTATTGCGTTGTTTGCTAAAAACATTCTCTAAAGCAGCGAGCATGCTCGTTGGATTGGCATTATAGGCATCCAATAAAATAGTATGGCCGCTTTTTTCCATTAATTGTGAACGGTTGTTCGAAGGAACATATCCTTCAATAGCATCCTTAATAGCCTCTAGGGGCACTTCAAAATAATTGCCAATGGCGATTGCCGCTGAAATATTCCCAAAGTTATAACGTCCCACCAAACGGCTCTGTATTTCTGTGTCATCGACTTTCAATTTTAGTCCAAGATTGTTTTCTTCAACTAAAATAGGGGCGACAGAGTCTTCGTTTCTTCCAAAGACAATCCGGTCCATCTGTTTCGTTAAGGAAAGCTGTTTGGAGTCGTTGCCGTTTACAAAAACTTTTTTCCCATGCTTCTGAAGATGTTGGTATAGTTCCGACTTCCCTTTAACAACTCCTTCAACTCCTCCGAAGCCCTCTAAATGTGCTTTGCCAAAGTTGGTGATATAGCCAAAATCGGGAAACGCAATATCGCATAGTTTTTCAATTTCCTTTTGATGGTTGGCGCCCATTTCAACGATACCCATTTCAGAGTCTCTTGTCATTGAGAGTAAGGTAAGCGGGACGCCAATATGATTATTTAGATTACCCTTGGTTGCCGTCGTGTTAAATTTCTTCGAAAGTACAGCACTGATCAGTTCCTTAGTCGTTGTTTTTCCATTACTGCCGGTCAGTGATACAATGGGGATTCTCAACCACTTTCTATGATAAGTTGCCAATTGTTGAAGTAAGCTTAGACTGTCGCCATGGAGGATAGTTTCGCCAGTGTTCCGGTGGAATCGCATATCGTCAATTACCACCTTATAAGCCCCTTTTTCTAATGCTTCGTCGGTAAACTTGTTCCCATCAAAGTTTTCACCTTTCAGGGCAAAAAACAGGCAACCCTTCGTAATCTTTCTAGTGTCGGTGCAGATACCGTTACTATCTAAAAAGTGTTGGTGTAAGGTTTCAATTCTCATAGTCTAAAAATACAATGAAAAAACCCTTCAATGTAAGATTGAAGGGTTTGCTTGAAAATTTTATCAAAAAATTAATCTCTTGGTCGTTTTCCTTTTTTGGATTTTGATCCAACACGAGACATTGCACAACGGAATCCGATGTAGTCGGTTGCCATATCCTGTGGGAAGAAACGGCGCTGTGCTGGGTCTAACCAGTAATCGCGATCTCTCCACGAACCACCTTTATACACTCGGACTTCATTATCGATAAGTGTAGTACGGTTCGAGGATTCATCGTATTGCATATCCATTTTCCCTGTGCTATCAGCATATACTTTATGCTTAGGAGAGTTGTACATGCGTTCTTTCTCATCGCTTTCAGTTTCACCACCAAAATCGTTAAAAGATTGGTAGTAGCGAGTAGAACGTTTGTCTCCATCACGGAAGTCACGGTTATCACTAGTCGAAAAGTTTGTTCTTAAGTATGTTTCCTCGTCGCCTACAGGTACTTCCATAATTTCACCTGGAAGATTACGCGCTACGATGCGTCCGTTACTCAAGGTGTCATAAAGAATAGAATCTGCGGTAACAACTTTTACCTTACCGTCTTCGTCGATTGCATGTTTGGTATATACGTTACCACGATAGTAGTTGAAATCGTTAAATTCGTCATCAACGATAGGACGATATACATCGGCAACCCATTCGGCTACATTACCCGCCATATCATATAAACCGAAATCGTTTGGTTCATACGACTTAATTTCAGCGGTAATATCTGCGCCATCATCACTCCATCCAGCAATTCCTCCATAGTCACCATCACCTTGCTTAAAGTTCGCTAATTGGTCACCACGGCTACGACGCTTTCCAGAACGTGTATATTGTCCGTCCCATGGATATTTCTTACGACCGCGATATACGTTATAATTTCGAAGTCCAACTAGGCCTAAGGCTGCATATTCCCACTCGGCTTCCGTTGGAAGTCGGTAAGAAGGCAATAGCAATCCATCCTTACGTTGAACATAAATATTAGTACTGTCTTCGTTTCGGCTTAATAAGCGCTCCGAGCTTTTTCCGCCACGAGTAATAGAATCTTTACCACCATAAGTCATGGTAGGAGCATTCAAATATGTTTGTGTGCTAAAGGTTTCACCTGGCTCAACGTCGTAACGTGCACCACGAGCGGTAAATCCTTCTTCCTCCAAGATAAGTTCGTTTACACGGTCGGTACGCCAGTTACTGAATTCAACAGCTTGTACCCAACTAACTCCTACTACGGGATATTGAGCGTAGGCAGGGTGACGCAAATAGTTGTTTGTCATTACCTCGTTATACCCAAGACGGTTTCTCCAAACCAAAGTATCGGGTAGTGCGCCTGCATAAATATTACGGTAGTTTTCGTCTGCTGGTGGGAAAACATCTTTAATCCAATCAAGATATTGAAGGTACATCAAGTTCGTTACCTCCGTTTCGTCCATGTAGAAAGACTGAACGTGTTGTTGGGTTGGAGTGTTATTCCAATCGTGCATAGGATCGTCTTGAACACGCCCCATGGTAAACGTACCACCTTCAATAAATACAAGTCCCGGACCAGTTTCCTGTTCCTTTGCTTCAGGGTTGTACTGGAAACCACCTTCTTTGTCGTTGAGTTTCCAACCTGTAGCTCTCGACGTATTCTTGTAATCTCTAGATTTGTTGCAGCTTACGAATATTCCTGTTGCGACCAGTAGGATAAGGAGTCGCAATGCTAAGGTTTTCTTTTCGTTCATAGTATCAATTCTGATAAATTGGGTTCGCAATATAGTAATTAACGGTAAAAATGCAATAATATTTTACTTTTTATAATTCGTTAGGTTTTAGGGGTTCTCCCCACTAACTCCTTAGTGAAACGATAGTAAATCGATTTTATTTCATCGGGAAATAATTTTCCAACTTTTTCGAAAGTGCCCATTATACTAACTGTATATTTGATGCGTTAATGACAATGATGAGTAACTATTTATTTTTTATCCTTTGCGGTTTTATAAGCGTCCTGTCCTTTGGGCAGACGAAAACGATTGTTGTGCCATGGGAGGCCTACGAGCCATTGCCTAAAAATCAACGTGCTTCACGAGGAATGCAACAAACGGATTTTGCCAAAAATAGTAATGCCAAACGGGTAACATCCGAACGGAATAGAGCAAAAGACCGACTAAAGCTTAAATTGGAAGGAACTATTATGTTTCGAGATCAATGGTTAGACGATGGGTATGCGATGAAGAATTCGCTGCAGGTTTCAAACATTCAGTATGCGCCCTTAACTCAACGCGAGCAATCGTTGATTCAGGCAAGCACTATTCCGAGCACTCCCTCTTTTTCAATTAGCAGTTCTCAAGCAAGAACAGAACTTTATACTACTGTTTCAGCAACACCTATTATTCGCAGAAATGGTCGATTGGAAAAAATAACCTCCTTTACGATTAGCTATTCAAAACAGCGTAGCGGTAGCCCAATGCGAATGCCGATTCAAAATTCGGTATTGGCGACGGGCGAATGGTTTAAATTTAAGGTAGAAGAAACGGGTGTTCACCGCATAAATAAATCCTTTCTCGATAATTTGGGGATGAACACTAATACTATTGATCCTAGGAATATAAAAATATATGGGCATGGCGGAAAACCGCTTCCATTGCTATTGGCAGACAATACACAGTTCGACCTTCCCCAAACACCTATCCGTGTTGTTGGTGAAGAGGACGGTTCTTTTGGTAATAACGATTATATTTTATTTTACGGCATTAGTACCAAAGGGTACGATGAAGAGAGTGAAACACACCTCAATCCGTATAGCGACGATTCCTATTATTATGTTACGGTTAGTGGAGGGCCTGGCATGCGGATTCAGCCTATGATACAACCGTCAGGAGCGGCAACCGCCACAATTACAACTTTTAACGATGCTGGTTTTCAGGAAGAGGATGAATATTCACCTGGAAAGATAGGAAGACGTTGGTTTGGTAATCGCTTCGACATTGAAAATGACCAAACCTATGAGTTCGACTTTCCAAATATTGTGTCGGGATCGGATATGCGTGTCGAGGTAAAAGTGGCCGGCGTTTCTGAAAGTCAGACCAGTTTTTCGGTAACCGTAAATAGTACCTCGCTCGACCCCTTAACAATCGCTGCAATTGGCGAGGAAGTCCTTCAAGATAATCAAAGAGTCTATACCATTCCTGCTGCCGGTCCGTCGGTTTCCGTTAATCTTACGTATAATAACAATGGAAACCCAAGTAGTGTAGGGTACTTGGATTATGTTAGAGTGGAAGCACTGCGCCAATTAACGGGAACGGATTCCCAAATACTGTTTGAAAATGAAAGTGTGGCCAGTCAGAGTGGAATTGCAGAATATCAATTTTCGAATGCGTCTGCCTATTCCGAAATTTGGGATATAACAAATATTGAAAGTATTACGTCGGTTTCAAACGAGGAAAGCGCTTCTACAATTTCATTTAAGTCGACTTTAGGGCAGGAACGCGAATTCGTTGCGGTACATCCGTCCGATTATTATCAGCCCATTGCCATTACCGATCCTCGAGTGCCAAACCAAAACTTAAAGGGTACGGTGTTGAAAGACGCATCAGGTGCCTTTCAGGACATCGATTATTTAATTGTAACTGCGCCATTCCTATTACAACCAGCACTGCGCTTGGCAAATTTCCATCAAACACAAAGTGGACTTAGGGTGAAGGTGGTGACTACCGATAAAATTTATGAAGAGTTTAGTTCGGGAAAACAGGATATTGGGGCTATCCGAAATTTTGTGAAATATATATACGATAATGCTTCTTCCCCGGACAATCGACTTCAATATATCGGATTCTTTGGTGACGCCTCGGTCGATTATAAAAACCGACTTCCCAACAATAATAATATAGTTCCAACTTTTCAAACAGTAGAGAGTGTTCAGGATTCTGACTCTTTTATGACCGATGATTTTTACGGATGTATGGATCCTAATGAGGGGGTTATGAATGGAACCGAAAAACTGGATATTGCCGTAGGAAGAATCTTAGCCGATAATGTACTGTTGGCAAATCAAATGGTCGATAAGATTATTTCCTATACCTCAGATGAAGCGTATGGAAACTGGCGAAATAACCTTTTGATTGTTTCAGACGACGTCGACGAATCCTGGGAATTTGATGCGCTTCAGAAACGGTTGGATAGTCTTGGGGATGAAATTGTTGAAGAGAAGCCGTTTGTTAACTTAAAGAAAGTGCATTCAGATGCTTTTCAACAGGAGGCTTCTGCTGGCGGAAATCGTTACCCAGAAGTAAATGATCGCATTACCGAGATTTTGGAAGCAGGAGTGTTAATTATGAATTATTTTGGACATGGAGGAGAAGATGGATTAAGTAGCGAGCGTATCTTCACCAAAGAGATGGCCAATAACTTGAATAATAAGAATCGATTACCCTGTATAATAACCATTACTTGTGAGTTTACTAAATTTGACCTTCCCTCCCGTATCACGGGTGGTGAACTTACCTACTGGAATCCTAACGGGGGTGCAATATCATTAATAACGACGACACGAAAAATTGGTGCACAGCTGGGAAGTGATATCAATAAGGCGATGGCAGAAAACCTTTTCGGATACGGAGTAGAGGGGTCTTATCCACCTGCTGAAGCATTGCGACGAGCAAAAAATGGTGAAACTCGGGATTCAAGAAGAGTGGTTTTCTATATTGGCGATCCCGCGCTGCCATTGGCGTTTCCAAATCAGGAAATACGGTTAACATCAGTTAATGATCAACCTATTGGCTTAGGTTCTCCTCCCTTGCCAGCATTGGGTCGTGTTAAGATGAAGGGAGAGGTGGTTGACCTAAATGGTAATTTGCTCAGTAATTATCAAGGAGTGTTGGAGGCCAAGGTATTCGATAAGAATGTCGAGCGACGGACCTTAGGAAATGATGGTGTTTTGGATGCTGGCCAATTGGCAATAATGGATTTTATTACCTTAGGTCAAAACCTATTTAACGGTCAAGCGACTATCGAGAACGGTCAGTTCGAATTCGAATTTGTAATGCCACGCGATACCCAAATTGCAGTTGGTAACGGCCGCGTAAGCCTGTACGCTAAACGCAATAACCAAAAAGAAGACCATACAGGGGTAAATCAGTCCGTACGGATTGGCGGTTTAAATGAAGATGCTCCGGAAGATAATCAAGGGCCGAACATCCAATTGTTTATGAACGATGACGGTTTTGTTTCTGGTGGAATAACAAATGATTCTCCAGCGCTGATCGCTAAATTATCTGACGATAATGGGATTAATACCGCTAGTGGTGTAGGTCACGACATTGTGGCTATTTTGGATGGCGATGAAGCAAATCCATTCGTATTGAATGAATATTACCAAGCCGATGTCGACGATTTTACAAGAGGTATAGCAAATTATCAGTTGCGCGATTTAGAGCCGGGACTGCATACCTTAACCCTAAAGGCTTGGGATGTCTATAACAATTCTAATACTTCTGAAATTCAATTCGTGGTCGTAGGTGATGACAAATTGAAGATCGATAACGTTCTAAATTATCCAAATCCTTTTGTAAACTATACCGAGTTTTGGTTTGAACACAACAGGCCAAACGAACCTCTTGAAGTGCAAGTACAGGTGTTTACCGTTACCGGAAAACTCGTATGGACGCGTAATCAGATCGTTACAACCATCGGAAATAGATCTCGTGATATTACGTGGGATGGAAGGGACGATTTTGGTGATCGAATTGGAAAAGGTGTCTACGTATACAAGATTACGGTAAAAAGTACGTTAACCAATAAGCAAACTGAAAAATACGAGAAACTCGTAATCCTTTAAAAAATACATTTATATTTGCCCAAAACACATAACCTCATGAAGAAAATACTTCTTTTATCATTCCTTTCCATTTTCATTTTTGAAGTAAGTGCACAAGAAACCATAATCGTTCCTAATCAGCAAGACTCTAGAGTTATTACTACTGGAGTTCCTTTTGTATTGATTTCTGCCGATGCTCGTTCTGCGGGTATGGGTGATATCGGTGTGGCTACTTCTGCAGATGCCTTTTCGCAACAATGGAACCCTGCTAAATATGCCTTCGCTATTTCCAAGCAGGCTGTTGGTATTACGTATACACCGTATTTGAGCCAGTTGGTGAACGATATTTTCTTGGGGAATTTAACGTATTACAATCGTTTGAATGAAAGAAGTGCTGTGGCGGCAAGCTTTCGCTATTTCAGTTTGGGTGAAATCGAGATTCGCCAAACAGCCGATGATATCGGTTTAATTGAAAAGCCTAACGAATTAACTTTCGATGTTTCCTACGCCCTTCGATTGAGTGAGCGTTTCTCTATGGCGGTTACCGGTCGTTATCTGCGTTCTGATTTGAGGATTCAGTCGGCGCCAAACTCCGACGATGCTTCAGCGGGAAGTAGCTTTGCAGTAGATATTTCAGGGTATTACCAAAGTGAAGAGATTGCGTATAACGATTTTGACGGACGTTGGAGAGCTGGTTTTAATATTTCTAATCTCGGACCAAAAATTTCATATGATGAAGTAGGGCAAGAAAACTTCCTTCCAACAAACTTAGGCCTTGGTGGTGGTTTCGACTTTATTCTTGACGCCTACAATAAGATTGGCGTAAATGCTGAAGTGAATAAACTTTTAGTGCCAACACCTCCTATCCGTGGAACGGAATTCGTAGACGCCAACGGTGATGGCGATTTGGACGATGGTGAAGAAGTCATTAATGACAATGCCATTTTTGAAGGATCCGATCCTGATGTGAACTTCTTTAAAGGGGTCTTCCAATCGTTTGGAGATGCACCGGGAGGATTTTCTGAAGAGTTGAAAGAATTTACGTGGGCATTGGGAGCAGAATATTGGTACCAAGATGTATTCGCTTTCCGTGCAGGTTACTTCAATGAAAGTGAAGATAAAGGATCACGTAAGTTTTTATCGCTAGGAGCTGGGTTCCGTTATACGGCCATCAACATCGATATTTCTTATCTGTTCTCTACCTCCAGAGTCCGTTCTCCATTGGAAGGGACACTTCGTTTTGGACTAACGTTCAACTTTGGCGACGAGTACGACGAATATTAAGAGTTTGAAGAAACACATTCTTGAAATTGCCTTAGAGGTGTACGATTCGGTTTCCGAACTACCTGAGGAAATTCAACAATTAATGGAAAAGGCGCAGCAGTCTCGCGATGAGGCTTATGCGCCTTATTCGCGTTTTAAGGTTGGGGCGGCTATTCAACTAGAAAATGGCCACGTCGTTACCGGTAATAATCAAGAGAACGCTGCTTTTCCGTCAGGGCTTTGCGCGGAACGCGTGGCGATCTTTCATGCGGGAGCAACCTACCCTGATGTGAAGATGGACGTTATGGCGCTTACCGCCAAATCCCTGAACCAAGAGGTGAATACTCCAACACCTCCATGCGGCGCTTGCCGACAATCCATTGCCGAATATGAAAAGAAACAAAAGTCGCCCATCGCTATCTATTTTATGGGAGAAACCGGTAAAGTGGTAAAAGCTTCTTCTATCAGCGATTTACTACCATTATTGTTTGATAGCTCATTTCTGTAGGCTTCAAATTTCTTCGCGCTCTATGCTGTAAGCGGTACGCTTTACGCTGAGAAAAAAAACTTCTAATTGGATTTCATTCTATTTTTAAATTAACCTTCTCACTTCTCACTTCTCACTTCTCACTTCTCACTGTCCACCCTTTCACCAAAGATCCGTAATATTTCAACAAAGCTTTTTTCCTATAACTCTAGAAAACATTATTTTTGTTGTTCGCAAAACCGTAACCGAAACAAGGCTTCGGCTTAGATATTTCCATAGATGAAAAAAATCACGAAAAAAACGTATCTCGATTGGTACGAAAACATGCTGTTCTGGCGTAAGTTCGAGGACAAGCTAGCGCAGGTGTATATCAAACAGAAAGTGCGAGGGTTTCTTCACCTTTACAATGGTCAGGAAGCCGTATTGGCGGGAGCATTACACGCCATGGATCTTGAGAAAGACCGTATGATCACTGCCTATCGAAATCACGTTCAACCTATTGGAATGGGCGTCGATCCTAAAAAGGTGATGGCTGAACTTTATGGAAAAGGGACGGGAACGTCTAAAGGACTTGGCGGTTCTATGCATATCTTCGCTAAGGAGCATCGTTTCTACGGTGGTCACGGTATCGTAGGAGGGCAAATCCCACTTGGTGCAGGATTGGCATTTGCCGATAAATATTTCGATCGCGATTCTGTAACCCTCACTTTTATGGGAGATGGGGCCACACGTCAAGGGTCATTGCACGAAACCTTCAACCTGGCAATGCTATGGAATTTACCAGTGGTTTTCTGTGTTGAAAATAATGGGTACGCTATGGGTACTTCCGTAAAGCGAACCGCAAACCATACCGATATCTATAAATTGGGAATGGGCTACGAGATGCCTTGTAAGCCAGTAGATGGTATGAAGCCTGAGGTCGTGGCGAAAGAATTGGATGAAGCTATCGATCGTGCGCGACGTGGCGACGGACCAACCTTCCTTGAAATCAGAACGTACCGTTACCGCGGACATTCCATGAGTGACGCGCAACATTACCGAACCAAGGAAGAAGTGAAGAAGAAACAAGAAGAAGATCCTATTTCCTATGTGCTTCACAAGATTTATCAAGAGAAATGGGCTACCGAAGAAGAAATCAAGAAAGTTGATAAGCAAGTTAAGGATCGCGTGAAAGAATGCGAGCAATTTGCAGAAGATTCCGATTACCCAGAACTAAACGTGATGTACGATTCGGTGTACGAACAAGAAGATTATCCATTTTTACCCCATAAACTATAAGCAATGGCAGAAGTGATTAACATGCCCCGACTGAGCGATACCATGGAAGAAGGAACCGTGGCGAAATGGCTCGTGAGCGTTGGCGATAAAGTGGAAGAAGGCGATATTTTGGCCGAAATCGAAACCGATAAGGCGACGATGGAATTCGAATCGTTTTATGAAGGAACCTTGCTTCACATCGGTATCGAAGAAGGTGAAACAGCCGAAGTCGACAAGCTATTGGCCATTATTGGGGAAGAAGATGAAGATATTTCCGAGTTGCTGAATGGAAAGGGTGAAGACGGTTCAAAAGAAAAGAAAAAAGAAAAGGACGCTTCTGATGAGGAAGATGAAGGAGATAAAAAGAAGGGATCGGATTCATCGAAAGAAGATACTGATAGCGGTGATGATGGTGAAGATGAAGGTGAAAGTGAAAGTGAAGAAGGAGGCGATAGCGACATCCCTGAAGGCGTTGAAGTGGTTACCATGCCGCGCCTAAGTGATACCATGGAAGAAGGTACGGTCGCTAGTTGGTTGAAGCAGGAAGGCGACACGGTTGAAGAAGGGGATATTTTAGCTGAAATCGAAACCGATAAGGCAACAATGGAATTCGAATCCTTCTATAACGGAACGTTGTTGAAAATTGGGATTGAAGAAGGTGAAACCGCAAAAGTAGATGCGCTGTTGGCGATTATCGGACCGGAAGGCACAGATGTTTCAGGCGTAATCGAAAACTTCAAGAGCGGTTCAGGATCTAAAAAGAAAAAGAAAGCTTCTGACGCTTCCGATAAAAAGAGCGATTCCAAAAAGTCTAAGGATTCTTCAGAAGAAAAGAAAGAAGCCAAAAAGGAAACAAAGCAGGTTAGCAAATCGACTTCACAACCCGCACAGAAGGATGGTGGTCGCATTTTTGCTTCTCCATTGGCCAAGAAATTAGCAGAGGAAAAAAACATCAACTTATCGCATGTTCAAGGTAGCGGCGACAATGGCCGTATCGTAAAACGCGATATCGAAAATTATCAACCGGCCGCTGCTGGTCAAGCGTATACACCTGTAGGAACGGAGTCCTTCGAGGAAGTGACCAATTCGCAAATGCGTAAAACCATCGCGAAGCGTTTGGGCGAATCGAAGTTTACCGCACCGCACTACTATCTCACCATCGAATTGGATATGGATAACGCTATTTCAGCTAGAACCGCTATCAATAGCGATCCAGATGTGAAGATATCCTATAACGACATGATCGTGAAGGCATGTGCTATGGCACTTCGAAAGCATCCTCAGGTAAATACGCAATGGAATGGCGATACCACCAAGATTGCGAAGCATATCCATATTGGCGTTGCGGTTGCTGTGGATGAAGGGTTATTGGTGCCGGTATTAAAGTTTGCCGATCAGATGACGTTCTCACAAATCGGTGCAAACGTGAAAGATTTGGCAGGTAAGGCGCGAAACAAAAAAATTAAACCTGAGGAAATGCAGGGAAGTACCTTTACGGTTTCCAACCTTGGAATGTTTGGTATTAAAGAGTTCACGTCTATCATCAACCAACCAAACTCAGCGATTCTTTCCGTAGGGGCGATTGTTCAAAAGCCTGTTGTAAAAAATGGAGCCATTGCTGTTGGAAATACGATGACGGTTACACTGGCTTGCGACCATAGGACAGTCGACGGTGCGACGGGAGCGAAATTCCTCGAAACCGTTCGAAAATATATCGAGAATCCGGTAACGATGTTCGTATAGAAATGTAAACCTCACAGGTTTTTAAGACCTGTGAGGTTTTTTATATTAAATGGCATGAAGAAGAAAAATGTAATCATTACCGGAACTAGTCGTGGTATTGGCTATGAATTGGTTTCTCTCTTTACAGATGCCGGCCATAATGTATTGGCGCTTTCCCGAAACGATGTTCCGATCTCTGGTCTGGGTATTTCAAATTGTACCTGCTTCCCATGCGATATCACCGATGATCAGGACCTGAAGAAGGTAAAAAATTTTCTAGAGGAGAAATGGGAAACGGTTGATATTCTCATCAATAATTCAGGCTATTTGGTGAACAAACCCTTTTTAAAACTGAAAAAAGAAGATTTTTTGGATAGCTATGAAGTGAACGTTTTTGGTGCTGCGGCTTTAACACAGTTGGTGCTTCCCATGATATCGAAGCAAGGCCATGTTGTAAATGTCAGCAGTATGGGTGGTATTCAAGGTAGTATGAAGTTTCCTGGTTTAGCGGCCTATAGCAGTAGTAAAGGGGCTATTATTACGTTAACCGAAGTGTTAGCGGAAGAGTTTAAGGAAACTGGCCCATCATTTAATGTCTTAGCGTTAGGTGCCGTGCAAACCGAAATGTTGGAAGAAGCATTCCCTGGGTACGAAGCGCCACTTTCTGCTGAAGAGATGGCAGCCTATATTTTCGATTTTGCCTTAAATGGAAATCGCTACTACAATGGCAAGGTGCTTCAAGTTTCCAGCAGCACGCCATGATCGAGATTCTAGAACGATATATTCCAAAGGCAGCTGTTGCACCTGTTTTTGAACTTATCAAGACGAATCATGTCTACTTTAAAATCGTTGATGAGCGCAAAACGCGTCACGGTGACTATCGTAAACTTCCAGATGGCCAGCATCAAATAACCGTCAATGCAAATCTGAACACCTATCGTTTTTTAATTACGTTGGTACATGAAATAGCGCATTTAGTGGCGTTTCAGAAATATGGGCGCTCTATCAAGCCACATGGAAAGGAGTGGAAATGTACCTTTCAACGTTTGATGCTTCCTTTTATTCGTCCGGAAATATTTCCACAACAATTGTTGCCACTGCTGGCGCTGCATTTTAAGAACCCTAAGGCGAGTAGCGATACTGATGCAAAGCTTTCATTGGCCCTTAAACAGTTCGATCCTCCCAATGATAAAACCTTTATCTTTGAAATCCCTTTTGGAGGCCATTTTCGGTTGTACAATGGAAAGGTATTCAAACGCGGGAATAAACGTGTGAAACGGTTTGAATGTGTAGAAGTGGCCACAGGTCGCTTATATCTTTTCAACCCAAATGCTGAAGTAGAATATCTAACATAGGAGGCGTACTCCCTAATCAATTTGAAAAGAATTATGCTGAACAAAGATTATTACGCTGTTATCATGGCGGGCGGAATTGGCTCGCGGTTTTGGCCGGTGAGCACTACTGAATTTCCGAAACAGTTTCATGATATGTTGGGAACGGGACAAACGTTATTGCAACGTACTTTTTCGCGCCTCAATAAATTGATGCCCTCGGAGAACATTTTGATTCTCACTAATGAACGGTACCTATCGTTAACAATGGAGCAACTACCTGAAATTAAAGAACAACAGGTGGTTATGGAACCGGCTATGCGTAATACGGCTCCTTGTATATTATTGGCAGCGATGAAAATCCAAAAGGAAAATCCCAATGCTTTGATGCTCGTGGCGCCAAGCGATCATTGGATTGAGGATGAAGAGGCCTTTGCCAACGATGTGCAGATATGTTTCGATGCGTGCCAGCGAAATGACTATCTTATGACGTTAGGCATTCCCCCCACTTTCCCAAATACAGGATACGGCTATATTGAAGCTGAGGAAGGATCGCGTTCGCCTGTTCAGAAGGTGAAACAATTTCGTGAAAAGCCGGATTATGAGACAGCTAAACAATTTGTAGATGCTGGTAACTTCTTGTGGAATGCCGGAATCTTTTTATGGAGCGTAAAAAGCATTACCGACGCTTTTGAAAAGCACAATCCGGTAATGCATGCCCTGTTTTCGGAAGGGAAGCCTGTCTACAATACAGAAGAGGAAGAGCTGTTTATACAAGATAACTATGGAAAGGCAGAGAATATTTCGATTGACTATGCCATAATGGAAAAGGCCGATAATGTATTTGTGAAACAAGCCAGTTTCGATTGGAACGACTTGGGTACCTGGGGGGCACTTCATGATAAGCTACAAAAGGACGGCGAAGAAAATGCAGTGGTAAGGGCTATTCCTCATTTAATTGAGGCAAATGGAAACATGGTGTATACTGCGTCTAAAAAGCTGGTAGTTGTAGATGGATTGGATGATTATATCGTGGTGGATAAGGAGAACGTATTGCTAATCTTCCCAAAGAAAAAAGAGCAAAATATTAAGAATTTGCTTAACGAAATAAAAAGTAAGTTTGGCGAAAAATATACCTAAATGGCAAACAATAATAATGATGTGAAAATTACTCCTAATGAGGAGGAATTTGAGCAGGTGAAATTAACCACCTGGGAAAACCTTAAAAAGTTCTTTAAGGAGCTTTTCGATATACGAAGTGATAGCGACCGTGATGCTACGATCGCTGCCGTGAAAAAGGATATTCCGTTTAAAGGGCATACCGCTTGGATTTTGATTTTTTCCATCTTCGTGGCTTCGATTGGTCTGAACGTAAGTAGTACGGCAGTAGTAATTGGTGCCATGCTTATTTCTCCCTTAATGGGGCCAATCGTGGGTATCGGATTATCAGTTGCGATTAATGATGTGGAAACCTTAAAACGATCGCTCATCAACTTGGGTATTATGGTCATATTAAGTGTGCTAACAGCAACTTTATACTTCAAAATTTCTCCATTAACGGAAGAGACTCCAGAGTTGTTGGCACGGACCTACCCCACAATTTTGGATGTATTGGTGGCTATTTTCGGCGGACTGGGGCTTATAGTGGCGAAAACCAAAAGTGGTACCATCGCCAGTGTAATCTTTGGAGTTGCGATTGCTACCGCGCTAATGCCGCCGCTATGTACCGTTGGATATGGCATCGCTATCGGGAATTGGCAGTATGCAGGCGGTGCCCTGTATTTGTTTTCAATAAACGCAGTATTTATTGCACTCGCCACTTTTATCGTATCTAAACTATTGCGTTTTCCATTGGTGCGATATGCAAATTCGAAACGAAGAAAGCGTATCGCGCAAATCGCTTCCCTGATAGCTATAATTGTAATGGTTCCCAGTGTGATCCTTTTTATTAATCTTTTAGACCAGCAGTTGTTCGAGCAAAAGACGAAAGAGTTTGTAAAGGATATTGTTCAATACGATGGAGCAGAGGTTGTAAAATTCACACAGGATTATAAAACAAAAAATATCGATGTATATCTTATCGGTCAACCTGTACCCACAGCAAAAATAAACGAGTGGCTGGAAACAGCTAGTACAACTGAGCGTTTAGAAGAAGCGAATCTTCGTATTCACCAGGGTGCCGACCAAAGTGGGCAGATGGCCGAGCGCTTATCGAGTGAGGTAAAAGCAGGAATCTTGGAGGATTTATATGTGAAGAACGACCAGCTTATTCAGGATAAAAACTCTAGAATCGAGTTTCTTGAGAATGAGATAGCCCGTCTTCAGGTGAAAGAATTGAATTTCCAAGAACTTAGTAAAGAAGTGAAGACCGTTTACACCGAGTTGGATCAGTTTGCCTATTCGAAGCGAATTTTGACAAATTTCAGTAAGACAGATACCTTGCCCGTAT
Organism: Luteirhabdus salina; assembly: GCA_025384855.1. Taxonomy (GTDB): domain Bacteria; phylum Bacteroidota; class Bacteroidia; order Flavobacteriales; family Flavobacteriaceae; genus Luteirhabdus; species Luteirhabdus salina. The sequence goes on along the minus strand of JALAHT010000001.1, from coordinate 357,436 downwards.
TCTTCGTAACCTGGAATGAATCGGTGAAGCCACAGCAACAACAAGAGAAGAATACAACGCTCTACAACTGGCTTAAGCTAAAGATGAAGGTCGATACGCTTCGGGTTGAAACGATGACTCCATAATACAAAAAAGCGCCGATTTACGGCGCTTTTTTGTTGCTACATCAAAGAGTTTATTTCTTGATAAACTTATAATTTCCTTTTTTACCATCTACTTCAATCGTAGCGAAATAGATACCGCTTTTCAATTGCTGAGTAGAAACTGTTTCACCTGAAGAAATAGTGGTTTTTGTTATAACTTTTCCGTTTACATCGGTAATGGTTAGCGGGATATCGTTCTGCCCTTGAAGGCTAAAACTAATAAACTCGGTTGATGGATTTGGAAATAAACTAATACCTTCAATCGTATTGGATGCTACAGCTAAATTACTGCCTTCAACAATTATATGTTGTGTATTAATGTCAGGGTTTTCAATCTGGTCTACCGTACCAGAAGGCCAATAAACCGTTACTGTTTCAATTTCATCGCTCGTACCTATACCGAAGTGTGCGACCAGGCTATTCATATGGCCAAAACCTTGACCAGAACGTACCTCACGCATTTGTTCGCCCCATTCACCTGCAATGACAACTCTTGCACCAATTCCGTTAAAATTACTATCTACGCCCTCTAACGCAAACTTTACATAGTTGTTGCCATTTCCATTGTTAAACCAAATAGTTCCGTCATTCGCAACGTCTAAGAAGCCGTCATTGTTAAGGTCGGCAATGGCTCCTTCATCAAAAGGTAAGTCGATACCGGTAAAGGTCATATCGCCATTGTTGATGTAGAGTTCCTTTGAAAGCTCAGAGAAAATATCCACGAAGCCATCATTGTTGAAATCAGCTGCTTGATTCTCCCAAGCACCAAGGTCATTCGGATTGATTCCAGTGGTTGCAATAATATCCGTAAAATTGCCAGTACCGTCATTTTCCATAAAACGATTTTGGAAATCGTGGTTCACGATAAATGCGTCGAAGTCGCCATCATTATCAAAATCTTCAAATACAGTCGACCAGGATTGGGCATTGTCGCGCATTCCAATATCCGCGCCATTCTCGGTGAATGTGCCATCCCCATTATTCGTATACATAGCGTTATCGCGTTCTGGGTCGCCAGGGCTGGATCCGCCTCTACATTTCGTAAGGTACATGTCGGTATCACCGTCATTATCATAATCTACCCAAACAGCGGCATAGTTACCAGGTAGGTCGATAGTTTCAATAAGGGTTTGGTCTTCGGTCATATTTCCATTACCGTCGTTTCGGTAGGGGTGACTCAAATCTATGTCGTGGCAAACAAAGGAATCTAAGTCGCCATCATTGTCGATATCGGCCATAGTCGACCGCTGCGAGAAGATGAAATCTGTAAAGGAAGTGTCTTCGGTATGAGTGTTTCCGTCAGAACTCGAGAAAACAAAAGAAACGCGTTGTCCGTTTCCTAATACCAAATCGTTATAGCCGTCTCCGTTTAATTCACCTGCGGCGATACTCCAATTAGGATCATTTTGAATGGGTGTATTTTGAAATACAGAGGTGAAGGATCCATCAGCATTTTGATAATCGATACCGATACCACTCGGTGCTACACGAACATAGTCGTCTAAGTAGTCGCCATTCATATCGACAGCACATTCTGAAGTATCGTCATAATTACCGATTTCTCCAGAGGAAGGAGTAAATGAAACTTGGGCCATCGTTCCTATTGAAATAGCGAAGGAAAGACTTAGAAGTAGAGTTTTTTTCATGGTTACATTTATTTTAGGGCCTTAAAAGTAACCATTTTTTTGAAAGGCAGATTGTTACAAATCAAATTTTACCCTTCTTTTAGCTGTGCTTCCTTAATTTTTTTGAAAAGATCGGACGAATACACAAAGTTTACCACATCTTCGTTATCAGTTTTGAAGATCTCCTTATTCGTACCTTGCCACACTAATTTACCATGCTTTAACAGTACAACTTTTTCACCAATCTCCATGACCGAGTTCATATCGTGGGTGACCACCACCGTTGTCATATCAAATTCGTGTGTAATTTCTTGAATCAGGTTATCGATAAGTGTGGCTGTTTTTGGATCTAAGCCACTATTGGGTTCGTCACAGAACAAATATTTCGGGCGATTCACGATAGCGCGTGCAATGGAAACTCTTTTTTGCATTCCTCCAGAAATCTCAGCGGGATATTTTTTATTGACATTCTCGAGATTTACACGGGAAAGGACCTCGTTTACGCGATCCAACATTTCACTTTTCTTCTGCTTGGTGAACATACGAAGTGGAAACATTACATTTTCCTCGATATTCATACTGTCGAAAAGGGCACCTCCTTGAAATAGCATACCGATTTGCTCGCGAAGCTTTCGTTGTTGTTCATCATTCATATCCTGAATGGCGGTATCTTCATAATAAATCCGACCTTTTTCTGGTTTGAATAGACCTAGCAAACATTTAAGCATTACCGTTTTACCACTACCGGATTGTCCGATAATAAGGTTTGTTTTTCCCTTATCGAAAACCGTACTGATTCCCTTCAGAATTTCTTCATCCCCAAAACTCTTATGAATGTCATCTACCTTAATCATTAGCTAAGCAATAATTGGGTTAGTATATAATTCGAGAGAATAATAAGTACGCTTGTCCATACAAAGGAATTGGTACTTGCTTTTCCTACCTCCAAGGCACCACCTTTCATGTAATATCCTTGCCAGGAAGGAACAGTGGCTAGGATAAAAGCAAATACGACCGTCTTTATAAAGGCATACGTAAGATGGTACGGAATAAAGGATTCCTGAAGTCCTTCCACAAAAGCAGAGGAAGAGGTGAAACCTCCATACACGCCGGCTACCCATCCGCCCATAATGCCTAAAAACATCGAAATAGCGATTACAAATGGGTAGAACATCAAGGCTACAATCTTTGGGAACACTAGGTAATTTAGTGAATTGATACCCATCACTTCAAGGGCATCAATTTGTTCCGTTACTCGCATAGATCCTATGCTGGACGTAATAAACGAGCCCACTTTTCCTGCCATGATGATGGAAATAAAAGTAGGGGAGAACTCCAAAATTACCGATTGCCTCGATGCATATCCAATTAAGGATTCTGGAATTAGTGGGTTGTCCATATTCAATGCGGTTTGAATGGCAACAACGCCTCCAACAAAGAAGGAAATGAACGCCACGATTGGCATCGAATCGATAATAAGATCGTCAAGTTCCTTAAAAATAAGTTCCCGCAATACCGAACGTTTGGTATAACTACCGAACACGCGTTTGATCATCAGGAAGTAGGAACCGATATCCTTGAGGTATTTCATGCTTTAAAGCTACGGGTAATTAGTAGAATTTTCAAGGTAGCCAATCTCGGGCTTATTCCAACAGCAATTGTTTGATTTTATGATAAATTTCAGTGTTTTCATAAATACCATTGAAATTTTCAGAACCCGGTCCCGCAGCAAAAACGGGAATCAAAGTCGATGAATGACCGCCGGTAGAAAACGAAGGCTTTATTTTGTTGTAGTCGCCTTCATCTGAAGCCAACGTAAACCCACCGGTTTCGTGGTCGGCTGTTACGATAACCAATGTATTGTCGTGAATATCGGCATAGTCGAGTGCTACTCCAATAGTTTTGTCAAAATCCAATTGCTCGCCAATTAGGTAATCGGCATCATTGGCGTGACCTCCCCAATCGATTTGTGATCCCTCCACAACCAAAAAGAAACCATCCGTGTTTTTTGCCAATTTGTTAATGGCTAGTTGGGTGGCATCTGGAAGGAAGTCACCACGGTTTTCAATAGCTTTTGGCATACCGTCCTTTGCCAATAGAATGGCTTGTCTTTTGGTTGAAGCAATTGCAGGAAGGCTTTCGGTGTAGACCTCAAAACCATTGTTGCGTAGATCCTCGTAAAGGTCGCGCTGATCCTTTCGCTCTTGAAAGAATTGTGTGCCACCACCAGCTATAAAATCTAGGTCGCTTTTTGAAACAAAATCAGCAATCTCCTCGTACATCCGACGGTTTTCTACGTGGGCATAAAAACTTGCAGGGGTTGCATGTACAACCGAGGAGGTTGATATCACTCCCGTGGCAAGGCCTTTAGTCGCTGCCTGTTCGGAAAGCGTCGGAACACTGTTTTTGTTTTTATCGACACCTATAGCTCCGTTATATGTTTTAACGCCCGCTGAAAAGGCTGTGGCGCCCGCAGCCGAATCGGTTATTAAATCGCTGGAAGAAGAGGTTTTTATGAGTCCGATGGTTGGAAACCGTTCGAAATTTGATTTTTTATCGGAATAGAACATTCCGGCAGATACCTGACTCAATCCCATGCCATCGCCAATAAGTAAGATGACATTCTTTGGTTTTTGTGAAGAAACGGTTTCGGAGGAAAGGGTATTGTCCTTTACCTGAACCGAAACACAGGATATAACAAGTAATAGTAGTAAAAGTAAGGCGGTGTATCGTGAAAAATATTTCATGGTGAATGCTGATTGAATCTAGTATCAAAAATACTGAGAATTCAAAGCTTTTGCAGACCACCGCATTTAAAATTTCAAAAAAGTTTACGACGGATACCGTTCCATCGAAGTTTTCGGATAAATTTTCCTTCTCCTTCCGAAACAAGAAAAGCGTTCTTAGCGTTCTTTGCTTTTCGATATCCTTCCATACAATTCATGAAATACGAGAAGGATTTTTTGGCCACCGCCAATTTGGCGCTAGCGATAAAGGTGAGCCAAAAGCCATATCGCATTTTATAAAAGGCTTCGCCTTGTTTCCATCTAGCAGCGGGCGAATAGGTGATTCCGGTAGGCTTCAGATGTTTTACCTGAAGGCTTTCATCTGTGCAAATTTCCCAATCATGGTAACGAGCTAATAATTCATCGACGGTGTCCCAACCCATTGCGTTTTTAAGACCTCCTATTTGCTCAAAGCATTTTTTTCGGTAGGCTTTTAAGGCTCCTCTTATATGGTCTTTATTGGTAAGACTTTCCAATATCCATTGCCCATTCTTTTCAACATAACAAAATCCACCAGCCATACCACATTTCGGTTTTTCAGTGAAACATTGAACAATCTGCTCGAGATAATTAGGCGGGAAGATTAGGTCTGCATCAAATTTGCAAATGATGTCGTAATCACTGTCCAGCGATGATAGTCCTTTCTGAAAAGCATTAATCACCTTGCTTCCTGGTGCATGATCTGTAGAAGAAATGCTTTCGATACCAGAAATGAAGGCGTATTTAGAAGCAAAACGGTCTATAATTGCTTGGGTGCTATCGGTGGAGTTGTCGTTTACCACAATTATTTTAGAAGGTTGATGGGTCTGATCGACCAAGGATTGAAGTGTGCTTGCTAAGAAAGCTTCTTCGTTATGGGCGGGTATGATGATATAGCATTTCATGAAATCCGTTCTGCATACACCAAATAATAACGGGGTGTAAAACGTCTTAGGATAGGACGAATTCCGATTTTTTTAACGGGATTGGTGAATTTTTCCGAAGCTTTTATTTTCCAACCAGCCTTTTCCAACAACCAATTGAATTGCCAATCCTCAAATTCGTGATAATGACGGTCGCGTTCATCGTTTGGATTTTTGTAGGCAGAAGCAAACCAAAGCTTTAACGGTACTGATGCCACTAGCTTATTGGCCTTAATGTTACTCAAGATATTGAAAGGAGCTACCAAATGCTCGAAAATCTCAAAAGCCGTTACCGCATCATAATCCGTTTGTTGTACTGCGGAATAATCGATGTCTAAATCCTCGCCATCCGTATTTGACACGATATAGCCAGCTTCTTCCATGATTTCGGAAAATGGATTGCGAACGCCAAGGTCTAAAATATTGGAACTAGAAGGGATATGCTTTTCTAAAAAGCGAAGGGTATGGGCATATCGTTTGTTGGGAAAATTTCCTTCGTACATGTGAAGTATTAAGCTTGATATACGATTGCATTTATGTTCATCCCCGCTCCGACACTGGCAAAGATGAGCACGTCACCTTTTGAAACCGAGTGTCCCTCCAATTTTCCATTCATCACCAAATCGTATAGCGTAGGAATAGTGGCAACACTACTATTTCCAAGCTTATTGATACTCATAGGAAGCACATTCTCCGGAACCTCCTCACCATACAAACCATAAAATCGTTTAATAATGGCTTCATCCATTTTTTCATTCGCTTGGTGAATGAAGATTTTGGATACTTCAGAAATAGAACGTCCACTCTTATCCAAACAATCTTTCATAGCCTGCGGAACATTGCTGATGGCAAATTCGTAAATTTTTCGGCCGTACATTTTGATATATCGTCGCGCATCATTCAACTCTTGATTATAACTTTCACCGAAATAAATAAAATTAGCTTCATCGTATGCGAAAGTTGCGGTGTTATGAGCTAAAATGCCGCTTTCGGTATCATCGGATTCTACTACTGTTGCGCCGGCACCATCGCTATAGATCATTGAATCGCGATCGTGCTGGTCAACGACTCTACTCAACGCCTCAGCACCAATAATCAAGCACTTTTTGGCCATACCACTCTTGATATATGCATGTGCCTGAATCATGCCTTCGACCCATCCAGGGCAACCAAAAAGCACATCATAGGCGACACACTGTGGCGATTTTATACGAAGTTGATGCTTTACACGTGAAGCTATGCTAGGGACCGTATCGCTTTGTTGGTTCCCGTGCTTTACATCGCCATAATTATGGGCTACAATAATATAATCAAGCGTTTCTTTATCGATACCGGCATTGTCGATGGCTTTTTTCGCAGCGAAATAAGCAATATCAGAGGTATTGTAATGGTCTTTTATATAGCGGCGTTCCGAAATGCCGGTAATTGCCTTGAACTTTTCTATGATGACATCATTTTCATGTCCAAACCGAGAACCGTCCTCGTTATAAAAGCTGTGCTCTTGAAATTGTTCGTTCGGAGCTACGCCTTCAGGAATGTAACTACCGACACCAGTAATTTTTGTACCCATGACCTATATTTTGGGCTAAAAATACGGAAAAGATGCCGGTTGAGCCTTGCATTTAAAATGAATTTCACATGATTTGCCAGAATTGCAATTTTAAGCATTAGAAATAAAAAATCCTCATTTCAAATCGCTGAAAATGAGGATTTTGAAAAATATATGTTTTGTCTTACGCTTCCATATACGCCTCAATTGGATCGCAAGTACAAATCAGGTTTCGGTCACCGTAGGCATCGTCGACGCGACGAACGGTAGGCCAAAATTTATTCTCTTGAATATAAGGAAGCGGAAATGCTGCTTGCTTCCGAGTGTACGGCAGGTCCCAAGTATCACTCGTTAGCATGGCTTGGGTGTGGGGTGCATTTTTTAATGGGTTGTCGGGTTCATCCTTGCTCGCTTCATCAATCTCTTTTCGTATTGAAATCATCGCATCACAAAAGCGATCCAATTCTTCTTTACTTTCGCTTTCCGTTGGTTCAACCATCACCGTTCCAGCCACCGGAAACGACACCGTTGGAGCATGGAACCCATAGTCCATCAAACGTTTCGCGATGTCAACTACCTCAATGCCGTGTTCTTTAAACGGACGACAATCTAAGATCATTTCGTGTGCTGCACGACCTCTTTCACCTGTGTATAAGGTTTCATAATAGCCCTTCAAACGTTCTTTAATATAGTTTGCATTTAAAATGGCATACTGCGTAGATTTCTTCAAACCATTTTCGCCTAACATGGTGATATAGGCATACGAAATAAGACATACAAGAGAACTTCCCCAAGGTGCCGCAGAAATAGCATTAATACCATCTTTCCCTCCAGTATCTATTAAAGGGTTTTTCGGAAGAAACGGCACCAATTGCTTGGCTAGGCAAATTGGTCCAACTCCAGGGCCGCCGCCACCATGTGGAATAGCGAAGGTTTTGTGGAGGTTTAAGTGACAAACATCCGCGCCGATCGCTCCAGGATTGGTTAGTGCTACCTGGGCATTCATGTTGGCGCCATCCATATAGACTTGTCCGCCGTTTTCGTGAATGATTTTAGTAATTTCTCGAATAGCCGATTCGTACACACCGTGTGTGGAAGGATAGGTAACCATCAAGGCGGAAAGGTTATCTTTATATTTTTCGGCTTTTTCACGTAGGTCGTCTACATCAATATTGCCATCTTCATTTGCCTTAGTCACGACTACTTTCATGCCTGCCATAACCGCACTCGCTGGATTGGTGCCGTGCGCTGAGGAAGGAATAAGACAAATATTTCGATGATGATCGCCACGACTTTCGTGATACTTTCTAATGACCATCAAGCCGGCAAACTCACCCTGCGCTCCGGAGTTGGGTTGAAGGGAAGTAGCGGCAAAACCGGTAATTTCCGTAAGTTGTTTTTCGAGTTTCTTCAATACCTGTTGATAGCCTTCCGCCTGTTCCACAGGAACGAAGGGATGCATATTGCCCCATTACGGATCGCTTAATGGAAGCATTTCGGCAGCAGCATTCAGCTTCATCGTACACGAACCAAGTGAGATCATGGAATGATTTAGTGCTAGGTCTTTGCGCTCCAATTTTTTGATGTAACGCATCAATTCCGTTTCACTATGATAACGGTTGAAGACTTCATTTGTGAGGAACTCTGTTTTACGAGCGGCAGCTTCAGGAATAGCCTTTCCTGTAATGATTTCGGTAATTTTTTTCGCTTCAGTATTGGTAGCTTCTGCAAATACAGAAACAATTTTATTTAATTCCTTAAGCGTAGTGGTTTCGTTCAGTGAAATGGAAACCGTTTCGGTATCGGGATAGTAGAAATTCAGTTGCTTCCCTTCCGCAAGGTATTTGATTTTGGTTGCATCCGTCTTCACGGCAATAGTATCGAAATACGTTTCATTCACTTGGTACAACCCAATTTCCTCCAAGGCATTTGCCAAGGTGGCAGTGGCGTTATGCACCTTGTTTGCGATATGTTTCAAGCCTTCAGGGCCGTGATATACGGCATACATACCAGCCATGACGGCCAACAGTACTTGAGCAGTGCAAATATTGGAAGTGGCACGGTCGCGTTTGATGTGTTGTTCACGGGTTTGTAGCGCCATTCGGAGAGCTGGATTTCCATCCATATCCTTGCTAACGCCTATTATTCGACCCGGAATGTTTCGTTTGTATTCATCTTTTGTGGCGAAAAAGGCTGCATGGGGACCGCCATATCCCAATGGAATTCCAAAGCGCTGTGTAGAACCTACTACAACATCGGCACCAAAATGACCGGGCGATTCGAGTAATACAAGACTTAAGATATCGGCCGCGACAGCTACTTTAATATTTTGGCTATTGGCATTTTCGATAAATCCTTTAAAATCGTATACTCTTCCGGTACGACCAGGATATTGTAGCAACACGCCGAAATATTCTTCAGAAAAATCGAAATCTTCATGCTTTCCGATAACCAATTCTATTCCGATAGGAATCGCTCTGGTTTTTAAGACTGAAAGCGTTTGCGGCAAGACTTCTTCAGAAATGAAGAATTTATTTACGTCGTTTTTCTTTTGGTTACGGTCACGAAGTGAAAACAACAAGGTCATAGCTTCTGCAGCGGCCGTAGCCTCATCCAGTAGGGAAGCATTTGCCAATTCCATTCCGGTTAGGTCAGCTACCATCGTTTGAAAGTTTAAAAGCGCTTCCAAACGACCTTGGGCGATTTCGGCCTGATAGGGTGTGTAGGCCGTGTACCATCCTGGATTTTCAAGAATATTTCGTTGAATCACTGGTGGCAAGTGCGTGGCGTGGTATCCTAGTCCGATATAGGTTTTAAACAGTTTATTCTTTGCCGCTAACTCGTTAATATGTTCAAGATATTCCTGTTCGCTGAGAGCGGTATCCAATTTCAGATCTTTCTTGAGGCGGATATCATCAGGAATGGTTTCAAAAACAAGTTGTTCCAAACTTTCAACCCCAACTTTTTTGAGCATTTCCGGAAGGTCGCTTCGTCTTGGGCCGATGTGTCGTAAGGCAAAGGAGTCTGTATTCATTTTCGACTTTTATTAGGTGAAAAAAATGTGGTGCAAAAATACGATATTTAGTATCCAAATGCTTCAAATTTATACGCTTCCTAAAAGAACTTTTCAACCGAAGCGATAGGTTGTTAACAGTTTCGCTACTTTTGAAGGCATGCGATTCATTTCCAACCTTTTTCAGTTTTACATTAATAGCAGCATTCATGTAGCTTTAGCGGTGCTTGCCTTTGTTGGAATTACGCTTTTCGAATATGATATTTCCGTGTCAAATTCATTTCCGTGGTATATCTTTTTAGCAGCCATTACAGGGTATAATTTTGTTAAATACGCTCCAGTGGCAGGGTTGCATCATCGAAGTTTGGCACAATCCCTTCGTGTTATCCAAATTTTTTCATTTATTGCTTTTCTAGGCTTATCATATGTGTCGTGGTTACAGCCCATTCCGGTTTTAGTCGGGACCTTTGTTTTTGGTTTGCTGACACTCTTTTATGCGATTCCTTTGCTGCATCGTAAAAGTTTACGAACGATTTCTGGATTGAAAATTTTTATAGTAGCGCTGGTTTGGGCGGGTAGCACGGTTATACTGCCAGCGATAGCTGCCGAAATGTTGGAAGGTGCCAATCTATGGGTTAGCTTTTTTCAGCGGTTTTTATTAGTAGTTGTTTTAACCCTCCCTTTCGAAATTCGCGATCTACCCTATGATAAAAGAGCTTTAGGGACATTGCCACAGAATTTAGGGATAACAAATGTCAAATGGTTCGGGACATTTTTGCTTTTGGGGATGTTTTTATTAGAATTCCTAAAAGATTCGATTACGATATCACATCTATATTTTCTTATCGCTATTAGCGTACTAACGGCCATTGCTTTGTGGAAATCGAACACACAACGCGCTACCTATTACGCTTCGTTTTGGGTGGAGGGGATTCCCATTTTAGGCTGGCTGCTATACTACGGTTTACTACAGATAACTTCGTAGTTGCTGCTTCATAGCTTCCTTTTTTTCGCGGGATAAGGTTGCGATAGCGGAGCTATTCATAAAATCGGTAAGGCGTTTGTTTTGAGTGGAATATTCGCGGCATAATTTGCAGATAACTAGATGAAACTGCAATAACATTCTATCGCTCTTGGAACATTCTTTGTATTGATGTTTGTCACAGGCGTGCGCCGCCTCTTTGCAACTAAAGGCAATTTTTATCTTCATTCTAACCAGTGTTTTTTCAGGCAGGTCATCAAGGCTTTTCTAGCTCGGTGAATGATAACCCAAAGGTTAGACGGAGTAATATTATATTCATTACAGATAGCTTCCGTATCATAATTTTGGATGGTCTTTAATTTGAAGATATCGGCATGGCGTTCATCTAAGGTATCCAAGCATTCAAATATTGCTAAACGTAATTCCTTGTTTTCTAGGGTGTCTTCGGCAGTTTGATCGGAAAAATCCTCAACTCGTTCCTCTAGCCAATCGCCTTCCATTTCGTCATCGGAATAGGTGATATGCACTTCCGCTTGCGCCTTTTGCGTGTTTTTCTTTCGATAATAATCGATTATTTTTCGCTTCAGAATAGAAATAAGCCAAGTGCGCTCACTTGCATTGCCCTTAAAATTATCCTTCGATTTTAAGCCTGCAAGAAATGTTTCTGATATTAAGTCCTCCGCCACAATACGATCATTAACGCGTACAATGGTATAGTTGAAAAGATAGTCGGCATAGCGATCGACCCACTTTTCAGGATGTAAGGTTACCTCACCCATAGCATTTTTGGTCTTAAACTACTCAAAAATACCAAAGTTATGTCACAACTTTATCACAAAATCATTTCTACATGGGTGTGATTTAGATTCTTAGCTCTTCTGAAGTAATCCCGCACGTTTAAGAAGTTCCTCAGGATCCGGCTTCCTTCCTCTAAAACGAACATACAATTCCATTGGGTCCTCGGTACCGCCTTGCGATAGAATATGGATATAGAATTTTTGGGCGACTTCCTTATTGAATAGCCCTTCCTCCTGAAAATATGAAAAAGCGTCGGCATCCAAAACCTCGGCCCATTTATAACTATAATAGCCAGCCGAATAGCCACCTTGAAAAATATGGCTGAAAGAAGTGCTCATGCAATTTGTTAGTACATCGGGATATAATTTGGTCGATCCAAAAGCCTTGACTTCAAATCCTTTTACATTATCGATTGCACTTGGATCATTACCGTGCCAAGCCATGTCCAATAGACCAAAACTCAACTGGCGTAATGTTTTCATACCCTCCAAAAAGGTAGCCGATTCCTTGATTTTGGTGATATATTCCATCGGAATGGTTTCACCTGTTTTATAATGCTTTGCAAAAAGCTCCAGGGTTTCCTTCTCATAACACCAGTTTTCCAATATCTGACTGGGCAACTCCACAAAATCCCAATATACATTTGTACCAGATAATCCAGAATAGGTTGTATTGGCCAACATTCCGTGAAGTGCGTGTCCGAATTCGTGAAATAAGGTTGTTACTTCATTAAACGTTAACAGGGATGGTTTGCTTGCCGTGGGTTTGGTGAAATTACAAACGATAGAGATATGTGGACGTTCGTTTTCGCCGTTTTTAATTTGTTGCTGGCGATACACCGTCATCCATGCGCCGTTTCTTTTTCCAGCTCGCGGGTGGAAATCTGCATAAAAAATGGCAACGAGTTCACCTTCAGTATCCGTAACGCGATACGTCTTCACATCTGGGTGGTATTTGTCGATATCTTGCGCTTCCTCAAAGGAAAGTCCGTATAGTTTATTCGCTACTGTAAAAACGCCGCCGATTACGTTCTTCAACTCGAAATAAGGCTTCAGCTTTTCATCGTCCAAGTCGAATAACTTTTGCTTCAACTTTTCAGAATAATAAGCACCATCCCATTTCTGAAGTTGATCGATTCCATCGGTTTCCTTCGCAAACGCCTGAAGCTCGTCAAATTCCTTTTGCGCTGCAGGCTTCGCCTTTTCGAGCAGTTCATTTAGGAAATCGTGCACTTTCTCTGGCGTTTCTGCCATACGTTCTTCCAATACAAAGTGGGCGTGACTGTCGTATCCTAATAGGTTAGCACGTTGGTGACGAAGGTTCGCAATTCGTAATACATTTTCCTGATTGTCTAGCTCATCGCCATGAAAGCCTTTTGATCCGAACGCTAAGGCCAACGTTTTTCGCAATTCGCGATTGTCGGCATACGTCATAAACGGAATATAGCTCGGATACGCTAGCGTAAACACCCAGCCATCCTTTCCTTTTTCTTTTGCCGTAGCAGCGGCTTCCTCGATAGCGCCATCCGGTAATCCCGAAAGGTCTTTTTCGTCGGTTAGGTGAAGTTCGTATTTGTTGGTTTCGGCCAATACATTCTCGCCGAAAGTCAGCTTCAGCTTCGACAGGTCCTGATCGATTTTTCGAAGCGTTTCCTTTTTCTCTTCGGAAAGATTCGCCCCATTACGGGTGAAGCCTTTATATTGTTTGTCAAGCAGTGTTTTCTGTTCAGGTGAAAGGGAAAGCGATTTTCGATTGTCGTAAACTTTTTTTACCCTTTTGAAGAGTTCTTCATTCAACAACAAATCATTTTTGAAGTCGGATAATAACGGTGAAACCTCCTGCGCAATTTTTTGAATGGCCTCATTCGTTTCAGCACTATTGAGGTTGAAGAAAATAGCTGTCACCCGATTAAGCTGCTCACCCGTTTGTTCCAACGCCTCTACCGTATTTTCGAAGCTTGGAGCTTCTTCATTCTCCGTTATAGCATTGATCTCTTCTTTAGTATCGGCAATCAGCTGTTTTATGGCCGGCAGGAAATGTTCGTCCTTGATGTTGCTGAAAGGTGCCGTGTTAAAAGGGGATAATAATGGATTTGTGGTGTTTGTCATGTTTAGTAAATTTTTATGTCTGGTCGAGCGCCCGCCTGCCGGCGGGCAGGCAGTCGAAGAGTTTAAATTTTTAAGTCTGTTTGGTTAATTGGAGTGTCTAAAACTTCTTCCGCACCTCCTCGGCGCCATCAGTCACCTTCTGCTTCAACCCTTCTTTATAGGCTAAAATCTTATCCAAAACACAGTTATCGGCAACTCCAATGATCTGTGCGGCGAGAATACCCGCATTTTTAGCGCCATCCAAGGCTACGGTGGCAACCGGAACACCTCCCGGCATTTGAAGAATGGATAATACACTATCCCAACCATCAATGCTGTTCCGCGATTTCACGGGAACTCCAATAACCGGTAGGGGTGAAAGCGAAGCGATCATCCCTGGAAGATGGGCAGCGCCACCAGCACCAGCAATGATAACGCTGATACCACGTTCGTGCGCGTTTTTTCCATAGTCGAAAAGTTTATCAGGAGTACGGTGGGCCGATACAATATCGACTTCTACTTCAATGTCGAAGCCTTTCAGCATGTCGATGGCCTCTTGCATGACGGGAAGGTCGCTCGTGCTTCCCATAATAATTCCTACTTTGCTCATAGTTTTTCTAACTTGTGACACAAAAATAGGGCTTTTGTCGCGAACTATTTGCTGATAACGCGAATGGATTTCTTCACCTCTTCAGCTACTTTCCGTGCCTTAGAAATATCTGGGTCGACAATCGTTACATGACCCATTTTTCGAAAGGGTCTTGTTTGCTTTTTTCCGTAGATATGAGGCGTAACACCTTCCATACGCATAATTTCTGCGATGTTTTCGTATACTACCGCTCCAGTATGACCTTCAGCACCGACCAAATTTACCATAATACCTCCAACCTTGCTGTCGGTTTTGCCCAAAGGAAGGTCCAAAATGGCACGGATATGTTGTTCAAATTGGTTGGTATAACTGGCTTCAATGCTATAATGACCGCTGTTATGCGGACGAGGCGCTACTTCATTAATCAAGATATCGTCGTCTTCCGTTTGAAACAATTCTACCGCCAACAATCCAACGTGTTCAAATGCTTCGGAAACGTTCTTGGCTACTTGGCGAGCTTTCAATGCCACATGTTCTTCAATCCGTGCGGGACAGATGACATATTCCACCTGATTGGCTTCCGGATGAAACTCCATTTCAACAACAGGATAGGTAGTTACTTCCCCGGAAGGGTTTCGGGCCACGATTACGGCCAATTCATTTTTAAAGGGAACCAATTTTTCAGCGATACAAGAACCTTCTGATAGCGGAATCAAATCCTCCGCATCGCGAATAATGCTGACGCCCTTTCCATCGTATCCACCCGTACAACTTTTCCATACGAAGGGATAGTTTAATTCTTTGCGAACGATGGCTTCATTCAATTCATATTTGTCTTTAAAACGCTTAAACGGTGCCGTCGGAAGTTTGTGTTCCTTATAGAATTGTTTCTGAACACCCTTATCCTGAATATTTCGTAAGGTATGTGAAGAAGGATACACGGTTTTCCCTTCCTTTTCCAATTGTTCGAGCGCATCGACGTTTACGCCTTCAATTTCAAACGTTAGCAGGTCTACCTTTTGGCCAAATTCATATACAGTATCATAATCCATTAGGTCACCTTGCTGAAACCTATCACAAGCAATCCGGCAGGGTGCTTCAGCACTAGGATCGATCACATGCGTGGTAATATCGTACTTTCTTGTTTCGTAGAGCATCATCTTGCCGAGTTGACCACCGCCAAGGATACCGAGCGTAAAGGAAGAAGAGAAATAGTTCATGGCAGCAAAGATAAGAAAAGGGGAAAAGGATTGCTTTCGAAGCGTAAAAAATCGACAGTAAACTTCACAACCTAACTATGGTAAATTCCACCGCATTATCTTTATCTTTGTGTTTTGCCATGTGGCGATTTCTAACACAGCTATTTTCAACAAAACATAGAAAGATGACAAACATCGTACTATTTGGTCCTCCCGGAGCCGGGAAAGGGACACAAGCCGATATTTTAAAGGAAAAATATAATCTGGTACATATCTCGACTGGGGACGTATTTCGATATAATATTAAAAACGAAACTGAATTGGGAACCCTGGCAAAAAGTTATATGGATAAAGGCCATTTGGTGCCCGATAATGTAACCATCGACATGTTAAAAGCTGAGGTGGAGAAAAATCCAAACGTAAACGGTTTTATTTTTGACGGCTTTCCAAGAACAGCTGCACAGGCCGAGGCGTTAGCAAAGTTGATGGATGAAACGGAAAGTGAAATCAATGGAATGATCGCCTTGGAAGTTCCCGACGAAGTCTTGGTGAAGCGTTTGTTGGAACGCGGAAAGACAAGTGGTCGTGCCGATGACGCCAACGAGGATGTTATTCGTGAACGTATTGCTGAGTACTATCGCAAAACCGATATTTTGAAAGAATACTATCAAAAAGAAGATCGCTATTATGGTGTGGATGGTGTCGGCAGTATTGATGACATCACCGAACGTCTAAGCAACGTAATTGATAATCTAAAATAAGGAATCCAGAATTTAGACTTTTTTATTTTAATTTTTACATTTTAAATTTTTATGACCGAAGGCAATTTTGTTGACTACGTAAAAATTCATGTAACTTCCGGAAAAGGAGGGAAGGGGAGTACGCACCTTCGGCGAGAGAAATTCGTTCCTAAAGGCGGTCCCGATGGTGGTGATGGAGGACGTGGAGGCCATATTATCATTAAGGCAAACAAGAACATGTGGACGCTCTACCACCTAAAGTTTAAGCGTCACTTTCGTGCCGGACACGGAGGTAGCGGCGGTAAGCAAACCAGTACGGGAGCCGATGGCGAAGACATCATTATCGAAGTGCCTTTGGGTACCGTGGTAAAAAACTCCGATACCGACAAAAAGCTCTTCGAAATGACCGAGGATGGCGAGGAGAGAATCGTTGCTGAAGGTGGAAAGGGAGGAAAAGGAAATGCGCATTTCAAAAGTGCCACGCGTCAGACGCCACGTTATGCGCAACCCGGATTGGAAGGAGAGGAGGCGAATTTAACGATCGAACTAAAAGTTTTGGCCGATGTAGGTCTCGTCGGTTTTCCCAATGCCGGAAAAAGCACCTTGCTTTCTGTGGTCACTGCTGCCAAGCCCAAAATTGCCAATTACGAATTCACTACCCTAAAGCCCAATTTGGGAATCGTAACCCATCGTGAAGTCAACACCTTTGTAATGGCCGATATCCCTGGTATTATTGAAGGTGCTGCGGAAGGAAAAGGGCTCGGGCATTACTTTTTACGCCATATTGAGCGAAACTCGACCTTACTCTTCCTCATTCCTGCCGATGCTGACGATATCCGAAAGCAGTATGACATTTTATTGGATGAACTACGTCGCTATAACCCTGAACTTTTGGATAAGGAGCGATTGGTCGCCATCAGTAAAAGTGATATGTTGGATGAAGAACTTAAAGCTGAAATGAAGCAACAATTAGACAAAGACTTTAAGGAGATTCCTTATATGTTTATTTCGTCTGTCGCCCAACAAGGCTTGGTCGAGCTAAAGGATAAGCTTTGGGAGATGCTGAATAGGCAGCCTGAAGAAATTTAACGAATGCTTACGAAATCATGGTCTACTTTTTGCTTAGTTTAGAAGCAAAACTTGTGCTATGAGAGTATCAATACTCGTCTTATTTATATTAATGCTAACATCTTGTGGTCCAGCGGTAACCTTGGATTATGAGCCAGAAGCTGATTTTTCGTCATTTACCACCTATGATTTTTATCCCACCTTGGACTCGGGCCTAAACGCTTTAGATGAAAAACGAATCATGCGAGCGACCGATAGTTTGCTTCAGCAAAAAGGTTTAATAAAAACCCAAAGACCTGATCTTTACGTTAATTTCTATGCTTCCGAACAACTTGGGAGTCGAAATACAATTGGTATAGGCGTTGGAAGCGGCGGCGGTAATGTTGGTGTTGGTGTTGGCGGTGGAATTCCTATTGGTGGACGAAAAATAGAGCAACAACTTACTATCGATTTTATAGATGTTTCAAATGACGCCTTGATTTGGCAAGCGATTGGTGAAGACGACTATCCAGAGAAAAGTACTCCAGAGCGAAAACAAACGTTTTACAATAAAATGCTAGCTAAAATCTTCAAAAAGTACCCTCCCAAAGAATAAGGAAATGAAATATTTCATCGGACTGTTTTTATTGGTATCTACCTCCTCATGCTTTGCTCCTACTTCTATTTATTACGAAGTGAATAGCGACGTTAGCGGATTTTCAACCTATAACTTTTACCCAGTCCTCGATACCAATTTAGCCGAGGATGAAACGAAGCGTATCATGCAAATCATCGACCTTGAATTATACAAGGCCGATTTTCAGAAATCCGAATCCCCAGATTTCTACGTAAATTTCTTCGCTGAGGAAAATACGACGTATGTACCGATCTACAACGATAGTATTCCACGTCAAAACGATTCTATTACATTAAAAACCGTTGCTGTCGACCAGCTCTTATATCTTGATGTTGTAAATGTTGAAAAAGATGAATTAGCTTGGACCGCTACCATTGAAGGTACCTTACAAGATACATTATCCGAAGGAGAAGTCCATCAATACTATGTAGGGAAAATTACCGAAGCCCTACAGAGCTTTGAAAGGGAAGTAAAAAATGAAGAACTTGAAAACAATGAATAAACTTCTTTCCATATTATTAGTTTTGCCTTTTTTAGTCACTGCGCAAACCGCTTTCGATAAGGGGGAAGCTTTCTTTAAAAAAGAAGACTTCTCCAAAGCAAAGCCCTTGTTTCAGCAATACCTAGCTGAAAATCCTACCAGCGATAAAACCCGTGAATATCTCGGCGATATTGAAGGCTACGCAAAGAATTGGGACGAAGCATTGGAATATTATGAGCCATTAGTCCAACAGTATCCCAAGAACGCAAATTATCATTTTAAGGTAGGAGGGGTGCTGGGAATGAAAGCCCTAGAAAATAAGCTGGCAGCTATTACCATCATCGACGATATTAAATTTCACTTCGAGAAAGCAGCGGAATTAGACCCTAATCACATCGATGCACGTTGGGCACTTGTCGAATTTTATATGCAATTACCTGGTATCTTCGGCGGAAGTGAACGCAAAGCCGAAAAATATGCCGCCCAACTCCAAAAAATATCTGCCGTCGATGGCTATTTGGCCAAAGGCTATATCGCAGAATATAACGACCGTGAAGCGGACGCGGAACGATATTACAAGCAAGCAATTAGGGTTGGCGGATCGCCCCATACTTACGAAAAACTTTCCAACCTTTATGAAAAACAAAACCGAGGGGAAGATGCCTTAGCAACAACGGCCGAATCCTTGCAAAAGCACAAACGCAATCGACTAAACTACCAAATCGGAAAAATTGTAGCCCAATACAAGCTCAATGCCGAAAAAGGTATTGCCGCCTTACTTGCCTACATTGAAAACTATACCATCCGCGACGGCGTGCCAAAGGACTGGGCCTACTACCGTCTAGCGCAGATCTACAAGAATATCGGCAACAAACAAAAAGCGCTGCAATGGATTGACAAAGCCCTTGCATCAAGACCCGATTTCGACGAGGCCCAAGACGAAAAAGAGGAAATCCTCTCCCTCTAGTCACTGCGGACTTGTTCCGCTGTCGTTTCAATGCCAGGCCATAGCGGACCTGTTCCGCCTCCGTTTTGTTCCCTTTTCATGCCGAACTCGATTCGGCATCTTTCCGCCATCGTGTTCACCCTATATCTATTTTAGAATGGCAATCCCTCCTCCGTCGGGCCGCGCTATCGGCTGTAGTAGCGCATTGCGCTAGCTAGCTTGCCTCTATCGCTATTGCGGGAATGTCATGCCGAACCTTTCCATGCCGAACCTTTCCATGCCGAACCTGCCTGCCGCCTGCCTGTCGGCAGACAGGGCAGGCAGGCTTGTTTCGGCATCAATTCGGCATCAATTCGGCACCGATTCACCACCCAAAAGTCCCCCTTGGAAGGTGGATTTAGGGGGATGTTTAATACCTTTACACTAAAACACTACATATGCGCGTACATTTTATCGCCATCGGCGGCTCTGCCATGCACAACCTCGCTCTCGCACTTCATGAAAAAGGATATAAGGTTACGGGTAGCGACGACGAGATCTTCGATCCCTCCAAATCACGCCTTAGCAAAAAGGGCTTGCTACCTAACGAGTACGGCTGGTTCCCCGAAAAAATCACCTCCGACCTCGATGCGGTAATCTTGGGTATGCACGCCAAACCCGATAATCCAGAACTCGCAAAGGCAAAAGAATTGGGAGTAACGATCTATAGCTATCCAGAATTTCTTTATCAACAATCCAAGAATAAAACCCGAGTCGTTATCGGTGGTAGCCACGGAAAAACTACCATCACCTCCATGATCCTTCACGTGATGAACTATCATGAAAAGGAAGTCGATTATATGGTTGGTGCCCAACTCGAAGGCTTCGAAACCATGGTGCACCTTACCGAAGAAAACGATTTTATTGTATTGGAGGGCGATGAATACCTTTCTTCACCTATCGACCGTAGACCAAAATTCCACCTTTATAAACCGAACATCGCCTTGTTAAGCGGAATTGCTTGGGACCATATTAACGTATTTCCAACTTTTGAAGGCTATGTAGAACAATTCGAGATCTTTCTAAATGAGATCACCGAAGGAGGTGTTATCGTTTATAACGAAGAAGATGAAACCGTTCAAAAAGTAGTGTCTGAAACCACCAATACCATCAAAAAATATCCCTACCGAACACCAAAATATCGTGTAGAGGATGGCGAAACCTTACTCCAAACTCCAGAAGGCCTGATGCCGATTGAGATTTTTGGAAAACATAACCTAAACAATCTCGAAGGCGCTCGATGGATTTGTCAGCTAATGGGTGTGGATGCCGACGATTTCTACGAGGCGATCGCTACCTTTAAAGGTGCCAGCAAACGATTGGAAAAAATTGCCGAAACCGATACGGCCGTTGCCTATAAAGACTACGCGCACTCTCCCAGTAAAGTGAAGGCCACCACCCAAGCGATGAAAAACCAGTATCCACAAAAAAAGATATTGGCTTGCTTGGAATTGCATACCTATAGTAGCCTAAACCCAGAATTTCTCGAGCAGTATAAAGGTGCATTGGATGCAGCCGATCAAGCCATCGTGTTCTATTCGCCACATGCGGTTATGATTAAAGGGTTGGAGGAAATTAAGCGCCATCAAATTCTTGACGCTTTCCAACGAGAAGATCTCGAGGTGTTTACCAATCCAAGCGATTTCAAAACCTTCCTCTACAATCACGATTTTCGCGATACCGCCTTGCTATTGATGAGCAGTGGTAACTACGGCGGACTAGATTTCGATGAGGTGAAGAAATACTTATAAAAATATCCATACACCCATGCCATGGCGGACCTGTTCCGCCATCGTTTCAAATCCTTATCCTAAGTATAATGGCAATCCCTCCTGCGTCGGGCCGCGCTATCGGCTGTAGTACCGCTTTGCGCTAGCTAGCTTGCCTCTATCGCTATTGCGGGAATGTCATGCCGGACCTTTCCATGCCGAACCTTTCCATGCCGAACCTTTCCATGCCGAACCTTTCCATGCCGAACCTGCTTGCCGGCAGGCAGGCTTGATTCGGCATCGATTCGGCATCATCCCGCCATCGCTAAAAAAACTATGAAAAAACTAGAAAATTCAGGAACTCAGCCTACAGCCCGCGTTCCTCTAACCACTTGTGAAGAATCTCATTAAAGGTATCGGGATGTTCCATCATTGCAGCATGCCCGCATTTATCGATCCAGTAAAGGTTGGAATCTGGAAGCAGCTCATGGAATTCCTCAGCCACATTCGGAGGCGTTACATTGTCTTGTTTCCCCCAAATGATGCAGGTTGGTGTTTTCATGTTGGGTAAGTCCTTCGCCATATTATGACGAATAGCGCTTTTTGCGATGGCCAACGTTCGTATCAGTTTATTACGGTCATTTACTGTTTCATATACATCGTCTACGATTTCCTTCGTCGCCACTTTCGGATCGTAAAAAACATTTTCTGCTTTCTTCCGAATATATTCCCGATCACCACGCTTAGGATAGCTTTCACCCATAGCGCTTTCATACAAACCAGAGCTACCGGTAATAACCAAGCCTTTTACCTTTTCAGGATATAATTTTGTACATAATAAGCCGATATGACCGCCAAGTGAATTGCCGAGTAAAATCGCCTTGTCGAAATCCATATGATCGATAAATTCCGAAACGTAATCCGCAAAGCGTTTCACATTAGTCTTCATCAAAGGCATGGTGTAAATAGGAAGTTCAGGAATAAGAATCTGATAGCCTTTATCAGGAAAATAATTCGATACACCGTCGAAATTGCTCAGTCCACCCATCAGACCGTGTAACACAACTATTGGGGTTCCTTCCCCCAATTTCAAGTATTTGAATTTCCCTTCTTCGTGTAGATGGTTGGTCATGCAGTTGTCAGTTTGCAAAACAAAAATACACTTTTTTAGGGAAACCCTATCGCTTTGAATGACTTGTAAAAATAGGGCGTTTCAGCCTGTTCAAATCTTTTTCATATTAGGCTGTCAGTGACATCATTAGCATTTCCTACAACCGTAGTGGTAAAACTTATCAACAAAGTGGTAAAATGTGGTAAAAAGTGGTAAGAGTTCTTTATATTTGGAACATTCAACCGCGGAAAACCAATCCCTTCATGCTCAATTTGATAGGTACATACGAGTGCAAAGCCGACGTAAAAGGTCGTGTCATGATGCCCGCTGCCTTGAAGAAGCAGTTGGCACCGGTCGCTCCAAATGGCTTTGTCATTAAGCGAGCCGTATTTCAGCCCTGCCTCGAGCTATATCCTATGGAAGAATGGAATGCGCTCATGGAGAAAATGGGCAAGTTGAACCGCTTCAACCGAAAGAACAACGACTTTATCCGCCGCTTTACCGCCGGCGTGAAGACAGTCGAATTGGACGGTACCGGTCGACTTAACATTCCAAAGGATTTGGCGGCTTTCGCAGGTATTGAAAAGGAAATTACCATTTCAACAGCTATCAACATCGTTGAAATCTGGGATAAGAATCGATATGAACAGGCCATCAATGATGCGGCAAACGACTTTGCCGATCTGGCCGAGGACGTAATGGGCGACAGCAATGATGATGACCATGGAATATCATAAACCTGTATTGCTTACCGAAACGGTCGACGGCCTAAACATCCGTCCCGATGGTGTGTATGTGGATGTCACCTTCGGTGGTGGCGGACATTCTCGTGAGATTCTGAGTCGTTTAGGGAAAGAGGGAAAACTCCTTGCCTTCGATCAAGATCGCGACGCCTTGGAAAACGAAATCGATGATCCACGCTTTCAGATGGTAAGTGAAAACTTCCGCTTTCTGAAGCGATACCTCCGCTATTACGGACATACCGAGGTGGATGGAATTTTAGGCGATTTCGGTGTAAGCTCGCATCAATTCGATGTGGCAGATCGTGGTTTCAGCACCCGTTTCGAAGCCGAATTGGATATGCGGATGAATCAGGATAGCAGCTTTTCAGCATTGGATGTGGTAAACACCTATGACGAAAAACAACTTCGTGATGTTCTTTCTCAATATGGAGAGCTTCGAGCCGCAGCCGGAATGGCAAGAGTGATTGTAGAAGCACGTCACGATGGAGACATAAAAACGAGTGAAGATTTGAAGTCGGCCCTCGGTCGCTTTCTTCCAAAACATAAAGAAAATAAAATTCTCGCACAGGTTTACCAAGCCATTCGCATAGAAGTGAATCAAGAGCTGGAAGCCTTAAAGGAATTTTTACTGCAAACGCAAGAGGTGGTGAAAAAGGGCGGACGCCTAAGCTTGATAAGCTATCATTCCTTGGAAGACCGACTGGTAAAACGCTATATGCGGGACGGTCAATTTGAAGGGCAGCCAGAAAAGGATGTCTTCGGAAGGGTGGAAGTACCCTTCAAGCCGGTAGGAAAGTTTAAGGTTCCTTCGGAAGAAGAAATTGAAGAAAACAGCCGTGCGCGAAGTGCAAAGCTTCGCATAGCGGAAAAACTATAACAGAAGACAATTGTCTTCAGCAGAAATGAAAAAAGGCTTGTACAATATCATCAAAGGAAAGTTTCTCGTCAGCGACGATGCGCTAAAGAATTGGCGCTTCATATTGTTTCTGTCGATCCTAGCCTTAATCATGATTGCAAGTTCCCATAGTGCCGATCAAAAAGTACATCGTATCGCCCAGTTGAACAACAACGTAAAGGAGTTAAAAAGCGAGTACTTGGATGTGCGAAAGCAATTGATGCAAGCGAAAATGGAAAGCCGGATAACGGCTGCCATGGCAAAACGAGGGTTGATGCCTTCGGTTACGCCGCCCCAGATAATAAAAATCACAAACCCTAAAAAGTAATCGCGGTGGCCTTCGAAGAGAAAAACATACTAAACCGCCTCTACTTTATCGCCGGATGTATGTTCATCTTTGCGATAGCAGTGACCATTCAATTGCTCAACATTCAATTTGTGGAGGGCGAAAAGTACCGCGAATTGGCCGAACGCAATACGGTGAAAAACTTCACCATTCCTGCGAATCGCGGAAATGTCTACGCCGATGATGGCAGTTTGCTGGCAACTTCAGTGCCCAAATATGATATTCGTTTCGATGCAGTGACTGTTTCTAACGAGGATTTCAAGGAGTTTTTGGTACCGCTTTCAAAGGAACTGAGCAAGATGTTTGGTCGCCCAGTTTCCTATTACCAAAATGTATTCAGAAAAGCACGGGCTAACAAAAACCGCTATCTCTTGGTGGCGAAAAATTTGGGCTATTCGGATTATATCAGAGTGAAAAGTTTTCCGCTGTTTAAAAAAGGGCCGTATCGAGGTGGGATTATCGTCGAGCAGTATACCGTTCGCGAGCATCCCTTGGGGAAAATAGCCGAGCGTTTGGTGGGAAATGAAGAATGGGACGCCCCGGGAAAATACGAAGTTGGCTTTGAAGGAGCGTTTGATAGCTATTTACGAGGAAAAGAAGGTAAGCGACTAAAACAAAAAATTGCCAAAGGACAGTGGAAGCCTGTTTTCGATGAAAATGAAATTGAGCCGCAAGATGGCTACGACGTTATTTCAACCATCGATGTGAACATTCAGGATATCGCGCACCACGCGCTGTTAAAGCAGATGGAATATTATGAAGCCGAGCATGGTAGTGTTATCGTTATGGAGGTTGAGACAGGTGAAATTAAAGCCGTATCAAATCTAGGGCGTACCAATCAAGGGACGTATTACGAAAAATTGAATTATGCTGTGGGTGAAAGTCACGAACCGGGCTCCACCTTTAAGGTCATGGCTATGATGGCAGCGTTGGAAGACAAGGTCATCGATACTGCAACGGTCGTCGATACCAAGGAAGGACGTAAACGTTTTTATGGTCGCTACATTCACGATAGTCGAAGAGGCGGTTACGGAAAGATTTCTGCCGCACGAGCCCTGGAAGTCTCTTCCAATATTGGATTAGCGAGTATCATCGACGCGCATTATGCGGAAAACCCTACCAAGTTTACCGACAGACTAAAAGAATGGAAACTCGATCAAAAGGTCGGGATTCAGATAAAAGGGGAGGGAAAACCTGTAATCCCAGAGCCTGGCCATGAACTATGGAGTAAAAACGCTCTGCCTTCTATGGCGTATGGCTATAACCTTCGGTTAACCCCGCTTCAGGTATTGACCTTCTATAATGCTATCGCGAACGAAGGGGTAATGGTAAAACCAAAATTCATCAAGGAAATTAGAGAGTGGAACCTTCCGGTGGAACAGTTCGATACGGAAATTCGTCATGACAAAATCGCTTCCGAAGAAACCCTGAAACAAATCCGCGATATTCTAAAAAACATCGTTAAACGCGGAACGGGCCAGTCGCTTTATTCTGAATACTTCTCCATGGCAGGAAAAACCGGAACGGCTCGTACCGAGTATTGGGAAGCAGATTGGGCCGAGAACCGTCGCTATATTTCCTCTTTCGCGGGATACTTCCCTGCAGAAAACCCGAAATATTCCTGCATCGTCGTCATTCATAAGCCGAGTACCAAAAAAGGATATTATGGTGCCGATGTTACGGGCCCGGTATTTAAACGAATTGCCCAAAAAATCTTTACCGATTCACCCCTGATTGAAGAAGTGCAATTGGCGGATAATCTAGATCCGAAACTGACCACCGATTTCGAAACCTATTATAAAAAAGTACAGGCGCACTACAGCAAAATGCCAAACGTAACCGGAATGGCTGGAATGGATGCCATTTCACTATTGGAAAACTTAGGGCTGCGAGTGGTGGCAAGAGGAAATGGAACCGTGACAGAACAGTCCATTGAATCTGGTGAACCGCTCAAGGAAGGCCAACAAATTATTTTAAAACTATCGTGATCGTATTAAAAGACATACTCTATAAAGTACCCCTAGAAAAAACCATTGGAAATACCAATGTTTCGGTGCGTGAGCTTCAGTTCGATTCACGGAAGGTGGGATTGGACGATGTCTTTATTGCCATTCGCGGAACGGTTTCCGACGGTCATGAATACATCATCAAAGCCTGTGAAAATGGGGCTATTGCTATTATCTGCGAGGAACTTCCAGAGCAAACCATCAATGGAATAACATATGTTCAGGTTGCGGATAGCCAAAAAGCCTTGGCCTTGATGGCTTCAAATTATTACGATACACCTTCCGAAGCAATTAAACTCATAGGAACGACTGGTACAAACGGTAAAACGACCATTTCAACCTTACTATACCAGCTATTCACTAGGGCAGGATACGAATGCGGATTGCTCTCCACGGTAAATGTGAAAATCGGAAAGAAAGAATATCCAACGACCCATACCACACCAGATTCTATCACCATCAATCGCTATCTACGTGAAATGGCCGATGCTGGGGTGGAGTATTGCTTTATGGAGGTAAGCAGTCACGGTATTCACCAAAAACGTACAGAAGGACTTCATTTTAAGGGAGGTGTTTTCACCAACCTTTCGCATGATCATTTGGATTATCATAAGGATTTCAAGGAATACCGAGATGTGAAAAAGCGGTTCTTCGATCAATTACCGAAAGATGCGTTCGCTCTAGTGAATGTAGATGATAAGAATGGTTCCTATATGCTTCAGAATACATCGGCGAAAAAAGTAACCTACGCCTTGAAGTCGTTTGCCGATTACAAAGCGCAGATTCTAGAGAATCAATTCAACGGTCTGTTGCTGAAGCTGAACGGACAGGAAGTCTGGTCGAAACTTATTGGCTCTTTCAACGCGTACAATCTCCTTGCTATTTATGGTGCTGCCGATTTGCTCGGATTGGAAACAATGGAATTATTACAGCATATCAGTGCCTTGGAAAGTGTGGCGGGACGTTTTCAGTATTCGGTTTCCGAAGAAGAAAAAATTACGGCTATTGTCGATTATGCGCATACGCCTGATGCTTTGAAGAATGTGTTGGAAACCATCAATAGTATTCGCACCAAAAATGAAGAATTGATTACCGTGGTAGGCTGTGGCGGAGATCGCGATGCTACCAAGCGACCCAAGATGGGAAATATTGCCGCTACGCTCAGTACGAAGGTAATTTTCACCAGCGATAATCCACGGACCGAAGACCCTGATGCTATTATTGAAGACATCGAAAAGGGTGTGCCGGCCGAACATTATAAAAAAATATTGAGCATTACCGATCGTAAGCAAGCTATTAAAACGGCCTGTCAAATGGCGCAATCAAATGATATCATTTTAATTGCTGGAAAGGGACATGAAACTTATCAGGAAGTAAATGGCAAACGAAGCGATTTCGATGATTTCAAAATTGTAACCGAAACACTAACCCAACTGAAAAAATAATGCTGTATTACCTTTTTGAATATTTGGAGCAGAATTACCAGTTCCCCGGAGCCAGCCTTTTTGGGTTTATCACCTTCCGGGCAGCCTTGGCGGTTATTTTTTCATTGTTTATCGCGACGGTATATGGTAAAAAGATTATTCGGATCCTTCAGCGAAAGCAAATGGGCGAGCAAATTCGCGATTTAGGCCTCGAAGGTCAAAATGAAAAGGCCGGAACCCCAACTATGGGAGGACTTATTATCATTCTAGCAACCTTAGTCCCAGTCTTGCTTTTCGCCAAACTGGAAAATATTTATGTCATCATGCTTATCGTTACCACGATATGGATGGGAACGATAGGGTTTATCGATGATTACTTGAAGAAGTTCAAAAACGACAAGGAAGGATTACCTGGAAAGTTCAAGATCATCGGTCAGGTTGGTTTGGGAATTTTCGTGGGTGCCACCATGTATTTCCATCCGGGAGTGACGGTCAAGCGTGAAAAAATCAATCCGGTTAATGAAACGGAGTTGGTCACTCAAAATTCACCACGGGAATTCTACCCAGAAGAAAAAACATTACTGACAACCATTCCTTTTGTTAAGAAAAACGAATTCAACTATGAAAGTTTAATCAATTGGGCAGGCGAAACAGCAAAGGAGTATATCTGGCTGATTTTCATTCCAATCGTGATATTCATTATTACAGCGGTGTCAAACGGAGCCAATCTCACCGATGGTATCGACGGCCTGGCAGCAGGTTCATCGGCCATTATCGGGCTCACGTTGGCACTCTTTGCCTGGGTTTCGGGTAACGTAATATTTAGTGATTACTTGAATATCATGTACATCCCAAATACGGGTGAAATGACCATTTTCATTACTGCCTTTGTGGGAGCGCTTATTGGGTTTCTTTGGTACAACGCCTACCCAGCACAGGTGTTTATGGGCGACACAGGAAGTTTGACAATCGGAGGGATCATTGCGGTGATTGCCATCGCAGTGCGAAAAGAACTATTGATTCCAATTCTCTGCGGAATCTTCCTGATGGAAAATTTATCCGTAGTGCTTCAAGTAGGCTGGTTTAAGTATACCAAGAAGAAGTTTGGGGAAGGCCGACGCATATTTAGGATGTCACCGCTTCACCATCATTATCAAGTGAAAGGGTTTCATGAAAGCAAGATCGTAACCCGATTTTGGATTGTAGGGATCTTTTTGGCCATACTGACGATTGTAACATTAAAGATTCGATAGATGTATGAAGTCGAAAATCGTCAATCAGAAATCGTCAATTGAAAGTCGTCAATCTAAAATCAAACAACGGTTAGTTGTTTTAGGAGCAGGAGAAAGCGGCGTCGGAACTGCTTTACTTGGAAAGAAGGAAAAATACGAAGTTTTTGTTTCTGACTTCGGAAAAATTAAGAAACAGTATAAAGACGTTCTTGAACATTTTGAAATTGATTGGGAAGAAGAAGGCCATACGGAAGCCAAGATATTTTCTGCCGATGTGGTGATGAAAAGCCCCGGTATTCCCGATACCGTTCCTATTGTGAAAGAATTGGTATCAAAGGGAATTCCCGTGATTTCCGAAATTGAATTTGCAGCGCAATTTACCAAGGCGAGTATTGTGGGTATCACGGGAAGCAATGGAAAAACCACCACATCAACCTTAACGCACAAGCTATTAGAAGACGGCGGATTGGATGTGGCATTGGCTGGGAATATTGGGAAGAGCTTTGCGCAACGTGTTTCTGAAAAGGAGCGTCAGCATTATGTGTTGGAGTTGAGCAGTTTTCAGCTCGACGGTATTGAAACCTTTCGACCGCACATCGCGATTCTGACGAACATTACGCCAGACCATTTAGATCGGTATGAGCATGATTTCAACAAGTATATCGCGGCCAAATTCCGAATTGCCATGAACCAAACGAAAGACGATTACTTCATCTATGATGCCGATGATGAAGTGATTACCAAACGGCTTCAACAGCACCCAATCAAATCAAAATTATTGCCCTTTTCAGCAAAAAAAGAAGTGAAGCAAGGAGCGTATTTAAAAAATGAAGAAATAACAATAACAATAGATAACACACAATTTACCATGCCAATAGCAACATTAGGACTACAAGGACAGCACAACCAAAAGAACGCCATGGCGGCATCGACGGTTGCAACCCTGTTAAAGATCAGGAAAGCGACAATTCGCGAGTCGTTGTCACATTTCCAAGGAGTGGAACATCGATTGGAGAAAGTCCTTAAGATTAACAATGTGCAATACATTAACGATAGTAAAGCCACTAACGTAAACGCAACGTTCTATGCCTTGGATAGTATGGAAAGTCCGACGGTTTGGATTGTCGGTGGCGTTGATAAAGGAAACGATTATAGCGAATTACTGCCGTTGGTAAATGAAAAGGTGAAAGCCATCATTTGCCTCGGATTGGATAACGATAAGATTATTGCTCAATTCGGAAACGTGGTCGATATGATGGTGGAAACCGACGCGATGCACGAGGCAGTTCAGATCGCGTACCGATTGGCAGAACGAGGCGATAGTGTCTTGCTTAGTCCAGCTTGCGCTAGCTTCGATCTATTTGAAAATTACGAAGACCGCGGACGTCAATTTAAAGAAGCTGTCCGAAAATTATAATAATGACCTGCTGGGTCTAGGGTACCCGGCAGGTCTAAAGAAGTAGTAATATGCGAAACATCTTCAAAAACATACAAGGCGATAAAGCAATCTGGGCGATAGCCGGGATTCTTGCTGTGTTTTCGTTTTTGCCAGTGTATAGCGCCAGTAGTAATCTGGCCTATCTGTATGGTGATGGAAGCACCTTGCCGTATTTGTTGAAGCATTTCGCACATCTATTGTTAGGTTTCGCTATTCTATATGGCGTTCACAAAATTCCGTACCACTATTTCCGTGGACTTTCCATTATTGCCCTACCCGTAGTAATCGTATTGTTGTTGGTCACATTGGCACAAGGCACAACCATCGGTGGTGCTAATGCCAGTCGATGGATTCGTGTTCCATTTGTGGGCGTAACCTTTC
This sequence comes from Luteirhabdus salina, assembly GCA_025384855.1. GTDB lineage: Bacteria > Bacteroidota > Bacteroidia > Flavobacteriales > Flavobacteriaceae > Luteirhabdus > Luteirhabdus salina. The sequence goes on along the minus strand of JALAHT010000001.1, from coordinate 326,588 downwards.
AAACGTCCACCTTGGCAGCGGTGGTGTTATTGGTCTATGTGGCGCGGTACTTATCCAAAATAAAGGATAAAACAGTAACGTTTAAAGAAACGCTATTGCCGCTATGGTTACCGGTATTTGTAGTATTGGCATTGATTCTTCCTGCCAACTTCAGTACAACGGCCATCATTTTTGCAATGGTTACCGTATTGGTATTTGTGGGTGGCTATCCGTTGAAATATTTAGGAATTGTGTTGGGAGCTGGATTATTGGCATTGACCATGTTTATCCTATCAGCAAAAGCATTTCCTGGTGTCTTTCCGAATAGGGTCGATACCTGGATGAGCCGGATCGATAGCTTTATCGATGATGAAGACACCGAAGCCGATTATCAGATTGAGAAAGCAAAGATCGCTATCGCTTCTGGTGGTGTAACGGGACTCGGCCCAGGAAAAAGTATACAGAAGAATTTTTTACCACAGTCTTCATCCGATTTTATCTACGCGATTATTGTTGAAGAATTCGGCCTCGCGGGAGCACTCGGACTCATGTTTGCCTATATGTTCCTACTATTCCGGTTGGTTGTTGTGGCACATAAAAGTGAAAGTCCGTTTGGAAAATTATTGGTCATAGGCGTTGGATTGCCCATCGTTTTTCAAGCGTTTATCAATATGGCGGTTGCGGTGGAGTTGTTTCCAGTAACCGGTCAGACGTTACCGCTGATCAGTAGCGGTGGGACCAGTATTTGGATGACCTGTCTCGCATTGGGAATGGTGTTAAGCGTAAGCGCGAAACGTGAAGTTGTACGGAAAGAAGCTGAAGAAGGCGACGAATTAGAAGAAAATCCATTGGATGTCTTAAGTGAAACGATATAAACCTGCTGGGTCTAGTGAACCCGACAGATCTAAAATAAAAAATGACAAAAAGTCGATCAACATACAAATTCATAATCTCCGGTGGCGGAACGGGTGGTCATATCTATCCCGCTATTGCCATTGCTGATGAATTGAAACATCGATTCCCAGGGTCTGAGTTCCTATTTGTCGGTGCCGAAGATCGTATGGAGATGGAAAAAGTTCCACAGGCGGGGTATGAAATTAAAGGACTTTGGATTTCAGGTTTACAGCGAAAGTTGACGTTGAAGAATTTGATGTTTCCGTTTAAGCTGTTGTCAAGTCTTTGGAAATCACGAAAAATTGTGAAACAGTTTCAGCCAAATGTAGCCATTGGAACGGGCGGTTATGCCAGCGCGCCACTATTGCGGGCCGCTTCAGCAAAAGGCGTTCCCTGTCTTATTCAAGAGCAGAACAGTCATGCCGGAATTACCAACAAGTGGTTGGCATCAAAGGTTCGAAAAATCTGTGTGGCGTATGATGGGATGGAATCATTTTTTCCTGCGGATAAAATCCGCTTTACGGGAAATCCGGTTCGTCAAGATTTATTCAGTATCGATCAGAAGCGGGAAGAAGCACAAAACTTCTTCAGCTTAAATCAAGAAAAGAAAACATTGTTGGTTCTGGGTGGAAGTCTCGGTGCTAAAAAAATCAATGAATTGGTGGCATCGCACATCGATTACTTTTCCTCGGAAGGGGTTCAGGTAATCTGGCAATGTGGAAAGCTGTACGAAGAAACATATATACAGCAAACGGGACGAGCGGTACAAGTACATCCCTATCTCAATAGAATGGACTTAGCCTATGCGGCAGCCGATTTTATCGTTTCGCGTGCAGGGGCACTTTCGGTTTCGGAATTATGCTTGGTCGGAAAGCCGGTCATCTTCATTCCCTCACCGAATGTGGCAGAAGACCATCAGACCAAAAATGCCTTGGCTTTGGCCGATAAAGATGCGGCCATCGTGCTACGTGAAAACAAGGCAGAAGAAAAATTTAAGAAGCTGTTTTCAGAATTGTTGAAAAGTGAAGAAATGCAACAGTCGCTTTCAACAAACATCAAGAAAATGGCAAAACCAAATGCTACGAAAGAAATCGTAGATGAAATAGAACTATTGTTGAAGCAGTGACACGGTATTCAAACATACAAACCTATTACTTCATCGGTATCGGCGGTATCGGAATGAGTGGCCTGGCTCGGTATTGCAAGCTTCAGGGCAAGCAGGTATTTGGATACGATAAAACCCCTAGCGAACTTACTGATAAGCTCATTTCAGAAGATATCCCTGTCACCTTTGAGGATGATATTTCAGTGATTCCAGACGATATCAAGAACACAGAAACTACCTTGGTTGTGTATACACCTGCTATTCCGAACAGCAACAAGCTATTAAACTGGTTTCAGCAAAACGATTTTACAATTACCAAGCGTGCCCATTTGCTCGCCAAGGTAACAAAGCACACTTTATGTTTGGCAGTCGCCGGCACCCACGGAAAAACCACCACTTCGGCTATTTTAGGTCATTTGTTGGTCCACTGCGGGATGCCGGTTACCGCTTTTTTAGGCGGCATTGCTGAAAACTATGACAGTAATTTTATTTCAAAAGGAACTGATATTACAGTGGTGGAAGCAGATGAATTCGATCGCTCTTTTCTAACATTGAATCCGAATATCGCTTGCGTAACGAGTATGGATGCTGATCATCTTGATATTTATGGCGACGAATCGACGATTACGAGTGCCTTTAATGAGTTTTCCCGATTGGTTGAAGACTCCAATAATGTATTAATCAAAAAAGGATTGCCATTAAAGGGTCAGTCCGTAGCAATAGAGGAAGATGCCGATTTTGAAGCCCATAACGTTCGTATTGAAGACGGCGGTTATGTCTTCGACCTAAAAACACCTAACAGGGTTTTGAAGGATCTAAAATTCTTTTTGCCTGGTCACCACAATCTCTTCAATGCAGCCACTGCCATGGGAATGGCAATCAAGGCAAAGGCGCCTTTGGACAAATTACCGGAAGCACTGGCAACCTTCAAAGGGGTGCAGCGACGCTTCTCTTATAAAATTAAAAGGGACGATTTGGTGCTAATCGACGATTACGCCCATCACCCGACCGAAATAAATGCCTTGTATCAAGCGGTTCACGAAATGTACCCGAACGATCGGAAACTGATTGTGTTTCAACCGCATTTGTTTAGTCGAACCAAGGATTTCGCGGATGGTTTCGCAAACAGTCTTTCGAAGTTCGATGAAGTGTTGCTATTGGATATCTATCCGGCACGAGAAGAACCTATGGAAGGGATTACTTCAGAATGGTTGTTGTCAAAGATTGAAAATAAGAACAAGCAATGCATCACGAAGGAGGATTTATTTAAAAAGATGAAGCAATCTACCTGTCGAATACAATTATTGGTTGGCGCAGGCGATATTGGTGCTGAGGTAAGTAAAATCAATAAAAAACTGAGCCATGAAGCATAGTTGGGTCTACATACGGTTCATCTTGATTATTGGTTTGATCATCTTTTTGTTCGGCTTTGCCAAAAAGCGAAACAAAACCCGAAATCTGACCAATGTGGAAGTGACGTTCGTAGATGAAAATAGTCCTTTTATCACCCTTGAAACCGTTAATAAATTGTTGATACAAAATCAGGACAGTGTTACGGGCATGCCTAAAGAAAGGGTAGTTTTGAAAGAGATGGAAGAACGCCTGAACCAAAACGAAATGATTCGTGAGGCACAGGTGTTTATGAGCGTGGATGGCGCCTTGGGTGCGAAAATCGAACAACGACGGCCCATTGCCCGAGTTACGGCTGCACCCGATTATTATATTGATGAAGACGGAAAAAGGATGCCGCTTTCCACGGTTTATACCGCACGAGTTCCCTTAGTAACGGGAACGGTGACGGACGATTTCTCCAAAATTACGCCCCTGCTTTTGGAACTGGAAAAAGACGCGTTCATGAATAGTAGCGTTATTGGTCTGCACCTGCAGAAGAATGGAAAAGTAGTCTTACGGCTACGAAAACATGATTTAAAAGTGGTATTTGGGCAACCAATCGATATTGAAAAGAAGATACAGAACTTTAAGGCGTTCTATAAGAAAACAAAAGAAGATAAGATGCTTAAAAGCTACAGAACGGTAAACCTAACATTCGGAAACCAAGTAGTAGCAACAAAAAAATAAGCTATGGAAAAAGAAAACATCGCGGTCGGACTGGATATTGGAACCACAAAAATTGTGGCCATGATCGGTAAGAAGAACGAATACGGCAAGATGGAAATCCTTGGCATTGGCAAAGCCAAAAGCTTAGGGGTTCACCGAGGTGTGGTTAATAATATTACACAGACCATTCAATCGATTCAACAGGCGGTACAAGATGCTGAAACTTCCTCTGGAATGCAAATAGATGAAGTGGTTGTCGGAATTGCAGGCCAGCACATCCGAAGTCTTCAGCATAGCGATTACATTACCCGAAGCGATAGCGATGAGGTGATCGATGACGATGATATTGAGCGGCTGTGCAATCAGGTTCATAAATTGGTAATGCTTCCCGGTGAAGAGATCATCCATGTACTTCCACAGGATTACAAAGTGGATGGTCAGGCGGAAATAACCGAGCCCATCGGAATGTATGGTGGCCGATTGGAAGCCAATTTTCACGTGGTGGTCGGACAGGTTTCTTCCATTCGAAACATCGGACGTTGTGTGAAAAGCGCCGGTCTTGAGCTTTCGGGCATAACCTTGGAGCCGTTGGCTTCCGCAAATGCCGTGTTGAGTCAAGAAGAAAAAGAAGCAGGAGTTGCCCTGATCGATATTGGAGGTGGAACAACCGACCTAGCCATTTTTAAGGACGGTATCATTCGCCATACGGCCGTAATTCCTTTCGGTGGAAATGTGATTACTGAAGATATCAAAGAAGGCTGCAGCATCATCGAGAAGCAAGCAGAATTGTTGAAGATTAAGTTTGGAAGTGCTTGGCCAGGGGAAAACAAGGATAATGAAATTGTTTCCATTCCTGGACTTCGTGGGAGAGAACCGAAGGAAATTACGCTAAAGAACCTTTCGAAGATTATCCACGCCCGCGCAGTTGAAATAATCGAACAAGTATATCTCGAGATCAAGAATTATGGTCACGAGGAACAAAAGAAAAAATTAATCGCCGGTATCGTACTAACAGGAGGTGGCGCGCAGTTGCAACATTTAAAGCAATTGGTTGAATACATCACTGGTATGGATACCCGAATTGGTTTTCCAAACGAGCATTTGGCAGGCGGCGATAGCAATAAGGAAATTACGAGTCCGATGTACGCTACGGCGGTCGGTTTGGTACTAAATAGCCTTCAGAGTAAGGAGAAAAAGACAAATGCAAATAGAGCCATGGCCACTTTCGATAATTCGCAAGAGGCTACGGCAACGGAAGAAATGGAAACTTCCGAAGAAGATGTCGCGACCCAAACAGAAGAAAAAACCGAAAAACGAAAAGGATTTTTCGATCGTTGGGCTGAAAAGTTCAAGGAGTTTTTGGACAATGCGGAATAATTAAAAGTTAACTAAGAATAAGAATTCTGGAAACGGAACAACCTCACAAATACAAATAATATGAGCAGCAACACTGAATTTGATAACATTTCATTCGACCTGCCGAAGAACCAAAGTAACGTCATTAAGGTCATCGGTGTCGGCGGCGGTGGAAGCAACGCTATAAATCACATGTTTAGTCAAGGCATTAAGGGTGTCGACTTCGTGATTTGCAATACCGATTCACAGGCATTGGAAAATAGCCCTGTACCCATTAGAATACAATTGGGTGTTTCCCTTACCGAAGGTCTGGGCGCTGGAGCAAATCCCGAAATCGGGGAAAAGGCCGCCATGGAAAGTATGGAGGAAATAAAATCGATGCTGACTACCAATACCAAAATGGTATTTATTACTGCTGGAATGGGTGGTGGAACAGGGACGGGAGCAGCTCCCGTTATCGCAAAGATGGCGCAGGAGATGGATATCCTAACAGTAGGTATCGTAACCAGTCCGTTTCAGTTTGAAGGAAAAACGCGGAACGACCAAGCACAATTGGGAGTTGAAAAGCTGCGTCAGAATGTCGACTCGCTCATTGTTATCAATAACAACAAATTACGTGAGGTATATGGTAATTTGGGCTTCAAAGCTGGCTTCTCCAAAGCCGATGAAGTCTTGGCAACGGCCGCTCGTGGTATTGCCGAGGTTATTACACATCACTATACGCAGAATATTGACCTTCGCGATGCGAAAACAGTACTTTCAAATAGTGGAACAGCCATTATGGGAAGTTCCAGTGCCAGCGGAAGCAATCGTGCTAAGGATGCCATTAGCAAAGCGCTCGATTCACCGTTGCTGAACGATAACAAAATTAAAGGTGCCAAAAACGTATTGCTGCTTATCGTTTCTGGTTCCGAAGAAATCACGATTGATGAAATCGGTGAGATTAGTGACCATATTCAAGATGAAGCTGGTCACAGCGCGAACATCATTATGGGTGTGGGTGAAGATGAAACGTTGGATGGAGCGATTGCCATTACGGTAATTGCAACAGGTTTCAATGCAGAACAACAGGATGATATCGTGAATACCGAAACCAAAAAAATTATTCACACACTTGAAGACGAACAAAAAGCAGAACAGGATCTTTCAGTGAAGAAAGGTGCTACTCCAGTTGAGTTGCCAAAACCTAGCGCTGCTCCAAGAAAGGAAGAGAAACCGATTATTCGTCACACGCTTTTCGAGGAAGAAGAAGAGGTAAAACCAACCCCAAAAACGTCTGAGACGAAGCAAGTTGAGGTAAAGATAGCGCCTGAAGCACCGGTTCAAAAGGACCTTCCGTTTGAAGGTTATATCGAAACCTCGGAGTTGTTGAAGAATATCGATGTTTCTTATGAAGAAGTCGATATTCACCATGTTGCCGAATTTGAACAATTGTTGATCAATGAAATGGAGGTGAACGATTTCGTTATTTTGGAACCGAAGAAGGAAGAAGCAGCGCCTCAGAAGGAAGAGAAACAAGAGGAAATTTCAGCAGAAGACGATCAGATGTTGATGTTCGACTTGCCCGTGAATACTCCTAAAAAGGAATCGCGAACTGCCGAGAGTGAAGCAGAGGAAGAAGACGAGGTCGAGACTATCGTTTCACATCTTGAAGATATTGAAGTGAAGGATGCCGTGGAAATAATTCCCGTAACCGAACATAAGGATGGTGGGGTGAAGCGATATAGCTTAGACGATTACGAGGAGAAAGAAGAAGAATTGCTTTCTGCCAAGCCTTCTAAAGGAAATGCAGCAGCCGAGGAAGAAGAGGAAATCGTATTCGAAAAGAAGACCGTGGCTCCGGCTGAACCTAAGGATAATGATAGTGAAGATGAAGATCCGATGAATTCACCGATCTCGAAATTACTTCGGGACCGTGCTGAAGACCGCAAAAAGAAGATGAAGGAGTTCAACTATAAATTCAGAAATAGTTCTTCAAAAATCGAGGAAATAGAAAAACAACCTGCTTATAAACGAATGGGTATCGATCTAGATGATTCTGTAGACGAAGGTTCCGAGATGTCGCGCACATCGGTTAACGATGATGACGATGATATCGAATTGCGGAGCAACAATTCGTTCTTACACGATAATGTGGACTGATTACCTACTTTATGCTAGCTCCTCAGACCCGGCCATCCCACATTGATGGTCGGGTTTTTTATTTTCTGCTTTTTTTGAAACCGTAGATTGATTATCTTCGCAACCTGAAAAATTTATTTCGATGAGCTTACAGAAAGACGTAATGGATGCGATGAAAACAGCCATGAAGGAAAAAAAGGCAAGTGACCTTGAAGCCCTTCGTGCGGTCAAGTCAGCCTTACTTTTGGCCCAAACGGAAACCGGAAGCAAAAAGGATCTTTCTGAAGATGAAGAGATTAAATTATTGCAGAAATTAGTAAAGCAACGGAAAGATAGTGCTGCTATTTACCAAGAACAAGGTCGCGCCGATTTAGCAGAACCAGAATTGGAGCAAGCAGTGGTTATTGAACGCTTTTTACCAGCGCAGTTAAGTGCTGATGAAGTAGCAGCCGTTGTAGATGACGTTATCGCCGATACCGGAGCAAGTACTATGGCCGATATGGGAAAGGTGATGGGAGAAGCAAACAAACGATTGGCGGGACAAGCTGATGGAAAAACCATCGCTGCCATCGTGAAGCAACGTCTTTCAAACTAAGCTATTGGCCGTGTACTAGCCCGAACATTTCTTTAGAAATGGGCGGGGTTCAACTAGATGCCTGCGTAAGCATAGCAAGAGTTCTTAAAGAAAATACTGGCCGCGTAGTTCAACTGGATAGAATATCAGATTTCGGCTCTGAGGGTTGGGGGTTCGAATCCTCCCGCGGTCACGAATAAACAAAAATCCCGTACGGCAAATCAAGCTTGCTTGAATTTGTAAGTACGGGATTTTTGTTTTCAACGCGGAGCGTTGTTGGGATGGCGGAGCAATCCCGTGTTTTCAACGCGGAGCGTTGTGAGGATGGCGAAGCAATCCTGTTTTTTGACGCAAGGCGTGATGGGGGTGGCAAGGCTATTGTGAAATCTATGATTGCGTCAATTCTTTGATTTTACGCTGCTTTCAAAATCTTTTAACCAAATTTTAAAGAAATATCGAATGCCTTATTCCTATCTTAAGGCGATTTAAAATTTGGATAGACTATTAAAAGCATTCGGTTTACTGTAAAAAAGGTTTCAAAACCACTACAGAGCGTACTTTTCCTTATTAGTACGCTACTGCTTTTTATGGTGGGATGTACCCCAAAGATTTCAGAGGTTTCACCACCTATTGAAGAAGCCGATCCGTTTTCTTCAACAACAGGAGAAGTTACCTTAGAGGATAAATGGTGGACGGCCTTTAATGATCCGCAACTCAATACCCTTATCGATTCTGCCCTTCAACAAAACTTAAACGTATTGACAACCTGGGAACAGGTAAAAGAAGCCAAGGCTATCCGCCGTACACAAGCCTCTTTCCTCTGGCCTGACCTTAGTGCGCAAGCCAGAACTGCAATTAGTCGACCGGAACCAGATTTTGCAGGAGGTGAAAATGTACAGGCAGGTTTGGCGGCTGCTTATGAAGTCGATTTATGGGGAAGGCTTAGCGCAAACAAACAAGCAGCGGCCTATCGATTTCAAGCATCCTATCAAGATTATCAGGCCGCAGCACTTTCACTTTCAGCAGAAATCGCAACGACTTGGTTTCAACTATTGACTGCCAAGGAACAATTAGAGCTTGCCGAACAACAGATCAATACAAACAAAGATATCATCAAACTTATTCGGGCTCGGTTTGGTAGCGGTCAAATACGTGGGGTGGACATTCTACGACAAAATCAGTTGTTGGAGGCCACAAGAGACCTTAAGGTTGTTTATGAAACCGATGTTGCCTTGCTAAAAAATGAATTAGCCGTGCTTCTTGGAAAGCCACCGCAAAATTTTATCAATCCCGAAGTGGCAGATAAATTGCCCATCTTACCGCCAAAACCTTCAACGGGATTACCATTAGAATTAGTGCGCCGTCGACCGGATGTGCAGAGCGCCTATAGTCAATTACTGGCGGCCGATCGCGACATGGCTGCTGCGGTTAGGGCAAAATACCCACGTATTTCACTAGATCTTTCAGTACAGTCACGCTCGAACACCTATGACGGATTGTTTAAGGATTGGGCGTATACTTTGGCAGGCAATATCGTAGCTCCGTTGTTATATGGCGGGCGATTACGTGCCCAAGTAGAGCGAACCGAAGCCATCAAAAACCAGCAATTGTATCAGTATGGGCAAACGGTTTTAACAGCGTTTCGAGAAGTGGAAGACGCCCTTATTCAGGAGGAAAAGCAAAAGGAACGGATTGCTATCCTTGAAAAGCGACTCGATATGGCCGATAAAACCAATCGGCAATTACGGATTGAATTTATTAACGGTTTAAGCAACTATCTCGACGTCCTATTAGCATTAGACGAAGCCCAACAGTTGCGAAGGGATATGCTAGTGGCAAAACAACAACAGTTGGAAATACGGATTTCACTTTACCGAGCCTTGGCAGGTGCCTTTGATACGGATAGGGAAGAAGAACTTTCTGAATAAATGAACTATGAGTAAGAAAAAAATTGTCATTATTAGTTTGGGTATTTTGGTAGCAGCAGCGCTCGTTACCTTTCTCATCTTTATGACGGAGCCAACCGCGAAAAGTGAAGGTGCTACTAAAGAAACGGCCATGCTCGTAAATTACGTAGAGGCCGAAAAAGGAACTTTCACCCCAACCATTGTTGCCACTGGAACCGTCCAGGCGGTGGAAGATGTTATGATTAGTCCGTTGGTGAGTGGTCAGATTATCCGTCGTGCCGATGGATTTGTTCCCGGTGGAAATGTAAAGGAAGGAGAAGTGCTCCTTCAAATAGATCCTTCCGATTATCGAAATACGGTTGCCTTGCGAAGAAGTGAACTATCACAGGCCAAAACCGACCTTCAGGTAGAGATGGGTCGACAAAAAATTGCGGAACAAGACCTTCAGCTCATCGGAGGCGATTCCCTTTCATCACAACAAAAGGATTTAGTATTGCGTCAACCACAATTGGAAGCGGTACGCGCTACTATTGAATCGGCTAAAGCAGGGCTTTCACAAGCACAACTCAACTTAAATAGAACCACAATCCGCGCACCTTTCGATGCCCATATTATTCGTCAGAATGTGACGATAGGCTCACAGGTAGCGCCTGGCGATAACCTAGGACGATTGGTAGGGACCGATTACTATTGGGTAACCGTAACGGTTCCGATCGGAAAATTAAAGTACTTGCAATTTCCGAATGCGAATAACGATAAAGGAGCTTCCGTTCGCATTCAAAATACATCCTCTTGGGAAGAAGATGAATACCGAACAGGGTATTTAGACAAGCAAGTTGGAGCATTAGACAATCAAACGCGATTGGCGAGAGTGTTGGTGAAAGTACCCGATCCCTTAGGATATGAATCCGGTAATACTGAAAAGCCCAAAATGATAATCGGAGCCTTTGTAGAAACCCAGATTGAAGGGAAGCCTATCGAAAATGTAGTCCGTATCGATCGTGGCTTGATACGAAGTAATGAAACCGTCTGGGTAATGCAAGAGGGGAAGCTTTCTGTACGTGATGTGAACATTCAATTACAAGATTCTAAATATGCATACATCTCCGAAGGATTAAACGATAAGGACAAAATTGTAACGACCAATTTAAGTACGGTTGCCGATGGTATTCCACTGCGAACAGAGGGGTCGGATTCGAATCAGGTGAAAAATAGCAGACAAGAATAATGGCGGAAGAGAAGAAAGATATCACTCGAAAGGAAGGAGCCATTGGGTATATGGCGCGAAATTCCATTGCAGCCAATCTACTCATGATTGTGCTATTGGGAGCGGGTATCTATACCATGTTCAATATTCAAAAAGAAGTATTTCCGCAGTTCCAATTGGATTTTGTAAATGTAAGTGTGGTGTATCCAGGTTCTTCGCCAGAGGAAGTGGAACAAGGAATTTTGATGCCTGTTGAAGAAGCGGTTCGAGGTATTCAAGGAATAAAGGAAATCGTTTCAACCGCTAATGAAGGAAGTGGTAGTATTTCTATAGAACTGGTCGCGGGTACCGATAGAATGAAGGCATTCCAGGATATCGATCAGGCCGTAAACCGTATTCGGACGTTCCCTGACGATATTGAAGAACCGGAAGTTGTATTGCAGGACCGTCAGCGCGATGTAATGCAAGTGGCTATTTATGGTGAAGTGGATTTTTGGACACTTCGGAAATTGGCCGAGCGCCTCCGAAACAGACTGCTTAGCAATCCCGAAATCACACAGGTAGAATTGGGGAATGTACCCGAGTATGAAACCCGGGTCGAAATTTCACGATATAATCTGCGTCAGTACCAACTCACTTTAGGTCAGGTAGCCGATATCATTGCGAATTCAAGTGAAGATGTCCCCGCGGGTGCTGTTGAAACTCAATCAGGGGAGATTTTACTCCGTATGCAGGAACGCAAGCAGTGGGCGCGCGAGTTTGCCGATATTACGATAATTTCTTCACCCTCCGGAGCACAGGTGAAGTTGAGCGAAATTGCTACCATTACCGATGGTTTTGAAGAAACAGGGTTCCATGGGCAATTCAACCAAACGGCTTCCATCGATTTGGAAATCTTCAGAATTGGAGACCAATCACCGCTCGAAATTGAAGAAATCGTACTTCAACAGATAGACGAATTTCAATTACCGCCAGGCGTAAAGTTCAGGGTAGATAGCAATCGGGCAGAGGATTACCGCGAGCGACTTTCACTCCTCACCGAAAACGGGATTATGGCAATTTTCATCGTGTTGGTCATCCTCACGTTGTTCTTGGAGTATCGATTAGCCTTTTGGGTGATGATGGGAATGACGATATCATTTGTGGGAGGTGTCATCTTCTTGCCGATGATTGGGGTGAGCGTGAATATGATATCCATGTTCGGATTTCTCGTAGTACTTGGAATCGTGGTGGATGACGCCATTGTGGTAGGTGAAAACATCTATGAATACCGACAAAAGGGTCATACCTTTATGGATGCAGCCATCAAAGGAACACGCGATGTGGCGAAGCCGGTTACCTTCAGCATTATAACGACCATCATTGCTTTTGTGCCTTTACTTTTGATGCCGGGTGAAACAGGAAAGTTTTGGCAACCCCTACCCGCAGTAGTGATTGTAATTTTGGCGGTTTCACTATTAGAGGCGCTTTTCATCCTGCCTTCACACTTAGGACATTTAAAAAAGAAAAAGAAAAGCGGTATTGTTCAAAAACTCGAAGGCTGGCAAGAACGCTTTGCCCAAGGGTTTAATAAGGTCATTGATAAGTACTACCGACCGTTTCTCGATTATTGTTTGAAATATCGATACATCACGCTTAGCGCTGCTGTAGCCTTGTTGATAATGGTTGGCGGTTACGGGTATAGCGACCATATGGGAATGATCATGATGCCCGAAGTGGCAGCAGATGAAATTGAAGCGGGGGTGCGCTTGCCAGTTGGAACAACGCCAGACCAAGCCGCAAAAGTGGCGGAGGAAATTACGGCCTCTACACAACGAATGTTCGAGGAGCATAATTTATATGAAGTAGCCGAAGGAATAAAGACCAACGTTCGAGGACAAAATTTCATTGATGTTGAAATCGTAATGCTCCCGCCAGACGAACGCGATATGGGTGCCCGTGAAGTCATTGAGCTTTGGCGTGATAATATTGGCGATATTGAAGGGGTCGACCAAATTACCTTTGAAGCGGAACGTGGACCAGGCGGCTATCAACAAGATATCAGTGTCGACTTGAGTCACTCAGAAATTGATGTGTTGGAACGTGCCAGCCAAGCGTTTAAGTCACGAATGGAAGCCTTCAACAATACACGTGATGTCAGCGATAACTATAATAAGGGAAAAATTCAATATGACTTTAAATTATTACCGGCTGGAAGAAATCTCGGGCTAACCTCCAGTGAAGTGGGCCGACAAGTGCGTGATGCGTTTTTCGGAGCCTTGGCTATGCGCCAATTACGTAACACCAACGAAGTTGAAATTAGAGTGAAACTACCGTATGAAGAGCGAAAGGACATGCGAAACCTTGAGAATTTCTTGATACGAACGCGCGATAGTGTGGAAGTTCCGTTACTGGATGTTGTTGAGGTACGTCAGAAGGAAGCGTTTACGTCCATAAATCGCCGCGACGGACGAAGAGTCGTAAATGTTGGAATGGACGTGGAACCAGCCAATACAGTGGGTCAGGTGCTAGCGAGAGTTCAAAATGAAGTCTTACCACAATTACGAGCCGATTACCCTGGAATAACATGGACATTTGAGGGAAGTCAGGCCGATATGCGCGAATCGACACAAAGTTTATGGAGTGGTTTTTCCATTGCGATGATGCTCATTTATGCGTTGTTGGCAATTGCTTTCAGTAGTTATTCGCAGCCGCTGATTGTAATGATGGCCATTCCGTTTGGTATTGTGGGAGCGGTAATCGGGCATATATTATTAGGATACGACCTGTCATTGGTGAGTTTAATGGGAGTTATTGCGCTTTCAGGAGTTGTGGTGAACGATTCCCTAATTATGATCGATTATGCGAACAAACAGCGAAAAGAAGGGAATTCCATTTATGATTCCATTCATGAAGCAGGGCTACGCCGTTTTCGTCCGATTATGCTAACGACCCTCACCACTTTCGGTGGTTTAACGCCTATTATTTTAGAAACTTCAAGTCAGGCGTTTTACCTGATTCCGATGGCGATTTCACTTGGATTCGGAATTGTATTCGCAACTTCAATCATTCTGATTATTGTTCCATGCCTATATCTGTTGTTGGAAGATATTCGTCTGATGATTCAAAAAGGAAAAACGGTGACCCCTTCAACAGAAAGTGCTTGATTTTCATTGAATAAGCCCTGTTGTAATTTTAACTAACAATTGTTAGTTTTGTGTTTCTAATACGACTAAACGAACGTGGCAGCATTTCATCCCATTACCGTTAAGGAGGTTTATAAGGAAACCGACGATTGTTCGGTTATCACCTTCAATGTTCCAGAGGAACTACGCGAAAATTTCAAATTTCGTCAAGGACAGCATTTAACCTTAAAAAAAGATATCGATGGCGAGGATGTTCGTCGAAGTTATAGTTTATGCTCCAGTCCAGAGGACGGTGAATGGAAAGTAGCCGTGAAGCAAATACCCGAAGGGAAATTTTCATCCTTCGTTAATGAAACCTTGGAAGCTGGCGATACGCTTGAAGTAATGGAGCCAAGTGGGATGTTCGGCGTAGATGTTTCACCTGAAAAAGAAAAGAATTATCTCTTTTTTGCAGCGGGTAGCGGAATTACGCCAGTATTGTCTATGATTAAGACGCATTTGGCCATGGAACCGAATGCTACCTGTAAGTTGTTCTATGTGAATAAGACAGCGAAATCTATTATCTTTAAGGAAGAATTGGAGCAGCTTCGAAACCGCTATTTTGGTCGGTTGGAAATCTATTATTTCCTTACCCGTGAAAAGCGTGATATCGAGTTGTTTAACGGTCGGTTTGATGATGCTAAAATGGATGTGTTGACGAATACGTTTATCGATATTCCGGACACTAGTGAAGTATTTCTCTGCGGACCAGAAAAAATGGTTCGTTTTGTAGCCGATTATTTGGAAAAAGCTGGATTGCCGAAGCATTTGATTCATTTTGAATTGTTTGTGACAGGGCTTTCAGAAGAAGATAAAAAACGTGGGGAACGATTAGCCAAGCAGAATGTTGAAGGGGTCGATTTAACCATTGTCGATGGCGGAAAGGAATTCAATTTCACCATGACCAAGGATTTCGACAATATTTTGGATGCTGCCTTAAGTGCGGGAGCCGATTTGCCCTTTGCTTGTAAAGGTGGCGTTTGTAGTACCTGCAAATGTAAGATTGTGGAAGGTAGTGTTGAAATGAAAATCAATTATGCCTTAGAGGAAGATGAAGTCGCACAAAATTTTGTATTGAGCTGCCAAGCGGTACCGACCAGTGAAAAAGTAACAGTAGATTTTGACGTTTAACAGCTTTCAGCCCAGTGCTAGAGCGTAAAACATATAGTATGAGTGATAAGGAAGTAAAAAATTTAGAGGAAATGTTTGAAGCGTGCATCGCGCGTGACGAAAAGATCGAACCTAAGGATTGGATGCCGGAAAAATATCGGCAAACCCATATCCGTCAGATTTCCCAGCATGCCCATTCCGAAATTGTAGGGATGTTGCCAGAAGGAAATTGGATTACGCGAGCGCCTTCACTAAGAAGGAAAGCCGCTTTATTGGCTAAAGTTCAGGATGAAGCCGGGCATGGGTTGTATCTGTATTCCGCATGTGAAACCTTAGGAATCTCTAGGGAGGAATTATACGAACAGTTGCATTCAGGGAAAGCGAAGTATTCTTCAATTTTCAACTATCCTACGATCACGTGGGCCGACATTGGCGCTATTGGGTGGTTGGTAGACGGTGCAGCTATTATCAATCAGGTACCGCTTTGTAATACATCCTTTGGTCCTTATGCAAGAGCAATGGTACGAGTGTGTAAGGAAGAGAGTTTTCACCAACGCCAGGGATACGAAATCATGCTGACCCTTTGCAATGGTACCGAAGAGCAAAAAGCGATGGCGCAGGATGCACTCAACCGCTGGTGGTGGCCAAGCTTGATGATGTTCGGACCAACCGATGCTGAAAGTACGCATACCGAACAATCAATGAAATGGAAGTTAAAACGTAAGACCAATGATGAATTGCGTCAGCAGTTTATCGACCAAACTGTTCCACAGGCGGATATCTTGGGAATAACCGTTCCAGATCCAGATTTGAAATGGAACGACGAACGTGGTCATTATGACTTTGGTGAAATTGACTGGGATGAATTCTGGCAAGTGGTGAAAGGTCACGGTCCGTGTAATAAAGAACGCCTGAACGCACGAGTGAGTGCTTGGGAAGAAGGAGAATGGGTTCGTGATGCAGCTATGGCCTATGCCGAAAAACAAGAAGAGCGAAAAGCAACGACCAAAAAAGCAAGCTAATATGAGCGATAAAAAGAAAAATTGGCCCTTATGGGAAGTGTTTGTGCGTAGCAAAAACGGACTGGAACACCGACATTTTGGAAGCCTACATGCCGCCGATGCCGAAATGGCCTTGGAAAATGCCCGTGACGTGTATACAAGGCGAAATGAGGGCGTCAGCATTTGGGTTGTAGAAAGCAAGCATATTACGGCTAGCAATCCTTCCGATAATGGCGAGCTATTCGAGCCAGCCCAAGACAAGGTGTATCGTCACCCGACGTTCTACGACCTTCCCGATGAGGTGAAGCATATGTAGAAGCTATATAATTCAAGAAGGTCTTCGTGTACTTGGTACGCGAACGTTTAAAACATAAAGCCAAGTCCATACGCACTTGTTGCGCATACGTTGCGAGATAAGACGGTTAAATGATTTCGCACCAAGCCAAAAAACCAAAACGCTATGAACCAAAACTTATATCATTACATACTTACAATCGCTGATACAAACCTAATTCTTGGTCAGCGCTTAGGTGAACTTTGCGGACACGGACCAAGCTTGGAGACCGATATCGCATTGACGAATATTTCCTTGGATCTTATCGGACAAACCCGTAGCTATTTTCAGTATGCGGCTAGTCTTTTTGATGAAGAGAAAACAGAGGATGATATCGCTTTTCTTAGAAAAGAACGGGAATATCGTAATGTGCTGTTGGTAGAACAGCCCAATACACATTTTGGATATGTGATGGCACGACAATTTTTATTCGATGTCTTCCACTTGATGTTTTTAAGAGAATTAGAAAACAGCAAGGATGAAACCCTAGCGGCCATTGCCAAGAAGGGGATTAAGGAAGCAAGCTATCATCGACGCTTTTCCAGTGATTGGATCAAACGCTTAGGCGATGGAACGGAGGAGAGCCATACTAAAATTCAAGAAGCCGTGAATAATCTATGGCGCTATACCAACGAATTGTTTCAGATGACAGAGGCAGATGTGGCAATGGTGAAGGAAGGCGTTGGTGTCAATTTGGAAGCCTTAAAAGAACCCTATTACGAAACTGTTTCCGAAGTATTGAAAGAGGCAACCCTTGAGGTACCCGAACGAAAATATTTTCAAAAAGGAGGAAAAGAAGGCATCCATACTGAACATATGGGGTATTTGCTTTCAGATCTTCAATATATGCAACGCGCCTTTCCCGATATGAAATGGTAGCTACTGTCTCCCCGAGCGCAGTCGAGGGGTTTTTATTATGACCGAAACAAAACCAAACATACAAACAGATTTAATTCCGATTCTGGAGTCTGTCTCCGATCCGGAGATTCCTGTATTGTCGGTATTGGATTTAGGTGTTATTCGTGAAGCTGTAAAAGAAGATGGTGTGGTGCGCATAAAATTGACACCAACCTATTCGGGCTGTCCGGCTATGGACGTAATGAGCGATGATCTAAAGGCAGCCTTTTACAAAAAAGGAATGCAAGCAAAAGTTCAACTGGTATTGTCACCTGCATGGACCACCGATTGGATTAGCGAAGCTGGAAAGCGAAAGATGGAAGAATATGGTATTGCTGCGCCACTTGAGGAAACAGCCGACAAGGATGCGCTGTTGGGTGAAAAAAAAGTGGTGAAATGCACCAATTGTGGCAGTACCAATACCCATTTGGTCAGTCAATTTGGTTCAACTGCTTGTAAAGCCCTATTCAAATGTGATGACTGCCAAGAACCGTTCGATTATTTCAAATGCCTAAAATAAAAACCAAGTCGTGCCGCCCGCCTGCCGGCAGGGCAGGCACTCGTTGCGGCACCGTTATATACAGCAGTCTGATTTTCAATTAAGACGATAGATTAAAATTTGACACTAAAAGAATATGAGCCAATCAATCACCAACGAAATAAAAAACAACATAGCGACTCTCCGCTTAAACCGTCCCAACGTTTTCAACAGCTTTAATCGTGAAATGGCATTAGAGCTTCAGGATGCTTTAGATGTAGCAGAAATGAACGATGAAGTAAGAGCGATCGTCATCACTGGAGAAGGAAAAGCATTTTGTGCCGGACAGGATTTAAAGGAAGTCACCACCCCAGAATTGAATCCTGGCTTCAAAAAAATATTGGAAGAACATTACAACCCCATTATTTCCAGAATTCGTTCTATTGAAAAACCTATAATAGCATCAGTGAACGGTGTGGCTGCCGGCGCGGGAGCGAATATAGCGCTGGCTTGTGACATTGTGCTTGCTTCTGAAGGAGCGAGTTTCATTCAGGCCTTCAGCAAAATCGGATTGATTCCCGATAGTGCTGGCACATTCTTTTTGCCACGATTGATCGGTTTTCAGAAAGCTTCTGCCTTGATGATGTTAGGCGATAAGGTTTCTGCCGAAGCGGCTGAGCGAATGGGAATGGTATACAAGGTGTTTTCAGCGGAAACACTTTCAGAAGAAACCGAGAAAATAGCCAATACCTTAGCGAATATGCCTACCAAGGCATTGGGTATGACAAAGCGATTATTGAACCAGTCGATGACGAATGATTTAGAGGCGCAATTAGATATGGAGAGCAAATTACAGATTGAAGCAGCCCAAAGTGAAGATTATGCCGAAGGGGTCGATGCATTTGTGAACAAGCGAAAGCCCAATTTTAAAGGAAAATAAAACGCAAAAGCCAATAGAAGTATATGATAAAGAACGTTGGAATTATCGGTTCAGGAACCATGGGAAGCGGTATCGCACAGGTGGCAGCAACAGCTGACTGTACGGTGAAGCTTTTCGACAAAAATCCTGAAGCGCTGGAGAAAGCTGAAAAGGCATTGGATAAAATCCTAAACCGACTAATCGAAAAAGGAAGAATTGATTCAGAAGAAAAGAATAGAATTCAAGGTAATATCTCTTATGTCGATTCACTGAAAGAACTTTCGGATAGCGAACTGACGATCGAAGCCATCATCGAGGATCTCGACATAAAAAAGAAAGTGTTTCAGGAGCTGGAAAGCTATGTTTCCAAAAAATGTATCATCGCTTCAAATACGTCATCATTATCCATAGCTTCTATAGCAGCTTCACTCAAAAGACCAAAACGATGTATTGGAATTCACTTTTTCAATCCCGCACCGCTTATGAAATTGGTAGAGGTAATTCCGGCGGTTCAAACATCAGATAAAGTACTTCGAAAGGTTCAAATGAACATTTCAAACTGGAAAAAAACTGTTGCGATCGCTAAGGATACGCCTGGATTTATCGTAAATCGTGTAGCGCGTCCCTTTTATGGTGAAGCGCTTCGTATTTATGAAGAAGGAATGGTAGGAGAAGGAACCGAAGGTTTCGCTACCATCGACTGGGCCATGAAATCGATTGGAGGCTTCCGAATGGGACCTTTCGAATTAATGGATTTTATAGGGAATGATGTAAACTACATCGTCACCGAGACCGTTTTTGAAGCCTTCTATTACGATCCACGCTATAAACCTTCTTTCACCCAAAAGAGAATGGCAGAAGCGGGTTGGTTGGGCCGAAAGTCAGGTCGTGGTTATTATAAATATAAGGATGGAAAACCTGTTCTTCCGGAAAATTTGGAGGACACTTTTGACACAGCCTTGGGGCAGAAAGTATTCGATCGGATTTTGGTGATGCTTATCAATGAAGCGGCAGATGCCCTGTTTTGGAATATTGCCTCGGCCGAGGATATTGACAACGCGATGACAAAAGGGGTGAATTATCCCAAAGGATTGTTACAATGGGCCGACGAGCAAGGGATTGATTGGTGCGTAAAGAAGTTGGATGGATTGTATGATAAATATCGTGAAGATAGGTATCGCTGTTCCCCAAAACTTCGTGAGATGTCAACAAATAACCAGACCTTCTTTTCATGATGCAAGGTGAAAGAATCCCGCATAAAATGTTGCGGCTCGATCCATTTAGTAAGTGGCTAGGAATCGAAATTTTGGAAGTGGAACTTGGACGCTGCAAAGTTGGAATGACCATCCGAAAGGAGATGTTGAATAGTATGCAGAAAGCGCACGGCGGAATCAGTTACTCCTTGGCCGATACGGCTTTCGGTTTTGCAGCTAACACCCACGGGAAGTTTGCGGTTTCTATAGAAACCAGTATCAACCATATTGAAGCCTTGAATGAAGGGGATTATTTGGTAGCTGAAAGTGTCATCGAAAAGGTGAATCGAAAGTTAGGCTTTAATGTAGTGGAGGTGAAAAGAGGCGAAGAATTGGTAGCTTTGTTTAAAGGAGTGGTATACCGCACCTCAAAAGATTGGGAAGATTAAAAATAGTAAATTAAAAATTTTAAATATTAAAGTTGAAGCCAAAACCTGCATATGATTTACAAGAGGTTGGTTAATTTTTCAGCTTCAATCATAAAAGATATTGGGTTTTTAGAAAAAACTTTTGCTTCTAATCATCTTTCCCAACAGCTTATTCGGTCGAGTTCGGCTGCAGCTTTGAACTATGGGGAAGCACAAGCATCGGAATCAAAAAAAGACTTTATTCATAAAATGAAACTATGTCTAAAGGAATTAAGAGAGTCTCAGGTGAATCTACAAATTTTGCAAAAGGCTGAGCTTATTAAGGATAGTGTTATGTATGAAAAAATATATAATGAATGTACCGAGCTGGTAGCGATTTTCGCAGCTAGTCTTAAAACATCACAGGTTAAGTAAAGTAAATATTATCATTTTACATTTTTAATTTAAAATTTAGAATTTGAAAGAAGCATATATAATCGACGGCATCAGAACGCCCATCGGAAACTATAAAGGTACGCTCAGTACCATTCGAACCGATGATTTGGCGGCGCACGTCATCGCCGAAATAGTAAAACGAAATCCGAACATTCCAAAAGAAGCCTTTGATGATGTTATCATGGGCTGCGCCAATCAGGCGGGTGAAGACAATAGAAACGTCGCTCGTATGGCGCTGCTGCTGGCAGGGCTGCCAGTCACCGTTCCTGGTGAAACAGTCAATAGACTGTGCAGCAGCGGCCTTTCCGCTATGATTCATGCCAATCGCGCCATTAAGGCCGGCGATGGTGATCTGTTTATCTCAGGCGGCGTCGAGAACATGACACGCGGTCCATACGTTATCGCAAAACCATCATCAGCCTTTGGTACCGATGCAAAGATGTATGACAGTAGCTTCGGATGGCGATTCGTCAATAAGAAAATGCACGATCTATATGGCACGGACGGAATGGGGGTTACAGCCGAAAATTTGGTGAAAAAGCACAATATTACTCGCGAAGACCAGGATGCCTTTGCCTATCACAGTCAGATGAAAGCGGCAAAAGCACAGGAAAACGGTCGACTTTCAGAAGAAATCGTGCCTGTTGAAATTCCACAGCGAAAAAAAGACCCCATCATCTTCTCCCAAGATGAATTTATCAAACCAAATACGACTAAGGAAATTCTGGCAAAATTACGCCCAGCCTTTCGGAAGGAGGGAAGCGTTACCGCTGGTAATTCCTCTGGTTTGAACGATGGCGCGGCAGCTACGATTATCGCGTCGAAAGAAGCCGTGGAAAAATATGGTTTGAAACCGATGGCGCGCTTCGTGAGTTCTGCAGTGGTGGGAGTGGAGCCCAGAATCATGGGAATCGGACCAGTGGAAGCTTCAAATAAAGCCTTAGAAAAAGCAGGGTTAACGATGAATGATATGGATGTCATCGAACTAAATGAAGCCTTCGCATCCCAAGCCTTGGCATGTATCCGTGAATGGGGATTGAAAGATGATGATCCGCGCATCAATCCAAATGGCGGATCAATTGCTATTGGTCACCCGCTAGGGGTTACCGGAACACGAATCACCTATTCCGCCGCTTTGGAACTTCAGAAACAAAACAAACGATACGCACTGGTAACAATGTGTGTAGGGGTCGGACAAGGATATGCTGCCATAATCGAGAAAGTATAAACTATGACGAAAACACAACATTACGTTTTAGGAAATTGGACCGATGGTCTAGGGGAAGGTCGTCCTATCAAGGATTCCATTACCGGTGAAGTCTTCACCAGTGTAACGACCGAAGGATTGGATATTCCTTCTATCCTTCAATACGGAAGAGAAAAAGGAAATACACTCCGAAAAATGACCTTTCAAGAGCGTGGCTTATTGTTGAAAAAGCTCGCGCTTCACCTTACCAAAAAAAAGAATCAATTTTATGAGATTAGTTATCGTACGGGCGCGACCAAAATAGATAGCTGGATCGATATTGAAGGTGGCTTCGGAAACGTTTTTGCCAATGCTTCCCTTCGAAAATTATTTCCCAATAAACCTTTTCATGTGGAAGGTGATCCCATCGACCTATCGCGTGGCGGACGCTTTATGGCACATCATATTATGGTGCCAAGAGAAGGAGTGGCAGTTCACATTAATGCCTTTAACTTCCCAGTTTGGGGAATGTTGGAGAAATGTGCGGTGAATTGGATGGCAGGAATGCCGGCAGTGGTATTGCCTGCGCCTCAAACGGCGTATTTAACAGAAGCGGTAGTAAAGGAAATCATCGCTTCAGGTATCTTACCGGAGGGTTCCATTCAACTTATTTCGGGTACCGCTAACAATATTCTCGATACGGTTCAATCGCAGGATGTAGTAACCTTTACGGGTTCTGCTTCCACAGGAAAAATGCTGAAGAAGCATCCACAATTATTAGAAGAATCGGTTCCCTTTACTATGGAAGCCGATAGTTTGAATGCTTCTATTTTAGGTGAAGATGCCGTTCCGGGAACACCAGAATTCGATTTGTTTATCAAGGAGGTTCGAAATGAAATGACCGTGAAATGTGGACAAAAATGTACCGCTATTCGACGCATCATTGTTCCTGAAAAATTGGTTAAAGATGTACAGATTGCACTTGGTAAGGCGCTGGATAAAGTCACAATTGGCGATCCACGCCTGAAAGAAGTCCGAATGGGAAGTTTGGTCGATACCGAACAACGGGAAGCCGTGAAACAACAGATTCAAAAGATTTCTGAAACCGCCAACATAGTCTACGGTGATTTTGAAGATGCGAAAACGATTGGAGCCGATTCCAAAAAAGGAGCTTTCTTAAAGCCGATCTTACTTCGTGAAGACAATCCGCTTCAAAATGAAGCCGCACATATAACCGAAGCCTTTGGGCCGGTAAGCACACTAATGCCCTACAAGTCGCTGGAAGAAGCAGTACAGCTTTCCAAAATGGGGAAAGGTTCTCTTGTCAGTTCCATCGTTACGAACGATGATACCATCGCTTCAGAATATACAGTTTCCGCGGCCACACATCACGGTCGAATCTTAATTCTAAACCGAGAAAGTGCAAAGCAAAGTACCGGACATGGTTCTCCCTTACCTAATCTTATTCACGGTGGGCCAGGACGTGCTGGAGGTGGCGAGGAAATGGGCGGTGTTCGTGGTGTGAAGCATTACTTACAGCGTTGTGCTATTCAGGGATCGCCTACCACGTTGACCGAGGTAACGGGTATTTATCAGCCAAAAGCAGCTTATAAAGAAGCAGAGAAGCATCCGTTCGCCTATCATTGGGAAGATATCCAAGCGGGAATGTCGATTGAAACTCACAAAAGAACATTAACCGATACTGATATTGTCAACTTTGGTAATTTGACATGGGATCATTTCTACGCCCATACCGATATCACCTCGTTGGAAGGAAGTATTTTCGAAAAACGAACAGCGCACGGTTATTTCATTATTTCAGCGGCAGCAGGTTTGTTTGTCTATCCAAACAAAGGTCCCGTTGCGGCCAATTATGGGTTGGAAGAGATTCGTTTTCTTCGACCCTTATATCATAATGATACGATTTACGTGCGACTGACCTGTAAAGAGAAAGTCGATCGCGAACAAAAGGGAACGGAGCTGCCTTCAGGAATTGTGAAGTGGTTTGTAGAGGTTTTCGATGCTGAGCCAGATGAAGACCAGGAGCCATTGGTGGCCATCGCAACCATTCTAACGATGGTTCAGAAAAAACAGGAAACTTTCGTAGAAATGACTTCTGAGAAAATCGATAGCTATCTCGAAAGACTTTCAGAAGATACGAAGCCAAAATGGGGTGCTATGACAGCGCAACAGATGGTGGAGCATTTGGAGTATACCTATCGCATCGCTTCTGGTGAAATTCAGGACTTTGATATCGCAACTCCAGAAAAAGTAATCGACAAGGTTCATGCAACCTTATATAATTACGAAAAGATGCCACGGGACTATAATTTTCCGTTATATGAGGAAGGGAAGATGCCGAATCTGAAACATGAATCCTTAGAGGATGCCAAAAAGAAATTGAAGGAAGCTCGGGAAGAATATTTAGAATTCTTCAAAAACAATCCGGACGCAAAGAACAAAAACGCAGTTTTTGGCAATATGAATAAATACGAATGGTATTTGCTGGAGCGAAAGCATCTCAATCACCATTTTGAGCAGTTTGGATTGCTATAGAAAGTATAATTATAATGAAGGCGCAACGAGTCCGCCTTAGACAATAAAAAGCATATGAACGAAGCATACGTAAAGGAAACGATAACAAAGGGAATTGCAACAATAGAGTTCTTTCACCCAGCGCATAACAGCCTGCCTGGTGACATCCTCGCAAAATTGGCAAAGACGATTACCGATGTCGGTCAGAAGGAAGAAGTGAAAGTTATCATCCTAAAAAGTGGGGGCGACAGAACCTTCTGCGCAGGAGCCAGTTTCAACGAGTTGATCAATATTGAAGATGAAACAACCGGAAAGAAATTCTTTATGGGATTTGCCAATGTCATCAATGCTATGCGGAAATGTCCGAAGTTTATTATCGGAAGAGTGCAAGGTAAAGCTGTTGGCGGCGGTGTAGGTGTTGCTTCTTCAGTCGATTATTGTATGGCAACAAAATATGCGTCTATAAAACTTAGTGAATTGAATATCGGGATCGGTCCGTTTGTGGTCGGACCAGCGGTGGAACGAAAATTAGGACTGACCGGGATGAGCCAAATCGCAATCGATGCCAATGCCTTTTACGCACCCGAATGGGCACGCCAAAAAGGCTTGTATGCGCAAGTATACGATTCAACAGAAGAACTGGATAAAGCTGTCCAGGAATTTGCTGAGCATCTGTGTACGTATAATCCAGAAGCTATGAAGGAAATGAAGAAGGTGTTCTGGAGCGGTACTGAAAATTGGGAAGAGCTCTTGGAAGAAAGGGCTGAAATTTCAGGACGCTTGGTGCTGAGCGAATTCACCAAAAAGAAACTAGAGCGATTTAAATAATGATTTACTCTTTCAAAGGTCATATACCCATAATTCATGAAAGCAGCTTTGTACATCCATTAGCAGCCGTGACCGGTAATGTTATTATAGGAAAGAACTGTTATATCGGCCCAGGTGCTGCCCTCCGTGGCGATTGGGGTGAAATAATTTTGGAAGATGGGGTAAACGTGCAAGAGAATTGTACTGTCCATATGTTTCCTGGGAAGAGTATCGTTTTGAAGGAAAGTGCCCATGTCGGACATGGTGCTATCATCCACGGTGCCAATCTTGGAAAAAATTGCTTGATTGGGATGAATAGCGTTATTATGGATGATGCGGAAATAGGCGATGAGTGCATTGTTGGGGCAATGGCCTTTGTGAAAGCAGAAGAAAGGTTTCCCGCTCGCAAATTGATTGTTGGGAATCCGGCCAAAGTGATTAAGGATGTTTCCGATGAAATGATCGATTGGAAAACAGCTGGCACCAAACTATATCAACAATTGCCATCCGATTGCCATGAGTCGCTTCGGGAAGTGGAGCCATTGCGAGAAATACCGACCAACCGACCGATACAAGAAGATTTTTACAAAACATTACAGGAGATAAAGAGAAAATAAAGAAATGTCGCAGGAATTTAAATTGCCCCGAATGGGCGAAAGCATAACTGAAGGAACCATTATTCAATGGATGGTGGCCGAGGGCGATTCGTTCGAGGAAGGAGATATCTTAGTTGAAGTGGCTACCGATAAGGTCGATAATGAAGTTCCGGCTCCCGCCGATGGCAAGATGGTCAGTCATAAGGCTTCAGAAAACGATGTGGTGAAAATTGGAGCTACGATCGCTATCCTAGAGCTTCAAGAAGGCGGTACGAAGAAAAAATCGGAGTCACCTTCTTCATCCAAAAAAGAAAAGCCGGCTAAAAAGAAGAAAGCAGCACCGAAAATAGCATCTTCTGCTGAAAACACTTCAGCAAAATCCTTTAAGGTTAACGAAAACGTATTTATTTCACCATTGGTGGAAGCCATCGCACGCCAGCACCACATTAGTTTTGAGGAATTGGCTCGAATTACTGGAACTGGAAAGGACGGACGAATCCGTAAAAGTGATGTTATGCAGTACCTTGAAGAAGGTAGGCCGTACAAGTATGCACAACCTGTACCGGAAGTTTCAGGATTCCAGGTGCCAGACCTAAAGTTCGATAAGGGAACGGGCAAAATCGTGGAAATGGACCGCATGCGGCAAATGATTGCCGATCATATGGTGTTCAGTGCGAGTACGGCACCTCATGTAACCGCTTATGTGGAAGCCGATCTTACCGAAATGGTGGAATGGCGAAACAAAACCAAAAAAGCATTTCAGGAAAAACACGGCGAGAAACTGACCTTCACACCCTTATTTATTGAGGCTGTTGCCAAAGCTATTCAAGATTTTCCGATGATTAACTCTTCCCTCGATGGTAAGAATATCATCGTAAAAGAAGACATTAATATCGGTATGGCTACAGCGCTTCCTTCCGGAAACTTAATCGTTCCGGTCGTACATGAAGCTGATAAGAAAGATTTAAGGGAATTGGCTACCACCACAAATTTGCTGGTGGATAAAGCGCGAAATAATAACCTGAAAGGTGACGAAACCAAAGGAAGTACGTTTACGATTAGTAACGTGGGTACGTTCGGTAGTTTAATGGGTACCCCGATTATAAATCAGCCAGAAGCAGCCATTTTGGCTACGGGAATTATAAAAAAGCGTGCTGAGGTAATGGAGCGCGAAGAGGGCGATAGTATTGAAGTACGTCATATGATGTACCTATCCCTTTCCTTCGACCACCGCATCGTAGACGGTTTCTTAGCAGGATCGTTCTTGCGAAGAGTAGCCGATTATATGGAGAACTTTGACACTAATCGAAAAATATAGATTTTTAACTGGATCCTCCCATTATCAAGGCCTGCCTACCGGTCAGGCAGGGGAGGTGGCAATCACGTCCGTGATTGATGGAGGGGATGAATAAATTAGAAATTAGCAAAGTGAAAAAGATAAACAAAGACATACTCGAAAAAGCATTTAAAAACTTGGTCACTGCCAAGACGCTAACGGAAGTATATGAAGAGAATTTTAAGGTGGTTTCCAAATATGTGCACGCCACGTCGCGCGGTCACGAAGTGATTCAAACCGCCTTGGGAATGCAGCTCAAACCACAGGATTATGCATTTCCGTATTATCGCGACGATAGTATGTTATTGGCTATCGGGATGAAGCCCTACGAATTGATGCTTCAGGTATTGGCCAAAAAAGACGATCCTTTTTCTGGTGGACGCACCTATTATTCGCACCCAAGCCTACGCGATGATGATAAACCAAAGATTCCGCATCAAAGTTCAGCGACCGGTATGCAGGCAATTCCCGCCACTGGGGTTGCTATGGGGTTTTGGTATAAAGAGACGATGAATTCAGAATTCGAAATTCAGAATTCAGAATTGCCATTAGTCGTTTGCTCCCTTGGAGATGCCTCCGTTACGGAAGGTGAAATAGCCGAGGCGTTTCAAATGGCAGCCTTAAAACAATTGCCAATCCTCTATTTGGTTCAGGATAATGGATGGGATATTTCAGCCAATGAAGAAGAAACCCGCGCCCAAAATGCTGCTGAATATGCCGCAGGATTTCATGGACTGGAAGCTGTTACTATCGATGGAACTGATTTTGAAGAAAGTTACAGCACTCTTCAACAGGTAATCGACACCATTCGAAAAGAGCGCCGACCGTATTTGGTGCATGCAAAAGTGCCACTATTAAATCACCATACCTCAGGGGTCCGCATGGAGTTCTATCGTGATGATTTGGAAGAAGCCAAAACCCGCGATCCCTATCCGAAGTTGAAGAAGCTTTTATTGGACAGTGGTTTTTCTGAAGAAGCGTTGTCGAAATTGGAAAGCGATATCAAAAAATCGGTGCAACAGGACTATGAAAGAGCCATTGAAGCCGAAGATCCTTCACCTGAAGATTTGTTTACCCACGATTTTGCACCTACTGAAATAACGGAGGAAAAAGGAAATCGATCTCCAGAAGGTGCCGAAAAGGTTGTGATGGTGGATTGTGCGCTCTTCGCTATTGAAGAATTGATGGAAAAGCATAAGGAGTGCTTGCTATATGGTCAGGATGTTGGCGGTCGATTGGGTGGTGTTTTCCGAGAAGCAGCAACGTTAGCACAGAAATTCGGTGATAACCGTGTTTTTAATACGCCGATTCAAGAAGCATTTATCGTCGGTTCTACCGTTGGGATGAGTGCCGTAGGGTTGAAGCCGATTGTTGAGGTTCAATTTGCCGATTATATTTGGCCAGGATTGAATCAACTCTTTACGGAGGTTTCCAGAAGCTGCTATCTTTCCAATGGAAAATGGCCTGTTTCCATGATACTTCGCGTACCTATCGGAGCGTATGGTAGTGGTGGTCCGTACCATTCTTCTTCCGTAGAAAGCGTTGTAACCAACATTCGAGGGCTTAAAATTGCCTATCCGAGTAACGGAGCCGATCTTAAAGGGCTGATGAAAGCGGCCTATTACGATCCGAACCCTGTCGTTATTTTTGAGCATAAAGGATTATATTGGAGTAAAGTTCCGGGAACCAAAGGGGCTACGTCTATCGAACCTGATGAGGACTATGTTTTGCCC
This sequence comes from Luteirhabdus salina, assembly GCA_025384855.1. Taxonomy (GTDB): domain Bacteria; phylum Bacteroidota; class Bacteroidia; order Flavobacteriales; family Flavobacteriaceae; genus Luteirhabdus; species Luteirhabdus salina. The sequence goes on along the minus strand of JALAHT010000001.1, from coordinate 297,235 downwards.
TTTGGAAAAGCATGGGTACTTCAGGAAATCTGGAAACAGGAAGCTGAAGAAACCGCTACCATTATCACGTATGGTATGGGAGTTCATTGGGCGATGAATGCTTCAGCCGAACTCGGACTTCAAGACCAAGTTGAGGTAGTCGATTTAAGAACGCTTCACCCATTAGACTATGATACAGTCTTAAAAAGCGTGAAGAAATGTGGTAAATGTTTGGTGGTGACAGAAGAGCCTTCAGAAAATACGTTTGCCAGAGCGTTGGCGGGGAAAATTCAGGAAGAATGCTTTCAACAGTTGGATGCGCCCGTAATGGTTATTGGCAGTGAAAACATGCCGGCCATTCCCTTAAATTCAACCTTAGAAGAAACCATGATTCCTTCAACAGAAAAGGTGAAAGCGAAGCTTCAACAATTATTGGATTATTGATTTTCCGTACCTTGTCTTCCTATGACATCGCCGATGGTTTTTCGAATAATCAGTCTCGTGCTTTGCTTTCAAACCCTATATTCACAGCAGGTTGATATCCTTATTGATAGTCTTGCGGATACTACTCCTTCAGCAGAGAAAGCTTCGCTAAGTGTCCAAATTGCTTCAGAACTGGCTATTTCCGATTGGGAACGAGCTCGCTATTATCTTGATATTGCGAAGGAAAATGCCATTGCATCAGATAATGCTATGGTCTTGGCGGATTTTTACTATTCAACCGGAGAGATTTATTACGCAAAAGACGCGGTCGATATTGCATTGGAGAATTATCTTAAAGCGTATAAATATTACTCGAAACAACCTGCTTCGGATCGATTCAAGCTTGAAAATAATTTGGCCATCGTATACGCCCGAAGTGAAAATAAGGAGCAAGCCCTTCACTATTTCCGAAAGGTATATAATTTTCAAAAAAAGCAGAAGGATACCGTGCTCTTAGCATCCATCCTAAATAATATGGGGACGCTTTATTTGGATGAAGAAATAGATTCTTCCCTTGCGTATTACAACACTGCGCTGGCACTTTCCATTAACCTCAATGATACCAATCTTAACCAATACATATATACAAATTTAGGTCGTGCCTATGCTATAAAGAAAGATTTTGAAAATGCTAAAAGCTTCTTTTCGAAAGCTCAAGCAGTTGGAATTAGAAACCAAAACCCTGGAAATAAAGCATGGCTTTATACTGAGTTGGCAGGAATGCATTTGGAACAAAATCAAGCAGATTCTGCAGCCTTTTATGCTAAGAATGCTGAACAATTGTTGGATAGTGTAGCTCCTCTCAGCTTTCAGCACCAACGGGCTACACAACTTGCCTATAAAAGTTTGTTGGAACAAGGTGCGTTTGAAGAAGCTGCCATCTATTTTGAAGAATACGCTACCATTACAGATTCACTTAACTTGGAAGATAAACGCGTGAAGGTGGAGCGACTTTTGGTTGAAGAAGAGTATCGAAATCGTGAAAAAATCCGTCAGTTGGAAGAAGCGAAGAAGGAATCACGGAACTATATCATTCTTTTAGCATTGCTTGCGGCGTTGTTGTTATTGGGAATAATTGTAGTGCGCTATCGAAACAAATGGCAGAAGGTTCGTTTGGAGAAGCAATTGGCGCTGGCCAAGCAGCAAGAGTTAAATGCTAACTTAGAGTTGAAAAATAAAGAACTGATTGGAAAGGCGATGGTGGAAATGCACCGAACGGAAATCGTTAGCGAGATACTTCAGGAGTTAAAGGAAGTGAAACGAAAGGCTGCCAAAAAGGAAACACAGTATGCCATCGATACCATTGCCAAAAGATTGAAACGCGATACTTCTACAAATCTTTGGGAAGAATTTGAAACGCGCTTCGAACAGGTACATGAATCCTTTTACCAAAACCTTCTTCAAAAACATCCTGAACTTACTTCAAAAGATAAACGGCTTTGTGCATTGTTGAAGTTGAACTTAACAACCAAGGAAATCGCACAACTCACCGGACAATCTCCAAAATCGGTTGAAAATGCACGTACAAGACTTCGTAAAAAGCTGGAACTCACTCATTCGGAAACAGATTTATCACTATATCTAGCTAAGTTTAATTAATTTTCATTCTTTTTCAAATATCTATAAATCAATCAATTAATATTTAATGAGTGCTAAAAAAGGGGTGTAATTTTACCTATGAGTGATTTTGGTTGGGTGAAAAATTAGTGAGCTGTTTGCCTTCACATTACATTTGAAATGAAATCAAAATTGGAATCCTTTCCGTGAGCAAGAAAGAAGAAGATAAAGAAGGTTCGGAAAACATCCTAGACGATCTACTGGATGCCAACACCGATAAAATTAATGCCTTAAAAAAATTACTCAAGGAGCTAGTTTCCGATAATGAGAAGAAACCTTCAACTAAAAACAAATAGTATGAAAACAATTAGTACTCTATTACTTTTATTAACGGTTGTCATTGCAAACGCACAATGGACTGCCGAAACTGATGTAAACACTTTAGTAGCTGATGCCGAAGCCTTGGATATACAAGCAAAAGGCACTTCCGATGGAATGACGTATATCGTATTCTGGGAAGATGTCGGGGCACCGGAAAACATTCAGTTACGATTGCAAATTCTGGATGTTGATGGCAATCAAACGCTGGGAACCAACGGTATGCTTGTTAGCGATCAAATTCCTATGGGAACATTTACGGTGCTCTGGAATATGGAAGTCGATGCCGATGATAACCTTTATATCGGAGTAACCGGAACAGGTGGTGGCGATCCCGTATTTGTATTTAAAATGGATAGTGATGGAAACCACCTATGGGCTTCCGATGGTGTGAATGTGGGAAGCGGACAAGTAGCTACAATAGCACCCATGTCGAATGGCGGCGCAGTGGTAAGCTGGTTGGCTTCTAGCGGAGCCGTAATGCAAAAATACGATAGTAGCGGAACGGCAATTTGGCCATCGGCACAGCCTATTGAGAATGGCAGTGATGTCACCGCTCCTGCAGCGTTGTTTGAACTTAGCAACGATGAGGTTATGGCTGTTTTCCACGTATTGACGGGCGGTATCAATTCCAATTTGTATGCCCAGCGATATGATGCCGATGGAAATGCAGTATGGACTGAAAACGCGCAGCTATCAGATAAAGCTACTGCTTTTAATAGAAAGTATTCTTATACACAGGATGGTGATACGGTATTCGTTGGTTATTTTGCGGCGACCGGTTTACGGTTCGATTCGTTCTTACAAAGGGTTAATGCGGATGGTTCTTTGCCTTGGGGTGTTAACGGGTCTGATTTCGATGTTAATGAAACGGACTATGAGACGGATTCTGCAATAGCCTTTGAGGAAGGTTCCGATGTGGTTTGGTCCATTTGCAATTATACCGATGATACACAAAGCATGCTTGGTGTATTTGTGCAGAAGTTTAATAAAGATACCGGAGATAGACTACTCACCGAAAATGGAAAGGAAGTGTATGCTCTAGGCTCGGACAAAGCACGAATGGGAGCATTGCAGCTGAAGGAAGATAGTCCCTTGTTTATAATTGAGGATGGTGTTGGTAATGGTGCTACGCCATCGGAATTGCACGCTGTGTATTTAGATGAAAATGGCGATTTTGCTTGGGACGATGAAGCAATGCCAGTAGCAACTTTTTCGGCTAGCAAATCACGAATTCAATACACCATGCCGGTAAATAATCAAAGTGTAGCCGTTTTTGTTGAAGATAAGGGGGATGGTCCAAGAGTATTTGCTCAAAATGTAATTGATGAAGAACTTTCTATCGATACCATAGCTATTGCTGCGGATATTAACTTTGCAAACCCTGTTGATGATCAATTACAAATATGGAGTAATGTAGCTATTACAAAAGTTGAAATCTATTCTTCACTTGGTCAACGGTTGAAGGTTTTGGAAGGAAGTGAACAGAAGAATTTGGTATATGATGTTTCGGAACTCTCTTCAGGGATATACTTTTTGAAAATCGAAACCAACAATGCTATTTCGAAAGGGTTGAAAATGATAAAATACTAGTTGGAATATTTGGTTAGAATGAAAAAGAGGAGCTTATAGTAGCTCCTCTTTTTTATGGTTTGGCATTACAGATTAATTCTTGATCAGTTTAATGCTTTGCATAGCAGTATTCGTTTCAATTTTAGCGATATAATTACCTGCTGAAAGCTCGCTCATATCTACTGATACAAATTCCGTGCTTGGAGCAACTTCCATCACCTTTTGACCTAAAATAGTATAAATACTTATTGTTTGAATAGCTTCAGTAGCTTGAACCGTAACGATATCGCTTATTGGATTTGGCGCATATGTTAAGCCTTCAATAGTGCTTTCAGAAGTGTCCAGCGCCGGATCTAGCATGATGATATCGAATTCTGCATTTGCAGGAAATGTACTTTGGTCTTCTGTATAAATGGCCCAATTTGATCCTGTGTACCAAACTCCAAGCGCTTTGTCTATAACAATATTAGAACTAGATGGATCTTCTCCCCAATTGTGGAAGAAAACAAAACGGGCGTCTGGGTTATCGTTTAGCATGGGATGATCAATTTCTGTCCAGTTTCCTGATATGGATCCTGCGGAGGCCACATGACGCATTCTTTCAGTAGAAGCTGCGCTGCCATTTATGGCTACAAAGAAAGTATCCCCTAATTCGATAGGATCACCATTCTCGGTGAAAAGTATCCAATTACCTCCATCATACCAAGTTCCATAATTGAAATCATTTCTAGAATTGCCACCGTTATAATAGGTGGAAACCACTACCTGAGCCTCTGGATCTCCATTGATATCGGGATGATCTAAAACCGTATAGGAATTTGAACTACCTTGGTTATCAACTGTTGCAGTGTGCATATACACTTCGCCTCCTTGTTCAACATAAATAAAATAGGAAGAGCCTTCAATCATATTGGTAGCATTTTCATTGTACACACTCCATTTTTCTTCAACATCACTATAGAAGACACCCGTACGATTGTCGTTGTAAACACCACTTAGACCTGGCGGATTCCAAACATGGCTCACTACCAATTGAGCACTTGGGTTCTCGTTTAACAACGGATGATCTATGAAAGATGCATCCCCTGAAATGTTACTCGCCATAGCGGTATGTACAAATACATGTGCTTGTCCGAACGACACTGCCGCAGATAGCATTAGAATAAGAGTAAAAATAGTTTTCATAATTATAGGGTTATAGTTTTGTACTACAAAAGTAAATGGGCAATGTGCTGTACACTAGAGTTATAAGGCTGAATTTTCAAAGGGGATTTCCCCTATCTCCTACTGTTTTCACCCTAATTGGTGTTGTTTATTCCTATATATAATTGGCGGCATTAAATGCTAGGAAACTATGATTATGGAAACTTATATCAATGGCTTTATGAAGTTAGGAGAAGAGTTTAACTGCTTAAAATGTGCATTTTAGCGAAAAAAACTGTTGAAACGTTTGATATTATCGATAAAATACTATTTTTACGATCTATATATGTTAAAATTATTAACATTGAAAATTATAAGCCCCTAATTTTTATTGTATTATGAAAAAATTCAACATGTTAAAAGTGCTATTACTAAGCGCTATTATTTTCATTTCATCGAACGCGATAGCTCAAAAAACTAACAATGATGATGCTATTTCCTCTTTGAAGGTTTTTAAAATGACAAGTGGAAAGCGTGCGAAGTCCTATAATGAAATTATCGAAGCAAATGATACAGAGCGCTTATCCCAGCTATACGTCACGTTTCAAGAACAAGAAATTGCCGCTAAAAGGAAAGTGGAGCAATACGCCTTGATTCAAAATATTCCTCTTCAGCGGAGTAATGATGATGGGTCTTACGATGAATTGATGGCTATAAGCGATGATGGATTTCCACTTTATTATTCATTGCATAATGTTGCTGCAGCTGTTTCTACCCGAGCTAGCTATTTGAACTCTGGCGGAGGCTTAGGTCTTAATTTAAATGGTGACGATATGACTGCCCATGTTTGGGACGGTGGGCCGACACGAACTACGCATCAGGAATTTGATGGTGCTGGTGGAACAAATAGGGTTGCCGTAAATGATGGCGTTACAACATTAACTGGGAATAGCTACCATGCTCAGCACGTTACGGGCACTATCGTTGCCTCTGGGGCTTACGCACTTTCAAAAGGTATGGCGTGGCAGGCAGATGCCCTGACGCATGAGTGGAACAACGATCTTTCGGAGGCTACGACGGCAGCCGCTAACGGGATGTTATTATCTAACCACTCTTATGGTTATATAGCCGCCGATCTTCCCGATTGGGCCTTTGGAGCATATTTAACTTCTACGGCCAACTGGGACAACTTGATGTATAATGCCCCTTATTATCTGATGGTTGTATCTGCTGGAAACGATGGGAACGACAATTCATCCAATGCTTCTCCAATGGAAGGATTATCGGCTTATGATAAGTTATCTGGAAATTCAGTTGCAAAGAATAATTTGGTAATTGCAAATGCTCAGGATGCCTCAATCGATGGTAGCGGAAATCTGATTTCTGTGTCGAGAAACGGTAGCAGTAGCGAAGGTCCAACAGATGACTATAGAATCAAACCAGATCTTACTGGTAACGGTACTTCATTACTCTCATGTTTGGATGGAAGCGATACGCAGTATGCCAACTTAACAGGAACTTCAATGGCAGCTCCTAACGTAACAGGAACTTTGTTGCTATTGCAAGAACACTATGACAACCTTAATGGGTCTTTTATGAGGGCAGCGACTTTGAAAGGGTTAGCGCTACATACTGCCGACGATATTGCCGCTTCTGGTCCCGATGCACAAACCGGGTGGGGACTCTTAAATGCAAAGAAAGCCGCAGAAACTATCTCTGCTGCCGACCTCGATGGAAATGCTGAAATAGAGGAACTTACCTTGACGAATGGTCAAACATACCAAGTAGTGGTCGATGCATCAGGGACAGAAGATTTGATGGCGTCAATCTCATGGACAGACCCTGCTGGAACTGCTGTAGGAGGTACCAACACAACCACGGCCATGTTGGTAAATGACCTTGATATTGAAATTACACAAAGTACTACTACATACTCGCCTTGGCGCCTAAATAGTGTCACAACTAACGGAACGGGCGATAATTCTGTCGATCCCTACGAAAGGGTCGATGTTTCTGGAGCCTCAGGAAGCTACATTTTAACAGTCACCCATAAAGGGAGTCTCTCTAGCGGTTCTCAGGATTTTTCACTGATTATTACTGGTGGTAAACTTGCTACCTGTCCTTCCATCACTACTTTTACTGGTGGATCATGGAATAATGGTGCCGATGATATTGCAAAGAGAGTTGTTATCGATGATGATTACATTACGTCTATGGATGGCGACATCGAGGCCTGTAGTTTTACGCTTAAAGCAGGGAATACACTTCGTGTTACCAGTGCTGATCATCTCCGTGTAGATGGCGATATTACTGTTGAAAGTGGGGCAACGCTTATAATCGAACACGAAGGAAGTTTGGTTCAGGTAGACGATAGCGCTATTGTAACGAACAACGGTACTATTGAGGTTCAAAAAACAACTCCATTCTTAAATGCTCGCGATTTCATGATTATGGGAAGTCCTATGACTGGCGAAACAAGAAACGGAGTTTATACCGATGCGATAATGGTTAGAAATCATATTACTACGAATTTTATTCCCAATCCTAGTGTAGCGTCGATGTTTCCATCAGCAGAAAACTTTGCAGATGACAATGGCGATAACTGGACTAATTACTCAGGTGCTATCAACGCTGGTGAAGGATATTTGGTTCGACCGCAAAATACACCAACAGAAAATGGTAGTTATGACCTTACCTATACACAGGGAACATTAAATAATGGAATCGTTTCATTTTCTATTACTTATAATGGTAATTCAAATGCCAGTCCGAATATTCTCGGAAATCCCTATGCTTCCGCCATCGATGCTGATGCGTTTTTAGCGGAAAACAGTATGATAGATGCTTTGTATTTCTGGGAACATGTAACAGCGCCTAATCCGACTTACCCAGGATATAATGTCAATAATTATGATATGGGTGATATTTCAATGTACAATTCATTGGGAGGAGTTCCAGCTGCCAATGGAGGCGCAACTCCTACGCAATATGTCGCCTCAGGCCAAGGTTTCGGAGTGAAGGCAACCGCTGCAGGAACAGCAGTCTTTAACAACTCAATGCGAATTGTGGATAATAACAACACCTATCGTACGCCTGCCTCTGACGCTAATAGATTATGGCTAAATGTTTTCAACGATAACCATGAACTAGGTAGCACGATGCTCGTAGGATATACTGAAGACGGAACCTTAGGATATGATTCGCAATATGACAGCAAGCGTTTGGCAACCGCTGTTTCCCTTTATTCCTTTAGTGAAAACGGGAAGGAGTTGGCCATTCAAGGTAGAAGCACTTTTGACGAAATGGATGAAGTTCAGCTTGGTTTCTCAACACAAATTGAAAGTGAAGAGGAATACCGCATAGCTATCCGTGATGTTATAGGAGATGACATTTCTGCCGCTAATATTTGGATTATTGATCATTATGCAGGTGAAGTGGTAAATATTTCTGAAGAAGTCGAATATATCTTTACGAGCCGTGAAGGAACATTCAACGATCGTTTCACCTTGCTTTATCGTGAAAAATCCTTGGATGTGGCAGAGCTTTCTGCTGAAAATACTATTATGGTACCGAACCCGGCTTTAAACTATGTGACGATAATGGTGCCGCAGTCAACTATAGAGGAAGTAACTTTTTATGATGTTATGGGACGCGTAGTGTTGAAGGAAAAGATTAGTGGTTCTCAACACCAATTGGACATTTCAAACCTCCAAGCAGCAACGTATTTCGTACGGATTGATACTGACAATGGATCTGTTATAAAGCAATTGTTGAAAAAGTAGTTTTTAAATAGTCATCGATAAAATAAACCTCCCAAATTTGGGAGGTTTTTTATGCTCTTATTTTTTGTCTCGGTTAGGAGGGTATTCCGCTAAAATTTCGCTAACTATTTCGCGAATGCGCTGGTCTTTTTTGTCGATATCACCTGATGTAATAAGTCGTGCGCTTCCGATTCCTTGCCACACCAGTTCATTTGTCTTGGCATCAATTAAGTCTATATATAAACTACCTTCCGTTGAGCTTGTTACATTGGGTCCATACGCGGGACCAAACATCCATGGATTCCAACCCCAGCCCCAGCCCCAGCCGAAATTATTGTTGTAAACATTTACACGTTCGCGTTCTTTGGTGAAAATGCTCACCAATAAATCTGGCGACTCTGACTTGTTGAAACCTTTCGCATTCAATTCTGCATCGATAGCGCGCAGAATACGTTTCTTGTCCAAATCGCTAATTTGGGCTTGGTCGATTCCAGGCTTGTAAAAAGCGAATGAATTATACGTTTCAAAACTCGCTTGGCGATCGTAATCAGTTGCTACACGTACCGTGCTACAGGAGGTAAGAGCAAGCAGCGCTACTAAGGGTAAAAATTTAAGGACTTTCATAGGTGTTATCTTTTATAGTAAATCTTCACTCACGAAATTAGGAAGGGTCACTTTCAGCTGAGGGTTCTCTTTCATCGCCCTTTTTATAGCGAAAATGGCCTCGTTATTTCGTGCCCAGCTCCGACGTGCAATTCCGTTATTCACATCCCAGAAGAGCATCTGTTCAAGTCGCCGCTGTGCATCGTTACTACCATCAAGAACCATACCGAAGCCGCCGTTTATTACTTCACCCCAGCCAACACCGCCACCATTGTGAATGCTTATCCAAGTAGCGCCCCTGAAGCCATCCCCAATAACATTTTGGATAGCCATATCTGCGGTGAACCGACTTCCGTCATAAATATTTGAGGTTTCTCGATAAGGTGAATCGGTGCCCGATACATCATGATGATCTCTACCTAGCACCACCGGACCGATTTTTCCTTCAGAAATCGCCTTGTTGAATGCAGCGGCTATCTGAATCCGTCCATCGCTGTCTGCATATAGAATCCTAGCCTGCGAGCCAACAACCAGTTTGTTTTCCTGTGCTCCTTTAATCCATTGAATGTTATCTTGCATTTGTTGTTGGATTTCGGAGGGTGAATCCTTCATCAACTTCTCTAGTACCTCGGTAGCGATAGCATCCGTTTTCTTAAGATCTTCTTCTTTGCCAGAAGCACAAACCCAACGGAACGGTCCAAACCCGTAATCAAAACACATTGGCCCCATAATGTCCTGTACATAGGAAGGATATTTAAACTCCTTTGTTGGATCTTCGGAGGTAACGTCTGCCCCGGCTCGTGACGCTTCTAAAAGAAAGGCATTGCCATAATCGAAGAAATAGGTCCCGTTTTCTGTGTGTCTATTAATAGCTTCAGCATGGCGACGTAAACTTCGCTGTACCTCTTTTTTAAATTGCTCCGGATCCTTCGCCATCATTTCGTTGGATGCTTCGTAGGTCATCCCTACTGGATAGTACCCACCGGCCCAGGGATTATGAAGCGATGTTTGATCGCTTCCCAAATCGATATGAATTTGCTCATCTGCAAAATGCTCCCAAACCTCCACTATATTTCCATCATAGGCGATTGAGATAGTTTCGTTGGCTACTACTGCCTGCTTCACTCTGCTAGATAACTCGGTTAGGTCTGAAATAACTTCATCTACCCAACCCTGACTATGACGCGTCTGGGTTGCTTTCTTATTCACTTCAGCACAAACCGTCACACAGCCTGCAATATTACCTGCCTTGGGTTGTGCGCCACTCATTCCACCGAGTCCTGAGGTAACAAAGAGACCTCCTTTGGGTGTTTTTCCTATTTTTCGGAATCCATTTAAAACAGTAATTGTAGTGCCATGCACTATCCCTTGGGGCCCTATATACATATAACTTCCAGCAGTCATCTGTCCATATTGTGTTACCCCAAGCGCATTGAATTTTTCCCAATCGTCAGGCTTAGAATAATTCGGAATCATCATTCCATTGGTAACGACAACTCTCGGCGCATCTTTATGAGAGGGAAAAAGCCCCATTGGATGACCAGAATACATCGCTAGGGTTTGCTCTTCGGTCATTTCAGAAAGGTATTGCATCGTTAAAAGATATTGTGCCCAATTCTGAAAAACAGCCCCATTTCCACCATAGGTAATCAGTTCATGCGGATGCTGTGCCACCTCAGGATCAAGATTATTTTGAATCATTAGCATGATGGCCTTGGCTTGTTCGCACTTGCCTGGATATTCGGTGATAGGCCGGGCGTGCATGTCGTATTCGGGACGAAATCGGTACATGTAGATACGGCCATACGTCTCAAGCTCCTCTTTAAATTCGGGAAGTAATGTGGTATGGTGTTCTTCTTTGAAGTATCGAAGGGCATTCTTTAAGGCCAACTTTTTTTCCTCTTCTGAAAGAATCTCCTTGCGTTTTGGAGCATGGTTAACCTCTTCCTCAAAGGGTTTAGGGCTTGGAAGTTGCGTTGGGATGCCTTGGGCGATCGATTCCTTAAAAGTCATATTTTTATTGTTTTCGTCTGTCTTGTGTTCCAGTTTTTTTATTGAACCCATAAGGGCAATGGCGGCAACCGCTTTCGCAGCAATAGCCGCGCTTTAAATGATATTGTTCGGTAAAACATTTATAGCCTTCTGGAGTGAGATAGTAATCGCCATCTTCCAATTCCGGTTTTTTTCGGTTGAACCACATGTTACAAAAATACCAATTTCTTATCTTGTCTGTATGATTGTGCTGGTAAACCGATACTTATTTCGAAGACGTTTTGTGGGCTTAGCCTTTTGGCCCTTCATATTTATAGCAAATCCAAAGTTGAAGGGGGATTTAGTTTTCCTGAACCATGAGCGTATTCATCTTAGACAGCAGCTGGAGCTATTGATTATTTTCTTTTATGTATGGTACGGGATTGAGTTTCTATGCCGATGGATTTCAATTGGCAATTGGTATAAAGCCTACCGTAACATTTCATTCGAACGAGAGGCGTATAAAAACGAAAAAGACCTCCAGTATTGTAAAAAGAGGTCTTTTTGCGCATTTCTTGCGTTTTGCTGATCAGTCCTTACCCGAAAGAATCATTGCTTCTAGCGTTTTCAATCGTTGCTCAAGGTTTTCAATTTCCGATTGTTGTTCTTGGATTGCTTTTGTCAAAACAGGGATGATGCCGATATAGTTAACAGCTAGAATTTTATCCAGATCAGAGTTGGCTAAATTCATGTCTTTTTCATGCACTAATTGGGGTAGAATTTTTTGAATGTCTTGAGCTAAGAATCCAATTTCCGATTCTGAATTTGAATGATACAATTCTTGTGCGGTTTCTCTTGAAAATTGCCCATCAACCTTGGTTAACATCTTGGTTCCGTTAGTGGTTCTTTTAATTGAGAATGCTTTGTCGTATATGACAGGTTTAAGTTCAGATATTATTGAAAGTGCATTCGAAACAGGAGTAATATTGCTTTTTAGTCGTTTATCTGACACGGCGATAAAACTGTTCGCATAAACATCATTATTTACCCCGACATCTCCATAAAAAAAGCCTGCCCAATCCAAAACTGGATCGATGGGTATGCCTTCAACACCAGTAAATCCATATCCCGAAATTCCTATAGCGCCATCGGCAACGACTCCCGTGAAACCAATACCATACATACCAGCTCCCCCAGAAACGTTTGCGTTATAACCCTCGACCGCAGACCAGTTTGATGCAGTGTTAGTTATATGTGAATAGATTGAGCCTTGCAAAGCACTTCCTTCGGAGATTTCTAGTCTAGAAAGTGTAGACGGAGCATTGATGCCCATGTTTCCTGTTGATGCAATTCGCATAGCTTCTGAGCCATTAGTACCAAATATCAAATCTTGCAGATCGCTCGTACCAAAATAATCTTGGCCAGCGGCAGTTCCGGGTGTAGTACCAGAATTTCCACGCTTAGACCAATTTTTATCACCATCTATGGTGATCCAACCTGAGCCATTCCAAAAGAAGAAACCGGGACCTGTGGTTGTATTCGTATTATACACCATCAAACCAGCAGCGTTTGGTAAATTGATAGGAGCGATGCCCGTAATGGGAGCAATGGTTGAAAGGTCTGTAATGTTGACCTTTGGAATAAATACTCCCTTTTCTGAACTTTGCACATCCAATAATGATCCCGGTGACGGTGTAGTCGTGTTAATTCCAACTTGCGAATAACTCTTATTTGCAATGGTTAGGATTAGAATAAAAATACCCAAAAAAAGTATAGCCTTTTTCATAATAAATAATCTTAAGGTGATACATATGTATTTGGGACAAATTCATAACAATTATACTATATAGTTGTTTAATTATCAATATTTTAAGTATTTACTTAATTAAAAAACGGTAGAAAGCACAAAATACCGATGAATTGCTAAAAAATAAAAAGCCCTCATAATGAGGGCTTTAAAATTTTAAGATAAGATGGTACGTTACTTCTTAACCATTTTTTTGGTTACTGAGCCACTATCCGTTTTTATCTCTACAAAATAGATGGCGGTCTCCAAATTCGAAACATCAATAGAATGCTGATTGACATCGCCCTCTAGGGTTTCGTTAATTCGTCGTCCCATTATATCGAATACGGAAATATTTCGAATGTAAGTAGCGGGACTCGCTATTGTCAAGGTATTCTCTGTTGGGTTTGGATAGATTGTTATAAAGCTAACACTATCTTCCACGCCCAAGACTTCTGGCGCCTTGAACTGTAAGATAAAGCGATCGTTAAAGGTGCCGGCTTCACTCTCGAACTCATAAATACTTTCATTCAGAATGGTAGTGGTGTTCAAATAGGTGTCAACGAGTAATATCTTCGCGTCTACCATATTTTCGCCCATGACATTGCTTAGTGAAATTCTATAACGACTCATTCCTTCCAACTGTGAGCTGAAACCCATCGGTACTTGTGCTTCGTCTTCAAAGGCTTCACGTCCTTGAATCGCTAATTCTTCACCTGTAGGTAATACAGAATAGAACGATACTGGAGTAGCCATTCGCTTGGTATCGAATTGGGTATCGATTTCATTAGTAGCAGCATCTGAAAATCCAATAAGCGATTCACTTCCTAATTCATAATTCATAGAAGTAACCTTTACCCAGGCTCTGTCACTTTCAAAAGAAGTGGAACGATAGCCGTCGTTGTTTCCGGTAACGCGCATTTCATTTGTAAAAACTGCTGTTCCGCTTGCAGACGCTTTCACGCCAAACCCTTGTCCGGAGGCAATATAGCCATTAGGAGTTGTTGAGGTGCCTGGATCGTTAGCTGCAGCAACACCACCCATACCATTATAGATAGAGATATCTCCCATGCTATAGTTATTAGGGTTATATCCAGGGTATCCTGGGTTTGGAACGGTAATATGTTCCCAGAAATAAATTGCATCGATCATAGCGTTCTGCGCTATAAAGGCATCTGCATCTATAGCAGATGCATAAGGATTACCTAGCATATTTGGGCTTGCGTTCTGGCTTCCGTTATATACGATTGGGAAGCTAACATCGCCATTATTCAGTGTTCCTTCCGTGTAGTGTAATGTGAAGATTCCCGTGCTGGTAGGAGTGTCTTGCGGCCGAACCAAATACCCTTCGCCGACATTGATATTTCCAGCGTAATTTACCCAGTTGTTTCCATCGTCATCCGCAAAATTCTCCGCCAATGGGAATGCTGCTGCAACCGCAGGGTTCGGAACAAAGTTTCCAGTAATATGGTTTCGTACCATTACGGAGTTTCCATACACATCGGTGCGTGTTTCAGCATCCATAGGGCTACTTAAAATCATAAAGTCGCGCTCTGCCAAGTTAGGCGTGATTTTCTCTACAATAATAGTGCCTCCTGAGGCCTTTGTAACCGTAGCGTTTGGATCGATTTGAACCACACTTCCTTCGTGTGCCACAAACAATGAACCGTTGACGGTAATGTCTTTTTCGATCTCTATATGGTCTCCCGCTGCGATATTTAAAGTTCTTGTAGCATCGACTTCACAGGTACAAGCGCTAAAGCTTCCCTCGAAGTCGGTGTTGTAATTCTGTGAAATTTTTGCGTTGCTACCAGGACCTGGTGTGCCATTATTCCATGTGCCAGAGATAAAGGCGGTAGTTTCTGGTACTACTGTAACCGTTGCGGTACAGCTACTTTTGTTTCCATAGTCGTCTTCAACCGTTAAGGTAACGGGATGCGTTCCGATATCATCACACGTAAAAGTTGTAATATCGATACTCTTTTTTGTAATTCCGAAGTTATCCGAAGAGCCATTATCGATGTCGTCTGCCGTAAGGGTAGCTTCACCCGTAAGGCGATCTAAAGTAATGGTAATATCTTGACAATTGGCCACGGGATCAATGTTGTCATATAACGGATCTTTTACGATATAGAATCCACTAGAGTAATCGCTAATAATAATATTTCCACTTTCGAAATATGGATAAACATTCCAAGCCCCAGCAAATGTTGCAGAGTTACTCGATGCATAGGTATCGAAATAGTTTATTTCGGTCATGTTTTGATTCGCAATGTCATCTATACGAATAACGCGCATTCCTGCACCATAATTTGCCAAATAAAAGCGATTTCCACGAACATAGCCATTATGATCAATTGCATTTGTAGGACCATAATAATCGAAGTGATGTACTGGATTGTCTAAGTCGTTAAAATCGAAGATTACCGTTTTTGTTGGAAATCCGAATTCCTGTTCATCCAATTCATCACCTAGAATAAAATAGCGTTGATCTTCGGTAAACCAACCTTGGTGAGTGTAGTCCTTGTTCGTATAGTCAATAGTCGCTATCATTTGAACGTTAAATTTATTGGTAACATCCAAAATAACCACTTCATCTTCATTGCTTCCGATAAATATTTCTTTGCCAGCATAATCTGCATCTGGGCCATTATACGTTACTACTTGGGCATCATGGGTGTACCCCATCGCACTGTAGCGCGCTATTTCTGAAGGATTTGTAGGATCGCTAATATCTACAAAAATAGGTCCTCCGTTAAATCCACTTCCATTAGCGCCAACAATGTATGCGACACCTTCACTTTCATTGATAACAATATTATGTGCCGCTCCAAAAGTTCCAAGATGAGCATCCTCACTAAATGTTCGATTCGCATTTGTAGAGAGCCCTCTCAAGCGTGTTAGATCGAATACCTGCATTCCATGGCCGTTTGCTTCACTTACAATAAAGGCATGATTGTTATATACCTTAACATCGCGCCATAATGTGTTGCTGGTATGCGTCATTAAACGCCCTAGACGGCGTGGATTTATTGGATCAGTAATGTCTATAAAAAAGGTGCTATTGTTTAAGGCAATTATCGCGTATTCCTTTCCGTCCAGTGGGTCGGTCCAGCCCCAGGAATCCGCTCCAGAAGAAGCTCCGAGTTGGGCAAGAGAAAACCTTGATTGTAAGGTGATGCCATCGCAGGGAAATCCACTGGCCAAGCCCCCGCTACAAGGGGTTTGTGAGAAGCTGAGGGTGCTGCTAAGCAAAAAGAGGAGATAGGTTAATTTTTTCATGAATGGGGGTGTTTAATTAGTAGTGTATGATAGTAGTAGTTTTTATTATTCTATAAATGAAAATTCGACGGAGCACGGAATGCCGATACCGACGTGGCCTCTTCCAGTTCCAGAATCGGCGCCGTTTACAAATTCACTTCCAACGAATAGATCTATTTCAACGCTAAAATTATAGGTCTGTCCGGAAGTTAAATTTACATATTTTACGATACTGACCTCGTGACGAAATTCTTCGGTATATGTTCCTCCTCCGATTGAGGCGTTATACATACCGTATGGATGCGTATAGATTACGTCGTTGTTCCCGTCGAAAGTGAGTCTAAAAAGTCCTTCCGTAGTTCCCATGCTGATATTTCCAGAAGAAGGTGTGTTTATTTCACCTGTTCCGAAATTGAAATTTGCTTCAATTCGATAGGTGCCCGTATATTTTGGAGTGAAGGTCGAGCCACTTCCTAAACCAGGAACGTCTACCCAGTCTGAAGATCCGTTGTTATAACTGGTGCTTCCTACTGTTGGTCTAAAGTCTAACGGTGATTGTTCGAATTTAACCGTATCCTCCCGTAAAAACTGGGGGTTCCACCGGCTGCCTTCCCATACATAAATGCCTGGGGTAACATCATTTGCTCCAGTAGCGGTACTATTGGTGTTGAATACTACCGTACCTTCCACTAAAGGGCCGCCATTTGGGTTTGTAACCGGGGCTTCAACGAGTGTGGATGTAAGGGCGACTCTTGGAAATACAAATCCAGCTGAACCGCTATTTCGTAAGTCCAGTATTCCTTCTGGTTGATTGGTAGCTACACCCACTTGAGCCATAGCACCAGTAAAGCTGATTACTACCATCAACATCCAAAAATATGATCTATGCTTTTTCATTGTTTTTCTAGTTTTCATCGACGAAGGAAATTTCTATGGTACATGGAAGATCGGAACCGACATAACCTCTACCGTCATTTCCTCCCGATAGATTTCCGTTGGCCTCAAATCCCGTAGTCGAAGTTTGATCAAATTCTAAATTGAAGTTATAGGTCACACCAGCAATAAGATTCATGTAAATAACCTTGGTAGTTTCAATCCACTTGTTGCTCATTACAATACCGCCTCCAACATTAGCGTTGTAGGCGGAATATGCCTTCACATCAAATGTATGTGGTGTGCCATCCCAATTAAAACGGAATGTGCCTGTGGCAGTTACGGCCTCTATGTCGCCATTTTGAATGACGTTACCACCGCCGTAGAAAGCTTTAATATAGATTCTATAAACTCCAGAATATAATGGGGTGAAAGAGTCGGCGTCTAATCCGGGTACCATTTGGTATCCAGAAGATGATGAAGTTCTAAGAGTACTTGTTTGAACGTAATACTCATATTGTTTTACATAGAAATGCGGAATCCATTTAGTGCCGCTCCAAGAATAAATGCCTGGCTCTACATCGTTCGTACCTGTACTGGTTGCATTTGTGTTGTAAACAGTAGTACCAACCGCTAAACTTCCTCCTTGCGGATTAATAACGGGTGCCTCGACGTTGGTATCCGTAAGCGCTACGCTAGGGTATACCACTCCGTGCTGAGAGCTTTCAATATCTAGAATGCCTTTAGGGGCTGTTGTGCCGATTCCTACTTGAGCGTATGTTGTTGGAATGGTGGCAATACCTAAAAGATAAACTAATAGTAGTGTATTTTTTTTCATAAAATTAATCTTTATGATCCTAAATAGGTGAATTCGATTGAACAAGGAGCGTGGTCGGGGATGCCAATATAGCCTCTTCCATTACCGCTATTTCCACTATTAACAAAATAGGGGGCGGGTAAGGCATCAAACTGAAGCCTGAAGTTATACGTCTGACCTGCTACAAGGTCAATGTAAATAGTTCGTGAAAATTGTTCCCAGATGGCATAAAATCGCGTGCCCAATATGGTGCAATACGTGCTAACGGGTGTAATGTAGTTCGTGCCATCAAAAGTGAATCGAAAGTTTCCATCCTGGGTTAAAATATCGATAGTCGGTCCATTGTCACTCACATAGCCGCCGCCATAATTCATGCTGATGTCAATTTTATAAGTGCCCGTGTATTTCGCAGTAAAGTTTTGCGAACTCAGTCCTGGCACATTGACATATCCATTACTAGATACAGGTCTCATCATACTGGTTTGGGTAACCATGTAGATGTGTTTTTTAGCGAACTTATTGTACCATTCAGAACCATTCCAAACATATATGCCTTTATATACATCGTTTGAGCCTGTCGACGTTTCATTAGTATTGTAGACAACCGTTCCGACGGCAAGTGCTCCGCCCTGTGGATTTACAACGGGAGCTGCGACATTTGTTGCCGTAAGCGCTACTCTTGGTAAAACAATACCATGGGTATTGCTTGAGACATCCAGAATACCTTCTGGAGTAGTCGTGTTGATACCCACCTGGCCAAAAGTGCACAGGGTAGCTAGAAGAAAACAAGCAGGGGTAAAAACTCTATGTAAAAGTTTTGTTTTCATTGCATAAGCAGGTTAGTAAGTTATGGGGACATCAAACATACGAAGCTTTTACGATGAAAATCAAATAAAATCGATGAAATACTTAATAATTTAACATAAGTAGGAAAATTCTTATTTATTGACTTCCATGTAGATAGCCTATTTTTTTAAGGAATTGTTAGCATTTAGCTATGTCTGCTTTGTAAAGAGATTTTCGTCAACTATTGCTAAAGATCTTGCAAAATGAAAGAGAGTGATTTACAAAACCACTCTCTTTTGGCAAAACAAACCAATCTTGTACAAGACGGTGTAAAGTGAACAAAATGTTATTCTCCTATATATGTAAACTCTGCATAACAAGGTAAATGAACGCTTACCCCAATATGGCCGCGACCATCACCACTATCACCGTTATCAATGAAGCCTTCAGCTTCATATTGTTCAAAGAATAAGTTCATGGTATACGATGTTCCAGCGACTAAGTTCACATAAACCTTCATAGTCCATTGATCCCATATAGCATAGTAGGTTGTTCCAGAGCCACCGATGTTCATGTTTTTAGATCCGTAAGAATTCACATAAATAGGATAATCGGTACCATTGAACTGAAATGTAAACTGTCCTTCTTGCGATGCGATGTTTACATCGCCCGATGTTGGATCATCCATTTGTCCACTGCCATAATTCACGCTCAGCTCTATTTTATATACACCCGTATATTTTGGGGTGAAGGTTTCCCCATCGATACCGGGGATATCCAAGGCTGTGTCATTGGTAGGACGAAGGCCATAGAAACCAGCTGCATCTTGAGTGAAAATCGCCGAATCTTCCTTGGTGTATTGAGGAACCCATTGCGAGCCACTCCAAACATAAAGTCCCGGATACACATCATTTGTCCCATTGGACGTAGAGCTGGTGTTATAAACAAACGTTCCTGGAACGGGTGCGCCACCTGTACGTGGATTGGTTACTGGGGTGTGGACATTGCTGGCAGTTAAGGCGACATTTGGAAATACTATACCGGAATTGTTCGAGCTTACATCTAAAGCGCCTTGCGGTGTGTCTGTTCCTAATCCAACATTATCATAAGTGCCATCTACGAAAAGCGTATTTTCATCGTTATCGGTTTCGATGCGAAGATTCATATCATCACCCACTGGGTTGAAGGTCCATTCCAAATCTGATCCTCCGCCAATATTAGCATTAGCATTGAAAAAGTCGTAACCTTGGATAGATAAATTCATCTGACTGGTGCCAGGTCTCCAAAACCCCATAGAGGTTTCAGCGTTCCAAGAATAGAATGGGTTAATTCTAGACCCATTCGCCATTGCCAGCACCTGATTGCCGTTTGCTACGCGAAATCGTTCGACGTCATTCGTTCTAAACGTGAGGGCTTCACTATCGGTGGTTCCAACAAAGTTGACATCTTCATCGGTTCCGGTGTTTCCAAGTAAATCCCATTTCTCGGTTTCTTCGAGATTTACCCAACGTGTGCCATCCCAATAGTAAAATCCTTTACCTGTGGTAGTATTGGTGTTGTACACCAATAAGCTTTCGGTACTTCCGCCCGTAATTGGGGCAATTGTATTTAGGTTCGCAATATCTACTCTAGGAACCAGCATTCCTTTATCGGTGCTTTGAACATCCAGCATACTGCCAGGAGCAGGAGTGGTGGTATTAATACCCACTTGGGCAAATCCGGTGATAGTAATGGTAAAAAAAGCTAGTAATAAACTGATTTTTAAATTGGTAGTAGTTTTCATACATAAGCGGTTTTTCTTGTTTGGGACCAACAAGTATAGAACAAGATTTCGATAAAAGTCAAAAAAAATCGATGAAATACTTAATAATTTAACATAAGTAAGAAAATTCTTAAATTTTGATATTCAATTAGATACATATTTTCATTTTAATTGCTTTAACATTATAGAATTCTCAGCTTGCTATCGAGCTTACATCAATAAAATTTACTTTTGGGCATAAAAAAAAGCAGCCTTTTGGCTGCCTTTATCGGTTTTGTTGATTGCTATTTCTTATTCACCTACATAAGTGAATTCAGCATAACAAGGAAGGTGCACGCTCACGCCAATATGGCCACGCCCATCCCCACTGTCACCGTTGTTTAAAAATACTGTGTTTTCATATTGTTCAAAAAACAGATTCATGGTATAAGAGGTTCCAGCTACCAAATCGACATAAACTTTCATGGACCATTGATCCCAAATAGCGTAATAAGTTGTACCTCCGGAGCTACCAATCGAAAGATTCTTGGCTCCATAGGAGTTTACGTAAATAGGATAATCGGTACCGTTAAATTGGAATGTAAACTGTCCCTCCTGCGAGGCGATATTGATATCGCCACTGCTAGGGTCCTTCATCTGGCCACTTCCATAATTCACGCTCAACTCAATTTTATACACGCCTGAATAGTTAGGGGTAAAGGTTTCCCCATCGATACCAGGAATGTCCAAAGCAACGTCGTTGGTAGGACGAAGACCATTTGGGCCTGAAGGAGACTGGGTGAAAAGTGCCGAATCCTCTTTTGTAAACTGTGGAACCCACTCTGACCCATCCCAAACATACAATCCCGGGTATACGTCATTCGTTCCATTAGAGGTTGTGGTTGTGTTATAGACGAATGTTCCTGGTACAGGATCACCACCGGTACGCGGATTCGATACGGGTGCCCCAACATTGCTAGCGGTTAATGCCACATTTGGAAATACAATTCCAGCCGAACTGGATTTTACATCCAAGGCACCTTGCGGTGTATCGGTACCTAAACCAACATTGTCGTAGGTTCCGTCTACAAATAGGGTATTTTCATTATTATCTGTCTCGATCCGAAGATTCATGTCATCGCCTACTGGGTTGAACGTCCATTCCAAATCGGACCCACCTCCGATGTTAGCATTGGCATTAAAAAAATCGTACCCCTGTATGGATAGGTTCATCTGGCTCGTTCCAGGTCGCCAAAAGCCAAGTGATGTTTCCGCGTTCCATGAATAAAAGGGTCGGATCCGTGTTCCATTGGCCATGGCCAACACCTGATTTCCATTGGCAACTCTAAAGCGTTGCACATTGTTGGTTCTAAAAGTTAGCGCCTCACCATCGGTGGTTCCAACAAAATTTACGTCCTGATCGGTTCCGATATTTCCGAGGAGATCCCATTTCTCGGTTTCCTCAAGATTCACCCAACGCGTACCATCCCAATAATAAAAGCCTTTGCCAGTAGTGGTATTGGTATTATACACTAAAAGGCTTTCCGTACTGCCACCCGTAACGGGAGCAATTGTATTGAGATCAGCGATGTCGACTCTGGGAACCAACATTCCTTTATCGTTGCTTTCAACATCTAAAATGCTACCGGGAGCAGGAGAGGTGGTGTTAATTCCGACTTGGGAAAAGCTGAGAAGGGGCAGCAAAAGGAGGAAAAATAGAATAAAAGGGGAAAGTAAAGTATTAGTTTTCATAGGGTTTTAGTTTGGGGTTTGTTACGAACAATTATACTCATTTTTATAGACGAAATGCAATAAAATGAGTTGAAATGCTAAAAAATTTAACATTTACAAAGTGGTTTAAGCGTTAGAGCATTCATCCTAATGAATCCATCTTCGCTATTTTTGCAGTATGGAGAATTTACTTCAAGAGCAATTCCGTGCTACTCATGCTGAAATTAATCTTGCGTTATGGGACATTACCTCGGAATGTACGCTGACAATGGCTAGGGAGGATTTGATTTTTCCCGAAATTGCTGGAAACAAGTTTCGGAAGTTGAAGTATAACCTCTTGGAAGCTCGTAAACTAAAAAAGGATTTGCTTCTAACCTTTGGAGGTGCCTACTCCAATCATCTGGCTGCGACCGCTGCCTGTGGCGAACGGTTTGGTTTCTCAACAGTTGGAATAGTAAGAGGTGAAGAGAATAGCGAGCATGTCATTACCAATCCAACACTTACCTTTTGCAAGCGAAAAGGAATGGAACTCAAATTTATTTCCCGATCTGCATACCGGCAGAAAGAAGATCCCACATTTTTAGGGGAGCTAAAAAAACGATATCCTACTGCGTATATTCTTCCAGAGGGCGGTACCAACGCGCTAGCGGTACGAGGATGCAGGGAAATATTACATGCTGAAACAGCGAAGTTTGATAGTATTTGTGTATCTGTTGGAACTGGTGGAACCATGGCAGGAATTGTTCAAGCGGCGAAATCGCACCAACATACGATCGGTTTTTCAGCGTTAAAGGGTACGTTTCAAAAATCCGTAATAGCAACTTTTACTGGGAATAAGAAGTATGAAATTGTAGATGCCTATAGTTTTGGAGGCTATGCTAAAATAGATGCTGAATTAATTCGTTTTATAAATGATTTTAAGCAAAAGACTGGAATTCCACTAGACCCAATTTATACAGGAAAAATGATGTATGGTATTTTCGATATGTTGAAAAATGGGGAATTCCCTAAAAATACCCGTATTTTTGCCATTCATACCGGAGGGCTTCAAGGCATTGAAGGTATGAATCAACGATTGCGAAAAAAACAGTTGCCCGAAATACAGTAATATGCTCCGAAAAATTCTCCTCATAACATTGCTATTCGCGATAGCACTTCTAGGATGTAAAACAAAAAAAAGAGTTACTTCTAAGCCAAAAAAACCTAGGGTGGTTCATGTAGATACTCCGAAACCATCACCAACGCCTTCCAACTCCGAACCTGAACCAGTAACAGAACTTCCTGCCAATACACCCTATAACGAGGTGGTTTCACATTATATCAATACGTATTCCGATATCGCTAAAGAAGAAATGCTTCAATACGGAATCCCAGCTAGTATTACGCTTGCACAAGGTATTTTGGAAAGTGGCGCTGGCAGGGGCGATTTAACTCGTAGAGCCAATAACCACTTTGGCATTAAATGTCATCGGGGTTGGACAGGAGAGCGCGTTTATCATGATGATGATGAGCTTCAGGAGTGTTTTCGAAAATATAAACATGCTAAGTATTCTTTCCGCGATCACTCACTTTTTCTTACCCAACGTAGTCGCTATCAGGACCTTTTCAAATTAAGAAAAGATGACTATAAAGGATGGGCCAAAGGTTTGCGAAAGGCTGGCTATGCAACCGATCCTAGATATCCCGATAAATTGATCTCCATCATAGAACGCTATCAGCTACAGCGATACGATAATGAAGTGCTAGGAGGCGAGGCAAACCCTGCCGAGACAGATAATATGGCTATTCGCACTCATACTGTTAGCCGAGGAGATACGCTATACAATATTGCAAGACGGTATAATCTTACCGTTGAAACTCTAAAGGAATACAATGGACTCACCGATACCACGATCAAAATTGGTCAGGTGCTCTATCTACATTCCGTGAAAAACCGATAAACTTTATGATTTATAAAAGAAGTAGCGCACTATTCGCAGCGGCCCAAAAGGTCTTGCCGGGTGGGGTTAATTCACCTGTACGTGCATTTAATGCTGTTGGAGGCAACCCAATATTTGTTGAAAGAGCCGAAGGGCCGTATTTATATGATGAAGATGGAAATCGATTCATCGATTATATAAACTCTTGGGGGCCTATGATTTTAGGCCATGCCTATGCACCCGTCGTGAATGCGGTGAAGGAAAGAGCCGAGAAGGGAACTTCATTTGGAACGCCGACAGCACTCGAGACAGAAATTGCAAATCTAGCAGTTTCCATGGTGCCGAATATCGATAAAATCCGATTCGTGAATAGCGGGACCGAGGCATGTATGAGCGCTGTTCGATTGGCGAGAGGCTACACCCAGAAGGATAAGATCATCAAATTCGCAGGTTGCTATCACGGGCATAGCGACTCATTCTTAATTCAAGCGGGAAGCGGGGCTGTTACCTTCGGTACGCCGAATAGTCCAGGAGTTACAAAAGGGACAGCAAAAGACACGCTTCTGGCTACGTATAACGATATCGATAGTGTACAGAATCTATTTGATGAAAATGAAGATGAAATTGCCTGTATTATCCTTGAACCCGTAGCAGGAAATATGGGGTGTATTCCCCCATCAGCAGGATTTTTAGAGCAACTTCGGGAACTCTGCGACAACCATAAGGCCTTGTTGGTTTTCGATGAAGTAATGACGGGGTTTCGATTGGCAAAAGGCGGTGCTCAAGAACTATATGGTGTGAATGCCGATATCGTAACTTTTGGAAAAGTAATAGGGGGAGGGTTACCCGTAGGTGCCTTCGCGGCTCGAAATGAAATTATGGATCATTTGGCACCCGAAGGACCCGTCTATCAAGCCGGAACCTTGAGTGGAAATCCTTTGGCAATGGCTGCTGGTCTGGCCATGCTGAAAGAATTGGAAAATGATGAGGTGTACGCCTCATTAAAGAAAAAGACAGCATATCTACATGAAGGAATGGAAGAGAAGTTGAAAGCAGCTAAGGTAACGCATACCATTAATAGGGTAGGGTCTATGATATCCGTTCATTTTTCGGAAACTCCCGTTACCGATTTCGAATCGGCCGCTTTAGGGAATAACGAAACCTTTAAAAAGTTTTTTCACGGGATGTTGAATGAAGGTATTTATTTGGCGCCAAGTGCTTTTGAAACTTGGTTTTTAACCGATGCCTTATCGTATGACGATTTAGACGAAACCATTGCCGCCTGTGAGCGCGTAGCGAAAACCTTATAATAAAAAAGCCCTTTCGTTCGAAAGGGCTTTTTCTTTTATTTGAGATTGTTCTCTAGTTGAAATCTTGCATTTCTAACCATTTTTTGTACTGATTTTCATCTAGCACTTTTTGAACATATTTTTTCAATTCGTTCTGAAGTTTTTCCTTATCGGCTATAGTAGCATCACTGTTCTGGTTCTTAGGCTCGATATACTTCTTCATATTAGAAATATAAGAAGTATGGTAACGGAACAAATAACGTTGCTGTTCACCTGTTAGGTTAAGGGTTTCCGACATTTCAGCAACCTGATTCTTTGCAATTACCTCAGGACGATCCTGATCTTGCGATAGGCTCTGAGCAGTGGTAGTTTGTACACCCGCCACCGTGATAAGGGCTACAACGAGTATTTTCAATAGATTTTTCATGTGTTTCAGTTTATTTGCGGTTACTAAAGTAACCAATTTAGGTGCAATAATCCAAAAATTACGCCAAAAACGAATATAGCCTAATCTTCTATAGCCTGAAGGTATTCTAATAACATCGTCACAGCCTCCTCGTGAACGACCGTACGGCCTAATTGAGGCATCATATATGTAGGGACAGTACTTTGAATCCGGGCTTCAATTTCACCCCTATTCGCATATATGGCGGTATCTTCAAACGGTGTCTCAAACCTAAAGTCTAAATTAAAATTGTTGACGGCCCCACCAGGTTGGTGACAATGTGCACAGTTAATATCAATGTACGCTCTTCCGCGAGCGAAGATATCGTTATTGGTATCGGTCCAATCGGGTAACGTAGAGACCTCGCTACTCGTAACACCTTCCAAAAATCCATTACCAAGAAGAAAATCTATCTGGTTCTGGTTTGTATAAGAAGGTACAAAGTTCATACTGCGGAGTTTCATTCCGATGGGTCTTGTTGTGCCGTTATTATTATGACATGTAAAGCAATCCTGTTGCGAAGGAACTTTGTACGATATGTTTTGGGTATCCCCATCGCCATCGATGTATGAAATTGGAACATTGCTACCATTTTCAGTATACGTTGCCTCTGTCATGCCTTCATTCCAGAGATAATTTCCAGCTTGCCAAGTACCGTTAACCTTAAGAAAGATGCGCGTTTCAATAATTCGTTTTCCTGAATTTGGATCGGTCTCATCATTCAAATAGTAAAAAGTTTTTGAAACCAATGTGTTATCTGGGAAAATAGGTTGGAGATCATTACCGTTGTAACGCATTTTCTGACCTTCAGGTAAGCGAACCAAACGTTGCTTTTTCGCATAATCTGTAAATAGTGTGCTGTTCAGTTCGTATAACTGTACATTTTCCGCAGGTGTTAAATCGACCAAGCTTCCACTGAATACTCCCATCTGCGATAATTGTGCCTTAAATACTAATGGGGTTACCACCGATACGGTATTGCTAGCGTTTGAAACATTTCCATTATCATCTTTGGCCGTTACATAAAACTCATAGCTATTCGCTTCGGTTAAGCCCGTAACTTGAAAGGTTGTTTCGCTTACATTATCGGCAAGAACCGTTTCGTCTTGGTATAAGGTATATACTATATCGGAAGAATTATCGCTAGAAGCATTCCAGGATAAATCTGCAGAGGTATCCGTTATATTACTGGCCGTAAGATTAGCAGGTGCCGACGGGCTTTCTGTATCAGCAGCGGGGCTATCATCACTACTACAACCCATACATACAATCAGGCATAAGGGTATTATTATGGCAAAAATCTTCTTCATAGCTATCTAGAAATTTCGCTAAAAATACAAATTCCATAGAAATCAAGCTGTTAAAAATGAAAGCGGTTGCGCACAGTTCTCTCATCGAAACGGTGCCTTCACTCATTATCTGTTTTAGGTTTACCTACTGCTGACTAGTTTCGGTCTAAGAATTTTAAAATCAGTAACGTATGAAAACGAAAACAATTTTTTTGCTATTTCCAGTCCTGTTTGCAGGAATGGTAATCTTTTCAATGATTCAGGATGAAGAGTATCCTGAAACAGCTAGAACCCTTACTACCACCGATGGGTGTGTTTTTATGACCGCTATGGGAGAACAATCTTCTGAAAACTTCTATGTCTATAAAACGGACGAGAACATCGAATTAGCTGTTCGCGATGGTCTGTCTTGGTTGGAGGAAGCACAGTTGCCAAATGGTGGTTACGGTGCCGGATCCCACTCCCGACAGGATATTCGCGACCCGCATGCCGTGAAAGCAGATCCCGCCACTACTGCTATGGTAGCGATGGCATATTTAAGGAGTGGTGCCACTATTTCTTCTGGAACCCATTCCAATCAGTTGAAAAAAGCTACGGAATACTTATTGCGAACCGTAGAAAATGTGACTCCCAACGATCAATACATTACCAATGTCCGGGGCACTCAAATTCAAACAAAGTTAGGTCAGAACATAGATGCTGTTTTGACGGCTCAATATCTTTCAAGCCTATTAGATCGAAAGATGAAAGGGATTGATAAAAAGCGTGTACAAAAATGTTTGGATATCTGTGTGAAGAAAATCGAACAGGGCACCGATGCCAGCGGAAAACAACGCGGTGCAGGTTGGGCTGGGGTGCTGCAAAGTGGGCTTGCCAACAGTGCTTTGGAAAGCGCTCAGTCTGTAGGTGCGGAAGTAGACGAAGAAGTTTTGGAACGCGCAAAGGAGTATCAGCGAAGCAATTATAATGCGGATACCAATAATGTAAAGACGGAAGATGGTGCTGGAGTAATGTTGTATAGTGTAAGCGGAAGTGTTCGTGGTACCGCAAAAGATGCTCGAAAGGCGAAGGAAGCGATAGAAAAAGCAAAGAAGGAAGGTGCGCTTACCGATGGAGAAGTAACTGCGAAAAACCTTCAAAAGGCTGGCTACTCGGAAAGTGAAGCCATTCAATATGCTACTTCCTATAACGTATACAACGCCGCAAAGGAAACCGCACAACAGGATGAGGTGTTGAACGGTTTTGGGAATAATGGGGGTGAAGAATTCCTCAGTTTCCTTCAAACGGGCGAATCGATGGTAGTCAACCAAGATAACGATTGGCGGAAGTGGTACGATAATATGAGCGGACGTATCCTAAAAATCCAAAACCAAGACGGTAGCTGGAACGGTCATCATTGTATCACGAGCCCCGTTTTCTGTACCGCCACTAGTTTGTTGCTCTTAACAGTTGAAAACGATATCGATTTTCTTCAAAAGGTAGGGGAAGAATAAAGTTAAATTTAGTTACAGAGCCATTGTTCATGGTCGTTATCGGGAAACGGATAACCCCCTAATGCCAAAACGGAGGAGTACTATTGGGCAATGGTTTTATTTTCAACTAAGGCTAGTGTTGCTTCATATATAGTGCAATCTAGCATTTTTGATTTCAACCAAGCATAAAAACTCATTACAAAAATGTCTTCTTCCTCATGAGAAAGCCATTGAAAAGTATGCTCTAGCTTCTCCTTGAATGCAGGTGTTTTGATTTGTTTAGGGGTTTCGTAATAGGTAAAGGCCAATTCTAGAAAGTGAAGAACGCGTTCTTCCTGCATCGATTGCAACGTTTCCCTATGTTTTCTTCGAAAAGCTTGCAGTCTCGATACTACCAAATCATATAAATTTAGTTCTATCAACAATAGGATTTCCATTATGGCTTTTTTAAGTGTCCATAGCAATCCTTTTCTCTTTTCATAAAATGAATCCGTATGCGAGAAGGTTTTAAGAATGCTATATGCTTCGGAAAATTTGTGCTGTTGGAAAAGGCACATACACCCCGCTAACTGGAGGTCCCAGTCATCGCTGTTGCTTCTTTCAAATAACGAGAGCGCTTTTAGGGGTGCTCCGGTATAGTTATGGTTCATGATTTTCATGAGTAGCAAACCGTTTTGAAATTGATTGGTGAAACCCTCATTTGCTTGGAGTTTGTCCTCCATTTTTTTAATAAAAACCTTAGACATTGAAAAGTCCTTATTTCTAAAATGGAAAATAGCCATTTCATATAAAATTTTTAAGTGATAATAGGTATGCTTTACTGCTTGCGACTCTTTTCGTAACGCTATTTCGTAGATGTCTTGTATTAAAGGTGAAATAGAATAATAGTCGCTTTTTGCTTGTGCAACCATGGTTGAAATATTCAAAATTTGATAAAGCGATTTGTATGTTAAGCTCGCGTCCAGCGTAATTCCGAGTTTGTCAAACTCTTTTGAAACAATAGATATTGAAGAGACATTTGAAGGTTTTCTTATCGATTCCTTCAATAATGCGTGAGCGTTATTGATTTTTAATTGCTGCCGGTAGCGCCGCATGTTTTCGTTAGATAACTGAATGAATTCTGATACTGGAGAATCCGATTGAAGATGCGAGAATTGAATGAACGTTTCATAGATTTCGTTCAATATTGAATAGCGCTCAAAATTCAGTGCTCGTTTTTCCGATTGTTTTAAAAGTTTGAAGGCTACTGCCGCTTTTTTGTGTTCTAATAAAACGCGGCTGGCCAAAAGGACTTTAAGCAATTCCTGCTCTTCTGAAGCTTCGGTCTCAAAACTTTTATTCGCAAGATATTCAATCATGTTTTTTTCGAGACGACTACAAAGACCATAGAACGTATTTCGATTTGCCGCGCCATAGATTTGCTCTGCTGCTTTGTTATGCTTTCCTTTTTCTATTAATGTGAAAAGCTGAATGTTTTTGGTATCCCCACGCTGGTTCCGATTCCTAAGATACCTAACAAAAGCTTTGCTGTCTGTTTCTGAAAAAGTCTCGTAAATAGTCAATATATTCTTCATTGAATCGTAAGATATAAGAATATAAATATACTATGAATGCTGTTATAATTACAGGAAATTATTAAAATGAATCATAAGATATGGTGTGATTCTGACTTTGAAATATTCTTTCGTCGCTTCATCTTTGTTTCATATTCACTTAAAAAGCGAGAATTATGGAAAATCAAAAAATAAGCGGCGATCGTAAAGACAATACGTCCGACAAATCGCTTAAAAAGAAGGAAAAGGAACTAGCCTGTAAACCAACCACAGCGTTTATTTCGGCTTCATGGACAGCGCTATTTATCGGTATGGTAGCATATTGTGTTGGACTATGGAATGCCGATTTGTGGCTTAATGAAAAAGGCTATTATTTTACGATCTTATTGTTCGGCCTGTTCTCGGTCGTTTCGGTCCAGAAAAGTGTGCGTGATAAAAGAGAAGGGATTCCTGTTACAGAAGTTTATTATGGTATCAGTTGGTTTACTACTATTGCATCAATTCTATTATTAGTAATAGGGCTTTGGAATGCCGATATGGAACTGAGTGAAAAAGGTTTTTATGGGATGTCCTTTACACTTGCCCTTTTCTCTGCAGTTGCCGTACAGAAAAATACACGTGATTTGAAATTTTTAGAACAGCAAGACTTTTGATAGTGGAGGGCGGTGTTTTGCACCGCCCTTTTCTATTACTGTACCATCTGTACAAACAAGCCCTCATCGGTTTTTTCAACCTTCGCAAGTTTGTGTTTTGTCAATGCCTTGATGCTCTTGTCCCATTTCTTATTGCTGAGGCCCGATTTGTCCTTCAGCTCGTTAAGGTCGATGCGATCCGCTTTTTTCAACAGTTCAAAAACGTGCTTTTCCTCATCCTTTAATTCAACCGTGATCTTTTTCTCCGGTTTCATCTGGGGGAAGAACAATACTTCCTGAATCGACTGATTATTCGTTAAGAACATGATCAGACGATCCATTCCGATACCCATTCCGGCGGTCGGTGGCATTCCATATTCCAACGCTCGCAAAAAGTCGAAATCGATAAACTGGGTTGCCTCATCATCACCGCGATCGGCCAACTTCAACTGCGCTTCAAATCGCTCGCGTTGGTCAATAGGATCGTTCAGTTCGCTATAAGCATTGGCGATTTCCTTTCCGCAGACCATCAATTCAAAACGCTCGGTGAGTTCCGGGTTTTCCCGATGCGACTTGCACAACGGGCTCATTTCCTTTGGATAGTCGGTAATAAAGGTAGGTTGTATATAATGCGGTTCGCATTTTTCACCGAAAATTTCATCGATCAATTTTCCTTTCCCCATGGTATCGTCTACTTCGATACCTAAGTCTTCAGCGGCTTTACGAAGTTCATCTTCCGATTTGCCAGTAATATCGAATCCTGTATGTTCCTTTATAGCATCGGCCATCGTTACCCGTGGGTACGGAGCCTTAAAATCCACCTCGTGTTTGCCAAAGGTCGCCTTAGTAGTTCCGTTCACCTGTATGGCACAGTACTCCAACAATTGTTCACAGAAATCCATCATCCAATTATAGTCCTTGTAAGCAACATAAATTTCCATGGCCGTAAACTCTGGATTGTGGGTACGGTCCATTCCTTCGTTTCGGAAGTTTTTGGAGAATTCATAGACCCCTTCAAATCCACCCACGATCAAACGCTTCAAATACAGTTCGTTTGCAATTCGCATATACAGAGGAATATCCAAGGAATTGTGATGTGTAACAAATGGACGAGCCGCAGCACCACCAGGAATAGGCTGCAACACCGGTGTCTCCACTTCAAAATAGCCCTTTTCATTGAAGAAATTTCGCATAGCATTGAATAGCTTCGTACGCTTTATGAAAATTTCCTTCACTTTTGGATTTACGGCTAAATCGGCGTACCGCTGACGGTACCGCAGTTCTGGATCGTTGAATTCATCATAGGTGTTTCCTTCACTGTCGGTCTTAGGGAGCGGTAACGGACGCAAGGTCTTAGATAGCACTGTAAAGTCTTTCACCATAACAGTTTTCTCCCCAACATTGGTGGTGAACAATTCGCCTTCAATTCCGATGAAATCACCTATATCGAGCAATTTCTTATATACATCGTTGTATTTAGCCTTATCGTCGCCTGGGCAAATCTCATCGCGATTAAAATATACCTGAATACGACCGGTACTATCCTGAAGCTCCGCAAAAGAAGCCTTTCCCTGGATACGGCGCGACATTAAACGACCGGCGACGGTAACCTTTTTGCCCTCCTCAAAATCCTGTTTCAGGGTTTTGGCATGATGGGTTACTTCAAATAAATCGGCAGGATACGGATTGATACCTGCTTTCATAAGTTGTTCGCGCTTTTGACGTCGTACCTGTTCTTGTTCAGATAATTGCATAAAATTTTGTTTTGCCCAGTTATTGGAAACCGCAAAGATACCAACAAACAAGTTCCAAACCAATACCAACAACCCTTGGAAATTAGGTGAAGGTTGCCATCTATTTAATTCGTAATTTTGCTTCCTATGAGCATTTGGAGAGTTTTATTGTCTATACTATTTCCGCCCTTGGCAGTAATCGATAAAGGATGTGGTTCCATTCTTATCGTGTTAATTTTGACTATCTTAGGATGGATCCCAGGCGTTATTGCCGCATTAATAATTTTAAATAATCCCAAAAACTAAATCGATGGTACGAAAGTTATTGTTACTCGGATTTTTATCACTTTTATTTATCGGTTGTCAATTCACCGAAACCATGGTCCTGAAAGAAGACGGTTCTGGAACCATGCATCTTACTATGGATATGAGGGAAATGATGGCGTTTACGTCTGAAATGGATACCACAACCACTAAAATGGATACTCTCATTGTTATGAAGGATATGCTTGAAGAGAAAAAGGACAGTATCTCAAAGCTATCAAAGGAAGAACAGGCACGCTTGAAAAAGTTGGAGCCGTATAAAATGCGGATGAAAATGAATTCTGAAGAGGAGGAAATGTTCATCACGATAATGCGTGATTTTAAAGATGTTTCCGAAGCCAATAATATCATGGACGGACTCGGTAAGGGAACCAACTTTATGCCGAAATCACCAAACACAAATGCCGAAGTTGAAGCCGATCCTGAAAGCGATGTGCTTGGGGTGCGATTCAGTTTCAAAAAGGGTATTTTCAAAAGGGATGGTTACGTGAAAAATGAGGAAGCCTATCAGAAGCAGTTGGATAGTCTCGACGGTGCCGAAGCGTTTATGGGGGGTATGCGATATCGACTGGAATACACTTTTCCCCGGAAAATTAAATCGGTTAATATGGACGATGCCAGTTTTTCACTTGATGGAAAAACCTTAAAAGTAGATAGAGGATTCTTGGAATATTTTAAAAATCCGGATGTATTAGACCTTGAAGTGGTGTTGGAGAATAAATGATGAATAAACGAATTCAACTAGAAGATTTAGGACGAAAGGATTACAAGGAAACTTGGGACTATCAAGAAGAGTTGTTTCAGGAGATATTGAATGTGAAGGTTTCAAACAGGAGGGAGAATGCCGATCTTCCAACCCCCAACCATTTTCTTTTTGTGGAACACCCGCATGTGTATACCTTAGGAAAGAGCGGCGATAAGTCGAATTTGTTAATTTCTGAAGAAAAACTAGCGGCTATTGAAGCCGACTTCTACAACATTAATCGTGGCGGCGATATTACCTATCACGGACCGGGTCAGATTGTCGGTTATCCTATCCTGGATTTGGAAAACTTCTTCACCGATATCCACAAATATCTTCGATTATTAGAGGAAACCATTATCCGAACCTTAGCGGAATATGGTATAAATGGCGAGCGTTCCCAAGGTGAAACCGGTGTTTGGTTGGATGTGGGCACTCCCTTTGCGAGAAAAATTTGTGCCATGGGAGTCCGTGCCAGTCGGTGGGTAACTATGCATGGCTTTGCCTTGAATGTGAATTCCGATTTGGGATACTTCGACCATATGATTCCCTGTGGCATTAAAGGGAAATCGGTTACTTCCCTGAATGTTGAAGCAGGAAAACCAGAAATTTCAATGGAGGTAGTTAAAGAAAAATTGTTGAAGCATTTCAGCGAACTTTTCGAAGCTGAGTTGGTTGAAACCGTTGCTAGATAGTTTTCAGCTATACCCCAAACTGCCGAAGATGGTGGTCTAAATGCTTAAACTGCATCTGTCCCCATTGTTGCGTGGTAAACGAACCGAAAACGGGATGACGAGGCCAATCATACTCTTTTCCTTTTTCATGAAACTCATCAAGTAAGGAGACCAACCGTTTCTTTTCTGTTTCAAAATCGCGTTCATCTTCTACCTTAAAACCGGGTGCGGTAGGTAAATTTTGCTTCCAAGGTTTATCATTGTACATTGAATTCTTGAAACTTCGGAAGATTATTCGCATAAACATATTGGGTCGTTTTAGGTCGCTTTTTCCCAGTGGTGTTTCCAAAGCTTTTTGACAGTGGTGCATCATCTGAGCCGGCTTCATACGGCCCCATTCGGGCGATTGACCAGCATCAATTTGTTCGAGTCGTTGCTTTGTCTCAGTATATGCTTCAGGGTCAAATAAAGACTTCATAGCAAGTGTTTTAGCACGTTTGGTTGTTTCACTATTAAAGATACATTATTATCTTTAAAGTGATAATAGTTCAGTTTGAAAGAAACCGCTACATCCTTTTCCATAAAATGTTGGAACGAAGACGACCGGCCGCGTGAAAAAATGCAGGCAAAAGGTAAGGCTGCCCTCAGCGATGCCGAACTGATCGCCATATTGATCGGATCGGGGAATCGTGAAGAAAGTGCCGTCTCTCTAAGTCAACAGATTTTGGCTAGTGCCGAGAACAATTTGTTGGAACTGGGAAGGAGAAGTATTGCGGAGCTCATGAAGTTTAAGGGAATCGGCGAGGCAAAGGCTATTTCAATCGTCGCCGCCCTCGAATTAGGACGCCGTCACCGTATGGGTGAAGCGCTCGAACGAAAGAAAGTCAACTCCAGTCAATCGGTTTATGAAATCTTGCAGCCCATTTTAGGTGCCTTGCCACATGAAGAGTTTTGGATTTTGTATCTAAATAATTCCAATAAAATCCTTCAAATGGAGCAATTGAGTAAGGGTGGTATTACCGGTACTATGGTCGATGTTCGACTTGCGTTCAAAAAAGCGTTGGAATTGGGCGCAGTAAGTATTATTTTGGCACATAATCATCCAAGCGGTACCTTAAAACCGAGTCAGGCCGATATTCAGCTAACCAAAAAGCTTAAAACAGCAGGGGAAAGTCTGGATATTAAAGTGCTGGATCACGTCATTGTTACGGAAGCCGGGTATTTCAGTTTTGCCGACGATGCGATATTGTAATTTATGCTATTAGTTTACTGCCAAAAAGCCACTCCGAGAATCACTTATGTGTTCAAGCATGTAGTGACACGTATTTTAGGAGTTGAAGTCGGGTTCACTTCTGTTATCGAGGAATTGATTGCGCATAACGGACCAAAAATGTCCTATGGGAAACAGCCGATGGGAAACGAGATGTTTGTACAGAGCGCTGGGCTTTTGGAACAAAGTGGCGTTGAAAGTATCGAAATCATTGTTTCACCTTGGGAAAACACTATTGGCTTTTTTAAGGTAGGAGAGAAGAGTATCCTACCTTACGATATCTTTTCAGCAGCTTTCTATTTGCTAAGTCGGTATGAAGAATATTTGCCACATGTAAAAGATGAAAAGGGAAGGTATCCCGCTACCGAGAGCTTGGGATACAAGGAAAAATTCTTGGAAACACCTGTTATCGATATCTGGGCTCAGAAATTTAAGGAGGTGCTGCATGGTCAGTTTCCATCCTTATCCATAAAAGCACGCGATACGCGAACCCATCATGTAATAAAGGCCGATAAGCCCTTCGCCTATGGGCAGAAGGGAATCTTTCGGTCGATGATTGGATACTTGAGCGATTTGGTTCGCTTCCGGTTTTCGAACCTGTACTTAAGGACACAAGTGTTGCTTCGGCTTCGTAAAGATCCTTACGATACGTTCACTTGGTTGGTGAACATCGGAAAACAACATCGAAAATCGGTCACCGTATTCTTTTTATTAGGCGATGCGCTGCAATTTGAAGATAGTTTGAACACTAAGCGAAGACAATTTCAAATGAAGTTGAAATTCGTGGGTGATTACTATCAGGTAGGTACCTTGTTTTCGTTTGCAGCCTTGCAGCAGTATTCAAAATTGAAGAGTGAGAAAAAATTTATGGAAGCTATCACCAATAGACCGTTACAAGCTTCGATGAATGCCGAATATGTTGTCGATTTACCCGATATCTATCGCGAATTGATCGAATTGGAAATCATACGCGATTTCACCATGGTCTATAATACACATCCGGGATTTCGTGCCGGAACCTGTACACCATTCCTTTTTTATGATCTGGATTATGAAATAAAGACACCGCTGGAAATTCAGCCTTTAGCCATGACCACTCAGAGTATGGCCGGTAAAACACCTGCCCAAGTGCGTCAGAAAGTTGAGAATATGTACCGAGAGGTGTTCAAGGTGGGTGGCTTGTTTTCGATGGTGTATAGCAACACCGATTTTGCCGCTTCGGAACCTTCGCAATGGAAAAAAATCTTTACGGAAACCCTTCAACATTTATGAAAAGTATACAACATGTCTTTTTCGACCTAGATCATACGCTATGGGACTTCGACCGAAATTCGGCCTTGGCATTTCACAGGGTGTTTCGGAAATATGAGGTTGATATACCGCTGGAGCGCTTTCTAGAAGTATACGAACCCATCAATTTCGATTATTGGAAGCGCTTTCGTGAGGAAAGAGTGACCAAGCAAGAATTAAGGCGCGGTCGGTTAATCGATGCCTTTGCCGAGTTGAAGGAGCGATTTCCATTAAAAACTATCGATGCGATGGCCGTGGCCTATATCGATGAATTGCCAGGCGATAATCACCTTTTCGACCATGCTGAAACTATTTTGGAATATTTGGCCCCAAAGTATCGGCTTCATATCATTACCAATGGGTTTCATGGGGTGCAACACAAAAAATTGGAAAACAGTGGTATCAAGAAGTATTTTTCAACAGTGACTACTTCTGAAGAAGCAGGGGTGAAGAAACCCAATCCTATTATTTTCAACGCGGCCTTAGAAAAGGCAAAAGCAGCTCCTGACGAAAGCATTATGATAGGCGATACCTTTGAAGCCGATATTTTGGGAGCCCATGAAATAGGGATGAAAACACTTTTTTATAACTACCGAAAGGAACCACCTTACGACGGGTTTTTGACGGTTTCGGAACTCCTTCACATAAAAAATCATCTATAATGAAATAACTCCTGTATACCTGCGTTATTTTTGTAAATCCCCAGCCCCATGAAGTTTTTAGCCATTCCGCACATTGCTGCCGTTGCAGTTTTACTGATGTGTACATCCTGTGTGAAAGATACCGATTTCGATCAAGCAGAGGATATCACATTAACTCCTGTGGTAGAATTGGATCTGATCTATTTCGATCTTACTGCCGACGATTTCATCGATCCTGAAACCGAACTGCCAACACTTACATTGCGCGATACTACCGAATTACGTTTTTTGGATGACAGTTTCAGTAGAGAAAGTATTCGAAGAGCAGACTTCTACTTTGAATTTATGAATTCCATACCACGTGAGTTCGAGGTCGATTTCACTTTTCTTCGGGGAACCAACAACGAATCGACCTATCAGACCGCCACTACCGTTATAGCCGGATCACCCCAAAGTCCTCAGCAAACCATTTTCGAAGAAACGGTAGAAGGGGAAACAATCGATGACCTTACGCGCGCTTCTAAGGTTGTGGTGTCGGTAACCATTCCCTCAGCCGATGCTTCTCTTGAGGGATCCCTAAATCTTCAGTCAAAAACAACCTACTATTTGGAACTGTAACTACTTATGCGAACATTACTGATTTGTTTTTTTACCCTTTGGGTAGCAACTTCTATTGCCCAGAACAAACAACTGCTCTATGGAATGGATGAGGTCCCACAGCACTTGTTAATTAATCCTGGGGGCAAGGTTTCGCAAAAGATTCATATCGGTATCCCTTTATTATCGCAACTTCATGTCAACGCAGGTGCTTCGGGTATCGCTACCTATGATATTTTTCAGGAGAATGCAGGCGATATTAATGATCGAATTCGTACTGCTATTTTCGATTTGGAAGCGGAGGACTTTTTTACCGCTACCGAACAATTACACTTACTAGACTTTGGTTGGCGTTCGCGGAATAAAATCTATTTTTCAGGAGGTGTGTATCAAGAGTTGGATATTATAAGTTACTTTCCGAGAGACCTTGCCATATTGGCTTGGGAAGGAAATCGAGACTATATCGGATATCCTTTCAATTTGGGTGAATTGAATGTTTCAGGTGAATTGATGACCGTATACCATTTCGGGGCGAATAAGGCGTTGACCGATGATCTGACGGTAGGGGTTCGCGGGAAATTGTATTCTAGTATGATTCAATTTTCAAGCACCGATAACCAAGGGACATTTATTACGGAGGTGTCTGAAGATGGCGACAACATCTATAGTCACCGTTTACTTGATGCCGATGTTTCTTTGCAGACAGCTGGTTTTGCTTCGCTGCAGGACTTGGATGGCGCTAATGCAGTAACGAGTGAGCTATTAGGACGGAGCTTATTCGGTGGAAATATTGGGGTTGGGTTCGATATTGGTGCTACATACGATATTGGCCGTAATTGGACGGTTAGCGGAAGCATTTTAGACGCTGGTGTGATGTTTTATGGAAAGGATGTAGAGACGTATCAAGTAAATGGCTCTTATGACCTAAGCGGAATAGAGCTAATATTTCCTCCGTTGGGTGAAGGAGAGGAAACCATTCCTTATTATTCAAATCTTGAAGATGATATTGAAGAAAGAGTAGGTTTAGATACGATTACTGATGGCTATACCCGTTTACGGCCGTTGAAGGTTAATGCTGCGGTTGAATATAGGTTTGGCCTACCGGTGGGAAGTGGCGCAGCCTGCGACTGTAAAAATCTGAATGGAGCCATCGACACCAATCAGGCAATAGGTGGTCAGCTGTACACCATATTTCGTCCGAAGGGCCCACAATTGGCTGCCACCGCATTTTATTACCGAAAATTATGGCAGTTTTTGTCGGCCAAAGCTACCTATACGATCGATCCCTATTCATTTTCAAACATAGGGCTTGGTGTCGTGGCCGATATAGGCAGCTTTAATATGTATCTTGCTGCCGACAACCTATTATGGTATAATAATTTGGCGAAAGCAAAAAGTGTATCTTTACAACTCGGATTAAACATTAAAATTGGTGAGGATGATTAAATACTATTTTGCGGTCTTAGTAATGTCGTTTAGCACGATGGTTTTCGGACAGGATGTAATAAACAATTACAGTTATGTGGTGGTTCCAGAGCAATATGATTTTTTGGAAGGCAAAGACAAATATCAGCTTAATAGTATGACCCGGTTTTATTTAGAAAAATATGGTTTCAATGCATATATGGCGAATAAGGTACCTGATGTAAAACGCTGTGATGGTTTGTATGCAGATGTTGTAAAAAACAAGGCATTTCTGCGGACAAATTTGCAGCTATTGCTAAAGGATTGTGAAGGAAACATTATATATAAAAGTCCAGAGGGAAAGAGCAAATTGAAGGAATTTCGCAAAACATATCAAGAAGCTCTAAGGCAAGCATTATCGGCTATGGAAGCATTAAGTGTTCAACAACCAATTACTTCCGCTTCGTCTACAAAGAATGAAAAGGATATTTTTGAAGAAGAAAAGAAAGTGCTTTCAAGCACTACTGAAGTAGTTACTGAAGCTAGAGAAAATGACGCCACGACTGAAAATAAGGGAGCAATGCCTTCATCAAAATTTTCAGAATATACCCGAAACGATGTCTCTTATCTATTGCGTCAAAAAGGTGAAATTTTCATACTATATGAAAAATCTGATATGGATAGTTTAGGTTTTATAGAGGTCGGGACCTTGTTGAAAACGGAAAATGGGCTTCAATTGAAAGATAGGAATGGTGCTAGTTATGATGTTTATTTTGATGAAAAAGATAACATGACCATTTTTAGGGATCAGGGTCCCGAGACCTATACCATTACAAAGAATTAGTAGTTATACTTATCCTTCCAAAGTACTTTTAAATAATCACGTAGCTTAGATTCTCGTGCATTCCTTCCAGGCTCATAAAACGTAGTACCACTTATTTCTTCTGGTAAGAACTCATGGGCTACAAAATTGCCCTCAAAGTTATGGGCATATTGATATTCTTTTCCATACCCAAGTTCTTTCATCAATTTGGTAGGGGCATTTCGAATGGATAAGGGCACCGATAAATCGCCTTGTTGCCGTACGGCTTGTTGCGCCTTGTTTATCGCCTCGTAACTGGCGTTACTTTTGGCAGAAGTTGCTAAATAAATAGTACACTGACTTAAAATGATACGAGCCTCGGGATAGCCAATAGTGGTTACCGCCTGAAAGGTGTTGTTTGCCATGACTAAAGCTGTGGGATTCGCATTCCCAATATCTTCCGATGCCAAAATAACTAAGCGTCTGGCAATGAATTTGACGTCTTCTCCGCCTTCAATCATTCGCGCTAGCCAATAAACCGCTGCATTAGGGTCGCTGCCCCGAATCGATTTAATAAAGG
Organism: Luteirhabdus salina; assembly: GCA_025384855.1. Taxonomy (GTDB): domain Bacteria; phylum Bacteroidota; class Bacteroidia; order Flavobacteriales; family Flavobacteriaceae; genus Luteirhabdus; species Luteirhabdus salina. The sequence goes on along the minus strand of JALAHT010000001.1, from coordinate 256,137 downwards.
CAGAAATAATATCATAGTGTTGATCGCCCGTTTTATCGTACAAGACCGTATTGCGCTGTACTTTCTGTTGCACCATGTCGTTCGTGATATTCACTTCATTTTTCTCTTCCGAAGTCACCAACAATTCGAGTGTGTTTAAAAGTTTGCGTGCATCACCTCCTGAAATACGTAATAAGGCTTCCGTTTCTGAAAGTGAAATGTCTTTTTTTGAAAGCGATGTGTCTTTTTCAATCGCACGGTGTAAAAGGGCCTCCAGGTCTTCTTTTGTAAAAGGCTTTAAGGTATATACCTGACAACGAGACAAAAGTGCGGGAATAACCTCAAAGCTTGGGTTTTCGGTAGTAGCGCCTATAAGGGTAACCCATCCTTTTTCAACCGCACCGAGCAATGAATCTTGTTGCGATTTGCTGAAGCGGTGGATTTCATCTATAAATAGAATAGGGTTCTTTGTAGAGAATAAGGAATCGCTCTGCTTCGCTTTATTGATAACTTCCCGAACCGCTGCAACACCGCTGTCAACGGCACTGAGTTGATAGAATGGACGATCTGATTGGTTAGCAATAATATTTGCTAAGGTCGTTTTGCCAGTTCCTGGTGGGCCCCATAGAATTAGCGAGGGCAGGTTTCCCGATTGTAACTGCTTGGTAAGGGACCCTTGGGGCCCTACTAAATGCTGCTGACTGATATAATCTTCCAACGTTTTAGGTCGAATACGCTCTGCCAATGGTGTGTTCATACTGCAAAAGTACGATTTTAGATATAGCGCAACTGACAAAGTAACATATTGGTCATTTTGGGAGCATTATTTGTAATTTGGAATACTAATGGAAAAAACGACGCCCTTACGCTTCTATCCCGGTATCTTCTTGTTTCCGCTGTTATGGGTAGCGGTGCTGTGGGTTATTTATTGGGCGGAGATTCGCTTCGGTTTTAATTTAAGGGAATTCGGTATTTATCCGATGCGCACTAAAGGGGTAATAGGAATTTTTACAGGCCCCTTCGTTCATGGCAGCTTAGAGCATTTATTTAATAATTCTATTCCACTTTTAGTACTTACAGCCTCTCTGTTTTACTTCTATAGAAGAACTAAATGGATGGTTTTAATTTTAGGTTACTTGCTAACCGGAATAATTACATGGTTGATAGGTCGTCCTGCTTGGCATATAGGAGTAAGCGGTGTTATTTATATGCTGGTAGCATTTTTGTTCTTTAGTGGAATTAGATCCAAGCAGTACAGGCTTACCGCACTGTCATTTGTAGTTGTCTTTTTATATGGAAGCTTGCTGTGGTATGTTTTTCCCATAGATGATAAGATTTCGTGGGAAGGTCACTTAAGTGGTTTTATGGTTGGGACGGTGTTCGCCTATGTATTTAAAGGACCAAAAATTCCTGAAAAAAAATATGATTGGCAGCGAGACGACTACAATCCCGAGGAAGATCCTTTTCTTCAGCAGTTTGATGAACATGGTAACTTTATAGAAAAACCAAAGCAGGAGGAAGAAGCGGTGTCTCCTCGAATTAAAATTACCTATCGTTTCATTCCTCAGAAAGAAAATGAAGAAGAATAGCCGTTACGCACGTTGCCGTACCACTTCATATAAAAAGGCGCCACAGGCTACCGACACATTTAATGATTTTATTTCACCTAAAAGTGGGAGAGAAGCTTGATGATCTACCAATGACAGTACCGATTTGGCGATTCCCTTGCCTTCACTTCCCATCAAAATTGCGATGGGAGCATCTAATTTTTGCTCATAAATAGAAGTAGCTGTTTTTTCTGTAGCGGCTATAGTAGAAATACCGGAACCCTGTAAATAGAATATAGCATCCTTTATATGATCTACTTTACAGATAGGTACGTTGAAAATGGCGCCGGCTGAAGCTTTTACAGTATCGCCGGTAACAGGAGCTCCACCTTTTTTCTGAATGATTATGGCATCCACGCCTGTACATTCTGCTGTTCGGATAATAGCTCCGAAATTACGGACGTCACTTATTTGATCAAGGAGTAAAAACAAAGGGGCTTTTGTGCTTGATAGGCTTTTCTCTACTACTTCTTCAATTGTTGAAAAAGTGATTGGGGAGATAATGGCAGCAACGCCTTGGTGATTTCCTTTGGTGAGTCGATCTAACTTTTCGACGGGTACTTCATTAACGGAAGTGGTTTCGAAATCGATAGAAGAACGGATTTCATCCAATTTACCGCTTTTCAAGCCTTTTTGAATATATACTTTGCCGATAGTAGTATCGGACTTTAAGGCTTCTAATACTGGATAGATTCCGAATACAATGCTTTCTTTCTTCATAGTACAAAAATAGAAAACCGCTGCTTCATAATACGCGAAGCAGCGGTTTAGTTTCAAAGTTTACTGGAAATTTTAGTTTGGTGCTACAATTTCGATGGTTGGCAATCCTTGAAAATTATAAGTATTTGTTGCTTCAATATCTACAAAGGTTGCAATGTTATCTTCATTGATAATAAAACCTTGGTTATCGACGCTTGTGCCTGAAAGTTCAAATCGGGTACCTACTTCGAAGTCTGAAACAGTTGTTCCCAACGCATCCGCTATCTCCGCAACCCTTACCGTAACATCTGAAGGGAATGTAGTGGTCTCGAATAATAATACGGGATCGTCCGAGGTACCCACTTGCTTCACAAATGTAGAATGGCTTACAATATTTGGGTCATCACAAACATATTCCATTGTGAATGATGCGTTTTCATCGCCTTGTACAAACTCTGTTGATTCATTAACATTAATGAAAAATAGAACTAGTGGTGCAATGGCTTCATCTGATTGCAATATTTGAATGCCGAAATTGGTTTCCTCGTCATCTTGACAACTAATTAGGGTCGTTAAACCAATTAGTAAGAGAAATAAGTGTTTTAATTTATATAGTTTCATGGTTTAAAAGTTTAAATTAAAAGAAGTATTCTCTGCCCAGAATGCTTTTTCTGAAAGATTCGGTCTTGGGTCTGCATTGTTATTAAAAGACGTATGGTTTGTTGGATACCAAAGTAAATTAAAAAATGTTCCCGGACTAGAATTAATGGAAGGCTGAAGGTTTTCAGGCTTTCCTGTTCTTCTATAATTGTTGAAAGTTTCAATTCCGTTTCCGAATAGAGCGAAATAGTATTCCTTAATAATAACGTTCAATTTATTATCTGTACCGCTTGCGTTGTCGTAAAGCTGTAATGCAGCATTAACATACGCATCGATTTCAGCACCAGTAGGAGCAAAATCGGAATCTATAAGTGAACTGTCGAAAGTGCCTGTTACATCTGCGATAGATTCACGAATTCCATTCTCTAAATTGCTACGTGCGGCAGCAGGGTTGTTTAGCAATGTAAGCTGGGCTTCTGCGCGCATGAATTCAACAAAAGAAGAGGTCATAATTGGAGAGATTCCAGCACCAGCGGCTCCACTATTCATGGAGATTTGCGATGCCGAGTTATCGTCAAACTTTCCTCCAACAGGGTACAATCCATAGATGGTACGAACAGCTCCATCACTCAAGATAGGACCATTGTTACCGTGGTCCCTTCCTACGTACCCATTTCCAGCGGTACAGAACGGATAGGCTTCACCCACTAGCACATAATGAGAGAAAGGATCGCTACCAAGACAACCAACTTGATTCGTGCTCGTTGGCGTTTCTAGAGTTTTTCTGTAGAAATAGTAACGAATTCTAGGGTCTACGATATCCTCATCGATATCATCTTTATCGTTTTGAAGCAACCACATATAGTTATTGGATTGAAATCCAGTCGGTGTCGGAGCATCATACGCCGATGCAAATTTTGGGTGTCTTGATGCGGGAGATGAAACATTTGTAGACCACTCAAACTCAAAGTCGTCAGAACTGTTTTCAATTAAATTCTGGTTCAACAGTCCCTGGACATCTGAAGTAGACTGTGCTGGATTTGCCAATCTAGAGTTTACTGCAATTTTAAGTAACAATGAATTCGTTAGGCGTTCCCACTTTGAAATGTCATTATTGTAATACAAATCGTTGATAAGTGGTAAGGCGTCTTCATCATAATTGCCCCGTGCAGAAAGCAATAGGTCTCTTGCTGCTATATAGATGCTTTCATCAGAATCACGTTCTGGATTGAAGTTTTCACCTTGTTGTAGCGCTTGGCTATAAGGAATATCGCCGAATAAATCGGCTAAGGTGATAATTACATATGCTTCCATAGTTTGGGCTACTGCTAGCATATTCGGGTTTTCATCGTCAGTCGATATCTGTTTTAGAACGCTTACATCGGCAAGGAAAGTTGCGTATGCCACTTCCCAAATAGTATTAAAGTCATCCGGCAAATATGCATTTGCATAAGCATTACCAGAGCTCATGTTCGTCATTCTAGTTAGATCCATCGTAGGAGTACTCGCAACTTCGAAAAAATCTGCAAGCCCTAACTGAGTGGCATTAAACACTTGACCGATATCAGCGTTTTCTGGCGAAAGCGAATCGGGATCGACAAGTAGATCAAGTTCAGTAGAATCGCACGCAAAAAAGAGCACCATTACCGAACTGAATATGAAGAATTTTATTTTTTTCATGATAGTTTAATTAAAATGTTGTTTTTAGACTAACTCCGTATCTTCTTGAGGAAGGACCGATTTGTGTTTCAAATCCTGATCCGTTACCGGCCGCATTTGTTCCTAAGGTATTGGTGTCTAGATTGACCCCATCTGGGATGTTAACAGCATCAAACCAAAGATTTTGACCTATAAGTGAGACTGAAAAACTGCCGAATGGCGTTTTTTCTAATGCTTTATCACTGAAGTTATAAGTAAGGGATACATCTTGAAGTCGGATTGTTGTCGCGTCAAAAATTGAAAACTCATCAGCATTTCCATATAAGTTCAAATATGCATCTCCAGAGTCGTTTACAATGTTGTTTGGAGTTCCATCTTCAAAAACACCTGTTAAAATAACCCCCTGCGTTGGATCTACGTTATCAGTAGCAGTACTGATACCTCGCTGTAGTAATGTTGAAGTAGTGGTAGAGTAAATATCGCCACCGTGCTGGTATTGCCATAACATGGAAAGTGTAAAGTTCTTATAGCTGAAAGAAGTTCCCAAAGATGAAATAAAGTCTGGGTTTGCATCTCCAATAACTTTCAAGTCTGGATCTTGTAAATAGTTTTCACCAGTACTATCAACCACTAGGTTTCCGTCTGTAAGGAATAAAGAGCCTTCTTCAGCATCATCCCGTAATACAGCCGTACCAACGATAGTCGTTACTGGTAAGCCTTCTACCAAGTAGTTACCTAGATCGCTATTACTGAAAGGGCTGGCGAATAATGCTCGGTCTACATCCAGTTCAGTAACCTTGGTTTCGTTTGTGGTAAAAAAGCCGTTGATAGACCATCTAATATCCTCTGTTTTTACAGGTATGATCTCAAAATCGAATTCAAAACCAGTGGTTTCAAACTCATTGATGTTTTGGGGAATTAAAGTACCACCAGAAGCAGGATCGATATCTCTAGTAAAAATCAAATTATTGGTTATACGATAAAAATAACTACCGTTGAAACTGAATCGATTATTGAAGAATCGAGTTTCTATTCCAACTTCATATTCTTCAATGTTGAATGGATCCAAATCCGTATTCGCAAGCAGGTTGGGCTGGTTGACAGTTGCTACAGCATCACCATTGGGTCGAATAAACGATTGTGCATTATCTACAAGCCCTGCAAAGGTAGGATAACCATCATCGAAACCTGCCGAGGTACCGTAGCCGCCTCGTATTTTAATATAGTTAACAAGGTCACCTCCTAGGTCTCTAATTAAAGAAGTAGGTACAAAGGAGAAGCTGGCTCCAGGATAGAAAATACTATTATTTACAAAATTCGAGGTCCATTCCTGTCTACCGTTTGCAGTAAAATACAGAAAATTATTTATGCCCAAAGTAGCCTGTGCGAAAAGGGCTGGCTTATTTAACCTTCGAGCTCTACCTGTTTGCCCTACAACAGAAGAGTTAGCTGTCGTATTTTCGAAACCTTCATGCCCGAGAATACCAAAGTTTGCCTGACCTGTACTCGAGGTACTGCTATAATCGATTCTTGTACTTTTTGAATTAGCTCCAACTTGTGCGTTTAAATTCAGTACATCCGATAAATCTTTATCTAAGTCGAGAAGAATTGTATGGTCAAATATTGTTGATCTAAAGTTATCAGTAAAGTAACTACCTTCAGGTATTGCATTGGTAGAGTTACTTCCTCTGTTTTGATAGATCGTATTAAGTTCGGTATATGTGTCTAAACCTAATCGATATGTTAGATTAATACCCTCTCCAAAATTGTAGGTAGCATTGAAGTTACCAAAAGTCCTATTTACATCTTGTTCTGAACCTGTGTTATTTACCACCCAAAGTGGGTTCGCAACAGCATCTCTAAATGAAATCTCGGAACCGTCAATTGGGCTCTGAAACGGTAATCCTACAAAATTTACACTGGTTGGAATAGTGTTGAAAGCAGAAAAGATATCAAAGATACGTGGTGATTGATAGTTCGTAAAAGTAGTGTTCAGAACACCGGACACTGTAAAGTTATTGGATAACTTCGCACTTCCTCCAATCGAAAAAGCATCTCGCTTCAAACGGTTGCCTGGCAAGAATCCTTGGTCGTATAAATTGCTATAACTCATACTGAACTTGGTTTTTTCAGTACCTCCATTGGCGTTTATGCTAGTGCTGTTAACGACCCCCGTTCGAAAGAAGGAATCGCGATCATAAAACTGATACTTATAATCCGCTGTAGCAAATTCCGGAAAAGCTGCTAAGGCGTTTGCGGAACCAGCGTAGGGGTGAGGCACGTTTCCATTTTCATCAACGTTACCCTGTCCAGGATTACCATAAGCAGCACCCCAGTTGCCTTGGTAGTCGAAATAAGCGCCATAATATCCTTGACCTTGCTTTCTTGTGTAGTCTGGTAAAGAGGCTATTTCATTGAAAAAAGTTGATTGCGTAATAGTGATTTCGGTTTTCTTGTTATAATCTCCGCTTGCCGCACTTTTAGTGGTGATAATTACCACCCCGTTTCGGCCATCCGATCCATAAAGTGTAGTTGCGCTAAGTCCTTTAAGTACGTTTACGCTTTCTATATTATTTGGGTCCAAATCCAAAAAACGAGAGGAAGAGGTAGTACCGCTACCTCCACCGTTGTTTCCAGAATCGAAAGGCACACCATCTACGATAAATAGTGGTTGGTTGTTTCCTGGTGACGTAAGTCCGCGGATCAAGAATTGAGTTCCAGAACCTGAAAGACCGCTAGTTTGCGTAATTCTTACACCGGTAGCCTTACCTTGCAGAACTCTGGCAATATCTCCTTCACCTTTTTGTTCTAATTGCTCTGAAGAAACGGTCGATACTGCGTATCCCAATGCTTTTTTCTCTTTCCGAATACCTTGGGCGGTTACTATAACTTCATCAAGTTGCGCCGCATCTTCTTCCAAAGTAACATTAACTGTATTCGTAGAAGCAGTAACCGGAACCTCTTGTGTCCCAAATCCTACGTAGCTGAAAACTAGTGTTTCTCCAGCGTTCGCCTGAATTGTATAATTTCCATCGAAATCGGACTGTGTTCCGACGGTAGAGTTTTTTACCAAGATATTCACTCCTGGAAGCGGTAATCCGTTGCTATCGGAAACGGAACCTGAAATGGTTTTCTGTTGTGCAAATATCAGGGAACTCGCCAACACGAAAAAACCGCTAAGGATCAATCGTAATTTTGTTTTCATTTGTCGAAATGCTTTTAATGTTTATTACAAAAATGCTAATAATCTGTTAAACAACCACAGAATTTCTTAATATTTCATCTTGTAGGATTAATCGGTGTCGTACGTGAAAGTTTTCTGATTTATTTATGTCAAGGAGAAAATGTCAAGTTGCTGTACTAGTCAAGGCATATTTTTATATATCAGTTAGGAGGAGCCTTTTCGCCCATCCTATAAGAGTCGCATGTTTAATCGAGTTTGGTAATTGTAAATGAGTACTGTTATACTTGCTTGCTTGCTTTGATATGAAGAGAGAATAAAAAAAAAGCTGTTGAGTTTTCTCAACAGCTTTTCCAAATATAATTATTTGTTTTTGGAATTAGTAGCCAGGATTTTGATCCGCTTGGCTCATAGCGCCATTTCTGTCTAATTCATCCTGTGGTATTGGCCATAGAACTTGTCTTGAGTTAAAGGTTATACCTTGTTTGCTGGATATAACTTGTTCTGCAAGCCCTAGACGCTTAACATCTTCCCATCGTTTGCCTTCAGCGAAAAACTCAATTCGTCGTTCCTGAGAGATCGCTGGCACTACGTTGCCTGAAGTAAGGTTAATGTCTCCTAGGCCAGCACGATTTCTAACTTCATTAATGAAATCAGAGGCATTGGGTGCGTTGCGACGCGCCAAAGCTTCAGCGTACATTAACAAAACATCAGCATAGCGATAAACGTATGGTTTGAACTGGTTATTCATGTATTTTCCTACATAAACGGTGTTTGGATCATTTGGATTGACAATTTGATTCAATCGCTCATCACCCGATTCAAAAGCATTAACTAATGATTCTGTAGGAGCTACCTCTCTACGACCTTGTGGTGTAAAGAATGTCTGTAAGTCACCAGCATCAGAGGATGTATAATTAACTCTAAAAATAGCTTCACTATTCTCAAGGTCATTATTCCATAAATCCCCATAGCTTTCTACTAAGCTATAATCACCAATAAGTGGTTGAAGAGTGTTTTCTACGCCAGGGTAATTACCTCTAAATAGAAACACACTAGCTTTCAAAACACGAACGGCATCGTTAGTGAATCTAGAGATCGGATTACTTGGATCAATGTTTCCTTCAGCTAAAGCAATTTCACTCAAGATGTAGTCATAAACAGCTTCCTGAGATTGACGCGGCTCATCATTAGCTTCTGGCCCATCAAAAGGAACAGTTCGCTCGGTTATTGGTAAACCTCCAAAAGTCTTAACTAATTGAAAGTAAGCAAATGCGCGTAGGGCATGAGCTTCAGCAAGAAGTTGAGCTTGTCTTTCAGGGTCGATTTGTGATTCGTCTAGTGCTTCAGTACCTCGAATAGCTTCCGTAGCAGTGTTTATGATATCATAATGGTTTGAGAAGATATTTGTTAAACCAAAATTGTCAGTCAAGAAATTGTTGATTAACGCTTGGTTCAAGTGAGGGAATGAACCAGGGTGCTTTAACTCATCTGAGTAAAGACCTTGAATCATTTTAGGTTCTGAAGCCATTACGTAACGGCTCTGCATGTCATTGTAAGCATCTAGTAACGCCTGCTCGGCAGAATCACCATCAAAGATGAAGTTCTCTGCGCTAAGCGCCGCTGGATTTGTGACATTTAATTGATCTTCACAACTGGTAAATAGTGCCAGCGCAAAGAATATTGAAAATATTAATTTTATGTTTTTCATTGTTTTATTTTTTTAGAATGATAAGTTCATACCAACTTTAAGTACACGTGCACCACCTTGGCTTAAGAAGTCAGTACCTCTAGAAATGTTCGTGTTACCAAAGGTATTTACCTCAGGATCAACTCCAGAATAATCGGTAATCAATACTAGGTTATCAGCAGATACATAAACACGCACTTTGTCTAAACCTTTAATCTCAGGTAATGTATATCCTAATGTAATATTTCTTAGCTTAATATACGAACCATCTTCAACAAATCTTGTTGATTCTTGGTTGTTGTATCCTTGCGTAACTTGGTTAGGTCGTGGAATATCGGTATCAGTATTGGTAGGAGTCCACCAGTCTAACTGATTTGATAATTTACCAAAGTTCGGGCTACCAGAAATTCCAGCAAACTGTAAGTTATTGTTGAAAATTTCATTTCCTTCAGACCATGCCCATAGGAAGTTAAGATCGAAATTTTTGTAACGAACATTTCCTTGCCAGTTAAGTGTGAAATCTGCCCATGCATCTCCACCGTTAATACGGTCTTCATCATTAATGAGTCCATCACCGTTTTGGTCAACATAGCGAACATCACCAGGACCTACTCCTTGGTCAACTAAGTCTTGAGGAATAACATCTCCTTCTTGATATAGACCGTCAGCTTCGAATACATAGAAATAACCTAATGGTTCTCCCTCATCTACTCGGTTTACAAAACCTGCATCAATAGGTCTAGTATTTCCTTCTGCATCTTTTGGAAGGAAAGTTACCTCATTATCAAGAGTACTGAAGTTGAAGGTGTTGCTCCAATAAAAATCCTCTGTATTAAATGGCGTAATATTTAAGTCAATTTCGTGACCTTTATTTTCCATTTCAGCGATGTTTGCAACAACGGAACGGTTTCCTTGGTTTAGTGCTGTAAAATCATTTACAACTAAGGAGCGGTCGTTAGTGCGCTTCAAGTAATAAGAATACCCAAGTCCAAGCACTCCGTCGAAAAATTTAGAGTCAAATCCTACGTCAATCTGTTCTGTCTCCTCCCAGCGAGCACTTTGCGAACCGATGGTAAGGAAAGTAGTCTGTGCTTCACCATAAAGATCTGTAGCGGTTACAGGAGCGGTATAGCGTGCGAATGGTGAATCGTTACCTGTAATACCCCAAGAACCTCTTAATTTCATATAGGTCAAGAAGTTGTTTTCAAACCAACTTTCATTCGATAGAATGTATGCTGCCGAAGCACCAGGGAAATAACCTGTACGGTCATCTTCTCTAAATTTAGAGTTATCATCACGACGAATAGACCCCTCTAAAATCAATTTATCCCAAAGCGTAAATCCTAAAGTACCAATTAAGGCAGTTCGAATTTCTTCACTAAATGAAGCACTTGTCGTAATTGGGAATATACCTTGAGACACGTAAGTTAAACCAGGGCTTGTGAAACCTTCAGATAGGGCTCCAACAAACTTTGTCCATCTTCTTTCGTATTCAGATCCAAGATACGCTCTTAATTCAATACCATCTGTAATATTAGTATTATAAGATAATGAAGGACGTACAAGCCAGATACGAACAGAAGTATGTGTTTCCTGTGAAAGACCAGGTGTTCCTTCATCGTTTGAAATTCCAAAGTTACCTTGCGCTGTAGAAGCGGGGTTAAAAATTCTCTCACGATATTCGGTTTGGTCTAAACCAAACTTAACAGCCGCTGAGAAATCATCAGTAATGGAGTAGTTTAAACCAGCATTACCAATAACCCGGAAGGTAGTACCCTCACCGAAATCTGAAAGAGCATTCTGAAGTGGGTTAGAGATTGTAAACTCAGTATATGGAGTGAAGTCGCCATTTTCCTGACGCAAGTCTAAACCTGGACGCTCTAATAATGCTGTAGACAATACACCAAAAATGTTGTTGTCGTTCACAATAGCTCGAGAAGATTCGTCCGCGATTCCTATACCACCGTCAAATGTTAAATCTTCAGTGATTTCTTGCGTGATGTTAAGACGAGCATTTTTTCTAACAAAGTCCTGTGTTAAAACAGTACCTTCTTGGTCAAAACGAGAAGCTGTGAAGAAGAACTTAGTCTTTTCGCTACCTCCGCTAAAAGAAACGTTATTTTCAATAATTGGAGCCTCATCTACATAAACCGCATCCATATAAGAATCTCCAACATCTGAAACAGAATCATAAAAAGCTTGAAGTACAGCATCAGATGCACCCTCTAAATCAGGGCGGTCAGCATCATTAGCAGAGAAGCTACCAGATGGTGCACCTGAGTTTTCTGCATATGTGTCACGGTAATTCAACCATTGACCATAATCCATTTTTTCATATTTGTTAAGAGCGGTCTGGAAACCAACAGAATTGTTGATGTTGATCGAAAGCTTTCCAGACTTACCTTTTTTGGTAGTAATCTCAACAACACCATTCGAACCTCTCTGCCCATAAACGGCTGTTGCCGCAGCATCTTTTAAAATACGAATAGACTCAATTTCATTCGGGTTCAAGTTTGATAGTGCAGAGTTTTGCTGACCACCAAAGTTGTTTGATCGAGTTACGCCGGTAAACATTGGGATACCATCAATAACGAATAATGGATTACTGTTACCATTAATGGTAGAGGCACCACGAATACGAATTGAAACCTCACCACCTGGTGCACCTGAAAGGGTGCTAATTTGCGTACCAGAGGTTGTTCCCTGTAGTGCGGAAGCCACGTTCGATGATGTAACGGATTGAACCGTTTCAATATCTGGCTTCGCAACGCTAGTAGTTAGCTCTCGTTGTGTCACGTTACCTCCGTAAGTTGTAATTACAACTTCGTCGAGTTGGTTCCCGACCTGTAAAGAAATATCGATTGAGGTTTGATTTCCTACAGCAACTTCTTGTGTTTGAAACCCTACATAGCTGTAGACCAGTGTTTGGCCTTGACGAGCGCTAATAGAGTAGTTTCCGTCGAAATCAGTTTGAGTACCTGTAGCCGTTCCTTTTACAATGACATTTGCTCCTGGAAGAGGCAAGCCGCCATCGTCGGTTACGGTACCCGTAATTGTTTGTACTTGTGCAAACGAAAGTTGCACTACTAACGCTAGTAATAGCGTTAGGATTCCACTAAACTTTGTTTTCATTTTTTATTATTTATTTGAATTAGCCAATGCCAAAAGTCACAATAAAAAGTTAATTACACAACTTTTTGAACATTAATTTTAGCTTAGTTTAAGCGTTTTCGCGTTCTCTGTTAATTAAATGCTAGAAGTTTGATTGGAGGCTTAAATGAACTTTTGTGCCTGAAATATCAAAATCTTGCTGATTCGAAATTCCATTTGCGACATTCAGTCTGAAAAGTCCGGTTTTTGTAATAAACCCAATTCCGAATCCAAACCCATATAGATTTTCCGATATGGATAGAATACTATTTTCAAAATATCCAGCATCGATAATGCTGTGAACGAAGAACTGATCGCTTACCGTGAATCGATACTCTGTCATTAAAGTTGAATATACGGAAGCGTCGATACTGTTTTCATCAAACCCTCTTAGCGATTGTATACCCCCAAACCTAAACAGTTCGTTGGTAATGTAGGTATCGCTGAATAATATCCCCGTTTCGTTTTTGAGATAAATTGAATTGGTTTTATTAAGCGAGAAAATATAGCTGCCATTAAAGTGTAGTCGCGTTTGCGGTTCCGTAATGCCGCGTAACTCCCTTTCTCCGATTTCAGAAGTTATTCCAATAGTTGCTTTTACAGGAAACAGTCGGCTTGGCTGTAACACTTCATAGTTTCCGCCAGCCGTAAAAAATTTCGATGTAAAATCTATTACAGTATTGCCTACTATAACTCCCTCCTGTAGATTGTTCGATTCGTATCCCTTGTAGCCGGCAAAAAATGATAATGTTGGGGATGCTCTAATGTCCATTCGGGCCAATTGTTCGGTGGTGACAAATGAAGTGTCTCTTTTAAAGATTTTGAGCTCACCCGTAACTCCGAAAGGCGACTTGAATAAATAGGGTAGTGAAATCCGTGCCCTAAAGTTTTGCTGCTCGCCACCATCAGCCTTATAATTGATTAATAAGGATTCCCCATAATTCAAGTTGTTGTTCAAGGCGAGGTTCAGATAGCCATTTAGCTGAAACTCTTGAGTGTCAGCATCGGTTGCAAACCCTAATATACCATCGAAGGTGTTGTTGTTTTCCTTCTCCAAGTAAAGGTATGCGATGGTGCTATCTTTTCGAAACAATACTTCGGGAGGCTTGGTGGTAGCAACGAAAGGTAGGTTGTCTAAGTGTTCGTTTTGCCGAATTAGTCGTCTTCTGCTAAAAGGTTTGCCTTTTCTAATGCCCGCCTGATAGCGCAAAAAAGATCTTGGGAATTTCTCATACCCCTTTATAGCTATAGAGTCTAACGTGCGTGAGGGGCCCTCGGAAAGCTCGAGGTCGGCGGTTACATTCCCCTTGTTATCTATTCTTAAATTAGTAAGTCGTAGCCTAGCAAATGGAGTCCCTGTTGCGGTAACCGCCTGATTTAATGCAGCAAGCTTTGATTCGAGTTGTGATACGGGAACTATAAACGAAGAGTCGGTTACATTTTTGAAGTAGGTCGCAATTTCTTTCTCTTGAAGATTTGTTGATGAGTAATCAATCACGATGCTTTTAGTGCGATTGCCTAGGAAGTAAGTTGCGACAATAATAGAGTCGTTTGTTCGGTTAAGACTGTCCAGGTTCGATGATAGGTATCCAAGTTGCTGAAACGATTGAAGAATCCGAACCGACTCTTGCTGTAGTGAATTGTAATCGTCAAAATTGATAGTCGGATTAATAGAGTCTAATAATGTTCCGGGTATAGGCTTTTCAGCCTGAAGCTTCAGTTCTAAATCCTGACACAAAAGTGTAGAGGAAAACAGTACATATATAATAAGGTATAGAAAGTTTCGTGTATGCCCGTTCAAGCTATTAGATATTTGCTGTAAAAATAATAGTTCAAGAACGGTTTAAAGAAGGCAAAAATTGTTTTCCGAAAAGTATCTGAAAATAAATTAGGTAACGTTTGATTAATTGAGAATATTTCCTACCTTTGCACGCCCTTTTAGTGGGGAACTGAAATTTAAAATTAGATTTAACGAGGATTTTATATGCCAACTATTTCACAATTAGTACGAAAAGGAAGAGCCAAGATTACCAAGAAGAGTAAATCGGCTGCTTTGGATTCGTGCCCGCAACGTCGCGGTGTGTGTACGCGTGTATATACCACTACTCCTAAGAAACCTAACTCTGCGATGCGTAAAGTAGCAAGGGTTCGGTTAACTAACGGAAAAGAGGTGAACGCATACATCCCCGGTGAAGGACACAACCTCCAAGAGCACTCGATAGTATTGGTAAGAGGTGGAAGGGTTAAGGATTTGCCTGGTGTGCGATACCATATCGTGCGTGGTGCATTAGATACCGCTGGTGTCGAAGGCCGTACGCAACGCAGGTCTAAGTACGGTGCAAAGAAACCCAAAAAGTAAGAACAAACTTTTAAAGAGAAGACATGAGAAAAAGACAGGCCAAGAAAAGACCGCTTTTACCAGATCCGCGTTTCAACGACCAGTTGGTAACGCGTTTTGTCAATAACATGATGTGGGACGGTAAAAAGTCGGTGGCTTTTAAAGTATTCTATGATGCGATCGATATCGTGGAAGAGAAAAAAACAGACGAAGAGAAAACAGGTCTCGAACTTTGGAAAGACGCATTGTCTAATGTAATGCCTCACGTAGAAGTTCGTAGCCGTCGCGTTGGAGGGGCAACGTTCCAGATTCCAATGCAAATTCGTCCGGACAGAAAGATTTCAACCGCTATGAAGTGGTTGATCCAGTTTGCGCGCAAACGAAATGAAAAGTCAATGGCGCAAAAATTGGCTGCTGAAATTTTGGCGGCTGCCAAAGAAGAAGGCGCTGCGGTTAAGAAACGTACCGATACTCATCGTATGGCCGAAGCAAACAAAGCATTCTCACATTTCAGATTCTAAAAAAAATGGCACAAAGAGATTTAAAATTTACACGAAATATAGGGATTGCCGCGCATATCGATGCCGGTAAAACCACAACTACAGAACGTATCCTGTACTACACAGGTGTAAGTCACAAAATTGGTGAGGTACACGATGGTGCAGCGACTATGGACTGGATGGAGCAAGAGCAGGAGCGTGGTATTACTATTACCTCTGCTGCTACTACTTGTACTTGGAAATTCCCGATGGAAAACGCTAAGGAGCTTCCTGAAACAAAAGATTACCACTTTAATATTATCGATACTCCCGGTCACGTTGACTTTACAGTAGAGGTGAACCGTTCGCTTCGTGTGTTGGACGGATTGGTATTTTTGTTCAGTGCGGTAGACGGTGTTGAGCCACAGTCGGAAACAAACTGGCGTTTAGCAGATAATTACAAAGTACCGCGTATGGGCTTTGTAAACAAGATGGATCGTCAAGGGTCTAACTTCATGAATGTTTGCCAGCAGGTAAAAGATATGTTGAAGTCCAATGCCGTGCCAATCGTATTGCCGATTGGTGACGAGGCCGACTTTAGAGGAATTATTGACCTAGTGAAGAACCGTGCCGTTATTTGGCATGATGAAACAATGGGGTCTACGTTTGATGTAGTGGATATTCCTGAAGATATGAAAGAAGAGGCTCGTAAGTATCGTGCACTTCTTATTGAAGAAGTAGCGAGTTACGATGAGAACCTTTTAGAGAAATTCATGGAAGATGAAGACTCTATTACCGAAGATGAAGTGCATGCTGCGCTTCGTGCTGCCGTAATGGACATGAGTATCATCCCAATGATCTGTGGTTCTGCCTTCAAAAATAAAGGGGTGCAGTTTCTATTGGATGCTGTCTGTCGTTACCTTCCTTCTCCTGTTGATAAAGATGCGATTGAAGGTACAAACCCAGAAACAGGTGAAACGGAAGTTCGTAAGCCTGATGTAACTGCTCCTTTCTCGGCCTTGGCCTTTAAGATTGCTACCGATCCATTTGTAGGTCGTTTGGCTTTCTTCCGCGCCTATTCTGGTCGGTTGGATGCAGGTTCATACGTGTTGAACAATCGTTCAGCCAAGAAAGAGCGTATTTCTCGTATTTACCAAATGCACTCCAACAAACAAAATGCTATCGATTATATCGAAGCAGGAGATATTGGAGCAGCGGTTGGATTTAAGGATATCAAAACTGGAGATACCCTATCTGACGAAAAAGCACCTATCGTTCTTGAGTCTATGGAATTCCCTGATCCAGTAATTGGTATCGCGGTAGAGCCTAAGACGAAAGCCGATGTTGATAAATTAGGTATGGCACTTGCAAAGTTGGCTGAAGAAGATCCAACCTTCCAGGTTCGTACCGACGAAGCTTCTGGGCAAACTGTGATTTCTGGTATGGGTGAGCTTCACTTGGATATTATCGTGGATCGTTTGAAGCGTGAGTTCAAGGTTGAAGTAAACCAAGGAAAGCCTCAGGTGGAGTATAAGGAAGCTGTAACGAAGTCAGCAGATCACCGCGAGACATATAAGAAGCAGACGGGTGGTCGTGGTAAATTTGCAGATATTGTATTTACCCTTGGCCCATGTGAAGATGAGAAAGCTGACGGACTTGAATTCGTAAATGAGATTAAAGGTGGTAATGTTCCTAAGGAATTTATTCCATCTGTTGAAAAAGGATTTAAGGAAGCGATGAAAAATGGTCCATTGGCCGGATTCGAAGTGGATAGCATGAAGGTAACCTTAAAGGATGGTTCGTTCCACCCTGTGGATTCCGATCAGTTATCATTCGAATTGGCTGCAAAACTTGGATTTAAATCTGTTGCGAAAGCTGCTGGTGCCGTAATTATGGAGCCTATTATGAAACTAGAGGTATTAACTCCAGAAGAAAATATGGGTGATATTGTAGGTGACTTGAACCGTCGTCGCGGTCAGGTAAACAGCATGGGCGATCGTTCAGGATCTAAAGTAATCAAGGCAGAAGTGCCACTTTCTGAAATGTTCGGATATGTAACTACATTGAGAACCTTGTCTTCAGGTCGTGCAACTTCTACAATGGAATTTTCACACTATGCCGAAACACCTTCTAATATTTCAGAAGAAGTGATTGCGGAGGCAAGAGGAACCGCTAACGTTTAATTATTCAGCAATGAGTCAAAAAATTAGAATCAAATTAAAATCTTACGATCATAATTTAGTGGACAAATCTGCTGAAAAAATCGTAAAGACTGTAAAGAGCACTGGAGCTGCCGTAACCGGTCCAATTCCATTGCCAACACATAAAAAAATCTTTACCGTGTTGCGTTCGCCACACGTTAATAAGAAGAGTCGTGAGCAATTCCAACTTAGCAGCTATAAGCGTTTGTTGGATATCTATAGCTCTTCTTCCAAAACCATCGATGCTCTTATGAAATTAGAGCTTCCAAGTGGTGTGGAGGTAGAAATTAAAGTGTAAGTACACTATAATTTCTATTCCCGCGAAGGCGGGAATCGTTGCCTAACGATTAGGTAAAGAACAAACTAAAATGTCCTCAGCGACGGTTGGGGAAAAACGGAGAACAAAGTAATATTCGGGGTCGAATTTATTTTGGCCCCGTTTGCATTGAAATAAAAATTTTAACGAAGGATGAATGTCGAAACCGATTTCTTCATTCTGAATTCAAATAGTAGTAATAATTGACAAGGGATCATGAGTTGGGTAAGTCTCAAATCTCAATCTCAAGTCTTAAATCTAAAATTAATATGTCTGGGTTAATAGGAAAAAAGATAGGGATGACCAGCCTATTCGACGAGAACGGAAAGAATATTCCGTGTACCGTTATCGAAGCTGGGCCCTGTGTTGTTACCCAAGTCAGAACCGATGAGGTTGACGGGTATGAAGCTCTTCAGCTTGGTTTCGATGACAAAAAGACTGCAAGTAAAGCTGCCGAAGGCCACGCCAAGAAAGCAGGTACCGTTGCAAAGCGTAAAGTTGTCGAATTCAAGAAGAACTTCTCAAATGAGTATAAACTTGGTGATACGATCACTGTGGAACACTTTAAAGAAGGTGAGTTCGTGGATGTTTCCGGAACAAGCAAGGGTAAAGGTTTCCAAGGGGTTGTAAAACGACATGGCTTTGGTGGTGTGGGACAAGCTACCCACGGTCAACATAACCGTTTACGTGCGCCAGGTTCTATTGGTGCTGCATCGTACCCTGCGAGAGTATTCAAGGGAATGCGTATGGGCGGCCAAATGGGAAATGAAAAAGTGAAAGTACAAAACCTACGAGTGTTGAAAGTAGTGCCTGAGAAGAACCTACTTGTTGTGAAAGGCTGTGTGCCGGGTCACAAAAACGCTTATGTAACAATTCAGAAATAATGAAGGTAGCAGTAGTAGATATTAAAGGAAAAGACACCGGTCGGAAAGTAGAGCTTTCCAAGGATGTTTTCGGTATCGAACCAAACGATCACGCTATGTACCTTGATGTGAAGCAACACATGGCGAATAAGCGCCAGGGAACGCACAAGGCGAAAGAGCGTGGAGAAATCGTAGGTTCTACCCGTAAGATAAAGAAACAGAAAGGTACTGGTACAGCCCGTGCGGGAAGTATCAAGTCGCCAATCTTTAAAGGTGGAGGTCGTGTATTCGGTCCTCGTCCGAAAGACTATTCTTTCAAATTGAATAAAAACTTGAAGCGTTTGGCCCGTCGTTCTGCCTTAAGTATGAAGGCAAATGAAAAGGCGATTACCATAATCGAAGACTTTTCATTCGACGCTCCAAAAACGAAAGAATTTATTTCCGTTTTGAAAGGCCTTGAGCTTGAGAATAAAAAAACCTTGTTTGTATTGGGAGAGTCGAATAATAATGTATATTTGTCCTCGCGTAATTTGAAGGGTGCTGAAGTTATAACTAACTCAGAATTAAACACTTACCGAATTATGAATGCAAACAATGTTGTATTGTTTGAAGGTTCTTTGGAAGCAATTGAAGAAAACTTGAGTAAATAGAAGCAAGATGAATATCTTAATAAAACCTGTTATTACAGAAAAAGCCACTGCAGATGCAGAGTTGAATAACCGCTACACATTTGTGGTTAATCCTAAGGCGAACAAGATAGAGATCAAGAAAGCAGTTGAAAATGCTTACGGTGTTTCTGTTGAAAAAGTTCGCACAATGAATGTCCGTCCAAACCGTCGGGTTCGATATACGAAATCTGGGGTTCAAACTGGTAAAACAAATGCTTACAAAAAAGCAATTGTACAGGTGACGGAAGGTGATACAATAGATTTTTACAGTAATATTTAAGCAGCGCTTAAATTAAATTAGACGAAAGATGTCAGTAAGAAAACTAAAACCTATCACTCCTGGACAGCGATTTAGAGTCGTGAATGGGTTTGACGCCATAACGACTGATAAGCCGGAGAAGAGCTTGCTCGCTCCGTTAAAAAAGTCAGGAGGTAGAAACAGTCAAGGAAAGATGACCATGCGCTACAAAGGTGGTGGTCACAAAAGACGCTATCGAATTATCGATTTTAAACGTGACAAGCATGGTATTCCTGCCACTGTCGCGACTATAGAATACGATCCTAACCGTACCGCGTTTATCGCACTTGTTAATTATCAAGATGGCGAAAAGCGGTATGTGATTGCACAAAATGGTCTACAAGTAGGTCAAAATATCGTTTCCGACGAGCAAACCGCTCCTGAGATTGGAAATGCTATGACCCTTGCCAACATTCCTTTAGGGACCATTATTTCATGTATAGAACTTCGTCCTGGCCAAGGTGCCGTGCTAGCAAGAAGTGCTGGTGCGTTCGCACAACTTATGGCTCGTGAAGGGAAGTATGCTACCGTGAAGCTTCCTTCCGGTGAAACCCGTATGATCTTAACTACTTGTATGGCTACCATCGGTGCCGTATCCAACAGCGACCACCAATTGATGGTTTCTGGTAAGGCGGGTAGATCACGCTGGTTGGGTAGAAGACCACGTACCCGTGCGGTTGTTATGAATCCAGTAGATCACCCAATGGGTGGTGGGGAAGGCCGTGCTTCTGGAGGACATCCACGCTCACGCAAAGGATTGCCTGCTAAGGGGTATAAAACTCGTAAGCGTACGAAGGCTAGCAACAAGTATATCATTGAACGAAGAAAGACTAGAAAGAAATAAGTTATGGCTAGATCATTAAAAAAAGGACCATACGTTCACTATAAGCTGGATCAAAAAGTTCAACAGAACGTGGAATCGAACAAAAAGACTGTCATTAAGACTTGGTCTCGTGCGTCGATGATCACTCCAGACTTCGTAGGGCAAACAATTGCCGTACACAACGGAAAGCAATTTGTTCCTGTATATGTGACCGAGAATATGGTAGGACATAAGTTAGGAGAGTTTTCACCAACAAGATCATTCCGTGGTCACGGTGGAAATAAAAACAAAGGAAAAAAATAATAAGCCATGGGAGTTCGTAAAAGAGAAAGAGCAGAGCGTATCAAGGAAGCGAAGAAAACACAGTACTTCGCCAAATTGAACAATTGCCCAACATCACCGAGAAAAATGCGTTTGGTCGCAGACTTGGTACGTGGCGAAAAAGTAGATAAAGCGCTTAACATTTTAAAGTTCAGCAAAAAAGAAGCGGCTGGTCGATTGGAAAAGCTTTTGCTGTCCGCTATCGCAAACTGGCAAGCTAAGAATGAAGATGCAACGCTAGAGGATGCTGATTTATTTGTTAAGGAAATCCGTGTGGATGGAGGGAAGATGTTGAAGCGTCTTCGCCCAGCACCACAAGGACGTGCGCATAGAATTAGAAAACGTTCCAATCACGTAACACTCGTATTGGGCGCTAACGATAACACACAAAGCTAGAATATAAATGGGACAGAAAACAAATCCAATCGGTAACCGCCTAGGTATCATTAGAGGATGGGAATCCAACTGGTACGGTGGCAACGACTACGGCGATAAATTGGCCGAAGACGACAAGATTAGAAAGTATCTTCACGCTCGTTTAAGTAAAGCTAGTGTGTCTAGGGTCATCATTGAGCGTATCCTAAAGCTTGTAACCGTTACTATTACCACCGCTCGCCCCGGTATCATTATCGGAAAAGGCGGACAGGAAGTAGACAAGTTGAAAGAAGAGCTCAAAAAAATTACCGGAAAAGAGGTACAGATCAACATTCACGAGATTAAGCGACCTGAATTAGATGCTAACTTAGTGGCTTCTAGTATTGCCCGACAAATTGAAAACAGAATCTCATACCGTCGTGCAATCAAAATGGCTATTGCGGCTGCTATGCGTATGAACGCAGAAGGTATCAAAATTCAGATTTCTGGTCGTCTTAACGGTGCTGAAATGGCACGTACAGAGGCGTACAAGGAAGGTCGTATCCCACTTTCAACATTCCGTGCCGATATCGATTATGCATTGATCGAAGCACATACTACCTATGGTAGATTAGGAGTGAAAGTATGGATTATGAAAGGTGAAGTGTACGGTAAGCGAGATCTTTCTCCTTTGGTAGGATTATCCAAAAAAGGAGGTAACAAAGGATCCGGGCGAGGTGGAAACAAATCGCGTCGCAGAAAGTAATTTTTTAAAAGCAGAATCATGTTACAACCTAAAAGAACAAAATACCGGAAACAGCAAAAAGGCCGTATGAAGGGAAATGCAAATCGAGGACATCGATTGGCAAATGGAACCTTCGGAATCAAGTCTATGGATGCCGAGTTTATCACAGCGCGTCAAATTGAAGCTGCCCGTATTGCTGCAACCCGTTATATGAAAAGGGAAGGTTCTATCTGGATTATGATATTCCCAGATAAGCCGATTACTAAAAAGCCTTTGGAAGTACGTATGGGTAAAGGTAAGGGGGCTGTCGAATATTACGCAGCTGTTGTAAAACCGGGTCGAATTATGTTTGAGGTTTCAGGTGTGCCTATGGCAACCGCCAAGGAAGCCTTGAGACTTGCGGCTCAGAAATTGCCTGTACGAACAAAGTTTGTAGTGTCCCGGGACTATCAAGAATAATTTTTGAAATTTTCGAATCATGAAACAGTCAGAAATAAAAGAAGCATCCACAGCGGAACTACAGGAGCAACTTGCCGAATCGAAAAAGGCATATTCAGACCTGAAAATGGCACACACCATTTCACCGTTGGAAAATCCAATTCAACTACGGACGCAGCGCCGATCAATCGCGCGTATTGCAACCGAATTAACTAAAAGAGAGAATCAATAACGGTACGAAGCTGAAAGATGGAAAACAGAAATTTAAGAAAAGAGCGTATAGGGGTTGTTACCAGTAACAAAATGGAGAAATCTATTGTTGTTTCTGAAACCAAAAAGGTAAAACACCCAATGTACGGTAAGTTCGTACTTAAGACAAAGAAGTACGTAGCGCACGACGAGAAAAACGACTGCAACGAAGGTGATACTGTAAAGATCATGGAAACACGGCCTTTAAGTAAAACCAAGTGTTGGAGACTAGTAGAAATATTAGAAAGAGCTAAATAATCATGGTACAACAAGAATCAAAACTTAAAGTAGCAGATAACACCGGTGCCAAGGAAGTATTGTGTATCCGAGTGTTGGGAGGTACTAAAAAACGGTACGCTTCTATAGGCGACAAGATTGTAGTGACCGTAAAGGAGGCAACTCCAAACGGAAGCATCAAAAAAGGAGCTGTGTCTACGGCAGTAGTCGTTCGTACCGTGAAAGAGGTTCGAAGACCCGACGGATCATATATTCGTTTCGACGATAACGCCTGTGTATTGCTAAACCCCCAAGGGGAAATGCGCGGTACCCGTGTGTTCGGTCCTGTAGCACGTGAGCTTCGTGATAAACAATTCATGAAAATAGTATCATTGGCACCTGAAGTGCTATAATACGAGATATAATGGGAAAGCTTAAAATAAAATCAGGGGACAACGTAGTGGTAATGGCCGGAGAGCACAAAGGGTTCGAAGGGAAAGTACTACGTGTGCTTACTGACAAGAACAAAGCGATTGTAGAAGGTGTGAACACAGTGAAGAAGCATGAGAAGCCAAGTGCTGCAAATCCTCAAGGCGGAATTACTGAAAAAGAAGCACCGATCCATATTTCCAACCTTGCGTTGATCGACCCAAAAAGCGGCGAGCCAACACGCGTTGGATACAGAATGGAAGACGGAAAAAAAGTACGATTTGCTAAAAAATCGAATCAAGTAATATAGTTATGGGATACACACCAAGACTTAAGGAAGAATATAAGGAAAGGGTGATGAAAGCCCTAACCGAAGAGTTTGGTTACCAAAATGTAATGCAGGTGCCTAAGTTGGAACGTATCGTCGTTTCACGTGGCGTCGGAGCAGCGGTAGCCGATAAGAAACTAATTGAGTACTCTGTCGACGAGTTGACCAGAATTACTGGGCAAAGAGCGGTAGCTACGATCTCTAAAAAGGACGTTGCTAGCTTTAAGTTGCGTAAGGGAATGCCTATTGGGGCAAAAGTAACCCTTCGTGGCGAGCGCATGTATGAATTCTTGGATCGGTTGATAACTTCAGCCCTGCCAAACGTACGTGACTTCCAGGGAATCAAGGCAACTGGCTTCGACGGACGAGGAAACTACTCTCTAGGAATTACTGAGCAAATCATCTTTCCAGAGGTAGATATCGATAAGGTGAAGAAAATCGAAGGGATGAATATCACTTTCGTAACTTCAGCTGAAACCGATAAAGAAGCAAAATCATTGCTTACAGAACTAGGATTACCATTTAAAAAGAATTAAAAGATGGCTAAAGAATCAATGAAAGCCCGCGAGGTGAAAAGACAGAAATTGGTGAAGAAGTATGCCGAAAAGCGCAAAGCCCTTAAAGAGGCTGGCGACTGGGAAGGTCTACAGAAATTGCCAAAAAACTCGTCTCCAGTTCGTTTGCACAACCGTTGCAAGCTTACAGGTCGCCCAAAGGGATATATGAGACAATTTGGAATTTCTCGTGTAATGTTCCGTGAAATGGCCAATAACGGTCTTATTCCTGGAGTGCGAAAAGCCAGCTGGTAAAACGAAGAGTATAACAGGATGAAGGTTTCAACAAACCGTTGGAAAACCACATTCGTAATCATAAATAAATGACAACAGATCCAATTGCAGATTATCTAACCCGTGTTAGAAATTCAGTGTTAGCCGGACACCGAGTAGTAGAGGTGCCAGCTTCAAACCTGAAAAAGGAAATTACAAAGATTTTGTTTGATCAAGGATTTATCTTGAGTTACAAATTCGAGGATGATAATGGTCCGCAAGGAACCATTAAAATTGCCTTGAAGTACGATAAGGTTACAAAAGATCCAGTGATCAAGAAAATTCAACGAATCAGTAAACCAGGTTTACGTAAATACGCAAGTTCATCAGACATCCCAAGAATCCTTAACGGACTTGGAATTGCCATTGTTTCTACTTCAGCAGGAGTAATGACAGGTAAGCAGGCGCAAGCCCAGAATGTTGGTGGAGAAGTGTTGTGTTACGTTTACTAAAAATAAGACAAGGAAATGTCAAGAATAGGTAAAAGCCCAGTAACAATTCCCGACGGTGTAACGGTTGACGTAAAAGACAACACTGTTACCGTAAAAGGGAAATTAGGCGAGTTGAGTCAGGAAATAAATGACATCAGCGTAAAAGTGGAAGACAACCAAGTAGTATTGGAACGTCCTTCCGAAGCAAAAGATCACAAATCGAAGCATGGTCTTTACCGTGCCCTTATCGCTAATATGATTGAAGGTGTTTCTAATGGATATACCAAACAATTAGAATTGGTAGGAGTAGGGTACCGTGCAAGCAATCAAGGACAAAAACTTGATTTGGCTATAGGTTTTTCTCACAACATCGTGATAGATCTAGCGCCAGAAGTGAAGGTTGAGACCGTGAGCGAAAAAGGAAAAAATCCTATTGTAAAACTAACCTCACACGACAAACAATTGGTCGGACAAGTAGCGGCAAAAATCCGTAGCTTCCGTAAGCCTGAGCCTTATAAAGGAAAAGGAATTAAGTTTGTTGGTGAACAAATTAGAAGAAAAGCAGGTAAATCTGCATAAGATATAACGTTATGGCATTATCAAAACAAGATAGAAGGACCCGAATTAAATACAGGATCCGAAAAACAGTTTCAGGAACTTCTGATCGTCCACGTTTGGCGGTTTTCCGAAGCAACAAAGAGATCTATGCACAACTTATTGACGATGTAAATGGAAAAACCATTACTGCTGCATCTTCAAGAGATAAAGGAATCGAAGGAGCCAACAAATCTGAAATAGCGAAAGCTGTTGGAAAAGCGATTGCCGAAAAAGCACAAAAAGAAGGCGTAGAAGCTGTATCGTTTGATCGCGGTGGATACCTTTACCACGGAAGAGTTAAATCATTGGCTGAAGGAGCACGCGAAGGCGGACTAAAATTCTAAAGAAATATGTATCAAGATTATAAAAACGTAGAAACAGTAAAACCCGGAGGTCTTGACCTAAAAGACCGTTTGGTAGGGGTTCAACGTGTAACGAAAGTAACTAAAGGTGGTCGCGCATTCGGATTTTCTGCTATTGTAGTAGTTGGAGACGAAAATGGCGTGGTTGGACAAGGTCTTGGGAAATCCAAAGACGTTGCCAGTGCTATTGCGAAGGCTATCGAAGATGCTAAGAAAAATTTGGTGCGTATTCCTTTGAATAAGGCTACCTTGCCACACGAACAAAAAGGAAAGTATGGTGGTGCCCGTGTGAACTTGATTCCTGCGGCACCTGGTACAGGACTTATCGCCGGTGGTGCGGTACGTGCAGTATTGGAAGCAGTAGGAGTACACGACGTATTGTCGAAGTCGCAAGGATCTTCCAACCCACACAACGTTGTAAAAGCTACTTTCGATGCATTATTGCAATTGCGTAGTGCTGAAACCGTAGCGAAACAACGCGGTATTACACTTGAAAAATTGTACAAAGGATAAATACTGAAGAAAATGGCAAAGATTAGAGTAACAAAGGTACGCAGTGCAATCAAACGCACGCAAAACCAAAAGAGAACACTCGAAGCGCTAGGACTGCGAAAAATTGGTCAGAGCGTCGAGCACGAAGACACGCCAAATATTCTTGGTATGGTGAAAAATGTAAAACATTTGGTTTCTGTAGAAACCCTATAAGATATAAACAATGGATTTAAGTAATCTTAAACCTGCAGAAGGTTCAACACATAAAGATGGAAAGCGCGTAGGGCGAGGTCAGGGATCCGGTAGAGCCGGTACCGCTGGTCGTGGTCACAAAGGGGCGAAGTCACGTTCGGGCTATTCTAAAAAGATCGGATTTGAAGGTGGGCAGATGCCACTTCAACGCCGCGTACCTAAATTCGGTTTCAACAATCGTAACCGCAAGGAATACCAAGGGGTGAATATCGATACCCTTCAAAAACTTGTGGACGATAAGAAAATCAAGGATTCAATCGATCTTGATAAACTTATCGAATTGCGTTTGGCTGGAAAGAATGATTTGGTAAAGATTTTAGGAAGGGGCGAATTGAAAGCGAAATTGAAAGTGTCCGCACACAAATTTACGGCCTCAGCGAAAGAAGCTATCGAAGCAGCTGGAGGTGAAGCAGTAACCGTGTAATAGCCCATATCCATGAAATTTATTGATACCTTAAAAAATGTTTGGAGAATAGAAGAGCTACGGAACCGAATCATGGTTACCCTAGGTCTTCTACTTGTATATCGCTTTGGAGCACAAGTTGTGTTACCGGGTATTGACGCTTCCAAGCTGGCAGAATTTGCCGGTAAATTCGATACCGGTGGTATCGGAGGCTTGCTAAATGCCTTTACAGGTGGTGCCTTTGCAAATGCTTCCGTGTTTGCCCTAGGTATCATGCCGTATATCTCGGCTTCCATTGTGGTACAATTGATGCAGATCGCGGTTCCTTACCTACAAAAATTGCAGAAAGAAGGGGAAAGCGGTCGTAAGAAGATCACGCAAATCACACGTTGGTTAACCATCGGTATCTGTTTGGTGCAAGCACCTAGTTATTTGGCAGGTTTGCCAGCACTTGGTGTGCCGACAGAAGCCTTTATTCTAGGGCAAACGCCGATGTTCTACGTATCTTCTGTCATCATTTTGGTGACTGGAACGATATTTGCTATGTGGTTGGGTGAAAAAATTACTGACAAAGGTGTTGGTAACGGTATCTCCATACTTATTATGGTAGGTATCATTGCAACACTCCCACAGTCTTTCGCACAGGAATTTGCTTCCCGTGTATTGGAAAGTAATGGTGGATTGATCATGATTCTGATCGAATTGGTTATCTGGTTCGTCATTATCTTGGCTTCGGTAATGTTGGTAATGGCCGTTCGAAAGATACCCGTGCAGTATGCGCGACGTACCGCGAGCGGAAACTATGAAAAGAATATTTTTGGGGCACGACAGTTTATTCCCCTTAAATTGAACGCGTCTGGTGTAATGCCAATTATTTTTGCACAAGCGATTATGTTTGTTCCAGCTGCAGTGGCAGGATTGTCAGATAGCAATTTTGCGCAGACGTTACAGGCTACGTTCAGTGATATATTTGGCCTTTGGTATAACTTGGTATTTGCTGCGTTGATTATCATATTTACGTATTTCTACACAGCGATTACTGTTCCTACCAACAAAATGGCCGATGACCTAAAACGAAGCGGAGGATTTATCCCGGGTATCAAGCCTGGATCTGAAACCGCAGAGTTTTTAGATAGAGTTATGTCTCAAATTACATTGCCAGGATCTATCTTCCTAGCCTTGATTGCAGTTTTTCCTGCATTCGTGGTTAAGTTGATGGGTATTCAGCAAGGGTGGGCATTGTTCTATGGTGGTACATCCCTACTCATTATGGTTGGGGTAGCCATCGATACCATGCAACAAATTAATTCGTATTTATTGAATCGTCACTATGATGGTTTGATGAAAACAGGAAAAAATAGAAAAGCAGTAGCATAAATAGCATTGTAGGATTGAATGAGGTAGATAATCGATTGATTTTGTAAGTATAACGTGCATCAGCGACTACCGACTTAGAAACTATAAACTAAAAAACAAAATATGGCAAAACAACCCCCTATTGAACAAGATGGAACAATTGTAGAAGCATTGTCTAATGCAATGTTTCGTGTTGAATTGGAAAACGGTCATATTGTAACTGCGCATATTTCGGGCAAAATGCGTATGCACTATATCAAATTGTTGCCCGGAGATAAAGTGAAATTGGAAATGAGCCCATACGATTTAACTAAGGCTCGTATAACCTATAGATACTAGTAGGTATCTGATAAAATTTAATTGAGATGAAAGTAAGAGCATCCGTTAAGAAAAGAAGCGCCGACTGCAAGATTGTTCGCAGAAAAGGTAGGCTTTATGTTATTAATAAAAAGAACCCAAGGTTTAAACAAAGACAAGGATAATTATGGCAAGAATCGCAGGTGTCGATATCCCGAAACAAAAAAGGGGTGTAATCGCGTTAACATATATCTTTGGTATCGGACAAAGCCGAGCGAAGGATATTTTAGAACAAGCCGGAGTAGATGCCGACAAAAAAGTGCATGAATGGAATGATGATGAAATCAGTGCCATTCGTGAAGCTGTCGGAAACTACAAGATCGAAGGTGAACTACGTAGCGAGGTGCAACTAAGCATCAAGCGCTTGATGGACATCGGTTGTTACCGAGGTATTCGCCACAGAGCAGGATTACCGCTTCGTGGACAACGTACCAAGAACAACTCCCGAACACGAAAAGGAAAACGTAAAACAGTTGCTAACAAGAAGAAAGCAACTAAATAATACCTAACGATATGGCAAAGTCTAACGCTAAAAGTTCAAAAAAAGCAGTTAAGAAACGCAAAGTTAATGTCGAGTCAGTAGGCGAGGCACACGTAACTGCTTCTTTCAACAATATTATTATTTCGTTGACGAATAAAAACGGAGACGTAATCTCTTGGTCTTCTGCTGGAAAAATGGGCTTCCGAGGTTCTAAAAAGAACACTCCTTACGCTGCTCAATTAGCCGCTGAAGATGCTTCAGCCGTAGCGCACGAAGCTGGATTGCGAAAGGTAAAGGTATATGTGAAAGGTCCTGGTAACGGTCGTGAATCTGCTATCCGTAGCATTCACAACGCAGGAATCGAAGTTACAGAGATCATCGACGTAACACCACTTCCACATAACGGTTGCCGTCCTCCAAAAAGACGTCGCGTTTAAGCATACTAATTTTTCAATCGAAGGAATAACGAAGTCCAAAGGATACGAATAAACGACCTTAATTTGGACTTCCCTTCAAAATCAAATTCAAAATGGCAAGATATACTGGTCCAAAAACTAAAATAGCCCGAAAATTTGGTGAGGCTATCTTCGGAGACGATAAGTCGTTCGAAAAACGTAATTACCCACCGGGACAACACGGTAACAACCGTCGTCGTGGTAAGAAATCGGAATACGCTATTCAGCTAGCTGAAAAGCAAAAAGCAAAGTATACCTATGGTATCCTTGAGCGTCAGTTCCGTAATATGTTTAAAAAAGCAACTGCAGCTCCTGGTATTACCGGTGAAGTATTGTTGCAACTATGTGAATCGCGTTTAGATAACGTGGTTTTCAGAATGGGAATCGCTCCAAGCCGACGTGCAGCGCGCCAATTGGTATCGCACCGTCATATCACTGTTAACGGTGAAAAGGTAAATATTCCATCGTATCAGGTGAAGCCTAACGATGTAATCGGTGTTCGCGAAAAGTCAAAATCACTTACCGTAATCGAGGAGTCTTTGGCTAACAGCAACGACGTTTACGAATGGGTCACTTGGAACGACGAAAAGAAGGAAGGAACCTTCGTATCCGTTCCACAACGTATGCAGATTCCAGAAAACATCAACGAGCAATTCATCGTTGAACTTTATTCTAAATAATAAAAACACAGCAGTCACACTATGGCAGTATTTAGTTTTCAAAAGCCTGATAAAGTTATCATGATCAACTCGACCGACTTCGAGGGGAAATTCGAATTTCGTCCCTTGGAGCCTGGTTATGGTTTGACCATCGGTAACGCGCTAAGACGTGTACTCCTTTCTTCTTTGGAAGGATTCGCGATCACTTCGGTACGTATCGAAGGTGTCGATCACGAGTTCTCTACCATCGCTGGAGTAGTAGAAGACGTTACCGAAATAATCCTGAACCTGAAACAAGTACGGTTCAAAAGGCAGATTGATGAAATAGATAACGAAACGGTGACTATTTCTATCAACGAGTCTGACCAACTGACCGCCGGTGATTTCCAGAAATTCATCAGTGGCTTCCAAGTATTGAACCCAGACTTGGTTATCTGCAATATGGAAAAGAAAGTGAACCTTAATCTCGAAATTACTATCGAAAAAGGTCGCGGATATGTTCCAGCAGAAGAAAACAAAAAGAGCAACGCTCCTTTGGGAACTATTTTTACCGACTCTATCTTCACCCCAATTAAGAATGTGAAGTATAGCATCGAGAACTATCGTGTAGAGCAGAAAACTGACTACGAAAAGTTGGTGTTCGAAATCATTTCCGACGGTTCTATTCACCCAAAAGATGCCTTGACGGAAGCAGCCAAGACATTGATTCACCACTTTATGTTGTTCAGCGACGAACGCATCACGCTTGAAGCTGATGAAATCGCACAAACTGAAACATACGACGAGGAATCATTGCACATGCGTCAGTTGTTGAAGACAAAATTGGTCGATATGGATCTTTCCGTACGTGCCCTAAACTGTCTTAAAGCAGCCGAAGTAGATACCTTGGGCGACTTGGTTTCATATAACAAAAACGATTTGATGAAATTCCGAAACTTCGGAAAGAAATCATTGACGGAATTAGAAGAATTGGTTAGTGGCAAAGGCTTGAACTTTGGTATGGACCTTTCTAAATACAAATTGGATAAAGATTAATAATGCATCATAGTTTGCTCCTCAAAGAGGGTCGAGCAAGATGATGGTTAAACAACAATGTCATGAGACACAGAAAAAAATTCAACCACTTAGGGCGAAAAAAAGGGCACAGAAAAGCAATGCTTGCCAATATGGCGTGCTCCCTTATTGAACACAAGCGAATTAACACTACCGTTGCCAAGGCAAAAGCCCTGAAGCAGTTCGTTGAGCCGATGATTACAAAATCAAAGGAAGATACTACGCACAACCGTCGTATCGTATTTAGCAAATTGCGTCAGAAAGATGCCGTTACGGAATTGTTCCGCGACGTGGCCGCTAAGGTTGGAGATCGACCAGGAGGCTATACGCGTATCATTAAGTTGGGTCACCGACTTGGAGATGCCGCCGATATGGCGATGATCGAATTGGTCGATTATAATGAACTATATAATGCTGATAAAGCTACCAAAAAGAAAACCCGTCGTAGCCGACGCGGTGGCGGTGGCGGAAGCAGTAAAGCAGCCGCTCCAGCAGCGAAAGCAAACGCTAAAAAAGAGGAAGAATAAGATGAGATTCCTCACGAATCATATAAAAGGGATAAGCCATTCAGGTTTATCCCTTTTTTTATGATGTGAAAGGAACGCATCGTGAATCAAATGTTTAAAAGTTCTAGAAACGAAAACCATAAACCTTACGCAATTCTATTATTTTTGCAAAACACGCACACGCTATGAAATACCAAAAAAGAAAACCAGCCCTTATTCTGTTAGCCGACGGAACCATTTTCTATGGAAAAGCCGTCGCCGGGAAAGAAGGGTCTGCCTTCGGAGAGGTCTGCTTTAATACGGGTATGACCGGTTATCAAGAAATCTTTACCGATCCTTCCTACTATGGTCAGTTGATGGTTACCACCAATGCCCATATCGGAAACTACGGTGCAAACAATGAGGATGTGGAAAGCGATTCGGTTAAAATTGCCGGGCTTATCTGCCGCAACTTTAGCTACCACCATTCACGGCCCGCAGCCGATGAATCTTTGGAGAGCTTCCTCAACAAAAACAATCTGTTGGCCATCAGCGATGTCGACACCAGAGCTTTGGTGAGCTATATTCGCGATAATGGTGCCATGAATGCAGTAATTACTACGGAAGTCGATAAGCTAGACGACCTGAAAAAGCAACTGGCCGATGTACCCGATATGAAAGGTCTGGAGTTGGCATCAAAGGTGTCGGTGAAAGAACCGTATTTCTATGGAGATGAAAACGCGACCTATAAAATTTCAGCGCTCGATATCGGAATTAAAACAAATATTCTGAAGAATCTTGCAAAACGCGATTGTTACGTCAAGGTATTCCCATACAATGCTACCTATGAAGAATTGGCAGCCTTCAACCCAGATGGATACTTCATTTCAAACGGACCTGGCGATCCAGAGCCGTTGGAAGGAGCCATTGCACTGACCAAAAAAGTGATGGAAAAAGGCGATCCACTCTTCGGCATCTGTCTAGGACATCAAGTATTGGCCTTGGCGAATGGTATTTCAACCTATAAAATGCATCACGGACATAGAGGGATCAACCATCCTATCCTAAACCTGATGACAGGAAAAGGAGAAATCACATCACAAAATCACGGATTTGCCATCAATCGAGAAGAAGCAGAGGCGAATCCAAATATCGAGATAACCCATCTTCACCTAAACGATAAAACAGCAGCTGGAATCAAGGTGAAAGATAAGCCGGTCTTCTCTGTACAATACCACCCAGAAGCAAGTCCAGGCCCACACGACGCTTGGTACTTGTTCGACGAATTCATTTCACATATAAAAAACCATAAACTACAAACAGCATGAGTATAATCATTGATATCCACGCCCGTCAAATTTTCGATTCCCGAGGAAACCCGACGGTTGAAGTTGATGTGATCACCGAAAATGGTTTTCTAGGTCGCGCAGCTGTTCCCTCAGGAGCGAGTACTGGCGAACATGAAGCTGTGGAATTGCGTGATGGTGGCGATGATTATATGGGAAAAGGAGTGTTGAAAGCCGTCGAAAACGTAAATGGAAAAATTGCAGGAACGCTATTGGGCATTTCTGTATTCGAGCAGGAGTTGATCGACCAAACCATGATCGACCTCGATGGTACGAAGAACAAATCGAAACTCGGAGCTAATGCGATTCTTGGGGTTTCTCTAGCCTGTGCAAAAGCAGCAGCAAATGAATTGGGCCTTCCCTTATATCGCTATGTGGGTGGTGTAAGCGCGAAGACTTTGCCTGTTCCTATGATGAACATCATAAACGGTGGTTCGCATAGCGATGCGCCGATTGCCTTTCAGGAATTTATGATTATGCCCGTTAGTGCCAAAAGCTTTGCACATGCGCTTCAAATGGGCTCAGAGATATTCCATAACCTGAAGAAAGTATTGCACGATCGTAATCTAAGCACCGCAGTAGGCGATGAAGGTGGTTTTGCTCCGACCTTGGATGGAACCGAAGATGCCTTGGACACTATTGCTGAAGCAACCAAAAAAGCGGGTTATATCTTAGGTGAAGATATTATGATCGCCTTGGATTGTGCTTCGGCAGAATTCTATAAAGATGGAAAATACGATTATACCATTTTTGAAGGCGATAAAGGGAAGGTGCGTTCTTCTGAAGAACAGGCTTCCTACTTAGCTGAATTATGCGACCAATACCCGATTGTTTCAATCGAGGACGGAATGGACGAAAACGATTGGAAGGGCTGGAAAGCACTAACCGACAAGGTTGGCGATCGTGTTCAGTTGGTAGGCGACGATCTGTTTGTAACAAATGTGGAACGACTATCAAAAGGTATTTCAGAAAACATTGCCAATTCAATCCTTATTAAGGTGAACCAAATTGGAACCCTTACGGAAACGATAGCTGCAGTAAACATGGCACATCATGCCGGCTATACATCGGTGATGTCGCATCGTAGCGGTGAAACCGAGGACAATACTATTGCCGATCTGGCCGTAGCCCTTAACTGTGGTCAGATTAAGACGGGGTCTGCGTCACGTAGCGACCGTATGGCAAAGTACAATCAATTACTTCGTATTGAGGAACAATTATGCGATGTAGGATATTATCCGGGTAGAAACACCTTCAAAATATAAGTTTCAAAAAATAATTTTGAGAGCCTCTTTACGAAGAGGCTTTTTTTATGGGTATGATAAATGTCATTTAAGGATTTTTTAACCCTCTTGAACGCCCGAAAACGTTAAAAAAACGCTCGATATTTTGTATCTTAGCCTTTCGGAATAATAATAAACACTTTTCAACTATATGTCAAAAACAGCTATCCTCGAAATAGATGGTAAAAAATATGAGTTTCCTGTCATAAAGGGAACGGAGAATGAAGAAGCAATAGATATAAAAACCCTTAGAAGCGTTACGGGCGGCGTAACCACCATCGATCCTGGATATAAGAATACAGGATCTTGCGAAAGTGCTATTACATTCTTGAATGGTGAACAAGGCGTGTTGCGTTATAGAGGGTATGCAATCGAGGATTTGGCAGAGAAAGCCGATTTCCTCGAAGTTGCGTATCTTTTGATTTTTGGCGAACTTCCGTCACAGCAAGAGCTAGATAAGTTTCATGAAGATATCAAGCAACATTCCCACGTTGATGAGGATGTGAAGAAAATATTGGATGGGTTTCCAAAATCGGCCCACCCGATGGGCGTGCTTTCATCTCTTACCTCGGCTTTGGTTGCTTTCAACCCTTCCTCGGTGAATGTCGATAGCGAAGAAGATATGTACAATGCGATGGTTCGTATTTTAGCGAAATTCCCAGTCCTTACTGCTTGGGCGTATCGCAAACGTACAGGTCAGCCATTGGATTATGGTGATGATAGCTTAGGCTATGTCGATAATTTCTTGAAAATGATGTTCAAGAAACCACATGGCGAGTACAAATCAAACAAGGTGGTGGTTGATGCTCTTGATAAGCTATTAATTCTACATGCCGACCACGAGCAAAACTGTTCAACTTCCACAGTACGAATGGTAGGTTCATCGCATGCTGGTTTGTTTGCTTCCCTTTCAGCCGGAATCAATGCCCTTTGGGGCCCGCTACATGGCGGTGCGAATCAAGCCGTAATTGAAATGCTGGAAAATATTAAGGAAGATGGTGGCGATACGCATAAGTTTATGCAAAAAGCGAAAGATAAGAACGATCCGTTCCGTTTGATGGGCTTTGGTCACCGTGTGTATAAAAACTTTGATCCACGAGCGCGAATTATCAAAAAATCAGCAGACGATGTGCTATCTGCACTTGGGGTTGAAGATCCAGTACTGAATATCGCAAAGGGGTTAGAAAAAGAAGCGTTAGAGGATTCGTACTTCGTAGATCGTAAGCTCTATCCGAATGTGGACTTCTATTCTGGAATTATCTATCGTGCGATGGGTATTCCAGTGGAAATGTTTACCGCTATGTTTGCCTTAGGTCGTTTGCCAGGTTGGATTGCGCAATGGCGTGAAATGCGTCTTCGCAAGGAACCGATCGGACGTCCACGTCAGGTGTATATTGGTGAAACACATCGCGAGTTCAAGCCAATCGAGAAACGATAACGATTTTATATAAGTTCATAAAAGCATCCTCCTAATGTGGGGATGCTTTTTTATATTTGCGCCATGATTAAGTTGAATATTCAAGATGAAATCGCTCCCTTACGGGAAGTGGTGTTGGGAACTGCTAAAAGCAACGGTGGGATTCCTTCATTGGAAGATGCCTACGATCCAAAAAGTAAGGAACATATTAAAGCCGGTACCTATCCTACCGAAGAAGATATGGTGACGGAAATGGAAGCTGTTGCTGCCGTTTTCGAAAAATATAAG
Organism: Luteirhabdus salina; assembly: GCA_025384855.1. Lineage (GTDB taxonomy): Bacteria > Bacteroidota > Bacteroidia > Flavobacteriales > Flavobacteriaceae > Luteirhabdus > Luteirhabdus salina. The sequence continues at coordinate 219,962 of JALAHT010000001.1, read as the reverse complement.
GTGAAGGTATATCGTCCCGATATCATTGAAAACTACAACCAAATCTTTACCCGAGATATTGCTTTTGTAATCGATGATGTGTTTATCAAAGCGAACATTTTAGAAGACCGTTCCCGTGAGATCGATGCGTTGCACGATGTAATCGATCAGATAGATCCTTCCAAAATTGTGGAATTTCCAGAGGATGCCCATATCGAAGGTGGCGATGTGATGCCTTGGGGCGATTATATTTTTGTTGGGACGTACTACGGTGAAGACTACAAAAGCTTTATCACGGCACGAACCAATCAAAAAGCGGTAAAACACCTTCAGGAATTGTTTCCTCATAAACAAGTGAAGTCGTTTAGCCTACGCAAATCGAATACAAATGCGAAGGAGAATGCGCTTCATCTAGATTGCTGCTTTCAACCTATAGGCAAAGGAAAGTGCATTATCCACAAAGAAGGGTTTTTGGTGGAAGAAGAATATGAGTGGCTGGTCGATTTCTTCGGAAAAGAGAACTGCTTTCATATAACACCTGAAGAAATGTACCATATGTTTAGCAATGTGGTGTCTATTTCACCAGAAGTTATCATCACCGAGCGCAACTTCACCCGACTAAACACTTGGCTTAGAGAACAAGGTTTCACGGTTGAAGAAGTACCCTATGCCGAAATAGCCAAACAAGAAGGCTTACTTCGCTGTAGTACCATGCCGTTGGTTCGAGAATATTAGGCAACTTTTCTGCCATAAACCACTATGTGGTTATTCTTTTCCACTGAAATTCTTGTAATTTTGCACTCCAAAATACCTGGCTTTTATGCAACAGATTACAAACACTATTTTGATGGTTCGTCCAGTGGCATTCCGAATGAACGAACAAACTGCCGTTAACAATTACTTCCAAGAGGATTTGGCGTTGGTTAACGAAGAGGTGAATACCAAAGCGCAAGAAGAATTTGATGCGTTTGTAGCGAAACTTCGGAAGGTAGGGGTGAATGTAATCGTTGTAGATGATAAAAAGGAATTGGACACACCCGATTCCATCTTTCCAAATAACTGGTTAACCACTCACGAAAACGGCGATATTGCGCTATACCCTTTATTCGCCAAAAATCGCCGAAAGGAACGTCGACCCGATATTTTGGATCGTTTTGAAGAAGAAGGTTTTAAGATCAATAATATCGTTGATTATACCGCTGCGGAAGACGATGGACTTTTTCTGGAAAGCACCGGAAGCCTTATTTTGGACCGTCCAAACGAAAAAGCCTATTGTGCGCTTTCCCCTCGTGCCGACGAGCCGATTTTAATCGAATTCTGTGAGGATTTTGAATTCATGCCCGTCATTTTTACGGCCAATCAAACCGTTGATGGCAAACGCCTTCCCATTTACCATACCAACGTTATGATGTGTATGGCAGAGGATTTCTGTGTGATCTGTCTCGATTCGATCGATGAAAAAAAGGAAAAGAAAAACGTCATACACCACCTTCGGGAAGATAATAAGGAAATCATTGCCATTACCGAAGCCCAGATGCATCAGTTTGCAGGTAATATGCTTCAGGTGCGCGGTGCCGACAATAAGAAGTATTTGGTGATGAGTGAAGCGGCGCGTCAGAGTTTGACAGAGGAACAGGTAACCGCTATCGAAAAGCATTGTGAGATCTTGAGCAGCGATTTGGAAACCATAGAAACCTGTGGTGGAGGAAGTGCCCGTTGTATGTTGGCTGAAATATTCCTTCCGAAGAAATAATTCACGTTATCGTTTCGCAATATTGTTGATCATTCCTTCAAAAATGAAGTAGTGAAACGGCAACATCGCATACCAATACAGACGTCCCCATAGGCCTTTCGGACGAAAGGTAGCGGTTTGGTGAAGCACGTTTTCTTCATCGATACAGAACTCTAACCATGCTTCGCCAGGAAGTTTCATTTCGGCAAATAGCAATAACCGTCTTTCTTCACGGTCGGCATAAATAACGCGCCAAAAGTCCAGCGCATCGCCTGCATTGATTTTATTAGCGTGGGTACGTCCGCGTCGGAGTCCGACGCCCCCAACCATTTGGTCTAAAAAACCCCGGATTTTCCAGAGCCAGTTTCCGTAGTACCAACCGCGGGAACCTCCGATAGCCCAAACATTATTCAACACACGATCGGTTTCTTCAATTTTCTTTTTCTTCTTATCCTTTAAACATCCGTATTTCGGCACTTGGATGTAGCCTTTTAGATTCGAAAACCGTCCTGCCACCAACGAATCCTTCCAACTGGAAATCACTAAATTCTGTTCAATTTTGATGAATGCCTTTTCGATGGCTTCCATGTAGGTGATGGGTTGAATGTCGAGTATTTCCTGAAGCCGATTGTCGCTAGCAACCACCTCATGACGCATGCTATCCACAAGGTTAACGGCCAATTTGTAAGTGGTGGAGGTAACGAAGTAGAGCCAGTACGAAGACAGTCGTGGCGACATGACCGGAACGGAGATAATCCAAAGGCGTAGTTTCCGAACCTTTGCATATTGTTGCAGCATCTGTTTGTAGGTCAGTATATCCGGTCCGCCAATATCGAAGGAATCGTTGAAGCACTCCTTCTTCAACAGAACGCCCGAAAGAAAGGAAATGACATCCCGAATAGCGATAGGTTGTATGCGTGTTTTCAACCATTTTGGAGCAATCATTAATGGGAGCTTTTCACATAAATCACGAATGATTTCAAAAGAAGAACTTCCGCTTCCTACCACAATTCCTGCGCGAAGAACCGTCAGTTTAAAGTCACCTTCATATAAAATCTCTTCTACCCTTTTTCTAGAAGCCAAGTGTTTCGAGAGGCTTTCTTCATTTACGATACCGCTGAGGTACACCACCTGTTGTACCGAGGTGTTCGACATATAGGTGTTGAAGTTCTCTGCCGATTTCGCCTCCAATTCATCAAAATCCTTGGTAGAAACGCTCATGGAATGAATCAGGTAATACGCCACATCGATATCCGTGGGAAAACCTTCCATGTCGACATCGTTCAGGAAATCGACTTCTACAACCTTCACCCTCTTAGAGGTTTCGGGGTCTAACGGTAGTCGGTTCTTATCACGAACACAGCAGTACAATTCATGCCCTTCTTCCAGCAAGGCGGGAAGCAACCGCATGCCGATATAACCATTCGCACCTGTAAGGAGTATCTTCACTTTTTTGTTTAAAGATATGGATTAAATAATAAACAACTTGTTAGGGGCATGTTAACTAGGCAAACGAATGTGTATCTTTACGAATATGAAAATTCTAAAACTATTATTTATCCTAGGTGGAATCGGACTGCTAGGATATGGTGTGTATCAATTTTTCTCGCCTTCGGAAATCGATGCATATGCCACCACGTCGGAAGGGCAGGATGTTGTGGTTCAGAATATTGCCATGATCGTTCTTGGGTTATTAGCAATTGTTGCCGGGCTTACGATCCGGTCCCGAAAAAAACGCTAACGGTTTTCGGGTCGGGTAGGAGCGTTTTCAGCCTTTTCCGATACTACCTTCGTCATAAATTTGTGAATGGATGTATCTTTATCCTTCGCCTGTACCTTCACAAAATAGTTATCCCGATAAATGGAGTATTGATCCTTCTTTCCTTTATACAACACCAATTTATAATACGGAATAACCAACGCATAACTTTCCAATAAGGAGCGAAATCCTACAATGATGCCATTTGGGCGCATCTCAATATTGCAGACGTTCCGATTGTTGTCCAGTACCATCAAATTATGAAGTTGAAGGCTCATTTCGGTAATGACCAATCGTGGAGAACCAATACCACCACGTTTTATACGTTCTAGCATGGTAAAAGGCTTGCCTACCTCTGCATCGATGCGTTGGGTAATTTTTTTATTGTTGTAGGATACATTTAGGAGCATATTATAAGTCTTGACCGAACTTCAGCATATTGCCATCGTCATCTAATACGGCAAATTCACGGGTGCCCCAAGGCTTATCTTCTAGCAGACCATTTGGGTGAATAACGTCTTTCTCTTTCAATTCTTCATAAAGCGAATCAACATCCTCTACATAAATGTAACAACTGGTATTTTCTGGGTGAATACGGTCGTCGCACTTCCAAAAATGGAGCTCAACTTTATCACGTGCAATTACGGCATAATTGTCATCGACAAAGCCCTGTTTGTTGAAGCCTAATTTTTCTTTGTAGAAAGCAACGGTCTTGAAAATATCCAAGGATGCTAAAACGGGAACACCGCGCTGTAAGTTCATTTTTCTTTTAAAGATAGCGAAAATGAAGGGTTTTCACCTTTAAAAATAGCTGTATCTTTGCGGAAACTCCTAGCCTTGCCAAGGAGTTCTTTTGTATTTATATCGCTGAAACTTTACTAGAAATGTCACAAAACCCATTGGAAAATCAACTCTCGAAAGCCATTATCGAAGCGGTGGAAAAGGAATATGGCGCAACGCTGGAAACGGTCGAATTTCAAGCTACTCGCAAGGATTTTGAAGGAGATATTACGGTTGTGGTCTTTCCAATGTTACGTACCGTTAAGGGAAATCCGGTACAAATTGGGGAAACGATTGGTTCCTATCTGCAACAACATGTTGAAGTGGTCTCCAAATACAATGTGGTGAAAGGATTTTTAAACCTCGTATTGAGCGATGCGTATTATTTGGATTTCTTCGGAAGTGTAAGTGATTTTTCAACTTATGGAACCGATACTGAGAAGGACGGAGCAGTGATGGTGGAATATTCATCTCCTAACACGAACAAACCACTTCACTTAGGCCATATCCGAAATATTTTGTTGGGCGATTCGGTGGCCAACATTGTTGAAGCCGCGGGCCAAAGGGTGTATCGAACCCAAATCATCAACGATCGGGGTATCCATATCTGTAAAAGTATGGTGGCATGGAAAAAGTTTGGCCACGGTGAAACGCCTATCGAAACCGGAAAGAAAGGCGATAAGCTGGTAGGCGATTATTATGTGAAGTTCGATAAAGTATATAAAGAACAAATAGCCGAATTGAAAGCCGAGGGCAAATCGGAAGAAGAGGCAAAAGCGGAAGCACCGATTCTTCAGGAAGCGCAAGAAACCCTACGAAAATGGGAGGCTGGCGATCCCGATACGGTAGCCCTTTGGGAACAGATGAATGAGTGGGTATATGATGGGTTCGATGTTACCTACAAAAATCTGGGCGTAAGCTTCGACAAGCTGTATTACGAGAGCGATACGTATTTGCTTGGGAAAAATATTATCGAGGAAGGACTTAAGAAAGGCGTTTTCTATACAAAAGAGGACGGTAGCGTTTGGTGCGACCTTACCGATGAAGGGTTGGATGAAAAGTTGGTATTGCGAAGCGATGGGACAGCTGTGTATATGACACAAGATCTCGGAACGGCCGTACAGCGTGTGGAAGACCATCCTGACGTAACGGGAATGATCTATACCGTTGGAAACGAACAGGATTATCACTTCAAGGTGTTGTTTTTAATTTTGAAGAAGTTGGGCTATTCATGGGCCGATAATCTGTTTCATCTAAGCTATGGAATGGTCGATTTACCTTCCGGAAAGATGAAGAGTAGGGAAGGGACTGTTGTGGATGCCGATGATTTGGTGGAAGAGATGGAAAAAACCGCGGGATCGATTGCTGAAGAACTCGGAAAAATTGATGACCTGTCGGAAGATGAAAAATCTAGACTCTACCATATGATCGGATTGGGTGCCCTGAAATATTATATTTTGAAAGTCGATCCGAAAAAGCGAATTCTCTTCAATCCTGAAGAAAGTGTCGATTTCCAAGGAAATACTGGCCCATTTATCCAATACACCTATGCTCGAATTAAATCTATCTTACGCAAAGCGGAAGAAGAGAAAGGAAGCGAAAACGTAGTGGAGAATAGTTCACTTCACGAAAAGGAAAAAGAACTTTTAAAGCAATTGCAGCTATTCCCTGAAACAATACAGCAAGCAGCCGAAAATTACAGTCCGGCCTTACTCGCAAACTATACCTACGATTTGGTGAAGGAGTTCAATTCGTTTTATCAAAATGTTTCCATTCTTGGAGCCGATACCGATGCGGAGCGTCACTTTAGGGTAAGACTTGCGGATGCCGTGGCGAAAGTGATTAAGACCGCTTTCAATTTACTTGGAATTCAGGTGCCAGACAGAATGTAATTTTAAAAAAGAATTTGTAGTGAAGCGTTGGGTGTCAGTCCGAGTGAGCGTTCCCGAATTTGTGATACCGAAAGCGTGCCATCCGTATCCTCCAAAATAGCATAACGGGTGTTCAATACATTGGTAGTATTAAAGACATTCAATAGCGCAACATTCGCCTGTCCTTGAATGTTTTCTGAAAAATTCCATCTGTATTCTGCAGAAACATCGGCACGGAAATAAGGATCGAGTCGCTCCGCATTAGGTTCTTGATACTGTATGGAAGGAATGCCGTTTTGTACTATAATACTATTTTCTTCAAGAGGAATGGTATAGGGCTTACCGGTTCGATAGGTGATCCCTGCAGAGAAATTCCAGCTTTCACTGGGTTGAAAACTACCGGCTACCGTGGCGGTATGACGAACGTCGCGATTGCTGGGAAAATCGGAAGGCGTCAGCGAAGGGAAGGTATAATCGTTGTTCATAAAAAGATAGGTTCCCCAAATGCTGTAGTTACGTCCCTTTTTATTTAAGGTGAATTCAGCGCCGCTGGCGGTATAGCTTCCAATGGCTCTGCTGAATTGAAATTGGTTCTGAAATCCTTGGTTCGAGGCCGTAATATCCTCTACTTCCTTAAAGAATCCTTCTACGTTCACAAGCCAATTATGTTGCTTGTATTGAAACCCGACAGAAGCTTGCTTGCTTTTTATAATTGGGCGATTGTCCGGATTGGCAAGTGTCCACCGCCTTTTTTCAATACCTAAAAAGTCACTTTGAAAATCGATACGTTGGGTGGTGGTCTGACTTTTAAACTCTCCCAATGCTAAAATCGAAAATGATCTTGATAGTTTTTGATATAGTTGAAGACGCGGTTCTACCACGAATTCAGGGAATTTTGAAAAATGATTGGCACGAACGCCAGCCGTAATTTCGGTGTTTCCATTTTCTGAAAAGTAGGTCAGTGCCGTGTGTCCGACGTGGGTTCGCATCACTTCCTTGGTACGGTTTCGAAAACGCGGAAGGTTTACATCCTGAATGTTCGTGATGCCGGTTTCATAAAAATGGTAGCCCGTTTCGAGTTTGAAAAGCTCGTTGAATTGCCAATAAGTGTCTGCCTTTATACCGGTTTCCAAAACCTCATTATCCTGTAGTTGCTCTTGTGTGGTGAAGATATCACGGTTTAAGGCATCCAATAAATAATAGGTTCCGTAAGCTTGTGCTTTGGTTGAAAATGTTTCAGACCAATCGCGTTGCCAAGACAGTCCACCCACCAAGCTACGTTGTTCCAAGCGACTGTTTTCCGAGATGTTCGAATTATCGATGGTTTCAGTGATATCCAAACGGTTATTGGCCGTCCAGAAGTTTAGTCGGATGTTATCCTTATCCGAAGGATCGTACAGCCACTTCGCACTTACATCATAGAAGGAAAAATCCTCATCGGTAGAGAGGGAAGTGTTCGATTCGGTTTCATCCAACCCCGTAATTTCGGTATCCTGAAAAATACGTTGGGTATAGCTGCTATAGACAGGTGTTTCGAATAAAGGATTAACCGCGTGACGAACAGAAAATTGAAAGCTGTTGCTGTCAGAAATTGGAACATCTACATACCCATTTGCAGCGATAAGGTTAAGTCCGAACCCGCCTGAAAAATTTTTTGAAACCGTATTTTTCGATCGCATATCGATCACCGAGGACACCCCTTCGCCATAATGCGCTGGACTTCCATTTTTATAGAGCACGACCTGTTTAGTAAGAGCTGGATTGAAGGCAGAAATAAGCCCAAAAAAATGACCGCTTTGGTACATCTTAATGCCATCCCAAAGTAGAAGGTTTTCATCGTTCGAACCACCTCTAATGTTAATGTTTGAAATGGTTTCATCGATACTTTCAACACCTGGAAGCGCTTGCGCAATCTGGAGCACATCATTTTCGACCTGGCCGGGAAGCAATCCAAAATGTTCGGTATTGATGATTATACCTCCATTGTTGCTAATGTTTAATCCATTTACGAAAACAGGCGATAAAACAACAGCATCTAGTGGTTCTAGTGAAGGCGATAAATATAAGTTTGGACAGGAAGTGTTCAGTTTGGCTGATGAAATGGCGAGCGGCTGGTATCCCAAAAATTGAATGGTGAGTTCCATATCACCTCCTACTGCTAGGGTGAAAACACCATTTTTATCAGAAACAGCATACGAATCCTTGGCCTGTATGGTGGCTCCAGCCAAGGGTTGTCCCGTTGATGCGTCCAACAAGGTACCGCAGAAGGAAGCGTCGGTTACCGTAATTGAGATGTATCGTTCGCTGACTTCCGTAAACTGCAATCCAGTTTTTTCAGCTAAATAACGTAGGGTTGCCTCAAGTGAAAGCGATGTGCTCGGCGGTTCGATAGAGTAATCCTTAGCGATTTCAGAAGAATACGAAAAGCGAACTTCAAAACGCGTTTCTAAGGTTGATAGGAGCGATGCAAGCGGAACCTCCTGGGTATCCTGACCGTAAGCTGAAGTGCCAAAGAAAGTCAATAATCCCAACCAAAAAAGTAAGCAATTTCGGAGGCTATTTCGCATAAATATGTACTTCCTCGTCGTTTATATCATAGGTCAGTTTCAATGGGGCAACGATTGTTTCTAGGGCTATTTCTAAATTATTATGCGGGAAACTAACACTCAACTTTTCTGAAAGTAAATTATCGTCGATTCTGACTGTTATAGCATACTGACGTTTTAGTTCAGCTAATACCCTACCTAATGTAGCATTTCTAAACGAGCTTTCCGATACCGCCCAACTCGGACTGCTTCCTATCACGTTTTGTTCCGAAATCAAAGCGCTATTAACAAATCGAATACCTTGATTTTGAGAAAGCTTAGTTTTATACGGACCTACTGCTACTGCTACGGAACCTTCGTAACATTGAACGGTAAATACACTATCGCGACTATAAACGTTAAATTCGGTTCCTAGTACTTCAACAGTTCCTTGATTGGTCGTTACGGTGAACGTGCTTCCCTTTTCAACATCAAAGAAAGCTTCCCCGTTCAATTGCAGTGTCCGGTTTTCCGACCAGGATTTTTTATTGTATTGAAGTTCGGAAGCAGCATTCAATACTACTTCAGAACCGTCTGGTAATGCAATTTTCTGCCGTTGGGCAATATCGGTAGTGATGGTTTCACCTTGATTCGAGATATAAAAGTATCCCGCTACCAAGGCAACGAATGCCGCCGCCATTGCTATCCATAAAGTTCTATTGGAGGCCTTTTCTTTTGAAACCAATAATGGTTTAACCGAATGTGCTTCACGAGTAGCTAAAATCTTTTCATACACGGCTTCGCGATTAAAGCTGGGTGTTTCAAAACCTGCAGAAACCTCAGCAATCTTCACGTATTGGCTATATTCAGGATCTGCTTTCAGTTGGACCACCTCCTCGGCGGAAGCTTCTCCATTCAGATATTTATGTAATAATTTCTCGTTGTCCATGGATCTGGTATTTCAATAGTGAAACAAGTTTTTCAGAAAAAACCCTACCATCACTTTCAAAAATTTAAATATCGCCGATTTCCTTTCGGATAACGACCAATGCCTGGCTCATTCGCTTTTCGACGGCCTTTATTGAAATGTCTAGCATCTCGGCTATTTCGGCATATTTTTTCCCTTCAATACGATTCAATAAAAAAGCAGTTCGTTGCGCTTTGGTAAGACTTTCAATTACTTCCTGCACCTTTTTGTGGTACTGCTTTTCTTCCATCAGGAATTCAGGCGATTGGTTTTCCACTTTTGTAGGTTGGAGCTTGGCATGCTTCAGCACAACTTTTTGATGGGCCACTTCATTATAAAAAGCATTTCGCGTTACCGTATATAAAAACGACTTCGCTTTAGAAGGCATCACTTTTTTGCAATTTTGCCATAATTTCACGAACGCCTCTTGTACCAAATCGGATGCCTGGGCTTCATCGCCACACTTAAAGTAGATAAATCGATATACCGATTCGCTATGTTCGTTATATATTTGGGAAAATATTCCCTCATTACAAACGTTTTCGTGCTCTTGCATAGGAAAATGATTGAGGTCAAATATATTTAAAAAAAAGTTTGAAAAATGGGTAGGGTATTTTGAAGCTTTGCTGTTCTACCTATAAACATCCCCATCTTAAGTATGAAAAAAAGTTATAACATTTCGCTACCTTGGACCCTGTTATTGTTGGTTTTTCTAGCGCTTTTTAGTTGCCAGCGCGAGGAACAGGAAATCATCGATGAGACCGATGAAGAAGATACCATTACTGCAAATTCTGTGCTTACAAACCTTTTGGTGCAAAATGCAGCAGCAGAAAGTAGTCAAGATAATTTTATAGACGGGAATAGTTGTACGTCTATCGTATACCCTATTTCAGTGGTGGTGAATGGTACTGAAATAACGCTCACTTCGGAAAGCGATCTCGCTTCAGTCGTTACCCTTTTAAATCAATCGACCACTAACACCGATACGGTAGAAATCGTTTTTCCTATCACGCTGCAATATTCAGATTATACCACTATTGAAGTTACTAGTCAATCGGAATTACTGAATATCATTAGCGATTGTGCCGATTTTCCTCAGGATCTCTTGTGTCTGGATTTCGTCTATCCCATCACATTCTTTGTATACGATGCCAATCAGGAAGAATCCACCGATGTTAGTATTACTTCCGATCTCGAACTGTATCAGTTTCTTTCTGGCTTGGATGATGATCTGGTGTTAAGTATTTCCTTTCCGTTGGAAATTATACTTCAGGATAATAGTACACAAACAGTCACTTCAAATTTGGAGCTAACGGCATTACTGCAGAGTTGTGTAGATAATTTACCTGAGCCTTCCGAGTTCGCCCAGATTATTTCAAATGGAAGTTGGTATGTGAATTACTATTTTGACGATTTTGAGGCTACTGCAACCTATCAGGAATATCAGTTTTCCTTTGCTACCGATAGTACAGCCCATGCCTACATTGGCAATAGCTTTATCATTGGTAGTTGGGAATATAATGAGGGAACACCGCCACAGTGGGAATTGGATTTTGGTAGCGACGATCCGTTGGATGAATTTAATGAAGACTGGGACATAATTCAAGTTAGTGATCAGACCATTTCACTCCAAGATGATAGCGACGATGATAGTATCGATAGCCTTATTTTTGGTCGCGAGCCTTCCGATGGAAATAATACAGCGCTTTCTGAATTCATTCAAAACCTAACGACCGATAGTTGGTTTGTAACCTTATTTGAAGAGGACGGCGACGATGAGACATCTAACTACAATGGCTATGAATTTACATTTGAAACCGACAATTCTGCCCTAGCCGATAATGGCGTGAACCAAATACAAGGTAGTTGGACGGTGGTGCCGCAAGGTGACGATTTTATTGTGGAATTCGATTTTGATAGCTCCGGAAGCGGAAATCCGTTGGGCGATCTCGACGATGATTGGTTAGTATTGAACAGTTCTATGGAGATTATCGAATTTGCTGAAGCAGGTTCCGGTAGTCCAGACACCTTCCTGACCTTTGAACGGGAGCCTAACAATTCAACTCCAGATCCAGCCGAGCTTAGAAGTACTCTTGAAGCGGGAACTTGGTATGTAGATACCTTTTTGGATGCAGGTGAAGACGACACGAATGTATTCGATGGGTTTACCTTCACCTTCAACCCTAATGGAACGGTATCGGCTACCGATGGCACGGAAGACGTGGATGGTACCTGGTCGGTTGCCCTTTCAGGCGATATCCTTGTGTTCGATTTCGATATGGACAGTCCGATAAACGACGCCGACGATGATGATTATGAAGCGCTTAGCTTTTCAGAAACGGAGGTGACCTTCGTAATTCGCGATAGCAGCAACAATATTGAAGACACCCTAATTTTTAAACAAAACTAAACACGAATTATTTATGAAAAAGATGAAAAAATTATTGCTACAACCCTTAGTTGCTATTTTAATTAGTGTACCATTTGTCATTAGCTGTTCAAGCGACGATGACTCGACTAACGATGACAACAATCCGAGCGCCAGTCAAACCATTGCTATCGTACAGGATGGAACTTGGCGTGTTACCAGCTTTATTGATTCGGGTCAAGATGAAACGTCTGATTTCAATGGCTACGTATTCACTTTTGAGAGTGATGGAACCCTACGCGCTGAAAATGGAAGCAATGACAAAGTTGGTACTTGGGCTATCGATTCTAGTAGTTCTTCCGATGATGATGGCGCTTCCGACGATGACGACTTTATTATCTTCTTTAATGTTCCAGATACTGATGATTTTGAAGACTTGAACGATGATTGGGATATCCTTTCAGCCAGCGATACCAAAATTGAATTGCGCGACATTAGTGGCGGAAACGGAGGGACCGACACCTTAACTTTCGAGAAGAATTAGCACCCCAACTAGTTCAACTCTCCTCAACCACCCAATCTTGGGTGGTTTTTTTATGCTTTTTTAATAAATGGGTAGGGTTTTTTGAAGTGAAACTGTCTCATTAATACAAACCCCTAAAAAAGATAACTATGAACCGACTAAAGAAAAGTATCCTGATTCTGATAACAGGATTGTTTGTAATGGCCACTTCCTGTACAAGGGATGAAGAACCAATGCCAGAAGATGTCAATGCGATATCGGCACAACTCACCACCTTAATGGAACGCGCCTCCTCAGGCCCGAACGATTCGAACGCAATCGATTGTATCGATTTCTTATATCCGATTACCTTATTTGTGTATGATAGTAACCAAGAACAGACCGATACGGTAACGATCAATAACGATGGTGAATTGTTTACTTTCTTAACACAACTAGACCCTAACTTTTCCGTAAGCATTAGCTATCCTATTCAAGTAGTACTTAATGATGGGACTGTGGTTGAAGTAAGCGATAACGAACAATTGGGAACGCTTATATCCGATTGTGAAAGTAACGGGCAGAATGAAGTTCCAGCCGATTTTGTACAATACCTTACCGATGGCGTTTGGTATGTAACCTATTATTTTGATGATACGGATGAAACGAGCGATTTTGCGGGATATGCCTTCGAATTTGCAAGCGATAGTACCGCAACAGCTACTAAAAATGGCGTGGTTACCAATGGAACGTGGGGACTTACAGGAAGCAGTTTCCCTGACCTCGAACTTTTCTTTGGAAATGAAGATCCTTTAGATGAGTTAGATGAAGATTGGGATATCATCAATGCAACAAACGAAATTATTGAACTGAAGGATATCAGTGGCGATAGCACTATCGATTATGTCACCTTTGAACGGAACCCAAATGGTGGTGGAACCGGAAATAGCGATTTTGTGGCTGCCTTAACCGATGGTTCTTGGTATGTGAACCTTTTGGAAGATGATGGAAACGATGAAACTTGCGACTATGCCGAATACGAGTTTGTGTTTGCCTCTAATGAAACAGTCACCGCCAGCAGTGCTAACAATACTGTAAATGGTACGTGGTCGACGACCGGAAATGGATCGACATTGGATTTAGTCCTAAACTTTGATACGACTGGCGAGAACGATCCGTTCGATGACCTGAACGATGATTGGGATGTAACTAATTTCACTACCGAACTTATCGAATTATTGGATATTAGCGGTGGAAACGGAGGTACCGATTACCTGAACTTCGGAAGAAATCCAGCCGACTGTGGTGGAACGGATAATGGCGGTTTTGTAAATACACTTACTGATGGAAGTTGGTACGTCAATCTACTGGAAGATGATGGTGAAGATGAAACCTGCGACTATGTTGCGTATGAGTTTGTCTTCGCAAGCAATCAAACGGTAACGGCAACTAGCGACAACAATACAGTAAATGGTACTTGGTCTGCTACGGGTAGCGGAGCGTCCCTCGACTTAAATTTGAATTTCGATACTACAGGTGAAGATGACCCCTTCGACGACCTAAACGATGATTGGGATGTAAGCAATTTCACTACCGAGCTAATAGAACTGATCGATATTAGTGGTGGAAATGGCGGAACCGATTATCTTAATTTTGGAAGAAATCCAGCCGACTGTGGTGGTACCGGCACAGGCGATGTCCAAGAGTTGATGGATATATTAGTTGATGGCATGTGGTATGTGGAAACATATCTGGACGATGGGAATAATGAAACGAACGATTATACAAATTATACCTTCGATTTCAATACCGATGGTACCGTTGCAATCGATGCTAATGGTACTTCGGAAAGCGGTACTTGGAGCGTCGGGTTTGACGATAATGTTTTAAAGGTTACTTTAAACTTAGGTCCAACATCACCACTTGAAGAACTAAACGACGATTGGAATGTTGACAACTACATTACAACCCGAGTAGAATTGTTTGATATTAGTGGAGGTAACGGTGGTACCGATACCTTAGTGTTCGAGAAGCTATAAGTGTAGCTCCTCAATTTTTGCCCCAATTGGAAAAGCCACTCCCTTGTTGGAGTGGCTTTTTATGTTACATGCCGTAAAGCTCTTTTCCGCTTTCTTCATATTTATCGCCTTTCACCCAGAAAGGTTTTTTAGACATATTACCAATAGCGCGTCCAGACATTACATACGATTGGAAAAACTTCAACAAATAGTCGTAATCCAACGAATCTGCTTCATCGCCAGCTTGGTGATAGTATTTCATGATTTCAGCATCGAATGCGGTGAACCCCAGTGAAAATGTAGGAGCTGGGATACCCTTTCTTGCAAAATGAACATTATCGCTTCTGTCAAACAATCCTTGTTCCGGGGCAGGGTCTTCGATGGCGGTCAGCCCGAAGGAAGAAACAGCATCCTTCAACGCTTTTTCAGCAGTAGTTCGCGTAAGTCCAACAATTGTTGCCTTCGTGGTATCGTTGTATCCACCATTGTCGCTGTTAAAACAATATACCATTTGCTCTAAGGGTACGATGGGATTTTCAACATAGTGTTTACTTCCAAGTAGCCCTTTTTCTTCCGCAGTAAATAGAATGAATAAAGCCGAACGTTTCGTAGGATATTTAGACAGGTTTTCAGCCATGCTAAGCACCGTAGTAACTCCTACGGCATTATCGCGTGCGCCATTATAAATCGTATCGCCTGTTGCGTCGGCTTCACCAATACCTACATGGTCGTAATGACCCGAATAGATGACATACTCGTTTTTTAGGGTAGCATCACTTCCTTCCACGATACCTACTACGTTTTGTGACAGTATGGTTTCTGAAGTAGCTCCCGAAACGGAACATTTTACTGTAATAGCTTTTTTACTGCTTAAATCGTTCGCATACGTTCCGAATTCATCACGAATCCACAGGTATGGTAATTTTTTGGCTCCTTCTTCTGTGTTGGCTAATTGAATTTGGGTAGCGCCAAATCGATTGGAGAGATACCCCCAAGTACGGTCGCCAGCTTTTACAAGCTCAATAACTCCCGCAGCGCCAGCTTTCATGGCGAGTTCCATTTTTTTATCGCGAAGTCCGAAGGCTTCTTGAATATTATCCGACTTCGGGCTGCCAGCTTTTATAAAAACTAATTTTTCGTTTACGTCTGCATTTTTATAGTCGTCTTCCAGACCATAGCCCAAGTAGACGCCATTTCCCCCGTAGCTGAAGTTTTGTGGCATAACAGCAACTTTCTCCTTATACTCCGAACCGTTTACCACTAAGGTCATACGATTTGGGGGTGTACTCTTCTCCAAAGGAACCTCTTGATAATAGTTCCCTGTTTTCGGATTTGGCTGAACTCCATAGCTTTTTAAAATGCTTGCGATATAGGCAGCAGCTATTTTATTGCCTTCGGTACCGGTTTCCCTTCCTTTTAATAAATCATCGGAAAGGAAACCTATATGGGCACGGATATCATGCTGATCTACCGTAGCAGCCGTTTTTTCCCTATCGGTTTGCGCGAGTCCCGTAATTGCAATAAAAAGAAATAGAAGTGAATAAAATGATTTCATACAAAAGATTTTGTTGCTAAAGATATATAAGTTTTTTTTCGGCTCGAAAGGATTACCGACCCTTCATGAAAAATAATTGTTTAATAATTGATAAAATATATTAAACATACGTTAATCTTACTTTGCATTTGACAGTACTACAGTATTTTAGCTTAAAACTAATACTATGAAAAACCTTCTAAAACTAACAAGTATTTTTCTACTAGGTGTTTTTATGGTTGCTTGCAGCAACGATGATGATGCTGGAGATGTAGATGACAATCAGACCATTGCCGAATTTGTGGCAGACAATCCGAACTATTCTTCCTTGGCAGCCGCTTTGGAACAAGCTGGTCTTACGGCCACTCTAAATGGGAGCGCTTCCTATACCGTTTTTGCTCCTAACAACGCAGCTTTTGATGCCTTTTTACAGGCTAATAACTTCGCAAGTTTAGAGGATGTTCCAGAAGAAGCCTTACGACAAACGCTCCTGAACCATGTATTGAATGGCGAACTTGCTTCAGGCGA
Organism: Luteirhabdus salina; assembly: GCA_025384855.1. Lineage (GTDB taxonomy): Bacteria > Bacteroidota > Bacteroidia > Flavobacteriales > Flavobacteriaceae > Luteirhabdus > Luteirhabdus salina. The sequence goes on along the minus strand of JALAHT010000001.1, from coordinate 203,399 downwards.
TTTATCTACTGGCTACGATACCACATTGGCAACGTATTCGAATACCGATAACAATCTTAGTATTTATATCAATACTAGCAACGGAGTAGAACTCAATGGAGTTTCTACCGTAACGAATGCCGATATCTCAGCTGAAAACGGGATTATTCATGCTGTAGATGCTGTAATTACACTACCTACGGTAGTAACCTTTGCTACAGCCGATCCTACTTTTGAAACGTTGGTTCAGGCGTTAACGCGTGACGATCAACCTGATTTTGTAGGAATTTTATCGACACCCATTCCAGCTGATTTACCCCCATTTACAGTATTTGCACCTACTAATGATGCCTTTGGCGCATTATTGACTGAATTGAGCGTCAATTCTCTTGCGGATATAGATGGTGGAACACTAACGGCAACTTTAAATACACACGTTATTCAAGGGGCTAATGTGCGAGCGGAAGACCTTACTACGGGAACCGTACTTACCTTGGGGGCAAACATTGAAATTGATGCAGATGCTGCAACGATTACAGATCCTAATGGAAGAACAAGTAATATTATTGTAACAAATGTACAAGCGGCGAACGGTGTAGTCCATGCCATCAATCAAGTACTGTTGCCCTCACTATAAAGTAAGTTTTATAAAAACGAAAAATCCACTCCTTTTCAGAGTGGATTTTTTTATATCATCAATTATTATTACTTCTTGAAGACAGCACCTTCTTTCATTACGAATGATATGTTTGTAAGCGCTGAAATATTCTGAAGAGGATTTTCTTTTACTGCAACAATATCTGCAAACTTCCCACTTGAAATAGTGCCTAGACTATCCTCCATTCCCAACAATTCTGCTGCAACGAGAGTTGCCGATTTGATGGCTTCATTTTCATCCATACCATACTGAACCATTATTTCAAACTCTCGAGCGTTCGTACCATGCTTGCTAACGCCGCTATCCGTGCCAAACGCAATCTTCACACCACCCTCTAAAGCCCTTTTGAAGGATTCCTCTACTACGGGTGCCACCTGTCGGATTTTTTCTGCGATAGCAGGCGGAATCTGATTGTTCACCTCCAGTTCTTCAGAAACCGAAACCCCTGCCAACAGGGTTGGGACTAAATAGGCATCATTTTCTTTGAAGAGGCGAACCGATTCGTCATCCAAGTATGAACCATGTTCAATGGAATTCACGCCAGCACGGAGCGCCGCATTTATACCGTCAGCTTCATGGGCATGAGCCGCTACCTTCCTTCCAAGGGAGTGTGCTGTTTCGACAATCGACTCCAATTCTTCGTCGGTTAATTGCTGGGCGACTCCTGCCGCCGTATTACTAAGAACACCACCCGTGGCTGTTATTTTAATAACATCCGCACCTTGTTTGATACGTGCCCGGACTGCTCGTCGACAATCATCAGTACCGTCGCAAATGCCAACATTCTGCTCAAAAGCATTCATGATTTCTGGTCGATAGCCATGCCAATCTCCATGACCACCCGTCGCTGAAATAGCGCCTAAAGAGGCAATAATTCTTGGACCTTTCACATTGCCCTCGGCGATGGCCCGTTTTAAGGCTGTAACTAATTTATGGTCGCCACCAAGATTACGAACTGTTGTAAAGCCCGCATCCAGAGTAGCTTCTGCAAAGGGGATGGCGCGATATGCTGCATCTTCGTCGTATAAGGTGGTCCATTCATGCGGATTTGCAGCGGGATCGCGTTCTCCGGTAATATGAGTATGCATATCGATAAAGCCTGGCATTACAAAGGAATCCTTTAAGTCTATAATCGTTGCATTGCTGTTCGAACCTGTGGCAGCAATATACCCTGAGCGTACCTCAACGATTTTACCGTTACGGATCACAATACTTTGCTCTTTTGAAGGTTCCGTACCAGGTACCGCCAGCAATGCTCCAGCATGTATAATGGTTGTTTGTTGTGCATGGGATGGTAGTGTAAACACACACATAAATAGCAGAAGGATTAATTTCTTCATAATGGAATAATTTATTCTTATTGCCCACCGTATTTTACGATGGCTTCTTCAATTTTTTCGATTCGATTGTCGGGATCGGGATGCGTGCTTTTAAATTCGGGTACCCGATTGGGGCCAGCTGCAGCTTTCAGTATTTCCATTACGTCAATCATTTCCCTAGGTTCGTAGCCAGCATTGATCATAAAGCGAACACCGAGGTCGTCGCTTTCCAATTCATCGTCGCGACCGTTACCCAACAATACATTCTGACCGATTCCGGCAACCAATCCTCCAGCATCTGCACCAACTGAAGCACCTTGCGAAATAGTTTGCCAAAACTCTGTTTCAGCGATTCGCTCTGCGGAATGCCGCCCTAGCACATGACCTATTTCATGTCCTAACACTCCTGCCAATTGGTCTTCGTTTTCCAATTTCGAATAGAGCGCATAGGTAATAAAAATTTGTCCGCCCGGAAGGGCAAAGGCGTTTACAGTTTCACTGTCGCTTAATAAGTGAAAATCGAATTGATAAGGTGTATTGCTCGCCATAGTGTTGGTTACCAACTTTTCACCTACCAAATCTACATATTCCTGCAACTGTCGGTCTGGATGCATACCGCCATATTGTTCGGCCATCTGTGGCGCACTTTGAAGTCCAATAGCAATTTCTTCCTCGGTGGTTAGGGCAATTGCCTGTTCTTTTCCAGTGTAAGGGTTCTCTTCAGTGCTAGCGCATTTTTTGAAGAAAGCAAAGGCCACAATGGCCAATCCGATAAGGATACGGATTTTCCAGCTGCTTCGTCTCATGGGTTCAGGTATTTAAGCCTGTTAAAGTTACGAAAGTAATTCGGGATTTATATCGAGAATATTCTCGTTGTGGTATTTTTCAATAAAGGTATCGGTGAAATGTTCAGCGCCTAAAACCGATTCTTCCATAAGAATTTCCTTTACATTCAATTTCTTATACTCCTTTAGCATCGGTATGGAAACGGGCGCAAAACTAAAATGCCAAGGTTCGTAGGCAAAACCTTTTCGATTTCCGTTATCGGTATAGACTTCATAGAAACCAAATTCGTTTGCATGTTCGTCCATCCAAGCTTTCATCTTACAAAAAGGACCATTTCCGTGAAAATGCTCTGCCTGTAACACGTTTTCCGGCCGTGGTGCATTGCCATCGATGAGGTCGAGGTCGGTACCCCAATGGTGACGAGATGTTCCGGGAATGGTGGAATATTCTACAATTTTATCAATAGCCTCCATAGGGGAGAGACCTTGGTTGGTAAAGCGCTTATACTTTCCTTCAAAAATCTGTTTTTGTCGGTCGAAACTACGGTATGCAGAAACTACTTCCAATTGGATATTTTCTGTGGCGGCTGCCGATTTCATTTTCTGAAAGGCTTCTTTTGTCTGTCGATGCATGGTCGATCGATAGGTATCACCAATTAAATCTGGATTTCCCCTTCCGGTAAGCTGTTCCTTTGTAAATGATTGCAGGGTAGTAAAACTCAACGATGGTAACATACTTACACCGACGGCGCCCAAAGCGGTGATTTTAAAAAAATGATTTCGATTCATAGCAAATACGTTTTTAGTCGAAGTGAATTTCAGAACCCGAGGCTTTTTCTACTGCTTCCTTATCCTTTTCAAAAATTCGAGCGGAAAGTTCGCCACCAAGCATTATAGTATCATCTTGCACTCGCAACCAGCTTCCTTCACGAATTCCGACCACGGGTAAGGTATTGTACGCATGAAATTCGCCAATTCTTGTTTCGCGAGTTTCCCCCATATGCTTGCTATCGGGGTCGGGGTCTAAATAATGTGGGTTAATATTGAATGGAATGGCGCCCAAGGTTTTAAATGAAGGCGGGTATATAATCGGCATATCGTTGGTCGTTTGCATAGTAACACCGGCAATATTACTTCCGGCACTGGTGCCAAGGTAGGGGAGGCCGTCAAAAATTGCTTCCCGTAAAGCAGGCATTATGTTGAAGTTGTACAACTGACTAACCAAGACGAAGGTGTTTCCGCCTCCCGTAAAAACACCTTTGGCATTTTTGATGGCTGCTGCAGGATCTTCAAATGTATGTAAGCCACGTATAGATTTTCCAATTTTCTGAAAGGCATTTTGAGCCTTCTCAGTATATTGATCATGCGAAATGCCACCAGGTCTTGCATAAGGAATAAAGATGATGTCATCGGTTTCAGAAAAAAGTGCTTCCAATTCTGATAAAAGGTAGTCAAGATAAGCGCCTCCGTGCACGGTAGAAGTACTTGCTAACAATAGGTTTTTCATAAAAATCGCTTCAAACCATAAAAATAAGAAACGCTTCCGCCAAACGCTCGTCTTTCAAATGTAAATTCTATCGATGGGAAAGTTTTACCCTTTACTCCTTACCTTATTCTGTATCGCTACTTTTCATGCGCAAACTTCCGAAAGGACTATTGTTTCTGGGGTTGTCACTGCCCCAGTGGGGGATGATGTAGAAGGGGTTCATATCTTTAATAAATCCATCAATAAAGGAACGGTGACCGACGCTTCTGGAGCTTTCGAATTACTGATGGGACGTAACGACCATATTGTGGTAACGGCATTGCAATATCAGGCCTTCACTGTAATAGTTGACGAAGAAACGATGTTGAAAAACAATTTGAAGATTTACCTGAATCCGGCCATAAATGAATTGGAGGAGGTGGTTATTCGGCCGCATTCCCTTACCGGAAACTTAAAAATTGACGCTGAGAATATCGACACCTATGTTTTTGTGCCCAATTGGGATTTATCGTATGAAGCAATAATGAACGATTACGAATTTGCGCCAGATCGCCTATCGAAAATTCAGGGAAATGCCGCAGAGGATGCCCTTGGATTGAATAAAATGCCCGTCGCTTCGCTGGATTTTGTGAAAGTGGCCGAATTAATTTTTCCAAAACGGAAAAAAAGAAAGGGGAAAGCTGAAAAGTTGAAAAGCAGAAGCGACCTCTTTGAGGCCTTACAGAATCATTATTCAGATTCGTTTTTGTGGACTACCTTTGGAATACCAAAAGAGAAGGCAAAGCATTTCCTCTATTACACTATCGATAATGGACTTAAAAGTGAATGGCTTACCGATGAAAATGCATTGTTGTTGTTCGAATTCATGTTGGAGCAAAGCGAAGCGTATGCAGCGGTGTATCTCAAAACCGACTAACCTACTCTTTTTGCTCATCGCTTTGTTCAGTATATCCTCACACGGGCAACAGCGACAAGAATTAAGGGGTGAAGTAAGAGATGTAAGTGACGTGGAAAGCATTCATGTTATGAACCTCAATTCCCGTTATAACACTATTACCAATCAAAACGGGGCGTTTGTAATAGCTGCGAAGGCAAATGATACCCTCATGCTTTCGTCCGTTCAATATGAAGTGAAAAAAGTTGTCATTACACAAAAAGTATTGAATGAACAGCCTTTGATTGTCTATTTGAAAGAGGCTATAAACGAATTGGATGAAGTATACCTTGGCCCGAAGTTAACGGGAAATCTGTCGTCGGACCTGAAAAATATCAAAACAGAGAAGCAGTTAAATTTTGATGATGTTGGTATTCCAGGGTTCAAGGGTGAACACGAAGAAAAAATTCCAAATCTTGTTGGTCAGGTTATTACGCCTGTATCGGTAGACGTCGAAGGATTGTACAAATATATCAGTGGCTATTATAAAAAGTTGAAAAAACGACGCGAGTGGCAAAAACAGAACGAAAATGTAGCAGCGTTGCTAGTTTTGTATTCCTCCGATTTTTTTAGTGAAGCCTTTCAGATACCAGAACACCGTACCTACGACTTCTTATTGTTTTGTCTAGAAACGAGCGATATGAAGAATGCTTTTATTAAAGAGGATTTCGCCAATGTAATCGCTATTTTTGAAGCCAAGGCACCTGTTTACAAAGAGCGGTTTTCTTCCGAAGAATAAGAAAAAAGGAATGAATGTTGTAACATTTAGGTTGCCTCAACATCTAATGAACAGGTAATGGCTATGAAGTTTTTAAAAATCTTAGTACTCGTATGTTGTATTCCGATGTTTTCAGGAGCCGGAATTGCGCATAAATTTTATGTAAGTACTACTATTGTAGAGTATGCGAAAAAGAAGGAATCACTTCAAATTATCACTAAAATATTTATCGACGATTTGGAAAATGTATTGCGAAAGCGATATCAAAACTCGGATATTTCGTTGGCAACGACCAAGGAAACTGAAGCCTATGCCGATTTGGCAAGATCCTACATCCTAAAAAAGCTTCATTTTAAGGTGAATGGAAAAAAAATCGAACCCGAGTATTTAGGTCGAGAATATGATATCGACATTATGAGTGCCTATCTTGAAATTAAGGATGTTTCAACATTGAAATCGTTAGAAATTGAAAATGAGGTGCTCTTCGATATGTTCGATGATCAACAAAATATCATTCACTTAAAAACACCACAAACCAACCGAAGTTTTATTCTTGAAAAATCAAAACCTAAAGAAATGTTAAACTTCAAGTAATTCACATTTCAAACCGTATCATAAAACCTATTTTTAACCGCCTAAAAATTATCGCAGACATTATGAAAATACTGAAGTATCTTTTTGTCGCTAGCCTGTTCCTTTCAACAGGAATAATGCAAGCGCAGGATCAAGAGGACAATTCCGAAGCAACGGAAGAAGCTCGAAAACAAGGACATTATAATAATAACCGTTTTAAGCAACTGTATGAGGAGTTTTCTACTCCTAACCAATACAGAAGTGCGAGCGGCGCGCCGGGACCAAATTATTATCAGCAGCAGGCCGATTATGAAATGGATATCGAATTGAACGATGAGGAAAAGCGCTTGTATGGTACCGAAACCATAACCTACTATAATAACTCACCAGATGTACTGGAATACCTTTGGGTACAACTAGACCAAAACGTACGCGCTCGCGATTCCAAGTCGCCTCTTATTGAACCAGACGGAGCAGCTCCAGCCGAATTGGCGGCAAGCTTTGTTTCCAATAGAATGACCGAAGGTTTTGATGGTGGTTTTAAGATCGATTATGTTAGAGATGAAGACGGAAAGCCACTCCCGCATACTATTAATCGTACGATGATGCGTGTCGAGTTACCAGAGGATATGGAGCCTGGCGACGATTTCACCTTTTCTATCAAATGGTGGTACAATATTCCAGACCATACGGTAAATCGTGCACGTAGTGGATATGAAGAATTTGCAGACGGAAACCGATCGTATGTCATCGCACAGTTCTACCCGCGTATGGCTGTGTATAATGATGTTGAGGGATGGCAGAACAGTCAGTTCTGGGGTCGCGATGAGTTCGCACTTCCTTTTGGCGATTTTGAAGTGAACATTACGGTTCCATCCGATCACGTATTGGATGCTACTGGAAGCCTTCAGAATAGAAAAGAGGTTTTCTCAAAGGAAATGATGCGCCGTTACGATATGGCGAAGAAAAACTACGATAAGCCTGTAATTATTGTTTCCCAAGAAGAAGCAGAAGCGGCTTCTAAAGGATTTGCTACTAGTAAGAAAACATGGAAATTCAAGGCAGAAAATGTACGTGACTATGCGTTTGCAACCTCGCGTAAGTTTATCTGGGATATGATGGCGGTGAAGCAGAATAACGGTTCTACCGTGATGGCGGTTTCACTTTATCCACCAGAAGGGAATCCATTGTGGGAGGAATATTCCACAAGAGCGGTTGCCAGTACCTTGGAGTCGTATTCTCGTATGACTTTCGATTATCCTTATCCTAAGGCAATTTCAGTGCATGCGAAGAATCAAGGAATGGAATATCCAATGATCTGTTGGAACTATGGCCGTCCCGACGAGGATGGAAACTATAGCGAGCGTACGAAATACGGAATGATTTCCGTAATTATTCACGAAGTGGGACATAACTATTTCCCGATGATCGTGAATAGCGATGAGCGACAGTGGACGTGGATGGACGAAGGATTGAATACCTTCGTACAGTATGTAGCCGAGCAGGATTTTGGTGAAAAATATCCAGATGCTATTGCACCAAACCAAAAATATCCTTCCCGTCGTGGACCGGCTAAAAACATTGTGAACTACATGTCGGCCGATCAAGATCAGATGGCGCCGATTATGACAAAAGGACTAAATACCTATAACTTCGGAGCGAATGCCTATGGAAAGCCGGCGACTGGATTAAACATACTTCGTGAAACCGTTATGGGTCGCGAACTTTTCGATTATGCATTTAAGGTATACTCGAATCGTTGGATGTTCAAGCACCCAACGCCAGAGGATTTCTTCCGTTCTATGGAAGATGCATCAGCAGTCGACTTAGACTGGTTCTGGAGAGCATGGTTCTACACTACAGAATTTACCGATATCGGTGTGAAGGATGTGAAAAAGTTCTATGTAACTTCAAAGATGAACGCCCAAGTTCGTCAGATGATGGAATCTCGTGGCATGAGTGAAAGCGACCTTCCTCCGTTGGTGTATTTGGTTGAAGAAGGTAGTGAAGACTTCGACGAGAGCATGAAGAACGCATCCTTAGATGATGTTAGTACCCTTCAGGAATTTATCATGGATAATTATTCAGCTGAAGAGCGTGCGCGATTGAAGAAGCCTAAGTACTTCTACGAAATCACCTTTGAAAAGCCAGGTGGAATTCCAATGCCGATTATTGCTGAATATCACTATGCAGATGGAAGTACTGAAACCATCACGTACCCAGCGCAGATTTGGAGAAAAAATGATGCTGAGGTAAGTAAGTTGATGGCTACTGAAAAGGAAATCACAAAGATCGTTGTCGATCCAGAAGAAGAAACAGCCGATATCGACACCGAAAATAACACATGGCCACAGCGTAAGAAGTTAGGCGAGTTCGAATCGTTTAAGCAACGAAACGACCAAGACTAATCGCATTACTGAAACGGAACGAAATCCCTGCCAATTCGATTGGCGGGGATTTTTTGTTATAAATCGTCTGTATGACGCTATCGCCAACAGTATTCAATTGCGTATATTTGCAGCATGATTTCGCAAGTAATTTTTCTATTCATTAGCGGGGCTGAAATTGTCTTTATTCTCTTCATTGTTCTGCTAGTATTTGGTGCCGATAAGGTGCCTGAAATCGCTCGCGGTTTGGGAAAGGGAATGCGACAGATCAAGGATGCTACCAATGATATCAAATCGGAGATAACCAAAAGTGCCGAAAAGCAAGGAATTGATGTCGATATAACCAAGGATGTGCGTAAGGAAATCGATCAGGTAAAAGATGATGTAGAAGAAATTACAGGTCCCATTAAGCGTAAATTCTAATGCTTGAGCTCCTAAAACATTGGGATCAAGAGCTTTTTATTTTCTTGAATAACTTAGGCATCGAACGCTATGATGTGTTTTGGATTACTATAACCCAAGGGGAAACATGGACTCCCTTATTTATCATATTCATCGGTTTGATATTCTTTTATTATCGAGCAAAAAAAGGGGGAATAGTATTATTGATGCTGCTAGTAACTGTTGGGTTTACCATGCTTCTTACCAACACCGTGAAGGAGAGTATTGAACGTTTACGCCCTAATAATGTTGAAGCATTGTCGGAACTTATCCGAATTTTACAGCGACCCTCAAACTATAGTTTTTTCTCTGGTCATGCTAGCTCCAGTTTTTCGGTAACGACGTTTATGGTGTTGGTCATTCGCCACTATACCAAATGGATTTACCTAGCATATCTTTGGCCGTTATTATTTGTAGCTAGTCGTATTTTCGTCGGGGTCCATTATCCTAGTGATATTGTGGTAGGAGCTATGGTTGGCGTAGTAATGGCCTACGGAGGGTATGTGGCAACAAAACGCATACTTGTAGCTATTCGTTGAAAGTGAATTTCTTAGGTAAAGATTAAGAGTGTTTTTTTCGTATCTTGGAACGAAATCAACAAAAACCAACCTAATATGAAAAGAATTCACTATTTCATTGTAGCAGGATTCTTGGCGCTTGCCGCGTGTACCCAAGATCCTATTTCAGAAGAAGTTCAAGAAACAAATCTTACTTCCACTTCAGAACAAGAATTATTAACCATTCCACAAATCAATGCCATCATCGATGCCGAACTTCGAGCTAATGGCGACTTCAGTTGGAGTACAGTAAGCGACCAAGTGCTTTGGAGTGCTACGGTACATGGTAGCAATATCCTAACGATTGGTTATGGAGAAGAAGGCGAAAGCTTTCGAACTTCCGAAAACAGACGCCTTACCACTTCAAAAAACCAGATTATCGCAACGGTGGCAACGTCAGAAAACAGCCGTCGCGCTGATATGCTATTAGACGATGATGCTATTCTGAATGTAATTGACGTGGAGGTGGAAAACCTTGCTACTATAGCAGAACTTCGAAAGCGCACCGACATTCGTTATCTAGAACCGAACGGTTATTCACATTTCACCAGTGAAAGCTATCCCCAACAACGTTCTTCCAGTGGCTGCGATAAAGACGGTCAGACCCTGAATACAAACGACTACCGTACCGTAGCACCAGGTGCTCTAGTGAGCTGGACGTACGACGAACACAATATTGAACAGGCTTGGGCCCATAGTACAGGCGCTGGTATTACCGTAGGACTTATCGATACGGGGGTTTCTCAGAGTCAGCCATTCCTAGGAAATAAATTTAACGATGGCTGGAGCAGTGGTAGAAGTATCCAGAAATATGGAACCTTTATCGATTCGGCATGGTGGTGGAGCAGCAACTATGATGGTCCGCACGATAAGTGTGGTCATGGAACCAGTATGGGAAGTACTATTGCATCGCCTCGAAACAATGAAAATATGCCGGTAGGAGTGGCATATAACTGTAATCTGGTGTCGTATCGTGCTACGGAGGATGTTGTACTAAACGATTACCACGAACGTAAAGGGGTTTCCGATGCCTTAAAGCAATTAGGGAATCGAAGTGATGTAAAGATCATCTCGATGTCAGTTGGATACCCATGGGGTATAGGAAATGTTCGCGATGCTGTGAAATATGCGTACAATCGAGGTAAATTGATTTTCGCCGCCGGCGGAACATCCTTAAACTTCACCAATTGGTATCCGGTTATTTTTCCAGCAAGCATGAATGAAACAGTGGCCGTAACGGGTATTACCGACGATGGTACCTATCAACAATGCGATACCTGCCACGACGGAAGTGAAATTGAGTTCACTATTGTCATGGAGCGTGATAACAACAACGGACGAACAGGAACAGTTTTAGGTTTCTACAATGGCGATCGCGATTATGTAGGAGGTTCATCGGTAGCTACTGCAACGACAGCGGGTATCGCAGCCTTGGTATGGTCGAAATATCCAGGATGGTCGCGTAGCCAAGTATTGAACAGAATGCGACAAAGCTCCGAGTTTTATCCGTATAAGGATAGCACGAAAGGGTATGGAAATATCGATGCGTTGGAAGCTGTTCAGTAAATAGGAGCTATCATATCATATAAAGACAAATCCGGCCTTGTGCCGGATTCGTTTTAATGAGGTGCGTAGACTGCATCGAATGCTTTATATAACTGGTTTGATCTTTTAAATAAAAGTGGTCATTTCGGGAATCTTACATACCCTTTACACGAAGGAGACATGACCCAAACACGACTGAAACATGACCTAAACACAACGTATAATAGTTTTTATCGCACCCTCGAAACCGTCAGTCCATCGCGAATGGGAAGTAATACGGTTTCCAGTTTGGGATGCTCGTTCAGCAGTTTATTGTATTTCAATAGCGCCTTGGTGTCTTCATCATCTTCTTTAAGGGGTTGAACTACTTTTCCGCTCCATAAAACGTTATCGCTTAAAATAACGGAACCTGAGGTCATTTTCGGGAGTATCAATTCCAAATAATTTGGATAGTTGTGCTTATCGGCATCGATAAAGACAATGTCGTATGTTTCCTCTATAGTTGGAATTAGTTCCAATGCGTTTCCGGTGTGCTGAATAATCTGATCGCCATACTTCGATTTGTCAAAATACTTTCGCTGGAAGTCATGCAACTCTTCATTATAGTCGATGGTGTGAAGCTTGCCGTCGTCCGTTAGCCCTTCTGCGAGGCACAAGGCCGAATAGCCGGTATAGGTTCCGATTTCCAATATGCGCTTCGGACGGATTAGTTTTGAAAGCATGCTCAACACCCTTCCTTGCAAATGACCGCTAAGCATACGCGGCGCCAACACTTTCTGCCAAGTTTCCCGATTCAATTGCTGAAGCAACTCCGGTTCTGGTTGTGAATGCTTCTCTACGTAGTCGTTTATGTCGTCTGGTAAAAAATCCATGGAGGAGTTATGAGTTAGGAGTTATGAGTTAGGAGTTATGAGTTATGAGTTCTAAATTCTGAATTCTTAATTCTTAATTCTGAATTCGATATTAGTTTCCTTCAATCCGTGCCACCAACTTTTTCTTGGCTTCTTCATCATCACCACAGAGCCATTGTATTACATTGTCGTGCCACATACTATCGGCCTGGTCGGAGGTGATAATGTCGCGTTTCATCGCCAGATCCAAAATCTTGCCCGGGTAAGAGGATTGTGGGGCGCTTTCCATTTCGCCCAACGGATAGGGATCGTCCAATCCAACCAACACCTGCTTCGCCCCTTGGTTCTCTACCAATAGTTTTAATGAACCGGTATCATGAACCAAGGTGTCGAAGAAGATATTTTTATGCCCTACTGCTTTTCTTGGGTGCACCTTGCCTTCAAACAAATCGGGTCGGCCATCAAAGCCTTGGATTCTTCGTCCTAGATTGATCTGTGCCAACTGCCCGCCATGAGCAAAACAGGTCCGCATGTTCGGATACTTATCGGCATATCCATTAAGCGTCAAGAAATGATAGGCATCGGCACACTGTGCCAACATCCAGATAAGGTGGAAACGCCAGGCGGTATTTTCCAATTTGATGAACTTTTCACCGTCATACGGATGGATTTCCACCGCTAGGTTATACTTACTCGCCAACTCAAAAATCGGCTCGTTCTCTTCATCAAAAATACAGCGCCACGTTCCGATGGTGTCCATGTAGTGCGTCGGCAAGCACAGTAACTGCAATCCAAGTTCTTCCACACAGCGTTCTATTTCCCATAACGCACCGCGTACAAAGCCGGGATGGACCACAAAGCCACAGGTGAATTTTGACGGATTATCCTGTTGTACCTGCGCATTAAAATCGTTTTGAAACCGCAACGCTTGTTTCATCTCTTCCACACGCAGCCCATTCCCATATAATTGGGAAAGGTTCAGTACCACGGCATGGTCGATCTTAAAGCGTTCCATCCACTCTAACTTTTCCTTCAAAAAGAAACTCGAATCGGTAACGGGTCGGCTCCAATCCTTCTGAAGCATAAACTTACGGTCCTTATCGACCCAGAAAATACCCTTATCCTTCATGAACTGTGGGATTTGCTCCGGATAGGGAAGCAAGTGGGAGTGACCGTTAATTCGTAATTTTCGTTTCATGTGGGTCTTTTTTTTGTTGGTTGTTTTTTTATGGCGTGTCCTACGGCCGCGCTATCCGCTATATCAATTTTGGTGGTTGAGGCTTTTATGCTGAGCTGGTCGAAGTACTCGAAACCACCAAAATTGGATGCCGCTGCTATCGCTCACGCAAAGCGTGCACCTATAAACTCTTCGTCCGTCCGCCGTCAACCGGTAGATTGATACCGTTGATGTAACTCGCCGCTTCACTTGATAAAAAAGCGACGGCATTGGCAATTTCGCCCGGTTGTGCAAATCGTCTTGCCGGTACAATGCTCTGCATAAAGTTACGCGCTTTCGAGGTATCGCCATAGAATCGCTTTGCTGCCTTATCGATAATATTTTCCAAACGGTCGGTGGCCGTAAAGCCTGGTAATACATTGTTTACGGTAATGCCATACTGCCCCAATTCATTTGCCAAGGTCTTGCTCCAATTGGCCACGGCACCGCGAATGGTGTTGCTAACGCCAAGTCCATCAATAGGTTGTTTTACCGAGGTGGAAATAATATTGATGATACGGCCGTAGTCGGCTTCCTTCATCCCTGGAACCAAGGCTTGCACCAAGATCTGGTTACACACCAAATGCTGTGAAAAGGCATTTGTAAACTCGTCTGTTTCCGCATCGAATATGGGGCCGCCTTTTGGTCCGCCCGTGTTATTGATCAAGATATGAAAGGTTTTATTCTCGGCTGCTTTTTTCGCAACTGCTTTTACTTCCTCAGGATTTGAAAAATCAGCCACATAGTAATTATGTTTTTGCCCTTCCTTATGATCGAGTTCGATGAGCGTTTCCTTTAGCTTTTCTTCATTACGGGCTACTAAGGTGACCGTAGCGCCCAATTGCGCCAACTGTTTTGCAGTGGCCTTGCCAATCCCTGCGGTACTACCGCACACCATGGCATTTTTATCGGTTAGGTCTAGATTCATGCGTTGTTTTTCCGTAAAGATACTAAGATTTTCGGGGGAATGAGATTTCGTAAACAGGCTTTTCACGAAGATGGCAGCTTCGGCTATAAATCCGTATTTTTATAGAAAATTGTGAAGAAGAAATTAGACTATGGTATTTATTGAAAACGAAGGCATAAACGATCCGCACCTGAATTTGGCATTGGAGGAATACATCGTTCGGAATTTCAACGGGGGACAGGATTATCTCCTGTTTTATATAAATGAACCGTCCATTATTATCGGTCGAAACCAAAATACGCTAGAGGAAATCAACCATGAGTATGTGGAGGAAAAAAGAATTCATGTGGTGCGACGCGTTTCCGGTGGCGGAGCGGTGTATCATGACTTTGGAAATTTGAATTTTTCCTTTATCACCGACCATGATATCAAAAGCCTAAATAACTTTAAAAAAGTGACGGCACCGGTCGTAAAGGTATTGCATGATATGGGGGTTCAGGCGGAGATGAAAGGTCGGAACGATGTGGTGGTCGACGGACGAAAAATATCGGGAAATGCTCAGTTTTCAACAGGGAAAAGAATGCTGAGTCACGGAACTTTATTGCTGGATAGTGAATTAGGCGAGGTCGCCAATGCCCTGAATGTGAAAATGAGTAAGATTCAGAGTAAAGGTCATAAGTCGGTGCGAAGTCGCGTGGCAAATATTTCGGAATTCTTGGAGGAGAAAATGGACATTCTTTCCTTTCGTTCAAAAATATTGAAAGGGCTCTACGACGATCGTGACGATTTTGAAACCTATCATTTAACCGAAGAGGAATGGAAGAAGGTTCACGAATTGAAAGAGGAAAAGTACGATACCTGGGACTGGAACTTCGGTCGTTCGCCGAAATTCAACATCCAACGTGAAAAACGCTTCGATGCGGGTACGGTCGATCTAAGGATTTTTGTTGAAAAGGGAGTAATAGAGGAACTGACGATTTATGGTGATTTCTTTGGAAACCAGCCGATTTCCGATTTGGAAGACCGATTGGTCGGGCTGCGTTACGATAAAGGGGAAATTGAAAAATCGCTTCGAAATGTCGAACTACAAAATTATGTTGGAAATATCGACAAGCACGATTTTATCGAATTGCTGTACGGTGCTGATGAGGAGGAGTAGGGGGAGTGTTCTCGATACACTTCGCTTGGCGCGAAGCACTCGAACTGACAGGCCTTCGTCTTACAGCGCAGCACTCGAACTAACAGGTCTTCGCTTATCGCAAAGCACTCGAGCTGACAGGCGTATCGAAAGGTACGGTTTTATTGAATTGTTGTATTGTGGTGGTGAGGATAATAGTCCGTCTGTTCTCGATACACTTCGCTTGGCGCGAAGCACTCGAACTGACAGGCCTTCGTTTTACAGCGAAGCACCCGAACTGACAGCCTACGGCCTACAACCTATTGCTTACTGCCTATCGCTGAATTGAATACAAACATTCTTCGGTTCGGTGAAGAAGCGCAAAGCTTCGAACCCGCCTTCACGTCCAACGCCGCTTTGTTTCATCCCGCCAAAAGGGGTTCGTAAATCGCGATTCAACCACGTATTCACCCAAACGATTCCGGCTTCCAACTGTTTTGATAGTCGCATAGTCCTATCCAGATTTTGGGTCCAAAGGGTTGCCGAAAGTCCATATTTCACGCCGTTTGCCAATGCTAACGCTTCTTCTTCTGAAGAAAACTTCATCAATGTTACCACTGGTCCGAACACTTCTTCCTGTTGAATGCGGCACGTATTGTTATCTACTTCCAAAATAGTAGGTTGTAGGTAATAGCCATTTTCATATCCTTTCACCGTGACCGCTTCACCACCATACAGTAACGTTGCACCTTCCTTCTGTGCTAACTCGATATACGATTGGACTTTTTCCATATGTGGCTTTGAAACCAACGCCCCAATGTTTGTGTCGGCTTCGGAAGGGTGTCCCACGTACAATTCCTTGACCTTTTCAATAAAATCAGCTTTAAACTGATCGTAGATGGAGGCTTCGATATACATTCGGCTACCGCACAAGCAAATTTGCCCTTGGTTGGCAAAACTGGAACGCACCGAAACATTCAGTGCTTTTTGATAGTCGCAATCGTCAAAGATGAGGTTCGGATTCTTTCCGCCGAGTTCCAACGATAATTTTTTAAACATCGGGGCAGCCGTTCTTGCAATGTGTTCACCGGTTTTGGTACCTCCCGTAAAGGAAATCGCCTTGATGTCAGCATGCTCCACAATGGCCTGACCCGCAGATGGGCCGGTACCATGTACAATATTCAAAACGCCTTTGGGCAGTCCGGCTTCCGGAAGGATATCACCCAACAAATATGCGGTTAGAGGCGTGACTTCACTCGGTTTGGCGACCACACAATTGCCAGCGGCGATGGCAGGCGCTACTTTCCAAGTGAATAAATAGAGCGGTAAATTCCATGGAGAAATACACCCGACCACGCCCAAGGGCTGGCGTAACGTAAAATTCATGGTCTGTAGCCCGACGCTTTCGTGTGCTTCACTGGAGAACTGGGTGATGGCATTGGCAAAAAAGCGAAAATTGGCAGAAGCCCTTGGAATATCGATGGTGGTGGCTAAGGATAAGGGTTTGCCGTTGTCCTTGCTCTCGGCTTCCGCCAAGCGATAGAGGTTTTCCTCAATCAGATCGGCAATCTTCATTAAGATGCGACTGCGTTTTTCGATAGGGGTGTTGCTCCATTCTGGGAAGGCTTTTTTGGCAGCCTCATACGCTTCTGCCACATCGGTGGCATCGCTATTGGCAATTTTTGAGTACACTTCACCCGTGGCCGGTTCGTAATTGTCCAGCCACTTCCCGCTCTGGGGTTCGCAATACGTGCCATCAATATAATTAAGGATTTTTTCCATCTTGTTTCTTTTTAGCGAAGAGCGTTTCAAAAGCATGATACACCGCTAGATGCAAGGCGTCGCCATGGTCTTGCTCAGGTAAAAATTTGAATCCAAGGGTTGTTTTCTCTCCCTTTTCTTTCTGAAGCTTCTCATATAATTCGGTTGCCACCCGCTCCATAACATCCCCTTCCTTTCCAACGGCGATAAAAATCTTCTTTTTATCCTTATAGGAGACGGGTTTTAGTTTCAATAGCGATTCATAATCGTACCATAAACTTGGACTCACGATAATGTAATTGGTGAAGAGATCAGGGTTTTTAAATAGTATTTCTGTCGCCACCAAACCTCCCAGTGATTGTCCGATCAAGGTCTTTTCATCGGTCACCCGAAAGGTATTCTCCACCAAAGGCTGTACTTCTTTCTCCACAAATCGGATAAAATCTGCTGAATGTCCCGTTTCGGGGTATTTATTGACGTATTCTTCATCGGTAGAAGGATAGGTATAATCGCGATTTCGATTGACGTTCGCTATGCCGACGACAATCGATTCCGGTACCATTTCAATCCAGGAAAAAGAACCAAACTGTACCAAACCGGCGATATGGATAAAATCTTCATCCATCGAACCGTCCAACAAATAGATAACAGGATACACCTTTTCTTCATTTTCGGCGTAGCCATGCGGCAGGTAGACATTCAACTGTCGTTCTTCACCCAACATCGAGGACGTAAACGTCACCGTTTCTCCAATGGACAATGGCGCCTTTTTGATGGTAGGCAATTCCTGTGCTTTACTTCCGCAGAAAATGACCGTAAAAAGAAAACTAAATAGTAGCTGATTCCTCATAATTTAAGTAGTGGTTGCTTATAGCATGAAGCATACAACTTATTGCTTCGGTTTATACGCCATCGCCTTAATCTCCACCACCAAATGCGGGTGTGGCAATTGGTGTACGGCAACGGTAGTTCGCGTGGGGCCGTTTTCCTTGCTAAAATACTCGCCATAGGCTTTGTTATAGCCCGCAAAGTCGTTCATATTCACCAGAAAAGTAGTGATATCGACGACATCTTCCAGCGTGGCCCCTTCGGTAGCGAGATAGTCACGAATATTTTCAATCACCGCACGGGTCTGCTCCTCGATATCCAGTCGCATACTGCCCATTTCATCCACTTGGTGCACACCGGCAAACGAATTATCCGAATTCCGGGAGCTCGTGCCACTGATAAAGATAAAATCGCCCACGCGTTTTACGTGTGGATAGGCGCCTCTTGGGGTTGCTTTTCCTTCTACTAATCTGCTTTTGTTGCTCATAAATTATATTTTTTAGCTTTAGACCCACCGGGTTTGTGAAACCCAGCGGGTCAGCGGGTATTCTTTTTTAGACTCACCGGGTGTTTTTTTCTTTTAGACCTCACAGGTTTCAAAAACCTGTGAGGTCTTAGTCTTGCGATTATTTTAAATTTCGTACTACTGCATCGTCGTGTAAAATTGCTTCGGTTTCTTTCTGTACGGCTTCCAATTTTTCACGGAGTGAAAGCGATTCCGGTAACTTGCCATCGTCGATTAAATTCAGCATCGCCTTGTCTTGGGCGCGCCCTCTTTTCATCGCTTCGGAATAGGGAATATCCTCGTGAAACGTCACTAACGAATATTTACTAAAATATTCCTGCGGGAATTCCTTTTCAAAGGCGGTTTCCAGTTTTCGCTTTTGTTGAAACAACGGACTAGCCGTATGCTCCTTCATCTCATGGAAATTATCGACCGCCAAATCGGCAATCGCGTCCGTATCTTTTTTTCGCTTTGCTTCATAGGCTTGAAACAAGGATTCCCAATTGTCATGGTCGTCCATCATCTGGTCGAATACATACACATCCTCAAACGAAGCATTCATACCCTGCCCGTAAAACGGAACAATGGCATGGGCGGCATCGCCTAACAAGAGGTTTTTGCCGTAGCAGCTCCACGGACTGCATTTTATGGTACCCAATGGACCGGTAGGATTGTTGAAAAACTCCTCCGCCAAGTGCGGCATCAGCGCTAGAGCATCGGGAAATTCCTTTTCAAAATATTCGGTCACCATTTCGGGGGTCGTTAACGTATCGAAGCAATAGTCGCTGTTGGAGTACGGTAGGAAGAGCGTTACCGTGAAACTACCGTCCAAATTTGGAAGGGCAATTAGCATATCTTCACCCCGTGGCCAAATATGTAGTGCATTTGTATAGGTTCTATATCCACCCTCTTCGGCAGGTGGAATTTCCAATTCCTTATAGCCGTGTGTCAACCATTGTTGTGAAAAGCTAAACAAGAATTTTTTATGGTTGAACATGCTTTTTCGTACGGCCGATCCAGCCCCGTCTGTTCCGAAGAGTACATCGCCACTAAGCGTAACTTTTTCCTCGGTTTCATAGTTTTTAAAGGTAGCGGTAGCCGACGGTAAATCGACCGAAGTACACCCTAGGTTGAAGTGCAGCGTAACGTTTGGCAAGGCCTCCGCAGCATCGAGGAGTAACTTGTTTAGGCCGGGACGGGAGATGGAATTGATGAATTCGTCTTCACGACCGCTATATCTGCTCAAAAACGTATTGCCTTCCGTATCGTGAATCATGCGTCCGTTCATCGGAATACACAATTCCTTTGCCTGCGCTTCCACCCCTGCCAAGCGTAAGGCTTTCAGGCCACGATCGCTTAAGGCAAGGTTAATGGAACGCCCGGCATCCTGATCCACTTTTCGGAGGTCGGGACGCTTTTCAACCAAGGTCACTTTATGGCCTCGTTGCCCCATTCGTAAGGCGAGCAGACTTCCACAAAGTCCTGCTCCTATAATCAAAATATGTTGGGATTCTTTCATATAAAATCTTTTGTCAGTCAAATCTTTGTCAGGTTGGGAGTAGTTGAAAACTATTTAATCGTACATAAATAAAACCCCTCGACTGCCTGCCTTGCCTGCAGGCGGGCGCTCGGGGGGACAAGCTACCATAAAATTTTCTTCAATCGTTCTACAAACTCGAATACATCTTCAAAGCTATTGTACAGTGGCACCGGTGCTACCCTGACCACATCCGGTTCACGCCAATCGCTAATCACCCCCGCTTTGGTTAGCTTATCGTGTAAGCTTTTATCGGCATTCTTCACCTGAATCGATAGCTGACAGCCACGGTCTTCAGGATTGGAAGGTGTAATGATTTCAATACTATCGGTTTCCACCTCTTTCAACAAGAATTCCAAAAAACCTGTGAGTTGCACCGACTTCTTCCGAAGGGCATCGAAGCCTGCTTCTGCATACACATCGAGCGAAGCGCGTATGGCTGCCATGGATAGGATAGGAGGGTTGCTAAGCTGCCATCCTTCGGCACCGGGGAGGGCTTCAAATTCCTTTCGCATGTTGAACCGCGTTTCCTTATTATGACCCCACCAGCCGGTAAAGCGTTTTAGT
The DNA here is from genome assembly GCA_025384855.1 of Luteirhabdus salina. Lineage (GTDB taxonomy): Bacteria > Bacteroidota > Bacteroidia > Flavobacteriales > Flavobacteriaceae > Luteirhabdus > Luteirhabdus salina. The sequence goes on along the minus strand of JALAHT010000001.1, from coordinate 182,728 downwards.
TGCTCATTTTCGGCATGGCGTTCATGTACAAAGCAACCGCCCAGACTTCCAGGGCCGCTGTTGAGGTATTTATAGCTACACCACACGGCAAAATCGGCCCCCGATTCGTGAAGGTTTGGTTGAATATTTCCAGCGCCATGCGCCAAATCGAATCCAACCTTTGCACCATGTTTATGACCGAGTTCTGTAATCTTTTTTAGGGGAAACGCTTGACCGCTATAGTAATTTGGACTTCCAATCATGAGCAGCGCAACTTCATCGCCTTGTTCTTCCATGATGGCTTCAAGATCTTCAAAACGGCACAGTTCCTCGCCTTCACGCGGCTTCCAGAGGATCAAGCCTTCTTCGGCATCGAAACCATGAAACTTCAACTGACTTTTCACTGCATATTTATCGCTTGGAAAGGCATCGCTTTCCACCACAACTTTGTAGCGGGTGGAAGAAGGTTGATAAAACGAGACCATCATTAGGTGAAGATTGGTCGTTAGCGTATTCATCATGACCACTTCACTAGGTTTCGCGCCCACGATTTCCGCCATTGTTTTGGTGAGAAATTCATGATACGGCAACCACGGATGGTTTGCTTCCGTATGCCCTTCCACTCCCAAAGCAGCCCAGTCGCCCAGCACTTCTTCGATATACGCCGTCGTTTTTTTAGGTTGAAGGCCAAGGCTATTTCCGCAGAGATAAATCAGCGGATTGCCATCAGTATCGGTAGGAAGGTGAAATTGATTTCGAAAATGACGCAAGGGATCCTTCGCATCGCATTGTTGGGCATATTCCAACGAGTTTTCGTACTTCATGTAAGGTTGGTTTTCGGCAGTACACAAAAATAGGAATTTTAAGCTGTTCTTCCCCTTCCTATGAAAACAAGAATGATAATGGCTTAACATTTCATTAAGATTTGTATTTTTGATATTGATATGAAGCGACTTATACTCCCAATTCTATTTTTTCTCTTGACGTTACCTTTGGTAGCACAGGAACACTCCATTGCGCGACAGTGGAATGAAGAAGTGTTGAATGGTATTCGAAACGACTTTGCACGTCCGACCGTGCATGCCCGTAACCTATTTCATACCTCTGTTGCCATGTACGATATCTGGTCGGTTTTCGATCGGAAAGCACGGCCCTTTTTTCTCGGCAATACGGTAGGCGATTTCTTTTGTCCTTTTGAAGGGTTTTCTACGCAAGAAAGTGTTTCAGAAGCACGGAAAAAAGCCATCAGTTATGCGGTATATCGCATTATGAAGCATCGTTTTGCGAATTCGCCTGGCGTGGAAGATATATTTACTTCTATTGAAGCCTTGATGGCCTCTATGAATTACGATCCTAACTTTACCGATACGAATTATAAAAGCGGGAACCCTGCAGCGCTTGGGAATTATGTTGCAGAAAAAATCATTGCGTTTGGCATGCAGGACGGTGCGAATGAAGCGGGCGGTTATGAAAATCAATTTTATGAGCCTTTAAACGATCCCTTAAACTTAGATACCTCTGGAAATATTTCAATGGAGTTTCCGAACCATTGGCAGCCATTAAAGGTTGAAAATTGGGTAGACCAGAGTGGCAACACCATTCCCGGTGGGCAACCCCCATTTTTGAGTCCTGAGTGGGGACAAGTCGTTCCCTTTAGCCTTACTGAAGCCGATCTCGAGGTTTTTGAAACTGCCAATTTCGATTACTACGTGTATCATAATCCGGGTGATCCATGGTATATCCAAGAAGGGCTTGGTTTGGACGATCCCTATAAATGGGGCTTTACGCTGGTAGGAATTTGGGGCTCGCATTTAGATCCGAATATTGACACCCGAATTGATATTTCACCCGCTTCCTTAGGGAATCTTCCTTTTGAACGCTTTCCAGAGTCGTTCGAGGAGTTTGGTGAATTTTACGACTTAACCGGTGGTGGCGATCCGAGTACAGGTCGCGAACTAAACCCTGTTACCGGTCAACCCTACGAACCCCAACTAGTGAAGTTGGGTGATTATGGTCGTGTGCTGGCTGAGTTTTGGGCCGATGGTCCCGATAGTGAAACCCCTCCCGGGCATTGGTTTACGATCTTGAATACGGTTAGCGACCATCCCCAATTGGAAAAACGCTTTAAAGGCGAAGGGGAAGTGTTGAACGATTTGGAATGGGACGTAAAATCCTATTTTATGTTGGGCGGTACCATGCATGATGTGGCCGTGACTTCCTGGGGAATAAAAGGGTATTACGATTATGTTCGTCCGGTGAGTGCTATTCGCTATATGGCAACTAAGGGACAAAGTAGCGATCCCAATTTGCCGAGCTATCATCCGCATGGAATCCCATTACTTCCCGGTTATATTGAAATTGTAGATGAAGACGATCCGTTGTCGGGGGCGTTTGACGAAAATGTAGGGCGCATTAAAATCTATACCTGGAAGGGACCAGAGGAAATTATCGACCCCAATGAAGACATTGCTGGCGTGGGCTGGATGTTTGCAGAGGAATGGTTTCCGTATCAGCGTCCGTCGTTCGTCACCCCACCGTTTGCCGGCTATGTTTCTGGTCACTCCACCTTTTCCCGCGCCGCAGCGGAAATTATGACGCAGTTTACGGGTAGTGAATATTTCCCTGGTGGCATGGGCGTTTTTGAAATTCCAGAAGGGGAGTTTTTAAAGTTTGAAAAAGGTCCAACCGAAAGTTTTGAATTGCAATGGGCCACCTATTTTGATGCAAGCGACCAAACCAGTTTGTCACGTATTTGGGGCGGTATCCATCCGCCAGTAGATGATATCCCGGGGAGAAGAATTGGGGATGCCATCGGAAAGGAAGCCTTTGCGTTTGCTGAAAAATACTTTACAGGACAATTGGCGGAAGAAGGTATTGTCTATCCAAATCCAGCCCGCGATAACATTACCTTGTTTTATGATACGGATAAGCACTTACAATTGGATGTGTTTGACATGCAAGGTCGGTTGGTATTGCAAACCCCAGCGGTTTTTGACGACTCGCAGCGTTTTACCGTTTCGGTAGCTGCGTTGCAACAAGGGGTGTATATTCTTCGCCTTTCGGAAAACGATACTGAGGTTTGGTCGAGCCGGGTTATTAAGCAATAATCTAAGATTATATCAATATTCCCTCCCCTTTGAAGGGGAGGGCTAGGGAGGGGATGTTACTTTTTGACTTTCTCCAAAAACTCATCCATTCGCGATAATAAGCGCCACCACTCGCTACCATCTTCTCGATAGGTTCGGATAGCGCCGGCGCGAACTAATATTTTTCGAAGTTCGTCGTCCTCAAAGCCGCCGAGATGTTTTTGAAGCGTTTCGAAAGAGCGATCGGTGTAGCCTTGGTGATTTAGAAAGTGCTTGGCGGTGGTTTCCGCCATAAAATCGGTTTTGTATTGCTCCTGAAGGATTTTTAGCTCCTGGCTGAAGCGCTGTTTCTGAAGCAACCAACTGATAAGGCCGCCTACCAAGGTTCCGAGTAAGGTAAAGATTGCCGTTTCCATACGCGTTTATTTTTGGATTGCGATATCGCTAAAATAAAGATGGAAGTTTCCGTCTTCATTTTTATGGGAGGTCGATAAAATCAGTCCCTTCATGGTCTTGTAGCCCTCCCAGGTAGTCATCATGGAGGGTTCATCGGCATTAGCCTTTCGGTACACCCATTCCCGGATACGGTAATCGTCATCATAGAAGAAATCGTAGGCATCGCCCGGGGTATAGCCACCTTCATCGCCATAGGTAGCCGTGATCTTCCATAGCTGGTCTTTTGAGATGGGCGCCTCCGTCTTTTTGGGTTTTGAGAACTGTACCCCTTCATCCCACTTCAACTTATAAGGTGCCAATAACCAATAGCTGTCATTGATAAAGGCCGCATCGGTATCGGTCAAAGTGCTATCAATGTCATTTCGGTTATAACGGATATCGTTTTCATCGCCTTCCACTTTTTTTATTACTTCATTTTGTTTCGGATACCAGATCCAGGAACGTTCATAGTGGTTTTCACCCCGATCCACATTGAAGGTGAAGCGTAAGCTTGTGACGTCGTCCCAAGCCTCAATTCCATTTGCCATGGCTATTTTTTCAGCGGGTGTGCGGGCATCGGCGACGGTTTCGGATACTTCTTCAACAGCGTCCTGAACCACATCGGTGTCCTTGTTTTCCTTACAGCTTGCGAGTGAAAGAATGAAAATGAACGGTAGTAATAGGTGGGTTGGTTTCATACGTAAAAATGTTTTTCGGATACTTCGACTCTTTGACCCTTCGATGCTTCGACTGCCTGCCTGCCGGCAGACAGGCGCTCAGCACAGGCTAGCTCAGGGTGGCAGGTTTAGGGTGACAAGCCTCAGCGACCTTTCTTTGCAATTGTTTCAATATAGCGTAAGGACACTTCGAGAGCCTCAGTGTCCTTTAAGTAAAAATACATAAACCCCATCGAACGACATAATTTCGTATCTTTAGAATATGGCGACAACAAAAGAATATAGCAATGGCGAAGTGACCGTACTCTGGAAGCCCGATTTGTGCATCCATTCGGGAAAATGCACCAAGGGACTGCCAGAGGTATTTAAGCCGAAGGTGCGACCCTGGATACAGTTGGATAACAGCAACACCTCCGATATCGTGGATACCGTAAAAGCTTGTCCGAGTGGTGCACTTTCCTATTATATGAATGACGTAGGAAAAGCGGAGGTCGATTCCGAACGTAAAAACGAACATATGAAAGTGGAAGTGATGAAAGATGGACCGCTGATGGTCTTCGGAAGTATTACCGTTCAGCATGATGATGGTCGTGAAGAACAAAAAACGAAGGCAACGGCATTTTGTCGCTGCGGCAATACCGGAAACGCACCGTTTTGTGACGGCACCCATAGCAAGCAATAATCTATGAATCTAAACGTAACTGAAAACAAGGAACGTCACCGCTTTGAAGCGAAAGTAGGAGAGGGGCTGGCACTTATAGAATATATCCGCGCCAAGAATGGCGTGTATCTTACCCATACGGAAGTCCCCCAAAAGGAGGAAGGCGAAGGCATTGGTACCGAATTGGTGAAACAAACCTTAGAAATGCTTCGGGAGGAAGGGGTAAAGATTGTACCCCAATGTCCGTTTGTAGCGCATTATATTCGTGAAAATCCAGAATGGAAATCTATGATTGCCGATGGTTATCACGTTTAGTCATCTGCCGCCTCCACTACCCAAGAGATAATCACTTTCTTTTTGCCCCATTCGCTGGCCGCTTTTTTATCGTGGCCCATATAGATATCGATTTTATCGGTCCATCGGGCATGCATCTTATCCATTACCCGAAACGTACCTTCCAGTCCTTCGATAGCCACTTCATCGCCGTAGGTCAGTCCTTTTTGGAGCAGGTCGCGTGAAACCGCAATAGCATTCACGCCCGGTTTTAGCGTATCGCCCCAAGCGCCGAGATAGGTTTTGTTTGTATTGGAAGGCGTTATGTAGGCAGTGGCGGTGACCGGTAGCGTTTGGGTTTCGACGGGAGTGTCGCAGTGGGTAAAGAGACATAAATCCAAAGCTATTGCTATCATCCTAAGTGTTCTATATGTTTGGGTGTTGGGCATGCTAGAGAAGATACGAAAATTAATGGAGTCGGGAGTGAGTAGTGAACCTGCCTAGCCGGCAGGCAGGCGGTGAACTGTGATCCGTGAGCGGTGACCGGTGAGCGGTGAACAAAGTCGAGGAGTCTATGTGTTGAGGAGTCTATGAGTTGAGGAGTGGAGAAGATGGCACGATTTGAAGATTTGATGATTTGAAAATGGATGGTATTTCGTTAGTCATTAGTCATTAGTCAATAGTCAATAGTCTTTAGTCGATAGAAGCTGTAAGCTGCCCGCCCGTACCGAACGCGTGTGTGATCTCAATCGGTTAGGTACGTTCGGGCGGGTATGCTATAAGCTTTAAGCGATAGGCTTTTTTTGGCTTTTGGTCTTTGGTTTTTGGCCTTTGGCACTGGATTCTGTGCTTTGTTTATCGCTTACCTTTCACTTTCAGAAATTTCCATTAAACTAAAAAGCTCTATATTTAATACTGAGTTACAAAAAATACCCGTCCCATCGGGATCGATGATGAAATTTTATGAGCCCTCTCCCCAGTTCAGGCTAGGCGAGGGCTTTTTCTATATGGAATATGATAAAGGGTGAGTTGTTGTGCTTGTAACATTGATTTGTGAACGGTATGTAGGGCTGAAAACTAGAACTATAATTACTGTACTTGAAAATACAATTAGTTGGATATCATAAAGGAAATGAGAATGCAAAAAGCATACCTTGGTTTTACAGTCATAATGTTAATTGGAATAGCAAGTCTAAATGCACAAAATTTGGATTTTGAAAATGGCAATTACGATTTTTGGGATTTAACCACTGGTCAAAACCATCAAACTTCATGGGTAACACCCAATAAAGCTAATTGCCCGATTAAAGAGACTTGGCTCAATAGATTTTGTGTGAAAACGGGCATTACGGGTGCAACTTCGGGTTATAATACAGCTAATTATCACGACCTCATTTCTCCAGGAATGGATCCACTAATCGGTCAAGCCCTGCCTACCGTTATAGAAGGGAATTTATCGCTACGACTGGGATCTTTTAGCATACCCTTAAAAATTTCAAGAATATCGCATAAGGTGTTAATGCAGAATGCTAATCCAACTATAAAGTTCAATTATGCTCTTGTTATGAAAGACCCTGAGCATCACAGATGTTGTAATCCATATTTCCAAATCCGAATATTGAAATTAAATGGAAATGTAATTTACGATGAAGCAATAGTTGCGGATAATAACGATCCTTACTTTAAGAAAGCAAATGGCTATATTTATAAGGATTGGGATTGTAAAGAAATAGGACTCAAAAATAAATATGCTGGGGAAGAGTTAAGAATTGAATTTACCACTGCTGATTGTTCAGAGGGTGCAGCCGATCATTTCACTTATGCCTACATTGATGCCATAAACGATCCCATTCTTGAGCCAAAATTTTCACTTGACAAAGAGGTATTCTGTTTTGGAGATGCTATCATAGCTGATGCAACTTTAACGAATGGAGAAATAGACCACTTTTGGAGCATAGAAGAAAGCGATGAATCCGGGAAAAGATATCCAAGTACAGAGGTTAGTAAATGGTTTACAGCTTCTCAAGCCAATATAATGAACCTTACCCAACTATATCGGTCATTAGGCGGTACATTTAAATGTAATACTTATTATCGTATTAAATTAGCCGTAGGCAATAACTGTATTCCATGGAGAGAGACAACTAAACTAATAAGGATAAGTTGCCCAAAAGCAAATGCCGGCAGGGATATTTGCTGTTCAGATGGCTCTCCAAAAATCTTAGGAGGCAGTCTTCCGAACCCCAACTATACGTATGAATGGTTTCCTAAATATGGTCTGTCTAACCCCTATTCGTCAATTACTAATTTAGATTGTACAAATAAAGATATACTAGAACAGGGCGACTGTTTTGAATACACATTAAGAGTTACCGACCAATTCGGTTGCCAAGCAGAAGACAACGTGAGGGTGTTTTTCGAGCCACCTAAATTCAATATTATGCAGGAAAAGACTTGTTGTGGAATAAAGCTTTATATTCAAGATGACGGATGTTATTCGACCATAAGTTGGTCTACTGGTGACAATAATACTAGGGAACTATTCATTGATAAAGCAGGTACCTATTCCGTGAATTTATCAAATTCCTGTGGCGATGCTCGAAAAAGTATTACCGTTACTAATGTCGACTTAATTGATGCGTTCAAGAAAAGATACCCAAAGTTTATTGCCGGGGCCGCATTTACTCCCAATAACGACGGTGTTAATGACGAATTACAACTATTTCATTTTGCATCTGATGCCCCGTTAAAAGGAGACCCTATCGCATATAATGCGACCGATTACGAATTATATGTAACAGATAGAAACGGAACAGTTCACTTGGTATCGAGTGGAACAACCTGTACGGGGTTCTACAATGGAGAAATAAAATGGGATGGAAAGATAAACGGGCAGTTAGTTCAAGATGGTGTGTACACATATTTCCTTAAAGTCAAGAATTGCGATTATCCCTGGGTTGAAGCAGAAATCGTAACTGGTGTTGAATTTGAATGTATTGATTGCGGTTTTACCTTTATAGGTGATAGACACTGCCCTGGTGTTTTCAATGGATGTAAAGCGTTTGGCGAAAAAGAAATTTCATCAACCCGTCCACGGGTCACCGTTTTTAGATAGCGACAACGCTAGCCAACCACATATAACGGTTATGGAATCAATTGGAAGAAAACAATTACATACCTTTCAAAATAAACTGATCTCTTCCCTAACTCAAAAACACGTACCTTTAAGTACTGTAAATCAGATGCTATACTAGAGTGTTCGCCAAAATATTAAATGAGAAATTATTTTAAAATAGTATTTCTAAGTTTGATTGTATCGGCCTGCCAATCGGAAAGGGAAGAAATCCTTTTAATTACGGAAGAACTACCTAGCGACAAAATTGAATATCAAAAGAAAATAGTAGGCCAATTATCGGGGGAATTCACTTTAGGCACTACTACCCTCCTCAAGAGTCGATGGGAAAAGGATGAACGTAAAATCGCGAAGGAATACCTATTAGAATTGGTAGCTACTTTAGGAATAGATTCCAAGGTACAGCACTATACAGCGCCAAATCTCAATCCGGCAATCGATTTGATTCTAGAACCTTTCAGAGGAACCAACGTTTACGGAATTCTTCCCTCCACAAATAATAGCGAAGAATACGTTGTACTTGGAGGGCACTATGACACCGGTAAACGAAATGCCCCTGGGGCCATAGATAACGCTACAGGAATAGCATTGATCTACAGCGTTGCTAAGGAGCTATCTAAATTGGAGGTTAGGAACAGGAATATCGTAGTGGTCTTCTTCGACCAAGAAGAAGAGGAATTGATTGGTAGTAAAGCGTTCGCCGACTATATGATAGAACAAAAATGGAATGTTCATTCAATACATTGTTTTGATATGGTTGGCTGGGATGGCGACCATGATAGTGCCATGGAAACCTTTTCAGCCTCAAAAGCGCTACTCGAAAGCTATCAAGATATAGCGGCGCAACACGATATTCCGATAAAGGAAATCGTGATTGACCCGGTGGGCTATGAAAGAAATTCAACCGACTTCGATGCTTTTGTGCCGATGGGCTTCAATGTTATTGGCGCAGGAGAATGCTTTTACCATAGGGATTCATCGCCCTATAAGGACAGCCCGCAAGATACCTTTGAGACCGTGGACTTTGACTACCTCCTATCTTGTTCAAACCTCGTAGAAGATGTAATTAAAAAGATCGTAACAGAATGAAAAGATCGATCCGAGATACTATAAGCCTTCTTAAAAAAGATGTTGTTTTCGGAACTGTTATTACGGTATCACTTTCTTTTTTTCTTTACAAAGGAATTCTCTATGCAGCTATTGGAAGCATTATTCCCCTATCTCTGATTTTGATAGTGCTATTGCTTTTTATCCTAAGTCTACGGAAATCTGAAAGGGCTACGAAAAGGACCATTGGGCTTTGGGCCATTTTGCTAATTATTTGGTCCAGTGTTAGAATAGCGTTAAGTGTTATAAACCAATTCGTTAAGCCAATTCCGGAAGGTCACGTAGCGGAGCAACTAGGCATCATGGGCTTGATTCAAAGCCTGGCCTTTCTTATTGGGGCACTCTATTTATGGAAAAACAAGAGCCGCATTCTAAAATAGGCAATAGGTGGTAGGTAGTAGGTGGTGAGCGGTGAACAAAGTCGAGGAGTCTATGAGTTGAGGAGTCTATGAGTTGAGGAGTGGAGAAGATAAGAGAATTTGAAAATTTGATGATTCACGATAAATTTTAGTTTCAAAGTTTTAAAGTTTCAAAGTAGCAAAGTAGCAAAGAATTCAGAATTGTCACTTCTTGATTCCGTTCACAGCCTGCCTGCGCAGTCTGCCGACAGGCAGGCGGCTAGGCAGGTTCACTATTCACGGCCTGCCTGCAAAAAGAGAGCTAGCGCCCCAAAAACTAACCCTCTTTGGTAAAAAAGAAATGTACCCTCTGCTGTCGAGGGGCAGGAATTCTATCCTACGAACACCACTGCCATGGCATTTCCACTGGCCAGTTCGTATAGCGTTCCGTTTTGGTCTTGGTAGAACACGATACCCAGTGCCACGACATTCGACACGGTGGCGGGCAATGCGCTGCCAATGCCGAGGTCGATGGAAAGCGTGGTATCGCTACCGACCATACCCTGTACCGATAGGTCGTTGCTATACACCGTACTCCCTCGTCCGTTGAGGGTATCGTCGGTTGGTTCGTATTGTTCTACGGCAGGCTCGTACTCGAAATTACTGATCAATCCCGACGCAAGTACCAGCCGAAAGTGCGTCGCCCCTTCGGGTGCTTTTACAAAGCTTCCCGCATTAAAATCGGGAATGGTAAGGGTGACACTGTCTCGATTGGCCGAAAGGGTAGGCGCGTCGTAGGGTGCAAAGAAACGTGACGATAGCACTTCCTTTGGGTTAAACGGAAACCCGTCCAATAGGGCGCCGTTGCTTACAATATCGATACTGCGTGCGCCACGCGGTCCCGCGCCGTTGAGGTTGATGCGTTTCATCAGCCCGGTGAGGCGTGAGGCCAGGTAGCTATCGCCCATCAGTTGGGTTACGCTGGCAAAGGCTTCCCGCAGGGCCTTCCCGGCCTTGGCGGCACCTCCAAATTCCCGCATGTTCTCGCGGGTCCGTTGGTAGTTGCGGTCGGTTAGGATGCGTTGTTTGCTAACCTCGCTCTTGGTTTTCACTAAGGACACTCCGTCCTTTTTGTAGAAGGTTAGCCCACCCAGGGTACCTTCGAACCTTACAAAGTTTATTTGCTTGGCCATAATTTAAAAAATTTGCGATGCCAGAATGGGGCATCTGGTTAAACATACATATTGAAATCGCGCATTTCAATTCAAATTACAGCAGATAGCCAGTTGGCTATCGGGAGGAGCATGGGGTTGGTCCACAGGGGGTAGAAGAATGCGGAATGCATGGTTCGGACCAAACGCAATAGCTAAGAAAATCAAAATTTCGAAAATTCCAAATAAAATTCTGAAAATCAGTGGAATGCAAAAAGGCATTACTACGTAATGGGGGCAAAAATTTTAACATTTCTGGAGTTTATAATGTGGCCCAAAAACGGCAAAAAATAGCTGATTTTTAGCTTGAAAGGGAGACGAAAATGACGGTTTTATATCGTTTTGAGGGAAAAAAGAAGTGAAAATGAGCTTTTCTACGGTCGAAATTTAGGGGGTGATTACGGGAAGCCGTAATGTAAATGCAAAGGATTGTCTTAATTTTCAAAATTATATAAAGCAATTTATAGTTTACGTGCTGAAAAGCAATAAATCAAAATTTACTATATTTGAAACACTCCCAATTAATTTCCTAGCAATTAGATGTTTGGTTAAAAGCAAATTAACCGAAACAGTTTTATAGTTTTTGTCATTACCAAAAAGCGAAGAGGTTATTGAATTTGGAAAATGACTTAATCCTATTCTAGAAAGGATTCGACAATATACTATTGAAACATAACCTTTCCTTCAATTTCAGTATATGCTGTCAGTCAAAAGGAGGAAGGTTTGACGAAAAGAATTAGTATTTATTAAAATCGATTTATTATGAACACAGAAATTAAAGATGCAATCCGGAACCAAAACCTAATTGAATTTAATTATGATGGAGGCTCGAGAACCGTTGAACCCCATTGTTATGGTATAACTACTGCAGGAAATGAAGGTCTTCGTGCGTATCAGGTTGATGGCTACAGCTCATCAGGAAGAATGGGCTGGAAAATGTTTGACTTAGGTAAAGCAAGTTCTATTAACGTGCTCGCTGAGACCTTCGAATCTCCTAGGCCAGGTTACAAAAAAGGAGATAGAGGAATGGATCATATTTATCAAGAAGTTTAGATAAAATGTTTTTAGAGGAAATTATAATATTCAATTATAGAAGTTGTAAGACTTTAGTTTTGAATCTTACAGAGAATGTTCCGAACAATTTTATAGGATTAAACGATAGCGGAAAATCTACTACATTATCTGCGATTAACTTATTACTTGGAGATAGGCCTAAATATAATTCTATAGCTGAAGGCAATTATAGAAGCGATTTATCCAATTCTCCCGCAGATATAGATGTGCTAAATAAAATTTTGGAAGAAAGGGGATTACCTCCTTTTAATAATGAGGGTAACGCTACTTTTGTTATTGGTAAATTGATATATAAAGATGATGAGGCTGAAGATTTTCCTGATGCAAATCTTTCTACAGCATTAGCGTGGTCAATTGAATCTAATATTGATAATGTTTTATGGTATGCTAAAGTATATTCACAGAAAGGTGCTCAATCCTATTTATTAATGAGTGAATCTGAAGATCCATTGCTATTATGGGGGCAAAATCAAACCAGGTTGAATAAGCTCATAAAAGAAAATAAAGTAACTCCAGAAGATATAGAGAATGAAAATGGAAAAGGCAGGTTTTCTAATTTTGAAAAACTTAGAGCTATTTATGAAAAGTTCGAGTGTTCCATTCAATGGTCTGATTATAGATTTGCCAAAGGAGATAAAGATATTTTTCCCTCCTTTAGCTTATTTGATTGGAATACAAGTCTCGATGAAGTGATCGCAACTGCTAATGCGATTATGAAGGGTGAAATTGATGAACATTTAGAGCCAATTAAAAATCAAGCAAATAAATCTGCTAAACAAGCAGAAACTGCTATAAATAAGAAATTTGGCGAACTTATAACCATCATTAAAGAAGTTGCAAAGGATGTGGAAGGAATTAGCTCTAAAGTATATTTCGATGTAAAGGAAAAGATAGCTGATGTCATGGTCACAAAGACTTACAGTGACGGACCTATCCATTTGGAGAATCAGGGAGAAGGCTTGAAAAGGCAGATTTGGTTTTCTTTAATAAAAGCTAAGGCGGATACCAGTTCTGAAAGTGTAAATAGATTTATTTGGGCGTTTGATGAGCCAGAAACACATTTATATCCGAGAGCACAACGTGAGTTTTTTGATGTTTTGACGAATATTGCGAAAGGAAATGTTCAAACCTTAATTAGCACTCACTCGACAATTTTTATTGATAAGTCAAATCTTAATAATATTTATAATATTGAACAAGAGGAGGATGGTTATTCTGTTGTTAGTGGATGTGAAGACGTTGAGGCAATTTATAATTCATTGAATGTCAAGAACAGCGATTTTTTATTTCATGATAAATTCTTGATAGTTGAAGGAGATACAGAACAGTACCTTATTCCAAAATTATATGAGATATATACAGGTAGTAATTTAATTAAAGACAATATACAGTTAATAAATATTCAAGGAAAGGATAAATGGATTATAAATAAAGCCATTCTGGAAAAAATCATGAAGGGGTTTAAAAAGTCAGATAATCAGATAGTCTACTTATTTGATAATGATATGAGTTTTGTTATTGGCGAGGCTGCAATCGGAGATAACATGTTTTTTGTAGGAGTTCAAGACATAGAGGATTCAATAAGCGATGAAATCTGGCTGGCTATCTTAAATAATTTTTATGATGGGACATTTGACTTTACTCTAGAGGAGATTCAGGGCTGGAAAGAGAATGTTCCAGTAAATACTAGATGCAATAATAACCAGAAATTTTATTCGATTCTTAAAAGAGGTATTAAAGATAAGTCGATGGTTGACGATGTTGAATATGATACCATTGACAGGCTTCCTTCGAAAGGAATAGAATCTGCAGAACTAATTTTACAATATCTAGATTCTTCAGAAAAGATTCCACAGAGTATAAAAGATGCATTTGATAAACTAATTGATGAATGACAACCATAAAACTCAACCAAAAACTAAAACGGGTAGAAGTCCAACAATTTGAGTTGGATAATGACATCGTTTTTAACTATTTTGATAACCTGCCTGCCAAAGAACGAGACGACAAGCTGTTTAAAGCTCTTTATATTGGTGTGTTGGCATTAATGGAAGATCGAATTTCCGCTTTTTTGTCCAAGACCACTAACGAGTTGGGTACGGAGTTGGAAAGCCTAAAGATGATCTTTGAGATGAAAAAGGAACTGTTTTACAAAACCAGCGTAAAAGGTTCTTTGGCAGAGGATGAAGTTGCCGAAGCCCTCAATAATTTTTTTAAAGAGAAAAGAATTAAGGACAAAGCGATCCTAACTGGAAATGCTGCTGGAGCGTTGCCTAGAAATAAAACAGGCGATATTGTGTGTGAGGTAGCAGACGATAGCGACCTAAAAATCGTGATTGAATGTAAGTTCGATAAAAGCGCTCGCCTTGGCGAGATAGAGGGCAAGGATATTTTTACCCGTAAAACCGATACTGCATGGAGTCAGTTAATAGAGGCATCAGCCAATAGAAATGCCAAAGTTGGTCTTATCGTTTTTGATATTTCCTTGGTCGATAATTCCATTTTAAAGTTTACGGAAAATGTTGGCTATATTCCGGAAGTTGGATTTATAGCCATTATCGATTCCCAGAAAGGCGATTACTCCAATCTGATGATTGCCTATATGTTGGCACGGGATATCGCCCTAAACGCAACACAGGTAGAATTGGATAAGGATATCCTGGCCATGCTCATTACGCGTATTGTAAAGGACATTAACGAAATAACAACCATCAAGAGTTTGGTTGAAAGAAACATCGATAATAACCGAGAGATTTTAAAACAATTGGAGAAATCGATGTTGCTAATGGAATTCAACCAAAAATACCTCGATCAGTTTTTGGAAACTGGTACGCTAACCAAAAAGGATATGCTCGATTTTTATATGGGAGAGGGAGTGAAGGATCAGTTTAAGTTGATTGAGAAGGAGATCAATACTCTTTAATCCAATGTTGAAAGAACAGCAACATAATTTTTTAAGAGATGAAGTGTGGTTGTTAAGCTTTTGCTATGTCTTTCAATTAAACATGGTGAACAAGAGAACGCAATGTTTGTGGGGTACAATTTTATTACTTATAAATAGTGTTATATGACTTTATGCAGAATCATTTCCATCACTCCGATTATTTTGAAAAAAGAGAAAACTAACAAATTATAAATGAAGAAATATTACCTACACAATGGGTCCGAACAATCTGGGCCATACGACCTCTCCGAATTAAGAAATAAAGAAATTACCCCGAAAACAGAAATCTGGTATGAAGGACTTTCGGATTGGAAAACTGCTGACCAAATAGATGAACTCAATATTTTATTTGCAAAGGTCACACCGCCACCGATAACACGTAAGACAATTCCCGAATCTGATCACTCAAAAAGAAAACCTGCAAAAAGTAAATCGGGGAAAAATTTCCTAATACTACTTTTAATAGTAATAGGAGTGGTAGGAACCTTCTTAATAATTGATTTAATTGCACAAGGAAATTCCGATGAAACCCCGGAATCTTATTATATACAAAAAATGTCAATAGAGGAGACGGAAAATACATATCCTCTAAGGTTTTTGAGGGCTAACGGAAAATACAATGAGAGTTTTTGGGGAACGGAATTAAAAATTAGAGGTGAAATCATAAATACAGCAACCGTTGCGGATTATAAGGATGTAGTCCTTAAAGTAACCTATTATTCAAAGACCAATTCAGTTCTTGGAGCAAAGGAATACACTTTATACGAAGTTTATAAACCAAATTCTACTACACCATTCCGATTGGATATTGATAATCATAAAGATGTTGAAAGAATCAATTGGGAAATTGTAAGTGCTTTGCCAAATAATTAAAAAGCGATGCAAAGTTATAACGTGAAATTAGAAAAAAAACGCGAAGAAATAGTTTGACGAGGTGCTAATTCCTGTTGTACAAAGATTAGTTCTCTCAACCTATAGCAACGTAAGCGGTAACGTTAATTCCGATGTAACTAATTAGCATAAATCCTAAATATAGTTTCATGAGTAAATTAAACAAAAATGAATTGGCAGTTGTTACTTCTAAAGCAAGAGCTGATAAAGCGATAAATTCTCTAAAAGGAATTTTACTCGGAATAAATCTGGACCAGGAAGTAAATGAAAAGGAAGTCTTGGAATTAAAAAAATGGTCTGATAATCATCATCAAATGATCAATAGAAATCCTTTCAAGGAATTTATGACGATAATTGATGAAACAGTTTCCAGTAGAATACCTGCAACGGAGACAATTAAGGATTTATTCTGGCTCTGTCAAAAGTATGAGGGGGATAACTATTATTACAATGCAGTTACCACTGATCTACAAACCCTACAAGGGATTTGTCACGGTATTTTAGCTGATGGAGTGATTAATGAAAAAGAGATATTTGATCTCGAAAAATGGTTGGAAAAAAACACACATCTTAATACCTATTATCCTTACGATGAAATTAGGAGCCTGGTTTTATCAATAGTTGCGGATGGAGAAATTGACGAAGAAGAAAAATTGGTTTTAAAAGCATATTTGAACCAGTTTGTCAATCTTGAAAATTCAGAAACTTCGAAACAAATACAGAGGGAAACAATGGATGTGAATATTTCTGGCCATTGTACCAGTAATCCTGATATTCATATTGATGGAAAGACATTTTGTGTCACTGGAGTTCTCCAAAGTGGAAATAGGAAGGAACTTGAAAAGTTGATTGATGGATTAGGGGGTATACCCACTAAAAATGTGACAAAAAAAACTGATTATTTGATTGTAGGTGATAACGGAAATCCAGCGTGGGCATTTGCTTGTTACGGTAGAAAAGTTGAGAAGGCATTGGAAATGAGAAAAACTGGACATACTATTTGCTTGATTCATGAATTTGATTTTATGGATGCAATTGAAGATCTTCGCTGATTAGTACTAATGTCAAAAATGTATAATGTCGCATGGCGCCGAGTTGGTCAAACGATTAAAAAAAGCCGAATGCACCGCAACAGATAGTTGTATGCCACCACTTTAAATAAAAAGTTCTATATTTAATACCCAGTTTCAAATACATATCCGTTCCACCGGGATCGGTTTGATAGTTTTCTTAAAAATGGCCCTCTCCCCAGTTTAGGCTTTGAGCGGGCTATTTTATTATGGGAAACCGTAAGGGGAGGGGTGATAGGAGTGGTAGATTTGGGGTGTTGAGGCTGTTTCCGGTTAATAAGCTATGTGAAATGGTAGGGTTAAACATGATATAGTGAGTTAGCGAAAATGCCAAAACTGAAAATCAAATATGAAAGAGCATAAAGTCAAAGTAAGGATAGTCCCAACTGATATATCAGACAGAGAATTGAACACTCGAAATTCGTTTTGGAGATTCATAAGCGAGCGGATTGAAAAAGAAAACAATTACCCTGAACGACTTGAGTACAACTTTAAAAAGAATTTCGCTCGTGAACTGAAACAAAGTTTAAGGAATAAGCTCCAAAACGAACTTCGAGAAGTTGAAAGAAATTATTCTGTCGATTTTCGGTCGTCATTTCTTGGTGAGTATTTCTATAGGTTTAATAAACGAAGCGAAAAGAATGAAAGTGTTTATTTTGATGATTTTGTCAATGGACTTGCGAAGCTCCAAGAGCTCAAAAACAGCTACATCAAAGACAATATAG
Source organism: Luteirhabdus salina (assembly GCA_025384855.1). Classification (GTDB taxonomy): domain Bacteria; phylum Bacteroidota; class Bacteroidia; order Flavobacteriales; family Flavobacteriaceae; genus Luteirhabdus; species Luteirhabdus salina. Next base: position 165,124 of record JALAHT010000001.1, on the reverse strand, counting down.
AATATCAAGAACTTCTGACTAAGAATATCCTTGCGACTCAGATTGAATTTGGAATAGGTAATATCCGCTATGCTTCCTTAGGGTTTGACTTGATAGTAGAGCCTTTTGAAAAAGCAGCCCAAATCTTCGACAACAATTATGAGCTCTTTAGAATTTTTCTTGACCAATATATTCCTGAAAGCTTCCGGTCAAGTTTGTCCATTTATAATGACAATTTTCCCATTTCGATTTCTATTGATTATCCAGCAGACTTTAGAAATGAGTTTGAAAGCAGAAATATTGATAATGTACAAATGGCAGCGTCGAATGGAAATCGAAATAAAATGAACAGCAAATTGGACAAGGCCAAGTGGGCGTGGACTTTAACAAATACGAGTTTGGTTGTACCAGTGATTTTGGCACTTGTAGTTCTTTATTTAACGTTCAACAAATTTGAAATCATAGAAAAAAACAGGCAATACACTTTCAAGGAAATCAATGTTGAACGCGATAAGCTTTTGAAAAACTATCAAGAATTGATAAACCTCCAGAAAGAATCCTACCAAGGCTTGATAGAAGAAATCAAATCCGATACATTAAAATGAAGGCACATTTCGCTAACAATGTATATAGCCCATAGTTGGAATGGTGCTTTAACAAATGCGTGGGCGGTTTTGTAAAGACCGCCAAATTTTTAAACTTGGTTCTTTGTTTAACCGAAAAGCCCGTACCTCTCTACACGAGACTGGCCATATACTGGACCGTTATCTCTCATTACAAACAACAAATGAAAAAAAGTTTCAGATTTAACAAATTATATGTGATCGAATCACTAGAAATTGAAGAAAAACAAACTGGAACCGAATTGTATAATGATTTATTGCGATGGAAAGTAATTGGTGCCGAAAAATTAACTGCTGAATTAATAAATATTAATTCAAAAAAAGAGTTTTTCTCGATAATACAAAAAATTCAAACTGATTGTGAAAATAATAATATGTACCCTATTATTCACCTTGAAATTCACGGTAGTAAAAATTTTGAAGGACTCGTCTTAAATTCAGGTGAACTGATAAAATGGTTGGAATTGTATAATGATTTGGTTAAGCTTAATGAGAGTATTGGTAATAATCTTTTTTTAACAATGGCCGTTTGTCACGGAGCATATTTAATGCAATTGATTAAAATTGATAAACCTTCACCCTATTGGGGAATAATTGGTTCTTTTGATGAAATTTACCAACAGGATATATTAGTTAGATATAATCAATTTTACGACGAGTTTCTAACATCATTTGATTTAGATAAGTCGATTGACAGATTGCAATCAGCTAATGAAATAATGCCAGCTGATTATAGATATATAAATTCGGAAGAAACATTTGAAAAAGTATATAATGACTATTTAAATCAACAATTTTCTACTGAAGCCATTAAAAAAAGAGCGAATGACACTATCAAACAGGAAAATCTAAATATTGTAAGAAGAGCAGATAAAAGAAAATTTTATAGGGATTTTAGAAAAAAATTGGAAAAAACTAAAAAACACTATTTTCGGAAACATCACGATATCTTTTTTATGATTGATAAGTACCCAGATAATAAGAATAGATTTAAAGTTAATGTTACACCGTAAAATAATGAGAGATAATAATGGCTATAAGTAATTGCTTGGTTTCGCCTACCCTTCGACAGGCTCAGGGAATTGCTTCTTTAAATCCTCGTGTCAGTTTGGTATGCAATTGCAAACTTAAGTGCTTAAACTGAGAAACTACTTATCACCCAACATTTCAGTTTTAAATAAAAGTTTTATATTTAAAATCGAGTTACACATACATACCCGTCCCACCGGGATCGGTTGGATAGTTTTTAAAAAAATGGCCTTCTCCCCAGTCCACAGGCTAGGAGAGGGCTATTTTATTTCGGGAAACCGTGTGGGGAGGGGTGGTAGAGTGGTAGGTTTGGGGTGTGGAGGCTGTCTATTAATTTAAAACGGGAAATAGTAATTTAATGGGGATTTAGCTAGTTGTAGACAAGACAAAAAAATATGGAAAATTCGATACTTTTTGGAAATGGAATAAATAGATTAAATGCTTCCAATATTTCATGGGAAGATGTTCTAAATGATATTAAAGGACCAAGAAAATTTGCTCACAATCTATTGCCTTATACGATGGTATACGAGCGAGTGATATTGGAAACCCCAAATTTACATAAAGATATACTCCTAGATGAATTTGAGGTTAAAACCAAAATTGCAGAAACACTAAAAAGAATTGGACAAAATACTCTCTACTCTGAACTTTTCGATTTAAATATCCAGAATTATCTCTCTACGAACTACGATTATTCATTTATTAATTCAATAATAGATAGAGATGATATCAATACTCCAATTCATGAATATGGCACCGAAGACGTTTACAGCTTAAGGAGGTTAAAAAGAATATCGAATGTATATGAAAAGAAAAAACATTTGTGGCAAATTCATGGTGAAATAAGTAAGCCAGCAACCATAATGCTTGGATTGGATCACTATTGTGGTTCAATAGGTAAAATTGACAATTATATTAAAGGAAGATATTCTTACGTAAAGGATAAACATGAAATTAAAGAGCTCTCTATAGCAGAAAAATTTGAAAATAATGAATTCAACGGATCATCTTGGGTAGAGTTATTTTTTACCTCCAACATTCATATTCTTGGATTTACCTTAGACTATGTGGAAATTGATTTATGGTGGATCTTAAATAAACGAGCAAGGATGAAAAAAAGTTTTCTTAAAGAATTCATCAATAATCAAATAACAGTTTATGTCAGTAGCATGGACCAACAAAAAATCGGTCTTTTAAAGAGTATGTCTGTGAATGTTGAGATGATCAACGTTTCGAAAGGGGAAAAGAAATACAACGAATATTACGAAAGACTGATTAAAAAACTTAAAAGGTTGTAGAATGGCCAGCCTACAAGAAACATATAACGCTCATGTGTTAGGGCTGTGTAAATTGGAATTCTCACAAGCCCATTTTAGAAAAGCATTATCTGAAAAAAATGTAAATTGAAATCAACTCCACAGCGCGTTATCCCAGACCGTAGGTAACAAGCTAAAAAACAAAAAAACTTAAATGAGTTACGAAAAATTATCTATAAAACAAGTCATTGAGAAAATTGGAAATAATGAAATTTATTTACCTGCAATTCAAAGAAAATTTGTTTGGAAACAAGAGCAAACAGAAAAATTTTTCGATTCAATTCAACAAGGTTTTCCAATTGGCACATTTCTTTTTTGGTTTTTAAAAAAACCTCATATCGATTCTTATGTATTTTATAAATTTTTACAAAACTATCATCAACGTGATAATTTTCTTAATTCAAAAGCTGCAAACCCTGAATTAAAAAATGAAATCATTGGAGTTCTTGACGGTCAACAAAGAATGAGTTCAATATACCTTGCTCTTCAAGGGACATATGCTACAAAAAAACCTTATGCAAGTTGGTCTAATAATAATGCTTTCCCCAAACGAACATTACATTTAAATGTACTTAGTAAATTTCACGATGACAACGATAATGATTTAAACTTTGAGTTCAAGTTCATAACACCTAATGAATCACAGGAATTAGATAAAAATACTCTATGGTTTGAAGTACGAGAAGTGTTGACTTGGGATGAGAATAGTCCGCCGATAGATAAATTCTACGACCGACTACTAAAAATACACTCAGAAAACGAAAAAATTCTAAAGCAACTCAAAAAAACAAAAAACAAGGACAGAATAAAATTGATCATTAGAGATTTACACACTAGATTGGTGAGAGATGAATTGATTAATTATTTTAAGATTACTGAACAAGATTTAGATAAGATTCTAAAAATATTTATCCGTGTCAATAGTGCAGGAACTGTTTTGTCAAAAACAGATTTATTATTCTCAACTATTATCGCAAATTGGGAGAATGGTCGGGAGGAAATAGAAAATTTTATTACTACAATAAACAACTTAGGAGATAGGTTTTCGTTTAATAACGATTTTGTAATGAGAAATTGTTTAATGCTAACTGATTGCGATGTGCTTTTTAAAGTTGGAAGTTTTAGAACTGAAAATGTTTTGAAAATAAAAAAACAATGGCCAAAAATCAAATCATCGATTTTGGAAACAGTTCAGTTTTTAGTTGAAAGCGGAATAAACGGTTCTACTTTACCTTCACAAAATTCAATTATTCCAATTTGCTATTATGCGATGAAAGGCGGAACATTTAATACTCCTACGAAAGCTGAATTAAAAAAATATTTGTCTCGGGCTTTACTTAAAAATATTTTTAGTGGGCAAGGAGATACTGTTTTAACTAATTTTAGAACATCCTTAAGAACTAAAAGTGACAAATCAAAAGCATTTGAGTTAAAAAATAAAAAATTCAGTTTCACTCAAATTGCGGAAACAAAGCTTCCATCTAATAAATCACTAAAAATTACAGATGAAGATATTGAAGAATTTTTAAACTATAAGAAAGGTACGAATGCTTTTTATATACTTTCATATCTATATCCAAATCTAAAATTCAATCAAGTTAAATTTCATCAAGACCACATTCATCCTTCTTCTCAATTTACAGAGACTAAAATGAAAAAAGCAGAAGTCGCAGAAGATAAATTCAAGGAATATCTTGAATTACGTGATACATTACCAAATTTACAATTGTTGGAGGGTACGGAAAATATCAAAAAGAGTAAAACCCCATTTGCGACTTGGATTGATTCAAAAGATGATTCTGATATCCCAATTGTAGCTGATAAAAAGGGTTATTTGGCTAGGAATTTTATTGATGAAAAAACTAATTTAGAATTTAAAAATTTTTTGAGCTTTCACAATAAAAGGAAAGAGGCATTAAGGAAAAAGCTTGCTAATCTATTAAAATAAGGAAAAGCCAGTTGCCAACAACGTATAACGCTCATGCCGCTTTAAAAACCTTACTTTTGCGTTTTATTTATCTGATTCTTTTCAAAGAAAATTTTGAGAGTGACTACTAGAGCCATTTCCAAACTCATCACCGTCCTTATCGCCCTCGTTTGGCTAGTCAATGGACTCTTCTGCAAAGTCCTCGACTTAGTACCAAGACACCAACAAATAGTAGGGGAGATTTTGGGGCAGGAGTATGCGGGGGAACTAACCATGGCCATCGGTTTGGCTGAGGCGGGTATGGCCGTATGGATCCTTTCTGGTTATAAAAGTAGGTTCAATGCAGTGCTACAAATAATCATTATTGCGACCATGAACATACTGGAGTTTTTATTGGTCCCTGACTTTTTGTTATGGGGAAAAGCAAACAGCATCTTTGCGCTATTGTTTATTTTGGTGATATATTACAACGAATTTCAACTGAAGCCCAAAATAGTCCAAGCCACCTAGTATGCTTTCCTTTTTAAAAAATCATCCCTTCGCCGTTGAAGCATATTTTAAAAGTTCCCTGGTGTTGACCTTCGCTCTTCCAAAGGCAGAACTACAGCCCTTGCTTCCCGAATGCTTAACGTTGGATACTTTTCAGGACAAATGGGCCTTTCTGGCCCTCGCGATGGTACAGACAAAAGACTTGCGACCCAAGGGATTTCCAACATTCATGGGCAGTGATTTCTTCCTTATCGGCTATCGCTTATTCGTACGCTATACCGATTCGCGGGGTAAGCGATTGCGAGGCTTGTACATCCTTAAATCGGAAACCAACAAACGGAAAATGGAATTCTTTGGTAATATCTTTACCCATTATAACTATACCACTACCGATATTGAACAAACGACCAAAGGAAATCTAAAAACTATCACTTCCAACAGATCCGATTTTCATCTTACTGTCGATAGGACAAATGAGGAAGTAGGCTTGCCATCGCAATCGCCGTTTTCGAAATGGAAGGAGGCGCGAAAATATGCCGGGCCGTTACCTTTTACCTTTACCTATAACCAAGCGGCAAAGGAGGTATTGATCATTCAAGGGGTACGTCAAAACTGGAAACCTAAACCAGTAGCAGTAACCGACTATCAATTTTCGTTTATCGATAGCTTAAAGTTCAAGAACCCTATCTTGGCAAACGCATTTATTATCGAGGAGATACCCTATTATTGGAAAAAAGGAAAGAAAGACACATGGATACAACACGACGAAAATTTCAAGGGGTCCTAAACATCCTCAGCTTTAACCGTCATTTTTATGTCATTGGCGCCCTACTATTGGCGGTGCTGATCGTGCTCCATCGTATTTTCCCATTTTCAGATACCCTTTTTTGGCTGCTGATCGCTGCCATTGGTTATGGGCTTATCGCACCGCTGCTGGTTTCAGCTTATGTGTATGATTTCTCTGGGTATTATGATCTCAAATGGTTAGAACCTATTCACCTTAAAGAATCCGATCCCAAACATATCGTAAACATCAATGCTGGGTTCGATGAAACCAGTTTCCTGTTGCAACGGGAATTTCCCACGGCCACGCTTCAGGTATTCGATTTTTATAATCCGAAGCGTCATACCGAACCCGCTATCGTAAGGGCACGGAACGTAAGTTTGGTACACCCCAGTACCGAACAGATTATGACAGATCATATACCACTACCTGATGCTGGAACCGAAATCGTATTTATACTTTCGGCTTTGCATGAGATACGGTCAAACGAGGAAAAAGTGCAGTTTCTAAAGGAATGTCGCCGCATCTGCAAACCTGATGGGAAGGTAGTACTAGTTGAACATCTTCGTGATCTTCCCAACTTTTTGGCCTTTTCGGTTGGGGTAACCCATTTTTTCTCTAAAAAAGTTTGGAAACAAAGTTTTTCGGAGGCTGAGTTTTCAACCATTGAAGAAACCAAGTTTACACCTTTTATGTCGATTTTTGTCGCCACTCCCTAACACCGCAATATGCATCTACATCTTCAAATCATTGGAACTCTACTAATAGCCTTAGCGTTGGTTCATATCATCTTTCCGCGCTATTTTAATTGGGGTACAGAATTGAAGAGCCTAAGCCTCATTAACCGACAAATGATGACGGTCCATACCTTTTTTATTGCCTTTACCGTCTTCCTGATGGGACTGCTTTGTTGGGTCGCCACAGAAGATATCATTGAAACCGATCTTGGAAACAACATCGCGCTCGGACTCGGAATTTTCTGGGGCATTCGGTTGTTTGTACAGTTATTTGTCTATTCCGCTGATCTTTGGCGTGGCAAAAAACGCGAAACCGCCGTTCATATTCTATTTGTGTTGTTATGGTCGTATTTCAGCTCGGTTTTTTTATATACCGCTTTCCAGCAACATATTTGCAATGTTTTAATCATGTACCGAATTGTAGAGTGAAACACCTTTTATGAATTTTTGTTTCATCCTATTTCTTAGTTGTAGGGGCTCAAGCACTTCCAAGGTTTCGCCAAACCCGAGCAACAGGCGTTCTAGCTCAAAGTTGAGGTGTACATAAATTGAAAATGTCACAGCGCCTCCCTTATGGCGCTGAACGATTTCTTGACTACGGTGAAAAGGCTTTGTTTCGACATAAGGGGCGTTCTCGCGATTCACTTTAAACACTACCGTTTGAAGTTGTGTATCATCTTTCACCGTTACTCCAATGGTATGTTGATAGTAGGTATCCGCATCCAAATGCCTCGGTTGATAGGTAAGGTCAAAATTATAATCGATCTTTTGTATCCGGTCTAATGCTAAGTGGAATACCACGTTGCCAGAGTGCTTTTTGCCAACTAGGAACCAGCGGTTATTAAATTCCTTTAATAAGTAAGGATGAATAACCATAATTTGAGGATGCCGTGCTTTAAATGATTTATACGTGATGACGAGCACCACTTCCTTTAGGATGGCTTGATACAGTTCATCTAAAAACTCCAGCCCCTTTAAGTCTTCATTTTTATCGAGGTGAATAATGGAAGGTCGCTTGCTCTTTTGGGTATATATTTTATCCTCAAGTTTGTTGAAAATTCCAGTGAGCTCCTGAAACAATGAAAAGTCACGAAACTGTTTCAGCATCTCCATGGTTTCGGAGAGTACTTGCATATCATTTTCCGTAAGGGGAATATCTGTTATAGTGTAATCTGGATCACTGTAGCGGTAATATTTTTTATCATACACTTCAATGGGTGCGTGATACCCTAACTTATCGCTTCGCATCAACTGAATATCCAATTGGATTGTACGCTTACTTACCGAGACATTTCGTCCTTCCAACTCATACAAAGCGTCAGAGCACGCATTAATGAGGTCTTCCAGCGTCCATTGGCGATAATTGTTTTGCAAACATTTATCGAGGGTTTTGTAACGGATTAACGCATTTTTAGTGCGGGCCATAAAGGAAAATTTAAGGCAAAATACAAGTTTTTTACTACTACGCAAAAAGGTTGCGCAGGTGTGTGTGCATATTTGTAATGTAAGAATGGGAAAAGAATGTATTAGGTATCATCTTTTCCGGTAGTGCCCCGTCTGGCAGCGGACTTGGCGGGGCTTATAAAAGTATAGAAATCATGAAAGAACACAAAAAAATTACAGGAAACGACATCAGGGAATTGGGATATCCTTCTGGGGCATGGTATCCAGAGGCCATCGAGCATATCAATTCGAACAAACTCGACCAAGGTGAAATGGAATCCTATCTCAAACAATTCAAATTGCCTCCTTCGCAACCCCTAAAGAGCGAGCCGGTTGCATTTTCTAAAAACATCGCTGCGGAAAGCCTATTAGAGGAAGAAAACGTAGAAAAGGTGATTGGCACCATGAAAGAGGTGATGAGAACTCCAACGGTTATTGATGGTGCCGTGATGCCCGATGCTTGTCCGGCTGGTCCTTTGGGAACGATTCCGGTTGGAGGGGTGGTTGCTGCTAAGAATGCAATACACCCTGGCATGCACAGTGCTGATATTTGTTGTTCTGTCATGCTAACGGATTTAGGGAAAGTATACCCCAATAAGGTTATGGATGCTGCTTTTGCAACTACACATTTTGGTCCGGGTGGAAGACCGCGCGGGAAACAATACCAATTGCCTGTAGCATTGCGAGAAGCGATGGAGAACAATATCTTTTTGAGAGACCAAAAATCACTCTCCATTGCGCAAGAGCATTTGGGAACTCAAGGAGATGGTAACCACTTTTTGTTTGTAGGGCAATCGGCTGCAACCGGGAATACGATGATGGTTACTCATCATGGGTCTAGAGGTCCGGGTGCTAGATTGTATACCCAGGGAATGAAGGTGGCCAATCGATTTCGAAATCATTTGTCGCCTGAAACCTTATCGCAAAATGCTTGGATCCCGTTTGACACCCAAGAAGGGCAAGATTACTGGGAAGCATTGCAAATCGTCAGAGCATGGACCAAATACAACCATGAGTTATTGCATGATGCCACTGTTGCCGACGTACATGCTTCCGTTGAAAACCGATTTTGGAACGAACATAACTTTGTTTTTAAGGATGAAGATGTTTTTTACCATGCCAAGGGGGCCACTCCACTTGATGCGAAGTTTATGCCCGATATTACCGGTCCTAGATTAATTCCGTTGAATATGTCTGAACCAGTGTTGATCGTTGAGGGAGAAACTACGGCTTCGAACTTAGGATTTGCACCTCACGGTGCCGGTAGAAATATGAGTCGAACGCAACACAAGCGAAATTTGGATCATCTGTCAGATTTGGAGATATTCAAGCGAGAGACTGACGGACTCGACATTCGTTTTTTCAGCAATGAAATTGATATTTCTGAATTGCCAAGTGCGTACAAATCGGCGGACTCTGTAAGAGCACAGATGAAAGAGTTTGGACTTGGAACCGTTATCGATGAAGTACTTCCTTATGGTAGTATCATGGCCGGAGATTGGCAAAAAAATGCTCCTTGGCGTAAACGCCGAAGAAATAAGAGACGGAACAATAGAAATTCAAAATAATTCCAAAACCACCTAAGGAAACGCGGGTGGTTTTTAAGTAGTATAGTAGCGTCGAACGTAGCGTTATGAGTTGCGAGTTCAGAGTTCAGAATTCAGAATTGAGAATTCAGAATTCAGAATTGAGAATTGAGAATTCAGAGTTCAGAGTTCAGAGCACATTCAAAAAGTCTTAAATCCCAAATTCCAAAATAGGCTGTACGCTTCAGGCAATATGCAATATGCAATACCCAATAACCAATAGCTCACTTCTCACATTGTAGATGCCATATCTTTACGTTTTATTATTTTAATAGAAAGCTGAAAAACAGATTTCAGCGAAAAAAAGCAACTTCAGATCGCTCTGGTTTTTAGAGAGATATACCATTCACCAATAAAAAGCGTTAGTATTCCATATGGTACGGATAACAGTTTACTTTATGTTATGTCTGTTGCTTTTCAGCTGCGGAGAAAAGCACTATCAACAGGAATTCGAGTCGAGCGATATTTCAAATTTTTGGAACGCTTACGATCAAATTCAGCAGACATCAGATACAATCAGACAAAAGCAATTACTACAACAGTTGTACTTGGACAAAGCGAGTTCGGGGCTCCGAGATTTAATCGCGGTACGAAATTATACGGAACAAGAGTTCTTTACCGCCATGACCGCCTATCCGAAGTTTTGGGCGTCCATTAGGCAGCATACGCTAACTACAGAACGTTATCATGATGACATTGCAGTCGCTGTTCAAAAATTAAAGAACGCCTATCCCGACTTGTCGCCGGCCAAAATATACTTTACCGTGGGTGCTTTTAGAACCAATGGAACCATTAATGGAAAGAACATTCTAATTGGTAGTGAATTGGCGTTGGCAGATGAGACCACCGATGTATCCGAATTGCCCGAGTGGCGGCAACCGTTCTATAAACAATACAAGCCCCTGGATAATCTTGCACTTTTGTGTACGCATGAATACGTCCACACCCAACAGAAAGAGTTGGTCACCAACCTCCTTTCCATGTGTCTTTATGAGGGGATCGCAGAGTTTGTGTCGTGCGAGGTAACGGAACAACCTTCCACTGTTCCGGCCATCGAATTTGGAAAGACTAATGAAAAGAAGGTGGTGGAAAAATTTGTGGACGATCTTCATTTAATGAGCAATAATTATAATTGGCTTTGGGGTGAAAATGAAAACGAATTGGAGGTGCGCGACTTGGGCTATTATATCGGCTATGAAATTGCCGAGCGCTACTATCGACAAGCCACCGATAAGAAGCAAGCGATTAAGGAATTGATTGAACTCGACTACACCGATGAGACGGCGGTCGAGCGAATTGTGGATGCTTCTGGCCTATTGCCCGATACCATCAAAAATCTTTACGCCGCCTATGAAAGCAAACGACCGTATGTTTCAAAAATCCTTGAATTTGAAAATGGCGCTACTGACGTGGATCCCAATACCCAGACGCTGACCGTTGTGTTTTCCGAGCCCTTGAATGGGATCCACACCGGACTGGATTATGGACCATTAGGTGAAGAGTTTTACCCCAAGGTAGATAATGCCACCCGCACATGGGCAGAGGATAATGAAAGTTATTCTTTTCAAGTGCAACTAGCACCTGGCAAAAAATACCAGCTAGCCATCGGTTCGAACTTTAGGCTCTCGAATGGAATACGCCTTAAACCGTACGTTATTGAGTTTGAGACGAAGAAATAGTTCCTAGTCGGTAGTTATTGGTCTGTAGTCTTTTCAGTAGAAGATGGCGAGTAGTGAGAAATGAGACGTGAGGGGTGTAGGATGTAGGAGGTAGGAAGTAGGATGAATAGTACTAATTAGCTCCTTTGCTCCTTTGCTTCTCTGCTTCTCTGCTTCTCTGCTTCTTTGTCACTTTGTTCCTTAGCTACAAGTTCTTGGTTCTTGCCTCTTGCCTCTTGCCTCTTGCTTCTTGCCTCTTGACTCTTGACTCTTGGCTGTTAGCTGTTAGTCGGGGGTCAATAGTCCGTAGATAGTGATCGGTGATCGGTGATCGGTGATCGGTGAACAGTTCACCAAGAAAATCCCAAATCCCAAATTCCAAAATAGGCTGTACGCTATACGCTATACGCTTTAAGCGGTATTCTTTGTTAATTTTTCTCTTTGACTTTAGCAATCATCAAATTCCAAATCTCAAGTACCAAATTCCAGAGTAGTCGTTAGTTGTTAGTCTTTAGTCTTTAGGTAGTAGGGTGTAGGAAGTAGGGTGTAGGGTGTAGGGTGAATAATAGTAATTAGCTTCTCTGTTTCTCTGCTTCTATGTCTCTCTGTTTTTCTGCCACTTTGCTTCTTTGATACTTTGTTTCTAGCTCTTAGCAAATCGTTTATGGATCCCAGCAACCTTCTTTTGGCCCTTGGAATTCAATACCTAAATTAAAGATATTGCATCCTACTACTCCCTTCATATATACGCATTAACACGTATATGGCTATTAACATTTTTTTATACTTTTACGCCCTTTAATTAAAAACCCCAAATCATGAAAAGCATTACTTATGTGCTTTTGTTTATTGCCATATTCTTTGGCGTAAATGAAAGTAACGCTCAATACTGTACAACCTCTGGTTCGGCAGGAAATGGAGCATTTATAGGAGAAGTCTGTTTTCCTATAACCTCAAACCCTTTTAACAATTGCAACCAAACAAACTCTGGGGGCAACTATGGAGACTTTACGGGCTTGGGCTCTCGAGCCACCTACAGCCCTACGCCAACTGCACCCAATACAAATCAGGTAATAGTTCGTGTAGATCGCTCCAATGCTGGCGATTATGCATATGCTGCCTATATAGATTTCAATCAGGACCAGGATTTTAACGATCCTGGCGAAACCGTGTTTACCGGAAGTGGCAGTATCCCTTTTGGTGGTGGTACCTCGCTGAACCGTACGATAACGGTGCCTGCAGCTGCAAGCAATGGACCAACGCGTATGCGGATCATTGCGAAGAACGGAACCACACCAGTTGTGGGTCCGTGCGAAACTGGCTTCAACGGTGAGGTAGAAGATTATATCGTCACGATTACTGGCGGCGGAGTGGCATGTCCAACGTTAAGTTTTACCGCAACTCCTACAAACGAAGGGTGTCCTGGTGCCAATGACGGTACTATTGTCATTACTGCTCCATCGGGAGGAACGAGCCCATATTCTTATTCGATTAATGGTGGCACTACCTATCAAGGTGCTTCAACATTTACGAACCTGGCGCCAAGTACATATCAAGTAAGAATAAGAGATGCCAATGATTGCGAATCTTCAAACCAGTCGATTACCATAAATGCTGGTGTTGATAACACTGCACCTGTAGCCAACTGTGTTGCTCCCTTTACAATTCAATTGGATGGAAGTGGTTCGGCGAGCATTACCGCTGCCGATATTAATAATGGTAGCACGGATAACTGTAGCATTGCCAGCACGAGCATCGATGTTTCCAGCTTCACCTGTACCGATATCGGTCCAAATACGGTAACCCTAACAGTTACCGATGGGGGCGGAAATTCCGACACCTGTACGACAACGGTAACGGTAGAGGACAACGTGGCCCCAACGGCCAACTGCGTTGCCCCATTTACGGTACAGCTTGATGCGAGTGGTTCGGCGAGCATTACCGCTGCCGATATTAATAATGGTAGCACGGATAACTGTAGCATTGCCAGCACGAGCATCGATGTTTCCAGCTTCACCTGTGCCGATATCGGTCCAAATATGGTGACCCTAACGGTGACCGATGCAAGCGGAAACACCGATACCTGTACAGCTACGGTTACGGTAGAGGACAATATAGCCCCAGTGGCAAATTGTGCAGCTCCATTCACAGTCCAGCTTGATACGAGTGGTTCGGCGAGCATTACCGCTGCCGATATTAATAATGGTAGCACGGATAACTGTAGCATTACAAGTACGAGCATAGATGTTTCCAGCTTTACCTGTGCCGATGTTGGTCCAAATACAGTTACCCTAACGGTAACAGACGCGGGCGGAAATACCGATACATGCACCACAACGGTAACCGTGGAAGATTGGATTGCACCGACACTTACATGTCCATCCGATATTACCCAAGATAACGATCCTGATGCCTGTGGCGCAGTAGTCACCTATACCGCGCCAGCAGTAAGCGATAATTGTTCAACCGGATCAACGGGTACAATGACATTCTCTTACACAGGCGCCCCACAACAATTTGTGGTGCCGGCAGGCGTTACGGAAATACAGGCCATTGTGTACGGCGCGCAAGGAGGCGCCAATTGGGTAAACAATGTAAATTTTGGAGGGGGCGTAGAAGCTACGATTCCAGTAGTCCCTGGGGAAACATTATACATCTATGTCGGAGAACAGCCTACAGGCCTTACTGGCGGCTGGAACGGTGGAGGAAATGGAGAATCTGCCGGTGCCGGTGGTGGAGGTGCCTCTGACATTCGTATAGGGGGTACTGCCCTAACTGATAGAATAGTTGTGGCAGGCGCCGGTGGCGGTGCTGGATTTTGGTCTGGACAACATGTATGGGGTGGCCTTGGAGGCGGTCTCATAGGTGGGGCTGGTTATAGAGACACCCCAGCTAATCCTGGAGGCGACCCCGGAACACAAACGTCCAGCGGAAATGGTACCTGTGCTAGCTTTAACAACCCTAGTGTTGCCGGCGGTCTCGGATTTGGAGGTTCGCCCAATGGCTGTGGTTGCGAAGGCTATGGCGGCGGCGCTGGTTACTATGGCGGTGCTGGAAGTGGAAACTGCCGAGGCGGTGGAGGTGGAAGCAGTTATACTGCCCCAACGGTTACCGACGTGGTTCACTCCCAAGGAGTTCGCCAAGGAAATGGTGAAATAACCATTACATATAACAGTACTATCGAAGTGACCCAAACGGCAGGACTTCCCTCTGGAAGCACATTCCCAATCGGTACCACGACCAATACATTTGTGGTAACCGATGCATCAGGGAACTCTGCAACCTGTAGCTTCGATGTTACGATAAACGATACACAGCTTCCGACCATTACATGTCCTGGCGATGTTGTTCAAGACAGCGACCCTGGCATTTGTGGAGCAGTCATTACCTATACTACTCCTGTAGGAGCAGATAATTGTGCAAGCCCAACGACAGTACAAACCGCTGGGTTGGCTTCGGGAAGTACATTCCCGGTTGGAACAACGACAAACACCTTTGTGGTAACAGATGCCTCAGGGAACACCGCAACCTGTAGCTTCGATGTTACCATCAATGATAATGAAGCGCCAATTGCCAACTGTGCAGCACCATTCACGGTGCAGCTAGATGCCAGCGGATCGGCGAGCATTACCGTTGCCGATATCGATAATGGCAGCACGGACAACTGTGGTATCGCGAGTACCGACATTGATGTCGCGGATTTCACATGTGCCGATGTGGGCGCGAACACGGTGACCCTAACGGTGACCGATGTGAACGGAAACACCGATACCTGTACGACCACTATAACGGTAGAGGACAGCGTAGCGCCAGTGGCCAACTGCGTGGCCCCATTCACCGTGCAGCTAGATGGCAGCGGAACTGCAAGCATCACTGCTGCAGACATTGACAATGGCAGCACGGACAACTGTGGCATCGCGAGTACCAGCATTGATGTCACGGACTTCACCTGTGCCGATGTCGGTCCAAACACGGTGACCCTAACGGTAACGGACGTTAACGGAAACACTTCCACTTGTACGACCACTATAACGGTAGAGGACAGCGTAGCGCCAGTGGCCAACTGTGTTGCGCCATTCACCGTGCAGCTCGATGCCAGCGGAACAGCGAACATCACGGCCGCCGATATCGACAATGGCAGCACGGACAACTGTGGCATCGCGAGCACCAGCATTGATGTCACGGACTTTAGCTGTTCGGATGTAGGCGCGAACACGGTGACCCTGACGGTGACCGATGTGAACGGAAACACTTCCACTTGTACGACCACGGTCACCGTCGAGGATATTATTGCACCATCCATTGCATGTCCAGCCGATATCACGGTAAATACGGATGCTGGAGACTGTTTCGCTACGGTTACCTTCCCGACGCCGATAGCGTTGGATAACTGTGATATTGATACGGTAGAACAAACAGCAGGTCTCCCTAGTGGTAGCCAATTCCCTGTAGGGGTAAATACAATCGAATTCATGGCTACCGATGCAAACGGGAATAGTAGTACCTGTAGCTTTACCATTACGGTAACCGATAATGAGGCACCAGTTGCGGTATGTCAGGAAATTACTATCCAACTCGACGCCAACGGAATTGCCGGTATCACGGCAGCCGATGTGGACGGGGGAAGTATAGACCAGTGTGGGGTAGCAAGTACTGCTATAGATATCGATACGTTCGATTGCTCAGATGTGGGCGCTAACGACGTAGTGCTTACAGTAACCGATGTGAATGGAAACAGCTCGACATGTACGGCAGTTGTTACTGTTGAAGATGTAACAGCGCCAGTAGTAGCCTGTCAGGATATAACGGTAGAGCTCGACCCGATCACTGGATTGGCGACAGTTCTGGGGACCGATATTGACAACGGTTCTACCGATGCGTGTGGGATCGCAAGCTACGATCTTGATATGGATACCTTCGATTGTTCAAATATTGGGGATAACACCGTAGTACTTACCGTTACCGACACTAATGGAAATGTTGAAACATGTACCGCTACGGTAACGGTACAGGACAACACTAGCCCAGAGCTTGTATGTCAGGATTTCACTATTGAGATAGGGGCGGATGGATTTACAACCTTGGACCCAAGCGATGTGATAGCCTCTAATGAGGATGCCTGTGGTATCCAAACGGTAGCCGTAGACATTACCGAGTTTAGCTGTGCGGATATCGGTACGCCAGTAACGGTTCAGGTGTTCAGCCAAGATAGTAATGGAAACACTTCAACCTGTACTGCTACGGTAACAGCTGTTGACGTACATGCTCCAGTAGTGACATGTCCAGCAGATCAGACCGTGGATCCAGGAGAGGGTAATCTGTTCTACATCCTGCCCGATTATTTTGCAACGGGAGAAGCCACGGCATTGGATAACTGTACAGATTCAATAACCATAACAAGTCAAGAACCTGCTGCAGGAACACCACTTCCTGATGGCGTTCATGTTATTACGTTAACGGCAACGGACGAATATGGAAATGTGGGAACTTGTGCGTTTGAACTGACGGTAGAATCCGAGCTGGGCGTAGAAGATCCTCGTCAAGATTTTGCAACCTTATCTATATATCCGGTACCAACCGATAATATCCTGAACATTAGTAACCCACAGGGTATCGACTTGGAAAAAGTTGAGATATATGATCAAAGAGGAAGATTGGTTTATACCGAAACCCTTTCGGGTGTGGGTACCACCAACACGATAAATGTCAGTCGACTCGCTGCTGCCACCTATTATGTTAGAATATACGGACAGAGTGGCCAGATAACGAAACGATTGATCAAGGAGTAGTAGCTATAGCTTATTCATTAGAACAAATAGTCCAGTACGAACGTACTGGACTATTTTTTTCTTAGTTCGGTTGAGCAATTGCTTTTGCTCCCTTCTCTGTTCTTTGCTCTTTGCTCTTTTTTCTGTTTTTAGCTGCTAGTACTTGGCAGTTGATTCCGTTCACCGTTCACCTACGGGGAAAAATTCCAAATTCCAAAATAGGTTGTACGCTGTATGCTGTAGGCAATTGGCCGTAAGCTTCAAACGGTATTCGATATTCTTTGCCTCCTTGATCCTTTGTTTCTCTGCTTCTCTGCTTCTCTGTTTCTCTGTTTCTCTGCCACTTCGCTCCTTTGTCACTTTGCTTCTTTGTTACTATTGCTCAATTCTCAATTCTCAATTCTCAATTCTCAATTCTCAATTCTCAATTCTGAATTCTTGATTCCGTTCACTGTTCACTGTTCACTGTTCACTATTCACTGTTCACGGATCACACTGCTCCCTACCTACCGAAACGAAGCCCGACGGCACAGAAGAGGGATTACCTACGGTGTTCCCTTTTAGCTCCAATGCTGCAAATACCTTCCCGAGGTTTTTATGGAATCTTGTAGGGTTTTTGTTTTGAGCAAGGAGGGACTACCTGCGGTGTTCCCACCTAACCAAAGTTGCAAATAGAAAGCCAAGGGCTTTTGCCCTGTTTTTGTTGTTTTAGAAATCGCTATGAGTTGTGCTCAGCAATTCCTTAAAACAACAAAACCACACCTTTCGATGTGGCTTTCTGAGTGTCGTGGAGCCGGAGGGATTCGAACCCTCGTCCAAACGCGCAATGTTATCGCTTTCTACATGCTTAGTTTTTGTTTGGATTTTCGTCCGCTTGCCGGTCAAAAACAACCCACGTACGGCTTAGCTTCGCTTAAGGTTCACGATCGCATCAAAGCCCTGCGACCGCTATGTTTACTTTTACGGTGCCTCTTAGTGGAACGCCGTAAACCAAGGCCTTCCAGAGACATCTTGGTTCCGTGCCTTGCACGGAATTAAGGTAACCTTACTATAATTCGGGTTACGCAGCCAAGGCGTAGTTATTCTCGCCGTTTAAAAAGTCTGAAACATGATATTTACGAGCCACATTCCAATGCTCGGCATGCTTACAATACCACTGGGCACGCTGTCAAAACCAGTCGGCCCCGTAATGAGAAAGATATAAATACAACTGGTAGCCGCATTACATCCCGAATTCATTTCGGGATCTCTTATATCTCATCTCTATACTTTCTTAGATATATTTTTCAAAGATCATACCCCATTTGCTCCTCACCCTTTGGGCAGGTGGCTCTGCAGTGCAGAGACGGAGGAGGTTCTGTGGGCGCTTGCTCCTTCGCTGCGCATCCCAGCTTCAGGGCACCGGGCTTTCTGCTGTATCTCCTTGGTGGCTGAGGCTCTCGAAGCCAAAACCAAGGAGGATGCCGCATCAATCCCTAGCGCGGCCCCTTCCGTAGACCCACCGGGTTTCTCGTCCCGAATTAAAAAACTCTAGCGGATCGACAAAACCCAGCGGATATCGCCCGTTCTCAAAGGGAAGCAAAGATACTATTAATTACGTATCTTTACGCGCTTCAATAAGAATTCAAAAAACATACCAAATGCCCATAACTTTTGCGCTCCTCAAAGAACGGAAGGATCCACCCGATAGACGCGTCGTTTTTTCACCCCAAAAGTGTCAGGAAGTCATGAAACAGTTTCCCGATGCGCGTATCATCATAGAATCTTCCTATCTCCGCGTTTTTGAAGACCATTCCTATCACGAAGCGGGATTTCCCGTAGAGGAGGACATCACCCACGCAGATGTTATGTTGGGCGTAAAGGAAGTCCCGGTGGATGCCCTTATTCCCAATAAAAAATACTTCTTCTTCTCCCATACCATCAAGAAACAACCCTATAATCGAAACCTATTACGTGCCATTTTAGCAAAGGGAATCGAGCTATATGACCATGAGGTAATCGTGACCGAAAAAGGGTCACGTCTTATAGGCTTCGGACGCTATGCCGGATTGGTGGGTGCCTATAACGGATTCCGGGCACTTGGGTTACGCGATGATTTATTCGAATTAACACGTGTAGACACCTTGCCCGATCTAAAAGCGGTGCAGGCGGAATTGGACCGAATCGATATTCCACCGATGAAAATTGTACTCACAGGTACAGGTAAAGTAGCACACGGTGCCAAGGAAATTTTAGACCACCTAAAAATTCCACAAGTATCGATTGAGGAATATCTCGCCAAAGACTTCAATCACGCCGTGTACTGTATGATTGATGTTATGGATTATAATAAAACAATAGACGGTAGCCAAGGCGATAAACATGAGTTTTATAACGATCCTTCAGGCTACGAAAGCGACTTTCTTCGCTTCGCCCAAGTAAGCGATATGTTCATCGCTGGACACTTCTATGGCGATGGCGCTCCGTATTTGTTTACGCGTGAAGATGCCAAACGAGCCGATTTCAAGATTAATTTGGTGGCAGATGTTTCGTGCGATATCGACGGACCGGTAGCGAGTACGATTCGACCTTCAACCATTGCCGATCCTTTTTATGGGTACGATCCCCATACCGAAACCGAATCAGACTTCGATGCACCTGGGGTTATAACTGTAATGGCGGTGGATAACCTCCCATGCGAACTACCAAAAGATGCTAGCGAAGGTTTTGGTGATATGTTTGCTGAGCATGTGATACCGGCTTTTTTCAACAATGATAAAGATGGCATTTTGGCACGGGCACAAATGACAACTGCAGACGGAAAGCTAACGGAGAATTTTAAATACCTACAAGATTTTGTGGATGGTTTAGAACAGCATTAATACATTCACCTGCAAAATCTGAGTTTTTGAAATTGCTTTGACCCTAGCAATAAGTTAGCTATTTGATGAAAATAGTGTGTTAGTCGCCAATTTCATTAGACGATTTTTTATTTAGGACAATAATGGCATCTTCCTGAAGGGTTATCGCTTCTTGAAAAAAGTTTCGTAGGTATTCATACAGTTCTTCAGAATATTGATATTCCGCTAGCTTAAACATGAAGCGGATTGATACTTTATTCCCATTTTGTTGATAAAATACACCGACTTCTGCATTGTCTTCCAATCGAATAGTCCTGTTTTCAGGAAGGGTCTCGACCGTATAGGAATCCCCCAGTTCCATAGACACCAAATACATAATTCTTAATGGATGTCCAAAATCTATGGGAAATTGGCGCGTTTCACTATAAAATGGGTTCTTTCTCAAGTTACGTTGCAGTAGAAACGGATTGAAGAAAATCTTATCGACGCTCTGCTCGCTTTCATAGAAAATATCATATTCCATTAGTAAAGGCTCTTCAATACTGGTTTCGTTCTGAAATTGTAGGTTCGATATCTCTATTGCTGAAATTTCGCGTTCCATTCGTTCGCGATAGGAAGCGCGGCCGCCTGAACGTAACTTCGTACGCATTTCATAAGCTTCGTGCCCAGAATAGGTTTCCTTTGCATTCCCCTCTAGATTGCCCTCTGGGGTTATCGTGAAATTAGATTGAAGGAATACCATATTTTTAGAATTTGGCGTGATATCCTTCCAATAACTACCCTTATCAAAATCCATAACGCGCCCTTTAGAGTTCAATGCTCTTTCAGGAAGCATTCCAAATGCGAGTAACTTGTCTGAAGCATCTAGAAGATATTCCGTTTCGTCTATCCTTAAATATGCAGTAACGTAGTTGAAATCGGTAATAACGGGATAGATTTCTGTCGGTATTCTTCTATCTCTTGAAGCGGAGAGCATCATATGGGCATCCAAATCGGCAGCCTGTAGCGCGTTAACCAACGCTAAGTTTATTTCGGATACGGTTCCGCGTCTCTGTGAAAAAGCCTGTTTCACTCGACTATCACGAAATAAACTAGTTTTCCCGTCCCACGAAAAATAATTTTGAATAAAGGAATAGATGGCCTTAGCTTTTTCCAATGTATCTTTTATTTCAAAAATGGATTCAGGCATTTGATTCGCAACAAAAGAATTTTTTCGCAACTGACGACCTACATCTTTGTCGGTCTTAATTTCATCTTCCATGTCTTTCCAGCTTCGCGAAAATCGATCCTTTACTCCTGTGAAATCGGTTAAATCACGAAGCTCATATCGGATCGCACTTATATAATTTTCCTCGGAGAGCATGAACGGTTCTTCTTTAAAGGCTGGAATATTAGTCATAGCATAGTGTGAAACTTCGCAGTCTGCTTCCGAATACCCTCTTCCAATATATAGGCAGTTTTTACTAATTCTAGCTTTATTAACGGATAAATTAACAGATCCAGTAAGCGATCGATTGTATTTTAGATTTCCTAATATCTTACTTCGAAATTCGCTGTATAATGTTGGATAATCGTTTTGAAAGGTCCATTCAAAGGTAAAGTAGAAAGGAGTTTGAACGGTGTATTTGTATTCTAATACGCTGCCATCCTGTATGTCGGGAAAGGCAAAAGTAATTGCATTATTTCGCTCATTAATTTTTTTAGCATACATATCGGTTTGGGCCACATAAATCTTCCTGTGCCCATTGTGCGTAATCGCTTCCAAGTTATTAACGATTTCTTTTGCACCTTTATCATTTTCATAGGTCAGAATGCGAATGGTTCCCTCCTTGAATTCCGATGCATCCAATACTTTTATCTTTCGGTATACATTCTTTAGTAGTCTAAGGTTATTATGCACCATTTTAAACTCGTATAATGCGCTTTCATATAAGACGACTGCCGGTGCATTCGGGTCTGGCGGGAAGGTCTCCATTTCCAAATCGAGCGCTGACGGTTTACCGAAAGCGGAAAAAATGTTTTGTTGTGAAAAACCAGTTGCAAAAATTAAGCAAAAGATTATCATCAGAATAAGTCGTGGTAGCATAATGTAGTATAGTAGTTGCTAAATCAGCATTTAAAATAGTGTGAATCCAAATATGGCATTTAGGGTTCCAAAATCGGCACGGTACCTTTCTTTGCTATTTAATAAATCCCTTTTCAAATTTAATTTGCGAAAAAGAAGAATGAATAGCTAAAACGCTCAAAATGAAAAAGCAAAACTTTTTTATCATCAGTGGTTTGGTATTGAACATTCATATAAGCAGTATTTGCAAGGAGTTGATAAGTTCAGGAGATGGAAAGAAGTTGAGTTTCTATAATTAAAAAAGGGAGTATCCAAAAACAAAGGACAAGCCACTATACTTTGTATTATAGCGCTCAAATTGATTCAGCAAATCCCTGTTTGTCGAATAGCGCAACTCTAACGCAATTTTGTCGTTATAACGATATCCCGCCCCAAAAGCTAGGTTATTACTGGAATCAATATCGAAAAAACTCGCACCTCCATACCGTTCATACCTTGCATTAAGCGGGAGGTCTACAACGTATGAAACGTTTAAAAACAGTTGTGACAAATCCCCAAGAAAAATATAGTGGCGTACTCCGAATGGCAATTCAATCGATTGATAATCGGTTGTTATTACTTGGGAACCATTGTCTTTTTCCGCCTTGTAATATTGAAATGTTGGTTCAACGAGTATCGCCCATGCTCCATTATTGAAGGCGAGTTTGTGCTCCAATTCTACACCGAGGCCATACGATAGCTCGGTGTCGAATTCTACGTTATCTTGTTGGAACGAGTTTTTGAGTTCGACGTTGAAAGAGCGAAACCCGACACGTGGCCGTATACTAATGCCAAAAAGATCTTGCGCACCCTTGCTTTTATAGGACTGATAATCGACTGTGGAACATTTGTTATAGGATTCAAAAATGCTACGCAAACTCGATTGGGTATATTTCAGGCGTTCAATGTCTTTCAGTGTAATCGATTCGCAGTTCAATGCATTCAACAACTGCTGCTTATACCGATTATTCTCCGCAACCCTATTGGTGTTGGTAATATATTCTCGATATTCCAAAGGCTTTATTTCCCCATCATCCATTCTAACATAGAAGGTAGTGGCATCTTTGTTAGCGTAATGGTATAGCGAAGCTTTTCCTTCAACTAAAACCTTTAGGAAAACTTGTTCTGTTATATAGCTTGGATCCCTGGTTTGGTTCAATGTCTGTAAACCATCACTACTTTGGGTAACGGGCACAGTTTCCCGAATATATTTCAACCCCCCGTCAAAACCAAACTCCTTTACTTTGGTAATACTTACCGACTCTACATCTCCAGTTTCGGACGCTCTATATTGAAAACTTTCTGGATACAGTTTCCAGCCGACATTTTTGATAAAAACTTCATTGCGCTCTCCTACGTTAGTGATGAAATATCCTTTCTCATATTTTATTTGGGAGAAAGCGGAAACGGTCATGGCAAGGCATAGGAAAATAGTGATTTGGGTGTTTTTCATAAAAAGAAATTTGCAAGCAC
Organism: Luteirhabdus salina; assembly: GCA_025384855.1. Lineage (GTDB taxonomy): Bacteria > Bacteroidota > Bacteroidia > Flavobacteriales > Flavobacteriaceae > Luteirhabdus > Luteirhabdus salina. The sequence goes on along the minus strand of JALAHT010000001.1, from coordinate 141,365 downwards.
AAAGAATAACGGATAAAGATATTATGATGTGTAGTGATAAATTTGAATGGGAGCAAATATATCGCTTTTGAATAAATATACATGTTTTAGCGCAAAATTATGAAATAGGGGTTATCCCCCCTTGCTAATCATCTTGATATTCAACAACTTTGTTCGTGTGAATAAGCTTTATTAATTGAGGAGTTAGTAAGCGATTAGTAGAAAGGCTGCTTTGAGGAGGGCAGCCTTTCATTTTTTAATCATATTGAAGGCTCTTTCCGCTTCATGATTGTTTCAATCAAGACGATTGAAAGTCCTCCGATACTATACGCCACTAAATCCCAATAATCGAATTGTGAACCCAACGCGATTTTTAAAACTAGCGGTAGATCCTTCAGAATATCCAACTTCAATAATTGAAGGAATTCTAATCCAAATGCGATGCATAGGGCACATATAATCGAATTTCGAATTGACCAGCCGAACAGGAAGCGTAGGCCGCAATACACCAACCATACCGCTAGAATATCGCCTACAAAACTGCGAATCCAATAATATGTCACATACATTGCGATAGCTACTTCAACAAAAAATAGTAAAAAGGCTATGACTAAATAGGCTTTTCTTTGCTGCCAATCGTTCCAAATACTACTTCCCATACCCTTGCCAATCGATATTTCGTGATACAAACATAATGGTGGCTAAAATTACAAATAGACCGATACTTCCCACCAATAAGGCATAGTTTTCCAATTGAATGATGACATATATGAAACCATATAGGGAAGCTAAGGAACCGCCTACTAAAATTGGAAATTTAAACCCTTTCAGAATCGCTCGAGAATACGTCATGATTAATACTAAAACCGCTACAGCTGAAATAGCATATGCTTTTAGGAATGAACTGTGTTCGGTGATGGCGATAAGCAGGGTATAAAATAAAACCAAGGCCAAGCCAATCATCAGGTACTGAAAAGGGTGAATGTTTATTTTCGACACCAATTGAATCAATAAGAATACCAGTAAGGTAATGCCAATGACCATAAACCCGTATTTCGCGGCCCGTTCACTTTTTTGATACTCATCCACCGGAACGACGAAATTTGTTCCAAAGGCAAACTCCGTCAGACTTGGTAGCTTGTTGAAAAAGAGCTGTTCGAATTGCCGGTTGATTTGAAGCACTTTCCAACGTGCCTTGAAACCATCTTCAGAAATTTCCCTAGAGCCGTTCTCCGGCAGATATTTTCCATTGAAGCTTGGCGAATGCCAGTTCGATTCCATAGAAACCATCGTTTCCTTCCCGATAGGGATAAACTGTAAGCTTTCACTACCATTAATGTGAAAGGGAAAGGAAAAGGAAATGGGCGAGGAGCCTTCAAAAAAAGTTTTATCCAATGGGTCGCTTTGAATGGTATTAAGGTAACCACCGCCATATTTAGGTGAAAGTGAAATCGATGAATCATTTACCGATACTGAAACAGTTTCCGTAATACCTTTTAGGTTACTGCTCTGAATAAGCAACGTAATCTTGTCCCACTGAATCGCTTCCTGTTTAATGTAGCGTTCGGAAAGATCTATTAGGGGAAAACTTCCTTGAACCTCCATAGCGGCATCATATACGACCGATTCATATATAGATCGGTTTAAAGGATGCGTCGTAACATCGGCGGCGATATCCAATTGGTCGGGTAACAGATAGGCATATTCGGTCTGTTCGGTGGTTTTTATCTCAAAACTCTTATTTTTTTCGATATACACCTTTTCCTCTAGCGTAACCGTGTAAGGAATTTTTAAAATCGGTCCAGAAAGGAGGACCGAGGTTCCCCATTTATCGTTTATTTCGGCTACGACATCCTTCTGACGAAAAGAGCGCTCCCGAATCAGATCCTGTACATAGGACAGGGGAATTAGTAGAACCAAAAGTAGAAAGCCGACCACTAACATTTTAGCGGTAATCGAGTTTTTAAGCCAGTGTGCAAATTTATGCTGCTTCATAATTAAATAATTTTAAAGTACTTTGAAATTCAAAGTAAAAGAATAAAAAAATTAGGTATTCAATAGTTTTTCCAATGCGTCTATATGTTTTTTGAAGGCTTCCTTGCCTTTTTTAGTAGCGCTATACTGTGTGTTGGGTTTGCGACCGATAAATTGTTTATCTACTGAAATGTAAGCTTCCTTTTCAAGCGTTTTTAAGTGGCTCGCCAGATTGCCGTCGGTTACTTCCAACAACTCCTTTAGTCGGTTGAAGTCGGCCGATTCATTTACCATCAAAATAGACATAATACCTAGTCGTATTCGATGGTCGAAAAGCTTATTAATGTTATCGATGATTCCCACAGGCGTTATTTCTTTTCAGCAACGTACATCAAACTTCCATAAATAATATGACATACTCCAAACCCGAGTACCCAAAACCAAAAGCCGTAGCCTGGAAAGGCAGCGCAAATAAGACCAAGCACCACTTCCACATAACCCAAGTATTTGATATTCCCAATGGTGTATTTTGAAGCGTTTATCAATGCCAGTCCGTAAAACAAGAGCATGAGCGAACCGGTCAATCCATAATGTTGGCTGTTCAACTTAATGAGAATATAGATCCCACCCGCCACCAAGGGTATCAAGAAGTGAAGTAATAAGCGTTGGGTCGTGGCATCCCATATTTTTTCGTCATTCCGCTTGGCCTTCGAAGTGGTTAGTAGATAAGCTGTAAGAACACTTAGCAATGCTACCGCACCCAAATCGATTAATAGCCAACGGAATTGCCAACTATCCAATATCAAGTAATCGCCTGGTTCGGGAAAAAGAAAGAAATAGGCGATAAGGGCGCCGACGATTGCATAGATACCTGCAAAAATCCCCGATAGTCCGCTTAAAGAAATGAATCGAGATGAGCGATTCATCAATTGCTTGATCTCGGAAATGTCCTTTAAATAATCTTCATTACTCATATTATAAAGTACTTTGAAAAGCAAAGTAAAGTAATTTTTAAATAGTACTCTTCAATTTTAGGATATTTTTTGAAAAGTTTTTATGAAGATGCTCTGCGAATACACTGATAATCACTGCTTCTTCTTTAAAGGGGAAAAACCCCTTTTCAAAAGGGGGCATTTTCCTCTTGCCGAAACAACTGCTATCCTTAATCTTTGTATCAGCTTAATTAATTGGGGAGTTAATAATAGCGATTGTAAAAAAGGCCACCGATTTGGTGGCCTTTTTGTTTTTATAACTATGTTAATGTTTATTATCCGTTCATGGAAACCAAGAATTCTTCGTTATTTCGAGTATTCTTGATCTTATCCTGAATAAACTCCATCGCTTCTACAGGGTTCATATCAGCTAAATACTTACGCATAATCCACATCCGCTGGATGACGTTTTCATCCAACAATAGATCGTCTCTACGCGTACTGGAAGAGGTAAGATCGATAGCAGGGAAGATCCTTCTGTTTGAAATCTTACGATCCAACTGAAGCTCCATATTACCAGTTCCTTTGAATTCTTCAAAAATTACTTCATCCATTTTCGATCCGGTCTCGGTAAGAGCCGTTGCGATAATACTAAGGGAACCACCATTCTCGATATTACGAGCGGCTCCGAAGAAGCGTTTTGGTTTGTGAAGCGCATTGGCATCCACACCACCACTTAAGATTTTACCACTTGCAGGTTGTACCGTATTATAAGCACGAGCCAAACGCGTAATGGAGTCCAAGAGGATCACCACATCATGTCCGCACTCTACCAATCGCTTTGCTTTTTCGATTACGATATTGGCCACGCGCACGTGTTCAGTTGCTTCCTTATCGAACGTAGAAGCTACTACTTCACCGTGTACATTACGTTGCATATCGGTAACCTCCTCTGGGCGTTCATCGATAAGCAAGATGATTTGGTATACTTCAGGATGGTTAGCAGCAATTGCATTGGCCACATCCTTCAACAACATTGTTTTACCTGTTTTCGGTTGGGAAACGATCATACCACGTTGCCCTTTTCCGATAGGTGCGAATAAATCGATGACACGGGTTGAAAGTGTACTCTGTTTATCAGCAATGTTGAATTTTTCCTGTGGGAATAAAGGTGTCAAATGTTCAAATGCCACACGGTCGCGAACGACGTTAGGGTTCAATCCGTTTATCTTGTTCACCTTAATTAAAGGGAAGTATTTCTCACCTTCCTTTGGAGGACGAACTTCACCTAAAACGGTATCTCCCGTCTTCAGTCCGAACAAGCGGATCTGCGATTGCGATACATAGATATCATCAGGAGATGAAAGGTAATTATAGTCGCTTGAACGCAAGAATCCATAACCGTCTTGCATAATATCCAAGACCCCTTCACTTACGATAATACCATCGAATTCGTAGTCAGGCTCCTTGTAGCGATTGCGACTATCGCGGTTGCCATTATTTCTGGAATCCTTTCCTTTTTGACGGTTATTATTGCTGTTATTGCTTTTTGAATCATTCTTCTGATTTCGAGAAGACGATGATTTACGATTGCTTTTATTATCGTGCGACTTCGATTTGTTGTCGTTTGACTTCGATTTATTGTCGCTCGATTGTTGCTTTTTAGAATCGTTACTTTGGTTCTGATTCTTATTTCGATTGTCGTTATTGGAACGGCTGCCACTTTTTCCGCCTTTGTTGTCGTTTTTTTGTGACTTCTGCTGCCGTTGGTTCGATTGCTTTTGGTCCTTGTCCTTCTGATTGTTGGAAGTGTTGTTTTGAGAAGCGTTATCGTCCTCTTTGGCGATTTCCTTTACCGCTTTAGGATTGGCGGCTTGATAATCTAGGATTTGATAAACAAGGTCGAGTTTTTTGTAGCTACGGAATTTGGGTACTCCGAGTTCTTTAGCGAGATCCTGAAGCTCAGGAAGCTTTTTTGCTTTTAATTCTGAAATTTCAAACATGTAAATTAACTATGTGTTTAAATTAGTATCGTTATTCCGGATTTGGAAAAGGATATTTTTTGAAAAAAATGTTGAAGACTAAATAACCCGTATTGAATGGGTTACGTTGGGTACTGCAATAATACGATAAAAATTTAAAATAGCGGGGCAATTTTTTTTAAAAGAAACCTTATTTTTGCGCTGCAAGACAATATTTTTGAATGCTACAACGGATACAAACCATCTATATGATACTTTCGGCCCTCATCATGGGCGCCTTGTATCTTTGGTTTCCGGTGGTGAACGATGCAGAGGGAGCCGTTGTAATTGAAAGAAGCGAACCGTTGGTCTTCGGACTTATTTTTGGTTCGATTGCATTAGCGGTGATTGCCATTTTGAGCTTTAAGAAACGACAGCTTCAATTTGTGCTAAATCGCTTAAACATACTGTTGAATTTTGTATTACTGGGAGTTTTCGTTTACAGGTCGCTAACCATATCCGGAGAAACCTTGGTTTCAGAGAAGGGTATTGGGGTCTTACTTCCCGTCATTTCTATCGTTTTTTTAGTGCTGGCCAATAAGGCCATCAAAAGGGATGAAGACCTTGTAAAATCTGTGGACCGTTTACGGTAAACCTTGAATCTTAGTATATTTAGTGCGAAACCCCTGAAGAATGCCATCTTCGGGGGTTTTTTGTTGTAATTCATGAATGGGTGTCGAAATTCTTGAATTTAATAGGTGATTGAGCCTCTTTGCCATCAGGCAAGGCTTGTCGAAGGGCAGTCGAAGCATCGAAAAGTCTATTTATCGCTCGTATTCAATCACTTCTAAAGTATCAATTCTTCCTTTATCCACTTCAAACCGAAGCATGGTTCGAACCTTATGGAACCCGTGTTTTCCTATGGCTCCGGGATTCATATGTAGCAATCCCGGTTTTTTGTCGGGCATAACTTTTAGTATATGCGAATGTCCGCAAATAAATAATTTGGGTGGGTTCTTTCGAATTTCATCCCGAATTCGTTTGTCGTATCTACCAGGATAGCCGCCGATATGAGTAATCCATACAGCAACTCCTTCACACGTAAAACGTTGGTGTAATGGGAATTCCTTTCTGATATCAGTACCATCAATATTTCCATATACCGCTCGTAATGGTGCAACCTTCTGCAACGCATCGGTAACCGAAGTTTCCCCTATATCGCCCGCATGCCAGACTTCATCGGCTGCCTTCGCGTGCTTCAATATAGTATCATCTATATAACTATGGGTGTCGCTTAGAAGTAGGATTTTTTTCATTATCATGTTATTCGATTCAAAGATAAGAAAGATTCAGAGTCGGTAGTCTATAGTCTTTAGTCGGCAGTTGTTAGGGGATAGCCGAAAATTGGTAGCCATTAATTATAAGTTGTCAGTCCTTAGTCATACGTCTTACATCCTATCATATCTCTTTTATTATCTCTTAAATCTAAATTCAGCACCCAGCATCTATCAAATCCCAAACTCCAAGGGTCTCAATTCTCAATTCTGAATTCCCATTTCTAAATTCCTATCCGTATTTTTGTAGTCTTCTAAAGGAAACAGGTGCGATATTTTATCGAAATAGCCTATAACGGCAAAAATTATTTTGGATGGCAAATTCAACCGGAACAGATTTCTGTTCAGGAAACGGTTGAAAAAGCCTTATCTACACTACTTCGCGATGATATCAAAATCATGGGAGCCGGGCGTACTGATGCTGGCGTACACGCCAAGCAGCTCTTTGCACACTTCGATGCGAATCCGATTCATAATCCGAGTGACCTAGTATTTCGGTTAAATTCGTTTTTACCTAACGATATCGCCATTAGGAGCATAAAGCCGGTTACGGAAGAGGCCCATGCACGCTTCGATGCCAGCAAACGTGAATACGAATACTATATCGTATTGCATAAAGATCCGTTTTGGGAGGGCTTGGCGTATCAACTATATCGTACGCCAGATATGCGGAAGATGAACGAAGCTGCGAAATCTCTATTGGACTATGAAGATTTTCAATGCTTTTCCCGAAGTAATACCGACGTAAAGACGTATACTTGTAAGGTTACAAAGGCGGAGTGGCGTAGGGAAGGGGAGCGACTAATTTTTCATATTGAAGCCGATCGCTTTCTACGCAATATGGTCCGCGCCATTGTTGGCACCCTTCTCGATGTAGGCTATGGTAAAACGACCATGCCGCAATTTCATGAAATATTGAAAAGCAAGGATAGGGGATTGGCGGGAGCTTCAGCACCCGCACATGGCTTATATTTAACACGGGTTCACTACCCAGAAGATTTGTTTCGCTAATGGCAAAGACAGGAAATGCATTCGATTTTACATTATTCCGACGGTTGTTGAGGTTTACCAATAATTACAGGTGGACTTTCTATTTCGTTGCTTTTGCTGCTATTGTTATGGCCGGTTTGGGAGTATTACGGCCTGAACTTATTCAGACGGCTATCGACGGACCGATGAATGAAGGCGATAAGAGTGGGTTGCAGTACTACATTATGTTGATGGTCGCCGTATTGGTATTGGAGGTGCTATTTCAATTTGCATTTATCTTTTATGCCAACTGGCTCGGACAGAGTGTTATTCGCGATATGCGGGTAAAGCTTTTCAACCTGATGATGAGCTTCCGGATGAAATATTTCGATAAAAGTTCGGTAGGGCGACTCACCACACGTGCCGTAAATGATATCGAAACCATTTCGAGTATTTTCAGTCAGGGACTGTTTATGATTATTAGCGACCTATTGAAAATGTTCGTGATTGCAGGGTTTATGCTCTATAAAAGTTGGCAATTGGCACTCATCACGTTTGCGATACTTCCCCTGATCATTTATGCCACACGAGTGTTTCAGCGCGCTATGAAATCGGCTTTTGAAGAAGTCCGTAATCAAGTAGCCAACCTAAATGGTTTCGTTCAGGAACGTATTTCAGGAATGAAAATCGTACAAATCTTCACACGCGAAGACACCGAATATAAGCGCTTCAAGGAAATTAATGAAAAGCATAAAAAAGCGTGGATTAAAACGGTGTGGTATAACTCCATTTTCTTCCCTATTGCTGAAATGGCTTCCTCTATTGCCATCGGACTAATCGTTTGGTATGGTGGGTTGAATGCTGCTGAAGGGGGTGTAATTACCTTAGGTATCATAACCGCTTTTATTCAATTGGCACAGATGCTATTCCGACCCTTGCGTCAGATTGCCGATAAATTCAATACGCTGCAGATGGGAATGGTGGCAGCCAATCGCGTGTTCGGTATCCTCGATACCAAATCGCATATCGATGATAGTGGTACGGTAGAGATGCCACGTGCAAAGGGCTATATCGAATTCAAGAATGTTCACTTTGGCTATAATGAAGATGAAAAAGTAATCAAGGGTATTTCGTTTACGGTTCATCCTGGTGAAACAGTAGCGATAGTAGGAGCAACCGGTGCTGGAAAATCGACTATCATCAATTTGTTGAATCGCTTTTACGAAATCCAAGAAGGTGAAATCCTAATCGATCGGGTGAATGCCAAGGAATATACCTTGGAAAGCCTACGGAAGCAAATTGCCGTGGTCTTGCAAGATGTATTCTTATTTGCAGACAGTATTCTAAATAACATAACCTTAAACGACCCTAAAATTTCCGAAGAGGAGGTGAAGGCAGCTGCGAAAGATATCGGGGTGCACAAGTTTATTGAAACCTTACCGAATAGCTATCACTATAATGTGAAGGAACGCGGAAGCATGTTGTCTTCCGGACAGCGGCAGTTAATTGCCTTTTTGCGCGCGTATGTCAGTGAACCCGGTATTCTGATTTTGGATGAAGCCACCTCGTCTGTCGACACCTATTCCGAAGAGCTGATTCAGACAGCAACGGAACGTATCACAAAGAATAGAACGTCAATAGTGATTGCCCACCGATTAGCGACGGTGAAAAAGGCCGATAAAATTATCGTGATGGACCAAGGAAAAATCGTTGAAACCGGTACCCACAAAGAGTTATTGAAAAAACAGAATGGCTACTATCGTAATCTATACGAAGTGCAGTTTATGGCCGAGGAAGCCATATAGCCATTGCCTGTCCTGCTTGCTGCATTTCACGTAATTGCTCCATATCTACTTGCCCCGAAAATATCAGGAAAGCCCACATTACAATAACGGCTACGATAAATAATGGAATCAATAATGCTAAGAACAATAGTGTTCGCAGTAGAATTCCCCCAATAGATATTCCATGTAATTTCTTAAATACAAAGGCAAAATAAAGGATGTTTAAGGGTGTTATAATTAACGCCACTATCTTGAAAATATCTTGAAACCAAACAGTACTTGCGTATAAAATCGTTGAAAAAATAGATACCTGCGCTTGGCTATACATATTAATAACCAAGTGTTCCGCATAGTTATATTTTTTCAGGGTATAAAAGGTAAGTAGGGAAAGAATGCTTAAAAAAGGTATAGAGAGAAAAAATATAATCGATTGGTATTTCAGCACAAACTCATTGATACTTCTGTTTAACTCTGACTGAAAGTCCTGTTGGGCGGTCATTCCCGATACGGCTTCCATACCTTGTGAATAGTTATCCTTAAAAAAGAAAAGAAAAAGACCAAATAGTGTAATTGCGATGGTCAAATACCCAAACGGATTGATATATTTCTTACGAACTCCCGAAATATAACCTCCAATCACATCCTCTGGATCGGTAAACAAACAAACGAAGGTCTTGATGGGTTTGTTCGTGTCCAAGCTAAAAAAGGCATGGGTGGTTTCAGTTGCAAATCCACGGACGCTCAGTCGCTCATCAATAACCTTGGCGCCGCAGTCGCTACAATAGGCATGGTTTGGTGCCATTGTGGCATTACAATTCCGACAATTCATGAAATACGATAAATGGTTAGCTTAAGTCTTCTTCAATTTGGGATTTAAGGTCGTCTAAATCTTCGAATAAAACAAATTCGCCATCCTTCACATACGAAATTTGACCGTTTTCTTCAGAAACCACCAAGGAAATCGCATCTGTCTTTTCCGTAATACCAACCGCTGCGCGGTGTCGAAGTCCGAAACGCAACGGAATATTCCGATCATTGCTCACGGGAAGGATCACGCGCGTTGCCGTAATGGTGTTTTCTTCAATAATCAACGCCCCGTCATGAAGCGTGCTGTTTTTGAAGAAGATACTTTCGATAATCGGACGGTTTATGGTGATGTTCATTTCATCGCCGGTATTCTTCACAAAATCTAAGCTGTTATTTCGCTGAATAACGATCAACGCACCATTTTGCTTCTTACCCATGCGTTCACAAGCATCTACGATTGCCTTCACATTAGTAGTGATTCCCGCTTCTTTTGAAAGCAACCGGAATTGCCTGAAAAAACGCTTTCGTGCGTTTAGATTGGTACTTCCCAACATCAATAGAAATTTTCTGATTTCCTGCTGAAAGACCACGATCAAGGCAAACATCCCTACGCCCAAAAATCCACCAAGAATTTTACTTAGCAGCTCCATTTGAAGCAGCTTGGTAAGCTCAGAAATTACGACAATGATCACGATCCCGATAAAGATATTGATAGCGACCGTTCCTTTGATGAGGCGATAGAGGTAGTATAGCAATACAGCTACCAATACGATGTCGATGATATCAATAATACGTAGGTCGAGAAATTCCAATCGGTAGCGGTTTTGTTGCGTAGGTTAAAAGTACTAAAATTCCTGATTGTGCCGAACGGCTTGCGTTAATTGTATGCATTCCATCGCTTCCCGAACATCGTGAACCCTTAAGATATTTGCTCCTTTTTGTAATGCAATAGTATGAAGCACAGTACTTCCATTCAAGGCTTCCTTAGCAGAAATATCCAAGGTTTTATAGATGGTCGATTTTCGTGAAATTCCGACCAAAAGCGGTACACCGAAAAGGTCAAATAGTTCCAGTTGGTTCAGCAACTGAAAGTTTTGCGCGATCGTCTTTGCAAATCCAAAGCCAGGATCCAAAATGATGTCGTTTATACCTTGGTCTCGCGCTGCAGCGATTCTTTCAGAAAAGTAAAACTTCACTTCTTTCAGCAAATCGGAATAATCGGTTTGCTGTTTCATGGTCTGTGGCGTGCCTTTCATATGCATGGCGATATACGGTACCTGAAGCGAACCTACCGTTTTTAGCATGTTTTCATCCAACTTCCCAGCAGAAATGTCGTTTACAATAGAGACGCCGGCTTCAACCGCCTGACGTGCTACTTCACTTCTAAAAGTGTCAACAGAAAGGAAAACATCAGGAAATTGTTTCAAAATCGCTTCAATAGCGGGAAGCACTCTTTCTAATTCTTCACTTATAGAAATGTCATCAGCTCCCGGTCGCGAACTATAGCCACCGATATCCAGAAAAGTAGCGCCTTCATCCAACATAGTCTCAGCTTGTTCTAGGATAGTGTCTATATTTTCAGTGGTACCACCGTCGTAAAAGGAGTCTGGCGTAACATTGATAATGCCCATCACCTTTGGAGTGGAAAGATCGATTAGCGTACCGCGACAGTTAAGGGATTTCAAATTTTCTAGTTTGATATATTTAAGCGAAATTTACGCAAAATCTTACAGTTGGCATGGCCGATACTTCCCAACAATACGACGAAATTATAGCGCAGTGTAGAGAGCTGTTCATCAATAAAATGAAGGATTATGGCAGTGCGTGGCGCATTCTTCGCCTTCCTTCGCTAACCGATCAAATTTTTATTAAAGCCCAACGTATTCGCGGACTTCAACAGAATGTTGAACGGAAAGTGGATGAGGATGAAAGCAGTGAGTTTATCGGAATCATCAACTATTCCGCTATGGCACTCATTCAATTGGAAAAAGGGGTGGTAGAACAGCCTGATCTTTCGCTGGATGATGCGGTGGAGTTGTATGATGAAAAGATTGCACTGACCAAAAAATTGATGTTGGACAAGAATCATGATTATGGTGAAGCATGGCGCGATATGCGCGTGAGTTCGTTAACCGATTTAATCCTTCAAAAACTGCTTCGGGTGAAGCAAATCGAAAACAATAAAGGCAAAACGCTGGTTAGTGAAGGAATCGATGCGAATTATCAGGACATGATCAATTACGCTGTTTTTGCTCTTATTTTGTTGAAAGGAAGATAAGCAAGCAGCAATTTTTGGAATTTGGAATTTGATTATTGGGATTTTACATTTTGTAATTTAATTTGAACACATGAGAATACTCGTTGGTTTTCTAAGAATATTTGTCGGTATCTTTTTTATTATCAGTGGCATGATAAAGCTGAACGATCCGGTCGGTTTTTCATTTAAGTTGAAGGATTATTTCGCTCCCGAAGTATTGAACTTAGAGTTTCTCGTGCCGTTTGCCCTCGGCATCGCAATGTTTGTGGTCATTTTTGAAGTCATGCTAGGGCTCATGCTTATCATTGGCTACGCCAAGAAGTTTACGCTGTGGAGCCTGCTATTGATGATTATTTTCTTCACTTTTTTAACGTTTTATTCGGCCTACTTCAACAAGGTGACCGACTGTGGATGCTTTGGCGATGCGTTGAAGTTGACGCCTTGGCAATCCTTCTACAAGGATGTAGTGTTGTTGGTCATGATTCTCATTCTTTTCTATGGAAGAAGTTATATTGAACCTTTCTTTACCAAAGCGGTAAGAACCCTTGTCACATTCCTCGGGTTTATCGGCTGTATGGGCTTTGGCTATTATGTGTTGCAGCACCTGCCGGTGGTCGATTTCCGACCCTATCATGTGGGAGCCAATATTCAGGAAGGTATGAGCATTCCCGAAGGCGCACCAGAGCCTATTTATGAATATAATTGGCGTTTTCAGGTAAATGGTGAAGAAAAAATTATTACCACCAATGGCGAATATCCGCAATCGGAAGGCGAATTCATCGATGTGGAGACAGAAGAAATTCAGGCCGGTTATGAACCACCCATCCATGATTTCAGTATCGAACGCGATGGCGAGAACTATACCGAAGAAATGCTAAATGAGGAAAAACTAATTGTCGTCGTTGCCTATAGCCTTTCAAATTCAGAAATGAACGGGTTCCCTAAACTGAAGGCGGCCCTAACCAGAGCAAAGGAAGCAGGCTATAAAATTATTGGGATGTCAGCTTCCAGTCGTAAAAAAACGGAGGTATTGACAAAGGAATACGGTTTCGACTTCGACTTTTACTTCTGCGATGAAACAACCTTAAAGACCATCGTACGAAGCAATCCTGGTCTGCTAAAATTGAGCAAAGGAACAATTCTTCAGAAACTGCATTATAACGATGCCGATGAACTAACAGTAGAGTAGGTGTGGGGCAGTATTTTCTTCAGAAAATAGGGTATGCACTGTTAACACTCTTTGGGGTGGTGACGGTCATCTTTTTGTTGTTTACCATTCTTCCGGGCGATCCTGCTAAAATGATGCTGGGACAAAATCAGACAGAGGAACAAGTACAGGTAGTGAAGAAGAAGTACGGTTTCGACAAACCCGTTTGGCAGCAGTATTTGTATTATTTAAATGATTTATCCCCCCTTTCGCTTCACAGTGAAGATAAAGACAACTACACCTATTTGGACGAAGATAAATATCAAGCGGTATCTCTCTTCTCGATTTCAGATACCGAAGTGGCCCTAAAATGGCCGTATTTGCGCGAATCGTTCCAAAAAAGTGGAAAGGATGTAACGGCTGTCATTGCCGAAACGCTTCCCAATACGATGGTGTTAGCGGTTTCAGCAATCCTTATCGCAATGGCGTTGGGATTATTCTTGGGGATTATTTCCGTATTGACAAAAGACAGTTGGATCGATAAAATCATTCAGTTAGTCAGTACTTTAGGCATGAGTGTTCCTTCCTTTTTTAGCGCGATTCTCTTTGCCTGGATTTTTGGCTTTGTATTACATGAGTACACCAATCTGAATATGACGGGAAGTTTGTATGCGGTCGATGATTTTGGTGAAGGTACCTATATTCAATGGAAGAACCTCATACTCCCTGCTGTAGTACTGGGAATTCGACCTTTGGCAGTCGTAACACAACTGGTTCGAAATTCGATGTTGGAGGTGTTGGGTCAAGATTACATCCGAACGGCGAAGGCAAAAGGCTTGAGCTTTTCACGAATTATTCGGAAGCATGCGCTGAAAAACTCTCTAAATCCAGTAGTGACAGCTATTTCGGGTTGGTTTGCCTCAATGTTGGCAGGAGCGGTTTTTGTGGAATATATTTTCGGTTGGAACGGTCTTGGAAAGGAGATTGTCGATGCGCTGAACACTTTGGACTTACCCGTCATTATGGGAGCCGTAATTGTAATTGCAACCCTATTCATTATCATTAACATTTTAGTCGATTTTGTGTACGGTTGGCTGGATCCGAAGATTAGTCGGTAGGTTTTAGTCTGTAGTCTGTAGTCGGCAGTAGTGAGTAGTAAGTAGTAAGTAGTAAGTAGTAAGGAGTGAGAGCATCTTTTAAACACCCAACACCCAACACCCAACACCCAACACCCAACATCCAACATCCAGCACCAAATCCTAAAATAGTTAGTAGTCATTGGAAAGTAATATCCAGATATTTCCAAGATGATTGTTAGCTGCTAAAAATTCTGCATTCTGAATTCTCTTCTTCTCTGCCACTTTGCGTCTTTGTTCCTATGAAACCACACCATAAATATTCCGTATTTTTGTAATTCACTTTGAATCGATAAAATAGTCACTATATGAGAAAGAAAATAGTTGCGGGAAACTGGAAGATGAACCACGACCTCGCGGAAACGGAAATATTTTTTAAAGAACTGAAGAAACAGGTGTTTCCTGAGGACGTTGAAGTCATGATCGCACCCGCCTTCACCAATTTAAATCATGCGTTCACTTCTACACGCGAGCATCCTATTGAAATAGTAGCCCAAAACATGCACCAATCGGATAAGGGTGCTTTTACAGGTGAAATCTCAGCAGCAATGCTCAAAAGCGTTGGGGTACGGACCGTAATTCTTGGCCATAGTGAACGGCGTGCTGAATTTGGTGAAACCGACGACTTACTTTCAGAAAAAGTGAATACGGCTATTGAAAATGAAATGACCGTTATTTTCTGCGTGGGCGAGTCGCTTGAAGAGCGAAAAGCTGGAACCCACGAACAAGTGGTCTCAAAGCAATTGGAAGAAGGATTGTTTCATTTATCAGATGTTGGTTTCAAGAACATTATAGTGGCGTATGAACCAGTTTGGGCCATTGGTACAGGCGAAACTGCATCGCCAGCACAAGCGCAGGAAATGCATGCCAGTATTCGTTCCACCATTGCCAAGAATTATTCCGATGGCATCGCGAAGGAAACGGCTATTCTCTACGGCGGAAGTGTAAAACCCGAAAATGCAGCCGAGATCTTCGGACAGCAAGATGTGGACGGCGGATTAATAGGCGGTGCTTCGTTGAAAGTTGATTCCTTCATGAAAATTGTCAACGCATTTCAGAAATAGTTCAGCACAATACTATGGCAAATAGTTATATCGAATACGATTTCACTGTTACACCCCTTCAACCCGCGGTTGAAATATTAATCGCACAGCTGGCCGAGGTAGGTTTTGAAAGCTTTGTAGAAACAGAAACTGGGCTTCAGGCGTATATCCAAAAGGAAGAATGGACAGATAGCGTGCTAAAGGATGTTTCAATATTGAATTCTAAGGAGTTCACCTTTCAACATTCGCATTCAGAAATAGAGCAAATCAATTGGAACGAGGCCTGGGAACAGAATTTTAGTCCGATTACGGTTGACGATATTTGCGCTGTCAGAGCTCCGTTTCATAAATCGTTCGATGTTCCTTACGAGATTATTATTTCACCCAAAATGTCGTTCGGAACGGGTCACCATGAAACCACTTTCATGATGTTGCAGTATATTTTGAAGGACGATTTCACCGGAAAGAAAGTGTTGGATATGGGCTGTGGTACAACAGTTTTGGGAATTATGGCGGAGCTGAAAGGCGCTACCGAGGTAATGGCCATCGATATTGACGATTGGTGCGTAGAGAATTCAGAAGAAAACATCAAACTAAATAATTGTAAAAACATCACGGTCAAGCAGGGCGATGCTGCAGTATTACCACCGAATCCGCAATTTGACATCATCCTCGCAAACATCAATAAGAATATATTGTTACAGGATATTCCAGCATATTCAAAATGTCTAAGGGATGGGGGTGTCATTTACTTTAGTGGTTTTTACAAAGATGACCTAGAAGATATCAAGGAAGTTTGCAATAAGAACGGACTTCAATACGTTGGAAATAAACAACGAAACGATTGGATTGC
The DNA here is from genome assembly GCA_025384855.1 of Luteirhabdus salina. GTDB lineage: Bacteria > Bacteroidota > Bacteroidia > Flavobacteriales > Flavobacteriaceae > Luteirhabdus > Luteirhabdus salina. Next base: position 125,189 of record JALAHT010000001.1, on the reverse strand, counting down.
AGCAAAATTTGTAACTTTAGCAGTATGAGTACGAAAGAGAGAATACAGGAAGAATCATCGGTCGCCGAACTAGAGCAAAAAGAGAATCAGATTGTATTGTTTAATGATGAAGTGAATACCTTCGACCACGTTATCAATACCTTGATTCACGTATGCGACCACACTCCCGAACAAGCCGAGCAATGTTCGATAATTGTCCATTATAAAGGAAAATGCACCGTAAAAACGGGTTCCTATGACGATTTAAAACCGAGGTGTAGTTTATTGCTCGATGCTGGCTTAAGCGCTGAGTTAGTTTAAGTTACAATATTAACATTTCGCTATTATTTGAAGCATTTGTTGTCATATTGACAATTAATGCTTTATTTTTTTGAATAGTTCATATTTTTTTCGTTATTTTTATCTCAGGTTAACCTAACAAACTATTTACTAATACAAACCTAATAACTATGAGAACCATTAAGTATGGGCTCATGGGCATGCTTGCCTGTAGCCTAACCTTCTTGTCCTGTTCCAAGGACGAAGAATCCCCAGAATCTGAAGAGCAAAACCTTACCCAAGAAATCCCCGAAGCGGTAATGGATGCTGTCAGAACCCTCGAACTCAACGATAACTTTGTGCGCTATGGTACGTTTCATTTTCCAGATGGAACCACCGAGCAGCGTGTTTTTATTGAAGAGGACATCGTAATGACCGAAGAACAACTTCTTCAGATGGCCGAAGCGGCTAAAAATGCCGATGGCGACCGTCAATACAGTACGAATTACTTAGTAAGCCAAGGTAGAAATATATCTATCATCGGATATACCGGTGGAAGCCAGGCGTTGTCCAGTAAAGGGCAAACAGCCTTACAATGGGCGGTTAACAATTATAATCGATTAAGCGGAGTATCCATCAGCTTTACCTTAACCTTTGGTACAAATTATCAAAGTAAGGATATGGTGGTATACGATAATACGGTTAATAACCCTAGTGGTGCTGGTGGAAGTGCTGGATTTCCAACCTACAACGGACTACCGCATAAATTTGTTCAGATCTACGGTCTGAATGGATACGATACGAATGTGAACGAACATGTTATCACACATGAAATTGGTCACTCCGTAGGATTCCGTCATACCGACTGGTTCAGCCGTCAGAGCTGTGGTCAAAACGTAAATGAAGGAGCTGGAAGCGTTGGTGCCAACCATGTAAGTGGAACGCCCACGGGATACGATCCAACTTCTATCATGCTAGCTTGTTTTAGTGCAAGTGAAGATGGTGAATTCAACAACAACGATATCACTGCTTTACAAAATATGTACTAGTCAAGATATAGTTTATTGGAACGCAAAAACCCGGTTGAAGCCGGGTTTTTGTATGTATAAAATGGTTGAAATAGTTAGTTATACGAGTGCTGTTTCTTTTTCTTCTGAAAACTTTGTTGAAGGGGAATATTGAAATAAGGCAGAATAATCCAAGGCATCAGCTATGCCTTCAAGTCTGCTCAAGTATGTAACACAGGAGCAAAGTCCTTCGAATAGCATATCCTGCGAAATTTTTATGTTTTGAGATTGATTCTTATGGTGAAATGGGAGTTTATAACCACATCCTCTTAAAAATTCAGCTTCCAGTTGAAGTAGTTCGCTTGGAAGATACCCATTAAATCGCCTTCCCAAACGTTCGTGAACGGTTCCGACATAGCTTAATTGAAGTCCACCATGTTGTTGTGTAAGATGTTTCCAGCTATCCGTGTTGTCCATAATATTTCCGACAGCACATTGCTTACAGCATTCCGGTTGTAAAGTACCACCATGGAAAGCAGTATAAAGTTTGTTTACGGCACTGTCAAAACGTTTGGACATTTTCATTTTCTAAGCTTTTTCTCTAAGGTACGAAATATTCAAATAGTTTTCAACCATACGGATCACAGATCTAGAAAGACGGTAAATAGCTACTTCTAATAGCCAAACTTCTGTATTTTTGCGCTTTCACTGAAATTAATTGCTATGAAAATAAAACTGATTGTCTTGTTATGTCTTGTACTGTTATGCAGTCATGATATGTATCTTAAAATGGAAGGATATTTTATCGAATCTAATGAAGAGGCAACGATTCACCTTTACAATGGAACATTCGAGAGGAGTGAAAATGTAATCGATCGCGATCGTATGTTGGATGCAAGTTTACTAGGGAATGGAAAGCGTTTTAAAATTACCGATGATCAGTGGACCGAAAAGGATAGCATTACAATATTAAACTTTGTTTCTGGTGAAAGTGGAACCTGGGTAGCTGGAGTCTCTACCAAAGCTAGAAGCATTGAGTTAGGTGCGGAAGATTTCAATAATTATTTAGAACATGATGGGGTGACCGATATGCTGGAATGGCGTCGTGAAAACAATGTCATGGACCAAGATGCAGTTGAAAAATATTCCAAACACGTCAAGGCTATTTTTCAAGTGGGTGATAAAAGGACGTATGATTGGAGCACTTCATTAGGCTATCCCATCGAATTTATTCCGTTGAAGAATCCATATGACCTTCACACAGGAGATACGTTAGCAGTAAAACTACTACGTGACGGGAAACCTCTGGTTAACCAACTAGTGTATGCTGACCATGTAGCAGCTAAGCATGGGCATTCCCATACAAACAAGGAGCACTCACATGCTTCCGAAGATCATTCTCACGATACGAGCGAACATTCACACCAAGAAACAGATCACTCTCATGGAGATGAGGAAACTACCGATTCAGCTCACGGTCATAACCATGAACATGAAGATGGTACGGTACATTCGCATGAACCTGCATCAACGAATGACGATCATCATCATGATGCTTCAACAAAGAATCATTCTCACGAATCAAGTGAAGAAGCCACTGTTTCAGAAAGTCATACCCACGCTACGGGGCAGGAATTACGAACAAATAATGAGGGGATCGTTAACGTAAGGCTTTCCGAAGACGGCATCTGGTACTTGCGTACCATTCATTTGGTCACCACCGACGAAGCCGATCTTACACACGAATCCAATTGGGCTACCTTGACATTTGAAATCACCCACTCCCATGATACTGAAGATGGAGTGGATCATACGCATGAGGAAGATGGTGGGATTCCATCCTACGTTTTTTGGTTAGTTAGTTTACTCATAGTAGGCGGGCTATTTCTTTGGTTTAATAAGAAGAAATAGGAAATGCATAGTAACCTGAAGAAAACGTTGCTGCTATTTTGTTTGTTATCGCCTATTATGGTTTTCGCTCATGATGTAAGCGATTCAGATCAGGCAATTTTAGATGCTGGCGGTTTGCTTTCCTATATATATGTGGGTGCCAAACATATGGTTACGGGATACGACCACCTTCTTTTTCTGGCGGGAGTGGTTTTTTACCTAACGGGCTTTAAGGATATCGTAAAATTTATTACGATTTTCACAATAGGTCACAGTATTACTTTAATCGGAGCCACGTATGCCGGAATCCGTGTAAACGAGCATATTATCGATGCGATAATCGCTTTGAGCGTGTTCTATAAAGGCTTTGAAAACATTGGTGGTTTTTCAAAGATGAACATTAAAGCACCCAACCTTTTGGCGATGGTATTTGGTTTTGGGTTGATTCATGGCTTAGGCCTTTCAACAAGATTGCAATCCTTCAATGTTGGTTCCGATCAATTTTTGGCGAAGATTGTTAGCTTTAACGTGGGTGTTGAGCTGGGACAGGTGTTGGCGCTAATTCCCATCGTTTTTCTGATTACCCAATGGCAGTCAAAATCGAGTTATACTGCTTTTTACAAAGCTGCTAATTATTATCTGATTATAGCTGGAATAGGATTGTTTGTGTACCAGCTATACGGTTATTTCAATCCACACTAGGTTTTTTAAATCGATTTCAAAGGTTTTTGTAAATTTATAGAGACGGATGGTTTATGCAATGGATTTAATTTGAAGGGGTTAGGTTTGAATGATTATCCATCCATGTAAGGTTTTTCTCAAGACATTTAATAGTTTCCTAGGAAGTAAAACGCAATAAACCAATACGATGATGAAAAATCAAACCTTTCAAATTGAAATTGAAGCGAAACGGGAAAGTGTCTGGGCTGTTCTTTGGAATGACAGGACCTACCGAGAATGGACGTCAGTATTTACAGAGGGCTCGCATGCCAAAAGCGATTGGCGGGAGGGAAGTAAAATTCACTTTTTGGACCCAAAGGGTTCTGGGATGGTTGCGATAATTGAAAAGAAAGAAGTCCCTTCCAAAATGTTTTTTAAGCATATTGGAATTGTTGAGGATGGGGTAGAAGATACTACCAGTGAAAAGGTGAAGGAATGGGCACCCTCCAAAGAACAATATTTTTTGACGGAGAAAGATGGCACCACACTTCTTCAAGTTCAGATGGAAATGGACGATAAGCATGTTGAAACCTTTAAAGAACTTTGGGGCAAAGCCCTACGAAAGGTTAAGGCACTTTCAGAGAATTAATGGTTTGAAAAACATATCTATGCCTTTCAAACCAAATCCAATATATATTTTTATCAGCTTTATGAACTCAACCGAAGCTTAAGATAATCCAAGCAATCATAAATGGTTGAAAAAATATCTTCTTCAGGAACCAAATCGGGAACGACATCCACCGCTTCCAGCATATCCCTAGGTTGGTCTTGAAGACCGACAAACATCACTTCAATATCCCTAGACCGTAGATCAAAGATGATGTCTTCCAGCGTATAAATTCCTGATTGATCGATATATGGGACCCGATCCATTCTGAAAATAACAGCATCGACATCGATGGCGTGTTTCTTCACCTGATCCTTGAAATAGGAGGTAAAGCCAAAAAACAGCGGGCCATATAGGCGTTTGATAAGTACCTTGTCCTTATATGTTTTATAGAATTCGCCTTCGTCTTCCCAAGGTGTTTCATCCAAATCAGAAACATTACCGACTTCAAGTCCGCGTTCACTCATATCGCCCGACTTCTTCATAAACAACAGGCATGCTAAGGCGACACCAATTCCTACTGCTTGGATTAAGCTACCAAAGGTGGTCATCAAGAGTACGATAACCATAACCACGGCATCCGATTTCGGTACCTTTAATAAATGCTTTAAACCTTTCACATCGATAATCTTAAATCCGATAGGAATCAGTAATCCTGCCAATACACAGAGTGGAATATGCGAAGCCAATGACCCTAGTCCCAATAGCACAGCCAATAAGAAGGTACCGTGAAGCATACCCGAACGACGGGTTCTTCCTCCGGCATTAATATTTACAACCGTACCTTTTGTTGCTCCAGCGCCGGGAATACCTCCGATTAAGGCGCCAATCGTATTACCGATTCCCTGACCGATCAATTCACGATTTGAATTATGTTTTGTCTTGGTCATATTGTCGGCAATAACTGCCGTTAGCAAGGAATCGATACTACCTAGAATTGCTAAAACGAAAGCATACTCTATGATTAGTGTATAGGAAGAGCTTTCGATGCTCATAATCGTGCCAATCTGAAGCGCTGGCAATCCGCTAGGAATATCTCCGATAACCGGGATGTCCATGTTGAAGAAATACCCAATAAGTGTGGCAACGATAAGTGCGACCAAAGCACTTGGAATAGCTTTGGTGATCTTTGGCCAAATGAAATATACTACAACGGTTATAGCTCCCAGTAACATCGCTTGTAAGTTATACTCCTCCAATAACCTAGGCATATCCTTAATTACTTTTACAGTTGATTTCGGAGAGTCTAATCCAGCAAAAGGGAATATTTGTAAGATGATGATAATTAATCCGACCCCGCTCATAAACCCTGATATTACGGGATACGGAAAGTATTTAACGTAGCCTGCAATATTTAAAAAACCAAAGACAATTTGCAAGAGACCTGCTAGAAGAAAGGAAGCTAATATTATGCCCATTCCCGCTTCTAGGCTACCGGTAACCTCAATGGCTCCAGCAACCAATGCAGCTGAAACCACGGTCATCGGACCAGTGGGCCCACTTGCTTGTGTTTCGGTACCTCCGAAAGCTGCTGCGAATATTCCGATTGCAATAGCGCCGTAGAGTCCTGCTGTAGCGCCCATTCCGGACTGCACGCCGAAAGCCAACGCTAATGGAAGTGCTACCACACCGGCGACAAGCCCGCCCATGATATCGCCTTTTAGATTGTTTAATTGGAGAAATTTAGGTGTCTTCATCTATGTTCAAATTTTAAGGCTATAAGATATTAAAGGAAATCTGATTTTTTTAGCCTTTTTAACAGATTATTTTGGGGGTATGGGAAGAAGCTAAAGATTTAGGTGAACTGGAAGGCTCTTAAGATAAAAACCCTAGGTTTTGGGTATGGTATATTGGTATTGTAAGTTCGCAAGGATTGGCGTTACCCTCTTTGCTTTCCAGAATTCTTCTTTGAACTATTTACTGCTCCCTTGCCTTTGCCAGCAGGCAGGCTCGCCAAGATTGTTACACTTTGTTCTACAATCTGACAAACCTCCGCTTTGAAAATAATTCAAACAAAAAAACGCTCAAGCAAGCTTGGCGTTTTTTTCTTATGGAACTATTTATTGTGACCTCGCCAGATTATATTTCCTGTTACGCACACGCCTGAAAATGCAGTCCTACATCGCTTTTGCGCTGTGGTTTTGCATTTACAAATTGTTCAGATAAGCAAGCTTACACACAATTCTAAAATACAAAACCCTGCATTTTCATGCAGGGTCTGCGAGTTAAGTGACCTCGCCAGGATTCAAACCTGGAACCTTCTGAGCCGTAATCAGATGCGCTATTCAGTTGCGCCACGAGGCCTTATTTTTCAAAACTTGGCATAGAATAAAGTATGCTTTGTTTCGGGGTGCAAATATATTTCTTTTTACCTTTATAGACAAAGCACTTTTCAAAAAAATAGTATGGATTTAGAAAAATACATTCGTGCCATTCCCGATTTTCCGAAACCTGGTGTCGATTTTAAGGATATTACGCCTCTTTTGGCAGATGCCGAGGCATTACAATACTGTCTCGAGCAACTTGCGTTATTGGCTGATGCTAAAATAGATAAAGTGGTTGGAATTGAATCACGTGGCTTTTTCTTCGCCAGTCTATTGGCAAAAGAATTGAATGCAGGCTTTGTACCCATTCGGAAAGGAGGGAAGCTGCCGTTTCAGACCCTGAAACAGCCGTATACCTTGGAATATGGGATGGATGCGCTGGAAATCCACGAGGATGCTATTCAAGAAGGAGAAAAAGTGCTTTTACATGATGACGTGCTAGCTACCGGCGGGACTGCTAGAGCTGCGTGTAAACTAATCGAACAGCTTGGCGGGACAATTGTTCAATGTAATTTTCTAATAGAACTAGAGTTTCTTAAAGGAAGTGAAAAATTAAAGAAGTACGAAGTTCGGTCACTAATAAGCTACTGATTTACCGCATTTTTTGTCACCCACATTTTATAGGCAAACAAGGCAAGCTGTATTTTCGACGCTTTGGATAGGTCGACATCCTTTTTGGTGAAGCTGGGTAGCACTTTCTTATTCAGCTTCGCGAGTCCTTTAAAGAATGTTCGTTTTAATCCCATAACTCTTTAAAAATAAGAAACCTCCCGATAAGCAACGAGAGGTTTAAGAATAATATAAGAATTGAGGATGCCTAATTCTTAGTTTTTATTTCAATGACACCATCCATAGCCTTCGGACCATATTTGTCAACCGCTTTTTCACCCTTTATAACATTAACGGATTCAATTTGTTCCGGTAAGAGCTCTTGTAAGGCATCTCGCTCGCGTACTTTTCCATCTACGACGATAAGCGGCTGACCATTATCGGCTGGCTGGCGTACTCCAAAAGCGACATTGCCATTTCGGTTTCGCACAATATGGATGGAATCGTTCATGTTTCGTGAACGAACACGACCTTTGTAGTGACGAAGCGAATCGCGTTTCTCATGCATTTCGTCTCGCATGGCTTCACGTCTTGCTCGCATTTCCTCGCGCATTTCTCGACGACGTTCTTCTCTTTCCACCTCCATTTCGACACGGCGCTCATCCATTTCTTTCCGACGCATTTCCATTTCTTCCCTGCGTTCCGCCATCTGTTGCTCCACTTCTTCCATCGAAGCGTTTGCTTCAGCCTTCGATTTAAGGTTTCCGATGGAAAGGCCCCCATTTGCCTTACGAATAATGTGAATGTCATTAACCGGTGAGTCGCTACTGGTATGGTATTGCGATTTATTTCCAGAAAATTCGTCTTCAACCACAATACGAATGCCGATTATTTCACCTGCAGCGTTGCGCTTTACTCTTTTAAAACCGAATTCAATATTATGCTCATCCAATAACATCCGTTTCATTTGATCCAGGTCGGCATCCGAAGAATTTTTGGTAATAGTTACATGAACGAGCTCCTGAGTTTCCTGTACTGAAGTAGAAACGAGTTCTTCACTTTCATTATAGGGGGAAACCTCTTCATTCGTGGCAGCCTCCTTTTCAATTTTTGAAGAGGTTGCGGTATCTGGCTCCTTAGGTACGGTTTCATCACCAATTTCTGAAACAGTAGTAGGGGTGCCGTCGGAAGTATTCGTATTGATACTATTCCATTCGATTCTTTCTTTCACATTAAAACTCCAAAAGAAGATTGCCAATAAGGGAAGGATAGCAATGATCTTGAATTTGTGGAACCTATTAGAACTGTTTTTGTTTAGCATAATAATTCGTTTTTTGATATTTGATTGATAAAAGGTACTGGCAAGCGCTGGCGTAGATAGCGGTAAGGCGTTCTTCACCATTGCCAATTGATATGTTTTCGGGGAAGGAGCCACTGAAATACTTTCGCGGTCGGCCAAATATTCCAAGTTGGTCATAATAGACTTTCGATAGATCCATACGAACGGATTGAACCATTGTAGACAAACAAGAAGATTGGCTATTAGTATGTCTATCGAGTGAAATTGTCGCGCATGTGCAGTTTCGTGCGCTATAATCATCTGTATTTCAGCATTGCTATGTTGCTTAGGATTGTAAACTATGTGGTTGAAAAAGGAGAAAGGGGCGAGCGAACGATTCGTGATATGATAAACAATCATGCCTTTGCGAACGCTACGGATATCTTTTAAGAGGTTTAAAAGGCCTCCTATTTGCATAAGCATTCGAATGAAAAACGCTGCTACTATAATAAGGTAGGAATAAAGTCCAATAGTTGCCCAAGAAACTATAGCCGTTTCTTCGACATCGGAAGAATAATTTTCTGATCCTTGTTGTATCAGAAATTCTGCAGGAAGGTCTTTCTGGACCACCGTTTCAAAAATGAGGAACGGCAAAATGAAGGAGACCGCTATCCCCGATAGAAGGAACCAACGGTGAAGACTAAAGTGCGTATCCTGCTTCAGGAAAAGCTGATAAACTCCTAAAAAGAGTGATAGCACTAGGGCCGATTTCAACATGGGATAAAATAGTTCCATTACGACTTGTTTTCTATGATGGCTAAAATTTCACGCAGTTCGTCGGCAGAAATCTTTTCCTCTTCAGCAAAAAAGGAAACAACATTCATATAATTATTGTTGAAGTATTTCTTCATGGCATGCTGCATAAATGTTCTTGTATACGCTTCCTTGCTTATAATGGGATAATATTGATGCGTTTTTCCATAAGCATTATAGGAAACATAGCCTTTTTCCTCCAAATTTCGAACAATGGTCGAAATAGTATTATAATGATTATCAGAAGGAAGCGTTGCTACTAGCTCTTTAACAAAGGCCTTGCCAAGTTTCCAAAGCGCCTGCATCACTTCTTCTTCCTTATTGGTCAATTTTTCCATGTGTTTTATTAAAATTGGACTTCAAACATAAAACTATTTTCATAGTTATACAACTAATTCTGTAGTTATATAACGAAAAATGTAGTTTTTATTGTGCTATTGTAGCTATTTATTGCATCATTCTTTAGTTTTAAAGCCAATTTCTTTGTGTTCGGAAAAGGTGCTACAAATTAGTATCTTCGCTACCTTATTAGTTGAAATGAGCATACTGTTTATATTTATCGGACTGGTTTTATTGGTCGTTGGGGGAGAGTTTTTGGTTCGCGCTTCCGTGGGATTGTCTTTCAAGCTACGGTTGTCGAAAATGGTCATCGGACTAACGGTCGTATCGTTTGCAACTTCTGCTCCTGAATTATTGGTTAGTGTTCAGGCCGCGCTTGATGGTTTTTCGGATATCTCATTGGGAAATGTAATCGGTTCCAATATCGCGAATATTGGTTTAGTACTCGGCGTAACAGCGTTAATCGGCCCGCTCTCTATCGATCGTGATTTTTATAAGTTCAATTGGCCCGCCATGATGTTGTTGTCACTCCTATTCTATATGTTGTTGAAGAATGGCGGCGATATCACTAGGATGGAAGGAGGACTGCTGCTGCTATCCTTATTCGCCTATCTATTTTTCTTGTTACAACGTGCAAAAAAACAGCGTAAGGCGGAAGGCGCTTCTGAAGAAGTAGATGATAGTCTTTCCGACACTTCTAATTTCAAAATAATTATATGGCTCATTATAGGTGGCGTTGCGCTTTGGGGCGGATCGGAATTGTTAGTGATGGGTGCCGTAGATCTAGCATTGGCCTTGGGCGTTACCGAAAGGGTCATTGCCGTCACTATGATAGCTGTAGGAACGAGTGTTCCCGAGTTGGCCGCATCGGTTATTGCCGCTGCTAAACAGGAAAAGGCTATCTCGTTAGGGAATCTAATCGGTTCTAATATTTTCAATATTGCTTCTGTACTTGGAATAACATCGCTCATTCAGCCAATTTTTGCGAAGAGCCCAGAAGTCGTATCAAGCGATATTTTTTGGATGCTTGGATTTGCAGCCGTCTTGCTGCCTTTGGCATTTCTTCCGAAGCGTTTTGAAATAGGAAGATTCAAAGGGCTTCTTATCGTAGTAGCGTATGGTATTTTTATTAGTTTGGCTTTTATTTACTAAAGCACCCCCATTTTAAAAAGGGGTGATTCTGGGATAGAATTGAAATTTTACGGTTCAAGGGGTGTTATCGGGTGGGTTATTAACAGCTAAATTCAATTTATCAATAACTTAACAGTAAATTTTAGGGGGTGGTGGTTAAAAAAGTTTATTTTTGCTTCGTTCAACCTTAAAATATAACAAATGGCAACGCTTAGATTTAAAGCAATTGCAGAAACCTTTAACAGAAAACCCCAACTCGTAACGGAAGCGGAGAGACGCTCAGCCGTCTTTGGAAGTAACACTTTCAACCAAGGCGCCATGCGTCAGTACCTTACCAAATCTTCTTACAATGCAGTCATGGCTGCGATTGAAAAAGGAGAAAAGATAGACCGTGATGTAGCCGACCACATTTCAACAGGAATGAAGGAATGGGCTATTAGCAAGGGAGCTACTCACTACACACACTGGTTTCAGCCGCTTACAGGAGCGACGGCCGAAAAGCACGATGCCTTCTTCGAAACAACAGGCGACGGACAAGCTATCGAAAAATTTGGCGGTGGACAGCTAGTTCAACAAGAGCCGGATGCCTCAAGTTTTCCTAACGGCGGAATTCGAAATACTTTTGAAGCACGTGGTTATACCGCTTGGGACCCAACGTCTCCAGCATTCGTATATGGAACGACCTTATGTATTCCAACAATCTTTGTAGCCTACACAGGTGAAGCATTGGATTATAAAACACCCTTGCTTCGAGCGCTTCAAGAAGTGGATAAGGCAGCAACTGCTGTTGCAAAATATTTTGATAAGAACGTTACGAAAGTGAATGCTACCCTTGGATGGGAACAGGAATATTTCTTGATAGATAAAGCCTTGGCGTCGTCTCGCCCCGATATTACCTTGTCAGGTCGAACGCTTTTAGGGCATTCCTCTGCAAAAGGGCAACAATTGGATGATCATTATTTTGGTTCGATCCCGTCACGTGTCCTTAATTATATGCGCGATTTGGAAAATGAGTGTATGTTGCTCGGTATTCCGGTAAAAACACGTCATAACGAGGTGGCACCAAATCAATTCGAGCTGGCTCCAATTTTTGAGGAAGCGAACCTAGCCGTTGACCATAACTCACTCCTTATGGATGTGATGGATAAAATTGCCGATCGCCACAATTTTAAAGTATTATTCCACGAAAAGCCTTTTGCAGGAGTAAATGGTAGTGGAAAACACAACAACTGGTCATTGGCAACCGACACTGGCGTAAACTTGTTAGGTCCTGGCAGCACGCCGATGAAAAATTTACAGTTTCTTACCTTCTTTATCAATACCCTAAAAGCGGTAAATGAATATGAGGAGTTATTAAGAGCGTCTATCGGTAGTGCAAGTAATGATCACCGATTAGGGGCTAACGAAGCACCACCAGCGATCATCTCTGCCTTTATCGGATCGCAGCTCACTTCAGTACTCGATCAGTTGGAAAAAGTGAAGAGCGGAAAGCTTTCGCCAGAAGATAAAACAGACCTTAAATTGAACGTTGTCGGTAAAATTCCTGAGATTCTATTGGATAATACCGACCGTAACCGTACGTCGCCATTCGCCTTTACAGGAAATAAATTTGAGTTCCGTGCCGTAGGATCGTACGCCAACTGTGCAAACCCGATGACCGTAATGAATGCGATTATGGCAAAGCAATTGAAGGACTTTAAAGAGGAAGTAGATGGCCTTATTAAAGGGAAGAAAATGAAGAAGGACGATGCGATCTTCAACGTGTTGCGTGAATATATTAAAGATAGTAAGCGAATCCGTTTTGAAGGAGATGGATATGGTGAAGCTTGGGAAAAAGAAGCGAAGAAACGTGGTCTAAGCAATAACAAAACGACTCCTGAAGCCTTAAAGGCGAAAATTGATAAGAAATCTATTTCTCTATTTGAAGACCTTAATATTATGAGTAAGGTTGAAATGGAGGCGCGATACGAAATCGAGATGGAGGAATATGCCATGCGTATCCAAATTGAAGGCCGTACGCTGGGCGATATCGCGCGTAACCATGTAATACCAACGGCTATTCGATACCAAAACATTTTGATTAAGAATGTTCGTGGATTGAAAGAAATCTATGGAAAAGATTTCAAGTCGTATGCAACAGAGCAAATGAATCTTGTGGAACAGATTTCAGAGCATATAGCTAACATCAATAAAGGTATTACCGATATGATTGAAGCGCGGAAGAAAGCAAACAAAATTGAAGACGCTGAGAAACGTGCCAAAGAATATTGTAACGAGGTGAAACCATTCTTCGAAGTAATTCGATACCATTGCGATAAACTTGAATTGTTGGTAGACGATGAAATTTGGCCACTTACTAAATACCGTGAGTTGCTGTTTACCAAGTAATTACATTAAAAACTGTAGGAAAAACCGTCAGAGTTATGTACTCATGACGGTTTTTTTTGTAGGAATGTTTAGAATTTTGAAGTGCCTTAACAATTATTTAATACAATTTAACCTGTTAAATTTTTTTGCGGTTGGTCGATTTATAGAAACAGCTTATCGACAAGAACTTAAAAAATGTAGGAAATAGATTACAATATGTAGTTGGTAATCAAGGACATACGTGTATGTACGTATTTCAGAAGCCAATCTTTATTCACATTTTTGAAAGGAAATTCGCACGGAGCTAGAGCTCTTGAGAATCGAAAAATAACTCCTCATTACATAAAGACCATTCGTGTCTTAAAGCCTTTAAAATAGTTTACAAAACTGAACTGTGAGCAACGGCGATTGTTTCTCAGTGTGAAGGTCCTGTGTGAATTTCAAACATTTAAATCGAATTAGTAATTTAAAATCTATCAATGAAAAAGGTTATTCTAAGTGCTGCAGTATTATTCTGTGGAGCGACACTCTTCGCACAATCAAATGACAGTAAAGTTACTCAAAGCGGTAACGACAATGACAACATTGTAACACAAACAGGTGATGAGAACCGTTCTAGAGTTCGTGCCTTTGGCGACGACAACGGGACATTTGTAAATCAAACAGGAACTTCTCACAACTCAGTTGTTGAACTAGCAGGTTCTCCTGGTGGTAGCGACGACAACCTAGTGAATGTTGATCAGTTTGGAGGAGATGATAACAACATCTTAGTAGATGTTAGTGGTGACTCTAACATTGTTGACGTTGACCAAGACGGAAACAACAACAACGCAGGTGATGAGTTTTTACCAGGTGCAGGTGTAAACATTACCGGAGATGGTAATGAAGCGATCCTAAACCAAGATGGAGACGATAACTTCGGCGATACTTGGGTTGAAGGAAACGATAACTTTTCAAATTTGCGTCAGCGTGGCGACCTTAACAATTCTGAAGTTTCTCAGATGGGAGACTTAAACCGTTCGGTATTGAGAATTGGAGGCGATGGAAATATCACTACCCTTGAGCAAATTGGAGATCGTAACAACTCTGTTACCGAAATCTCTGGACCAGGTGGAAGTAACTTCAATATGGTTGATATCGATCAAGTGGGCGACGACAACGGAATGTTGGTCGACGTAAACGGCGACCTTAACGACGTAGATGTTCGTCAGTATGGCGATCGTAACAACGCTAACGATGATTTCCTTCCAGGTGAAGGGATCAACATTATTGGTGACGACAACACTGCTGAAATCGTTCAATCAGGAGATGATAACAACAGTTACATCCGTACAACAGGCGATGACAACAGTGCTAAAACGGCACAAGTTGGAAACATGAATGAATCTGATATCGTTCAAGAGGGTGATAACAACAATGCGTACGCGCGTTCTGAAGGAAACAACAATACTAGCTCTATCGAGCAGTACGGAGACCACAATACGGGTGTATTGATTGGTGGTGGACAAGTAGGTGACTTGAACCAAAGCACTATGCTTCAAACAGGTGACCATAACACGTCTCGTGTTTCTCAATTTGGAGATGAAAATATCTCTGAAGTAACTCAAACTGGAGACTGGAACGTAAGTGATGTTCTTCAAGAGGGAGAAAGCCACATGAGTACAGTAGACCAAATGGGGAACAATAATATGAGTGACGTTCACCAAAGCAACTAAAAGTATTTTTTAACCAAATAAAGAGCAATTTATTATGAAAAAAGTAATATTAAGTGCAGCAGCCTTGTTCTGTGGAACGATCATGTTTGCACAAATGAATGATAGCGATGTCGACCAAAACGGAAACGACCATGATGCTATCGTATCACAAACTGGAGCTACTAACGATTCTGATGTAGATCAGGATGGAAATTCGAACTTGGCTGAGGTAACTCAGGATGGAACGTCTAACTATTCTTTCGTAGATCAGAATGATGGCGATAACGGTGAAAATCGTAATAGTGAAGCGTATGTAGACCAAGAGGGTAACGACAACGAATCGTATGTTGTTCAGGAATTGGACGACGAGATTGCGTTTGTAAACCAATTGGGAGACAATAACGTATCTGATGTATTCCAAACAGGTTCTTCGAACCTTACCAATATCGATCAAGACGGTAATGGTAACCTTGCAATCGCAAACCAGGATGGTGACGCGGGAAGCACTGAGCCTAACAACGTAATCGATATCGATCAGATAGGAGATAGCAATGTCGCTGCTTCTTACCAAGTAGGCGAAATCAACTACTCGAAAATTGAGCAAACGGGTGACGGTAACGTTGCAGGTGCCTACCAAAGCGGTATGGACAACAGTTCTGAAATGTACCAAACAGGAAATGGGAATATTTCTGGAGTAGCTCAGTTCGGTGAAGAAAACGAGAGTACTGTAACGCAAAATGGCGACGGTAACCTTTCTGGTGTTCTTCAAGTAGGTGAAGGAAACATGAGTACTGTTCTTCAAGATGGTAACGGAAATGCAAGCGGTGTTCTGCAATTAGGAGAAGACCATATGAGCACCGTAGACCAAATTGGAAACGGAAACGGTTCAGCTGTATTCCAGAGTAACTAATCAAAATAAATCCTTTAGGGTGTAACTACCCTTCTCCGTTAGTAGGAGAATTATAAAGGATAGCTTTTTTGAAACCAATCGAATGCTTGCCATTCGGTTGGTTTTTTATTTGAATGAATTTCAAAGTCAAACTTCTTGAAATTTTAACTTTTTCTTTCTGTTAATCTTTCCTGCCCTTCATCGATGCTACTCGTAATTGAACGCAATAATGAATTATATGTAAGTATTCTACTACAGTTATTTTATCCCTACGTGTAAGTACGTATTTCAGAACCTCTTTATTCTCTGCATCTTTAAGTTATAGCGGAGTTTATCCTTTGCTATCTAACAAAAAACTTCAAGAAAAAATTGCGTTTATGGCTGCTTTTTATACAAGGTGGCACCTCTAAATTATTGCCTGGTTTTACCAATTGGGCATGCTAATCGAATTATTAATTAATATTCATTTAAAGTATGAAAAAGAAAATGCTAAGTGTGGCAGCTTTCATGTTCGCAACATGTCTGTTTGCCCAAAACAATTCCAGTGCTGTTGATCAGCAGGGAAGCGATAATGCTTCCACGGTCAACCAAACGGGAATAACAAACAATTCTGATGTCGACCAAGATGGCGACGAAAACAATTCAACAGTAGATCAGAACGGCACCAGCAATCAATCGGTAGTGCTTCAAAACAATGATGGCCATACATCCGATGTGGACCAAACGGGTACAACAAATATGAGTGACGTGAACCAGAATGGTTTCGATCATATTTCAACTGTATCGCAAGATGGCACATCGAATGATGCCGATGTAAACCAATCTGACTTTCGTCAGGATTCTGATGTAACCCAAACGGGCGACGAAAACATTTCAGTAGGAAACCAAAGTGGTTTCGATCACACTACGACAGTCGTTCAAGATGGAAATATGAACGATTCACAAGTCGATCAAACCGGTATTAACAATACTTCCGATATTTCCCAAACGGGCGACTCAAATATCGTAACGAGTTTGCAGGGAGGTCAGAACAATGTTTCAACCGCTGTTCAAAATGGAACTTCTAACGATGCAGACATCGAACAAGGCGGTATTGGAAACATGGCGAATGTCGACCAAAACGGCGATTCTAATATTTCAACGAGTTTCCAAGATGGTATCGGAAACGACTCTGATGTAGACCAAGATGGAACTTCAAACAACTCGATTGTAGAACAAGGTTCAAGTGCAAACGAATCGATGGTGGTTCAAAACGGAACATCCAATGATTCTGATGTATTTCAAGATGGAACGCAAAATGTTTCTTCTGTAAACCAAGATGGCGACCTAAATACTTCTTCCGTTACGCAAACGGGTGTTCAGGACGATTCTTCTGTAAACCAGGAAGGCGATTCCAATACATCGACAGTAATGCAGGACGGAGTTATTCAAACAGCAACAGTAGATCAGTTGGGGAATGATAATACCGCAACGGTGACGCAAGCAGGAGCAGCGAACGTACGAAACGAATCGGATGTAAACCAATTTGGAAACGATAACGATGCTACTGTTTCACAAGAAGGAAACTTCAACGCTGCTATTATAAATCAAGGTGATACCAGAACTTCTTCTGCTAGCTCTGACGGAAATACCGCGACTACTTCTCAAACAGGTAGCTTCAATGAAGCGACAACTACAACTATCGGTGATGACAATACGGTAACGCAAACACAAGCTGGCGATCGTAATGAAGCTAATGCTAATCAAGGGCGCGTATTGCAGCTATTCCCTGGATTCTTCCAAACAACCAATAGTACCGATAATGAAATAGATCAGTACCAAGAAGGAGATGACAACCTTGCCAATGCAACCCAAGGTGGCGGTGGCTTCTTAGGACTTGGTGATGGAAATTATATCGATCAGGACCAAATTGGAGATGATAACGTAGCAAATGCTGAACAACAGACATCTGCCGCTCGTAACACCATCACCCAATTGCAAACGGGTGATGATAACGATGCACTGGCGGTACAAGGATCTGGTGGAGGTGCTGGAACGACCGACAATACCATTATACAAACCCAAACAGGGGATGACAATATGGCCACGGCGCGTCAGCTCATCACGACGACTAATTCTGAAGCGACACAAACGCAGACAGGAAATGAGAATGTTGCTACATCTAGACAGCAAGGCGATAACAATCAAGCTACCCAAACCCAGATGGGCGATAATAACTTTGCCGATAGTAATCAGGATGGGACGTTTGCTGGAACTAGCCTCGATAACGTAGTGTTCCAAACACAAACTGGAAACGGGAATAGTGCTGTAGTTGACCAACAAGGTGCGATGAACGTTTCTGAAGAATTACAGGAAGGCGACAATAACGAGTCGATGGTAACCCAAACTGGCGACAGCAATAGTTCTGATGTATGGCAACAAAACAACGATCATAGTTCTGTAGTATATCAAGAAGGTAATGGAAATGATTCTCGTGTAAACCAAGCTGCGGGAACTAACGACGCTAGCAATGTGAATCAAGTTGGCGATGATAACGATAGTTTTGTATTCCAGCGTGGATCTGATCATGATGCCGATGTGGATCAATCTGGTGACAGAAATAACAGTCAGTTGCGCCAACGTCAAGGTGATGATAACATGGGAACAATTTCCCAAACAGGTGATGATAACATCAGTAACCATAACCAGAATGGAAGCATGAACGATGTAGCCATTACCCAAAATGGAAATGATAACCGAAGTGTTGGAATCCAGACAGGTGACTTGAATGACGAGGAAACCATCCAAAATGGTGATGATAACACAGCTGAAGTGTACCAAACTGGAAATGCAAACCTATCATCTGTACGCCAAAACGGAAATAACAACGATTCTGATATAGATCAGGACGGTGATGATAACCGCGGAATTCTTCGTATCGGGGGAAGTGATAATACTACTTCGCTTATTCAGCTTGGAGATCGCAACAATTCAGTTACAGAAATTTCAGGAAGTGGTGGAAGCGACTTTAATATGGTCGATATCGAGCAAGTTGGTGATGACAATGGAATGCTAATCGACGTAAATGGCGATAGCAACGATGTTGATGTTCGTCAATTTGGCGACCGTAACAATGCCAACGATGATTTTCTTCCAGGAGAAGGAATCAATATTATAGGAAATGATAACACTGCTGAGATTGTTCAAGTAGGAGATGACAATAATAGTTATATCCGTACTAGTGGAGACGACAACAGTGCCAAAACAGCTCAAGTTGGAAACATGAACGAATCTGATATTGTTCAGGAAGGTAATGATAACAATGCCTATGCCCGATCTGAAGGAAACAACAACGAGAATTCTATCGAGCAGTACGGTAATAATAACACCGGTGTATTAATCGATGGTGGTCAAGTAGGAAACCTGAATGAGAGCACGATGCTTCAGACGGGTGACCATAACGTATCTCGTGTATCACAATTTGGAGATCAGAATATTTCTGAAGTAACACAAACAGGAGAATGGAATACAAGTGATGTTCTTCAAGATGGCGAAAACCACATGAGTACGGTTACTCAAAATGGAACTAATAATATAAGTACTGTTCATCAAGAAAACTAGTATTTGAGAATAATAGGACTGTAGCAATATACTTTGTTGCATTCCCTATTTGGTTTGAATGTTAGAAGGCGCATCTATTTTGATGCGCCTTTTTCTTTGGTTGACAACGTTTTTCAAGAAATCCAGAAATGGATCTAAATGGAAAAACTGAAATCTTGGTTTTTGAAACTTGAAATGGTAGATGAAGAATGCGAAAGGGGTGGATAGGTAATTATAAGAATACATGGTAAGAACATTGGAAATTATGGTGTATTTTATGAAAAGGTATTCTTTCTAACATTCAATATTACAGTTTGTTAGGGGGTGGTTGCTCGGTTTTTATAACAGGGTTTTTCCTATTTAAAGCCTGAGCGAAGTACCCTACAAAATTATCTTAAAATTTTAACAAATAATTAACATTTACTCATATTACTATGTGTGATGTATTTGAACGATATTTTCGGTATAACGTCTTATTCTTATAAAGAAATATGTAGGAGAATACTTACTTTTAATTATTAACCGCTAGGCCTTACGTAGTTACACGTATATGTAATCTGAAATTTCTTCGCATATTTGAAATGTGTTTGAAAGCAAACTTTGAAGCACAACTCTCCTCAACATCCCCGAATCAAAATATTTTATACCAAATAATTCGTTATTTGAAACATTTGAACCAAAGCATTCTAAGAATAGGTATGTACTGTATGGAATGAAAAACAAAAACAGTGCTTCTTAACTTGGAAATTTTAACCAATATAAATCAATTAGTAACTAAATTTTTTAACTATTATGAAAAAAGTAATGTTAAGCGCAGCGGCGCTAATGTGTAGTGCAGCGTTGTTCGCGCAAATGAACAACAGTGACGTTGATCAGTTCGGATCGGGTAATAACTCGTCTGTAAACCAAACTGGTATGACAAACGATTCTTACGTTTTACAGGATGGTGATACCAACACTTCCACAGTAGACCAAAATGGAGACAATAACGCATCTACGTTGTGGCAAGGTACTACAGGAAACGATAACGTTAGTGATATCGACCAGGACGGTAACGACAACGGTAACTTTTCTTGGCAAGATGGTAACTCAAACTCATCTGTAGTAGACCAAGATGGTGATGGTAACGATGCTTACCTAGATCAGTGGGGAGATAGCAACACAAGTGATGTTGCCCAGACTGGTAACGATAACAATTCTGACACTTTCCAAGGGTATCAAGGTAATAACCATACAAGTCTAGTAGACCAAGATGGTAACGACCACAACTCTTACGTTGAGCAGAATGGTGATTCTAACTACTCTGACGTTGATCAAGATGGAGGAGATGGGAACGACTCTAATGTTTTCCAAAACGGAAATGATAACTTCAATGATGTATGGCAGACTGGTAATACTAACGAAAGTGATGTAGACCAAAACGGAGATGACAACATTTCTTGGACAGATCAGTGGGGTGACGACAACGATGCTTCTACGAACCAAGACGGAAATGACAACACTTCATTTACATACCAAGGATGGGTTGGAAACGGAAACATTTCTACTGTAGACCAAATTGGTGACGATAACTATTCTATCGTTGAGCAGTATGGTAACACTAATATCTCTAATGTTGATCAGACTGGAAACAACAACGATTCTGGAGTTCTTCAATCTGGAGATTCTAACAACTCGAACGTTGTCCAAACTGGTGATGACAACATGTCAATGGTTGACCAAATCGGAACGCTTAACGGTTCAGGTGTTGCTCAAATCGGAAACAACAACGATAGCGATGTTGACCAAATTGGAACCAACAACACTAGCGTAGTACAGCAACAAGGTGATGACAACGTAAGTACTGTTTTACAGGATGGTGCTGATAACAACAGCCTTGTTCTACAGTTAGGTAATACTAACACTTCTGACGTTGAGCAGGATGGGAATACGAACGTTAGTGCCGTTGCACAGGTAGGTTTCGACCATGTTTCTTCTGTACTTCAACAAGGAAACGGTAACACAAGTGCTGTAGGCCAAGGAGGAAACGGACACATCAGTGATGTAGACCAAATTGGTAACGGAAACATTTCTTCTGTTATTCAAAATAACTAATCCTGTATTCCTTTTGTGAGGGATTAACCTTCAGGAATATTTGATTTAAATGGGGTATAAGGGCATCTAAAAAGTGCCCTTATGCTTCATTATAAAACTAAGAATACAAGGTTGAAGAACTGCAAAATACCTAGCGTAATCTCGATTCTTCTAAAGAATAATTTGTATCTTTCAACAACAAATAAGCGACCTATGAAAATTTCAATTTTAAAATACTTCGCAATTGTTATTTGCATGTTCATAATCTCAGTCGGGATGGCTCAAAATGACAATTCTGCTACCGAAACTACAGAACTCTCAAGTTTCGATACGAACCAGTCGCGCCTTAATTTTTTAGCTTCTCAAGAAAACTCCCAACGAGCAAACCAAAACAATGCTGTTCAAGATGAGAATAGCGTATTTATTCGCCAGGTAGGTGATTATAATACGGCCGTTTCAAGAACACAATCGCAACAAAGTGATGTTGATATCATTCAATTGGGCGATCGTAATTATTCTTATTTAAACCTTAATGCCACTACCATAGAAAATCGAGTGGTACAAAATGGTGATGATAATATTTTCATGGATTTCGGAGTATTCCGGTCTCAATACCACGGTACGGAGGTTATTCAAGATGGCGATAACCAGACGTTCACAAGGTTTGGTAGCAATTCTATTTCAGAAAAACTGAAAGTGAATATGCAGGGTGATGATTCCTCTATCATTATCCGGAATTTTAATTAAGAATACCAATTCCCCAAATTTGTCATGTTATGGTTCTAAAGTTTACAAACGTTTTTATGACGTTCTGTATCTTATTTTGTGCATTACCTTCAATCCTTGCGCAAGAACCTGCCAATGATGCTATAGAGGCTAACATAGAAGTTTCCGATAATCAGGAATTTAAGACCTTTTCTGCAACCGTTTTAAATAAACTGGAAGTGCCTCAAAATCTTCGCTATGTCTTTTCAACTATAAAGAAAGACTCCTTAAATAATGCTGCAAAAAATGATCAATCAGCTCGTTTCACGTTAAAGCCCTTTCAACAAGGTACCTTGGCTAAAACAACGGTTAATTCCGATATCCAACAGAATGTTGTACTCCTGCTGCTTATTTACAATTTAGATGATGAAGTCGTTGCAAGCGATAGAGTTGAGCTGAATCCAGACGAATCTTCAACGTCGGATATTGCCGTGAAGATGCGTTTATTGGAAAAGTTAAAACAGGAATCGCAGTCGAATACTGCTAAAGCCAATGAGAGTGACGGAGGAATGTCGTTTAGAGGATTGGTAACGGAAGACACGAAAACAAAGGCAGGACGCGATTTTTATGTAGCGTTCTCCTCGGCCTATAGACTTGAAAAAATTCAGGGCGATGAAGTGGTTTCCATCACAGAGGAAGCAGCGCTTGGACGTAGTACAAAAATTAAAGTACTCGTTGGAAATACATTGGTTTGGCAATTTTTTGCCCGAACAAAATTGGATTATTTAAAACAAATGTCGGATATTGCGATAGCACGGGTTCGAAGATACTTTATTTTAAAGGAAAGAAACCAACAAAATCTTATTCGATATTAAATAGGAAGATGATGAAAAATGTTTACTTAACCCTTTTATTGCTAGGTTTCTGCATTACAGGAATGGCGCAACAATTGGTTTACGAGCCGAAGAACCCTAATTTCGGTGGCGATACCTTTAACTATCAATGGTTATTGAGTTCGGCAAATGCTCAGAACTCTTTTACGGATCCAAATGCTCAGGATAATGAGCAATCGGAGATAGATCAATTTGCCGAAAGCTTAAATAGACAATTGTTAAGTCAAATTTCACGCTCGCTCCTAACTTCTCAGCTAGGGGAGGAAGGATTGCAGGAAGGAACCTTTAATTTTGGAACCTTATCGCTAGAGGTTTTTGAATCGGACGAAGGACTGGTAATAAATATTTTAGATACAACTACGGGAGAGCAAACTCAAATTATCGTCCCAAATTGATAGTACTTATGACGAAACTTTTGAAAAAGGTCGCAATATTGACCCTGCCTTTTTTTCTGTTTAGTTGCGGGGCTTATTGGAATCAACCCGTTTCGCAAGGTGACGCGAGGATTGGTGAGATAACGCAAGCGACAAAGACATTATACGATTTGCCTGAGCCCAATGAGCCAATTGTTGCAGGGGTTTACAATTTTAGAGATCAAACTGGACAGTACAAACCGTCTGAGGGAGCAAGTACGTTTAGTACCGCTGTAACACAGGGCGCCACGACTATCCTGATAAAGGCATTGGAGGACTCAAAGTGGTTTAAAGCTGTTGAACGGGAAAACCTTCAAAATCTTACCAACGAGCGAAATATCATACGTTCAACCCGCGATGAATACAGAAAAGCAACAAATGCCAATATTCCTAAAATCAAACCACTCCTTTTTGCGGGAATTTTATTGGAAGGGGGAATTATCTCTTACGACACCAACTTACTTACCGGTGGAGCGGGTGCTAGGTACTTTGGCGTTGGCGGTTCGGTTCAGTATAGACAAGATCGAATTACCGTATATCTTCGCGCTGTGTCCACCTCTACTGGAGAGATTATCAAAACCGTATATGTTTCCAAAACAATTCTTTCGCAAGCGTTAGATGCTGGTATTTTCCGCTATGTAAACTTTCAGCGTTTACTAGAAGCAGAAACCGGGTTTACAAAGAATGAGCCAACACAACTCGCCGTTAAAGCCGCCATTGAAAAAGCGGTAGAAAGTCTAATAGTAGAAGGAATAAAAGATAAGCTTTGGTCAACTAAAGAAGGCGCCGAAAAGAATAAGGAACTTGTCGAAAACTATTTGGCTGAAAAAGAAATGGAAGAGGCTACCGGGCTGTATGGGCGAGAATATCAAGAAAATGATCATAAAAGCACCTTACGTCTTGCGATAGGAGCCACAACCATCGACGGCGATTTTGCTGATGAGCAACCAGATTTCAAATCAGAACTAGGGTATAAATATCATCTTAACCCATCCTTTGCCATTCGTGGCGATGTCCAATTTTTTAGGCTTTTCTCTAATTCTAATAGGCGATATTTTTGGCTTTCTGAAAATGTAAATCTTGAGTTTAAAGTACTTCCACATGATAAGCTTAGTCCAATCCTATATGCTGGTCCTGGGTTCATGACCTTTGTAGATAATTCACCGAGTAAATTTTTACAGGAATTGGATACCTTTTTTAAGGTGAAAGCAGGTGTCGGGATGGTGTACAAATTTTCAGAGAGAATTTCTATGGAACTAAATGGTGAATTAAACCGGGTTTTCTCTGATAAAATTGATAATGAGGTACAAGGGCAAAGAGACGACTTCTACTATAATGTAGGATTTGGGGTTAACTATCACTTCGGCTTTGGACGAAACAAACGAAAAGACAAATTTATTAACTGATCGGGCTATGAAACGAGTATTAACATATATGTATCTAACTTGTCTTACGTTAGCCATACTATCTTGTAGTGAGGATAAAATTGAAAGCGTAGGATCAGGGACACTAACAGGTATAGTTTACGATGCTGTCACTAATGAACCGCTGGCTGATGTTCAAATTTCGACGCAACCATTGTCTAGTAGCGTTCTTACGCGAGGCGATGGTACTTTTAAGATCGACGACATTAACGAGGGCGAATATGCCGTACAGGCATCGCTTGCCGAGTATACGACTACTTTCGAGTCGGCAATTGTCGAAGATAACGAAACAACCAATGTAATTTTTGAACTTGACAAATCGATTGCGAATAATGAAGCACCTACCATTCAGTTATTGAGTCCCGCAGATAATGCTACCGATGTTCCGTTAACGACCGATTTTGTATGGACCGCAACCGATGAGGATAACGATCCGCTATCCTATACGCTGGAATTGCGAAATGCTGCAACGAATGAAACAACACTCTTCGAGGAAATTCAAGATACAACGGTTACCGTGGAAAATCTTCAGCAGTCAACCACCTACTTTTGGCAGGTAACCGTCGATGATAATATTAATCCATCAGTGTTAAGCAATATCTCCAGCTTTACAACTGTCCCAATTAATTCAAACCGTTTCTTTTATGTGCGAAATGAAGAAGGTAATAACGTCATTTATTCAGGCGATGAACCCGATGGGGATGAAACTAATCAGAATGAATTACGGTTAACGGCATCATCCGAAAACAGTTTCCGTCCAAGAGCAAACAGTACAGCTGGTAAAATTGCATTTATTCGATCTGTTGGAGCCGCCTATCAACTGTTTACCATGAACTATGATGGGACAGCGATCGACCAAATTACAAATGCGATTCCTATTGCTGGATTTCGACAGGATGAACTGGATTTCACTTGGTACGATGATGGAGCGCGGCTTTACTATCCTAATTTCAATAAGTTATATAGTGTGAATCGCGATGGTACAGGTACGGAATTGATATATGAAGCGCCTTCAGGAACATTTATTACGGAGGTTGATGCAAATGAAACCAATTCACTTATAGCTGTTAAGACAAATAATGCAAATGGTTATGAAGCGAGAATTTTCATTTTGGATCCAGATACAGGGATGGAAGTCGATGTAATCGTTGAAAACGTAAATGGTGCGCTCGGTGGTTTAGACTATTCTATCGATGGTAGCCAATTATTATTCACGCAGGATGTTTCAGGATTTGAAAACGGTACGTACCGTCAATTAGATACGAAATTGTTTATCTATGATTTCGATAGCGATACGAGTACTGAGATTGATACGGACAAACCTGCTGGTACCAACGATTTAGATCCGAGATTTGCGCCTGATGAAGGCTCTGTGATTTATGTGAATACTTCCAACGATAATGTTTCTCAACGAAATATCTATAGAACTGTGCTGGATGACGATGCCGACAATAGGCAATTGCTATTTACAAATGCTTTTATGCCTGATTGGGAATAGAAGTATAATAGATTAAAAAACAGAAAACGTCCTAAGTGCTAGGACGTTTTTTTATTCCTATTTTTGCACTATTGAAATCCACACTATGAGTGAAGAAGTTTCCAAACGATATGCCCAGAGAGGCGTTTCCGCCTCAAAGGAAGATGTTCATAACGCTATTAAAAATGTAGATAAGGGATTATTCCCTCGCGCGTTCTGCAAAATTGTTCCCGATTATCTTACCAAAGATGAGGATTATTGTTTAATCATGCATGCCGATGGTGCAGGTACGAAGTCTTCACTAGCCTATATGTATTGGAAGGAAACGGGCGACCTTTCTGTCTGGAAAGGGATTGCTCAAGATGCATTAATCATGAATATCGATGATTTGTTGTGTGTAGGAGCAGTAGATGATATTTTGGTTTCTTCAACCATAGGAAGAAATAAAAATGTAATTCCAGGTGAAGTGATTTCAGCCTTGATTAATGGTACGGAGGAACTCATCGCCGAATTGAACGAATTTGGTCTGTCTATTCATAGCACAGGAGGCGAAACGGCCGATGTTGGCGATTTGGTGCGAAGTATTATCGTAGATTCTACCGTAACGGCTCGAATGAAACGTTCTAAAGTAATCGACAATGCAAATATTAAGGCAGGCGATGTAATCGTCGGACTAGCATCGTATGGTCAAGCTACCTATGAAAAGGAATATAATGGTGGAATGGGAAGCAATGGCTTAACCTCGGCACGGCACGACGTTTTTGAGAAAGACTTAGCTAAAAAATTCCCTGAAAGTTTCGATCCGTCGGTTCCAGAAAACTTGTTATATACAGGGTCGAAATCGTTGACCGACACAACAGATACGCCATTGGACGCTGGAAAACTGGTATTGTCGCCTACCCGAACCTATGCTCCCATTATTAAAAAGATTCTTTCACAATTTAGCAATAAAGAAATCCATGGAATGGTACACTGTAGTGGTGGAGCACAAACCAAGATTCTTCACTTTATAGATCAGTTTCATATCGTGAAGGATAATATGTTCGATACACCGCCGCTTTTCAAAATGATACAACAAGAAAGTGGTACAGGGTGGAAGGAAATGTTTCAAGTATTCAATATGGGGCATCGAATGGAACTGTACGTGCCTGAGGAAATTTCAGAAGAAATTATAAAAATTTCACAAAGCTTTGGTGTGGATGCGCAGGTCGTAGGAAAAGTATTACCATTAAGCGAAAAGAAGCTGACCATTGACTCAGAATATGGTCAATTTACGTATTTTTGACTTTTTAAGTAGCAGACCCTTCCCCTTTTAAATCAAATTACTATGTTTCTCAATTTGAAGGGCAGAAAATATCTGCTACTGTGGTTATGTGCTGTGCTAATCATTCTTAATATCCTCGTTATCCAATTTACATCAATGGGTACGAGTCGAGTAATTCGACTATTGTCGACATTTATCTTTTTTGCTTATTTCATGAATCGCCAAGGATTTTGGAAAAAATCACTACTTCTTGCCTTTGTATTTTTTCTCTTCCGAGATGTTTTTATTATCCAATATGAGGTAAGCTTAAATAAGACCGCCTCCTTTATCTTTACGATTCTTTCCTATGGCGTGTTGTGTTTGGCTATTGCGCCTTCTCTTAAATTGAAAAAATCTACGCCTGCTTTAATCGGTATAGGATTGGTTTTAGTTCTTTTGAACATCTTTAATGTTTATTATCTCTCGGATATTGTGATGGCACAATTAAATAACGAACTTCAATATAACCTGTTCTTTATTCAGGGTGGGATGCTTTTGGTTTTAGGAATCGTTGGGTTTCTTTTTAATGATTTATATGAAGGGAAAACGTCTTTGTATTACTTACTAATGGCTTTTAGTTTTGTGCTTTCCGATTGTTTCGGATTGGCAGCTTATTACTATGGCGCTGAAGCTGCGTTTTTTCCAGAACGAATTTTCTATTTATTTGCCTTGGTCCTATTGGTCCGCTTCAGTTTAAATACGGCAGAAGACAAGGCTTTGGGAAAAGCGATGAAGGAAAGAGAGTATCTCCTATAATTCCTCCTAGATACCGACAATTCTAGTCGCTCGTTTTGCTATTTTATTCTAAATTTGTACGATTAATATACCTATGTTAGAAAAACTTCAAATAGTAAAACAACGGTTCGATGAGGTAAGCGACCTTATTATTCAACCAGAAATTATTAGCGATCAAAAACGCTACATTCAATTAAATAAGGAATACAAGGACCTTCGCGTTATGATGGATAAACGTGAAGAGTACCTTACCATTCAAAATCGTATCGATGAAGCCAAAGAAATCATCAAGGAAAGTGGCGACGATGAGATGATTGAGATGGCTAAAATGCAGATGGAAGAAGCCAAAGAGAAACTTCCTAAACTTGAAGAGGAGATCAAATTCCTTCTTATTCCGAAAGACCCGGAAGATGCGAAAAATGCAGTGATGGAGATCCGTGCCGGTACAGGTGGCGATGAGGCCAGTATTTTTGCTGGAGATTTATACCGAATGTATAGCAAATATTGCGAGAGTAAAGGTTGGAAGGTAAATACCGTAGATTATAGTGAAGGTACTAGCGGTGGATTTAAAGAGATACAGTTTGAGGTAGAAGGCGATGATGTATATGGAATCTTAAAGTTTGAAGCCGGTGTACACCGTGTGCAACGGGTACCGCAAACAGAAACCCAGGGAAGAGTTCATACCAGTGCCGCTACTGTTATGGTATTTCCTGAAGCAGAGGAATTCGATATCGAGATCGATCCCAAGGATGTCCGCATCGACTATTTCTGTTCTTCTGGACCAGGTGGGCAGTCTGTAAACACTACCTATTCGGCAGTACGACTAACCCACGAACCTACCGGATTGGTAGCGCAGTGTCAAGACCAGAAGTCGCAGCATAAGAATAAAGAAAAAGCATTTAAAGTATTACGTTCCCGTTTATACGATCTAGAGTTGGCTAAAAAGCAGGCCGAGGATGCCGAAAAGAGAGGCAGTATGGTTACCAGTGGCGACCGAAGCGCGAAGATTAGAACGTATAATTATCCACAGGGGAGGGTAACCGATCATCGAATTAACCTTACGCTTTATGATTTAAGCAATATTATCGATGGCGATATCCAAAAAATAATTGACGAATTGCAGCTAGTAAGCAATACTGAAAAGTTGAAAGAAGCAGGCGAAACCTTCTAGTATGAATCGAGATTCCCTGATTTCAGAAATTAAACGTAAAGAATCCTTCCTCTGTATAGGATTGGATGTGGACCTAGCAAAGATCCCTTCTCATCTGCTAGAGGAAGAAGATCCTATCTTTAGCTTTAACAAAGCAATTATCGATGCCACACATGAATTTACAGTTGCTTACAAACCAAATATAGCTTTCTATGAAGCATATGGAGTAAAAGGTTGGCAGGCGTTACAAAAGACGATTCACTATCTTAACAAGCACCATCCGGAAATTTTTACCATTGCGGATGCGAAACGCGGCGATATTGGAAATACAGCTTCTCGGTACGCTTCAGCCTTTTTCGATGACTTAGGATTCGATTCTATTACAGTAGCACCATACATGGGGCGAGATTCAGTGGAGCCTTTCCTTGCATTCAAAGATAAGTTTACAATTTTACTAGCGCTAACATCGAACGCCGGATCATCCGATTTTCAAACTGGTGAAGCTCCAGAATTGTACGAAAGAGTGCTAGAGGTTTCACAATCCTATGCCAATTCAGACCAATTGATGTATGTGGTTGGCGCTACCAAACCTTCCTATTTCAAAAAGATTAGGACTATTGTTCCCGACAGCTTTTTATTGGTGCCAGGTGTAGGGGCTCAAGGAGGAAGTTTAGAGGAAGTTTGTAAATATGGTTTAACCAATGAAATTGGCTTGCTCATTAATTCCTCACGCGGAATAATTTATGCTGCGAATGATAAGGATTTTGCCACTGCTTCAAGAATAGAAGCTCAAAAGCTACAGCAGCAAATGAAGCCTTTTCTAAATGCTTTATAAGGACCAAATAGGAAGGTCGATAACTATTTCGAAAACGCCACTTCGAATCATTTCATTGGTCCCGTCTATTACCGAACTTTTAGTAGATCTGGGCCTTGAAGACCAGTTGATGGGAGTGACCAAATTTTGCGTACACCCACATAATCTTCGGAGGTTAAAGACAGTCGTTGGTGGAACTAAGAATATTTCGGTTGAAAAAATCAAAGCCCTATCTCCAGATATCATTATTGCCAATAAGGAAGAAAACACAGAGGAAATTGTTGAATCCTGCGAAACAATTGCTTCTGTATATGTTAGCGATATCGCTTCAATTGCAGATTGTTTAGAAATGATAGAGGATTTTGGCATCTTATTTTCAAGGCAAAGCGAGGCTTCAAGCATTCGCGAAACTATTCAATCAGAGGTAAGAGCTTTTACTTTAAAGATGAAGAAGTATTCAACGCAAAAAGTAGTATACCTTATCTGGAAAAAGCCATATATGGCTGCGGGAAAAGACACTTTTATAGATTATTTACTTCGCCTAAATAAGTTTGACAATATCTTGCTTGAAGATCGATATCCTGAAATTTCTATAGAGCGTTTACGGCTAGCAGATATTGTATTGCTTTCTACCGAGCCCTTTCCTTTCAAGGAGAAGGATAAAGTAGATTTAGAATCTAAAATTGGTAGAAAAGTAGCCTTGGTAGATGGAGAGTATTTTAGTTGGTATGGTAGTCGACTAAGCAAAGCTTTCGACTATTTTTGGACGCTACAAAAGAAATTACGCACTTGATTTCTCAAGTTCGGAAAAAGCTTTTATATCTTCAAAGACTTTTTTCGCTTCTTCATGTATTCGATCGCTTTCTTCTTTATCCGTTATCGCTAAATTGAACGATCTACGCATAAGTAGCGAATATTTAGCCTTTAATTTTTCGAGTTTTGTTTTCTTGTGAAATAATTCAAACATGATCCTTTACATTAATCTATTGACAAAAATAATGGACGTATGCTTAGGATTGTCATAACATATGGTTAATACAATCATAATCTATTGATAGTAAAGGGTGTTAATCCCTAAAAACCTATAAAACAATTAGTCTTGTAATGCGAAGACTTGTTTAAGAAGGGGTGTGGTGCGTGCGGAAATATTATCACGGATACGCTTTTCTTCAACAGCGATCATTGTGTAGACCCCATGTAGGGCTTGATTGGTGACATAGTCGGTTAAATCGGGATTAACTTTGTTTACAAAAGGAATAGCGTTATACCGACTAATAATTTCGGTCCAGATTTGATCGGCGCCAACTTTTGAAAATGAATTTTGGATAACGGGATTAAATTTTGAGTAGAGAGCATTGTCAGTTTTATTTTCCAAGTAGCTAGTGGCGGCATTGTTTGGCCCTAATAAAATATTCTTAGCATCATTGAAGGTAATATCCTTTACGGCAGCAACAAATATGGGTGTCGCTTCCTTAACAGCATCCTCTGCTGCTCGGTTCATTAATTTTAATCCCTCATCAGCTAAACTTTCCAGTCCGATATCACGTAAAGCACGATCTACTTTTTGAAGTTCTTCGGGTAGAAGAATTTTAACTAATTGGTTTTTATAGAAGCCATCTGTCTTCGTAAGCTTAGACACTTGTTTGTCGATACCGAAATCAAGAGCTTGTCTTAAACCATTGGCAATCATCGTTGGGTCCGTTCCGATGCCACCAGTATTCGGGAGGTTGTTCACTACTTGCTGAAGTTCGTTGCAAGAGAAGAGAGAAATAGACAGAAAAAGGATAATAATTCGTTTCATCGTAACAAAGTTTAGGCTTAAAAATAAGAAAAGCCCCTCAAATGGGGGCTTTTCTTTTTAAATATAAGGTTTTTCTTATTTAAGAACCTTAATTGTTTTAGAAGCATTTCCAATAGTAACCTTCACCATATAGGCACCAGAAGAAAGTCCGCTCATATCAATTTTTGGAGAGATGCGATCTGGGCTAGCTTGCAAAACAGCTTTTCCAAGTACATCATAAACAACAACAGCATCAACAACCTCAGAAGATTCAATTGTTAAGAAGTCTTTTACTGGGTTAGGATATACGCTAAATACATCAGAAGAGAAGCTTTCAGCTCCAAGTTCTCCTTGTACTAATTGTACATTATCTACATAATAAGTAGTTTGTGCTTCTGCTGCGAAAAAATCAATTCCTGCGAAACGATCGGCAGATGCATTATATGCGATTTCAGGAACTACATTACCAGCAATAGTTAATTGATAAGTTTGAGCATCCATATCTACACGGATTGCAACTGGGAACCATTCATCATGTGGGAAAGTAAAAGTTTGTTCAAGATTAGAGTTAGCATCACTACCTTCACCTGGTGAAGCATCACCTTCGTTGAAGTAAATATCTCCAGATAAAAACTGTAAATTATCATTAGCAGTAGGCTCAACATTACCCTGAACGTTAAAGTATGCAGATTGTCCTGATGGAATATACATGTAAAATAGAGAACTCCAAACACCAGAATTTGCAGCACCTTGGAAATCTAAAACAGCATCCTGACCACCTGATGATGGGCCGATGAAAATTGACTGCGAACCAGAAAGGGCCTGATCTGTAGAAACAATAGCGTTTTGTGAGCCATCATTACTTCCATCCCAAGTTGTCCAACGATCGGTAAAGATGGGACCAGTAGAATAAGATTCGATGTCATCAGTAAATTGCGCGCTAGCTGAAAAAGCAAAGCCTATCGCAATTACTGCTAGTAAGTAAAATTTTCTCATAATAAGTAGTTTTTTATTGATTATATGACTACGCAATATACAAAATTATTGATAAAGATTAAACCATGCATAAGGTTTTTTCAAGATTGATAGTTCTCAGTAATAATCGTACTTCGGCACTTTTTACGTAAATTTGCGTGCCTAGAATATATTTTGAAATGAAACAAGAAACACCTTATAAGCCTACAAATAAAGTACGAATCGTAACAGCCGCATCACTCTTCGATGGTCACGATGCAGCCATCAATATTATGCGCCGAATTATTCAAGCAACTGGAGTAGAGGTAATACATCTTGGTCATGATCGAAGCGTGGAGGAAGTAGTGAATACTGCTATTCAAGAAGATGCAAATGCTATCGCAATGACAAGCTATCAAGGCGGTCACAATGAATACTTCAAGTATATGTATGATTTGCTTAAGGAAAAGGGAGCTAGCCATATCAAGATTTTTGGCGGTGGCGGAGGCGTCATTCTTCCGGAAGAGATTGAGGCATTGCATAACTATGGTATTACTCGAATCTATTCTCCCGATGATGGACGCGAAATGGGACTTCAGGGAATGATTAACGATTTGGTGAAAACTGCGGACTTCCCTATAGGTGAAGGTGTAAATGGTGAAGTAGCTCAACTTAAGGAAAAACGTCCTAACGCTATCGCACGAATGATTTCGGCAGCAGAAAATTTCCCTGAAACGATAAAAGAGGCGCTTGACAAAATACATGTTGAAAATAAAAAGAAAAGCATTCCAGTTCTTGGTATCACCGGTACAGGAGGCGCTGGTAAATCGTCGTTAGTCGACGAATTGGTGCGCCGTTTCCTAATCGACTTCCCTGAAAAAACCATAGGACTGATCTCCGTAGATCCTTCTAAACGGAAAACAGGAGGAGCCCTTTTAGGCGATCGCATTCGTATGAACGCTATCAATTCTCCAAGAGTATACATGCGAAGCCTGGCGACGCGACAAAGTAACCTCGCTCTTTCAAAACATGTGCAGGAAGCCGTTGAAGTGCTAAAGGCAGCCGATTATGACCTTATCATTTTAGAGACTTCGGGTATCGGGCAAAGCGATACCGAAATCCTGGACCATAGTGACGTTTCATTATATGTTATGACGCCTGAATTTGGTGCCGCAACACAATTGGAAAAAATCGATATGCTCGATTTTGCAGACCTTGTTGCCATTAATAAATTCGATAAGCGAGGGGCAAAGGATGCCCTTCGTGATGTAAAAAAACAATATAAACGTAACCATCAACTTTGGGAAACTTCAGACGAGGATCTTCCTATCTTTGGAACCATCGCTTCACAATTTAACGATCCAGGAATGAACCAGCTGTATAAGTCGGTGATGGATCTGATTGTAGAAAAAACCAAGTCCGACCTGAATAGTTCGTACGAGATTTCCGATGAAATGTCCGAAAAGGTTTTCGTCATCCCACCAGCAAGGACACGCTATCTTTCTGAAATTTCAGAAAATAACCGTCACTACGATAAAAAAGCAGCAGAACAAGCCGAAACGGCCCAAAAACTATATGGTATCTTCAAAACCATGGAAACGGTTTCGAATACAAAAATAGCACTAACCAAAAATGGTATCGACGAGGATAGCCTAGAAGCGGCCAGTTCTGAAAAGAACGAAGAATTGCTTTCATTGCTAAAGAAGGAATTCGACCGTGTAAAAATGGACCTCGACCCCTACAACTGGGAGGTTATCATCGGTTGGGACGAAAAAGTACAACGCTATAACGATCCCGTTTATACCTTTAAAGTTCGCGATAAGGAAATCAAGATAGATACCCATACAGAATCCCTTTCCCATAGTCAGATTCCAAAGGTTTCCCTTCCTAAATACCAAGGTTGGGGCGATATACTGAAATGGACACTACAGGAAAATGTACCAGGAGAATTCCCGTATACCGCAGGCTTATATCCTTTTAAACGTCAAGGTGAAGATCCAACCCGTATGTTTGCGGGTGAAGGCGGACCGGAACGAACCAACCGACGATTTCATTACGTGAGTCTCGACATGCCGGCAAAGCGACTTTCAACAGCTTTCGACAGTGTAACGCTTTATGGTAACGATCCGGATCATCGTCCCGATATCTATGGAAAAATTGGAAATGCGGGCGTAAGCATTTGCTGCTTGGATGATGCCAAAAAACTGTATTCTGGATTCGATCTTAGCGATCCGCTTACATCCGTTAGTATGACAATTAATGGACCGGCACCGATGTTACTAGGCTTTTTTATGAATGCTGCCATCGACCAAAACTGTGAAAAGTATATCAAGGAAAACGGTTTGGAAGATGAAGTGGAACGGAAAATCAAGGAAATTTATGCCGAAAACGATCTAGAACGACCACAATACCTTGGGGATTTACCCGAAGGAAACAATGGTCTCGGATTGATGTTGCTCGGCGTTACCGGCGATCAGGTGCTTCCTTCCGAGGTGTATGAGAAAATTAAAGCCGAAACCTTGAAACAGGTTCGGGGTACGGTACAGGCCGATATTCTGAAAGAGGATCAAGCGCAAAATACCTGTATATTCTCAACCGAATTCGCCTTGCGATTGATGGGAGATGTTCAGGAATATTTCATCGAGCAGAAAGTACGGAATTTCTATTCCGTTTCTATTAGTGGCTATCATATTGCTGAAGCAGGAGCAAACCCGATTACGCAATTGGCATTTACCTTGGCAAATGGGTTTACCTACGTAGAGTATTATTTGAGCCGAGGAATGGATATTAACAAATTCGGACCAAACCTTTCGTTCTTTTTCAGTAACGGGGTGGATCCAGAATATTCCGTTATCGGACGTGTAGCACGTAAAATATGGTCCAAAGCCATGCGCGATAAATATGGTGCCAACCCACGAGCGCAGATGCTGAAATATCATATTCAAACCTCTGGTCGTTCGCTTCACGCACAGGAAATTGACTTCAACGACATCCGAACTACGCTTCAGGCCTTGTATGCGATTTATGATAACTGTAATTCGCTTCACACCAATGCCTATGATGAAGCCATTACAACACCGACAGAGGAAAGTGTACGCCGAGCGATGGCCATTCAATTAATTATTAATAAGGAACTTGGATTGGCAAAGAATGAAAATCCAATACAAGGTAGTTTCATTATTGAAGAACTGACCGATTTGGTTGAAGAAGCCGTATTGAAAGAATTCGATAGGCTTACCGAAAGAGGTGGTGTATTGGGTGCCATGGAAACCATGTACCAACGCAGTAAGATACAGGAGGAAAGTCTTCACTATGAAACCTTAAAGCATACAGGTGAATATCCGATTATTGGAGTGAATACTTTCTTAAGCAGTAAAGGGTCACCGACAATTCAACCTAAAGAGGTTATTCGAGCAACAGAGGAAGAAAAGAAATCGCAGATTGAAACCCTTCAGAAGTTGCATAAAGCTTACGAGAGTAGAGCAATAGAAGCCCTGGAAAGTGTACAAGACGCAGCGATTCAGAATGAAAACATGTTTGAAATGCTGATGGAAGCGACTAAAGTTTGCTCCTTAGGTCAGATTACCGAAGCCTTGTTTGAAGTAGGAGGGCAGTACCGAAGAAATATGTAGGCAACGGGATTTTTTCAATATCTTTAAAGCAAAACACAACTTTGCTTTCCACTATTGAATATTCGGTTACTGCTATTGTTTGCCTTTTATCGGCGGTCATTATACAGCGCATCTTCAGGAAAGAAAGCCGACGAACGGTCGATGCGAGTTCAATAGGCGGTATCAAGTGGTTCGGACTGGCTATTTTTTCATGGGGAATTGGAGCATTTGTGAATTTTCTACTGGTAACGGTTTGGAACGTTCCTGAGCATTCTCAACTTATTATTTATTGGGGTGTCTTTATATCGCTAGCGAATTCACTCTTCATTATTTTGTCCTTACCCTCTATCGAGCATAACCGATCTCGAAACATTTTGGTTCGAACCGTACAGCGATTCACCACCCGCGAATTTATCGGAATCTATTGCGCAGTATTGGGGATGATTGCTTTTGTCTTTATAGCAACTTCCTATAACAATGCTGAAATTAGTAACAATTTTATATGGTTGATCGATATTCCCATTTCAGTATTGGTAGCACTCGCACTGCTAAGTGAACTGAACAAGGCATTCGCAGATCGGAATATGAAATTTATGTATCTGCCAACGCTTTCATTATTTGCATTGATACTGATAGCCATTTCATATCGAATTATACCGCAAGACAGGGCTGTTCAAGTTGTTGATCAACGGTTTTGGGCCATGGCCGGCAGTATTACCGCTATTTCCTTTAAATTCCTATTTATTCTACTTTTCTCCATTTTGCTATACAGTTGGAAGTTTTTATCAGAAACGGAAGCCCAGCAATCACTTGCCATAAAATTGACAAAGGAAAATAATGCGCTATCAGAAGAATTAAAACGCGTTAAGCTTAGTTCCGAAAGCCATTTAGATACGATTGCAACTATGAAAAAAGAGCTTACTGAGCTGAAGGAAAGTTCAAAAGTAGTACTTAGCGATCGTCAAAAAGAGGTATTGGGATATCTTGGGGTATATGGAAAGGAGAAATCTTATCCTGAAATTGCTGCGGAAATGCACATCAGTCTAGATGGATTCCAAACGCATATTCACCAGATAAAGAAAATCCTCAATATCAGTGGAACAGGCGGAAAACAGCAACTTATCGCCTTCGCCCACAAAAATAAATTGACCGATTCCATCACTTCAGAAAAGAGTCAAAAATAGTATGGTTAACCATAGGGGCTGAAAATTTAAAGCAGTGGTTAACCTTTTCTTTGTAATCGTTTTGAAAGAATTTGACGGAAAACAAATACTTTCTCCATGGTTACTCAAGAACTTACCTTAGATGAAAAAATAAATCAAGCGTTCGATGCGGCCACCGGTTGGTTTGTCGATGGCATTTTTGCTGAAATACCGATTACTGAAGAAGTAGGGATTCCCTGGGTACTGATCGTATTAATTGTAGGGGCTGGCTTTTTTACCCTTTATTTCAAATTTGTCAATTTCAGACATTTTTTAACAGCTATAAAAGTAGTGAAGGGCGATTATGATGAATTTGAAAAAAATGAACATGTTGAAGCGTCTACTACTGTCGCTACAGTTGAAGGCGACAATCCGGACACGATTCGGGTAGAGGGTGAAGGAGAGGTCAGTCATTTTCAAGCATTAACGGCTGCGGTTTCTGCTACGGTCGGTCTTGGTAATATTGCTGGAGTAGCCATCGCACTTTCCATCGGTGGACCGGGAGCCACATTTTGGATGGTCTTAGTCGGATTACTTGGAATGTCTTCAAAATTCGTGGAATGCACCCTCGGTGTGAAATATCGCGAAGTAAACGCCAACGGGACAATTTTTGGCGGTCCAATGTACTATTTAAGCAAAGGGCTATCGGAAAAGGGACTAAAAAAGTTAGGAAAACTCTTAGCCATTGTTTTCGCTGTGATGTGTATTGGCGGTTCGTTTGGAGGTGGCAACATGTTTCAAGTAAATCAGGCATTTCAGCTTTTTGAATATGTGACGGGAGGTGAAAACAGTTTTATTAGTGGGAAGGGATGGATCTTCGGAGTAATCATGGCCATTTTTGTCGGAGTCGTAATTATTGGCGGTATAAAGAAGATTGCCAAAGTAACCGACAAGGTCGTACCTGCCATGGTGGTCATGTATATTTTGGCTAGCGTGACGGTTCTCTCCTTGAACTACGAACAAATTCCTAATGCCTTTGGGGAAATTTGGAATGGTGCTTTTAACCCTCAAGGAATAGTGGGCGGATTTATCGGAGTGCTTATTCAGGGCTTTAAAAGAGCAGCCTTTAGCAATGAGGCAGGTATTGGTTCCGCCTCAATAGCACACAGCGCCGTAAAAACCAAATATCCAGCGAGTGAAGGTCTGGTAGCGCTATTGGAACCTTTTATCGATACCGTAGTAATTTGTACCATGACAGCATTGGTGCTTATAATTACCGGACAATTAGAGGTGGGGGCACAGCTTAGTGATGAAGAGGGAGTGGTCTTAACGGCTACGGCCTTAGAAACGGGAATTTCTTGGTTTCCATACTTACTGTCCTTTGCCGTAATCCTTTTTGCATTTTCTTCAATGATTTCTTGGTCCTATTATGGATACCAGGCATGGAGTTATTTGTTTGGGAGAAGTAAAAAAACCGAATACACCTATAAAATTATATTCTGTTGCTTTACCGTTGTTGGGGCTGCAGCAACATTGGGAGCAGTTACCGATTTTAGCGATGCGATGATTTTTGCTATGCTGGTTCCCAATATGATCGGATTGTTTCTTTTGCGGAAGAAGGTGTGGGATGAACTATCTCGATATAAGAATGTAATTAAAGGAATATCAAAGCTGTCCTAAGCGTCGTTGAATGTTCTCAAAATTATAATGTGAAGCACTTTCTATTTTTGAAAGCTCATCCCAGCCAATCGGGGTGGCGATACCAGCTTCCGAAGTAGCTCGAATCGAATAGGGACAGACACTCGTTTGGCCATAGGCATTGCGAAGGTAATCGATAAATACCTTTCCATCTCGTTTGTTTTTCCGCGTAGCAGTGGTAAGCAATTCTGGAAAGGCATGTTCCATTTCTTCGGCTAAGGCCTTTACATTTTCTCGACGTTCATCGAAGGTTTGAGTGCGGCGCTCGGTATACCAAACATGAAAGCCACTTTTCCCAGTGGTCATTAAATTTGAGTCTTTGCCTTTATCTTTTAGAAAATCTCCTATTTTTTTTGCAGCTTTTTTCACTTTGTCAAAACTATTGGCAGGGGGATCTAAATCGAAAACCACCTTGTCGGGTTTTTCCAGCTTGTCGCGTTTCGATAGCCAGATGTGAAAGGAAATCGTGCCTTGATTTGCCAGATAAATCAAACTCTTTTTTGAATTGCAAAATACTTGTGTGTTACTACCTTCTTTCGTTTCTATCTGTACGGTTTTAATAAAATCGGGAAAGTAATCCGATGCGTTCTTTTGGTAGAATCCATCGGTATCAATACCATCGGGAAAGCGTCGTAAGGTTAGTGGTCTATCCTTCAAATAGGGAAGCATTTTATCCGCTACGGAAGCGTAGTACTTCACCATATTGGCTTTGGTAATTTCTTTCTTTGGAAACAGAATTTTGTCGGGATGTGAAATGTCAACGCCAGCTATTTTCATGTTGGTTCTTCTTTGGTTACTTCCTTTGCTGCTTTATCTTTTCGCATTCCTAAAAATCGCGGGTGACGTAATTTGTTACTATTTGTCCATTCGGTGAAGCCAAATTCACCTACATACTTCGGAGAAATCCAATGGTTTTTCCCTTGATTGTCTTCGTCGAAATTCTCAAACGGACTCGTTTTTCGGCTAATGGCATCAAACTTTTTTCGCCATTTCTGAAGAAACGCATCATCGAAACCGGTTCCTACCTTGCCTGCATAGTGAAGTACACCTTCTTCATAATAGCCCACCAGCATGGCGCCAAAGCCAACACGCTCTCCTTCTGGTTCCGTAAAACCACCAATGACCAATTCCTGACCTTTACTACACTTGAATTTCAACCATTTCTTGCTTCGCGAATGGACATAGGTAGCTTGACTGTCCTTAGCGATAATTCCTTCCCATCCTTTTTTGCAGGCTTCCTTATGAAATTCGATTCCATCTTTTTTCCTATGGGAAGTATACCGAATAGGATCATCGAACGGCATGACCTCTCGAAGTACCTTTTTTCGGTTCAGTAGTGAAAGTTCGGTGAGGTCGTATGAATCGTAATAGAGAATATCGAATATGTAGATATAGACTTTCACTCCTGTATTTCGCGCTTTTTCAGGGTCGCTGATCTGCATTCTATTCTGCAATTTGCTAAAGCTCGTTACATTTCCTTCAAAGGCAACAATTTCACCGTCAATAATGAGGTTTGGTAATTTTGCATTTTCAAAGGCTTCCACAATTTCTGGATAACTGTTGGAAAGCTTCTTGTCATTTCGTGACCATAAGGTAGCAACGCCATCTTTAAGTGTGACTAAGGTGCGAACTCCGTCCAGTTTGCGTTCGTAGATCCAATCTTCATCATCAAAATAATCATCGGTCAAAGTGGCTAGCATAGGCGAAACAAAGCCAGGAAAAGATTCTGACGCACATTTAGTATATGCTTTTTCTGAAAGTATTTGTTTTAGCGACTTCATTTGGCGGAATCTTCTTTTTCGATTTGCTTCATGATTCGGTTACTAACCACACTTTTATTTTGAGTGCTTGTTGGATTTCGTCTGGCATCCGCCTCCTCATCATCTTGTTTTATCAGCAACCAGTTTCCTTTCATATTGCCACTCTTCATTTTAATCAACGCATAGGCCCCTTTCAATTTTTCACCCTGGAGAGAAACTTCAACGGTACCCATGTCGTATGATTTCAATAGATCAATTTCTTCACCTTCATCATTCTTCTTGATATTTTTGAAAGTCCCACGGTCCCAAATCATGACAGTTCCACCACCATATTCACCTTCCGGAATCGTACCTTCAAAATCGGCGTATTCTAGGGGGTGGTCTTCAGTGGGAATAGCCATTCTTTTTACTGAAGGATCGGTGCTGGGGCCTTTTGGTACAGACCATGACTTCAGTGTACCATCAATTTCTAAACGGAAATCGTAGTGAAGATTGGTAGCATCATGCTTTTGAATTACGAACGCGGGTGTGTCAGGATTTCCTTTTTTCAAACCTCCCTTTGGCTCTTTCGTTTTATTGAAGTCGCGTTTATTGGTGTAATTATCTTTCCCCATGCTAAATTTTTATGGAGAAGGTACACACAAATAGGAAGTTAGGCTGTTAAGGCCGTTTTAAAAAGTGTAAATAAAAAGGGAATTTTTATAGTGTGAGCGTCCAAGTGCGTTGCAGGCGACGAAATTTTTTCAACTCATCACGTAATAATCGAACAAACTCTTTTCCGTTGGTGTTCGAGCGTTCCAAACGTTCACAATTGCGATATAACATATTGGTAAGCCGCGCCACGGAAGCAGCATGCCGGTGTTTTGCCTCGGCAAAGGGATGGCTTTCCGCTTTCATAATTTCCGGCGCCAACGATTCCGATTGTTGAACGATATCGCCGCTAAAATAAATATCAGGATCTTCCGTACCATCTGTTCGTAATGGTGCTAAATCGTCGACAAAATAGTGAGAGATATTTCGCGACAACGTAAAGATTTCCTGAGCCTTCTGAAGCACAGGAGAATGCGGTAATTTGTTTGGAAATGGCGGTACCATTGTAGCTTGGGGTATTGTAAAATTCGTACTCCAAATTTACTAAGCGGAAATACATTTCAACTAATGAAATTAAAGACAATATTTGATTATACTTTAAATTTAATGTTATTTTAGCATAAAATATTTAATATGAAAATAGATGCGATAAATCACAAAATCCTTCACTTACTCCAGGAGAATGCTAGGCTTTCGAACGCTGCCATTGGTCGAAAGGTAGGGATAAGTAGCCCAGCGGTTTCGGAAAGAATTAAAAAGATGGAAGATGCGGGACTTATTCATGGATATAGAACGGTAGTTTCTCCGTTTGAATGCGGTTATCAGCTTAAGGCAATTATTACTATTCGAGCCTTTATGGGGAAATTGAAACCATTCTTGGAAAAGGTACAGACCTATAATGAGGTGCTAAACTGCTACCGTATAACGGGGAATGAAAATATCGTGATGGAAGTGGTGTTAAAGAATCGTCAACATCTAGAGAGTTTTATCGATCAATTAATAGTGTATGGGGAGTGTAAGACACAGATAGTGCTGTCTCACGTGGTGGCCAACAATGAAATTCGCCCAGTTTCCTAGTCGTTAAAGGAATTTTAATTGGGAGTTCCTTAATAATGATAGGCCGTATCCTTTTCTATATTGCATGAAAAGATCGTATTATCATGAAAAATTATACACTTCATTTTTTAATATTAACAGCAGTAACTGCCTTACTAGGCTTTTCAGGATTAGATCTTATCGGCGGAATGCTTATAAGAATAATCTGTTTAATTTCAGGAATTGGATTAATATTATCTTGTTTAGATTCCGTTCTGCTATCTAGACGCCAAAAACGAGCACTTCAACAGCAACCGGAACCGATTCGAGAAAAAAGCAACAACGATCAGCCATTGGATAAGTAGTTCTCAGTTAGTGTAGATTTTCGCTTCAACAATATATGAAGCCAAAACGTAATACCTGCGATTCCTACCAAGAATAACGAAAGAATCGTCCACGTACTGCCGAACCCATAGCCATCGGCGAGATTCATCCCGCTCGAATGACCTACCATATGAGATACCGAAAAGCTCATGCTGTATAATCCCATGTAACTTCCCTTTCTTCCCTTCGGAGCCATCTCCAGTGCTAAGGCATTAGAGAACGGTGAACCTATCATCTCTCCTAACGTCATTAGAATCATCCCAAGGATTAATAGCCATATAGTATAGCCAAGATTAAGCACCCAAAAACTAGCTGCCAATAGTAAAATACCCCACAGCGTCGCTTTCGTCTTCGAGATATTTCGTCTATCGAGCCAACCCACCAATGGCATTTCAAATAAAACTATAAGCGCTCCATTCAGAAACAGCAGCCAGCCGATCAAATCTTCTGTTAGCAAATATTCCTTTTCATAATACAGTGGAACTACCGAAAAATACTGTACAAACGCAGCGGTATTTGCGATCATGATAAAAATCAACAATAGGAATAAAGGATTTCGCGTTGGCGGGACTCCTTCCTTCGCGATTGGTTTTACGGTTTCTTCCTGAACGATTTTTTTTGGTTTTAAGGTGAAGAATAGTACGGCGGCCGCCAAAACACACGTAATGCCATCTATCCAAAACAGAGACCGGTAACTAATACTAGCGATAATAATTCCTCCGATAAGTGGCCCAATTGAAAACCCCAAATTAATGGCCAATCGGATAAGGGTAATACTTCTCGTAACATTTCCCGGCTTACTATATGCTTCACAAGCAACAAAAATGGCCGGTCGATACGCATCGGCTGCAAAAATGAGTGCAAAGATGCCCAAACAGAAGCTGTAGAAGCTATCGATAAATTGAAGTAAAATGAAACCGATACCTCCTAAAAAGAGACTGACCGTAATTACCTTATAGAATCCGATTGTGTCGGTTAGTCGTCCACCAACATACGTTCCAAGTAAGGAACCCAATCCAAAGGCACTCATAATCCATCCCACTTGGGGTAGCGTAAAACCCTTCGCATTCACCAGGTA
This sequence comes from Luteirhabdus salina, assembly GCA_025384855.1. Lineage (GTDB taxonomy): Bacteria > Bacteroidota > Bacteroidia > Flavobacteriales > Flavobacteriaceae > Luteirhabdus > Luteirhabdus salina. The sequence goes on along the minus strand of JALAHT010000001.1, from coordinate 80,723 downwards.
CAACGATAGAAAGGGGATGACCATCGCACCCGCACGATTGATAAAGGTAATAAGCGATAAGAGCCATATTTCTTTCGATAGGCCTTCAAAATTCCTCAGGTATTGTAGGTACAGCGTTTTCATCTGATGGTATATAAAAATAAAACGTCCCGATGTTGATCGGGACGTTTTACTATTGATTGTTATTATGTTTCAATATCAATATACAGCACTCCCGAAGTTATGACCCTTGGTCACAACTTGTTGGATACGAATATATTGACGAGTGTTCATCACGGATTTTTATTTGAAGTAAAAGTAATCAATTTTTTTAATTGAAGCCTTTTTTTCTTTAAAATGAAGTAGAATTGTATCTTGCTGCAAACGAATTCATATGAAAAGTATCGCGCTCTTAGTACTGCTATCGATTTCATTCATTTCATATTCACAAGATGCTGAAACCTACATACAAAGTATTCAGGACTATCAAGAAAAGGAAAATAAAGAGTTTGGAACTGCCGAAACAACGATTCTAACAGCGAAGGATTTTAAATCATTCGAGGGTTTAAAATTTTTTCCCATTGACGAAACCTACCGTGTAACCGCTACTTTCATTCGAACACCCGATGAAGAACCGTTTTTAATGCCAACGACAACAGCTAGGCTACCTGAGTATGTGAAGTATGGGGAAGCCCACTTCACTATAAAAGGTCAGAAGTTAAAGCTAAATCTATATCAAAATACTACTCCCTACGAAGACCCGGAATACAAAGACTATCTCTTTTTACCTTTTACCGATGAAACCAATGGCGATGGTAGTTATGGTGGTGGCCGGTTTTTAGATACGTATATTCCGGAAGGCGACACAATAGTATTGGATTTCAATAAGGCGTATAATCCGTATTGTGCCTATAATCCAAACTACTCCTGTCCCATCCCTCCAGAGGAAAACGATTTAGCCATTCGAATTGAAGCAGGAGTGAAGGCGTTCAAAAAAGACTAGCGAACCATCCACATGCCCGCAAAGACCGCCAAAAAACCGATGCAGAAACTTCCTATCGTATAAAGGGCAAAGGTCATAAAGTCGCCTGATTTTAAAAAGACATGATTTTCATAGGCAAAGGCCGAGAACGTTGTAAAGCCGCCACAAAAGCCAGTGGCGAGAAATAGTACAGTATTTTGCGAAAGCGTTTCGCTGCGGAGCGACCATCCCAATACCAATCCGATTAGCAAACTTCCTAGAATGTTGGCTAGAAAAGTACCAAACGGAATACCATCTTTGGTGCTGTTGAGGTATATTCCTATAATATAGCGGAGAACACTTCCCAATCCGCCTCCCAAAAAAACCAAGGCTGCTTGTTTCATTTAAGGAAGTTCTGGCGCTTTAGGTTTCTGAACGGGTAGATATAATTCAGTAAGGTAGTCGGCAGGGTTTGGAACGTTCCCAGGATCGTTCGCATAAATTTCGAACATGTTTCGATCCTGATTTGGCTGCAATCCGTTTTCAGCCATATAGGCATTGGCCTTTTCGTAGGCTTCAGGAATATTGGTATAATTCCCCTTCAGCGTTACCTTCAGAGCCGTTACAGGTTCCATAAATCCATTTTGTACACTGCTACCAGGTGGGACAACCACACGTTCCTTTACGGGAATGGCAGCGGAAAAAATAACCGAGTTACTCTCTTCATTCACCTGATTATAGATAGCAAAAGGCTGTCCCGATTGCTGCAGATTGTTTTGTTGCATATATTGCATAACTTGTCCGAACATTGGTCCTATTTTAGCTCCGAGATCATTTCTACTACTGGCTTGCGATACAAACATATAGTAGCCTCCACCATATTCGGTTATACCATCTACATTGATGGAATAGGCTTCCATGCTTTCTTCTACCACTTCCTCTAAATTGTTCAAGCCGGTATCGAACATCGTCTTCAATGTAGTTTCAAAGTCTTCATCCTGGAAACTCATATATACTTTTTCCATAAAGGATTGTTCGCCCTTCATGCCCCAGGTCACTTTTGTCATTCCAACCGAATCGGTTTCCTCGAACTTCCAATAAATATCGCTGTCGCTATCGCCCATGGGAGTGTTGAAGGTTATTTCCTGTTCAATTTCCTTAGCAGGAATCACTTTAGTAGTGCGCATAGAGCCATCGCCAACTTTTTCGCTGTTCCAGGAATAGGAAGCGCCTTCTCCTTCGGTTTTTTCAGCATAATCTATTTGCATATCAGGATCCTCGGCCATCCAGGGACCCCATTCTGGCCAATCCTTAAAATCCTTCACCTGATTATAAACTACTTCCGGTGGCGCCTCCATGGTTTTGGTAGCAGCAACATCGAAGGAACCATCTTTGGTGGCAAAATAAATAGCGGCACCAATTACTACGATTAATATGAGTAAGAATAGGTACTTGAGTAGTTTCATTATATAGCGAAGGTTTTGGTTGGGTTATAAAGATACTAAAATTAGCAGCAGATATTTTGCTACATTTGTTGAAAACAAAACCGATTACTCTTATGAAAAAAACTGTATTTATCTCTTTCGCCCTTAGCGGTTTACTTTTTTTCTCCTGTGGAGAAGACAAGTCGGAACCAAAGGAACAGGAGGTAGCCATGGCAGAGCAGACAGATGATTTTGATTATAAAGTCGATCAATTCGCCGATCTACGCATACTGCGATATCAAATTCCTGGATGGGAAGATCTTTCCCTAAAGGAGCAGAAACTGGTGTATTACCTTACCCAAGCTGGTTTGGAAGGTCGCGACATCATGTGGGACCAAAACTATCGCCATAACTTGAAAATTCGTAAGGCTTTCGAGAATATTTATCGAAACTATGAAGGTGATAAGGATAGTGAAGACTGGAAAAATTTCGAAATCTATATGAAGCGTATGTGGTTTTCAAATGGAATCCACCACCATTATAGCAATGCGAAGATGAAGCCGGATTTCAGTAAGGAATATCTTCAGCAGTTGTTATCAGACACCAATTCTGATCTTAGCGGTGAAGCGCTAGAGGTGCTTTTCAATGATGCGGATAGCAAAAAAGTGAACCTTAGTAAGGATGCCGACATCGTCAAGGAAAGCGCCATTAATTTCTACGGACCGGATGTTACTACAGCCGACGTGGAAAACTATTATGGAGCGATCGAAGTAGATGCCGATGAGCCCATCGAAGTTGGACTGAACTCCAAATTGGTAAAGGAGAATGGAAAGTTGGTTGAAAAAGTATACAAAAGTGGCGGTATGTATGGCCCAGCCATCGATAAGATTATCAGTTGGTTGGAAAAGGCCAAGGGTGTTGCTGAAGATGAACAACAAGCAAAAGCCTTAGGGTTGCTCATCGAATATTACAAAACGGGCGATCTAAATATTTGGGACGATTATGCTGTGGCTTGGGTGGAAAGCACCGAAGGCGATATCGATTGGATCAACGGCTTTATTGAAGTATATAACGACCCAAAAGGGTATAAAGGCTCTTACGAAACCATTGTAGAAATTAAGGATTTTGATATGTCGAAGAAAATGGCTGTGCTTTCGAAAGAAGCGCAGTGGTTCGAAGATAACAGCCCGTTGATGGAAGAGCATAAAAAAGACAGCGTAAAAGGAGTATCCTATAAAACCGTAATCGTTGCCGGAGAGGCTGGCGATGCTTCACCAAGTACGCCAATTGGTGTAAACCTTCCGAACAATAACTGGATTCGTCAGGCGCACGGAAGTAAGTCGGTTTCACTTGGAAACATCATCAATGCGTATAACAATGCTGGTGGAAGTGGTCGTTTGAAAGAATTCGCCCACGATGAAGAAGAAATCGAATTGGAAGAAAAATACGGTAAGAATGCCGATAAATTGCATACGGCACTTCACGAGGTGGTAGGACATGCTTCTGGTCAGATTAATCCAGGCGTGGGCACACCAAAAGAAACCTTGAAAAGCTATAAGAGTACCATCGAGGAAGGTCGTGCCGATCTTTTTGGATTGTATTATTTGATGGATCCAAAATTGGAAGAACTTGGACTTGTTGAAGACTGGGAAAAAACTGGAAAGGCTGCTTATGATGGCTATATCCGAAACGGTCTTGTAGGTCAGTTGGTTCGTTTGGAATTAGGAGACGATGTAGAGGAAGCGCACATGCGTAACCGTCAGTGGGTGAGCGCTTGGGTGTATGAAAAAGGTAAAGATGAAGGTGTTATTGAAAAGGTAACACGCGACGGAAAGACCTATTACGATATCAAGGATTATCAGCGTCTTCGTGAGTTGTTTGGTGAATTGTTACGCGAAACTCAGCGTATTACTTCTGAAGGGGACTATGAAGCTGCAAAAAACCTAGTAGAGGATTATGGGGTGAAGGTAGATCAAGAGCTTCACAAACAGGTGTTGGATCGAAACAAGCAGTTTGAAGCCGCTCCATATAGTGGATTTGTTAACCCAGAAATTCGTCCGACAATGGACGATAACGGTGAAATTACGGGTTTCACCATTTACCAACCTGAAACGTTTGAAGAGCAGATGCTTCGTTATTCCGATAACTATAGCAATTTGCCCGCAGAAAATTAATGCAATTTTGTTACTGATTGGGAACCTCCTATTGGCACTGCCGTGGGAGGTTTTTTTATTGTTTGAAGAAATATTTCGCTGCCAATAATAGCAATACAAAAATGATAAATCCGACCAAGATCCAAACGCTGCCCTTATACTGCTTGCGATGCAACTTCTTGTCTTTTCGGTACATTACAATCATTATTATAACAAATGCAACAACGAAGAGCGCAGCAAAAATTAATTGACCGGTAGAAAACATAAATGTGTAGTTTTAGGGCACAAAAATACAACCTCTACTTAATATAAACGATACCGATGAAGAACAAGCTTGACGCCGTCCATAAATTTCATGCCGCATTCGGATTAGGAATTAAAGAGAATCCCACTGCCGACCTAGGGAAAGCTAAAAATTTGTTGCGATATAAACTAATGCGCGAAGAAAATGAAGAATACCTCGAGGCCGCGAACAATAATGATTTAGTTGAAGTAGCCGACGCCTTAGGCGATATGCTCTATATTTTATGCGGAACGATTTTGGAACATGGTATGCAGTATAAAATTGAAGAAGTCTTCGAGGAAATCCAACGCAGTAATATGAGTAAATTGGATAATGATGGTAAACCAATCTATCGCGAAGACGGCAAAGTGTTGAAAGGTCCAAATTATTTTAAACCAAATATTTCGGAAATACTGAAATGAAAGAAGTAGCAGAGATGTAAAAGGCGCAAAGAAGCAGAGAATGAAGAATTCAGAATTATGAGAGCATACTAATTCTAATATCTTTTAACCTACATCCTACATCCTACATCCTACATCCTACATCCTACAACCAGCTACACCTCATACCGCCATCCAAACGGATCTTCGGCACGATTTTGTTGAATGTCCATCAACTGCTTTTTAAAGCGTTTTGAATAGCTTTCTTCCGCAGACAGTTTGGGAAGATCATAGGTTTGCTCTTTATAGCTAAATGCGCTTACCGGACTGATAACCGCAGCGGTTCCCGAACCGAATATTTCCTTCAACGAACCATCCTTCGCAGCATTCACAAGTTCTTCAACCGTTATTCTTCTAACCTCATGATCGATTCCCTCGTGCTCGGCCAATGACAATACACTTTTTCGGGTAACTCCGTCCAAAATGCGATCGCTTGTTGGCGCCGTGATGAGCGTATCATTTATTCGGAAGAAAACGTTCATCGTACCTGCTTCCTCCAAATATTTATGTTCATTGCTATCTGTCCAGATAACTTGGTCGAATCCTTTCTCCCTTGCCAGGTTGGTAGGATAAAATTGTGCGCCATAATTTCCAGCAGCTTTTGCAAAACCAACCCCGCCATCGGCAGAACGACTGAAGTTTTCCGCGATAACAACCCGTACATCGCCTGTATAGTAGGCCTGTGCCGGTGCCATCAAAATCATGAATTTGTATTCATTGGAAGGTGCTGCAGAAACACCTACCTGTGTCGCCATGGCAAACGGGCGGATGTAAAGGGAGTTTCCTTCCCCAGACTTCACCCACTCGCGATCTAGTTCCAACAATGTATGAAGGGCTTCAAAAAAGTACTCTTTTGGAAACTCTGGAATGGCCATACGCTTTGAGGAAATGTTCATTCGTTTGAAGTTTTCCTCTGGGCGGAATAAAAAGACACGACCGGATTCGTCATCGCGGTATGCTTTCATTCCTTCAAAAACGGCCTGACCATAATGAAAGACCTTGGCACCAGGAGAAATCGTCAATGGCCCGTAAGGTTTAATCGTCGGATTTTGCCATTTTCCATCTTTATAATCACATTCAAACATATGATCGGTAAAAGCGGTTCCGAACGTTAAGTTTTCAAAATCGACCTCTGCAATTCGTGAGGTGTCTGCCTTATCAACCGTTATATGCTTATTGGTGGTAATACTCATGGAATAGGATGTTTTAGAACGCTGCAAAAATAGGCAAAAAGGCCTAAAAACTCTCAAAAAATTAGTAAACTTGCAGTCAATAAGATACAATAAATTAATCGATTCTATACAATGAAAAAATCAATTTTAGGTGTTCTCTTCATGGCATTGGCCGTTGTAGCCTGTAAAGAGAATAAAAACGAAGAGGCCGCAATGAGTGAAGAGGAAGTAGTAGTTGAAAAAGAAGCTTCAGATACCGATATGGCTTTCGCTTCTTTCGGTGAAAAGATCAATGATACCGAAGTGCTTACTTCTGAAGAAATGTTCAAGAAGTTCCAAGGTATGAAGCCTGGCGATACGGTCGACGTAAAATTTAAGGCGAAAGTAAATTCTGTTTGTCAGAAGAAAGGCTGCTGGATGCGCTTGAAAGTTGGTGAAAACGACGAGGCCTTTGTAAAATTCAAGGATTATGGATTCTTCATGCCAAAGGATATTGCGGATCAAGAAGCGATCGTTGCCGGTAAAGCATATGTCGAGGAAACTTCAGTAGAAGATTTAAAGCACTTCGCTCAAGATGCCGGTAAAAGTGAAGAAGAAATCGCTGCCATTACTGAAACCGATCTTACGTATACCGTAATTTCACATGGTGTATTGCTTCCAGAAATGGAAATGGAACAATAGATGAAACGAGAAATCCGTACCACCGATGATGGTTCGGTAACCCTACACATTCCAGAATGGAATGAACAATACCATTCCAAACATGGAGCCCTTGTCGAAGCACAATATGTGTTTATCGATCAAGGGCTTCACTATTTTTGGGAACATGAAAAGCTATCAGGGTCGCTTGCCATTTTAGAAATAGGTTTCGGCACCGGGCTAAATGCCTTTTTAACGTTATTGGAGGCTGAGAAACATCAAAAGAAAATCGATTATACTGGCGTGGAAGGGTTTCCCGTAACTGAAGACGAAGTAAAACAACTTAATTACCCGCAGCTACTGTCTACTGACGCTACCCTGTTTCAGAAAATTCACACCCTCTCCTGGGAAACGTCACATAAGGTAACATCCTTCTTCACCCTTCAGAAAAGAGAACAGAAGTTCGAGGCTATTTCCGATCAGAATAGTTTTCACCTCATTTATTTTGACGCCTTTGGTTCTCGTGTGCAACCCGAACTTTGGGAAAAGAATATTTTTCAGAAAATGTACGATGCTTTATTGCCTGGAGGAGTTTTGGTAACCTATTCTTCTAAAGGAAGTGTAAAGCGCTTGCTTCCAGAATTAGGCTTTGAAGTAACGCGTTTGGCGGGTCCTCCTGGAAAGCGCCATATGCTTCGAGCGATTAAGAAAAAAAGCGATTTATAAGCATTCTCATAAAGTTTTCCCTTTATTCATAAGGTTGCGTTAAGTGCTATGGCATTCCAACTCATACTGGGTATTTTTATAATGAAGTTTTAGAAGTATTAAAGGTATGAGAGTATTAATTACTGGTGCGACAGGCCTTATCGGAAGTCGTATTGTGAAGGAGTTACATGTAGGAGGAATTCCAGTCAATTATCTGACCACAAGCAAAGATAAGATTGAAGATAGTGAAAACTATAGAGGTTTTTACTGGAACCCTAAAGAAGGTGAAATAGATAAAAAAGCCTTTGAGGGTGTGTTGGCCATTATCAATTTAGCTGGGGCTTCTATTGCGAAGCGATGGACCAAAAGTTATAAGAAAACAATTCTTGAAAGTAGGACAAGTTCTGCCAATCTACTGTATAAAACCTTACAGGAAATCGACCATTCAGTACAGCATCTCATTTCAGCGAGTGGTATTAGTATTTATCCGAATTCCAAGGTGAAAATGTATACGGAAGAAAATACACAGGTAGACAATACTTTTTTAGCAGAAGTAGTGGTGGCTTGGGAAGCAGCAGCAGACCAATTCAAAAATTTAGGCATTCGGGTAGCCAAAGTGAGAACCGGTGTCGTGCTCTCCGAAGAGGATGGAGCTTTGTCTAAAATGGTGAAACCCATAGAATATGGAGTTGGTGCTCCGCTGGGAAGCGGCCGGCAATGGATTTCATGGATTCACCTGAACGATATCTGCTGTATCTACTACCATATTTTACAAAACGGATTGGAAGGCGTATTTAACGCCGTAGCGGCCAATCCTGTTACCAATCAAAAAATGACGCAAAAAATAGCGAAGGAAGTGGGCAAGTCGCTCTGGCTGCCGAACGTTCCGAGCTTTATGCTGAAGTTGATTTTAGGTGAAATGGCTATTTTAGTGCTAGAAGGACAATTGGTCAGTTGTAAAAAAATTGAAAAGACCGGTTACGAATTTCAGTACGTTAATATTGAAACCGCGCTTCGTGACCTTATATAAAAAAAAGCCGGCAACCGCCGGCTTCCTTGCTTTTATGAAGCAATATTGCTTACGCTCCTGTTTTATTAGCAGTTAGATTAATGGTTATAACCATATCATCACTGATAAACTTATCGCCTAAGTCATCGAATACGGATTTGGATCCATAATTTACGTTCCATTTTGTACGGTCGATAGCGAATGGTTCACTCTCCAAACGGATTTTATCATCCATATTGGTTAGCGTAGCAGGAAATTGAATGTTATGCGTTTGGTCTTTAATCGTAAGGTTTCCGCTAACAATCGTTTTTCCTTTTTTCTGATTCATTCCTGTCAATTCAAAGTTTGCGGTAGGATACTCCTTCACATTGAAGAAGTCTGTTTCTTTTCCTTCAACAGTTCCTTTCAGGTGATTCTCAAGATTCGTTTTTTGTTCGCCTTCTAAATCCTCATCGGTAATAGTATTCATGTCGATTTCGAATTTTCCAGCCTCGATCATATCGTCCTTCATGCTGAACTCACCTGAAGAAAGCATTACATATCCGTTATGCTTTCCAGTAGGCTTGCTGCCTTCCCACAGAATTCTTGAGTTATCAGTATCTACAGAATAGTTTACAGCCATATCGGAAGCTTCTGCTGCTTCTTGGGCTTCTGAAGTTTCTGCCTCTTTTGCGCCTTCTTTACAAGAAACTGCGCCAGTAGCAATAATAAGTGCTAGTGCTAAATGTTTGATGGTCTTTCTCATTGTTTTTTATAAAATTTCTTGGTTTCTGCAAAAATAGAGAGCCGCCGCTCATTTATTCTTAAAATACTATTAAAATAAAGCTGTGACATTTTGACATTATATACCAAATGGCAGTACTTTTGCACCCTCGAACTAAAAAATTTAATGTTCTCATTTATGGGTAAAAAGGATAAAAAAGATAAAAAGCAGGAGGAGGAAGTGGCTGTAAAAGAGCAAGAGCAAGCTACTACTGCTGAAAACACGCAGGAAAAAGGCGAGGAGTTGAGTGAATTGGATCAACTTCGCGAAGAATATGAAAAGGAAAAAGATAAATATCTGCGTCTTTTTGCTGAATTTGAAAATTATAAAAATAGAACCCGCCGCGAACGGATGGATCTCTTCAAAACGGCTGGACAAGAAGTCATGACGGCTTTACTTCCGGTAATCGACGATTTCGATCGTGCGTTGAAGGAAATTGAAAAGTCTGGCGACGATGGTTTGTATGAAGGTGTGAAACTCATCAGTAATAAATTACGCGAAACGCTAAAAAATAAAGGATTGGAACCTATCGGAACACAGGTGGGAGATACCTTTGATGCTGACATTCATGAGGCGGTTACACAAGTGCCGGCTCCTAATGATGAAATGAAAGGAAAAATTATCGATGTCATCGAAACAGGATACAAATTAGGAGATCGCATTATTCGCTATCCAAAAGTGGTAACAGGACAATAGTATGAAGGAAGATTATTACGAGATACTGGGACTTGATAAAAATGCCAGTGCGACGGAAATAAAGAAAGCCTATCGGAAGATGGCAATCAAATACCACCCGGACAAGAATCCTGGAGACGACAAGGCTGAGGAGATGTTTAAGAAATCAGCCGAGGCGTATGAGGTATTGAGCAATTCCGAGAAAAAGGCAAAATACGATCGTTTTGGTCATCAAGCCTTTGAAGGCGGTGGCTTCGGCGGCGGAGGCATGAATATGGACGATATCTTCAGTCAGTTTGGCGATATCTTCGGTGGTGCTTTCGGAGGCGGAGGCGGATTTAGTGGCTTCGGTGGTTTTGGTGGCGGTGGTCGCAGAACCGTAAAGGGAAGCAATCTTCGTATTCGCGTAAAATTGACCTTAGATGAAATAGCAAATGGCGTTGAAAAGAAAATCAAGGTCAAACGAAAGAAAGTAGCAGAAGGAACTACCTACTCTACTTGTGGTACTTGTAACGGAACGGGTCAAGTTACCCGAGTGCAGAATACCATTTTGGGGCGAATGCAAACCGCAACAACTTGTAGTACGTGTGGTGGAGCCGGACAGACTATCGATAAGAAGCCCGGCAATGCCGATGCACATGGTATGATTACTACTGAAGATACCGTAAGCATAAAAATTCCGGCTGGTGTCGTAGATGGCATGCAATTAAAAGTATCCGGAAAAGGAAACGATGCTCCTGGTAACGGTATTCCTGGCGATTTATTGGTCGCCATTGAAGAACAGGACCATCCAACCTTACAACGGGAAGGCGATAATCTTCACTACGATTTATATATAAGCTTTTCTGAAGCTGCTTTGGGAGCCAGTAAAGAAATTGATACCGTTACCGGAAAGGTTCGTATTAAAGTAGAACCTGGCGTGCAAAGTGGAAAGATTCTTCGCTTACGAAATAAAGGGATTCCGAGTATTAATGGATATGGTACAGGCGATTTATTAGTTCATGTAAATGTTTGGACACCGAAGGCATTGACAAAGGAACAACGCGAATTTTTTGAAAAAATGCATAACGACGAAAACTTCGAACCACAGCCTAAACACGAGGATAAGTCGTTCTTTGAGAAAGTAAAAGATATGTTTTCTTAATTAAAAGTTAATATTCTCATATTTTTCCCTATATTTGAAATGTCGCAACAATCTTTTGTGCGATAATTTTTCTTTTTCATAGCAATTTTTTTCCCACCCTTGATTTTATTGAGGGTGGGTTTTGTTTTTTGGAGTGAAGCCTGCTAATATCTGTAGTATACTGTTTTTACCAGAGAAATAATCTGGATTCACAATGACTTCCTAGCACCACTTTTCTACCTTTGCCAAAAATTTTTCCGCAGTGCTGCAGCAATACACCAAAGAGTTTCGCTATAACGTCCGCCTAGCCATGCCGGTTATTCTGGGAATGCTCGGCCATACCGTTGTGGCCCTGGTCGATAACATTATGGTTGGGCAATTGGGTACTGCCGAGTTAGCTGCGGTATCGCTGGGGAATAGCTTTATGTTTATTGCGATGTCCTTCGGGATTGGTTTTTCTACGGCGATTACACCGCTAGTTGCCGAGGCAGATGGTGAAGGAAACTTTGCCAAGGGAAAATCGGCCTTTAAGCACGGCCTTTTTTTATGTACGGTACTCGGAATTCTTTTAGTCGCTTTGGTATTTGCCGGTAAACCGTTGATGTATGCCATGAACCAACCGCCGGAAGTTGTGGAGCTTGCAATGCCATACCTAAACTTGGTTGCTGTGTCTCTTTTGCCGATGATCGTTTTTCAGGCATTTAAGCAATTTAGCGATGGACTTTCTCTTACGCGATATCCCATGTATGCGACCATCGTTGCGAACATAGTGAATGTTTTTCTGAACTATATTTTCATCTTCGGAAAATGGGGTATGCCCCAGCTTGGAATCGTAGGGGCAGCCATCGGAACCTTAGCGTCGAGAGTGGTTATGGTGGCCTATTTGTGGTATATGCTCAGTCGAAAGAAGAAATCGAGGCCTTTCGTTTTAGACATAAAGTTCTTCGAGCTTGCCAAAACTGAACTCAAAAAGTTGATGAACCTGGGCATGCCTTCAGCCCTACAGATGTTTTTTGAAGTCGGAATCTTTACTGCAGCCATTTGGTTGTCGGGAATTTTGGGAAAGAACCCACAAGCGGCCAATCAGATTGCGCTCAACCTTTCTTCCATGACTTTTATGGTGGCGACAGGGTTCAGTGTAGTAGCGATGATTCGGGTGGGAAATCAAAAAGGATTACAGCGATTTCGGGAACTCAGGCGAATAGCGTTTTCAATATTTCTCCTTTCAATACTGTTGGCTGTTGTTTTCGCCCTATTATTTGTAATTTTTAAAGATGCTCTTCCGAAATTGTATTTGGATTACGATAATGTGGCAGAACGACTAGATAACCTGGAAGTGGCGACAATTGCGGCCCAATTATTATTGATTTCAGCTATTTTCCAAATATCGGATACGCTTCAAGTGGTAGCCTTAGGTGCCTTGCGAGGCATGCAGGATGTAAAAATTCCAACGGTCATAACCTTTATAGCGTATTGGGCCATCGGTTTTCCGATTTCCTACTACCTGAGTATGCATGAAGAGTACGGAAGTAGTGGTATTTGGATTGGACTGTTGGCGGGACTGACTGCTTCGGGCGTTTTGCTGTTTATTCGTTTTCACAAATTGTCGAACCGACTTATCCTTAGGGATGCGGCATTGGCATAAATTATAGTATTTTTAATTTTTCGCATTGCAAGACAAACACTAAAGAATATGGACATACCAGAATACCTACTTGGCGATAACACCGATTTTCCAGATGCGGTTTTTGTCATTCATACAGAATTTCCTCGTTTTATCATCAACCTAGCGAATGATGAAGTAGAATGGTTAGAAGAATTCGACTCACACGATCAGAAAGAACTCGAAAGTGAAACCGAAAACTTTATTCGAGAAGCCACCGAATTCTACGACCGAGAAGTAGCACGCTACGAGGATGATTGATCAGCTGCTGGAATACGACACCGAATTATTTCTGTTCCTAAACGGCTTGGGAAATACTTCTTGGGATGGGTTTTGGAACTTCGTCACCGAAAAATGGTCGTCAATTCCACTCTATGCCCTCATGCTATTTTTAATTTATCGCGAATACGGTTGGAAAGCAACGGGTGTCATCTTAGTTGCTGCCGCACTGATGATTACCGCAACGGATCAACTTTCAAACCTTTTTAAGCATGGCTTCGAACGGCCACGTCCGTGTCAGGTGGAAGTACTACAAAATCAAATGCGCTTTGCCGCAGAACGCTGTGGACGCTATGGCTATTTTTCGGCCCATGCAGCGAGTAGCATGGCCGCAGCGGTGTTTATGGGACTATTATTGCGTAAACGGTATTATTATCTTCCCTTTTTACTATTAGTTTGGGCAATCGGAACAGCCTACAGTAGGATTTATCTTGGGGTTCACTATCCGTTGGATATCATAACCGGAATGTTTTTCGGGGCTTGGATTGGATGGGGTGCCTACGGACTGCAGCGATGGGCCAATCGAAAGTGGGCCTAATTATTTTCTAGAGATTTTATACAACGTTCGGACTAGCCGCTTGCGATGCGAACGGCTTCCAGGACTTGTAGCGTTCATGTCTACTTCACCAAGTTTTTCGACTGAAAAACCTTGAAAATCCTGTTCAAAATTTTCTAATGCCTGATCCCGAACTAAAACACCAAAGGTTTCTTCCGAAGGTAGTTCTAATTTAACCTTCGACTTCAACACTGGCGTAGGTGCCTTATAGTTCCATACAATTTCAGGCGAGAACTCATTGTATTCATAAATGTTGAGGTCTTTCACGGGAGCGGTTTCCTTTAATGCTGAAATGGATTGATAGTTTTCATTATGAAGAAGGGTATTCGTCATCGGTAATCCGAAAATCAATATCGAACAAACGAAAAGAACCGTATAATAAAAAGCCCAACGGATATTCTTCTGAAACAAATTCTTCAGTATAAAAATACCAAATCCCAATAATGCAATAGCTAGCAAACAATACCACACCCAAAAGCCATCCACCTTGTCTTGTAGGTATAAATAGCCGCCAAAAGAGAATGCGATACCGATTAACCCTACCAAGCCGAAGTGAAGGTAAATTGGAATCTTTTCGAGTGTTGAACTAATGTCCTTGAAATTGTGAATCAAATACTGAATATAGAAAGAAATATTCAATGCCAATGGTATTAGAACAGGCAATAGATAGCGCGATTTCTTCTCTGGAATAATCGAGAGCAACACCACTGAAGCCAGGGTCCAAAGCAAACTAAAGGTATAGACTTTTTTGTTCGTCACCCTATCCTTCAAATAAGGATACAACAAACTGATGAAGGCAGGAATAGTCCAGATGCCGCTCTGGGTAAAAAAGCTCCAATAGTAATAAAAAGGCCGAATGTTATAGCTGGTCCAATTGTCGGTCTCTTCACCAGTTATTGCAAGTAAATGCTCTGCATCTTTCCAATATACGTATCCATACCACCATCCGGAAACAATTACGCTTACTAATAAGACAACTAACAGCGGACCAATCCGATTTCTGATTTCCTTTCCTTTCAAAACGAAACCATAAGCGATTAAAAATGGTAGTAATAAGGCATAAAATGAAACAGGGCCCTTACTCATAAACGAAGCGCCAATACCTAAACCAGCCAAAAGGGCGAAGGAGTAGCGTTTTGTTTTTTGGGTGAAGAGTTTATAGAGAGAATAGATGCCGATCATCATAAACCCATGGGTGAAGATGTCCCATTGACCGTTTCTACCGGCAAACACCATGTAGAAGGAGGTGGCTAGTACGAGTGAAGCGATAAGGCCAACTTCCATATCCTTCGTAATGCGTTCCGAAAGTTTATAGAATAACAATAGTAGCACTATAGTTATAAGCGAAGCAGGGAGTCGTAAACCGGCCTGGTTGTCGAAACCGAATACCATTCCTGAAACAGCGGTAAGCCAAGTTGGTAATGGTGGTTTTTCGTAGCGTGGTTCGCCATTGAGAGTAGTGAGTAGCCAATTTCCATCGTCTACCATTTCCCGAGCCGTGATAAAATTTCGTGCCTCCATGATGTTCACGGGTAACATATTGAGGTTCGAAAAATAAACAGTCAGGCAGGTAAAGGCCAATAAGATGAAATATTGGTATTTACGCATGGGTGCGACGTTCTTTTCTCCAGATTATTATGTTTCTAATATACACAATCATTCCGATGCTATGGGCTGAAAATAGCACAATATCCTGACGGAAAATGGAATATAGCAGGATCAGTAACGACCCAGTGAGACTAATGGCCCAAAATCCTAAGGGGAGTTGCGACGTTTTGCTTCGTTCGCTTACCAACCATTGAAACACGAATCGAAAGATAAAAACCAATTGCGACACGATTCCTAATAGCAGCAACCACGGCGCGATATTATCGCTACTGAAAAACTGTTTTAAATCGTATTCACCATTATTGTAGGAATAAATTACGATGAATAACGGAAACGCAAAGAATAGCCATTGAAATACGCGATGCATTTTTTGCCATTCGCCCTGCAGTTGAAGGTTTCGGATGTATATGAAATAGGTAAGCGATTGCCCGAGCATGATGGCAAAATCTTCCCGTAAGTAGCCATAAATAAAGAAAATAATGGAGGCTAGCAGGCTCAGTTTCCAGAAGACAGAAGGAGTAATAACCTTTTTGTGTTTTTCGGATAGGAGCCATTGTACCAAAAAGCGCGAGAAAAATAGCCCTTGCCCTAAAAAACCGATGAGGGTGATATAGCTTAACTGCTCGATCATCCTTTTTTCTCAACTTCGTAATTGATGTATTTTTTCTTCATCCAAAGGTAGGCGAAGCAATCGACCAACGGACCAAACAATCGGTTCCACAAATGATATTTTGCGGTTCCCGCCGTTCTTGGGAAATGCCGAATCGGAATTTGCACTATTTTTCCATTCTGAAGAAGAATCATGGCGGGTAAAAAACGATGAAGTCCTGTGAACATAGGAATTCGTTTTGCATATTCGGTTTTAATGACCTTTAACGGACAGCCGGTATCATCCATGCCGTCATGTGTGAATGCCCTACGAATACCATTCGCTATTTTTGATGACATATTCTTTACAAACGAATCTTTTCTATCGGCACGTACACCCGTTACCAAATCGTATTCCTCTATATGCTCCAGCAATAAGTTGAAATCTTCTGGATGGGTTTGTAAATCGCTATCGATATACCCAACTAATGGAGAAGTCACCGTGTCGAATCCAGCTTTAATGGCAGCACTAAGGCCACGGTTTTCAACAAAGGATATAAACTGAAAATGTTCTTGTCGCTGGCAGATGGTTTCAATTAGCTGCTGACTGTTATCGCTCGAACCATCGTTTACAAAGAGAATGGCTGTCTTTTTAGGGGCTTTTTTAACATAGGAAAGTAATTCTTTCTCAACCCTTTCGAGATTTTCCTCTTCATTATAAACGGGAACGATGATAGTAAATTCGTACATACGATTGGCGCTTGTTGGGGCAAAAGTATTTTATTTCAGCGAACCTATGAAAGAAGCATGCTTTTAATTATGGGTGAAGATGAATTTGATAGTTGCAATCATTGCTTTTGGAATTTGTGATTTGGAATTTGATACTGTTGATACTGTTGATACTGTTGATTTTGTTGATACTGTTGATTTTGTTGATACTGTTGATACTGTTGATACTGTTGATACTGTTGATGCTGTTGTTACTGTTGATGCTGTGTGGAATAATTTGCCAATTTGAAAATTAGATAATGGCGTAAGGAGGAAAGTTGAAAATTAGGAAATGAGCTGAGAATTTTTACAGATGGCTATCAACTAATAAGATTCACCTTTAGAATTTAGAATTTAGAGTTTGGAATTTGTGATTTGCGATTTGGAATTTGATACTATTGCTCCAATGTGTTATTTTACTTCTAGCTTCTAGCTTCTAGCTTCTAGCTTCTAGCTTCTGGCATCCAGCACCCAGCTCTTGGCCCTTAGTTTTTCACTTTACATTAGGACTACCGACTAAAGACTAACGACTAATGGGCTTTTTTCAACCCAAGTATGCTAAAAAACAGACTAAACAGCGCTGTCTGTACACCGAAGAGAATTGCAGTTACCGCCCCAATAGCCATTCGCATGGTAACATGGTTTTCAATATTTCCGAAATTGAGTTCTTTCCAGTTGAAGAAGGCGATCAAGGCGAGCATAATACCAATAAGAATTAAGAAGCCACCGAGCAATAATCCTTTTTCTAGATTCAGTATGTTGAAAAGGCGGTCATATTTTTTCGATTTCGGAAGCAAACCATTTTCTACAGTATACACTTTCGTCAGTCCATAAAACAGGACCAATTGAAATCCGGTTAAACATAACCCTGTAGAGAATAATAGCGTATGCACGTCGAATGTAACATTGAGAAATGTTACCGGACCCGTGAATAAAATTGCCGAAAATATGAGACCGGTAAGCATGGCGAGACTTCCCGGCAGAAGAAATAACCACTTTGGACTATATAAAAGTAAAAAACGTAAATGTCGCCAACCATCGTTCCAAGTGTTTAAATGCGGAGGGCGTGAGCGACCATCTTTTGAAAGAGTCGTAGGTACTTCCGCGATTTTCATATTCTTCAATCCCGCCTTCACCACCATTTCACTGGCAAACTCCATTCCACTAGTACGCAATTCCATTCGGTTGTAGGCTTCCTTACTAAATCCGCGAAGCCCACAGTGGAAGTCGCCTATTTTCAATCCAAAAAATAAGCGCCCGATAAAGGATAGTACTGGATTCCCGAGATATTTATGAAGAAACGGCATGGCACCCTCTTCAATTCCGCCCTTAAAACGGTTCCCCATAACCAAGTCATAACCTCCTCGAAGTTTTTCGACATAGGGCATCATATTCGAGAAATCGTAGCTATCGTCGGCATCGCCCATCATAATATAAGTGCCATTGGCAGCAGCTATTCCACCTTTCAGGGCATTTCCGTATCCTTTTTCCGAAACCGGCTGTACCGTAGCGCCTAATTTTCGCGCGATATCTTGTGAGCCATCCGTACTGCCATTATCGGCAATTATGACTTCACCTTCAATTTGCTCCCTTTCAAAAAAACCTTGCGCTTTTTTTATACAAACAGCCAAGGTTTCGGCTTCATTGAGGCAAGGCATGACTACACTAAGTTCGGGCTTCATCTACAGCGGGATTGATGTTAATTTGGTTCAGCAAAATAAAGATAATTAGGAACAACACCCAATCGTTATAGAAGGTAAATCGGTCGACCGTATGCATGCCGACGGCAATCAATACTATATTTCCAAAGGTTGCAGATACCAATAGAAGGATGCTATGCGACCACACATTTGATGTTTTATAGCTATATAAAACACTTAGTAAGAGTATGATACAATAAAGCAGCACTGACTTTGATCCACCAAAGCCATGCGATACATTTTTTACATAAAGCTTCAACCAAGCGGTCAGATTGTCCATTACTAATGGAGGCGTCATTTCAGAGGTAAGACGGTCCGTTTCTATAAAGGTAGTTGGCTGTAAGGGTTCGTTAGCATCTTGAAAATGCTCTTTACCTTCTTCAAAAACGGTATGATTTGCAATTGATGAATAATAGGTTGTATATCGAGAGATGGCATCTGAATTTGGAGGTAGATGATGGATATTTAGTTCCTTTTGTTTTAATTCATCCATTACATACTGAAAAAACAATTGCTTCCCTTCATTTTCGAAAATAATGAAGTCTTCTTCATCAGCTACAAAGAAGGCAGGAGTGATTATATGGATACCTGTCCATGGAGTTGCAACAAAATGACCATGTGTAAAGAAGTGATAGCTTTTATCTGCTACAGAAGAAATCAATGGAAGAGAAAGAAATATCGCAAGTAACATCCATACTGACCGTAATCGAAATTTAGTGATCCATAGAATTAGAAGCACCCCAATAGGAATCAGAAACAAAAACTGATTACGCGTAAGCAAGAGGATTAGTAAATAGGGTATACTTTTCCATACACTGTTTAGGTTACGTTGCGTGAGCGATTTTAGAAAGAGTGCGATTACTACCAAGTATAGAGGATAGGCCAAGGCTTCTGAAAGAAGAGCATTTGCAATTGAGAGGGAACCCATGTAGGGCAGCAATAACACACCGGCCAAGAATAGCAGCCAGATTTTTGGGATCGATAGCACGTTTCCGATGGTGATTATTAGATAACGAACCGCCAAAAACCCTAATATAGCCTGGATACCAACAGTTATGTAATTGAAATAGGTGCCCGAAAAGCTGTTTATAATTGCTAGGAATATCGGATAAATAGGAGATCGATAAATTGCCATATCCAAATATCCTTCAGTATCGGGAAACGATAAGGCACCTTTTTGAAGTATAAGTGCGAAGAAAACTCCGAAAACAAGCCAAAGTAATAGTGTAAATCGTTTCTCAAAAAAGGAGTAAAATCGCATGAAAGAGTTATTTAAATGTAAAAATAATTTTAGTTTTACGTTGTTATACTAAATCAGCCACTTTTTTTGACTCGTAGCGAAATTGATTTTACGGTAGAAAGATATAGCCATTCCAAAAAAACGGAGTGGAATGCCTTTGTGAGGCGAGCGAAGAATGCCACTTTTTTGTTTCAGCGTGATTTTATGGACTACCATAGCGATCGTTTTCAGGACTTCTCTCTTATGGTCTATCGGAACGGAAAGTTATTTGCGCTGCTTCCGGCCAACACCGTCGCGGATAAAGTAATCTCGCACCAAGGACTTACCTATGGCTCTTTTGTTTTAAGTGAAAAAGCGAAAATATTGGACGCTTTTGAAGCTTTTCGAAAGATGCTGATATTTTTAAATGAACAGGGTAAGAAGGTTCTGGAAGTTCGCCTTATTCCGAAATTTTACAATACGCTTCCGGCCGATGAATTGGAATATTTTTGTTTTCAAGCGAAGGCTACGCTGAAGAAACGCGATGTCATCATGGCCATTGATTATGAGCATAACCTTGGGTTTCAAAAGAACAGGAGGGAAGGCATAAATAAGGCCAAGCGACATGGGCTAAAGGTAAAAGTGGAAGAGAATTATAAAGGTTTTTGGGAGCAGATTCTGATTCCCAACTTACAGCGAAAACATGATGCCGAGCCAGTACATACCCTTTCGGAAATCGAACGACTTGCAAAAAAATTTCCAGAAAATATTAAACAAGTAAATGTTTATGATGATACAAATACGATAGTAGCCGGAACGACCGTTTTCTTAACCGAAACTACAGTGCATCCACAATACGTGTCAGGAAATCAACAAAAAAATACCTTAGGTAGCCTCGATTTGTTGTATGATTTTATCATGAATGAATTCAAGGACGATCGTCGCTATTTCGACTTCAATACTTCGAGTGAAGAGGGAGGAAAGGTCTTAAGTGAAGGGCTGCTTTTCTGGAAAGAAAGTTGTGGCGCTCGTGCTTTTTCGTTTGATGCGTATGAAATGGATACCGCTATGGGCGATACACTCAAAATTCCGCTACTATGATTCCATTCTTGGATTTGCATGCCATTAACGCTCGATATGAGCCTGATTTTCAAAAAAAGTTTCAGCAATTCTTGAATTCAGGCTATTATATTTTGGGTGAAGAAACAGCCAAGTTCGAAAAGGCTTTTGCCGAATACTGTGGCGTAAAACATTGTATTGGAACGGGTAATGGTTTGGAAGCGCTACGTATCATTCTTGAAGGTTACAAAGTACTTGGAAAATTAAGGGAAGGCGATGAGGTATTGGTAGCTTCAAACACCTATATCGCTACAATTTTGGCCATTCAACAAGCAGGCCTTAGTCCGAAACTTGTGGAAGGAGAAGCTACATACTTCAGCTTTGATATGACAGCTCTTACTGAAGCCGTTACTACCAAAACAAAGGCGATTATGCCTGTTCATTTATACGGGCAGCTTACCCCTATGGAAACGCTTTGGGAATTGGCTGAGAAGCATAATCTATTGCTGATTGAGGATGCCGCTCAGGCACATGGTTGTCTACATACCTCCGGAAAGAAAGCTGGGAACTTGGGGGATGCAGCAGGCTTTAGCTTTTATCCGACCAAAAATTTAGGCGCTCTTGGCGATGGGGGTGCCATCACGACCAACGACGATGCCCTAGCCGAAACGGTGCGGAAACTTCGAAACTACGGAGCTACTACAAAATATGAAAACGAACTGCAGGGCTTTAATTCTCGATTGGACGAGCTTCAGGCAAGTTTGCTTTCCGTAAAGCTTCCTAGTTTGGATTCCGATAATGAACGCCGCCGTAGCATCGCCAAACGATATCTTTCAGAAATCAAGAATGAAAGGATTAGACTTCCCTTTTACGCAGGAGGAAACGAACACATTTTTCACCTCTTTGTAGTACGGGTTCAGCATCGGTCGGAATTCATGAATTATTGTAAGGAAAATGGGATAGGTACTTTGATTCACTATCCTATTCCACCACATAAACAACAGGCATTTCCTGAATGGAACGAACTTTCCTTTCCAATAACAGAACAAATTCACGAGGAAGTCGTTAGTATTCCAATAAGTCCGATTCTTACCGAGCAAGAAGTGGACCGAGTAATTTCAATTTTAAACAACTATTGATTGAAACTACCTAAGCTTATACGCGACAATTTACTGTTGAAAATTACGTCGCTCAACGCGTCTGTAATCCTTTTGCGTTTGCTCGTCGCTTTTTTTCTGCAGCGCGAATTGACTGATATTGTAGGAAAAGCGGGATATGCGAAGGTAGGTTCGTTGCGGAACCTACTACAAATGCTAACTTCTATTACTTCGTTTGGGGTATTCAACGGAATTGTAAAGTATGTAGCCGAGCACAAGAAAAACCAGCACGAACTTCAGAAGTTATTTTCAACAACCTTCGTCTTTACCATTTTAGGGAGTCTTTTTTGCTTTTTGGTGCTATTTTTTTGGTCTGAACCGATAAGCGTCTATTTCTTTTACGATACTGAATTTGCATACGTGATAAAAATCGTGGCGGTAGTGGTTCCGTTCATTTCTATTCAACGAGTATTTAATGGAATCGTCAACGGACTTTCAGCCTATAAGAAATTCGCCAAGATTGAAATTATTGCCTATTTACTAGGTGCAGCGCTTACCCTATACATGTTATACAAATACGGAATTGACGGTGCGCTCGTTGCCATTGCCTGTATCCCGATTGTTCAGGTGTTGGTATTGCTATTTATCTTCTTAAAGGTTATGCGTGAATATGTGGTGTTTTCTGAAATTAAATGGAAAATTCCCTACGGGCGATCGCTTTTGGCCTTTGCATTAATGTCGTTTTCTTCAACTGTTTTAGTGAATTATGTAGAATTGGATCTTCGTAATTTGCTAGCGGAACAACTAAGTGAAGAAGACGCAGGAATTTGGACGGGAATGACGACGCTTTCCAAAAATTATATGGTTTTCAGCGGAGCTCTTTTCACACTGTATGTTATCCCTAAATTTGTCGGTATTCATACCAAACAGAACTTTTTAAGGGAATTGGGCGTTATCTATAAGACCTTGCTACCGCTATTTGCCATTGGAATGATCGTTATTTATTTCCTTCGTTTCCAGTTTATCGAGTATATCTTTATCGATTTTGATGAAATGGCACCTTTGTTTAAATGGCAACTATTGGGCGACTTTGTCAAATTGATGGCATTGGTACTGCTTCACCAATTAATCGCTAAGAAATTAGTGCGAAATTTCGTTTTTGTCGAAGTGTTTTCTGCAGCGGTCTTTTATGGATTGGCCTATTGGCTCGTCGATCCTTATGAAGTGGAAGGTGTAGTGATTGCCCATTTTATTCGCTATATTTTATATTTCTTTTTAGTGCTTTTTCTCGTAATACGCTACTTCTCCCAGCAGCCGAAGCCTTCAACTGAACAAGTAACCGAACACTGACCATGGAACCGCAAAAAAATGCATTTCGGCATGTTGTGAAGGCCACCTCGCTCTTTGGAGGTGTACAGGTTATTACCATCCTTATTTCAATAGTGCGGTCCAAAATCATCGCGTTGCTTATCGGGCCTACCGGTATGGGGATCGCAAGCCTATTGAACACCACCTTAAATCTAGTGGATGCTGCTACCAATTTAGGACTGAATCGAAGTGCCGTAAAGGATATTTCCTATGCAAAGAATAATGATAGTCCTGATAAAACGGTAAGGACGGTTCGTGTGCTACAGCGCTTGGTTTGGTTTACGGGACTTGGTGGAGCCTTGCTCATGGGGCTGACATCTCCCTTGCTTAGTGAACTTGCCTTTGGGAATTCCGATTATACATTTGCTTTTATCTGGATTTCAATCGCATTGCTTTTTAAGCAACTCGCAAATTCAAACCTCGCTATTTTACAAGGGCTTCAGAAATTGCGTTCGTTGGCGAAAGCCAATGTTTTAGGAAGTCTTTTCGGATTGGTAACGACCGTTCCACTCTACTATTTTTTCGGAATTGAAGGAATAGTACCCGCTATCATCATAGCGGCTATCGTTACTTTTTTGGTAACATCCTTCTTTCAACGGAAAATTGAATTACGAAAAACCGATCGCTTAACGAACAAACAGACCTTTTCGGAAGGAAAGGAAATGATCCGATTGGGAGTAACCTTAAGCGTAAGTGGTATCATAAGTTTAATTGCTGCCTATGCGGTTCAAATCTACATCAGCAATACAGGTGGGGTAGATGAGGTAGGCTTTTATAATGCCGGAGTCGTAATTC
The DNA here is from genome assembly GCA_025384855.1 of Luteirhabdus salina. Classification (GTDB taxonomy): domain Bacteria; phylum Bacteroidota; class Bacteroidia; order Flavobacteriales; family Flavobacteriaceae; genus Luteirhabdus; species Luteirhabdus salina. The sequence goes on along the minus strand of JALAHT010000001.1, from coordinate 56,697 downwards.
TGAACACCTACGTGGGGCTGGTGTTCAATGCTATGGCTACCGACTATTTCCCTCGGTTATCGGGTGTTATCGATTCGTTGGAAAAGGTGAAGGACATTGTATTCGAACAAGCCTTTGTAGCCATTCTTTTGATGTTGCCAATAGTAGTAATATTTGTAGCCTTTGCTCCGTTTTTTATTACGTTGCTCTATTCACAGGAGTTTAGTCCGACGGTACAATTCGTAGCATGGGGGATATTAGGAATGATGTTTAAGGCGGTTTCCTTCTCCATGGGGTACATCATTATTGCTAAAGGCGACTCTAAGGTTTTTATCACCACCGCGATTGTGTTTAATATAGTGTTAGTAGCTATGAACGTTGCGGGCTATTCTTATTGGGGGTTGGAAGGTTTGGGGATTAGCTATTTTCTGTATTTTATCATTCACTTTGTAGCGATTTGGGTTTTAACCAACTCACTGTATGGCTTTCGGCTTAAATCGGAATTCTATGCTATCTTTATCGCCGGGCTGTTATTATGTGGTATTGCTTTTTCGCTAACATTTGTGGAAAATGTACTTTACCGATATGTTGGGCTTAGTATAGTTGTACTAATTTCGATTGTATTTTCACTTTATCAATTAGATAAGAAAGTGGGAATACGGGAGTTGATACAAACCATTTTAAAACGAAAGAAAAAATAGGTTGAAGAAGAAACTTAAATTATTGTTTGCGGTGAATTGGTGGGCTACCTGGCGCTTCAACCTAAAGGTATTTCCGTTCTCCATCGCCCGAAAGCTGCCTGTTTTTATTTTCGGAAAGATTCGGTTCTCAAGCCTAGACGGAACGGTCATTCTTGACGGACCTGTTGAAACGGCGATGATTGGTATCGGACAAACCTTCGAGTTTCCTTCCACGTCGAAAGGAACGGCCGAATTGTTTTTAAGGGGAACGCTTCATTTTAAAGGAAAAGCAACCTGGGGGAAGGATGTATGTGTCAAAATTGATCAAGGAGCTGAATTCGAGATGGGCCATATGGCTACCTTGGGCTCTAATGTGAAGGTAATGTGTACCCAACATATAGTGTTAGGGGCATGGACGGGCATCGGCTACGATTCACAGGTGGTGGATACCAATTCACATCCGTTTATTAATAGTGAAACAAAACAAAAGTATCCTATTTCCGGAAGAATTGAATTGGGAGCCTATAATGCTGTTTCCAATAAAGTGACGATTATGATGAATACCAAGACCTCCGATAATATCGTCATCGCTTCACATTCGCTATGCAATACCGATTATACACCGCTAGGCTCCGAAATTCTTCTTGGTGGCATTCCGGCTAAGAAAATAAAGGATAATTTTTGTCGCGATTGGGAAAGCGAAAAGCCGAAACTCATTCAGAATAAAAAAATCAACTGGTAGTTTTTACTGTTTCTTATAAAATTTGGCAGGATTTCCGAACCAGGTTTCATTGGCGGGAATATCTTTATTTACAAACGATAGAGAACCCAAAACACTGTTATCGCCTATTGAAATTCCGTGCTGCAACACGCAGTTGGTACCGATAAAAACATGTTTGCCGATTTGGGCACCACCTATCTGTTCGTGTTCGGTGTTTAGGTTGTTGCTCATCATCTTCGGACAGATATAGGTGTGATCGCCTATTTTAATTCCCCGAGCCAAAATACTATCATAACGGACCGTAACATGATTACCAATCGTACAGTTTCCAGAGGAAGAAACGCGCGAATCGATATAGCAATTCTTACCGACAATGGTTCCCTTTCGTAGCTCTACATAGTTTTTGATAACGGTTCCGTCACCAATTACGACATCGTCTTCAATGATGCAAAAGGCGCCAATTTCAACATTTTTTCCAATGGTTGCTTTTTCTGAAATGATGGAAGTATTCAATTTGTTGAGGATTTTTATTTGTTGGGATGTTCAACTTAACGCTAAAGTATACAATTTAATCGATTTTCGATGTACCTTTCCAGGTGTCGATATATTGCTGGGCAATTTTTCTATAATCATGCTCCTTTTCAACAAATGCTCGCGCATTTTTGGAGATTTTCACAATACGTTCAGGATTTAGAAGTAGGTGTTCCAATTCCTTGAAAATAGCTTCAGCATCAGGAAGCGCATTTATGGCTACTTCTTCCGTTAGGCTATAATAGTCTTCAAACTCTTTTTCGGCACCCGTAAAGACCACCTTTCCCTTTGCCATGGCTTCTAAGGCATTATATCCTTGATCCATTCCCAGCACTTGGTCTAAAACGATATGAGCTTGATTGTATTTCTCAATATATTCGGAATATGGAAGATTTTCAACCACCATAATGTGTACTTTTTCTGGATACTTTTGAGAAATCATTTCGAGGGCTTCTTCAAAATAATGACTTCCCTTTTTAAAGTAATTGCTTCGGTTGATACCATGAAACACGATTATTTTTCCAGAAACATCCAGTGGAATGTAGGGGAGTTTTTCAATGTTCACGGGATTGGGATGTAGTCCTAAATATTTGGGATGTCCTTGCAGCGGAACATGATAGTCTATGTCTGAAGCCAAAACGCCTTCGGACCGATTATATACAAATTCATGCAACTTCTCAAAACGGGGTTCTAAATACTTCAACAAGGGAGTATAGTCTTTAGCCTCACCCCGATTTTCGAAATAAGGTGTAAGAATGGAATACCGCAGCTTTTTTTCATAGGCGTATTTAATACTGATGTAGTCGGCGCCACATGAAAGCAGGAACAACTTTTTATTATGCTTATGAAGAAAAGAAATCACTTCGGTTTCGACCTTCGGATCGGTGCCCAACGGACTTTCATTTATCAACTGTACTACGTCGAACCCTTTTAGTTTTTCAGCATGAGCGAAGAACTGTTTCCGAAGGGAAGAAGCGGCAATATCGACTCCAAATAGCCGATACAATAGCACTTTCCACTTTTTCGATATTCCAGAAGTATGCGAGCGCTCAAGCTTGATGTCTACCGGATAATTTTTAAAATAATCACCACTGCCAATCAATACCACTTCGTGGCCGAGCGCCTGAAGCCCTTCCTTTAACGAATTATGTAATCGACTGTATTCACCGACGAGTAGTATCTTCATAAATGCGTTATATTTGCTCGTACTTGCCCTCAAAAGTACGATTATTTATGCCCGACACCCTTCATGGTAGAAAAATTAAGGTTTGCCTAGTGGCAATCTCCCTCGGGCGAGGTGGGGCAGAACGCTCAACGGCTTTGTTGTCGAAAATATTGGTGACGAAAGGATATGATGTAAGTCTGATTATTCTGAACGATTGGGTAGCTTACGAATATGCCGGAACACTTTACAACCTTGGTAGAAATAAAAAGCAGGGCGATTCTGTCTTGAAGCGTTGGCAGCGTTTTGCTGAAATACGGCGAATTATTAAGAAAGAAAAATTTGACGTCATCATCGATAACAGAACCCGTGTTCAAGGGATGAAGGAATGGCTTTACCTGAAATGGCCGTATCGAAACCAAAAGTTAGTATATGTGGTTAGAAGTTTTAACCTAGACCAATATTTTCCTCAGAATAATCGTGTAGCTACTAAAATGGTGCAGCGAGCTTCGGCAATAGTTGGCGTTTCTAAAGCAATAGCAGCTAAGGTAAATAGTCGTTTTGCTACAAGCAAGGCCATTTCGATTTATAATCCGATGGAAGAATTAGCCGTGACCGATTCAAACCACGATTCTAAAGAGCGCTATATTTTATTTCTTGGTCGCATTGAAGAAGGCGTAAAAAACTTTTCCCTTTTATTGGCTTCGTATAAAGCATCAGCATTGCCAGAAGCAAACATTCGTTTAAAGATTGTAGGCGAGGGACCCGATTCTGAATGGCTGCAAAAACAAATAAAAAAGATGGGATTGCAAGACCATGTTTCAATGCTTCCTTTTACACCGGAGGTAGGTCAATACCTTGAAAATGCCTTATATTTAACATTAACGAGTCGGTATGAAGGCTTCCCAAGAGTCTTGATTGAAGCATTATCGACGGGTACACCGGTAGTTTCAGTCGACTGCGATAGCGGTCCAAATGAAATTATTCAATACGAAAAGAATGGATTGTTGGTACCCAATCATGATGAAAAAGCATTAACAAGTGCCATGAATCGAATGGCCACAGATGAAGCATTCCGAAAGGAATGTGCGTCGTACGCAAAGAAAAGTATTGAACATTTACAACAAGAACACATTTCCAAGCTATGGGATCAATTGATACAGGAAATAATAACGAATTAGTAAGGGGAAGTCGAATGATCGACATTCCAAAGATTATCGATCCCGAAGGACGTGGAAATCTGTCGGTGATTGAAAAAGACGTGCTTCCCTATGATATGAAACGCGTGTATTATCTGTACGATGTTCCTAGCGATGGCAGTCGTGGAGGGCACGCCCATAAAGAACAACTGGAGTTTCTGATAGCGATTAGCGGCAGTTTTGATGTTATCCTTCAGGATGGAAAGCGAAAGGAAACCGTAACCCTTAATAAACCAAACAAAGGCTTGCTTATTGGTACTAGCGTTTGGCGAGAACTCGAAAATTTTTCCTCAGGTGCTATTTGCGTAGTGGTTTCTTCCGGTGAATTCGATGAAAACGATTATATCCGAAACTACGATGATTTTAGGAATTGGATTTCGAAGGATCGATAAGGATGGAAGGATTCTTTAAAAAGCTGAAAGCTGTTCTTAAGGTAAATAAATCGCTAAGTTCTTTGTTTGAAAAGAATGTTTCAACAGTACATTTACGTGATAAAAATTGTCCTGAATGTGTGTTGCTTCATGAGCCATTTCCGATTCATATCGACTTCTCGAACTACCATATTTCAAAAACACCCTATTGGCAAAAATTTGAAGGGCTGAAGAGCGCTTCACTCTTCTATTGCGAATTTGAAAAGGCGTCGATCGTCAGTAAGGGCATCGTCGTTTCAAGTGAAGGCAATGTGCTCTTGGAAAGTACCATCTTTCAACAGGAATATTTAAACGAACTCCATAGCAATCATTTGATTGTAGGTCGAAAATGGTTGCCCACAAAAAATGTAGGCAAGGTACTTCCATTATTGAATAGGCTCGACAATAACTATTATCACTGGACATTAGAAAGCTTAACTAGAGCTCTTTTGGTTTACGAACAGTCCTTTTTTAAAGACTATTTCGTAGTATTGAAAAAAGATGGAGCTGCTTTTATGAAGGAGTCACTTCAGTTTTTATTCGGAATTTCGGAGGATCGAATCATAGAAAAAAACATTTTAAGTGTCCTGAAACCACTCAAAACACTAGTCGTTTCCTTCCCGCATATTCGTGGCGAACAGACTACGATGGCTAATGTGTATTATCCGGAGATGATTCGCAAGTTAAATGCACAAGCACATTTGAAGTTGAAACAAATGGGTAATGGAGAAGGTGCTATTCAAAATATTCTCATTTCCAGAAAGAATGCCATTTCAAGACGAATTTTAAATGAAGATGAGGTATTGAGAGCATTACAACCCCTAGCGTTCGAGGCGGTGTGCTTGGAGGAATTGTCGTATGAAGCACAAGTTAGACTTTTCGCTACTGCAAAACGGGTGCTAGCCATTCATGGTGCTGGGATTACGAATGTCATTTACGGCAGAAAACTAAGCTTAGTCGAATTGTATCCTGAAGAGCGAAACGCTCGCGATCCGTTTTACTTTGCGCAAATAACAGCCGCCTTAGGATTCGAACACTTGTTGTTGGAATATTCCTCCGATAATGAAAATGAAGATGTTACGGTAAACAAACCTATCATCGACAAGATTAAAAAATTTCTCGCCTAAGTATAAGTGCTAACCGGTATGCCCATTCGTTGAAGTAGCGCTTTCACTTTTTGAAGTCCGAGTAGTATTGAACGTGGTTTCGTTAATAGGGAACGTTGCTTTGCCGTTAAATGCTTATCGTCGATTTTCTGACGATACAGTTGAAATCTTTCCGAGTTTCCCTCCATTTTATAATGAAGCGCTATGGCATAATGATTAAGGCTTAAGTACTGTGCTAAATAGTTGTTTTTTTCTGCAGCGCTTTTATAGACATCTAGATCGGGAAATTTTCGTTGACTAGCGGTTATGGCAGCCGATCGATTCGTACTATGAAGTACATGAATAGCGGTAACCTGGTTTGAAAAGGTGAGTGGTGCCTGCAATGCAGCACGAATCCATAAATCTGTATCCTCGCCATGGGTAACTTCCGTATTGAATCCGCCTAGCGTTTCAAAAAAATCTTTTTTCAAGGCAACTGCTGAAGTCCATGCAAGAGCATCGATACGACTATATTGAAAGAAATCATCTACTTGCCCAGCCCATTCCGAGCCTTTTTCAAGAATAGGTGAGTTCATGGTTGAAATACTTGACGTAGAGTGTTGCTTTTCATAGGCGGTTGCCATCCACTTCGTATTGGGAAACTTCAACAGTAGCTCTTGTAGTACTTCTAAATGATTTGGATTCCATATATCGTCGGCATCTAAAAAAGCGATGTAGGGTGCAGCAGCTTTTTCAACCAAATAATTACGGGCAGCACTTACCCCTCGGTTTTCTTCAGAAAAATAACGGATACGCGTATCGGAAAACTTTTTAATCTCCGCTTCACTGGAATCGGTAGCGCCATCATTCAGAATAAGGATTTCAAAATCAGGAAAACTTTGTTGCAGCGCGGAGCGAAGACAGTCTGCAATATGAGCAGCTTTATTATAAACCGGAATAATGATAGAAAACCTTGGCATTAACGACCTCTTTTAAGTTTACAATAATAGGCTAATCGATAGAGATCGAACCAAAAAAGATTCGGACGACTAGAGAGAAAGTTACGTTTCATCGGATTGCGAAAAAGGTCAATTGTTTTTTGAAAGAGTCCCGCTAAGCCAAAACGGCTTATTTTTTTATAGGCATTCTGCATCGGCCTAGTGGCTTCTGTAAGTTTGCCTTCTTTTTCGAGTGAAACCGTAGTTGCTACTGCTTCCAATGATTTTTTCAGAAAAGCTTCGGATGACTCCAATCCCAAGTGGTACACGGGGTTATCGATATGAAGTACAGTAGCTTCGGTCTGTTTTAGCAATTGCTTGAAATAGATATCCAATCCGTAGCGATTCTCTTTCATTTTTTCGTTCAGGTTGAAAAATAGTTCCTTTCTCATCAGGATACAACCAGAATTAATTGAGAAATAGGGATTCTGTAGACGTTTCGACATAGAAACCTCTTCACGCGCTCTTCCGTATTTCCAGCGTAATAGTTTTTCTTTCTGAGGAGGGGTTTCCTCGTAGGCAATACCCCCAAATTGTACATCCCATTTTTCTTCATCTAAATGAAAACGGTCTAAAAAGTTAGAATATTTCGGAAATACATCGGCATCCAGAAATAAAAGATTGTCATATGATGCTTGTTCCGCTAGCTTCTGGCGTGTGGCTGTTCTTCCCAAGTTAGTTTTATTCTGAAGAAAACTTACCTCGGAAAACGAATCGAACACATTCATCTTAAAGGGTAGAGAAGGTGAGGCATCGTCGCAAACGATTATCTCATACTTTTTTTTCATAGCCTGAACCTCTTCCTGAAGCCGCTTCACTAGAGGCACAACATCATAATTATAGGTTGGAATGAGGATTGAAAGCATGTGTCAGTTTATACAGCAGTAGTACTTTTGAAAGAGTTTTGGTATCTTCAGTGAATGTAAAGATAGTATAATTGCATGATGCATCCATTTCGGTACAATTTATCAACCATCCTTATTGTATGTCTAATCCTGACGAGTTTTTCAACACTTGCGCAGGAAAAGGAATATTGGTTTTACTTAAAAGCCAAGGATTCAATTTTCAATCCACATTTTGAACCGACGAAAGACATTCTTCAATATAATGGAATGGATGTAAAACTGAAGGCTGTGTTAGCCAACTATCGTTTGAAGGTGTTTAAAAAAACGTATCGAAATGCTACGCCTAAGGAATATGGCAGGTTATTTTTTGTAATTGCCGATAAGAAGGAATTTCTAGAGGATATCCTAGAAAATGCCTCCCATATTTTTATTTCGGGAGAACGTGTAGCTGAAGAAGATCAGAAAATCTTTGAACCGAACGATTATGGCCTAACCAGTACAGTTGGCAGGAATGAAAGCGACGATGTGTTAATGGATTACTATGACTTTCTTGGACTTCCCAAAGCTTGGTATTATACAACAGGTTCTAGAGCCACCATATTAGGAATTGCCGATGCAGAAATAGATACTAGTAGTATTGAGTTTAGGGATAAAGTTAGGATTATTGCGCCCACCATCCCCTCTGGCTCGCACGGTTCTGGAACTGCTGGAATTGCAGCTGCACAAGGAAATAATGGATATAGAACCGCTGGGGTTTGTTACGATTGTTCCATCTATTCTACCTCCTACGGTAGATTTAAAGATTTTGAACAATTACTGGAGCTTTCGGAACTCGGCGTACCCGTAATTAACTGTAGCTGGGTCGGGAGCACCTATTACGAATCGGGACAAAAGGCTATCGATTCCATGTACCGAGGTGGGACTTTAATTATAGCTGCTTCTGGAAATAGGGATTGGAATAAAACGAAGGGCGAGAAGCTGTACTACCCGGCATCGTATGAAAATGTTATATCTGTAGCATCTGTAAGTTATAAATTTCCAGAAGTAACCGATAATATTAAATATGAAGAAAGCGGCAATCCGTACGGTGAAAATATTCGAGGCTTCATAGGTCGAACGGTCGGATTTAAAAATAAGTCGACTTTTAGTGAACCATATAGCTACGGAGCTTCGCTCACCACTTTAAATGAAGCGGTAGATTTATTGGCTCCAGTACCTGGACAGTTGGCCATGGGAAAATATATTACTTCTGGCGAAATTGAATATGTAATGGAATCTACTTCTCCGGCAGCACCTTTGGTGACGGGAACCGTAGGGCTGATGCTTTCATTATATCCTTGTCTTCCTATCAATGAAATAGAATCGATATTGAAACTTACTTCGATGAACATCGATGCTATTGGCGACAATAGTAAGTATAAAGGGAATTATGGCGCCGGGATTCTACAAACAGGCGATGCGGTTGAAATGGTCTTTCAAATGGTACAGGAAGGTGAAACCGTCACGATATCGGATCAAGACTTTAGTCGTTGGGACTTTAAACTGACCACCTATTCTGAAGAAGTGAGAATTGAAAACCAAAAATTTACTGGAAGTAGTACCCTGAATCTTACGACCAAGGAAAGAATTGTACTCGGACCTAATACCGTTTTAAAGCCTGGTAAAGCGGGAAATATTTCCTTAAAAATTGATCCAAGCCTTGCCCCGGAATGCGAGTTGCAGTTGCGGGATGCGTCAATATTAGTCGATGGTCGGTAGCCGGTAGTCTACTGTCTTTTGTCGATAGAAGAAAGTGTATTATTGTTTTTCAGTTCCAAACACCTAACACCTTGATGCATAAAGCATAAAGCTTACCGCCTATCGCGTCTAAACTGTCTTCTGAACCACTTCAAAAATCTGATTTTCATCACATTTTAAGGTCTTGGATGGATATTTTAGAAGAAGTGCATAATCGTGCGTAGCCATTAAAATGGTATTTCCATTTTTGTTGATTTCCTGAAGTACCTCCATTACCTCCACACTGGTCTGTGGATCGAGATTTCCAGTAGGCTCATCGGCTAGAATCAATTCAGGATCGTTTAAAAGTGCCCGCGCAATGGCAACCCGTTGTTGTTCTCCTCCTGAAAGCTGATAGGGGTATTTGAAGGCTTTGGTTTTCATGCCTACTTTTCCTAAAACTTCTTCAATTTTGGATTCCATTTCCTTTTTGTCCTTCCAACCGGTTGCGGTGAGGACGAATTTCAAATTATCCTGTACGGTACGGTCATTCAACAATTGAAAATCCTGAAAAACCACGCCCAATTTTCGTCGGAGGAAGGGAATATCCTTTTCTTTTAAACTCGCCAAATCGAAGCCAACGATTTCACCTTCACCCTTCTGAAGCGGAAGATCGCCATACAGCGTTTTCATAAAACTACTTTTTCCTGTTCCGGTCTTACCGATTAGGTAGACGAATTCGCCTTCATCAACCGAGACGGTGACATCGGAGAGCACCAGATTGTCACGTTGAAAAATAGAGGCATCCTTTAAAAATAAAACAGGTTTCGACATAGTGGGTAACTAGAGTTTGGGTTGTCCAATTGGGTTAACGCATCAAAAATATTGTTATTCTTCTAGTTTGGAAAGTTTTTCTTGCAAGGCTTCAATCTGTTCCTGTTGTTCTAGGGTATACAGCGTTAATTCCTCAACTTTCTCCAATAACAAAAGATTCATTTCCTTCAGCGACATTCCCTCTTTTTTCATCGTTTCAGCAGAAGGAACCTTCGGCAAATGATAGTATTTTTCGATATAGGCTTTCAATTCACCTAAGGTTAGCATCCTGTAATTCAAGAATTCCGTGTCACTTTCACCAAAATACGTATGAAACACATAATCGGGTGCCACCGCACCCTCGAGATCGACCAACACTTCTTGGGTATGGATTTTTCCTTTCACGGTAAGCAGTTCATCTGGACGTTCGGTACCAATACCGATTTTGCCATCGCGTTCGGAAAGATTTTTAAACGGATTCCGTTGTGCCGAAACGCTACAAGTTAAAAAGCTGATCGTAAGTATAATAAGGTATTTCATGATGAATAGCATAAATTATTTTTCAATTTTAAAGGTACTCGAAATTTTCAAGAGCGTATTAAACCTTTCTTAAAACATACTTATCGAGACTTTTTTCCGTTTTCAAAACTGAGACAAACTATTACTTTTGTTTTTCAAAACCCCTACGTATGCGTCACAACCTCGCAGTGATTCTAATCTCACTTTTTATATCCACTTTTTCCTTTGCCCAACGTACAGCAGTCGACACTCACGAATTGGTCGATTATCGCAAAGCCTTGGAGCTTTATACCAACAATCAATACTTAGCCGCCCAGAGCCTTTTTTCAAAGGTGAAGCAATCCACCGACCAAGAAAGCATCGCTGGCGATTGTGCTTACTACATCGCCAATTGTGCCGTTCGACTGAATCAACAGGATGCTGATCAGTTGATGGAGGAGTTTGTTGAAGAATATCCTACGAGTATCAAGCGTAACGATGCCTATATTAATGTAGCGAACTATTATTTCGAAAATGGAAAATATGCCTATGCGCGAAAATGGTACGATAAGGTAGATGAGGGAAATTTGCCTAGGAGTGAACGCGAGCGCTTCTACTTCAACAATGGGTATGCTTATTTTAAGAGTAATCGCTATTCCGAAGCCAAAAAATACTTCAACAGAGTTAGTAATTCTGAAAAATATGGGTCACAAGCCAAGTATTATTTAGGCTATATGGCGTATGAAGGTGACGACTACCAAGAGGCAAACCAACAATTTGAGGCGATACAGGGCGATGAGCGCTATGCCGAGGATCTTTCCTATTATCAGGCCGATATGAATTTTAAGTTGGGAAACTTTCAAAAGGCGATCGACTTGGGCTTGGCGCAATACGACCAAAGCAATCCGCAGGAGCGGAGCGAGCTTTCAAAGATTATAGGGGAGAGCTATTTCAACCTCGAACAATATGCAGAAGCGATTCCATACTTAAAGGGATATAAGGGAAGAAGAGGGAAGTGGAACAACACCGATTATTATCAATTAGGATATGCTTATTACAAGCAAGGAGACTATCAGCAAGCCATTAATGAATTCAACAAAATTATCGATGGAAAAAATGCCGTTGCCCAAAATGCGTATTACCATCTAGCCGAAAGCTACCTCGAATTGGGTCAGAAGCAGCAAGCCTTAAACGCGTTTAAGAATGCTTCGGAAATGGATTTCTCTGCGGAAATACGGGAAGATGCCTTTTTAAATTATGCGAAATTGAGCTATGAAATCGGAAATAGCTATGAAAGCGTGCCCAGTGTACTACTTTCTTTTATCGAAACTTATCCTGATAATAAAAACAATGAAGCATTACAGGATTTATTAATCGATTCTTATATCACCTCTAAAAACTATGAAGCCGCCATCGAGCTGTTGGAAAACAACCGACGTTTTGAAAACAAGTTGGCGTATCAGAAAGTGACCTTTTTCAGAGGGTTGGAATTGTATAATGAAGGTAACTACAGTGAAGCGGTTTCACTTTTCAACAAAAGTTTAAAAGAACCTCGCGATGCCTATTACACAGCTCGTGCAACCTTCTGGAAAGCGGAAAGTGACTACCAGGCCTCTAATTTTGAAGAAGCATTGATTGGCTACAAGCAATTTCGTCAGTTACCAGAGGCTTCACGAACGCCTGAATGGAAAAATTATCAATACAATTTGGCGTACAACCAATTTAAGTTGAAGGAATATGCCGGCGCTATCGAAAACTTCAAAGGTTTCCTCCAGTCCAATTCGTCCGATGGCGCCCGAACCACCGATGCCTATCTTCGGTTGGGCGATAGCTATTTCGTCACCAGCCAGTATTGGCCAGCGATGGAAAACTATAACGAGGCCATTTCAAAAAATACCCCCGATAAAGACTATGCAAGTTTTCAAAAAGCCATCAGCTATGGTTTTGTGGATCGTGTAGATCAGAAAATCGAAGGCCTGCAGTCTTTTGTTTCCGATTTTCCGAATTCGGTATATAAGGATGATGCTTTGTATGAACTGGGAAATACCTACGTAGCCCAGGACAGAAATGCCGATGCGTTGAAAACCTACGACCGACTTATCCGCGATATGCCAAACAGCAGTTATACGGCGAAGACGTTGATGAAAAAGGCGTTGATCTTGGATAATACGGGTAATAGTAATGAAGCCTTGACGCTCTTCAAACGCGTGGCAAACGAATATCCCGCAACACCTGAAGCCATGCAAGCGGTGTCGTCGGCGAAGTTGATTTACATCGATCAAGGGCGTGTAAACGAGTATGCCGAATGGGTAAGCCGCTTGGATTTCGTGGAGGTACAGAACGCTGAATTAGACGATGCTACCTATCAAGCAGCCGAACAACCCTATTTGGAGAATAAATCGGAAGTGGCGATCCGTCGCTTTGAAGACTATTTGAACGATTTCCCGAATGGCAAGCATGCTTTGGAGGCCCATTTCTATTTAGGTCAGTTGTACTTCGCCAACAATTCTTGGCAGAAAGCAGCACCGCACTATGAATTTGTGGTGAATAAAGAGCGAAGCGAATTTACCGAGCAAGCGTTGGCGCGAATTTCGGAGGTATATCTTGCCGAAGATAATTACCAGAAAGCACTGACGAACTTGAAACGTTTGGAAGCCGAGGCAGATTTTCCACAGAATATCATCTTTGCGCAGACGAACAGTATGAAAGCGCATTACGAATTGAAACAATATGGAGAGGCGGTTACCTATGCTGAAAAAGTATTGAACAATCCAAAAGTTGATACTTCCATTAAAAGCGATGCGCAAATTATTATCGCTCGAGCCGCCATGCAGACAGGCGACGAGGTGAAGGCTGAAAAGGCGTATGCTGAGGTGCGAAAGATGGCGACCGGAAAGTTAGCAGCCGAGGCTTTGTATTATGATGCATACTTCAAACATCAAAATGGAAACTATAAAGCTTCAAATGAAGCCGTGCAGTTATTGGCAAAAGATTATTCGGGCTATAAGCGATTTGGCGCTATGGGCTTGGTCTTGATGGCGAAGAATTTCTATGCTTTGGATGATGCTTATCAGGCGACCTATATTTTGGAAAATGTGATCAATAATTTCACCGATTTCCCTGATATCGTGGAAGAAGCACAAACAGAACTGACAGCCATTAAAGCAACGGAAGCCAAGACCAATGCTTCGGTAGAAACCGAAGGCAACTAATTCATCACTCAAAAAAATCAAATTCATTCTATGTTCGAATTCATGAATTCAATGCATAAGTTATATCAGAAGCTAGCGAATCGCAGCTATTTTCATTTTTCACTCGTAACCATAACGTTTCTTTTTCTTGGATCCGGAACGTTGATGGCCCAAGAAGAAGGAGAGGAAGAAAACGATCTTGGAACCGAGGTTGTCAATATCGTGAAGCCGTATACTCCAACGATCAGCGATGCTTTCAAGGTAAAGGAAACACCAGTGCTCAACGATTCGGTAGTGACGCAGAAAAAGGAAGTGGAGTATCAAATTTTTTCGGTTCCGGTAGCGTCAACCTTCACGCCAGCAAAAGGAAAGGCCGAAACGGTAGAAAAGGCAAAACCGGTTACTGTTTATGACAACTACGCAACCTTAGGTTTTGGAAGCTATACCAGTATTTTGGCTGAGCTCTACAGCAATTTTGAAATTAGCAGAACCGATAATGCGGGATTTTATTTTCGACATAATTCATCGCAAGGGGATATCGATGGCGTATTATTGGAAAACAAGTTCTACGATACCCAACTTGACGGTCATTATACTAGCCGTCAGCGGTATACTTCCTATCATCTTGAAGGGGGAATCGAACATGAGATTTATAATTGGTATGGTTATTATAATATTGATCCAACCTTTATTCCAGATCCTGATTTTATCAATACAATAGACCCACAACAGTCGTATTACGGAGGCTATCTTGGAGGTAGCATATTGGTAGATGATTCCTTTTTTGAGAAGGTTTCTGCCAAGTTGCGGTATACAGGCGATGCCTTTTCAAGTTCGGAATTTAATATCACCGCACAACCAGAATTTAGATTTCCATTAACCGATTTTGCTATATCGGTGAAAGGCGATGTTGATTATCTTACGGGAAGTTTTGAAAAATCCTATTTTTCGGACCAGGGAATAGCTTATAATACATTGTTGGCTGGGGTAACGCCTGCATTGGAGTATGCCGATGAAGATCTTTCACTATCCATAGGAGCAACTTTAGTAGCCGGCTTGGATTTGGAGAATAGCGCGTCCGACTTTTATATCTACCCACAGATTCAGGCCTCCTATCGACTCGTCGATGAACTGTTGATTGCCTATGGTGGTGCCGAAGGCGGTTTGGAGCAGAATACCTATTATCAATTCAAGGAAACAAATCCGTTTATATCACCAACCCAAGGGATTGCGCCCACAAGCAATTTATATGAAGGTTTTGCGGGAATCAAAGGGAAACTGAGCAGTTCGGTTGGCTACAATCTTCGTGCAAGCTATGGAAAAGATGAAAACAGCCCATTTTTCTACAGTCAGGTTCCTGCTGTGGGGACAAATCTTGATGAAGGCTATCGCTATGGAAATTCTTTTGGAATAGTATACGACGACATGAATACCTTGTCCATTTTTGGAGAGTTGAAGGTGGAACCTAATGAAAATTTCTCGCTGGGAATTACGGGTGAATTTTTTAGCTACGACACCGAGTCACTCGACGAGGCCTACAATTTACCTATGTTGAAAGCATCCTTGTATTCGAATTTTGAGATTACCGAAAAGTTATATGGAGGAGCCTCCTTGTTTTTCGTAGGAGAACGTGAAAGCATTCGTTTTGCGATTAGTCCAGAGTCAAGTATTCAACCAGAAGAACGAACATTGGATGCCTATTTAGATGCTAATATTCACCTAGGATATAGAATTACCGAACGATTGAACATTTTCGTCAAAGGAAGCAACCTGCTCAATGATAATTATGAGAAATGGGATAACTTTCCAGTGCAAGGCATTCAAGGCTTGCTAGGTGCTACTTATAAATTCGATTGGTAATCATGAAGGTTATTACGGATTATGAATCGGTTGAACAATCCATTCAATCGCATCAACCTATACTGCTTTATTTTTCTTCCAATACCTGCGGAGTGTGTCAGATTCTTCGACAAAAAGTTTCTGATTTGGTTAAAAATCAATTTCCGGATATGGTACCACTCGAGGTGAAAGTTTCCGAAACGCCTGAAATAGCCGCCAGGCATATGGTGTTTTCAGCGCCGACTATATTGGTGCTTTTCGATGGGAGGGAAGTGATACGCGAAAATCGAAATGTTAGTTTGCCTCAATTTGAAAATGCTGTGGCTAGAATTTATTCCCTTTGGAAGAATGCTACGGAAGAACACTAGAATACCGACGCTTTCCCTATTTTTGCTGAAAAATTTCCAACCATGAAAAATCTTTTCTTCTTTGGTGCACTTATTTTAATGCTTAGCTGTGCTCCCGAAAAAGTACCTGCCGACTTATTGGTGAAAAATGCAACGATTTATACCGTAGATGATTCTTTTTCTGAAGCATCCGCCTTTGTAGTGAAAGATGGTAAGATATTGGAACTCGGTTTAAAACCCGAACTAGAGCTGAAATATTCCATAGCAGAAACCTATGATGCCAAAGGACAAACGATTGTACCCGGTCTGTATGATGGTCACGCCCATTTCTATGGCTTGGGAACCGTACTTCAGCAAGTAAACCTTGTCGGAACACAAAGCTATGACGAAGTTCTGGAAAGAGTACAGGCGTTTCAGCAGGAGAAACAGATGGACTATATTATTGGTCGTGGTTGGGACCAGAACGATTGGGAAGTGAAGGAGTTCCCCACAAAGAAAGAATTGGATTCCTTATTTCCTGATACGCCTGTAGCGTTAACACGAATCGATGGGCATGCGATGGTTGCGAATAACAAGGCCTTGGAAATTGCCGGAATTACAACCGAAACAGAAGTAGGGGGTGGTGAAATTGAAAAAATCGACGGCGATCTAACCGGAATTCTTATCGATAACCCGATGCTTTTGGTTGAAGATTCTTTTCCAAAACCAACACGCGAGTTCAACATTCAGGCTTTGATGGATGCTCAGGAAATCTGTCTGAAAAACGGCCTTACTACCATCAACGATGCAGGTTTAAATCGAGACGTAATCGAGTTGATCGACAGTTTACAGCAATCGGGCGATCTGAAAATGCGCATCTATGCCATGGTCAGTAATTCGAAAGATAATTTAGACTATTACTTAAGTGAAGGTCCATTCAAAACCGATCGACTGAATGTCCGTTCCGTGAAAGTGTATGCCGATGGTGCGTTAGGGTCACGTGGTGCGGCGATGCGCCAACCCTACAGCGATAAAGAAGGGCATTTCGGTGCTATGGTAACAGAGGCAGATAGCTTGGAAATGCTCGCTAGGCGCATCGCCACAGCAGGTTTCCAGATGAACACGCATGCTATTGGAGATTCTGCGAATATCGCTGTAATTCGAGCTTATGAACAAGCACTAAAAGGACAAGAAAATGCTCGTTGGAAAATTGAACACGCACAGATTGTAAGCAACGGCGATTTCGATCATTTTTCAAAAAACATTATTCCTTCGGTACAACCTACCCACGCTACCAGCGATATGTATTGGGCAGAGGATAGGGTAGGTGAAGACCGAATTAAAGGAGCATATGCATATCAAACCTTACTGGACAATGCTGGAATAGTTGTGTTGGGAACCGATTTTCCGGTGGAAGAGGTGAATCCGATGTATACATTCTATGCTGCAGTGGCTCGTAAGGACCTAAAGCACTATCCTGAAGCCGGGTTTCAAAAGAAAGATGCCCTTAGTAGAAAGGATGCGCTTCGTGGTATGACGCAATGGGCCGCCTATTCAAATTTCGAGGAATCGGAAAAAGGAAGCCTAGAGAAAGGAAAGTTTGCCGACTTCACCGTACTAGATCGTAACATTATGGAAGTTCCAGAGGATAGTATTCCGAAAATTAAAGTGGTAGCAACTTTTATAAACGGTGAAAAAGTTTTCGGTGCTCACGTAGAAGCTGACACTTCAACAGAAACGGAAACGCGTCATTAGATTATAATCCACCTTTCGCCTGAAGGTCTTCGATACACAATGGGTCAAGCTGGGGCACATTGCTTCTGGTTTGAAGAAACCGTTGTAGGACGCTTCGCTGTATGTTATTGGCCTCAAAATACATCAAGCAGTCTTCAACCACACAATGGCGACCGTTAGTAGCATCCTCATGATCGGTGTGAATATCATCATCCAAAATATTTACCAATCCTAGAAGATGTCCGAATTCGTGCTGTGTGGTGGTACTTTCCAGCGTACTTAATTCCGCGCCAGGATTCGTAGCAATTAACGTCTGTAGCGTTTCCTCATATATAACAATTGAAGTATTTCGATAAGCTGTTCCGAGTGTTACGGACGTATCGGTGTCGTTGTTCGACTGGCCATTAATGAATAAAACAAAAACCGCTATTGTCTCATCCTCGGTGAACTGAGTTCTATTAGCATCCTCTATATCACGAATCTCGTCAGTGGTATACGGACTTCCTGTTGGAAACCCTATATTGGTTTCTACAATACTGACGCCGCCAGGCTTTTTTAACCGACCTTCTAAAAACTGCTCTAGTGAAGACAGTGTCTGCTCGGTAGGACGTGTAGCTGGTGTATGGGCAATTTCAACGATTAGATTAGAATAAGGAGTTTCGTTCAATAAATCCTCAGCAGAACGCCCCAACGCTTTTTTGTTCTCGGCATTTGGATTGTTGGAAGCACCATTATCATCTTTTTTACAAGAAACTAGAGCGAAAAGTAAGCTAAATAGAAGTACAATCTTAGGGGCAAAGGAGTTCATATTCAATTTTTTGTATTTTTAACAAACATAACCGTTACAGTTGTAGAATGAAAACAAAGGTTTTGTTTTTAACGCTTTTTATGATGATTTGGTATTCGGGGAATGCCCAAGAAACGATTTCGCAACAACTGCTTATGGATTATTTTGAAGTTAATGGCACACAACGTCAGTACAATGAAGCATATAATAATCTGTTGCTTATGCTGTCTTCGCAATTTGAGGATACTATTCCAGAAAATGTTTGGAGCGAGTTGAAAGTTGAAAAGGAGGCGCAGGTTAGCGCTATGTTACAATTGCTTGTTCCTGTTTATGAGAAACATTTTACCGAGGAAGAAACCCATTCGATGTTGTTGTTTTACCAAACCGATGCCGGTCAGCAATTGGTAAAGGATCCAAATAAACTTTCTACAGAACAGCAGGAAGCCATTTCAGATTTTTTCCAAACACCTGTCGCCCAAAAGATATCGTCGACACATACAGCACTTTCTGCCGATATCGCTGCAATTTCCGAGAAATGGAGTAGCAACCTTTACCGCAATACGATGGACGCTCTTATTGAAAAAGGCTACACACCGAAGCAATAAAAGCCTGTTCCATTACCTTTGTGGAAACCTTCAAACTATTCATATGGACGAAATAATTCGTCAGTTACCCCAACATGCAGCCGACGTGGCAAAGGAGAACAAGCAATTCTTCAAAAAACTGAAGAAAAAGCCTCCAAAGCACCTCGATTCTCTTATGCAGGAATTACATGCCGACGAATTCTCACGAACCGATTGTCTAGAATGTGCCAATTGTTGTAAGACTACGGGACCTCTCTTCACCCAAAAGGATATTGAACGTATCGCGAAGCACTTCAGAATGAAACCTAGTCAGTTTATCGACACCTACCTTCGCATCGATGAAGAAAACGATTATATTTTGAAGGAAGTTCCATGTGCCTTTCTCGGACCTGATAATTATTGTAGTATTTATCCAGTGCGACCCAAAGCATGTCGGGAGTTTCCGCATACGGATCGTAAGAAATTTCAGCAGATTTCAAACCTCACTATGAAGAATGTGGCCATCTGTCCAGCCGCTTTCAATATAGTGGAGGAAATGAAAAAACGAATAAAATAATAACTTTCTACGACCCGCAGGGTCTAAAGCACCCTGCGGGTCTAACAAAGACCAATCAATAAAGCAGATACGGCTGCCGCATCTTATCATACGCTTCCAAATCGCGCAACCATTCCTTTCGAATTTCAGGATAGGTATAACCCTTTTCAATTTGCTGTTGCAATTTTTCAGTTCCTGTCAATTTCACAAAGAAATCGTTGAAAAAACTAGACTTCTTGCCATAGCCGACATAGGCTTCAATCAACCATTCCAAATTCAATTTGTCTAATCTTTCAGTTACGCGGAGATTTATTCCGTTACACTGTTCGCCTTTAAACTTCGGATACTTGGCACCTTCATTCGATTGTGGGGTGAAGGTGAAGGGAAAATACTCCGCAGGTAGGGAAGGAGCCCCAAAAACTTGAAACTGCATATTGGTACCCCGACCTGCACTTACGATGGTACCCTCAAAGAAACAAAGACTGGGATATAAGTTGATTGCCGTATCGTTCGGCAAGTTAGGGGAAGGCTTCACCGGCAAGCTATACGGCATTTCCTTGTTATAATTTTCAACAGGAATGACGGTAAGGTTACATTTTACTTTGTTCTTCAACCAACCTTCTCCGTTAATCATCTGGGCATATTCACCTATAGTCATTCCATGCACCACTGGCACTGGATGCATACCGACAAAACTTTTATGTTTCATTTCCAAAATAGGGCCGTCGATATAATGCCCATTAGGGTTCGGCCGATCCAATACCAACAATGGAATATTGTTTTCAGCACAGGCTTCCATTACATAATGAAGTGTGGAGATATAAGTGTAGAATCGCGCGCCCACATCCTGGATATCGAACACCATCACCTCGATATCGCTTAGCTGTTCTGCGGAAGGTTTTTTGTTACTTCCATAAAGGGAAACAATCGGCACTCCCGTTTTGGTATCTACCCCATCCTTCACTACTTCACCCGCATCGGCAGTACCTCTAAATCCGTGTTCTGGAGCAAAAACGCTCTTTATGTCAATTCCTTTTGAAACAAGTCGATCGACTAAGTGCATGCGTGTTCCGTCTACTTCAACAATAGAGGTTTGATTGCCTACCACACCAATTTTCTTGCCTTTCAACAGTGGAAGATATCTGGTTTCCTGGTCGGCTCCAGTTCGGATGGGTTGCTGCTGATCGACATTTTCAACAGCGGCAATAGAATCTTTGGAAATATCGGCCATAGTTTTTTCACTTTCCTGTGACGGATGATTTCCACAGGAAAATGTCAGTAATAGCAATGCGAAAAGTGTATTTTTGAGCAAAGTTGTCATAAACGTGAATCTGGAATTTTTCATAGCTAAACGCATCATTGCGTCCAAGGATTATAAAAGTAGTGTTTCGGCTCCGATTATTAAAATCGCTATCACTGCAATCGCTTTGGGCATTATTATGATGTTGGTCAGTATTGCCACTGGCGTCGGATTGCAACAAAAGATTCACGAGAAGGTTTCGGCCTTTAATGGCGATATCATTATCTCTAATTTCGACACCAATTATTCCAACGATTCGCAACAACCGATTTCTAAAAACCAAGACTTTTATCCAAATTTCGATAGTGTTGAAGGGGTTTCCCATGTACAGGTTACCGCGTTAAAAAGTGGGGTTATCCGTACTGAAACCGACTTTGAAGGAATTGTGGTGAAAGGGGTTGGAGACGATTTCGATTGGCAGTATTTTGATGAGTTCCTAACGGAAGGTCGTTTACCCAATTATAGCGATAACCTAAACAGTGAAATCCTGATATCGGAATATTTGGCTAACCGGCTTCAGTTGAAGTTAGACGATAAGGTGGTCACGTATTTTATGCAAGATGGAAATACCGAGCGTGCCAGGAGCCGTGGGTTCGATGTAGTGGGGATTTATAACAGCGGTTTTCAGCAGTTCGACGAACAATTTTTGATTGCCGATATTCGTCATATCCAGCGCTTAAACAATTGGGAAGACGATCAGATTGGCGCTTTTGAAGTATTCGTCAACAATTTTGATAACATCCAAGCTATTGGCAATGCAGTTTATGACCAAACGGCAAGTACCTTAGATTCGCAGACCATTCGTGAAAAGTATGGGAGTATCTTTGAATGGCTCGATCTATTCGACTTTAACATCGCACTTATTATAGGGATTATGATTTTGGTGGCGGGCATAAACATGATTACAGCCTTATTGGTCTTAATCTTGGAACGCACTCAGATGATCGGAATCTTAAAAGCTTTGGGAACCTCTGATTGGAGTGTCCGGAAAGTTTTTTTGTACAATGCGATGTATTTGATCGGGGTTGGACTGTTTTGGGGAAATGTAATCGGATTGGGATTACTGTTCGCGCAGAAATATTTCAAACTATTTCCCTTGAATCCCGACACGTATTATGTATCGGAGGCACCGGTGTATCTTGATATCAGCTATATTATTTTTCTTAATGTCGGAACCTTTCTGCTCTGCTTGTTGATGTTGTTGATTCCTTCCTACATCATTTCCCGTATTTCTCCGGTGAAGGCGATGCGATTCGAGTAAGGTTTCTTCAGATGAAGTGTTGTAGCTTCCCTTAACAAACAATACCTTTGCACGGTTCAAAATTACGCTATGAAATACGCAAAGAATATACTTGAAACCATCGGAAATACGCCTTTGGTACAGATCAATAAATTGGCCGAGGGCATCCCCGGAAAAGTCCTTGCTAAATATGAAACCTTTAATCCAGGAAATTCGGTAAAAGATAGAATGGCCCTCAAAATGATAGAGGACGCAGAAGCCGATGGCCGACTAAAGCTTGGTGGAACCATCATTGAAGGTACCAGCGGAAATACCGGAATGGGATTGGCCCTGGCCGCTATCGTGAAAGGCTACAAAATGATCTGCGTAATTAGCGATAAGCAATCCAAGGAAAAAATGGACATCCTTCGTGCAGTGGGAAGTAAGGTTATCGTATGTCCAACCGATGTGGCGCCAGACGATCCACAATCGTATTACAGCACCTCCAAACGACTGGCAGAAGAAACCCCGAACAGTTGGTATGTAAATCAATACGATAACCCAAGCAATACCAAAGCACATTACGAAAGTACAGGTCCCGAAATTTGGGAACAGACTGATGGAAAAATCACGCATTTTGTGGTTGGCGTGGGTACCGGTGGAACCATCAGCGGCGTTGGAAAGTATTTAAAGGAACAAAACCCTAACGTGAAAGTTTGGGGAATTGACACCTATGGTAGTGTTTTCAAAAAATACCACGAAACAGGAGAGTTTGACGAAAATGAAATCTATCCCTACATCACCGAAGGAATCGGCGAAGATATACTTCCAGAGAATGTAAATTTCGATATCATCGATGGGTTTACCAAGGTCACCGATAAGGAAGCGGCACTTTGGACGCGTAAATTGGCACAAGAAGAGGGAATGTTCTTAGGAAACTCCGCCGGTGCTGCCATGAAAGGTGTTCATCAGTTGAAAGAACATTTTAATGAAGATGATGTAATCGTCGTTTTGTTCCACGATCATGGTAGTCGGTATGTGGCCAAGATCTACAACGATGAGTGGATGAAGCAACAGGGGTTTATTTAGTACGATTGACTTCGAGTGGAAATGCTTTAAAACAGTTTTTCATAATTTTTACCAAACCAAGGTGATTGAGCCTGCCTGACGGCAGTCAGGGCTCTCGAAATCACCTTCACTCCCTAATCGCACTTACGACAGAGTTTTAGTGTCATCATAATTTCCCCATCCTTAGGTTATTGAGTCTGCCTGACGGCAATCAGGGCTCTCGAAATCACCTTCATTCCTAATTGCACCTACAGTGGAATTTTAGTACCTTAGTGAACGTTTCATCAATGCGTCACTATTTTGAAAGACACCATTCGGCGACCAGCCCAAAAACTTTTTAAATACCTGCGAACCAAGCCCCTTCCCGTAAATGCTAGGGAGATTTTAGCTTTGGAACGGACAAAATTGGCAAACGAACGAACATTTTTAGCCTATGTCCGAGCATCCCTTTATCTATTGTTGGGCGGACTGGCACTTTTGGGTCTAGAAGACTTTAGGAGCATTCGCTGGTTAGGTTACATAGCCCTATTTGCCTGTGTCGTGTTTTTGGCAGTCGGAATTGTTCGATATATATCCTTAACACGCCGCCTTCGGAAATGGAATCGCATACTTTTTACAGATATTCATCCAGAGGATCCCATAAAAAAAGATAAGGAAAGCGATTAATTTCGTATTTTACTATGCTCGCTCCCCAGCAAAACTTTGGAAGTTATGCGCGAGGAGTTTCTTCACTTTATCTGGAAGTATCAAAAGTTTGGCAAATCAAGCCTTCAAACCGTTTCGGGTGAAACGATTGAAATAAAGTCACCTGGACAGCACAATCATAACAGCGGCCCCGACTTTTTTAATGCCAGTCTTCGTATAAGTAAGCAGCAATGGGCGGGAAATGTAGAGATTCACCTTCGCGCTTCCGATTGGTACGCGCACGGTCATGAATGTGACCCTACTTACGATTCGGTGATTTTGCATGTAGTATACGATTATGATAGGGATATATTTCGAAAGGATGGAAGTGCTATCCCTACGCTGGAGTTGAAAAATTATTTGGATTCAATAATGCTTCAACAATACCAAAAACTATTTGAAGTAAACCGAAATTGGATTCCGTGTCAGGACATGATTGCTAACGTATCTGAATTCACTTTAAATAATTGGTTGGAACGTTTGTTCATCGAACGATTGGAAGAAAAGGCTATTCCTATTGCAAAAGAATTGCATAATAGTCACTACCACTGGGAAGCCGTCTTTCTCAGACGGTTACTTATCTCTTTTGGGTTGAAGGTGAACCGAGAACCTTTTAGTCTTATCGCCCGTTTGCTTTCCTATGAAGTGCTTCAAAAAACGAAATCGAATTTGTTTCAGTTGGAAGCCCTGCTTTTCGGTACGGCAGGTCTCTTGGTGAAGAATTTGAAAGACGCGTACTATCAAAATCTTCAAAATGAATATGCCTATCTCTGTCAGAAGTTTCAGCTTTCACCAACCGTTCAACAAATCCCGAAATTTTCAAGACTACGACCCCCGAACTTCCCAACTATCCGACTTGCCCAATTTGCAGCATTGCTTCACCAACACGACCGACTTTTCGATGCGTGCATGCAGTTGAAAAATAGTGAAGAGGCATATGCTTTCTTTTCCGTATGTCCTTCCGACTATTGGAGGACGCATTTTAACTTCGGCACCACTTCTTCACCCAAAGAAAAAAGCCTATCAAATTCCTTTATCGATTTGCTTCTCATTAATGCCATTCTTCCTATCAAATTTCAATATGCAAAGCATCGGTTTACAGAAGACCCAGAAACAATAGTAGCGTTTGCGCTTCACCTAAAACCCGAAACCAATACCATTATAAAACGCTTTAAGAAACTTCAACTCCCAGTAGCTTCTGCCATGGAGAGTCAGGCATTGCTTCAACTATATAATCAGTATTGCATTCGAAGTAAGTGCTTAGATTGCGCCATTGGGGCAAGCCTTTTAAAGCCTATGAAACACATACGGTAATTCGGCGAAATTCTGTAATTTGCAGGGAAATGTCTTTGGTATATAACATACGCCATTATTTAGAGCGACACGGATTTTACGTTTCCTCTCGCTTGGCCGATCGATTGGGAATGCGGGTGAAGAATGTACGCATATTCTTTATTTACGTAAGCTTCGCAACTTTTGGGGTAGGTTTCGCAATATACCTTACCTTGGCATTTTGGTTACGGTTAAAGGATCTGGTATATGCCAAACGAACTTCCGTTTTCGATTTATGATTAGACTGGTACGTTCCAAAATAACGGGAGCCTTGCTGCTATTATTGGCGGTCTTTATGGCTGGGGTATTCGGATATCGCTTTTTTTCCGATTATACGTGGGTCGATGCTATTTATATGACGGTCATCACCATTACGACGGTTGGATATGGAGCCGTGAAGCCGATGAGTCCGCCCGAGAAGATTTTTACTTCCATCCTTATCATTTCGAGTATCTTTATTGTGGGGTATGCCATTTCCGTCATTACCGAATACCTTTTGAGTAAAAGCAATATTGGAAACTTTAAACAGAAAAAAGTGCAGGAACAAATCAATTCGCTAAAAAATCATGTCATTGTCTGTGGCTACGGCCGAAATGGAAAACAGGCAGTAGAGAAACTTCAAGATTATAAACAATCGTTTGTTGTGGTAGAAATGGCGGAAGAGATTATCGAACGTTTGCAGGAACTGGATATCCCATTTGTACAGGGGAATGCTATCGAAGATGAAACGCTTCAGAAAGCTGGAATTGAAAGAGCTTCTACTTTAATATGTGCATTACCGAGCGACGCCGACAATTTGTTTGTCGTATTGTCTGCCCGACAGATGAAAAAAGACCTAAAGATTATCAGTCGGGCAACCGAAGAGACCAGTTATCAAAAACTGAAACTGGCAGGAGCCGATAATGTCATCATGCCCGATAAGATTGGGGGCGACCATATGGCAAATTTAGTGGTAACCCCAGATTTGGTGGAGTTTCTGGATAACCTTTCCGTTTCTGGTGAAATGGATAGTATAAACGTGGAGCAGGTACCGTTTAGCCATTTTTGTCCCGACGGTCAGGAACGCGCTATTTTGGATTTAGATATCCGTAAGAAAACAGGTTGTTCGGTAATAGGATATCAGTCGGCAGATGGCGAATATATCGTGAACCCCGATCCGTCAATGAAACTGAAAAAAGATTCGAAACTGATTTTAATTGGAAGGCCAAATCAGATCAAAAACTTAAAGGAATTATATAACGTTTAAGATTATGTTAACTATTTAGCGCCCTATTTATTTGAATTGGGCATTTTTTTTAGCATATTGTCGCGGCTAAAAACAGAAAATCAACTAAAAATCTATGATGAGGAAATTATTTCTTTCACTATTTACAGTGCTTTCACCACTGATGCTTTTTGCACAGGAATTAAGTACTTCAGAAAAAATTGATAAGGTATTTAGTGACTATACCGGATGGTTTGTAGAAGCTATTTTTTACGAGATACCCTTCTCCGATACCTTTCAAATTCCATGGGTGCTAATCGTATTGATAGGAGGTGCATTGTACTTCACTATTTATTTTAAACTGATAAACTTTACCGGATTCTGGACGGCGATTAAGGTAGTCCAAGGAAAATACGAAGACATTGAAAAACATGGCGCCGATACCTTATACGGCGATCAGACCCCGAACGAGGGTGAAAATATAATTGAAACTATTCGCGACGATAGTGCCGAAGGAGAGGTTTCCCACTTTCAGGCACTAACCGCAGCGCTTTCAGCAACCGTAGGACTAGGGAATATCGCCGGTGTGGCGGTAGCACTTTCCATTGGTGGTCCAGGCGCAACCTTTTGGATGATTTTGGCCGGACTTTTAGGGATGGCTTCCAAATTTGCAGAATGTACCTTAGGTGTAAAGTATCGTGATGTTGGTCCCGATGGAACTGTATACGGTGGTCCGATGTACTATCTTACCAAGGGTTTGAAAGAACGAAGCAGTAGCTTGGCCGGATTAGGAAAAGTACTGGCGGTTATTTTTGCCATCTTCGTAATCGGTGGATCTTTTGGTGGTGGAAATATGTTCCAAGCGAATCAGGCAGCAGCGCAGTTTGTTGAATTATTCGATTTCCAAAATGAAAATGCAGGTATGTACTTCGGAATTATTATGGCTGTTTTGGTAGCTGTGGTAATTATTGGAGGAATTAAGCGAATCGCTTCCGTAACCGAGAAAATTGTTCCGTTTATGGCTGGTATCTATGTATTGGCAGCCCTGATAATTTTGGGTGCGAATTTTACCTTGATTGATGATGCTTTCGGACTCATCTTCGAAGGAGCATTCTCTGGATTAGGAATTGCCGGTGGACTTATCGGTGTTATGATTCAGGGTATCCGTCGAGGAGCGTTCTCTAACGAAGCGGGTGTAGGTTCTGCAGCCATAGCGCACTCCGCAGTACGTACAAAATATCCTGCAAGTGAAGGTATCGTAGCACTTCTAGAGCCGTTTGTTGATACAGTGGTAATCTGTACCATGACAGCCTTAGTGATTATTATTACAAACTATGATGCTGGTTTCCTAGAATACGGAACGCCGATTACGGAAGGTGTTGAAATCACAGCCTCAGCCTTCGATACCGTAATTCCGCACTTCTCGGTAATCTTAACGGTGGCGGTAATCCTTTTTGCGTTCTCTACGATGATTTCTTGGTCATACTACGGAATGCAAGGATGGAAATTCCTTTTCGGTCGTGGTAGAGTAACCGACTTAGTATATAAAGTTCTATTCTTGATATTTGTGGTAATTGGAGCTTCTATTAGTTTAGGTTCCGTAATCGACTTTTCCGATGCGATGATCTTTGCCATGGTAGTGCCAAACATCATTGGTGTTATGTTCTTGACACCTGTTATTCGAAAAGAATTGAAAAAATATATGAATGCTATCGACAAAAAGGAGGATGCTTTAGACGAAGGAGCAGACGACCTTACCAAGCATATGTAAAAATTTCGTACTTTGCACTAATACAGTAAAATGACTCCCCAGCAACGTTAGTTGTTGCGTCATGCGAAACCGGAAATCCCATCTCGAGTTCAATAGGAGCCAACGAGGTGGGATTTTTTCTTTGGCGATTGTTATCCTAGCACTGCTTTTCTGGTATTCCAAAGTGAAGCCTTCGGAAGAAATGACTCTCGACATTACATCTCCTGAAATTGTTTCCCTTCAGCGGGAGGTCGATTCCTTAAAGCGAATCAACCTGGCCAAAAGTGTCCCAAAGTTATATCCCTTCAACCCAAACTTCATTACCGATTATAGGGCATACGTATTAGGGCTTTCTGCTGAAGAACACGACCGATTGTTGAAATATCGTGTAGAAGGAAAGTGGATCAACTCGGCAGTCGACTTCAAAAAAGTGACGATGGTTTCAGACTCTTTATTGGATAGGATTAGTCCCTACTTCAAATTTCCAGAATGGGTAAACAAACCGCGACAAGCTACCTTCACCCAAAAGAATTCCTATGTTGAAAAATCCTATTCGGAGAAAATAGATCTTAATGTCGCAACAGCCGAGCAGCTTCAGCAGGTTTATGGTATTGGACCCGCTTTGAGTGAACGAATCGTAAACTATAGAGATAAGCTAGGCGGCTTTTCGGCAGATATGCAACTCCATGAAGTATACGGACTGAGAGCAGATGTGATAGAAAAAGTGCAGCAACAGTTCACCGTAAAAACACCCAAACCTATCGAACGGATGAACCTAAATACGGCTTCCGCCTCCGACCTTGCTACCATTCCCGGAATATCGTTTGAAACCGCTAAGGAAATATGGGAATTCAGGCGATTACGGGAACGCGTGAACGATCTTTCAGAACTTTCGGTATTAGCGACGATCGACCAAAGAAAATTAACACTATTTCAGTTATATTTGTATGCTGAATAAATTCCAGACCATGCCTTCAGCAAATTTCAGGGTATGGCTTCCAATAAAAAAAATTGCAGTTCATGAATGACATGTATTTTACAGAAGAGCATCATTTTTTCAGAAAAAGCTTTCGCGAATTCCTTCAGAAGGAAGTAGTACCACACATAGAAAAGTGGGAAGAAACCGGGACCATCGATCGGTTCATCTGGGAAAAGATGGGAGAGATGGGGTATTTCGGAATTTCATATCCCGAAAAGTATGGTGGACTTGACCTCGATATTTTTTATATGGTCATTTATCTAGAGGAATTGCAACGTGTAAATAGTGGTGGCTTTGCGGCCGCTATGTGGGTGCACCCATATTTGGCAATGACGCATTTGAATGCTGAAGGGAGCGATGCCATTAAGGATAAATATATGCCCCCAAGTATTACTGGTGAAAAGATCGGTTGCTTGTGTATCACCGAACCTTTTGGAGGAAGTGATGTTTCAGGGATGCGTACCACAGCGGTAAAGGAGGGAGACCACTATATTATCAATGGATCGAAAACCTTTATAACCAACGGTATTTATAGCGATTATCTTATCGTCGCTGCTAAAACACACCCTGAATTGGGAAATAAAGGTATTAGCATGTTTATCATGGATCGGGATACGCCAGGTATCAGTGCTACCAAATTGGATAAACTCGGGTGGCGTGCTAGCGATACCGGTGAAATTGCCTTCGATAATGTGAAGATTCCTTCCGAGAATCTGTTGGGTGAAGAGAAAAGTGGCTTTCCGTATATCATGCAGCACTTTGCCTTGGAACGATTGATCATGGGAATCAATGCCCACGCCCGTAGCGAATGGGCCATCGAATATACCCTTGGCTATATGAAAGATCGTGAAGCCTTCGGAAGAACGATCGATAAGTTTCAGGCCCTGCGACACAAAATGGCGCAGCTAGCGAGTGAAGTAGAGGTGGTAAAAACCTTCAACTATGTTACGGCCAAGCGACTGGGACAAAACGAATATGTGGTGAAGGAAGCGTCTATGAGCAAGCTTATTTCAACAAAAGTATCGGATGAGGTAGCCTACGATTGCCTTCAAATGTTAGGCGGTTATGGCTATATTGAAGAATATCCGTTGGCCCGAAACCTACGCGATAGTCGATTAGGTCCGATTGGCGGTGGAACTTCAGAAATCCTCCGGGAAATTATTGCCAAGATGATCATCGACGGTAAGGATTATAAACCGGCCACATAATGTAAACTTAAATTTCAGCCCCAATGAGCATCGAAACCCTTTCATTTCAACTCAAAAGAATGAAAACACCAATTCTTACGGTATTGCTGCTGATTTTTTTCAGCATTTCGGCAGTAGCCCAAAAGGAAGTTCGTGGAACGGTTGTCGATACACTCGGACAGTTTCCCATTGAGAGCGCCAGTATTTATGTGAAGAATACGACTATAGGAACCATCAGTAATATGGATGGTAAGTTCTCGCTAAATGTTCCACAGGAGAACCTGCAGGATACGCTCGTTATTTCCTCTATCGGGTATAAAAGCTTTAAAAGTACGGTAGAAGCTTTCGAAAACGGTACTACCATATATCTATTTGAGGATATCGCATCCTTAGATGAAGTCTTGATCGTTGCCGATAAGCGTCCGAAAACGGGTAACGAAATCGTATTGCGAGCTATTGAAGAATTGCCGGAGACCATGCCGGATAGCGCTTATATTCAACGCGCGTTTCTTCGTCACCGCGAACGAAACAAAAAGGAATATAAATGGCTTATTGAAAGTGCGCTTAGTGTGTACGATGCCGGTTATGGGTCGGACAGTAGGGACAGTTTATTGATCAATGTAGATGAGGTCCGAAAGAGTTATGATTTACGTGAAGTGGATAGTCTTTTTGCCTATACCGCTTATTTAAAAAGCCGAAATCCGCGTTTTAAAACGCTTCAGAATCGAAATTTGAATCGGGATACTATTGCGACTTCAACCTTAGTGAAAGCGATTAAGTGGAATGATGAACGGGTGAATGGCTTGGCGAATTTGTTTCAGGGCAAGCTAAACTTGGTCCGAAATGCTGGAAATCCTGGAGCCTTGTTTACGGATAAGATGCTTGAGGAACATCAATTTCGGCTAGATACGGTTCTGGTTGAAAATGATGAGAAACTCTACAAGATTGAAATATCTAAAGGCGCCGATTTTGTTGGGTTGAACACGCCGGGAATTTACAACGAAGGTTTTGTGCCAGAGGGATGGATTTATATTTACTGGGACGATTTCGCCATCAAGAAAATTGAATATAACCTGGTTGCTGCTTCCGATGTTCAAAAGCGTAGAAGTAAAAGCCTGTTGGGTACTTTGGAAAACCACAAATTAGTACTGGATTATCGTCGCTATAATGAAAAGATGTATTTAAACTACATCAATTACGAGACCCCAAAGTTAGTCAAGGTTGGCGACAGATCTACCGATGCGCAGCTGGAGGAGAACGCTCAGGATCCGGATGAGCAATTTTACTATACCATCCAGGAAATCCTCTTCACCGAAATAATTGAAGACCCAGAAAAAATAGAAGCAGAACTTCAGGATAAGGAATGGAATGCCGATGTCTTTTCACCTAAACCCTACCATCCAAGCTTCTGGAGAAATTACAATGTATTGTTGGAAAGTGAAGAGGAGGAGAAATTGATTCAAGACCTTAGTCGACGTGCCACGTTGTTTCAGGAATAATTTTAACCGTTAGCTGCTGCTATAATAAAAATCTTTGTTATTTTTGCACCTCCAAAAGAGAGGAGGTGATGACACTATGTTAATTATACCAGTTAAAGACGGAGAAAATATCGATAGAGCGCTAAAGCGTTTTAAGCGTAAATTTGATCGTACAGGAACGATGCGAAAGCTACGTGACCGTCAACAGTTCACGAAGCCATCTGTAAGACGTCGTGCTGAGATTCAAAAAGCGCAATATATCCAAAATCTTAGAGATCAGGAGGAAAACTAATATTCCATCCTACTAAATATTGAAATCCGTTGGAAATCGTACCTTTACCTTCCAACGGATTTTTTTATGCCCTTTTCAGACTTTTCCGATTACCTATTGCTAGAGAAGCATTATTCTGCCCATACGGAGAAGGCCTATTTAAAAGATATCGAAACCTTTGCTTGTTTCTTGAAGGAAACACTGGATTGCCCACATCCCAAAGAGGCCAATTATGCCATGATCCGTAATTGGATTGTAGCTCTGTTGGATGAAGGGGTTTCGCCACGAAGCGTCAACCGCAAAATGTCTTCCCTAAAAACCTACTATAGGTTTTTGTTGAAGACCAAGCAGGTTTCGGTAAACCCGATGCAAACACACAGGGCGTTAAAAACACCCAAGAAAGTACAAACGCCTTTTTCTGAAAAAGAGATTGCTGAAGTGCTAGAGGATTTGGAGGATGCTGACGATTTTGAAAGTGCACGCGATAGATTATTGGTCGAACTTTTTTATACGACTGGAATGCGACGTGCAGAGCTAATAAATTTGAAGATATCTGATATATCCAAAACCAATGCAACGGTAAAGGTCTTAGGAAAGCGAAACAAGCAACGCATCGTGCCGTTGCTACCTGCCGTATTGGAAAGTTTAGATCATTATCTGAAATTTCGGGGGGCTATTGCAGCTTCAGAAGAGCGACATATCTTCCTGACAACCAAGGGTGTTAAAATGTATGACACGCTTGTCTATCGAATCATTAATTCCTATTTTAGTAAGATATCACAAAAGGCGAAAAAAAGTCCGCATATCCTGCGGCATTCCTTCGCCACCCATTTACTGAATCAAGGCGCAAGCCTTACCGCGGTGAAAGAGCTTTTAGGGCATGCTAGCCTGGCTTCTACGCAAGTATATACGCACAATAGTATTGCGAAGCTTCGAGAGGTTTATAAAGGTTCTCACCCAAGAAATACAAAATAGTAATTTAATTCTTCTAGCCTATGAAAGTAAATGTGCAAGCGCCCAACTTCGCGGCCGATCAAAAACTGATTCATTTCATCGATCGTAAACTCTCAAAACTCGAACAGTTTTACGATCGAATTGTTTTTGCAGATGTTTTTTTAAAAGTGCAAAAAACTAGTGAAAAGGAAAACAAAATTGTCGAAGTGCTACTCAGTGTTCCGGGCGACGATCTGATTGTCAAGAAGGAAGCGAGAACCTTTGAAGAAGCAACCGATGTTTGTACGCGAGTACTGGAGCGACAACTGAAGAAAAGGAAACAAAAACAACGCGCATTTTCCTAACAAATTTTTTCTAAAAAGTTTTTTTAAAAAAGAAAATTACATACATTTGCAGTCCGTTAGAAATAGCGGACTTTTTTATGCTGAAAAATCGGGGTAAAAAAGGTCTCAAAAGCCGATGTAGCTCAGCTGGCTAGAGCAGCTGATTTGTAATCAGCAGGTCGTGGGTTCGAGTCCCTCCATCGGCTCTTGAATTTTCCTGCGAAGGCAGGAATCTCAAGCAACACATGTTGTATTGAAATGTTGAAAAAGGAAATATTCTAATTTCGAAATATGAATTGGAATAACGGGGAGATACTCAAGCGGCCAACGAGGACAGACTGTAAATCTGTTGTCTTTCGACTTCGCAGGTTCGAATCCTGCTCTCCCCACTAGTAATTTTCAATAAGCTGGCGTCAAAAGCTCGCTTTTGAAAGACGGCATTTGAATATTGCAGTGAAGGGTCTTCCCTTCACGGATCACGAGCGTAAGCGAGTAATCTAAAGTTCGTTGATAATGCCATGGGATTAGTTTTCGGGCCTCGCTTTTGAAAGGCAGCGTTTGAAAATTGCAGTGAAGGGTCCTCCGTTCACGGACCATGAGCGTAAGCGAGTAATCCAAGGTTCGTTAAAAAACGAATAAGCTTGTTGCTTATTTAGGTTGCAAGTTGTTTGAAATCATGGTGCAATAAAGTTTGCGATTTTGTTTCATTGCTTTTGTATAGGCAGGAATTTATCGCTATCTTTGCACGCCTTTTCAAGGTTCCAATCTTGAAAATAAAGTATAAGCGGGAGTAGCTCAGTTGGTAGAGCGTCAGCCTTCCAAGCTGAATGTCGCCGGTTCGAACCCGGTCTCCCGCTCAAAAGGTAAATGAATCACAAGATTTTAATAAGATCGGGTGAGAAGTTTATCGGGGGTAGCTTCCTACTCCATTGTATTCCTGCGGCCGCGTTCACTGTTTTTTTTTCAGTGGTGGTACAAGTCAGGAATCTGTCGTTGATTATAATAACAACGTACAGGTTCAGCCCTTAATGCCGGTGTAGCTCAGGGGTAGAGCGTTTCCTTGGTAAGGAAGAGGTCAGGGGTTCAAATCCCCTCATTGGCTCAACTTTGTTAACAATTGAACACTAATATATAACTAAGATTAAATTAATACAAGATGGCAAAAGAAACATATGATCGGTCGAAGCCTCACTTAAACGTGGGTACTATTGGCCACGTAGATCACGGTAAAACTACTTTAACAGCTGCTATTACTAAGGTATTGGCGGATGCTGGTCATTCTGAAGCACGTTCATTCGATCAAATCGATAACGCGCCAGAAGAAAAAGAGCGTGGTATTACTATTAACTCTTCACACGTTGAGTACCAAACTGCTAACCGTCACTATGCACACGTTGACTGTCCTGGTCACGCCGACTATGTTAAAAACATGGTAACTGGTGCTGCTCAGATGGACGGTGCTATTTTGGTGGTTGCTGCAACTGATGGTCCAATGCCACAAACACGTGAGCACATTCTTCTTGGACGCCAGGTAGGTATTCCACGTATCGTTGTGTTCATGAACAAAGTTGACATGGTAGACGATGAGGAGCTATTGGAATTGGTAGAAATGGAAATCCGTGACCTGTTGTCTTTTTATGAGTATGATGGTGACAACGGGCCTGTTATCGCTGGTTCTGCTCTTGGAGCATTGAACGGTGAGCAGAAGTGGGTTGATACAGTATTAGAGCTTATGGAAGCTGTTGATACATGGATCGAGCTTCCAAAACGTGATGTAGAGAAAGACTTCTTGATGCCAATCGAGGATGTATTCTCCATTACAGGTCGTGGTACTGTTGCTACTGGTCGTATTGAAACGGGTGTAGCAAATACTGGAGACT
Organism: Luteirhabdus salina; assembly: GCA_025384855.1. Taxonomy (GTDB): domain Bacteria; phylum Bacteroidota; class Bacteroidia; order Flavobacteriales; family Flavobacteriaceae; genus Luteirhabdus; species Luteirhabdus salina. The sequence goes on along the minus strand of JALAHT010000001.1, from coordinate 21,435 downwards.
CTGTTGAAATCATCGGAATGGGAGCTGAAAAATTGAACTCTACTATTACTGGAGTTGAGATGTTCCGTAAAATCCTTGACCGTGGTGAAGCTGGTGATAACGTAGGTATCTTATTGAGAGGTATTGAAAAGAGCCAAATTTCCCGTGGTATGGTAATCACTAAGCCTGGTTCTGTAACGCCACACGCGAAGTTTAAAGCTGAGGTGTATATCTTGAAAAAAGAAGAAGGTGGTCGTCACACGCCGTTCCACAACAACTACCGTCCACAGTTCTACGTACGTACAACTGACGTAACAGGAACAATTAACCTTCCTGACGGTGTTGAAATGGTAATGCCAGGTGATAACTTGACGATTACTGTTGACCTTATCCAGCCTATCGCAATGAACGTAGGTCTTCGTTTCGCTATCCGTGAAGGAGGACGTACAGTAGGAGCTGGTCAGGTAACTGAAATCCTAGACTAAGATCTAAGTATATATAAAGGCTGAGGTGTCCCGCATGCGCGGGATGCCTTGACTTTTATTACGGGTTTAACTTGTTTCTGACTTTAGTCAGAATAGGAGAGGCCCTTAAAAACGGGCGTAGCTCAGCTGGTAGAGCAGTGGTCTCCAAAACCAAAGGTCGTGAGTTCGATTCTTACCGCCCGTGCAAATAAATTCCATAACAATGGTCGATTATATAAAAGAGTCCTATAACGAATTGAAAAACCATGTAACCTGGCCAACTTGGTCAGAGGCACAACGCCTTACCGTGGTAGTGGCCGTCTTTTCCATCATCTTGGCATTAGCTGTATTTGGTGTCGATAAAGTATTTAGCCGTGTTATAGAGATGTATTTTGAATGGATTAAGTCGTAAATATGACTGAAACGAAGAGTGCAAAAAAATGGTATGTGGTCCGTTCGGTAAGTGGCCAAGAAAATAAGATCAAGGAGTATATCGAATCTGAGATTACCCGCTTGAATCTTGAGGACTATATTGAACAAGTCCTAGTGCCTACCGAAAAAGTGATTCAAATCCGCAACGGAAAGAAGGTAAACAAAGAACGTGTTTATTTTCCTGGATATATTATGATCCAAGCGAGTTTGGGCGGTGAGATTCCACATATTATTAAGTCTATCAATGGAGTGATTGGTTTCTTGGGTGAAACCAAGGGAGGAGATCCGGTGCCGCTTCGCCAGAATGAGGTGAATCGTATGCTCGGAAAAGTAGATGAATTGGCCGTTGAAGATGAAAGCATCAATATTCCGTATGTAGTCGGAGAAACAGTGAAGGTTATCGATGGACCATTTAACGGGTTCAACGGTACGGTCGAAAAAATCAATGAAGAAAAGCGTAAGCTTGAGGTGATGGTAAAGATTTTCGGACGTAAGACCCCATTGGAGCTTAGCTATATGCAAGTTGAGAAAATTTAAGTGTTACACGCTATATAAATAGGTTTTTTCTTACGCTTCCACACAAGAAAAAATCGCAGTAAAATCAAAACAATGGCAAAAGAAGTAGATAAAGTAGTAAAGTTGCAAGTTCGTGGAGGTGCCGCTAACCCGTCGCCACCAGTTGGACCCGCTTTAGGTGCTGCCGGTGTGAACATTATGGAGTTCTGTAAGCAATTTAACGCTAGAACCCAGGACAGGCAAGGAAAGGTTTTGCCGGTCGCGATTACGGTGTATAAAGACAAGTCGTTCGACTTTGTTATTAAAACACCACCCGCTGCCGTACAGATCCTTGAAGCTGCTAAAGTCAAAAAAGGTTCGGGAGAACCACACGCAAGAAAGGTAGCTACTATTACTTGGGACCAAGTAAAAGCGATCGCCGAAGACAAAATGCCAGATCTTAATGCGTTTACCGTAGAGTCTGCTATGAAAATGGTAGCAGGTACTGCAAGATCAATGGGAGTTAAAGTTAAAGGCGCTGCACCTTTTTAAACAAGAAAAAGAATCTATACAATGGCAAGATTAACAAAAAAGCAAAAAGAAGCATTGCTGAAGGTAGAGGATAAAACCTATACCGTTGCTGAAGCTTCTGCTTTAATAAAGGAAATCACCAACGTAAATTTCGATGCCTCTGTAGACTTGGCCGTGCGTCTCAACGTAGACCCTCGGAAAGCAAATCAGATGGTGCGTGGGGTTGTTACCCTACCACATGGTACCGGAAAAGACGTGAAGGTTTTGGCTTTGGTAACTCCAGATAAGGAAGCTGAAGCAACAGAAGCTGGAGCGGATTATGTTGGGTTAGACGAATATCTCGATAAGATCAAAGGAGGTTGGACCGACGTTGATGTAATCGTAACCATGCCTAGCGTAATGGGTAAATTGGGGCCTCTAGGACGTGTTCTTGGACCTCGTGGGCTTATGCCTAACCCTAAGACGGGTACGGTAACGATGGACGTTGCTAAAGCTGTTTCCGATGTGAAGGCTGGTAAGATCGACTTCAAAGTTGATAAAACTGGAATCGTTCACGCAAGTATCGGAAAAGCCTCTTTCGATGCGGAAAAAATCGCAGGCAACGCTCGCGAATTATTGACCACATTGGTAAAACTGAAGCCTCAGGCCGCTAAGGGTGTGTACATCAAGAGTATTTTCATGACAAGCACAATGAGCCCTAGTGTCGAAATAGACACCAAGCGTTTCACTGAGCAGTAAAATTTAGAACTTATGACTAGAGAAGAAAAATCACAAGTAATAGAAAATTTGACTGCACAGTTATCTGAGAACACCATCATTTATTTGGCGGATATTTCAGGGCTTGATGCAGGAGATACTTCAAAATTGCGTCGCGCTTGCTTCAAAGCTGGAGTGAAGTTGAACGTAGTGAAGAACACCTTGCTTGAAAAAGCAATGGAGAGCAGCGAAAAAGATTTCGGTGAATTAACCGGAACGCTTAAAGGGAACACCTCGTTGATGGTTTCCGATACCGGAAACGCCCCTGCTAAGGTAATCAAGGAATTCAGAAAAAAATCTGAGCGTCCAATCCTTAAAGGAGCATTTATCGAAGAGGCCATCTTTGTTGGAGACGACAAGCTTACAGTGCTTTCTGAAATCAAATCTAAGGAGGAAGTTATTGGAGACATCATCGGATTGCTTCAGTCGCCTGCTAAGAACGTTATTTCAGCGCTTAAGTCTGGTGGAAGTACCATCGCTGGTATCGTAAAAACCCTATCTGAGAAAGAAGGGTAAACAACAATAGCACTAATTCAATTACATATTAAACAATTATTTTAAAACGATAGAAAATGGCAGATTTAAAAGATTTTGCAGAACAATTGGTTAACCTTACCGTAAAAGAAGTTAACGAGTTAGCCGAAATATTAAAAGAAGAATACGGAATTGAGCCTGCAGCTGCTGCAGTAGCCGTAGCTGGCGGTGCCGCTGGTGGTGGTGAAGAAGCTGAAGAGCAAACTGAATTCGACGTAATCCTTAAAGCTCCAGGTGGGTCTAAACTTGCAGTTGTAAAACTTGTTAAGGAATTGACTGGTGCTGGACTTAAAGATGCTAAGGAATTAGTAGACAACGCTCCTTCTCCAATTAAGGAAGGTGTTGCTAAAGACGAAGCTGAAGCAGTTAAAGCTCAATTAGAAGAAGCTGGAGCAGAGGTTGAGCTTAAGTAAGCTCGCACTGTTTCAAACCTTACGGTTTAGGCCATCCGGAAGTCCCGGAGAGGCCTAAACCATTTTGCGTATATAAAGGTTTCCACTTTCTGAGTATACGCACCTCACGTTATTTGTAAATTAAAATACCGTCCATAGATGGCAGCAACGCAAACTGAAAGATTGAATTTTTCTTCTGTACAGAATAAGCCGGACTATCCGGATTTCTTGGACATCCAGATTAAATCCTTCCAGGATTTTTTCCAGTTGGAGACCAAATCAGAAGAAAGGGGTAACGAAGGGCTCTACAAAACCTTTTTGGAAAACTTTCCGATTACCGACACCCGAAACCAATTTGTACTAGAGTTTTTAGACTATTTTGTGGACCCGCCGCGATATTCCATCCAGGAATGTATCGAGCGTGGCCTTACCTATAGCGTTCCCTTAAAGGCGCGATTAAAATTATACTGTACCGATCCAGAACACGAGGATTTTGAAACCATCGTTCAGGACGTGTATCTTGGTGTTATCCCTTACATGACACCATCCGGTACTTTTTGTATAAACGGAGCAGAACGCGTAGTGGTGTCGCAGTTACACCGTTCTCCTGGTGTGTTCTTCGGACAGTCCTTCCACGCAAATGGTACAAAACTGTATTCTGCGCGGGTAATTCCTTTCAAAGGATCATGGATTGAATTCGCGACCGATATCAACAGCGTCATGTACGCCTATATCGATCGTAAAAAGAAATTACCGGTCACAACGCTTTTCCGTGCTATCGGATTTGAGCGCGATAAGGATATCCTTGAAATTTTCGACCTAGCGGAAGAAATCAAGGCTACCAAAACCGGACTTAAAAAATACTTGGGTCGCAAACTCGCTGCCCGTGTGCTAAAAACTTGGCACGAAGACTTCGTAGATGAAGATACCGGTGAAGTGGTGTCTATCGAACGTAACGAAATCGTATTGGATCGCGATACGGTTCTTGAAAAGGAGCATATCGACGAAATTATCGATTCTGGAACAAAGACGATTCTTCTTCATAAGGAGGACAATCAGCAAGGGGATTATGCCATCATCCACAATACTTTGCAGAAGGATCCTACGAACTCTGAAAAAGAAGCGGTGGAACATATCTACCGTCAATTGCGTAACGCCGAACCGCCAGACGAGGAAACCGCTCGCGGTATCATCAATAAGTTGTTCTTTAGCGATCAGCGCTACAACTTAGGTGAAGTGGGACGTTACCGAATGAATAAAAAACTCGGTCTTGATATCGACATGGAAAAGCAAGTGCTTACCAAGGAAGATATCATTACCATCGTAAAATATCTAATCGAACTTATCAACTCGAAAGCAGAGATTGATGATATCGACCACCTTAGTAACCGTCGTGTTCGTACCGTGGGAGAGCAATTGTCATCTCAGTTTGGGGTAGGATTAGCGCGTATGGCGCGTACCATCCGTGAGCGTATGAACGTTCGCGATAACGAGGTGTTTACGCCAATCGATTTGATTAACGCGAAGACTCTTTCTTCCGTAATCAACTCCTTCTTCGGAACCAACCAGCTTTCACAGTTCATGGATCAGACCAATCCATTGGCAGAGATCACGCACAAGCGTCGTCTTTCCGCTCTTGGACCAGGAGGTTTATCGCGTGAGCGTGCTGGATTCGAGGTTCGTGACGTTCACTATACCCACTACGGTAGATTGTGTCCGATCGAAACCCCGGAAGGTCCGAACATTGGACTTATTTCATCGCTTTCGGTATATGCGAAGGTGAATAACCTTGGTTTCATCGAAACGCCATATCGTAAAGTAGAGGATGGTAAGATCGATATTAAAAACGAACCTATCTATCTTTCTGCTGAAGAAGAAGAAGAGAAGTTAATCGCTCAGGCGAACATTCCATTAGATAAAAATGGAAAAATCCTGAACGACCGTGTTATTGCACGTGAGGAAGGTGACTTCCCAGTGGTAGAGCCAACGCAGGTGAATTATGCCGACGTTGCGCCAAACCAGATTGCGTCCATCTCGGCTTCCTTGATTCCATTTTTGGAGCATGATGATGCGAACCGTGCCCTGATGGGAAGTAACATGATGCGACAGGCAGTACCATTGCTTCGTGCAGATTCTCCTATCGTAGGAACCGGATTGGAGCGTCAGGTAGCGTCCGATTCACGTGTTCTTATTAATGCGGAAGGAGATGGAGAGGTAGAATATGTAGATGCAAATGAAGTAACTATCAAGTACGACCGTACCGATGAAGAGCGTATGGTTAGCTTCGATAGCGATTCTAAAACATATAAGCTCGTAAAATTCCGTAAGACAAACCAAAGTACTTCTATCAACTTGAAACCTATCGTAAAGAAAGGCGACCGAGTGAAGAAAGGACAGGTATTGTGTCAAGGATATGCTACCGAAAACGGTGAATTGGCCTTAGGTCGAAACATGAAGGTTGCCTTCATGCCTTGGAAAGGATATAATTTCGAGGATGCGATCGTGATTTCAGAAAAAGTAGTACGTGAAGATATCTTCACCTCAATTCATATCGATGAGTATTCCCTTGAAGTACGAGATACAAAACTAGGGAACGAGGAGCTGACACACGACATTCCAAACGTTTCTGAAGAGGCCACAAAAGACCTTGACGAACACGGTATGATTCGTATCGGTGCTGAAGTGAAGCCTGGCGATATCCTTATCGGTAAGATTACACCAAAAGGAGAAAGCGATCCTACACCTGAAGAGAAACTGCTTCGCGCCATCTTTGGCGATAAGGCAGGCGATGTGAAAGATGCTTCCTTAAAAGCGTCTCCATCGTTGAACGGTGTGGTAATCGACAAGAAATTGTTCGAAAGAGCAATTAAGGATAAGCGCAAGCGTGCGAAGGATAAAGAAGATATCGCAAACTTGGAATTAGCATACGAAAGCAAGTTCCAAGAACTACAGGATACATTGGTTGAAAAACTATTTGCAATCGTAGGCGGTAAAACGGCACAGGGTGTTACTAACGATTTAGGTGAAACGGTTTTCCCAAAAGGGAAGAAGTACACGCTTAAAATGTTGAACGCTGTAGATGACTATACACACCTTACTGGCGGAACATGGACGACTGATGATGAAACTAACGCCATGGTTGCCGACTTGATGCACAACTATAAAATTAAGGAAAACGACCTGCAGGGTAACTTGCGTCGTGAGAAGTTTACCATTTCCGTTGGAGATGAGTTGCCTTCTGGTATCCTTAAACTAGCGAAAGTATACATCGCGAAGAAGCGTAAGCTGAAAGTAGGAGATAAGATGGCAGGTCGTCACGGTAACAAAGGTATCGTGGCCCGTATCGTCCGTGAGGAAGATATGCCATTCTTGGAAGATGGAACACCGGTAGATATCGTGCTGAACCCACTTGGGGTACCATCGCGTATGAATATCGGTCAGATTTATGAAACCGTTCTTGGTTGGGCTGGTCAAAAACTGAACAAAAAGTTTGCGACACCAATTTTCGACGGTGCTACCATCGACCAGATCAATGAGCTTACCGACGAAGCAGGTATTCCACAATTCGGACATACCTACTTATATGATGGTGGAACCGGTATGCGTTTCGATCAGCCTGCAACTGTAGGTGTGATCTATATGCTGAAACTAGGCCACATGGTAGAAGATAAGATGCACGCCCGTTCTATCGGACCTTACTCACTTATTACACAGCAACCATTGGGTGGTAAAGCCCAGTTTGGTGGTCAGCGATTTGGTGAGATGGAGGTTTGGGCACTTGAAGCCTATGGTGCTTCCAGTACCCTACGTGAAATCTTGACCGTTAAGTCGGATGACGTAATCGGTAGAGCCAAAACCTACGAGAGTATCGTGAAGGGTGAAGCCATGCCAGAACCAGGACTTCCAGAATCGTTCAACGTATTGATGCACGAACTGAAAGGATTAGGGCTGGACATTAGACTAGAAGAATAAAAAGTCCCTCCCGCATACAGGGAGGGTACTTCAAAATTCTTCAGAAGCTGGAAAACGGCTTCAACTCAAAAACTTTAAAGACTATTTTACAGTATTATGGCAAGACATAAAGAAAACACAGTACAGAAATTCAATAAGATTTCTATTGGCCTTTCCTCGCCAGAAGCCATTCTAGCCGAATCGCGTGGGGAAGTGCTTAAGCCAGAAACGATCAACTACCGTACGCACAAGCCAGAGCGCGACGGACTTTTCTGTGAGCGTATTTTTGGTCCGGTAAAGGACTACGAATGTGCCTGTGGTAAATATAAACGTATTCGCTACAAAGGGATCGTTTGCGACCGTTGTGGTGTAGAGGTAACCGAGAAGAAGGTACGTCGCGACCGCGTAGGACACATCAATTTGGTGGTTCCTGTGGCGCACATTTGGTACTTCCGCTCGTTGCCAAATAAAATTGGATACTTGCTTGGGTTGCCATCCAAGAAGTTGGATATGATTATCTACTACGAACGCTATGTAGTAATCCAGCCAGGTATCGCCAAAGATGAAGAAGGAGAACCGGTGAAGAAAATGGATTTCCTTACCGAGGAAGAGTATCTAAACATCTTGGATACCATTCCACAGGAAAACCAATATTTGGAAGATAGCGATCCGAACAAATTCATCGCCAAAATGGGTGCTGAATGTTTAATCGAATTGTTGAACCGCATCGACCTTGATGCGCTTTCGTTCGAACTTCGTCACAAAGCAAACAACGAAACATCCAAACAACGTAAGACCGAGGCCCTAAAACGACTTCAAGTGGTGGAAGCGCTTCGTGAAGCGAACAAGAATCGTGAAAACAAACCAGAATGGATGATCATGAAGGTAATTCCGGTAATTCCACCAGAATTACGTCCATTGGTGCCATTGGATGGGGGGCGTTTTGCGACGTCCGACTTAAACGACCTGTATCGTCGTGTTATCATCCGAAACAACCGTCTGAAGCGATTGATGGAAATCAAAGCACCAGAGGTAATACTACGAAACGAGAAGCGTATGCTTCAAGAGTCTGTGGATTCATTGTTTGACAACACACGTAAGTCTTCAGCAGTAAAAACCGATAGTAATCGTCCGTTGAAATCGCTTTCTGACTCCTTAAAAGGAAAGCAAGGACGTTTCCGTCAGAACTTACTTGGTAAGCGTGTCGACTATTCTGCTCGTTCGGTAATTGTTGTTGGACCAGAATTGAAGTTATACGAATGTGGTCTTCCGAAGGATATGGCCGCAGAGCTGTACAAGCCGTTCGTAATCCGTAAGCTTATCGAGCGCGGAATCGTTAAGACGGTGAAGTCGGCTAAAAAGATTATCGATAAAAAAGAGCCTGTGGTGTGGGATATCCTTGAAAATGTTCTGAAAGGACATCCAGTGCTCTTGAACCGGGCCCCTACATTACACCGATTGGGTATTCAAGCATTCCAGCCAAAACTTATTGAAGGAAAGGCGATTCAGCTTCACCCATTGGTATGTACGGCCTTTAACGCCGACTTCGATGGTGACCAGATGGCGGTTCACCTTCCACTAGGGCCAGAAGCTATTTTGGAAGCCCAGTTGTTGATGTTGGCATCACACAATATTTTGAACCCTGCGAATGGTTCACCGGTAGCGGTACCTTCACAGGATATGGTTTTGGGTTTATATTATATGACCAAGCTTCGTAAGTCTACAGACGATTTCAAAGTGAAAGGAGAGGGGCTAACCTTCTATTCCGAAGAAGAAGTTGTTATTGCTTACAATGAAAAGAGAGTTGACCTAAACGCCGAAATCAAAATCCGAACGAAGGATTTCAACGATAAAGGTGAATTGGTACCACAAATTATTACAACAACTGTTGGACGTGTTATCTTCAACCATGAAGTTCCAGAAAAAGCTGGTTTCATCAATGAAGTATTGACAAAGAAGACATTGCGTGATATTATCGGAAACATTTTGAAAGTAACCGATGTACCTACTACGGCAGCATTCCTAGATGAAATTAAAACGCTAGGATATAAGTTTGCCTTCGAAGGTGGATTGTCGTTTAGCTTAGGAGATATTATTATCCCAGCTGAAAAACAACAAATGATCGAGGATGCGAACGAACAGGTCGATGCCATCGTTGGTAACTATAACATGGGTCTTATTACGAATAACGAACGCTACAACCAGGTAATTGACATCTGGACAGCGACCAACGCACAGTTGACAGAATTGTCGATGACGCGTATTCGAGAAGACCAACAAGGATTTAACTCGGTATATATGATGCTTGACTCCGGTGCACGGGGTAGTAAAGAGCAGATTCGTCAGTTGACAGGTATGCGTGGATTAATGGCTAAGCCGAAGAAATCGAATTCAGGTGGCGGAGAGATTATTGAAAACCCGATTCTTTCGAACTTTAAGGAAGGGCTTTCCATTTTGGAATACTTTATCTCTACCCACGGTGCGCGTAAAGGTCTTGCCGATACGGCATTGAAAACGGCCGATGCGGGTTACCTAACACGTCGATTGGTAGACGTTTCACAGGACGTTATCATTAACGAAGTAGATTGTGATACGCTTCGAGGAATTGAAGTCTCTGCCTTAAAGAAAAATGAAGAGGTTGTAGAAAGCCTATCCGATAGAATTGTAGGTCGTAATGCATTAAACGATGTATACGATCCATTGAGCAAGGAATTGCTGATCGCTGCTGGCGACCATATTACAGAGGAAATCGCAGAGAAGATTGGAAATTCTGCCTTAGAGAGCGTAGAAGTTCGTTCCCCATTAACATGTGAGGCCAAACGAGGTGTTTGTTCTCAGTGTTATGGACGTAACCTTGCGACCAATAAAATTGTTCAAAAAGGAGAAGCGGTTGGTGTAGTAGCAGCCCAATCTATTGGAGAGCCTGGTACACAACTTACCCTTCGTACCTTCCACGTGGGTGGTATTGCAGGAAACATTTCCGAAGAGAACAAATTGGTAGTGAAATATGAAGGTCGCGCCGAAATCGAAGACTTGAAGACGGTTAAAGGTGAAGATAACGATGGTAAGGAAGTAGATATCGTGATTTCACGTACTTCCGAAATCAAGGTGGTCGATCCGAAGACCGGTATCGTATTAAGTAACAACAACATTCCTTACGGATCTAGCTTGTATGTGAAAGATGGCGATAAAGTGAAGGAAGGCGATGTAGTTTGCCAGTGGGATCCATATAACGGTGTAATTATTTCAGAATTTGCAGGTAAGATCAAATATGAAAACATCGTACAAGGGGTTACCTATCAAGTTGAAATTGATGAGCAAACAGGATTCCAAGAGAAAGTAATCTCTGAATCTAGAGATAAGAAGAAAATACCAACGCTTCAAATTCTCGGTAAGAAAGATGAAGTAATCCGTTCGTATAACTTACCAGTGGGTGCCCACTTGATGGTAGACGATGGTGAAAAGATCAAGATCGGTAAGGTGTTGGTGAAGATTCCACGTAAATCTGCTAAAGCGGGTGATATTACCGGTGGTCTCCCACGTGTAACCGAATTGTTCGAGGCACGTAACCCATCGAATCCTGCGGTAGTAAGTGAAATCGACGGAGTGGTTTCCTTCGGGAAAATCAAGCGTGGTAATCGCGAGATAATCGTAGAGTCTAAGATTGGTGAAATCAAGAAATACTTGGTGAAGTTGAGTAACCAGATCTTGGTTCAGGAGAATGACTACGTTCGTGCAGGTATGCCACTATCCGATGGTAGTATCACACCGGAAGACATTCTTCGCATCAAAGGCCCATCTGCAGTACAGCAGTACTTAGTGAACGAAGTTCAGGAGGTATACCGTCTGCAAGGGGTGAAGATTAACGATAAGCACTTCGAGGTAGTGGTGCGTCAGATGATGCGTAAAGTACGTATCGTAGACTCTGGAGATACTACTTTCTTGGAGAACCAATTGGCACATAAAGACGACTTCATCGAGGAGAACGATAAGATCTTCGGAATGAAAGTAGTTGAAAATGCTGGTGATAGCGAGAACCTGAAAGAAGGGCAAATCGTAACACCGCGTGACCTACGGGATGAAAACTCCGTTTTGCGCCGTAACGATAAGGCCTTGGTTGAAGCACGCGACGCAGTTCCTGCAACGGCTACGCCAATCCTTCAAGGTATTACGAGAGCTTCACTTCAAACGAAGTCGTTTATCTCTGCTGCATCCTTCCAGGAAACAACGAAGGTATTGAACGAAGCTGCCGTAAGCGGTAAGATCGATACCCTAGAAGGTCTGAAGGAGAATGTAATCGTAGGACATAAGATTCCTGCCGGTACCGGAATGCGCGATTATGATACCATAATCGTAGGCAGTAAGGAAGAGCTGGAAGCGATGACCCGCGAGAAGCAAGAAGTAAATTATAATTAATAACCAATTGAAGTTTGCGCTCCTTTGTAAGGGGCGCAACTTTTTTAAGATAGTGACTATGGCAGACGAGAAAAAGAAAAATCAAAAACAGGGACAGCTAAATATCGAGATAGATGAAAACGTAGCCCAAGGTATTTATAGTAACCTGGCGATTATCAATCATTCGCAAACCGAATTTGTCCTAGACTTTGTTTCCATTATGCCTGGAGTGCCGAAGAACAAGGTAAAATCGAGAATTGTACTAACCCCACAGCATGCTAAACGGTTAATGCGCGCTTTGGGCGATAATATCCAACGCTTCGAAAAGGCCCATGGAAAGATTAAGGAACAAGAGCAACCGCAAATGCCGATGAATTTCGGTCCCACGGGAGAAGCCTAGAAAAGTAAAAACCAGCCAATCGGCTGGTTTTTTAATGATAAGATTATTTTGCGGATTCAAATTCACTTACAAAGTGAAGTGTTACGTTTGGGTATTTCTGTTGTGTCATCTGTAAGGTGAAGGCAGAATCTGCAAGAAATACCAACTGTCCGCGTTTGTCCTTCGCCAAGTATTTCGCCTTTACGCGTTTGAAATCGGCAAACTCATCGCTCTTCGAATCTTTTGGTTCTACCCAACAAGCTTTGTGCACATTAAGATTTTCATACGAACACTTCGCGCCGTATTCATGTTCTAGTCGGTATTGGATTACTTCAAATTGAAGCGCTCCCACCGTACCGATAACCTTACGGCCGTTTAATTCCAACGTAAATAACTGCGCAACACCTTCATCCATCAACTGATCAATACCTTTATTAAGCTGCTTACTCTTCATAGGATCGGCATTGTTGATGTATTTGAAATGTTCCGGTGAAAAACTCGGGATTCCCTTGTATTGCATTTCCTCACCTTCTGTAAGCGTATCGCCAATTTTAAAATTGCCGGTATCGTGAAGTCCGACGATATCACCTGGATAGGAGACATCTACAATTTCCTTCTTTTCAGCGAAGAAAGCGTTCGGACTTGAAAATTTCAGTTTCTTATTGTTTCGAACGTGAAGATAGGGGGTATTCCGTTCAAATACACCCGAGACAATTTTTACGAAAGCCAAACGGTCGCGGTGTTTTGGATCCATATTGGCGTGTATCTTAAATACAAAACCAGAGAATTCTTTTTCATCGGGTTGTACCAAACGTGTATCGCTCGCCTTCGGTCTCGGTTTAGGCGCTATTTCAACAAAGCAATCCAATAATTCGCGTACGCCGAAATTATTCAGTGCTGAACCGAAGAAAACAGGCTGAAGGTTTCCCGCTAAGTAGGCATCCCTATCGAAATCGGGATATACTTCAATAGCTAGCTCTAATTCTTCACGTAACACATCTGCAGCTTTTTCACCGATAAGGGTGTCGAGCTCTGGATTCTTCAGGTCTTCAATTTCAATGGTTTCCTCAATGTTCTTCCGGCTACTGCCGCTGAAAAGATTCACATTGCGTTCCCATATATTATAAATACCCTTAAAGTCGTATCCCATTCCAATGGGAAAGCTCAGCGGTGTAACCGTAAGGTTCAACTTTTGTTCAATTTCATCCAACAGCTCAAAAGCATCCTTTCCTTCACGGTCTAATTTGTTGATAAATACAATCATGGGGATGTTCCGCATGCGGCATACCTCAACCAACTTTTCCGTCTGTTCCTCGACCCCTTTTGCCACATCTATCACGACAATTACGCTATCTACTGCAGTAAGCGTTCGGAAGGTATCTTCAGCAAAATCCTTGTGACCGGGTGTATCGAGGATATTGATTTTAATGTCTTTGTATTCAAATGCCAAAACCGAAGTGGCAACCGAAATACCTCGTTGTCTTTCGATTTCCATAAAGTCGCTCGTAGCACCTTTTTTAATCTTGTTACTTTTCACCGCACCAGCTTCCTGAATGGCTCCTCCGAAAAGCAATAATTTTTCGGTTAGCGTTGTTTTACCAGCATCTGGGTGTGAGATGATTCCGAACGTACGTCGCCGATTAATTTCACGTTTTATTGACATTTCAATAGTTTCTAAGAAAAGCTACAAAAATAGCTAAATCTTATAGCAATATGGGTGATTTGCTATTATAATAGCAGTTTTATGATTCGTACAAATTATCGTTTTGCTAAGGCCTATAAACACTAGCACTACGTGTTAACACGTATATTTTATTCCTACAAAAAAATGGTAAAAAACGGATGTTTTTTTGTAGTTCACCGAGAATATCCTGCAATTCAACTAATACTTCGCTATTTGTAAAACCTTAACACTTTTTCCTACGTATATTTGACTGCCTTATCCCCGCAAATCAACAAACTTAGACTTACTGTTTTACAAGCTATTAAAATTAAATGCTTTATGAAATATATAATTTTTTCTATATCTCACATTACTAGAGTTGTAGGAATTTTGGCGTTCACAGTTTTTCTGTTAGGAGCTGCTGAAGTTACTGCACAATGCGAGGGATCTCTTTCAGTAGAAAAGAACCGGAACAGCCGATCGGCCGATGAAGATGGAGCCATGTTTTGGTTAGAATTGAAAAACACATCATCCAGAAGTCAGACTTATATGTTGTCTTATGAGACGCTGAAAGAAGCCTGCGGGAACGCTGCTTATGGAGAGAGAGGACCAAACGTAACCTTAAATGTTGCCATTGGTGAAGGACAACAGCGTTCGAACGGTTATACTGTACGTGCCGGCCAAACGGCTCGCGTTATGGTATTGGTTACGGTTCCAGAAGGAACGCCTATAAACCGCTGGAGTTGTATCGAAATGAAAGCTGCAACCGAGGCATGTACGAACTCCCCACTTACCACAACATTAAACGTATTCGTTCCAGATCCTTCTCAAGGATAGTTGGAGCCCCCCACAATATTAAAGTAGGTTTCATCCTAAATAAGATTTTATGAAACGATTTTTACGATTCCCAACCATCATAGCGAAACATCCTTTTATCAAGCAACTTATCGTTGCCTTGATATTCGGTTTTGCAGGAACAACATTTGGGCAACAGGTGTCGGTTAACCAAACCGTAACGCCCGACCCAAACGATTGTAGCAAATTTGATGTCAATGTCGAAATTACAGGTCAAGGACCTGCCTCTCCCGTAGAGGTGGTCTTAGTTATCGATCGCTCCGGTAGTATGGACGATGGTCCTTTCCCGGAGCCTATCGATTACGCCAAGGATGCTGCCGTCAACTTTGTGCAGAATCTCTTCGACCCTGCAAACAACCCAACAGGTCAAAACCGAGTTGCCATTGTTAGTTATGCTACCACGGCTACCACGGATATCGGACTTACGGGGAGTAGTGGCGAACAAAGTGTTATCAATGCTATTAATGGAATCGTAACCAATGGTAACACCAATATTCAGAGCGGATTGGTAAAGGCAGATCAATTTTTGATCAATAACGCAACCTTCGATTGTAAGACATCTCGAAATATCATCTTGCTTACCGATGGTGTAACCAACCGTGATAATTCAGGAAATGCTTGTAGTAATAATGCGTGGAACACCATCTGTCAGCAGAACGCTATCCAGGCAGGTATTAATGCGCAAACTACTACTAATAATGGGGAGCAGTTTACCCAAAACGTGTTTAGTATTGGTCTTTTCAATGCTATTTCAGGCAACCAACAAAATATTGCCACCAACACTATTGATAATATCCAAAATGCAGGGTTGTTCACTACCGAAAGTGGGGCTGATCTTTCAGATATTTATGACGAAATACTCGGTAACTTGGCAGCTGCTGCTAGTCAAATAGGTAATAATCCGTTTTTTAAGAACATTCTAGAGCCTGGATTTGAGTATGTTTCTGGGTCTATTTCAGAATCTAAGGGGAATGCAACCTTCAGCGGAAATGTATTGTCGTGGTATGTGAATCAGTTGCTAACTGAAACTATTACCCTAGAATATACGATCATGGCAGATGGTTCTGGCGATGCTTGCGGCGACCAGAATACAGGTGTATCCTATTTGAAGTATAAGGATCCTGAATGTTCGGTTGTTGAAGATCAATTACCTGGAGAAGACATCTGCGTTCCTTGTAACGATATCGATCCGACCTTTAGTCGTCAGGATTGTACGAATTCTTTCAGCTATGCGGCAAACCCTGCTGGAGCTAGCTGTAGTGGGTCTTCTACATCCTATGCATGGGAGTTTTTCCTAAACGGAACGTCCGTTGGAACCGCAAACAATGAAAGCGGAACGTTTGTGTATAGTGGTGGGCAGCCGCTGACAGGTGAACTAACTGCTGAAGTTACTGCTACCAATTCTTCTGGAGCATGTAACTTGCCTAGCGTTACTGAAACCATTTCCACGGGTCTTGCTTGCGATATTGAAGATTGGGCATTTGTTTGTGGCGATGATAAGAAAGTTGATGAATATGGATACAATGCAAACTGTAGTCAAAATACCAATATCACAATTCCAGATGCTGGAAACGTGTATCAATACGTAGTTGAAATTGTCTACAAAGGGAATAACCCGGGTGAAACACTTCAGTTTACAGACTCTAATAACGTAGTTCATACGTTGAACCGCTCGGTTCCTGTCGGAAGTAGCTCAAATATTTGGGTATACCGTGGATTGATTGAAGCGAATACGTCTTCGGTGAACTATGCAACTTCTTCAGGTTTGGCTTGCAAGCTTCAATCTGTGGTAGTTTATGCGTTTAGAAATGTTCCGCTTGCTTCTTCTAGTTCAGGAGTTTTCAGTAGCCGAAGTGGCTATAACGATATTCAGACTATTAATGTTACAATACCTTCTTTCTCAGGTCCACGCGACCTCTTTATTGAAACACCTGTTTCAGAGTTGACAGATGATGGAAGATATTTATTGATTCGTGCGGAAGCAGGAGGAGTATCGAACGAAGTCATTATTTATGGGCCCGACAGTTCCTTGCCAGGTGGCTCTTGCTGTTTGAACATTCCATCCATAGTCTTGGATGATGTTCCTGGTAACGCTACTGATGTCACCATTACTGTAGATTCCCGAAATGGCCAAAACGGTCAGTCCGTAAACGGTCAGTCTTGGGTAATTGCTAGTGGGGTGAATGTAGATGGTGATTGTTTCTCTGAATTGGAGCTCTCACTAGATAACAAAGAAGATATTTTATGTAATGGCGATAATACAGGCTCCATTACTGTAGCTGTAGATGGTGGATTGGCACCATTCGAATATAGCCTGAATGGGGGTACACCACAATCGAGCCCTGTATTTGAAAACCTTACAGCCGGTGTATATACGGTAACCGTAACAGATGCTATCGGAAATACCGATTCTATCAGTGTTACTTTGGAAGAGCCTGAGCCAATCTCTATTCAAATTACAAAAGAGAATGCCTCGCAAACAGGAGGCTGTGCTAACGGTACGGCTACAGCCAACCCATCGGGTGGTGTAGCGCCGTTTACCTATCAGTGGAGTGCATCTGCGAGCGATCAAACTACCCAAACAGCTACGAACCTTCCATCCGGAACGCATACTGTTGTTGTAACCGATGCAAATGGTTGTACTTCAGAACAAGGAGTAGTAATCGACTGTGTTGATGACTGCGATGCCGTAATCTCGGTAGATAATGTAATGAATGTTCTGTGTGCAGGGGAACTAACAGGTAGTGCTACTGTAAGTGCATCTTCTGTTGCAAATCCTACTGCAACCTATACTTTTGTGTGGAACACTTCGCCTATTCAAACGGATAGTGGCGTTACTTCTAGCACAATCTCTAATGTCGGAGCAGGAGTTTATACCGTAAGCGTAACGATTGATGGAACGCAATGTTTGCCAGTTGAACAAAGTGTTACTATTACGGAGCCTAACAATGCGCTAAATGTTACCGCTACTTCAACCGATGAAAACGGACCTGACACTAACGACGGAACGGCAACTGCCAACGCAACGGGTGGAACACCTCCGTATTCATATTCATGGAGTCCTGGAGGCGAAATTACCCAAACGATTACAGGACTTAGCGATGGAACCTATACTGTAACAGTTACTGATGCCAATGGATGTACGGCAACTGCTTCAACAACCGTTAACCCAGGGACTTGCCAGAACCTTACAGCTTCCACTACTTCTACGCCTGTAACGTGTAACGGCGATAGCGATGGATCGGCAAGTGTATCTGTTTCCGGCGGAGTTGGACCATTTACGTATTCTTGGAGTCCAGGCGGTCAGACATCAACTACTATTACGGGTCTATCAGCTGGCACCTATACAGTTACTGTAACCGACGAGACCACACAGTGTACGGTTACTTCAACCACTACGGTTAATGAGCCAAACGCTCTGAGTTCAGGAATAGCTGTGACCAATGTGAAATGTTTCGGGGATAATACAGGATCACTAGACCTTACCGTAACAGGAGGAACACAACCGTACTCTTTCCAATGGGATAATGCTGAAACTACCGAAGACCTGTTCAACCTCGTGGCCGGAACGTATTCTGTAACGATTACCGATGCCAACGGCTGTACCACTACAGATAGTGCTACTGTTCAGCAACCATCTGAAGGCTTAGATCTTACCTTCACAAAAACTGATGTATTATGTAATGGTGAATCAACCGGAGCTATCGATATTACAGTATCTGGAGGAACACAACCTTATTCGTATGCTTGGAGTAATGGTGAAACGACCGAAGACCTTAACGATATTCCAGCTGGATCTTACAATATTACGGTGACGGATGCCAACGGATGTACGGTTTCACAAACGGGCATCAACATTGATGAGCCTGCCAATCCAATAAGTATTGTAATTACTAAAGAAAACGCAACTACCGCTCAAGGTTGCACCGATGGTGAGGCTACTGCAACTGTTACTGGCGGAACAGCTCCGTACACCTATCAATGGAGTGCTTCAGCTGGTAACCAAACCACGCAAACCGCAATCAACCTTCCATCAGGCACGCACACCGTTCTTGTTACCGATGCCAATGGGTGTACCTTAGAGCAAGGTGTTGTAATTGATTGTACAAATACGTGCGATGCCGTAATTTCAGTAGATGATAAAACCGATGTCCTTTGTACAAGTGAAGAAACAGGAAGTGCAACGGTAAGCGCAAGCTCTAATGCAAACCCAGGAGCTACCTTCACCTTTACATGGAATACCGTTCCTCAGCAAGTAGATGCAGGAGTTACGACAAGTACAATTTCTGGCCTTGCTGCCGGAGTTTATACAGTAAGCGTAACCATCGACGGAACCGTTTGTCAGCCAGTCGAGCAGAGCGTGACGATTACAGAACCAGCGAATGCTTTGAATGTAACGGCTACTGCAACAGACGAAAGCGGACCGACTACCGGCGATGGAACAGCAACTGCTACACCTTCTGGTGGAACACCACCATATACATATTCCTGGAGTCCAGGCGGAGAAACCACACAAACTATTACTGGATTGAGTGCAGGTAATTATACGGTAACGGTAACCGATGCAAATGGTTGTACCGCTACGGCTACTGTAACGGTAAATCCAGGTACATGTTTAGACCTGGCTGCTAATGCAACAGCTACTCCGGTTTCCTGCTTTGGAGGAAATGATGGAACGGCTTCTGTAAATGTAACGGGTGGTTCAGGCGATTTCAGTTACTCTTGGGCACCAAACGGTGAAACTACTACGACTATAACCGATTTAGTAGCGGGCGTTTATACTGTAACGGTAACAGATAATGTTACACAATGTACAGCTACAGCTACAGCAACTGTTAATGAACCGAATGATCTTACATCAGGTATAGCAGTTACAAATGTTGATTGCTTCGGAAATAATACGGGTTCACTTGACCTTACGGTAAGTGGGGGTACAGCACCATATACTTTTGAATGGACTCCAGGTGGCGAAACTACCGAAGACCTGTTCAACCTCGTGGCCGGAACGTATTCTGTAACGATTACCGATGCCAACGGCTGTACAACTACGAATAGCGCTACAGTTTCTGAACCAGCCAACCCATTGGCCTTAACAATCACCGAGCAAAACGATATTGTATGCGATGCTATCGGTTCAGTAACGGTTGAAGCTTCTGGTGGTACGCAGCCATATTCATATAATATCGATGGCGGAGGGTTCCAAAGTTCTGGAACGTTCGGTAATTTAGAAGAAGGCAGCTATACAATCTCTGTTCTTGATGCGAATGGTTGTACGGAAGAAATTACCGTTACAATTTTGAGAAACTGTACGGTTGCGATTGACGACATCAATAATACCTTTATTAATGAAACTGTTTCTGGAAATGTATTGACAAATGACTTCGATCTTGAAGGTGATACGCAAACTGTAACATCTACTACCGTTACTACAGCTCAAGGCGTAACGGTTACGATCGATGCTACAACAGGTGAATACAGCTACACACCTCCAGTGGATTTCACAGGTGAAGATTCATTCGAATACACCGTGTGTGATAACGGAAACCCACAAGCCTGCGATACAGCTATCGTATATATTGAAGTAGTACCACAGGATGGTCCTGAAAATAACGCACCAATTGCAAATGCTGATACAAATGTTACGCAGGTGGATGAGCCGGTTTCAGGAAATGTACTTCCAAACGACTACGACCCAGACGGCGATCCTATCGCGGTGACGGGCAACACGGATCCCTCAAATGGAACAGTTACGGTTAATCCCGACGGCAGCTATACCTACACACCGAATCCAGGTTTTGTTGGTGAAGACACTTTTGAATATACCATCTGTGATAACGGAAACCCAGCGCTATGCGATACTACGGTAGTGACAATTCAGGTACTGGATGATGATGGAAACCTAACACATGCAGTCGATGATGCTTACTATACTACAATCGATCAAGAAATTAATGGAAATGTACTAGACAACGATGTAGATCCTGAAAATAATGGTCAGACTGTCGATGTTGCGATAAGTCCATCAAACGGGCCATCGAACGGTACGGTAACGCTAAACGCAGATGGTACCTTCACGTATGTGCCAAACCCAGGATATACTGGCTCGGATAGCTTTGTGTATTCCATTTTTGATAACGGTAATCCAGTTGCGACCGACAGTGCAACGGTAGTAATTTTGGTAGGAACCATCGGAAACGAAATTCTGGCAATCGACGATATCAATGATACGTTCGTGAACTTGCCAGTGAGCGGTAATGTAAGCACTAATGATATTAATGCAGATGGTCCCGCAGGTACCGAGATCTTTACCTTGGTCTCTGGCCCAACGAATGGCGGAACCCTTGTGTTCAATCCTGATGGTACCTACACATATACACCAGCTACAGATTATACAGGGCAAGATACATTTGTATACGAAGTCTGCGACGGCGGCAACCCCGTTGCCTGCGACACTGCTACGGTATACATCGAGGTGCTCCCGCTGAACGGCCCCGGCAACGAGGCTCCGATCGCGAACGCCGACACGAACACCACCGAGCAGGACACGCCGGTCTCCGGGAACGTTCTACCGAACGACTACGACCCCGACGGCGACCCCATCGCGGTGAC